>NZ_DAINDJ010000001.1:0-991114 GCF_036731925.1 Sphingomonas sp.
CAGGCTCATAACCTGAAGGCCGCAGGTTCAAATCCTGCCCCCGCAACCAACAAAAGGCCGCTGACCCCACCGGGTCGGCGGCTTTTGTCGTTTCCGCGCTCCCCGACAGCTGCGGCGCATCTCTTGCAGCGTCGGGAGCTGGCATGGGGCGTTCAGGATCGGCGGCTCGTACGCAGACGCGAATTCGACCCTCGAGCCAGGCCCCAGCGCGCCCGCCGTGCGTTGCCACCAGGTGACCGTAACGATCGAAATCCTGCAGCAGCAGATGGACGACGCCGTGGCCGCCCTCGATTTCGAGACGGCCGCGCGGTGTCGCGACAGGATCAATGCCATGCGAGGCGGCACTACAGCCGCGGAGGCGGAAGCCGCGCGCTTCGAGGGGCTTACACGCTAGGCCCCGGGCGCCATGGGACTGGGACCCAGCCAGCAAAGGATGGTCCCGTCGACCGGCTGGCATCCTCCGCCCAAGCCTGATCCGATGACCGCGCGGCGCTCGACACGCGGCCGCGACCGCAAACCCTGATACGGCCCGCCTGCGGCGTCGACGAGACACACCTGCGTCCGCGCGCATCGGCGCTGGGACGCCGTACGCAGGCGCGCTGTGATGGTTAGGGATGGCGACGGCCCGCTATCGGGTCAACTGCCGGTCCTACCCTTGGTGCCGTCCCAGGCGGGCGAAGGACCACGAAAACCTGGTGCGTCTACCGACTGAATCTCAGTCGGTAGTTTCGGCGCCCCCTTCGCGGTGGACGGCCTGCTTTACCGCAAGGGGAGAGCGGCCCGGACCGGCACACGTGTCGAGGCCGACAGCGGCAGGTTCGGTGAGATATCGCGCACAACGGAGATGATGCCCGCGCCCTCCCGCATCATCCGCGAACTGCAGCCCGGATCGCGGTGGGTTCTTGCAAGCGCCTCCGCGTCGTGCGGCCCCATTCCTGGTCCCACCGGGCGGCCGTGGCCGCCCGGCGGTTTGCATCAGTCCACCCAGTCGAGCCCGATCTCGCGGTAGAGGCCGCGATCCTCTTCCCATTTCGGATTGACCTTCACGTGCAGGTACAGGTGCACCGGCACGCCGAGCAGCTTCGCCAGCTCGGCGCGGGCGCGGCTGCCGATTTCCTTGAGGCGCTGCCCGCCCTTGCCGAGCACGATCGCGCGCTGGGTGTCGCGCGCCACCAGAATTTGCTGGTGGATCTCGACCGACCCGTCCTGGCGCTCGCTGTATTTCTCGGTCTCGATGGCGCTGGCATAGGGCAGCTCCGCGTGGAGCTGCAGGTAGAGCTGCTCGCGCGTCACTTCGGCCGCCAGCATGCGGTCGGTCGCGTCGGAGACCTGGTCTTCCGGGAAATGCCAGTCCTCCTGCGGCATGGCCTTGGCGAGCGCCGCCTTGAGTTCGGGCACGCCGTCGCCGGTCTGCGCGGAGACGAAATAGGTTTCGTCGAACGGCAGCGCCTCGTTGAGCTTTGCCGCATGGCCGAGCAGGCGTGGCTTGTCGGCGATGTCGACCTTGTTGAGGATCAGGATCTTGCGTTCCTTGCGGTGGCGCAGGCTCTCCAGCACGGCATGGACCTTGGGGCCGATGCCGCCCTTGCCGTCGACGACCAGCGCGATCAGGTCGGCGCCGTCGCTTCCCTCCCAGGCGGCGGCAACCATCGCGCGATCGAGCCGGCGCTCGGGCTCGAAGATGCCGGGCGTGTCGACCAGGATCAGCTGGGTATCGCCTTCGATGGCGATGCCCATCACGCGGGCGCGGGTGGTCTGCGCCTTGGGGCTGACGATGGCGACCTTCTGGCCGACCAGCGCATTGACCAGCGTCGACTTGCCGGCATTCGGTGCGCCGAGGATGGCGACGACGCCGCAGGATTGGGTGGTGGTGGGTTCGGTCATGGGTTCCGGTTGTACTGGGGAATGGGGATGGGCGGGAGGGGGGCAACGCCCTGCTTGAGCCCCTCCTCCTGGGAGGAGGGGTTTGGGGGTGGAGGGATGCCAGACCGAAGCTTGGTCTCGGTGAGACACTGCCCCACCCCAACCCCGCATCAGGTGAACAGCGCCCCGCGCTGTTCAGGCACTGCCGGGGGCAGCGCCGACCTGATGCGCCTGAAGGGGAGGGGCTTAGGCAGGCCTAGGAACTGCCCAGTTTCGCCAGCAGCGCGGCGGCGGCGGCGGTCTCGGCTTCCTGCTTGTTGCTGCCTTCGGCACTCGCCTCGGCGAGCTTGCCGATCGACACCTTCACCGTGAAGCGCGGGGCGTGGTTCGGCCCGGAGCGATCGACGATCTCATATTCCGGCGGGCGACGGTTGCGCGCGGCAGCCCATTCCTGGAGCGCCGACTTGGGATGCTTGGGGGCCTTCGCATGCGCGTCGATCCGGTCGCCCCAGGCGCCGCGGACGAACTTTCGCGCCGCATCGAGCCCGGACTCGCGATAATAGGCGCCGATCAGCGCCTCCATCACATCGCCCAGCACATTGTCGCTGTCCGCCGCGCCATCGTCGCGCGCCTGCTTGCCGAGGCGGAGATGCGGCACCACCCCCAGTTCGCGCGCGACATCGGCGCACACCGGGCCGGTCACCAGCGAATTCAGCCGACGGGAGAGCGCGCCCTCGGGCTCCTCCGGAAAGCGCTCGAACAGCCATTCGGCGACGATCAGGCCGAGCACCCGGTCGCCGAGGAATTCGAGCCGCTGGTAATTGCCGGCAGCCTGGCTGCCATGGGTCAGCGCGCGCTGGAAGCTGGGCAGGTCTTTGGCGGGGCGGCCGAAGGTCTTCTCGACCCAGCCGCCCAGATCGGGCACGCTCAGAAGCCTTCTCCGATCCGGCTCCACCGCGCCGCGGTGAACCAGGTCCAGGGCAGCAGCCAGTTGGCGCCGCCATTGGTCGACCAGAAGTTCACGACCGCCTTGCCCTCGATATTCTCGATCGGCACGAAGCCGATGCCCGAGCCGTACGGCGGCTGCTGGAAGCGGCTGTCGGTGGAGTTGTCACGGTTGTCGCCCATCAGGAACACGTGGCCGGCGGGCACGGTGAACACCTGGGTGTTGTCCTGCGGCAGATTGTCCTGGTCGAGCACGTTATACTGCTTGCCGTTCGGCAGCGTCTCGCGGAACTGGGGGATGCGGCAGATCGGCGCGCCCTTTGCGTCGGCGGTCTGGAACTGCGTCGGGCAATGGGTGAAGTTCGGCGTGATCGGCAGCACGAAATCGGCGATGCGCTGCTTGGGCACCGGCTTGCCGTTCAGGATCACCTGCCCATTGACCATCTCGATCGTGTCGCCCGGCAGGCCGATGACGCGCTTGATCCAGTCTTCGCCATTATGGTTCGGCGCCTTGAACACCACCACGTCGCCACGCGCCGGATTGCGCGGCAGGATGCGGCCCGGGATCAGCGGCACGCTCCACGGCAGCGAGTGCTTGGAATAGCCGTAGTTCCACTTGGTGATGAACAGATAGTCGCCGATCAGCAGCCGGGGCAGCATCGACTCACTGGGAATGCTGAACGGCGAGAAGATGAAGCTACGCACCACGAACACGATCAGCGCCAGCTTCAGCAGGAAGGTGGCGAGGTCCCGCCACTCCGACTTCGGCTTTTCCGGCTTTGCGGCGTGCGCTTGCACGTTTTCGGGGCGCGTGGCGACGGGTTCGGTGGAGGCGGGCGTTTCCATGGGCACTGCTCTGCTAGGGCGCGGCGGGGAGGTCAAGCGGCGGAATGAGGCTGGAACGGGCCGGTGTGGGACGATAGGGGAGCCCTTGCCACCAAGGAGATGAACATGGCCTTGCCCGACTGGACGCCGATCCGATGCCTCCCCCAGACCAAGCTGACCGACCTGTTCGCCGGAGACGCCGAGCGGCTGTCGCGGCTGAGCGTCGATGTCGCCGGCATCCATTTCGACTGGTCCAAGACGCACCTGACCGCGGATGCCGTGTCCGCCTTTGCGGCGCTGGCGCAGCAGATGGACTTCGCGGGCAAGCGCGACGCGCTGTTCGCGGGCGAAGTGGTCAACGTGACCGAGGGACGTGCCGCCGAGCACACGGCCGAGCGCTATGAAGGCGCGCCCGAAAGCGTCGCTCGTGCGCGTTCGCAGCACGCGCGGATGCGCGGGCTGATCGACGCGATCGAGGCCGAGGCGCTCGGGCCGATCCGCCACATCCTCCACATCGGCATCGGCGGCTCCGCGCTGGGGCCGGACCTGCTGGTCGACGCGCTGGGCCGCGACATGGACCGCTATGACGTGGCGATCGTCTCCAACGTCGACGGCGTGGCGCTCGAAAATGCGATGGACGTGTTCGATCCGCAGGCCACGCTGCTGGTGATTGCCAGCAAGACCTTCACCACCACCGAGACGATGCTCAATGCGCAAAGCGCGCTGGCCTGGATGGCCGAGGGCGGCGTCGAGGATCCGTACGGCCAAGTGGTGGCGCTGACCGCCTCGCCCGACAAGGCAGTGGAATGGGGTGTCGACGAGACCCGCGTGCTGCCCTTCTTCGAGAGCGTCGGCGGCCGCTATTCGCTCTGGTCGTCGATCGGCTTTCCGGCGGCGCTGGCGCTGGGCTGGGACGCGTTCGAGGAACTGCTGGAAGGCGCGGCCGAGATGGACCGCCACTTCCGCCTGACCGATCTTGCGCAGAACGCGCCCGCGCTCGCGGCCTTCGCCGACCTCTATTACACCCAGGCCCGTGGCTGCGAGACGCGCGCGACCTTCGCCTATGACGAGCGGCTGAAGCTGCTGCCGAGCTATCTCCAGCAGCTGGAGATGGAATCGAACGGCAAGCGCGTCACCGCCGAGGGCGAAGCGGTGGCCTACCCCACCGCGGCGATCACCTGGGGCGGCGTCGGCACCGATGCGCAGCACGCGGTGTTCCAGCTGCTCCACCAGGGCACGCATCTGTTGCCGCTCGAATTCGTCGGCGTGATCGAGGCGGGCGACGCCCTCGCGCCGGAGCACCACCGCCAGCTGCTGCTCAACATGTTCGCGCAAGGGGCGGCGCTGATGGCCGGCAAGGGGCATGAGGACCCCGCGCGCAGCTATCCGGGCGACCGCCCATCGTCGACGCTGCTGCTCGACAGCCTCGATCCGCGCACGCTGGGCGCGCTGATCGCCTTCTACGAGCACCGCGTGTTCGTGAACGCGGTGCTGCTCGGCATCAATCCGTTCGACCAGTTCGGCGTCGAGTTGGGCAAGGAAATGGCCAAGGCGGCCGACAAGGGCGGGCTCGATTTCGACCCCTCCACCAACGATCTGATCAAAAGGGCTTTCGAAGCATGAGCGGCGACGACGAGTATGTGTATGACGAGGCGAGCGGGGAATGGATCCCCGCCGCCGATGCCGCGGCCAAGGCCGATGCCGCGGATGTGGTGGAAGTGCGCGACTCGGTCGGCAACCTGCTGCAGGACGGCGACCAGGTGACGCTGATCAAGGACCTGACCGTGAAGGGCGCCGGCCAGACGCTGAAGCGCGGCACGCTGATCAAGTCGATCCGCCTCACCGGCGACGCGCAGGAAATCGACTGCAAGTTCGACGGCATCAAGGGCCTGGTGCTGCGCGCGGAGTTCGTTCGCAAACGGTGAGTCAGTTCCCCTCCCGCAAGCGGGAGGGGAGCGCATGCGGCAATGGTCGCACTCTTGTTTTGATCGCCGACACCCTATCTCTGCCTCGACCCCTTCTCCCGGCCTTCCGCGCCGGCGCATCTCCGGAGTGACCCATGTCCGACTATGACTTCGACCTGTTCGTGATCGGCGCGGGCTCCGGCGGGACGCGCGCCTCGCGGATGTCGGCAGCATATGGCGCCAGGGTCGCGGTGGCGGAGGAATATCGCGTCGGGGGCACCTGCGTGATCCGGGGTTGCGTTCCCAAGAAGCTGCTCATTTTCGGCGCGCATTTCGCCGAGGATCTGAAGGACGCGCGCCGCTTCGGCTGGGACGTGCCCGATTGCCATTTTCACTGGCCGACGCTGCGCGACAATGTGCTGGCGGACGTCGATCGCCTGAACGGCCTCTACACCCAGGGGCTGGAGAATAACGGCGTTACCATTCTCCACGAGCGCGCGACCGTCACCGGTCCGCACGAGGTCACGCTGGCGAGCAGCAAGGTGGTCAGCGCCAAGACGATCCTGATCGCCACGGGCGCGCACCCGCACGTGCCGAGTTTCCCGGGCAGCGAACATGGCATCACCTCGAACGAGGTCTTCCACCTCGAAACGCTGCCGCGCCGCGTGCTGATCGCCGGCGGGGGCTATATCGCCAATGAGTTCGCCGGCATCTTCAACGAGTTCGGCTCGAAGGTGACGCTGGTGAACCGCACGGACGTGATCCTGCGCGGCTATGATTCGCAGGTTCGCGACCGGCTGCTGCAAATCTCGATGACCAAGGGCATCGACTTCCGCTTCTTCGCCGAATTCGAGAAGATCGAGAAACAGGCGGACGGTAGCCTGCTGGTCTCGATGAGCGGCCATGATCCCATCGAAGTGGACTGCGTGCTGTTCGCCACCGGTCGGGTTCCCAACACCCGCAGGCTGGGGCTGGAGCAGGTCGGGGTCGAACTCGATGACAAGGGCGCGGTGAAGGTGGGTGCCGACAACCGCAGCACGATCGACAGCATCTATGCGGTGGGCGACGTCACCAACCGCGTGCAGTTGACGCCTGTCGCGATCCGTGAGGGCCAGGCCTTTGCCGACACGCTGTTCGGCGGCAAGCCGCACCAGGTCGACTATCACTGCATTCCGAGCGCGGTGTTCAGCCACCCGCCGATCGCCTCCGTGGGCATGACCGAGGGCGAGGCGCGCAACCAGCTCGGCTCGGTGAAGGTCTACACCTCGGACTTCCGGGCGATGAAGAACGTGCTTGCCGGGCGGCACGAGCGCGCGCTGTACAAGATGATCTGCGACGGGGTGACGGGCAAGGTGGTCGGCCTGCACATGATCGGGCCGGACGCGCCGGAGATTCTGCAGGCCGCGGCCGTGGCGGTGAAGGCCGGGCTGACCAAGGATGATTTCGACGCCACCGTCGCGCTGCACCCGACCATGGCCGAGGAACTGGTGCTGCTCAAGTAAGCGGCTCGAGGCGCCGTGCCACCCAGCGTGCGAGCAGGGGGCCGGCGCCGAGCACGGCGAGGAACCGCAGCGTCTGCATCGCCATCACGAAGGGCTGGTCGACCGGCACCGAGGTGGCGATGATCGCGACCGAGTCCAGCCCGCCGGGACTCACCGCCAGATAGGCGGTGACGAGATCGATATCGGTGAACCGCGCGAGCAGCAGCGCGAGGCCTGTCGAGAAGCCGATCAGCAATCCCACCGAAAGCAACACCCGCGGCAGTGCGTGGGCGGCGAGGCGCAGCGTCTCGCGGGTGAAGGCCAGCCCTATACGCCAGCCGATCAGCGCATAGCTGCATGCCAGAAGCGGTTCGGGCAGGCTGAGGCGCACGATGCCGCTCAAGTGCAGGGTCACCCCCAGCGCCAGCGGGCCGAGTAGCGCGGGGGCGGGTAGCCGCAGCGCCAGCCCGCCCGCTGTCCCTGCGGCAGCCACCGCCAGGGTCACGAGTGTCGGGAGCAGTGGTGCGGGCGCGACCAGCGTGTGCAGCCACGAACCGTCGTGGTGCGCGCCCAGTCCTGCCGCCAGCGCAGAGGCTGCCCCGGCGACGCATACCACCCGCGTATAGGTCATGAAGGCAACGAGCCGGACGTCGGCGCCGAACGCTTCGGCCATTACTACCATCGCGCTCGCTGCCCCGGGCATGGCCCCCCAGATCGCCGTGGTGCCGGGCAGCACCTGCCAGCGGCTGAGCCAGTAGCCGAGAAAGCTGCTCGCCCCCAGCGTGGCAGCGGTGACGCCGAGGAACAGCGGCCATTCGTGGAGCACCGTGGTGAAGATCCCGATCGAGAGCATGCCTGCGATCAGGCAGCCGATCACCGCCTGCGCGCAGAGGAAGCTCCAGCGCGGCAGGCCGAGGCCCGAGCCGGCAGCACCAAAGGCGATCCCCGCCAGCATCGGCCCGAGCAGCAGTCCGGCGGAAAGCCCGATCTGCTCGAGCAGCGCTGCCAGCGCCATCGACAGCAGCGCCAGTGCAATCCAGCGCAGCGGACGAGAGGTGGCGATCGTCAATGCGACAGGGTCTCGTCCACCGTGCTGTGCGGGGCCTCTGCCTTGCGCGACAGCCAGATTGTCGTCGCAAGATCCCAGGTGACGTTGCCGACGGTGCGCATGATGTCCGGCAGCGTCTCCACCGCGACCAGCAGGCCGAGCGGGGTGATCGGCGCGCCGATCGTCGCGGCGACGGGCGAGATGGCACTGACATAGCTGACCGTGCCGGGCAGACTCACCGAACCGAGCGAGGTAAGGGTCGCGACGACCGCGCCGACCAGCAAGGTGGCCGGATGCAGCGGCACCCCGAACCATTCGGCGATATAGATCGCCACCGCGAAGTTCATCGCCGGCCCGGTGGAGCGGAAGATCGCCACCGCCAGAGGCATGGTCACGCCCGACACGGCGACCGGGACGCCGACTTCCTCGGCGCCCTCGATCATCACCGGCAGCGTGGCGAGCGAGGATTGGGTGCTGAGCGCAACCGCCTGGCTGGGCAATGCCGCACGGAACATGCGACCCAATCCGATGCGGCCGCCGAGCACCGCGGCCGGATAGGCGAACAGCGTCACCACGAGCCCGACCGCGGAAACGATCAGGATGTAGTGGAACAGCGCGCCGAACGCGCCGGTCCCCGCCTTGGCGCCGACGACCAGCGCCAGCGCGAACACGCCGACGGGGCCGATCCACAGTACCCAGTCGATCACCACCAGCATCACATCGCGCACCGCGACGAAGAAGTTGGTGAGCAGCGCGCGCGATTCCGCCGCCACCCGGGTGATGGCGAAGGCGAAGACCAGTGCGAAGATGATCAGCGACAGGAAGGCGTTCTCCGCCGCTGCCTTGACGATGTTGGCGGGAATGATCGCCGCCAGGAACTCACCGAGCGGCGGCACCGGGCCGATCTTCTCGGCACCAGTCAGCGCTGCGCGCAGGCTCGCCGCGGATTCCTGCGGCAGCGGCGCGATCTGGAGGAACAGCGGTGTCAGCAGCGCGGCGAGCAGCGCCGAACAGAACAGCAGCGTCACATAGAGCGCGATCGCCCGGCCCGCGAGCCGGCCGGCGGCGGCGGCTTCGGCAGTCGCGGTGACGCCCGTGATCAGCAGCGCCACGACCAGAGGCACGATCGTCATCTGCAGCGCGTTGAGCCAGGCCTGCCCGACGGGCTGCGCCCAGCCTGCCGCGGCCAGGCCCCATTGCGGGGAGAAAGCCGCCAGTGCTGCACCAACCGCGAGCCCGGCCAGCAGGGAAAGAAGAATACGAGTAGGTTGCGACATGCTCGCCCTTTGAGGTTTTCGCCGCTATCACAGCACGCACACAACGCCACAAGGGCGCGAGAACGAAACATATGGCAAGAAAATATTTCGGCACCGACGGCATTCGCGGCGCCACCAATCTCTCCCCGATGACCGCCGCGATGGCGATGAAGGTCGGCATGGCCGCCGGCGCGCATTTCCGCCGCGGCGACCACCGCCACCATGTCGTGATCGGCAAGGATACCCGGCTTTCCGGCTATATGCTGGAAAATGCGATGGTCGCGGGCTTCACCAGTGTCGGCATGGACGTGGTGCTGGTCGGCCCGATGCCGACGCCGGCGGTGGCGATGCTCACCCATTCGATGCGCGCCGATCTGGGTGTGATGATCTCGGCCAGCCACAATCCCTTTGCCGATAACGGCATCAAGCTGTTCGGGCCGGACGGGTTCAAGCTGTCCGATGCGGATGAGGAAGCGATCGAGGCGCTGATCGACGGCGACGTGCCGCTCGCAGCCTCCGCCGACATCGGCCGGGCCCGCCGCGTCGAGGACGCGCGCGGCCGCTACATCCACTTCGCCAAGTCCACTTTTCCGTCAGAGCTGACGCTCGATGGGCTGAAGGTCGTGGTCGATTGCGCCAATGGCGCTGCGTACCAGGTGGCGCCCTCGGCGCTTTGGGAACTGGGGGCGGAGGTCGTCTCGATCGGCGTCAGCCCCAATGGCAAGAACATCAACGACGGCGTCGGCTCCACCGCGCCGCAGGTGCTGAGCGAGACGGTGGTCGGCTCGGGCGCGGCGCTGGGCATCGCGCTGGACGGCGATGCCGATCGGCTGATCGTGGTCGACGAGACCGGCACGGTGATCGACGGCGACCAGCTGATGGCGCTGATCGCCACCGGCTGGGCGCGGCAGGGCAAGCTCGCCGGCGGCGGACTGGTCGCGACCGTGATGTCGAACCTGGGGCTGGAGCGGCACTTGTCTGCCCAGGGGCTGGGGCTGGTGCGCACCAAGGTGGGCGACCGCTATGTGCTCGAGAAGATGCGCGGCTCCGGCTACAATGTCGGCGGCGAGCAGAGCGGGCACATCATTCTTTCCGACTATGCGACCACTGGGGACGGCCTGGTCGCGGCGCTGCAGGTGCTGGCCGAGATCGTCCGCGCGGGCGCCCCGGCAAGCGAAGTGCTGCACCGCTTCGAGCCGCTGCCGCAGCTTCTCAAGAATGTCCGTTTTGCGGGCGGCGAGCCGCTCGATGATCCGCGCGTGCGGGACGTGATCGCCGCCGCCGAGGCCGAGCTCAAGGGCCGCGGCCGACTGGTGATCCGCGCGTCCGGCACCGAGCCCGTGATCCGCGTCATGGCCGAAGGCGATGACAAGGGGCAGGTGGACGCCGTTGTCGATCGGGTCTGCGACGCGGTGCGGGAGGCTGCTGCCTGATGCTGGAGATGCGGCCTGATTGCGAGCGCTGCGGCACCGATCTGCCGGCCGATGCCGGCGGCGCGTTCATCTGCTCGTTCGAATGCACCTTCTGCGCCGAATGCGCCGACGAGATGGACGAGCGCTGCCCCAATTGCGGCGGCGAACTGCTGGATCGTCCGGCGCGCGTCGGGGCGGTGCTGAAGCAACACCCCGCATCGACCACGCGCCGGTATCCAGGATAGCCGAACCTTAGGTGACGGCCGCCGTCTGGGCTCCTGGCGCTGCCGATTCTGCCGCCGCCTTTTGCTGCTTCGCCTGCTCGTCGAGAATCGCGTTCAGCTTGTCGAGCGACGGCTGGAACCAGTCCTGCTTGCGCAGATCGTCCAGGCTGCGAACACGGCTGGCCTTTTCCAGGACATACGGGTCCTTTTCCCTGGCCTGCTGCATCGCCTCGACCAGGAGCGAGAGCATCTTGTCTTGCGGCGGAATCTGGCCGAGCAGCGCATTCGCCTTGTCGCTGCCCAGCTGTACGCGGACGCTTGCCTCGCTGATCTTGTTCTCCACCGTCGGTGCCTGCTTGCGCTGTTCCCCGGTGAGAAAGGCGAGTTGGTCTTCGCGGGCCTTGGGCGGAAGATCGCCGAGCCCCATCGAGAGGAACAGCGGCATCAGCCGGTTCGGGCCACCGATGCAGCCGGAGCGCCAACGATCCTGCTGTTCCAGCAGCACAGCCGCGGCCGTTTTCTCTTCGGAGTTGAACGTATCGTTGCCGCTGTCGCGTATCAGTTTCAGCGACCGCGGATCGAGCCCGCTGACCAGCGTATCATAGTCCATACCTTCGGAACGAAAGGTGCCATAGACATCGCCCGAATCGGCCATCTTCTTGATGTTCGCGTCGAGACGGGCACGAACGTTTGCTTTCAGCTGAACGTCGTCCAGGCCGGCCGAATTGCTGACATAGTTCGGATCATCGACGCCGGCGGCCAAATCATAGTTGGAAAAGCCGTCTCGGATAACGATGAAGGTCTGCCAAACGCTGTGGCGCTCAGGCTCGGGCTTGGCCGCCGATGCAGTGGGTTGGTTCTGCTCTTGCAGCACCACGGCCGCCGCTGCTGGCGAAAGTGCCGCCGGGCGCGGATCTGCCGCTGGGGTCGCAACTTTTGCCTCAACCTTCGATTCAGCCCCGGTTGCGTTGTTCGCGGATGAGGCTGCGTTCAGTATTGCGGCACTGCTCGTGGACACTATCGTCGTCATCAGGATTCCCCCGCGCATCATGAGGATGAACCTGTAACTTTTTGCATTCTTGGGGTTAACGAACGGTTTCTTCTAACGCGTACCTGAGTGGCGCCTCAGTCGCGCAGGCAAGTTCGCAGTCGCGCATCTTTCCCCTGTTCTGGTGGCACAGAGTTGTGCCAGACACGCGCGCATGATCCGCGAAAGTCACTGGCGCCCGCTTCGCGCGGGGCCACAGGGGAGGCGCGCATGACCCAGCGTGTGCTTATCATCGCAGGGTCGGATTCCGGCGGCGGCGCCGGGATCCAGGCCGACATCAAGACTGTCACCATGCTGGGTGGCCACGCCATGACCGCGATCACCGCGATCACGGCGCAGAACACCGTTGGCGTTCAGGCGGTGCATCCCGTGCCGACGGACATGGTGATTGCGCAGATCGATTCGGTGGTACGCGACATCGGCGTCGATGCCGTGAAGATCGGCATGATCGGCTCTGCCCGGACGGCGCTCGCGGTGGCCGAGCGGCTGGCCGAGCTGCCGGGCGTGCCGGTGGTCTTCGATCCCGTTATGGTCGCGACCAGCGGCGCGCGGCTGGCCGACGAGGCAACCGTCGCCGCATTCGAGCGGCTGATGGACCGGGCAACCGTCATCACGCCCAATCTTCCGGAACTGGAGGCGCTGGGCCGCGATCCGCAGGAGATCGTGGCGGCCCATCGCTGCGCGGTGCTGGTCAAGGGCGGTCACGGTGCCGGGCCCGAGGTGGTCGACACGCTCTACTCGTCGGACCCTGAAGACCCGCCACAGATCGAGTGGCGCGATCCCAAGATCGACACCGAAAATACCCATGGCACGGGCTGCACGCTTGCCTCGGCCATCGCCTGCGGGCTGGCCTGCGAATGGGATTTGCCCGAGGCGGTGAACCGCGCGCGCCGCTTCGTGCGGATCGCGATGCGAGAAGCCGAGGGGCTGGGACGCGGGCATGGGCCGATGGCGCAGCAGGCGGTGCGGCTGGACGTCAACATGAGCTTTTTCGAGCCGATGCTGAACCAGGTGACGGTGCCGGCGCAGGATCTGGCCGCCAGCGAGCGCTTCTACCGGCTGCTCGGGCTGCGCCAGGTGGTGCGCGCCAGCCCTCGCTATGCCCGGTTCGAGACCGAGGGTGGCGCCACCTTCTCGATCGCTACCGACGAGACCTATACCGCGCCCGTCGTCTATTTCGAATGCGGCGATCTCGACGTGACCGTTGCCTATCTCCAGCAGCAGGGCTTCCGCTTCGAGCAGGAGCCCAGGGACGAGAAATGGGGCTGGCGCGAGGCGCGGCTGCGGGACCCTGCCGGCAACGCGGTTCGTCTCTATCAGGCTGGCGAGATGCGGCGATTTCCGCCATGGCGGATCGAGGACGATGCCTGACCTTACGTACGAGACCCGTTATTTCCAGCTGCACGCCGGCCCGGTCGCCGGGGTGGACGAGGCCGGGCGCGGTCCGCTCGCCGGACCCGTCGTCGCCGCCGCGGTGGTGCTGGACCCGGATTGCATCCCCGAAGGGATCAACGATTCCAAGGCGCTGACCGCCGCCAAGCGCGCAAAGCTGTGTGCGGAGTTGCTCGCCTGCGCCAAGGTGGGGGTGGGGATCGCGAGCGTCGAGGAGATCGACCGGCTGAACATCCTCTGGGCGACGATGCTGGCGATGACGCGCGCGGTAGAGGCTCTGGGTTTCCCGCCTGCCTTCGTGCTGGTCGACGGCAATCGCTGCCCGAAATGGCATCATCGCAGCGAGGCGGTGGTGAGCGGCGACGCGCTGTGCCTTTCGATCGCGGCGGCGTCGATCGTCGCCAAGCACCGGCGTGACAGCATGATGATCGAACTGGACGCGCAGTTCCCCGGTTATGGCTGGGCGTCGAACAAGGGCTATGGCGGCAAGGCGCATCAGGAGGCGCTGCGCGCGCTGGGGCCGACCCCGCACCACCGCCGCAGCTTCGCCCCGGTCGCGCAGGCGCATCTGGATTTCGGGCTGATCGCGGCGGAATAGATTCGCGCGCGTTCCATTTCGATCGTCATTCCCGCGAAGGCGGGAATCCATCGACTTCGACGCTGAGGGAAAGAACCGCGACCGCAACGCCAATGGCTTCGCGCCTTCGCGAGGATGACGGGGGAGGGTGAGCGGAAGCCCGGCAAATTTTGCCTAGTGCCCCGCTGCGCCCTGCAACCGTCCTACAATGAAAGGATAGCAGCGGGAGGAGCGGGCATGGCATATCTGGGCAGCATCATACGGGGTTCGGCGGGCGGCTTTCAGCCGGCAACGCGGTACGATCCGGTGCTGGCCGAGCTGCTCCGCGAGGCGATTGTCGGCCCGGCAAGCTTCCATGAGATGGCGGCAATGGTCCGCTATGCCGAAGCGCGCGGCCTGGGCGCGATCCGCTTTCGCTTCGACGACGATTCCGCGCTGACCGATCCCGCGCATCCGCTGCATGTTGCCTTCCTCGAGACGCTGCGCGACCCCGTGCTCGCCAGCGACTATGCCGATCTCGGGGAGGTCGCGCCGTGGCGCGCACGCGCACTGGCGGTGCGTCTACCCTCCGACATGCTGGCGGCGCGCGTAACCCGCAAGGCGCTGCGGACGGCCATTCTCGCCGCAGGGACCTCATGGGAGGTGCGCGTGGCACTGTGCGTTGCCGCCCGCATCCGATTCGGCGGCGAGGCCGAATGGTTCGGTCGCGAGGCACAGGCGCTCTACGAAATGGGGCTGTTCACCCAGGCCCGCGCACGGCTCGCGGCGAGCGTCGCGGGGGGCGGCGAGGCCATTGCGATCGGCTGAATCGTTTGCGGAACGTTCCAGCTTATCCACAGGGCAGGAAAATTTTCACGGACTCGGAACTGAGTCTTTTAGGCCACACCCACCAGCGCTTGGGCCTGTGGATAACTTCTTGACTCAAGATATGGCGGGTGCCGAAATGTTCCGCCTTGCCAGACAGCTGTTCCGGGTCAGCAAGTGGCGGGCCCCCCTCTTGACGGAGGAGTCGCTCGGCCCCGAATAGGGATGCCTTTTGAGCGAAGGGGCAATTGATTCATGGGCGTGCTGGAGAAGGTCAAACGGGCAGGTGCGCGCGTCGCGAAGCAGGCGCCGGCCGTGCTGCCGCTGGACACGATCCTGCGCCAGGATTGCATCGAGGCGATGCGCGGGCTGCCCGACAAGTCGATCGACATGATCTTCGCGGATCCGCCGTACAACCTGCAGCTCGGCGGCGACCTCAACCGTCCCGACGGCAGCCATGTCGACGCGGTGACCGACGAGTGGGACAAGTTCGACAGCCTCGCGGCCTATGACAAGTTCACCCGCGAATGGCTGGCGCAGGCGCGCCGCATCCTGAAGGACGACGGCACGATCTGGGTGATCGGCAGCTATCACAACATCTTCAAGGTGGGCTCGGCGATCCAGGACCTGGGCTTCTGGATCCTCAACGACATCATCTGGCGCAAGGCCAATCCGATGCCCAATTTCAAGGGCACGCGGTTCACCAACGCGCACGAAACGCTGATCTGGGCATCGAAGGGCGAGAAGTCGCGCTACACCTTCAACTACCGCTCGATGAAGACGCTCAACGACGAACTGCAGATGCGCAGCGACTGGGAATTCCCGATCTGCAGCGGGCAGGAGCGGCTGAAGAAGAACGGCACCAAGGTCCACCCGACACAGAAGCCGGAGGCGCTGCTGTACCGCGTGCTGCTCTCCTGCACCAAGCCCGGCGACGTGGTGCTCGATCCGTTCTTCGGCACCGGCACCACGGGCGCTGTGGCCAAGCGCCTCGGCCGCCGCTGGATCGGCATCGATCGCGAGGGCGTGTATGTGGAAGCGGCGCTGGAGCGCATCGCCGCTGCCCTGCCGCTCGACGAGAGCGCGCTGCAGACGATGCAGGCGCCCAAGGCCGCGCCGCGGGTGGCGTTCGGCCAGCTGGTCGAGAATGGCTATTTGGCGCCGGGAACGGTGCTGTGCGACCACAAGTCCCGCTGGCGGGCGACGGTGGGTGCGGATGGTTCGCTCAGCTGCGAGGGGCAGGCGGGCTCGATCCACAAGCTGGGCGCCACCCTGCAGGGCGCGCCGAGCTGCAACGGCTGGACCTTCTGGCACTTCGAGGATCAGGGCGGCCTCAAGCCGATCGACGCGCTGCGCCAGACCTATCTGCTCGCGACGCAGCCGTAAGGCTTTCCCTTCAAGTCCCCCTCCCGCAAGCGGGAGGGGGCGCAGGTGTCGATGCTTGTGCTTTTCTCCATCGCGCGAGGTCGGTAGCACAGCTGGATGCCAGACCTTCCCGCCGCCGCCCGCTTGTACCTGCGCCCGATTCAGTTCGTCGACACGCCCATCGGCCGCGATGGCGAGGTCGCCCGGCTGGCGGGCGGGCTGCTCTGGTTCTCCGCCTATGATCTGATCGCGGTCGAAGGCGGCAAGC
This sequence comes from Sphingomonas sp., assembly GCF_036731925.1. GTDB lineage: Bacteria > Pseudomonadota > Alphaproteobacteria > Sphingomonadales > Sphingomonadaceae > Sphingomonas. The sequence continues at coordinate 16,413 of NZ_DAINDJ010000001.1, forward strand.
GCGTCCTCCAACGCACCATCTCCATCGCCGAGGCCGAGGCGGATGCCCGCCTTGCCGCTATCGCCCAGCGCATCACTGCGCCCCGTGCGCCGCTTGCTCTCGGCCCGCGCACGCTGCGCTTCGACCAGCCGCAGGTGATGGCGATCCTCAACATGACGCCCGACAGCTTCTCCGACGGCGGCAAGCATCTCGGCGATCCGGCTGCCGCCGCGCAGTCCGGCGTCGACATGGGCATCGCCGGTGCGGCGATCCTCGACGTGGGCGGCGAGTCCACCCGGCCAGGCGCGGAGACGGTGTGGGAAGGCGACGAGATCGCTCGCGTCGTGCCGGTGATCGAGCGGCTGGCCGCCACAGGCGCCGCGATCTCGATCGACACCCGCAAGGCTGCGGTGATGGAGGCGGCGCTGGCGGCTGGCGCGCATGTCGTCAACGACGTGTCGGCGCTGCTCTACGATGATCGTGCGCTGGAGGTGGTCGCGCGGGCCGGTTGCCCCGTGGTGCTGATGCACGCGGCTGATCCGAAACATGGCGCCAAGGGCAAGGGCGGCACCGCCGACCCGCTGATCGAAGTCTATGACTGGCTGGAAGCGCGGGTGGCGGCGGCGGTCGCGGCGGGCGTGGACCGTGCGAAGATCGTGATCGATCCGGGCATCGGCTTCGGCAAGTCGCTCGCCGATAATCTCGCGCTGATGAACGGCCTCGCGCTGTTCCATGGGCTGGGCTGCCCCATCCTGCTCGGGGCGAGCCGCAAGCGAATCGTGGGTGCGCTGGCGAACGAGGCGCCGGCCGAGGCGCGTCTGGGCGGATCGCTTGCGCTGGCGCTGAAGGGCGCCGGGCTGGGCGTGCAGCTGTTGCGCGTCCACGACGTGTTCGAAAGCGTCCAGGCGCTGCGGGTATGGCGAGGCATGCAGGATGCCGCGCTCACCGCGCCTTACGCGGCGGTCTGATCGATCCCCAGCTCGCCGAGCTTGCGGTACAGCGTCGAGCGCCCGATGCCGAGACGGCGGGCGACTTCGGTCATCCGCCCGCGATAATGGCCGATCGCGAGCCGGATCACGTCCGCCTCGATCTCGTCCAGCGGGCGCAGATTGCCGTCCGGGCGGAACAGCGTGATGCCGCCCATCCCCGACGGGCTCGACACCGGACCCGACGACATCGGCTTTCCCTGCGCGATCTGGGCGATCTGCGGGAAATCCTCCCGGGTCAGACCTTCCTCGTCGCAAAGCACCGCGGCGCGGAACAGCGCATTCTGCAGCTGGCGAACGTTGCCCGGCCAATCATAGGCCGTGAGCAGCTGGAGTGCGTCGTCCGTGATGCCCAGTGGGCGAAGGCCGGGCTGCTCGGCAATGCGGGTGAGCAAGTGCCGGACCAGCGCCGGAATGTCGCCGGCGCGCTCGCGCAGCGGCGGTATCGTCACCTGAACGACGTTCAGGCGATAATATAGGTCTTCGCGGAACCGCCCTGCTTCGACTTCGGCGAGCAGCGGCACGTTGCTGGCGGCAATGACACGCACGTCGACTTCGCGCGGGTGGCGCGCGCCAAGCGGCTGGATTTCGCCGGTCTGCAGCATGCGCAGCAACTTCACCTGCGCTTCGAGCGGCATCTCGCTCACTTCGTCGAGGAAGATGGTGCTGCCGTCTGCTTCCTGAAGGCGGCCGATCTTGCGCTCGAACGCGCCGGTGAAGGCGCCTTCCTCATGGCCGAACAGCTCCGATTCGACGAGGTTGGCCGGGATCGAGCCGCAATTGACGCAGAGGAATTCCTTGCGTGCGCGCGGCGAAGCGCCGTGGATCGCTTCCGCCACTACATGCTTGCCGACGCCGCTCTCGCCTTCGATCAGCACGGGCACGCGCGCACGGGCGGCCTTCGCGGCGACCGCCAATGCTGCGCGAAACTGCGGCGCGGAACCGACGATTTCCGCGAAACCGAGATTGGCGGTGAGCTTCTCGGTGAGCGGGCGGAGCTCTCCCGCGCTGCTGCCGCCCATCGCGCTTTCCAGGGCCGCCAGCAGGCGTTCCGAGGCGATCGGCTTGACCAGGAAGTCGCTGGCACCCGCGCGCATCGCGCCTACGGCAGCAGCCACCGAGCCGTTCGCGGCAAGCACCAGGATCGGCATATGCGGGCGGCGCGCGCGCAGCTCGGCGATCAGGATTGCGGCATCGGCATCGGAGGCGGGATGGTCGAGCAAGATCGCATCGACCGCCAGGCCATCGGGCGTCCCGAGCGTCGCCAGCGCGCTCTCCGCATCGTCGGCGAAGATCGTCCGCCAGCCACGCCGCGAGGCGATCGCGGCCACCAGACGCCGCTGCGCCGGTTCCGAATCGATCAGCAACAGAAGACGTTGCCCGTTGCGCGTCATGCCGACTCCAGTCCCAAATGTCCCGTTTCGAGCCGCATCGGTTAGACCAGAGGCGTAAAGTTCGGCTTAAGCAGGGCCGAAACAGTTCTTGGGGCGGCGGGGTTGAGGGTGGCCGAAGCAGCGGTATAAGACATTCGGCACCTAGGAGAGGAGCGCATCAATGGCTGAAACAGGTGAAAGCGCCGGCGAGATCCAATCGCAAGTCGAAACCTTCCATGGTTTCACTGCATTGATGAAGTGGGGCACGGTGGCGGTATTCCTCATCGCTGCGTTCGTCGTTTTCCTGATCGCCCGCTGACGTGAAGATCGCGGTACTCAAGGAAGCGGCGATTGCCGAACGACGTGTCGCGGCTACGCCCGAAACCGTCAAGAAATTCATGAATTTGAAGGCTTCGGTGGCGGTGGAGACGGAAGCGGGGCTTGCCGCTTCCTATGCCGACGCTGCCTATCGCGACGCTGGCGCGGCGATCGGAACCCGCAGCGAGGTGCTGGCCGATGCCGACATCGTGCTGGCGGTGCAGGGCCCCGATCCTGACAGCCTGGCCGGCCTCAAGCCGGGCGCGTGGCTGGTTGCCGCGCTCAACCCGTTCGGCGAGCGGGCACGAATCGAGCGCTATGCTGCACTGGGGCTCGAGGCGCTGGCGATGGAGTTCATGCCGCGCATCACCCGCGCGCAATCGATGGACATCCTATCGTCGCAGTCGAATCTCGCCGGCTACAAGGCGGTACTCGATGCGGCGACGGAATATGACCGCGCCTTCCCGATGATGATGACCGCGGCGGGCACGGTGAGCGCGGCCAAGGTGTTCGTCATGGGCGTCGGCGTGGCCGGGCTTCAGGCGATCGCCACGGCGCGGCGGCTGGGCGCGCAGGTGTCTGCCACCGATGTCCGTTCGGCGACCAAGGAGCAGATCCTGTCGCTTGGCGCCAAGCCGATCTTCGTCGAGAATGTCACGGGAATCGAAGGCGAGGGTTCGGGTGGCTATGCCACCGAGATGAGCGACGCCTACAAGGCGGCCCAAGCCGAGCTGGTTTCGTCGCACATCGCCAAACAGGACATCGTCATCACTACGGCGCTGATCCCGGGGCGTGCGGCGCCGCGGCTGATCAGCGACGCGCAGATCGCGACGATGCGACCCGGCAGCGTGATCGTCGATCTCGCGGTGGAGCAGGGCGGCAATGTCGAAGGCTCGGCGCCCGGCGAGATCGTGGAGCGGCACGGCGTGAAGATCGTGGGCCACCGTAACGTGCCGAGCCGGTTGGCGGCGGACTCCTCGGCGTTGTTCGCGCGCAACCTGTTCAACTTCCTCTCGGCCTTTTGGGACAAGGACGCCGGCAAGCCCGTGCTCGACGAGGAGATCGGCACCGCCGTGCGGGTGACGCAAGGCGGCAAGGTGGTGCACGAGAGGCTGTTGTCGTGACGCCCGTCGTGGCGGTCGCCACTGCGTTGCTCTTCATTTCCGCTCCCCATGCGGAGTCTGGCCAGAAAAAGGAAGGCGCAACCCGTTACACCTTCTCTACGCTGCTGCTGCCAGATCCAACTGTGGATCGCTCGAAAACGCTGAAGAAAAACGATCCCTGGCTTTGGGGGAAGGCTCTCCCGGTTGCGGCAGTCGTATTGGGCAAGCCGCTACAGCTTCCGGACACGCCCTTTATCATTTCTGGCGACGAACCACTGTCCATCGCCAACAGCCAGAAGCTCATCGCTTGTCAATTGAAGCCGACTGTGACGGTTGGCCTGTTGGGCGGAGGGAAAGCGCCGATCTGTCTTATAGATCGAGACGGCGACGGTGCCTTCGACGGATGGTATACCAGTAGTGTGCCGGTTTTCTGGAATGGCGAAACTGCCGGCCACATCCAGGCCGATGACATTCATTCGATGGGTCCGGTCCGGCCGCGGGAGCTTCGCTCAGACGAGCTGCGCGCGCTTGATGTCGGCAAGAAGTTTTCAATTCGTTATGTGCATGGTGAGCTGACGTTTTGCATCGATTCAAATGATAACTACTGTCTGGAGCGTGGGGCAAAGATGCACCCGGAGCCACGTAAGCAGGTGGTGGCCTTCATGAATGGAGAGTTCGTCTATCGCAGGAATGAAGACGGCAAGCTGGTGATATCGATCGTGCGAGACCCAAAGGAGGCGGTGTACTAACCATGGACTTCATCTCGATCCTGTCGGTCTTCGTGCTGGCGTGTTTCGTCGGCTATTACGTGGTCTGGTCTGTCACGCCGGCCCTGCACACGCCGCTGATGGCGGTGACCAACGCCATTTCCTCCGTCATCATCGTCGGCGCGCTGATCGCAAGCGCGGCCGGCAGCGTCGGCAGCGCGGGCGAGACTTCCAAATGGTTGGGTTTGCTCGCCGTGGTGCTGGCCAGCATCAATATCTTCGGCGGGTTCGCGGTGACGGCGCGCATGCTTGCGATGTACAAGAAGAAGGTTCGCTGAGCATGGAGAGCATCGCACAGAGCCCGTGGGCCGCGCTCGCCTACCTGGTTGCCGGCATCTGCTTCATCCTCGCGCTGCGCGGACTTTCCAGTCCGAGCACGAGCCAGCGGGGCAACCGCCTGGGCATGATCGGCATGACGATCGCGGTCGTCACCACCCTGGTCACCCATTTTCCGCAGGTGAAGGGGGCCGCGTCCGGCTTTGCCGTCGATCCGGTGATCGCGGGCGAGATCCTTGCCGCGATCCTGATCGGCGCGGCGATCGGCATCGTCACTGCCCGCCGCATTCCGATGACGGCGATGCCGCAGCTGGTCGCCGCGTTCCACTCGCTGGTCGGCCTGGCGGCCGTGCTGGTTGCGTGCGCGGCCTTTCTCAACCCCGCGGCCTTCGGCATCGCCGATCTGGTGATCCCGCTAATCGGCGCGCCGTTCGAGTCCATCCACCAGGTCAGCCGCATCGAAATGGGGCTGGGGGTCGCGATCGGCGCAATCACCTTCTCGGGATCGGTGATCGCGTTTCTCAAGCTCAACGGCAATATGGGCGGCAAGCCGATCCTGCTGCCGGGCCGACACGCGATCAATCTCGGCGTGCTTGCCGCGATCCTCGGCCTGATCGGCTATTTCGTCCAGGATCAGGCACCCTGGGTGTTCTGGACGATCACGATTCTGAGCTTCGTGATCGGCTTCCTGTTGATCGTGCCCATCGGCGGCGCCGACATGCCGGTCGTGGTGTCGATGCTCAACAGCTATTCGGGTTGGGCGGCTGCGGCCATGGGCTTCACGCTGCACAACTCGGCGATGATCATCACCGGCGCGCTGGTCGGCAGCTCGGGCGCGATCCTCAGCTACATCATGTGCCGCGCGATGAACCGCAGCTTCCTCAGCGTGATCGCCGGTGGTTTCGGCGGCGATGCGGGCGGCGGTGCAGGCGCTGCCGCGGCGATCGACCGGCCGTGGAAGCGCGGCAGCGCCGAAGACGCGGCGTTCCTGATGTCCCAGGCCGAGCAGGTCATCATCGTTCCCGGCTACGGCATGGCGGTGGCGCAGGCGCAGCACGTGCTGCGGGAAATGGCCGACAAGCTGAAGGCGCACGGCGTGCGGGTGAAATACGCGATCCACCCGGTCGCGGGCCGCATGCCGGGGCACATGAACGTGCTGCTGGCCGAGGCGAATGTGCCGTATGACGAAGTGTTCGAGCTGGAGGACATCAATTCCGAGTTCGCCCAAACCGACGTCGCTTTCGTGATCGGCGCGAACGACGTGACCAACCCCGCCGCCAAGACCGACAAGTCCTCGCCCATCTACGGGATGCCTGTGCTCGATGTGGAAAAGGCCAAGACCGTGCTGTTCATCAAGCGCAGCATGGGCGGTGTCGGCTATGCCGGCGTCGATAACGAGTTGTTCTATAAAGATAATACTATGATGCTGCTCGCCGATGCCAAGAAGATGGTGGAAGAAATCGTGAAGTCGCTCGACTGAACGGGGGGATGGGGTGATCGGATCGATCCTGGGCGGCGCGTTCCGCCTGTTGCGGCAGCACCCCCTTTCGGTGCTGGTCTGGTCGATCCTTTACCTTGTCGGCATCTTCGCCATCGGCCTGCTGCGGATTCTGGTGGCGCCGGCCGATCCGCAGAGCGTGGCGGGAGTGATAGGTGCCGGGCTGCTCAGCCAGGGGCTGGCGATCGCGTTGGTGGCTGTGCTGATCAGTGCGGCGACACGCGCCACGCTCCACCCCTATAAGCGCGGCGCCTGCTACCTGCGGCTGGGCGCTAACGAGCTGCGTGTCTTCGCGCTCCTCGCCATGCTGACGATTGCGAGCATGGTCATCGCCTTCCTGCTGATGCTGGCCAATGGTGCCCTGTTTTCGCTGTTCGGCGTGCTGGTCCCGCCCGCCGCAGCGAACTGGGCCGTTTCCGTGCTGCTGTTGGCCGAACTGGCGGCGATGATTTTTGTCGAGGTGCGCCTGTCGATCGCGCTGCCGCTCACCTATCTGTACGAGACGATCACCGTCGACGAGGCCTGGGCGCAATCGCGCGGCCATTTCTGGTCGATCTTCGGCGCGTTCGCCGTGCTGGCACTGCTGCTCGCGCTGGCTGGCCTCGTCCTGCTGGCCGCCTTCTTCTCGCCCATGCTGATGACGCTGCTGCAGACCGGCATCAACGGCCGCGCGCTGATGGAAACGTTGCTAATGGTGGTGCTCACTGCCAAGAACTTGCCGGCGGTCTCACAGCTGATCCTCGTATCGGCGATGCTCGCGCTGATGGCGTTGAGCTTTGTCCTCGCCACGGCAACCCTGGCCAGCGCCGCGAGGACCGTGCTGGGACTGCAGGAAGGGCAGATCGAGGATTTGCGACGTCGCCGCGGATAGTTCCACGTTATTTGATCCGCTTCGGATAAATGCCCGAAACGCGCTGCCAAATCCCTCCAAATTGGAGTAAGACAGACTCCGCCATTTCGGAGCGATACGGCATCTGTGGGGAACAGATGTCGAACCACGGGGGCGGGCATGTACGAAGCGACGGGAGCCGGGGGGCTCCAGGGCATTGCGTATGACATTGTTGTCGATGTCGCACAGATCGTGGCGGGAACGGCGGCAGGGCAGGCGGCGGCGGAACACACTGTGGCGCTCGCCGGGTTGCGGGCCAGGGAGCCCGTCGACGCCGAAACTGCGATGCAGACGGACTCGCTGGTCGATGGGGTCCAGTTGCTACTGCTGGAAGCGGATGGCATCGCGCCGCCGCTGCTCGAGCCGCTGTTGGCGCGGCTAGGCGCCTTGGCGGAGGCACGTGCGGTTCCACTGATCGCCACGGTAACGCCGGAACAACTCGACGTCGCGACCGGGTTGCTGCCTGCCTCGGCGATCGTGCAATGCGCACCCAGCGATGCTGATCGGCTGGCGGCGGCGCTGACGGTGCAGCGGCAGCCCAAATCCCGGCTCCATGACGGAATGCGCGATCAGGAGAGCCTGCGCATGCGGCGCTTCCAGGAGGAGGTGGCGCGGATCGCCGATTCGCTTACCCGGCTGACCCGCAACGAGTTGCCCGAGCGATCTGCCAGCGTCCGGGCCGAGACGCTCGCCTTTCGTACCGAGACCGAAAATGTCGAGACGGACGCCACGGAAATCCGCCGGGTCATCCGCGCGCGGCGGATGCGGGCGGAATTCTTCGAGGGCGATCTGTTCGCCGATCCCGCCTGGGACATGCTGCTCGACCTCTATGCGGCCGAGCTGGAGCATCGCCAGATCTCGGTTTCCAGCCTGTGCATCGCCGCGGCGGTGCCGCCCACCACGGCGCTCCGCTGGATCGGCACGCTGCACGAGGCGGGGCTGTTCGATCGCAGGGCAGATCCGAACGATCGGCGGCGCGCCTATATCGCGCTCAGCGATACGGCGCGGCATGGCATGGAGCGCTATGTCGGCGCAGTGAAGCGGGCAGGATTGAATCTCGTTTGAGGCTTGCCCTCGGCGCGCAGCTTTGGCATCGGCATCCCACGCGGTCGCCATGGCGACGCGCGGGCGGTTAGCTCAGTTGGTAGAGCATCTCGTTTACACCGAGAGGGTCGGCGGTTCGAGCCCGTCACCGCCCACCATTCCCTTCGATGCGCGATCAGATGGTTTTTCGAACGACCGTAGTCTCCGTGCGTCGTTCGTCGGAACGGCGAATCGCGCAGCGTTGAAGGGTGCCCCGCGCAAGCGGCGCGGCCATGTCGCCAGGCGCTAGTCGCGATGCTCGGCCAGGCGTGCCGCCATGTTGTTCTGCGCGTCGCCGTGGAGCGGCACCGCTGCCGGCTGTACCAGCACGCTGTGCGGCGGCACGTCGTCGAGCAGCCAGACATTGCCGCCGATGGTGCTGCCGCGGCCGATCGTCACCCGGCCGAGGATCGTCGCGCCGGCATAGATGATCACATCGTCCTCGATGATCGGGTGGCGGGCATAGCGGCTGCGGGGCCCGGCCGGGGCAAGACCCAGCGGGCTGCGCGCGCCGAGCGTCACATGCTGGTAGAGCCGCACGTTGCGGCCGATGATCGCCGTCTCGCCGATCACCACGCCGGTGCCGTGATCGATGAAAAAGCTTGGGCCGATCGTCGCGGCGGGATGAATGTCGATGCCGGTGCGGGCGTTGGCGAGCTCGGAGAGAATCCGCGCCACGATCACCGCGCCCAAGCCGTGCAGCTGGTGGGCGATGCGATAATGGAGGATGGCGAGCGCGCCCGGATAGCTGATCAGGATCTCGTCGACGCTGCGCGCGGCAGGATCGCCGACGAACGCCGCATCCACATCCTCGTCGAGCAGGCTGCGGATCTCTGGCAGCGCGGCGGCGAACAGGCGAACGAGCAGGTCCGGCTGGTCGCTGTCGAACGGGGTGGCGTTGTGCAGCTGCCAGTAATCGAGTTCCGCCGCCAGCTGTTCGCGAAGGATGGCGAGGCCAAGCCCCAGCTGCTCGGCAACGAAATCGTCCTCGCGCGCGATGCCGCCGCGAAAGCCGCCGAGCCGGGTGGGGAACAGAGCGGCGGCGACATGCTCCAGGAAGCGGGCGAGTTCCGCCGGCGCGGGGAAGCGTGACAGGCCGCGATGCTCGGCGCGCCGCTCGCGCCAGCTCGAGCGGATTTCGTTGAGTGCCGACACCGCGTCCGCGATCTCGGCGGCGAAGACATGGTCTGACACGGCCGTGGACATGGCGTCAGGCCGTCGCGACACGGGCGGACGCAGTCGACGTGTCGGGCGCGAGCAGGCCGCTGCGGCGCGCGACGATCGTCGGCACCAGCGCCTGGCCGGCGACGTTCACCGCCGTCCGTCCCATGTCGAGGATCGGATCGATCGCCAGCAGGAGCCCGGCGCCTTCCAGCGGCAGGCCCAGGGTGGACAGGGTGAGGGTGAGCATCACCGTCGCGCCGGTGAGGCCGGCAGTCGCGGCAGAGCCGACCACCGCGACGAAGGCGATCAGTCCGTAATCGGCCAGGTGCAGCGGCACGCCGAAGAACTGCGCGACGAAGATGGCGGAGACCGCAGGATAGATCGCCGCGCAGCCGTCCATCTTGGTGGTGGCGCCCAGCGGCACGGCGAAGGCAGCATAGGCAGCAGGAACGCCGAGCCGCTCGACCACCTCCTCGGTCATCGGCAGCGTGCCGACCGAGGAACGCGACACGAAGCCTAGCTGGATCGCCGGCCAGGCGGTGGCGAAGAAGCGCAGCGGGTGGAGGCCGTTGAGGGCGAGCAGGGCGAGGTAGACGACCAGCAGCACCAGCGCGAGCCCGATATAGACGGCCGCCGCGAACGCGCCGAGCGCCGACAGCGCTTCCCAGCCGTACCGCACCACGGCGTCGCCCATCAGCGCAGCGGTGCCGATCGGGGTCAGCGCGATCACCCAGCGCAGCAGGCGACGGAATATGGCGAGGGCAGAGGCGTTGAACTGGAGGAAGGCCCTGCCGGCCTCGCCCACACGCACCGCAGCCGCGCCGATCGCGATGGCGGCGACGATGATCTGGAGGACGTTGAACGACAGCCCTGTGGTGGCCGCGCCGTCTTTCAGCGTGGTCGATGCGGTGATGCCGAGGAAGTTCGCCGGTACCACGCCCTTCAGGAAGTCCAGCCATGAGCCGGTGCTCGACGGCGCCTTGGCTGCGCTGGGGGCGACGCCCGCGTGCAGACCGGGCTGGAGCAGCAGGCCGAGCGCGATGCCGATCACCACCGCGATCAGCGCGGTCGTGGCGAACCAGAACAGCGTGCGGGCGACCAGCTTCGCGGCGTTGTCCAGATCGCGCAGCGCAGCGATCGAGGCGACAATGGCGGTGAAGACCAAAGGCGGTACCAGCGCCTTCAGCAGCTGGACGAAAAGCTGCCCAACGGTGTGCAGCACCTCGCTCAGCCCGGGCTGGCCGGTCGCGCGGGCCGCAAAGCCAAGGGCGAGCCCGGTGGCCATGCCGAGCAGCACCTGCCAGGCGAAACTGATGGGAAAGCGGGTGGGGGTGGCACGGGCCATGCTGGGCAGCTCCTCTTCGAACCGCCTAGATATCCCACTGCTGTAATAGGAGAACAAAGAATTGCTATCAGGCCCGCAGCCCGGACTTGGGGCTGCCGGGCGGCGCCAAGCCGCCCGGCGCCTGGATCAGTTGGCCTTGAAGGTTGGCTTTTCGCCGGTGAAGGCGATGGTGACGTAGCTGTTGTCGCACAGGTTGACGTTCGGCCAGACGGCGGTCGTCTTGTCCTCGAACGTGCCGCGCACGTCGAACTTGCAGGCGCTGGCGGCCTTCTCGAAGTGGATGGTGGTCTTGCCGCCGGGCTTGACCTTGCCGTCCTTGTTCAGTTCGGCCTCAACCTTGTTCTCGACCCAGCTGCCGCTGCCCGCAGGAGCCACTTCGATCTTGGTGATCAGCTTGCCCGTGCTGTTGGTGAGCAGGAAATCCCACTCGTCGGCCAGCGTCGGGGTTGCCGCCGCGAGGGCCGCGGCGGATGCAATAAGAGCCAGTTTCTTCATGGTCTTCTTCCCTCCTGTTGCGCAGCATTTTGCGCGCAACAACCGCAGCGAGCAAGGGCGTAACAATGCCTATAGCGCACGTACCAGCTGCACCGCGACGGCGATCCAGGCAGGATCCGAAACCACCTGCTGACGGCCGCCGGCGCCCGGTGGGAGCAGCTGGAGCCGGTCGCCCTCGCGGCCGATCAGGCGGCCGAACAGGAATCGACCGGCGGGGCGGGGCACCAGCACGTCACGGTTGAGGGCGCGGCCGAATTCGGCGGGAGCAAGCCGTTCGCACCAGATTGCGTCGCCCGCGCGATACTCGCCAATGCTCGCGTCGACGGTAATGGCGATCGTGCCTGCGTCCGGGCGCGGCGGCACCAGGGTCGCCGGGCGGCGTGGCGCGTGGGCGCCGTCTGCCTCCAGCAGCGCCGCCACGGGAATGTCGGGCCGGTCGGGCAGCTGGACCAGATCCGCCGCATTCACCTCCAGCGCGGCGGCGATGCGGTTGAGCCAGGCGACGGATACGGTGCGCGTGCCTGTTTCGAGTCGTCCGATCGTCTGGGCCGTGGTCGGCGGGCTGCAGCGGCGCGCTACGTCGTCAAGTGTGAGACCCTTGGCACGTCGGACCTCGCGAATGGCGGTGATCATGGCCTGCTCCTAACCAAATCGGTTTTGTAGTTTCCTACAGATGCGCCGCCGTGGCAAGACGGCGGGTAGGAACAAAAGGAGATCGAAAGATGCGTGAACTGGTGGAGCGGCCGGCGGGCCGCGGGCGCAGCGTCACGGTCAATCTCGCCGAGTCGCCGCTCGATTGGCTGCGCGCGCGCGGCCATGTCGATGCGCGGCAATATGAGGCGGGCGAGCGGTTGCGCGGTGACTATGAGATGGCGTCGCTGGGGCCGCGCGTGACAATGCGCTGGGATCCGGCGCCACGCGAGGGCGGGCGCCGCGCCGCGCCCGAACCGCTGGACCCGACGCTCGCGCAGATCGCCGCCAAGCGCCGTTTCGATGCGGCCATCGCGGCCGTGGGCGGCGGGCTTTCCGATATCCTCTGGCGGGTGGTGTGCGCAGGCGAAGGGCTGAGTGCCGCCGAGAAGGGGCTCGGCTGGCCGGCTCGCGCGGGCAAGCTGGTGCTATGCCTCGCGCTCGACCGGGTCGCGGATCATTATCGGCTCAGATGACCGGCGGCGGATCGTCAGCGGTGGCGTTCCCGGGGCGGGCCAGGAAGCGGCCATACGCCCAGCCGATCGCGATCAGCGCCACGCCGAGCGCGAGGAACGAGAGGATTCGTAGCAGGCCGTCGAGCGCGGCGGCATCGATCAGGAACACCTTGCAGGTGGTCAGCGTCAGCAGGCCGAGCCCGGCGAGGCGCAGGTCGTGGCGCCCGGCAGCGATCCCGCGCCACAGCCAGGCGAGCGCCAGCACGAGCAGGACGGCCGAATAGCCACCATTCTCCAGGCTGCCGATTGCGCCGGTGAGGATCATGCCATGCGCCAGCCAGCGGACTGTGGCGAGCGCGGCTGCGACGCTGAGCAGCGCCGCGGGGACGCGCAGCCGGGGCAGCGTCCAGCACCAGAAGGCGGCGACCGCGAGGTGCAGGGCGAGCATGGGGCCCGCGCGCTGGGCGACAATCGCGGCGTTCAGCACGAGAAGGTCAAACCAGAACAGGCGGGCGAGGCCGAGCACGAACAGCGCCCGCGCCAGCACCAGCAGGCGTCCGCTGCGGAAAAGGATCCAGCCGGCGGCGAGCGCGGCCTGGGTGAGCAGCGCGCGTTCCACGAACCCCCAGGCGAGGAACTGGTCGGGCGTCGCGATCGCCAGGGGCTGCTTGGCGAGCGTGTAGAGCAGCAGCACGCCACCGGTCCCGGCAAGGATCGCGGCGGCGCGCCGCGCGCGACCGAACGCCCGCGGATCGGCCAGGACGCCGAGCGAGACGGCCGTCGGCAAGGCGAGCGCCCGCAGCAGCGCGGCGAAGGGCGGCAGCTCCGCATAGGCGAAGTGACCGCCGGACAAGGCGGTGCCGGTAGCCACGAGCAGGTTGCCCAGAGGATGGGCCGCGAACACGAGCGTGGCGAGCAGGGGCAGGATCGGCAGCGCGAACAGCACCGATGCGCGTACCTGCCGTGCCCACAGGGCGAGTCCGCCGAGCACGATGGCGAAGGGCACGGAAAGCCATCCCTGCGGCACGCATTGTGCGAGCGCAACCGAGGCGAGCAGCGCTGTCGTGAGGGTGGCGGCAGCGAGCGGGCGATCGTGCGGTGCGTGGCGGAGCTGCCACGCGAGGCGCGCGCAGGCGCCTGCTGCGAGGCCCTCGATCAGCCCCCAACCGGCGGCGGGCAGCAGGTCCCGCGCCAGTCCGTGCGCAACCAGCACGGGGCCCGCGGCGCCGAGCAGTGCGACCGCCACCCACCCGGGCCCGCGCGGCCAGCGCCACTGGCCGGCGCCGGCGAACAGCACGGTCGCCGCGATTGCAGCGACCGGGGTCGCGCCCCGGTGCGGCGACGCCAGCGCCAGCGACTCCAGGGCCAGCAGCAACAGCGCGCCGGCCAGCGCGCCGGGCAGATACACCGGATCCCTCCATGCCAGGAGCAGCGTGGCGGCGGCGAGGACCAGGTAGAAGCTCCAGGCGAGCGGACCGAAGTCCAGGCCCGGGGCGATCGCCACCAGTTGCAGCAGTCCCGCGAGCAGCGGGGCGAGGCGGAGCCAGCGGTTGCGGAGCCCCGCAGCGGGAAGCGCCGCGCTCGCGCCGCCCGCGAGCAGCATGGTGTAGAGCCCGACTGCGGACAGGTTGCCGCGGCCGTCGAGCACGGCGAGGAGGAATTGAGTCCATGCCAGCCCCGCGACGCTTGCGGCCAGCGCCAGCCAACCCCAGCGACGATGTACCGCCAGCCCGAACAATGCGGCGACGAACAGGCCCAGATAGACGAGCAGGGGCGCGATGCCCGCAGCGTCGAACCCTGCAACCAGCGGCGCAAGAAAGCCGCCGGCGAGCGCCATCACCGCCGTTGGAGGGCCGTGGCGCAGCGCCAGCCCCATCGCGCCGAACGTGACCAGCACCACCGCGCAGAAGGCGGTGAGGGGCGTCACCAGGTGGTAGAGCGCCGCCGCCATGTAAAGCGTGCCGTAGAGGCTCGCAATGCCGGCGCCGGCGAGCGCCTGGCCCGGGCGTGCATCGTCTCGGGTCGCGGGCAGGCGGCGCAGGCCTTCGCTGGTGGCGACCAGGGCGAGGCCGAACACCGCGGCGATCACCGTTCGCGCGGCCGGGCCCAGCAGGCCCTGCTCGATCGAGTAGCGGACCAGAAAGAAGCCGGCGAGCACCAGCGCGACGCCGCCGATCCAGATCGGCAGGCGCCCGCCCACGAGTGTTTCGAAGCTGAGCTTGGGCAGCGCGAGGCGCCGGGAAGGCTGAGGCTCCGGCAGCGATTCCTCTGGCGGAGCGATTGGGGCAGGTGGGCGCGGCGAAGGTACCGGCTGTGCCTCCAACGGCGCTGCCACCCCGGGCGCGTCCGGTCGCGCGAGCCGCGCCGCCAGCGTCTGCAACTCGCGCTCCAGTCGATCGATTCGCCGTTTTAGCAGCGCAAACGCCGCCACGATGGCGCACGCGAGCAGCAGGAAAGCAAAGCCGTTCATCGCGATCAGCCTCGCATGTTCCACGGGCTGTGTCGCGCAAGAGACGCGCACGACTCGGTAAAATCGGCTATGTGGTGCGCCATCAAGGGGAGGACGCAGATGATCGTCTATGGTTCAACGATTTCGCCCTATGTGCGGAAATGCATGGTATTCGGCGCCGAGAAGGGACTGGAGCTGCAGCTAAAGTTCGCCGGGCCCGGCAGCCCGGACCCGGAGTTCCGCGCAATCAGCCCGTTCGGCAAGATGCCGGGCTTCCGCGACGGCGGCTTCACGATTTCCGATTCGACGGCCATCGTGACCTATCTGGAGGCGAAGTTCCCCGACCCCAATCTGATCCCGCTTTCCCCTGAGGCACGTGCCCGCACGATCTGGTTCGACGAGTTGGCGGATACGGTGATGATGGGGGCGGGTTCTGTGATCTTCGGGAACCGGTTCGTCCGGCCGCGGGTGATGCAGCTGCCGTGCGACCATGATGCGGCCGACCAGGCGGAGAACGAGCAGCTGCCGCCGATCCTCGCCTATCTGGAGAAGACCATCCCCGACAGCGGCTTCCTCGTCGAGGACCGGCTGACCCTCGCCGACATCGCCATCGCCAGCCCGCTCGCCACGCTGGGCTGCATCGGCGTGTGCGTCGACGCGAGCCGCTACCCGCGCACCGCCGCCTATGTCGACGCGATCCACGCCCGGCCGAGCTTCGCCGCAATCATCGCCCGCGACAAGGCGCAGGTGGAAGCGATGGGCGGGGGCGTAGCCAAGGCGACCGCCGCCGCCTAAATGGGCGGCATGCGCATCGCCTTCACAAAGTGCCACGGCTCGGGCAACGACTTCCCGCTGATCGACGCCCGCGAGCTGACCCTCGCCGAAGCCGAGTGGGCGACGCTCGCCCGCCTGCTCGCCGATCGTGCCGGGCCGGTGGGCGGCGACGGCCTGCTCGCGCTGGTGGCGGGGGACGACACCCATGCCTTCGGCATGCGCATGTGGAATTCGGACGGTTCGGAAGCCGAAACCTGCCTCAACGGCCTGCGCTGCACCGCGCGGCTCGGCTTCGACCTGCTCGGGATCGACGCCGCGCAGGTGAAGCTGAAGACCAGTTCCGCGAGCGCCGCGCGCGATCCCGAAATCGCCCCCGGCGTCGCGACGATCCGCACGCTGGTCGGCCCCAATTCGACCCGCGCCGCCGATGTCGGGCTGGTCGGTGCGCCCGAACAGGTGCTCGATGCCCCCATCGACGGGCTGCCGAACCCGCGCGCCTTCACCGCCGTGGCGATGCCCAACCCGCATCTGGTGACCTTTGTCGAGCGGGTGGACGAGGCCGAGCTGGTCGCGCTCGGCACCTGGTGCGAAAGCCGCCCGGCGCTGCTGCCCGCGCGCGCCAATGTTTCGTTCGTCGAGCTGCGCGGCCCCACCCGCCTGTTCGTCCGCACCTTCGAGCGCGGCGTGGGGCTGACCGATAGCTGCGGCAGCGCCATGGCCGCATCGGTGCTGAGCGCCGCGCTTACCGGCCGCGTGCCGTTCGGCACGCCGATCGAGGTGTTCAACCGCGGCGGCATGGTGCGCGGCCAGGCCGAGGCAGACCGGCGCGTGATGCTCAGCGGCAACGCCACCTTCGAGGCGGAGCGGGCGGTAGACGTGGACTTCGCTGCCGAGACGCTAGGCGCGGTGGAGACGCTGCGCGCGCGCAGCGAGGAGCGCGCGGCGTGGGAGGCGATGGTGGCCGGGCTGGCGCGGTAGCGCACACGTTCGCCGCCGCGCCGCAGGCGGCTTGGAATGGCCGCTAGTTCCCCGAGGGGCCGCGCGGTCTCTGTGCCACTGCGATCGCGATCGCTGCGAGAATACCCAGCGGAAACCACAGGCCGGGCTTTCCGAAGAGGATGCCGATGAACCAACAAATGGCCAGAGCAACGACCGGTGTGAGCTTGTTCATGCCGGCAGGCTAGATCGTACCGGGCACTGCCGCAAGCCAGCCTCGGCTGGTTTGCACGACAACCTGCTTGCCGATACATTTCTGGATACTCGCCGGATGCTGGTCCGCATCGCTGCCGGCGATTGCAATTGGTGGTCTATGTGGATTTGTGGCGCCCCTGATGTACCGCGTGACCTTTGTACGCCGCGTTCTTAAACTCCGTCGCGCTGAACCTGCGCCTGTAGGAATGTACCAAATGGGCTAAATCCCCTTGACATCGTCACGCTCTTGTGGCACAAAACAGGAACGCTGAAGAATTGCGAGTCGCCGAGGGCGGCTCCGCTGAACGGGTCGGGGCACGGCATGCCGCGGCCCGTTGTCGTTTTCGGGAGAGAGCGGATGGCATTGACGATCGCATCGGGGAACCAGCGGCGGCGGCAGATCCGCACGCTGGCAAACGGCGGCTGGACCCGCGAGAAGCGGCAGACCTTCCTCGATACGCTGGCGGTGACCTGCAATGTCAGCCTCGCCTGTATCGAGGCGGGCATGTCGAAGACGGGCGTGTACCGGCTCCGCCAGCGGGACCCGGAATTTGCCGAACTTTGGCGCTGCGCGCTGCTGATGGGCTATGACCGGCTCGAGGAACGGCTGCTGCGCCGTGCGGGTGCGGGCGTGAACGATATCGAATTCGGCGCCGGCGATGTGCCGGAGGAACCGCTGGATGCCGAACTGGCGCTCAACCTGCTCCGCAATCATCGGCCGACCGTGGAGGGGCGGCGCAAGCGGGTGGGCGGGGAGATCCACCGCATCAGCCGCGAGGAGGCGCAGGCGGCGCTGACCAAGCGGCTGGATGCGCTGGAGAAACGGCTGAAGGCGGAGAAGGGGCGGTGAGCGACGCGCTGGAGCGGCTCGCGCTGCTGCCGCGCAAGGAACGCGATCGGATGCTGGAGCGCATGTCCGACAGCGAAATACGCGTGTTCAACGAATGGTGGGAACGCTGGGCGCATGACGGCCAGTTCTGGCCCGACACGGACTGGCGCATATGGCTGATCCGCGCCGGCCGCGGTTTCGGCAAGACGCGGGCCGGCGCCGAATGGGTGAGCCAGATGGCGCGCGACGTGCCGGGCGCGCGGTTTGCGCTGGTCGGCGCGACGCTGGAGGACGCGCGCCGCGTGATGGTGGAGGGCCCTTCCGGCCTACTCGCCGTGGCACGGGAGGGCGAGACGCTCGCCTGGCGGGCGACGGCGGGCGAGCTGGTGTTCGAGTCCGGCGCGCGGGCGCTGGTCTATTCGGCCGAGGCGCCGGAGAAGCTGCGCGGCCCCGAGCACGACTTCGCCTGGGCGGACGAACTGGCGAAATGGTCGGCAGGGTGCGGCGATGCGGCCTGGGACAATCTGATGATGGGGATGCGCCGCGGTGAACGGCCGCGCGTGGTGGTGACGACCACGCCGCGCCCGGTGAAGCTGATGCGGCGGGTGATGGCGCTGCCCGGCGTGCACGAAACGCGGGGACGAACGCGCGACAATCTTCACCTGCCGCGCAGCTTTGTCGAGGCGATGCTGGCCGAATATGCCGGAACGCGGCTCGGCCGGCAGGAGCTGGACGGCGAGATGATCGACGATGTGGCAGGCGGGCTGTGGCCGCGCGCGCTGATCGAGCGGCAGCGCCGGGCGATCGAGGTGCCGCTGGTGCGGGTGGTGGTCGGCGTCGATCCGCCCGCCGGAACCGAAGGCGATGCGTGCGGCATCGTCGCCGTCGGGCTGGGCGAGGACAGGCAGGGCTATGTGCTGGCCGATGCAAGCGTGGCGGGCCTGCGCCCGGAGGGCTGGGCGGCGGCGGTGGCGGACTGCGCCGCCCGGTTCGAGGTGGAATGCGTGGTGGCGGAAAAGAACCAGGGCGGCGCGATGGTGGAAAGCGTGCTGCGCGCGGCCGAGACGGGGCTGCCGATCCGGCTGGTCCATGCCAGCCGCGGCAAGGCGGCCCGCGCCGAGCCGGTGGCGCTGCTCTACGAAAAAGGCGTGGTGTGGCACGCGGGCGTGTTCGCCGAGCTGGAGGCGGAACTGGCCGGGTTGCAGGCATCGGGCGGCTATGAAGGGCCGGGCCGCTCGCCGGACCGCGCCGATGCGCTGGTCTGGGCGGTGACCGAGCTGATGCTGGGCAGGCGCGGCAAGGCCGCGGTGCGCGCACTCTTCTAAGCCCCTCCTCCTTGGAGGAGGGGGTGGGGGTGGAGGGATTCCAGAACGTTCGTTGGTCTCGGTGAGACACAGCCCCACCCCAACCCAGCGTCACGTCGGTCCGCCTCCCAGGCGGACCTGAACCGCGCGGGGCGCGGTTCACCTGCCGCTCCTGAAGGGGAGGGGCGTACAGCTTCACAGGAGAAACCAATGCGAAACTGCATGGCTGCAGGGCTGCTTGCCCTGCTGACGGGCGCGTGCGCGCTCGATGCGCAGACCGGGATCGCGGTGGGCGCCGGCGTCGCCGTGGCGGTGAACGACCGCGATGGTGACGGCATGCTCGACGCCGCCGAAGTGCAGGGGCTGGTCGCGCGGGTGTTCCCGCCCGACCAGCTGCCCGGCGGCTTCTGGGACGGCATGCGGGCAAGCCTCACCGCCGCCTATTGGGCGCGCGACCTGGATCATGACGGCAAGCTGAGCGCCGCGGAGCTGGCGCGATGAAGTGGTTCGGGCGGAAGGCCGCGCGCGATGCCGGTCGGCCCGCGCTGGCGCGGGGCGGCTGGGGCAGCTTCGGCGACTGGCCGCGCAGCTACGAGGTGCAGCTTCGCGAAGGCTATTGCCAGAACCCGGTGGCGCAGCGCGCGGTGCGGCTGGTGGCGGAAGGGGCGGGCAGTGCGCCGCTCCAGGGGTCCGATCCCGCGCTGGTGGCACTGATTGCGGCGCAATCGGGCGGGCAGCGGCTGCTCGAGACATTGGCGACGCAGCTGCTGCTGCACGGCAATGGCTATGTCCAGATCCTGACCGACGATTCGGGAGGGGTGCGGACGCTCTATGCGCTGCGCCCCGAACGGGTGACGGTGGAGCCGGACGCGAGCGGCTGGCCGGTGGCGTATCGCTACCGCGTGGGCGAGCACGTCACCCGCCTGGCGGCGGACGATGGCGGCCGGCCGCAGATCATCCATCTGCGCGCCTTTCATCCGGCCGACGACCATTATGGGCTCGGCTGCCTCGACGCGGCGGCAGGCGCGATCGCGATCCACAATGCGGCCACGCGGTGGAACAAGGCGCTGCTGGACAATGCGGCGCGGCCGAGCGGCGCGCTGGTCTATGATCCCGGCGATGGCTCGGCACTGGCGCCCGACCAGTTCGCCCGGCTGAAGGACGAAATGGAGGCAGGATTCGCCGGCGCGGCCAATGCCGGGCGGCCGATGCTGCTGGAAGGCGGGCTCAAATGGCAGGCGATGAGCCTGACGCCCGCCGACATGGATTTCGTGGGGCTGAAGGCGACGGCGGCGCGCGAGATCGCGCTGGCGTTCGGGGTGCCGCCGATGCTGCTCGGCCTGCCCGGTGATGCCGCCTATGCCAATTACCGCGAGGCCAATCGGGCGCTGTGGCGCCAGGCGATCCTGCCGATGGCGGCGCATCTTCTCGGCGCGCTCGCGCAAGGCCTGGGCGCCTGGTTTCCGGGGGCGACGCTCGCCGTCGATGTCGACCGGGTGACCGCGCTGGCGGAGGACCGCGAGCGGCTGTGGCGCCAGGTCTCCGATGCCGCCTTTCTGACCGATGACGAGAAACGCAAGCTGGTGGGGTTGCCATGAACGACGGAACGATGCTGGGCCAGCTGATCGCGCAGGCCGAGGACGAAGGCGCCGAGCTGACGACGCTCCGCGCGATCGCCGAAGAGGCGGGCACGGTGGGCGCGGACCGCGCCCTGGCGCGGCTGGGGCTGGAGGATGCCGGCGCCGCCAAGGACATGGCCGAGCTGCGCGAGCTGCTGGGTGCGTGGCGCGACGCCAAGAAGTCGATGATCAAGGCGGTGATGCAGTGGCTGGGCCGCACGGTCGCGGCGCTGGTGCTGGTGCTGCTGGCGATGCGGATGGGCTTTCCGGGCTGGCTGAAATGAGCGTGCGCTTCGCCGGCTATGCCGCGGTGTTCAACGCCATGGATCGCGGCGGCGACGTGGTGCGGCCGGGCGCCTTCGGGCCCGTCCGGCCGGTGCCGCTGCTGTGGCAGCATCGCGGTGCGCCGGTCGGCACGATCGAGGCGATCGGCGAGGATGCGCGCGGGCTGCGGGTGATCGGCGGGTCGAGGATCCGCGGCTGGCGGCGCTGGTCGCCCAGGGCGCGGTGGCGGGGCTGTCCTTCGGCTACCGCGTGGCGGCGGCCCGGCGCGGGCGGGTGCGCGAGCTGACGGCGCTCACATTGATCGAAGTGAGCCTGGTGGCCGAACCGATGCAGCCGCTCGCGCGGGTGCACGCGGTCGGCTGATTTTTTCCGATTTTTCTGGCGTGGGAGAAGACCATGGATGCGATGGAGACGAGCTTTGAACAGGTGACGCTGCCGCCGATGCGGCCGATGCTGGCGGGGGGACGGCCGGTGTCGAGCGCGGCGTTCGACGGCTATCTGCGCGGCGGCGTGGAGACCAAGGCGCTGTCGGGTGCGAGCGGCGCGGAGGGCGGCTATTCCGTGCCGCGCGAAATCGACGCGCAGATCGACGTGACGCTGCAGGCGATCTCGCCGATCCGCAGCATCGCCAATGTGGTGAAAGTGGGGTCGAGCGGCTATCGCAAGCTGGTGGCGAGCGGCGGCTTCGACAGCGGCTGGGCGGCGGAAACCGCGGCGCGCCCGATCACCGCGACGCCGGTGTTCAACGAAGTCGCCCCGCCCTTCGGCGAGCTCTACGCCAACCCGGCGGCGAGCCAGGCGATGCTCGACGATGCGATGTTCGACGTGGAAGCATGGCTGGCGGGCGAGATCGCGCGCAAATTCGCCCAGTCCGAAGGTACCGCCTTCGTCAGCGGCACGGGGACCAACCAGCCCCGGGGCTTCCTTGCGGTGCCGACCTCGACCGCGGCGGATGCGACGCGCGCCTTCGGCACGCTCCAGTATCTCGCCACCGGCGCGGCGGGCGCCTTCGCCGCCAATCCGGAGGAGAAGCTGATCGATCTGGTCCAGGCACTCCGCGCACCCTATCGGCAGGGGGCGAGCTGGGTGATGAATTCGGCGACACTCGCGCGGATCCGCAAGTTCAAGACCAGTGATGGCCAGATGCTGTGGCAGCCCGGCATCGCCGCGGGCCAGCCGGCGACTCTGCTCGGCTACCCGGTGGTCGAGGCCGAGGACATGCCGGACATAGCCGCCAATACCTTCTCGGTCGCCTTCGGCAATTTCCAGGCCGGCTATCTGATCGCCGAGCGCGGCGACACCCAGCTGCTGCGCGATCCCTATTCGAACAAGCCGTTCGTCCATTTCTACGCGACCAAGCGGCTGGGCGGCATGGTGAGCAATTCGGAGGCGATCAAGCTTCTCAAGTTCGCCGCGAACTGAGCCGGGAGGAGACGATATGGCAGACAGTTTCGCGAACCGGGCCGACCATGTGTCGGCCCCGGCCAGTTCGGCGGTGGCGGTGGTGCCGAGCGACACCGTGGCGCTGACCGACATTCCCAAGGCGCTCTATGTCGGCACCGGCGGCAGCGTGACGATGCGCGGGGTGAACGGCAGCGTCGATACGGTGTGGAAGAATGTGGCGAACGGCACGCTCCTGCCGTTCCGCGCGCGCTATGTACGGGCGACCGGCACCACCGCGGCCGACCTGCTGGCGCTCTACTGATGGACGGCCCCTGGCGCTCCATCGCGGCGGCGGCACCCGAGGCGGATCCGGCCGAGGCCGAATAGCCGCACATCGCCGCGCGAAACCGCGGCGCCAACCAACAGTGGGAGAAACATGATGGACGCACCGCCCTTTCCGGCGGCGGCGATCGCGAGCGCGTGCGCGGCGGTGAAGGCGTATCTGCGGATGGAAGGCAGCGCCGACGACGCGGCCGTCACCGCCGCCGCCCGCACGGCGCTGGCGCTGGGCGAGGCCTTCACCGGCACCGCCTGGATCGCGCGGCCGTGGCAGGCCTGGCTCAGCCGGTCGGCAGACTGGCAGCGGCTGCCCGTCGCGCCGGTGACTGCGATCAGCGCGATCGAGACCGTCGACGGTGCCGGCACGGCGACGCCGCTGCCGGTACGTGCCTATGCGCTCGACCTGGACGCGCGCGGCGAGGGGTGGGTGCGCCTGACGCCGGCGACAACGGCGCGGGTGCGCGTGACCTTCGCCGCCGGGACGGCTGCGGGCTGGGAGGACCTGCCGCCGCCCCTGGCACAAGGCGTGGTGCTGCTGGCGGCGCATCTGCTCGAGGCGCGGGGGGATGCCGCGGTGCCGCCAGTGGCGGTCGTGGCGTTCTGGCGGCCGTGGCGACGGCTCCAGCTGATGGCGGGGGCGCGGCGGCAATGCTGGAGCAGCTGACGACGCGCGGCGAGGCCGCCGGGCGCCGGGCAGCCGGTGAGGCGGCCGCGCGGCTGGGCGAGCGGGTGCGCGAGACGGTGCCGCATGTGTCGGTTGCAGTCGACGGCGGCACCGTCACCCTTGCGGGGCGCGGCCTGTGGCGGCGCTGGCTCGCCGATCCGGCACTGCGCTGGCTGGGAGGGCTGCTGCGATGAGCCCGCAGGAAGCGATCACCGCGGCGCTACGCGCGGCACTGACCGGCACGGGCGCCTTGTCCGCCCCGGTCAACGGTGTGTTCGACGCGCCGCCGCCACGCGCGGTTCGCCCCTATCTGCTGATCGACGATCCGGTGCTGAGCGACTGGAGCACCAAGGACCAGGAGGGCCGCGAGGTGCGCACGGCGGTGCTGGTGCGCGACACCTTTCAGGCGCGGCCGCGGGTGCGGACGCTCGTGGCGGACGTGGAAGCAGCGATCGCGGCAATGCCGCCTGCGCTGGGCGGCGGGTGGCGGATCGCCAGCCGGGTGTTGCTCCGGTCGCGGACGGTGGACGAGGGCGACGGGTCTCTCAGCGGGATCGTCGAGCACCGTGTGCGGATGCTGCGGGCCACAAGCTGAGGCCGTCCTCCCCGGAGGAGGGGGGAGGAAGGGGTTCCAGAAGGTCGGATGGCCTGGGTGGGACACAGCCCACACCCCAAACCCGCATCAGGTGAACAGCGCCCCGCGCTGTCCGGTCGCCGGCGGGTGCAGCGCCGACCGGACGCGCGGAACGGCGGGGGCGTCGATGCGACAACAACAGGAGAAGCGACATGGCAGTGGAAAAAGGCAGCGCCTTCCTGCTCAAGGTGGGCAATGGCGCGACGCCGGTGGTCTATGCCACCGTGGCAGGACTGCGGACGACGCAGCTTTCGGTGAACGGCGAGGCGGTGGCGATCACCAGCAAGGATTCGGGCGGCTGGCGCGATCTGCTGTCCGGCGCCGGGATCCGATCGGTAAGCGTGTCCGCCGCGGGCGTGTTCACCGGATCGGCGGCGGAGGTGCGCGTGAAGGCCAACGCGCTTGCCGGCACGCTCGACGATTATCGGATGACCTTCGAGAGCGGCGAGACGATGACGGGCAAGTTCCTCGTCACCCGGCTGGACTATGCGGGCGATTTCAACGGCGAGCGCAGCTACACGCTGAGCCTGGAAAGCTCCGGCCCGGTGGTGAGCGCGTGACCGGCCCGGCCAATCCGGTGCGCGGCGAGGCGACGCTGCGGGCAGGCGGCGTCCCGCTCGTCCTGCGGCCGAGCTTCGAGGCGCAGGTGGCGGCCGAGGCCGAGCTGGGGCCGCTGTTCGCGCTGGTCGAGCGCGCGGCGGGCGGGCGGCTGGCGCTGGGCGACATGGTGGCCCTGTTCTGGCACTGCCTGAAGGACCCGCCCGAGGGACTGACCCGCGCGATGTTTTCGGAAGCCGTGGCGGAGGCCGGGCTGGTCGCGGCGACCCCGGCGCTCAAGATGCTGATCGGCCAGATCCTGGCGGGGCGATGATGCGCTTTGCCGACGCCGCCGGTCGGCTGGCCGGGCTGGCGGGCCTTGCCCTTGGCTGGAGCCCGGAGCGGTTCTGGCGGGCGACCCCCGCCGAACTCGCAGCGCTGGTGACGGCGGCGGTGCCCGAGACCGGGGCGCCGCCCAGCCCTGAGCTGATCGCACGATTGCAGGAGCAATTTCCCGATGGATGAGGAAATCGAACGGCTGGTGGTATCGGTGCGGGCCGATACCGCCGGCTTCGCACGCGATGTCGATGCGATGCGCGGCACGCTGGAAGGGCCGCTGGCCGTCGGCGTCGATCGCGCCGGAAGAAGCATCGAGACGACGCTGCTGCGCGCCGCGCAGACCGGCAAATTGGGGTTCGACGATCTGGCGAAGATCGGCGTGAAGGCGCTGGATGAAATTGCCAGGGCCGCACTCGGCGTCGCCTTACCCTCGATCGGCGGCGGCGGTGGTGGTGCCGGTGGCGGGTTGCTGTCGCTGCTCGGCGGGCTGCTCGGCCTGCCGGGGCGGGCAACCGGCGGGCCGGTGAGCCCGGGCCGGCCCTATTGGGTGGGCGAGCGCGGACCGGAGCTTTTCGTGCCCACCAGTGCCGGGCAGGTGGCGCCGGCGGCGGGGCAGGGCGGCGGGCGCGACGTGCGCGTGTCGATCACGGTCAACGCCGCCGCCGACGCTGCGCCCCGCGCGCTTGCCCAGTCGAGCCGTCAGGTGGCGCGGGCCGTGCGGTCGGCGCTGGCGGGGCTCGACTGATGGGCTGGTGGCTCGCCGACCGGCGGCGCGATCAGGCGGCAGGCGTGATCAGCCGGTTCGATCCCGTCTACTGGACGGTCAACTTCCCGAGGCCGATGATGGCGAGCGTGGTGACCACGGCGCCCGACGCGCTGCGCGTCGATCTGGTGTTCCAGCGGCGCGGCGACCTGGCAGGACTGATCTGGGAGGCCGAGGACCGCTGGGACCATCCGTTGCTCGCCTATGCGACGGCGCGCGATTTTCGCGGCTGCCGCTTGCGGTTTCGCTGGCGCTCCTCGGGCGTGATCGCGCTCGATGCCGTCGACGGCCCGGTGCTGACGATCGAGGGGCGCGACGAACAGGGCGCGCCGCGATCCTGGTATGTGCGGCTGTGGAACTATGCCCGCGGCGCGGCCGACGATGCGGAGGTGACGATCGACTTCGCGCAACTGGCGGGCGGTTTCCAGCTGCCGGGCCAGGCGGACCCGGTATGGGCGGGGGACGTGGACCGGATGTTCGTCTCGCTCGTGCCGCCCGGCTATGTCGCGGGCGACACGACGCCGCTGCCCGCTGCGGTGGAAGCCTGGGTCACGCTGACCGGCATT
This sequence comes from Sphingomonas sp., assembly GCF_036731925.1. Classification (GTDB taxonomy): domain Bacteria; phylum Pseudomonadota; class Alphaproteobacteria; order Sphingomonadales; family Sphingomonadaceae; genus Sphingomonas. The sequence goes on from NZ_DAINDJ010000001.1 coordinate 42,510, forward strand.
GCCTGCGAGGGGCCGGGCGCGGTGCTGGCGATCGGCGATGTCGTGGTGCCCGAACATGGCCTGTCGATCGCCACCGGCTATGACGACGGGTATAACCAGACGCCGGCGCGGTTGCTGCGGGCTCTGCTGCAACTCGGCTATCGCGGCGATATTCTCCATTATGTGGGGATGAGCCATTATTTCAGGCTCGAACCCGCCTCGGGCGGCTTATACGCGAGCCTTGCCGGGGGCGTGCTCAACCGGGCCTGCGCCGCCTGGCATGCCGATTTCGCGGCGCGGGCCAAGGCGCTTGGCTTTGGCGTGATCTGGTCGCTGAGCTACGAACTGCTCGACCAGCATTGCTGGGGCGACTGGAAGCAGCGCGCCGCCGACGGCAGCCCGGCGCTGACCGGGTGGAGCCCGCCCTCGACGCTGCTGTCGCCGGCGAATGGCGCGGCAATGGCCTATCTGCGCACGGTGGCGCTGGCGTTCGTGGCGATCGCGCAGGGCGCGGGGCTCGCGGTGAAGTTCCAGATCGGCGAGCCCTGGTGGTGGGTGATGGCCGATGGCCGGCTCTGCATTCATGACGCGGCGGCGAAGGCGGCGCTCGGCAATCCGGCGGCGCAGAATCTGAAAGGCGCGGTGAACACTGCGGTGCTCGACGCGGCGGGGGCGCTGCTGGCCGCCTCGACGCTCGCGCTGCGCGATGCGGTGAGGGCCGCCGCGCCGGGCGCGCAGCTGCTGCTGCTCGCCTATCTGCCGACGGTGCTCGATCCGGCAATGCCGGAGGCGAAGCGCGCCAACCTGCCGGTCGGCTGGGCGTCCCCTGCCTTCGATGTGCTGCAGCTCGAGGATTATGACTGGGCGGCAGCGGGGAATGCGGCGGCGTCGGAACGCGCGATCGCGGCGGCGCAGGCGCGGCTCGGCTATCCGGCGGCGCGGCAGCATTATCTCGCGGGCTTCGTGCCGCAGGGGCAGGACAGGCTCCAGTGGCGCGCGATCGCCGAGGCGGCCGCGCGCGGCCGTGCGCGGGGCGTCGCGGCGACCTTCATCTGGGCGCTGCCGCAGGTGGTGCGCGACGGCTTCATCCATTTCGACCAGGAGGCGGAATTGACGCCCTTTGACGACGTGTCCTTTCCGATCGCGCTGGGCCGCGAGGCGGAGGTGGCGCCCGAGCTATCCACCGCGATCGTCACCAGCGCCGGGGGTGCCGAGCGGCGCAACGCCGCCTGGGCGCAGGCGCGGACGCAGTATGACGTGGGGCCGGGGGTGCGCTCCGAAGCGGACATCGCCGCGCTGCTCGCCTTTTACCGCGCGCGGATGGGCCCGGCGCGAGGGTTTCGGCTGCGCGATCCGTTCGATTACGACGTGAAGGACCAGGTGATCGGCACCGGCGACGGGCAGACTGCGCGGTTCCAGCTGGTCAAGGCCTATGGCGAGACGCTGCGGCGGATCACCCGGCCGGTCGCCGGCACCGTGACGCTCAAGCTGGGCGGCGCCGCCACGGCGGCATTCAGCCTGGGCGCGGGCGGGGTGGTGACGCTCGACATGGCGCCGGCTGCCGGGGTGAAGGTGACCGCCTCCTTCCTGTTCGACGTGCCGGTGCGCTTTGCCGAGGACCAGCTGCGGGTGAGCCGCGCGACCTTTCTGGCCGGTGCCGCGGCTTCGGTGCCGCTGGTGGAGATCCGCGAATGAGCTGGCTGGACGGGACGCTGACCACCATCACCCTGTGCTGGCGGATCGAGCGACGCGACGGCGTGACCATCGGCCTCACCGCGCACGACCGCGACCTGCTGATCGACGGCCTGCTCTATCGCGCCGCGCCGGGCATGACGCCCAGCGCGGTCGAACGCAGCGCGACGCTGGAGGCGGACAGCATGGACGTGCACGGCATGCTCTCGGGCGACGCCATCGCCGAGACGGACCTGCTGGCCGGCCGCTGGGACTTCGCCCGCGTGTCGCTGTTCGCCACCGACTGGGCGGCGCCGGGGAATACAGTGGCGCTGGGGGAGGGCACGATCGGGGCGATCGAGACGCGCGACGGTGCGATCACGGCGGAACTGCGCGGGCTGACTGCCGCCTTCGATGCGCCGGTGGCCGAGGCGACTTCGCCCGACTGCCGGGCCGTGCTGGGGGACGAACGGTGCCGGGTGGCGATGGCCGGCCGCCGTCGCTTCGCCCGCGTCGTGGCCGTCGCCGGTGCGGTGGTGACGCTGGACACGATCGAGCCGGTCGCCAATGCCTATGCTGCCGGTCGCCTGCGCTGGCTCGGCGGCCGGAACAGCGGGCTGGAAGATGCGATCGGCGCTTCCGACGGTGCCCGGGTAACGCTTCGCCGCCCGCCGCGTTTCGAGGGGGCAGGCGCGCTGGTCGAGCTGATCGAAGGGTGCGACGGCCGTTTCGAGACCTGTTCCGGCCGCTTCGGCAAGGCCGCCAACTTTCGCGGCGAGCCCTTTCTGCCGGGAACGGACCTGCTTACCCGGTATCCCGGCGCATGAGGGGCGCGGCGATCGTCTCGGTGGCGCGGGCGGCGGTGGGAACGCCCTTCCGGCTGCACGGACGCGATCCGGGCCGCGGGCTCGACTGTGTCGGGCTGGCGGCGGTGGCGCTGCGGTGCCCCGCGCCCGACGGATACCGCCTGCGCACCGGCGATGCCGCGGCGGTGGCGGAGCAGCTGCGCGCGGCCGGGCTGGCGGAGGTCGCCGGTGGGGCGCCGGGGGACCTGTTGCTGTGTCGCACCGGGCCCGGCCAGCTGCACCTGGCGATCCGCTGCGAACACGGAATCATTCACGCCGATGCCATCGCCCGCCGGGTGGTGGAACGGCCCGGCGCCGTGCCCTGGCCGGTGCTGGGCTGCTGGCGTCTGCGGGAGGAAGACTGATGGCGACCGTGGTGCTGACGGTGGCGGGCGGACTGATCGGCGGGCCCTTCGGCGCAAGCCTGGGCGGGCTGGTCGGCAACGCGATCGACCACCAGCTGCTGTTCCGGCAGGGGCCGCGGGAGGGCGCCCGGCTGGCCGATCTGCGGGTGCAGACCTCGAGCTATGGCACGACCATTCCCCAGCTGTTCGGCACCATGCGGGTCGCCGGCTGCGTGATCTGGGCGACCGACCTGATCGAGCACCGCGCGACCGAGGGCGGGGGCAAGGGGCGGCCTTCGACCACTGCGTACAGCTACACGGCATCCTTCGCGGTGGCGCTGTCGACGCGGCCCATCCTCGACGTGCGCCGGATCTGGGCGGACGGCCAGCTGCTCCGCGGCGCGGCAGGCGACTTCAAGATTCGCACCGGCTTTCGCCTCCACACCGGCAAGGAAGACCAGCCGGTCGACCCCCTGATCGCCGCGATCGAGGGGCCTGCCCAGGCGCCCGCGCACCGCGGCACCGCCTATGTCGTGTTCGAGGACCTGGAGCTGGCAAGCTTCGGCAACCGGATCCCGCAGCTGAGCTTCGAGGTGATCGCCGACGCGGCACCCGTGTCGGCCGGTGCCGTCATGGAAGCGGTGAGCGGCATGGCGGCGGAGGGGCTGAATACGCCGCTCGCCGGATTCTCCGCGCAGGAAGCCACGCGCACCACGCTGGACGCGCTCTGTGCGGCGACGGGCGCGTGGGTCCATAGCGACGGCGCGGGGATGCGCCTGCAGGCGGGCCCCGGTCCGGCCCGTGCGATGTCCGACGGCGGCGTCGGCGCGCGGGCGCGGCCCGCCGGGCGCGGTGTGCGCGCCATCGCCGCGGCCGACGGCGCGCCGCGACGCCTGAGCATCGGCTATTATGATCCGGCGCGCGACTATCAGGCCGGCGTCCAGCAGGCATCGCGGCCCGGTACGGGTACGCGGGAGACGCGAATCGACCTGCCGGCGGTGCTGGATGCGCGGTCGGCCAAGGCGATGGCGGCGGGCGCATTGGCGCGTACGGATCTGGCGCGCGAGCGACGTACGCTGACCCTCGGTTGGGATGCGCTGGCGCTGGCGCCCGGTGCCCGGATCACGATCGACGGCACGCCCGGACAATGGCGCGTGGATCGCTGGTCGCTCGAGAACATGGTCGTGAAGCTCGAATGCGTGCCGATCGCCGAGGCACCCCTGGACGTCCCTGCGAGCGCGGGCAGGGCGGCAGCCGCACCGGACGAGCAGCGCGGCAGCACGATCCTCATGCCGTTCGAGCTTCCGCCGCTGGACGACGTGCCGATGACAACTCCCAGCATCGTCGTGGCCGCAGCGGGCTCGGCCGCGGGCTGGCGGCGCGCCGCATTGCTCGCCAGCCTCGACCAGGGAGCTAGCTGGACGCCTGCGGGCGAGACAGCCTATCCCGCGATCCTGGGTATGGTCACGCTGCCGCCGGCACCGGCGCGCGCGGCGCTGATCGATCAGGCGAGCTTCGCCGAGATCACGCTGGCCCGGCCCGACATGGCGCTGGCCAATGCCGACCCGGCCGCGCTCGACGCCGGTGCGAACCTGGCGATGCTGGGGGACGAGCTGCTCCAGTTCGGCCGCGCGGAGAGCCTGGGCGGCATGCGCTGGCGGCTGTCCCACCTCTGGCGCGGCCGCCGCGGGACCGAGGCGGCGATCGGGACGCAGCGCCCAGGCGACCGATTCGTGCTGGTCACGCGCGATACGTTGAAGCCGCTCGATCTGCGCCCTTCGTTCGGCACGGTCGTGCAACTGCTCGCCCAGGGCCCGAGCGATCCGATCGACCCCGCACCGGCGGAAGCGCTCGCCACTGGCATCTCGCTTCTGCCGCCATCCCCCGCGCAGTTGCGCGCGACTCGATCCGGAGACGAGACACAATTGCGCTGGGTGCGGCGCAGCCGGACCGGCTGGACGTGGCGCGACGGCGTCGATGTCCCGCTCGGTGAAGAGAGCGAACGCTACCAGGTGGAGATCAGCAGCGCCGCAGCGACTCGCATATCAACGGTTGAGGTGCCCGAGCTGGTGCTGTCCGCAGCCGACCGCGCGGCGGGCGTGACCGTGCGCGTGCGGCAAGTCGGCACGCACGGCCTCTCCGTCGCCGCCCAGCTTTCCCTCCCCAGTCTTGGAGATGACCGATGACCGCATTGCCGACGCCGCGCTTGTCGCTGCCGCTCCTCGAACCGGGACAGGCGCAGAAGGAGATGTTTCACAACGAAGCCCTGGCCTTGCTCGACATTGCCGTACAGGCTTCGGTGGTGGCCGCGATGGTCAACGCGCCGCCTGCCGCGCCGGCTATCGGCCAGTGCTGGATCATCGGCACTGCCCCGCAGGGCGCCTGGGTGGGCCAGGCTGGCAAGCTGGCAGGCTGGACCGAAGGCGGCTGGCGTTTCCTCGCGCCACGCGACGGCATGCGCATTTGGGTTGCGGCCGATCAGGCGTTTGCGTTGCACAGCGGCGGAACATGGTACCAAGGGCGGACCTATGGGAGACTTTTTATCGAGGGACATCAGGTAGTTGGCCCTCGTGCTGCGAATATTGCGGAACCGACGGGTGGCGCAACGGTTGACGCAGAGGCGAGAAGGGCGATCTCTGCGGTCGTGCAAACGTTGCGCCAACACGGGCTGATAGAAGTCGGCTAGTATGTGACGTTTGTGCAACAGTCCGCAGTTTTGTGCGCTTGCGCCGAAACTTTGGTTTGAGTAGTGAGTTTGGCCTGTCCGTATGGACGACCATGAAAGGGGATTATGATGCGGAAGCTTGCCGTCACTTTGGCGCTCGCCACGACCGCGCTGAGCACGCCCGCCCTCGCCCGCGACGACGCGTGGTACGTGGGTGTTGAAGGCGGCGCGATGCTCGTCGAGGACATTCACTTCGACGTTGGCGCCAGCAAGGATGTTGTGACGCAGAACAACCACGTCGGCTACGACGTTGGTGGTGAAATCGGGTATGACTTCGGTCCGTTCCGCGCGGAAGCCGAAGTAAGCTATCGCCGTGCACGTGTGGATAGCGCTCGTTCGGCCGTTGCGCTCGCAACCAGCGCTTTCCCGGCTCCCGCGGGCAGCTATGACCAGGCCAGCGGCAGCACCTCGGCGCTGTCGTTCATGGTCAACGGCCTGCTCGACTTCGGTGACGACAACGGCCTGCAGGGCTTCGTCGGCGGCGGTGCGGGCGTTGCGCGCATCAAGAACCGCCTGCGCGTTTCGGGTCCTGCCGACACCGTGAACGACTCCGACACCGTGTTCGCATGGCAGGCGCTGGCCGGCGTTCGCGCGCCGATCAACAAGAACGTCGACGTGTCGCTGAAGTACCGCTTCTTCAACGCGCCCGACGTCAAGCTGACCGACATCGGTGGCAACCAGTGGAAGGGTCGCTATCGCTCGCACAGCCTGCTCGTCGGCCTGACCTACAACTTCGGTGCGCCGGAAGAGCCCGTCGCTCCGCCGCCGCCGCCGCCGCCGGCTCCGGTTGCTGAGCCCGCTCCGCCGCCCGCGCCGGCCCCGGCTCCGGAAGCCAAGGTCTGCACGCCTGGCCCGTACATCGTGTTCTTCGACTGGAACAAGTCGGACGTCACGCCGGAAGCAGCGAGCATCCTGGACAATGCGATCAGCAACTATGCCGATTGCAGCAACACCAAGGTGGTGATCGCCGGCTACACCGACCGTTCGGGTTCGGCGAGCTACAACGTTGGTCTGTCGCAGCGTCGCGCTGACACGGTCCGCAGCTACATGGGTGGCAAGGGTATCCCCGACGCCGCCATGCAGGCTCAGGGCTTCGGTGAGAGCAACCCGCGCGTTCCGACCGCCGATGGCGTTCGCGAGCTCCAGAACCGTCGCGTGGAAATCACGTACGGTCCGGGTTCGGGCATGTAATTGCCGCCTTCCCGCAAGGGATGGAAGCAAGGAGGGGAGATCGGGCAACCGATCTCCCTTTCTTTTGTGCGCGCCCTGGGCGCGGCGCCGGTATCGGCGGCGCAATGCTTGCGGAACTGCAGCGCGGGCGACAGGGTCGGCGGATGACGCTGGACCTGCACATCCCCGAAACGCCGAGCGGCGCGGATCGCGACGCAATCCTGGCGCCGCTGCGCGCCTACAACATCGTCCGGGCAGGCGATCTGCGTTACAAGCCCGTCGCCATCGTGCTCGCGAACGAACAGGGCGAGCGGGTGGGCGGCCTATGGGGCGAATGCGCCTATGATTGGCTGTTCATTGAATATCTGGCAGTCCCCGAAAGCCATCGCGGCATCGGTTGTGGCAGCCAGTTGATGGACCGTGCCGAAGCCATCGCGCGCGCGCACGGCTGTGTCGGCATCTGGCTTGACACCTTTTCGTTTCAGGCGCGCGGCTTTTACGAGAAGCTTGGCTTTGCGGTGTTCGGGACGATCGTAGACTTTCCCCCCGGTCACCAGCGCTTCTTCCTGCAAAAGCGGCTCGGCTGAACCGCCTTCACGCCTCTGCCGCGAGCGCGGCGGCCAGCCAATCGGGCAGCAAGGCGTCGCCCGGCGTCTCTACCCGGCGCAGTTCCACCATTTTGTCGAGCGTGGGATAAGTGGCGCGGGTGCGATCTCCCGGTTCGCCAAGGGGGGCAACGACCAGACGGCGGTTCACCTTGGCGCGATAGTGCATCCGCGCGGTGTTCTCCTGGCCGACATAGCAGCCCTTGGTGAAGCTGACGCCGTGCAGTTCCTGCGCATTACATTCCAGCCACAGGGTCTTGTCCGTCCCCAGCTCGGCCGCACCTTCGGTGACGCCGAACGACAGGCGATGCGCACGCCAGGCATCCGCGGCGCTCTCACCGCCGTTCGGCCCGAGCCAGCGATAGCCAAGCTCGGGCAGGCGCGGATCCGGCACGGCGCCGGGGTGCGGCGTCGGCGACCAGTGCACGCCGCCCTCTGCCGGCTCGATCGTGATCGCGCGGCGCAGCCGGTACATGGTCAGCCGGCGGGCCAGGGCATCGCGGGCCGAGGCCTCGGAATCGATCAGGATGGCGTCGCCCTCTGCCCAGAGCAGGAAGTCGAACAGCACCTTGCCCTGCGGCGTGAGCAGGGCGGCCCATTGCGGCGTCCCCGGCATCACGCGGGCGAGGTCCTGCGGGAGCAGGCCCTGCAGAAAGCCGCGAACATCATCGCCGGTGAGGCGCAGCAGCGCGCGATCGTCAAGCCAGGTGCTGGTATCGTCCATGGTGAACAGGTAGGACGCAGCCAACGCTCACGAAAGAGGCAAGCCATGGCGAATGTCGAACTCAAGCTGCGCGGCGGCCGCGTCCATCTTCCCAGCGGCCCGGCAGCGGTCGATATCGGCGTATCCGGCGGCAAGATCGTTGCGATCGGCAACGTCAGCGATGCGGGCGAGACGATCGACTGCACCGGACTCGACGTTCTGCCCGGGGTGATCGACAGCCAGGTGCATTTCCGCGAACCGGGACTGGAATATAAGGAAGACCTGGAAAGCGGCAGCCGCTCCGCCGTGCTGGGCGGGGTGACCGCGGTGTTCGAGATGCCGAACACCAAGCCCAATACGGACAGCGAAGCCGCCGTCGCCGACAAGCTCGCCCGCGCGCATCACCGCATGTGGTGCGACCATGCCTTCTATGTCGGCGCAACCAACCATAATGCCGAGCATCTTGCCGAGCTGGAGCGGCTGCCGGGCACAGCGGGCGTGAAGATCTTCATGGGCGCCTCGACCGGCGACCTGCTGGTCTCGGATGACGCCAATCTCGCGCGCGTGCTTGCCTCCGGCCACCGGCGCGTTGCCATCCATGCCGAGGACGAGTTCCGCATGCAGGAACGGCTTGGCGAGCGCGTGGCGGGAGACCCATCGTCGCACCCGGTGTGGCGCGACGACGAGAGCGCGATCCTGGCGACCCGCCGGATCCTGGGCCTTGCGCGCGCGGCTCGGCGGCGGATCCATGTGCTCCACGTCACCACCCCGGCAGAGCTGGAGCTTCTGGGGCAGAACAAGGACATCGCCACCTGCGAGGTGACGCCGCAGCACCTGACCCTGGCCGGCGAGGAGGCCTATCCCGCCATCGGCACCTTCGCGCAGATGAACCCGCCGATCCGATCGGGTGCGCATCGCGACGGGCTGTGGCACTGGCTGCGCCAGGGCGTGCCCGACGTGCTCGGTTCGGACCATGCGCCGCATACCCGCGAGGAGAAGGCCAAGCCCTATCCGGACAGCCCCAGCGGCATGCCCGGCGTGCAGACGCTGCTGCCGCTGATGCTCAACCATGTCGCGGAAGGCCGGCTGACGCTGCAGCGGCTGATCGACCTGACCAGTGCCGGGCCCCAGCGCATTTTCGGTATGGTCGGCAAGGGCCGGATCGTGCCGGGCTATGACGCCGATTTTACCGTCGTCGACCTCAAGGCCCGCTGGACGGTGGAGGAAAGCTGGCTCGAGTCGCGCTGCGGCTGGTCGCCGTTCACTGGCATGGAGCTGACCGGCCGGCCCGTCGGCACCATCATCCGCGGCCACCGGGTGATGTGGGAAGCGCAACTCGCCGAGCAGGCGATCGGCGAGCCGGTGAAGTTCGAGGCCGTCGAATTCGGCTGATCGCAAAGGGCGGGGCTGCCGGTGCTGCCCCGCCGTCTCGCGATCAGAAGGGCAGCCAGCGCTGCTTCTCGCTGAACTTCATATAGCCGGCATTCACGCCGAGCCGCCAGCCGACGCCAAGGCGTACCGGGATCAGCACTACATCGCCGCGGCGCAGATACGAGGCCGAGAACCCGCCGACCAGATAGGCATGGCCCTCGCCCTGCGGGAAGCGCTTGTAGATTTCCTGGCTGTCATAGAGGTTGTAGACCAGCACGAACACCTTGTTGGCGTCGCCGCCCAGGTCGAAGCCGATCGACGGGCCGGTCCAGTAGATCGGCCGCTGCCCCTCCACCTTGTGGAACATCTGGCCCTTGCCGTAGCGCAGGCCGACGCCGATCGCGCCCGAAGCCTCGCTGCCCGCGATATAGGCGTTGGGCTTGCCCTGGTCCTTCAGAATGTCTTCGAGCAGCTTGGCGAGGCCGGAAGCGCCTTTGCCGAAGGTGCCTTCTGCCGCGGCGAGCAGATCGTCCCTCTCGAACGTGTCAGTGGCTGCTTGGCGCGCCGATGTCGCAGAGGGATCGGCGGCTGCGGGGCTTGCGGGTGCCGCCTGCACCGGCGGCGGGGGCGCGGCATCCGCCGGCGGATAGGATTCGGGCTGCTGTGCGGGCGGCGGCGCGCTCTGCTGCTGGGAGGGCGGCGACCTCAGGTCCGAATCGATCGCTGTATTGGGATCGATCGTCGTCATCTGAGCGGATGCAGGCACGCTGCCCAGCCCGGCCAGGGCGATTGCCAGAAGCGTGAACCAACCCGATCGCATCATCAACATTTCCCGAACTTTGCTCATTTTCGCCCGCTATCCTTAGGCAAGCGGTGCTGTCACGGCAATGAATGGGCGCTCGATCGACTCGATTTCACGTCCATGTGGTTATCCCCGTTGATTGCGGGCGAAGGGCTCGTTATAGGGCTCGACCTCGGCGCTTCCGGAGACGTGGGTGAGTGGCTGAAACCAGCGGTTTGCTAAACCGCCGTACGGGGATTACTCGTACCGAGGGTTCGAATCCCTCCGTCTCCGCCACCTGATTTCGCGCTCATAAAGTCGTGCGATTTCAACGCGTTGCTCATCCGCGACTCGACCGGGTGTACCCCAGAATGTACCCCCGGTAAGTACCCCCGATCTGCCGGTTCGATTAAAGTCGATGTCTCGTGACCTTCGGGTCCGTTCGAGATTCGCAATCATGCGATTGACGGTGTCGCTTGCGCGCGCGTCGGCGGGATTGCGGGCCGGGACCGACGAGGGTTGGACTCCGCTTCCCTTACGCTTGGTGAGGGCTTACCAAACGCGAGTGGGTTCGATTGGGGGGCGGCAGCGTTGACGGGGCCAAAGAAGCGAGCGTGGGTCGATGAATACTTCACCGCTGCTCTCGATGAACTGGATAGGCTGAGGGACGTTCTGCGGCTGAGTGCGGAAGGGATTTCGACAATTCCTGCTGTTCCTAGGTTGGTTGCTGTTCTCGGTAAGCCCCCCGAGAAAATCGAAGCAGCCAATCAGCGTGCTGAACTTGCGAAGAAAGAGATCGAGCGTGGATTCGCTACTCTGAATGGGTTCGGTGTAGTTGCTTTGTGGAGCTGGCTCGAAACCTTTGTTATAGATTTCGTAGTTCTATGTATCGAGCGTAGGTTTACATCCCTTGAAACGCTGAAGGTTCCAAAAGTTCGGATTGATCTTGCGGAGTACGCAACTATGCGTGGCCGAGACAGGGCAAGGTTCATCGTGGACGTGATTGATCGTGAACTAGCGGGCCCGCTGCGGAATGGCCTGGGGCGCTTCGACAGCTTGTTGGAGGCGGTGGGCATCAACGTCCCGCTGGAGAGCGAATATCGACGGAAACTATTTGAGCTCCAACAGGTTCGAAATTGCCTGTCTCATCGGTTCGGCGTTGCTGACGCTAGGCTGGTAGAGGCATGCCCGTGGCTGAAGTTGAAGAAGGGTCAGCGTCTGGCGGTGACGCAAGGAGACGTTCAGGCATATGCCGGGTCCGGAGGCCGGTATCTGCTCCTCCTGCTGTATGAGGTCGGGGACGTCATCGGTGTCGACTACAGAAGTGCGGGTGAGGGGTCGTCAGGCACGCACGATTAAAGAATTTCTCATCACCTGCATCAGACTTTAGGCTTGTCCACAACCGTCGGAAAGTTCGCAACCAACACGAAAAAAGCAGGGCAAAGGAAACCCGGAGCTTATCCTGCCGCGCAGTACCTCTTCACCGTCGCTGCCGAGAGGCCGAAATGCTGGGCGGTTGCAGCGATGCTTGCGCTCTGCGCCTTCCGCCATTCCCGCACCGCAGCTGCGTCAGCGGCGAACGGACGGCCAAGGCTCTCCTTGCCCCGGTGAGTCCTGCCGGTCTCCGCAAGTGCCTTCCGGGCTGCCATACGGCCAGCTTCGGTGCGCTCGGCGATCCTGCGGCGCTCCATGGCGGCCATCTGGGCCAGGACGGCAATGATGATCTCGCCCACGCCTTCACCGATGGGGCCGATGCCGTGAACGTGCAGGGTCACGCCCGTGGCCAGAAGGTCACGGACGGTGGTCTGCACGTCGATGGCATCGCGCCCGAGTCGGTCGACCGCGTAGACGTAGAGGGTATCGCCCTTGCGGAGTGCCGCAAGCATCGCAGCGAAGCCGGGGCGGTCCGTGGCCAGCACCCCGCCGCTAACGCCCTCGTCCGAGAACTCCTGATCGAACGGGCCACCCATGGCGGCGCGCTGGGCTTCGATGGATTGGTCAATGGTCGAGACGCGGTAGTAGGCGATACGGTGCGACATGGGTGGCTCGGAAGTTAGGGGTGGCTGTTCCCTAGCTCATATCCATGGCTCACTTGGTTCGTCAAGGTACCTTCTGAGCCTAGCGCGCAGGTTACACCTTCTGAGCTATGTGAGGGGACGGTTGATCCCGCCCGGTCGTCGCGATGTGCACACGCGCTGGCTACCACAGAGCAAAGGCGACCGTGAGTAGAGGGCTGCTCCCTGTGGAGTGCCCCCCTAACGGGGGGAAGCGGCAATTGTCAGGAGCGATATGACGCTTCGGATTTCTGCGCCAAAACTGGGCGGTAGACCCTTGAATCTCGAATGACCGGAACCGCCCAAGCGCCGACATTCACGTGCAATCGACTGCGCCGAATACCGGACGTTTGGAGCTATACGGCCTTGCACCGCATAGAGGTCACGCTGTGACCCGCATGACGCGGAGGTGTATGCACCACAGACCAGCCTTCGCCGTCAGCGAAGAAAGAGGCGGAGCAAGCCAAGTCGGCGGCGGCAGCTTCGCCCAACACCGTTTTAGGGCCTCCGTCGCGGTGCAGGTTGAACGAGCAACGCGGCTGTGAGCCTTCCTTGGTGCAGGTCAAATCCCGAATGTGCAGGTCGGGAGCGGTGTCGCTCCCTGCCTGATACCAGAGCGATGCAGGCCAATTGCCGTTGCCAATCATCGCGTTCAGCTGAAGGTCCGCCCAGATCGCAGAATGAAGCTGCTCTTTTGACGGTTCCTGTGATGATGAGGAGATGGCGGATGCAGCGAGGAGGAGAACGGGGAGCATGACCCGACGTAACATGCAGACTGTCTGCTATCCACTTTGTGCTGACCTAAAGCGGAACGGCAGCTAACCACCATTCTCGAACAGTCGAGCGAATCAGCGAAGCTGCCGTTTGTGATTTAGCGCGCGCTTGCCCTCAATGCGCCCTTGCGGCTCGGGTGCGCAGAACCTCGGTCGCTTCGTCATAACCTTGCTGGTGGGCGATGGCGGACGCGCGCCGCGCCAAGTCGTTCCTGCGGGGATCCGTGGGCGCACTCAACGCCGCGACGCTGGCGGCAAGCGGGAAGCGGGCGGTGGCGTGAATGTCGTCGAACAGGGCAGAGGCCATGGGAACTCCGATTGTGGTGAGGTCAGGCGGCAAGCGCCGGTGATTGGTGAGGCTGTCCCCTTGTGCGGGCGCGATGCCGTCGGGCCAGTTCGCCCAACGTGATCCAGGATCCGTCCAGCATCCGCAGCTTGCGGCGGGACTGAAGGGGGCCAATGAGCGGACCGAAGGTGCGGCGGTGGTTCTCTTCCTCGGCATAGGCTGCGCACGGGCGGCACATGCCGGGTCGTCCGTTGCCCGGCATCGGGGGGAGCATCTGGTGGGGTGAGACCCTCCGGTGACAGGCGACGCACTCGCGGTCCCCCGACACGTACCAGAGGCGGTCCACCTCGGAATATGCTGCGTTCCAGGACTGCTCGGTTGCAATCTGTTCGGTCGGGTGGCGGTCGGACAGAAGCAGGAGCAGGTAGTCGACTCGTTCGCGGTTCGCCGCCAGTTCCTCCGGGGAGACCGGCTGGACCGCCTTGCGGCGGTTGCCCTTGAGCTTGGCCCCGGTCTTCACCCGCGATGTCGCGCGCGCCTGTGCTTCCGCTCGGGCAGCCTCGCGTGCGACGGCGCGGGCAAGCTCCCGAGCCTCCCGCTCCCTCTTGACCCTCTCGGCATGCTGCTGGCGTGCGCGGAGGACTTCTGGGTCAGCATTGCGGGCGGCGGTCCGCGCTCGCTGTCGTCCAGCGTTGGCAGCTGATTTGCACTTCTTGCACCGGCTGGAGAGCCTCCCATCGGCGCGCGTGTAGAACGCGGGAGCTGGGAGCGTCTGCTCGCACCCGGAACAGTACTTCGCATCAGGCATGCGGCCCTCGCTGTGGTGGGCACCCCCGCTGTACGCTGGTGATCTGGCGGGGGTGTGGGTTGTCTGGAGCTAGCGGACCTGAGCCCGCCGCGATGTGCTGGATCACCAACGGCGGCTGGTGATTGGTGCCCGTTTCAGGCCGCGCGCGGCGACGTCCGGCGGATGGCCGCAAGCTTGGCCTGCACGTGCGCTGCGGCTTCTTCCCGGGACAGGCGGCGACCATGCAAGCGCACGTCGGGAACCGGGCGGAAGGCGTAGAGCGGACAGGCGGCCACCGTGCAGGCGGCGCACTGTTCGCGCCACGTGCCGGGCTCAAGGTCGTCGTAAATGCATTCGCGGCACATAGCGGCAATGGCATCGTCGCGGGTGGCGGGAGAGGCGTGGGCCTCGGTTGGGCGTGGTGTGGCGGTCATGCTCTCGTGGTGCCTCAAGTCGATGGGCGACCCTCCCCGGAGGCAGAGCGGGGAGGATCAATGGTTGATGGTGTCGAGGATCAGTCCCGACCGAGACCGGGCTTCCACTCACGGTGGTCCCGCGTTGGCTTGCTGCGATCCGGCGGAGGCGTTGTGGCCTCTGCGCAGGACGGCTCCGGGTTTGCCTTGGCGGTTCCAACGGAGCCCTTCACAAGCACCGGCTGGGGTTCGCAGGGCAGGCGACGGACGGGATTGCTGTACTCGACCACAAGCATGCCGTTCGGCAGTTGCGTATGCCACTCGCGGTCGTCGGGCTCGGCAGTCGGCTGGTGCAGCGGCGTGAAGCGGCGACCGTGCCAGCGACCCTCGCGGGAGGAGTAGCGGGCCATCAGACGTAGGCCAGCGCGAGCCAGAGCGCGGACCAGAGGAAGGCGTTGCTCATTGCGTTAGCTCAGGTTGTGCCGGTTGTGCTTGGCGTACAGTTCCGCCTTGGCCTTGATCCGGGCTTCCCGGTTCATCTGCTCGGCCATCGCTCGCGCCTCGGCGTCCTCCGCCAGCTGATCCCGCTGGGCCTTCAGGAACTCTGCGGTTTCCTTCTTGGCCTTCGCGAGGCGGCGGCGGCCTTCCTCACCGTCCTTGAGGCTGATCTCATAGGTGATCTGGGCCAGCCGCTGTTCCAGGGCTCGGCGGCTCTGGCCGTCGACGGCATAGACCGGGCGGGGCGACGTTGCGCCGGTGACCGGGTCCGTGTCGGTCTCATAGCGGTCGACCTCCGCCAGCTTGGCGGTGATGCTGTCGAACTCGCGTTCGAGGTCATAGATGGCCCGCGAGATGTCCAGAAGCTCCCGAGCGTAGGGCGTGGCACCGGGGCCAGCGCCCTGCTTGACCCGAAGCTCCAGCGCGTTCTTCCGCATGGCGAGCAGAACTGCGCCGCGCTCGGCTTCCGCAAGGCGCTCTTCCGGGATGCCGACCAGCTGTTGCCGAACGTATTCCTGCAGGGCGGGCGGCAGCGCGGTGACAGGTGGGACGATGGCGAACCGGGAGGTGTCGCCGGTGGCGACCACGGGCGAGGGGATGGAGTCGATGGGGTCGAGGTCTTCGATCCCGGCGATCAAGGCCTCCTCGTCGGGCGTCAGCGTGTAATCGGCAGTCGTGGCGGTGAACGTCGACTCCGTGCCGTCTACGGCAAAGGAACCGTTGGTGGTCGTATCGGACATGGCGGTAGGTCTCTTTGGGGTTGAACGGGCTGCTTGCGCAGCGGTGGCAGGGGCGACGCTGGGCAGCATCGCCGGACCGGCGTGACGCGCCGGGATCGGGAAAGGGGATGGGCAAGGCGGTGAGAAGGGCATGCGGGTCCGGTCCCCGCCACAGATGACCGGACCCGCTCAGCGACCGTCGATCACCCGCAGCGCGGGCGAGAGGTCGGCCGATGGAAACTGGAGGGGGCGGAGGGTGGACGGCGGGTCTGGCGATCCCTCGTCCTCCCCGAACGGACCAGACAAGGGTCTCACGGCAAGGTTCTCGGAGGGACTGATAAGGAGGATGAACCTTCAGGAGCCTGAAGTTTCACCGACAGTGAACACTTACGGTTTCCCTTCTCCGAGGGTGAGGGTTAATTGCCACGTGCGCTCCGGCCGATGGCAGGGCAGGGGCTGGTGGAGGATCGAACCGAAACCGCACCGGCCGGGAACCTGCGGGGCAGATGCAGGGAACCTTCAGGACGTCGGAAGCCGTTTCATACACCTAGTTACCGCACCCTCCGAGGGTGAGGGATAATCGGCATGGCCGCCCGCTGGCTCTGGCAGAGCCGATGAAAAGCGGCCTGCTCCTAAGCAGCGCCCCTGTATTGTGGACAGGGCTGACCCTCAAAAGTTTTGAGGGTGCCGCTTCAACTCTCGGTCCAGCCTACGCCAGATTAAGGTTGAGCCGTGCTGCACACCGCGAAGAACACCATGTCTTGGTATGGGGCGCGCGATGGATATCACCCGCCGAACGGGTGATATCGAGTGCTTGCCAAATATCTCAAGGTTATGAGGCGCGGCGAGCGTGCAGCCCGGAACGCGCTTCTTGGCCTGCGGCTTATTGCGCCACTGGATCAGCTTGGATAGGCCGGGACGGGACACCACGCGCATTTGCTGCGTGCCGCCAGGGGTAAGAATCGGCTTCTTACCCTTCTCGTCGGCGTCCAGCTTGGCCAGGACTCTGGGGAAGGTTCCTCAGAGAGCCGAACGACGCGCTCGTCTGTGTCGGTCCGATCTACACAGAGGCGGCTGGTGGCGCGACAGAGTGGACGCATTCGGTGAGAGCCTTGTCGCTTGCCCTCCCCGGGTAGCGGCCCATGGTCAGCCCCAGCGGGAGGTCGTCTGTGCTGTGGCCCACAACGTCCGCGATGGTCCACGGTTCGCAACCCGCGTCCTTGGCCTTCCGGATGAACCAGCGCCGCCAGCTGTGGAAATCGACGTTGGACTGGCGCTGTCCCTCGGCTCGCTCGTCAATCCCCAGCCTCCGCCGGAAGCGCGTGTAGGCCTTGCTGGCGGGCATGGAGCGTTCGCGGACCGAATCTTTCGGGGGCTCCGGAAGATCGTGGATGAGGTAGTCGCCCTGCTTCTTTCCGGCGACCCGCTTCGCAACGATGGCGGTCAGGCCGGGGTGCATAGGCACCCGGCGGGTGGCAGCGTCGGTCTTGCCCGTCCCATCGGCGCTGACGTTGAACCAACCGTCTGCGCAATCCCGCACCCGCAGGCTGCAAATCTCGTCCAGGCGCATGCCTGACAGCGCGCCAATCCACACAAGGTCCAGCGTCCGCTGGTCAACCGGGCCCTCCGGCACGGCGTATAGTAGCGCACGGGCTTCCTCGTCGGTGTAGGGGCGCTTGCCGCCGGTGGTGCTGGTGGTCGCCTCCATGACGGCTGAGCGGCGCTTCTGAGCCTGCTTCACGCCCTTCAGCTGGCCCGTCCACGGGACCTCGGACACGTATCCCTTGCCCTCAAGGAATCGCCAGTAACCCCCGAGGAACTTGGTGTAGGTGACCGCCGACTGTGGGGCCATGCGCGTCAGCAGGTCCGACACGAACCGACCGGCGACCTTCCGCGTCACCTGCTCCATCGTGGTAGGCTCGCGGTTCCGCTCTGCCCATTCCTGATAGATCCGGACGCACCGGCGGATGCCGTCTTGGGTGCGTGGCTTGAGACCGCAGGTGGCGAGGTAGGATTCCAGCAGGGTGTCGATGGGCGTGGCTTCGCCGGTGGCCACCGCGACGAACTCGCGCGCGACGGTCAGCCCACGCTTCTGCTCCAGTTCCTCGGCGCGGTCGTGCAGGAGCCATTCCATGGCCTCGCGTGCCCGGCCGGGGTCGGACGCTACCAGGGACTGCCGCCAGTCCATCGCTTCGCCCGTGAGACCATCGGTGGCACGCTCGGCGTTCACGATGCGCGCTTTCAATTCGTGGATGATCGCGTGCTTGATTCGTTCGGCGTTGGCTGGGCTGTCCGTCTTCAGCGAACGCTTAAGGCGGGTGGTGCCAAGTCGCTCCTGCACCGGCTTCGGGACGGGGACGGTCACCCGGATACTGCCATTGTGCCACTCAAGATATTGGCCAAGCCGGGCCTTGCGGGTCGTCAATTTCGAGCTCCCTAGAGGATCAATGTACCCCCGATGTACCCCGAAGATGTACCCCACAACAAGGGGGTAAGTAGCTGATTCCAATGTGATTCAATGGGTTGATGCATCCCAAGCGGACACTCCCTCCGTCTCCGCCACCGGGTCAGTCGATCCGAAGCCGTATCTTCCTCCTGCAGCGCTGCATTCGACAGCCATGGGCGAATCTTCCGCCCAGAGGCTCGAATCTGCCCGTGCCCAGCACATTTGGTTAGCGCATCCGAACTGCGCGGAGTAATAGCGCGGCGGCGCGGTCGGGCATTCGCTTGATTTCCCGACCGGGCTGGCGTCATGGGGGCGCCGGCGGTTGCGCCGGGGGTCACCAACGCTTACCTGCCACTACCACTGTTACCGCTAACTTCACGACCAGAATCGGAGAGATCTCGCCATGGCGCTGACCGGAGAATTGTTCATCGCATCGAAGCGTGTCGCTCGCGACGCCGGCTTCCGCGCCGTTGCCGCCGCGACCGGCAGCGAGATCGAGCCCAGCTTCAGCACCGCGACGCTGGAAGACGTCGACGCCGCCTGCGCCGCCGCCGAAGCCGCGTTCCTGCCCTATTCCAGCCTGCCCCGCGAAGACCGCGCCAAGTTCCTCGAAGCCATCGCCGAGGAAATCGAAGCGCTGGGCGACGAACTGATCGAGCGCGCGATGCAGGAAAGCGGCCTGCCGCAGGCCCGCCTCCAGGGCGAGCGCGGCCGCACCGCCGGCCAGCTGCGCCTGTTCGCTAAGGAACTGCGCCTGGGCGATTATCTCCGCGTCCGCATCGACCATGCGATCCCCGATCGCGCGCCGCTGCCCAAGCCGGATCTGCGCCTGCGCATGGTGCCGCTGGGCCCGGTCGCGGTGTTCGGCGCGTCGAACTTCCCGCTCGCCTTCTCGACGGCCGGCGGCGACACCGCCTCGGCACTCGCCGCCGGTTGCCCGGTGGTGGTGAAGGGCCACCCGGCGCACCCGGGCACGGCCGAGCTGGTCGCGACGGCGATCGCACGCGCAGTGGAAAAGACCGGCATGCCGGCAGGCGTGTTCTCGATGGTCGCCGGCACCGCCAACGAGCTGGGCGAGGCGCTGGTCCGCGATCCGCGCATCACCGCGGTGGGCTTCACCGGTTCGCGCGGCGGTGGCCTGGCGCTGGTCCGCATCGCGCAGAGCCGCCCGGTGCCGATCCCCGTCTATGCCGAGATGAGCAGCATCAACCCCGTGTTCCTGCTGCCGGCAGCGCTGGAAGCCCGCGCCGAGGCGCTGGGCAAGGGCTATGTCGCCTCGGTGACGATGGGCGCCGGCCAGTTCTGCACCAACCCTGGGCTGGTGCTGGCGCTGGAAGGCCCGGCGCTCGAGCGTTTCCTGGCAGCCGCCAGCGAAGCGATGCTCGGCGCGCCGGCGCAGGTGATGCTCACGCCGAACATCCACAAGGCCTATGAGAGCGGCGTCGCCAAGCTCTCGGGCGTCGCCACCGTGCAGCAGCTCGCCCAGGGCGTCGAAGCCCAGGGCCCGACCTGTGGCCGCGCCGCGCTGTTCACCATGAAGGGTGCGGACTTCATCGCCGATCCCAGCCATGCCGAGGAAATCTTCGGCGCGACCTCGCTGCTGGTGCGCTGCGCCAATGTCGAGGAGCTGAAGCAGGTGGTGTCGCTGATCGAAGGCCAGCTGACCACGACGCTGCACATGGACGATGCCGACATCGCCATCGCGCAGGAACTGCTGCCGTCGCTGGAGCGTCTGGCCGGCCGCATCCTCGCCAATGGCTGGCCGACCGGCGTGGAAGTGACCGATGCGATGGTCCATGGCGGGCCGTTCCCGTCGACTTCGGACGGCCGCAGCACCTCGGTGGGCACGCTGGCGATCGACCGCTATCTGCGCCCGGTGTCGTACCAGGACCTGCCGGAAGCGCTGCTGCCGGCGGACCTGCGCGACGGTGCCGGCGTGCCTGCCCGGGTGGACGGCAAGCCGACGGTTTGAGGCTATCCGAACGACTATCCCCCTCTCGCTTGCGGGAGGGGAGGTAAGGACGGAGCACGTGAAAGTCGCTGATATGTCACCGCCAGCTAGCGTGGTGCTTTATGCTGCTTGATTGTAAAATGCTTTCGTAAGCAATCTATCAAAGAGGGCAGCGGTTGTGATCGTGTATAAGCACCTCAAATCCGATTTCGCCGATAGCTTCGCAAGCGGAAGGGGTATTCGGCTGGGTAGCTTGGCTAGTTATCGAGCTTCTGAAGGGGAACGTGGCGATCGACTTGAAGGCGTCGTCGAGTATGTCGTTCCGAGCGTGAGCTTAGATAACGCGAATAACCCGAGATTTGAGTCCGTTCGCCAAAAGCTGAGTGAAGGACCGATCCCTATCCCGTGGGGCGGACAAAATGTCATCGTCGCGAATAATACGTTTCGGATCGTTTTGCCGACCACTTACATATTTTGCGCGTCAGCAGAGCCTGACTTCTCGCGCGTAGATAAGGGTGAAGCAATTTTCCGAATATCAGAGATCCAGAGATTTGCTCGTAGATTGATGCGTCGATCCAACGGAGTTCTATCTGCTCCAAAATTCGGGCCAGTTGATTACGAAGTTCGGAGCTGTAATCCGTTCGATTATGGTTTGTTAAAGGAGGGGGCGTTCCAGAAGTCTATAGACTTGGAATGGGAAAATGAGATTAGGATTGTTTGGGAAGCTCTACGAGATGTTGGTCCGGAAATTTTTATAGATGCTCCCTGGGTCTCTGACCTAATAGAGCGGATCGCATAACTCCTCCACCAAAGTCTCTACCTGATCTATACTAGGCGGATGGATGATCTGTTAGCGTAATTCAAACTAGCTCCATTGTCTCGGTCCTCAGAACTTCGCCTCGCCATAGACGCGCGTGATGTCCCCCTGCCAGTCGCCGTGATAGCGATCGAGCAGCACCTGCGCCGGCACCTTGCCGGTCCGCACGATCTCGCGAAGCGGGTCGAGGAAGCCGGACTCGTTGTCGCCCGAGCCGTTCAGCCGCGCGCGCGCCTTGAGCCCGGCCCCGGCGATCTCCAGCACTTCGCCGGCGATGTCCGCCAGCTTGCCGCCGCCGGGCAGGGGCGCGTCCAGTGCCAGCTTGGGTACCGCGCTGCGCAGTGCCTCGCGGCCCTCCATCGACCAGCCCTTCACCAGATCCCAGGCGGCATCCAGCGCACCCGAATCGTAGAGCAGGCCCACCCACAAGGCCGGCAGCGCGCAGATGCGGCCCCAGCGGCCGCCGTCTGCGCCGCGCATTTCGAGGAACTGCTTCATCCGCACTTCGGGGAAGGCGGTGGAGAGATGGTCGGCCCAGTCGTCCATCGTCGGCAGCTCGCCGGGCAGGACCGAGAGCTCGCCCTTCAGGAAGTCGCGGAAGCTCAGGCCCGCCGCGTCGATATACTTGCCGTCGCGGTAGACGAAGTACATCGGCACATCGAGCGCATAGTCGGCATAGCGCTCGTATCCGAAGCCGTCCTCGAACACGAAGGGCAGCATGCCGGTGCGCGCGGGATCGGTGTCCGACCAAATATGGCTGCGATAGGAGAGATAGCCGTTGGGCTTGCCCTCGGTGAAGGGCGAGTTGGCGAACAAGGCGGTCGCCAGCGGCTGCAGCGCCAGGCCGACGCGGAACTTCTTCGCCATGTCGGCTTCGCTGGCATAATCCAGGTTCACCTGAATGGTGCAGGTGCGCAGCATCATGTCGAGGCCCATCGTGCCGACCCGCGGCATGTGGCGCAGCATGATCTCGTAGCGGCCCTTGGGCATGATCGGCAGCTCGGCGCGGGTCTTGTCCGGCCACATGCCCATGCCGAGGAAGCCGATGCCGAGCCGGTCGCCCACCGCCTTCACCTGCTTCAGGTGGCGGCCGGTTTCGGCGCAGGTGTCGTGCAGATTCTCCAGCGGCGCCCCGGACAGCTCGAACTGGCCGGCGGGCTCCAGGCTGATCGCGCCGTCGGGGCCGGACAGGGCGATGACATGCTCGCCTTCGTAGATCGGCTTCCAGCCGAATTCGGTGAGGCCGATCAGCAGCGCATGGATGCCGCCGCGCTCTTCATAGCTGGGCGCGCGGTGGCTGCCGTCCATCCAATAGACGAACTTTTCGTGCTCGGTGCCGATGCGCCAGCGCTCCGCCGGCTTCTCGCCCTGCGCGAAATATTCCACCAGCTGGGCGCGATCCTCGATGACCGCCGCGGTCTTGGTCGAAACGGTCTTGGTGCTCATTTTCGCGCCTCTAGCGATGCCGACGAAACGACGCCAGCGGATTTTTGTACCGTTCGGTTTACCAGTCGCCCGCCGCACCCATCCACAGCGTGACGGCGGCGGCGGCGGCCGTCTCCGCGCGCAGGATACGGGGGCCGAGCGCGATGCCGACCGCCTGTGGAACGGCGCGAATCGCATCCCGTTCCTCGGCATCGAATCCGCCCTCGGGGCCGACCAGGATCGCCGCCGGGCCTGGGCGGGCGCGCATCGCCTCCAGCGCCGGTACGCCGCCGGTCTCGTCGGCGAAGAACAGGGCGCGGTCAGCGGGCCAATCGCGGAGCAGTGCGGGGAGCTTCACCGGCTCGATCAGTTCGGGCAGCGCGGTGCGGCCGCATTGCTCGGCGGCCTCGATCATGTGGCTGCGCAGGCGATCGAGGTTGAGCCGGTCGACCACGGTACGGCGGGTGAGCACGGGCAGCAGCCGCGCGACGCCCAGCTCGCAGGCCTTTTCCGCAACCCAGTCGATCCGCCCCTTCTTGATCGGCGCGGCGCACAGCCACAGGTCCGGCACGTCCTCGTGCGGCCGCAGCTGCTCGGTGATCTCCAGCGTCAGGTCGCGCTTGCCCACGTCGCGGGCGACACCGAGCCATTCGCCGCTGGTGCCGTCGAAGAGCTTCACCGCTTCGCCCGGCTTCAGGCGCATCACCTGCGCAAGATAATGCGCCTGCGGGCCGTCGATGCGGCGCGGGCCGGGCTCGAGCGGGCCTTCGACGAACAGGCGGGGGGCGGATTGCGGCGGCCAGGCGGGCGTTGCGGGCATGGTGCTGCTGTAGCCGCGCCATGCCCCTTTCGTCCATCCGGCGGGCGACTTACTCGCCCTGGTAGCGGATCTTCCAGAGCTTGTAGGGCGAGCCCTCCGGCAGCGTAATCGGCTCCAGCCAGTCCGGCACCTGCCCCTTGGCGAGCTGGGCGTAGAAGCCCACGGGGTTGTGCGAGCGGTACACCGTCGTCTCCGCCATGTTCGGGCAGAGCAGCAGATAGGCCGCCTTGTGCCGTGCCGCGATGGGGCGGAAGGCATCTGCCGTGCCGGTGAACGCATGGTGGACGTCGAGAATCGCCTGGCCGTTGCGGTGATAGGGGCCTGCGACGGCATTGTGGTGCGTCACCACGATCAGGCGGGGTCCAAGATCGACCTGGGTGAACATCGTCGCGGCGGGGATGGCGTCCAGCGTGCGCAGCTGCGAGGTGCGGGTGCAGGCGATGTTCGCCTGGCGCACCTTGTCGCTGCCGCCTTTGGCGCCGCTCTTGTTCGCCCAGGGCATCTTCACGCCGCTGGCGACCACGCCCACGCCGACAAAGGCGAGCAGTGCCACGCCGATCCGCACCCAGAGCGGTCCGCGGCGGAGGAGCAGCGGCACCAGGATCCAGATCAGCGCGGTGATGCCGGGCACCGCCAGCAGCTGCGCGCCCGGTGCCGCGCGCATCTGCCACAGCAGCATGGCGGCCGCGAAGGCGGTGAACAGCGCAATCGCGACCCAGCCGACCAGCTTCGGGCTGCGACGCGCATTCCACACCGCCAGCAGCGCGCCCAGCAGGCCCAGGCCGGCGACGATCGCCACCGGAACGGCGGTGTCGGCGGGGTGGCGGTAGATCGGCCGCGCCTCGCGCACGTTCGACAGCCAGGTCTTGTAGAGCTCGTCGGAAACCTGCTCGGGACGCCCGAGGCACTGCGGGAAGAAATGCACGAAGCCCGCGACGATCAGCCCGCCCGCCACCAGCGCGAGCGCCAGCCGCACCCAGCGCGCGGCGGGGTTGAGCAGCGTCAGTGCCACCAGCAGCGCGCCGGCGGCGACCAGCACGCTCAGCCACACCGGCGTCAGCGCATCGCAGCGCATCGCCTGGTTGGCAGCGGACGCGAAGGCAGCGAAGCCGATCGCGGACCCGCCGCCGAGGGCGAGGCCGTAGACCATCAACCGGGGCCGCTCGGCCGCGTCCCACACCCAGCGCAATGCCAGGATCGCGCCCGCACCTGCGCAGAAGGGCAGCAGCTCCAGGCCGATGGTGAGCGAGAAGGCGCTTGCCAGCCCCACCGTCGCGCCGCCGCGTGCCCCCCGTGGGTCGGCGATGCCGGCGACCGTCAGTGCAAGGGCGGCGAGCTGCCAGCCATGATGGTCGATGCGCAGCGGCGCATACATCGGCAGGGTCGTGGTGCACACGGTCACCAGCAGGATCAGCGCGATCGGCCAGGCGAGGGGGGCAACGAGGCGTCGCACGGTGAGCGACAGCGCGGTCATGGTGATGGAGAGCGGCAGCAGCGGGGCCACGCCGCACGCCCACTTCTCCGCCGTGGCCATGCCCACAAAGGGCTTGAGCACCAGGATCAGCCCGGCGATCGGCAGGTCGACGATGCGCGACCAGTGGATGTCGAACCCGCGCAGTGCCGGATCCATCCGGTACTGGCGCAGATCGTACCAGCCCTGGCCCGCCAGCAGCGCGCGGACCTGCATCAGCCGCATATTGTCGTCGGTGTCGCCGAGCGTCAGCCAGTAGATGTTGCCCTGGCGCTGCTGGACGAACCACACCGCCACGCAGACCCAGGCGAACAGCGTCCACACCAGCCAGTGGCGGTCGAATTCGTCTCGAAGGCGGAAAAGCCGCTGGATGTTGGGCGTCAAAATCGCTTTCCTCGGATGCTGCAGCGCATTAGGGCGAGCGCCGGTCGGAGGGCAAGCGAGATGACGGCAGTATTGCAGCGCGTTGAGGCATTGCGGGCCAGCGGGGTGCTGGGCCAGTTGATCCGCTTCGTCATCGTCGGCGGGCTGTCGACGGTGGTCTATGCCGCCGTCTACTGGCCGCTCGCCACCTATGTGATCCATCCGGTGGCGGCATCGGTGGCCGGCTTCCTGGTCGCGGTGGTCTTCGGCTACTTCATGCACAGCCGCTGGAGCTTCCAGGGGCACGGCGCCGAGGAAAATGCGTCGCTGAAGTTCAAATTCTTCGTCGTGCAGGCGACGGGCATGCTGCTCAACGCAGGCTTCACCTGGCTGCTGACCGGCCCCTGGGTCCATGGGCCCACCTGGTGGCCGCTGGTGCCGGCGGTGCTCGTCACCCCTTTCGCGACCTTCGCACTCAATCGTTTGTGGGTTTTCGGCTGAAATGGACCGTATCGTTTACGACCGCATGGCGGCGCATGATTCCACCCATTGGTGGTACCGCGCCCGCCGCGACATCCTCGCCGATTATCTGGGACGCTATGGCGCGGTGCCGAAGGGCGCCAAGATCCTCGAGATCGGCTGCGGCACCGGGCACAACCTGCCGATGCTGGGTGCGTTCGGCGACGTCGACGCAATCGAGATCGATCCCGCCGCCCGCGAGATCGCCAGCGCGCGGCTGGGCAAGCCGGTCGGCGCGTCGCCGCTCCCCGACCTGACGGGCGTCGCGCCCGGCAGCTACGATCTGGTCGCGGTGCTCGACGTGGTCGAGCATATCGACGACGATGTGGGCGCGCTGAAGGCGATGGCGCGGGTGCTGAAGCCCGGCGGCAAGATCCTGATCACGGTGCCCGCCCACCAGTGGATGTGGAGCGCGCACGACGTGGTGAACCACCACAAGCGCCGCTATTCCAAGGGCACGCTGCTTGCGGCGCTCGAAAAGGCGGGGCTGAAGTGGCGCAAGCTGCGCTGGTTCAACTCGCTGCTGTTCCCGGTCGCGGTTGCCGCGCGCTTCGCCGGCAAGCTGATGGGCAAGGATGACAGCGACGATTCGCCGCCGCCGGCCGTGCTCAACAAGGCGTTCGAGGCGATCTTCGGGCTGGAGCGGCATTTGCTCGGTCGCCTGCCGATGCCGCCCGGCCTCTCGATCATCGTGCTGGCCGAGCCGAAGCCTTAAGCAAAGTCTGCCCTTTTCTCCCCTCCCGCTTGCGGGAGGGGCAGGGGGAGGGTGTGTGAGGGTAGCGGGCGACGGCGGGGTAACAAGAACCTCCACGTCGCACCCTCCCCTATCCCCTCCCGCAAGCGGGAGGGGGAATAGAAGGCCTTACTCCGCGGCGTCGTTGTGGCGGGCCTGGGGCGACACGCTGATCGTGCCCGAATCCTGCTGGCGGTAGCCGAGCGAGGCGTGCGCCTGCACCGGCCCCGCCACATCGGCGATCAGGTAGAGCGGGCGTCGCTTCGATTCGACGTACAGCCGGCCGAGATATTCGCCGATCATCCCCAGCACGAACATCTGCACCGCGCCCAGAATCACCACGACCAGCATGGTCGAGGTCCAGCCCTGGATCGCGTGGCCCATTGCCCAGGCGATCAGGATGTAGAGGATCAGCAGCACCGACGCAGCCGTCAGCAGCAGCCCGACATGGCTGGCGAAGCGCAAGGGCGCCGTCGAGAAACCGGTGATCGCATCGAGCGCGAAGCGGATCATTTTGCCCAGCGGGTACTTGGTCTCGCCCGCATGGCGCTCGTGACGGTCATAGACGAAGGGCACCTGGCGGAAGCCGATCCACGCGACCATGCCGCGGATGAAGCGCGCCTGTTCGGGCAGCGAGAGCAGCGCATCGAGCGCGCGCCGGCTCATCAGGCGGAAGTCGCCGGTATCGAGCGGGATCGGCGTGTCGGTGATGCGATCAAGCATGCGGTAGAACACCGCCGCCGTCGCCTTCTTGAACAGGCTCTCGCCCTCGCGCTTGCGGCGCACCGCATAGACCACGTCGGCGCCCTGCGCGGCCATGGTGGCGCGCATCTCGGTCAGCAGCTCGGGCGGATCCTGCAGGTCGGCGTCGATGATCAGGATCTGCTCGCCGGCGCACAGGTCGAGGCCCGCGGTAAGCGCGAGCTGGTGGCCGTGGTTGCGCGACAGGTTGATCGCGACGAGGTGCGGATCGGCGGCGGACAGGCGCTGCATCACCTCCCAGCTGCGGTCGCGCGACCCGTCGTTGACGAAGACGATTTCGTACGACTCGCCTACCGCGTCGCGCGCGGCGGCGCTGACGCGGGCGTGGAGCATGTCGAGGCATGCTTCTTCGTTGTAGCACGGGACGACGACGGAAAGCTGGGGACGGTTCATGATCGCCGCTCTGTAGCGCTGCCGGAACGGCCCGTCGAGCGGGCGCGCATCAGGCGAACAGGCTCGAAACGAGCCAGAGGTTCGCGGCCGTGATTGCCGCGAACAGCAGCCAGCCGACCAGCTGCAGCCAGCGCGGGGAGGCGAAGCGACCCATCAGCGTGCGATCGGCGGAGAGCAGCAGCAGCGGTGCCATTGCGAAAGGCAGGCCGGCGGACAGCACCACCTGCGTCAGCACCAGCAGCCGGCCGACCGCGCCGTCGCCGAGCAGCAGCACGCCGATCAGCGCCGGGACCAGCGCGAGCCCGCGGGTGATCAGGCGGCGGACCCAGCACGGGATCTTGAGGTCGAGGAACCCTTCGAGAATCACCTGCCCCGCGATCGTGCCGGTGAAAGTGGCGCTCTGACCGGAAGCGAGCAGCGCAATACCGAACAGCGGTGCTGCGATTGCGGCGCCGGTCGCGGGGACGAGCAGGCGGTAGGCATCCTCGATCTCCCGAACCCCGGTCTGGCCGTTGGCGTGGAAGGCGGAAGCCGCGACGATCAGGATGGCGGCATTGACGAAGGTCGCGGCCAGAAGTGCCGCGATGATGTCGATCTGGGCATAGCGCACCGCTTCGCGCTTCGCCGGCTCGTCCTCGCCCGAGACCCGGGTCTGCACCACCGAGCTGTGCAGGTAGAGATTGTGCGGCATCACCGTCGCGCCGAGGATGCCGATCGCGAGATAAAGGGCATGCGGGTCCGCCAGCCGCGCGGGATCGGGCACCATGCCCGCCAGTACTGCCGCGCCATCGGGCGGCGAAAGGAACAGCTGCACGACGAAACAGGCGGCGACGGTGCCGACCAGGCCGAGCATGATCGCCTCCATCTGCCGAAACCCCTGGCCCTTCAGGCTTAGCACGATCACCACGTCGAGCGCCGTGATCAGCACGCCGATCCATAACGGAATGCCGAGCAGCAGCTGGAAGGCGAGGGCGCTGCCCAGCACCTCGGCGACATCGGTGGCGATAATGGCGATCTCGGCAAATACCCAAAGGGTCTTCGCCACGCCCGGCGAATAGCGGTCGCGCACCAGCCGGGCGAGGTCGCGGCCCGTCGCGATGCCCAGCCGTGCGCAGAGCGACTGCAGCAGCATCGCCGCGGCGCTGGACGCCAGAATGACGAAGAGCAGCCCGTAGCCGTAGCGCGAGCCCGCCTCGATATCGGTCGCCCAGTTGCCGGGATCGATATAGCCGACCGAAACCAGCAGCCCTGGCCCCATGTAGCGCAGCAGCTTGGCGAGCGGCGACAGGTTGGCAGGCACGATCACGGTGCCGCGCACCTCCGAAGGACAGAAGGGCGCGGTGGCGGTGCGGGGCAGTCGGAACATGGAGGGCTCACGGACACGGGAAGGGCAACTGCCCTTGTGGCGGCGGGTTCCTGCCGCGGCAACCATCCGGGTATTTGTGTTCGTTACGGAACGGGTTTGACCTCATCTGCTTTCGGTTTATAGCAACTGCGAATCAGTTGCAATCGCAAGTAAGGGGAGCGTTCGTGATCCATTCCTTCGTCCGCCTGGCCGGGGCGGCGACCCGGCTCGCCACTGATACGCAGAAGGTGCCGGCGACCGTCACGGTGGTGACCGACGAGAAGATGGCGGACCAGCTGGTGGGCGACATCAAGGACCTCGTGCGGTTCGAGCCCGGCATCAGCGTGCCCCGGCAGCCGGCGCGGTTCGGCGCGGCATCGGGGACCACCGGCCGCGCGGGCAATGAAGGCTTTGTGGTTCGCGGAATCGGCGGCAACCGCGTACTGATCCAGGTGGACGGCGTACGCGTGCCCGACGGCTTCACCTTCGGCGCGCAGAGCGTGGGGCGCGGCGACTATGTCGATCTCGGCCTGGTCAAGTCGGTGGAGATCCTGCGCGGACCGGCCTCGGCGCTCTACGGCAGCGACGGCCTCGCGGGCGCGATCAGCTTCACCACCGCCGATCCCGGCGACTTCCTGCCGGGCGGCAAGACCATCGGCGGGCTGATGCGCGCAGGCTATCAATCGTCCGACCAGGAATGGAGCGAGACCGGCATCCTGGCCGGGCGTAGCGGCGCCTGGTCGGCCATGGTCGCCTACACCCGCCGCGACTTTGCCGAGCTGGACAACAAGGGCAGCGTGGGCGGCGTCGGGGCGGCGCGTACCGAACCCAATCCGCAGGACGGCAACTCCAACGCCGTGCTCGGCCGGATCGTCTATGAACCCGGCAACGGCCACAAGCTGCGGCTGACCGGCGAATATCTGGACAACCATCTCGACAGCAACGTGCTGACCAGCGTCAGCACCAGCGTTGCCGGCACCACGGCGAACGACAAGACCAGGCGCAAGCGCGCCGCGTTCGACTGGACCTGGGGCGGACAGGGCGCCATCCAGCGCACGCGGCTGAGCCTCTACTGGCAACAGGCTGAGGACAGTCAGTTCTCTGCCGAGGACCGAACCGTGCTCGCCGACCGCACCCGGCTGAACACCTTCGACAATCGCGTGTTCGGCGGATCGGGCGAGATCGTCTTCGGCTACGAGACCGGCGCGTTTCGCCATCGGCTGATCATCGGCGCGGACGCCAGCCGCACCCGCCAGGAAGGGTTTCGCGACGGCACGGTGCCGCCGGCGGGCGAAAGCTATCCGACGCGCGCCTTTCCGGTCACCGATTTCACGCTGGCCGGCCTGTTCGTCTCCGACGAGATCAGTCTCGGGCCGGTGACGCTGTTCCCGGCGCTACGCTTCGACCATTATGCGCTGGATCCGCGCAAGGATGCCGCACTGCCCGGGTTCAACTCTGCCAGCCAGAGCGGGTCGCGCGTCTCGCCCAAGATCGGCGCAACCTGGGCGCTGAGCCCGGACGTGAGCCTGTTTGCCAACTATGCCCAGGGCTTCAAGGCGCCCGAGCCTTCCCAGGTGAACCAGTTCTTCCAGAACCTCGCCTTCGGCTACCGCTCCGAGCCCAACCCCAATCTGAAGCCGGAGACCAGCCGCAGCGTGGAAGGCGGCATCCGCTTCGGCGGGGGCGGTGTGCGCGTGCAGTTGACCGGCTTCCACGCCGATTACGACCATTTCATCTCGCAGGAAGTGGTGGGCGGCGCGTTCACCCCGGCAAACCCGGCAGTGTACCAGTTCATCAACCTCGACGAGGCGCGGGTGAACGGCATCGAGGGGCGGGTGGATGCGCAGCTCGGCAGGGGCTTCAGCGCCAACCTCGCCTTTGCCTATGCCGATGGCGACGTGATCCGGGGCGGCACTCGGGCATCGCTCTCGACTGTCGATCCCGCGAAGATCGTCGGCGGGTTCGGCTATCGCGCGCCGGACGGGGCATTGGGCGGCCAGCTGACCGTGACGCACAGCACCCGCAAGGAACTGAGC
Source organism: Sphingomonas sp. (assembly GCF_036731925.1). GTDB lineage: Bacteria > Pseudomonadota > Alphaproteobacteria > Sphingomonadales > Sphingomonadaceae > Sphingomonas. The sequence goes on from NZ_DAINDJ010000001.1 coordinate 73,315, forward strand.
GCCACGACGGCGGTGTGCACCGCCGCCTGCTACCGCCCGGATGCCTTCACCATCGTCGACGTCACCGCCTTTGTGCGGGTGACGGACGGGCTGACGCTGCGCGCCGGCATCTTCAACCTGCTCGACGCCAAATATGCCTGGTGGAACGACGTGCGCGGCCTCGCCGCCAGCGCGACGATCACCGACGCCTACACCCAGCCGGGGCGTAACGGCAGCGTCTCGATCAGCTACCGCTTCTGAGCATGGGAGGACATAGCATGAAGTTCCGCCATATCCGCCTGCTGGCCCTGAGCCTTGCGGCATTGCTGCCCGCGCTGCCCGCCGCCGCCGACGGCCCCGTGAAGCCGCGCAGCGCCGCCGAGGAACAGGCTTCGTTCGAGGCCGACCGGCGCGACATCCTCGCCATGGCCGGCACCTTCAAGGTGCGCTTCGACATGCAGGAAGCGACTGCGTGGCGCGCCGACTATACGCCGATCGATCGGTCGATCTCCGGCGGCAACGAAGTGGTGCGGGTGATCGAGGACAGCGGCCGCAAGATCATCCTCCAGCACCTGCTGGTGGTGGAGCAGGGCGGCAAGTCCATGGTCATCAAGCACTGGCGGCAGGATTGGGAATATGAGCCTGCCCGCGTGCTCGTCTATGCCGGCCCGAACCGCTGGAAGTGGGAGGCGGTGCCCGAGGCGATGCGCCGCGGCCGCTGGTCGCAGACCGTGTACCAGGTCGACGACAGCCCGCGCTATGGCAGCTGGGGCCAGTGGACCACCGAAGCCGGCGTGCGCCGCTGGCGTTCGGGCTGGACCTTGCGGCCGCTTGCGCGGCGCGATGCGGCGCGCGGCCCCGTCTATGACCGCTATCTCGGCATCAACCGTCACCAGCCGACGCCGAACGGCTGGGTCCACTGGCAGGACAACACCAAGATGGGCGTGATCGACGGCAAGCTGCAGCCGGTCGTCCAGGAATATGTGCTGAACAGCTATACCCGCTTCGACGGCTATGACGTGAAGGCTGCGGATGTCTATTGGGCGGCAACCAAGGGCTATTGGGCGGCGATCCGCGCCGAATGGGATCGCATCGGCCAGGCCAAGAACGGCATCCGCATCACCGAAGCGGCGGAGGCGGGAACGGTCGTTGCCAGCCGGCTGCTCGAAATCGCCGACGAGGTGCAGGCGGGCAAGATGTCGGAGGCCGACGCGATCGCGCTGGCGAAAAAGCTCATGGATCAGGCGACCGGGGCCGCCTGATCCTGCGCGCGGGCCGGGGAGTTCGAAGGCCACCGGCCCGCGCGCGAACCTTGCATTAGGCCATCGCCCTGGCGCGTTCCTCGACCAGCCGCTCGAACATGGTGAGCGGCATTGCGCCGAGGCGGATGACCTCGTGGAATTGCTTCAGGTCGAACTTCGGCCCTGCAATCTTCTGCGCATTGGCGCGCGCCCGCGTCCAGGCGATGTGACCCAGCTTGTAGGAACAGGCCTGGCCCGGCTGGGTGCAATAGCGCTCCACCTCGCGCTGCGAGCGCGCCCGCGGGAAGCCGGTAGTGGCGACGAGATAGTCGGTCGCCTGCTCGCGGCTCCACTTCCTGGTGTGAATGCCGGTATCGACCACCAGCCGCGCCGCGCGAAACAGGAAGGACTGGAGGTAGCCCGCGCGCTCCAGCGGCCCGTGATAGGCACCGATCTCATCGGCCAGCTGCTCTGCATACAGCGCCCAGCCTTCGGTATAGGCGCTGAAGAAGCCGAACTTGCGGATCAGCGGGCCTTCCGCCGCCTGCGCCGTACTGATCTGGAGATGGTGGCCCGGCAAACCTTCGTGGAAGGTAAGCGAGGGCAGGCTGTATTTCGGCCAGTCGCCCACGCCCTTGAGGTTGATCCAGTAGATTGCCGGGCGCGATCCATCGAGCGCCGCGCGCGTGTAGTAGCCGTTCGACGCGCCGTCCTGGATTTCCACCGGCACCGCGCGGATCTCCAGCGGCGCCTTGTTGGGGTTGAGGAACGCCTTGGGCAGCAGCGCGGCGATTTCCTGCACGCCGGCGTTCAGGCCGGCAATCAGGGCAACGCGGCCCTCCGCCGTGTCGGGATAGAGCTGGTCGGGACGCGCGTTGAGCGCCGTCAGCCGCTCGCCGACGCTGCCCTTGGTCATGCCCTGCGCCTTCAGCAGCGTATCAAGCTTGGCGCTGATCTCCGCCACCTGCTCCTGGCCCATCTTGTGGACCTGATCGGGCGTGAAGCTGGTGGTGGTCCACTGCTCGAGCGCGGCGGCGTAGATTTCCTCGCCACGCGGCACATCCCACAGCCCCGCCGAGCTGCGCCCCTTTGCCTGCAGCGCCTGGATCAGCGCAACCTGGCGGTCTAGCGCGGGATAGACCTTCTCGCCCACGATCTTCGCGGCGCGGCCCTGCCAGTCTCCCTGCAGCTGCCTGGCGGCAGCGCGGCGCACCAGCGACTGGGTGAGGGTGTTCGCCGCTGGATCGGGCTGCCGCAGCTTCGCCATCTGTGCGAGGGTGAGCTCGAGGCAGAAGCCCGGCGCGACGAGCCCGCGGCCCGCCGCTTCCTTCTGGTCTGCGGTATCCTGGTCCAGCGCGCCGGCAAAGGCGTCCAGGCGGTCCAGATAGGCTTCGGCATCATCCTGGGTGACGACGGTGTGGCTGGTGTTGAGGAAGTCCGGCGTCGAGAAATAGGCGCCGCCCTGCTGGAAGATCGGGAAGGGACGGCCAACCGAGTCGATCTGGAACTTGTCCTGCGCCACCGTCCCGCTGCGCAGGGAATAGAGCACCACCTCCCGGTCGAGCCGGGCGCCTTCGGACAAGGCGGCGGGATCGAAGGCTTCGATCCTGGCGATCGCCGCCTTGGTATCGGCAAGGTTGCGGGCCTTCGCGGCAGGGCTGCCGTCGCTCAGCTTGTGCTTGAGCGGCGCGTTCGGGCCCTTGTCGAAGCCCAGTGAGGTCGCGAATTCCGGCGAGCGCTGGATGCGTTCCGCGACGATCTGGTTGTAGACGGCGTTGATCTCGGCATCGCGCGTGCCGGCCACGGCGGCACGCGCCGCGGCGGGGAGCAGCGCGGCCAGCGCCGCGGTGCTCGACGAGGCGAGGAAGGTACGACGATCCAAGGCTTTCCCCCTTCGATTGGTTCGAATGCGGGGGAGGGTAGCGGGTCTCTATCCAAGGTCCAGCCCGTTTCCGCCCGCTGACGGGGAAGGAAACGGGCGGAGCTTACACGCGCTCGGCCGAACTCACCGCGTCCGCCGCGCGCAGGGCCGCCAGCAGCTTCATCAGATGCGCGGCGTTGCGCACTTCCAGGTCGATCGTGTTGGTGTGGAAGGTCGTGTCGCGATTATCCAGCCGCAGCCCCAGGATGTTGGCCTTGTGCTGGCCGATCAGCGTCGCGACCGTGCCCAGCGCGCCGGGCTCGTTCTTCAGCGTCACCGCGATCTCGGCCACGCCGCCATCGGCTTTATCGCCCCAGGTCAGGTCTACCCAGTCCGCTTCTTCCACCGTCGCCAGGCTGGGGCAGTCGATGCGGTGGACGACGATCGGCTGGTCCGGCTTGCGCACCCCCAGGATGCGGTCGCCCGGCACCGGGCAGCAATCCTCGGCATAGGTGAATGCCACGCCGGGGGTGAGGCCCTTGATGTCGATCGCGTGGTGCTGGGGCGGCAGCTCGTCGTCCTCGCCGCTGGCCGAGCCCGGCATCACGGCTTCCATGACCTGGCCGTCGGTAAGCGTGCGCCGGGCGATGGCTTCCATCAGCGATTCCGCGTCCGGGAGCTTCAGCCGCTTCAGCGCTTCGGCGAGCGCGCCTTCGCCCGGGGGCACCGGCAGGCGGGCGACGATGTCCTCGTAGAGCTTGCGACCCAGCCGGATCGTCTCGTCGCGCTCCTTGTGGCGCAGGTGCCGGCGGATCGCCGCGCGCGCCTTGCCGGTGATCGCGAAGTTGAGCCAGTTGGGCTGCGGCTCCTGCGCCTTGGAGCGGAGGATCTGCACCTGGTCGCCCTGCTCGATTTCGGTGCGCAGCGGCACTACCTTGCCGTTCACCTTGGCGCCGACGGCCTGGTCGCCGAGGTCGGTATGCACGGCATAGGCGAAGTCGATCGGCGTCGCACCCTTGGGCAGCTGGATCAGCTCACCCTTGGGGGTGAAGGCGAAGATGCGATCCTGGTACATCGCCATGCGGGTATGCTCGAGCAGCTCTTCCGGGCTCTCGGCATGTTCGAGGATCTCGATCAGGTCGCGGATCCAGCTGACCTGGGTGTCGGGCCGAACGGAGCTCTGCTTGTAGGCCCAGTGCGCGGCGAGGCCGAACTCCGCCTGCGCGTGCATGTCGCGGGTGCGGATCTGCACTTCGACGCGCGTATCGCCGGCATGCATGATCGTGGTGTGCAGCGAGCGATAGCCGTTGCGCTTCGGCGTGGAGATATAGTCCTTGAACCGGCCCGGCACCATCGGCCAGCGCCGGTGGATCACGCCGAGCGCGCGGTAGCATTCCTCCTCGCTGTCGACGATCGCGCGGAAGGCCATGATGTCGGAAAGCTGCTCGAGGCTCACATGGCGCTCGGACATCTTCTTCCAGATCGAATAGGGATGCTTTTCGCGCCCCGTCACTTCGGCCTCGATGCCGCCACGGCCCAGCAGCTGTTTCAGGCCGGACGAGATCTTCTGGACCCGGTCTTCACCCTCGACGCGGAAGCTTTCCAGCCTTTTGGTGATCGATTCATAGGCTTCAGGTTCGAGCTGGCGGAAGGCGAGCGTCTGCATCTCCTTCATGAACTCGTACATGCCGATCCGCTCGGCGAGCGGGGCATAGATGTCCATCGTCTCGCGGGCGATGCGGCGGCGCTTCTCTTCCTTCTTGATGAAGTGGAGCGTGCGCATGTTGTGCAGGCGGTCGGCCAGTTTCACCAGCAGCACGCGGATGTCGTCGGACATCGCGAGCAGGAACTTGCGCAGATTCTCGGCCGCCCGTTCGCTTTCGGTCTGCGCCTCGATCTTGGAAAGCTTGGTGACGCCGTCCACCATGCGGGCGACGTTCGGGCCGAACAGCCGCTGGATCTCCTCGGGCGTCGCGACCGTATCCTCGATCGTGTCGTGGAGGATCGCCGTCGCGATCGTCTCGTCGTCGAGATGCAGGTCGGTGAGGATGCCCGCCACCTCGATCGGGTGGCTGAAATAGGGATCGCCCGATGCCCGCTTCTGGGTTCCATGGGCGTTGACCGAAAAGACATACGCCCGGTTGAGCAGGGCCTCATCGGCTTCGGGGTCGTAGGAAAGGACCCGGTCTACAAGTTCATACTGACGCAGCACGCCTTCTAGATGGCGTGGGCCGGCCTGTCTTGGCAACCGATTTGAGGGGAAAGTCGGGCTTCCGTGCATCACTGTTGCAGAAGCGTGACGTTGGCGCCGGTTTCCCACCCCGGGATTTTACGGTAGGGTACCCCTTATGGGTGGAGCCGTTCGAGAGACGCTGCAGGCGATGGCGCGGGAATGCAGCCTTCCGGCGGCGCTGGAGGCGATGGGCGAGCGCTGGTCGTTCCTGATCCTGCGCGGCGCCTTCAACGGCATCCGTCATTTCGAGGAATTCCAGTGCGAGCTGGGCATCGCCCGCAACATCCTCGCCAACCGGCTGGCGCGGCTGGTGGAGCATGGCATCCTCGCCCGCGTCCCCTGCGCCGACGATCGCCGCAAGGTGGAGTATCGCCTGACGGACAAGGGGCACGCGCTGCTGCCGACGATGGTGGCGCTGCGCCAATGGGGCGAGCGGTGGGAAACCGGCGTTCCGGCCTCGCCGATCCTGGTCGATGCGCGTGACCGCAAGCCGATCGCGCCGGTGACGGTGCAGGCGCAGGACGGGCGGGTGCTCGGCAAGGGCGATCTCGTCTGGGCCCTGCCCGACGACGCGGAGGAGGCCCGTGCGGCCGAGTAAGTTCGGCCGCCGGCCCCGCGAAAGCGTAAATGCTTCTATAATGCGCGTGTGCATCAGGGAAATTTGCGCATGACGTTCGGCATTTCGACGGTGGGGATCGGTGGCGTGAAGGGCGTGGCGGCGACCGCCGCGGTCCATGGCAGCGCGGGCGGCCCCGTGGACGAGGCTGCCCAAGCCTTTCTGCGTGAAGCCAGGAAGAGCCCGGCCGAGCGTACCAAGGAAGCCGTGCTCAAGCGGCACAGCCTGACCCAGGAACAGTTCGACCAGCTCCCCGCGGAGAAGCAGGCGGCGATCCGCCAGGACATCGAAGACGAGATGAAGCGCAAGCTCGGCCGCGCGCAGGGCGGCGCGTTCGCCGACGTCGTGGTCTAGCCGCCGATCGCCAGCAACGCCGCGCGTACCGCATCCGGGATCGGCCTGGGGCGGCGTGTCTCCAGGTCGAGATGGACGCTGATCAGCTCCACCTCGGCATGCAGCTCGCCGGTTTCGGCGTGGCAGAGATCGGCGCGCATCGTCATGCTGCTGTTGCCGAGCCGTTGGACGCGGACGAACACCTCGACCAGATCGTCGAAGCGGAACGGGCGCTTATATTCCACTTGCGCTCGGACGACGTTGAACTCCGCCTCCATCCATTCCGGGCCTAGCTTGGCAAGGTCCGCCCAGCGCCAGAACTCGGTGAGCCCGACATCGGCATATTCCAGATAGCGCGAGTTGAAGACGATCTTCTGCCCGTCGATCTCGGAATAGCGGACACGGAAGCGGGTGGAGAAGGGAAAGCCAGGGCGGGACATGGGGACCGGCTCTGCCCCGGGTGGGGCGCGGTTCGCAAGTGCGACATACGCACGCGGGCGTGCCGTTTCTGGAGGTTCTCCCCATCCGCAAATCCGTCGTCATCCCCGCGAAGGCGGGGATCCATTCGCCAGTGCGCTCACGGCTGGAACGGCAGCGTGGGCCCCAATGGATTCCCGCCTTCGCGGGAATGACGATGGGGGTTGAGGAGGGCGGGGGTGTAGCAACACCCCCGCCGCCCGCATCAACCCGCGTTCGCCGCTGGCGTATTCACTCCCATCGACTGGAGATACTTCTTCACGTTGCGCGCGGCCTGGCGGAGGCGCTGCTCGTTCTCCACCATCGCGATGCGGACGAAGCCTTCGCCGTTTTCGCCGTACCCCACGCCCGGCGCCACCGCGACCTTGGCATGGGTGAGCAGCTGCTTGGAAAACTCCAGGCTGCCGAGATGCGCCAGTGCCGGCGGCAGCGGCGCCCAGGCGAACATCGAAGCGCGCGGGGAAGGGATCTCCCAGCCGGCGCGGGCGAAGCTTTCCACCATCACGTCGCGGCGCTTGTGGTAGAGCAGGCGGTTCTTCTCGACGATGTCCTGCGGGCCGTTGAGCGCGGCGCAGGCCGCCGCCTGGATCGGCGTGAAGGCGCCGTAATCGAGATAGGACTTCACCCGCGACATTGCGGCGATCAGCTGCCGGTTGCCCACGGCGAAGCCGATGCGCCAGCCGGCCATCGAATAGGTCTTGCTGAGCGACGTGAACTCGACCGCCACGTCCTTGGCGCCCTTCACCTGCAGGATCGAGGGCGTCGGCTTGCCGTCGAAATACAGCTCCGAATAGGCAAGGTCGGAGAGGATCCACACCTTGTTCTCGCGCGCCCAGGCGACCAGCCGCTCGTAAAAGGCGAGGTCCACCGTCTCCGCCGTCGGATTGGACGGATAGTTGACGACGAGGATGGACGGGCGCGGCACGGTGAAGTTCATCGCGCGCTCGAGGCTCTCGAAATAGGCGTCGTCGGGCGTGGTCGGCACCGCGCGGATCGTGGCGCCCGCGATGATGAAGCCGAAGGTGTGGATCGGGTAGCTGGGATTGGGCGCCAGCACCACGTCGCCCGGCGCGGTGATCGCAGTGGCGAGGCTGGCCAGACCCTCCTTGGAGCCCATCGTCACCACCACTTCGGTCTCGGGATCGAGCTCCACGCCGAAGCGGCGGCCATAATAGTTCGCCTGGGCGCGGCGCAGGCCGGGGATGCCCTTGGACTGGGAATAGCCATGCGCATCGGGCTTGCGCGCCACTTCGCACAGCTTCTCGATCACATGATCGGGCGGCGGCAGGTCGGGGTTGCCCATGCCCAGATCGATGATGTCCTCTCCACCCGCTCGCGCCGCCGCCCGCATCGCGTTCACTTCTGCGATAACATAAGGGGGCAAGCGCTTGATGCGGTAGAATTCTTCGGACATTTCCTCGACTTTCAAGGGTTCTCACGTGCGACACAAAATTGTGTCGTGCGCGCGTTCTACGCCATAAAAGCGCATCCGGGAATGACGCATTGCTTGGCCCGCGCTAAGGCGGGGCAAAGGAGAGGATCAATGGCCGATACGCTCACGCCGACCCTACCCCGCCTGGAGGACCTGCAGCACTGGACCTGGGTGCTGGGCCGGGCGCAGCAGATGATGCTGGAGCATGGGCTGGACCTGATGGAGCATGTGCCGGCCGCGCCACCCTTCGGCATGATGCTCGATCCCACGCCCGCCGTGCGCGCCAGTGCCGATTTCTGGGCGGACACGATGCAGCTGTGGCAGCGCTTCCTCGATCCCGCCCATGCCGAGCCCTTCGTCGAAACGGCGGAACAGGCGCGCGACAAGCGGTTCAAGGCGCCGCAATGGCGCGAGGAGCCGGTGTTCGACTTCCTGCGCCAGAGCTATTTCGTCATTGCCGACCATCTGCTGAAGAATGTCGAGGCGCTCGAGCATGTCGACGAACGGCAGAAGGACCAGATCCGCTTCGCCACCAAGGGCTTCATCGACGCGATCAGCCCGACCAACTTCCCCGCCACCAACCCGCAGGTGATCGAGAAGATCGTCGAGACCAAGGGGGAAAGCCTGCTCAAGGGGCTGCAGCACATGCTGCAGGATCTGGCCAAGGGCCAGATGACGCAGACGACCGCCGGCGCGTTCGAGCTCGGCCGCAACCTTGCGATGACGCCAGGCAAGGTGGTGAAGCGCACGCCGCTGTACGAACTGATCCAGTATTCGCCGACCACGGAGACGGTGCTGGAAACGCCGCTGATCATCTTCCCGCCCTGGATCAACCGCTTCTACATTCTGGACCTCACGCCGGAGAAGAGTTTCATCCGCTGGGCAGTGGAGCAGGGGGTCACCGTATTCGTCGTCTCCTGGCGCTCGGCCGACGCGACGATGAAGGACGTGGTGTGGGACGATTACGTCGAGCGCGGCCAGATCGACGCGATCGACACGGTGCGCGACCTGCTCGGCGTCGAGAGTGTCCATACCATCGGCTATTGCGTCGCCGGCACCACGCTCGCGGCGACGCTGGCGGTGCTCGCGGCGAGGGACCAGGCGGCGAAGGTGGCAAGTGCGACCTTCTTCACGGCCCAGGTCGACTTCACCGAGGCGGGCGACCTGCGGGTGTTCGTCGACGATGAGCAGCTGGCGATGATCCGCAGCCTGAGTGCCGAGGGTTTCCTCGACGGGCGCTACATGGCAGCGACCTTCAACCTGCTGCGCGGCCGCGACCTGATCTGGAACTACGTCACCAACAACTATCTGATGGGGCAGGAATATGCGCCGTTCGACCTGCTCCACTGGAACTCGGACGTCACCAACCTCCCGGCGGCCTGGCACCTCAGCTACCTGACCGATCTCTACCGCGACAACAAGCTGATCGCGCCGGGCGCGCTGCGGATCGGCGATACACCGATCGACCTGTCGAAGGTCCATACCCCCGTTTACATCCAGGCGGGCCGCGAAGATCATATCGCTCCGGCCAAAAGTGTGTGGAAGTTGACCGAGCATTTCCGCGGGCCGCACAAGTTCGTTCTTGCGGGTTCCGGCCATATCGCAGGTGTAATCAACCCGCCTTCTGCGAAGAAATACCAATACTGGACCAATTCGGAGCCCGCCGATTCGCTCGAAAAGTTCATCGCGCAGGCTACGGAACATGCCGGAAGTTGGTGGCCGGATTGGCTTGACTGGCTCCGTACGATCAGCCGTGCCGAAACTACGCCGAACGGTGCGCGGGTTCCAGGTGGTGGGAACCTTTGTGCAATTGCGGAAGCGCCGGGCGAATATGTAAAGTCACGCTGAGAAATAGGCGTAATTCAAAAGCATTTGTGACTTTTTGTGCACTGCACAATGAAGCCTTGCAAATCTGACGCCATCCCGCTATATGCTGCGGTGCAGCAATAGGCAGGGAAGCTAGTCACATGGCCAGCAAGGGACCTAAGACGACGGCCAAACCCGCCGCCAAAATGGCGGCACGCGGCGCTCCGAAGCCCGCGATTCTGGCCGAAGCTGCCGCGGCCCCGCCTGCGGCGGTACCTCCCGTAGCCGAGACAATCGTCCCGGCCGCGGCACTGGTGCCCGCGCCGGTCGAAGCCGCTGCACCGCAGGAAGTGAAGACCAACGTTGAAGAGGCGATCGCCGCACCCGCGGAAACGGCCCACGCCGTGGCCGAACCGGTGATCGAAGCAGCAGAGACCGTCGCGCCGGCGGTCACCACCAGCACCGCGAAGGAAATGACCACCATGGCTACCAATTTCGAGAACGCGACGACCCAGGCCCACAACGTGTTCGGCGACATGAACGAGCGCGCCAAGGCTGCCGTCGAGAAATCGACCAAGCTCGTCGAAGAAGCCAATGACTTCGCCAAGGGCAACATCGAAGCGCTCGTCGAATCCGGCCGCATCGCTGCCAAGGGCTTCGAGTCGCTCGGCCAGGAAGCGGCCGACTACAGCCGCCGTTCGTTCGAGAGCGCGACTGCCGCGATGAAGAACCTGGCCTCGGTCAAGTCGCCGACCGACTTCTTCAAGCTGCAGAGCGATTACATGCGCAGCGCGTTCGACGCCTATGTCGCCGAAGCCTCGAAGCACACCGAAGCGATGATCAAGCTGGCCGGCGACGCCGCGCAGCCGATCTCGAACCGTTTCGCGGTTGCCGTCGAGAAGGTGAAGACCAACGCCTGATCGGCCCTGCCGACCTGCGAAGGACCGAATTGGGGCAGTCGCTACGGCGGCTGCCCTTTTTCTTGTCCACAAAATGCGGTCCGCCCGGCGCGACGCCTTGCCCTTGGGGGCAGCGCGACATATTTTGCGACCCCTATGGTCGAGCTTCGTACAGTTGAGATTCGGATGGCCGAGGATGGCGACCAGGACGATCGCGGTAACGACAACGCGGTCGGCATTGCCACGCGTACCCGCACCCGCACCAAGAAGCCGACGCCCTACCGGGTGTTGATGCTCAACGACGATTATACGCCGATGGAGTTCGTCGTTCTCGTCCTGCAGCGCTTTTTCCGCATGAACATCGAGGAAGCGACCCAGGTGATGCTCCACGTGCACCAACGCGGCGTGGGCGTTTGCGGGGTGTTCAGCTACGAAGTCGCCGAGACCAAGGTCTCGCAGGTGATCGACTTCGCCCGGCAGAACCAGCACCCGCTGCAGTGCACGCTGGAAAAGGCCTAGGCGCCCTGGCTGCGCCGTTTTTCTCGGCGGTGGGTCATCCCCAAAGCACAACACCCGTCATCCCCGCGAAGGCGGGGATCCATTGGCGCTGAAACTTCGGTTCTTTCCCCAGCGCCCTCGCAAATGGATTCCCGCCTCCGCGGGAATGACGATCGAGGAGGAGGCTTCCCGCACGGCTCACCGCGCCGGCGGCAGCCAGCGCAGGTCGAGCCCTTCGTAGCGATTGACGTAGTTCGCGGCGCCGGCCAGCGCCGCGCGGTCGAGCAGGGTGACTCGGCCGCCTTCGCGGGCGATCATCCCTTCCTCTTCGAGCTGGCGCAGCATGCGGTTGACGTGCACCGCGGTGAGGCCGGTCGCATCGCCGATTTCCTCCTGCGTCAGCCCCAGCGTATATTCGCGGTCGATCGACTTGTCGGTCGCCCGCAGCCGATTGCGCAGGTCGAGCAGCAGCGCCGCGACCCGCGCCTTGGCGCTGGTGCGGCCCAGTGCGGCGAGTCGGTCGGTCAGCGCCACCCGCTCGATCTGGCTGTAGACCAGGATCATCGCGGAAAGCCGCGGATGCTGCTGCATAATTTCCGACAGCGCTGCCCGGTCGAACGGGCAGACCACCGTGTCCGAAAGGGCACAGAGCGTCTCCGGCGCTTCCTGATAGATGGCGGAGGAAATACCGAGCATGTCGCCCGGGAACAGGAATCGGAGGATCTGCCGGCTGCCGTCGTCCAGCAGCACGTAGCTCATCATCAATCCCTTGCGGAGAATGAACAATTCTCCGCATGGCTCGTTCTCACGCTGCAGGATCGCCCCGCGCCGGATGTGGCGCTGGCGCAACTCGAGCGCATCCAGCGCCTCGCGCTCCTTTGGCGTGAGCGCGATGAACTCGCTCAAAACATCGGCAAAACAACTGGCTGACACGCTCTGCACTTTCCCCCGGGCCCTCCTGCAAAGCAGCGCAACGAAATCAGTGCATTAAAATCGATCAAGCCCCTCCAGCAGCCCACCGCTTGCGCGGACGCGCAGAGCGGCTAGAAGCTCGCCATGGACCGTATCCTCATCCGCGGCGGCAATCGGCTTGCCGGCAAGATCGCGATTTCCGGCGCGAAGAACGCCGCCCTCACTCTGATGCCGTGTGCGTTGCTCACGGATGAGCCACTGACGCTCAGAAATCTGCCACGGCTGGCAGACGTCGACAGCTTCGGACATCTACTGAATGAGCTGGGCGCATCGACCTCGGTAGAGGGCACGCGACCGAACGAATTCGGCAGAGTGCTCTCGGTGCGCGCCAGCCGGTTGACCTCCACGGTCGCGCCCTACGACATCGTGCGCAAGATGCGTGCCTCGATCCTGGTACTGGGTCCGCTGCTCGCGCGCGAAGGCGAAGCGACCGTGTCGCTGCCCGGCGGGTGCGCGATCGGCAATCGTCCGATCGACCTGCACCTCAAGGCACTCGAGGCGATGGGCGCCGAAATCGAGCTCAGCGCCGGCTATGTGAAGGCGATCGCGCCGGGCGGCCGGATTTCGGGTGGCCGCTTCCGCTTCCCGGTGGTCTCGGTGGGTGCGACCGAAAATGCGCTGATGGCGGCCTCCACCGCGCGCGGCGCCACCGTGCTCGAAAACGCGGCGCGCGAGCCCGAGATCGTCGACCTGTGCAACCTGCTGGTCGCAATGGGCGCAGTGATCCGCGGCATCGGTACCGAAACGCTGGAAATCGACGGCCGCGACCGGCTGCACGGCGCCACCTACGCAGTGATGCCGGACCGCATCGAAGCCGGCAGCTATGCCTGCGCGGCGGCAATCACCGGCGGCGACGTCGAGCTGGTCGGCGCATCGGCGGAGGACATGCGCGCGACGCTGGACGCCCTGGTCGAGGCGGGCGTCACGGTCGAGGAAAGCGCCAGCGGCGTGCGGATCGCGGCCGATCATGGCCTGCGCCCGCTGACGCTGAACACCGCGCCCTTCCCGGGCTTCGCCACCGACATGCAGGCGCAGTTCATGGCGATGCTGTGCAAGGCGGACGGGGCGAGCACGCTCACCGAGACGATCTTCGAGAATCGCTACATGCACGTGCCCGAGCTGACGCGCATGGGTGCCGATATCGAAGTGCACGGCCGCACCGCGATCGTGCGCGGCGTACCGAAGCTCACCGGCGCACCGGTGATGGCGACCGACCTGCGCGCCTCGATGAGCCTGATCCTCGCCGGCCTCGCGGCCGAGGGCGAGACGCAGGTCAACCGCGTCTACCATCTCGACCGCGGCTATGAGCGGCTGGAAGAGAAGCTGCAGGGCGTCGGCGCCGATATCGAGCGCGTCGGCGACGGCTGAGGCGCTGGATCCCACTCCCCACCGGGGAGGGGGAGGGCCCGCTGCCGAAGGCGGTGGGAGGGAGAGGGGCAGTGCTGCGGGCAACCAGCCGCGCGGCGCGCATGCGCGCCGCTCACCCTCTCCAAGCTGCGCTAGGCGCTGAAGCGCCAAGCTTCGCTATCCTCTCCCTCGAGGGAGAGGATCAGCGCGACATCGAGAACGGCCGCCCCGCCATCGGTACGACCGCCCGGTTCGGCGTCGCCTGCATCGTGAAGCGCAGCTCGCCGCCGCGCATCAGCTCTTCGTGCGTCACATATTCCCGGTCTAGTTTGCGGCCGTTCAGCGTGACGCTGCCGACATAGCGATTGGGATCGGACAGCCCGGGCGCGCTGATCGTGAAGCGCTTGCCGTTGGGCAGCGTCAGCGTAGCCTGCTGGAGGAACGGGCGCCCCAGCACATATTGGTTCGAGCCCGGCGCCACGGGATAGAAGCCGAGCATCGTGAACACCAGCCAGGCGGACATCTGGCCGAGATCGTCATTGCCCGCGAGCCCGTCGGGCGTCGGCTTGTACTGGCTGTCAACGATCTGCTTCAGCCGTTCCTGGGTCCGCCAGGGTTGGCCGGCATAGCTGTACAGATAGGCGACATGGTGGCTGGGCTCGTTGCCGTGGATATACTGGCCGATCAGCCCGGCAATGTCCTCGGCATGGCTGTAGTCGAGCCTGGAATTGTCGAAGTCGAACATCGCGTCGAGCTTGCGGACCACCGCCGCATCGCCGCCCATCAGGCGGAACAGGCCGGCCTGGTCCTGCGGCACGAACCACGAATACTGCCAGGCATTGCCCTCGGTATAATCCGAGCCATAGTTGATCGCGGTGGGGTCGAAGGGCTCGCGATAGCCGCCGTCGCTCTTGCGGGCGCGGAGGAAGCCGGTCTTCCCGTCGAAGCTGTTGCGCCAGTTCCCCGCACGCTTCTCGAACGTTGCGGCGAGATCGTCGCGGCCCAGCGCGCGGGCCATGCGGGCGATGGTCCAGTCGTCATAGGCATATTCGACGGTCTTGGAGGCGGCTTCCGGCTCCTTGTCGATCGGCACGTAGCCAAGCTTCTGGTACCAGTCGAGCCCGCCATAAGGGCCGTAGGTGGCGCTTGCCACCATGGCGTCGAGCGCCGCCCCGGCATCGAAACCGCGCAGGCCCTTGAGATACGCATCGGCGATCACCGGCACCGCATGATAGCCGATCATCGTCCAGGTCTCGCGGCCCTGGAACTGCCAGACGGGCAGGATGCCGAAGGGGCTCGCCTGCTGGCTGGCGATCAGCGACTTGATGATGTCGCGGTTGCGCGCTTCGGGCTGGACGAGCAGCAGCAGCGGATGCTCGGCGCGGAAGGTATCCCAGAGCGAGAAGGTCGAGTGGAAGGTGAAGCCCTCGGCCTGGTGGACCTGATCGTCGGGCCCGCGATAGCGGCCGTCGGCGTCGGAGAAGACGCTGGGCGCCATCAGCGTGTGGTAGAAGGCCGAGTAGAAGTTGCGCAGCGCCTTGGGGCTGCCCTGCGCTTCGATCGCACCCAGTGCCTGCCGCCAGGCCGCAGTGGTGCGGGCGTGGACGGCGTCGAAGTCGCCGGATTCCGTGGCGAGATTGGCGAGCGCCGCATCCTCGTCGACGCTGGAAAGCGCAACACGCAGCTCCAGCGGCCGATCCAGCACACCGAAATCGAGCCGGGCGACGATCGAGCGCCCCTGGAGCTGGACGACACCATCGTCGCCCCGGCCAGGACCCTGGAAGCCGCGATAGGGCACCTTGCCTTCGGTATCGACAAAGGCGTGGGCCTTGAGCGGCGCCGAAGGGCGGATCGCGAAGAACAGCTTGCGGGCCGGCGCCCAGCCGCGCGTCTCGCGTGCGCCGGTGATCGTCCCGTCCGGCCGCACGCGCACCGACGACCACAGGATCTTGCCCGGATAATTGTAGAGCGAGCTCCGCAGATCCAGCACCAGATGCGCGGCCTTGCCCATGGGGAAGGCATAGCGCTCGACCCCGACGCGCGTGCCTGCCGTCATCTCGGCGCGGACGCCCTGGTCCTGCAGCGTGACCGCATAATAGCCGGGTCGTGCGATCTCGTCGGCATGGGCGAAGCGCGAACGATAGCCGGAGCCCGGCTTCCTGGGATCGCCCGGCTCGAGCGGCACGATGTCTCCCGCAACCGGCGCGATCAGGAAATCGCCGAGGTCCGAATGGCCGGCGCCGGAGAAATGCGTCAGCGAGAAGCCCTGGATGGTCGGATCGTCATAGCGGTAGCCGGCGGCGTGGCCGTAGCATTGGCGGATCTCGCAGCCGGTATCGGTATCGGGGCTCAGCTGCACCATCCCGAACGGGGCGACCGCGCCGGGGAACGTGTGCCCTTCGCCGCCGGTGCCGACCAGCGGATCGGCGTGCTCATAGCCGGTCTGGGCGGCGAGCGGCGCCGCGAGAAGCGACGTGGCGGCGAGTGCGAGCGCGGCGCGCTGGAAAGTCCCCTGCATTGCCAAGGCTTAACTGAGCGACGCCAAGGGGGGAAGTCGTCTGGCGTCACTCGGCCGCGAGGGGCAGCACCATCGCTTCGCGGCTGGGTGCGGCGACGACACGATTGCGGCCGCCTTCCTTCGCCTGGTAGAGCGCGGCATCGGCCATGCCGAGCAGGTCGGCCACCGCGCGGGTGCTTTCGGGCATGGCGGCGACTCCGAACGAGGCGGAAACCTTCGCCTCGTGCATGGCGGACAGAGCTTCGATACGTTCGCGCAGGATTTCCGCCTTGGCGACGGCTTCCTCGAGCCGGCACTCCGGCAGTATCACCAGCAGCTCCTCGCCGCCATAGCGGCACGCGACGTCGGAGGTGCGCAGCGCCCCCAGGATCGTCGCGGCGGTCTCCCGCAGCACCGAATCGCCCACGGCATGGCCGAACTCGTCATTGAGCTTCTTGAAGTGATCGAGGTCGATCATGATGACGGACAGGTGTGTGCCGCTGCGCTCGGTAAGGCTGGCATAGCGGCCGAGCGCGTCTTCCATGTAGCGGCGGTTGTACAGCCCGGTCAGCGGATCGCGCAGCGCCTGGGTGCGCAGCTTCTCGCGCAGCGCGATGTTGGAGACCGCGAGCGACATGGCGTCGGCAATCGCGGTGGCCAGCGGCTGGATGCGCGTCAGTTCCGCTGCCGCTTCCGGCAGATCGGTGGCGATCTTCAGCATGCCCTGGATTTCGCCGTGCGCGGTCATCGGCAGTTCCAGCACCGTGGCGGAGCCGAGATGGTGTTCGCAGCGCAGCGCGCCGCAAGTTTCCGCATTGAGGTGCGGCTTGCCGCGCTTCAGCGCCCAGCATTGCGAAGGCGCGAGCATCGGGCGCAGCGTATCGGCGTCCGGCCAGTGCCAGCTGGCGGACAGCTCCAGCCGGTCCCGCGAATTGTTGAAAACGTAGAGCGCGCCGCCGAATCCGGCGAGCAGCGAATCGATCGTGGCGCCCAGTACCGCATTGGCATCGGCATAGCCGTTGGCGCTCTGCAGCATTTCGGTCATGCGGAACAGGTGGTTGATCTGCTTGCGCTCCAAATGGGCGCGATCCGCTTCTTCCCGCCGCTGCCGAAGCGCGTTGATCGACTGGGGCCCGCCCAGCAGCAGCAGCAGCAGGGCCACCGCGGCGCCGCCGAATTCCAGCGCACCGTCGATCACGCGAGCATCGGGCGTGCTGACGAAGGGATGGGCAAGATGCGCCAGCACCATGATCACCACCGCAGCCGATGCCGCGACAACGCGTCGCCGCAAGGACCGCTCAAGCGGGTCATATTGCCGTGTCGTCTGATTTCGTCTCACGCGCTGCGGCCCTTTGCCGCGGCGGATTTCGCCGCGACGCAAGGCCATTATAGCGACCGGCTGCGGCCGGCGCGTCCCGTGGAAGCGACCCTAGGTAGTTCTACAGCATCGATCCCGTATCGATGAACCGCTGGTGCAAGGCAAGCGCTTCGCCGGGGAGCATCGGCGTCTGCTTGCCGTAGCTGCCGGCCAGCGCGCGTTCGTAATAGTCGCGCAGCATCGGCTTGTAGCTCGGGTGGGCGCAGCGTTCGATCACCTGCTCGGCGCGCTTGCGCGGTGCCATGCCGCGAAGGTCGGCCAGGCCCTGTTCCGTCACCACGATCTGCACGTCCTGTGCGATGTGATCGACATGGGAGACGTGCGGGACGATGGCGGAAATCGCCCCGCCCTTGGCCGTGGAAGGCGACATGAAGATCGAAATATAAGCGTTGCGCGCGAAGTCGCCGGATCCGCCGATTCCGTTCTGGATGCGCGAACCCATGACGTGCGTGGAATTGACGTTGCCGTACAGGTCCGCCTCGATCATCCCGTTCATCGCCAGGCAGCCGAGGCGCCGCACCACTTCGGGGTGGTTGCTGATTTCCTGCGAGCGCAGCAGGATGCGGTCGCGGAACCGATCGAGATCCTGGTTCAGCCGTTCGGCGGCGGTGGGGCTCAGCGAGAAGGCGGTGCAACTCGCCATGCGCAGCTTGCCGGCGGCGAGCAGGTCGAGCATCCCGTCCTGCAGCACCTCGGTATAGGCCGTGAGGTTCTCGAACGGCGCGGTCATCAGCCCGGCGAGCACCGCATTGGCGATGTTGCCCACGCCCGATTGGAGCGGCAGCAGCGACGGCGGCAGCCGGCCCTTGCCGACTTCGTGGCGGAAAAATTCGATCAGGTGCTGGGCGATGGCGATCGCGCTGGCATCGGGCGCGGCGAAGGGCAGGTTGCGATCGGGGGCGTTGGTCTCGACAACCGCGATGACCTTGTGCGGATCGCAGCGCAGCGTCGGCTGGCCGATGCGCTGGTCGGGCGCGGTGAGCGGGATCGGCACGCGGTTGGGCGGCAGCGCCGTGCCGTAATAGATGTCGTGCATCCCCTCGAGCGCCGGATTTTGCCAGTGGTTCACCTCCAGGATCACGCGCTTGGCAACATCGAGCCAGGTCTTGTTGTTGCCGACCGAGGTGGAGGGTATCAGCGAGCCATCCTCGCGGATGCCGGCGACTTCGATCACCGCGACGTCCAGAGCCCCGAGAAACCCTTCCCAGGCGAGCGGTGCGACCTGGCTGAGGTGCAGGTCGACATAGTCCATGTCGCCTGCATTGATCTTCTCGCGGGCGATGGGATCCGAATTATAGGGCAGGCGTGCCGATATGCCGTCGACGCGCGCCAGCGCGCCGTCCAGCTCCGGGCCGGTCGACGCACCGGTCCACACCTTGAGCCGCATCGGCTTGCCGGCGGCGTGTTCCGCCTCGATCTGCGCGGCGAGCGCGATCGGCACCGCCTTGGGATAGCCGGAACCGGTAAATCCGCTCATCCCCACCGTCATGCCGTCGGCAATGAACGAGGCAGCGTGCTCGGCCGTGGTGACCTTGGCGGCGAGTCCGGGGTGCGCGATACGGGTCATGGATCCTCTCAGGGCTGCATCGTTGGCGGCCATGCAGCCCTATCGAGCCGCGTGCAATTGTTGCAATTACCTACTTGGCCTTGGCGAGTGCATCCCATGCATGCGGCGCGGCAGGTGACAATCCTGCGACAGCCAACTGGTTGATCTAGTTAAGGGGATCGGAACTCCCCCGCGCGGCCGGGGGTTTAGGCGGCCAAGCAGGAGAGAGTTTTCCCATGGCAACGCTCGCGCGCGACTTTGCGCCACGCATCCGTTCGCAGTTTCTTACCGACAGCTTCCAGCGCGGCCTCGCCCACTGGAATCGGGAGCGGCTCGAACCCGGCTTCCCTTCCGACGACTGGCAGCGCCTGTTCGAGCGCGACGTTCGCATGGAGCGGCTGCAGGGCGCGTTCCTCGAGGAACTGCGCGCCGAAGTGGCCGATGAAGCGGCCGAAGCACCCACCGACGTCGAAGGCTTCATCGCCTGGTTCGAAGAACTGAAGGCGACCGGGCCGGGGCAGGGCGATCCGCTTTTCCCATGGCTTGCCGCGGAGGCGGACCGAGACCAGCTTCGATGGTTTTTCGAGCAGGAAGCCGCCGGTGAGGCGGGGTTCGACGATCTGGTCGCGATGACGCAGGTCAAGCTGCCGACACGCCCAAAGCTGGAACTCGCCCGCAATTACTGGGACGAGATGGGCCATGGCACCGAAAAGGGCATGCACGGGCCGATGCTCGATGCGCTGGTCGAGACGCTCGCCGTTACCCCGGTGATCGAGAACACTGTCTGGGAAAGCCTGTGCCTCGCCAATGCGATGACCGCGATGGCGAGCAGCCGGCGCTATGCCTGGCATTCGGTGGGTGCGCTGGGCGTGATCGAACTCACTGCGCCGGGCCGCTCGGCGGCGACGGCCGAGGGGCTGAAGCGCGTCGGGCTCAGCCCCAAGGAAGCACGCTATTTCACGCTGCACGCGGTGCTCGACATCAAGCATAGCGAGGACTGGAACCGCGAGGCGATCCGCCCGGCAGTGGAAGAGGATCCGCGGCGGGCGACGGCGATGGCCGAAGGCGCGCTGATCCGTCTGCGCTGCGGTGCGCGCTGCTTCGAGGCCTATCGCGATCGGCTCTGGGGCTGACCTGACGCACGTCGTCCCCGGGGCCGGGCCCCGGGGACGACGCTCTGTTCAAACCGCCTTCAGCGCATTCTCGAAGTCTGCGATCAGGTCGTCGGCATCCTCGACGCCGATCGAGATGCGGACCAGATTGTCCGTGATGCCCAGCGCCTGCTTGCGTTCTTCCGCCACCGACAGGTGCGTCATGCCCGCCGGGTGGCTAGCCAGCGTCTCGGTGCCGCCCAGGCTCACTGCCAGCTTGGCGATCTTCAGCGCATCGAGGAAGGCGAATGCCTCCTTCTCGCCGCCCTTCAGATAGAGCGAGAAGGTCGAGCCCGCGCCGGTGCAGTGGCGGCGATAGATGTCCGCCTGGCGCTTGTCCTCGCCGCGCTCGAGGAAGCCGAGATAGCCGACCTTCTCCACCTTGGGATGGCTCGCGAGGAATTCGCACACCTTGGCGGCATTTTCGCCTGCGCGGCTCATCCGCAGCTCCAGCGTTTCCAGCGAGCGGAGCAGCATCCAGGCGGTGTTGGGGTCGCAGATCGTGCCGATCGTGTTGCGCATCAGCCGGATGGTGTTGATGTGCGCCTTGGTCCCGAGCACGCCGCCTGCCACCAGGTCCGAATGGCCGCCGGCATATTTGGTCAGCGAGTAGACGACGATGTCGGCGCCCTGGCGGAGCGGCTGCGCCCAGAGGGGGCCGAGGAACGTGTTGTCGATCGCGATCGGCGGCTTGTTGTCGCCCGTGAAGATCGCGTCGCGGCTGGCGGCGACCGCTTCCACGTCGACTAGTGCGTTGGTGGGGTTGGCGGGGCTTTCCAGATAGATCAGTGCGACATTGCCGGTCGCTGCCTTGGTCAGCACCGCGTCGATCTCCTCGCGGGTGGCACCGGCGGGGAAATCCAGCCAGTTCACCCCGAAGCGGCCGAGGATGCGCGAGATCAGCGTCTCGGTCGCGGCATAGAGCGGCCCGGAATGGACGATCGTGTCGCCGGGCTTGACCATCGACAGGAACAGCGTCGCGATCGCCGACATGCCCGAGGAAAAGGCCAGCGCGTCCTCCGCCTCTTCCCAGACGGCGAGGCGGTCCTCCAGGATCTCCTGGTTCGGGCCGTTGAAGCGCGAATAGACCAGCCCCTCGGCACCGCCCGGCCGCTTGCCGGTCACGCCCTCGAAGTGGCGCTTGCCCGCCGCGGCATTGGGGAAGACGAAGGTGGAGGTGAGGAAGATCGGCGGCTTCAGCGCGCCTTCCGAGAGCATCGGATCATAGCCGTGCCCCATCATCATCGTCGCCGGCTTGAGCTTGCGATCGCCGATCTTCTGGAGATCGCCCTCGGGGCGGGCGCGGGGGGTCCCGCCGGTCAGATCGGCTTCGGTGGCATCGGTCATTAAGGCTCTCCGGTGTCAATGTTCTGGCGATGGTCGCAACTGTAACCAATTCTGGCAGGCAATCCATCCACGCGCCAACAATCGTTCGCTGCGCCGCTATCGCAGGGCAAGTCAACCATACGCAAAGCTACTGCGGGCCGATGGAATACTCGATTAGTGTCTGCGAGCTTATCTGTTTTTTCAATTCCGTGGCCCGTGGCAGCGTATGGGCACATTCAACGCCTGTCCCCAGTGAGGTTTCCCATGAACGCTGAATCCAAATGCCCGATGCATGGTGGCAAGATGGAGGGCAACGCCGTCCTGTTCGACATGACGAACCGGACCTGGTGGCCCAACCAGCTCGACCTTTCCGTGCTCCACCAGAACCCCCCCGCCGGCAATCCGATGGGCGCCGGCTTCGATTATGCCGCCGAATTCCAGAAGCTCGATCTGGCCGCCGTGAAGGCGGACATTTTCGCGCTGATGACCGATTCACAGGAGTGGTGGCCCGCGGACTTCGGCCATTATGGCCCGCTGTTCATCCGCATGGCGTGGCACAGCGCCGGCACCTATCGCATCGGCGACGGCCGCGGCGGCGCGGGCTCCGGCACGCAGCGTTTCGCGCCGCTCAACTCCTGGCCGGACAATGCCAATCTCGACAAGGCGCGGATGCTGCTGTGGCCGATCAAGCAGAAGTACGGGCGGGCGCTGTCCTGGGCCGATCTGCTGATCCTCACCGGCAATTGCGCGCTCGAGTCGATGGGCTTCAAGACCGCCGGCTTCGGCGGCGGCCGCGCCGACGTGTGGGAGCCGGAGCGCGACATCAACTGGGGCCCCGAGCGCGAATGGCTGCAGACCAGCGACAAGCCGGGCGGCCGCTATTCGGGCGAGCGTGACCTGTCCAACCCGCTGGCGGCGGTGCAGATGGGCCTCATCTACGTCAATCCGGAAGGGCCGGACGGCAATCCCGACCCGCTGCTCGCCGCGCACGACATCCGGGAGACCTTCGCGCGCATGGCGATGAACGACGAGGAAACCGTCGCGCTGATCGCCGGCGGCCATACCTTCGGCAAGACGCACGGTGCTGCCGACCCGAGCCAGTATATCGGCGCAGAGCCGGAAGGCGCGGGGCTGGAGATGCAGGCGCTCGGTTGGTCCAACAGCTATGGCACCGGCAATGCCGGCGACACGATCACCAGCGGCCTCGAAGTCACCTGGACCGAGACGCCGACCCAATGGGGCATGGGGTTCTTCAAGAACCTGTTCGAGTATGAGTATGAACTCACCAAGAGCCCGGCCGGCGCACACCAGTGGGTGGCGAAGGACGCAGGCGAGGTGATCCCGGACGCGCATGATCCGTCGAAGAAGCACCGCCCGACGATGCTGACCACCGATCTCGCGCTGCGCTTCGACCCTGCCTATGGCCCGATCTCGCGGCGCTTCTACGAGAACCCGGACCAGTTCGCCCATGCCTTTGCCGAGGCCTGGTACAAGCTGACCCATCGTGACAGCGGCCCCCATGCCAAGCTGCTCGGGCCGGAAGTGCCCGCCGAGCCGCGCCTCTGGCAGGATCCGGTGCCTGCAGTGGATCACCCGCTGATCGACGCCGCCGATGTCGCGGCGCTGAAGGCGGAGATTCTTGGCTCGGGGCTTTCGATCGCGCGGCTGGTGAAGACCGCCTGGGCATCGGCCAGCACCTATCGCGGTTCGGACAAGCGCGGCGGCGCGAATGGTGCACGCATCCGCCTTGCCCCGCAAAAGGACTGGGCGGTGAACGAGCCGGCAGAACTGGCCCGGGCGCTCGGCGTGCTGGAGGGCATCCAGGCAAAGTTCAACGCTGGCCAGGCCGGCGGGAAGAAGGTGTCGCTCGCCGATCTGATCGTACTCGGCGGCACGGCTGCGGTGGAAGCGGCGGCGAAGAAGGCGGGGCATGACCTGTCGCTTCCGTTCGCGCCGGGCCGCACCGATGCGACCGAGGCGCAGACCGACGCGCACAGCTTCGAAGCGCTTGAGCCCAAGGTCGACGGCTTCCGCAACTATGCCGCCGACACGATGGGCTGGTCCGAAGAGGAACTGCTGGTGGATCGTGCCGCGCTGCTGACGCTTACCGCACCGGAAATGACCGTGCTGGTGGGCGGCCTGCGTGTGCTGGGCGCCAACCATGGTGGCTCCCGCCACGGCGTGTTCACCGAAACCCCGGAAACGCTGACCAACGACTTCTTCCGCAATCTGCTGCGCACCAGCTTCACTGCCAAGTGGGAAGCGCAGGGCGACGGCAGCTTCGTCGCCAGGGATCGCAAGACCGGTGAGGCCAAGTGGACCGGCACCCGCGCCGATCTGATCTTCGGCTCCAACTCGCAGCTGCGGGCGCTGGCCGAAGCCTATGCGACCGATGATGCGGCGGCGGCGTTCGTGGAAGCGTTCGGCAAGGCCTGGACCAAGGTGATGAACGCGGACCGCGTCGACTTCTAACGCAAACAGGAAGGGGGCCGCCCGGCACTGCCGGACGGCCCCCTTTTTTGGCTTCAGCGGACCCTAGTAGGTGCCCTTGAAGCTCGAATTCAGATTGCCGGTGGTGCTCCAGTCCTGCGAGCTGTCGCGCGTGGCGCTCTGGTCCGTGGTGGTGGCGGTGGACTTGGTCTTGTCCTCACCGAACATCGCGCCCGACTGTTCCTCGTCGCGCCAGTGATTCTTGGCTTCCTCGGCGGTCTTGCGCAGGGTCACCTTGTCGTCGACGGTCTGGATCCAGCGCGACGGGATCGAGTGGTGACGACCCTCGGCATCCGTGTCGTTCTTGGTCAGGATGATGCGGTCGCCGCGCACCTTGTCGACGGTGCCGACATGGCTGCCGTCCGAACCCAGCACTTCCATATGCTCGGTCACGCGACGGAGCGAATCGCGCTGGCCGGTACGCTCGGTGCGGAAGCTGTCGAACTCGCTGTGGAAACGCTGCGCATTTTCGCGGCGATATTCGTCATAGTCGCGGTCGAATTCCTGGATCCGGCTGCGGCGCCATTCGCCATAGTGATTGTCGGCATGGCCTTCGCTGCGCGCCTGCTGCTCGTCATAGCGCTGATCCTGACGACGGCGGCGTTCTGCCTCCTCGTCCCCGAACCACGAGCGGACCTCGTCGCCCGCGCGGTCGAAGAAGCCGCGGTCCCGGTCATAGCCGCGCAGGTCGTTGCCGCCGCGGTCGCGGTCATAGCCGCGCGCACCGTTGCCGCCGCGGTCGCGGTCATAGCCATAGGCGCCGCGATCCTGATCCTGCCGCCCGTAGCTGCTGCGGCCCTGATCCTGCTGGCCATAGCTGCGCGCGAACGAATCCCGGCTGCCCCAGTCGCTGTTGCCATAGGTGCGCTGGCCATAGTCGCGCTCGCGGTCCTGGCCCGAATAGCCGCCGTAATTGTCGTAGCTGCGCGAGCCATAGTCGCTCCAGTCACGGTCGCCGTCATTCCAGCCGCTGCGTTCCTGGTTGCGCTGGCCATAGCCCTGCGCGCCGTAGGTCGAGCGATCCTGGTTGCGCGAGTCCGAGCGTCCGCGGTTCCAGTCATCGCGCTGGTTGCGGTCCCGGCCGCGTCCGAGTTCGCCGGCAGCGGCATAGTCGCGCGCGCTGCTATAGGTGTAATCGCGGCCGGAGCCGTAATCGCGACCATAGTCGCCCTGGCTGCTGCTGTCGTTGTAGCCGGTGGGGCCGTACGGGCCGTAGCGGTTGTTGCGGTCGTCCATCGTATCTCTCCTGCTGAGATTTCGGCGGCTGCGGCATGCTTGCCGTCACGCGTCGTCCAAGCGAGCGGAGGGGCGGATGGGTTCCGCGAGTTTAACCTGCGTCACAGGCACTTCGCCGCGCGCAACGCAAAAGCATCCGCCAGACGCGACAAGCCGGTTGCATCGCACGTTTCGGCTCGCTAAGGGGAGCGCCTTCCCGGGTCCAGCCCGGGATCAAGGCGGCGGGGCTGTAGCTCAGATGGGAGAGCGCTGCAATCGCACTGCAGAGGTCAGGGGTTCGATTCCCCTCAGCTCCACCAGCCGCCCTTTTCTGTTCCTGAAAATCTGAAGATCAGGCGGCGAGTGCCAGCCGCAGGGTCACGCGCAGGCCGGGGGCCGCGTCTTCCAGCACCAGCGTTCCATGATGCAGCCGCGCAATCGCGATCGCGAGCGGCAGGCCGAGGCCATGCCCGCGCGTGTTCCGGCTGGCGTCCAGCCTGCCGAAGCGCCGCAAGGCACGATCGCGCTCTGCGGCGGGGATACCGGGGCCGTCATCCTCGATGGAGAGCAGCGCCATGCGGCCCTCGCGGCGCACCGCCAGCCGGATCGTCGTTCCCGGCGGCGTATGGATCACGGCGTTCTCGACCAGGTTGACCAGCAACTGGGTAAGGAGGCGCGGGTCGCCATCGACGGGTATGGCTTCCGCCGATGGAGCGGGCATGAAGCTGCGGCCGCCTTCGGTTACCAGCAGCGCCAGTCCTTCGCCGACCTCCGCCGCGAGTGCGGCCAGATCCAGCCGCTCGAACCCCGCACGACGCTCGCCACCCTCGATTTCGGTGATGCGCAGGATCGCCGCGAACATCGCGAGCAGTTCCTCGCTCTCCGCAACCGCATCCGCCAGTTCCTCCCGCACCGGTGCCGCCTCGGGTGCGTCGGCCAGCGCTGCGAGGCGGCCATGCAGCCTTGCCAGCGGGGTGCGCAGATCATGCGCAATGTCATTGGAGATGCTGCGCATGCCGATCATGAGCTCGCCGATCCGGTCGAGCATGCGGTTGAACGTCACCGCCAGCCCGCCGAACGCGCTGCCGGGCCGGTTCACCGGTACCCGGGCGCGCAGGTCGCCGTCGATGATCGCCTCGGCGGTGCCGCCGATCGCGGCGATGTTGACGCGGATCGCACGGATCAGTGCGAAGGTGCCGATCAGCAGCAGCACCACCACCGCGCCGAAGCCCATCGCAAGGATCCGGATGCGCCGGTGATCATGCTGGTCGATCGGTTCGCTTTCCGCGACCAGTGCCAGCGTCTCGCCGCCGGGCAGCCGCTTGACCAGGGCCCGGCCGCGGCTGAGGCCGGGAATTGCCGCATCGTGCCGGAGCGTCGAGATGCCGATCGGCAGCGGACGCGCGGGCGCGATGTTGCCGGCGATCACCCGGCCGCGTGTGTCGCGCAGCAGGAAGCCGATGTCGGCGCTCTCACGCTCGCTGCTCTCGCGGGCGATGCGCCGGGCAATTTCGGGCAGGTCGGCATTGCGTTCCAGCAGTTCGCGCGCCTCGGCCTGCAGGCGCAGGTCTACCTGATGGTCGATCGCGTCGAGCAGTGCGAGGTATACGCCCACGCCGGCGAGCGTCGTCGCGGCCGACAGACCGAGCGCGAAGGCGATCGCGATCCGGCCGAGCGAATGGAGGCGCCGCGGCGGCACGGCTCAGGCGCGGAACATATAGCCCACGCCCCGCACCGTGGCGATCGGATCGGGCAGGCCGGGCATCTCCAGCCGCTGGCGCAGCTTGAGGATGTGAACGTCGACGATATTGGTGGCCGGCACGAAATCGTAGCCCCAGACGCGCTCGATCAGCATCTTGCGCGAAAGCACGCTGCCGGCTTCGCGCACCAGTTCGGCGAGCAGCTTCAACTCGGTCTTCTGCAATTCGATCGGCTTGCCGGCGCGGGTGACGCGGTGGCGCAGCACGCTCACCGTCACGTCGCCTGCGCTCAGCGTCGCGTTGTCGGCCGCGGGGGTGCTGCGTCGGCGCAGCACCGTGCGGATCCGGGCATGGAGTTCGTCGATCTCGAACGGCTTGACGATATAATCGTCGGCGCCGGCCTCCAGACCCTCCACCCGTTCCTGGGTCAGCCCCAGCGCGGTGAGCAGGATCACGGGCGTTTCCACGCCTTCGCCGCGCATGCGGCGCAGCACTTCCACCCCCTCGATCGCAGGCAGCATGCGATCGAGCAGCACCGCGTCGAACTGCGCACGGGCCAGCGTGGCGATCGCCGCGCGCCCGTCTTCGGCGCTCTCCACCGCATAGCCGAGCGTGGTCAGCTGCCGGACGAGCAGCGCGTTGAGCTGGGCATCATCCTCGACGACGAGGATGCGGACGGCGGCGGGCGTTTCGGACGGGGACTGCATGACGGGCACCCTTAGGACGGACGCCTGTTCCTAACCTTACAGTCCCCGCGGGTCGACCCGCCGCACGCTTGCCGCCAAGATCGGCGGCAAACGTGCGTTCCAGCGGGTCGCGCGGGCCGCTCAGCTCTTGGGCAGCTGGGCGAGCAGATCGATGTGGCGCTGCACGATCGGCACGGCAGCGGCGGCCACCTTGCGCAATGCTGCGTTGTCGCCATTCTCCGCATAACCGGAATGCAGCGCGAGCGCTTCCTGGTGTGCCATGCGCTGCTGGCGAAGATAGGCGGCGTCGAATTGCGCACCGGACAGGCCGCGCAGCTCGTCGATCATCTTCTGCTGGCGCGGTTCGAGCGCCGGCGGCGGCGGGGTCATGCCGGCGGCGCGCGCGGCGCTGGTCAGCTGCTGCGTCGTCATCGTGTGATGCTCGATCATCATCTGGCCGAACTGGCGGACCGCACCGCTGCCCGCCTTCTGCTGCGCGAGACGGGAAGATTCGATTTCGTACAGATCACTGGCGCCGGCCTTGCGGGCATAGCCCATCGCGTCGCGGGGCATTGTCATCTGCGCCGGGGCCATGGGCTCGGTTTGCGTGCTGACGCTGGCGGGTGCCTCGGCACCGGTGGCAGCCGTCATCGCGAGCGACGCAAACGCGCCGCACAAGATCAATGTCTTCATGTGTTCCCTCCTGGACGTGCTCGATAAACCGGCCAGACAAGGGATGGTTGCAATTTAACCTGTGTTTACTTGCGGTTACTTGCGCTCATCAGAAAGTGTAGAGAAGCGCGTCAGAACAGGCCGGGCACTTCGCGCTGGGCTGTGCTGGGGCGCTCCGGCGTCAGCAGCTCCTTCGGTGCCGCCGCCAGCCGAACGAAGCCCGTGCCGCCGATCGGGCTGCAGCTGCGCCCGGCGACGAAATCGAGCGCAGCCTTCACCGACGCCTCCCGCACGTCGCCCAGCGGCTGCGACAGATCGTCGGCAGCCGCGCAGCTCGCCTCGACATTGCCTGCCAGGCCGCTGAAATAGCTGCCCTGGCGGTTGGCGTTCTGCGTTGCAAAGGCGATCACGCGCAGGCGATCGTCGCACTCCGTCTTGTCGAGCGCCACCTGGCCGACCGGCTTGCCATAGGTGTTGGTGCCGATCAGCCCAAGGTTCGCGCGAAAATAGGGGATCATGCCGTTGATCACCAGTTCGCTGGCGGAGGCAGTGGCGCGCGTGCCGATGAAGGCGACGCGCGTCGGGCTGATCGATTCTGGCTTGGGCGCGAACAGGCGGACTGCGTCGTTCGCGGACTTTTCCGGCCGGAAGCTGGTATAGTCGAACACGTCGGTAGGCGCGCGCGCGCCGCCCAGCAGGTCGCCGAACAATTCGGCGATCGAGACGAGGCCGCCGCCATTATACCGCAGATCGACGATCACCTTGTCGATCCCCTGCGCCTTGAACGTCGCAAAGGCGCTGCGCAACGCCGGATCGGCGGTGGTGATGAAGGTGCGCAGGTTGACATAGCCCACGCGCCCGCCGCCGTTCGGATCGGTGAGGATCTGCGCGCCATAGCGGCTGGAGACCGGCGCAAGGGTGAAGTCTGATTTGGCGAGGGTTACGGTGCGGACGCTGCCGTTCGGGTCCCGCACCCGCAGCACGCGGGTGGTGCCGCTGGTATCTGGCCCGAGCGCCGCCTGCACGCCCGCCGATCCTTGCGCCGCCATGATGTCGCTGACGTCGCGGAGATCGCTGCTGCTGGTGCCGATTGCCAGGATCTGTGCGCCCCGATCGATGCCGGCCTGCAGCGCGTTGCCACCTTCGAAGCTTTCCGCGACGGTGATGGTTCGCGCGCCGTCGCTGCTCAGGCGGAAGCCGAAGCCGGCGCTGGAGCCACTGGAATAATAGGCATTCTCCTCGGCGATCGAGGTGAGGTAGGTGAAGTAGCGGTCCCGCCCCTGCGCGCGGGCCGTGGCGGTCAGCGCGTCGAGATAGGCGTCGGCGCTGGTATAGCCCGAAGGATCCAGGCTGGCGGGCAGCGTCTCGGGGAACAGATACCATTCGCGCATCGTCGCCAGAATCCAGTCCTGGCGCGCGCGCAGCGTGCAGGCGCTCGCGGTAGGGGTGGGGCTGCTCGAGCCCGTGCCGGGCTGGACCACGTTCCCGGAGGAGCCGCTTCCGCCCCCGCCGCACCCTGCCAGCAACGCAGCCAGAACAATCCCCGAAACGCTCGAACGCACGAAACGCATGCCATTCCCCCGACCTTCGCATGTGCAGACTAGCCGCGCTGCAGGTGGAAGGCCAGAGGCGCCGGTGCCTTACGGGAGACTGTTCGCAATCGCCGTCCCGCTGAAGCGGGCTGCGCAAGCGTCTTTGCAATTGCGGGGGAGAGAGGTGCGGGGGACGGAGTCGAACCGCCGACACTGCCCCCTATTTCCCGCCACTGGTCCCCGCCGCAGGTGCTACTGCCCCGCAGCCTGTGCTTGCGCACCGGTGCCTGGTGCTGCTGCGCTGGCGAGCGCGATCAGGTCCGCAAGACCCTGCGCCCCGGTCTTGGCCATCACTGCGGCGCGATGATCTTCGATGGTCTTGGGGCTGAGCCCCAGCTCCAGCGCGACCATCTTGTTGCTGAAGCCGCGGGTGAGCAGCCCGAAAACTTCGCGCTCGCGCGCGCTCAACGCGGCGGTGCGAGCAAGCGCGACGCGGCGCGTGCGG
Organism: Sphingomonas sp.; assembly: GCF_036731925.1. Lineage (GTDB taxonomy): Bacteria > Pseudomonadota > Alphaproteobacteria > Sphingomonadales > Sphingomonadaceae > Sphingomonas. Next base: position 103,707 of record NZ_DAINDJ010000001.1, read on the forward strand.
CTCCATGTCGCGGCCTCGTCGATGGCGGTGAGCAGCCGCTCCTCGTCAATCGGCTTTTCGAGATAGTCGAAGCCGCCAAAGCGGCGGACGGCGTCCACCGCATCTGCGGTGGTGGGCCAGACCGAATTTGCGCTAACTTTCGCCGACTATCTGTCGATTGACAATGTGGACGTTCCGCAATTCGAAGATCTGACGGAGCATACGCGTGAGCTGGTCCGCCAAATCGAAGAAGTGACCGGCGTGCCGGTGTCGCTTATCTCCACGGACCCGCGCCAAGGCGGAATGATCGATCGGAGAAGGAATTGACCGAAGAAGAACTGATCGCGCGCCATCCCCGCTTGTGGCACATGGCCACCGACGGCAGCTGGCCATCTATCAAGAAAAACGGCCTATTGAGCGTCTCTCGCCTCCTCGATCTCTACGGCGTAGAGGGGGATGTACGTTTCGCAATCGAGTCTGCGCGCCGGCCACAGTGTGTGACGTTGAAGGCGCCTGGCCTGCCGGACGCGATTGTGCGGGACAACAAGCCGATGTTCGAGGCATCCCTTTTGAAGTGTCTTCGGGACGGGTTGACGCCACGTGACTGGTACGAGATCCTCAATCGAAAGACCTTCTTCTGGGTCGAGCGCGAGCGCCTGGAACGATTGCTCGGCGCCAAGGCCTATTCGAAGGATCCGCAAACGGTGCTGACGATCGACACCAAAGCGCTGCTCGACCGCCACCGTGACGAAATCCTGTTGTCGGGCATCAACAGCGGTCAGACGCTGTACGTGCCGCAGCCGCGCGGCAAATCGACTTTCCTCCCGCTCGCAGCCTATCCTACCGATGGGGGCAAGACTGGCACCAAGACCAAACCCAAAATCGTAGAACTCGTTGTTGAGGGCGGCGTTCCGAACGTGGCCGGCTTGGTAACTAAAGTAGAACGCGTCCACAATGGCAATTGGGAGCAGTATGCCCTTTAAATTGGACGTATGTGAGGTTGGTGCGTGTTGTTCATAAATTTCGTTCTACAGGCATGAATTTGCCCGACATAGATCAAAAATCCGACCTCTGGTTCGCTCGACGCAGTGGGGGTAGGGCGCACGCCGATGACGCGCGAACACCTGCCGAAACGGATTACGCGCGGATCGTTCATTCGAGCGCATTCCGCCGTCTCCAGGGCAAGACGCAGATCCTCGCACTCGGTGACGACGACTTCTACCGGACGCGCCTGACCCATTCGCTCGAAGTAGCACAGGTCGCGGCGGGCGTGATCCAGCAGCTTCACATGCGCGGATGTGCAGGGCCGGGTCTTCTACCGCCCACCGAACTCATCTCCGCGATCGGCCTGGCGCACGACCTGGGCCACCCGCCGTTCGGTCATGGGGGCGAACTGGCGCTCAACTATTGTATGCGGGACCACGGTGGCTTCGAAGGCAACGGTCAGACGCTTCGCATCGTCGCGCGCTTGGAAAGCTACGTTCCCGATCACGGTGCGGATCTTACCAGGCGAAGCCTGCTCGGATTGCTCAAATACCCGGTAGAAAGGTCGGCGGTTATTGATCAGTCGATAGTGCCATCGCTTCATGCCGGCATGTCGACCGTAAGCGTCATCGACCGAGACACGAGCAAGCCAGCTAAAGCTTATTATGACGAGGACGCGGCGATAGTCGGTTGGATTTTCGAGCCATTATCTCCGGAGGACCGTGCCCGTTTTGTCCAAAGCTCTCCTCGTGTCGGGGCGCACGCCAAGTCGCTCTACAAATCCTTCGACTGCAGCGTCATGGATGTTGCTGACGACATTGCGTACGGAGTCCACGATCTCGAGGACGCCATTGCTCTCGGCCTGATCGACGAAGAGCGCTTCCGAGATTTCCTGCCGGCCGGCCGTTGCGCTGGGTTGCTATCAGCTATCGGCGAACGCCCGCTTACGGACGACAGAAGCGCGCCGTATGATTCACTGATCGGTTCCTTGTTCGGTGCTCCCGCCATGCGGAAGCGCGCCATCGGCCGCCTCGTCCACCACTTCCTCCGAGCGGTCGACATCGTCGAGGATATCGAGTTTGAGCATACGCTGCTTCGTAATCGGGCGAGGCTGCCGGAAGAGCCCCGCGACCTGCTCGACGCGTTGCAGGCTTTGGTCGTCGAGGACGTGATCAATGGTGCGCGCGTGCAGCAGCTTGAGTTCAAGGGGCAGCGCATGGTCGTTGCCGTGTTCGAAGCGCTCGCCTCCGACCCTCGGCGTCTCCTACCGACGCAAGTCTTTGCGATGTATGAGACAGTGGGTGCGCGGGCTATCTGCGACTACGTGGCTTCCATGACCGATAGCACACTGCTCAAGAGCTACGAGCGCTTGTTCAGTCCTCGCATGGGATCACTTTTCGACCGCCTCTGATGTGTTTAGCAAGGTCCCTTACGACGGACTGCCGAGCGGCATGACGCGGCTGGGCACGCCAGCCTTCCTGACTAGATCGGCGATGTGGCTGGTCATGCCGACGTCTCCCAGCAACACCAACCCTGACGTAGGGTCGATATCGTTCAGACGGTTGCGAAGTGCCTCTAGCCCTTCGCTGACGTGAAAAACGACCCAGTGGTCTCGCTCGCCCGGCACCAGCATCCGCTGAGTGCTGTTCGTGGCGCCGACATGGAATTGGACTATCCATACTTTCCTGCCGTCATAGACCCACTCGAAGCGGACGGGGCCGAAGATCTTACGCGCTCGGTAATGCATGGCTTCGACCGCTTCCACGACATCACCAGGCAAGCGTTCCGGCTTACGGTGGCCAAGCATGAACAAGTCGCCCTCGCCGGAAATGCCTTCTACCACGAAGTCTCCGTCGCCATCGACGATCGCAGCACCGCTGTGCGCTGCTGGAACGGCGTCCTGCCGAAGTATTGATGCGATGCGATCGCCTGTCGGATCTTCCTCGGCAAGGAGCTTGAAGGGATCTATCCAGCCCTTGTGGGTCGTGAAGAGCCCAGGCTCCTGCACCCTGGGACTGGTTCTGATCCACACTTCGTTGCTCCCTGTCGGCCGGCCGAACTGGAAGGGTGCGACGCGGCGCGCGATCACTTCGGTCCTCGGCACCGGCAGACCCGCTAGATCCGCCATCAGCAATCCATAGGCCTTGTCGCCGATATGATTGCTGAAGCGGTTCGGCCAAGCGAGGGTAGCCGTCGCCGTCTCGGCAAAAGTACCTTCATGTTCCCAGAGCAGCGTATGGGTGAGCCGCCACCCACGCGGCTTAGGGTGAATGCTGAATTCGGTCCGCCCGTCGAGCGGAAGTTCGGGAGCAAACCCGTAGATCGACTGAAGTAGCTTCGCACCCCAATCGCGCGGAAGCGAGGCTACCCCTGGCTTTTCGACACAACGCGGCGTGTCATCCGGTGCGAACTCCATCACTCCGTCTTGAACCACGCCAGAGACGCCACCGTCTTGAATATCGACTGTCTCGTTGATGATAAGGTGCAGCCCTTCCGCGCTCAGGCGGGCGACCGTGGCAAGCACAGCCTCCACATCGGCTAGGCCATAAACGAACTCGCGGCTTCTCGGGCTATCGGGCGTGTAGCTACGAACGTTCACGGTTCCGTCAGCCGCGGCGCCCAGCAAGGCTTCGACCGCCGCGGAAAGGTCAGCGAAGACGTGGTTCGCTGGGTAACCGGCGACGCGAGAATAGGTCTGGGCAAGTCCGCCGCTGTCAGGCGAGAAGCTAACGAACTGGGCTACGTTTCCGAAACGCGCCAATTCGTCGAGCGACCGATCCTTGCGAAGATCCATGCAATGCCTTTTTTGACTCGGCGCCGATCGCCGAAGCGATTTAACATTGCGCGCACTGGCTCGTGGCGCAACCATCGATCTCTGGCGATCAGCTGTGAAGCAGCAGCCGCGACAACGGGGGAGCGGCAGCTTGTGAGCCCCATAGAACCGCCTGCGCGAAGCGCAAATGTTTTCGTCAGCACCCGGGAGGGGAAGCACCGCTTCGGACTGCGTTGCCGCCTTCTGCCAGTCGGCGAGCAAGAGGCTGAAATTGCTCTGAATGCTCGCCCTCGGTGTGTTGGGATCGAGGAGGCTGACTACGGACTCGGCGTGAGATATCGCATCGCTATCGGTCCGTCAGCCGCAGAGGCCAGTGTGCACGGCGCTTCTAACGATCAGCTTGGGTACGGGCAGCCCCTCGCTAGGCCGGCCTTCAACAACCGGGCCTGGCCTACGCCTGACGTGCCGGGCGGGATCATCGTGTCAGGAACGTCCAAGGCCAAAGCGTCAGTCCAGAAGAACGGGAGTCAGTCATTCATGACGTTTGGTGAGTCTCGGTGTCGGAGAATCCACCATAGCGAGGCCGATAGAGTTCAGTGGGGGCCTTCCAATCTTCCAGGAAGTCGAGGGGGTTCTGGCTGCCGATCATGTCTCGAGCGAGGCGGAGACGCTCGAGCATCTTGTGCTTAGAGTCATCTGCTAGTCCCATGGCCCGCTGCGTAGCCTGAGAGAAGAATTGCTCCATCTCCATAACTCTAGCCCAGCGCTGGATAGCGTTATGCAAAGTGGCGAGGCTTTCTTCTCGAGATTTTGCTATTTGTCGCTCGTCCTCTTGGCGGCGCCATTTCTCCTGTTCCTCCAGCCACGCGCGATGCCGAATTCCTGCTTGGCGCGCGGCTTCTCGAGCCATTTCCGTCAGCCTACCTTGTTGCAACAAGACGGCTTTGGCAATCGACGCAGCAGTGAGAGAATCTGGCTGCTTTTCGGATTCCTGCCAACTCTGCGACCACTCTACTGCGGGATCTGCGGCATAGGCGACTATTCGAAACCGACCCGAGGGCACGTCCTTGAGCGTAGTCCAGCTGTATGCGCGGGATCGCTCCACGCGCGCGGCAAGCTCAGGACTGTCCCTGACATACCCGTCCTTTACGTGGCGCATTTTCACCCGCTCGGTCATCTCGAGGACAATCAGACCGATGGTGACGGCACCAGCTTCCACGAGGGTGAGTCGATCGGGCCGCCATGGCTGCGGATACGGGTCGTACCTATCCCCCTTCATAGGGGCTTCTCGGGGGTCGATACGCAGGCGGCGAGCGGCTGAGTTAAGACCGCTGAGGGTCACGCGGTGACCGGCGTCCTCGAAAGCAGTGTACAGAGCATTCGCGAGCAGCAATGCGCGATCGAGCGTGTCGGACGACGCTTGAATGTCGGGCAGAGCGCGCTTGAACGGACGTAGGAAGCCGTCATCCTTGGTCGGGCGAGTATTGAGGAAATCTGCCTTCCTGCCACGAACGAGGGGATGCATGGTTGGGCGCGCACGATGCTCTGAGATCGCCTTTTTTCGAGGCGCTCGTGGTCGCGACGGTGCCTTGGGGAGGGCCGAACCCTCGTCGGTCCACGCCACAAGCTGCCCTTCTGCTGGTGGCGGGAGTGGCGGTGCTGGGTCCGCCTTGCCGAGCTCAAGTCGCACCCAGTGGCCCTGTGGTGGCCTCGGGACTCCCAGCGCGGCGCAGATCTGTACCAACTTGCTGTATGATATGCCGAGTTGCTCCGAGGCTTTTGTAATCGGCATTGCCCATACGAGGCGATAAAGTTCCTCACGCGTGACCATGCGCTGCTCCGTCCAAGATCGATCTGCGCTAGTGAGCGCAACGATCCCTGCGACGGTAGTCTCCCGTCATGAACATGACCGAGGTACTCTACTGCCGCTTCCGATCGCTCCAACGACCGAGGGGACTCGTCACGATCCTAGCGGACAAAGCAGCTGTCGGAGGGGCAGGCCGGTGCGAACGAACCTCAGGAACCGGGAACCGGACGTTCTGCAGATCTTTCTGCTGTCTCAGCCGAAGTTCGTGCTGCCTGTCCCATAAGGCGTCATTACGCGAATCATCGGGAAAATGGCGGATTTCCGCGGCTCGCGGGGATGTGACCACATATGGGAGCGAACTTCACCTCTTATGGGCGAAGCGACACACGGTAAGTCATGGATTTGTAATCCCGCACGCTAACGGTCTGGCTGCGCTGCGAGTTGCGCACGGTAATACACGCTAGACCGAACACTTTAACGCACGGCATCCGTACGGGAGAAAACATTTACAAACTTCCAAGGGTAATCGGGCCAAAAAAATGACCGGTCCGTAAGGACCGGTCTTCGATATCAGGGCATCGAGCGGCTGCTGCTATTTCCCTGCGAGCGCGTCATCCGCGGCGTGAATATCCGAGGGGGAATCTATCGTCCCAGACGCCTGGCCGGACTTGCCTGGTCCTGATCGACGCTCGTTGCGCCCACTCATCCCCGTTGACAACAGACGACATTATCACACTCGACCGAGAACGCCTCGTCTGACGGCGATCTCGATATTCGAGACGTCGACGATCGATGATGTGGCTAGCTTCAAGTCGGTACAGCGCGGCTAGCGCTTCTCGCGGGCTAAAGACGAAGCCGCGCCCTGCGAGGTGCTTCAGTGCCGCCGATGTCGACCAGGGCAAGCCCATGTAGAACACGTCGTCTCCCACGATGTGCCGCGAGAGCGCCGTGCCAGCGGCAACGGTGGCGCAGCACACTCGAAGATCGATCGGCATGCGGAACTCGACCGTGAGGATCTGCTGAAGGGCCTTCGACAGCCGCTCCACGTGCGAGACCTCATAGATCGTTTTGCGATCAAGCGACGAATGGCTCCTGCGACCTGCGTTCTGCCTCTTCCGCGCTCCGGATCTGCGATGCATCCTACTTTCTCCCTCCAGCCAGAAGTGGTTCGATTTCTTGACGCGACCATCCTGCCGCGCCGATGCGCTTGTATCGTCCGCGCTTGAGCTCTCGCGGCAGTCGCCGGGTGCCGGGGCGGGTCCGAGCGCTGATCTCCGCTGCCGAGATGAGCCGCGCCGCAATCGCCGCGACGTCCCCGACGCGTATGCGACCGCTGCTTCGATCTGATCCAAGTTCCTGTTTTAGCGCCTGCTCCAAAGTACGCGGAACGAGATTGAGTGCTTCCTCGGCATCCCGTCTGCTCATGTCCTTCGCAAACGGGAAATGAGGGTGATCGGCACGGCGGAAGGAGAAGGACCTCAGCAGATCGACGCTGTTTTCCGGCACGGCGATACCCCGGACGATCCGAGTGGCGTTCGGGTCCAGGGCAAAAGGCAGGGCTCCCTCCAGCAGGGCTCGAAGGATCGATGCCCAGGGTTTCTCGCCTTGAAGGCACTTGATCGCGATACGGAGCGGAATGCAGGTACCCGACATCTCTCCTCGCGAGCCGCGGATCAGCTGTTCGACGAGGCCGTCTACAGAGGATCGAACCACCCTCGGAAGGCGGTATGTTGCCGCTAGCGCCGGGTGCTCCTCCAGTCGAAGCAGGCCAACCGCCGCGAGCTGTTCCACGCCGTGATAGCTGATGCCGAGGTGCTCAGCGACGGAGTCCAGCGGCATGCTCGCGAGCTTCGCGTCGCGCAGCTTCTCAATGGCGGCGATGTCGAAGTCCTGGAACGATCGTCGGTCGCCCCGTGTGGCCAGCGCTTCCAGGCCCTGCGAGGTCGCCGCTTTCGCAAAACTCCTGGCCGTCATTCCGACTATCTCGACAGCATCGGTCCGCGTGACCACTGATGGATTCAGTGACCTCAGGGCTATCCGATCGCGCTTTAGCAGAGCGGGGTAGGCTAGCCTGATCGTCTCAGTGACCTCGGGCCACATCGCCTTTGCTCGTGTAAGCGCCTTAAGTCGACGCACGCGCTGGACCGCCACTTCAATGGGAGCGTTCCGGGCGGAAGTCTGCAGTTCGAATTGGAAGCGATCCGGCCAACCGGACAGAAACTGTTCAGCGAGATGCAAAGTCGACAGAAAAGTTTCGGCGTCGAGCGTCTTGCTCCGAGCTCTGGAGGCGCCGTCGAGGGCGAAGACCCTGGCTAAGCTCCATCCAAGTTCGAAGCACGCGCCGGAGGAAAGGGTCTGCAGGGCCGGCGGCAGATCGATTCCTGCTCCGTGCCTGTCGCCGGGGGCGACGAGCCCGGCCATCGTGCGGTATGATGCGACCAGGCGATCATCGAGGAAGCTCGATGACGTGTCTCGAAGGTCGTTCCCGCACTTCGGATCGCCGCATCGAAATATCGCGTTGATGTCTGGGGATCGCCAACGCGGTTCCCCTGCGGGGGTAGCCCGGAACCAGTCCAGCTTCTGATTGCATCGCGGGCAGCGATCGACCAGAAGCTCAAGAGAGACTGGGCAGTATGGAAGCAGGCCGTGCGTCCATACCGCTCTATGAAAGGGCTGCGAGCGCAACGTGGTACCTGAGACGCGCCGCCGGCGCGTGACGATGTCGAACGACGAAGCCTCCCCGCCGAGAAACGACACTGTGGTCAGGTGGCCGAAGGAGCGCCGCGGACGGAATGTCAGGTCCGCAAGCTCATCGCGGTCAACTCCGAGAACGCTTGCCAGCCCCGCGATGTTCTCCAGTCGACTGAGAGCGAGATCGAACGATCTCGCGTGCGGATAGCCGGCAGACGCGAGGATCGCGCTGACGTTCATGTGAGCGTTGTCCGAGGCGGCCTTGAGAACTGCCCCCATGAGGTACTCTCGTGGGTCTATCGAGGTCGGGAACAGCACGCGTCCGGAGCCACGCTCCGGCGGGGTCCAACTGCTATGATCAGGCATCGGGAATCCCCTTGCTGAAAGGATTGTAGGACACGATCTTCTGCTGGATCGCCCAGCGCTCGGTTGCGAGCCAGAGATCATGTGGCTCGATGATGGGCGCAGACCGCCGGACAGCGATGGCGATCGCCTGTCTCACCAGGTTGACCACTCGACCCAGATATCCTCCCGACACCACGAAGAGGCACCGGAGAGTCGTGTCGTCCTCCAGGTTCGACGGACGTTCCATGATGCTTCTCGTGACCAGCTCCTGATCAAGCCTGGAGACGAAGGATCGGAATGTCCGACGGTCGCCCTCGTCCTCGATACTCAAGGCGTTGATGTCGCCTGGAGCGATCATGCGGTTCGCGAGCTGGATGTTCCGATTCATCAGGTTGAGGGCGGTTTCGTCGCCGCCGAACACCAGTGACACCACACCGTCGTCGAGCATGCGCTTCAGCGTATCCGTGGGGTCCGATCGCTCGGAAGCGCGAAAGTTCAGGTGCTGCACCTCGTCGACGAAGATCATCTCCGTCCTGAACCTCTCGACGCAGCGATACAGGCGCTTGCGAAGCGTGCTCTCGACGCTCGCATCGGAGTACTCGTCCCCGTAGCCGTCCAGCATCGAAGTCACGAGGCGCTTGGTCGTGCAGGCGCGATCGAGCTTGATCCGAAAAACCGGGAGTGTCCCCGGCTCAGGCTCGGACCGTCGGCGGTCGATCTCGATGTACTGATCGAATCCGGTCGACTTGCCCGAGGCGCTGGCACCGATAACGCGCATCGCCGACTTCGGGCCCGTGGAAAGCCGGTCCAGGGCTCGAATGTAGTCGAAGGAAGCGAACATCGCGCGGTGAGCGGGATGCTGCAGATAGATCTGCCTGGACAATGCCACCGCATTCGCCGCGGCGATGGAGCGCTCACGGCTGTTGTCCTCGACCGGCAAGCCGGTCGAGGGGCGCAGCTGTGCCGCGGAGAAAGTGGGCCGCACAACGGCCCTACGTCGTGGTCTTCTGCTCATGAATAGTCCTCCTCGAAGCGCTCGTCCTCGTCGTCGGGGGGCGTGAAGAGGCCGGTCTTCGGATCGATCGGTGGAAGTTCGAGATCCTCGCGGGGATCGGCGTCGTGGCTACTCCCCTGCGCGGTGACGCCCGAGGCTGGCCGGTCTTGAACCACGTCGTGATCGAGCCGCTCGGGGGCGGCCGGATCATGCTCGATGACCTGACCCAGGCCATCGTGCGAGGCCTCCGCATGCTCGATTGTCACGTCGCCGTCCGGCGTCGGGGTGCCCGCGGGATCGGTGAAGCGACCTACGGCGCGGCGCTCCCGTACCGACAGGGACGGGATCTTCGCTTCGATGAAGTCGTTGAGCCCGTTAAGCGCCGCCAGCCGCTCTTCCTCGGTGTTGAAGGCGAGATTCTGCTTCTTGGCCCAGGCGAGCACCTGCTCATGCTGATCGAGGCTGAGCCCCCACGAGTATCGCGCGTCGGTCGCTCGAAGCTCGACATAGGTGCGCGTCACAAGGTCTTCGACCCAGATGTGGCCCACGTTGTTGGGATCGATCTTGATCTTCACCGTGCACGCGGCGTTCGGCTTGATCCAGTCCCCGACCGCGCTGTTCGGCACGTTGGCGCGTAGAAGCCGTTCAAGCTCGCCCACCCTGTAGGTCCGACGATTCCAGCGCACTCCGTTGATCGTAAGTCGCCGTCCCGGAACGGTGATCAGCAGCATGCGGTCCAGCGCCTGCTGGTCGAGGATCGCACGCGGCCGCGCCTCGATGGACCGTAGCCATGCGGCGGCCGGCTGCTCGTTGAGCGTCGAGTGGATCGAGATATGATATACGTTCAAGAACTCGGCGATGAGCGCTTCCAGCTCCTCCACCAGCAGAACGGCCTTGGTAGCGGGGTCGTAGTTGAGTTCCCGCAGCGTCTTCGGGTCGAGAGTGTGACCTGGAAGCTTCTGCAGCAGCCAGGTGTTCAAGGTCCGGAAGAAGCGTTCGATGATCGCCTTCCACTTCGGCTCCCGAATGGGTGCATAGCGTATGGTGATGCCGGCCTCGGCCGCCGCTTCCTGGAATGCAGGCGAGATATAGTTCGAGCCGTTATCCACTCCGAGCGCGACCGGCTTGCCTCCGATCGTCGTGAGAACGGGATAGCGCCGCTTCCATTCTGGTGAAATGTTGGTCTTCTCGAGACCGACCCTCCTCAAACACTCCGCTGCGGTGTGTGTCGTTGGAGGCTTGAAGCTGATGACAAAGCCGGGCACGCAACGTGTCCCCGCGCATATCGCCAAGCACAGATACGGCCTTCCAGCCGGATAGCGCCGGCCGTTCACGGTGCGGATGCAGGCCACGGCGTCCAGAACCGTATCGTCCATCAGAACCAGCTCGAGGGCATTCTTCGCCTGCTGTCCCTCACGAGAAGTGCGCCAGTACCGCTGAGCGGCGATCTTGCCGTATTTCCGCTCGTAGTTCTCCGGCGATTCCGAAGTTCGGACAGCACGCCGGTAGGCCTCGCGTGAAGCCTGCTTGAGCGGCGATAGCCCCTGCTCGCGCCGCTCCTTGTTGATCTTCAGGATTTCGACGGCGCCCTTTGCCTCGACGTCCTTGATCTGACGACCACGCTCCTCCCAGTACCACTCGCAGCCGCGAGAGATGACCTCTCTCACGAGAGGGTCGAGACGCTTCGCGCGAGGCACGCGCCCGCTGTTCGACACCAGCTGGACGAGGGCGGGGAAAGCCGGATCGGTCCAGGTCATCCACTCGCGCACGGTCGACGTCGCTGGGCGTTCCCCGAAGCCCGTCAGCTTCTCTGTCCAGATCTCCCTGACTGCCTCGCCCAGATTGGGATCACTGCGACTGATACCCTTGAGATGAAGCTCCAGGAGGAGCGTCTGTCGCGCTTCTGCGTGCGGATCGTACTTCAGCAGCTCGTCGCGATTCATTTCGGACAAGGGCGCTCGTTCAGCCTCGGGCTTGGTGCCGTCGGCGTACAGGAGGATCTTGAACGCGCCACGGGCGAGCGCGTCCTGCATCCACGTCAAGGTGGCGACCTGACGCATGCCGGTCGAGGCATCCAGCGGCCGGTAGAGCTCTCCCGTACGGTAGTCCTGGACGTTCAGGTCGCCGTCGCCCAGCTCGCCTCTCCAGACGAGCTTCTTGTCGTCGACGGAGAAGATGGCGCCGGGCGTCAGCCCGGCGATGTTCAGTGGAGGTATCTGTCGTTCGATGTCCATGTGGATGTTCTCCAGACGCGAGGTATGGATCCGCAGCACGGCGTCGCGTGGCGCCGGACGGCAGGGGCGGCTCGAAGCGACCGCTGAGAGGAAGTGCGGGGGATGCCTGCGCGCTAGGAACTCAACGACGCGAGGCGCAGCGCGGCAGGATCTTCCTGCGGCGGCAGATGGCCGGGTCCGCACCCGGCAGAGAGCAGGTTAGAGGCGGATGCGCGGAAATGCGAAGGGTAGGGAAGGGGCCTGTCGCACGAGGCTGCGGGCACCAAGCGGAACTTGCAGATCGATGTCGGCCAGGCGGCGCACCATGAGTGCGCAGATCAGCGCCTGACCTCGGGAGGCGGTCTCTCCCATCTCCTCGGCGAGATCCGCGACCGTCATCTGACCACGTTCGCGAAGAGCACGGGTTGCCGCCTGCTCCTGACGAATGGGGATGTGCGCGAACCGATGCGCTACGATCTCGTCGAGATTCTCTCGGTAGTCGAGGGTGCCAACCGTCTCCCCCGTAATCTGTCGATATTCCCAGCCGAGGAGCTCCGCCGCCTTCATCGTCAGCGCCTTCTGGCGAAGTGCGCTTGCCCTTTCGAACTGCGCTCGATCGCGCTTCACCTCGCCCAGGATCGGCGCACAGTCCTTCTCGACCATAGCGAAGTCCGGGAGCGCGATATGCTTCTTGCCCCCGATTTCGCCCTCGACGCGGCATGGCTGCGGATTGAAGTCCAGCATCGTAGGAACGGCCTCGGCGTATTTGGTGAGGAGAAGTTCCATGGCCGTCTCCCCGGTCAGCGTCCGCCGCCATCGCTTCGAAGGGAAGCTGAACGTCTCATGGGTCTTAGTGCCGGTTATAACCTGGCGCAGCTGATTCCCGCGCACGTCGAAGACGATGCGATGAATGGTGGTGTCGGCGAGAATGTCGGAAAATTCCTCGTCAGCCTGGCTGAAGTTGGTCGCCATCTAAGTCTCCTAGTCGGAAGGGTTGTTCTCCAGGGTAGTCACGGTGTTTTTCGATGAAGGGCACCGTCCGGTCCCATACGGATCGCGAGCGCGTTCGCTCGAGCCCAAGCGAGCGCGCTTGGAGCGCCCGGAGCTGTTTCGTTCTTTCTTGATGTGGTGTTGCGACCCCGGTGAGGGGCTTTTTAGTGGAGCGCCGGGTGATCAGCGAAAGGCCGGTGCGGGCGCCTCGACGGAATGAGGACGCGGCCGCTGAACGTCGTCGTCGAGCAGGAATCCGATCTCCTCATCGAGCCATTCGACGACCTGGGTCGCATCGACTTCGGACAGGAAGCCGTTGCTCGCGAGGTACTCTGCGCATCGGTCTCCCTGCCAGACCGCCTCGCAGGGGACGGAGGTGATGAGCGCATGCATGTGGTCGAAGTCAAAGCCAGCCGTCACGGCCTTCTCGACGAGGTTGTGCCTGAAGTCGGCATCGATCTCGTCGCGGATGATGCTCTTCATCTTTGAGACGATGCGCTTGAAGCGGCGATGCGTAAGGGTGATCATCTTTCTTCTCCTTAGGTCAGCGTATGCAGGGTGGATCCGAGCACGATCGCCCGTAGGTCAGGTGGTCAGGAAAGGGGGATTGGAGCGCACAGGGACATAGGCAGGCCTGGAAAGGTAATGCCGTCCTCGCACAGCAGTGCGTAGATGAACGCCACGGTCAGCTTCCACCTACGGATCTGCACCTTGCCATCTTTACGATCGACAGACATCGCTGCGATCGTTCCATCGGCAAGCTGCCCGGTCGCAACCAGCCACTGATCCTTGACGAGAAAGGGGCGGCCAGCCTCGATGGCTCGAAGCGCAGTCAACAGCTCGACATCGTGAACGGAAAGGCCGCACGTGGAGGCCTCCATGGTCATCGTGGCCTCGTACTCAGCCATGGTGGCCGGGGTGAGTTCGTCCGGGTAGTCCCACGTCACGTCATTCATGAATTTCTCCTCGCTGGTGGAAGCCCGATTCTGGGCGTTGTTGTTGATAATGTGCTCAGCGCAGCACTGCCTCCTCCAGCCGCTCGGGCGGGGAGAGGAGGCGATGAGCGGATGCATGTGATCGAAGGCCGAAGCCGCCGTCATGGCCGACCCAATCAGTGGGCGCCTGAGATTGGCGTCGATCTCCTCGCTTGGGTTAGTCGAGCTTTCGAAGAGTGCCGGCGAAGCCGGACGACGTTCGGCTGACGATCGAGAACATGCCGTCGGACCATGCTTCCGTGAATGCGTCGCTGTAGTCCTCCGCGTCCTCCCACAGCCGCTCGTCCGCAATGATCATGCCGCAAGCGGCTGCCCGGGTTTGACCGCACAGCGACCGACAAACCTGCTGCGGTCGGATCCGTTGACGGTCGCCACCGCCTCCTTGCCTGGGACGCGCTGATGGCCACGGCTCATCAGTCTTTGACCATTCAGCTTGGCTGGGCTTCCTCGCTTCTGTCTCCTCGCTGAGTCTCTTCCCCCAGCCCATGCCACCTTTCCTGCCATTGCACGTTCTCTCTTGATATGCCTTCAAGTCGGCTTTCACGATGCAGACGTCAAGGGTAATCACTAAGTGCCATGATAGTTTGTTGGTTAACGGGTCGTTTGTCGCGTGTTGAGGGATGCTGAGGTGATTGGCGTGGATGTTCGATCGAGGCCTGCTAAGGTCCGGGGCATGTCGATGCCCTCGAAGCAGATTTCGGAAGACCTGAGGCTTGAGAGGCTGCTGAAGCAGCAGTTTGCGGCTCTCGAGTATCAGCTCTCAGATGATGACCGTGCCTTCCTAAAGAAGCTACGTCCAACGCAAATGCGTGATCTCCTGAAGCGACTCGTGGCGCTCGTTGCGCTGAAAGAGGGCGAGACGACGCAGATCGCAAGCCAGATCGCTGGCGTCAGCGTGCCGACTATGTTCAGGCTCAAGCGGATCTGGAAATCGACCGGATCAAACCTAAAATCCATCGCAGGAGGATCTGCCCGCAAAGCGCGGGGGGGCGACGCTGCAGAGAAGTTCACAAAGGCACGAGAGTATGCAGAGCGCTTGGCTGAGTCTGTCGCGCTTGAGGGGTCGCTAAACGCGTTTGCCACCCAAATCGTCGAAGCACACAAAGATGTGTCCTTGAGAGCAGCGGAGCGCATCGCACGGGAGGTCCTCAAGAAGCGGCGTCTGGTCGTTGACAATTTGAAGGAAGGCTACGGCCGAGATATCCTTGTGGATGCAGTAGGCATTTCGCTGCTTTTAGCGTTGCCTGGAGAAGAAAGCCGGGAAGATGGAGAGCGGCTGGAAGCCGCGGTCCTGGCTGTCGTTCTAGACAAGGCATCTGGGCTTATCTTGGGCGCTAGAGTTGTAGAACGTCGCAATGCCGTGACGGGACAACGTGCAGCTCTGATCGATGCTCGTCATTACATTTATGAGCGAGGAATCGACATTCACGTTCCAGACAAGGTGCGCTTGCACGTTACCGTGGGGCCTATTCAATCGGATAGGGACAGGCACTTCGCCGAAACCATGAAGACCCTGTTGGGCAGCGATGTCGTCCTACAAGGCTCGCGGCGGTTTGGGCGCAAGGCGATACCAATAATTGGGAGCTCCATCGGCTCCATAAAATTCATTCCTGGCGCGACCGAAACGGGGCGGGGTGAAGCTGCAGCGGTCCGTGCAGTTGGAAGAGAACCACTCAGCTTGTTCAAGGCTGACGAGGTGGTGAGTGCTGAAGTGTCCGCATACAATCAGACTATCTTAGATAGGCTAGAGGTGTCGGGAGCTATCCGACGCATAAAACTTCCTAGCCAGGGATCTATGTGCGCTTCACTTGAAGAAGTGATCAAGATGCTGAGGCGACCAATTTTGTCTCGCTGACCCTAAGATGTTATTAAGGCCGGATTGGCCCTGGTCTTCATAGTTGCGGTCCGTGTGCATAGGGGGCTCTCGGCGCTAACCGAGGCTGATTGCCTGCCTCTGAGCTCGGTCGTGCATGGCCAGCGCTCGAATCTTCCATTCTCTACGGGGCGAGCAAGCGCTCCCTCATGACAACGCAGTCAAGGCTGGCCGGCGGACGGTCCCAGCCGCGATTTCGCACATCTGCTTAGCTAGCTGACAGCGGATACAAATTTCAAAGGAGAAACTATGTCTGATATCAGTCGATATGATCTTTCAGGCGTTGCCCCGCATCGGCAGCGTGAGGTTCTTAGGCGAGTCGAGGTCCTTGAGGCATATATCTCGAAGGAGATCTCGAGTTCTCAGGCCATCGAAAGACTTGGGCTTTCAGTTCCTACCTTCTGGCGTCTGGTCCGGGCCTGGCGCAATAGCGGCCGTCCCGCGGAGCTTGGCGGGTCCGGAAAGGCCTTCAAAGGGCGATGGCCAATTGAAGCCGAAGCCGACATGATCATTCAGAGCGCGGTCGCGGAGACGCCCACGGCTTCGGTGCGGAAGATCGTCGAACGCGCTTGCCGAATTGCTCAGCAGAACGGCGTCGCGATGCCCGGCCGGGAGAAGATCGAGTATCGCGTCGACGAGTTCCGGCGCGAACTCGGTCTCAGGCCACATGGCGTGGCGGATCTGCTGCTTGAGTTCTGCGCGGTGAGAATTCCCGTCATACACGCGGAATTTGGTCACATTGTTCCCGTCATGTGCGTGCTGCTGGACGTACGACAGACGGTGAAACCGCTCGGCCTCAGCCTGTCCTTCGAAGCGGGAGACGCAAGCGCGGCTGCCAGGGCGATGCTCGACGCCATAGCGCAAGCCGATCGGCCTCGTACGTCGCCTCCCCGCTCTTTCTCAATCCCGGCTGAGGCGAGCGGCGAGTTCGCTGATCTAGGCACTGCCATGATGGATGCAGGAATTCCCGTCACCGTCGAGCCAGTTCGTTCGCGAGCCTCGGCGCGACGGGTCGTTCGACTTCTTGGCAAACGTCCAGGCGGGATCGTACTCCTGCCCGATCTGGCCCGAAGGTCCGCAAGGGAACGCGTCGCCAAGCTCACCTTCGGCGATCCCGTAGCGCTGACGACCGCGGAGGACATGATACGAGAGCGCTTCCGAGACGCCTTCCCAGGCGACCGTGAATTTCTGTCCAACGATCCGAAAGTTCGCAGCCGTCTCACGGGTGCTCTCCAGCGATTGATCTGACGCCTCAACTCGGAAAAGCCTAGTACCCCGCAACGTCGGCGCCGAGCCGAAAAGCTCGTTGGCCGCCGGGCCTAAATCGCCGTTCGGGAAGTGTAAGTGAACAGCAGAGTGCGCTCTTCGGGAGGTCCGGAGCGGCGCGACCCCCCTCAGGATGACGTTGTCCTTCCGGCGGACACTCGCCGAGCGGTGCGGCAAGAGGTCGCCGAAATGGCCATCGGTCTCGCTCAAGCGTCCGGCCGGCCCCGCACAGCTTATAGCTGACGATAGGTGCGGGACGATCAACGACCGTCGCAACGTGAGACAATCAATCACGAGACGATGAAGGTGGATGGCTAGGTTGCCATCTCTGGAAATCCGCTCCCGCGGCGGAGCAACCGCTCGCGAGCTCCCTGAAAACAACTGGCGACTGAATTAGCGGATTACCGCGTTCGGGGCGGGTTTTCGCGCGAGCTATTTCGCTGAGTCTTCGAGAAAAGGAGAGTCTATGTCAAATGAGCGCTATTACGATTTGTCCGGGATTGTTCCGCGGAAGCGTCAGGAAGTTTTGCGGCGGATCGAGATCATCGAAACGTATCTAGGAGGCACCATCTCGAGCGTGGAAGCGATGCGAAGGCTCGGTGTGTCGGCGCCCACATTCTGGAGGCTGTTGCGGGCATGGCGTCAGAGCCAACGCCCGGCAGACCTCGGTGCGACTGGGCACGTATTCAAGGCGAGGATGCCAATCGACGAGGATGCGGAGGTCCTCATCCAGGAGGCCGAGCGTGGATTGCCCGGTGCCTCGATCCGCCGCGTTGTCCATAACGTTCAAATGCTCGCTCAGCAGCGAGGCGTGCAGGTGCCTTATCGGCGGAAGATCGAGGCTCTGGTTCAGGAGGCAAGACGGGCCCGGGGCCTCAGGCCCGAAGGTATCGTGGATCTTGTGCTCGAGTTCTGCGCGCTCGACGTCGCAGTCGTGCATCCGGAACACGGACTTGTCGCACCTGTTATGTGTGCGCTGCTGGACGTTCGGAAGGGCGCGACCTTTCTTGGAATGACACTGTCGTTCGATGCAGGAAGTTCCAGCCAGGCTGCGCGGACCATTCTGGACGCCGTTGCGCGAGCGGACCGCCCGCGATCGGCGCCCGTACGTTCATTCACCATTCCAAACGAAGCGAGCAGTGGCTGGCCAGAGCTGGGTGCAGCACTTGCCGGCGCGGGGCTGCCCCTGTCGCTCCAAGCCGTGCGTCCCAGGGCCTCGGCCCGCAGCCTCGCTCGTCTGCTCGGCAAGCGTCCAGCAGGTGTCGTGCTTCTCCCCGACCTCACAAGAAGGCCGCCAAGCGAACGCCTGGTGAAGCTCAAGTTCGGTGATCCGATCGAACTGCCCGACGCCGAGGACATGCTGCGGGAGAGGTTTCGGAATTTCTTCCCCGGTGACGTCGAGTTCCTTTCCAGCGACGCCGCAGCTCGCAGCCGGCTGACCGCCGCTCTTCAAAGATTTGCCTAGGTTGCAGGCGCGTTGCGGACCCGGCACATGCCGCAGCGACCCATAGCATGTCGTCGGCCGAGCCCAGTTCCTCCGCCCAGTCGAGAAGAGAACGGCTGATCCACCATCAGCCTACAAAGACGTTGGAAGTGACGCCGATCGTGCGCACTTGCCGCGTAGCCTCCACATGAAATCGATGGCTTTTCTGCGCCCTCCTGTATTCGCGGCGCCGGGGGTATGACGCCACGCTCTGTTCGCAGCGATCGGCCGTCGGCTGCAGCTTGACCTGCTCAGTGGAACACGAGCGCAATGGTCCCCTCCATGTATCAAGCGAAGCCGTCGGACCAAAAGCGTCCGTCACGTGTCTGCCCTTGGGAGCGATCCTCCCAGTTCGGGTGCAGCATGGCCACTCAGGAAACTCGACTCCGTAGCGTACCGGGGCACGATGTTCCTCATTCATAGAAAGAGATAATCATGAACAGGTTCAATGAGCTGGACTTCTCGCAAGTGGCTCCCCACCGGCGTCATGAGGTCGCGGAGAATTGGGATTATCGAGCGCTATGTCGCTCGTGAGATTACTCGTCGTGAAGCTATTGCCCAGCTGGGACTTACGGAGGTTTCGTTCTGGATCCTAGTGCGGGGGTGGCTAGACACTGGCAGGCCCGAAGCACTCATGGGTTCCGGCAAGGAAAGGAAGAAGGTTGGTTCGGTTAGTGACACGCAGCGCCAGCTTATCTCCGATGCGGAGGCAGCAGCAAGGAACCAGTCGGTGAGTCAAGTCATGGATAGAGCTCGCCGGCTAGCCGAACTCCGCGGGGTGGGACTACCCGGCGTGACGGCCATGAAAGCCCTCATTGGCGAGATCCGTCGCAGCAGAGGACTGCGCCCGGAGGGAGTACGGGACGTTCTCGTCACGCATTGTGCTATCGACGTCCCGGTGCGACACGCCGAGCACGGCGTCGTTGCACCCATCGCGGCGCTCGTTCTCGACATCAGGCGCGAAGCCACGGTCCTCGGCATGTCGCTGTCGATGGAGCCTCCGAGTTCGTCGAGCGCCGCAGCTGCGCTGCTGGACGCCCTGTCCGCTGACAATCTTCCGCAAAGCCAGGCATTGAACGAATGCCGCGTTTTGGTCGGTGCGGGCGCGGGCTGGTCCAACCTGGAAGGCGCGCTGCAGGGAGCTAACCTGCCGCTGTACTTCATGCCGGCGCGGCCCCGGTCCTGGCGCGAGATCGTGGGGCTCCTAGGGCACAGGCCCGGCGGTATCAGGCTGAAGCCGGACCTGACTGAACGACCAGAAGGCGAGCGCGCCGCGCATGTGCCGCAGGGCGGAACTTCCCTCGACCTCCAAGACGCCGACGCGATCTTGAGGGGCCGTTTCAAAGGCAGCTCCAGCCCTCAACGTGAGGCATTGCTTGACAGCGAAGAAGAGGCAGACCGGCTGAGATCTCGCCTGCGGCATCTGATTGCAATGCCGAGCACCACCGCGGCGCCCATCGATTCTGAGGAAGTCGCAAAAAGAACATAAAGTGAACGTACTGACTCGGAAGACATGTTGCGCCAGCGCTTCCACGACGCTTTCCCATGCGACCGTGAATTTCTGCCCAGCGATCCGAAAGTCTGCAGCCGCCTCACGGGTGCTCTTCAGCGATTGATCTGAAGCCTCAACTCAAAAAAGCGCTGTACTTCCGACTTCGCCGCAGAGCCGAAAAGATTATTGGGCGCCGGGCCCCAGTCGCCGTTTGGGAAGTACGAAGTGTCTTAAGATGTATCTATTCGCCCGTGTTGAGCTTTTTCCGCAGATATCCATCTCCGGTCATCCCGCGCTGTGCCGGCGCGAGAATGGAGGTTTGAATGGCTTGCTCTAAGGAACAGCTGTACTTCGAGGTCGTCTTCGGGCGCGAGCCGTGGCTCGCCGAACTCGTTCTTCCCGCAATGCGAGAGGCGCTGGAGCCGTCTTTCAAGGTGCAATGGTCCCCTTCGCCCGATGCAGGTTTGGTGACCGGCGATGCCCTAACCATGCGGGTTTGGCTGAGCCCGAGCAACCTTGAGGCGGACAACGATGTCCCTCCGTGCTGTTCCTCTCTCGACCGCGTTGCAGCGCATTGCGACCTGATGGACCAGCTCGCAATTCCAAACGGCACCAAGGCGATCTCGATTGCGCTTCATAAACACTGGGGGGCCGACCACCGCGAACGGTTTGGCGATCCCGCTAGTCCCTCGACGGTGAAGCGATGGCGTGCGAGCCGGAAGGCGGGGAAGGGCACTCCGGGCGAAAAGAAGCCGCGGCATCTCACCGATGCCGACAGAGTGGTTCGAAACCTACGGCGTCATCATGCGCTGCGAATCGCTGGGGATGGCGGCACGATCCGGGAAGGTTACCGTCGCGTCTTGCGGGATATCCAGACCAGCACGGCAAGTGATCGGAGTTCTCGTGCGCGCGGAGAAAGGGCCGCGCCGCTCAGCTACGAGACTTTCCGGCGCGACTGCCATCGCGTCCGTGCGGGTGGAAGAGGTCGCTACAGCAGATCGAACGGCGTCTAGCCGGCGTTCGTCGCGAAATCGCGTCGGCAGAAGGTCCGTCGAGATTTCAGGCGGCGCTCGGCGGACACGATCAGTAGCCACCGCATCGACGGAAGTTTCCAATGCGAGAAGAAAGTCCGCATGTGGCGATCCAGGCGGGACGTCCTGATGAAGGACGCCCGTTGCCGCACCTGGCCAGCGGATTGCAGCCGAACTATCCTCGCGGCCGCTGATGCCGCTTTAGCCGTTTCTCAGGTTTCCTTCGAGGGGCCGGTGCCTTGCACGCGCCCGTCGCCGGCTGCTTGAGCACACCGACCTGCAAGCCGTGATCGACCCGAGACGTCCTCCAAGCGAGAGCGTCTCGGATCGCTAGCCGTTCCGTTACCAAGTCGCGCGGCGGACCAGGCCTGCGACATCCCGGTGACCCTGAAATCCGCAGGGGATTTGCCAAGCGATCCTTAGAGTTGGACGACTTGATCATCTGAACCCGGTCAGCCGGAAGGTTGAGACACGGGTAACCTCCCGCTGGCTCGCGCAACAGAACCCCCGCCGAGCAGCCATACACGCGCATATGGGCCTCGTTGCCATGTCGATGGGCCTGCGAATAGCTGGCCAGCTACCGCGTATCTCCACCACATTGCGCGAATGAGAGACACGGCTGAAATCGATCCCAGCGCGCGGGAGGACATCCTCGCTGGTAGCGGGTCCATCGAGTACGAGGTCCGGCTCGACACGGCTTCCTCGACGATCGGCATGTTCCGCGTTGTCGGGCGTAACGGAGCGTCCTTCGCCGAATACCCCGTATGGACCAGAACCTGGAGGCATAGGCGTCATGCGGCGTCGCTCTTTTCCTGGATGTTGGACAAGCGCGGAAAGTGGCTGCTCTGGGGCCGCCTTGGAGAGGTCGTCGGACCGGATCGACTGCTGGCCATGGCGGCGAGCGAGATATCCGAGCTTCGTGCTTCACAGGCGCGCGATCTGCTGAAGAAGCGGGCCAAAGCTCGCAAGGCCAAGGCGCGAGCGCTGAAGATATACTCCTTCCTGGTGGACCGTCACGGCGAGTTCGGCATCGATCTGCGTAGGGGAGGGGAGGACAAGGGCTTCTTCGTCATCTGGTTCCGGCAGAACTGGGAGCGGGAACGTTTCCGCGACTGGTGGCGCCCGCAGGCACACCGCTTCGCGGACTTTGCTGCCTTCTTTGAGGAGCAGGGGCCCCGAGCGCTGGAGCGCAAGCTCCTAGCCGAGATGCAGGAGACCGAGAAGCGAGTGAAGCTCGCCGGCCTCTCCTCGGGGGGGCGACGTCCTCTTCGCTTCTGGCGAGGTGACGAATGACGATAGCTGAAGCGGAACTTGCGCCCATCTGGCGCAACATCGCGGTCATCCCTCGGGCTAGCGCCGAGGCAAACCCGACCAGGACGGTAATGCAGGGCTCCCCAGCCGGGGAGTCCTTCGGTCTGGACAGGCCGCTGGATCTGCTCGGTTCCCCATCCGCCGACTGCGCGCAGCGGATCGGGATGGAATGGGTCCCCGGACTGGTCGAGTTCCTCGCGAACGACACCCGCCATCGTCGCCATGTTGAAAGAAGCTGGTTCCATTTCGCTCCGCTCGCCCTTGTGGGCCACACAGACGACGAGGCGCGCTTCGTTGCGCGCCGAATGGCGCGCGTCGCCGGCGTGCCGCTGTTCGTGATGGACGCTGGCCGGCTCCAGCCCGACGCGCTGCGCCGTTCGGGAGCGCGCGGACCCGAACTCGTCGTGCCGCCCGATCCCGTGATCGCCATGGCCAGCGCGCGTTGCGCCAATCCGATCGTCCTGGTGCTTGGGCTCGGGGGCGCAGCCGCCCGGATTGGAGACGACATCGCGACCATGCTCGACCCTGACGCCGCGCGCCGATGGTTCTGCCGATCGATGGATGCCGTCATCGACCTGGGGGAGATAAACTGGATGGTTGCGGCGTCGAACGAGCACGCGCTGCCAACCAGCCTCTACACGCGCCTTGAGCCGCTTTCGATCGGCGTGCCCTGCGATCCGACCGAGAGGATGCTCCGGGTCCTCGCGATGGCGCTCGAGGTAATGGCCGACCACGATCTGGAGATCGAGGAAGTCGGTCCAGCGCTAGCTACCATCTTCGACGACCCCGATGGCGAATGGTCCAGGATGTCAGGCTTAGCCGCCGGCGCGCTCTACGAAGCGGTGGGGCGGCATCTGCTCCGTGCGGCGAACGCGCTCAGGTTCTGAGAGCCCGCGCCGTCCGCAATAGGCACTCAACTGTAAGGAGATTGTGCATGATCGACGACAAACGAAGCCTTGTGCCGTTGAGAGTGAATCCGCTGCGGCCCGCCCATGACGTGGGCGATACCTGCGAGATCATCGTCAACGGGCAGAAGCACCTGATCAAAGGGAGCAGCATCGAGCATTGCGATCTCGTACGGCTCGCGTTCCCCCAGATGCGCGCTTCAATCAATAGTGCGGTGACCATCGCCTTCAGGGGTGGCCCGTCGCACGCTGCGGAAGGGCTGCTCACCGTGCGACAGCGCACGCCGATCGCCCAGGGGGAGACCTTCGTTGTCACTCACACCGTCGCGTCGTAGTGCGGACCTGGAGCGGCTGCGCGACGAGGGCTACGACGTAGCCCTCGTCGATGGCCTGCTTGTCGTCCGCGGCATCCCGTATGTCGACGGATTGAGGACCGTTAAGTACGGCACGCTTTCCGTTCGGGTCCTTCTCGCAGGCGACGTCACCGTTGCTCCCCATCGGCATGACGTGGGCTGGAGCGGAAGCCCGCCCTGCACCGCGAGTGGCGAGCCGCTGCCCGGCATATCCACCGGGCATGCCAAGGAGTTCAACGGTGAAGTGCAGCGAAGCCTCTGCCAACAGCCGTCTGGTCGCGAGTTCATGGACTACCACGAACTGGTGACCGCATATGTGGCCGCGTTGACCGGTCAGGCGATGCTGCTGGATCCTCGTTGTACCGCCAGGCCAGGCGGGGTCATGCGGGAGCACAACGTCGCCTCGCCCTTCCACTATGTCGACACGGCATCCAGCCGCGCCGGTACCGAACGTCTCGCCTCCAGGTTCCATGGACAGAAGCTGGCCATCGTAGGGCTGGGCGGAACGGGCTCCTACGTCCTCGACCTCGTCGCGAAGACACCCGTCGCATCGATCCATCTCTTCGACGACGATACCTTCGACCAGCACAATGCCTTCCGTGCACCGGGGGCCGCCTCTTTAGAGAATCTTCGCCTCCGCCGATCCAAGGTTGACCACTGGGCCGCCGTTTACTCGCAGATACATCGCGGCATAGTACCTCATCCGGAGCGCCTGCAGCGTGGCGGGCTTTCGGTTCTGGACAGCATGGACTTCGTGTTCCTCTGCATCGACCAGATCGAACCGAAGCAGTCCATCTGTCGCCGACTCGACAGGGCCGGTGTGCGGTTCATCGACACTGGGATCGGCCTTGAGGTAACCGCGGACGGAGTCTTTGGTCTGCTAAGGGTCACGACCAGCACGGACAGCACCAGGGAGGCGGCGCTGGCTACAATCCCTGGCGGCTCCGGCGGTCACGACGATCCCTATCAGTCGAACGTGCAGGTGGCCGATCTGAACGCTTTGACCGCCTCCCTTGCGGTGCTCAGGTGGAAGCGCCTGTGCGGATTCTACAGGAACGGAGCGGACGAGCATGTCAGCGTGTTCGACGTCGAGAGCGGGCTCGTACACACCGCCTCGAAGTAGCGGGGCCGCTGGTTCCATCAAGACGCCTGGGCTGACGGCGGCGATCAGCCCATGGGCTCGAGCCTACTTGCGCCCGCCTGACCGGGCGGGCGCACCCTCGCTCATGCCGAGACGATATTCACGTCCCGCAACGCCGAGGCTGGTACGCCCGGATTCCCCAGGAACAGCCCCCTTACCGACGAGCTGCGGGAAGGGGATGCCAGCCGCAGCCTAACCGATGATTTTAACGCGGCGCGCCGCTCCTCCTTGCGACCGCCTAACCAAGCTCCTCCTGAAAATTGAACGAGATGCGCGCACATCGCGGCTGCAGAAGTGCTCCCGTGCCTCGACGATTTCAGCGTCGCACAAGACGCGAACGCACGCCAACCAGCCCCGGGGAATATGTCCAGTGCTCGCTTCCGCCTTCAACTCGAGGAGCGGAGCTTCGTCGGCAGCAACGCGCCCGAAAACATGACCGCTCTCGCGATCCCGGGATGAAGCGAGCTCGCCATCCCCGTCATGAGGCTCGCGCCCGTGCCCGCCGCCACCACGAAACCCTCAAATTTGGAGACCGCCATGTTCGTACTGCCTTACGCAGCACCAGCCATCGTCCTTGCGCTCGAAGATCGACGTGACCGACCTTCTGTGCCCGGTCAGGTCAACCATCGTGGCTTCGATAACAGCCGTCTTGGTATCGTTGATGTCGCTGATCGCGAGGCGGGCGCCGGCTCCCAATATGCGGTCACCAACGTCTTCAGCGGACGGAACGAGACAAGCTTGGCCGACCACGTGATAGTCGGTGCACCACAATGCAAGGCGGACCAGCTCTGCTCTGCTCCCGCCAATGTTCTCGACGCCCGCCCGATACACGTCGTTCTCGTCAGAGACATTGGGGACAAGGTAGCCGGCACTCAGCGCTCCTGCGAGCCGATTGCTCTGAGCGGCGAGTTCCGCGGCTCGGGCTGCGACGAAAATGGCAACGACTCCGAAGAGGCTGATCATCAACGAGATGATGCTGCTGGTGGATTGAAGCAGGAGGGCAGAACGAGCGACCGAGTTGGCTTGGGCGTACTCGATGACCGCGGCCCAGGCGGCGCATACGCCGGACTCGTCTTTGCCCTGGGGTTGTGCACAGTAGGGATCATACTCCCGGCGCTGGCCCTTCTGTTCTCCAGCAGCAGAGGCGCCTGGCGTTTTGGTATGGCCATGTACGTGGTTGGGATGGCGATAGAAGTGGGCCTGAGCATCTATGTCTTCTGCCGCTACTAGGCCTGGATCCGGTGGTACCTTCGCGTCTCGAGCGGGCTGGTGGATGAGGTAGGGCTCAGGGCTTCCTTTCGAGGCTGATGCGCCCGCAGGGGTGCTCAGCCACGTGTCATAGCCTTGGCGAGACAGTTCTCGAGCTGAGATAAGTGCCATTACGACCACTAGAGCCATCGCGGGTAGCAGGACCGCCATGAGTTTGTAGATCCATCGTCTGGTAAGTGCGTCCTGTCTGGGGCGAAGTTCGTTCTGCTTCATGTCCCCAGCTTACGAGGGATCTTGTCAACAGAAGGTTGCGCTGCATGCCACGGACTCGTCGGCTGAGCGGGTCCGCCCCGCCTCCGAACGGGGAGGAGTGCCCAACCCGTTCAGTTGCTGGGAGCGGTTAATTCATCTCCCGGCCCGACTCCTGCGTTGAGGTCGGTCTGCACGGTCAGAGGAGAGTGCCTCTGCAAGCACGCGCTCAAGTTTCCTGGCCGAACAAAGCGAGATCGACTACAAGGCTTGGTGACGGCCACGGAAGAAGCATCAGACCACATATTTCCACGAGGGAAGCATGACCGACTACTCTCTTCCCGCCCCGGAGAGCATTGGCGAGATCGGCCGACGCGCGGAGCGCCTCCGTGATCTGATGGGGATGACGGTCGAGCAGCTAGCAGCGGAGGCGTCCGTGGCTGAGGAAGACGTTCAGGCATTGGAAGCGGGAGCTGCCGTTCGGCTCGACGCCGTCCTTGCCATCCACGCGGTTCTGAGCTCGGATGTCATAGGTGCGTCATTGTTCACTCGCCCCAAGTTTTGGAGTATCGATGACGTCGTAGCGTTCGAGCAGCGCGGGTTACGGCGATAAGGAATTGGCACAACGCGAGCGGTATCGAAATGGGATGGACCTCGGCCAAGGCCGCAGGTTCATGGGCAAGGCGGCGATTGCCAAACATCGCATCTTGCTGAAGTTCAATGCTGGCTTCGTGCGCAGGAAGTCAATCGATCGCCTATACAAGTGCTTGACGGCAGCATCGAAGTAGACGCGCCGATCTTGATGGACTGCGAGGGTCCGGACCCGAACCTCGCAGAGCACGCGCTCATTGCAGGCGGCGCAGGTAGAACCCCGATGTGGCGGACATGCTTGTCGCGGCGCAAGGGATCGGCATCCCAGACGAGCGCACCAGGCTGATCGTTGATCGCGTTAGAGCTGCAGTCGCCGACTGGAAGGTCCACGCGAGAAATGCGAACGTAACATCAGCCCTCGTCCGCGACATCGACGCCCGCTTGAACGGTCCCGGGGAAGGTTGGCGCCTGCAGCATACTTAGCGTTGCAGTCGGGGCAAGGACGATGATGCTTCGTACAAAATGCTCTGTTGATAGCAGGTATCTGCCTCGCTGCGGCAGGCTCTAGGATGAGGGTTTGGGTAACTTTCGTCGTCATCCAAGAACAATGTCGACTCTTGACGTCGCTCGGCCTAGCCATGCCCTTGTGGCGCCTATAGGTGCAGGGCCAGGGAAAAGGGGAATCGATGTCGCGTCATAAGCGCCTGCTGCTGACCACCGGAGCCATAGCCCTCCTGATGGCGGTCGTCCGCCCGCCGCGTCCTCACGCCGACTTCACGATTGTCACTCACCGCCCTGATGATGCGGCCCCGCAGCGGGTGCACGCCGCAATCGATCTCGGCATCCTCGCCATTTCGGTGGTCGTCACTTGGAGCAGCCAACTCGCCCGCTGACATCAAACCTGACTACCTCACGTGCTATGGAGCCGCGCGCTGCGCGCTATGTCTGCATGCCTAGGTGACGAACCAGCGCCTTCTCGCCGATCCAGATGCAGACATAGATGTTATCGACAAGGGTCGTGGTTCGTACCACTTCTGCGGTATGCACGACGGTCGTCCTGCAAGAGTTTTCGTGCGCGAAGCTCCTGTCGGCTCAGCCTTCGTCGTCCATAAATCAACTGTCGCGGCAATGGCCAAGCAGGGGATCGACGACGGTCGCCAAGGAGCACATACAGCCACCCGCCTCCGCCTAGGCGCTGTGAGCAGCAGGCGGGCTCGCTCCTGCTTCCAAGCAGCGAGGCCGCTGTCTGGTTGATACAAACTTGTGCTCGCCTGGGATGCCGGCCGTGCTGGCAATCCGCATTGTGGCTCATGCGGACCTATCGCGAGCGGCCGATACTCTCGAGTCGCTGGCTGTCCAGCGGTGGAGATGGGCGCAGTTACAGATGCTTCATACATGAGCGGTATCGTTGAACGATGGCATTGGCGAAGCTCTGGGGCCTTGTGCTGCGTACCTTTCAATCCGTGTTGACGGCGCGCTTTGTGCGAAGCGTGTTTAGCGCCCGCCTGGTTAGGGCAGGGAGAATGGTCCTGTCCGCTCTGCACGAGGAGCAGCGGCACAGTTCCAATTCGCCTCATGCAAAGGAGGGTGAAGGCTTGGCCACGCCAGGCGATGGCGTGCTCGCTGCCACGCAACCCCTGGCGCAGTGGCAAGCTTCAACAAGCATGCATGCGACGGTCTTCGATGAGCTCCGGGATGAGACCCGCTATGCCCATGTTCCTGCGGGACCGACGTTCGTAGCGCTGGTAGAGGTGGAGCGCTTTGCAGCGCTCCGGCGGAGCATTGGCTACCAGATCACCAATCAGCTGCTGGAAACACTAGCGAGCAGGATCGAAGTCGCGATCCCGGGCGCGGATCGCGGCCGCATCGGTCGCACCACGATCGAATTCGCTTTCCATGCAGATAGCCTCGAGGCTGCTCATGCGTGCCTGCAGGGCCTTGTCGCAGCGCTGGAAGCGCGCCTGCTCATCGACGAGTTCAGCGTCTATCCTTCAGTGTCAATCGGCTTTGCTGACGCAGGGCAGAGTTCCATTCTCGACGAACTGGTTGATCAGGCAGCGGCCGCGCTCAGCGCCGCGCAGAAGGAACGAAGCAAGATCCGCTTCGCAGATTCGGCCGTTCTGTCACAAAACAGCCTAGCAGATCTGGAGCTCATACGGGCCCTGCCGCGCGCGCTAGCTGAAGGCGAGATAAGTCTTCACTATCAGCCGAAGCTTCACGCACGTACGAACATGATCACGTCCGTGGAGGCGCTAATCCGTTGGATTCGGCCCGGCAGCGGACTTGTGCCGACCGATCGGTTCATCGCGCTGGCCGAAGAAACCGGCGCAATCCGCGAGCTCAGCGAATGGGTGATCACCCGCGCCATCGAAGATCAGCAGCGCCTTATCGAGCGCGGGCATCCCGTTGAAGTCTATGTTAACATCTCGGGTCAGCTGCTGCCAGACTATGACTTCGCTACAACGGCCCTTGCGCTGGCCCGTCAGGCGAGCGGCAGGCTCGGGTTCGAGATCACCGAAACCGCAGTGATCGGTGATCCTGACGCGGCCCTGGAGAACCTGCGCGCGTTTACGGATGCAGGCATTCGCATCGCAATCGACGACTATGGCTCGGGCCTGTCGTCGCTCGCTTACCTTAAGCAGCTGCCCGCCCACGAACTCAAAATCGACCGCATGTTTGTAAGCGGCCTCACCAACAGCAATCGGGACCCGCTTCTCGTCCGCTCCTCGATCGAGCTCGCCCATGCGCTCGAGATGGAGGTCACCGCCGAGGGCGTGGACACGGCGATGAGCCTGTCGCTGCTTCGCATCATGGGATGCGATCTGCTCCAGGGCTATTTCATCTCTCCTCCGTTGCCATTGCCGCAGCTGTCCGAATTCCTCAGCGACGAGGTGCAATTGGAACGGCTCGCTGGGCCAGGCGAGGGGCACTGGTCGCTTGCGCTAGGTGCGTGAAGTCGAAGGCTTAAATGATGCCTAACGCAATCCTAACGACGTTTTTTCAAGCCTTGGTAATCAGTCGCAGCGCACATCTACGGCAATACAAAAGTGATGGCGGCCGGGGGAGCCGACTTGAACGGGGCTTCTGATGACAGTGCGTACGTTGATCCGCTCGTATCTTATGGGGACAGTTGGCTTTGCGGGCCTGATCGGCACGGTCGGTGCCGAAGCCCAGACCACCTCCAATCCGACGCCCCCTTCGCCAGCGCCCATGTCCCCGCGCGTACAGCCAGTAGTAGTTCGGCCTGGTCCCGTCTCGACAGACAAGCCCGTGCAGACGCTGAGCGGGACACTGACCCCGTACGTAGGCAACATCCGCACGTTCACCGGCGACCTCGATCCGCTGGTCGGCAACATCCGCACCTTCAGCGGCGACCTGAGCCCCTATATCGGCAACATCCGCACGTTCGGCGGCACGGTCGACCCCTATGTCGGCAATATCCGCACGTTCTGGGGCGATTTGGCGCCAGCGATGGGCGATCTCGATCCGATGATCGGCAACATCAGGACCTTCTCGGAAACGTATAATGCCACCAGCAAGGATACGCTCGGTTACTGGCTGAATCTGTCGGCCACCCCGGCGCCCGCCGACCTGTCGACGCTGGTCACGAAGGTCAATGGCATGATCGGCCAGTCCAAGGATGCGTGGGGCACGGCCGTTCAGAAGCAGACCGGCAAGACCTTCGAGGCCGGCTTCGTCAACCCGATGTTGGCCAAGTGGGGCCTCGATCTGACCAATCCGACCTCACTGATGTTGGTC
Organism: Sphingomonas sp.; assembly: GCF_036731925.1. Taxonomy (GTDB): domain Bacteria; phylum Pseudomonadota; class Alphaproteobacteria; order Sphingomonadales; family Sphingomonadaceae; genus Sphingomonas. Next base: position 134,141 of record NZ_DAINDJ010000001.1, read on the forward strand.
GACGCCTATACGCGGCAGATGTTCTTCATTGACTGGTATGATCAGCTCAACCAATATTCGGGCATGGACCGCACCGACTGGTGGATGCAGACGATCAACTGGTCGCCTGCCATCACCAAGACGATCGGCGAGGGCAAGCGGTCGATCGTCGGCCTGCTCGACTTCACCGTGACCGGCGACGGCACCAGCAACATCACCAAGTATAGCGGCATTTCGGACTTCTCGAATGGCCATGGCGCCGCGGTGGCGAGCCTGATCATCGCCGCGCACGACGGCAAGGGCGTGATGGGCATCGCGCCGATGGCTTCGGTCGTCGCGTACAATCCGTTCGACAGCTCGGGCACGGCCAACTGGACCGACGTCAGGAACGGCGTGCTGATGATCGCGCAGAACAATGCGAGCATCGTCAACATGTCGCTCGGCGAGCCCGGCAAGACCCTGCCGCAGGGTTGGAACGACGTGTTCGGCGACCCGGATGTCGCAGCCTACGCGAAGAAGACGATTTTCGTCATCGCGGCGGGCAATGACGGTGTCTCGCAAACGCAGGACATCAAATGGGACAAAGCCAACCCCTACATGATCGTGGTCGGCTCGGTCGGGCCAACGGGCACGATTTCCGCGTTCTCGAACCAGCCCGGCAGTGCGTGCCTCGTCGACGCGAAGGGCAAGTGCGCGCCCGACATGAAGCTGATGAACCGCTTCATCACCGCGCCGGGCGAGATGATCCTGGTGTCGGACGGGCAGGGCGGCGTGACGCGCGCATCGGGCACCTCGTTCGCCGCGCCGCTGGTCACCGGCACAATCGCGCTGCTCCATGATCGCTGGCCTTGGCTTTCCAACTATCCCAAGGAAACGGTGGACATCATCCTGAAGTCCGCCCGCGACGCCGGCGCACCGGGTGTCGACCCCGTCTACGGCGTGGGCATCCTCGACGTCACCGCTGCCCTGTCGCCACTGAGCTTCGACGGGCTGAAATGGTATCAGTACGACGCGAAGGGCAACATCGTTGCCACCCAGGCCGCCAAGATCCGCGACCCCAAGGAGCAGGCCAAGTGGGAAGCGGCCGGCATGTTCTTCTATGCCTATGAAGACGTTGGCGCGACCTTCCGCGACTTCGCCATCCCGGTGTCGAGCAAGCTCACCGATGCAACGGCGATGTCGCTGACCGGCTCGAACGAATATCTGCAGAGCTATATCTACAGCCGCTTCATGGCCTGGGCGACGACCAAGGCTGGTCCCGGCGTAAAGGGGCCGGGCGCCTTCAGCGGCTTCGCCTATTCCGCGCCGATCTCCAACAAGGGCGGCCTGCAGCTCTCAATGGCGGTGGCGCCGCGCACCCGCATGCTCGGCTTCTACCAGAGCCAGGTGCCCTATCAAACCGCGGTGCGACTGGTCACCCCGGGCAACCGCGTCGCCTTCACCCTTGGCGACGGCGATGGTGCAACCCAGCTCGGCGGCGGTAGCTTCGCACTGCCTTCGGACTTTGATCCCAATGTTGGCGGTGCCAACCCGTTGATGGGCTTCGCGTCGGGCGGCGGCTATCTCCAGACCAGCGTCGCGCTGAGCGATCACTGGACGATCTCGAGCGGGCTCACCCAGCGGACGCTGCGCCGCGACCTGCGGCAAATGGATGCGCTCACGGCCTTCGCAATGGGTGCAGTGGATCCCTATCGGGCTGGCGCGCAGAATGTCGCGGTGCGCTACACCGCCGGCAACGGCGCGCTGAGCGCGAGCTACACGCGCCTGCGCGAGGCCAAGGCGATGCTCGGCATCGAATCGGCCGATCCCTATGATTTCGCCCGCGGCAGCATCAGCGACGGCGTCACGCTCGGCGCAGACCTTGCCCTGACGCCGACCCTGGCACTTGCTGCGACCGGAACCATCGGCCGCACCCGAGCGGCAGGCGCCGCAACGATCACGCCGGCCGGCGGCGGTCTGGTCAGCACCTCGTTTCAGTTCGGGCTTACGAAGAGCGAATTGTTCGGCAAGACCGACCTGTTCCGCATGACGCTGGCGCAGCCGATGCACCTCGAACGGGCGAGCGTCGATCTTACGACGGTGCAGGTCATCGACAGGCAGACGGGTGAACTGGGGCCGCTCACCCAGCGTTTCAACCTCGGGGTTCCCGAGCGGCAATATGTCGGCGAAGCCTTGTATGGGCGGACGATGTTCAATGGGGCGGCGCAGGTTAGCGTCTTCGGCCGCGCGACGCTCAACGGTACGCAGACGCAGGCACTGCCGCGCCTCACCGGCGGGGCCGCCTTCCGAATGAACTTCTGAGTCAGTCCTGCCGGCTGTGCCCGGGGGCGCAGCCGGCATGGTTGGCCATGCTTTAACCTTTTCGCCCTAAGATGTTCTGGCGAAGGGAGATTCGGCCGGATGCGATGGGTGGAAGGCCTGTGTCTGCTGGCACTCGCGATCGCGACGCCCGCGATCGCCCAGATGCCATCGGCGCCGGCGACGGCGGAGAAGGCCGCTCTCGCGCGGTTCGATCAGGACATCGCCGCCGCCAAGACCGCGATGATGGCAGACCCGGGCCAGGCCCTGGGGCTGGCCGACAAGGCGCTGGTGCGCGCGCATGCGCTTGGGGCCTCGCCGCAGGCAGAGCGTGCGATGGCGACGGCCGAATGGCTAAAGGGCGAGGCCTATATCCGGATCAGCGAGCCTGCCAAGGCGCGGCCGATCATCGATGCGGCGCTCGCGCGAGTCGCAATCCATGGCTGGAATACCAAGTTGCAGGGCGATCTGATGCGCTCGCGCGGCGCGATCGCGGCGACCGCGGGCAACATCGTCGAGGCGCTGCAGGATTATCAGCGCGCACACGACATCTTCCGCGCCGCCCGCGAAGTCCGCAGCCAGGCGATCTCGCTGCAGGACATCGGCCAGATCTATTCCGACGCCGGCGACTATCCGCGCGCGCTCGACTATTACTCACAGGCCGGCGAACTCTACTCCGCCGATCCAGGCTTCCGCCTGAGCACGTTCAACAACCGTGCGGAGGTGCTCCGCCTGCTCGGTCGCTATGACGAGGCAGAGCGCGATTACCGGGGTGCGCTGAAGAGCGCTCGCGAACTCGGCAGCCCGTTGCTCAAGGTCCAGATCCTCGCCAATCTCGCCAGCGCGGAGACGGAGCGTCATAAGTTCGGCGCTGCAGGCCAGGCAATCGCCGAGGCACTGGGTCTGTCTCGATCGGGCGACGCCGCCTCATTGCGGCCGGCGGTCTATGCCGCTGCCGCGAAGCTGAAAGCCGCGCAGGGGGACGTCGCGGGCGCAGCAGCGCTGCTGCGTAAGACCTTCGCTGGCGACGATCTCACCAAGACGACGATGCCCAACAAGGAGTTTCATGCCACCGCAGCGGACGTGTTTGAAAAGCTCGGCGATCACGCGATGGCATTCCAGCATCTCAAGGCCTTCGAGCGCCTCGACAAGGAGGCGAGCCGTCTCACCGCTTCGGCGGCGTCGCAGCTGATGGCTGCGCGCTTCGACTTCCAGAACCAGAAGCAGAAGATCTTCGAGCGCGATGCCCGTATCCACCAGCAGCAGGCCGAGTTCCGCACCAAGCTGCTCCTGAGCCTATTCGCGGCGGCGACGATCGTGCTGGTGCTGCTGCTGATCAGCGCGCTGCGGATCCGCAAGAGCCGCAATGAAACGCGCGCCGCCAACATCGTTCTCAACCAGACTAACACGGCGCTGGAGAAAGCGCTGAAGGCGAAGACCGAGTTCCTGGCTACGACCAGTCACGAAATCCGCACGCCGCTCAACGGCATTCTCGGCATGGCGCAGATTTTGCTGACCAATCCCCGCCTGGATGCGGAGGCGCGCGAGCAGGTGCAGGTGGTGTTCGGTGCCGGCGAGGCAATGCGCGCCCTGGTCGACGACATCCTCGACGTTGCCAAGATGGAGACGGGCGAAGTCGCAGTCGTGCAGGAGGACGTCGCGTTCCGCGCCATCCTTGAGGATGCCGCGCGCCTGTGGAGCGGGCATGCCGCCGCCAAGGACATCGCGCTCCACCTCGAGATCGGCGCGGCGCCCGCTCGCATCCTCTCCGATGGCGCGCGGCTTCGCCAGATCATTGGCAACCTGCTGTCGAATGCGGTCAAGTTCACGCGCGAAGGCAGCGTGACGCTTCGCGCCCATGCTGCGGACGACTCAGAAATGCTGGTCGTCGAAGTGGAGGACAGCGGCATCGGCATCCCTGCAGACCACATCGAGCGCGTGTTCGAGGCATTTCACCAGGTTGATGGCGGCCTTGACCGCCAGTTCAGCGGAACGGGACTTGGCCTGTCGATCTGCCGCAAGCTGGCGCACGCCTTGGGCGGCGAACTCAGTGTCGTCAGCGCGGTTGGAGCGGGCTCTCGCTTCACGCTCCGCGTGCCGTTGCAGCGCCCCGACGACGGGGCGGACGTACCGCAGCGTTGTGGCCGGCCTGCCTCGCTGGCGGAAGCGCGCCTGCTGCTGGTCGAGGGCAACCCGCTGACCCAGGGGATGATGCGCAGCATCCTTGAGCCCGTCGCGGCCGTAGTCGATTGTCTACCCGACGGCGACAGCGCAATCGCCGCGATTCGTGCTGCGACGGCGGATCACCTGTTGGTTGAGGCTCGCTCAGCGACGGTACAAGGCCAGCTCCTGATGGATCCGCTGCGATCTCTCGTCGCGACTTGTCGGGAGGCCGGCGTGCCAATCAGCCTGCTGTTCGCGCCGGGTGACGATCTGCCGCTCGACGAAATGGAGCACCTGGGGGCGACGCAGCTGATCGTCAAACCGATCAATGCGGTTCAGCTGATAGCGGCGCTGCAGGGCATCTATGCTGATGAGGAGCGATCTACCGAGTTTCCCGAATTGGCTCAGCATCCTAAGCAACAATTTACGCCGTGATGATAGGCATGCGTGATCCACGGAGCGTACCATGCAGATTCTTTTCGTTGAAGACGACCCCATGAACCGCCGCGTCGTGAAGGACATGTTGCGAGTCGTAGGAGCGAATATGGAAGAGGCTGCGGATGCGGAAACAGGCCTCAGGATGATCGCCGACGGCGACTACAGTATCGTGCTTATGGACCTGCGCATGCCCGGCATGGATGGGCTGACCGCCATTCAGCATCTGCGCGCCACAGCAGGGGAAAAAGCCGCGCTGCCAGTAATCGTCGTGACCGCCGATGCCGCCACGGACCTGCGGGAACGGTGTATGGCTGCAGGTGCCGACGAGGTCATCATGAAGCCAGTGGCCATGACTGCGCTGCTCAACGCGATGGGGCGTATGCTGACGAAGCGGGGCACGGATGGACTGACCTTGAGCTGAGATATCTCGCATCTCCTCGAACAGGCAGGTCTACGTAGTTTCCTTCAGTTCATTCTTAACCGCTCTTCAGCGGCGGCTTGGTTTAATCGAAATCATGACGTTGGTCTCGAACCCCTCTCGCGGTCAAACGGCTGGCCGCGTCGCGATGGCAGCGCAGGTGGCCCTCATCTTTGCGTCGTCGCTCACCGCGCTCGCGCCTCCCGAGCACGGGCCCATGCTGCTGGTGCCTCTAACATCTCATGCTGCTCAAAACATAGATACGCTTGTCGCGCAGTCCGGAGCGGTCCTGACGGGGATCGGTTATCTGCCGGGCTCGCGCTTCGTCCAGGGCAAGCGAATTCGACTATTGCCTCAGATGCTCAGAAGCGGCGTCCTCGTGGTTACCGGGTCCCCTCCGCTGTGCGGCAAACTTCAAGGAAAATGATGCGGTGAATACGCTTTCGCTAAACGCGCTGCGCCTCATCGGAATGCGCTTCCTGGCAGCTCTGATGGCGTCCATGGCACTCGCCAATGTGGCGGGAGCAGCAATTATTGGGGATTGGTCGCTTGGCATCGTGGCCACGCTTCTGGTCGCCTATCCGGTTTTCCTGGCACTGAATGGGGCGATTGATGCGCGATCTCGGATGATGGTCACGATGACGATCGTCGCGCAGCCGGCGCTGTTGCTGATCCTGTTCAAAGGCGAAGCTTGGCAGGTAGATCTGCACATGATCTTCTTCGCAGCTCTTGCCGCGAGTGCCGTGCTTTGTGACCCCAAGGCCCTGATTGCTGGAACAGTGGTTGTCGCGGTCCACCATCTGCTTCTGGGCATGCTCATGCCCGACTGGGTATTCACCAATGGCGGCGGGCTGGGTCGCATCCTGCTGCACGCCGTCGTCCTGATTGCAGAGGCTGGGGCCCTGGTCCTAATGGCAAGCAGCATGACACGTCTCCTCGACGCGCTGCGGCTCGAGAGCCAGCAGCGGTCCGAGACGGAGGCTGCGACAGCCCTCGAGCGCCAGCAGCAGGCCGATGAGCTCCGCTTCATCATCACTACCGTAAGCGGGGGGCTTGCCGCGCTAGCGGACGGAGATCTCACGCAGTCTCTGAAAGGGCGTCTTCCCGAGGCCTATCGAACCCTGGAACAGGCGTTCGATCAAACGCTTGATCAGCTTCAGTCTCTTCTGTCTGCGATCAACGAAAGCGCAACGGTGATTCGTGGCGGATCAACGGAAATCGCGCATGCGTCGGAAAACCTTGCGAAGCGGACGGAAGCTAACGCCGCTGCGCTCGAACAGACCACAGCAGCCATTTCTCAGATCGACAAGCGGCTGGTCGAGACCGCGACAACCGCTCGGCACACCGTCACCCGGGCTGAGGCCGCGGTTCACACCGTCGACGCGGGTCGGGCCACGGCCACCGAAGCGGCCGAGGCCATGGGGAAGGTCCATGATAGCGCCAAGGGGATCGACAGCGTCATCGAAGGTCTCGACAAGATCGCTTTCCAGACGCGGGTTCTTGCGATGAACGCCGCGGTGGAAGCGGGACGCGCCGGAGAAGCTGGTCGAGGGTTCGCGGTTGTCGCAGACCTCGTGTCCGCATTGGCCATGCGCGCCGAGGAGGAGGCTGGCCGCGCCAGAGACCAGCTGACCGCTACGCAGCTGCAAGTTGAAGGCGCAGTAGACATGGTTCTCCGCGTCGGAGATGCCTTCACCAACATCACAAGCGACGTCGATGCGGTTCGTGCGCAACTCTCCACGATGGCGTCCGCGAACCAATCTCAGTCCAAGGCTGTAAACGAGATCAGTGTTGCGCTTGCCGACATGGACCGGGCAACACAGCAAAACGCAGCGATGGTCGAGGAAACCTCCGCCGCCGCGCGACAGCTTGCGCAAGAGGTGGTCGTGCTCAGCGAAACGGCCGCGCGCTTCCGCACTCACCGCAGCGATCAACCATCCCTTGCCGTCAAAGCAAACTCCGCACCTCGTAGTGACCGAGCCCAGTCCGCGCGGGCTGGTCAGGTGAACGTAGGCGAGTGGGCGAGCTTCTGATCCAAGGCCTATGGCCAATCGACGTAGAGGCTCGGGATGGCGTTTCGGAAGGCGGGCATCTATCTGTCGCATGAAGCACTGAGCCCGAGAATGGCAGGAGAAGGACAAACGCACTTTCCTGCCATTTTCCACACTTTTCGTCACGGCTGCCTCAGGGGCGCTCTTCTGTGCGGACGAACATCTCAGAACAGCTCGTCCAGCAGAAGATGGAATCGAAGCCGCCGCTCATCTGGCAGGTCGATGCCATAGCTCGTGAACAGCCTCGCCTGAAGCGCGCTGCCGAACTCGCCGAGGCAGTTCCACAAGATGGCAAGATCCTGATACGGATCCGCCGAACCCGCACGGCCCACGTCTATGCACCCGGCCACTACGCCGTCGGCCAACAAGATGTTGTCGAGGGAGAAGTCACCGTGGGTGACCACCGACTCTTCGGCCAGAGGCAGGAGGTGCTGCAACTCATCCCAGACTTGATCCGCCGTCCACCCCTCGCGCTCATCATCGAAGTCGTCGACGTCAACCATGCCAGCGTCGATACAGTCGCGCGCACCGGCGAGCCTGCTGTGATGATCACTGCGGAACGGCGATGCGGTCACGGGGATGTCGTGCAGCCGACGCAGATAGTCGGCGACAGAGTCTATGATCGCCGCTCGCTGTTCTGGTCTCGAGACCAAGGCCTGGTAAGCTGTTTCACCCGGCAAGGCCGTCATCACAAGCCATGCTTCGCCCAGAGCGAGAACGAAGTGCCGGACCTCTGGTACGGATACCTCCTCCTTCAGCAGCCAGCGGAGCCGAGCCACCTCGGCGACGAGATCATCCGCAACCTGCCCAGTCCCGTGTTTGACATACAGGTCGCACCCATCCCCACGGCCATGTAGGCGGTACACGGCACCGCCGGACTCACCCACGAAGTTCCGTGACCACTGATAGCCTGACAGCAGGTCCGTCAGCGGCTTAGGAAGAGCCGGAGCCGCACAGCCTATTTCACGTGGCGCGATCATCGTGCCTGTTCTCCGATCGTACGATCGAGCGAACTCAGCTGGTCGGCAAGCGCCTTCTGAAACGCAGGGCGAGCTTGACAGCGTTCCTTCAATGCGGAGACGTGAGGGAACCGCCCCAACAGCTCGGTGTGCCGGAGCATCCGCAGGACCGTGGTCATGAGGAGGTCCGCTGCCGTGAACTGACCCGTGACGTACTCACGATTTTCCAGGTGCGCTTCGAGCAAGGCGAGACGCTTCGTTGCACGGGCCTCCATGGCGGCTCGCATCTCCTTGGCCCATGGCTCTCTGGCGTGAAATATGTCGGCATCGAGAAGACCGAGGAGCATCGGCTCTATCGAGTTCAAGGCGGCGAACATCCAGGAGATTGCTGCTGCACGCGCACCGGGATCGGACGGGAGCAGAGTCTCTGACTTCTCGGCGATATGGAGAACTATCGCGCCCGATTCGAACGTCGGGAGTCCTGCGGCCTGGACCGCGGGAACCTGGCCAAAGGGGTTGAGCTCCAAATGCGCCGAGCTTCTCGATGCCGCGTAGTCGATGAGTACGGTTTCGTACGGCAGGCCAGCTTCCTCAAGCGCCCACCGGACCCTCAGGTCGCGCGTAAGACCCCTCGCGAAATCAGGGCAGCTGCCGAAAGCGTAGAGAGTAATCATCCAACATCCTTGAAAGCCGAAAAATAGGTTGGTATCAACCTATGTATGGCTGTGTCACAATCCGTATCGTTCAGCAAGGCCGTTCAGGTTCATGGCGCTTGCCTCTGTTTACACACGCAGCGCGCCGCTCGGTTGGTGGCGAGAAGGTTCGATGCCGGCCTGAAGCGGCATGGCATCACCAGCGGACAATTCTCGCTACTGATGTCTCTCAACCGCCCGGAGCCTGGCTCCGTGCGATGGGTTGCGGACCTTCTGGCAGTGGACCGAACGACGCTGACTGCCGCGCTGAAGCCGCTGGAACGGCGAGGCTTGGTGCAGGCGAAAACGGACCCGTCGGATAGGCGCGGAAAGCTGCTTTCGCTGACTGCGGAAGGCCAACGCGTGCTGGCGGAGTCGGTTGTCACTTGGGAAGGTCTGCAGGCGGCTGAAGAAGGCCGGTTGGCGAACCCGGACGAGCTACGTTCCGCGCTTAGTGCGCTCCGGTAGGGCGTTGTCGATCATGCGAGACCGCTGCGAGAACCTGGTCGGCGACGGGAACGTAGTGAGTGGTCGAGCTGAAAGCGACCGACACTTGCCGGGGCGATAGCCAACTCCCCCTCCGTGTTCCATCGTGCGCATGGCCGCCTTGCTTGCCGCACCTCAGGCGTGCTTGGAAAATCGGGAGCGATGGGTGGCGGGATTGGTGCCGAGGTGTCGCTGGAAGGCGCGTCTCATGGTCTGCTCATCACCGTACCCCGAATTGGCGGCGACGCTTTTGAGTGGCAGGTCGGTCAGCTCCAATACGCCACGGGCAGCCTCGAGACGCATCAGCTCGACCGTCTTGGCCGGGGTACGACCAACCTTCGTTGTATAGGTGCGTGCGAACGTGCGGGGCGCCATTCCCGCACGCTCGGCCAGTCGTACGACGGATAGATCAGCCGTCAGGTTCTGCGCCATCCAGGCATGAAGCTGGACGAATGCTGGATCCCGCGACTGCATGACGAGCGGAACGCTGAATTGCGACTGACCACCGGATCGCTTCATGAACACGACCATCTGGCGTGCGGCATCAATGGCGACGCGAGGACCAAAATCTTCTTCTATAAGGGCCAGAGCGAGGTCGATTCCCGAACTCACTCCGGCCGACGTCCAGAGCTTGCCGTCACGGACGAAGATGCTGTCGGGATCTACATCCAGGCTTGGATGAAGGGCCTTGAGCTTCTCGAGCCAGGCCCAGTGCGTCGCCACCCGCCTGCTCTCGAGCTGGCCGGCCGCGGCCAGCAGAAATGCGCCCGTGCAGATCGAGCAGAGCCTGCGAACGGAGCCTGCGCGCATTGCGACGAACTCCCGCAGGCCAGGCGCAACCACATAGTCTTCGCCGGAGCACCCTCCGGGAGCTATAAGGGTATCTATCGCCTCGCCTTTCAGCGAGGCGATGCTGTCGGTAACGACGGGCAGGCCTGATCCGGTGACGACCTGGCCGCCATGTTCCGAAGCAATGACGGGTGCATAGCGCGAGGTCGCGCCGGCGGGTACACTTCTGTTCGCAGTGGTAAATGCCTGCAGCGGCCCTGCCAGGTCGAGCAGATTCATGCCTTCATAGGCAAGCAGAACGACGGTGACTGGTCCCGGGGATCGCTCGGGAGCGCTGCTGCCGACGTCGTGCAGCCCCAGAGAAGTTGGATCTGTCATTTCACAACCTGTAGATCACCCCAGGGATACTCCATGGCCAAGGCGGAGAGGCGTGCCGTGCCGCTACCATAGCGCCGCGCGATCGCGTCGAGTGCGACGTTCAATGCGGCGGTACCTCGGGGCTGTTCCTCAAGGGTGATGCGGAGGTCCGGTGCGATCGTCGCCGCAGCTTTCGTTCTTATGCGCAGGCCTCCCCGCAACCGCACCGCGTCGCCCTTGTCGGAGACGAGGTGGACCTCGTCGCGCATGGTGCGCGACCATGCCTCGGCCTGTAGCGAAAGCGCAACCTCCTCGCTGCCATCCTGAACGGCAAACGAGATGGTTTCGGGTTTCGCTCGCATGTTGACCTTGTGCACGGCAGTGTCGTCGCGGCGGATCCTAAAAATGTCGCTCTCGTGCGATGCTTGCCAGGAAAGCTCGCCGAAGCGCTCGGCCGTACGGTGCGCCACTTCTGCCCCCGCCATGGTCTCAATCAAAGCCAAGCTGATGGGAAGGGCGGCGGATACTCCAGCGCTGGAGGCAATGTCGCCATCCGCGACATAGCGGGTGTTCGTACGCCAGGTGACCTTGGAATATTGCTTGCGGCGAGAGGACAGCGACGCCCAGTGCCCCGTCGCGTTGCGACCGTCGAGCAGGCCAGCATCTGCGACTAGCTCAACACCGTCACAGATCGAGATCAGTGCGGCACCGCGGGAATGTTGCTTTCGTAACCATGCAACCTCCTCCGCGTGCTTGTCCGAGGTAGCAGGCACGATCACGTAGTCAGCTCCCTCCGGATGAGCGCGATCGAACTCGGCCGCCGTCATGTCCGGTACGATCGTGAGCGGGCCCGCCTTAAGATCGCCAGTCGTCATATTGACGGCAATAACCCTGGCGATTCCGGACTGCGCCAGTACTCCATAGGGCACGACGAAGTCGGACAGAACGGCCTCCTTCGTCGCCACGATCACGACTACCGGCAGCGCTCCGGGGTGCTTGCTCACATGGACGAGGGGCAGGCGGTCACCTTCCTCGTGGTTCGGCACACCCAAAGGCGTTGCCGAAGCAACAATATTCAGACCGCAGGCCGCGCCGAGGGCAGTGGCTGCAAGCAGGAGTGGAGCACACAAGCTAGGCGTTCGGATCATCGGGGTTCCTTTCAGTCGCCCCTTGCTCGCACCTCTCGCGACTGGCTGAAAGGTCATCCTGGTGTCGATTTCTGCCACTACTTAGACCGGGATCACGTGCCGGCGGCGTCGTCGCAGGAGGTGCGAGTCGTAGATTGATAGCGGTTGTGCTCCCGTCTCGGTAAGTCCCGAGGCATGTACCTCAGGGAGGGGATCGGGAGCCGCAACCCGTCTGCGCCTCCGACGTGTAACCGTGCCGCGGTGTGACGATACGGGGCGGACCCCCACGTCGCGCTTTGTGGGAGAGCGAGAGCTCTCCCACCGCTTCTCACTTTACGCCGAAGTCGTAGACCCGGGCGGTGAGGGCGCCCCCGGCGGCACCGGCGACGGAGTAGACGAATCCATACTGACCCGCTTCCAAAGGTTGCTTCGGCGTGACCTTGAATACGCCTTGTCGAACCTGCTCATAGTTGAACTCGATGCGGTCCTTGTCCATGATACCCGTCTTCGCGCCGGCGATGTTGGCGCTGCCAACACGAGCTTCCCGGCGCCCCTTCTTCTCCATGAGCTGCACGAGAGAAAATTCGGACGGGCTCTTTACCACAGAAGCGCTGCCTGCGAGCCAAGCGCTGGTCTGGGCAGCCGTGCCGGGGTTGGAGTCGTCGAAAAAGAAGTAGAACGTCGGCTGCTTGCTCGTGCTCAGCGCTGCCGCGGATCCAGGAATCGCCGCCTTGATGCTCATCGAAGCCAATCCCCCGGTGAGTGCATAGCCGAATATGCCGCCCGTCTTCGCCTGCGACGAGACCGTCGGTTGCATCACGACCATCTTGTGATCGGGCTCCGGCGAGACGAAGTACACTCCTGCCGGGTGAGGAATCATGGGATCCGCTGCATCCATCGACATGGCCGGCTTCGACGCGATGTCCGCCGCCCCGATCATCGCTGCGATCACAGGGCCGGAGAGACCCTTCTGCTTCAGCGTCAGGATGTTCGCGGTGGACGTGTCGTACATCCCCTTCGACGCCTTGATCTTCGCGACCAGAGCTTCATCCGGAATCCCAGCCGCAGCTAGGGAGAGCACAGTCTCGTTGGTCAGGACCTCGTCCGTGCCCGAAGAAGTCTGTGCCTGCACGGAGGAGCAGGAAAGAGCTGCAAGAATGCATGCAAGTAGATAGTTTCTGGACATTGAATACCCCGCTCAAGCCACATCCGACACTCTCCCCAGAGCATCAGGAAACGATGTGGCATGGAACATCGATTATAGGGGTTTCATGTTGGTGTGAAGGTGACGCTTCATTTGGCGGGCGTGAGCGTTCTCAAGCGTAGTGGAAGCTGGCACGCTTCTGGCAAATCGGCAGCTTTCAAGAGCTGCGGTCGATGCTTGGCAGGCGCGTTCTCCATTTCGCAGCGTCGCCAGCGGCGACCAGGCTCATCTACTCATGTTAGCGGCCCGTGCAGAACTGTCCCGAAACGGTACCATCATGCTCTCGATCATCAGCGCAGTTGATAGAGGATTGTGACTCTTGCCGCGTAGGCGCCAAGGAAGCATGTTGCTTCAACGTGCACGGAACTAGGAGGCTTCGAATGCGGCTCAGATCTTTCGCTTTGGTGGCCTTCTTCGCGGTCGCTGCATCACAGGCTGTCGCCGCTCCCGTCACCTACAGCGGCTCTGGCACACTGTCCCAAGTTGCAGGCAAGCTGCCGCTGACCGGCACGGTTCCAGTAGGAAGCCCCTTCAGTTTCTCTTTCACCTTCGACCCTGCGAAGGCGTCGCTCTTCGAGGCTTCGGAGGGCTATGCGATCTACGATTTGGCTCTGTCCAACGTAGCTGTCACGATGAGTGGCTACACCTATGCCCTGTCGGCCGAGCCTGCATATGTTCCGTTCATCGAACTCTATCGTGCCTTCTCGTTCTTCCCGGGATCGAACATGAGCGAGGAGAGCGTTGCCTTTACCTTCTTTCTGAGTGGCAAGCCAACCACCGGCGATGCAAGTGAACCCTTTGGCGGGGGCCCGGGTAAGTCTCAGCTCGTCTCGATCGGTGGCGTTCTCCGCCAGGCTGACGACGGTACCCCGCTCACGCTCGACAGCATCATCGGGCAAGGCCCAACATACTACTCCAGCTTCGAGTACGGCACGCGTGACGCGCTTACCAGGCAAACCGGTTTCCTGCGGGGCTCGTATGTCGGGGCGTTCTCAAGTGGCGTTCCCGAGCCGGCGAGCTGGGCTTTGATGATCGCCGGCGTCGCCATTTGCGGGTTTGGTCTTCGCTGGCGAAGAAGCTTCCAAGCGTCTCGAGATCGGCTTGCCGATTGCTGATACGGAGCTCAAAGAGCGGATAGTAGAGAATACGACCGCTACGTTATCGCGGTCGCCCATACCCGTTCAGCCTCGAAGCGCATCCTGCAGGTAAATGAAACGGACGATCGCGCGAACGCGGCCGCGGATCGCGAGAGGTATGCGATCGTGACCAACCTCGGATCACGCGCTCGCATCGCTCACCTCTCTGCCCAGCACGCCGGACAGTCGAGCCATGAGCTCGCCTATCCAGGCTTCCCACAGTTCTTCCCACAGAACACCACTGACCAGTAAGCCTGCCGGCTCGATCGAAGCCCAAAGAAACTGAGGATCATCCTCGTGGCCAAACCAGTAGGGGATGCCGTCGCGATATCCCCGCCATTCAGGCATGAGCTTGTATGTCTCGTCGATTGAGCACCAAACCTCGTCGGGAAGTCCGTCGTTGACGTTCAGCGTGATAGCTTGAGCAGGCTGCACATCCATCCCCAGATCTCGCACTTTTTCGGGTGATGTCGTTCAGCACGGTTACATCTGAGAAGTCCACAGGCCAACTTGAGCCACTGAGGGCGATCAACAGCGATGCGGATGGCACCTAGCTGCGATCCCAAAGAGGTCCCCAGATTGTACCGAAGATTGTTCCTGGTAGCTGGGCGCTGATTGAATCTGCTGCGGGCGGCGACTGGTTGGATCTGAGGTGAACGCTCTCTAGCAAGCGCACACGAACACCGCCGGCGTCTGCGAAGTGCATGCAAGGCGCCGAGCCGCGTTATCGCTGCTGAAGGCGAGCCCTGAAGCGGAGGATGGTCTCCTCGGTGTTATGCTCGAGGTTGAGCATGTATTCCGCCCAGCCATCGTCCATCTGCTTGTTCGCGGCAAGCTCGGCATCGTGGACCGACATACCACCTTTGACCAGGTCGGTGGTCAAGTCGTCCCGCACGGACGCCTTCAGCCCCGATTCCTTGTCTTGGCAGCCGTGCATAGCCGTGCGCGCGACGTTGTTCGCAGGTTCTGGCGTTTTGTAGAGCTTCTCTACCTGGTGAACGACACAAGTGACGTAATCGGCGAGGACGGGGTTATCGTCTTCCTGAACCGAGAGTAGCAGAATGGCGGCGAGGAGCATGCGAGCCGTCTAGCACTCGAAAATCAGTTCGCAATGCTCACGCGTCAAAATGCTCGGGGGTCCGTGATGAGCGCCAGTCGAGGCTCGCGACATGCATAGGGTAGGGCACCTCAGCGCGAGCGATGGCGTTCAACCGGCTTCGGGAGCATCGCACCTTGCGTCTCATCACGCTCGAGCACCTTGTTCCGAGTGGCGGTGAGGCGTGCGGCTCATCAAAGTGGGTATGCATCGATGGGCCGTTTACTGCATCTTACCTGAGCCATACATCGCTCGGCAACAGGAAGGCAGCGAGACCTGACCCTCGTGGTTGCGCATAGTCGCAACGCAGCTTTGAAGCGATTAGCTTCATCGCATTACGGAGCTTCACGTGACCAACATCGGCGACCCGGGATATATCTCCCGCTTCTCTGGTTCCGTGCACCGGAGGTCGTAAATGCCAGGAGTGATCGTAGCGGGTTTGTGGGGGCTGCTTGGTGGATCCGCGCTGCTGATCGGTGCGGCCATCGCGTACGTAGTCGAGCTTCCACAGCGAGTGGTTGCCGCGGTGATGGCGATCGGCGCGGGCGTCCTGATCTCCGCCGTGGCCTTCGAGCTCATGGACGAGGCCTATGCGCGGGGCGGCTTCGATTCCACCGCCCTGGGCTTCCTCGGCGGCGCCGTAGTATATACCGGCGCCAACATCCTGGTGTCTCGCTCAGGTGGCAGCCACAGAAAGCGTTCCGGATCGAATCCCGACCAGAGCCAGGCCCCGGCCAGCGATACAGCCGGCCTTGCTATTGCCGTCGGCGCATTGCTCGACGGTATTCCAGAGTCGGTCGTCATAGGTGTCAGCCTGCTCCACGGAACTGGTGTCAGCCTGGTAACGGTGGCGGCGGTCTTCCTCTCGAACGTGCCTGAGGGCCTCTCAAGCGTGGCGGGAATGAAGAAGGCGGGCCGCAAGGCGGTGTACATATTCGGCGTCTGGGGAGGTATCGCGATCGCATCTGGCGTCGCTGCGGCACTCGGGTACGTCACTCTCGCCGGCGCAAGCCCCGACCTCATTGCGGCGACCACCGCCGTGGCCGCCGGGGCTATCCTGGCCATGCTCGTCGATACGATGATCCCGGAGGCAACGGAGGAGACGCACGAGTTTTCCGGCCTGATCGCTGTCGCAGGATTTCTGATTGCCTTCGTTCTGAGCAAGCTGGCAAGCTAGTTCCTCCCTTGCCGTAGCCATCAGCGCGACCGGGACCTCTCACCGCGGGGACTGCATGATCATTCAGTCGACGAGCGCTGCTTCAACATGGCCGCACCAGCCTCGGTCAGTCTGTAATGACCCGGCTTCTCCCGCACGAACCACCCGTAGACATTCCGCCGTAGCACTTGCCCCGCATCTTCTGCGAGGTGCTTCAAGTCACGTGGCCGGGCGACGCCGCTATCGATTGCTTCGGCGCAGGCGATCGCTCGCTGCCTGTAGGCGGTCATGATGGGGCTCCGCGTGGATCCTCCTTCTGCGGGATCCCCCTGACGGTTCTTGTGCTCCTTCAGAATGCGTGCACGCCGCTGCAGATCGGGCCGTGGGCGGTACGGTGAAGGCTCGACCAGTACGGAGACCGTGCGTAGCTTCGGGTCGACCGCGAGCAGTCCGACGCCCAGCAAGCGACAAAGCCGCAACGCACGTGCATCTCGATCCCGACCCTTCCGGCTGGAGACCACCGCCAGGTAGATCAGGTCGGCGCAGCGTAGACGGTCCACGGCCTGCAGCACCAGTTCGAGGGTGAAGGAGAGCTTCAGTTCAGCGATGATGAGCACCGGCGGCTCGCTTCCGCGGACAGCCACCACGTCGCATCCGCAGATCTCGCCCTTCACCTCGTAGCCTTGTTCCTCGAGGAACGTCTTCACCGGTCGATACAGGGCGGTTTCAGCATGTCGCGCAGGTTGCGCAGGCGGGCTGGCCTGAGGAGGTTTTCCACCAGCCATCGCTACCTGCCGAGATCCTCTCGATCGTGCGCAGCTTCTCGAATGCACATGGCAAGGGTCGAGTGCACGGGTCCAACGTCGGCCTCCAGCACGCCGCCAGCGCTCACGGCATCGAAACGCGCTGCGACCGCGCCTCGCACGGTGTCGTAGATGGTCACTACGTAGCGGCCGTCCTTCAGCCCTGGAACCATCAGCCTGGCCGGTGGCGCGTCATCCCGCGGCTGCACCATGCCTTCTGGCGAGATGCTGTCGGTTCGGATGGCCCAGATCAGCGCCTGCCGCGCGTCCCCGCATCCGACCAGTGCAAGGCCGGGATCGTCGCAGCCGAGCCTGTCCGAGAGGTTGCGACGCCGGAACCGGGCCCAGTCGATCAGCGGCAGAAAGTCTGACAGCGCTCGCTGAGCAGCGCGCATGCCCTCTGTCAGCACGTGCGGATGGCGATTCGGCCAGCGCATGCCACCGCCAGCACCCCCGCTTGCCAGATGTGCCCACTGGATGTGACGGAAGTACTCGTCGTCGAAGGCAGCAGGCAAGGTGCGCTTCTTGTCCTTGAAGCTGTGAATCGGCCCATGTTCGGAATCGAATACGGGGCGGTTCCCGGCGTCTTCGACCGCCGCCTGCATCAGGCGCGCCACGGCCAAGGCTGGCTGAACCGTGTCGCGAGGCAAGTCGATCGTGCCGGCCTGGTAGAGATGCGTGTTTGCGAAATCTAGCGCAGGGTGTCGGAAGATCGTCTCGGTCATCTCGGGATGGTTGATGAGCTCTGGGCCGAAAACCGAAACCGTCTGCAGATTGGCGAAGCCGTGCCGCGCCTTTTCATACTCGCGAAGCCAATTGGCAACGTCGTCTATGAAGGGAGCAGCGGATGCTGGATCGCCTCCGCCATGCGCAGGATGGATCTCGTTCCAGATATCCCAAGCGAACAGGGCAGGGCTTGCGCCCCAGCGATCGCTGGCAAATGCCAGCCGGTCCTTGATCGCCGCCCGCATTTCCGGCGATGTCAGCCATTCTGCCTGCGTCGCGCAAACGCCGCCGTTCGCCCGGCTGTAGGGGTGATGGCGCCATCGAATCCACATGAAGAACGTGTCGTATGGGGTCAGCAGGACGCGCAAACCGACCTTCTCGAGCAAGCCGAACAGGTCATCCCAGAACCGAACCATGTTGGGGACGAAGCGCCCGACGGGGCGCTCCAAATATCGATGCTCGCCGTGGCAGTATTCCAGCATCAGCCGAATCACGGTCACCCCGTGCTCGCGCAGCCAGACGAGATGACGCTCTACCGCTGCCGGATCCCCGCGACGGAACAGCGGCGCGAGTTCAGGCCAGGTGACTGCATCATTGTGCCCGATCGGCGTCCAGGGTGCACCCTGTTCGGTGACGAAGTAGGGAAGCCCCGGCAGAACGTTGACACGAGGGAGCGGGATGTTGGCCGGATCGGAAATCTGAAGCACCGGGCGCGCTTAGCGGGAGCGAGCCATCTTGGCTATCTTCGGCGGCGCGCATGTTCCTGATCGCTGAGGAAGGCCAGAACTGGGACTTTGCCGCCGTTCGCGTACCCAACATGCCGATCGGCAGCCCTCGCCAAAAGCCGACTTTCAGCGGTCGCCCGGCTGCCGTCGTGGAACAACCAAAACTGGGCCGTTTGCGGACAGGCAGCTCTGGACCGGGAAGTAGGATTAAGCTGACGTTCGTTCAAACGGACGCGGTGGGCGCAACGGTTAAGAAAGCGACATTTGATCGAGTCGCGCCACTCCGTAAAATAGCCGTTAGTTCATGCCGGCTTTCAATCGGCCGACACGGCCGAAACTCAGTTCTCGCTCTCCATGAAAATATGAAATCAATACAGGCTAGCTATTCCGCCGAGCTAGCTCGAGGCGTCGCCTCATCCGCGATCGAGGCAAGTGCGCCACAGTTACGCTGATCGGCGGACAAGCACATGTTCCAACGACGCTTCGGGTCTGCGCCGCGGGTTATGCCGTAGTCCAGCATGCATTGCATATAGACCGGATAAAACTCCATTGGGTTCATCTTGCGGTCCACTGTATCATGCCAGTGCTGGCACGACCCTGAACCCTTTGCGGTGGCGAAGCCCCAGTCAAAGGGCGTGCCCTCATACCGCTTTCCCGGCCAATGGAAGAACTTGTCCATCCCGTCGGGCGTGCCCACGATCGCGCGGTTGTCGATCAGTGCCCAACGGAAGGTGCCCCGGCCGCTCTCCCAGCGCCTAGCCTCCTGCACGGAGAAAATTCTAACCTGGGTCTGCAGTAGGTCTGCCGCTCCTAAACCATAGTCGACGGAGCTCAGCCTCATTTTTTCGATACGCTTAGTCTTACCATGCGAGTCCAACCACTTGTCCCATTCCTTGGGAAAGTAGGTACCGTTCACGATCAGGTCCATGTCCACTTTTGGCAGATCCTTGATCTCGTCGTGCAGCTGACTGAAGAAGACGGCAAAGAGCGCACCTCCGTCTACGAAGACATGCCTTCCCGCTACATAGTTGGACGGTACGACCTGCTTCGGCAGACCACGGGCAGCACGCAGCCTTGGAGAGTTAGGATCTAGGATGTGTCCGTCTTTGCCCTCCTTGATGATCTCGATCGGAACCGCATTCACACCAGGCGGAACGCTGGAGGACGCTACGAGCGCGTCGGTGTAGCAGTCGCGTGCCCATTCAAGGTAAATAGCCTCGCTGTGAGGATGCGACCTGCGGTATTCGGGGAATACGCCTTCCAGATCCTGGATTTCCTCAGGCGTCTTAGCGCCCGGCTCGGCTGCGAGCACGGCGAGCTGCGCCAGCTTAGTCAGGTCGGCCGCATAACCGTATTTGTTCTCGAGATCCGCGATCGCGACGTAGAGCCGACGACCCGAGTTCGCTTCAGTGGCCACACCGCGAAGCGCGTCGTCACTCAGTTCCGCACGGATGACCCGCCTCAGTGGATCCATGTTCGCCAGCCCATCGTGGTTAATGAGCTCTAGAAAGCCCAACTTGTTCGGGCTCAGCTTCTGTAGGGGGTGGAGATGGAGGAGGTCGCTCTCCCGGTCGGGCATGTAGTCCTGGGCTAGCGTCGCGAGGTAACCTGTTTCGGGGCCCGCAACCCCATTTTTCTCGTGATAAAGCCTGTCTCGGAGGAAGGGCACATCGCCCAGACGATTCCGAATGGAGGTCGCGCTGTTTTTAATTTTGTCGCTCTTCGATGTGGCAAGAAAGATAAACGTGCTTTGCAACGCACCAGTCGAGACGCCAGTGATGATGTCATACGTCGGTGGCTGTTCGCCTCCTTCTCCCGCTGCTTTTGCCCACCCGTAGAATAACCCAGCGCCGAAGGCGCCATGCAGACTACCACCGCTCAGGACCAGAACCGACTTGCTATCGTTTTCTGCCTTTAGGGGACTTGCGGAGCGCAAACCGTCGCCCAGCGTTCTAATGAACTCTCGCACGTCGGGGCTGTCGGGCCGGCCGGATGCTTCATCGGGATCGTCGAACTGATTGGCGGTCAGCTTCACGACCGGTAGATGGCACAAGCCCTCCGGCGGCTCCATCCATGGAGGGATTGCGACCTGCCGCGCGCAACCGGAGAGAGCAAATACTAACCCGAGCGCAACGGCAAGCATCCTCATCCGACTTCCCCCAAAACCCAACGGCAGCTTAGGCCGTATTCTGCTATCTGCAAAGAGGTACGGCTTTACACGCCCCCTGCCAACCGCACTTCTCAGAAACTGCACTAAATAGACCAAGAAGCGGGAGCGCAGCGCAATTCAGGAACAAAGGTCCGGGAAGGCGATGACTCCCCACAAATTCCGCCAATCGACCGCTGCTGAATGAATTACGGGTTTCGGGATTGCTGGGCGATGGGTCGAACAACCGAGATTGGGGCGTTTGCCCAACGACCGCTCAGGCGAGGCGATCGACCGCTTTTGGCGCAACCGGACGATCACCGGCGCGGACGGGATGGACCGGAGCTGGTCGGACTTCGACATGCGGTGTCGCTCGGCCAGTATGCTGGAGGACGGATGATAGCGTTATGCGCAGTGGCGGCGGTCAAAGTTGCTTGGCTGGTGCCCGACCTATGTTGTAGCGCTATCCGGCCGTTGTAATCCTCGGCTATATCACTGGATCGACCATCCAGTGTGCAAGTCGCTGCGGCCGAACGGCGTCTGCCTTCACAAGCGGAGACACGATGTCGAAGCGGTCTCCGTCAACCCAAACCTCTGGCGCAAGCGCACGGGCATTGTAGGTCGACGCCATGGCGGCGCCATAGGCGCCGGCGTTTGCAAACACGGCTAAATCGCCTTCGTTCAGTCGATCGATGCAGCGGCCGCGCGCGAAGGTGTCGCCAGATTCGCAAATCGGACCAACCACGGTGGCGAAAAAGCGATCGCCGCTCTCGCGCACGGCACGGATGTCATGCCACGCGTCATACAGTGCGGGTCGCATCAGGTCGTTCATCCCCGCGTCGACGATCACAAATGGATGCGGCCGGCCCGGCTTGACCCAAAGTACGCGCGTCAGCAGCACGCCTGCTGCCGCGGCAATGAAACGCCCGGGCTCGAACAGCAAGCGCACGTCCCAGTCTTGCGTTTCACGCGCCACCATCAACCCATAGGCGACAGCATCCGCGCTAGGATCCCCTTCGCGATAGGAAACTCCAAGCCCGCCACCTAGATCAACATGGGTGATGGCGTGGCCCTGTTCACGCAGCGCTGATAGGAGTTGGCCGACGTGGCGGACCGAGGCCGACAGCGGAGCGAGATCAGTGATCTGGCTACCGATATGGATTGCGATGCCCTGAAGATTGAGCCCGGGCAGCGCGGCAAGTCTACTGTATATCGACACAGCCTCGGTGAACGGCACACCGAACTTGCTATCGGCCAGCGCCGTGCTGATCTTCGCATGCGTATGAGCATCGACCAACGGGTTGATGCGGAGCAGTGCGGGCGCACGCATGCCCCGCGCACAGGAAAGCGCGGACAGCACCTCGCCCTCCCGCTCCAGCTCAAGATTGAAACGGCCAATGCCCGCATCCAGCGCCGCGGCGAGCTCGGCGATTGTCTTCCCGACGCCGGAGAACACAATTTCGTTCGCAGCGATGCCCGCGGCGAGTGCGGCCTTGAGTTCCCCACCCGAGACGATGTCCGCGCCGAACCCAAGACCTGCCAGCGTTCGCAGGACCGCAGGATGCGGATTGGCCTTCATTGCGAACATCAGCTGCTTAAGGGGTATCGGCGCGAGGGCTGCCTGAAACTGCACCGCCGACGCTCGTAGCTGCGTGGCGGAGTAGACATAGGCGGGCGTGCCAACCACTTCCGCGATCGTCGGGAGCGATACGCCATCGGCGTGGAGCACGCCGTCGAGCATCTTGAAGGACATAGGTGATCCTCAGTGGTCCTAGCTACGGCTCAGCCGCAGCGGGCGTTTCCGTTTCGCCGCCTTTGCAATCTTTCGGGTAGATGGCGATGCCGGCTGCACTCCACGCGGATCGCTCGGGGCGCCCGCCGCCCCTGCACCACCAGCACGAGCCCGAACATCCCAATCGGGAAGCCAAGCAGCAGCAGGCCGCCGAGATCGGATTCGATGGCGTCACTGAAGGCACCTGCCAGTCCTCCGGCGATCAGCAGCGCCACGCCGACGCCGCGCCACAGCCGGTCGCTAGGCCGGGTCATGCGGCGGCTCCCGATCTAGGCCCGGCGAGAGCCATCTGCCCTGCGCGCCGGGCCAGTCCCATCAGCGCCGAAGCTTCGCCGGGGGGCGCCGCATAGAGCAGGATGTCGGCAGGGAAAACGGTCTCGTCCCGCATCGCCGCTGCGGCGGTGCCGATGTAGAAGCGAAGGTCGATCGCCGGATCCCGAATTGTTGCGGCGACGCGACGCGCTTGGGGGAGCAGCACTCCGTCGCGATCCACGCCCCGCGCCTCGATCGCGACGAAGCCCAACGAACGAGCCGACCGGATCGCCAGCAGCAGAAGGCTGGCATCTCCGCATGCGGCGTCCACAATGCGGATGCTGCGGCGTCCTTCCTCGCGCATCGCCTCAAGGCGTGCGGCGATGGCCGGCCAGCGCAGGTCCTGCACCGCGGTTCGGTCGGCGGCCAAGCAAAGGGCCTGCCGCAGTCGAGCCGCCAACGTCGGTGCCGCGGGAGCGGCCGGAAGCGCGAAGGCATGGGCAAGTTGCATGGACCCCCTCCGTTACGCAGCGCGCCGGGCGCACTCGTCCGGCGCTGGAGGATCGAAGGAGATGCTCGCGATGAGCGGCTGCTCCGCCTCCACAAGAGCTGCGCCGGGGAAGGCATGCCGCTCGGCGCGGGCGAACTGCCACGCCGCCGCGCGGGACACGAACCGCCCCTCCATCAGGCCATGGTTTTCCTGGACCAGCCAGTGGCCATCACGGTCCTGCCCCACCCACAGGATGGTGGCACCTTGATCAGGCTCTTCGATGAGGTCGGACACCACGCAAACATACTCCTTACAGGTCCTGGCAATCAGGTCGTCAGCAACCGTGAGGTAGGGCGTAAGCGCATTAAGCTTCGCGATCGAAGTTGATAGATTCGCGTTAGATATTCATAAACTTGCGTCGGGTAGACTTCGTCCAGCTCGAGAAACCGTGACCGCCTTCACGGCGGCGCGGTTCGGCACCGAATGGTTCTTTGGCTCGAGCACCGGGGCCGTTGCAGCGCCGTGCTGGCCCATGCCGGTAGGCCACGTCCGCCACTTTCCTTGATCGACACGGCATTTTGATCGTCCAATAGCGAAAGCGGAACGACCTGTCTTGGTAGATTGTGTTGAAGACCCTTCCCCGAAGTTGCCATGGCGGTCCGATTCACTCCAGGCGGCAGGGGACGTGCGGATGGTTATCATGCACATCTCGATCGCTCCCCGCTCATTCCCCTTCTGGGGACGCGGGATGATGAGTGCCGCTTGAGCCTTCGAATTGCAGCGCGACGATATAGAAGCAGGTCGTCCGCTCAGCGACGACATCGTCGCGGTAGAGCATCAAGTCACCGTCAGCCTTGAAGAACTTCAGCCCCGGCGCATCGCCACGCATGACGCGGAACGCCTGAGCTCGTATATCTAACCACCGGGATAAGGGAGGCACAGACCATGGCACACGTAGAGGCGGAACTGCCGCCACGCTCCGTGATCAATCTCCACAATCACGCGCAGATCAGTCACCACGGAATCGCCACCGCATCGGAACTGCTCGCCGCGCTGAAGCTGCCGAATACCCCCGAGCGGCGCAGAGTTGCAGCCCAAGCGCTGCAGGAGGCCGAGATCGCGGAAGTCGCCGACCTGCTGGTCGATCGCGTCCTGAGCGGTCTCGAGTTGCACCGGATGCTATCGGGCCTTGCACAGGAAGGATCAATCCGTCGCCCGGATCTTGTCGATTGGTCGGAGAGGTTCGCATGAGCGGCATCCTCGATAGGCAGACCCATCCCGACCTCGCCATGTGGCGCAACCTTCTTCGCCGCAGCCTCAAGGTGATCGATGACGTCCGCAGGCAAGCCCAAGGAACGGGCGAGGATGACCGCGTGCCTTGGGAACGAGACAAGCCGGCAGCCGCTACTCCGGCCATCAAGCTCGGCGGCGGCACGGTGCTATCGGGGGCAACGGTACAGCCGGAATGTGGACCTGTTCACCCACGATCTGCAGCTCATCAGCTACCTGGAGTGCCCGCACCCGAGACGCCAGTGCCTGGCGGCATCCGTCTCGACTCTCAGGCCCACGGCGGAAGGGCAGCGATCGCACGGCAAGGAATAGCGATCCTTACGCCGTTCTTCTCGAGGGCCGAGTTGGCGGAACGGCGCTGGTGCAGCCATTTGCTCAGGTCACGACGCATGGTAGCACCTATTGGTCTGTCGTGGCTCAGGCACGGCGCGACGTTCCTAAGATCAGACGCTTCCGGGCGTGGCTCAGGGAGGAGATCGGCCGTGACCGCCCGACGCCCGTGTGAGCATTCCTTCCGCGTTGCCGCTGGTGAGCTGTCTCCCGTTCCGACGCGAACAGCGTGCGCATCTTTCAGTATGCGATCGTCGCGGCCGCTTCAGCTTCGCCCTTTAGACCCCGGCCTTAACGTCGCTCGAGCAGGCGCTCCGCTGCCGTCATGATCGTCCTCGAGGTCCGCGAGGATCGGGCAATCGGGTCGGGCGTCGCCGGCGCAGCAGTCTACCAAGCTTTGCAGCGTGCCCGCCATCTGCTTCATCGCCTCGATTCGTTCATTGAGGTCATCGACATGCTTCTGCGCGATACGCTTGACGTCGCTGCTCTGCCGCGAGCGATCACGCCATAGGTTCAACAAGCCGTCGATCTCGCTAACCGAGAAGCCGAGATCGCGCGCCTTACGAATAAACCTTAGCATGTGGACGTCGGCACTCGAGTAGTCGCGGTAGCCAGAATCCTTTCGGCCAGCCTTCGGGATGAGGCCAGTTTGCTCATAATAGCGGATCATCTTGGCCGAAACACCCGATGCCTTCGCCGCCTTTCCGATGTTCATAACCGTGTCCCTTCCTACGTCATCCGGCTTGAAAGCGGCGTAGCCTCAAGGAATTGCCGAGCACGAATACGCTCGACATCGCCATCGCGCCCGCCGCGAACACCGGAGAGAGGAGCACTCCCCACGACGGGTAAAGCGCACCCGCCGCGATTGGGATCAGGGCGATGTTGTATGCGAAGGCCCAAAAAAGATTTTGACGTATGTTCCTCATGGTCGCCTGCGACAGCGCGATGGCTGTGACGACACCATTGAGGTTGCCCGACATCAGCACAACGTCGGCTGCCTCGATAGCAACGTCGGTCCCGGTTCCGACGGCAATACCGACATGGGCTTCCGCCAGCGCGGCAGCATCGTTGAGGCCGTCACCTACGAATGCCACTCTGCCATGCTGAGCCTTCAGCCGAAGAACCGCCTCGACCTTCTCGCCTGGCAGGACCTCGGCGATCACTTCGTCGATGCCAAGCTCGCAGGCGATCGCTCTTGCCGTGCGGGCATTGTCTCCCGTGATCATCGCGATCCTCAGCCCGTGCGAACGGAGCGCGCTAATCGCCCTGGGCGTTGTAGCCTTGATCCGGTCTGCGACTGCGATAATGGCGGCAAGCTTTCCATTCTGGGCCGCGTAGAACGGCGATTTGCCCTCATTGCTGAGCTTTATGGCACTGTCGGACAGTGTGCTCACATCGACGCCCAGATGGGTCATGTAGCGATCACCGCCGATATCTATCCAGCAATTATCGACCTCGGCATGGACGCCGTAGCCAGGAATGGTCTCGAAGTGACGGGCCGACGGCGCGGCGATATCCTCAGCCGCTGCTGCCTCGACTATCGCCCGTGCAATGGGATGCTCGGATTTACTCTCCACCGCAGCGATCTGACCAAGGACGCTGGCACGATCGAAGCCTTCGGTCACCTCTAGATCGGTCAGGACGGGGCGGCCCTCGGTGAGAGTACCTGTCTTGTCGAGGGCGATTACCGCGGCTTCACGCAGCAGTTGCAGCGCGTCGCCTTTACGGAACAGAATACCTAGCTCCGCGCCTCGACCAGTGCCGACCATGATCGCCGTCGGGGTGGCGAGGCCCATCGCACAAGGGCAGGCGATGATGAGCACCGCAACGGTGTTCACCAGCGCGAAGGTCAGCGCCGGCGACGGACCAAAGGCGAGCCATGCCCCGAAGGTCAGCGCGGCGATCGCCATCACGGCCGGCACGAAGTAGATCGTCACCCGGTCGACCAGTGCCTGAACCGGCAGCTTTGAGCCCTGTGCCTGCTCGACCATGCGGATGATCTGCGACAGCATCGTCTTCTGACCGACGGCAGTGGCGCGGAAGGTGAGGGCGCCTTGCTGGTTGATAGTGCCGCCAACTAGCGCAGCCCCTTGGGTCTTGGTGACCGGAAGCGGTTCGCCCGTGATCATCGACTCGTCCACAAAGCTATCGCCTTCGATGACCTCACCGTCGACCGGCACGCGCTCCCCCGGACGAACCTCGACGATGTCGCCTTCGGCCACTTCATCAATCGACACCTCAGTCAGCGCGGCACCGCGGCGCACGCGGGCAGTCTTGGCCTGCAAGCCGACGAGCCGCCCGATAGCTTCAGAAGCTCGTCCCTTCGCGCGCGCCTCCAGAAAGCGGCCTAGCAGCACCAGCGCGACGACAACGGCTGCCGCCTCATAATAAACGTTGATCGTCCGGGCGGGCAGTAGGCGCGGCGCAAACGTGGCGACGAGTGAAAAGGCGTAGGCGGCGAAGGTGCCAACTGCAACCAGCGAGTTCATGTCCGGCGTAAGCCGCAGCAAAGCTGGAATACCTTTGCGGTAAAAGCGAAATCCCGGTCCGGCGAGCAACAGAGAGGCCAGCGTGAACTGGATGTACCAGCTCGTCTGGATCCCGATGCTGCGAGCGATCAGGAGGTGGACGCCAGGGATGAGGTGTGACCCCATTTCCATCAGGAACACAGGCAGAGCAATGATCGTAGCGACGATCAGGTCGCGTTGCAGTGCCCGTCGTTCTTCATCCTTTCGGCTAGCGCTCGCCACGGCCGGGGCGCCGTAAGACATGATTCGAGCGGCCTGATAACCTGCGCTAGCCACCGCTGCGATCAACTCCGATGGAGCCACCACTCCGCGCACGGTGGCGCGCTCGGTAGCGAGGTTCACGGCCGCGCTCACTACGCCGGGGACGGCCATCAATGTTCGCTCGACCCGACCCGCGCACGAAGCGCAGGTCATACCCTCGACACTGAGCTCGACCGTCTCGCCGGCGACAGTGTATCCTGCGCGCTTGACCGCCGCGACGACCGCGGCATGATCAACGCTGCCGTCCACGTGCATGCTCACGCGCTCCCTCGCCAGGCTCACGCTCGCACTGACAACACCTGGCAGCGCCTCCAATGCGCGCTCCACGCGGCGGGCACACGAAACGCAAGTCATGCCCTCGACCGCTAGATCGAACCTGGTGGCGCGGGTGCCGGCGGATTCTTGGCTTGTAAACATCGCTCATTTCCTCATCGGGAAGGGACCGACTACCCATGTCGACCTTCCAGTGATGGGAAGGTCAAGCGCTGTTTAGATCGTCAGGTACGAGCGGGCCGCCGGGTTCCACTCCGTGTGTCATGTCGTGGAAGTAGCCTTAAGAGGACTGCGAAGGTCGCTGCTGCTGCCGACGTCAAAGGGGCGCGGTATCGCGCGGCAGATAGGCACCTAATTTCGTCGTCGACTGCAGCGTACACCTATATGGGCCACAATCGGCCGCTCGCTAAGTCCATTGTCGATCTACTCGTCGACCCAAGAAAGTCACTACATGGGCTTGCTTGATCTTTGATATTGGCGATATCAACCAATGACTCTAGATCGATCACGAGTCGGGGAGGTGAACATGAAGAATGCAGTGCTTGGTTTCATAGGTGCGGTGTCGTCGCTCAGCGTCGCGCCGGCGTCTGCTGAAAGCTACTATTTCATCGGCGATATTCCCACGCTAGGATCGAAGATGGAGGGAAGCTTCTCCATCGCCAATTCTTCCGGGCGCTACACGCTAACTTCTTTCAGCGGGCATGTGGGTAGCGTCATGTATAGCCTCGGCGACGTTGCCCTTCTGAATGGCGCCGATACACCATACAGCTACCTCAAGGGCGCAATAATCATCGGCGGCAAACAGTATGGAGCTGACGGGATCGTAGATGGAACCGACGACTTCTGGACTGGCTGGTTTTTCCCGAAAGCGTCGTTCTTCGCCTCGGGGAATGTCGCGTCTCCGTTGATCAAAGGTGAGGACAACGTTGAACTGAAGTTCATCCAAATCGCCTCAGGCGTGCCGGAACCCGCGAGTTGGGGATTGATGATCCTAGGCTTCGGACTTTCGGGTTTTGTTGTTCGTCGAACGCGGATCAAGCACTCACAATTGCGGTACGTAACTCAAGGAGGCTAGGTGAACTATCGGCTGAGGTGAGGTGTGAAGGGGAAGGCGGAATCGAATTCTCGCAATCCCTTCGGATTGAACCGTATCGCCCTGCTATCAGTGTCTCGCCTTGCCCATCCCAATGCAAGGATACGATCCAAACAGGCCGACCCCAGTCGGCCCGCAAGGTGATCCTTGCGCTCGCTCCAGTCCAGACAGGCAACACACGCAGCTTCGGCTGAAAGCAGGTCTGGACTTATTCCAAACTCGGTCAGAAAACTGCGCCCCTCATCACGCAGGTGCAGGCGATCGTGCTGGCGAAGGATGAAGTCGCGCTGATGCAGACTGTTCAGCATCTGGATCCCCTTGGCACCTGCTAGATGTCCATAACAGCTGCGGGCTTCTCGCAGCGCCGGATCGCGTGGGCCGGTGCGTATGCGTCGATGACCCGTGCGCTCAGCCAGCAGCATCAGGCTTTCTACAGTGTGCGCGACGTCCGCACCGGACAGGCGTACATAGCGGTTGCGACCTTGACGGACGCTGAGGACTAGACCCGCCGCTTCCAGCTTGGCGAGGTGCGCACTGGCCGTAGGCCGCCCGACATTGGCCGACATGGCCAACTCACCCACTGTGAGCGCCCGACCGTCCATCAACTGCGAAAGAATCTCGGCTCGAGCCGGATCTCCAATGAGCGCCGCGATCAGAGCGAAATTTGGCCCGTCCTTCATGGTTCGGTGCGTAACGAACCATCCAGCCGTTTTCCAGCTCTACAAGCATCCGCTAGGAGAGAACGGAGGATCTCAGCATGTCGGTTGAAGATGGTCGCAATGCGCTGGCGGTTGCCTATCGCGCTGCAGAACATTGGCTTGCATCGGTGGCCGATCGCTCGATTGGCACTACCTCGTCCATGGCAGAATTGCGCGAACGGCTGGGCAGACCTCTGGCCGATCTTGGAGTGCCGGCAGCCAAGGTGATCGACGAGCTGGTGCAGGATACTGATGGCGGCCTTCTCGGCAGTGGCAGCGGGCGCTTCTTCGGTTGGGTTATAGGAGGTACGCTGCCTTCCGCTCTTGCGGCCGACTGGCTGGTCTCTGCCTGGGATCAGAATGCCGCAATTCACGCTTGCAGCCCTGCCGAAGCGATCATCGAGGAAGTTACCGGAGAATGGCTGAAAGAGCTGTTCGGCCTACCGGAGGAGGCCAGCTTCGCTTTCGTTACCGGCACGCAGGCCGCTCACGTCACCTGCCTCGCCGCTGCACGGCACCGACTGCTGGACCGAGCGGGGTGGAACGTCGAGGTGGACGGCTTGGTTGGAGCGCCTTCCTTGCGCGTGCTGACAGGAAGCGAAAGGCACGGGTCCGTTGACAGGGCGGTTCGTATGCTTGGCTTAGGCACCCATTGCATGGAGACCTTGCCTTGCGACTCGCAAGGGCGGATTGTTCCCGAAGCTCTGGACGACGCGCTCAGCCGCTCCGCGATGCCGACCATCGTCGTGCTGCAGGCCGGGGATCTCAACATCGGAGCGTTCGATCCCTTCGCCGAGCTCGTCCCGATTGCCAAGCGGCATGGAGCATGGGTGCATGTCGACGGCGCCTTTGGTCTCTGGGTGCAGGCGTGCCCGACCTATCGGCATCTTGCAGCCGGCATCGAGCTGGCCGACTCCTGGACCAACGATGGCCACAAGTGGCTAAATACGCCGTTCGACTGCGGGTATGCCATCGTTAGGGATGCTCAGGCGCATCGTGCGGCTTTCTCCTTCGAGGCCAGCTATGCTCAATCGAGCAATAGCGCACGCGATCAAATCGAGTGGAATCCAGAATGGTCCCGGCGGGGTCGAGCGCTCCCGACTTACGCAGCCCTGCGCGAATTGGGGCGCGACGGCGTTTCCAAATTGATCGCTCGAAGTTGTGACCATGCGCGTGCGCTGGTTGCCGGCATCGGGGCGCTCCCCGGTGCTCGGGTCGAATGGCTCCCGACGATCAACCAGGGGTTGGTGCGCTTCCTCGATCCCGCAGCTAACTCAGGTAGCGCCGACCATGACCGCAGGACCGACGAAGTCATCGCGCGCGTAGCGGCGGCAGGTGTTGCCTTCTTCAGCGGGACGACCTGGCGCGGCATGCGCTGCATGCGCGTATCGGTATGCAACTGGCGCACCGACGCGCAGGATGTTGAATTGACCGTCGACGCAGTCAGGCAAGCGCTGAGCCACGTAGTCAGGCAAGCGCTGAGCGACGTAGATTCCGCCTGAACCGTAGCTTGCTTGATTGGGACGAGATGCCCAATAAGCCAGGCGGGCGCATCAAAGGGCTGGTCGGGCCCGATGCGCGCCTAAGATGCGCCCGCAGGCATATAGCAAGCGTCCCAACTTCCTCTGAGTCTGAGCAGGTGCGCTCACCGACGACTTCGTCGCGCTGTAGCACGATGTAGAGCTGAGCTGCGGCAGCGGCCTTCAGCACAATCTGGTAATCGAGAGCGATAACTTCGATGCGCTTCGAGTGCTGAGATCGAAGCACGCCGGCAAGGTCAAGGTTATCGCATCGCCCACCCCAGTACAACATCGGAGCGCGCGACTTCATCTACAACGACAGCATCGTGCGAGCCCTACACGCAGGTCCATCGACTGTTGGCTTCCATGTTCAACCTCTTCGGTTCTTCTGCACGATTGCGGAGAGGAGCAGAAGAAAGGCGCAGAGGCGGAGAACATAGGCCCAGGGCCGCTGCTCATCGGAAATGCCGCTGACAGCAAGGATCGTCTGTCCCATGCCGAGAAGCAGGAACGAGGCGGAGAACGATAGAAACAGCGTGTCGCGGGTATCCCGCCAGAAGCGCAGGAAGAACAGCGCACACAGCACAAAGCCGAGCGAGACTGCGCCTGCCAGGAAGGTGGTCAACGTCACATCCGTTCCTCCAGATCCCAGATGAAACCGAAGAGAAGCACTCCCACGGCGCAAAGGGAGAGCAGTAGCCGGAGTAGCTGCAAGTCGACCCAGTCGACGAGTACGAGATCAATTATCAGTACGAGGTTGTTGGCGGCAAGGAGCGTGAAGCAAGCCGTGCTCCAGAGTAGCAGTCGCATACCGCTCCTCGCATAGCTGCGCCCGAGAAGGGCAGCGCACAACGTGCTTGTCGCGAAGCAGAGTAGATATACGATGGGTGGAAAGATCGATTCCATGCTCAACCCTTCCTCAGTTTGAAGGCTTCTGCAAACCGGCGTGCCGGCGACGATGCGGTGGATACGATAGTCCGGCGAACGAAGTCAGGTCGTTGCGCGTACAGGGCCTCGGCTGCTCCGGCCAGAGCGTCCAGTGACTCGCTTGCTGGTAGGAAGCGCACGCCGTGCTCCCGGTCGACGACCACAAGCCCGGCGGCGTGGAGCGACCGCAGGCTCTGGGCGACGACCAGTTCGCTGCTCCGCATCGCCGCTACCAGTGCGTCTTGCTTCCAGGCTTCTGCCCGGTGACTGCGCAGCAAGCACATCAATTCGATCGCCCATACGGACGGGAACGTAGATCGGATGAAGCTGGAAATCTCTTCTTCGTCCGGCATCGACCGCGTCGTCTCCCATCAGTGTCTCCTGCACTTGCAACCAGCGCGCCCTTCGGGCCTGGCTGCAAACAGTCGCAAGTTCCAGAGAAGGCGCGCTTTTCCTATCGTTGCGCTGCTGCTATGTGTCCGCCCTATGCCGGGGGGCTTTCCGTTGCATATCTTCGCTCTCGAAAGGCGAGGAATGAGGAGTGATTGGTGAACGCTGAACTGTCTCGTGACGCACTCGATCGTCGCCAACTCGTCGCCGCGCTCCGCAGCTTCCGCCGCGGCGATTTCTCGGTGCGCCTGCCCGAGGATCTCCCGGGCGTCGATGGCGAGATTGCTACGCTGTTCAACGAGGTCGTCGGTCTTGAGGCCGAGATGACGGACGAGTTCGAGCGGCTGTCGCGCGTCGTCGGCAAGGAAGGCAAGATCACGCAGCGCGGCAATGTACGCGGAGCGACGGGCGGCTGGGACACGAAACTGCGCGCGGTCAACGAGCTGATCGACGACATGGTGCAGCCGACCGCCGAGGTCAGCCGCGTCATCGGCGCCGTCGCCAAGGGCGACCTCTCCCAGTCGATGACGGTCGAGATCGACGGGCGGCCTCTGCGCGGCGAGTTCCTCCGCATCGGCAAGGTGGTGAACACCATGGTCGAGCAGCTCGCCTCCTTCGCGTCGGAAGTGACGCGCGTGGCGCGCGAAGTGGGAACCGAAGGCAAGCTGGGCGGCCAGGCGCGGGTGGAAGGCGTCGCCGGTACGTGGAAGGACCTTACCGACAATGTGAACGCCATGGCCACCAACCTCACCGGCCAGGTGCGCAACATCGCCGAAGTGACGACCGCGGTCGCGAGCGGCGACTTGTCCAAGAAGATCACCGTGGAGGTGAAGGGCGAGATCCTCGAGCTGAAGAACACCATCAACACGATGGTGGACCAGCTGAATTCGTTCGCGTCGGAAGTGACCCGCGTCGCCCGCGAAGTGGGTACCGAGGGCAAGCTGGGCGGTCAGGCACGGGTGGACGGTGTCGCCGGCACCTGGAAGGACCTGACCGACAACGTGAACCTGATGGCGGACAACCTTACCGGCCAGGTCCGCAACATCGCCGAGGTCACCACCGCAGTGGCCTCGGGCGACTTGTCGAAGAAGATCACCGTCGACGTGAAGGGCGAGATCCTCGAGCTGAAGAACACCATCAACGTGATGGTCGACCAGCTCAACGGCTTCGCCTCGGAGGTGACGCGCGTGGCGCGTGAAGTGGGCACCGAAGGCAAATTGGGCGGCCAGGCGCAGGTGCCCGGGGTCGCCGGTACCTGGAAGGACCTTACCGACAATGTGAACCTCATGGCCGACAATCTGACCGGTCAGGTCCGCAACATCGCCGAGGTGACGACCGCGGTGGCCTCGGGAGACTTGTCGAAGAAGATCACCGTCGACGTGAAGGGCGAGATCCTCGAGCTGAAGAACACCATCAACGTGATGGTCGACCAGCTGAACGGCTTCGCCTCGGAAGTGACCCGCGTGGCCCGCGAGGTGGGCACCGAGGGCAAGCTCGGCGGCCAGGCGCAGGTGCCCGGCGTCGCAGGCACCTGGAAGGACCTGACCGACAACGTCAACTTGATGGCCGCGAACCTCACGGGGCAGGTGCGCAACATCGCCGACGTGACCACCGCCGTGGCCAAGGGCGACTTGTCGAAGAAGATCACCGTCGAGGTTCGCGGTGAGATTCTTGAGCTGAAGAACACCATCAACGTCATGGTGGACCAGCTTAATGGTTTTGCATCGGAAGTGACGCGCGTGGCGCGTGAAGTCGGCTCGGAAGGCAAGCTGGGCGGGCAGGCGCAGGTGGAAGGCGTTGGCGGCACCTGGAAAGATTTGACCGACAATGTGAACCTGATGGCGGGCAACCTCACCGGCCAGGTGCGCAACATCGCCGAGGTGACCACCGCGGTGGCGAAGGGCGATCTCTCCAAGAAGATCACCGTCGACGTGAAGGGCGAGATCCTGGAGCTGAAGAACACCATCAACACCATGGTGGACCAGCTCAACAGCTTTGCCTCGGAAGTGACGCGCGTGGCGCGCGAAGTGGGTTCGGAAGGCAAGCTCGGCGGCCAGGCGCAGGTGCCGGGCGTGGGCGGTACCTGGAAGGACCTGACCGACAATGTGAACGCGATGGCCGCCAACCTCACCGGTCAGGTGCGCAACATCGCCGACGTGACGACGGCGGTGGCGAAGGGCGATCTTTCCAAGAAGATTACCGTCGACGTGAAGGGCGAGATTCTGGAGCTGAAGAACACCATCAACACCATGGTGGATCAGCTCAACGGTTTTGCCTCGGAAGTGACGCGCGTGGCGCGTGAGGTCGGGACCGAGGGCAAGCTGGGCGGGCAGGCGCAGGTGCGGGGCGTCGCCGGGACCTGGGCCGACCTCACCGACAATGTGAACCTGATGGCGGCGAACCTCACCGGCCAGGTCCGCAACATCGCCGACGTGACCACCGCCGTCGCCCGCGGCGATTTGTCCAAGAAGATCACGGTCGACGTGAAGGGCGAAATCCTCGCGCTGAAGAACACGATCAACGTCATGGTGGACCAGCTGAACGGCTTCGCCTCAGAAGTGACCCGCGTGGCGCGCGAAGTGGGTACCGAGGGCAAGCTGGGCGGCCAGGCGCAGGTGCCGGGCGTGGGCGGTACCTGGAAGGACCTGACCGACAACGTCAACCTGATGGCGACCAATCTCACCAACCAGGTGCGCGGCATCGCCGACGTGGTGACCGCGGTGGCGCAGGGCAACCTCAAGCGCAAGCTGACCGTGGACGCCAAGGGCGAGATCGCCGCGCTGGCGGAGACGATCAACTTCATGATCGACACGCTGTCGACCTTTGGCGACCAGGTGACCAACATGGCCCGCGAAGTGGGCATCGAGGGTCGGCTGGGCGGCCAGGCGCGCGTGCCGGGCGCCGCGGGCCTCTGGCGCGATCTCACCGACAACGTGAACCAGCTCGCGGCCAACCTGACCAACCAGGTGCGCTCGATCGCCGACGTGGCAACCGCCGTGACCAAGGGCGACCTCACCCGATCGATCGCGGTGGAGGCCTCGGGCGAGATGGCGGCGCTGAAGGACAACATCAACGAGATGATCCGCAACCTCAAGGAACAGACCTTGAAGAACGCGGAGCAGGACTGGCTCAAGACCAACCTCGCGCGCTTCAGCCGCATGCTGCAGGGCGAGCGCGACCTGACCACCGTGTCCAACCTGATCATGTCGGAGCTGGCGCCGCTGGTGAACGCGCAGTACGGCGTGTTCTACGTCACCACCCGCGACGGCGATGAGACCACGCTCGAGCTGGCGGCGAGCTACGGCGCCGAGCGGAAGGATGCGCTCAAGCCGAAATTTGCGCTGCGTGAGGGTCTGGTCGGCCAAGCGGCTGCCGACAAGCGCCCGATCGTGTTGGAGAAGGTCCCCTCCGACTTCCTTCGTATCGGGTCCGGGCTCGGGCATGCCGCACCGGCGAACGTCGCGATCCTGCCGGCGTTGTTCGAAGACGAGGTAAAGGCGGTGATCGAGCTCGCGTCGTTCGGCGAGTTCAACGAGACCCACCAGAGCTTCCTCGACCAGCTGATGGAATCGGTCGGCATCGTGCTCAACACGATCGCCGCGACGATGCGTACCGAGGGCCTCCTCAAGCAGTCGCAGCTGCTCACCCAGGAGCTTCAGGCCCGGCAGACCGAGCTCACCACCAAGCAGGAGGAGCTCCACGCTACCAACGAGGAGCTGCAGGAGAAGGCGCAGCTTCTCGAGAACGAAAAGAAGCAGGTCGAGGCCAAGAATCTCGAGATTGAGATGGCGCGGCGCGCGCTCGAGGAGAAGGCGGAGCAGCTCGCGCTGACCTCCAAGTACAAGTCCGAGTTCCTGGCGAACATGAGCCACGAGCTGCGCACCCCGCTCAACTCGCTGCTGATCCTGTCCAAGCTGCTGTCGGACAATCCGCAGGGCAACCTGAACGACAAGCAAGTGGAATTCGCCCGCACGATCAACGGCGCCGGATCGGACCTGCTGAACCTGATCAACGACATCCTCGATCTGTCCAAGATCGAGTCCGGCACGGTTTCGATCGAAGTCGGCGAGATGCCGCTCGCCAGCATGAAACAGCATATGGAGCGGACCTTCCGCCAGCTGGCGGCGGACAAGAACCTGGACTTCAACGTCCAGTTCGATGCGAGCCTGCCCGCCACCATTCGCACCGACGAGAAGCGCCTCCAGCAGATCGTGCTCAACCTCCTGTCCAACGCCTTCAAGTTCACCGATCGCGGCTCGGTGACGCTGCGGGTACGCGCCGCGGCAAGCGGATGGAGCACCAACCATCCGGTACTGCGCAGCGTCGACAGCGCGATGGAGATCGCCGTGACCGACACCGGCATCGGCATCCCGGAGGATAAGCAGAAGCTGATCTTCGAGGCGTTCCAGCAGGCCGATGGTACCACGAGCCGCAAATATGGCGGCACGGGTCTCGGTCTTTCGATCAGCCGAGAGATCGCGCGCCTGCTGGGCGGCGAACTGCAGGTGCGTTCGCGGCCCGGCGAGGGATCGACGTTCACGCTGTTTGCGCCTTTCAATGCGGTGGCGCCTGTTGCGACCGCATCGCCCGGCGCTACTGCGCGCTATGACAATTCGGGCGCGATGGTGCCGACCGCGTTGCCCAACGCCTTCGACCTTTCCGACGATCGTGACAATCTGGGCGGGGATCCGTTCGTGCTGATCGTGGAGGACGACTCCACCTTCGCCTCCATCCTCCTTGATATCGCGCGCACGGCAGGCCTGAAAGGCGTGGTGTCGGCAGCGGGTGCCGGCACGCTCACGATGGTGCGCAAGCTACAGCCGCACGCGATCACGCTGGACCTCGGCCTATCCGACATCGACGGCTTCGTGCTGCTGGATCTACTGAAGCATGATCCTGCAACCGCGCACGTGCCGATCCACGTCATTTCGGGCGCCGATAAGGTAGCGAAGGCCCTGGATCTCGGTGCGGATGGCGTCACGGAGAAGCCAGCCGACAAGGAAATGCTGACAACGGTCTTCAACGATCTCGCCGCGCAGATTGGCAAGCAGCCCAAGGTGGTCGAGCTACTGCCAGGGGCCGCCGATCCGTTGCCGCAGGCGGCGCGCACGGTACCCGAACTGGCAGGCGCCAAAGTCCTGATCGTCGACGACGACATCCGGAACATCTATTCGCTCACCAGCGTGCTGGAGAGCTATGGCGTGCAGGTGCTGCACGCCGAGGGCGGGCGGGAAGGCATCGCCATCCTCGAAGCAACCGACGGAATCGACATCGCCTTGATCGATATCATGATGCCGGAGATGGACGGCTACGAGACAATGCAGCAAATCCGCCGGCGACCACAGCTGACGGACCTGCCCCTGATCGCCGTGACGGCCAAGGCCATGAAGGGGGATCGGCAGAAGTGCCTCGACGCAGGTGCATCGGACTATATCGCCAAGCCGGTCGACATCGATCTGCTGATGGCGCTGCTGCGCGTGTGGATCGCCCGTTCGCGGGAAGCGTCGCAGGCGGTCGCGTTGATCGTCGCGGAGTCGAACTGAGGTGCAGGTGCGAGCGAACATGACGGCGGCCACCACCACCTTGCTGGCGGATTCGCTTCTGGCAGCCAGCGGAGAGGATGCGCCGCTTGCGCGGGCGCGGGTGTTGCTGGTGGACGATGACGAGCGCAACCTGCTCGCCATCTCGACGGTGCTCGAGGATGTGGCCGAGATTGTCGTCGCCAA
This sequence comes from Sphingomonas sp., assembly GCF_036731925.1. GTDB lineage: Bacteria > Pseudomonadota > Alphaproteobacteria > Sphingomonadales > Sphingomonadaceae > Sphingomonas. The sequence continues at coordinate 172,460 of NZ_DAINDJ010000001.1, forward strand.
CTCGGGAGAGGCGGCGCTGCGCCACCTCCTCAAAGGCGAATTCGCCGTGATCCTGCTCGACGTGTTCATGCCGGGCATCGACGGCTATGAGACCGCGCAGATCATCCGCTCCCGCGAGCAGACCAAGCGCGTGCCGATCGTCTTCCTCTCGGCGGTCAACAAGGAAGACCAGCATCTGCTGCGCGGCTATTCGATGGGCGCGGTCGACTACGTCTTCAAGCCGGTCGATCCGGTGGTGCTCCGCTCCAAGGTGGCGGTGTTCGTCGACCTGTTCACCATGACGAAGGAGATACAGCGCAAGGCGCGTCAGGAGCAGGCGCTGCTCGACGCCAATCTGCGCGCCAACGCGGAGCTGCTGCGCGCCGAGCAGGCATTGCGGCTGGCCGAGCAGCGCCAGGCTGCGATCATCGAGTCTTTGCCGATCATCCTGTATCTGGAGGAGGTAAACGCGTCTCCGCGCGTGCCGAAGTTCGTCAGTGGCAACTTCGCGGCGCTGACGGGCTTTGCCTTTGAGGAGATTCAGGCGACGCCAAGCTTGTGGGTGGATCGACTGCACCCGGAGGATCGGGAGCGGGTCGTCGAGGCACTGGCGGAGCGCCCCGAAGGACGCTCCCTCGCGGTCGAATATCGATGGCAAACCGCCGACGGGCATTACAAGCATTTCCTGGATCAGGCGGTGCTCCTGCGTGACGCTTTCGGCGAGCCCCTGGAATTCGCCGGCACCTTGCTGGACGTTACCGAGCGCAAGGAGTTGGAAACCCAGCTGATCCAGGCACGCAAGATGGACGCGATCGGTCAGCTGACCGGCGGCATTGCCCACGACTTCAACAACCTTCTCGCAGCGATGCTTGGCGGTTTGAGCATGATCGAGCGGCGCGTCGCTCTGGACGAAGGTCAGCGCAAGGTGATCTACATGACCCGGCATGCTGCCGAACAGGGCGCCGAGCTCGTGAAGCACCTTCTCGCGTTCAGCCGGCGTCAGAAGCTGGCACCCGCGACGATCGAGCTGTCAGCTCTTTCGACGACGGTCACGGAGCTCCTCGCTCACACGCTTGGCGGCCTGGTAGAGCTCGTGTGGGAGATCGAGCCAGGTGTGTCGGCCGTCTATGCCGACTCCGCTCAACTCGAGCTGGCATTGATGAACCTTATCATCAACGCGCGCGATGCAATGCCAGATGGCGGGGTGATTACCGTTTCTGCTGAGAATGCAGAGGTCGCGGGAGCCGACGATACGACCCTCGCACCCGGCCGTTACGTGATCTTGAGTGTCCGCGATACCGGCTGTGGCATTCCCCCGCATCAGCTCGATCAGGTGCTGGAGCCGTTCTTCACGACCAAGCCGGTCGGAAAGGGCACCGGTCTAGGCCTCAGTATGGTGTACGGCTTCGTCAAGCAATCCGGTGGAATCGTCCGGGTTCAAAGCGAAGTGGGCCTGGGTACCCGGGTTCAGCTGTGGATGCCGGAGGCTTGCGCTCGCCTGGCGGATAGTCCTTCAACGACCGAGTTCTTCGCCGCCGATCCCAAGCCCTTGCGGGTTATTCTCGTCGACGATCACTACGCGGTGCGGCTGACGACCGTCGCTATGCTGGAGGATCTGGGACATAGTGTTGTCCATAGCGGTGATGCCGCTACTGCCCTCGACATGATCCGCCAGGATCCCGGAGCATCGGACCTCCTTATCACCGACTTCGCAATGCCGAAGATGTCCGGATTGGAGCTGATCCGGCAGGTGCGATCCGTAGCGCCCGATTTGCGGTCGATCATCATCAGCGGCAATGCTGATGTCCGCGACGTGATCGGTGACGACCTCGCGAACGGTGTGGTGTCGAAGCCTTTCACGCGCGATAGGCTACGTGCCGCCCTGCTTGAGGTAACGTCGGGATTCTCACGTCAGGATGCTCCAGTTGCCGAAGCGATTGTGAGGAGTGGTAGCGCCAAGAACGCCTGATCTGATCTTGAAAAACGACGTTCAAATTTTGCTTCATTGCCTCCGTGGCTGGATATGCGCAGCCGGAGCAGCGATGAGGTTCCCGCTGACCGCTGAATAACGCGCGCACGTCGATGAGTTCGAAGCGTCGTCACGCGTCCGCCGATGTCGGGCAACCACCGTCTGGCAGCCGCCTATCGGCTTCGCCGCTATGAGAAGCGCAGAGGCACACTGGCCTCCGCGCTTGCCATCAGGCGTTCCGCAGGCTGTCAGGGACTATGCCACCGTTCTCTGCCAGCTTGGCCATGACCGCCCTATGAAGCGCGATGTTCTGTTCGGCGCTTCCATCAGCCCCCGCGTGCACGTTCAGTTCGTCAGCGAGTTCCTTTCGCGCGGCCAGGCTCGAATCCAGGTCGAGGAGCTTAAGCAGATCCACGATGGACTGCTGATAGTTGCCACCTCCACCCTTGATCGCTGCCATTTCCGAGAGGACCGCTCCGACGTCGACGGAAGTCGTTGGTTGCTGCGCGGCCTCAGCTTGTGCGGCCGCAGGGGCCTGTGCAACTGGGGTGGAAGGACTGGCCTCGGTCGAAGGTGCTGGAGTCTCGACGCGTTTGTGGCCGAAAATGCGGTCGCGAATGCTGCTGAAAATGCTCATGCGGATCTCCTTGAGGCGCTCATGCGCTCGCGCGCTCAACGCCCTAGTCGACGGAGAGTTCGGCGGAACGGCGCCCTCTCGACGGCGTTCCCTAGTCGCCTGCGCGGTTCGCGCTCGATAGGGGAGACAAGAATGTACGCTGTTCGCTGGACGATGCTGGGTATCGCCGCCGTTGCACTTGCAGGCTGCGGATCCAAGACGGAGACGCATCGGACCGATACGGTGGTAGCTACGGGGAATGCCGCAAGTGCCGGATCCACCTCGACATCCGGGGCTCCCGCCTCTGCAGGCCAGTCGTTCGCCAATGCAGCTGCCGCCAGCGACGCCTTCGAGATCGCTAGCTCACAGTTCGCGCAGCAGCATGCAAGCAGCCCTGCGATCAAGAAGTTTGCGGAAAGCATGATCAAAGCGCACACGGATTCGACGGCCAAGCTGAAGTCGGCGGCTGCGGCTGCGAGCCCGGCGATCACGCCCGATCCCGCATTGACGGCGACGCAGCAGCAGAAACTCGACGGGCTGAAGGCACTGGATGGTACGGCTCTCGACAAGGCCTATGCCACGGCCCAGGTGGAAGCACATCAGCAAACGCTTGATGCCCTGAAGGCTAATGCTTCCAACCAGGGGGTGCCTCAGCCGCTACGCAGCTTCGCCACACAGTTGATCCCGACGGTCACTGCGCACCTCAACATGGCAAAGTCGCTGGCGAAGTGAGCTTGTGGGGGCGGCAAGGCCAAGCCGCCCCCAAGTTCCATCTTTCGGTAGCAAGCGACGCGCAAGCCTCCGGTGTCCCGCGGTTCGAGAGCTGCTGCGTGATCTAGCCGAACCCGCTCATGAGCTTGCGGATCTCGTCGGCCGCCGCCTGCTTCATCCCCCTCGGATCATTTTTGACCCGGGGTTGAACGTTATCCCCTTCCCGAGATCCACCCGACTGCTGAAGATGTCCGGGTTCCAGATGGGGTCGCGGAACCGCTGCGACAGCGTGGCGACACTCGGGTCAAAGGTCCGCGCGGGAACGCTGGGAATGGGCGGCTGCGGCGTTTCCTCAGCGTCGAGGGGAGACCAGCCCGCCACGGCCTGAATACAGATGGTGCGATGGAGGATCTGGTCACCGACCATGGCGCTGATCCGAACCGGGCCCGCCAAAATGCCTTTCGCCTGTGCCTCGGTGCCGTTCTGCTGCGTGATCTCGATCTGGCCTCCCATACTGGTCGACCACCAGCCCACTGCGGTCACGCCATCAGGCAGCGGCGAGACGCTGAGCAAGACCTTCTCCCCCTGAGCAACGGTCTTGGCAGCCGAGATGAAGGGTCCCCGCGGTAGACTGATCGGGCCCCGGCCCCCGCGGTCACGTATTGGAGGTCGGCCCCTCGATACGCTTTGACACCGCAGCTCGATCGGCACGACGCGTGCGTCCACTTCCTGCCCCTCACGCGTCGTGACATACGCGTACCCGCCGATGGTCCAGGCCGAACCAGGCAGATCTGGCACATCGGCAATCAGACTGCCCAGCGCAAGGCGGCCGGACTGAGCGGCTGCCGGTGGCCAGCTGATTGCGACCGTAACACCCCCTCGGCCGCGACTGGTCTTGGTGACTGTAGCTCCGAGCGCTTGCATTGCCTGCGAAAGGGCGAAGTCCGGTTCAGCGGCCGGCTGGTCGACCCCCGGACCGCAGCGCCGTTTTCTCGGCGCGAAATCGATGGTGGCCGCGTTCACCGACACATTTCCGACCACCAGGGTGATGGGCACTGAGGCGGAGCGCGCTTTCGCACCAGTTTGAACGATGCCAGGCGCTTCTGCCAGAATGACATGTGCGGCCATCGAGCGAGCGTCGGGTTCGGGTGTGCTGATCATCATCGAGCGCGGAAAGGTACGGTAGCCGGCCGCCTCCTCGACGAGCAATTCGCGCCGGTTGCCGGCAGGTACCGACAGCTGGAGGCGGCCATTCGAAGTAACTTGCGCGCTAGCCTTTGTGGCCGAGCGGACCTTGATCGCGCTTCCGTTTGCTGTGCCGAGATCTACCGTCTGTTCCAGCGGCATTCGAGGCACGACAGGTGGAACGACGACGCGGCCATGGGTCGGATCGATCGGGATCCGAGGGTTGGGCACCTTACGTGGATCGACCTTGGGGTCGAGCGGGGACACTCTTCCAGATGAAGACCCATCCACTCGGCCGTTGGCGCGGATCGCAGGCGCGATCTCGTCGAGGGTCGAAACATGGGTCGGAAGCCGCGGCTGGTATCTCTTGATCGACGTAAGATCGACAGGGAGTCCGCCTGCGTCCGTCAGATGTGGAGCACCGTCGTCCAACATCGTTACAAGCGCGTTCGTGACCCTTTCCTTGGGCAGGGCGATCAGCTCGACGGCGTCGTCGCGGGCAAGCTGGTCCACACGGCGCGTGTGAAGGTCGATCGCGGCCACATTCGCCAAGAGGCGCATCTCGTCCTTCTTCCACGCGAGGCCGACCTGGCCCCGAGGCGTGCCGGCGGAGGCCCGAACAGCATAGGTACGCGCGACTGGATCGAGCTTCTCGTGTCGAACGGCTCGAGCGACCGGACGAACGTCGCTAAGAAGCGCCTCCTCCGTAATCTGGAACGTCTGTGCAGTCAGATCGAGGTCGATCAGCACCGTGCCGTGGATCTCCTCGACGGAAAGCGCAACGCCGGAGTCGAGCATCAGGCTGACGAGGCCTGGCTTGTCACTCGACGTTACGCGGAGCCTGACCGACTTCGCGTTCATCATATGGATGGGCCGGGGCGCCATGACAGGGGAAGCCTGCAAGCCGTTCAGGGGTTCTACGGTCGTGCCCGGCCCGGGAACGCAGCTTCCGAAATAGGCTATGGCCGCGTTGAACAGCTCCGCTACGGTCACCAGAGACCAGTGGCCCTGATGGCCGTATGCCGAAAGCGGGATGGTGAAGCAGTATTTGCCGTGCCAAGGGGCATTCACGGTGTCGAACTTGAACGACCAGTTGCCCGTTATAGGGTTTATGTCGAAGTGGGAGATGGGATCGTTCGTGGGACCCTCGCGCTTGGCCGGGCTGTTCGGATTGTAGACGTGCACCTGGTTGTTTGATTCGGCGTGCGCCACGACCACGTGCCCTTCCAAAGGGTTCCATGCCTTGGAGAATGCAATCATGCGAGGGTCGACCCAGCCTCGACTGAGTTCGTCCCGCACGTCTTGAAGCATGGGCCTCGCATCCATTGTGTTCGGCGCCCCAGCGACGTTGCCGATGGAAACGAGCCGAGTGGTGTAGAAGCTGAGCGCCTCGGAGCTCATCATTGCGAGCTGGCCGACCTGGATGAGGTGGCTCAGTGCGGGAGCGGGTGACGACGCGCCGTTCGACTTGTCGAAGAGAGACCATTCCAGCGGGTACGGATTGCCTTCGACCGGAATGCTGTAATCGGAGATGATGCGCTGCCTGAAGCGAAGGGATGTCATCGCGAAGCCGTGGCAGCACCCGTTTCCGATCAGGTCTCGGGTAGCGTGATAGAAGATCTCTGCCTTGGGGCTGGGCACCACTTCGTCGAACGCACCGAACAGGTACATCTCGCCCTTGCCATAAGCCTCAACATAGCGATCCCAGCTGAACTCGTCCGGGAAGCCGTCTGCCTCCCCGCCGCTCATCGTGTTCACGAATGCAAATCCGCTGGCAAAGCGATAGCCGCTTGGGTGAACTGTGAATGTCTCAGACGAGTTGCCGGTGCCGGTCGCGGTGGCGACCTGGATGGGACCACTCGCCGCGCCGGTCGGGACCGGCACGGTGACCATGTTCTCCCATAGCATGTCGGGAGCCACCTTGGCTTCGATCGTGCCACCGGCGGCCGCAGTGAAGAAGACCCTCGTCGTCTGCCCGACGCGCGCATCGAAGCTGGAACCGGTTATAGTGACAAGGGTGGCGCCAGGGCCTGCGGGAGGAGCATCCACCCAGCCAAATTCGGGTGAGATGTCAGAGATCGTGGGAGCCGGAAGCTTGCTCAGGCTCGCGATGCTGATCGTCTTGGAGGAGCTTCTGCCATCCGCGTCGGTGACGCTGAGAGTACCTTGCCAGATCGTCCCGTCCGGACCGCCGACGCCTGAGAGCAGGATGCGCCGCTTGTCCGTGATGGTAATGGTAGGCGGGGACCAGCCGCTCGTAGCTGGCTTGGAGAGGCTCCACTTGAGATCGAGCCTGCCTCCTGTCGCGGAGAACTCGTGGCTTATGACCCCGCCGGGCTTCGCCTGGATCTTGCCAGTGCCGTTGATCTTCGGGTTCGTGAACTCGACCCGATGGAAGTCCGGTGCCGTCCAATGGCGATGTGGGCTCTCATCCTCCAGCCACACGACGCCCTGACCCTCCGGCGTCGCGTAGATGGGCTGCTCGTTCACATAGATCTCGATCTTGTCGAAGGCCCATCCGCCATAGATGGAGTCGGCGTCCTTGTAGAGCTGAACGATACTGATATCGTTCACTACGAAGCCGGCGAAATAGCTCGCCGGAGCCCAGCTCGTGTCGGTCGAATTTACCTCAAATCGGTTCGATCCATTCCCGGTCAGTCTGAACTGATACGCCTTCGTGGCCTTCGGGATCTCGATCAGGCGAATGTAGATATTGTCATCGGTGCCGGCGGCGAATTTGTCCGCGGTATGCGTGACAACCCGAATGCTGGTGATCGGGTCATCTGGCTGAAGATTTACCCCCATTTCGCGCTCCTCCCTCGCTATTCATCGCAGTGGCGCAGGTTATCGGTGACTCCACAGGACTTCGGCGCCAGTCTGCTGCAGTCGCTTCTACGATTCGCAATGCCTTGGATCTTGTGAGCTTAGCGAAAGGGTTGGCCGCATGCGTGGACAGGACCGCAATAAAGATGGACGGGAGAGCAGCCAACCGAACAGCCCGGGGCTGATCCGCTTCTCCACCAACGACCTGCCTGAACGGGATCGGGTTGCGCTTTGGCGGGACCAGATGGGACAGACCCTCACCGGCTGTAATCCGTCGTCGCTCGATGGAGGCACGTTGTCCGTCGATTTCGCGGCGGTCGGAGGCGCTGGGCTGCGTCTCGCAACGGTGGATCTTACAGACACCCGCAACAATCGAGACGCCTCGTGCCTGAGTGATGGTGACGAGGACCTTGTTCTCTTTCTGTCACTGAGCGGCGAGGGCTGGACGGACCATCATGGACAACGCGTGAGGCTGCAGGCCGGTGACGGCATGCTGGCGCGCTTCGATCGGACGCTCGACACCGGCTGGCCCAGAAGTCGGCTGCTGCTCGTTCGCCTCAGCCGCGCAATGTTAGGGGGTGTGCAGCCGGATGCGGTCCTTGGACAACGGCATCGAGGCCACACTACGGTGATGCGGCTGCTCGGCAGCTATGCGCGAACGGCTTGGGAGGAGGCAGCCAGGACCGGCTTTCTGCATCCGCTCGCAGAGCGGCACATGGCGGAGCTCGTCTCCAGCCTCTGTGCCGCAGGGCCCGACGAGCAAGACCGGCTAGCACGTCCAGCCCTAGGCGCTGCTCGTGTCGCTGCCATGCTCGAGGTCATGGCCTTGCGCTACTCGAATCCCTGCCTCTGTATGCGGGACGTGGCGGCTGCAGTCGGAGTCTCAGAGCGCGCCGGCCATCTGGCGTTCGAAGATGCGGAACTGAGCTTCACGCAAGAGCTCTACGACATCCGCCTGGCGAGAGCGGCAGAGCGCCTGAGCTATCGCTACGAGCGCGTGATGGACACGGCCTTTTCCGTTGGCTTCTCGGACATGTCGCACTTCCATCGACTGTTCAAGCGGCGATACGGCTGTACCCCGCGGGAGTGGCAGGAACGCTCGGATTTTCATCTGAGCTGCGACCGGAGGGTTACAGCAGAGCGCGTGTGACTGGCTTCGTCCATGGGCGCTCGTTGGGCCGTCAGGAATGCGGTCGGCATGCGCGCGTCCCGAACTCATTTCTCGGCTCGTTCCAGCCCGGTCAGCGAACCGCGATCTTCATGTCTAGCCATAGCGGCACATGCCGGTATAGCGGCCAGCTCTATTCGGGTTGAGGAAGACCATGCATAGCCTACCAATGATCCTCGCGACGGCCGCCGCGCTTGCAAGCGGCTCCGTCGGCCAGACTGGCTCCGTCATTCCAGTCAAGTTCCGAGGGGAGTGGGCTCGAACACTGGGCGACTGCAATCTGCGGGGAGGCGAGAACAGCGCGGGATTCACCGTTACGGCCAAGACCATCGTCTACTACGAGGACCGCGAAGAGGTGAAGCAGGTCCGTATGACCGGTCTCAACAGCCTCGCGTACACCAGCAAGTACGTCTCGACCGACGGCGAGGAGCCTTCCAAGGGAACCTTGCGGCTGTCGCCGGACGGCACCCGGATGCTAGGCTCCGACCGCTCGTCTGATCTCGTTCGCTGCGTCAAATAGGCAAGCCTACTAGGGAGCTCGCCCAGATGCCCGCGAGGCGCCGTGGAGGCGGTGACCCCCGCCTATCTCACCAGCTGGCGGCTTCCACGGCGTGATTGTAGCTCGCTACCATCTGCTCAGCATGCGTGGGGCGGCGCGTCTCCTTGAACGTCCGGTAGCTCCCGAGCATCGAAGACAGGAAGTGTAGTTCTGGCGGATCCTTCCCGTCCGACTTGGCTGCGGCAGCGTGCGCGGCAGCAATCGCCTGGTCGATAATCGCAGCATCCGCATCGCCTTGGGCAAACAGGGCGGCGTCGCGGGCTTGGGAGCCGACGAAGCGCTTGATCATCCCGTTGGCGCGGAACATCGCAAGTCGGCGGTTATAACCCAGGATATCGCCGTCAGCCTTCAGCTTCTCGATCGCAGCCGTGTCTCGCTTCAGCGTCTCGCGGTCGAGCATCTCGCCGAACCGCTTCAGGTCCGCATCGGCAGCATCGAGCTCGGCGAGCATCTGCGGATCCTCCTTACGCCCCCGGGCCAGCTTATCATTCAGATAGGCCTTGCCCGTATAGTAGGGGGAGAGGTCCGCGAGATGCGCTCGCACCTTGGTCAAGGATCCGATCAGCGCATCGGCAGCCCCCTCAAGCTCAGCGGAAGCACCCGATAGAGTGCGAGCAGCCTTCAGCTGCTCGATGCCCTTGTCGATCATACCGGCATCGACCAGAAACTCGCCCTCGAGCGTGGCGTGCGCGACATCAGCCTTGCGGTATTTTGCCGCCTGCTCGGTGTACCCAAAAGAGCCAAGCAAGCGATTATGGGCCGCGATGAAGGCGTCCACCTGGTTAGGTGCCGCGGTGCCGGAAGAGGCGCTGCCCTGCTCCTGGCGGTCCGCCTTGTCGCACGCGCCGAGACATAGTGTCGCTGCGCCCAGCACAGCCGTGAAAAACATCGTACGCTTCATTGTTGCTCCCGTTTGATTACTCTGCGTCGGCCAGCGACCATTTCAACGTCGCCTGTTAGGCATCAAAGCCAAGTGCGACCGTCAGCTCCGGCGCAGCCGTAGGGCGGCAATTGATCCGGGAAGCGTTCGCGTAGACTATGGCAGCCCCAGCTGCGCAACGGCTTCGGCGCGTGACTGTTCAGTGCGATGCCGACCTCGTCGTACGGGCTCTCTGCGCGAGCCACGTACAGGTACCAGCGGCCGCCGAACATCACTGTCGCCGCGAGGAGCACGACGCAAACAACCTGCACGATCTTCTTCATGGAACCCCTCATTGCGACGTGAAAGTTTCCGTTGCAGGCCGCTCCATCAAATTCAACCCTTCCGCGCCCCGTGGCTGGCCGCCAGTCGTACTGCAGGCAGGCTGGATACAAAGTCGAACCTTCAGCTGATAGCCGCCCAGGCGAGCGTATGCCGAACGCGCGCCCGGAACTGGACGCCTTTGCCTCTGGAGCAGTTCGGTCCGGCTTGACACTCGCCTTGCCGTTTTCGCTACTTGACCTTCCCGTCTCCCGTCGACGATCGACGCGATCGATCGAGAGGCAAACCGAAGGAGGAACGGATGGCATATCGCCGAACGCTGCCGGGCGATGCGCTCGCACTCGAAATGCCTGACGGCACGGTTCGACAGGTACTGTTCGCCGGCGCGCGCGCGGTCGCAGATGCTCTGACTCCGGGGCGTCAGTTCCTCGATGCCATCGCAATCTCCTGGGGCCTCCTGCCACTGGGTAGCACGTTCGTATCGGAGGCTAGCACGCCTGCCGAGACTTGGGATCCGGGCGCCAGCAAGCGAGTTTCTGGCATCGCCTTCGGCTTCGCGGCGCTGGGCAGCGAGGTCGAGCTCGCTGCGATCCACTCCAGCAGAGACGACGAAGCGCGTCGCTTGGCGCCTCTTGCCGCGGAGCGCTACAAAAGGCTGGCGCGGGCTCTCCGATCCCCTGAGGGTAGCCAGCCTCATCTTCGCGACGCGCTGCTCGTAGACGTCCTCAAGGGTCAACCGGAAGCGCGCGGCGAGGATGTGGTCAGAGCGGCCTGCAGTCTTCATCCGGATGCGGCTAGAGGATTTTACCTGCACGACCGCGCGCGCCATTTTCAATGCTTCTCATGCGGAGCCTGCGGATCGGAAGTCGATTGGCTCAAGGCGAAGTACGGCCTATCCCGCGAGCAGGCCACGTCGCTTCTCGCGGGCTAGGAGGGGCGGCCAAGCCGTACGGTCATCCGCCCCATCGCCTGCCCGCCGCCGCGACTAGCGAAAGCGAGTTCGCGCCGTCAGCTCCTCGCACTCTGGACCCATCCCTCGGGCTCCTCTGCCGGCGCGGTAGACGTTGAGCGCCAGCCAGAGCTCTTCCGGCAGCTTTTCTGCATCGGACACTTCCTTCCACCAGACCCGAAGGTCCCCGTCCCATCGGTATCCGCGGTCGCGAAGCTCGTCCTTCACGTCGAATGAGGCGCCATAGGCTCTGAGAAGCCACGATGGATGCGAAGACCGTTCCACGAGCAGCGATAGGGCCGAACGATCGCTTGCGAAGGGATGACGGAGCAGCTGGATCAGTCCGTCGACTTCGCTCGCATCATCCTTTGGGTCGATGAACCATCCGATCTGACATAGCAGGTACCCCAGCGATCGCCCTTGAAGATCGTGGCTCCGCCAGTCGATCTGCGTCATCGAGCAGGCCCAGGGCAGATCGGCTGCCTGCGGCAGCTGGGTTTCGATCCATGGGCGGGCGAACGCAGCACCATGAGAAACGATGATGGACGAGGTGCGCAGCATGTCCAGCAATTCCTGTCGACCGATCGCATCGTCCATGAACCGACCGGCTTCCACGCTGCCGGCGGCCACCTCGAGCTCTGAGCACGCGGAGGGAGCGCTCATGCACCAGAGTTGCGGCTTGCCGAGGTACGTCACCACGCCATCAGCATCGTAGCGGAACTGGCGGACGGTCACACTGACGCTGAAGTCGCCAGCATCTTCCGAACCTGACGTGGTTACGTTCAATGCGACCGCAGGCTTGGCAGCGACGTCGCATCCTTCACCTGTCGGTCCGTCTTGAAGTCGGACCCGGTGGAGCAGGCGTACGTCTTCGTTTCCGGACGCATGATCGCGTCCGACTTCCTTCGTTCCATTCATTTGCTTCTCCTGGCGGCTTCAGGCGCCGCTATGTAAATGCAGGCGCCAGACTGGTCAGATCTCGATGCGCTGTTCAATGTCTACGGCAAACGCGAGTGCCGAGGGGTCGTGCAGTTGCGCTCGATCTCGCGGATCATGTCAGCCACGGCCGGGGGGACGATCGCAGCGGCAATGGGCGTGGCGGGGAAGAAGCCGCAGCGAAGTTCCGCAATCCCCACGACGTCGTCACCGAATCTCGAACGAAGGCGTTGGACAACCTGTGCGTGATGATGGGCCACCGAGGCATGGAATGCCTGAATCATCAGGCTCCCGTCCGCATAGATGATGGTGGCGGTGTAGAGCCGCGGCGTGGGCATCTGGCGAGCCAGGGAGCTACGGCCGCGCTTCGGTCTGATCAGGCGGCGGACGCTTCGACCTGCAGCGCGATCGGGCTCGCCATCGCTGGCTGGGAGCGAACATTGCGGCTCACGCTTCCTGGGCGCAGCTGGGCGCGCATTCGGCTGCTTGGACATGAAGGGCCCCTTCCTCAGAGGCGGAATTTGTTCCGGAACACTCAAGCTTCGTCTCCTTTCTTGTCGAAGTGGCGACCGTCAGACGTACAGCGGCGAGGGCTGCCCTCCCGACCTCTGGTCGAGCAAGTCGTCGAGCAGGCTGGGGTCGGCGTCCAAGCCGATCGCCAGAGCATGCAGCAGGATCGCCCGCTTGCAGCCGGCAAGCTCAAGAGAGGCATCGATGGCGTCGCCGCCATCGAAAAGCGCCAACGGCGCGAGCAGCCATGCTACGGGATCCTGCTCGAGGCCTTCGCGCTGAAAGCGCGCTCCAGTTTCAGCGGCGACGATTGCGAGCCGGATCAGGCGGCGCTTGGTGACCAGGACGGGCGGATCGTTGCGGTCGTCCGGATCGAGCGGGTCCGGCCAGTAGAACGTTACCGGCGGGCGGCTGAATTCGTGAAGCTCTTCAATGGTGGAATACGCGTGCATAGGTCGGTCCCCTTCAGTCGCGTGGTGGACTCCAGATCCAGGAGCCGTGAGAGCGGCCCCTGCAACTCATATAGGAAGATGATGCACATCATTTCCACAATTCCAGAAACGTCGTACCAATTTTGGTGGTTAAGCGCGCCTTCAGCAATTCCGCCGTAGGCGGTTGATCGGCGGAACTTTTCGATTATTCTCGTAACATGGAACTGTCAGACGCGGTGATCCTGTTGAGCGCTCTCGCGCAGCCAACGCGCTTCCGGTGCATGGCCATGCTTGCTGAGAAGGGAGAGGCAACGGCTGGCGATTTGGCGTCGAGCTTGAGCGTGCCGGCTAATACGATGTCCAGTCACCTCACCGTCCTTGCGCATGCGGGCCTTGTGTCGTCGTCGAAGGCCGGGCGTCATGTGGTCTATCGAGCGCATGCGGAGCGCGTCGAGCTACTAATTGAGAGGCTGAGCACCTTGGCCGCGAGCGAGCTGAAGGCAGAATGATCGTCTAGCCAGACCTGTTCTGGCTCTGGTCAGCCTGACGGATCGCAGCCGGTCGTGCATGCCGGCGAAGACATCGGCTAGAGGTTGGTGCTGTCGCAGGACGCCTCGTGGAGGAGAATCACGCTCGGAGCCAAGTATGCACATGTGTGCATCGGAGCAGCGGATTATGCGCATGTGTGCAAAAGGAGCGGGTGTGCCGGCCCACGCACTCTGCTTCGATCGTTGGTCATCGGATCCAAGGTGGCGTGCGTCCCGATAATACGTGCTTGGACTGGTGGAGCGCCTCGACCTCGCTAATCCGACCTGTCAACCTCGGATACACGCAAGCAGCTGAACAGCCGTTACTTATCCATGAAAGCGTAATCTGTGATGCGGGTCAGACTACCAGCCACACGGCTATCGCCCCCGAGCGCGCGAGGTGAGAGAGCTCTGGCTAGACGAATAGTCAGCGAGGCAGGAGACGCGCAAGCTAACCGGACCGAAATCAATTATGTACAGATGTGCATCGGGGCGGCTGATTATGCACATGTGTGCATCGGGGCGGCTGATTATGCACATGTGTGCATCGGGGCGGCTGGTATGCACATGTGTGCATCGGGGCGGCTGATTATGCACATGTGTGCATCGGCGCGGCTGGCTATGCACACATGTGCATCGGGGCGGCTGGTTATGCACATGTGTGCATCGGGGCGGCCGGTATGCACATGTGTGCATAAGGGGAGGGTGTGCCGGCCCACGCACTCGACCTCGGCTGTTGGCGATACGGATGCCTGGTGGCGTCTTTAACAGCAGCAGAGCTTGGGCTGGTCGACCGTGCTTGTCCGTCTCTATCCATCCGCGAGCACATGTAAGCTGCTGAACAGCAAAAATTTATTCGAGCAAGCGTGATCCACGATGCCGGTCAGACTGCCAGCCTGCACGCTATCGAAGCCCCCGGTCTCGTGTTGAGAGAGTTCTAGCCAAACGATTTGCGGGCCTGCAGGTGATGCTTAAGCTAACCAGGCGATGCACACGCGTGCGGCCAGGATCGACACGCACACGTGTGCATCGGGCTGGCTGGTTATGCACACATGTGCATCGGGCCGGCTGGTATGCACATGTGTGCATCGCGGTGGCTGATTATGCACATATGTGCATCGGGCGGCTGATTATGCACATGTGTGCATCGGGCTATGCACATGTGTGCATCGGGCGGCTGGTTATGCACATGTGTGCATCGGGCGGCTGATTATGCACATGTGTGCATCGGGCGGCTGGTTATGCACATGTGTGCATCGGGCCGGCTGATTATGCACACGTGTGCATCTAAGAGTGCGGCGGACAATAACCCTCGGTCACGTGCATGTGCACAGATGCAGTCGAACAACGATTGGGATGGCCTATCCTCGGCAACCGCGCGGACGCCGCGGCACCCCCGGGACTAGAAGGTCTACAGCATAGGCGTAAGTTCTTTGAAAGGCTGATTCAAAGCTGAGAAATGTGGAATATGACGTCCGTCAAACACCTGACTTGATGATCATCAACACATCGGGGTCGCAACCCCTGTTGGCCCGGCCACGAGGGGGATCGCCTCATGCAGGGCGGCTCAGGCTGACCCGATGCACAAGTGTGCATCCGACCGCCGGATTTTGCACATGTGTGCATCGGGCCCAATTATGCACATGTGTGCATCAGGGCGGCCCGTTATGCAGATGTGTGCATCTTAGAGGTCGAACGGGCGCTACCTGGGGGCACGTGCATGTGCACAGATGTGGGCCGAGTGGCGTTGGATGGCCTGTCCTCGGCCAACGCGCGACGTCCGCCGCAATCCCGGCCTAATCTACAGCGTCGTCGTAAGTTGCTGAAAATGCCCATTCAAAGGTGAGGAGCGTGGAACGTCACGTCAGTCAAACACCTGGCTTGATGATCAACCACATCGGGGGCGCAGCCCCTCGAAGCCTTGGCCTCGTCTCATGCACGGAAGCTCAGGCTGGCCCCGATGCACATGTGTGCATCCAGCGGCTCGTTATGCACATGTGTGCATCCGCGGGTTATGCACACATGTGCATCGGGGCGGATTATGCACATGTGTGCAAAGCGCCGACGCGACTCGGACCACCTCAGTTTGCACATGTGTGCATAACGAGGCACGGAGTCAGCAAGGTTGAGATATGAGGGAATTGATAAGGCACTGACATAACGCAAAAATATTGAGTTGACGAACTTTTTGTGGAGGTTAATTGCGCGCGATCACGTGCGCGAGCGCTCCCGCGCACGGATCCACGCGCGCGTGGATCCACGCGCGCGCAGATCTCTCTATCATAATCTAAGACTCTAAGATTAGATAAGAGAGAGAGAATCTCTCCGTGCGCGCGCGCGAGAACCCCCGGCGAGGCGCAGCTTCTGTTTGAGCTTAGCCGTTCGTGTGTCACACCCACACGCGTTGCGCCCATGGACGTTCATCAGACCATGCAACGATCAGATTCTCATAGCTTCCTAGGGGTGAAGGCCATCCGCAGGATCTTCGCGCGTCGAAACGGGGCGAGACGTCTTGCCGTTCGCCGCCCACTTGATGGTGCCGCATGCCGATCCTACAATCCTTGCTGAGCCGGCGGTTGGACGCGCCGGCGTCGAGGAGCAGCGTCGTCGTGGTACTTGGGAATCAGGAAACGTCGCGGGGTCTGTGGGCGCAGGAGCGTGCGCGTAACCCTGCGGCGGAGCGGTCGAGCGAAAGTTTTGCCCGGGCACGCAACCGATCGGCAGTTGACGCATTCCGCACTCGACCGACGCCTCGCGCCGTGTCGGTCGCGAAGTAACGGAGCTGAGCCGATGACGACTGTGGCCAAGCGCCAGCTGGGCAGCCAGGGCCTTCAAGTGGCCGCGCTCGGTCTCGGCTGCATGGGCATGTCCGAGTTCTACTCCGGCCGCGACGAGCGGGAATCGATCGCGGCGATCAATCGCGCGATCGACATGGGCGTCGACTTTCTTGACACGGCCGACATGTACGGATGCGGTGCGAACGAGGAGCTGGTTGGGCGCGTCGTGCGTGAGCGGCGCGAGTGGGTCGTCGTCGCCACCAAGTTCGGTAACGTGCGGGGCGAGGACGGCGGCTTCAGGGGCATCAATGGCCGCCCCGAATATGTGCGGGCAGCCTGCGACGCTAGTCTCCGGCGGCTCGGTCTCGACGTGATCGACCTCTACTATCAGCACCGCGTCGATCCCGCGGTGCCGATCGAGGAAACGGTGCGATGGCCGACCTGGTTGCGGCAGGCAAGGTGAAGTACCTTGGCCTATCCGAAGCGGCGCCCGAGACGGTACGCAGAGCGCATGCCGTACATCCGATCAGCGCTCTCCAGACCGAATACTCACTGTGGAGCCGGGATCCGGAAGATGAGATCCTGCCTACCGTTCGGGAGCTTGGGATCGGATTCGTGGCGTACAGCCCCATCGGCCGCGGTTTCCTTACCGGCCAGTTCAAGACGCAGGATGATCTGCCCCTGGACGATTACCGACGCAATTCGCCGCGCTTTCAGGGAGCGGCGTTCGAGAAGAACCTGCACTTGGTCTCAGATGTCGAGCGGATGGCCGCCGAGAAGAACTGTACGGCCGCGCAACTCGCGCTTGCGTGGGTGATCGCGCAAGGCCAGGACGTCGTGCCAATCCCCGGCACCAAACGCCGCAACTACCTTGAAGAGAATGTCGGTGCTCTCCAGGTGATGCTCTCCGACGAGGACATGCGTCGCATCGACGCAATACTGCCGCCAGGTGCGGCGAGGGGCGCGCGCTACCCGGAGGCAAGCATGGCTGCTCTCAACCGATAGGGACGAGCAGGCTCGCTCTCGCTAGGCTCCACAACAGGGCTGACGCAACGTGCAGGACATGTGGCGTGTCTGGTGTGACGGGCGAGGCTTCACCATCCACAACCGCCCGGCGCTTTGGATGACAAGAGCCGCACTTGCTCGAAGTTGTATTGGCGCGTCGGATATTCCCTGAGATTACAGGCAGCTGTGCCGCCCGTAGAAGCCGCGTGGCGGCAGCCTGGCAATGTGCGAGGGCCGCAGGGAGGGGCGGATGCCCGAGCAAGCGATCGTTGCAGACGTAGGCCGTACCGCACTGCGTATCGGAATCACGGACGATGCCTGCTCACTGGTGAGTGAAAGCGTTCGCACGCTCTCTCCTGAGGCCGAACCGACAGTGTCCGGCGCAATCAGCGGGCTTGCCAGGGAGCACGGATTGGTCGGCGGCGGCATTCCGCTGGCGATTGCCGTATCGGGAATGCCGCGCGGCGACATGATCTCCGTGACCAACGGACGATGGCGCATTTCGCGACCGGGTCTCACGGCCATGCTCCAGCGCGAGCCTCTTATTCTGAACGACTTCGCTGCGAACGCCTGGGCCATCAGCGATATGCGGGTTAGTTTCCTCGAGCCCCTCTCGGCGGGGCAGCTGGATCCGCAGCGACCGGGCACCTACTGCATCATCGGTATAGGCAGTGGTCTCGGTGTTGCGCTGATGTCGCGGGATGCCTCTGGCCGCGTGACCGTCGTGCCCACGGAAGCCGGTCACTGCGCATATCCTTCCGGCCTAACCGATGTCATGGCGGCTGCATCTGCGCTGCCGGCGAGGGCAGGCTTCACCTCAGCGGAGTCCATCCTCTCGGCCGGCGGCCTTCTGGCCGTGTACACAGCATGCGCGGCCTCTGCGGGGGCGAAGCCCTCCACGTCCGATCCGAAGGAGGTGATCCGGCGGGCTAACGGCGCCGTTGACGAGCATGCAGTCACCGCGCTCAAAACCTGGTGCTCGGCGCTATGGTATTACGCGGGCAACATGGCGCTGGCCTACGGGGCGCTGGATGGAGTGATCCTGACCGGTAGCGTGTCAGCCTCGCTGAAGAAGATGCTTGCGCGAGAGGAGCTGGCCAGGCACTTCGTCGTGCCCAGCCCGTATCAGAAGCAGCTGGCGATGGTGCCCAGGGCCTTGTCGACACTTCTGCACCCCGAACTTGCGGGAGCCGCGGTGGCGTTAAGGACCATGTTGACGACGCACTGACTGGGAGAACGAACCAAAGGTGTAGATGCTGATCACCGTCGCTGTTCAGGCGGTGAATGCCTGGCATGATGAGATCCACGCCTCGTCCGATCACCCGCGCACCCGGCAACGACAGGGAAGAAGCAAGTCACTCGTGCTTCTGTCGGCCGCGGATGTGGAGCGCGTGCGTTTTCAAAGGTCGCAGACATGCCGCAGAATCCGTTCTGTCACTGTTGTTTCGCTTATAAGCGCGGAGGCATCGATCCCCTGCCGCTCAGGCTTCCTGCCTTCACCGGAGCGACAAGGGTAGCCAGGCGCCGCCCACGATGGCGAGACCGGTCAAGTTGCCGATCGGCACGCCGCCCGGGCGTCATACATTACTGTGGCAATACGGATTTTCCCGCTTTATGCGCCCGCGTTCCAACCGGAGCTACGCCCTTGACCAATACGATTACCGGCCAGGAGCCCTACGGCGAGATCTTTGTCGGCGACGGCGAGATGGCGCGCCTCATGCGATCCCATGATTGGCGTGCGACTGCTCTTGGCGATCCCTCGACCTGGCCGGAGAGCCTGAAGGTCGCACTCCGCCTGCTGCTCACGTCGAGGTTCGAGATGTGGCTCGGGTGGGGCCCCGATATCAACTTCTTCTACAACGATGCCTATCGTCCCACGCTCGGGGTCAAGCATCCTAACTCGTTGGCAGTTCCCACTCGACTACTGTGGGCGGAAATATGGGACGACATCAAGGATCGTCTCGCCACGGTCTACGAGCGCGGCGAGGCAACCTGGGATCGCGCGCTGCTGCTTCTCCTCGAACGCAACGGCTATACTGAGGAGACATACCACACGTTCTCCTACAGTCCGCTGCTCGGCGACACGGGGGCTGTCGAAGGGGTGTTCTGCGCCGTGTCCGAAGAGACCGATCGAGTCATCAGCGAGCGGCGGCTTGCCTCTTTACGCGAGCTCGCTAGCGGACTGGCACGGGCGCAAGTTCGGACTGACGTACTGGAGGCCGTGCGGTCAGGGCTTTCCCGCAACCTGCACGACCTGCCCTTCAGCATCGTGTACCTGTTCGATGATGCAATGGTGCCTGCACTCGCTGCCGCAGTCGGCATAGCGGCCGATGACGCGCACTGCGAGCCTCGCGTCTGGCGGCTGGATCGCATCGCCGGCCTCGGCGAGATCCTCGTGGAAGATGCTCCGGCCGGGCTGCCGCAGGGGTCATGGAACAGGTCTCCATCCAAGGTCGCCATCGTTCCGCTACCTGGTCCAGCGGGAGAAGGAGCGCGTGGCGCCATGGTCGTGGGCCTCAACCCCTTCAGGCCGGTGGAAGAGCAGTACCTCAGCTTCCTTGATCTTCTGGCAGGGCAGATCGCAGCGGGGCTCGCGAGCGCTGAAGCAATGGAGCTTCGCACGCGCGAGCGAGACCGCGTTCGCGACCTCTTCCAGCAGGCTCCCAGCTTCATGTGCATACTTGCCGGCTCGGAGCTGCGGTTCGAGCTGGTCAACGATGCATACCTCCAGCTCGTCGGCCACCGCCATCTGATCGGCTTGCCCGTGCGCGAGGCGCTACCGGAGATCGACGGACAAGGCTTCTTCGAGCTGCTCGAGGGCGTGTTTTCCAGCGGTGAGCCCTTCGTCGGACGAAACATGCCAGTGACGATCCAGCGAGGCCATGGCGCTCCTCCTGAGAACCGCTTCGTTCATCTCGTCTATCAGCCGATCTTCGAGCCGAACGGGTCCGTCTACGGCATCTTCGTCGACGGCTATGACGTGACTCACCAAAAGCGAGCAGAGGATCAACTGCATCAGTTGAACGAAACCCTCGAGCAACGGGTCGCCGAGCGAACCCAGGAGCTTCGCGCGGCATTGGAGCGCCTGCATCACGAGGCAAGCGAGCGCGAAGTGGCCGAGCGGGCTTTGCGCCAGTCGCAGAAGCTAGAAGCGCTCGGCAAGCTCACCGGCGGCGTCGCGCACGACTTCAACAATCTCCTGCAGGTGGTCAGCGGAAACCTTCAGCTGCTCTCGCGAGACGTCGCGGGTAACGATCGCGCCGAAAAGCGGGTCGAGAATGCAATGGCCGGCGTGACCCGCGGAGCGAAGCTCGCTTCCCAGTTGCTTGCGTTCGGGCGCCGCCAGCCGCTTGAGCCCAAGGTAGTGAACCTGGGACGGCTGGTCCGGAACATGGACGACCTTCTCCGGCGTGCGATCGGCGAGGACATAGAGATCGAGACAGTGGTGTCCGGTGGCCTCTGGAACACCCTGATCGATCCAGGCCAGATCGAGAACGCGATCCTGAACCTGGCGATCAACGCCCGGGATGCGATGCCGGACGGCGGCCGCCTTACGATCGAGGCGAGCAATGCCTTCCTCGACGATGAGTACGCCAGGCAGCATGATGAGGTAAAGGCTGGCCAGTATGTCATGATCGCGGTGACCGACACCGGCTCGGGTATCCCGAAGGACATCCTGGAACAGGTGTTCGAACCATTCTTCAGCACGAAGCCGGAGGGCAAGGGCACGGGGCTCGGCCTCTCCATGGTGCACGGCCTTGTCAAGCAGAGCGGTGGACATCTGAAAGTCTATAGCGAAGTTGGCGAGGGCACCACGATCAAGCTCTACCTGCCTCGTGAAAGTCAGGAAGAAGATGTCCTCACCGATATCAGCGCAGCTCCAGTGCGAGGAGGATCCGAGACCGTGCTGGTCGTCGAAGACGACGATGGAGTGCGGGAGACTGCCGTCGCGCTTCTTTCGGAACTTGGATATCGGGTGTTGAAGGCTCGCGACGCAATGAGCGCGTTGAACGTGATCGAGAGCGGCATCCCCATCGACCTGCTGTTCACCGACGTAGTGATGCCCGGGCCACTTCGCAGCCCGGAACTGGCGCGCAAGGCCAAGGAACGGCTGCCGAAGGTCGGCGTCCTATTCACCTCCGGTTACACCGAGAACGCGATCGTGCATCATGGTCGCCTGGATCCGGGCGTAGAGCTGCTCTCCAAGCCCTACACGCGAGAAGCACTAGCCCGGAAGGTGCGCCACGTTCTTGGGAACCAGGCGCAGCGCAATGATCTGCACGTGTCCTCTGTGAAGCCTGCCCAAGCAGCTGTCAAAGCATGTGCCGAGCAGTCTCTGGCCCTTGGCTGCACCATCCTTCTCGTCGAAGATGACGACCTCATCCGATTGAACGCGGCGGAGGTGCTAGCGGATGCGGGCTTCTCGATTATCGAGGCATCGAGTGCAGAGAGCGCTGAGCAGCTACTGGAGTCGCGTACGATCGACATATTGCTCACTGACGTGGGCCTGCCGGGAAAGTCGGGAGTGGAGCTTGCAAGGAGCGCCGTAGCTCGGTTCCCTCAGCTGAGGGTGGTATTCGCCTGCGGCGACGACTCGCAGATCAGTCAAGCGGTCGGAGACGCTACGATATTGCTGAAGCCCTACAAGGCCGAGGAGATGTTGAGCGCTGCAATCGGGTCTTGGAACCGCGCGAAGCGGTAGAAGAGCGTCCGTCCGGGGCGCTGGCACCACGAAGGCTTCATCCAGTTATTCGCAGTGTTTCGAAGACGGTGTGTTCTCTCTTGCGTGGGCACTGCGTTGCGCTAGGTCCGGCGGACGAAATCGATCATTGACGGGGTAGAGAGATGAAGCAGTTCCTGGCCGCAACCGCAGCCGTTTTCTTGTGCGGCGTCTCGTCGCCTGCGCTGGCCCAGGGCAAGCCGACCAGGACGCAGCGCACGCAGGAACAGGCGATGCAGGACGTGCCCCATTGCGCGCGCAAGCTGGGCACGCTTTCGATCGTCGATGGCGACGATCCCCGTGGCTGGACGCAATACTCGCTGGCGCCACCGCAGAAGCTGCTGAAGGTGCTGGTGCAGCGTTCGGGCTGCTTCAATCTCGTCGACCGCGGCTCGGGCCTGCAGGCGGCGCAGCTGGAGCGCAACATCGGCGGCGATCTCGGCCACCAGCGCGGCGCCAACGTCGGCCAGGGCCAGATCAAGGCGGCGGACTATGTCCTTGTTGCGGAGGTGCAGGCGTCGAACCGCAACGCGGCGGGTAGCGGCGTGGCAGGTGCCGCTGGCGGCGTTCTCGGTGGACCGATCGGTGGTCTGCTGGGCGGCATCAAGTCGCGCAAGATGGAGGCGAACACGGTCCTCTCGCTCACCAACGTTCGCACGACCGAGACGATTTCGACGCAGGAGGGCTACGCCTCGAAGAACAGCGTAAGCTGGGGTGCCGGCGGTGGCCTCGGCTTCATCGGTGGCGGCCTAGGTGCCGTCGGTGGTGGCTATGACAATACGGATATCGGCCGGATCGTGACGCTAGCGTTCATCGACGCCTATTCGAAGATGGTCAACGAACTCGGCCTTGTGCGGCCGGGCGACGAGGGTACCGCCCAGGCGGCGCCGACCAAGACCTTCACCGCCCAGGCGCCAGTCGCGATGCGCAGCATGCCCGCCCCGACCGGCAAGGTAACCCGCACGGTGCCAGTCGGCGCGATCCTCTACCCGACAGGCAAGAAGGACGGCCTGTGGTGGGAAGTCGCCGACGAAAACGACAATGTCGGCTGGGTGCTGAACACCAAGCTTGCACCATCGAACTGATCAGCCGCGGGTTCCGGGTCGGCCACAGGACGCCCTCGGCGGTAGACCCGAGCCGCTCGAGGCAGCAGTATGCCGTTCCGTAGATCACCGACGCCCGGCTCGAAAGCATTGCAGTGGACTTTGGCTTTGGCTGCATGGGTGCCCCAGATTGGCACCCGAGCTCGCGTGCAACCCGCAACTGCTTTCAGCCGCGAGTGTCGCATGAATGAGTTTGGCTAACTGGTAAGTCTATGTCTCGCCGCCGTGGACGCTGCCATCTGGGATGCCTCCCGAGCGAAAGTCGAGCATAGACCTAGTCCATCCTGACCACGAGCTCGGTGCAGCCATTTAGGTTGAGTTCCCCCTCTCGCGCAACGTGGAGCAGCAAGGCAGGGGATGCTCTGGGCCAGAAGAGCCCGCCTCCGCAAGGGGGTGAACGGAGCGGGCTCTTCCTCGCCACGCTCGAAGCGGAAGCTTCGAGAGGTGCTTAGTCTGGACGCCTGAGCCTCCAGTCCGACGCGGACTAAATGGACCGTACTGCTCCAAGGCACAATTAAGTGGAAAGCCGGGTGCTCCGTGCATGCAAAGTTAAGCGACCGCGCGCAGGCAAGGCCACGGCCGTCAACGACTCGCTGCACGAAAGGGACGCGAGCTGTCGATCCTACGGTAGTTCAGGCTTTGCAGACCTGAAGTCTGGGCACTGATAAGTTCGTACGTGCTGGCCCAGGAGCCGGGCGATCGTACCTGAGGCAAGCTGTGTCACATGAACAGCGCATGCGGGCGTGCGATCAGAAAGCTGGACACGGCGCAAGGCAGCCACTAACGCACAGTAGCCGTCCCCCCCCCAACCGCAATAGGGGCCTGAATTCGGAATGAAGCTTTCCTTCCGCAGGGGGCGGCACCTAGATCTTACAGCCTAACGCATACTCCTTCTCGGTAGTTGAAGTGATCGCGCCGGTCTCTCGACGAGCGAGTGGTTGAAACAGAACCGCCGGCATCGCTCGACAGAGTACCCGGCCGCCGCGGTGCGCACCGGATGCTCGAGCCCTTGCCGAAAACTTCGTCTCACGCGCAGGGCGGGCCAGGTTTTATCTCCGAGCATCTGTGTTGGAGACGACCCGCCACCCCCCTCTCGGCCGCGTTCTCCTCAAACCTTCGAGCCCAGCAGCGTTCGTACTGCTGGGGGACGGCACCGGCAGGTTGATCACCGGCTTGCGGAGGGCTCCGATCGAATCGAACTGCTGCAACCGCTGCAGCGGTGATGCCGAGGACCATATGTATGGAGTTCAGCGCGGCGAAGCTGTTCGCGCACCGCGTCTAGCCTGGGTATCTTCATTTCGCAGCGGGCGCCCTGTGTGGCTTCCCGATGCCGCGCTTGCACTATGATGCAGTCTCGCTCGTCTGCCTCCGTAGTTCGTCGGAGTGACGGCAGGTTCGGCGACGTTCCTATAACTTGGAAGTGCACTTTCTGCGCTTCGGGGTACAATGCGAACACGCGCGATCATGCTTGGTGCGGCGATGCTGGTCGCAGCTCCTACCCGCGCGCAAGCGCCGCTTGCTGAGCAGCAGATCGCTCGAGCCATCAACCGAATGTTCGGCAGTCCCGAGGAGGCGCTTGGGGCTGCGCGTGTCGCCGAACGCGAGGCGGACAAAGATCCTGCAAGTGGCTTGCTCGCCACGAAGGCCCGCTGGCTCGAAGGGGAAGCCTTATCCCGCCTCGATCGAGATGCCGAAGCTGAACCGGTGGTCTCCCGGGCACTCGATGATGCGCGTAAGCGCTGGCCAAAGACGGTTCTGCACGCGGATCTGCTGATGACTTGGGGGGGGAATCCAACAAAATCGCAACCATGCTGCCGTAGCCCTCGAATCATTTCAGCAGGCGCACAATCTGTTCCGCAGCCTCCGCCAGCCGCGCAAGCAGGCCATAGCACTGGTGATGATAGCTAGCCTCTACAATCGCGCGCGCGATAGCGGATCGGCTCTCCGCTATTTCCAGGCTGCCCTGGATGCATATGCGGGCGATCGCAACCTGCGGATGTCGATCCTGAACAACCGCGGCAACGCGTTGCTGGACCTAGGCCGTCCTGCCCATGCGGCGCGAGAGTATCAGCAGGCGCTAGCCTTGGCTCAGGCCATGGGAGCGACTGGGCTACGAGTACCCATCCTCAACAACCTGGCCCGCGCGGCTTTGCACCAGAGCGCTCTGACCGCCGCACGGCGCTATAATGACGCGGCTTTCGCCGCGAGCGTCGGTCACGAAGCCGAATATGGCGGCAACCTCCATGCGCTTCGCGCCCAGATTGCTCTGCGGCGCGGCGCGGTGGAAGAAGCTGTCACCGAGATCGAGGCGGCCTTCGCGCTTATCGTCGACCCCAGCTCACCAGTTTGGCGCGAGGTGCACGAGGCGGCAGTAGACATCTATTCTCGTGCCGGGCGCCCAGCTGATGCGCTGACGCATCTCAAGACCCTCAAGCGCATCGACGACGAGGTGACCAAGGTCGCTACCGACACCAACACCGCCTTGCTTGCCGCGCGGTTCGATGCAACCAACCAGCAACTTCGTATCGAGAAATTGCGCACCAGCCAGGCCAACCAGCGTGCCCGGTTCGCCCGGGATCGCGCCTTGTTTCAGCTGCTGCTGGCTGGGGGCCTGCTTCTGATCGTTGCAGGGGGCGCCGCACTGCTTGCTTTCGCGCTGTTCCATATCCACCGCAGCCGCCGCGAAGTGCGCGAAGCGAACCGCGACCTTGCCACCACCAACGTTCAGCTCAGCAAGGCACTCGCCGCCAAGCGCGAGTTTCTCGCCACCACGAGCCATGAATTCCGCACCCCCCTGAACGGCATTCTAGGCATGAGCGAGATACTGCTCGCCGACGTTACGCTCGCGGGCGAGGCCCGGGCCAAGATCTCAGTGTTGCAGGATGCCGGACGAACGATGCAGGCACTGGTGGACGACGTGCTCGACATGGCTTCGTTGGACAGCAACGAAATCACTCTTGCGCAGGCGCCGTTCGACCTGCGCGCGTTGCTCGAGGATAGTGGCCGTCGATGGGGAGTGGTGGCGGAGCAGGGCGGCTTGGCCTTCACGCTGGACTGCTCCGAATGTCCAGGTATGCTGACTGGCGACGCTCGTCGCGTCCGTCAGATCGTCCACCATCTTCTCTCCAACGCCGTCAAATTCACCTCCGAGGGTGGAGTTACGCTCACCGCCCGCAGCGCAGAGAATGGGCGAGGCATCGAGATCCTCGTCGTCGACACCGGTATCGGCATCGCGGTGGCCGAGCAGGCGCTTGTCTTCAAAAAGTTCTATCAGGTCGACGGCGGCACCAGCCGTGCCTATGGCGGGATAGGCGTTGGACTGGCGCTCGCACGTGCCTTCGCCATTGCAATGGGCGGCAACCTAACGGTCGAAAGCTCGCCTGGCATGGGAGCCACCTTCCGTCTGCTTTTGCCCGGCGGCGAGCCCGACGCAGGGGCAGCGATCAAAACCGCATCATCACTCACCGAGCCGCAGCGGGTCTTGCTGGTCGAAGCCAACCCGCTCTCGCGAGGAGTGACGCTGCACGCGCTCCGCCAGGCTGGATTTGCGGTAGATGCCGTGGCTTCGATACGCGCGGCACATGCGCATCTGGCGACAGACGCTACCGATCTGATGCTCGTCAATGCGGATGCGGCACTAGCGGCGGATCTAGCCCCGCTCCTGGCCGCCGCGCGCAACTGTAACGTCGGCGCTACCGTTCTATTCGATCCTGACGATGCCTTTACCGCGCCCCCAGCAGAGGTCGTTGGCGTTCATCAGTTCCTTGCGAAACCCATCGCAATGAAGGCGCTCATCGAACGATTGCCGCTTCCTTTCAGCCGCGAGCCTGATCAAAGTATCGCGCTTGGCAAGTAAGCGCCACCATCGCTGGAACAGGCAAGGGCTTTCAATAAGTCAGATTGGGCCAATGAGCGAAGCCAAACGTCGTGATTATACCTACAGGCAGCATCGAACTATCTTAATGTTCGCCGCCTACATCCGGAGAGTGAAAATCTGAGAATTTGAGGTTATTATGGATCGTCGCTTTCGACTTGGTCTCGCCGCGTCGTGCAGCTTGTTCGCTCTGCCTGCACATGCGCAAAGCGGCGCGCCGATTTCAGGGTCGGATCGTAGCGATTTGGCTCCGTCCGCTGCGCCAGCTCCCAAGCAGGCTTTCACCACCGGCGTCGCCAAAGGCCGCGACCTGCTCGATTCGGCGATTTCGGCAAGCTCGATTGACGAAGACGAGATCCAGAAGATCGGCACCCGCTCGATCGCGGAAGTGCTGGGCAACATGCCCGGCATCCGCGCCGAGACCGCCGGAACCGACGGACTGACCGCAGTCACCATTCGCGGCCTGCCGATGGCGGCGGACGGCTCGAAATTCCTGCAGATCCAGGAAGACGGCCTGCCGGTCCTCGAGTTCGGCGACATCCACTTCGCCTCCACCACCGCCTTTCTGCGGACCGACCTTAGCCTGTCGCAGGTTCAGGCGATCCGCGGCGGCTCGGCATCCACCTTCGCATCGAATTCGCCGGGCGGCCTCGTCAACTTCATCTCGAAGACCGGCGAGGAGGACGGCGGCACGCTGCAGCTTTCCTCCGGCATCGACCATGAGCTGGGTCGCGCCGACTTCAACTATGGCGGCCATCTGAGCAAGACGGTGCGCTTCAACGTCGGCGGATTCTACCGCCAGGGCGAAGGCCCGCGCGCTACCGGTTACGATGCCTTCAAGGGCGGCCAGATCAAGATGAACGTCACCAAGACGTTCGATAACGGCTATATTCGCGTCTACGGCAAGTATCTCGACGACCGCGAGCCGAACTACGCGATGATGCCGGTGGCGGTGCGCGGCACCAATGCGGACCCCGTCTACAGCACGATCCCCGGCTTCGATCCGCGCAAGGACACGCTTGCCTCGCGCTACCGCTCGTCCGTGCTTGCGCTCGACGGCAACAACAATGTGACCAACGTCGATCTGCGCGAGGGCAATCACAGCAAGGTCGCCTCGATCGGACTGGAAGCCCAGTTTGATATCGCCGGTTGGACCTTCAGCGATCGCATGCGCTACGCGGGCATTTCGGGCAGCTACAACGAGAGCAGCTCGCTGGCGCTGCTGCCCGCCGCCGCCCTCGCCCCCACGTTCGCAGGCCCGGGTGCGACGCTGCGCTATGCAACCGGCCCGAACGCCGGCCAGGCCATTGCCAATCCGTCGACGCTAAACGGAAACGGCCTGCTGATGTATGGCCTCGAGCTGCATTCGGACCTCGAAAAGCTCGACAACTTCACCAACGACTTCCGGGGGAGCCGCGTCTGGAACGTGGGGAACGCCAAGCTGACCACCACCGCGGGCTTCTATGCCTCCTCCCAGGCGATGGTGCAGAACCTGCACTTCATCAACGATGTGTATGACATTGCCAGCGGCGGCAACTCCGCCTTCGTGGATGTGCTGACTGCCGGGGGCGTTCCGGTTACCCAGGGCGGCGTGCTCGCCTATGGCGTTCGCGGCACCGCCGCCTATCGTCGTCGCTACGACCTGCAATACCGCGTGTTCGCGCCCTATGGCTCGGTGAACTACCAGATCGGCGCCGTGTCGATCGGCGGCAGCCTGCGCTATGATTTCGGCAAGGTCAGCGGCACGCTCTATGGCGCCGATCTCGGCGGCGGCCGCGTCGGCACCGCGCCGGTCGACATGAACCGCGACGGCACCATCTCGCTGCCCGAGCGCAGCGTGGCGGTCCTGCCGCTGTCGCAGCCGGGCCAGGCCGATTACCGCTACAATTATGCGTCCTACTCGGTCGGCGTGAACTATCGCATTGCGGAGCCGCTGTCGGTATTCGCGCGCTACAGCCGCGGTGCCCGTGCAACCGCCGAACGCATCTATTTCTCGCCGGCGGTGAACCCCGCCTCGGGTGCGCTGACCGATCCGGCCATGGCTTATGGCCCAGTGAAGCAGGCTGAAGCTGGCGTGAAGTTCCGCAAGGACGGCGTGACGCTGTTCGCCACCGGCTTCTGGGCCTCGACCACCGACAAGAACCTGCAGATCGGCGCCGACGCCAGCGGTGGTACCGTGGTGCTGCAGATCGACCGCGACTACAGCGCCAAGGGCGTCGAGCTCGAAGGCCTGTTCGAGCATGGCCCGCTCAGCCTGCGGCTCGGTGCCACCTACACCAAGGCCAAGATTGATGCGGACAAGGCGGACAAGACGCTGGTCGGCAACACCCCGCGCCACCAGCCGGACCTGATCTTCCAGGCGACCCCGCAGTTTGAAGGGAAGCGCTTCACCATCGGTACCAACCTGATTGGCACCACCAGCAGCTTTGCGCAGGACGGCAACCTGCTGAAGCAGCCGGGCTACACCATCGTCAGCCCGTTCGTGCAGGTCCGCCTGGTGAAGGGCCTGCAGCTCGGCCTCAACGTCTACAACGTGTTCGACAAGCTCGCCTTCGTGTCCGTCAACTCCGCGGCGGTCCCGGCCTCCGGCGTCGCCACCGCACAGACGCTCACGGGCCGCACTATCACGGGTTCGGTTCGTTTCAGCTTCTGATTCGGACGCGCAACACAAGGAGGCGTGGGAACCACGTGGTTCCCACGCCTTTCTCGTCGATCAATACTCGAAGGATCGCCTGGATCAGTACGGTATGTACGCTTGCTTCGTCGACGTAACGGATCTCAGTTCTGTTCCTCCGTCACGCCGGACAGAGTGACCGCCTCCCGGAAGGGGACCTGCGCCGCGACCTCGCCTCGCTCGTCGGTTATAAGGATGTACCAGGCGAGGTTTAAGCAGCCTTTTCGCAGCTCGCCGATCATCACGTCTCGAGCCGTATCTATCGCGCGCGCCCTCGCTTCAACGAGTGTCGCGCAGTTGATGCCCTCATGATCCTCCAGAAGGCCTATTCTGTCGTGAAGATGGAAGAAGAATCGGTCCATGAGAAAGGGGGTCCGCTAACTCCGATCGATCAGCTACGCCGCGGCGTGCAGGTACGCTGCATCAAACGCTGCGACACGCCTGAAGCCCGACCAGTCTCTGACTTGCAGCATGCCTGGCGAGCGTCGAATGAGCCCCTCTTCGGTAAGCTCCCTCAGCATGCGATTAACGTGAACAGCTGTAAGGCCCGTGGCATCACCGATCTGTTCCTGCGTGAAGGGAAGGCGCATGCTTTCCACGCTTCCAAGGCCGGCTGCTTCGCTGCGCGTAATGAACTCACAAAGCATATGAGCGATCCTGGTCTTGGCGTCGCGACGTCCGACATTGAGCACCCATTCACGAAAAATCGAGGCGTCTATCAATGCGTCGCGCCAGAAAGCGGTTCCCACCCTTGGCCGATTCGATATGAGTTCTCGCAGCGCTGGCATGGGTATCCACGCAAGCGTGACGTCCGTCATCGCCTGAACGAAATGATCAGCCCGGTCTAGAAATAGATGCTGCAGGTCAAGCATGTCTCCGGACACGTGGAAAGAAACAATCTGCCGGCCGCCCTCAGCAGAGAGTTTGCTCCGGGCCGCATATCCGTCAACGAGTAGGCAGCATTCTGTTGGCTTATCGCCCTCACGCACAATGTACTGCTGAGATCTCCGCCTGTCCGTCCGGTGAGAGAGTGATCGCAAGGCTGCGATGTCTTCATCATCAACAGGGGATAATCGTTGTACTTTGGCGATAAGTGCCTCTAAGGGAAAATTCCTACTATCCATTCTCCACTCTCATCGCCCGTCTCTCTTTGCCTAATGCATGCGGGGTGATATCGTTCCGATAGGATAACGGGATGGAACCTCCGTGCATTTTGCAGAATCATGCAAGGCAGGTGCAGTCTATTCAGAGAGGCCCGTAATCCTTTGTTTCTTCAAGAGGTGCGGAATATGTGCTGACATCAGCAGGTTAAGTCTCGACGAGAGTTCAATCTGCGTTCGGAGAGAATGGCTTCCTTCTTCAAGCGGCATGTTCATGAAGCGCGCGATCCTTCGCATCCGCTTCCGGAAGCTCAGCCAAGCGTTCTGCAAACGCCACCAGCTCGACAGCATAGGCCGCGGTTTGAGGCTGACGACTTTGGGGGCAGCGTCCCATCGTTCGGTTTCCCGCGATATCTGCCCAGCTCGGCTTCGACATGACCTACGTTGAAGCTGTCGCACCTCCCCTTGCGAGATAGGCGCTCGGCAAGGCCTCTTTCCGTATATGACCGTAAAGCACTGATAACCGAGGTTGTCGTAGGGTCACTTGGCTATGCCGCGAATGACAGCCCGATGCCTTCTCGCCTCTGCTCCGCTGGGCCTGACCTACTGCGCCCTCGCGTCGAGCACCATCATGTGGAGCAGGTACGAAGGGGGCGTGGCATTCGTGTGGTTCGCGAGTGCGGCACTTCTTGCTCGCCTGCTCACGCTGCGACCTCGCCACTGGAGTTCGGCGCTGCTGTGGTGCGGAGTGAGCAGCGCCGTGGCGACCTCACTTTTTGGATTAGGTCCGCAAGCGGCTTTGCCCATGCTGTTGCCAAACCTGGCGGAGCCGGTGATCGCAGCCCTTCTGATAGGGCGTGTTGCCGCGCCTAGCACGGCATTCACGACGAACAGGCGTCTAGGTGCGTTCTTAGTGGCTGCGGTCGTTGCGTCATGCGTCAGCGGGCTACTTGGTGCAGCAGTCGCAGCTGCATTTGGCTCGGGCTCTTATCCTGTGAATTTTTTGCATTGGACCACCGGCCATGCGTTAGGCCTAATTACGTTTACGCCAGTCGCACACTACATCGCTCGTGGCGCCTTCGTGAGGTCGCTTCGGCGAGCGAGCACAGTGCGCGTGCTGGAACTCGCCGGACTAACGCTGCTCGTCGGTCTGATGACGGCTGGATCCTTTGTCCAGAATACTACGCCTACCCTCTTCCTGCCCATCCTTCCCATGACGCTGGCTGCATTCCGGGGCGGGCGACTGGCGGCCGCAATATCCGTGCTCATGCTCACGCTCATCGCTGGAGGGCTCACGCTGGAGGGGTTTGGCCCTATAGCAGCAATCGACGCTGCTCCCGGTGAGCGAGTGAACTTTCTCCAGTTCTACCTCGCCGCCACGGTTCTGACGATCCTGCCCGCGGCAACTGAATTGGGCCGGCGCCGGGAGCTTTTCCGCGCGCTGCGTGAAAGTGAGGCGCGATATCGCCTCCTCATGGAAAGCTCCACCGACATCATTCTGAACCTCGGCATGAACGGTGATATTCGCTTCGCGTCGCCATCTATCGCTCAGATCAGTGGCTGCGACGTCGGCAGTGTTCTCGGAAGGAACGCAGTGGAGCTTGTCGAACTTCGAGACCGGCAAGCTGTGAAGCGGACGCATATCCAGGCACTCGCAAACCCTGCGAGAACGTTCATAGTGGAGTATCGCGCCGCTGTGAGGGATGGAAGCGCGCGCTGGTTCGAATCGCACACCCGGGCGGTCATCGAGTGCGAGCAGGTCGTCGGAGTAGTCTGTGCCATTCGAGACGTGACACATCGAAAGGCGGTCGAAGAAAAGCTCGCCCATGCGGCTGCCACCGACCCGCTGACCGGCCTCGTGAACAGGAGGGCCTTCGATGCGGCGCTTCGAGCTGCCACCTCCAGCGAGGAGGAAGGCTCCGGCTGCGTGGCGCTATTCGACCTCGATCACTTCAAGCAGATCAACGATCGATTCGGCCACGCCGCGGGGGATGAAGTGCTGAAGAGCTTCGCCCTGCAAGCGCGCCAATGCGTGCGGGAGGGCGATACCGTCGCCCGAACGGGAGGTGAGGAGTTCGCGATCATCCTGCCGGGTGCGTCCAGGTTGCAGGCGCAGGCGGTCTGCGAACGCCTTCTGGAGGCGATATCCAACGCGGTCCTGGTCATTGATGGCAAGTTCATACGCGTCACGGTGAGCGGAGGAGTTGCTTGCTATCAGCGTAACTCCTCGCCGGCTACCCTGCTAGCGGAGGCAGATCGCGCCCTATATTCGGCCAAAGCGAGTGGCCGAGATCGTCTGGCGTTCGCGGCTTAGCGTGGCGGAAGGCGACTAGCGCATCGACGCGAAGCTTCGCTCCGACTATGCTGAGGATCTGCGCGCCCGTAAATCTTGTCACGCGCGCTTGCGCTCACGAGCAGCATCCGCGAGGAAGCGAGATGCTCAGGTGCTTGATCTCCCCACTCCTCGCAGTTGTGCTTACGTTGGCGAGTATCTCGATCCATCCGGTCTCCGACGAGGAGGCGCTGTATGGCCATGAAGGTGCGCTCGAGCGCTACTATCTACCGCGAGAAGTCGCAGGGTGGCCGGCCCCTTTCCTCGCCGATGATCCCGGAACGTCAGTTCCGCACAAGATCGGGATGGAGGACGTGCTGCGGCCAGGATCGCTCGTGGCGACCTGGTGCTTCTGGTTCGTCGTCGTGATCGGCTTGCGGAAGCTTCTGAAGCTACTGACGTCCGGCCGGCGGGAAGTCCGGCCTGCCTCGGAATGAAATCGTGCCACACTGCTCCTAGCAACGTTAGAACCTAGCTCCAAAGGCGGCTCCGGTAAGCATCGAAGCATCGAGCGCCGCATCGAAGCCGGATCAACGCACCTTCTGCCATGGCCCAAGCCCGACGCGGGTCCGCTTCCACGGCAGGCATAATCGCCTCACGGTTCCAATCCTCGCTGTGCCTGATGTCGAGCACTGCGTGCAGCGTAAAGTATCTGGCTTCCTTCGGCGTAAGCCCCACGCGCTTGAGCCCTTCGGCGACCATCGCAGAGCGACCCGGCGCAGTCAGTTCAATGATTCCAAGGGCCCCGACTGAATGCCAGGCGTAACGCCGATTGGTTGCCATGGCAGTCATAGCATTGGCAAGGCAGAGGCTTTCCCAAACTGTGTTTTCGATGGCGGGAGTGACACATAGCGTCTCGACAAGGCCATCGAGCATAGGACCATGCATGCCTTTTTGCGTGCCGTGGCCCATTTCGTCCCAATAGTTCCTCGCAAGTTCAAGCTTCGGCCGGGTTGGAAGCTTCACCTGCGTAAGAGCCACGAGATCTTCAAAACCGGCTTCCCCTGCCGCCTCCTGCTCGAAGAACCATCGCAGCTCGTCGCGCGTAGCCTCAGCAGCTAGCCACGGAAATAGAGGATCTCCCTGGCCCGGGCCCATCTCCCTCAGGCCTTCGAACCAGGCGATGAATTCACGTGCTTCGGTCGGAACCGTGGCTGCCTCCTCAGCCACTTCGGCCCGAAGCTCTTCGAGGAACTCGCCCTCCAGCCGGCGCATCCGAACCTCGTCCTCGAACCTGGGTCGCCACGCCTTGCAGACGAAACTCGGCTCCAGCCTTTCTCGGTTCCAATGTGCGAGCTCGCGCTGGAAGGCGTCCGCCAAGAAATGTGACGATTGACTCGCGCGAATGCAGTTTGAAGCTGCGGTCATGGCGCTGACTCCCCTTTTCGCCGCAAACTCGCGCGTCATTGGGAAGTTCCTTGGTCGGAACGGTAGCGTCCATGAGCGTGGCACTGGTACAACGGAGGGAAAGTGCGCGATTCAAACAGTCGCCTATCAGCGGCGCTACGTGCCCCAACGAGACGGTTGAATTCGTCCTGCAAATGTCTGTTACTGGTTGTATGAAACATGGAGCACATCCAGCCGATATCCAGCCGACGATCCTGCGGTTGTCCAAACTCATGGCCTTGGGGGAGGGGGATATAGAGACCCTCCGCATCGCGAGCGGAATGGCTTTCGCGCTGCCAGCTGGCCGGGCGCTGAGCAAGCTTGACCAGGAAGCCTCCAACCCAGCGGCCGTTCTGGGCGGCTGGCTTGCTCGTGTTCGTCAGGGCCGGGATGGAAAGAGGCAAATCCTAGACATCTATCTTCCGGGCGACATCATCACTCCAAACCCGAAGATCAAACCTTACGTGGCTGGTGCGATCGTTGCAGTGCATGATGTCCATCTTTGCCAACTTCCGGCCTCGTTGAGCGATACGCTGAGCACGGCCCTGCTGCTTAGCCGGCAGCTGGATGAGGAACGGCTTCTGAGGCAGATCTATCGCGTCGGGCGAATGACCGCATCGGAGCGCATTTACGACTGGATGATCGAAACCGGAGACCGACTGCGCGTTGCAGGCCTGGCGGGCGAAAATGAGTTCATGCTTCCATTGAGGCAGGATCTCGTCGCTGACATTTTGGCGCTGACCGCGGTACACCTCAATCGAACGCTGAAGGACCTACGTCTTTCCGGTAAGCTGACGTGGCGCCTGGGGAAGGTTCGCATTTCGCCTGACCAAACTGTACGATCAAGACACAGCCCATTCGACATTACTCATTCACCTGAAGCCCACCGCTCAGACTATGGCTGAACGGCGGCGTCATGAACGCTCGCGCTGATCCGCTTACGGCTTTTCGTCTGTCGAAAGAAGGCCCTCCGGAGCATCGGATCCGCGCATGATGGCGGAGCAGAACGACTCTTGAAGAAGAAGGTAGTCGTATACCGCTTCCTGCAGGCTCCTGACGGAGAGCCGGTAAGCAGGCCAAAACGTTTGAAGCGCCACCTCCTTCCAAGCATCTAGGTGCCGTTCCACACTCGCTATCAGTTGAGCAGTACGCGCACGATGAAGCGTTGTCTCTTCCGGCCACTGTGACGCAAGGGCGGGCAGGGAGCAGAAGGCGAGTGCGCTCCTAAGAGCGTGGAGCACCTCCGTCTCCGCAACGCCAAGGGCTTGATGACGTTCATCAAGGGAGTTTGGCTCCGACGTTTCGACAACGTTCTCGAGCGCATTCAGCGCCTGCCACGCGAGCGGATACACGGCATCTTTGAACGCTCCGGCGGGCATCAGCGTCGGTCCTTCCAAGCGGGATCGCGCTACGAGAACTCGATTATGACGCCAGTGTTGCGGCGCAGCGGTAATGCGCCTCGAAATCAGGTTGGAGCGGGGGAGGGGGGGCTGGTGTTTGGGCGGCGGCGGCAGCGCAGATGAAGAGGTGTTCGGACTGGGTCTGCGGCGCTGCGCCGGGGCATCGCGCGCGCTTCCGCAAACTGCCAAGACCCGATGAACAGACGCCGTGATATGGCGGGTCAGAGTGCCTCCCTGGCGGACAGTATATCGCTCAGAGGGCCGCCGGCGCGAAACAACCCTCAATGGCTGGCGAGAGCCAGGAAAAACTGGCCCTCGCCCCCTCGCGATCGGCTCACAAATTCAATACAGCGCTTCGCCCGCAGCCGCCTGTCCGGCGCCTGCGGAACCGCGCGTCACTCTGCTTCAGCGGCTTCCGCATCAGCCTTCGTCTTGTGGCTGACGCCTTCTTCCTCCGCAGGGGGAGAGTATACCGTGAACAGCTTCAAGGGTTCTTCACCCTTGTTGATGATGTTGTGCTTGGCACCCTTGGGGATGACGATCATGTGATTGGCGGACACCTTGGTGCGGCTGCCGTCGACGACCGCCTGCCCCTCGCCAGATACGAAGAAGGTGGTCTGGTCGGCGTCATGCGTCTCCTCGCCAATGTCGTCACCGGGTTCGATGCTCATGAGCACGATCTGGCAGTTTTCGTCGTAGTAGACCTCCTTCTGGAAGTTCTTGTTCTTGTTCGCAGCCTCGATGATATCCTTGTTGAAGATCGCCATGACAATTTTCTCCGGGAACAGGTGATGCTCACAAACGAGCGGCGCTCGCGAGGAGGGCGGGAGGGCAACGCTGCCGCCGAGCTAATGATCCGCGATCGTTATTCCAGTCAGCGCATTGCACGTGCTTCTGTGGAGATCGGTCGATCACCGCGAAGGGTCGCTCCACGCTGCACCGTCATCGTGCAGCCGCGTTGCCGCCTATCCGGTTCTGCTCGCCTGCAATTGCACAAGCTGCGTCAGCTGATCGGCCCGATAAGGTTTTGGGAGGTAGATGCCGTGATCAGGGAGATCCTCGGAGCCTAGCCAATGGCGACCAGACGTGACTATCACCTTGATGTGTGGATAGCGAACGGCCACGATATCCGCGAGTTGAAGACCGTCGATCTCTCCTGGCATGTTGATGTCAGTGAAGAGGACCGCTACCCTGTGCGCTGCTAGCTGCTCCAGAGCCTGCATCGCGTCTGCTGCCTCCAGCACTGCGAAACCGCTCTCTTCGAGCGCGTCCGCAGCTATCATCCTGACGAACATCTCGTCCTCGACGACTAGAACCGTCGACGTGCAGTCTTCGCTCATAAGCCTCTCCTGAGGCTCCAGCGGACAGGGAGAAAGTAAGTTCCCTTCATCCCGCCGTTTTCGCGAGTCGTAGAAGATCGGTTACTTGAGTGGCGGAGCCTTTTCTGCTTGAGTGCGTCTTGGGCCATGTGCGGCGCAGTTAGCATGCCCCGCGTTTACGCACTCGTGACACTTGCGTTTCAATTTGCGATGTCGGGAGCGTGTCGTACGCGGCGGTGCTTAGAGCATAATCGCAATCAAACTGAACGAGGTTCGTGGGTTTGGTTTGTGACGACACGGTTTACATCAGGTTGCTATGACAATCTCGGTTCGGGAGATCGCTCATGCACTATCGGTGCTATTCGCTAGATCGACATGCGAGGATCCTTGCCGGCGTCGACCTGGAGGCTGCAGACGATACGGACGCTATCGGGCAAGCCAGCGAGATGCCGGCGGAGCGGTGGGAGCTGTGGTGCGGCGCGCGGAGAGTGGCTCAGGCTTTCGGCGAAGCTGATGTTCCACTCGGTGCGAACGCGGCGTACACATTGCGGCAATCTGAAGGCTCGCAGGAAACCGTTGGTCCCGCATCTGCACCGTTGTTACAGAACTTGTGAAGGCTTACGCGACGGCAGCGCATCCAACTGATTACTAAAGGAGCCAGCTCGGCAATTCAGCTAGCTGCTCGATAAGGGGCTTGCCATAGAGATATCCCTGTTGATACCTGACGCCTAGATCGAGAAGCGCGTTCGCTTCATCGTGCGTTTCCACGCCCTCGGCGATCAGGACTGTTTGAAGCTCATCGCACATTCGTGCGACCGCTCGAACGATGGCCTGGCGTCGCCGATCGGCCGCTATGCCTCGAATGAGCTCCATATCGAGTTTCACTTCGTCCGGTTCGAAGTTCGCGAACATGTCCAACCCGGAGTGGCCTGCGCCAAAGTCGTCAATCGCGACTTTGAAGCCGATGTTCTTGTAGGTTTCGATGATCTCCATCACGTGCTTGGTGGACGTCATCATCTCGGTTTCGGTGAACTCGAATATGATTCGATCGATCGGCAGCAACGCGCTGGCGGCAGCCGCAAGTGTCAGCTGGATGCAGGCCCAGGGCGAGTAGACGGCGTTGGGAAGAAAGTTAATCGAGAGCATAGCATCCGATTCGACCAGCCCAGCGGACATCGCGGAACCGATGGCTTTGACGCGGCACGCTTGGTCGAATGCGTAGCGGTTCTCGTCGGTCACAGAAGACAGGATTGAAGCAGCGCCTGCTCCATCAGTGCCTCGGACCAGAGCCTCGTAGGCGAACACGATGCCAGCATGAACATCGACTATGGGCTGAAACGCCATCGCGAAAGGAACTTCGAAACCAGTTCCGTTACGGCATCCACTGCAAATCCGTTTCATTTCCATGATTTACCATCTTAGGGCGCTTAACCTAAACAACGGTAAATTCCTGAGCTCGCACGAAAACCGAAGTTAATGCCTCCTGGCAGGCGTGATGGCGTGGTCAAGTTGATCAGCCGCCTGAGACGCATCCCGCGAGCTGCAGCCGTCCGAGCGTCGCGACCTGCTTCCGGCGAAGTCACCCCAGGTTGTTCTTAGATCCGCGCTCCTGAAGAACCTCCTCGGCTGCATCCCCTGTCCGGCGAAGTGCCTCAAGTTCCTCGGTCGTCTTGCTTTCGATGCCGGCCACCTCGTTGCGGGCTCCCTTGATCGCGTAGACCAGCTCGTCGATCTTGCGGTGGAGCGCCTGCTCGCTGCGACGCTGCCCATTGAGGACCATCTGGGTGAGCGATATCGAAGCGACGGACAAGATGAGCGTGAGGCTGTTCTCTCCCGCTTCGCCGGCCTCGACGAACCAGCCCGCGCAGAACAAGGCCACGAGGATGCTGGCTATGGGAGCGCCGGCCAGATCGGCAGTTCTGCCCGCCAAGCGGCTTCCCGCCTCGTTCATCTTCTTCCACATCGCTATCAACCCTGCACAGTTGGGGGCGGGAGTTCTGCCGCCCTTCAAAAGGTCGTCGAACGGACTGGCAGCGGCGCGTACGAGAGGCTTCCGGGCCATTCTCGCTGCGTGCGGCAGCCAACCCCTCGCAGACGCTGGACTAGCGGCCGTTTAGCAATCCCGCAACGGAACGCGCTGAATGGCCGCGATCGCGTGTATGCACCTTCCACGCGGCTGCGGCTTTGGATAATGGCGGCACGGCGCCGCTACCCCCTATGCGAGCGCGAGGCGAACACTGATGAGCAACCCCGAAGGTGCATTCGGCGAACTGATGATGATTACCTCGCTCAGCGAAATGGCCACACTGATCGAAGAACGGGACTGGTCGGGTACCGCGCTGGGCGCGCGCGCGCAGTGGCCTGCCGCACTTCGCACGCTGGTAGACCTCATGCTCGGATCGAATCAGCCCATGTTCATCTGCTGGGGCGAAGATCGAACTCTGCTGTACAACGATCAGTATGCCGCGCTCCTGGAGAAGAAACACCCTGCAGCGCTCGGTAAGGACATCCTGTACGTCTGGGATGAAATTGCAGACGAACTGCGGCCGATCGTTGATCGTGCGTACGGCGGCGAGTCGGTCCACATGAGCGACATCTCCTTCCTGATCAACAGGACCGGCGATCTCGAGGAGGCGCATTTCAGCTTTTCCTACACTCCGATCCGCCTGGACGCTGACGTGGCAGGCTTCTTCTGCGCCTGCACGGAGACAACGAGGCAGGTTCTGGCCGAACGGGAGCTAGCTTCGGAGGCGGATCGTCAGCACAAGCTGTTCGCGCAGGCGCCCGGCTTCATCACCATCCTGAACGGCGCCGATCATCGCTTCGAGTTCGTCAATGCGGCCTATGAGAGGCTGTTTGGGCCCCGCGAATTCATAGGGCGTCCGGTGCGCGACGTATTTCCCGAGCTGGAAGGGCAGGATTTCTTCAGGTGGCTCGACCAGGTCTACCGCACTGGTGAGCAGCTAGTCGCTGAAAACCTGCCCATCACTCTGCAGGGCCGGGAGGGCACCTCGCAGCAGTTGTACCTGACCTTCATCTACCAGCCGGTGACGGATCCGCAGGGAAGAACGACGGGCATATTCTGCGAGGGTTTCGACGTCACTGAAGCCTATCGTGCGAAAGAAGCCGCGCAGCGCAGCGAAGAGAGGCTTAGAGAAAGCGAGGAGCGCCTTCGACTCGCCACCGAGCTGACGGAAGTCGGTCTATGGGATGCCGATCTCCAGCGTCAGACCCGGTCATGGTCGCCCCAGATGAGAGCCATGTTCGGCGTCTCTGTGGACGCCCCTGTGGCGATGGACGACTTTCTGGAAGGGCTCCATCCCGAGGATCGACCATTCGTCGAGCAGGCATATATGGATGCCGTCGACCCCGAGAAGCGTGCCTTCTATGATGTCGAATATCGCACCATCGGGCGCGACGACGGCCTGATAAGATGGGTCGCCGCGAAGGGGCGGGGCATCTTCGACGACAGTGGCGTGTGCGTTCGCGTCCTTGGTACCGCGCTCGACATCACTCGTCGCAGGCAGGCTGAAGCGGCGCAGCGCGCGCAAAGCGAAGAGTTCGCTGCCGTGTTCGACGCAGTGCCGGCCGGCATCTGGATCGCGCGTGATCCGAGCTGCCGTGACATCGTGGGCAATCAAGTCGCGCATGCGCTCACCCGCATGCCGGTCGGCTCCAACATGTCCAAGAGTGCTCCTGCGGACGAAGCTCCTACGCACTTCAGGGTGTTGGGTGCCGATGGGGCTGAGCTGACGCCGGAAGAGATGCCCGTTCAGAAAGCTGCACGAGGCGATCTCGTCCGCAATTTCGAAGAGCAGATCGTCTTCGATGACGGCACGGTCACCCATCTGCTTGGCAATGCCACGCCGCTTCATGACGAGCGTGGCAACGTTCGGGGCGCCGTCGCGGCATTCGTGGACATCAGCGATCGTAAGGCTGTCGAGACGTCTCTCCGGGAGAGTGAGGAGCGCTTTCGTCAGCTTGCCGAAACGCTTGACCAGGTGTTTTACGTGACGGAGCTGAAGGAGCGTCGTCTCTCCTATCTGAGTCCTGCGTACGAAAAAGTTTGGGGGCGGCCCGTAGCAGAACTAGTCGGGGACCTGTCCTCATTTTTCAACACGATCCATCCGGACGATCGTGAACAGGTCGCTTCCGTTCTCCCCTCCCAGATGGCCGGCCTGTCGGCCGAACTCGAGTATCGCATCATCAGGGGTGACGGCGCGGTCCGGTGGATCAGGGATCGCTTCTTTCCCATTCGCTCGCCCGATGGCGAGCTCGTGCGCGCGGTGGGTCTTGCCGAAGACATCACGGAGAGCAGGCAGCTCCAGGATCAGCTACTGTCGCTCAACGAGACGCTGGAACAGCGTGTTCTGGAACGCACGAAGGAGCTTCAGCATGCGGAGGAGGCGCTTCGGCAGAGCCAGAAGCTGGAGGCGATGGGCCAGCTGACTGGAGGCGTCGCTCACGACTTCAACAATCTTCTCACGCCCATCATCGGCAGCCTCGACATGCTTCAACGCCGAGGATTTGGCGACGAACGCGCACGCCGACAGATCGACGGCGCTCTTCAATCTGCAGAGAGGGCAAAGACGCTCGTTCAGCGGCTGCTTGCGTTTGCGCGGCGACAGCCCCTGCAAGCCACTGCCGTCGACATGGAGGCGCTCGTCGGCGGCATTTCCGAGCTGATTTCGAGTACTCTCGGCCCACAGATTGAGCTGGTCACCGACATAGAACGCGATCTCCCCTGCGCGCGTGCCGATGCTAACCAGGTCGAGATGGCGATACTGAACCTCGCTGTGAACGCTCGCGACGCGATGCCAAGTGGCGGCAAGCTCACGATCAGCTGCAACAGCGTGGTCGTGAGCGGCGCGCATCCGGCGAAACTTGGGCCCGGCAGATATCTTCGGCTGGCCGTTACCGACACGGGCGCAGGCATGGACGAAGCTACCATAAAGCGCGCCATCGAGCCGTTCTTCAGCACCAAGGGCGTGGGGAAAGGCACAGGCCTTGGCCTGTCCATGGTACATGGTCTCGCCTCCCAGCTGGGCGGCGCACTCACCATCACCAGTCGGCTGCAACACGGAACCAGCGTCGAACTTTGGCTCCCTTCCGCGGCCGGTGGCAGCCAAAGCGACGGTATCGAAGCAGCGAAGCTAAAGCCCCACGGCGTGGGCACCGTTCTACTGGTGGATGACGATCAGCTCGTCAGATCAAGCACCGCCGATATGCTCACCGACATGGGATACGAGGTCGAGGAAGCGATCTCGGCGGAACACGCGGTGCAACTGCTGAAGGGCGGGATCGTCTTCGACCTCCTGATTACGGATCACTTGATGCCGGGCATGACCGGAACGGACCTCGTCAGCGAAGTGCGGGGTCGTCGACCCGATGTGCCCGTTCTCGTTATCAGCGGCTATGCCGAGGATAAGGGCATCGATCCGGATCTTCCGCGCCTCATCAAGCCCTTCCGTCAACATGAACTCGAGGCGATGCTGACCAGCCTTACTG
Source organism: Sphingomonas sp. (assembly GCF_036731925.1). Classification (GTDB taxonomy): domain Bacteria; phylum Pseudomonadota; class Alphaproteobacteria; order Sphingomonadales; family Sphingomonadaceae; genus Sphingomonas. The sequence continues at coordinate 215,222 of NZ_DAINDJ010000001.1, forward strand.
CCGCATAGGCGCATGTAGATCAGCTCAGCCTGAGAAGGACCCGATTGCCGATCGGCAGCATGAGGCCGACGGTGGGTCGTAAATGCTCCTCCGCTAGGCGAGCGCGGGAGTGGGTAGCTTGCGCGGCTGCGGCACAATGCAGGGAACGGGCGATATCAAATTGGCGGCCCGCACCACACGAGTGGCTCGCTCAGCGTCCTCCGCCCCCGGCCCTCAGCCGCCGCCGTTGCCGGAGCCGGTTTGTGCCGGATGTTGAGCCAGATTAAGGAGGGATGCGGCGACTGTGCTATCGCTCGCAGCGAGGGGGACGCAAGTGACGCGCTTGATGTGTTTCGGTATCGCTGCGTTTCTGCAGGCACTCGCCAGCGTCGCGGGGGTAGTGTCAGGGGAAATTCCTGTCTTCCAGAGCCATCGAACGCTGAGCCGCGACCGGCCCGCTGCTGTTTTTGGGTACTGGTTGCTGCCTTGATCGGCTTTACCGTGAGCATCACCTGGGTAGCAGTAAATGCGTTTAGTAGCGCCGTGATGGATCGCGTCGGCGGGTTTGGTTGACGGGCACGAAATATTTGCAGCGTTGTCTTTGAAGCGTCGTTAGGCCTTTTGGTCGTTGCCTCCTTCGACATCAGCGTCGGACGGGACATGTCGCAGAATTGTTGTACCGAGGGGCGAGCAAGTGGTTGAAGAGCGTAACGAGCTGCCGCTTGATCACGGCCAGGCCTATTGGCGGGCACCTGCGGTCATATCGCACATTGCGGCTTCTACTGACGCCTTGGCGGTCGCCAGTGATTTCGCTGCATTAGCTGAATATCTGCCAACCTTGTGCTGGATCGCACGAGGCGATGGCTACATCGTGTGGTACAACCGCCGATGGCACGACTATTGTGGAACCACGGCGGAGCAGATGGAGGGCTGGGGCTGGACCAGCGTCCACGACCCGGACCGTCTCCCCGAGGTCATGCAGCGGTGGGAGGCGGCCATTGCAACTGGTGCACCATTCGAGATGGTTTTTCCGCTCAGAGGCGCTGACGGGCTGTTCCGCCCATTCCTCACGCGCATCGTGCCTGTTCGCAACGAGAAATCGGAAATCGTTCGTTGGCTGGGGGTGAACACCGAAATTGGTGCACAGATCCAGGCTGAGGCAGCTCTGGCTGCCAGCGAAGCAAAGTATGAAGTGCTCACGGATGCCATGCCGCAGATGGTGTGGTCCACGCTACCCGATGGCTACCACGACTATTACAATGCGCAGTGGTATCGGTTCACCGGGATGCCGGCGGGTTCCACCGATGGCGACGCTTGGAACGGCGTATTTCATCCCGAGGACCAGCCTAGGGCATGGGACAGATGGCGCTCCAGTCTTGCAAGCGGAGAGCCGTACGAGATCGAGTATCGGCTGCGGCACCACAGTGGCGAATACCGCTGGGTACTTGGCCGAGCACTGCCGGTTCGTAGCGGCGACGGCAAGATCATCCGCTGGATCGGCACCTGCACGGACATCCACGACGCCAAGCTGACTGCGGAGCGGAATGAGCTGCTGAGTCGAGAGCTCAGCCACCGGATCAAGAATATCTTCGCCGTCATATCGGGGCTGGTGAACCTGACAGGGCGCCGAGCAGGCGAGTTGCGTCCGCTGATGAACGAGCTTCTAGGGCGTATCGCCGCCCTAGGGCGCGCCCACGAATTCGCTCGTCCGCATAGCCCGGAATCGAAGCCGGATCTCGGACAGAGCTCGCTGCTTGGGTTGCTGGCCGAGCTGCTCAAGCCATATGACGCCGATGGTCGCATCCGGATTCACGGTGTGGATACAGTTATCGACGACAAGGGCGCGACGCCCATTGCGCTCGTCGTTCATGAGCTGGCAACCAATGCCGCTAAATACGGCGCACTCTCTACGCCCTCTGGAAGCCTGGACGTGGCGGTCGACCGAACGGTCGACGCAATTTCCATCACCTGGCAAGAAGCTGGTGGCCCTCCTGTAGAAGGGGAGCCGCGCAGGCAGGGGTTCGGCACCCAACTATCCGAACTAAGCGTTCAGCGGCAGCTCGGAGGAGTGATCACGAAGGATTGGCGCGCGGAAGGCCTCTGCGTCGTCATTCTAGTGAAGGCAACGCAGCTCCATCGGGGCGGTTAACCCTGATCCACGCTTCGAAGGTCTTCCACTGTCTGCGCAAGTTGCGCCTCGGTCCAGGGCTTGCTGACCACCCCAAGAAGGCCTTCGAAAGGATCGCCGGCCTGAGCCGGATTTGCCGTGAGGATGAGAACCTTCGTACGATACCGGTTCGCCAGATCGCGCGCGATCTGGGGCCCGGTGAGACCGTCCCGCAGGTTCAGATCCACAAGCGCCAGATCGGGCTGTCCGTTGGCGAGCTCCATTGCCGTGGGTGTATCAGGTGCTATGCCCAAAACCTCGCACCCCAAGTCCTCAATCGCTGCCTCTAGGTGCAGAGCTGCGAAAATCTCGTCTTCGACAATTAAGACTTTCATGACCGTTCCTGAAGTCGATTGCAGCGAGCAACGCGCAGCTCTCCACCAATATCCGTGGCGGTGGCAGATTTCCAAGTGAGCTGGCCCCCTAAATCCCCTGACAGGGTTTCTCGCTTATGTAAGTGAGAGGCATATGACTGACGCTAATCCTAGGCCCTACGTCGCGTCCGAGGTGCTTTCCGGGGTGCAGCGCCGGAGGCGCTGGACCCCGGAAGAGAAGGTGCAGATCGTCGAGGAGACGTACCTGCCCGGCATGAGCGTTTCGCTGGTGGCGCGCCGCCACGGCATCGCCGGCAGCCAACTGTTCAACTGGCGGCGGCTGATGGCACAGGGCGCGCTGACCGCCGCAGGCGCCGGCGAGGAAGTTGTCCCCGCGTCCGAATATCGCGCGCTGCAGGCGCAGGTGAGCGAGCTTCAGCGCCTGCTCGGCAAGAAGACCATGGAAGCGGAGATCCTGCGTGAGGCCGTGTCCCGGGCCGCAGGCCCAAAAAAACAGCTGTTGCGCTCGACCTCGTTGCCGGGGGAAAAACGGTGACCGCGGTCGCCGAGGCGATCGGCATCAGCCGCCAGCACCTGTCCGCCATGCACCATCGGCCGCCGCTCCGCCCCCGCGGGCGGCCACCGCTGCCCGATGCCGAGCTGCTCGCCGACATTCGGGCGATCATCACCGATCTGCCGACCTACGGCTATCGCCGCGTGCATGCCCTGCTGCGCCGCCAGGCTCGGAAAAACGGGCGCGCAGCGCCCAATCCCAAACGCGTCTACCGCGTGATGAAAGTCCACGGTCTCCTGCTCCAGCCGCATAGCCAAAAGGGCGAGGAACGGCGCCACGATGGCCGTGTCGCAGTCGACCGACGCAACACGCGCTGGTGCTCCGATGCGCTCGAGATCGCCTGCGACAACGGGGAGAAGGTCCGCGTCGCCTTTGCGTTGGATTGTTGCGACCGGGAGGCGATGGGGCACGTCGCCACCACCGGCGGCATCACCGCCGAGGATGTTCGCGATCTGATGGTCGCCACCGTCGAGCACCGCTTCGGACCCGTCAACCGCCTCGCCGAGCCGATCGAGTGGCTCACCGACAACGGTAGCCCCTATATCGCAGGTGAAACGAGGCGCTTCGCGCGGGATATCGGCCTGCTGCCGCGAACCACCCCCGTCAGCAGCCCCCAGTCCAACGGGATGGCGGAGGCCTTCGTCCGCACCCTCAAGCGCGATTACGTCCGCGTGAACCCCAGGCCCGATGCACGGACCGTCATCGAACAGATCCCTTCCTGGCTGCACCACTACAACGAGGTCCACCCGCACAAGGCGCTGGGCTACCGCTCCCCGCGCGAGTATATCCAACAAACCCGCGAGGCTCCGTCAGGCATTTAGGGGGCAACAACACCAAGCCTTGGTCGATTGAGCCTGCTGGCGAAACCTGGCTGATGACCGCAACGCGCTACTCCACAGCATTCGTGCTATCAGCATGTTTACTCGTGCAAAGTTCGCCACATTCGCCCCTATGAGGCACTAGGCAGTAGGTACGTATTTCGAATAATCGTCACCTAGTGGCTTGCGAACGCATCTGGAACAGCATCAATGGGCGTTCGTTTGGCAGTCTTGGTAGTGAATAGTGCCTCTAGCCAGTCGTTCCTGGGTGGTCTGCCTCCGCTGATGGATTTCGGCTTTGCGCGTTGCGCCAATGCGGGAGACCGTATGCGGCAGAATGACCCAATGTGACGTGCTCCCCTTTTCTCCTCCACTCATAAGTAGAGTCCGGGGCTGCCTGAGGGTCCCCCGGTTTCTCATCCAGCTTGGGCGTGAGTATCCGGTGTTCATTCGGCGGCCATCTTGGCCGCGACGGCAGCATATTCGACCGGCGTCAGCCAGCCAAGCGATGTGTGAGGGCGGCTCTCGTTATAGTCCCGGCGCCAGGCCTCGATCTTGGCCCGGGCATCGGCCAGCGACAGAAACCAGTGCGCGTTCAGGCACTCGTCGCGCAAGCGACCGTTAAACGATTCCACGAAGGCGTTGTCGGTGGGTTTGCCCGGCCGGCTGAAGTCCAGCGTGACGCCGTTCTCGTACGCCCAGCGGTCGAGTGCCTTCGAAATGAACTCCGGCCCGTTGTCCACCCGAATGGTCCGTGGGGCGCCGCGGATCGAGGAGATCCGCGCCATCGTCGCAACCACCTGCTCGCCCTTGATGCCCTGGTCCACATCGACCGCCAGCGCTTCGCGCGTGAACGCGTCGACCACCGTCAACGCCCGCAAGCGCCGGCCGTCGAACAGGGCGTCGGACACGAAGTCCATCGACCACATCTCGTTGGCAGCCGATGCCGCGGGTTGCCGCACCCGGTTGGCGGCGCTGACGTTCCGCCGGGGCTTCTTGAGCCGAAGGCTCAGTCCATCCTCCCGATAGAGCCGATACACACGCTTGTGGTTCACGACCCATCCTTCCCTGCGGAGCAGGATGTAGATGCGGAAATAGCCGTAACGCGTTCGCGCCGCCGCCAGATCGCGGATGCGCATCACCAGCGGCGTCTGGTCCGGCCGGTGCGAGATGTACCGCACCGACGAACGTTCGATGCCCAATGCCGAACAACTGCGCCGCTCGCTGACACCGTGGGACGCCTGGACGTGCGCGACAATCTCGCGCCGCCGTCCAGGCGTCAGAGCTTTTTTGCCAGCACATCCTGCAGGATATGCTTGTCGAGACTCAGGTCAGCGACCAGCTGTTTCAGCTTCCGGTTCTCCTCCTCGAGCTGCTTCACCCGCCGTAGCTCGCCCACGCCCAGCCCGCCGTACACCTTCTTCCAGCGGTAGAAGGTCTGCTCCGATATCCCCATCCGGCGGATCACCTCGGCAACCGGCGTGCCCGTCTCCGCCTGCTTCAGCGCAAACGCAATCTGCTCTTCCGTGTACCGCGATTTCTTCATGTCCCAGCTCCTTGCCAAAAGGCTTCAAAGGGCCGGAAAACTCTCGCTCAAAACGGGCCAAAAAACAGGGGGGACGTCAAATGGTGCGACTAGGTTTGGTCATGATCGTCATGCTGGCGCTTCTGGTCATCGTGATCATTTTCAGATCATTTCTGCATCACCATGGATGAAGCTTTACCTTTTCCAAGCCGCTTCTCCTTCCGGCAGGCAACATGCACGTGCGAAGCTATACCTCTTCCTCCTAGAAGCACCTTCGCAATCTCCTTCCACGATCGACATTCTGGTTGGCGCCGCGACGGGATCAAGTGCTCTGGGCGACGTAGCGGCGTCGATGTTGAACTTTGAAGTGAGCGACGGCGCTCATCCGTACGATTTTATCGGCGGGAACGGTAGAAGCCGCATATGCACTACCGGTCCCGTCCAGCTCCCGTTGCTGACCCCGAGACGCCGAACTCGCGTTCTCCTTCTGAGCTTAGGTCGGCCCCGGGGAGGGCGCGGCTTGCCAGGGCAAGGCGACACTATTCAGTCTCACAGCGGAAGCAGGTGACACCTCGCTCGACTGCTCAGAGTGCTCTTTCCTTCAGACGAGTGCGCAACGTTCTCCGCTCACGCTCTATCTGCTCGCGCATCATGCCTCGGATCACTCCGGATGCCTCGCGGTATCCACCCCAGTTCTGCTGGATGGTCCAGGAGCTCCATGCTGCAACGTGCTTGCTGGAAGCGGCGCGCTTGGCACTGAACGCCTCGAGCATCTGAGACAACTCTCCACGCAGAGAGGCGTCGGCCTGCCCTAGGAGCTTGGGAACGACCGATTCTCGAACGAACCTTGATCGCTCCGTGCTTGCTCGACTCAGCTTCACTCGGATGGCGGCCAGCTCCGCAAGATTCGGCAAATCGCGGCTGCAGTGCGCTTCGACCTCCGCGATGCCGGCCTCGATTGCGGCATGGTGTTGATCTAGCTCGTGGAGCAATGTCGTGACAGCAGTGGCCATTCTTCGAACCTGCCTAACCTTCAGGCGCGGCATAGCAGAACATGCCTACCTGTTCGTTAAGCGGTTCTGCAGCGCGAAGGCTCGTCTTCACACGCGCGTCGGGCCCGTCGTGGGAGCTGCAGCCGGCACGCTGCCATCTCGTAGCATGCGAGAAGCCTGAGCTTCATACCTGCGCTATCGCCGTGGCTGGTGGCGCGGCAGCTTGGCGGTTCAGTAGACAGCTTCATGCCTCATGAACCACGAGCGGGTCGAAGAATGCATCTGCCTTTGACTGCTTCGATATCAGGCGGCGAGCGCGTACCGCCTGCAGTGCTCAAGATATCCCATCTCGTGATGCCCGGCGAGGGACACGACACTCTCCCAAAGCCAGGATGGCGCATCCAGGTCGCCGCGACGTGCGGCGCCTAGGGTTTCGAGCCACGCCGCTCGCGCCTCCGTGTTGAGCTGCCGTGCATGTGCTCTACCGACGACGAACGCCAGATAGCGCGCCGATTTAACCGCCTCGGATCGATTGAACTGATCGAGTTCGACTTTCAGATCCTGCGGTGCAAGTTCTCTCGCGAAGAGTGAGCGCCCATTCATGCGAACGGCTGCCATCCGCATTCCCAGATGGGGAGACAACGCGCGAGCCGCCGCTACGACGCGATCGGCAGCGTCGAGCGGCATCTGGGCGCCTGGTGCTGCAGGCGCGACCGGTGCGACTGCCTCCTTCAAGTCGACGAGCGCGTAGTCCATTCTTCCCTTTTGGTCGGGCAGAGCTACGATCGCTGCGTATCGCAGCAGCCCCAGCGAGCTGCACCCCTTCATCCAGTAGGCGGCATCCACCAGGTGGACGTCTAGAGCCCGATCGTCGTCTTCGAGCGCGAGCACGGTCGCAAGCACCCCCGGCTCGTGGAGTGCAGCTTCAAGGTCTACGCGCTCTTTCCTGGCGATAGGCCAAAATCGCTTGCCCAAGGGGATCTGAGGCTCGACCGCTTCCAACCTCTCCTTCGCAAGATGCCGCCACCGGCGACCCAGCGCCCGTCGCTTGACGCTCTGTACGACATCCGGCTCGACACCTGGGTCGCCGCTGGTAGGATCATGGGTCGCGGCGGCATAGCCTTCCACCATCTCCTCCATCATCCGCGCGGTTACGACACCGGGTAGGTCTGCTCCTCTTGCGGCGGTTGCGAGCGACAGGCCAAGGCGAATGAGATCGTGCGCAGGGTTGCCGATGACAGCTTGGTCCATGTCTCGGATCTGAACCTCTACCCGGCCGTCTCCGTTGGCGATCGGACCCAGGTTCCCGACATGGCAGTCGCCGCAGATCCAGATGGAAGGTCCATGCGGCACCCTCCCGGAGGCGGGGGAGGCTCCTAGCCAGTCATAGAACTTGGCTGTGTTTCCTCGCACATACGCATGTGCAGACCGCGCCGTCTTCAGGTTGCGGCTGGCGGTCAGAACGGCGTTGCGGTTGGATGGGGAAGGGAATGAGGGGACTTCTTTTTTCGGCATGGCGGTCACAACACGCGAGGTCGGGAAAGGTAACGAAGTGTTGCTGTTGCACCCAAGATGCGAACCGTTGTCAATCTGGCCCGTGGCTCTGCCTTTACCCTCTCCCTCACGCGTCCTCCGAACCTCGGCCCGGCGGCGGTGGCGATCAGCTTGGGGGGCTAATCGAGTACCCCGCAGGCGTGCAGATCCTGATGGAGAAGTTCGACGGAGGTCTACGTAGCGACGGCCGAAGATCTGTGTGCCATTCGATCGATCAGGAGGTGGTGCCCATGACAGGACTCGGGAAGGCCCGGAACTGCAGCGTTGCGTTGCTCGACCTCGACGATCAGGCGCGTCGTGCGACGCACCTCTTCCTGGCGAGCGCTGGGTGCAATGTACACTCGTTCCGCTCACCAGAGGCGGTCCTGCGAAGTCGCCAGAAGAGTAGTGCTGATGTTTTGCTGGCCGCAGTATCGGCGCCGTGGTCCGAGGAGCTGTTCGACCTGCTGCCGGCGCTGAAGCATTCCGGATGGGAGGGAACTGGCATCTTGATGGTCAGGGACGACAATGCTGAGATGCTGCCTTGTTTCCTTGAAGGGGGATACTCGGCGGTGATTTCGCCACTCAAGGGGTGGTACCGACCGCTGTCGATCGAAGTCAGCCTCGAAGATCTACTATGCGTCCGACCGGCCAATCTCATCGACTAGCGACGGTGATGGGCTGAGCCGATACCGCCGCGCTCGAAGCAGGCCGCATCGTGCTTCATCACAAACCGCAGAGTCTCCGTAAAGAGTTCACATCAAAGACCGCGCGCCGGTTTGGTCTAGCGCGCGGTCCTCAAGTTGCTGATCAGCAGGCCAGGTCTGCTTGCTTCCAGATTTTAGGAAGCCTTCTTCCAGATGGGTTCAAGCGCCACATGAGGCGGGCATTCCGCGACGGCACCGGTCGGGAGGCCGGCGAGCTCGTTGGCGAAGCCGTGGTTCACGTCACGGTGGTGCGCTTCGTCTGCACGAACCACCAGCACGACATCACGAAGCGTCGCGTCGTCAGGCAGGTTCCAGTACCGCTTTGCGATCTCCGGCGCCGCCACGTTTTCACTCCTGCCCTCGTCGATTTCGGCGAGGTAGTGGGTGTAGCTGATCACCGCCTCCTCCTCGAAGTACCCGACCACCCGGTGCGCCGTCTTCGAGCTGACGAGATAGAGAGCGAAGAAGAAGAGATAGAAGACCCACTGAACGCCGATGATCACGGCTCGCTCAAACCAGGTGGGCTTGGAGATCTCGATGAACGTCATCAGGTGCATGCGCTCATTCTCGGCCTCGTCCATCAGCGTCCGGATCCAGCCCTTGTCGTCGCAGATGCGTCGCAGGCAGGCGAGATGGGTGATAGTCGCGCCGACCATACCGGGCACGGCCGCCACGGTCTCGAGCACCACTGCGCGATGTCCGTAACGCTCGGCGAAGAAGGTGTCCGCCGTCCAACGCAGCAGCTTGGTGAACCCGAACGCGATACGGTCGGAGAACCCCTTCGGCTGGTGATGAACGCTCAGGTCGATGAAAGGCGATTTCATGATGCTTCTCCGCTATGCAGGATCTCTGTGTGTTGCCTCCTTCTATGCCGGGTAGAGATGGTGGAAAATTTGGATGTTGTCCCTACTGCGTATACCCTAAGGAACCTTCCGGAGGCAGCACCACTGCCTTGCAGCTGAAGGTACCCTGTGATCAGCCGGCGTCCGCTTCTCCAGCATCACTACCTTCCGAGCTTGTCCATGCCGGCCGCCCTGGCGCTGGCGGCAGCAGCGATCGGGCTCGGCGCGGGCGTTCGCATCTGGTTTGCTGTCGAGCTTGGGCAGCGCGCAACCTTCATCTTCTTCGTTCCTGCTGTGGTTCTGGCGAGCGCTTTCTCCGGCATCAGCGCTGGCCTCATGGCGAGCGTCGCTGGTGCAGGCGTGGGCCTTCTATGCGACAGCATGGCCGGGCCTATCGGTGCCGGTAGTGAAATTGCAGCTCTCGCCTTCATCATCATCGGCGGCGCAGTCGCTCTGGGTGGCGAATGGTTTCAACGTGCTCGCGCCGAAGCCGACCAGGTGACGGAGGGGCTGGCTCGCAGGGAAGCACATCTTCGATCTCTGCTCGACACGGTGCCGGACGCAATCGTGGTAATCGACGAGGAGGGGCTGATCCGAGACTTCAGCCCGGCCGCTGAAATCATGTTCGGCTGGGACGCGGAGGATGTGCGTGGCCAGAACGTCAGCCGTTTGATGCCCTCCCCGTATAGGGCGGCACACGACAGCTATCTGAAGCGCTACTACGAGACCGGTGAACGCCGGATCATCGGCAAGGGAAGGGTAGTAGTGGGGCAGCGCAGGGATGGCTCGACGTTCCCAGTGGAGCTGGCCGTCGGCGAGATGCACGTAGCAGGTCAGCGGCACTTCACCGGTTTCATTCGGGACCTTACCGAACGCCAGAAGACTGAAGCGCGCGTGCAGGAGCTACAGGGGGAGCTGATACGTGTGTCGAGGCTCACCGCGCTTGGAGAACTGGCTTCTGCTCTAGCGCACGAGCTGAACCAGCCGCTGTCGGCTATAGCGAACTATCTGCAAGGCAGCCGGCGCCTTCTTGCACGAGAGGAACCTCCGCTCGATCGTGTAGCCGATGCCCTTGACAGGACCTCCGCTCAGGCGCTGCGCGCCGGCGACATCATCAGACGCCTTCGGGAGTTCGTCTCTCGTGGAGAGACCGAGCGAACCGTGGAGAGCCTGCCCAAGCTCGTCGAGGAAGCCAGCGCTCTTGCTCTACTTGGCGCCAAGGAACACGAGATCAGCGTGCGCTACGACTTCGCAGACGATCTCCGCCCAGTCGTTGCGGACAGGGTGCAGATCCAGCAGGTTGTGCTCAACCTCGTGAGGAATGCCGTCGACTCCATGGTTGCAGGGCCCGGGAGTTCTCGGGATCTCATCATCAAGCTCAAGCTTGCCGATGGCGATCTCGCCGAGGTTTGCGTCGAAGATACAGGCCCCGGTATCGACCCGGAGGTGGCAGAGCAGCTCTTCAAACCCTTTGTCACTACAAAGCGCTCAGGCATGGGCGTAGGCCTCTCCATTTCGCGAACGATCGTCGAGGCGCACGGCGGCCGGATATGGGCAGCGCCTCGGGACGGCGGCGGAGCGCGCTTCTGCTTCACGGTGCCTATGGTTGACGAACAGGAGTTGAAGGGTGGCCAGTGATCCCATCGTCTATGTGATCGACGACGATGACGGTGCGCGCGATGCGCTTGAATTCCTGCTCGACACCGCGTCCATCCGCGTACGTTCCTTCGCTTCCGCCGACAGGTTTCTGGCCGCCGCGCCACCGCTGCACGGGGCATGCATCGTGACGGACGTTCGCATGCCCGGGATGAACGGCATCGAACTTGTCGAAGAGCTGAAGAAGCGCGGAGCGAACGTGCCCGTCATCGTCGTGACCGGTCATGCCGACGTCCCCTTGGCGATCCAAGCCCTCCACGCAGGTGTCGCGGACTTCATCGAGAAGCCCTTCCACGACGAGTTGATGCTCGACGCCATTCGCAAGGCGATTGCGGATCGCGACGTCGTCGAGCAGGTTGAAGCGGAGCGCGCTGAGGTGCGTAGCAGGATCGAAGCTCTCAGCGGGCGGGAGCGCGAAGTCATGGATGGTCTGGTAGCGGGCAAGGCAAACAAGGCCATCGCCTTCGACCTCGGCATCAGTGCGCGGACCGTTGAAGTATATCGGGCGAACGTCATGATGAAGTTGAAGGCCAAGACCCTGTCCGACCTCGTGCGGATGGTCACGAACGCTCATAACGCCCGATGAATCGCGCGGCGGCCCGCGTATTGCCGCTCTCCACAACTGGCTCGGCCCGTCACCCAATCGCGACTGTTCTCGCGATCGTTCACCTTGAGGAAAATCGAGCCTTCGCCGCGTCGGTAGTGGGCGTGAAGAGGCTAACCAGAGTCCCTTCCGGATCGCGGAACTGAGCCGAGCGGTTTCCCCAAGGCAGAAGCTTCACCTCGCGCACCAGCATTGCGCTCCCCTTCATCCGCTCGACCGCTGCGTCGACGTCATCGACCATGAACTCCAAGATCGCCGTCCGGTTCGCGCTGGGCTCGGCGCTGCCACTTGCGAAGAGCTCGACGGTTTCAGCGGATCCTATCGCCAACGTCGCGGCGGGCGTCACGATTTCGGCGAACTGAGGGGCCAGCCATTCGGCGGAATGGCCCGTCAGGCGCTCATAGAAGGCAACCATCGTGTGCATGTCCGCGGCGATGAGGCGAGTGGAGGCGAACTTCATTCGTGCAATCCCAGGAGAAGAGGTCACTTGTGTGCGTGGCGCTTGTGACACATCCCTGCTGACACCGTTCTGTCAGCAGGAGTCATGGACGTGCGACGTGCCGATCGCCTCTTTCAGATCCTTCAGATCCTTCGAAGGGCGCAAACCCCGGTAACCGGAGCCGCACTTGCCGCCGAACTCGAGGTCAGCGTTCGCACCGTCTACCGAGACGTGGCGGATCTGGTGGCGCAGCGAGTGCCCATCACCGGCGAGGCAGGTTTCGGCTATTTGCTTTCAGCAGAATACGACATGCCACCGCTCATGCTGACGCATGTGGAACTGGAGGCGATTGCGCTCGGCGCCCAGTGGGTTGCGGAGCGCGGCGATCCTCTTCTCTCCCCCGCGGCCATCGACGTCCTCGCCAAGATTGCCGCAGCTGCGCCCGCCAATTTGAAGACGGTCATAGCTGAACCAAGCACCGCGGCCGAGCCGCGCCTTGGTGAGATCGTTGAGGTCATCGACCTGGGGCAGCTACGGGACGCGATACGACACCGAACCAAGTTGCGCCTTACCTATCACGCCGAGGGAGGCGAGCGGACGGAACGCACAGTTTGGCCGATCGTCCTGGGCTACTCCGACGCAAGGCGCGTTCTCATCTCATGGTGCGAGCGTCGAGGGAGCTTCCGACACTTTCGCACTGACCGGATCGCAGCGGTGGAGCGAGTCGACCAACGCGTGCCGGAAGCACGCAACGCATTGATGCGCAAATGGAGAGCATGGCGAGCAGCCGAACTAGCGAAAGCCAGATGATCGTCGCTGCGGCCTCTTACTTGCCGGCGCATCCACCCATGCGCCATGACCGCGGGGGCACGCCGGGGCAACTGTCCACGCAGGCTGGCTCTACGCTGCAAGCCGCTCGGCGACGACTGCTCGATTGCGCCCTTGGCGCTTCGCCCGATAGAGAGCCTCGTCCGCGAGCTCGATGAGATCGGCTCCCCGGGTGATCGCCGGAGTATAGCCCGCGATACCGAACGACATGCTGACGCTCGGCAGTTCTACGCTTCCGGTCCGGACCTTAAGGTTCGTGATCGCCGCTCGCAGGCCCTCCACGCGGGCTGCGATCGCCTCCGCGGAGGCTCCTGGGGCTATGATGGTGAACTCCTCGCCGCCATATCGGCAGACGACATCCCCGTCGCGAAAATGCTTCTGCATCTCAGCTGCCACGGATCGGAGCACGGCGTCGCCGGCGTCATGTCCATGCTCGTCGTTGAAGCGCTTGAAGTGATCGACGTCGCACATGATCAGCGCCATCGGCGCTCCGCCCCGGGCCGCTCGCGCGAGCTCCATCGTCAGCGTCTCGTCAAGGTAGCGGCGGTTGAAGAGCGACGTGAGCGGATCGCGGATCGTCTGCTCGCGCAGGTCACGTTGAAGCATGTGGTTCACCAGGGCTGAGCCGACCTCTCGGCTAAGCATGGTCATCCGGAAGCGCTCAGCCGCGGGCAGAATGTCGGCGAGGTGGATCATCCCGATCACTTCGCCCCCGGCCAGCAATGGCTCACAGTGCGACTTCGAGCCTATCGGAACGTGGCTGCACGTCAGGTCCGTGCCCTGCGATTCAACAACGTGGGTGCGGACCAGACGAAGGCCCCAGCAGGCGTGGGGTTCGAACCACTCCGGCAAATCGTCTGCGTCACCCCATTTCGCGATCCGAACCAGCTGATTTCGGCTGTTGCTGTGCGCATAGACGCCGCCCGTCGACCCCGTCAGTACCTGGGGTACGAAGCACTCGATCACCTTGGCAAACTCCGCATCGGAGCGAGACGCCAGCAATCGAAGCGACATCGCATCCAATCGATCTACCACGGCGCTTCGGGTCTCGAGAGCCGATGATCTCTCCTCGAGCGCCAAGTTCGCCAGGTGCAGGTGATCCTCGCTCACTCGCTGCTGCTCCATCGCAGCACCTAGTCGCTCGGCCATCTGATTGTACCCATTGGCGATCGAGGAGAATTCAGCAGCCCCGATCTTGTGGTCGTGCATGCGGGCGGACAGGTCGCCCCTCCCGAATGCGTTCATCGTGTTCAACATCTCGGCCGTCGGCCGCCGTATGGCGCGGACCATGTAGATCTTGGATCCGACGATCAGCAGGATGATGAGGGGAACGCCGAACGCAACCGAACGACGATTATACCGGAATAGCGACTCCGCGCGCGAGGTACGGGCATCCAGGAGTGCGCGCTCGGCCTGCAGCATCTCGTTCTTGCTGTTCTCGACCTGGGCCATCAGCGCTTCTGCCTGTCGGCTGCGCTCCTGCATATCGGCCTTGCTCAACTGGGCGTATTTGCCTGCGCTCAGCTGCGAGAGCCCAAATTGCATGAAGCCGACCCGTTTGCGGACCGCATCGCGAAGCTTCTGAGCTCGGTCATTTTGACGCGAGTTGTCCGCGGTGATGCGGACCAGCTCGTCCAAGTCCCTTGACGCGTCACGAAGAAGAGCAGGGGTGTCCGAGGAGAACGAGGGATCATCGCTGATGATGGAGGCGCGGAGTTCGGACTCCGCGCGGCGGACGAGGTCGACGGGCCGGGAGGTGAGTTCAAGAACGCGCTGCGTATGCTGCACCCAGCGATACCCGCTCTCCATCTCGGATGAGGACAGCATGAGCAAGGATGCCAGTGCGGCCAGCGCCAGGGTCATGACCACCCCTACGGCATAGATCTTCCCCGACAAGGATTTAAGCATTGTCGTTCCCCCGGCAGGCAAGTCGAACGATCGAGCTCGCATCCGACGTCCCGAATGGTCCTACTTGAACCTTGAGCCGGTCCTCGAGCGCTCGAACGACCCCGGACGCCAGCTCGCGCAGCTGATCGATTCGCTCCGACGGCACTTCGGGAAGGGGGGCGTCGTTCAAGACGCACAGCGCGCCGACTGCGGCACCCGATACCATCAGGCGTATGCCGACGTACGAACGAATCTCTGAGGCGCCGAGAACGAGAGGATTACCGGCAAACCGCTCGTCCACGCGGGCATCCTTGACGATCATCGGCGTATCGGCATGTATGGTGTGCCCACAGAACGCCACCGCTCGCGACGTGAAGTCGACATCCAGACCGTGTCGGGCCGGCAGCCACTGGCGAGCGTCGTCAAGCAGCGTCATAGCGGCATAGCGCACCCGGAAGAGGTCCGCTGCGGCATCCACAGCCGTTTGGAGCGGGCCCAAGGGCAGGCTCCGCTCGAGCAGCCTCTGGACGACCTGCTGGCGGTACGCCTCATTCTCGGGATAAGGGGCCGGACTATAGAAATTTGATCTCACCTGCGGACACTTAGCGCCAGCAGCTTGCAGGTTTGCCGCCAGCAGCATCGGGATTTCTACGGATGTGCCAGGTGAAGTGCCCCAGTTTGCTCTCGGCTAGCTGAGCAACTGGCGCACTAGATTGCCTGAAGCAAACGATACTGGCGTCTCAACGCGTCGTTCACGTTCCGCAGGTTGCCCGGTGGCGGTAGCAATCACGCCGCCGCGCTGAGCTCCGCACGGAGGCTCATCTTCGCCCGGAGACTGTCGCGATGCGCATCCCTGCGCTCTGCTCCTTGCCAATCATGATCGACGAGTCAGTGCGTCGAGGCATCAGCTCTTCTGGCGGCTGACGATCTTCTCGCTCTCACATAACGCACAGGTGCCGCGGCGTCGCTCGATGCCGCACGTTCCGCTGAGCTGCCGAACGGCCTGCTCGACAACCACATCAGGGGCGAGTCCTAGGCGCTCGACGATGCATTGGTCACATATGGCTTCCGGTTGCAAACGGGAGATCAGGGCACGTATGTTGTCGAGCGCATGCACGCGTGCACCATAAAAGATTTCAGCCTGCGCGGAAGAGCCCCCGCGCTCCTCATAGCGAAGGAAGTCCGGTAGCAATGTCACCCCTGAGGGTGCGAGGCATGGTTGCCACCCCGGAATTGTCAGGGGAACTTCCGGGGCGGCGGAGCCTGTATAGGATCGGATGCTTAACGACTCCCTCTCGGTCGGTCATATGATCGACGAGTGCAGCCGCACCTCCCAAACCTCTGATCATGCACTCGAGTTGCGCGATGCGCCACTGACGGCGGTACCGTTCGCCCGCAATTCCCTGAGTTTCCGACCCCCGAGAGAGGTGAGGCGAGAGATTGGTCAACGGCTCAGGTGCTCGCGAACGTCCTCAGCTCGATCACCCACGGCATGTAGTGCCTCCGCGAGCTTTTCCTTGGAGACGCCAAAGGACGCCATCCAGTCCTGGACCTCGTAATCCTCGTGGAGGGAGATCCGATTACGATCCTGGGCGCCTGCCTTCAGTCGATCGCCTGCGATTTTCCTCTTGATCCGACGATCGCTCAAACCATCTCTCGGATCAATGCAGTGATGTGGCATGGCAGCCATCTTAGGCTGCCTGTTCGCTCACCGGCCAAAGCCCACTCGGCGACGATTCCAGATCGAACTCCTCCTCGATTGCCCAGGCCGCATCCGAGAGCCTTTCGCCCAGCATCCAGTGTTCGTCGCGCTCCAGACCCGGGGGCAGCTTCTCGGCGATCGCCTTCTCCCGCTCCTCTGCTTCGTGAAGGACGCGAGCACGCACTTCTGCCAGCTCTCGTGGATCCAACATCGATACTCTCCTCGGCGACAACGTTGCGTCCGCTGAGCAGGAAACGGCTATTTCAGGCAGAGAGTTGCCGGCAATGTACCCGGTCCCAATCGCAGAATCGCCTTCAGTCTGCCGGCTACAACCTCAGCCAAGGGTTAAGGCACATCATCGAGGTTAAATTGTAAGAATGTCGGCTAGGCGTTCTTCTGCGGCACAGAGATGCGCGCCATCGAGCTCTTCGGGCAGTGGTCCGTCACAATCCTCGAGTTGAAGAAGATCGAATCAGGGATCGGCTAGCGGTCGGCTCGCGCTGCAGCTGCTACTTCGCCACTGAATCGAAGTGGCGGCTGAGGACGGAGTTCCTTGCGGCCATGCGTTCCCACATCTGCGCGCTCTCACTATGCTTTCGCCGCACGTTCTCGAGCTGCGTTGCATCCGCAGCTTCGCGGTGCTCGCGGGCTCGCTCCAGACAGTAGGTCGGGCTCTCACTCGTTCCGCTATCCTTTTTCGAGAGCGTAGAACGTGATGATCCGCGGATCGTTGCAGCTCAAGTTCTTAACCTCGATTTATTAAGGCCCGGCGAAAGCCGAGTATCCTTCCATGATGGCGCGGCCTGCGGCGGTCGTCGTGACCATCATGCTCGCGGAAACTGGTCACAGGCATATGGATGCCCATGATCGCAGAGCCTTGCATGTTCCAAGAGGTGTTCATAATGTGCGCCTATGAGGGATGATCTACTCGACTTCACGATCCGGGCTTCTGCATTCCTAAAGATTCTTGCTGGGCGGACGCGCAGTATGTTGATCTGGGAGCTTCTAGACGGCGAGAAGTCAGTCACGGCACTGGCCGACGCGGTTGGTGCCAGCGCAACAGCTGTTTCCCAGCAGCTCGCGATCCTGAAAGGGGAGGGTCTCGTATCATCGCGACGGAGCGGTCAGAAGGTATTCTACTCGCTCACGAGCGAGGAGGCGAGGCGCTTCGTATCATCCATTCTGGAGATACTTCGGCATAATGCGAGCACCGCGGACATCGAGTTGGCGCAGCCCCAGGCAGCCTAGGCCTTTCCAGTTGATTTCCCTTGTGCCAGCCGAGAAGTAGCCGCGCGCTCTTCATCTACTTGCCGCGTACAATAAGTTGGCTGGGAGCGCCCGGTGGTGGAGGGGCTTCATTGACGCTATTTCTGCCCGTCAGGGTCCGTCTTGCATGAACCGGGCGATAGTGAGCGAACACTCTATCATCAACGTGGAAGCTGCTGATGAGTAAACTCGATCTCAAGAAGGAACGAAAGGCGTTGTTCAGTGCGACGTTGAACACATTCGAGCTCATTGAAGCGCCAGCGGTTCGCTACCTAATGGCGGACGGGCACGGCGATCCGAACTCGGTCGCAGCCTACAGAGAGGCAGTGGAGAGTCTCTATGCAACGGCCTACGCCATCAAGTTCATGTGCAAGCAGGAGCGGCGGGACTTCGTCGTTGCGCCGCTTGAAGGGCTCTGGTCAGCCCCGGATCCGGAGACCTTCACTCGTCGGCAGAAGGACGATTGGGACTGGACGATGATGATCATGGTCCCAGACTTCGTCGATGAGGATCATCTCGCGCAAGGGAAAGCCAAGAGTGCACGTAAACTGCAACACCTGGCAGAAACACTGAGACTGCAGACGTTGGCGGAGGGGCTCTGCCTGCAGGCGCTCCATGTCGGGTCCTATGACGAAGAAGGGCCGCTCCTGGCGAAATTGCACGACGACATCATGCCAGAGCGCGGCTACACCTTCAACGGACGGCATCACGAAGTCTATCTGGGGGATCCAAGAAAGACTTTGCCTGCAAAGCTGAAAACGATCATCCGTCAGCCCGTCCGAGAGGGGCCTTAAGCGGCCGAACCCGGCCTGTCCGGCCGCCGCGGAATGCCTGCGCATGACCGCTATCTGGCTTCCACATCGTCGACTCCTATCCCCAGCTCAGAGTCGAAGCGTCTGGGGGGGGGTCAGCGGCGGCTGGCGCAGCGGCGTCGTTCTCCTAGGCTTGAATTGAGACCGCTGATCTTAGTGAACAGCATCAATCGAAGGTGCCCCGAAACTTCGCTTCCGCGTCGGCGCGGGTATTGAACTCGATCATGACGCCGCCAGGTGCGCGGAGAAAAAATCTGGATCCTCGCTCATGGTGGAACACATCCGTCTCCGCCACGAACCCGTCACGCTCCAGTCGATGATGCATAGCCTGAACGTCTGCCGTAAGCGTGTTCAGCAGGCCGCCTTGCGGCATCGTCGATAGCCGGGATGCTTGCCGCCTTTGACGAGGGCGGTGCTGGTGCAGGAAGTTTCGGGTTCTACGGCCAGTCCTACGAGCACTCGTATGACTGGCCGCATGGAAATAGTCGGCCGCGTGTCGGGTCGGCGGCGATGGTCGGACGCGGAGAAGCTGGAAATCCTGGCGGAGGCATTCCGGCCTGGGGCCAGGGTCTGCGATGTGATCGCCCGGCGCGAGGTGTCGAGCAGCCTGATCTATACGTGGCGCAAGCAGTTGCGGGTCGGCAAGCTGGCCGGGACTGCAGCGTCGCTGCCGGTGTTCGCCGAGGTTCGGCTCGCGGAGCCGATCGTGCCGGCGTCACCGCCGGTGCCGTGTTCGTCGGGGCGCATCGATATCGCGTTGCCCGGCGGCGTGCGGATCAGCGTCGACGGCGGGGTGGATGCGGATGCGCTGGCACGGGTGTTGTCGGTGCTGCGGTGAGCCCGGCGCCGTTGCCGACGCGGGTTTATCTGGCGTGCGGCGTGACCGACATGCGCAAGGGCTTCGACGGTCTGGCGGTGCTGGTGCAGCAGGTGCTGGCGGAAAACCCGCATTCCGGCGCGCTGTTCGCGTTTCGGGGCAAGCGCGGGCATCTGGTCAAGCTGCTGTGGTTCGACGGGCAAGGCCTTTGCCTGTTTTCCAAGCGGCTCGACCGGGGCCGTTTCGTCTGGCCGGTGACGGCGAGCGGCACGGTGGTGCTGACGCCGGCGCAATTGTCGATGCTGCTGGAGGGCATCGACTGGCGCCGGCCCGAGAGGACCTGCACGCCGACGCTGGCGGGCTGAAACCGGCTGTTTTGCGTCGGTTTTGCTCGCCTGAAGCGCTGCGATCTGCTAGCAAATCCGGGTGTCGGAAGCGCCCGTTTCCCCTATTGATGCCACCGCGCGGATCGCCGCGCTGGAGGCGTCGCTCGCCCGGGCCAATGCCGCGCTCGCCGCCCGCGATCTGCTCATCGACAGCTTGCGCGGGCAGATCGCCCGGCTGCGGCGGATGAAGTTCGGCGCCTCCTCCGAGAAGCTGGGCCGCGAGATCGAGCAGCTCGAACTGGCGCTGGAAGAGCTGGAAGCCGAGCGCGACGCGGCGCCGGTAGAGGCGCGCCCGTCGGAGGCGACGGCGCGGCCGGCACCGGTCCGCAGCCTCCCGGCGCATCTGCCGCGCGAGGACGTTGTCCACGAACCGGCCTCGGGCACCTGCACCTGCCCGGATTGCGGCGGCGCGTTGCGCCGGCTGGGCGTGGATGCCCATGAGATTCTCGACGTGGTGCCGGTGCGCTGGCGGGTGGTGCGCAACGTCCGCCCAAAATATAGCTGCCAGGTCTGCGAAAAGATCGTCCAGGCACCCGCGCCGGCCAGCGCCGTCGCGCGCGGCAAGGCCAGCTTCGCGACGCTCGCGCATGTCGTGATATCCAAGTTCGAGCACCACCTGCCGCTGTACCGGCAGGCAGAAATGATGGCGGCGCAAGGGCTCGATATCGACCGCTCGACGCTGGCCGGCTGGGCCGGACAGGCCGCAGCCTTGCTCGATCCGGTCGTCGCTCGCATCCGTGACGAAGTTCTACACGCCGACAAGATCCATGCCGACGACACCCCGGTGCCGGTGCTCGATCCCGGCCGCGGCAAGACCGCAACCGGGCGGCTATGGGTGTACGCGGCCGACGACCAGGCCTCGGGCAGCGCGGCGCCGCGCGCGACCTGGTATCGCTTCACGCCGGACCGCACCGCGGCGCACCCGCTGGCGCATCTCGCCGGCTTTCGCGGCTTCCTCCAGGCCGATGCCTATGCCGGCTATGACGGGCTCTACCGGGGCGGTGTGACCGAGGTGGCCTGCTGGGCGCATTTCAGGCGCAAGATCTTCGACCTGCATGAGCGCACCGCCACGCCGCTGACCACCGACATTCTGGAGCGGATCGGCGCGCTCTACGCCGTCGAGGCCGAGGTGCGCGGCCAGCCGCCGGATATTCGGCAGCGGGCACGGCAGGAGCGCAGCAAGCCGCTGGTCGGCGCCTTGCGCGACGTGCTCGATGTCGCACTGCGTCGTCTGTCGCCCAAATCCGACATGGCGAAGGCCATCGCCTATGGCACCAAGCGCTGGCCGGCACTGTCGCGCTTCCTGGGCGATGGCCGGCTGGAGATCGACAACAACATCGCGGAACGCGCGCTGCGCGGCATCGCCATCGGCCGCCGCAACTGGCTGTTCGCCGGCTCCCGCGTGGGCGGTGAACGTGCCGCCGCCATCTACACCGTCATCCAGACCTGCAAGGCCAACGGTGTCGACCCGCAGGCCTATATCGCCGACGTCATCGCGAAGATCGCCGATAACTGGCCTGCTAGCCGCTGGGACGAACTCCTGCCGCGGAACTGGGCACCGCCAGCAGATCAACCAACTGCGCAAGCCGCATAATCTGCGGCCTGCTGACTACGCTTACCGTCTGCCACGTCTTCGAGCTCTAGACCGATATGGAATGAGATGGGCCAAATGGCGCGGTTCGGATCGTCTGCTACGTTGTGCGAGAACGGCCGGCCCGGCTTTGCCGCCCCAACCGTCCGAATGGTTGGGGCATCAGCCCGCGCGGATTCGATGACGACATCAAGGCCTGGCCGCTTCAAGATGGCGAAGCGGGCTTCGCGCATCGAGATCGAGAAACCGAGATATCGCTCGAAGAATTTCGAGGTGGCGCTCACGTCGTCGCTGGGGAAGCTCATGTGATTGAGCTCTCCCGATGGTACGAGTGGCACCGTAGGCTCTGGCATAGCAAGTTCCTTCATCCAGCAGGTCGAGCTATGATGCGAGCGTGATCCAACTCCTGCAATTCGCATTCACGGAGTTGAGTTCGTGATGGCCCCCATGCTGGTAACATGTTGCAACCAGCCAGAAACCTGCCTTAGCCCCGCGGTCGAGCCCCCCGTGCTCAATCGGGGCAGTCGCATTAGGGGCAACTGCCATCAAAAAGTGCAGTGCGCTACACCGTCGAGACGCCTCTTCACGGCAAACAGGTTCGGGGCCGCAGAAGGTCGCCCGCAACCACGCCGTTCCCATCCCCCGCAGCTACAATGATGCGAATCTTATGGAAAGAGCGGCTGTCCCGCTGACCGGGCGCGAGATGAAGGGTACGGATCGATCTGCCCTACGCGCTCAGCTAAGATCTTGCCCTCCACTTCGTCCACCAAGGCAATGTTTCCGCCAACATGCCAGGGCAGCGAAGCAGCTCTTCCAATGTCCACTCTAGATGCGCGATGACCTGTTCGAGCACGGGCGCGTCTCCGGAGTCGTCCATGTCGGCGCGGAGCTGTGACAACGCAGCGATATCGGAGGCGAGCTGTTCCAGTTCGGCAAGCATGTGAGCCGAGTACTTGGATTGCAGACCTTCCCCGCTCACTGGGCCTTCAGCTCCACTGCTGCCTTGTCCTTTCACAAGCCATTCTCGCCCTAGAGGTTGAGATGACGTGTCACCGAGCATCGGTTCAAGTCCGAACGAAGTAGCTCGCCATATGGCCACGGACCATCCTCAAATTTTCTTCCACCATCCGATCGTCTACTCGGGCAAGTGTCGGTTCATACAGCGGATCCCGCAAGCGACCGGCTGCAAGTTCGATATTCAGGAACCGCAACGCCGTTGGCGTGTATTCCAATGTCATACATCGTCTTCGGAGGTCGAATGCTGCGTCGGCAGACACGTACCATTTCGCTCAATCAGGTACTTTCACGCTTTGTAAACGACGACGTGTCGGTCCGGCATCGCTTCAGCGCCAGCGGCGTCGTTCGCACCGGCCTGCGCGCGCTCACCGAGCGCCTGGCAGGCCGCCGAGCCGTGTGCGATGAAGCAGCTTGCGGATGATCGATGGGGGACTGGCGCAACAGATCGTCGAAAGCTCGACCGACTTTGCCATCATCAGCTTCGATCGAGACGGGATCATCACGAGCTGGAACCCAGGGGCCAGCTCGATCCTCGGCTGGTCGTCGCAGGAAGCGACCGGGCAGCATGGTCGCATCATCTTCACGGAGGAGGACCAGGCCGCTGGCTCTCCGGAACATGAGATGGAGCGGGCATGGAAGGATGGCCGAGCGATCGACGAGCGTTTTCACCTGAGGAACGATGGCAGCCGGTTCTGGGGATCCGGACTGATGATGCCGCTCAGCGACGGCGCGGGCTTCGTGAAGATCGTCCGCGATCGGACTAGGGAGCGCGAGACCGAGCATCGCCTGGCGGCATTGACCGATGCGCTGCCTGGGTTCGTGTTCGAGGCCGACGCCGATGGTCACTATGTTCAGACGAACGCGCGCTTCAAGACCTACACCGGGCGCGAAGATGCAGGCCTTCTCGGAGACAAGTGGCTGGAGACGATCCATCCTAAACACCGCGACCGAGCGCGAGAGGCCTGGGGCGAAGCAGTTCGCACGGGCAAGACCTTCGAACAGACCTTCATGGTCGCTCGCTCTGATGGCGAATACCGCTGCTTCGCCTGTCGCGGCATTCCTCAGGCCGATGAACAGGGCCGGGTGCTCCGCTGGATTGGAACGTGCATCGATGTGGAAAACGATGCGCAGGCAAAGGCGCTCCTCGAGGACCTCAATCTCTCGCTCGAACATGCCGTCACCGACCAGGTCGCAGCCCTGGAGGAGTCACAGCGGACCTTGGTTGCAGAGGTCGCCGAGCGCGAGCGCATCGAGGAGGCGCTGCGTCAGAGCCAGAAGATGGAGGCGATTGGTCAGCTCACCGGCGGCGTCGCACACGACTTCAACAATCTTCTGACCGTAATCCTTGGCAGCATCAATCTGCTCGAGCGGCCTGACCTCACCGAGGAGAAACGCGAACGATACATCAGTTCGATCAAGGAAACGGCGGAGCGGGCTGCCAAGCTCACGAACCAGCTCCTAGCGTTCGCGCGCCGGCAGCCACTTCAGGCCCAGCATTTCGACGTCGTCGAACGCATCCAGCGGGGAATGGACGTGCTCCGAACGGTGTCGGGGTCTCGCGTCGAGATCAGCCTGCAGATCAACTGCGAGCCCTGCATCGTTGACGCCGATCCGAACCAATTCGAGACTGCTATCCTCAATATGGCCGTCAACGCGCGTGATGCGATGGACGGTGAAGGGCGGCTGACGATCCTCGTGGAGGAGCGCGACGGCATCCCGGCAACCCGCGGTCACGCCGCGGCCGAGGGGCAGTTCGTTTCCATCGCAGTCAGCGACACCGGCACTGGGATCAGCGAGGAGAATCTTGCGAAGGTCTTCGAGCCCTTCTTCACCACCAAGGATGTGGGCAAGGGAACCGGCCTCGGGCTCAGCCAGGTGTTTGGATTCGCGAAGCAGTCAGGCGGCGAGATCGTCATCGACGGCGGTGCTGGCAACGGCGCCACGTTCACGCTATATCTGCCGCGCGCTGACGATCGCGAGAATCGTGGGGATCCCGACATCGCGCCTCCGACTGCGGATGCTCCGCACTCCGGTGGAGGGTGCGTGCTGCTGGTGGAGGACAATCAGCATGTCGGCGAGTTCGCGGCGCACCTTATCGGGGATCTCGGCTACGGCAATATGTGGGTGCCGAGCGGGCATGAAGCTCTGGCACTGATTGAGGCCAACCCGGACAACTTCGACATCGTGTTCACTGACGTGGTCATGCCGGGCATGTCCGGCATCGAACTCGCGGAAACGCTGCGCAGTCGCTTCCCGAACCTGCCGGTGGTGCTGACGAGTGGATACAGTCATGTGCTAGCTGCCGAAGGCTCCCACGGTTTCGAACTGCTACAAAAGCCCTATACCGCGGACGGCCTAGCCCGGGTGCTGCGAAGCGCGACTGGAAGATAACTGGATAGCATGACCGACATGAACGATCCGGAAGCGCGTCGGCTTGCCGCGCTGGCCCGCTACGGCGCGATGGACACGCCGCGAGAACCGGCATTCGACGAGGTGGCGGCACTCGCGGCCAAGCTATGCGACGCACCGATCGCCGTGGTGAACCTCATCGGCGATGGTCGACAGTTCTTCAAGGCAGAGGTCGGTCTCGGTGTCCGCGAGACGCCACTGGAAGGCTCCTTCTGCGCAAAGGCGATCCTCGCGGAAGACTTCCTGCTCGTCCCAGACGCCACGCAGGATCCTCGCTTCGACTGCAATCCTCTCGTCGTGGGCGAGCCGCATCTGCGCTTCTACGCCGGCGCCCTGCTGAAGACGGAGGACGGGCTACCAATCGGCACGCTCTGCGTGCTCGATCATCGCCCCAGGGAGCTCACCGATCTGCAGCAGGAAGCACTACGCGTCTTGGCTCGGCAGGTGATGGCGCAGCTCGAGCTCCGGCGTGCGTTGAACGAGAAGAGCAGGGAGCTAGGGGTGGCAGAGGCGGCCGAGAAGCGGCTCCGTCAGACCCAGGCGGAGCTGGCGGATAGCGAGGCGCGCTTTCGCAACATGGCCGACAACACGCCGGTGATGATGTGGGTCACCGATCCAGATGGATCCTGCACCTACCTCAATCGGGTGTGGTACGACTTCACCGGCCAGAGCGAGGAAGAGGCGCTCGGCTACGGTTGGCTCGATGCCACGCATCCGGATGACAGGGCATCGGCAGAACAGGCGTTCGTCGAGGCCAACGCTGCGCGACGGCCATATCGCGGGGAGTTTCGGCTCCG
This sequence comes from Sphingomonas sp., assembly GCF_036731925.1. GTDB lineage: Bacteria > Pseudomonadota > Alphaproteobacteria > Sphingomonadales > Sphingomonadaceae > Sphingomonas. The sequence continues at coordinate 240,884 of NZ_DAINDJ010000001.1, forward strand.
CCGATCTAACGGAACGTATCGTTGGGCGATCGACGCGGCGACGCCGCGCTTCGGCAACAACGGCGAATATCTTGGATATGTCGGCTCTGTCATTGACATCGACGAGCGCCGAGAGGCTGAAGACGCGCTCCGCAGCGCCAAGAACCTGCTGGAAGCCGTCATGCAGGCCGTCCCGGGCGTGGTGTACGCCAAGGACCGCCATGGCAGGATGCTTGCCGCGAACCGCGGCACCGTAGAGCTGGTCGGCAAGCCGCTCTCCGCGATCCTGGGTCGTACCGATCGCGAGTTCCTCGACGATCCGGAGCAGGGCGAAGCGGTGATGGCGAACGACTCCCGAGTGATGGCCGAGAATCGGACCGAAGCCATAGAGGAGGAGGTGACCTACCCTGATGGACGCTGCGCCACCTGGCTGTCCACCAAGGCCCCCTTCCGTGACGCAGACGGCGTGGTGGTCGGACTCGTAGGCTCGTCCATAGACATAACCGAGCGCAAACGTTCCGAAGAGCGCCTTCGACATAGTGAGGCGCAGTTCCGGCTCATGGCCGACGCGGTGCCGCAGATCGTCTGGATCACCGACGCCCAAGGCAGGATGGAGTTCTTCAACAAGCAGTGGGCGGATTACGTTGGCGTGCCCAACGTTCCGCCGACCGCCGCCGACGTTTCGGCAAGCTATGTTCACCCCGACGACGACGCGCGCACCATGGCAGCGTTTGATCAGGCGCGGCGTTCGGGGGAGGTCGTCCAGGTCGAACACCGTATCCGGCGGGCCGATGGGGTATATCGCTGGTTCCTCGTTCGCGCGGAGCCGTACCGGGACGAGGGGACGGGCGAGATCCTTCGGTGGTTCGGCGCGTCGATGGACATTCAGGACCGGAAGACGGCCGAGGAGGCGCTGGTGGAGCTGAACGACACGCTGGAACGGCGCGTCGAGGCTGCGATGGCGGACCGCGATCGCACGTGGAACAACGCTCGCGACCTTCTGCTCGTAGTCGGAACCGATGGCTTCTTCCGCGCCGTCAATCCGGCTTGGACGCAGATCCTTGGCTGGCGTCCGGAGGAACTCGTCGGGCGATCGTACCTCGACCTCATTCACCCCGAAGATCACCCCTCGAGCCAAGGAGCGCTGGCCACGGCCTCGACACGGGAGTTGCCGGTCTATGAGAACCGCTACCGTCACAAGGACGGCAGCTTCCGCTGGATTTCGTGGGTTGCCGCACCCGAAGCGGACCTGATCTACGCGTCCGGACGGGACGTAACGGCCGACAAGGAGCGCCAAGCCCAGCTTGAGGCCGCGCAGGAACAGCTTCGGCAGGCGCAGAAGATGGAGGCGGTCGGCCAGCTCACCGGTGGTATCGCGCACGACTTCAACAATCTGCTCACCGGCGTGATCGGCTCGCTGGACATGATGCAGCGTCAGTTTGCTAAGGGCGACCTGAGCAAGATGGAGCGATACACGACGACGGCGATCACGTCTGCCAACCGTGCAGCTGCGCTCACCCATCGCCTGCTCGCATTCTCCCGTCGCCAGCCGCTCGACCCCAAGCCCGTCAATGCGAACCGCCTTGTAACGGGAATGGAAGAGCTGCTGCGTAGGACCATCGGCGAAGCAGTGCGACTCGAGATCGTGACTGCTGGAGGCCTGTGGCAGACGCTTTGCGACCCGCACCAGCTGGAGAGTGCGGTCCTCAATCTGGCAATCAACGCGCGCGATGCGATGCCCACCGGGGGCACCTTGACCATCGAGACGTGCAACGCGCATCTCGACGACGCCTACGCGGCTCGGCAACGTGAGGTGAAGCCTGGGCAGTATGTGTGCATCTGCGTGACGGACACCGGCGTTGGCATGTCGGCTGACACGATCAGCAAGGCCTTCGAGCCCTTCTTCACCACCAAGCCGATTGGGCAGGGTACCGGCTTGGGGCTCTCGATGATCTATGGCTTCGCGCGGCAGTCAGAAGGCTATGCAAAGATCTACTCGGAGGTGGAGAAGGGGACCACGTTCAAGCTCTACCTGCCGCGGCATTACGGCGACGGCGAGGAGGAGGATGTCCATGGCGTAGAGCTGGGCGACGAGCTGCGCGCGGAGCGCGGCGAGGTCGTTCTGGTCGTGGAAGACGAGACCGCCGTCCGATCGCTGGTCGTCGATGTTCTGGAGGAGCTGGGGTACCGTGCAATAGAGGCCGTTGACGGTCCGTCCGGTCTGAAGGTGCTGCAGTCCAGACGGCGCATCGACCTGCTCGTCACCGACATCGGCCTGCCCGGCCTGAACGGGCGCCAGCTCGCCGACGCGGCGCGCGAGCGGCGTCCAGAGCTCAAGATCCTGTTCATGACCGGCTATGCCGAGAACGCCACCATCGCCAACGGCTTTCTCGATCCCGGCATGTCGATGATGACGAAGCCGTTTGCGATCGATGCGCTTGCAACGCGCATCCGCAGCATCATCGAGGCGAACTGAGCAGCATGGTCGAGGCAGCGCACGCGCGGCAAGTATGGCGCTGCTGCAAGTCGTAGTACAGCTACCTGGGAACGGGTGCATTCCGTCGCTGTTTCCGCTGAACCCAGGCGACGCATGGCGGCTGCCGCGCGACGCGTATTTGGACGATCCGCCTGCATGACCGACCTCCTCAAGCTGCCGCACCGTCTCGATGCCGAAACGCATACTTGTCGCGCGATCATCGAGACGCCGCGAGGACATCGCTCGAAGTTCGACTACGATGCGGAGAGCGGTCTCTTCGAGCTTGCCGGCGTTCTGCCGGCCGGCATGGCCTTTCCCCTGGCGTTCGGGTTCATACCCGCGACGAAGGCGGAGGACGGGGATCCCGTCGACATTCTCGTGCTCGCCGACGAAGATCTGCCTGTCGGCTGCATGGTGACGGTTCGCCTGCTGGGCGTGATCGAAGCCGAACAGACCGAAGAGGGAAAGACGTGCCGCAATGACCGGCTGATCGGCAAGGTCGCGAAATCCCACACGTATCGCGATGTCGCAAGCCTGCAGGTCCTGGGCTCGGCGTTCACCGACGACCTCGCCCTGTTCTTCCAGACGTACAACCAGCTTCGCGGACGCGAGTTCAAGGTATTGGCGGTCGGAGACGCGCATAGAGCGGTCGAACTGATCCGCGAAGCTCAGCGCTGATGGATCGGCGCAGACGAGAGAGGCGATGGGAGTAGTTCGCGCGCTGATTACGCCCCCGACTCATCACTGCAGGCCTTGATGTCTGAAAATTGGCGATAAACATATTGAAAACACGGCCGTATGCGTCGTCATCGTCTCGCGTGACGAGCTCTTGTATCACGGTGTTGAAACCATTGATCGAGATGAAAGGTTATTCTGATCGCCTGATGTACGACTGGCGGCTAGTAATCCTCAAACAGCACATTCCGGCTTATCTCGGCGTGAGGCACTCGGAGACCGCGCTGGATGCAGCAGTCGGCGATCTATCGATGTTCGATCTGGATCCGCGGGAGGCCTGCCGCTGGTTATGGAGTGGCGATCGCTCTCGCTCTGGTAGGCCTTCTCGTTCGCCTCGCGCTTGGCCCCACCTTTCTCGGTTTTCCCTTCATCACGTTCACGCCCGCGGTACTCGCCGCAGGCTATGTGGCCGGCGCTCGGGCGGGCTTAGCCTGCGCCGCTACGTCTGCAGCCTTAGCTTGGTTCTTCCTTGTGGTTCCGTTCGAGAAATCGGGGGTGACCTCGCCTCATGGCCTCATCGCCATTGGGGTATTCCTCACCAACGCCGTTCTGATCGTGCTCGTCGTCAGTGGAATGAACAGGGCATATGCTCGAGCGGTGTTCATCGAGGAGGAGCGAGCGCGATCGAACGTTCAGCTCGAGCAGCGTGTCGCGGAGCGTACGCGCCAGCTGTCCGAAGCCAATCAGGCTCGGCTGGCCGAAGTGGATGCGCGGCGCGAGGCCGAGGCGCGCGCCGCACAGGCTGACCGGCTAGACGCGGTCGGGCGCCTAACGGGGGGCGTCGCGCACGACTTCAACAACATGCTCGCGGTCATCATCGGGAATCTGGAACTGACGGAGGCAAAGCTCAATCGCGGCGACGTGGATGTGATACGTCACATAGATGGAGCGATGGACGGAGCGCGTCGGAGCGCGACGCTGACTCGCCGACTGCTTGCATTCGCGCGCCTTCAGCCCCTTGACCCAGTGGTCACGCAGATCAACGAACTGATAAAGGGCATCGAGGAACTGCTCATCCGAACCCTTGGCGAGCGCGTCTCGATCGAGTGTAAGCTTGATCCTGATTTGTGGCACGCCTACGTGGATCCGGGGCAACTCGAAGGCGCTCTCGTAAACCTGGCGGTAAATGCGCGAGACGCGATGCCGGATGGCGGATGCCTCCAGATCCGAACCTGCAACGTGAGGGGTTTGCAGGCGAACGACAGCCCGCCAAATCTCGTCGGCCACGATCATGTCGTCATCGAGGTAACTGACACCGGCACCGGCATGTCCGAGGAGGTGCAGGCGCGGGCATTCGAACCCTTCTTCACGACTAAGGAACCGGGTAGAGGTACAGGTCTCGGGCTCAGCCAGCTCTACGGGTTCATGAGGCAGTCTGGCGGCGGCGCGAAAATCCGCTCGAGCCTTGGGAGCGGAACGACCATTTCCCTATTCCTCCCTCGCTGCGAAGCTCCACCCGCGACTCTACAGGCAATACCAGAGGAGAAGGCGGAGACGGCTCCGCGCGCTGAAGGCGGCGAGACAATTCTCGTCGTCGAGGACGAGGACAGGGTGCGCAAGGCGGCTTCCGAGACACTTCAGGAACTTGGCTATCGGATTCTTGAGGCGAGCGACGGAACGCAGGCGCTCGAGCTGCTCTCCAGAGGCATATTGGTTGATCTCGTGTTGAGCGATATCGTCATGCCCGGAATGAGCGGCAGCGAGCTTGCTGACATCGTGCGAAGGCAGCGCCCGGAGATGCTCTTCCTGTTCATGAGCGGCTACTCAGCGGATCAGTTCGGTGAGCGAAACCAAGGAGGCGGCGATCGCATCGACCTGCTCACGAAACCGTTCACGAGAGACAGGCTCGCACGACATGTCCGGAAGCTACTGGATAGCTCCACATGAAAATCGCGATGCTATGCGACGCTCGTCCTGCACCCAGGTGGGGAAGCCTCGGTGCTCCATATGGAGGTCAGCGCCTTGAAGAACGTTTGCGCATGCTTTCGGTGCTGAACCAACCTGATCTGAGTTGGTTCAGAGCACATGCAGCTGTCATATCCTATTTTTGAAGAGCGGCTGGTCATGCGGCTTGCCGCGTTGGCAGAACTGTCTCTCTCGGACCGCGTCAAGGTGCGGGAAGCGGCGCAATCATCCTTTGTCATTTCTGAAGAGAAGCAACTGAAGCTGAGCGGCCCATCCGGTCGAAGCCGACTTCTGGTACTGGATGGGTGGCTTGCGCGGTCGACGTCTCATCGGGATGGTCGGCGGCAGATCATCGGCTTCTACGTGCCGGGCGATGTGATCACTCCCGGTACTGCGCTGAACTTTGCGATCACGACGGATCTCACTTCCGTGGGGCAGGCCACGCTGTGCCCGGCTCCCGAAGGGCAGTCCCTCGCCAGTGCGTATGTAGCGGCAGCAGCGGTCGAACAGGCGTATCTGCATCGGCAGGTGGTGCGCCTTGGGCGCATGAACGCGTTTGAGCGGGTGGAGGACTGGATGTGGGAAATGCGTGATCGGCTCTTGCTCTCAGGAATGGCGCAGCCTGAAGCGTTTCAGCTTCCGATCACGCAGGACATCCTCGCAGACGTTCTCGGCCTCACGCCGGTGCATGTGAATCGAACCTTGAAGCTTCTAAGGGAAGTGGGGGTGCTTACCTGGCGATCGGGATATGTCCGCTTCGCTCATGAAGGAGCCCCTTCGCAAATGGCTTGCGAGGAGCTTGGCCGCCGGACCAGTCGCACGAGGAACGGCACACCATTTGCGGGGCAGGCATGACCTGAGTGAGAACATCTCTCGAGCACTGTTCGGGAGCATGTTCCATGCGTTAGCTCTCGGAAAATCGAGAGGTCCGTGGGTGACTGTAGATCCCGATCGCCGACATGCGGCGGTCGAAAGTTGGCCGCTGGCAGTGGCCGGCAACACTCGGCAGGTGTCTCCCGCTCGCATCGAGGAAGCCAGCATATAGTCTTTGTACCTAGTTGCGGAGCCGTTCACGCCACGGCAGAAAGTGCGACCGGAAGCACGTCCCTTGAGGATGGCCGGGTCGCACTGGCGCCGCAGCTTGCCGTTTTGGCTGCGCGCGACGGCATGAAGAGCCCGTACGTCCCGCGTGCGGGCTCTTCTAGCTTCTGGCCTGCGTAGGGACCGGTGACGGCCGGTGGCAGGCCGACCTGCCGCTCGGGATGACTAGTCGAGATTGGGCTTGCGCCCATGGCCAAGTCACTGGTCCATCTCATGTGCGGGTGTTCACAGGCAAGCGACGACCGCCGACGTACCACCTACCTGCGCGTCGGCAGCGCTCCGTGGCGACAGACGGTCCGATGCTCAATCGAACGTCGCCACGTTGAGCACGTCTCGCACCCAGACAGGCATGTTCCAGCGGTTGCGACCGGCTCCATCGTGCGCGATCAGATACGGGACCGTGCTTCCTGCGTAGATCGCGATTACTGTGTCTGCGGACCAGCGGAGCGGGTCCCGCCCGGCACGTTCTCTGCCGACCGCGGAAGTAGCTGTGGCCTTGCCCTTCATCCTCTCGCCAACCGTCGCCGTCCAGACTTCCCCATCATGCCTGAACGTGATCGAGTAGATGCGCTCTTCCGCCGGCAGGGGAGTGCCGCCGACAAAAGCTGCCATGCCGTAATATGCCTCCTCCTGGTGAGCAGCATCGACCAGGGGAATGAAAAAGCTGGGCATCGAACCTTCCTGGAATCGTGCCTGTCGGATCCGTACCGCTCCCTGATCAGCATATGGATCACAGGGGTCTAGTCTAAACCATCGGTCTTCCGTGTCGGTCACAGGCCTATGCTGCATCGCATAAGCAGCGAACGATATAACTTTCTAGCGAAAACAGGGGGGACATCAAAAGCTTTCGTAGCCCGACCCGTGTGGCCACCTCCGGTAGGAGATGGTTCGTGGAAAATTACAAATCACCGATTTCGTCGCTTCGATGCGGCTCGGTCGCGACATTATCAGCGGCGGTCCTCGCCATGCTGCCGGCGCAGGTACTTGCCGGTAGCCATCCGCCCGACGACCGCCCAGCAACGCCACCGGCCGCATGTCAGCATACTCGATAACCACGGCGATCGCCGGTGCATCGTCGAGATTCCGGCAGAAGTTCTTTTCGCTCGCAGCGAGGTAGATGCTGTCTGGGTCGAGCGTAGCCGCCGCGATCTGCGTCTCCGCAACAGCGACCGACGCCCCCGGAGAGCCACGTATACCTTACGACCTCGGCGAGACTCTTTCCTATTTTCTCGAGCCGACCTTGCACCCTCCAGGTGGAAGCACTGCCACTCGCGCTGCCAACCGGAACAACTTGGCCGCGAACATCAATAGCTCATGGAGACGTTATGCTCATGCTCATCGACCTTGCCGCACGGGAACTCACCGCTTCGCCCATGCTGCAGAGCGCCGGTCCCTTTGTCTACCGTGAAGTGGCGCCAGGAACACCATATATAGTTGTGCACGTCACAAAACAGAACACCGACCAGAACGCCGTGCGCGCGGTCGCCGGGGACAAAGGGCAGCAGACAGGCCAAGCTGCTCGCAGGAGCGATCACGTCGTCCAGCACGTTGTGCTCATGCCAGACCATGACCGAAGGATCACGGCTAACGATGTCGAAGTCAGGGTAGCTCACCCTTATGGAGCGCGCGATGGCGGGCGTGCTGCCAGAATTGCGGATTTTGGCCGGCCAGGGCATGTCGGGGTCCCACATGATCTCGAGATAGGCTCTGCTCGTCCGTCTAGCCTGAGCGATCATCGCAAAGCTGGCGTTGGTCGCCCTCCCGGCGTCAGAAGCGGCAAAGAGGGCGACGATGATGCCAATCACGCTCACCAGCCCCAGGACGGTGACCAGCATGCCACTCAGCCGAGCCCACCAAGCAGCATCGGCCGAAATGGCATTGTATTCGACCGCGATCAGATTGGCGGCTCGCGCTTCGCGCAGCTGGAGGCGAGCAAGGCACAAGGTCGCGCTCTTCTCCTCAGCCTCGCCCTGGCCGTCGCCGCCGCGGTGTGCATCCTTACGGGCCGCCGCGTTCTGACCATAGCGGGTTTCACAGCGTTGATCTTCGCTGTTCTGTACGTCGGCGTAATAGGGATGAGCATTGTACGTGATCGCCCCCACTTTTAGGCTATTCGGATTCTCGTGTGGAAAGCTCCACCCTTAGAAATCCTGGTACGGTCGCTGGAGGCTAGGCCGCCAGCGGGTCCGCGTTCACGGGACCACGCTCGCCGCGACCGGCCACGTTGCGGTCCCCGAGGCGCCTAGCCGCCTCGTGCACGGCGAAGCCGCGCTGCAATATGTTGATCGCCGCATTATGATCCCGCTGGAGGTCAAGGCCGCAACCACATCGGTAGCGGTCCCTACCCAGCTGCGCGGCGTCCACGACGCCGCACGCGGAACACGTCCGGGACGTGTTCCTGGGATCGATCGCGACCACCTCGCCACCGGCTCTCTCAGCCTTGTAGCGCAGCATCGCGATCAGACGGCCCGGAGCGGCATCCGCCAAGCTCCGGTTGAGGCCACGCTTCTGCATGACCTGCACGCCCGGTTCGGCCAGCGAGCCGCTAGCCGATCGGGTCATGTTCTTGAGGTTGAGCGCCTCGACGAAGATCGTCGAGGCGGAACGCGCGATGGCGTTCGCCACGTCGTGCATGCAGGTGGTGCGGATGTTGCGCACGTGCCGCTGTTCCCGCTGCAGCCGGGCTCGGACCTTCCGCCGACGCCGGGATCCCTGCTGGCACCGCGCCAGCGCGCGGGCCGCGCGGCGCAGCGCCTTCTCCCGCTGTCTGCGAGGTCGGTGGTTTTCAAAGAACACGCCATCCGAGGTCGCCGCCAGCCAGTTCACGCCGACGTCCACGCCGATTGCGGTGCTGGCCCTGGAATGACCCGGAGCCGTTTCCGTCTTGATTGTCAACGCTACGCGCCAGACGTTGCCTTCGCGCGTGAATACCGCAGACTTGAGGACCGCATCGTCCGGGAGTGGGCGATGCATCCGCATCCGCAGTCCACCCACGATGCCGCCGCTGAACAGCAGCCGACCGTTCCGAACGCGGAGACCATCCTTCTGGTGGAAGCCGAAACTCCGCCAGCGCGCTTCGCTCCTAAAGCGCGGGAAGCCTGCCTTGCCGGCCTTGGCCTTTACACGCTTGAAGAACGCCCGCATCGCGTCGTCAAGCCGCTTGAGCGTCCACTTTGAGACATCGTAAGGAACACCGCTGTAGGTCGGGTCGAAGCCGCGAATCTCGGTGAGCGCCCTGGTCTGGTCGTTTAGGCCGATGGACACCTTCGCCCGCCGCCAGGCGTCACGGCGCTCCTGCAGCGCCGCGTTGTACAGGAACCGCTGGTCCTTCAGGATCTTCGCCAGCGCCGCGTGCTGCGCACGCGTGGGCTGGAGACGATAGACGTGGGTCAGGATCTGCTGCGGCATTGTGACATAGACCTAGTGGACACGGTATGTTCTTTTAGAGGGGAGGTCGACAGGAAGCCGACTCCGTTCATGACCACGAAGAGCAGGATGACTGACAGCGTTCCTCCAAGGGCATAATCACGACCGCTAAGACTTCTAAAAGCCTCGGCCATCCGCTCCGTAAGATAACTTCCCGTGGAATCGACGTCTTCTTGGATCATGCAGTCGCTGTACCGAGAAGATGCTGCCGAAAGGTTGAGGACGTTCCAGCGAGAGCGCTGACAAGCAACCTGCGAGCTTGCCGTGTCCGGTGGGAAACCCCAAGGACTGTGCTCGCCAGCCGGCGCATCCTACCCGCACGCGTTCCGTAGGACAGGCGCTGATGCCGCACGTAGCGGGGGGTAAACGCCAAAACTGCCTTCGAAAGGAATATGCTTGAGTGGACGCGCGCCAGTCCGGCCGACGGCGCGATCAGCATCGACGTCAGGGCCACCTCAAGACGGCGACGGGCGGCATGGCCGAACTCGAGACGACGCGGTCCATCACCCTGCCGGCCTGGTGAGGATCCATCGCGGACACCGCTACGTGCAATCGCTTCAGGAACTAGGAACCTAACGCTTGGAACGCTTTTCCCGCTTGATCCAGGCTGCTAGCTCAGCGAGGGCGCTGGCCAGGCCAGCCTTGCTGATGGCAACATCCCATGGACGAGCCCTCAGGCTGGCATCGTAGTTGTGGAGGAAGAAGCGCGACTTCGTTGCGCCCAGGCCCTTCTCCGCTGCCATCTTCAACTCTCGACGACATTCGGCAGCAAGGAGGTTGGCTGCAGCTTCCATTTTGCGCCTTCTCGCTTCATCCGCCAGGTTATGAAGGGCTGCATCCAAACCAGCCTGCGAGTTACGAGCGAGAACGATTGGAGCATCCGCATCCGGAGGCGTGTAGAGCCAATCCCGAGCCGCCTCTTCTAAGGCATCGAACGCCGCGATGCTCAGCGTGCGCTCCCGAGCATCTGCTTCACCCTGCGCCCGGCTTCGTTCCCGGTTCCTTGCCCGGCGAAGCGCGCCCTCCACCGGTAGGCCGAGCAGTGTCCTCGCGGGAGCGCCATCCTGCATCATCCGTTCGATTGCCTGAAGCGCGTCTCGCAGCTCCTGCCACCGGGCTTGTGGCGCTTTCAGAAATGCATGAAGCGAGCGCCCCAGATCCGGTATGTTCCGCGTCTCCCACTGGCTGCGATCGAAGGCACCCTGCTCATCGGGAGGTATCAGGCTCAGGATAGTATCCAGAGCCTGATCGACCGTCTTCCTGCGACGCTTGCGGACGAGCCACTGCTCCTGCTGCTTCGCGAGGCTTTCCGCGCGGTCGTCGGCGACCTCGAAGCCGCCGCCACCATCCCGTTGCAGGATGTATTGGTCGCATAGGTACTGCAGGTAGTCTTCGATGGCGTCCCGCGGCAGCTTCCCTACCAGTCCTCTGCTGCGAAGCGCGCGTGCCACGTGCTCCGGCACCTCCATCTCGAACGGCTCGCCGATGCAGTCGGAGATCGATCGTACTGCTGCATCGAGGTCGAAGTTGGGAAGATGGAATTCGTCGCCAATCTCGACCTGGACTCGGCGGATGAGCAACGCAGCCTGCCATCTGGTGCTTGGGACGGTGAAACCGTCCGTAAAAGCGCTAGGCAGAAGGAGCGGCGCGAGCTGGGCGTCAGCCCGTACGCCCTGCAGCTCGTCGAAGCCTGCACCTGTCGTACTGTGACGCGCACGTTGCAGAGCCACTTCAAACTTGCGTGTCTCTGCATCAAGTGCACGCCTCGCGCGCGCCTCCTCTGCTCGAGATGTGGCGGCGAGCCGTTCGGCGGCCCTGCGCCTCATTGCTTCTTCCGCGACGGCGTGTCTGGCGATCTGAGCCTGGAGACGCTCCTTCGCCTCTTCGACCTTGGGGTTGAAGAGCCACTCGCGAGGGGCGCCGTCGATCAGGGCGCGCTCGATCTCCCGCCGATCGCTGCTCTTCCGCCAGGCCGACATGTCGATCTGTAGAGCCGCGATTCCTCGTTCCTGCAGCTTCTCGATCTTCTCGGGCCCGCAGGCATGCGTGACCAGGACCTCGACGAGCAGCTTGCGGCCATCGGGCGCGGTCAGCACCACGTCGGGCACGATGTCGCCCATGAACTTCTCAAGCTCTGCGTGGGTGAAGGTAAACACACGCTCGTCGTAGGTCTGCAGTCGCCGCCTGCCTACCATTGCTGCCACGGATGGCAGAAGCAGGCGCAGCTCTCTTCCAAGCACTTCTTTGGCCCAGCTGTGCGCGTTGGTCTCAGGGTTGTACCCGCACCCCCCGCCCTTGGCATGATGTCCAAAGTGCGGAATGTTGAAGTCGCCCCTGCGTGCGATCAACGTGCCTCCGCAAGCAGGGCAGGAACACTGACAGGCGAGACCTCGGGGAACGCTCGACACATGCACGAGCGATCCATCTGGACGTATGCCGTAGACGAGTTCGGCGCCGAATGCTGCGAAGGCGCTATGATCGACCAGTCCGAAAGGATTCGAGCCGGGACCATCCTCTTCAACCATGGCGTGTATCTACCCGACGTGCTGGATGACCGCAGACCAAGATCGCGATCGCCCCTTCGACAAGAAGGGCGAGCATGCCGAAGGCGTGCGGGAGGTCAAGGGCGCAACAAAGCTGCTTCAGTCCGGACAGGCCGGCCGTTGCCTGCAGGAGCAGTTCGGCTGCGCGGAACGACCGTCCTCCTCCTCTCGTTCCAGGGCGAACTTCTGACAGGTTGAGGCATGAACAGCATCATTGGCTTCATAGCTCCGGCCGCGACGATGATCGCGGCCATGATGACCGCTGCGAACGTCAGCGTGCGCGTGACAGGCTGGGGGTTCGTGATCTTCACGATAGGATCGGTCTGCTGGTCGATCCTGGGCGTCTCCAGCGGACAGACAGGACTTCTCGTCTCCAACGTATTCCTCACCGCCGTCAACGCCATCGGGATCTACCGGTGGCTGGGGCGGCAGGCCAAGTTCGTCGACGGAAGCATGCGGGCTACACGAGTGTCCAAGCAGAAGGCCGGGCCTACCCTCGTAGCCGCCGGCTCGCTCCTGAACGCCTCGGTTCACGACGTGTCGGGACAGGCGATCGGCACCGTTGTCGACGCCATGCTCAGCAGCGAGGACAACAGTCTGGTGTATCTGGTCGTGTCTTGTGGCGGCCTAGGCGGACTTGGAGAAACGCTCCATGCTCTGGATCCCAGGAACTTCACCGTCGAACCGGGAAGAGTGCAGACGAATCTAACCGGGGACGCATTCGACCGTATGCCGGAGGTGCCGGCGGACCGGTGGCCCTCGCGTCTCCCAAGAGTCGCTTAGTGCAGAGCTTGCGACCCGTGGATATCTGCGCCGCAGAGGCTTCTGGCGAAGCCATCGGTCCAATCACCGGAAAGGGGACGGGCCTGATGGATGGTCAGTCTTGGAATCCTGGTTCGCCGCAAGGACCTGATTTCCATTCGCAGGAGGAACGGGGGGCACAGCCTCTTGTTTGTGCAAGCGATCCAAAGCGGAGACTTGAACATGTCGATCGTCGATTCTGTAATCGCAGCCGTCACCCCGCCCGAGACTGAGGATGCACGTCTCAGGGCTACGCAGGAAGCGAAGGCCGTGGCACGTTCAGGTGACTGGCTATCTCAGATCCTTGAGCATCACCGCGGCATCGAAGCGCAGTTCGAGCGGCTGAGAGCGGCCGCTCCGGCAGATCGTCCTCGTGAGCAGAAGCAGCTGGGGCTTCTTCTGACGGCCCATGCGGTTGCTGAGGAAGCTGCAGTATATCCGGCTCTGGCCGCGGATCACCAGGTCGGGCATGCGGAACTGGCCTACCAGGAGCAATCGGCCGCCAAGATGGAAATGGGCCTGCTCGAGCGCCTTGATCCAGCGAGCGACGACTATCACGACAAGCTCGAGCATATCCGCGGCGCTGTCCTGCACCACGTGTATTCGGAAGAAGGCACCTGGTACATCAAGCTGGCCAGATCCGCACCGGCTGCCGACCAGCAACGCATCACGGAACGGTATGCGGAGGAATATGCCCGCTACATGGGCGCCGACGCGCAGCTCTTCTCCCGCTGAAGCGCGGAGAGCGGCAGCACTTCCGGGAATCCTTCTAGACGTGCCTTGCAGTAGCAGGCACGTATAATTCGGAGGCGGGGACCTTCGTCGTTGCCACGCTAGCTTCGGAAATGAAGAATGCACCAAGTCCCCCGAGGCCAATTTTTCCGACCCTGTGTACTGACGGCCGCTATATAGTTGACGATGATCGCCTGGCCGCTAACAAAGGCTGGCGGAGGTCAGCTTTTGGCTTCCGAAATCCTAAAAGGGAAGGGTAGCCCGTTGCTGGAAGAGAATGCATCAAGCCCCGTTGAACTTGCGACTGAGCTCACGGTAGCTTGGCTGATCAATCAGAACAACCGCATCAATGCGGACGAGGTTCCTGAATTCCTGCGCACGATGCACCGCACGATAACCGAGCTCTCGTCGGGCTCGCAACATGCTGAGCCGGAACAGGAGGGGAGCGTACCTACTACCGAGTTCACGCCAGCGGTCTCGGTTCGCAAGTCTCTCTCGTCAAAAGATCACATCATCTCCATGATCGACGGCAAGCCATACCGGACGCTGCGCCGGCATCTCTCGACGCACGGCCTGACCCCCGAGGAATATCGCGAGCGTTACAACCTCAGGGCGGACTACCCGATGGTAGCGCCCAGCTATTCCGAAGCTCGTCGGGCGATGGCTCACAAGATCGGTCTTGGTGCTAAGGGCCGGAAGAGCAAATCGTCCGCTCCTGCTACCGTCAAGCCCAGTGCTCGTAAGGCTCGCAACACCGAGGCCTCGGAGAGCTGACGCTCCCGCGCACCGGGCGGGGGCGTCCGGTGCGCGATTGCCCACGCGCTTTGACTCAGTGCAGGCGCCTTGCAGACGCCTCAAGCGTCTCCACCGCGGCCTCCTTGATGTGGAGCCATGCGTCCACGCGCTCGACGTCTCCCAGCGCTTGCTGATTGTTGATCTGCGCGTCGATGACGATCGTTACCTCGTCACCGTACTGCTCGATCAGTTCATGAGCGATGAGATACGTCTTGATTTGATCTTCTCGGGTCAACGCATACTCCCTTCGCATGAAGTCAGAGAAGGCCGAGGGTGCTGTGGGACACGAACGTCGCCGAACAATGTTCGTCCGAGCCTAAAAATTAGATATTCGCTGAGATCGTTCGGCCGTGTCAGGCCGCAATCGGCAAAGATGCGGCTTCTGCCTGACGCGAATAGCGCCGCTGAATAACTGTCAACGATGTGAGAACGCTGCTCAACGCAGCCTCACTGATATCGCCGTCACGCCGTTTGCCTTTAAGGACGCCATCTTCCAGGAGCCTCTCCAATGCGGAGCGAGCCCGCGACACGCGACTCTTCACGGTGCCCAACATTACGCCGGTAACTTCAGCCGCCTCTTCATACGACATGCCCGCAGCCGCGACCAATATGAGCGCTTCGCGCTGATCTGGGGGAATCTGCTGAAGCGCTCGCATCACGTCACGAAGCTCTACGGTGCTGTCCTGTTCAGCAGGCGCAGCCAGCACGCGATCCGCAACGAGATCGTTCCACTCACCCACGAATCGCCTGCGGCGAACCAGCGTGAAATAATAGTTTCGCAGGATCGTGAATGTCCAGGCTTTGAAGTTTGTACCGGCCTGGAACCGCTGGCGTGCTATCCACGCCTTAAGCATTGTCTCCTGGACAAGGTCGTCGGCGACATCTCGGTCCCCACTTAGACCTCGCGCGAACGCCCGGAGGTCAGGAATGACGGCCTGCAGCTGTTCCCTGAACTGCGTGTCGGTGAGCGTCGTGACGCTCGCCTCGCCTGCAACGGCTTCTTGCATGGTTCCCCAATCCATCAGTGTGATCTGTCGACGGAAACGTTTCGTATGGGCAACCGTTCCTCGCGAGTGCTCTGGGCCTTGGTACTCTTCGGCGGCCAATCGCTCACCCGTTCTCGACAGCGCGCCGCCGACGCAGACAATAGGGACGAACGTGCGCGCCGCTGAGCGTGCGGGGTCAGCAAGCCCCTGCGATGGCGATGAGCCAGGTTGCGCCACGCAAACTCACTAGCACACACGGACTGTTCCCTTTATGTTCTCAAGCCGACTCGGAGCTTGTGGTCGCGGCCAAAACACTTTAGAATGAGTCAAGGGTAAGCGGAGGCAGACCGTGATTTTCGAGCATTGGTCGCGGCGCCTTGGTTTGGCCGCGACTCCACTTTTTGGCCCGCATGCGGCACGCGAGCATGTGGCGATGCTTGACGGGGTCGCCGGCAGCTTCGTTCTCTCGGATGCCGTCGCATCCTCCGTTGACGATGTACGCAACTCAGACGTTGGGCGCAGCTGGTCGTGGTCCGCGATGATGCGGCATCATGTTCTAGTCGATGCGGATAATGTGACGGTTACATCCTCCAGTGGGAGCTCGCCGGATCGCATCCGCCGCCGGGCTGTCGAGGACGATCTTGAGGGTTTCCTTGCCTTCCTGGAGCGCAAGGGCTCACCGTCCGCGGACGTGGTCGATCATGTCATCGGCAGCTTCCAGGGGCTGCGCGCCCGGGTGACAGGATCTGACACAGCTCAGCTCAACGCTTTCCTTGCGTTAATTGCTCTTCGACTGGCAAATCCAACCGTGCCAGCGGACGACATGCCAGACCTGGTTGGACAGCTGTCGGAGAATGCTCAGGCCTTCGGACTTGACCCCAATGGCATCGAGGAAGCGACCGTCTCTGTCGATCTTGCGAGGAAGTTCTTCGCAACGCTGCTGCAGGACAGCCGTAGCGGGCGAGAGCTGCGCATCGACCTTACGGTGCGACACGCTGGAGCGGAGCTGTTCCAGGCGGCGCACCTTGCCCCGCCCGTACAGCCGGCGCAAGGTGAGCTCTGGGGGATGTCTGCTACTGGCGTGCGCGTCCGCCCCCACAGCCTTAAGGAAATCGCCTATACGCCCGTCGGACTTGCGCGGATTCTGGCCGAACAGTCACTGCAAGGGTGTAAGATCGGCGCGGACGGGTACCTGACCATCATGGATCCTACCTGCGGCTCCGGGTCGTTCCTCGTTGAAGCGATCGCGGCTCTTCAGCGCACCGGATGGAAGAGCAAGGTCCGCGTGGTTGGGTACGACATCTCGCCAACAGCGATTGCGACAGCGCGTTTTGCGATCGCCTGCGCAAGGCGCGACGGGATTGATTTCGAGGTAGACGCCGTACTGGAACAGAGGGATTTTCTCGACAACGAGCAGGAGGTCGCGCCTGCTCAGGTGATCCTGATGAATCCGCCCTTTCGATCCTGGCCTGACATGAGCAAGGCCGAACAAGGCGCAGTCCGCGCGAGTCTTGGTGCCGACTACCGGGGGCGCCCCGACAAGAGCATGGCGTTCATCCAGCGCGCCGTGCGGTCGGCCGAAAATGGCGCGATCATATCGGCGCTTCTTCCTGGAGGCGTGCTCGCCAGCGAAAGCGGCCGCGCATGGCGGGAGAGCCTCGCGAAACTGGCGACGCCGAGGATGATCGGCACCTTCGGCGATCACAGTCTGTTCCGCTTCGCGACCGTAAACGCCTGCGCTCTGTCACTAGTGAAGGGCGCCGACGCGAACTTGGCGCACGACAGCGACGTGCAGATGATGTGGGCGTCTGAGATTCAGGGCGCGGCATCAACTGCGCTGCGCACGCTCAGGCGGGAGAGAATGACAGGCGAGCTCGTGAGCGCAGCGCCTGCGTCGCGTGGCGAACTGTCGTGGAATCTCTATGCAACTCCGCTTCAGGATATGCTTCTCAAGCCTAACTGGCTACCAGCTCCCGGGCTTCTCAAAGCAGAGGAGCGCGAGGCGCTTGGGGCACTGCGGACGCGCGTGAATGATCTTTTCACGGTGCACACCGGCGTTCGCGCAGGTGAACGCAAGGCTTTCATCCTCACATCGGCTGAACTGGATGATCTGCCTGCAGCGGAGCGTCACGCGTTCCGCCCGATCGCCGAGAAGCGGTCGATTGCTGGCGGCGCGGTGAACCCGACCGAGTATCTGTTCTCGGTTGGCGAGGACATCATGACCGAGGCTGAGCTGAAAAGGGCAGCCCCGTGCTACTACGAGCGCCATCTGCTCCCCGCCAAGTCCGCTTTAGGAAGCCGCGCTCGCGCCGGCGAGCGTTGGTGGAGGCAATCAGAACCTCGAAACAAATGGCGTACGAGCGCCGAACCTCGGATCGTGAGCCGGCAGTGGATAAAAAACGATGGCTTCGCTGTCGACAGGGATGGGGCCTTTGCGGTCGTCCAGGGGTTCGCATGGTTTCCGACAACTGTCTTGAAGCGCGCGATCAAAGCTGCACCTGACGCCGGCGAGCTGGTGGAAGTGCTAGGTCTATATACCGTGCTCATGAGCTCGGACGTCTTCTTTAGGGTGGCTAGAGAGTACTCAACAAACGCCGGAGGGGGGCAGATCACGTTGCAGCAGAAGCACGTCAATCACGTGCCGCTTCCACTAATACCTGACGTCATCGTTCAGAAGCCGCATTTGCTGGATGAAATTCTGGGCTGGCGCGGGCAGTTCCCGGAGCTCGATCGACGAAACGCGTTCGCAGCCGCGTGCTACGGCTTCACCATCGAAGCATGATGTTGCGCACGCTCACCGCTACGCCAAAAGACCTGGAAGCGATGCGGGATCGACTGAGATCAGAGATACACAGCGCGCTGGAGCTCTCCCGACAAGACTATGTGACGTTCGAGTGCGTCAGCGTTCCAAATGGCCGTGAGCAGACCTATCAATTCGTGTGCGACCGGCACGGAGAACTCGCGCTCGACGACCGAGGCGCTGAGCTGCCCGTACTCGAGATCGTCTCAGGCCGGGGTTGGCGGGCCCTGCTCGGCCTTTCAGTCACCTGGGCGCGCCAAACTGAGAGCCGAAGCCGATTCCTCGGATGCCAACTGATCCTGTTCCTCGAGCGGCTGCCACGCTCACAATCATCTCCTGCCAAGCAGGTCATGCGGCTGGAGTGGGAGGCGCTGGACCTGAATTCGAACTACGACAACGACATCGCACACCCGCATTGGCAGATGGATCTCGCAAACTTCGCCGAGGTACGAACAGACAAGTTCATCCACTCAGAGCCTCGGGTACGGGACAGCATCATCCCTGCGACCGACGTGCCCGACCTGTCATGGTCATCGAAGCTCCACTTGGCAGCAACCGCCAGATGGATGACGGCCCCTTGGGGCAAGGAGCGGCCACTCCCGCACGTATCCGGCCCGCAGAACATGGATGAACTGCTATCCTGGATGGCTTCTTCGTGCCGCTACGTTCGCTTCCAGCTTGAGGAGGCTTTTGGAGAGTGATGGGACGTTTCGACGTGTTGCGCTCCTCGCATCCGCACCATCCCAGCCTGCAGGTTTCCGCCAGATCTCCTTCACGCCACGTCGGCGGTTTACCTGCTCAGCCTTAGCGGCCCGGGAAAACCATCAGGCAACCTGTGAAGTGGCTGAGTCAGGCAGTGAACGCCGCCACCGCACGCGGCGAACTGGGAGATATCCACGACGTCGACGAGGAAGCCCGATGCTCGCAGGATCGTAGCGACGATCTCGGAACTGGCTATCACGCGACGCGCGCCCAGTGATAGGACGTTGCAGCCCAGTCTACCTGCCTCCGTGGCTGGCGCCGGCAAGATGGTGATCCCGCACGCGCGTACCGCACTCACGAAGGTTGGATCAAGGAGGTCGATGCAGCCGATGGCTTCCTGTTGCCCTACCATGCAGAAGATCGTGTCGAGGTGAAGATGGTCGGAGTGGAAAGGGCAGATGATCACCTGCCACCCTGCCTGCCTGAATGGTAAGGCAAACTCCTCAACACCTGCCGCTGAACTGCGCTCACCGGACATGCCGACGAACAGAAGCCCTTGCCGCGCGACACAGACGTCTCCGCCCTCGAGCGTACCCCGCACGATCTGCCTGAATGGAATGCGAGCTGTGTTTAGCGCCGCTATATGAGCATCCACCTCGCCGCGGCGGTGAGGCATCGCCGGGTTGAGGACCACATGGCCGAATGGCGTCGATACGCCAATGTCCCTGGTAAAGCACATGTCTGCCACGTCGGGCGAGGGCTCAAGCACGTGACAGCGTACGTCGTGCCGTCGAAGGAGCCGTATAAGCGCCGCGTGTTGCCCAAGCGCCGTCGACCTGCATGCCGTGAACCCGCCCTCCAGGCTCGAGCGCGTAACCGCGCAGCACGGGACGGGTGCAAGATAGTGGGGTGGACACAGGATCACGTCGGTCAGGCGATCGGTCTCGGCTTGAACGAAGCTACGGACCGCGTTGGGCGGCCGCAAACCGATGCTCGGCCCGTCAAGATGATCGAAGTTGGCCTTCATCACTCCTCCTCGATGTTCGCGAACTATGCCGAGTGGCTTTCGCTGATCTTGCGCTCGAGGTGCCCGCGCTCGTGATCATGCACAAGCTGGCTAAGGGAGGGCTCGTCGAGATCGGCCAAGACATCAGACAGTTTGTCGTGCGGCGCCGCTGAGGGAGCGAAGGACGCTCCGTAGATCTTTCGAAGCGAGCTTACCAAGGTGTTGCCATGCTTGCGGCTGATTTCCCCATTCTTATCACGGTGACGACCGTGGAGGCCCGGCTGTTCCATATATCTTCGTCCTAGCTGCACTGCTTGAGCAGCTGAAACGCGAGACCACGTTTGCGGCTCCCTTCGGCAACGAGCGCTGACACCTTAGTGGCGCTCGATCGACCTGATCCCGCAAACTTCAGTTCGGTCGCCCACCATCCCGTTGGCCTCGCGCCAGAACCGGCACTCAAGTGCTTCACATGACGCTGCTAGCGAGGGGATCCTGCCGAGAAAGACGGCGGCGGGGCGGCATAGCGGTTGGCGAGGCGTCGGCAGTATTCGACGCGGCAGAACATGCGTCCTACGGCGCTAAGATCCTTGTAGAGGTTCCACCTAGGGCAGCTTCTCCCGCGTCAGTTGACCCTTCGCGCCCGTGGGAATCAGCACCCTGCCGCTCGTTGGGGTTCCGATACCACTAGGGTAATAGGGGGCGGCAGGCGCCCGTTTTCGATCAACCTAAGCCGTTCACAGGGTCTGGCGCGTGACATAGAGGCCCGACGCATCCTTCCAACGGTAGCCTGCCTGCAGCACATCGGCGATGCCGCTGATCACTCGGCGGTCCTCGCGCCGCGGCACGCATAGCCGCTGCTCACGATCTTTGCCCATACGGGCTGATATGAGCGTAGCCCGAACCTACATCATGGAATGTGCAAGCGCTGTCGCGGGCCGAAGAGAGGCATACGGTGGAAGGTGCAAGGAGAAGCAAACTTGAGATATGCAACGACGCGATATGAAGCCGGCGAGGGCGATCGCCAGCTTAATCTCTTCTCCTTCGACGGCACCTACAGATGCCTCTCTTTTGCATCTGATGAAGGCGTCGCTGCGGCTCTGATGCCCGGTAGAGCCGAGGCCGACTGTATCGCAATCGAATCCGGGATCCTTCCCGTCGGCGCAACGTTCGCGACCGCTGCCCGTGCCGCTGAGGCAGCGAGCATCCTTGCGCCGACGCAAAGTGACGCGAATCGTAAGGCCCATCCGCTAGAAGAGGTCCGATTGAAGTTTTCGCAGAGCTTGCTGATTGCGAGGAGCGCGCAAATTGACGAGGCTCGAAGCGCGCAGGCGCGACAGCGCCACGCAGACGACGCGCGTCGCTACGAGTCGCTTGTCGCTGCGATAACGCAGGCAGCTTCTCAGGGAGGTCTCCATTGACCCAAGCCCGTGGGGCTCCGCCTCAGCTCAGCCGCAATGTCGCTGCGCTGCCATTGTGACGACACCTCGATGAGAGGAAAACGCCTTCGCATCCTGCACCAGCCATGCCAGGCGTGATAAGTGGGTGATCCCTGGGGCGTGCCCGCCGGTCAAGAGCCTGGTCTGCTCAGCTCGAGAGGAGACGAACCGCTGAACGATCCGGAGGGTTCGACATGTGGGTCTCAATGGCCCTTGTGGCACCCGCAGTAGGGGTTGTGAGCCGGATCGGTCGTGATGCGATAATCCGCGTCGCAGCCGTAAGGGTGCGTTGTGGCTTAAGCTTTCTACGACGAATCGCGTGGGTTGCTCACGCCTATACAAGATGAGGAGTGGAAGGGCGGTGGCCACCCTACACAAAACTCCGCAAAGTTGATTATCAAACCGCACACGACGCGCGTTCTACGCTCTCGTTAGGGCGTCTAACGTGCGTAAACGTGCGCTAGGGGCACGTAAGCGTGCAGATCGCCTCTGCTAATGTGTGCGATTAATTTGGCTTGGAAGGGGATGGTGCCCGGGGACGGAGTCGAACCGCCGACACTGCGATTTTCAGTCGCATGCTCTACCAACTGAGCTACCCGGGCACACCGGCGGAACCGCCGGGGAGCGCGCCTGTTAGTCGGGGAATTCGTGGCTGTCCAGCCCCGATTGCACATTTGTTTGCGCAGGCTCGCCGGGCACGCGATAGCCCTCGCCCAGCCATTGCAGCAGGTCGCGATCCTTGCAGCCGCGGCTGCAGAAAGGCTTGAAGTCGGCGGCGGTGGGCTTGCCGCAGATCGGGCAGGCGTCGCGGGGCATGCGGGTCACTCCTTGGGGGTCACGAACCGGACCGTGCCGCCCATGCGGCGGGCCAGCGTCTCGGTCCAGTCGGGCTCGCGCGCCAGACGTCGGGCGATTCGGCTATCGACCATATGGGTAGCCGGGACCGGCGGGGGAAGGCGTTCCAGCCGGCGCAGTTCGGCCCGGGCGGCGGCGCCGACAGGATCGGCGTGGAGAATCTCGGGAAGCGAGGGGCGGCTGCGGCGGCGGACGATCTGGAGGAAGCCGAAGCCGTTCACCGCGGTGCGCTCGAAGGGCTGGGGCAGGGCGGCGTCGATCGCCTCGGCGACGGCATTGCGGGCGCCTTTGCTGCTCAGCGTCGGGAAATCGATACCGATCGAGCCGCCGATGCCGAACCGCTCGACCGCGCGGGCGACGGCATGGGCGGCGGCGATGGAGAGCGGTTCGAGCGGGCCGGAGCCGTCGACGTCGAACAACGTCATGGCCGGAGTGGGGCTCATCCGCAGCGCACCGCCGGGGAAGGCGATCTCGCCGGTATAGGCTTCGTCGAGCAGCTCGGACCAGCCCGCCTCTTCCAGCAGGTCGGCTTCGTACGGGCCGAGCCGGCGTACCGGCTGGCCGCTGGCGGTGATACGGGCCAGCAGGTCGGGGCCGTCGCCCAGCGGGGCGTCGGCCGGCGCGGGCACGGCCTTGGGGAGCTTGGCGCGGCCCGGTTCGGGGATCGCCTCGCGGACGATCTTCACCCTGAGCGGCGCGCCCTGGGTGATGCCCTTGGGCAGCGGATCGCACAGCACCTCGCCGCCTTGCTCAAGCGTCACCTTGCCGGTGGACTTGTCCGTCAGCCGTGCCGCGCAGATGGCGCCGACCTGGGGCCGCGTGCCCGCCAGTTCGATTCGCGCCTTCCAGATGGTGCCACGCGCGACGAGGGCGGCGCGATTCTCGCCGATCCCCGCCTCGTACAGCCACTCAGCCAAGGGGATAGCCGGCACCGGCGAGCAGGGCGCGCGCCTCGAACACCGGCAGGCCGACCACGCCCGAATGGCTGCCGGAGAGGAAGCGCACGAACGCCTCGGCCTTGCCCTGAATGGCATAGCCGCCCGCCTTGCCCATGCCTTCGCCGCTGGCGACATACCAGTCGATATCGGCATCGCTGAGGCGCTTGAACGCTACGACGGTGTCGGACACGCGGGTGCGGGCCTTGCCGTCCGCGCCGATCACGCAAAGCGCGGAAAGGCAGTGGTGGCGGCGGCCGGAGAGCAGCGCCAGCATCCGGCGCAGATCTGCCTCGTCCGCGGGCTTGCCGAGGATGCGGCGGCCGACGGCGATGGTGGTATCGCCGGCGAGGACGATCTCGTCGGGCGCACGGTCGACCGCATGCGCCTTGGCGGTGGCGACGCGCAGCACATAGGGTCGCGGCAGCTCGCCGGGGCGGACATCCTCGTCCACGTCCGGGGCGGCAACGCGATCAGGCGCGGCGCCGATCCGGGTGAGCAGATCGAGCCGTCGCGGCGAAGTGGAAGCGAGCACGAGCCGCATGGGCGGCACCCGCTTACTTGAAGCGGTAAGTGATGCGGCCCTTGGTCAGGTCGTAGGGCGTCAGCTCGACGAGCACCTCGTCGCCCACCAGGACACGGATGCGGTTCTTGCGCATCTTGCCGGCGGTGTGGCCGAGAATCTCATGGTCGTTCTCGAGCCGGACGCGGAACATGGCGTTGGGGAGAAGCTCCACAACCTGTCCACGCATTTCAAGCAGTTCTTCTTTGGCCAAAAAATGCCTCTCAGGGATTAGCGCGCGTAAAAGTGCGTCGCCCTTACAGCGCTGGAAGGAAAAAGGGAAGGTGGCGCGGAGCGGACGCGTCTCCACGTGATACATGGCTATTTGATGCCGGAAGGGCAAGGCAGACAGCAAATCCCCCTCCCGCGCGCAGGAGGGGGGAAGGTCAGGCCTAGTGCGTGCCGCCGCCGGCCAGGGCCGCGAGGAGCAGCAGGGCGACGATGTTGGTGATCTTGATCATCGGATTGACCGCAGGCCCGGCGGTATCCTTGTACGGATCGCCCACCGTGTCGCCGGTCACCGCGGCCTTGTGGGCGTCGCTGCCCTTGCCGCCGTAATTGCCGTCCTCGATGTACTTCTTGGCATTGTCCCAGGCGCCGCCGCCGCTGGTCATCGAGATGGCGACGAACAGGCCGGAGACGATCACGCCCAGCAGCATCGCGCCCACCGTGGCGAAGCCCTGTTCCTTGCCCGCCACCGCGGCGATCAGGAAGTAGACGATGATCGGGCTCAGCACCGGGAGCAGCGACGGCACGATCATCTCGCGGATCGCCGCCTTGGTGACGATGTCGACCGTGCGGGCATAGTTGGGCCGGCTGGTGCCTGCCATGATGCCCGGATTGTCGCGGAACTGGGCGCGGACGTCCTCCACCACCGATCCGGCGGCGCGGCCGACCGCAGTCATCCCGAACGCGCCGAACAGATAGGGAAGCAGCGCGCCGAGCAGCAGGCCGACAATGATGTACGGGTTGGAGAGCGAGAAGTTGACCGGCCCGGTCAGCCCCAGCGCGTCGCGATAATGATCGAGGTCGGTGGTATAGGCGCCGAACAGCACCAGCGCCGCCAGCGCCGCCGAGCCGATCGCATAGCCCTTGGTCACCGCCTTGGTGGTGTTGCCCACCGCGTCGAGCGCGTCGGTCTTGTGGCGAACCTCGTCTTCCAGACCCGCCATTTCGGCGATGCCGCCGGCATTGTCGGTCACCGGACCATAGGCGTCGAGCGCTACCACCATACCGGCCAGCGCCAGCAGGGAGGTTGCAGCGAAGGCAACCCCGAGGATGCCGGCGATCTGATAGGTGGCGATCACCGCGACGACGATCACCAGCGTCGGCAGCGCGGTCGATTCGAGGCTGATCGCAAGGCCCTGGATGACATTGGTGCCGTGGCCGGTCACCGAGGCCTTGGCGATCGACTTTACCGGGCGGAAATTGGTGCCGGTGTAATATTCGGTGATCCAGACCAGCAGGCCGGTAACGGCCAGCCCGATCATCATGCACCAGAACAGGCCCATGCCGGTGACGTTCGGCATCGCCGCCGCAGCCGCCACGGCATCGGCCGAGAGCGTGCTGCCGTCGAGCAGCGCCGAGGGCTCGCCGAGCGACCCGATCGCATCCTGCATCCGGCCGCCCAGCACATAATAAGTGACGCCGTAGATTGCCGGCACGGAAAGGATCACCGTGGTCCAGAAACCCTTGTAGAGCGCGCCCATGATCGACTGGTTGCTGCCGAGGCGGACCATGTAGGTGCCGAGGATCGAGGTGAGGATGCACACGCCGCCGACGAGCAGCGGCAGCGCCATCAGCCGGGTGAGCAGCGCCGTGTCGATTCCGCGCATCAGCAGCGCGATCGTCACCATGGTGAGGCCGAGCGTGACGACATATGTCTCGAACAGATCGGCCGCCATGCCGGCGCAGTCGCCGACATTGTCGCCGACATTATCGGCGATGACGGCAGGATTGCGGGGATCGTCCTCCGGAATGCCCGCTTCCACCTTGCCGACCAGATCGGCGCCGACGTCGGCCGCCTTGGTGAAGATGCCGCCGCCGAGCCGCGCGAAAATGGAAATGAGCGAGGCGCCGAAGGCCAGCGTGGACAAGGTGAGCACGACGAGACGGTCGCCCGGCGCATGATGCGCCACCTCTACCAGATACCAGAACAGCACCGCGATCGAGAGCAGGCCCAGGCCTGCCACCAGCATGCCGGTGATGGCACCCGAGCGAAAGGCGAGGGTGAGCCCTCCCTGCAGGCTGCCGCGCGCGGCCTCGGCCGTACGCACATTCGCGCGGACCGAGATGTTCATGCCGACGAAACCGGCCACGCCGGACAGGATCGCGCCGATCAGAAAGCCGATCGTGGGGATCAGCCCCAGCGTCAGGAACAGCACGACACCCACCACGGCGCCGACCACGGCGATGGCGGTATATTGCCGCGTCAGATAGGCCTTGGCGCCTTCCTGGATCGCGGCGGCGATGTCCTGCATCTTGGCGTTGCCTGCCGGTGCGCGCAGCACCTGCTGGCTGGTGATGAAGCCATAAGCCACGGCGATCAGGCCGCAGACGATGGCGAAATAGACGATCGTCATAGAGTGACATCCTCCCCTGCACTTGCGGGTCGCGGCGCGCGCCGGATCAGTCCAGTCTCGTCCGCAAGGGCAGAGCGTAAAGCAATAGGGGGTTCGCGCAAGGCGGTTGGGGTAATGGAGGTGCGCGGAATGTCTGCCCAAATTCCAACGTCATCCCCGCGAAGGCGGGGATCCATTCGCCTGTGCGTCAGCGGCTAGAGCCGATCGGGCGACCCCAATGGATCCCCGCCTTCGCGGGGATGCCGGCTGTAGGGGCGCGGGGAGAGGGCAGTTCGTTACCGCGCGCCGGCGATAATCCGGCGGACGCCTTCCAGCACCATGCCATACACCAGGTGCGATGCCGCACCGTACGCATGAATCGACGCCGGTGTTTCCGCCGGACCGCTGCCGAGACCCAGCGCCGGCACCGCGCCTTCGTCAAGCAGGGCGGAGGTGACCACGCCATAGGCACCGCCGAAGCCCGAGGCCGCCTCTGGCCGGTATTCGGTGATCAGGCCGTAGATGCCGCCCAGCACGCCGCCGACGATGTAATGCACCGCCTGTCCCGAGGCTTCGCGATACGGCTCCGGCACCTTGTCGCCCGTCGTTGCCTCGACCACCGCGTCCGCGGCCTTGACCGTCGCCGGGTCGCCCTTGCTCTGGTCTTCCTTGGGGATCAGCTTGCTCGCCTGGCTCTGGAACGCGGCCATTGCAGCCGAGGCGACGAGGCCGGCGGTCACGCCCGCGAGAAGGCCGATCAGGGGACGGGGATTCGATGCCATGCGTGCTGCTCCAAACGGGGATGCGACGGGGCGCCGCACCGGGGAAGGCGCGCCCTGCCGAAAGCGATCAGTAGCGGATGCGCTCCGCCTTGACCTGATCCCTGGCGAGGAACGCCTGGACACTGTCGGCACCCGCCAGATGGCCGGCGCCCACTGCCAAGAACACCGTTCCCGGCTTTTGGAGCCGTGCCTCGATCCATTTCGCCCAGCGCGCATTGCGATCGGTCAGCAGGATCTTCGCCAGTTCCGGCGTGTCGCGCATGCCTTCGTTCATCGTCGCGCCCAGCGCTTCGGGATCGCCGGCGGCCCATTGATCGATCATCCGGCCCAGTTCGCTCCCGAGCTTGGGATAATCTTCCACGGCAGAACCGAGGAAGGCGAGCTGCAGTGCCGGTGGCATGCTGGCGAAATAGCCAAGCTGCTGTTCGGCGGTTTCCAGCCCGATGATTGGCTTGCCGGCGTCCTTGGCGGCGGCAGTCAGCACCTTTTCGGCGCCGCTGGCCGGATCATAGCCGAGCTTGGGCAGCCCGGCGACGCTGAGCGTGATCCCCGCGACCCAGGGCTGCAGCGCATCGAAGGCTGCCGGGGGCACGCCGATGTCCGCCATCGCCTTCAGATAGGCGTCGCGCCTCTCGGCGGGCAACTGCTCGGCGATCGGCTTGGATCCGGCCGGCGCCATGGCGGTCTTCACCAGCAGGCCCTGCATCGCGGCGGGATCCGGCTCGATCAGTTCGAGCACCAGCGTGTCGCTCTTGTCGAACGCCGCCTTCACCGCCGAATCGAACCAGCTCAGGCCCGGCTTCAGCACATGGACGGTGCCGAACAGATAGATGGTGGTATCGGCATCCTTGACCACCCACAGCGCCGGATCGGCCGGGCGGCTCTGCACCGCAGGCGCAGCAGCCGGAGCAGCCGGAGCAGCCTGGCTCCAGGCGAGCGGGCTGAACAGCAGCGCGATCGGCGCGGCGGCGACGGCGAACAGCGACTTCAACTTCACGCCGGAAACTCCCCCGAATGGGCCGGCGGAGCCCCGCGCTGCGCCGGTGTGCTGGTCTTATATCACGCTTTCAACCGCGCCGCATGCCACGCGACATGCTCAGCGAGGAAGGTCGAGACGAAATAATAGCTGTGGTCATAGCCCGGCTGGAGCCGCAGCGTCAGCGGGATGCCCGCGGCCGCGCAGGCATCGGCCAGCAGCTGCGGGCGGAGTTGCTCGGCGAGGAACGCGTCGGCGTCGCCCTGATCGACCAGCAGATCGGGCAGGCGGGCGCCGTCCTCGATCAGCGCCACGGCATCATGGGTGCGCCATGCGGCGGGGTTGTCGCCCAGATAGCCGCCCAGCGCCTTCCGGCCCCAGGCAACCTGGCCCGGCGCGACGATCGGCGCAAAGGCCGAGACGCTGCGGAACCGCTCGGGATTGCGCAAGGCGATGGTAAGCGCACCGTGCCCGCCCATCGAATGGCCGGTAATGCCCTGTCGGGTCAGGTCGGCCATCGGAAACTCGGCGGCGAGGAGCGCGGGCAGTTCGTCCTCGATATAGGTGCGCATGTGGAAATGCTCGGCCCAGGGCGCCTGGGTGGCGTCGACATAGAAGCCGGCGCCCTGGCCGAAATCATAGTCGGGCACGTCGATCACGCCTTCGCCGCGCGGACTCGTGTCGGGGGCGACGAAGATCACGCCGGCTTCGGCGCAGGCGCGGCGATACTCGCCCTTCTCGGTCACGTTGGCATGGGTGCAGGTGAGCCCCGAGAGGTACCAGAGCACCGGCAGCTTCGCCCCGTCCTCATGAGGCGGCACATAGACCGAGAAGGTCATCGGCGTGCCCGTCGCGGCGGAGGCGTGGCGGTACACGCCCTGCACCCCGCCATACGCCCTGTTGGTCGACAGCGTCTCCATCAGGCGCGGACCGGATGGACGGCGCAGAGCTTGTTCCCGGATGGATCACGAAGATAGGCGAGGTAGAGCTGGCGACCGCCGGTTGCGTTGCGAACGCCCGCCGGATCTTCGATCGCGGTGCCGCCCTGCGCAACACCCGCTGCCTGCCAGGCGTCGACCAGATCCGTCGACGCGGCGAAGAAGCCGATCGTCCCGCCATTGGCGCAACTTGCCGGTTCCCCGTTGATCGGGCGGGTGATCAGCAGGCGGCCCCCGCCATGGACGTAGAGGACCCGGCCGGCTTCATCGACGACACCCTCGGGCACGCCCAGCACGCCCAGCGTCGCGTCGTAAAAGGCCTTGGCGGCGTCGATATCGTCTGCGCCGAGCATCACATGGGTGAACATCGCTTGGTCTCCTCTCAGTAGACGACGACGCTGCGGATGCTTTCGCCCG
The DNA here is from genome assembly GCF_036731925.1 of Sphingomonas sp. Classification (GTDB taxonomy): domain Bacteria; phylum Pseudomonadota; class Alphaproteobacteria; order Sphingomonadales; family Sphingomonadaceae; genus Sphingomonas. Next base: position 270,333 of record NZ_DAINDJ010000001.1, read on the forward strand.
CATGCATCAGGTCGAACCCCTTGTTGATCTCTTCCAGCGTCAGGATGTGCGTGATCATCGGGTCGATCGCGATCTTGCCGTTCATGTACCAGTCGACGATCTTCGGCACATCGGTCCGGCCCTTGGCGCCGCCGAATGCGGTGCCCTTCCAGACGCGACCCGTGACCAGCTGGAACGGGCGGGTGCTGATTTCCTTGCCCGCCTCGGCCACGCCGATGATGATCGATTCGCCCCAGCCGCGATGGCAGCATTCGAGCGCGGTGCGCATCACTTCGGTATTGCCGGTCGCGTCGAAGCTGTAGTCGGCACCGCCGTCGGTCAGCTCGACCACCTTGGCGACGATCTGTTCGCGCGACATGCCCTTGGTGTTGAGGAAGTGGGTCATGCCGAACTTGCGGCCCCATTCCTCGCGGTCCGAGTTGACGTCGATGCCGATGATCTGGCCTGCGCCGGCGAGCCGCGCGCCCTGGATCACGTTGAGGCCGATGCCGCCCAGCCCGAACACCACGACGGTCTCGCCCACCTGCACCTTGGCGGTGTTGACCACCGCGCCGACGCCGGTGGTGACGCCGCAGCCGATATAGCAGCTGGTCTGGAAGGGCGCGTCCTGGCGGATCTTGGCGACGGCGATCTCGGGCAGCACGGTGAAGTTCGAGAAGGTCGAGCAGCCCATGTAATGGAAGATCGGCTGGCCCTTGTAGCTGAAGCGCGTGGTGCCGTCGGGCATCAGGCCCTTGCCCTGGGTGGCGCGGATCGCGGTGCACAGGTTGGTCTTGCCCGACAGGCACGACTTACACTGGCGGCATTCGGGCGTGTAGAGCGGGATCACATGGTCGCCCGGCTTCACGCTGGTGACGCCGGCGCCCACCTCGCGGACGATGCCGGCGCCTTCATGGCCGAGCACCGAGGGAAACAGGCCCTCCGAATCGAGGCCATCCAGCGTGTACGCATCGGTGTGGCACAGGCCGGTGGCCATGATCTCGACCAGCACTTCGCCGGGCTTGGGGCCTTCCAGATCGAGTTCGACGATCTCCAGCGGCTTCTTCGCTTCGAAGGCGACGGCGGCGCGGGTCTTCATGGCCGGTTCTCCTGTAGGGCTTGGTTGGCCCGCCTGATCCTTCAATCGGTGGCGGGTTGCAACCCGTGGCGATTCGTTTCGTTGGCGGCGGGACCATACCGAAGTGCAGTTGCGTGTTCGCGCAGAAAGGCGCTGGTGTGGCAACGCTTATGGGAGACCTGCCGATGCCGCCCCTCGTCCTCGCGCTGCTGATCGGCATCGTCGCCGGCATGCGCACCATGACCGCGCCGATGGCGATTTCCTGGGCGGCCTATGCCGGCTGGCTGCCGCTTTCGGGCACCTGGCTCGGCTGGCTGGGCTGGTGGGGGACGCCGTGGATCTTCACCCTGCTCGCGATCGGCGAATATGTGGCGGACAAGTTGCCGACCACGCCCAGCCGCAAGTCGCCGCCGGGGTTCATCGGGCGGATGCTCTCCGGCGCGCTGTGCGGCGCGGCGATCGGGCTGGCGGCGAGTTCGCTGCCGTTCTGCATTGCCGCCGGCGTGCTGGGCGCGGTGATCGGCACCTTCGGCGGCTATGCGGCGCGGATGGGGCTGTGCCGGGCCTTTGGCGCCGACATGCCCGCCGCACTGGTCGAGGATCTTGCGGCGATCGGAGTCGCGGCGTTCGCGGTGGCGTCGCTGTGAGCCGCCGGTTCGACGCGATCGTGATCGGCGCGGGGCAGGCGGGAACGCCGCTCGCCGGGCGGCTGAGCGATGCAGGCATGTCCGTCGCGCTGATCGAACGGCATCTGCTCGGCGGCACCTGCGTCAACACCGGCTGCAAGCCGACCAAGACCTGGGTCGCCAGCGCCTATGCCGCGCACATGGCCAGGCGCGCCGCCGATTTCGGCGTGACGATCGACGGCGAAGTGAGCATCGACTTCGCCAGGGTGCGGTCGCGCGCGGACAAGATCTCCGCCGATTCGCGCGCGTCGCTGCGCCAGTGGATCGACGGGATGGCGCATTGCACGCTGTTCTTCGGCCAGGCCCGGTTCGAGTCGCCGCGCCGGGTGCGGGTGGGCGAAGAGGTGCTGGAGGCCGACCGCATCTTTCTCAATGTCGGCGGCCGCGCGCTGGTGCCGGACATGCCGGGTGTCGACGACGTGCCGTTCCTCACCAACAGCACGATCCTCAAGCTCGATGCGGTGCCGCGGCACCTGGTGGTGGTCGGCGGCAGCTATATCGGGCTGGAGTTCGGCCAAATGTTCCGCCGCTTCGGCGCCGAGGTGACGATCGTCGAGAAGGGACCCAAGCTGATCGGCCGCGAGGATCCCGAGATATCGGACGCAGTGCGCGACATCCTGGAGGCCGAAGGCATTGCGATCCGCACCGGCGCCGAATGCATCCGCTTTTCGCGCCAAGGCGACGACGTGCTCGTCGGCGTCGACTGCCACGAGGGCAGCCCCGAAGTGCTGGGCAGCCATGTGCTGCTCGCGGTGGGGCGCACGCCCAATATCGACGATCTCGGGCTGGAGGCGGCCGGCGTGGAAACCGATGCGCGCGGCTACATCCAGGTCGACGACCGCCTGCGCACCAATGTCGACGGCATCTGGGCGATGGGCGACTGCAACGGTCGCGGCGCCTTCACCCACACCGCATACAACGACTTCGAGATTGTCGCCGACAATCTGCTCGACGGGGCCGACCGCAAGGTGACCGACCGCATCCCGGCGTACGCGCTCTATATCGACCCGCCGCTCGGTCGCGTCGGCTTGGGCGAGGCGGAGGCCAGGAAGGCGGGGCACCGCATCGAGGTAGGCCGGCGGCCGATGACGCGCGTGGGCCGCGCGGTGGAGAAGGACGAGACGCTCGGCTTCATGAAGCTGGTGAGCGACGCCGATACCGGCAGGATCCTCGGCGGTGCGATCCTGGGCACCAGCGGCGACGAGGCGATCCACGGCGTGCTCGACCTGATGGTGAAGCAGGGTACCGCGACCGACCTGGCGCATGCAGTGCATATCCACCCCACCGTATCCGAGCTATTGCCGACCATCGCCGGCGAGCGGAAGCCGGCCTGACGAGGAGCCGCCCGATGGACGAGGACAGCAAGCTCACCCGCTCCAAGCGCGCCTGGGCCGAGGCGGGCAAGTTCCTTACCGGCCGCACCGCGCGCGCCGAGGCGGAGCGGCTGCCGCCAGGGCAGCATCTGGTGACCAACTGGCCGGTGCTCGATCTCGGCCGCCAGCCCGAGGTGCGCACCGAACGCTGGCGCTTGACGATCGACGGCATGGTCGCCCGGCCGCTGACGCTCGACTGGCCGGCCTTCGAGGCGCTGGCGACCGACGAGCGGGTGAGCGACATCCACTGCGTCACCAGCTGGTCGCGCTATGACAATCGCTGGGCCGGCGTTGCCACGGCGCGGCTGCTGGAGATGGTCGAGCCGCGCGAGGAAGCCGCGGCGGTGATGCTGCACGGCTATGACGGCTACACCACCAACCTGCTGCTCGCCGATTTCGCTGCGCCCGACGCGCTGATCGCGCACCGCTGGGAAGGCAAGCCGCTCCACCGCGACCATGGCGGCCCGGCGCGGCTGGTGGTGCCGCACCTCTATTTCTGGAAGAGCGCCAAGTGGATTTCGCGGATCGAGGTGATCGGGCGCGATCGGCCGGGCTTCTGGGAAGTGAACGGCTATCATCTGCGCGGCGACCCTTGGGCCGAGGAACGCTATTCGCGCTGAGCCGAACGTGAATACGTACCAATCCGCATGCCGTCGACGCGCGCGGCTCCATATTTTGGCTGCATGCGTTGTAGCGTCTGCCATTTCCGCCCCTGTTCGCCACCTGTGGTGCGCGCATGAAGGAGGGTGTTCCCATTCAGGCCCGGGCGGTGCGCGAGCGCGTGTTGCTGGTCGATTCGCAGGACGATTCGCGTCGCGCGCTGCAATTGCTGCTGCAGGGCTGCGGCATGGAAGTGCGCGCCTTCGCTTCTGCCGCCGCCGCGATGGCGGAGGCGACGCTCGACCAGATCCGCACGCTCCTGATCGCACGCGATCTCTCGGATGGCGACGCGATCCACCTGCTGCGGCAGCTTGCCCTGCGCGGGTGGCAGGGCCGCGCGATCCTGATCGGCCGCAGCCATGCCGAACTGGATGAGGACGCCCGCGCCGCGGGCTTTGTCGGTGTGGTGAAGAAGCCGGTCGGGCGGCTCGAGTTGCTCGGCGCGCTGGCGCGATGAACTTTCCGCTGCCGCAGTTCGACGGCCCCGTGCGTCCGGCGCTCGGCGATCGGCTGCGGCTGCGCGTCCCGGAGGCGCTGGCGACGCTGTTGCTGCTGGTATCGGGACTGGCTCTCGCGCCGCTGGTCTCGCGCGGCGAGCGGCATGTGCTGGTCGGCGTGCTGCTCGCCTGGGCGGCGGCAATCCTGCTGCTCGCAGCCTATAGCCGTGCCTTGCGCCGCCGATTGCGCGCCGAGGAGGCGGATGCCCGCCGCCGCGCCGATCGTGCCGACGAACTCGCCGCCGAGCTGAACCTGCTGATCGACGGTGCGGTCGGCTATGCCATCTACACCGTGGATCCCAAGGGCCGCGTATCCTTCTGGAACGAAGGCGCGCGCCGGCTGAAAGGTTGGCAGGAGGAAGAGGTTCTCGGGCGCGACATGGCGCTGTTCTATCCGGGCTCGGCGGTGGCCGCCGGCAAGCCGCGCGCCGATCTCGACGCTGCCTTGCGCGACGGCAAGTTCGAGGAGGAGGACTGGCGCCTTCGCAAGGACGGCAGCGAGTTCCTCGCCCAGGTGCTGATCACCCCCCTGCGCGGCCCAGACGGGCGATTGCGCGGCTATGGCAAGGTGATCCGCGACATTACCGAGCAGCGCGCCAGCGAGCGCCAGGCGACTGCCGCCGCCAACCATCTTCGCTCGATCCTGGCGACGGTGCTCGACGCCATGGTGATCATCGACGAGCGCGGCAACATCGTCTCGTTCAGCGCGGCGGCCGAACGCCTGTTCGGCTATGCCGAGGAAGAGGTGGTCGGCGCCAATATCAGCCTGCTGATGCCGACCAGCGACGGCCATCAGCATGACGGCTATATCCGCCGGTATCTGGAGACCGGCGAGCGACGGATTATCGGCACGGGCCGCACCGTGACCGCCAGGCGCCGCGACGGATCCACCTTCCCGATCGAATTGTCGGTGGGCGAGGCGATCACCGAGGGCGAGCGCGTGTTCACCGGCTTCATCCGCGACCTCAGCGACAAGCAGCAGGCGGAGCAGCGGATCGAGGAACTGCGCTCCGGCCTGATCCATGCCGCCCGGGTGAGCGCGATGGGCACCATGGCCTCCACCCTCGCGCATGAACTCAACCAGCCGATCACCGCCGTCGTCAACTATGTGCAGGGCGTCTCCAACCTGATCGACGGCGACAATCCGGACGACTTGCCGGTGATCCGCGAGGCGCTGGCGGATACCGCCCAGGAAGCGCTGCGCGCGGGCACCATCGTGCGGCGCCTGCGCGAATTCGTCGCGCGCGGCGAGGTGGAGAAAAGCGTCGAGCACATTCCCGACCTGGTCGACGAGGCGTGCAAGCTCGCGCTGATCGGCGCACGCGAGAAGGGGGTGCTGGCCGAGTTCCTGTTCGATCCGATCGCAGGGCCCGTGCTGGTCGATCGCATCCAGATCCAGCAGGTGCTGATCAACCTGATGCGCAATGCCATCGAGGCGATGGCCGAATCGCCCGAGCGCCGGCTGACCGTGTTGAGTCGGGTGGAATCGCCCGGCTTCGTGCGGGTGACGGTGGCGGATACCGGGCCCGGCGTCGCGCCGGAGGTGGCGGAGGACCTGTTCCGCGCCTTCCACAGCACCAAGACGGACGGCATGGGCCTCGGCCTCTCGATCTGCCGCACCATCGTGGAGGCCAATGGCGGCCGCATCTGGCTGGAGCCCCGCGCCGGCGGCGGCAGCTGCTTCCACTTCACCCTCGTCCATGTAGAAGAAGGATCCGCCCCGTGACCGACAAGCGCCTCGTCCATATCGTCGATGACGAGGATGGCGTCCGCCGCTCCGCAAGCTTCATGCTCAAGACTTCGGGGTTCGCGGTGCAGACCTGGCCCTCGGGCGTCGCGTTCCTCAAGGAGGCGCGCCATGTCGAGCCTGGTTGCGTGCTGCTCGACGTGCGGATGCCGGAGATGGACGGGCTGGAGGTGCAGCAGGAACTCCACGCGCGCGGCATCGCGCTGCCGGTAATCGTGCTGACCGGGCACGGCGATGTCTCGCTGGCGGTGAAGGCGATGAAGGCCGGCGCGGTCGACTTCCTCGAAAAGCCGATGGAGAGCGGCGCCCTGATCGACGCGATCAATCGCGGCTTCGAGCGGCTGGAGGCCGCCGAGGACGTCAAGGCGCGCGCGGCCGATGCCGAAACGCTGCTCGGCGCGCTGACCGTGCGCGAACGCGAGGTGCTGGACGGGCTGGCGCAAGGCTATCCGAACAAGACCATCGCCTACGACCTCGGCATCTCGGCGCGGACGGTGGAAGTGCACCGCGCGAACGTGATGGCGAAGCTGGGGGCGAAGAGCCTGTCCGAGGCGCTGCGAATCGCATTTGCAGCGGGGTTGGGGGCAGGCTAAACGATTGCAGTATCGTGCATTCTCCGCGCCTTTGCGGTATAAGGGAAAGGGACTCGGGGGAGTGCGGGATCGACCTTGCTGACAGGGAGCGGGAACGATGACGATGCGACTGGAATCCAACCTTGGCACGGGCATGATGCCCGACGCGGAAGAGAGCATCCGGGCCTGGTCTTCGGGCTTGTTCACTGCCTGGTGCGACGCGGTGGTGACGCCGTGGCACCTGGTGCCCGAGCCGACCACCCACCAGCGCGATGCGGGCGAGCGGCTATCGATTCCGGAGGCGCTGGAAAGCGGGGCGCTGTCGCTCTTCGCCTGAGGCCAGGGTGGCTTCAGGGCAGGGGACAAGGGCTGGTCGCACCACCGGCGAGCGGCTAGAGCGTTCTCAAGTTGACCGTTCACGATCAACGGCTCGGAAAATGCTGCGATCAAACAGCTAGAGCCTTTTCGCCCAAGGCGAAAACGCTCTAGCCTGCAGTGCATGGAAGCACGTCTCTTTCAGCTCGCTTCGTTCACCAGCAGGCGGTTCGCCGGCAACCCGGCGGCGGTGATGCTGTTCGACAGCGATCCGCCGAGCGATCTTTGTCAGGCATTGGCGGCCGAGAACAATCTGGCGGAAACGGCCTTCCTCGTGCCGCAGGGTGAGGACTATCGCCTCCGCTGGTTCACCCCCACGGTCGAGGTGCCGCTCTGCGGCCATGCGACCCTTGCCAGCGCCGCAGTGGTGCTGGAGCGGCTTGCGCCTGAACGGGAGCAGGTGGTGTTCCATTCGGCAAGCGGCCCGTTGACCGTGCGCCGTTCCGGCATCGGCTATGTCATGGACTTCCCGGTGCGCCGCTGTGTGCCGGCCGATGCACCCGCGGGGCTCTCCGAAGCGCTGGGTGCCGTGCCGGAGGAGGTGGTGTGGGACGGCTTCAACTTCGTCGCGCGCCTCGCTTCGGCCGAGGCGGTGCGTCGGCTGGTTCCGGATCTTGCCGCGATCGCCCGGCTCCCCGCCGCCGGCGTGATCGTGACGGCGCCCGGCGAGGGCGACCATGACTGCGTCAGCCGCTATTTCGCCCCCGCCAAAGGCATTCCCGAAGATCCGGTGACTGGCGGCGCGCATTGTGCGCTGGCGCCCTTCTGGTCCGAGCGACTGGGCAAGACCGAACTGCACGCGTTCCAGGCCTCGCCGCGCGGCGGGGAGATGTGGTGCCGGCTTCGCGGGGACCGCGTCGACCTGGAAGGCGCGTGCCTGTTCTATCTCGAAGGCGTGGCGCGGTGGTGACCGTCCATTCCGGTTCCTGCCATTGCGGCGGCGTGCGCTTCACCATTGCGCATGAACCGGACGAACTGACGACCTGCGACTGCTCGCTCTGCGTGAAGCGCAACGCGGTGATGGTGAAGGTGCCGGAAGCGGCGCTTCGGATCGAGGCGGGCGAGGCGCTGCTCGCCACCTATCAATGGAACACGATGCGGGCGAAGCATCATTTCTGCAGCCGCTGCGGCATCTATGTGTTCCACCGCAAGCGCGCCGCACCGGACCAGTATGGCGTCAACGTCTTCTGCCTGGACGGCTTCGATGCTGCCGCGCTGCCCCTGCGAGCTACCGAAGGCGTGGGCATGACGCTGGTCGGGGACGCGCCGCGCCGGGAATGGTCGGGGCCGCGAGAGGCTTCATGATCGGATCTGGGCGATCAGCGGATTGGTTCGGTTACGTCCAGTTAAGGTCAATCCGGGTTCAGCTAGCTTGTCGGGATGAACGAAGGATACAAGTCGGGTGGCACACCGGGGGGCAAGTGGGGCTGCGCCTTGGCTGCGATAGTAGGCGTGCCCCTCTTGGGTTTGATTATCTTACTGAGTGCATGGGGCGATTGCGCTTCAGACGTATCCTGCCACCATGATCCGAACTGGCTTTTGATCTTGGCAGCGTTGGCAACTGCCGCGGTTGTTGGCTTCATATCCCGCGCGCTGATCAACGCTGCGATTCGCCGCTGGACCAACGGCAGCTAACCACCAAGCCTCACCAGTCTGCACATGCCGCTGAGGCGTCGTTATCGCCCGCTGCTAGAGTACCAGCGTAAGGAAGCGGCTGTGTGGATCCTCGCGATAGTCGCCGAAGGGCGCGCAGGGAACGAAGCCGTAGCGGGTGTAAAGCCGGATCGCCGGTTCGAACGCCGGCGCGGTGCCTGTCTCCAGGCTCAGCCGCGTCAGCCCGCGCGCCCGGGCCGTGGCGAGAATATGCTCCAGCATCGTCGCGCCGACGCCCTTGCCGAGCCGTGCGGGCACGGTGCGCATCGACTTCACTTCCCCGTGCGTCGCATCGAGCTGCTTGAGCGCGCCCATGCCGAGCAGGTCCGCCCCCTCCCAGGCGCTCCAGAAGGTGACGTCCGCCGCCTGGAGGCCCGAAAGGTCGAGAAAGTGGCAGCTTTCCGCCGGCGAGTTGGCGAGCATGCCGGTGGCGTGCAGGCACAGGAGATCCTGCACCTGGCCATCGTCCAGCCCGCCTTCCCGGATCGTGATCACAGCGTGTCGATCATCCCGGCCAGCGTCTCCAGGCAGGCATGGGCGAGCAGCTTGCTGCGGATCGGCGACCAGCCGAACTCCGGGTCGGCGTTCGCATCATGGTCCTTGAACGGCATTTCCAGCGTCATCGACACTGCACCGAACCGCTCGGCGAGCTGGTTGGTCGACATGGCGAGGTTGGCCTTGCCCGGGGGCGACTTGTCATAGCCGAGTTCGGTCTGGAAATCGGGCGTGTGCGCGGCGAGGCGACGGCCGAATTCGTAGAACTTCTCGCCGAGTTCGTCGGTCCAGCTCGGAATGCCCTCGAATCCGGCGAGGAAATTGGCCGGAATCGCCTCGTCGCCGTGCACGTCCATGGCAAAGTCCACGCCTGTTGCGTCCATCGCGTTGCGCACCGCGAGCACTTCCGGGCTGCGCTCCGGCGTGGGCGTGTGCCATTCGCGGTTGAGGTTCACCCCCGCCGCATTGGTGCGCAGATGGCCGCGGCGCGAGCCGTCCGGGTTCATGTTGGGCACGCAGTGGAAGGTGGCCTTCTGCCGCAGCGTGCTCGCCACGGCATTATCCTCGTCGGTGAGGAATTCCAGCGCGCCTTCCATCCACCATTCGGCCATGCTCTCGCCCGGATGCTGGCGGGCATAGAGCCAGACCTGCTTGGGGCCTTCGCCGATGCTGAGGCAGTCGATCGGCTGGCCGTCCAGCGTCTCGCCCAGCTGGCGGTGCGTCACGCCCTCGGCAAGCGCGATGCGGCTGACCAGATCATGGTGCCGCTCCATCGAATAGGGCGCGAAATAGGCGAACCAGGTGAGGTCCGTCTGGAAATGATGGGTGAAGCTGAGGATGCCGCCGGCATAGTCCGTCTCCGCCATCCGCCACGATTCGCGGTCCGCCGACCAGCGCGCCTTGTAGCCCGGCCAGCCGAAGGGATAGGCCGAGCTGCCCGCATTGAGGATGCGGAAGGTCAGCGTCCGCCCCTTCGCGCCGGCGACGCGGAAGTGGAACCACTGGAAGAAGTCCGACTGGTGATCGAGGACGATCTCGCAGTCGACCCGGTCGCCTTCGATGGCGACCACGCGGATGTTGCCGCTGTCGAACGCGGCGCTGATCTGGATGCTCATTTGACCGTCGTAGTGATCCCGGACTCGCCGGGGAAGTCCTTGAACAGCGCCGCGGCGAGGCGCTGGGCGGTGGCAGCGGGCTGGTTGTCCTTGATGCCCACGCCCGTCGTCTCGGCGCGGCCTTCCCAGATCACGCTCTCGCCGGCGCGGCGGCGCAGCTGCACCCAGAGCTGCGAGACGAGGATCTCGTTGGTCTTGCGCTTGCCGAGCCCGAAGGAGAAGCCGCCGCCCAGGCCGACGCCGCCGCCCCGGCCGCCGCCGAAGCTGCCGCCGCCCAGGCCGATCGACACCGGCGAGGGTTCGCGCACCACGCCGCGCGAGGCGCGGGTGAACGATACCGAGGCGATATAGCCCGCCGGACGATCGCTGGTTGCCGGGACATAGCCCTGCTTGCTCAGCTCGGCCTGCACCGCATCGGCATAGGCGCGGAACTCCGGCGTCACGTCCATCGCGCCCGACATCGGCATGATCGAGACGGTGGTTCGCTCGAACGGCTCGCTCAGATGATAGCGGGTAACGTCGATCGGCGGGCGACCGCCGGTGGAGGTGCAGCCGGCGGCAAGCGCGGGCAGGGTGGCGAGCAGGGCAAGACGCAGATACGGATTCACGAACACGCACTCCTGTTTCGTGGGCGCAACGGGTGTATCCTGCCGGCACAAGCCGGGTCGAGCGGAATTGCGAGGCCCATCGGCGGTGGAACGTTCGAGGACGGCGATCGGCTGCATCCAGCACACGCGGCCTTGACTTCCCGCCCCCGCGCTTATAGGCGAGCCGCTCTTTCCGGCATTCCAGATAATTTGAGAAGCGAATCGGTCATGAAGATCGTCAATTCATTGAAGTCGCTCAAGGGGCGGCACCGCGACAACCGCGTGATCCGCCGCCGTGGCCGGATCTACGTGATCAACAAGACGCAGAAGCGTTTCAAGGCACGTCAGGGCTGAGCCCACACGTGGGGACTGCGCCGCACGCCGTCATCTTCGACGTCGGCAACGTTCTTTTCCCTTGGGAACCGCGGCGTTTGTACGAGCGCCTGTTCGACAACGAGCAGGCGCTCGACGCGTTTCTGTCGCAGGTCGTCACCAAGGAATGGCATTTCCAGCATGACGCTGGCCGCCCCTTCGTCGAGACATCGGCGGAGCTGAGCGCGCTGTACCCCGAGCATGCCGACAAGATCGCGCTCTGGGGGCCGCAGTTCGGCGACCAGTTGGGGCCGCCGATCCCGGGCATGGCCGAGCTGGTCGAGGAACTCGATTCGGCGGGCGTGCCGCTGTACGGCATCACCAATTTCTCCGGCGAGTTCTGGCGCGCCTGGATGCCGCAGGTCGAATGGCTGTTCGGCCGCTTCCAGGATATCGTCGTCTCGGGCGACGAGAAGCTGGTGAAGCCCGATCCCGCCATCTACGCGCTGGCGCTGGAGCGATTCGGGTTGCAGGGCCCGGACGCGGTGTTCGTCGACGACTTAGCCGTGAATGTCGAAGCCGCGCGGGCGCAGGGCATCCACGGCGTGGTGTTCACCGGCGCCGAGGCGTTCCGCGCCGAGCTGGTGCGGCTGGGCGTGCTTGCCGGCTGAGGGCTGGCAGCTTTCCTTTCCTCCTCCGACTCCGAGCGCCGGCGGCTATCGCGCGGGATTCCTGCTTTCGGTGTACAGCCGGCAAGCTGCCGCAGGGTGGTTGGGTGGTGACAATCGAGGGCACCAGCGACCGCCGCGGTCGGAAGGCCCCGATCGGCCCTCTGGCGCTGCACGACGCGCGGGTTGGGCTGCCCAATCGCGTGCAGTTCCATGGCTCGCCGAATGCCAAACTGGCCTCCATCGACGACGGGCAGTCGCAGGTGATGGCTTCGGTCGATCTGTACCCGTTCAAGGAGATCAGCCGCTCGCTTGGTCGTGCCAACGGCGACAGGCTGCTGCGCTGGGCACGCCCGCGGCTGCGGTACTATTCCACCGCAGCATTCATCCCCTTCGCCGAAGAAGCGAGCGAGATCATACCCCGGAGTGAGTGGCTGCTGCGCGTGGCCTGCAGCGAAGCGGCGGGCCGGGCTTCGGACAGCGTGTTGCGGTGAGCCTGTTGCGGCGGGATGTGATCAGCAGCGTTGCAGATATAAGGGGCGTCGTAGATCTCGTCGACGACGCCCCTTTGCTGTGACCGGACGCCGATCAGGCCGAATAGGCGACGCGGACCAAGCGGCGACGGCGCAGTGCGCCACCGGAAATTGCGAAGCCGCCGATCAGCATGGCCCAGGCGGCGGGTTCGGGGACGGCGGAGTCGCCGCGGATCACCCAGGTTTCTGCATACCAGACATTGCCGCCGGCGGTGCCGAACACGGCGCCACTCTGCGCATCGCCATAGTCGCAGTGCGAGTAGGAGGCGGTGAACCATGCCGAGGCGCAGGCGAAGGAGTTCCATGTTCCGAAATTGGTCACCGAAGGTCCGGCGGCCAGTTCGGTTGCGGTCGGAAGGCGCCAGCCCAGCGTACCTTGATAGCTAAGGTTGATTGCCGAGCCGTCACCACAGGTCTCGCCCTTGTAGCCGCCGCTCGGCGGGCAGGGGCTGGCCCACGCCCAGTCATTCCCTCCGAAAGTGATATAGTTGGCGGTTGGCACCGGCGCGTTGATCTGCGCGAATGCCGGAACGGGCGCGCCAAAGATGATAGCCGCGATGGCTAGCTTATTGATGTTCATCAGAATCCCCTCGATGCATGAATGGCAAGTGATTCTATTTTATGGCGCCCGACGCTAAAATAATCTGATCCATTTCGGGAGTCAAACTGCGGTCATTGCAAGAGAAGGCCTAGATTAAACCTCGTTTCGCTCGCGTAACCGTCGCGAAATTTGGGAAAACTACTGATATTGTTGTGCGTTGGGAGGGTCTTCTAAGGATTCAGAAGCGCGGCAGGCGCAAGTAGAGACTCGCCTGGCTCGGAATGAATAAGAACAATGCGCTGGAGAGGAGGTTTGCCCCCGGGCGATACTGCTCGCGTTCAGCCGTGGTGAACGCGGAAATGCAGGCAAGACACCGGCATCGCGTCTGGCCTGCCGGCACTCGGAAGCCGTGCCGGGTCTACGGGGTTTCCGGTCGTCTCAGAGGAAGTCTACCTGCTCCACCGTGCGAAAATCGCCGTCGGCAGCTCCAGCCCGCGTGCTTCTTCCCGCACCGTCAGCTCGCCGGCCTCGACCGTGCCCCCCTTGTCCGCCATCGCCTGGCGGACCAGTTCGCCGATCGCCAGCGCCGACATGCGCACCGCGTAGACCGTCAGGAACAGGAAGCGCGAATCCGCATCCAGCAGCTTGGCCACGTCGTCGATCAGTGCCGGCAGGCCTTCCTCCAGCTTCCACACCTCGCCGTTGGGCCCGCGGCCCCATTTCGGCGGATCGAGGATGATGCCGTCATAGCGGCGGCCGCGGCGTACTTCGCGCGCGCTGAATTTCATCGCGTCGTCGATCATCCAGCGGATCGGCTTGTCGGTCATGTTCGAGAGCTGGGCGTTGGCCTTGCCCTCCATCACCGATTTCTTGGAGGCGTCGACATGCGTCACCTTCGCGCCCGCCGCCGCCAGCGCCAGCGAGCCGACGCCGGTATAGCCGAACAGGTTCATGCACTCAGGGCTGTCCATGCCGTCGATCCGGCCGCGCATCCAGTCCCATACCGGCGCCATGTCCGGGAAGAAGCCGAGATGGCGGAAGGGCGTGGTCTGGGCGGTGAAGCGCACCTCGCGCCATGCCAGCGGCCAGCCCTCGCGCGGGGTAGGCTTCAGATACTCCCAGCGGCCGCCGCCATCCTCGTCGGAGCCGGGGACGAACTCGGCATGCGCGTCCCAGTCGGCCGAGGCGGGCGCCCACATCGCCTGGGGCTCGGGTCGAATGAAGCGATAGGCGCCGTAGCGCTCCAGCTTGCGGCCATGGCCGGAGTCGATCAGCCCATAGTCCGCCCAGGGTTCGCCGGTGAGGGTGACGAGTTTCATGCCTTCGCGTGCGCCCGCTCGGCGATATAGCCGGTGATCGCGCCGAATTCGGCGGGAAGCGTGTCGTAGCGCTCCTGGCGATCGAACAGGTCGCCGATGCGGTTCGGCACGTGCGGGCGGACGCCAGTGGCGCGCTCGACCGCGTCGCGGAACTTGGCGGGGTGGGCGGTGGCGAGGGTCACTACCGGCACATCGGCGGGCAGGCCGGCGCGCTGGGCGGCGGCGAGGCCGATCGCGGTGTGCGGGTCGATCACCTGCGCGGCCTCGGCACAGGCCCAGCGCATCGCCTCGTTCATGCCGTCGGCATCGATGGCGTCGCTGGTGAACAGCTTCGACGCGCCTTCCCGCTGCACATTGGTGAGCTGCATCGCGCGGGTCGATTCGAAGCCGCGCATCTGATCGGCCACCGGCGCGCCGGCGAGGTCCGCCAGCAGCCGCTCGAAGTTCGAGCTGACCTGGATGTCCATCGAGGGGGCGGCGGTGGGGGTGACGGTGCCCGCCGAATAGTCGCCGGCCGACAGCGCGCGGTGGAGGATGTCGTTGACGTTGGTCGCCACCACCAGCTTCGCCACCGGCAGCCCCATCCGCGCGGCGACATAGCCGGCGAAGACGTCGCCGAAATTGCCGGTGGGCACCGAGAAGGCGACGGCGCGCTCGGGCGCGCCCAGGCGCGCGGCGGCGTAGAAATAATAGACCACCTGCGCCATCAGCCGGGCCCAGTTGATCGAGTTGACCGCGCTCAGCTGGAAACGGCCGGCAAAGTCGCGATCGTTGAACATCGCCTTCACCAGCGCCTGGGCATCGTCGAAGCTGCCGTCGATCGCGATGTTGTGGACATTGGGGGCGAGCACCGTGGTCATCTGCCGGCGCTGGACGTCGGACACGCGGCCCTGCGGGTGCAGCATGAAGATGTCCACGCCGATGCGGCCTGCCACCGCGTCGATCGCCGCGCTGCCGGTGTCGCCCGAGGTCGCGCCGACGATGGTGAGGTGCTGATTGGTGCCGACCAGGAACTTCTCGAACAGCAACCCGAGCAGCTGGAGCGCCACATCCTTGAAGGCGAGGGTCGGGCCGTGGAACAGCTCGAGCAGCCAATGCTGCGCATCGAGCTGGACCAGCGGGGTCACCGCGGCATGGGCGAAGCGGCCATAGGCCTGGGTGCAGAGCTCGCGCAGCTCGTCCTCGCTCAGGTCCGGCGTGACGAAGGGCAGCATGACCCGCACCGCCGTCTCGACATAGGAGAGACCGCGCATGGCGGCGATATCCTCGGCCGAGAAATGCGGCCATTCGGTCGGGACGTAGAGGCCGCCGTCGCTGGCGAGGCCGGTGAGGGTGACGTCGCGAAAGCCCAGCAAGGGCGCGCCGCCGCGGGTGCTGTGATACTGCATGGCCGCCGGCGTTACCGGGCGAGGGGCGACACGACAAGATAGCTGTCCTTGGGGGCGGCTTGCCATTGTTGCGGGGCGGGGTGTTCCGTGCGGGATCCCGCCTGCGTATAGGCGCGTTCCGTACAGCCTTCCCGATGGAGAGAGATGATGGCCTATCCCCAGCCCTGGCATGCCGATGCCGACCGTTATGATGGCCGTATGCCCTATCGCCGCTGCGGTGTGAGCGGGCTCGACCTGCCGGCGATCAGCCTGGGGCTCTGGCAGAATTTCGGCGGCACCGATGTGTTTGAAAATGCCCGCGCGATGCTGCGCCGGGCGTTCGATCGCGGCGTGACCCACTTCGATCTCGCGAACAACTACGGCCCGCCCTATGGCTCCGCCGAAGAGAATTTCGGCCGCGTGCTGGCGACCGACTTCGCGCAGCATCGCGACGAGCTGATCATCTCCACCAAGGCGGGATGGGACATGTGGCCGGGGCCCTATGGGGACGTGGGCGGCAGCAAGAAGTATCTGATCGCCTCGTGCGACCAGAGCCTCAAGCGGATGGGCCTCGACTATGTCGACATCTTCTACTCGCACCGCGTCGACCCGAAGACGCCGCTGGAGGAAACGATGGGCGCGCTCGCCCAGATCCACCGCCAGGGCAAGGCGCTCTACGTGGGCATCTCCAGCTATTCGCCCGAGCTGACCCGGCAGGCGGCCGCGATCCTCGCGGACTACAAGGTGCCGTTGCTGATCCACCAGCCGAGCTATTCGATGCTCAACCGCTGGATCGAGGAGAGCCTGCTCGACACGCTCGAAGACTTGGGCACCGGCTGCATCGCCTTCTCGCCGCTCGCGCAGGGAATGCTGACGCGGAAATACCTCAACGGCGTGCCCGAGGATGCCCGCGCGGCGAAGGGCGGTTCGCTCAACACTGCGCTGCTCTCCGACGAGAATATCGCCCGTATCCGCGCGCTCAACGCCATCGCCGAGCAGCGCGGCCAGACGCTCGCCCAGATGGCGATCGCCTGGGTGCTGCGTGATCCCCGCGTCACCTCGGCGCTGGTCGGCGCGCGGACGGTGCAGCAGCTCGACGATTCGCTCGATGCAGTGAAGAACCTCAGCTTCACGGCCGAGGAACTGGCCGCGATCGACACCCATGCCACCGAAGGCGCGATCGATCTGTGGAAGGTTTCGTCCATGCTCGAGGAGCTGCCCCAGCGATGAGCGTCGCCTTCCGCCGCGAGAGCGACGAGGAACACAAGGAACCCAAGTTCGAGCTGCCGCTGCCGCCGGGACCCAATCTGGTCACGGCGGCGGGGCCGGCGCTGATCGCGGGCAAGGTCGCCGCACTGGAAGCGGCGATCGAGGCCGAGGGCGAGGCGGAGGCCAAGGAGGTGCTGAAGCGTGAGCTCCGCTACTGGAACACCCGCGCCGCCACCGCGCAGGTCGCACCGCCGATCGAGGACGGCGTGGCGGGGATCGGTGCGCGGGTGCGAATCCGGCTCAACGGACGCGAGCGAGTGATCGAGATCGTCGGCCATGACGAGGCTGATCCCGCGGCCGACCGGCTGGCCTTCCAGGCACCGCTGGCGCACGCGCTGCTGGGGGCGGAAGAGGGCGAGCGGGTGGACTTCGGCGGCAAGGCCGAGGCGATCGAGGTGCTGGGGGTGGAGGCGATTTAGGTCCGGCCCCTGAAGATCGGCGCGTTCTGGAGGAGGGCGTGAAGGGCTGAATGTGGTGGCTAGCGGACATCGCGCGCATCTGGCTATGCTACTCCGATGGTCGTCTTCAGCGAACTCTACGGGGGATATGAAATCAGTTGGCGGGAAACCGGCGAGCAGTTTGTTGCGCTCGTTCGTTTGCCTCGGGAAGAGCGCCCACCAGCCTTGATTAGAGCAACGGTCAGCGAGGGCATGTCCGTGCTGAAATCGCGAACTCGCGCGGCTATCGATGCGGGAGAGATTGAGCGCTACAGACCTACGCTCTGAACGTAGGCAGGCGTCCGCTAATGGGGCGGTAGCCGACATCATCGGCGCCCAGGCTCTCAAAAAAGGAAGCAGGGCTCAGACGTCGTAATCGCGCGCTCGTGCGTTCCTGCGGTGCAAGGAAGGAAAAACCGATGAACCCGACACGCACGCCCGGCAACGCGCCCGACCCTGGCGATATGGCCACCGAGCCTCCTTTCGGAACGCCGAAGGATAATCCGGCGGAGCATGAGCTTCCGGACGAGGATGCGGAAGCGCTTGGTGACTTCGCCTAGCCCATCCGCGAAGTTGGCGCCTAGTGGGCGTTTCTGACACGCCGCACTGGATCCCTTTGCCTGGTCTTTCTGCTCCCAAGCCCCCTCCCGCAGGTGGGAGGGGGGTGAGATGAAGGGAGGGCGCTCAGCCCTCCAGCGCGGCCAGATCGAACGCGATCACGTCCTGGCGCTGGGTGCCGAGGCCCGAAATGCCCAGTTCCATCACGTCGCCCGGCTTGAGGAAGATCTTCTCCGGCTTCTGGCCCTCGCCGACGCCCGGGGGCGTGCCGGTGATCAGCAGGTCGCCGGGGTGGAGCGTGATGAAGCGGCTCATGTACGCGATGCATTCCGCCACCGGGAAAATCATCGTCGCGGTGTTGCCGGTCTGCATGCGCTTGCCGTTGAGGTCGAGATACATGTCGAGCGCCTGGCAGTCGGCGATCTCGTCCGGGGTGACCAGCCACGGGCCGACGGGGCCGAAGGTGTCGCAGCCCTTGCCCTTGTCCCACTGGCTGCCAAGCTCCTTCTGGAACGCGCGCTCGGACACGTCGTTGGCGAGGACATAGCCGGCGACATGATCCAGCGCATCGGCCTGGTCGACATGGCGGCAGGTCTTGCCGATGATCACGCCCAGTTCGACTTCCCAGTCGCTCTTCTGCGAGCCCTTGGGGATCATCACGGGATCGTTCGGGCCGGTGAGGCACGAGATCGCCTTGGTGAAGAAGATCGGTTCGGGCGGCGGCTCGAGGCCGGCTTCGCGCGCGTGATCGGCATAGTTGAGCCCGATCGCGAGGAACTTGCCGATACCCGCGACCGGCACGCCGAGGCGCGGATTGCCTTCGACCACCGGCAGCGTAGCGGGATCGACCGCGCGGATCCGCTCGATCACGTCGACGGTGAGATCGGGTACCAGCCCGGTCAGGTCGCGGATACGGCCCTCGGCATCGAGCAGGCCGGGCTTTTCGGCACCGCGCGGGCCATAGCGAAGCAACTTCATGCAAGCGTCCTCATTCAGAAAAGACAGACGATTGCGCACTAGCGCGCATGTCCGCGCGGCCAAAGCGGGATTTGCCGGTTTGGCGGATACAGGAGGCATGGCAGGGGCGAGCGGAAGGCGCTCGGAAGCGGTGGCGGCGAAGCCGCGTCTTCCCCGCAGCCGTCATCCCGGCGGAAGCCGGGATCCAGACGCCGCTCGGGCGCGGCAAGAGCCGCAACGGAGACCCCGATGGATCCCGGCTTTCGCCGGGATGACGGTCGGGGCGGCGCGGGCTGCCTAGCGGCTCAGCTGACCCGGCGGAGGTGCTTGCCGCCATAGCGGTGCCCGAGATAGTCGGCGAGGCGCTGGACATAGTTGCGCGCGTTCGCCGCCTTGTCCGGGCAGCAGGGCAGGGGGTTCTTGCTGATGCCGGCGGCGCGGCGCTCGACCTTCTGGCAGAGCAGCTCGATGTCCTGCCGCGAGAGCAGGTTCTTCTCCCGCATCACGCAGAGCAGACCTTCGAGGATGATCATGCTCTCGTCTGCGGCCTGCACCGGCAGTGCGGGCAGGCCCGGGTCTTGGTCCGGCTGGGTTTCGTTGGGCGACACGACACCTCTCCTTCTCCTGTTTGGATCCAGAGAGTATGCCGATTTTTGCAGCTGGCAAGCGCCTAGTCGAGGCCGCCGCCTAAGGTTCTGTACAGGGTTACCAGATTGGTCGCGCGGGTCAGCCGGGTGGTGACCAGCTGCTGCTCGGCAGCATAGGCGCTGCGCTGCGAATCGAGCGCGGTGAGGAAGGAATCCACCCCCGCCCGGTAGCGCGCGTCGGACAGGCGGGCAGCGACTTCCGCTGCATTCGCCCGCGCGCTCTGCGCTCGCAGCTGCTCGTCGATCGTGCCGCGCTGGGCCAACGCATCGGCGACTTCGCGGAAGGCGGTCTGGATCGTCCTCTGATAGGTCGCCACCGCCGCGTCGCGCGAGGCCCTGGAATAGGCGAGGTTCGCCTGGTTCTTGCCGAAGTTGAAGATGCTGAGCGATGCCGTGGGCGAGACCGCGTAGGTGTCGGTGCCCGATCCGAACAGCTTGCCGATCGTCGATGCGATCGAACCGGCCGTGGCGGTGAGCGAGAGGCTGGGGAAGAACGCCGCGCGGGCGGCGCCGATATTGGCGTTCTGCGCGATCAACTGGTGCTCGGCCTGCAGCACGTCGGGCCGGCGCAGCAGCACTTCCGACGGCACGTTGCCGGGCAGCGCGTCGATCGTTGCCTTTGCGTCGCCCAGCGTCTCGGGCAGCAGCTCGGCCGCGACCGGCGCGCCGGTCAGCAGCTGGAGCGCGTTGATGTCCTGCGCGATCCGCGTCTGCGCCGTCGCCACGTCGTTGCGGGCGGACTCGTAGTTGGTCTCCGCCTGCCGCGATTCGAGTTCGGAGGCCGTGCCGATGCGCAACTGGGCGCGGGTCAGCTCCAGCGACTGCTGGAAGGCCTGCAGCGTGTTCTGCGCGATGGCGAGCTGCTCGCGATCCGAGGCGAGGGTCAGCCAGGCACTGGCGATCTCCCCGATCAGCGAGACGCGCGTGGCACGCTGCGCCTCGGTACTGGCGAAATATTGCTCCTGCGCAGCGCGGCTCAGGTTGCGAACGCGGCCGAACAGGTCAAGCTCGAACGAGGTGATCCCGCCCGAGACGCTGAAGTTCTGCACGTCCTGAACGCCGCCGCCCCCCAGCGCACCGCCCGCGCTCGCCGCGAACTGGGCGGTGTTGGTGTAGGTGCCGGTCCCGCTGACGCCGATCGCGGGGAACAGGTCCGCGCGCTGCGCCCGGTACTGGGCCCGTGCCCGCAGCACGTTGGCGGCGGCGAGGCGCAGATCCTGGTTGTTGTCGAGGCCGAGCTGGATCACCCGGCGCAGGCGATCGTCGACGAAGAAGTCGCGCCAGCCGATCTTGCTGATGTCGGGCGCATCGGTGGCGGCGGCCGGGTAGACGCCGCCTTGCGGCAGCGCCGCCGGCACGGCCGGCTCCGGACGGGCGTATTTCGGAGCGAGGTTGCAGGCCGAGAGCGCGGTGCTCGCGGCCAGCGCGAGAAGCAGGGGGAAGCGGTTGGTCACGGCCGTCAGGCTCCCTGGGGCGCCGAGGCGCCGCCGTCATGGGTGGTTGCGGGGGGCGTCTTGCCCTTGTTGCGGCGGCGATCGAACAGACCGCGCACCACCACGAAGAACATCGGCACGAAGAAGATCGCGAGCACGGTGGCGGAGAGCATGCCGCCCACCACCGAGCGGCCGATCGCATTCTGGCCGCCGGCACCCGCGCCGGTGGTGATCGCCAGCGGCAGCACGCCGAAGATGAAGGCGAGGCTGGTCATCAGGATCGGGCGCAGACGGAGCTTGGCGGCTTCGATCGCCGCGTCGAAGGCGCTCATGCCCTCGCGCATCCGCTCCTCGGCGAATTCGACGATCAGGATCGCATTCTTCGCCGACACGCCGATCGTGGTGATCAGGCCGACCTGCAGGTAAATGTCGTTGTTGAGTCCCGTGAGCTTGGCCGCGAGCAGCGCGCCGACCACGCCGAGCGGCACCACCAGGATGACCGAGATCGGCACTGACCAGCTCTCGTACAGCGCGGCAAGGCAGAGGAACACGATCAGCAGCGACAGCGCGTACAGCGACGGTGCCTGGCCGCCCGACAGGCGTTCCTCGTAGGAAAGGCCCGTCCATTCGAGCGAGGTGCCCGGGGGCAGCTTGGCGTGGATCGCCTCCATCGCCTCCATCGCGACGCCGGTCGACACGCCCGGGGCGGGCGAGCCGAGGATTTCCATCGACGGCAGGCCGTTATAGCGGGTGAGCTGCACCGGTGCCTGCTCCCAGCTGAGCGTGGAGAAGGCAGTGAACGGCGTCATCTCCCCGGTGGCACCGCGAACATACAGGTTCGCAATGTCCTCCGGCGCCAGGCGGTACGGGGAATCCGCCTGGATGTAGACGCGCTTGACGCGGCCGCGGTCGACGAAGTCGTTCACATAGGCGCCGCCCCATGCGGTGGCGATGGTGCTGTTGACCGAGGAGAGGTCGAGGCCGAGCGCCTTGGCCTTGTCCTGATCGATGTCGACCTTGAGCTGGGGCGCGTCCTCCAGCGAGTTCGGGCGCACGCCGACCAGGCGGTGATCCTGCATCGCCATGCCGAGCATCATGTTGCGCGCCTGGAGCAGGCGTTCATGGCCGATGCCGCCGGTATCGACGAGTTGCAGGTCGAAGCCGGTCGCGTTGCCCAGCTCCTGCACCGCGGGCGGGGTGACCGCGAAGATCTGGCCATCGCGATATTGCGAGAAGGCGCCCATCGCGCGGCCGACCATCGACTGCGCCGAATTGGCACTGCCCTTTCGGTCCGCCCAGTCCTTCAGCGGGATGAACACCAGGCCGCTGTTCTGGCCGGCGCCCGCAAAGCTGAAGCCGTTGATGGTGAAGACGCCCTGCACGTTACCCGCTTCCTGCTTGAGGAAATGGTCGCGGACCAGGTCGAGGCCCTTGTCGGTGCGTGCCGAGGTGGCGCCTGCCGGGCCCTGTACCAGCGCGATGGCCATGCCCTGGTCTTCTTCGGGCAGGAAGCCCGAGGGCAGGCGAAGGAACAGGAAGGCCATGCCGCCGATGATCAGCAGATAGACCAGCCCCGAGCGCTTCCAGCTGCGCGCGGTACTGCGCACGCCCTTTTCGTAGCGGCGCTGGCCGTTGTCGAACTTCTCGTTGAACCAGCGGAAGAAGCGCGCGAGCGGGCCGGTACGCTCGGCCGTGTCGGGATCATGCGGCTTGAGGATGGTCGCGCAGAGCGCCGGCGTGAGTACCAGCGCCACGAACACCGAAAGCACCATCGCCGATACGATCGTGATCGAGAACTGGCGGTAGATCACGCCGGTCGAACCGCCGAAGAACGCCATGGGCAGGAACACTGCCGACAGGACGAGGGCGATGCCGACCAGCGCGCTGGTGATCTCGTCCATCGACTTGCGGGCGGCATCGACGGGGCTGAGATGCTCGGTAGTGATCAGGCGCTCGACATTCTCGACGACAACGATCGCGTCGTCGACGAGCAAGCCGATCGCCAGCACCATGCCGAACAGGGTCAGCGTGTTGATCGAATAGCCGGCGATCGCCATCACCGCGAAGGTGCCGAGCAGCACCACCGGCACCGCGATCGTCGGGATCAGCGTGGCGCGGAAGTTCTGCAGGAACAGGAACATCACCAGGAAGACGAGCACCACCGCTTCGACCAGCGTGTGCACCACCTGCTCGACCGACAGGCGGACAAACGGCGTGGTGTCGTACGGGTAGGTGACCTTGATGTCGGCCGGGAAGGTCTTGGCAATCTCGTTCACGCGTGCCTTGACCGCGTCGACCGTGGTCAGCGCGTTGGCGCCGGGAGCGAGCTTGATGCCGATGCCGGAGCCGGGCTTGCCGTTCCACTTCGACTCGAAGCCATAGCTTTCCGCGCCCAGCTCGACGCGCGCGACGTCGGCGAGCCGCACGACCGAGCCGTCGGCACCGCTCTTCAGGCGGATCTGGGAGAACTGGTCGGGCGTGGTGAGGCGCGACTGGACGGAGACGGTGGCGTTGAGCATCTGCTCCTTCGGCGCCGGGCGCGCGCCCAGCTGGCCGGCGGAGACCTGCGCGTTCTGCGCGCGGACCGCGGAGGTCACGTCATCGACGGTGAGCGCGTATTTGGTGAGCTTCACCGGATCGACCCAGATGCGCATCGCGTACTGCGAACCAAAGATCTGGGTGTCGCCGACGCCGTTCACGCGGGACAGCGGATCCTGCAGCTTCGACACGGCATAGTCGGCGAGATCGGTGCCGCTGTGCGAGCCGTCTTCCGAATAGAGACCGATGACTACCAGGAAGTTCTGGGTGGCCTTGGCGACCTGGATGCCCTGCTGCTGCACTTCCTGCGGCAGGAGCGGGGTGGCCGCCTGCAGCTTGTTCTGCACCTGCACCTGCGCGATGTCCGGGTCGGTGCCCTGCTCGAAGGTGAGCGTGATGGTCACCGTGCCGGCGGACGAGGACGAAGACGAGAAGTAGCGAAGGTGGTCGATCCCCTTCATCTGCTGCTCTATGATCTGCGTCGTCGTGTTTTCCAGCGTCTTGGCATCGGCGCCCGGATAGGTCGCGGTGATCGAGACGGCGGGCGGCGCGATGGTGGGGAACTGCGCGATCGGCAGCGAGCGGATGGCGAGGATGCCCGCCAGCATGATGATGATCGCGATGACCCATGCGAAGATGGGGCGATCGATGAAATAGCGCGACATGGGCGTTTACTTCCCCTGGGCGGGCTGGGCGCCCGACTGGCCCTGGGCGGGCTTGCCGCCCGACTGGCCCTGCGCGGGCGCGGCGCCGGGCTGGCCCTGGGCCGGCTTGGCGTTCGGGTTCCAGGGCTGCGGGGTGACCGGCATGCCCGGGCGCAGCATCATCGCGCCCTCGACGATCACCTTGTCACCCGGCTTCACGCCGTCGGTGACGATCCAGGCGTCGCCCGCGGTGCGGCTGGTCTGGATCGGGCGCGGCTCGATCTTGTTCTCGGCGCCCACCACCAGCACCATCGGGTTGCCGCGCTCGTCGCGGCTCACCGCACGCTGCGGCACCAGCATCGCGTTCTGCTGCGTGCCCTCGATCAGGTGCGCGCGGACGAACATGCCGGGGAGGAGCAGGCCGTTGGGGTTGGGGAACAGCGCGCGGATGACCTGGCTGCCGGTCGCCGTGTCTACGGTCACGTCGGCGAAGCGCATCGTGCCCTGCGGGCCGTAATCGGTACCGTCCTCGAGCTTCAGTGCCACCTTGGCGTTGCCGTCGCGGGCGACCTGGCCGGCCATGATCGACTGGCGCAGCTTCAGGATGTCGGCGCTCGACTGCTGGATGTCGACATAGATCGGGTCGAGCCGCTGGATGGTCGTCAGCGGATCGGCCTGGGCGGCGGAGACCAGCGCGCCGGTGGTGAACACGGACCGGCCGATCTTGCCGCTGATCGGCGCACGGATGGTCGTGCGAGCGAGATCGATCTCGGCAGTGGCGAGCGCGGCGCGCTGCGCCGCTACGTCGGCGCGCGCCTGCGCGGCGCTGGCGAGCGCGTTCTCGGCTTCCTGCTTCGAGATCGCGTTGATCTTGACGAGTTCGCCATAGCGGCGGGCGAGCGCCTCGCTGCTGGCAATCGTCGCCTGGGCGCGCGTGAGCGCGGCGCGGGCACTGGCAACGGCGGCGCGATAGGGCGCGGCGTCGATCCGGTAGAGCGGCTGCCCCTGACGCACCATGTCGCCTTCGGTGAACAGCCGTTCGAGGATGATGCCGTTGACCTGCGGGCGGACGTCCGAGCTCTCATAGGGGCTCAGTCGGCCGGGCAGCTCACTGGTGAGCGGCACGGCCTGTTGCTGGACGACGATATAGGAGACCGGCGGCGGCGCCGCCTGCTGGCCGCCGGCGGCGCCGGGGGCCCCGGCGCCCTGCTGCTGGGACTGACCGCCACAGGCGGCGAGAACAAGCGCGAGTGCCGGCGCGGTGTGACGGAGAAAAGTCATGCGGGTGCCTGCCGTTATGTGTTATGTGAGTGAACGTTCGCTCACATTCGCCGCTACTGCGAAGCGAGTGACTCGGTCAAGACGATTCTATAGGTGGCTTGGATGGCAGAAACCATGGAAAGCGGCGGGGTTCCGCACCGCGAGAAGGCTTTGATGCGCCGCCAAAAAATCGTGTCGGCGGCGCGCAGGTTGTTCATTGCGAACGGTTTTCACGCAACCGGCGTGGCCCAGATCGCCAAGGAATCGGGCATTGCGGTAGGTCAAATTTATCGCGATTTTTCTTCGAAGGAAGCGATTGTCGCGGAGATCGTGCAGGCCGACTGCATGGAATTCCTGGGAGATGACGAGCTTCGGCGGGGGATCGCCACCAACGACCCCGTGCCTGTATGGTCCTGGATCGACAGTTTCATCGACTCGGAGCCTGACGAATCCGATCCGCTCTTTGCAGAGATCGTCGCGGAATCGGCGCGGAACGAGCGTGTGGCGGCGATCTTCGAAGGCACGCGGGACGAGGTCCGCGAGACGATGTTCGCCGCGCTGGAAGTGCTGGCGCCCGGAGACCATCTTGCGCAGCGCCGGCAGGCGCTGATCGACCTGGTCTTGTCGATCTCGCTCGGGCTGACGCAGCACCGTTTCCTCGGCGATCCGCGCGATACCAAATGCGCCGCGGAACTTGCGCTCAAGATGCTGCGCGCGGAAGTCGAGGCGATGCGGGCGGCAGCCGCGCGCTGACGTCCCGCTTTCTGGAAACAGCTCCCAGGATGTGCGATAAAGCATCATGACTTACTCACCGTCGCCTCGGATTGCGCTATTCGTTACCTGCCTGGTCGATGCGATGCGGCCGCGCGTAGGCTTTGCGGCACTGCGGGCACTGGCGGATGCCGGGTGCGAAGTGGTGGTGCCCGAGGCGCAGACCTGCTGCGGGCAGCCGGCGCTCAATTCGGGCGACCGCGCGGCTGCGACGGACTTTGCCCGGCGCAACGTGGCGATGCTGGAGGCGTATGCCGCGATCGTCGTTCCCTCCGGGAGCTGCGCGGGGACGATCCGCTGCCATTATCCCGAGCTGCTTGCCGACGATCCTGAATGGGCGGCGCGCGCCGAGGCGGTCGCGGCCAAGACCTGGGAAATCCTCGCCTATCTCGATGCGCGCGGCTGGCGGCCCGAGGGCGTGGCGCTGCCGGCAACCGCAACCTATCATGACAGCTGCTCCGGGCTGCGCGAACTCGGCATCAAGGCGCAGCCGCGGCGGCTGCTCGGGGCGGTGGACGGGCTGGATCTGGTGCCGCTCTCGGGCGAGGAGACGTGCTGCGGCTTCGGCGGCACCTTTTGCGTGAAATACCCCGCCATCTCCAATGCCATCGCCGACGAGAAGGCGGCGGCAGTGGAGGCTACGGGTGCGGGGCTGCTGCTCGCGGGGGATCTCGGCTGCCTGATGAACATGGCCGGCAAGCTCCACCGGCGCGGCGCCGAGGTGCGCGCCTTCCACACGATCGAGGTGCTGGCCGGCATGGCCGACGGCCCGGCGATCGGGGAAGCGCAATGAGCGGCACGTTTGACGTGCGGGTCGATGCCGCGCTGGCCGACCGCCAGCTCAAGGTGGCGGTCGAGCGCACCGCCGGTACTGCCGAGGCCAAGCGGAGCGCGGCGATCGGCGCCTGGCCCAGCTTCGCCGCAGCGCGCGAGCGGGCGGCGGCGATCAAGGACCATGTAATCGCCAATCTGGGCAGCTACCTCGTCCAGTTCGAGGCGGCGGCGACGGCGGCGGGGGCGACGGTCCACTGGGCTGCCACCGCCGACGAGGCCTGTGCAATCGTCGTCGACATCTGCCGCAAGGCCGGCGCGAAGAGCGTCGCCCGCTCCAAGTCGATGCTCGGCGAGGAGATCGGCCTGCCGCACGCGCTGGAGGCAGCAGGGATCGGCCGGGTCGAGACCGATCTGGCCGAACACATCATCCAGCTGGCGGGCGAGCGGCCCTCGCACATCATCTGGCCGGCGATGCACAAGACGCGCGAGCAGGTCTCCGCGCTGTTCCACGCCCGCCACCGCGAGCCGCATGTCGAGGAAAACATCGTCGCGATGGCGGCGAGTGCCCGGCGGCAGCTGCGGGGCGAGATGCTGGGCGCGGATGTCGGCATCTCGGGCGCCAATTTCCTGATCGCCGATTCGGGCCAGGTTTGCACCGTCACCAACGAGGGCAATGCCGAGCTCTCGCTGGTGCCGCCGCGCGTGCATATCGTGACCGCGGGGATCGAGAAGCTGGTCCCGTCGATGGACCATGCGGTGCATCTGCTGCGGCTGCTCGCCCGATCGGCGACCGGCGCGGCGCTCACGCAATATACCACCTTCTATGCCGGGCCGAAGCGGGCAGGGGATCGCGACGGGCCGGAGGAGATGCACATCGTGCTGGTCGACAATGGCCGCAGCGCGATGCGCGACGCGGGGCTGGCGGAGATGCTCCGCTGCATCCGCTGCGGCGCGTGCATGAACCATTGCGTGGTATTCCGCCAGATCGGCGGCCATGCCTATGGTGGCACCTATCCGGGGCCGATGGGATCGGTGCTGACGCCGGCGCTCGACGGGCTGGCGGCGAGCCGCGACTTGCCCAACGCCTGCACCATGAACGGCAAGTGCCAGGAGGTGTGCCCGGTCGCGATCCCCCTGCCGACGCTGCTGCGCGGCTGGCGCGAGAAGAGCTGGCGCGAGGGGCTGGAGCCGGTGACGCTGCGCTCAGGGCTCGGCCTCTGGGCCTGGGCGGCGCGGCGGCCGTGGCTGTATCGCGCCGGGGTGCGCTGGGCGATCCGGGCGATGCGGCTGGCCGGGCGCGGCTGGATCGCGAAGCTGCCGCTGGCCGGCGGCTGGACCGGCGGGCGCGACTTCCCGGCACCGGCGGCGGAGAGCTTCATGGACCGCTATCGAAAGGGCGAACGATGAGCGCACGCGACGCGATCCTGGCGCGGCTGGGGCCGGCGCGGGCGGCGGAGGACCTGGCTGCAGAGGCGGCGGCGCTGCTGACGGGCGAGGAACGCGAACGGCCGGCAGGGCCGGAGGATCTGGTGGCGCGCTTCCTCGCGCAGCTGGCGCTGCCGAGCGTGGCGGCGACGCATGCGCGGATCGGCTCGCTGGCGGTATTGCCGGCGGCGGTGGCGGAGTATCTCGCCGCCGAGGGCGCGGCACCGTCGCTATGGCTGCCGCCCGACGCGCGGGTGGCGGGGCTCGACTGGTCCGGGCTGGAGCGGCTGGCGGCATGCCCCATCGATGACGGCGCGGTGCTCGCCTTCGCCCGCGCCGGAGTGGCGGAGACGGGTTCGCTGGTGTTTGAGACTTCGCCGGAAGCGCCAATGCTCCCCAACTTCCTGGCGCTGCGGCACATCGTCGTGCTGGAAGTCGCCGGGCTGGTCCGCTGGCTGGAGGACGCCGCCCCGGGGGGGACGGTGCCGCGCGCGCACTATTGGGTAACGGGCGTCAGCGGCACGACCGACATCGAAGGCACCTATGTCCGCGGCGCGCATGGCCCGCGGTTTCTGCATGTTGTGCTGGTGGGGTGATGAGCCCAGTTAGGCTCGCAAAGCGGTAGGTATGCGGTTAAAGTTAGTGAATGCAAGAAGACGGAGCTTACGCGGAACGATACGTCGCCTTTATGGATGTTCTCGGCTTTAGTCAGCTCGTTCAACAGGCGGATGCCGACGACGGTAAAAGGCAGGTAATAAGGAGTATAATCTGGACGCTCAGAGAGACCTTCGTGCAAGCGCCCCCGTCGACAGGGTTTCAATTCACTCAATTTTATGATTGTGTCGTGCTATCTGCCGACAGAACAGATCTGGGGCTAGTCGCATTATGCTCTGGTTGCGTCCGCTTGGCTGGCAACCTTATGGCCGACGGTATTTTACTCCGGGGCGGAGTAGCAGTCGGCAACTTGCTTCACACGAGAGATAAGCTTTTTGGAACAGGTCTTCTGAAGGCTTATTCGGGCGACGCATCTGGGTCGCCGCCCCGAATATCGCTCTGCAAAGATGCCCAAGCCGACGCGCACAGATTCAATCTAACCCATCTGATCCGCCTGGATCCTATGGATCTGACAGCCATGGTCCACACGCTTTGGGAGTATCAGAATTTCGACAGCAGCTTGGATGCCTTTGAAGACGTAGAGCTGAGAGGGCTGATGGTGGCTAGCCATATCAGGTCGAATTCTACCGACATGAGCCTTCCTGCATCAGTACGAGCAAAGTGGCGATGGCTTCGCTTCTATTGGAATGATGTGATGCAGGATCATCAGTATTTCAGCTTGGTGGAATAGAACGCGCTTGGATTGAATGGGCCTACGCCCGAACATGGCAAATCGTCTGACTAGCAAATTCAATGCCCC
The DNA here is from genome assembly GCF_036731925.1 of Sphingomonas sp. Classification (GTDB taxonomy): domain Bacteria; phylum Pseudomonadota; class Alphaproteobacteria; order Sphingomonadales; family Sphingomonadaceae; genus Sphingomonas. Next base: position 300,017 of record NZ_DAINDJ010000001.1, read on the forward strand.
GCCGTCACCAACTCCACATCCCCCGCCGTCCCCGTCGCGCGCAGGCCGAAGCCCAGCACCACCAGGAACGCCACCGCCGGCACCAGCAGCGCCAGGTTGATCCCCGCCAGGTCGGACAGATGCCCCATCGCCGCGGTCAGCACTGCGCCGCCGATGATCGCCATTACGATCAGCGAGGCGCCGATCTGCTTGAGCGGGCCCAGGCCGCCGATGCCGATCGCGAAGATCGTCGGGAACTGGATCGACATGAAGAAGCTCGCCGCGACCAGCGCGTAGAGCCCGGTCGTCCCGCCGACGAACACCGCCACCGCTGCCAGCACTGCCGAGAGCCCCGAGAACACCACCAGCAGCTGCGGCGCCGGGACCTTGCCGAGCATCGCCGCGCCGACGAACCGGCCCACGCCGAACAGCACCAGGCTGGCGAACAGATAGTCGGCCGCGCCCTGCTCGGTCAGGCCGGGCAGGTTCACCTGAGCGTAGCGGATCGTGTAGCTCCACAGCCCCACCTGCGCCCCGACATAGAAGAACTGCGCCACCACCGCGAACACCAAGGTCCGGTCCCGCAGCACGGTGCCGAGCGCCTCGCCCGTCGGCACGGCGGGCGCGTCGCCGTCCCTGCGGTTGTCCGGGAACGCGATCAGCGCGGCGGCGATCGCGAAGGCGAGCACCACCAGCCCGATCACCAGATAGGGCGTCTGCACCGAGGCGAGCTCGCCGCGCAGCGTTGCGGTCCGCTCGGCGGCGGACATCGCGGCCAGCGCCTTCTCGTCCTGCGCGAAGCTGGAGAGAATGAAGTATTTCCCCACCAGCACCCCGAAGATCGTGCCGAGCGGGTTGGCTGCCTGGGCGAAGTTGAGCCGGCGGGCGGCGGTTTCCGGGCTGCCGAGTTCGGCGATCAGCGGGCTGGCGGAGGTCTCGAGGAAGGCGAGGCCGCAGGCGATCACGAACAGCGCGGCAAGGAACCAGCGATACTCGCCGAAATGCGTTGCCGGATAGAAGAGCAGCGCGCCGATCGCGTAGAGCGTCAGTCCGGTGACGATCGCGGTCTTGTAGCCGCGCCGCCGCGCGAGCATCGCCGCGGGCGTCGCGAGCAGGAAATAGCCCAGATAGAAAGCCTGCTGCACGAAGCTCGTCTCGAAGTCGCTCAGCGTGAAGGCGCGGCGGAAATGCGCGATCAGGATGTCATTCAGGTTGTTCGCCATGCCCCAAAGGAAGAACAGCGAGACCGTCAGGATAATGGCGGGGGTGTAGCGTCCGGCCTTGCTGGCCATGGGTCCTCTCCTTGGTGCGACGCCCCTGTTGGGGTCATTCGATGGCGCGGTCCAGATGCGTGTAGCCGCCGTCGACGAACAGCCACTGGCCGGTGGTGTGGCTGGCCCGATCGGAAAGCAGGAACAACGCGGTGTCGGCAATCTCTTCCGGCGTGGTGAAGCGGTGGCCGAAGGGCACGCGTCGTTCGATCTCCTCGCGCCGCGCAGCGGGGTCGTCGAAGCTCTTCAGCCATTCGGCATAGGCGGGGGTCTCGACCTCCGCCGGCACGATCGCGTTGACGCGGATGCCGTCGCCGCGCAGCGCCACCGCCCATTCGCGGGTCAGCGCCAGCACCGCACCCTTGGCGGCGGCATAGGCACTGGTGTGCCCCTGGCCGGTGATGGCGGTCTTCGAGCTTATATTGACGATCGCCCCGCGCGCCTTCTGCAGATGCGGGAGCGCCGCGCGCGCCATGCCGAAATAATGGACAAGGTTGATGTCGAGCGAGGCGCGGAACTGCGCCGGGGTCGCCTCGAAGCCGAGATTGTCGTTCAGCCCCGCATTGTTGACCAGCCCGTCGATCCGGCCCCAGCGCGCCGCCACTGCGCCGACCGCGGCGATCACGGCATCGTCCTCGGCCAGCTCGCAGGGGTGGAACAGCCAGTCCTCGCCGAGCTGTGCGACCAGCTCGGGCGGCGGCGCTTCGCGCGAGATAAGGGCGGGCCGGGCGCCTTCGCGCGCCAACCCCGCCGCGATGGCCGCGCCGATCCCCGACGAGCCGCCGGTGACGATCACGACCTTGCCGGCGAGCCCCAGGTTCATGCGCCGAACCGGTACTGGACGAGCGTCTCCGGCTTCATCTGGATCGAATAGCCCGGCTGCTGGGGCGGCATATACGCCGCGTCCTTGATCACGCACGGCTCCAGGAAATGCTCGTGGAGATGATCCACATACTCGATCACGCGTCCGTCCATGGTGCCGGCAAAGCACAGATAGTCGATCATCGACAAGTGCTGGACGTATTCGCACAGCCCCACGCCGCCGGCATGCGGGCACACCGGCAGGCCGTAGCGTGCGGCGAGCAGCAGCACCGCCAGCGCCTCGTTCACGCCGCCGATGCGACAGGCGTCGAGCTGGATCACGTCGACCGCCCCGACCGCCATGAATTGTTTGAACAGGATGCGGTTCTGGCACATCTCGCCGGTCGCGACCTGCACCTGGCCGATCCCGTCGCGGATCGCCTTGTGGCCGAGCACGTCGTCGGGGCTGGTCGGCTCCTCGATGAACCAGGGCTTCGCGAAGGCAAGCGCGTTTACCCACTCGATCGCCTGGCCGACCTCCCACACCTGGTTGGCGTCGATCATCAGCTTGCGATCGGGCCCCAGCACTTCGCGCGCGATCCGGACGCGGCGGATATCGTCCTCCAGGTCGCGCCCGACCTTGAGCTTGATATGGTCGAAGCCGGCATCGACCGCTTCCTGCGCGAGGCGGCGCAATTTCTCGTCCGGGTAGCCGAGCCAGCCCGCCGACGTGGTGTAGCAGGGATAGCCGGTCGCCTCGAGCGTGGCGACGCGCTCAGCCTTGCCCGCCGCGCGCTCGGTGAGCAGGGCGAGTGCCTGCTCGGGCGTGATCGCATCGGTGAGGTAGCGGAAGTCGATCGCGCGGACGAGCTGCTCGGGCGTCATGTCCGCCACCAGCTTCCACACCGGCTTGCCCTCGGCCTTGGCCCAGAGATCCCAGATCGCGTTGACCACCGCGCCCGTGGCGAGGTGCATCGCGCCCTTGTCCGGCCCGATCCAGCGCAGCTGGCTGTCGCCGGTCAGGTGCCGCCACATCCGCGCGGGCTCCTCGGCGATCCAGGCGAGGTCGAGCCCGATGACGAGGTGGCGCATCGCCTCGATCGCGGCGACGCAGATGTCGTTGCCGCGGCCGATGGTGAAGGTGAGGCCATGGCCTTCGAGGCCGGGCACGTCGGTCTCCAGGATGACATAGGCCGCCGAATAATCGGGGTCCGGGTTCATCGCGTCGGAGCCGTCGAGCGAGGCGCTGGTCGGGAAGCGGAGGTCGACCGTGCGCAGGCCGGTGATGCGGGCGTGCAGAGTCATCAGTTCACCCACCCGCCGTCGATCACATGCACCGCGCCGGTGGTGAAGGCGGCCTCGTCGCTGGCGAGGTAGCAGACCAGCGCGGCGATCTCGTCCTCGCGGCCAAGCCGGCCCATCGGCTGGCGGGCGACAAAGGCGGCATGCGCGTCTTCGACGGCGATGCCCTGCGTTGCTGCCTGTTCGGCCACGCGCTGGCGCAGGCTGGGCGTGTCGACGGTGCCCGGGCACACGGCGTTGCAGCGGATGCCCTTGGCAACGAAGTCCGCCGCTACTGCCTTGGTCAGGCCAATGACGGCGGCCTTGGAAGCGCCATAGGCATAGCGATTGGGAATGCCCTTCACGCTGGAAGCGATCGAGGACATGTTGACGATCGCGCCGCCGCCCCGCTCCAGCATGGCCGGCAGGAAGGCGCGGATCATGCGGTGCATGGCGTGGACGTTGAGATCGAAGGAGAGGTTCCAGTCGTCTTCACTGCCGTCGAGGATCGATCCGGCAGCGACGAAGCCGGCGATGTTGGCGAGCGCGTCGATCGCGCCGATCTTCCCAGGCAAATCCGCGATCGCTGCGGCGTCCAGCAGGTCGAGCACCACGGGCTCCACGCCGTTCATCGTCGCAAGCGCGTCGCCGTCGCGATCCAGCGCGAACACGCGAGCGCCTTCGTCCCGCAGCCGCAGCGCCGTCGCGCGGCCGATGCCGTGCCCTGCCGCGGTTACGAGCGCGGTCTTGTTCCGGAAACGCATCGCCTCTCCATCTCCCTAATAGTTTTCATATGTCAAAACGACTTTCAACTTCTTAGCCAGAAGCGACGCGCGTTCGCAAGTGGCATGACACCGCCCGCCACTTTGGTTAGCGTGCCGGCATGACCGATACCGCACCACCCGCTTCAGCCGACAAGTCGCCCGCCTACGCCGCGCCTGCGCTGGAAAAGGCGATCGACGTGATCGAACTACTCGGCACCGAGCCGCAGGGGCTGACGATCAGCGAGATCGCGCAGCGGCTGGGGCGCTCGATCAGCGAGCTGTTCCGCATCATCGTGGTGCTGGATCGCCGGGGATGGCTGCACAAGGACAGCGTGAGCGATCGGTACCGCGTCACCTATCGCGTGCTCGAGATTGCGCACCGCGCGACGCCCGCGCAGGAACTCACCCATGTCGCGACGCCGTTGATGCACAGCCTGGCGGCAGCGACGGTGCAATCCTGCCACCTGGTGGTGGTGAACGGCACGCGCGGGCTGATCGTCGCGCGGCAGGAAAGCCCGGGTCAGACGGGGTTCGCCGTGCGGCTGGGGACCGAGATCGATCTGCTGACCAGCTGCTCCGGCCATGTGCTGCTCGCGGCGATGGACGAGGAGCGCCGCGCTGCGCTTTACCCGAAGGGGCTGCCGAAGGGGCTGGCGGAGCGGCTGCACGCCGTGCGGGCCAAGGGGTATGAGTCGATTCCCAGCGCGCGCATGGCCGGCGTGTCCGACATGAGCTGCCCGATCTTCGGGTTCGACGGGCATGTCGTCGCGGCGCTCACCATTCCGTTCCTCGCCGCGATCGACGACGCACCGCATGTTTCGCACGACGAGGCGCTTGCGTTGCTCCGGGAGACGGCGACGGCGATCTCGTCCGCGCTGGGCTGGTTCGATCGCGGCGACGCACCGGTGGTGCCCAGCGTTTCGATCGCCAGTCCGGGACGCCGTCGTCGGGTGCGGGCGACGGAGGCCTGAAGGGCGACCGTCGCCGCGGCCGTCAGCCCGGCGTGACGACGTAGTAGATGTTATAGCCGACGAACACCGTCGCGATGATCGCCAGGATGATCAGCGCGATGGCGCTCAGGCCCTTGCGGGCGCGCTTTTCGACGGGTTCGCTTCTCGGGTCCATGCTGCACGCCTTGTCGTTGAATCCTCAACGAAAGACGCGCAGCAGCCCGGATCGTTGCGTCAGCCGGCGAGCAGCCCCGATCGCCGTGCATAGGCGGCGAACAGCGTCGGCCAGGCAGAGGCCGGCACCGTCTTGGGCAGGCGCACGCCGAAGCCGTGGCCCCCTTGATCGAAGGCGTGGAGCTCAGCCGGGCGCTTGGCGGCGAGCATCGCCTGGTACAGCGCCAGACTGTTCGCGATCGGCACGAGCCCGTCGTCGCTGGCATGGGCAAGGAAGATCGGCGACGTATCCGCAGTGACGCGGTTCTCCACCGATGCGGCGGCGAGTGCCGCCGTATCGGCGCCGGTATCGAACAGATTGTCGCGCGAACCGCCATGGGTGAAAGGCGCCGCGAGGCTGACCACCGGATAGATCAGGCCCGCGAGGTCGGGGCGGGCGGAGAGCTGGTCGGCGGCGTCCACCGGCGCATAGACGCGCTCGGCATGGCGCGTCGCCAGGCTGCCGGTGAGGTGGCCGCCGGCCGAAAAGCCGATCGCCAGCACCTTCGCCGGATCGACGGCGTACCGCTTGGCCGAGGCGCGGATCAGGCGCAGGCCGCGCTGCGCATCGGCAAGCGGCACCGTCGCGCGGTTGGCCCAGCCCTCGGTGGGCAGGCGGTAGCGCAGGATGAAGGCGGTGATGCCGATGGCGTTCAGCCAGCGTGCCTGCTCCTCGCCCTCATTGTCGATCGCCAGGAAGCCATAGCCGCCGCCTGGGACGAGCATCACCGCAGTGCCGTTCGGCTGGGCCGGACGGCGGACGGTGAGCGAGGGCTGGCCGACGCCGGTCAGCCACCGGTCGTTGAAGGCCGGGTCCTTGGAGCGCTGGTCGTACTTTGGCGTCGGCAGGGTCGCGGGCGAGCCCGGTGGCGATCCCGGCCACAGCGGCAGCACCTCATCCTGCGCGGCGCCCTGTGCCTGAGCCGGCAGCGCGGACAGGCCGGCGGCAAGCGCCATGCCGCCCAGCAGGTGGCGACGGTTAAGTTCTTGCGAGATCATCTGTTCCTCCCCGGAGCACGAGTTATGTCGCTGGTTATGCACCATGAAGGGAGGGTGCTTCCACCAGCAAAAGTAAATTTCAAAAGAGCGGTTTCCTTCCGCTTCTGGTAGCGCTAACCCGTTCGAGCACGATCGTAAACGGGGCCATGGGGCTCCGCGACGGGAGGGGAGAGTAATGGCGCGTTCCATGTCGCTCGGCATGCTCGCGGTGCTGGCCGTCGCGGCCGCGCCGATGCCGGCCGTGGCGCAGGCCCAGATCCCCTATCGCTGGGCCAATGTGACGGTGGGTGCCGGCGGTTACGCGCCGGGAATCGTGTTCAGCCCGGCCGAACGCGGGCTCGCCTATCTGCGCACCGACATGGGGGGCGCCTATCGCTGGGATGCCGCTGCAGCCCGATGGGTGCCGCTGCAGGATGGCAACGTTGTCTCCAGCTATATGGGCATCGAGAGCATCGCCCCCGATCCGCACGATCCGGCTGTGGTCACCATGGCGGCAGGCATGGGCGCGAACGCCCCGGCAGCGATCCTCCGATCGGAGAATCGCGGCGCGACGTGGACGGTGACGCCGGTGCCCTTCGCGATGGGCGGCAACGAGGCTGGCCGCGGTCTTGGCGAGCGGCTGGCGGTCGACCCGAATCGCACGACCACCCTGTTCTTCGGCTCCCGCCATGACGGCCTGTGGCGAAGCGACGATTCGGGCGCGCACTGGACCAAGCTCACTGCGTTTCCGGTGGCGGGACTGGGCAAGCCGGCGCCGCGGCAGACGCATGGCGGCGTGGCATTTGTGCTGTGCGATCCGTCCAGCGGCACGCCCGGCGCCGCATCGCGGCGGATCTGGGCGGGTGTCGCCGATCCTGGCGCCGTGCACCTCTACCGCTCCGAGGATGGCGGCGCGACGTGGGTGGCGGTCGCGGGCCCCGGGCCGGAGATGCTGGCGGTCAAGGCGGCGATCGCGGCGGACGGTACGCTCTATGTCGGCTATGCCACCGGCATCGGTCAGAGCGACGCGCTGGACGGGGCGGTATGGCGCTTCACCCCGGAGGGCAGGGGGCAGGCGATCACGCCGCCGGATCACCGCGAGGGCGGCATCCTGGGCGTCGCGGTCGCCGCCTCGGCGCCGGGCACCGTGGCGATCAGCACGCTCGATCGGTACAAGCTGGGCGACACGCTGTGGCTGTCGCGCGACGGCGGCGCGCACTGGGACGATCTCGGCCCCCGGAGCCGGCGCGACATCACCGCGTCGCCCTTCCTGCTCCACGAGGGCAAGGGCGCGGACTTCGGCCACTGGATCACCGGCCTTGCCATCGATCCCTTCGATGCCGGGCACATCGCCTACACGACGGGCGCAACCGTCTATGCAACGGGCGCGGCGGGGCAGGCGAGCGTCGCCTGGGCGCCCTGGGTGCGCGGCATCGAGCAGACCGCGATCATCACGCTCATCTCGCCGACCGGGGGCGCGCATCTCGTTTCCGGTTTCGGCGATCTCGCCGGCTTCGTGCACGACGATTTCGCCGTCTCGCCGCAGCCGAGCTTCGCCAACCCCTATCTCTCCAACACCAACACGCTCGATTATGCGGGCGGCAAGCCGCGGGTGATCGTGCGCAGCGGCAGCCTGTACGCCAATCGCCCGCGCGATGCCTCGCTCGGCAGGTCCGAGGATGGCGGGCGCAGCTGGGTGCCGGTGAAGGTGCCTGCAATGGGCAACCCGCCGGCCCGTGCCGACCTGAACGGCGAGGCGGCGATCAGCGTCTCCGCCGATGGCGGGACGATGCTGGTGGGAACGCCCGAGCCGCTGCGCACCCGCGACGGCGGCAAGAGCTGGCTGCGCGTGGAGGGGCTGCCGGGCAGCACGCGGGCGACGGCGGACAAGGTTGATCCGGCCCGCTTCTATGCGGTGAGCGACACCCGAATACTGGGCTCGCGCGATGGCGGCGCGCATTTCGTGCCGCTCGCCGGGCGCGGGCTCCCGGCCGATCTCTCGGCGGCGCGGATCCGCAACCGCGAGCAGCAGTCGACGCTGGTCGCCTCGCCCTTCGCGGCGGGCGAGCTGTGGCTGAAGCTGGGCGGCCAGCTGTGGCGCAGCACCGATGGCGGCGAATCGTTCCGGCCAGTCAGCGGTGCGCTGCAGGTGGAGTTGTTCGGGCTGGGGAAGGGGCAGGGGCGTGACCCTGCGCTCTACGCCGTGGGCACGATGGACGGGCTGCGCGCCGTGTGGCGCTCGGACGATCTGGGGAAACATTGGCAGCGGATCAACGACGACAGGCACCAATGGGGCCTGCGGTTCCGCGTGATTTCGGGCGACCCGCGTATCGCCGGCCGGGTATATCTCGGCACGGACGGGCGCGGGTTGTTCTATGGCGATCCGGCAGGGGAGACGAAATGAGGAAGCATTTGCTTGGGGGCGCGGCGCTTGCGCTGCTGCTGGCCGGCACGGCGACGGCGCAGACCGCAACGCCGGTGCCGCACATCGAGACGAAGAATGGCCGCCATGCGCTGATCGTCGACGGCGCACCGTTCCTGATGCTGGGCGCACAGGTCAACAACTCCAGCAACTATGCCGAGCCGCTGGCCACCGCCTGGCCCGTGCTCGACCGCATGCATGCCAATACGGTGGAAGTGCCGATCGCCTGGCAGCAGGTGGAGCCGCGCGAGGGCGAGTTCGACCTCAGCTTCCTCCAGACGCTGCTCGATCAGGCGCGGGCGCACGACAAGCGCGTGGTGCTCCTGTGGTTCGGCACGTGGAAGAACACCAGCTATGCCTATACGCCCGACTGGGTGAAGCTGGACTCGAAGCGCTTCCCGCGGATGAAGACGCGTGACGGCAAGGACCACGGCGTGCTGAGCGCCCATGGCGCGGAGACGCTGAAGGCGGACATGCGTGCCTTTGTGAAGGTGATGGAGTATCTGCGCGACCATGATCCGCAGAATACCGTGATCCTGGTCCAGCCGGAGAACGAGACCGGCAGCTACCGCAATCCGCGCGATTATTCTGCCGAGGGCAACCGGCTGTTCGCGCAGGCAATCCCGGCGGAACTGGCGAAGAAGACGGGGAAGCGCGGCACCTGGGCCCAGGCGTTCGGCGCGCAGGCGGATCGCGCGTTCAACAGCTGGTACGTGGCGCGTTATGTCAACGCCATCGCCGCCGCGGGCAAGGCGGTGAAGCCGCTCCCCATGTACGTCAACGCAGCCCTTGCCGGCGCCTCCAACGTGCCCGATCCGGACGGCGTGGCGAGCGGCGGCCCGCAGCAGGACGTGCTGGACATCTGGAAGGCGGCCGCACCCGCGCTCGATTTCGCCGCACCTGATCTCTACGATCGCAGCAGCGAGAACGTCTCGCTCTACCTCGAAAAATATGCCCGCCCCGACAACGCGCTGATGGTGCCGGAGATCGGTAACGCGCGCGATTTCGCCCGCTTCTTCTACGAGGCGCTGGGCCGCGGCGCGATCGGCTTCGCGCCGTTCGGGATGGACGCGACGGGCTATTTCAACTTCCCGCTCGGCGCGCGCGACCTCGATCCGGCGACGGTGGATGCCTTCGCGCTCCCCTATCGCACGCTGGGCAGCATCGCGCGGGACTGGGCACGTATCGCCTATACCCGCCCGACTTGGGGCGTGGCCAAGCCGGACGACAACAAGCCGCGCAGCACCACGCTGGGCGGCTGGCAGATCACCGCCAGCTGGGGCGAGTGGCAGTTCGGCATGAAGGAATGGACCTTCCTCAAGACCGATCCGACGCCCTGGGGCGCGGAGAAGATCGGCGGCGTGGCCGTCGCGCAGCTTTCCGACAACGAGTTCCTGGTGGTGGGCGACCATGTCCGCGTCACCTTCTCGGCGGCGGAAGGCAGCGCTCCCAACGGCATCATGCTGCGAGCCGAGGAAGGAACTTTCGTCGACGGCAAGTGGCAGACGACGCGAATCTGGAACGGCGACCAGACCGATTACGGGCTCAACCTGATCGATCGACCGCAGGTTCTGAAGGTTACCATGGGCCGCTATCGTTGAGCGGCAGAAATAGAAGAAACGCAGGAGGTTTGGGCATGAAGAGGGTTTGGATCGCGGCGCTGCTGGCAGGCAGCGCGATGACGTCGGCGCAGGCGGCGCAGGAAAACGGCTATAGCCGCACCGACGGCGGGGTGGTGGTCACGCCGACCGGCGGCGCTGCCGCCAGGGTCGAAGTGACCGTGCATGGCGACGGCATCTTCCATGTCGTAGCGCTGCCCAAGGGCGTCGATACCGGCACGCTCGCCCCCAGCCTGATGGCGCCCAATCCGCCGGCCGCCGGCGCGTTCGAGGTGTCCCAGGCGAATGGCCATGTGCTGGTGAAGGCCAAGCGCGCCACCGCCGATGTCGAGCTCGCCACCGGCCGTGTCCGCTTCACCGATGCCAAGGGCCGCGAGCTGCTCGCCGAATCCGGCCAGACCGCGTTCAAGCCGGTCACTGTCGAGGGCAAGCCGTTCGTCTCGATCAGCCAGCAGTTCAACCGCGGCACGGACGAGGGGCTGTACGGCCTCGGCCAGCACCAGAATGCGCAGATGAACTATAATGGCGAGGACGTCGAACTCGCCCAGCACAACATGGACATCGCCGTGCCGTTCGTCGTCTCGACGCGCAGCTACGGCCTGCTGTGGGACAATGCGAGCATCAGCCGCTTCGGCAATCCCAAGCCCTACACACTGGTGGGCGAGGGGCTGAAGGTGTCCAGCGACGGCAAGCCCGGCTGGAAGGCTGAATATTTCCTCGACGGCAAACCGGCGGTCACCCGCCAGGAAGCCACGATCAACTACCAGTATATCAAGGATCAGAAGAACTGGCCGGAAGCGGCCAAGGCGCAGACCGTCGCGGCGACGGGCGGCCAGAACACCGCCGGCAACGCGGTGCAGAAGCAGACGGTGATGTGGACCGGCGACGTCCAGCCGGAGGTGACCGGCACCCACAAGTTCCAGCTCTATGGCTCGAGCTACTACAAGGTCTATGCCGACGGGAAGCTGGTGCTCGATCGCTGGCGGCAGAACTGGAACCCCTGGTACGCCAATTTCGACCTGCCGATGGTCAAGGGCAAGCCGGTGCAGATCCGCATCGAGTGGGAACCGAACGCCGGCTACATGGCGCTGCTCCACAATGATCCGCTGCCCGCGCAGGACCGCCATTCGGTGTGGTTCACCAGCGAGGTGGGCCAGGCCAAGAACTATTGGTTCGTGCCCGCCGACACGCTGGACGGCGTGATCGCCGGCTATCGCCAGATCACCGGCAAGGCCGAGATGATGCCCAAGTGGGTCTATGGCTTCTGGCAGTCGCGCCAGCGCTACGACACCGCCGCGGAAGTGACCGGCGTGGTCGACAAGTACCGGTCGCTCAACATCCCGCTCGACAACATCGTGCTCGACTGGCGCTACTGGCGCGACGATGACTGGGGCAGCCACAAGTTCGATCCCACGCGCTTCGCCGATCCCAAGGCGATGATCGACAAGGTGCACGACCAGCACGCCAACTTCATGATCTCGGTCTGGCCGAAATTCTACCCGACCACCGACACTTACAAGGAGCTGAACGCCGCAGGTGCGGCCTATCAGGGCAATCTGCGCCAGGGGAACAAGGACTGGGTGGGCCCGGGCTACGCCAACACCTTCTACGATCCCTATTCGGCAGAAGGCCGCCGCATCTTCTGGAAGCAGATCCAGGAGCGCCTCGGCGTGCTGGGCACCGATGCCTGGTGGGCCGACGCCAGCGAGCCGGACATGCACTCGAACCTCTCGATCCCCGAGCGGATCGACACCATGGGGCCAACTGCGATCGGGCCGGCCGAGCAGTATTTCAACAGCTACCCGCTGATGAACGCGCGCGCCTTCTTCGAGGGCTGGCGGAGCTTCAAGCCCGACGTGCGGCCGTTCCTGCTGACTCGTTCGGGCTTTGGCGGCCTGCAGCGCTATGGTGCGGCGATCTGGTCGGGCGACGTTGCGACCCGCTGGTATGATCTGCGCGCGCAGATCTCGGCCGGCGTCAACGCATCGATGTCGGGCATCCCGAACTGGACGCATGACATTGGCGGCTTCGCGGTCGAGCCACGCTTCGAAACCAAGAACCCGAAGCCGGAAGACCTCGCCGAATGGCGCGAGCTCAACCTGCGCTGGTTCCAGTTCGGTGCGTTCAGCCCGCTGTTCCGCAGCCATGGCGAGGCGCCGTATCGCGAGATCTACGAGATTTCGCCCGAAGGCTCGCCGATGCGCGCCTCGATGGTGTGGTACGACCAGCTCCGCTACCGCCTGATGCCCTATATCTACACGGTGGGCGCCGACACCTACATGAAGGACGGCAGCATCATGCGGGGCATGGCGATGGACTTCCCCGCAGATGCCAAGGCCCGCACGATCAACGACCAGTATCTGTTCGGCGACGCCTTCCTCGTCGCGCCGGTGACCGAGTACAAGGCGCGCAGCCGCACCGTGTACTTCCCCGGCACCGGCACCTGGTACGACTTCGGTACGGGCAAGACCTATCGCGGCGGCACCATCGCCGGGATCGCCGCGCCGGCGGAGCGCATGCCGCTCTTCGTCAAGGCGGGCGCGATCGTGCCGATGGGCCCGGTGACGCAATATGTGGACCAGCAGCGCGACGCGCCGCTGACCATCACCGTCTATACCGGCGCGAATGGCCAGTTCTCGCTCTATGAGGATGACGGCCGCAGCGAGCAGTACAAGTCGGGTGCGTTCAGCCGCATCCCGCTGGCCTATGACGACAAGGCGGGTACGCTGACCATCGGCGCGCGCGAAGGAAAGGGCTGGGCCGGCATGCCCGCCGCCCGCAGCTTCCGCGTGAAGTGGGTGAGCGCCGGCAAGCCGGTGACCGACGACAACGGCTTCGATACCGAGGTTCGGTACGAAGGCGGTGCCCTCGTGGTGAAGCGGGGCTGACATGATCGCAGCAGGGTGGCGGCGCCGTGAAGTGCTGGCGGGGCTTGCTGCCCTGCCAGCGGTCGCACGCGCGCAGGTGGTGGCGCAGGGGCCGGTCCAGGCGAGCTGGCCGTCGCTGGTGGCGAATTATCGCTATCCGGACTGGTTCCGCGACGCCAAGTTCGGGATCTGGTCGCACTGGGGCCCGCAGGCGGTGCCCGAGCAGGGCGACTGGTACGGGCGCTTCCTGTACATGCAGGGGCATCCGGCCTCGGATTTCCATCGCAAGGCCTATGGCCACCCTGCCGATGTCGGCTTCATGGAGGTCCAGAACCGCTGGACCGCCGAGCGCTGGGACCCCGACGGTCTGATGCAGCGCTATGTGAAGGCAGGCGCGAAATACTTCGTGTCGCTCGCCTGCCATCACGACAATCTCGATTGCTACGACAGCGCGCATCACCCGTGGAACAGCCTGCGCGTGGGGCCGAAACGCGACGTGGTGGGCATCTGGGAGAAGGCGGCGCGCGGCGCCGGGCTGCGCTTCGGCGTCTCCAACCATGCCTCGCACAGCTGGCACTGGTACCAGCCGGCCTATGCCTATGATCCCGAGGGGCCGCGCAAGGGCGAGCGCTATGACGCGTTCCGCCTGACCAAGGCCGACGGCGCGGGGAAATGGTGGGAGGGGCTGGATCCGCAGCTGCTCTACACCGGCAGGCACATGGTCGCGCCGGACGGCATCGACAGCGCCGCCGCGATGGGCAAGTGGCACGATGCGAACGACGGCCAGTGGCTCGAGACGGTGCCGCCGGGCGACATCGACTATGCCAAGCGCTGGCTGCTGCGCCAGGTGGATCTGGTCACCAAGTACAAGCCCGATTTCTGCTATTTCGACAATTACGAGCTGCCCTTCGGTCCGATCGGGCTGGCGGCGGTGGCGGACTATTACAACCGCTCGATCGACTGGCACGGCAAGGTGGACGTGGTCGCCACCGCGAAGCAGCTGAAACCCTATGCCCGCTTCGGCCTGGTGCAGGACGTGGAGCGCGGCTTTTCCGACCATCTGTGGGACGAACCCTGGCAGACCGATACCTGCCTGGGGGACTGGTTCTACAAGCGCAGCCTCTACACCGACAAGGCGTACAAGTCGGCGGGCGACGTGCTGCAGCGGCTGGCGGACGTGGTGTCGAAAAACGGCAACCTGCTGCTCTCGGTGCCGCAGCGCGGCGACGGCACGATCGATTCCGAGGAAGAGAAGATCCTCGACGATCTGGGTGCCTGGATGGCGGTGAATGGCGAAGCGATCTTCGGCACGCGGCCGTGGCGCGTCTATGGCGAAGGGCCGACCCAGCTCGCCTCGGGCATGCAGAACGAAGGCGGCTTCAAGGGCTTCACCGAGCAGGATGTGCGCTTCACCACCAAGGGCGATGCGCTCTACCTGTTTTTCCTCAAAGCGCCGAGCGCGCCGGTGACGGTGCAGGCGCTGGGGCTGAAGGCGGGCAGGGTAGCGCGAGCGCGGCTGCTGGGCGGCGGCGACGTGGCCTTCCGCCAATCGGAGGCGGGCCTGACGGTCACGCTGCCCAAGGGACTGGGCACGGTGCCGGTCGTGCGGATCGACGGCCTGCGCCGGGCCTGAAAGGCGCGGGGGCGGCCCGGCGGGGCCGCTCCCAATCCCTCTTTGTCATTCCCGCGAAGGCGGGAATCCATTTGCCAGGACGCTTGGGACAGGAACGGCGCTGGCGACCCCAATGGATCCCCGCCTGCGCGGGGATGACCATGGTATGTGGAAGGAGGGCGGGCTGTGCCGCCGCATGGCCCTTGCGGGCGAATTCTTCTGTCAGAAGGGGAAAATGGTGCTGCCGGCGAGGATTGAACTCGCGACCTCAGCCTTACCAAGGATGCGCTCTACCACTGAGCTACGGCAGCACTGTTTTCCAACCGCGGCGACCAGCGCCGTGCGGGAGGGGCCTATTTGCGGGGCGGCGGGTGATTGTCAACCCGCATTGCGAAGGTTTATCGCTTTTCGCATGAAGGATGTGGATAAGCAGGCCCGATTGGCCGAAAAACTGCGCGAAAACCTGCGGCGGCGGAAAGCGCAGGCGCGCGAGGCCAAGGCGGAAGCGGCCGGGCAGGGGGCAGAAGCGCCCCCCGAATCGGCGAACTGAAACGATCCTCCCCCGAACGGGGTGGATCTGGCCCCCTTAGCCGATCGGCGCGCACTTCGCTTCGAGCCAGGCGCGGTCCTCGCCCTCCAGCTGCGGGCCGACGATCGCCAGCACCTCGGCATGGTAGGCATCCAGCCAGCTACGCTCCTCGGGCGTCAGCAGCGCAGGGAGGATCAGGCTGCGCTCGATCGGTGCGAAGGTGAGCGTCTCGAACGCCAGCATCGGCTTGTCGCCGCCGGGGATGGTCCGCTCGACGATGTGCACCAGATTCTCGATGCGGATGCCGTATTCGCCCGCCTTGTAATAGCCGGGCTCGTTCGAGAGGAACATGCCCGCCCGTAGCGGCTCCAGCGCCTGTCCGCCCGGATAGGAGGGCGGCGCGATGCGCTGCGGGCCTTCGTGCACCGAGAGATACGCGCCGACGCCGTGGCCGGTGCCATGCGCGAAATCGAGGCCCGCTTCCCATAGCGGCCGGCGCGCGAAGCCGTCGATCTGCGCCCCGGTAGTGCTGTCGGGGAAGATGGCGGTGGCGATGGCGATATGGCCCTTGAGCACGCGCGTGAAGCGATCCTTCATCTCGCTGCTCGCCTCGCCCACCGGCATCACGCGGGTGACGTCGGTGGTGCCGTCGCCGTACTGGCCGCCCGAATCGATCAGGAACAGCTGGCCCCGCTCGATCGGCAGGCTCGATTCTTCGGTCACCTTGTAGTGCGGGATCGCGCCGTTCGGGCCGGTGGCGGAGATGGTGTCGAAGGACAGGTCCTTCAGCTTGCCGGTCGCCTCGCGGAATTCGCGCAGCTTGTCGGCTGCCGACAGCTCGGTGAGGCCGCCCTGCGGCGCGGTTTCCTCGAACCACTTCAGAAACCGGCTGAGTGCTGCGCCGTCGCGCGCCTGCGCCGCCTTGTGCCCGGCGACTTCGGCGGGGTTCTTGATCGCCTTGGCGAGGATCACCGGATCGCGCAGCGCGACGACGGTGGCGCCGCCCGCCTCCAGGCCATCGAAGATCGCCGAAACGGCCGTGCCGGGATCGGCGACCACGCGCTTGCCGGCGAACCCGCCGAGCGCGCCCGCGAAGGCGGCGCGATCCTGGATGCGCACGGCATTGCCGAGGTGCTGGCGCACCGCATCGGTCACCTTCTCGGGTGCGACGAACAGATCGGCGGTCCCGTCGGCATGGATCACGGTATAGGCGAGCGCGACGGGCGTGTGGGTCACGTCGTCGCCGCGGATGTTGAAGGTCCAGGCGATCGAATCGAGCGCGGCGATCACTACCGCATCGGCGTGGCGGGCCTGGAGCCAGTCGGCAATCTCGGCGCGCTTGGCGGCGGAGGACTTGCCGGCCAGCACCTCGTCGAGCACCGCCAGCGGCGCGTCGGACGGGCTGGGCTGGTCGGCCCACACAGCGTCGATCGGATTGCGGGGGACGGGAACGAGGGTGGCGCCCTTCTCGGCCAGCGCCTTGCGCGCCTCTTCCACCCAGGCGCGGGTGTGGAGCCAGGGATCATAGCCGATGCGGCCGCCATCGGTGGCATGCGCGCCAAGCCAGTCGGCGACGCTGGTCGCGGGGACACCCACATATTCCCAGTGATCCGCCGAGACCTGCTGGCGGACCTGAAGGGTGTAGCGCCCGTCCGTAAAGATCGCAGCTTCCTGCGGCAACACTACCGCGGTGCCGGCCGAGCCCTGGAAGCCGGTAAGCCAGGCGAGGCGCTGGGCGTATGCGCCGACATATTCGGACATGTGCTCGTCGGTGAGCGGCACGACGAAACCGTCGAGCGCGTCTTGCGCCAGTTGGGCGCGCAGCGCGTTCAGACGATCGGCATAGCTGGACATACGCGTACTTCCTGCATCTTCGGGGGCGGCGCGGAGCGCGCCGCGAGATGGCCGGTTTCTGGCCGATGCAGGCAGGTTTGGAAAGGGGCGGGACCGGGCCCGCCCCCAAGGTCACTCAGCGACGGACGCGCACATAGGTGCAGCGGTTCTTCGCGGTCATCGAGCGATCGATCGCTCGGCCGCCCAGCGCACCGGCGACACCGCCGGCCGCCGCACCCAGCAGGCCACCGCCGACGATCGCCGGGCCGGCGACCGCGCCGGCAACGCCACCGGCGATAAGCCCGGCCTCGCCCTTCGACTTGCGGCACTTCTTCACATAGCGATAGTTGCGGCTGGACTTGGACTTGCCTTCGTAGCGCGACTGGGCGCTGGCGACACTGATCGGCATTGCGACCGGCATCACCAGGGCGAAGGCGGCGAGTGCGGCAATTGTCTTACGCATATTCGGACCCCATCTTTGGTTCGTGTTCGATGCCTATCAATGTGCCATGCCACATTTCGGTTGCATGAACCCGCAACGATCGGGCCTCCTCCGGTGATTTCCGGAGGCTCCAGGGCGCGGGGCGCGGCGGCGGCGATCGCGGTGGAGGCGCTGCTCGCGGCGCTGCTGTTCGCCGGATTGCGGACGCAGGTGGTTTCCCGCGACGATCCGACGAACCTGCTGAGCTTCGACGTGCCGCCACCCCCGCCGCCGCCGGCGCCCGAACCCGCGAAGCGGCGCGCAGCGCCCAGGGTCGAGGGCGCATCGGCACCGCCCAACCGCGTCTCCAAGGCAACCGAGGTCGTCGCACCGCCGCCGCCGGTGGTCCTCCAGCCGCCGCCGCTGGTGACGGCGCCGAAGCCGGCCACGGCCAGCGACTCGTCCTCCGGCGCGGCACCGACAGCCGGTCCCGGGAGCGGTGCGGGCGGTGAAGGTGCGGGCACCGGCAGCGGCGGGCGCGGCAATGGCTCCGGCGGCGGGGGCGGGGTGCCGCTGCGCTGGATCGGGGGCGGAATCTCCGATGCCGATTATCCCCGCGGTGCGCTGAACGCCGGGGCGAGCGGTACGGTGGGGCTGCGCTTCGTGGTTGGCGTGGACGGGCGCGTATCGAGCTGCACCGTCACGCGGTCGAGCGGCAATCGCGACCTGGACGAGACCACCTGCAACCTGATTCGCAAGCGCTTCCGGTACGTGCCGAGCAAGGATGCGGCCGGGCGCCCCTATGCCGACACCGTGATCGGCGAGCATCGCTGGGATCTGTACGAGCGGCCGGATGGGAGTGAGTGAGTACTGTAAATCCTCCCCTGCAAGGGGAGGTGGCATGCCGAAGGCATGACGGAGGGGTGTCCACGCTGGAATTGCTCCCCGCCGCCGCCACGTCGACACCCCTCCACCACCGCCTTCGGCGGCGGTCCCCCTCCCCCTCCGGGGGAGGATCACACGCTATCCCGCCACCAGCGCGTCGATCGCGGCAGCCAGCTGGAGGTCTCTTGTCGAAAGTCCGCCCGCGTCGTGCGTGGTCAGCAGGATGTCGACCCGGTTCCAAACATTGGACCATTCGGGATGATGGTCCGCCTTCTCCGCGATCAGTGCGACCCGAGTCATGAATCCGAACGCTTCGGTGAAGTCGGCGAACAGAAAGCGGCGGGTGATCGCGTCGCGCCCCGGTTCATAGGTCCAGGCCGGAAGTGCCGCGAGCGATTCGTCGCGCAGGCCGTCGGTCAAACGCGCTACCATGTCATCCCCTCCTTGCTCGTTCTCTGCCCAACCGCCTATGCATTCGGCCATGCCGGAGCAAGCGCCAACCTTCGCCCCCGATGCGGCCCTGATCGAACGCCTCGCCCGCGCTGCCCTTGCGCGCATCCCTGCACCCTTCCAGCCGCATCTGGCCGACGTGGTGCTGCTGGTGGAGGAGTTCGCCGACGAGGAGACGCTCGACGCGCTGGGCATCGATGATCCCTTCGGCCTGAGCGGCCTCTATCACGGGCGGCCGATCGGCGAGAAGTCCGCGTTCGATTCGGGCGGGCTGCCCGATCGCATTCACCTCTATCGCCGCGCCATCCTCGACGAATGGGTGGAAACCGGCGAATCGCTGGAGCGGCTGGTCCATCATGTGGTGGTGCATGAGGTCGGCCACCATTTCGGCCTGTCGGATGACGACATGCACGCGCTGGAAGACGCCGCCGATTGAACCCATGCCTCGCCTTTGAAGACGTGACCTGCCTGCGCGGTGGGCGGATCCTGTTCGAGGGCCTGCATTTCGCGCTGGAGCGCGGCGCTGCGGGGCTGGTGCTGGGGCCCAATGGTGTCGGCAAGTCGAGCCTGATCCGTATCGCCGCCGGGCTTCTCGCGCCGCTGGGCGGCCGGGTGACGGGGGAGGGCGAAAGGACGCTGCTCAGCGAGACTGCCGCGCTGGATGCGGAGCGTACGCTGGCCGGCGCGCTGGGATTCTGGGCCAGGCTCGATGGGCGCGGGGATGCTGTGGCCGGCGCGCTGGAGGCGGTGGGGCTGACAGACATCGCCGATGTGCCCGTGCGGCTGCTCTCTACGGGCCAGCGGCGGCGCGCGGCGTTCGCGCGGGTGCTGGCGAGCGGGGCGCCGGTCTGGCTGCTCGACGAGCCCGCCAACGGCCTGGACCTGGCATCGGTTGCGATGCTCGAGTCGCGGATCGCGGAGCACCGCGCGCGGGGCGGCATCGTGCTGGTTGCCACGCACCAGCCGATCGCATTGCCGGGTGCGCAGGAGATTCGCTGGTGACCGCGCTGGTCTGGCGCGAGCTGCGGCGGGCCTGGAGCAGCGGTGGACTGGTGCTGCCGATCGCCTTCTTCCTGCTGGTCGCGATCCTGTTCCCCTTCGCGGTGGGGCCCGACGGGCGGCTGCTCGCGCGGATCGGCGGCGGGGTGATCTGGGCCGCCGCGCTGCTCGCGGCACTGCTCCCGGTGGAGCGGCTGGTCACACCCGATGCCGAGAGCGGGGTGCTCGATCAGCTGGTCGTTCGCGGCTTTTCCGATGCGGGCATCGCTGCGGCGAAGATGCTGGGGCACTGGCTGGGCTTCGGCCCCGCGCTGCTGGCGGCGACCTGCGTCGCGGCGGCGCTGCTGCATGTGCCGGGGACGGCGCTGGGGACGATCCTGCTGGGGCTTGCCATCGGCACGCCGGGGCTGGCGGCACTGGGCGTGGCGACGGCGGCGCTGGTGGCGGGCTTACGCGGCGCGGGCGCGCTGGCGGGTCTGGTGATGCTGCCCTTCGCGGTGCCGCTGCTGATCTTCGGCGCGGGGGCCACCGGCGGCGAGCCGGGCGCGATCAAGCTGCTCGCGGCGATCAGCCTGGTGCTGGTAGCGGGCTGCCCCTTCGTTGCCGGCGCGGCGATGCGGATGGGGCGGGGATAAGCCCCTCCCGCCGAAGCGGGAGGGGCGCGGGACTCAGTTGCCTTCCGGCCCGGTATAGTTGGTCAGCTCGTCGCCGAGCAGCGTGACGACATGCAGCACATTGGTCGAACCGGGCGTCTTGAACGGGACGCCGGCGCAGACGATCACGCGGTCGCCCGCCTTGGCCAGGCCGTGGCGGAGCGCCATGCGCTTGGCCTTGGCCACCATCTCCTCGAACGAGTCGACGTCGCGGGTGTTCACTGCATGGGTGCCCCACAGCAGACCCAGGCGGCGCGCGGTGTCGCGTTCCGGGGTCAGCACCAGGATCGGCACCAGCGGCCGCTCGCGCGCGATGCGGCGGGCGGTCGAGCCCGAGCTGGTGAAGCAGATGATCGCCGAGGCCGAGACCGTCGCCGCGATGTTCTTCGCCGCTTCGGCAAGTGCGTCGGCGGTCGTCGGATCGGGCTTGGTGACGGTGAAGTGGACGCGGTCGCCATGCGCCGGATCGCGCTCCACCGCATCGGCGATCGAGTTCATCATCGACACCGATTCGATCGGCCACTTGCCCGCGGCGCTTTCGGCCGAGAGCATGATCGCGTCGGCGCCGTCATAGACCGCGGTCGCCACGTCCGACACTTCGGCGCGGGTGGGCGAGGGGCTCTCGATCATCGATTCGAGCATCTGCGTCGCGACGATCACCGGGCGACCCAGGCGACGCGCCGATTCGACGATCCGCTTCTGCAGCGGCGGCACGGTCTGCGGCGGAAGCTCGACGCCGAGGTCGCCGCGCGCGACCATCACGCCGTCGCACTGCTCCAGGATCTCCTCGAGGCGGGCGATGGCGCTCGGCTTCTCGATCTTGGCGAGCAGCGCGGCCTTGCCGCCGATCAGGCGGCGGGCCTCCATCAGATCCTCCGGGCGCTGGACGAAGCTGAGCGCGATCCAGTCGGCGCCCTGTTCCACCGCGAAGCTGAGGTCGCTGCGGTCCTTCTCGGTGAGCGCGGCGAGCGGCAGCACCATGTCGGGAACGTTGAGGCCCTTGTTGTTCGACAGCGCGCCGCCGACCTCCACGATCGTGGTCAGGCGATCCGCCGTCGCGTCGGTCACGCGCAGCACGAGCTTGCCGTCGTCCAGCAGCAGGCGGGCATCGGCATGGGCGGCCTCGAAGATCTCGCGGTGCGGCAGCTCGACGCGGGTGGCGTCACCCGGCGTCGGATCACGGTCGAGCGTGAACTGGTGGCCGGTGACCAGCGTCACCTTGCCCTCGGCGAACTTGCCGACGCGGAGCTTCGGCCCCTGAAGGTCGGCGAGAATCGTGGTCGGGCGGCCGGTGGTCGCCTCCATCGCGCGGATCGCCTCGAACAGCGGGATCTTCGACGCCTGGTCGCCATGGCTCATGTTGATGCGGAACGCATCGGCGCCGGCGCGGAACAGCTTCTCGATCATTTCGGGGGACGCGCTGGCGGGTCCCAAGGTTGCCAGAACGCGCACCTTGCGCGAGCGGGGGGAGATCGCCTGTGTCATCGTTGTCTTCCTCGGCTTGTGCGTGCCCGCCTCTAGTCCCAAATGCGTTAACATCAACTCCGGAGGTGCCGAATGGATGAACTTGATCGCTTGGACGACGCAACCGCGGCCAAAGCGTTCCGTCGGCTGGTGCGCCATCTGCGCCACCGTCACGACGCCCAGAACATTGATCTGATGGGGCTTTCTGGCTTTTGCCGGAACTGCCTGGGCGACTGGATCCACGAGGCGAACCCGAGCATCGCCAAGGCCGATGCGCGCCGAATCGTCTATGGGATGGAGCAGTCCGACTGGAAGGCGAAGTACCAGAGCGAGGCGACCCCCGAGCAATTGGCGCGGATGGAAGAGAGCCTGAAGAAGAACGAGGGCCGCGACGCCGAGCTCGACGAGGCGCTTGACGAGAGCTTCCCGGCCAGTGATCCTCCCAGCATGACCGACCCCCACGCCTGAGTTGGGCCTGAACTGGGGGCGCGACAGGGGGAGACGGGAATGAAGACGTTGTTGCTGGCCGCGCTGGCATGTTCCGTGGCCGTTCCCGCCCTTGCCCAGACAGCGCCCAAGGTCACCTATGTCCAGGCCGGGCGGCTGCTCGACCGGCCCGGCCAGGCGGCGCGCGGTGCCAGCACATTGATCCTGCGCGACGGCAAGGTCGCCGAGGTGCGCGACGGCTTCGTCGCGCCCGAGGCAGGGGCGGCGCTGGTCGACCTGCGCGACAAGTTCGTGCTGCCGGGGTTGATCGACCTGCATGTCCACCTCTTCTCGGAAGGGGATCCGCTGAAGGAGCGGATGAACGCGCTCACTGAGGACGAGGCCGATGAATTCGTCACCGGAATCGAGGATGCCCGGCGCGATCTGGAGGCAGGGTTCACCACGGTCCGCGACCTCGGCAGCAATCCGCGTGCGATCCGGGCACTGCGCGATGCGGTGGAGCGCGGTGCGATCGCGGGGCCGCGAATCGTCAACGCGGGGCGGATGATTTCGGTCTCCGGTGGGCACGGCGACGGCACCAACGGGCTTGCCGAGGAATTTGCCGAAGCGGTGGCGCACCGCCAGATCAACACCTGCAACGGCGCCGACGATTGCCGCCGCGCGGTGCGCCAGCAGGTCGGGCTGGGCGCGCAGGTGATCAAGTTCGCCGCGACCGGTGGCGTGCTCTCCAACGTCGCCGGGGGCCTGGGCAAGCAGATGTCCGACGAGGAAATGAAGGCGATCGTCGATACGGCGCACGCCTTTGGCCGCCGCGTCGCGGTGCATGCCCATGCCGCCGAGGGGGTGCGCGGGGCCGTGGAGGCGGGCGCCGATTCGATCGAGCATGGCAGCTTCCTCGACGATGCGACCATCGCGGCGATGAAGGCACATGGCACCTGGCTGGTGCCGACGATGATCGCGCCTGTCACCGCACTCGCCAATGCCCGCGCCGGCAAGCTGCCGCCCGCGACCATTCCGAAGGCCGAGGCGGCCGCAGCGGCTGCAGCGGCGAGCCACGCCCGGGCGATCAAGGCGGGCGTGAAGGTTGCCTTCGGCACCGACACCGGCGTGTCGCGGCACGGCGAAAACGCCAGGGAGTTCGCGCTGCTGGTGCGCGCGGGGCTCACGCCGGCGGGAGCGATTCGCGCGGCGACGCTGGACGCCGCCGATGCGCTCGGCCGCAAGGACCAGCTCGGCTCGCTCGAACCCGGCAAGGCGGCCGACCTGATCGCGGTTTCGGGCGACCCGCTGCAGGACGTGACCGTGCTGGAACATGTCAACACGGTGGTGCGCGCAGGAGTGGTGCACAAGCTGGGCGGCAAGCGGCAGGTGTTCCCGCAGGACTAAGGTTGAGCGAAGGCGCCGGCTGGCGTACAGGGCCCGCCGGATTCCTTTCCCTTCGGACGATCCAGCCGGCGCGACGCTCGCGCGGCATGCCTCGTCCGATCCCATGCTTCAGGAGCTAGAACACCCATGTCCGACAATATTTCCGCCGAGCAGCTCCGCCTCCTGATCGAGCGTGTCGAGCGTCTCGAAGAGGAGAAGAAGGGCATCGCCGACGACATCAAGGACGTCTATGCCGAAGCCAAGTCGACCGGCTTCGACGTGAAGACGATGCGCACCATCGTCCGCCTGCGGAAGATGGAGAAGCATCACCGCGAAGAGGCCGAGATGCTGCTCGAGACCTACAAGCAGGCGCTGGGCATCTGAGCCCCGCGATGGCGCTCGCCGGGCTTCCGCGCTAAGGCGAGCGCTTTCCACCCCCTCCAGACCGCAGGCAGTTCGGGTTCACCATGGCAGGCCATTCCAAATTCAAGAACATCATGCACCGCAAGGGCGCGCAGGATAAGAAGCGCTCGGCGATGTTCTCCAAGCTCAGCCGCGAAATCACCGTGGCGGCAAAGATGGGTCTGCCGGACCCGGACATGAACCCGCGCCTGCGCGCCGCGATCAACGCCGCCAAGGCGCAGTCGATGCCCAAGGACAATATCCAGCGCGCGATCGACAAGGCGAGCAAGGGCGAAGGCGATAACTATGAAGAGATCCGCTACGAGGGCTTCGGCCCCGCCGGCGTCTCGCTGATCATCGAGGCGCTGACCGACAACCGCAACCGCACCGCGACCAACGTGCGCACGGCTGTGTCGAAGAACGGCGGCAATCTCGGCACGGCGGGTTCGGTGAGCCACGGCTTCGACCGCCTCGGCCTGATCTCCTATCCGGCGAGCGCCGGCGACGCCGAGAAGGTGTTCGAGGCGGCACTGGAAGCGGGCGCCGAGGACGTCACCAGCAGCGAGGATGGCCACGAGATCTGGACCGCGCAGGGCGACCTGCACGAAGTCGCCAAGGCGCTGGAGCCGGTGCTCGGCGAATCCGAAGGCGCCAAGCTCGCCTGGCGGCCGCAGACCGTGGTGGCGGTGGGCGCCGACGACGCGGGGACTTTGTTCAAGCTGCTCGACGCGCTGGATGACGACGACGACGTGCAGACGGTGTGGGGGAACTACGAGATCCCCGACGACGTGATGGAAAAGCTGGGGTAAGCTGGCTGGAACTTAAGCCCCTCCCCTTCAGGGGAGGGGTTGGGGTGGGGGCTGACCGAGTAGCCAAATGCCCCGCTGGTGGTGCATGCTGTCTCCTCAGGGAGGGCAGGGATGGTCACCGAAGCCCAGCTATATGCCCGCGCAAAGGAAGTGCGCCGCAATCCGACGGAGTTGGAGAAGCGTCTCTGGCGGCATCTCTCCAGCACCCAGCTCGGCCATAAATTCCGCCGGCAGCAGGTGGTATTCCCCTACATCTGCGACTTCTTCTGCCCGGCCAAAGGGCTGGTGGTCGAGGTCGACGGCGACACGCATGATCTGGCCTATGACGATCGTCGTGATGCGTTTCTCCTGAGCCAAGGATTTCTCGCCCTGCATTTCTCCAATCATGACGTGTTCGGCAACATGGACGGGGTGCTCGCGGCGATTGTCGAGGCACTCAAAACCCGCCCAGACCGCTGGTCCGCCGTGCCCCACCCCAACCCCTCCCCTGAAGGGGAGGGGCTTGAGCGATGATCATCCTGGGCCTCGATCCCGGCCTCGGGACCACCGGCTGGGGGCTGATCCGGGCCGAGGGGAACCGCCTTAGCCATCTCGGCCATGGCAAGCTCGTCACCGACACCAAGGCCACGCTGCCGCGCCGGCTCGCCCATCTGGACGCCATGCTCGCCGCGCTGATCAACGATCACGCGCCCGAGGCTGCCGCGGTCGAGGAGGTGTTCGTCAATTCCAACGCGCAGTCTACGCTCAAGCTCGGCCAGGCGCGCGGGGTGGTGCTGTGTGCCGCTGCGCGCGTGGGAATCGACGTGGGCGAGTATAAGCCTAGCACGGTCAAGAAGTCGGTCGTGGGCGTCGGCAATGCCGACAAGGACCAGGTCCATGCGATGGTCTCCCGGCTGATGCCGGGGGTGAAGATCGTCGGTGCCGATGCGGCCGACGCGCTGGCGGTGGCGATCTGCCATGCGCATCACCTCGCGAGTGCGCGGTTCGGGGTTCTTCGGTAGTACCTGGCTACCCTTACTCACCCTCACCCTTCCGGCGCTTCCGCGCCTCCCTCCCTCTCCCGCAGGCGGGAGAGGGACTGCTGATGCCCTCTCCCGCCTGCGGGAGAGGGAGGGGCCCGCCGCCGAAGGCGGTGGGGAGGGTGAGGGTGGCTGGGTGCCGCAAACCCAACCACAAACAAAAAGGCCGAAGCGTCGCCGCCCCGGCCCTTCCGTAAACCCATCCGCTGGCGGATCAGTACACCCGCTTCTTCGGCTTGATGTAGTCGATTGCGTCGGTGAGCGTGTAGTCGTGCACCGGGCGATAATCGATCGCGGTGGCGCCGCCCTTGCCGCCCCAGCCGTCGAACGTCGCAATCGTGTGCTTCATCCAGCCGGCGTCGTCGCGCTCGGGGAAGTCCTCGTGCATGTGCGCGCCGCGGCTTTCCTTGCGGTTGATCGCGCTGCGGATCGTCACCATCGCCTGGCCGAGCAGGTTGTCCAGCTCGAGCGTCTCGACGAGATCGGTGTTCCACACCAGCGAGCGATCGCTGACCGCCACGTCCTGCAGGCCCGCATAGACCTGGTCCATGTGCGCCACGCCCTCGGCCATCAGCTCCTCGGTGCGGAACACGGCGCAGTGGCGCTGCATCGTCTTCTGCATGTCGGCGCGCAGTTGCGACGTACGCGTGCCGCCGTTCGCGTTGCGGAAATGGTCGAGACGACCCAGCGCCAGCGCTTCCGAATCCTTCGGCAGCGGGTGGTGCGGGGTGTTGGGCTTCAGGATATCGACGATCCGCTTGCCGGTCGCGCGGCCGAACACCACGAGGTCGATCAGCGAGTTGGAGCCGAGGCGGTTGGCGCCGTGGACCGACACGCAGGCCGCTTCGCCGACCGCGAACAGGCCGGGGACCACCGCATCCGGGTTGCCGTCCTTCAGGTGGACGACTTCGCCGTGATAGTTGGTCGGGATGCCGCCCATATTGTAGTGGACGGTCGGGACCACCGGCAGCGGCTGGCGCGTGAGGTCGACGCCGGCGAAGACCTTGCCGGTCTCGGTGATGCCGGGCAGGCGCTCTGCCAGGATCTTCGGGTCGATATGGTTGAGGTGAAGGAAGATATGGTCCTTCTCCTTGCCCACGCCGCGACCTTCGCGGATCTCCATCGCCATGGAACGCGACACGACGTCGCGGCTGGCGAGATCCTTGGCGGACGGCGCATAGCGCTCCATGAAGCGCTCACCCTCCGAATTGGTGAGATAGCCGCCTTCGCCGCGCGCACCCTCGGTGATCAGCACGCCCGCGCCGTAGATGCCGGTCGGGTGGAACTGGACGAACTCCATGTCCTGCAGCGGCAGGCCGGCGCGGAGCACCATCGCATTGCCGTCGCCGGTGCAGGTGTGCGCCGAGGTGGCCGACTGGTAGACGCGGCCATAGCCGCCGGTCGCCAGCACCACCGCATGGCTGCGGAAGCGGTGGATCGAGCCGTCTTCCATGCACAGCGCGATCACGCCGCGGCACTCGCCGTTTTCCATGATCAGGTCGAGAGCGAAATATTCGATGAAGAAGTCCGCGTCGTACTTCAGGCTCTGCTGGTACAGCGTGTGCAGCATCGCATGGCCGGTACGGTCCGCCGCGGCGCAGGTGCGCTGCGCGGGCGGGCCTTCGCCCATGTTCTGCATCATGCCGCCGAACGGGCGCTGGTAGATCTTGCCCTCGTCGGTGCGGCTGAACGGCATGCCGGCATGCTCGAGCTCGTACACCGCAGCCGGGGCCTCGCGGGTGAGATACTCGATCGCGTCCTGGTCGCCGAGCCAGTCGGAGCCCTTGACGGTGTCGTACATGTGCCAGGTCCAGTGGTCCGGACCCATGTTGCCGAGGCTGGCGGCGATGCCGCCCTGCGCCGCGACCGTGTGGCTGCGCGTCGGGAACACCTTGGTGATGCAGGCGGTCTTGAGGCCCGACTGCGCCACTTCCATCACCGCGCGGAGGCCCGAGCCACCCGCGCCGACGACGACGGTGTCATAGATATGATCGATGATCTTGTAGGCGGCGGGCATCAGGCAGCCACTCCAACGGAGGTGAAGGCGATCTTCAGGATCGAGAAGATCGCGAGCACGCGGACGGTGATCGTGAAATATTCGAGCAGGACGATCAGCACGAAGCGCGTCTCGTTGTGCTGATAATCCTCGATCACGACCTGCAGGCCGTGACGGAAGTGGAAGGTGACGCTGAGCACCAGGAGGATCAGCGGCACCGCGACCAGCGGCTGGGCGATCCAGCCGGCGACGGTCGCATAGTCATAGCCCGGCAGCAGGGCGATCGAGACGATCAGCCACAGCACCAGCAGCAGGTTGGATCCGGCGGAAACCTTGTGCTTCCACCATTCGCCCGCGCCTTCATGCGCGGAGCCGAGGCCGCGGACGCGACCGAGCCGGGTACCGTTACCCATGGGCCTTCTCCAGAAGCACGACCCAGAAGATCGCAGTGGCGACGATGCTGAACGCGAAGGTCATGAGCGCGCTGCGCTTGTTGGCGCGCAGCTCGAAATTCGCGCCGGCATCGAGGAACAGGTGGCGGGTGCCCGAGGCCATGTGCTGGAAGAACGACAGGCTCAGGCCGATCCCGACAATGTAGCCGAGGATGTTGAGCTGGCCGTTCTGCAGCGTGAACACGTCCAGGAACGTCGCATAGGCATCAGGGCCATAGGCGAGTGCGACCAGCCACCACACGAAGAGGCCGGTA
Source organism: Sphingomonas sp. (assembly GCF_036731925.1). Taxonomy (GTDB): domain Bacteria; phylum Pseudomonadota; class Alphaproteobacteria; order Sphingomonadales; family Sphingomonadaceae; genus Sphingomonas. Next base: position 328,752 of record NZ_DAINDJ010000001.1, read on the forward strand.
CCCACCGTCGCCATGCCGGAGCCGGTGGCGCGGTGGAGGATCGAGACCGCCATGTGCGGTCCCCATTTGTAAATGCCGAGATGCGGCGACAGCGGTCGTGCCGTGTTGCGGACGTTGGCCAACGATAAATCCTTTCGGTCGACGCGGGCTTCCTTAATCCCGCCAGACGAGGATGCAAGACGGATTGCCCTTAGGTTCAGCCGGGCGGTGGGTGCAAGATGTTGCGGACCGGCAATGGCACAGCGGCTCCTAACCGCCTCTTAACCACTGGACCGGCATAGCTTGTGGCCGATGCGGCCGAAGCCCGGCCGCCGACCGGGGACAAGATGTACGTGAGCGATTCGGCTTCCACCCAGGCGCTTGCCGCAGCAGGCACGATGACCGCGCGGATCGATGTTGCGGCGCGGCTGCATGTGTTCGACTTCGAAGGCTCGCTCCAGCAGTCGAGCCGTGAATGCTGGGATATATTGGAGCCCGAGATTGAAGCGGTGTCCGCCGCCTATTGGCATCAATGGATACGGTGTTTCCCGGAGGAACGGGACTGGGCGCCCTCCGACACCGCGAAGATGATCGATGTGGGCGTGGTCTTCCTGCGCGCCCGATTCCTGGAGACCACCGCCAAGACGTGGATCGAGTCGATCGAGCGTTCCGTGGCGGCTGCCTATGAACAGGGCGTGCCGCCGATGGCGCTCCTGGCCATGATCAGCGCGAGCGACCGGGCGGCGCTGGAAGTGCTAATCCGCCGGGTGGAAGGCGCCGATCCGCGGCTGCCTGCGCTGATCGACACGCTGATGCGGCTGTCGGCGCTGGAAGCCGACATCACCGTCGAAATCTACAACATGTACCGCGAGCACAGCGCCCAGGTGGCGCGCGATCGGCTGGCCAGCGAGTTCCGGGACTCGATCGGCGCGACCGTCGAGCAGGCGTCGCGCGGCGGCGAGGAACTGCGCGGCCAGGCGGTGCACACCTCGGCCTCGGCCCGCGGCATGCTCGGCAAGGCCAGCGAAGTCGCGGCAGCGGCCGAGCAATCTGCCGTGGCGATGCGCGAGGCGGCGATGACCGCGGCGGGGCTTATCCGCGCGATCGAAGATGCCCGTACCGAAGTGGAGGCAGCGGCAGCGATCGCCACGCGCGCGAGCGGCCAGGCAAGCGACGCGGTGGGGATGAGCGAAATGCTCTCCGATCACGCCAAGTCGATCGAATCGATCCTCGGCCTCATCCGTGACATCGCCGGGCAGACCAATCTGCTCGCGCTGAACGCGACGATCGAGGCCGCGCGGGCAGGGGACGCAGGCCGGGGCTTCGCGGTGGTCGCGCAGGAAGTGAAGAGCCTCGCCAGCCAGACGGCGCGGGCGACGGACGACATCGCCGCCAAGATCGCGGCCATCCAGTCCGCCACCCGCTCGACGGTGGAGACCAATGCCTCGATCCGCGAAACCGTCTCGGAAGTGCAGGAAAGCGCCAACCGCATCCGCTCCGCGATGGAGGTGCAGGCGCAGACCGTGACGGCGATTACCGCCGCGGTCGACGAAACCGCGCTCGCGGCGGATTCGATGTCCGCGACGATCAGCGCGATCCGGGCGGACACCGAGGCGGTGGCCTCCGAAATCGATCGCGTCGGCCAGGGCTTTGCGGCGCTGGATGCGCAGCTTGGAACGTTGAAGGGCAGCGCCGGCGAGTTTGTCGCCAAGGTAGCCGCCTGAGGAGAGGGATTATGTCGGCAACGTCGGAGCAGGGGCGAGGCGGCGACTGCACGCGGTCGCCGCAGGAATGGCGCGCGGAATATGACTGGGACGGGACGATGGTGGCCTCCTGTGCCGACATCGCCGCCTTGCTTGGCGATTCGCATTACATCATCGCCCGGCGCTGCCAGGCGCAGCTGCGGAACAGCGCAATCGGCACGCGGCTCCTGCGCGAATATGGCGAGGAACCGCATGTCGAAGCAGGCGCGCACTACAGCCGGGTGAAGTTCGAGCAGCTCTTCGGCGCGGAATGGTCGCGCCTGGTAAGCGATTATGCCGCCGGCACCTATCTGCTGGGCATCCCGCTCTCTACGCTCATCGCCCAGTTCGCCTATGCCCATGCGCAGACGATGGATGTTCTGCGCGAGAAGCTCGGCGCCGACTCCGCGCGGCTCGCCCGCCTGTGTGACACGGTGCAGCGCATCGCCCTGGCCGAAGTGGACCTGATGACGGCGCATCTCGGCGCGCGTGAGACCGCGACGATACATGCCGAACGCCGGGCGCGATCCGACCAGTTCCGCGCGAGCATCGCCGAGTCGATCGAGGGTGCCACGATGCTCGGCAACCGCATCCGCGTGCAGGCGCAGGGCGCATCGAGCGCCGCGCGCGGCATGCTTGGCAAGGCGAGTGAAGTAGCCGCGGCGGCAGAGCAGTCGGCGGTGGCGATGCGCGAGGCGGCCATGACGGCAGCCGGGCTGATCCGCGCGATCGAGGATGCCCGCACCGAAGTGGAAGCGGCGGCGGGGATCGCGACGCGCGCGAGCGGCCAGGCAACCGAGGCCGTGGGAATGAGCGAGATGCTCTCCGATCACGCCAAGTCGATCGAATCCATCCTGGGCCTGATCCGCGACATCGCCGGGCAGACCAACCTGCTCGCCCTGAACGCGACGATCGAGGCGGCACGGGCGGGGGATGCCGGTCGCGGATTCGCGGTCGTGGCGCAGGAAGTGAAGAGCCTCGCCAGCCAGACGGCGCGGGCGACGGACGACATTGCGGCGAAGATCGCGGCGATCCAGTCGGCCACGCGCTCGACGGTGGAAACCAACGCCTCGATCCGCACCACCGTGTCCGAGGTTCAGGAAAGCGCCAACCGTATCCGCACTGCGATGGAGGTGCAGGCGCAGACGGTGACGGCAATCACTGCGGCGGTGGACGAGACTGCGCTTGCGGCGGATTCGATGTCCGCCACGATCGGCGCCATCCGCGAGGACACCAAGAGCGTGACGAGCGAAATCGACACGCTGCAGCACGACGTGACCGAGGTGGACGATCGGCTGAACCAGCTGCGCGCGGCGGCGGACACCTTCTCGACTGCGGTGGCTGCCTGATCAGGGGCGCAGCCGCGGCTTGATCCGCGGCCCCCGCCTGTGTCATCGCTGGTCGATGTCCCGCAGCTTTCCCTGTGCCGCACTGCTGTTGCTCGCCGGTGTCGCGCCCGCCCGCGCGCAGCAGGAGGATCGCCAGGCGTGGGAACAGCTGAACGTCATCGTGCCGGTGACTGAGCGGGTCCGCGTGACGCTCGAGCAGATCGCGCGTACCAGCGATCGGCAGGAGGGCATCTACACCACCGAATATGGCGCACTGCTGGGCTGGCAGATCGCCAAGGGCGTGGAATTCGGCATCGGCTATCGCCGGGTGGGGTTCCACAGTGCGAACCTTGCCGCCGACGAGGACCGCGTTCGCCAGCAAGTCGTGTTCAACCGTGGACGCGTTGCCGGGCGCTTCCGGATCGACGAGCGGTTCAGCACGGTCGGCAGCGGGATCGGGGTGCGAATTCGGCCGCTGCTCCGCTACAACCTGCCGCTGGGCCGGCCGCGACTGGCGCTGTTCGCCAGCCATGAAAGCTTCCTGCTCCCCAACAGCACGCGCTGGGGGCAGCGGGCCGGCTATGAGCGGATGCGCAATCTGCTGGGCGTCGCGGTGCCGCTGGGCAAGGCCCTCAACGCCGATATCGGCTATCTCAATCAATATCGCTTCGGCCGGGCGGGGGCGCGGCCGCAGATGGACCATGCGCTCAGCGTACAGCTGACGCTCAATCTCGGCGCGCTGGGCGTGGCGGTGCTGCACGACTGAGGCCTGCGTGCCGGGGTGACGCGCCCCCGCGCCCGCGCTAGGGCTTGCCGTATGAAGACCCATATCCTCCTCACCGGCAGCAGCCGGGGCATCGGCGCGGCGACGGCGGCGCTGCTCGGCGAAGACGCGCGCGTGGCGCTGGTCGGCCAGGGCACGCGCAGCGGCATCCCGGCTGACTTCACCGATCCTGCCGCGCCGCAAGCGCTCTGGGCCCAGGCGCTCGACGCGCTGGACGGCCGGATCGACGTGCTGATCAACAATGCCGGCATCTTCGAGGCCAATCCGCTCGATGCGCCTCATGACGACTGGGTCGACGGCTGGGAGCGCACGATGCGCGTCAACCTCACTGCCTCGGCCGAGCTTTGCCGGCTCGCCGTGCGGCACTGGCAGGAACGGGAAACCGGCGGCCGCATCGTCAACGTCGCCAGCCGCGCCGCCTATCGCGGCGACAGCCCGGCGCACTGGCACTATGCGGCGTCCAAAGCGGGCATGGTCGGCATGACCAAGTCGATCGCGCGCGGCTATGCGGCGCAGGGCATCCTTGCCTTCGCAATCTGCCCCGGTTTCACGATGACCGGCATGGCCGAGGACTATCTGGAGAGCCGCGGCGGCGACAAGCTGCTGGCCGACATTCCGCTCGGCCGCGTGGCCACCCCGGAGGAGATTGCCGCCATTGCCAGGTTCTGCGCGCTCGATGCGCCCCCCTCGATGACCGGCGCGGTGCTGGACGCCAATGGAGCCAGCTATGTCCGCTGAAATCGACAGCTGGAAGGTCAGCCTGCCCTGCACCCGCGCCGAGGCCGAGGCGATCGATGCGGGCACGATCGAGATCGACGCCGTGCTGATGACCACCGAGACGGTGGAGGACGATGTCGAGCATTGGCGGCTCGACGCCTATATGGAGCATGAGCCCGATGCAGCGATGCTCGCCACGCTGAAGGCGCTGGTGCCGAGTGCGGCGGGTACCGAGCCGCAGGTCGAGGCGCTGACCGCGCAGGACTGGGTGACGCTCAGCCAGGAAGGGCTGGAGCCGATCCGCGAGGGGCGCTTCGTCGTCCACACCAGCGCGCATCCGGTGGCTTCGCCGGAGGGTGGCCGCGCATTCCTGATCGATGCGGGCCGCGCGTTCGGCACCGGGCACCATGCAACGACCTCGGGCTGCCTGGCGATGCTCGACGGGCTTTCGGAACGGCAGTTCGCCAACATCATCGATGTGGGCACGGGCACCGGCCTGCTGGCGTTCGCCGGCGCGCATCTCTGGCCGGAGGCGGCGGTGATGGCGACCGACATCGATCCCGCCGCGGTCGACGTCACCCGCGAAAATGCGGTGGCGAACGGAATCGAGGGGGTGGATCTGATCGTGGCGGACGGTGCGCTGTCCGACGCGATCACCGCCAGGGCGCCGTACGACCTCGTCATTGCCAACATCCTTGCCGGGCCGCTGGTCTCGATGGCGCCCGAGCTTGCCGCGATCGCCGCGCCCGATGCGACGATCGTGCTGGCGGGACTGCTGGAGACGCAGCGCCCGCAGGTGGTGGAAGCGTTCGAGGGGTGCGGCTGCACGCTCGAAGCGATCGACCGTCGCGGCGACTGGACGATCCTGCGGCTTGCAGCCGGCGCGACGCGCTATGTCCCGGTCACCCCGCCCGATCCCAAGGGCCGTGACGGCTGGGCACTGGATATCTGAGGTCCGGCGACGTCGTTGCCTCGCAGCGAAGAGAGGGATTTCTCAGAGGTGCGGGGGAGCAAATTCCAGAAAGACCATCGTCATTCCCGCGAAGGCGGGAATCCATTGGCCGGTGCGTTCGAGGAAAGAACGGAGGCATCAGGATCAATGGATCCCCGCCTTCGCGGGGATGACGGGGTAATTTGCGAAATGCGATTGCTCTGCCTTGATGGCGGAGGAAGTCTCCGCCGCTCAGCCCCGGTGCTGGCTGACGTAGCGCACGATATCCTCCGGCGTGCGGAACACCGCGTCGGGGGACATGCCGGTCAGCAGGTCCTCGGCGGCATAGCCCCACAGCACCGATCCGGCGCGCATGCCGACTTCGCGCGCGGCATCCACGTCGCGGGTCTCGTCGCCGATGGCCAGCGCGGCGTGCGGTGCGACGCCCATCTTGCGCAGCACCCGGCGGAACTTCGGCGCCTTGCCGAACAGCGATGATCCGCAGGCATAGCAATGGATCTTGGCGGCGTAGCGCGGGCCCAGGATCTTGCGCGCATTCTCCTCCGAGTTGGAGGTGACCAGCGCCAGCTTCACGCCCATGTCGACCAGGCGTTCCAGCAAATTGGGCGTGCCGGGGAACAGCTCGATCCGGTGCGCCTCGCGGCTCACCAGCTTGCGGACATAGCGGGCGATCCACGGCATCTTCCAGCGCGCGATGCCGAGGAACTCGATCACCTCGCGCGAGCTCTTGCGGCGGAGCAGCTCCACCTCGTCGGGCGCGATCTTGCGGAAGCGGAAGCGTTCGGCGAGGTCATTGGCGACGGAGACGAACCAGTCGCCGCTGTCGGACAAGGTGCCGTCAAAGTCGAAGATGACGAGGTCGAGAGGTCGGGTCGCGATGGCGCCCGTGTCAGCCATGTCCGCTACCAGTTCCATGCATCCGGCACTCCGCCCCGTTGCCCAACTCAATCTGTACCGTACTGTGCTCGATCCGAAAATCGTGCACGAGCAGCTGCTGAAGATTAATCAGAAATGCGTCACCCGGATGACCATCGGGCATGACGAGATGGGCGGTGAGGGCAGCCTCGGTGGTGCTCATCGGCCAGACATGGAGATCGTGGACCCGCGTGACGCCGGGCTGGGCAAGCAACGTGCGCTCCACCGCTTCCAGGTCGATGCGATCGGGCACCGCCTGCAGCGCCATGGTGAGCGATTCGCGCAGCAACCCCCAGGTGCCGACCAGGATCACCACGACGACCAGCAGGCTGATCGCCGGATCGATCCAGCGCAGCCCGGTCCACCAGATCAGCGCGCCGGCGACCACCACCGCCGCCGATACGCCAGCATCGGCCGCCATGTGGAGATAGGCGCCGCGGACATTGATGTCGTGATCGCGGCCGCGGGCGAAGAGCAGCGCCGTGCCGAGATTCACGACGATGCCCGCGCCCGCCACCAGCATCACCGGGATCGGCGCCACGGCGGGCGGATCGGCGAAGCGCTGGACCGTCTCCAGCAGGATCGCGCCGATCGCAATCAGCAGCAGCAGCGCATTGGCGAGCGCGGCGAGGATCGAGGAAGCGCCCAGGCCATAGGTGAAGCGCGGCGTCGCCGGGCGCTTGCCGAGCTCCGCGCCGACCCAGGCGATCAGCAGGCCGAGCACGTCGGACAGGTTGTGGCCGGCGTCGGCCAGCAGCGCCATCGAATTGGTCCACAGCCCGGCGCCACCTTCGATCAGCACGAAGGCGATGTTGAGCGCGGTGCCAATCGCAAAGGCGCGGCCGAAATCGGCGGGCGCATGGCTGTGGCCGTGGCCATGGCCGTGGCCGTGCCCGTGGCCGTGTGAATGGCCGTGGTGATGGCCGTGTGCGTGATTTCCCGACATGTCAGGCGATCCTAGCGGGCGTCCCCCATGTGATGCTAGCGCATTGGGAGGAAAGTGTTTCGGCAGCCGTGCCCAAGCCGCCGTGCCCCTGCGAAAGCAGGGGCCCAGGGTAGGAGAGGACGCCGCTTGCGACCCTGGGCCCCTGCTTTCGCAGGGGCACGAAGTACGGAAGGTGCCCTATCGGACCGATCCGGTTCAGCGGCGTTTGCGCTTGCCGTCCATCGGGTTGAACGCAGGCGGCCTGATCGTCACCAGCTCGCTGCGCTCGATTACCCCATCCTTGTTCTTGTCGAACCGCGTCCAGATCTGCGCGAATCGATCCTGGAATTCGGCCCAGCTCACCTTGTTGTCCCCGTCGCGATCGAGCTCGAAGGGGCTGGGCAGGGTGTTGCGATCCCCCATCCAGCGCAGCGACCAGTCCGAATAGGCGATGTAGCCGAGCATGCCGCTATGGCCGGTATCGGCGCTGTCGAAGCTGCGCTTGAGCCCGGCATCGAACTCCGCGCGGGTGACGCGGGCGTCGCCGTCCGCGTCGAACCCGGCGACCAGCAGCGCAACCGGCTCGGCGATCACCGTCGCCTGGGGCTGCGCACCGGGCGCGTTGACCGTTATCGGGTCGGGCGCGGGCCGTTGCTGGGCGGCGGCGGGCAGGGCGGCGGTGCAGGCGGCGAGCAGCAGGAACAGGCGCATGGGATTCCCTTCAGCGGACGGGGAGCAACAGGCTCGAATCCCCATAGCTGTAGAAGCGATAGCCGGTTTCGATCGCATGGGCATAGGCCGCCTGCATGCGATCCAGGCCCATCAGCGCCGAGACCAGCATGAACAGCGTCGAGCGCGGCAGGTGGAAGTTGGTCACGAGCCCGTCGACGCCCTTGAAGCGATAGCCCGGCGTGATGAAGATCGCGGTGTCGCCCTCGAACGGCTGGATCACGCGGTTCTCGTCCGCCGCGCTCTCCAGCAGGCGCAGGCTGGTGGTGCCCACCGCGATGATGCGGTTGCCCGCCGCGCGCACGGCGTTGAGCCTATCGGCGACTTCCGGCGTGATGCGGCCCCATTCGGCATGCATCTTGTGGTCGGCGGTATCCTCCGCCTTGACCGGCAGGAAGGTGCCCGCGCCGACGTGCAGGGTCAGCGTGGTGTGGCCGGTGCCTGCCGCCTCCAGCGAGGCCATCAGCGCGGGCGTGAAGTGCAGCGCCGCGGTGGGTGCGGCGACGGCGCCCGGCTCCGCCGCGAACATCGTCTGGTAATCGTCGGCATCGCGCGCGTCGGTCGGGCGCTTCGAGGCGATATAGGGGGGCAGCGGCATGCGGCCGCAGCGCTCGAGCAGCAGCTCGACCGGCTCGTCGCCCTGGAAGTCGAGCGCGAAGCTGCCGTCCTCGGCGCGGTCCGAGGCGATGGCGATCGCATCAGGGCCAAAATTGATCGCATCGCCGTCGCGCAGCCGCTTGGCGTTGCGGATGAAGGCACGCCAGCGGCGCGGCCCCTCGCGCTTGTGGAGCGTCGCGCCGATCCGTGCCTCACCGCGCGTCCCCTCCAGCTGGGCGGGGATCACGCGGGTATCGTTGAACACCAGGCAGTCGCCGGGGCGGAGCTGCGCCGCCAGGTCGCGCACGATTGCGTCGCGCGTTTCCGTGCCGTCGAGCACCAGCAGGCGGGCGGAGTCGCGCGGGGAGGCCGGGCGAAGCGCAATCCGCTCGTTCGGCAGGTCGAAATCGAAAAGGTCGACGTTCACGGGATCCGCGCGATCACTTCTTCTTCGGCGCCGGCTTCTTCGCGGCAGGCAACGGCTTCGTGGCGGGAACGCTCGGGCCCACCGGGATCAGCGTCGGGCCCGTTGCCGCCGGGGCGGCAGGGGCGAGCGGCTGATAGGCCGGGGGATTGTCCGACTGGATATAGGCGTGGATGATCACGGTCGGATGCTGCGGCGGCTCACCGCGCTCGATCTTGTCGACCCACTCCATGCCAGAGGTGACGCGGCCGAACACGGTATAGTCGTGGTCGAACGCCAGCTTGGGCTGCATCATGATGAAGAACTGGCTGTTCGCGCTGTTCTCCGCCTCGGTCTTCTGCTCGGGCGTGGCGTTGTCGGCCGCGCCGCGGCGCGCCGCGGACACAGTACCGCGGACATGCGGCAGCGAGCTGAACTCGGCGGGCACGTTGGGCAGGTCCGAATCGCCGGTGCCGTCGCCCTTGGGATCGCCGCCCTGGGCGATGTTGTAAGGATCGTCGACGACGCGGTGGAAGGTCAGGCCGTCATAGAAATGGCGGCGGGTAAGCGTCTTGATCCGCTCGACCATCTTCGGCGCCACGTCCGGGCGCAGGCGGATCAGCACGCGGCCGCCGGTCGACAGGTCCAGCACCCAGGTATTCTCCGGGTCGGCGGGAACCAGAACCGAGGGGCGCGTGTTAGCGTCGGAGTTGACGCCCTTCAGCGGCTCGATGACGGGCTTTGGCTTGCCCCCGCCACCCTGGGCCAGCGCCGGCACGGCGAACAGCGTGGCGGCCATGGCGGCCATCGTGGCTAGGAAACGCATCGAACTTCCCACTCGTTTTCTGGTGAATGCGCGGCTCTACCGCAATCGCCGGGCAGCGCAAAGCCCGGCTGACGGCATGGTGCGGTTAGTTGCTGCCCTTGCGCCCGAGCAGTTCGACGCGGGCGGCGACATCGGCTTCCACGGCCTCGGTGACGAAGCGGTGGATCGGGCCGCCGTACATCGCGATCTCCTTCACCAGCCGGCTGGCAATCGGCTGGAGCGAGACATCGGCCATCAGGAAGACGGTCTCGATCCGGTCATTGATCTGCTGGTTCATGCCCGCCATCTGATATTCATACTCGAAGTCGGCGACGGCGCGCAGGCCGCGGACGATCACGCTGGCGCGCTCGCGCTCGGCAAAGTCCATCAGCAGCGAATCGAAGCTGACCACTTCGATCGTGCCGGGCAGCCCCTCCACCTCGCGCCGCACCATCGCCATCCGCTCCTCGACGGTGAACATCGGCGACTTGGACGGGTTGGTGGTCACGCCGATCACCAGCCGGTCGACGAGCTTCGCGCCGCGCCGGATGATGTCCATATGGCCGCGGGTGATCGGATCGAAGGTGCCGGGATAGACCCCGATACGGCTGTGCATGCGGGTTCTCCCCCGGTCCTTACCGGTCGCGTTCGAGCGTGAAGCGCGCCACGTCGCGCAGCAGATCGGCCTCGGGGCCATAGGCGTGGAGATGGGCGATCGCCTGGTCGACCAGCATGCGCGCCTGTTCGCGCGCACGATCGATGCCGAGCAGCGACAGGAAGGTTTCCTTGCCCGCCGCGCCGTCCTTGCCCAGCTTCTTGCCGACCAGGGCCTCGTCGCCCTCGGCGTCCAGGATATCGTCGACGATCTGGAAGGCGAGGCCGATGTCGCGGGCATAGCCGCGCAGACCCGTGCGCGCCTCGGGCGAGACGCGGCCGAGGATCGCGGCGCATTCGACGGCGCAGCTGATCAGCGCGCCGGTCTTCATCGCCTGCAGCCGGGTGACGGTGGCGAGGTCGAAGCTGGCCTTCTCCGCCTCCAGGTCCATCATCTGGCCACCTGCCATGCCCGATGGGCCGGAGGCGCGGGCGAGTTCGGCGATCAGCTCCACCCGCACATAGGGGTCCGGATGCGTCGCCTCATGGCCGAGGATTTCGAAGGCGAGCGCGTGGAGGCAGTCGCCCGCGAGAATCGCCGTCGCTTCGTCGAACGCCTTGTGCACGGTAGGCTTGCCGCGGCGCATGTCGTCATTGTCCATCGCGGGCAGATCGTCGTGGATCAGCGAATAGACATGGATGCATTCCAGCGCGGTCGCCACGCGCGCGGCGCACTGCCTGTCCACGGAGAAGAGCTGTGCGGTGGCGAAGACCAGCAGCGGGCGCAGCCGCTTGCCGCCGCCGATCGCGGCGTGGCGCATCGCGCGGTACAGGTCGGCGCGAGGATCATCCGGCACTTCGAGCAGCCGGTCGAACTGGGCGTCGATCTCGGCTGCGACCTGGCGCAGCGCCGATTCGAGGGGGAGCGAGGCATGGGTCACGCTCGCCACGCCTCAGCCGGCCGCGAAGGGGGTAGTACCGGCGGCGCGGCCGTCGGCATCGGTGCGGATCGCCTCGATCCGGGCCTGCGCCGCATCCAGGCGCGCCGCGCATTGCCGGCGCAACTGGTCGCCGCGTTCATAGAGGTCGATCGCCTCCTGCAAGGCCGCTTCCCCGCTCTCCAGCCGGCTCACGATCTTCTCCAGTTCCTTCAGCGCCTCTTCAAAGGAGAGCGCCGTGATATCCGCTTGGTCGGTCATGGTGCCGCTATGCGGCAGGGTGGGGCCCGATGGCAACCGGGCCCCGCCGCTATTTACTGGCTGGCCGGCTTGGTGCGGTAGCGATCGAACCAGGCGAGGATCGCCGCCGCCTTGGCGGCCGACTGGCTGGGTCTTGCGGTGAAGCCCCCATGGCTGGCGCCGGGCACCTTCACCAGCGCGGTCGGCACGCCGCGGATCTGGAGCGCGGCATAATATTGCTCCGATTCGCTCACCGGGGTGCGATAGTCCTCGCTGCCGACGACGACCATCGTCGGCGTCTTGACGTTGCCTACCAGGCTGAGCGGCGAGCGGTTCCAATAGCTCATCGGATCTTCCCAGGGCTGCTTGGCAAACCAGTAGCGCGAAGTGAAGCCGGTTGCGTCCATGGTCAGCGCCTCGCTGATCCAGTTGATCACCGGCTTCTGCGTGGCCGCGGCCTTGAAACGGTCGTTCTTGCCGACGATCCAGGCGGTGAGCACGCCGCCGCCCGATCCGCCGGTGACGAACAGATTGTCCGGATCGGCGACACCCGCGGCGACCGCGGCATCCACCGCGGCCATGAGGTCGCCGTAATCGTCGCCGGGATATTTCTTGTCGATCAGGTCGGCAAATTCCTCGCCGTACGAGGTGCTGCCGCGCGGATTGGCGTAGAGCACCGCATAGCCGTGCGCGGCGTAGAGCTGATAGTCGGTCGAGAAGCCCGGGCCATAGGCGGTGTGCGGTCCCCCATGGATCTCCAGGATGGTCGGCACGCGCGTGCCGGGCTTCACGCCGGGCGGGGTGACCAGCCAGGCGTCGATCTTGCGGCCGTCGGGCGCCGTAACGGCAAGCGGCGTCACCGGTGCGAGCGTCTTGGCGGCAAGCAGATTGTCGTTGAGCCGGGTGAGGCGGCGGCCGTTCACATAGATGTCGGCCGGATGCAGCGCGTCGCCGCCGGTATAGGCGATGATGCCGGCCGCCGAGACCGAGAAATCGCCGCCGGTATAGGGCCGGTCTAGCCCGCCGCCGGTGAGGCCGGTCGCGACGGTGCTCGCCTTCCCGTCGAGGCCGATGCGGGCGACCTGCTTGCGGCCATGGTCATCGTACGAGACGAACAGGCTGCGCCCGTCCTTTGCCCACACCGCGCTGTCGATGCTCTTGTCGAGTCCGGCGGTGAGCGAGCGGCCGCCGCTGCCGTCGCGGTTCATCACATAGAGCTGGGTGTTCTGGAAGCTGCGGTGCGTATCGTCAAAGCCGAGATAGGCGATGCGGGCCCCATCGGGGGAGAGCACCGGCGCGGCATCAGGGCCGTAGCGCCTGGTGATCTGGGTGAGCGTACCGGAGGTGACGTCGACGGCGTAGATCTCGCTGTCGTTGGGCTCGCGCTCCCAATCCTGGCGGCGGTTGCTGCCGAAGAAGACCGTGCGGCCGTCGTTCGACCAGGCAAGCGGGCCGGCATCGTCGTTCTTGCCGAAGGTCACCTGGCGCGGCGCGCCGCCGTCCGCCGAGACGACGAAGATGTGGTCCGACCCCGGCTTGAGATAGCCGCCGCCATCGGCGCGGTAGGTGACGCGGTCGATTACCTCCAGCGGCTCTGCCCATTTGGCGCCTTCGGGCTTGGGCGGCTGGCTGCCGAGCTTCATGCCTTCGCTCGGCACGGTCATGGTATAGGCAATCTGCGTGCCGTCCGGCGACCAGGCGATGTTCTGGGGACTGTCCGGCAGGCCGGTGACACGCGCGGTGGCCCCGGTTGCCATCCAGCGGACGAACAGCTGCGGCGCGCCACCCTCGGCGCTGGAGACATAGGCGAGCCTTGTGCCGTCGGGCGACCAGCGCGGCTGGCTGTGCGATCCGGTGCCGGCAACGAGCGGGGTCTGCTGGCCGGTCTTCACGTCGACCAGCCAGATGCTCGCGCGGCCGCGATCGGTCATGATGTCGGCCGACTGGCGGACATAGGCGACCTTGCCGCCGTCCGGGCTGATCTGCGGATCGCTCGCCTGTTCGAGCGCGAACAGGTCGCTGCCGGTGAAGCGGCGGGTGGGCCCCTCCTGGGCCAGGGCGGGAACGGGGGCCACGGTGCTGAGCAGCAGGGCGAGCGGGATGAGGCGCATGGAGGTCTCCGGCAAGACAGATGCGGCATCGTGTTCGGGCGCGGAGCGCTTGGCAAGTCGGTACGCGGACATTCGACGGCGGTATGATTGCGGGAGCGGCACCCCATGCCTAGGTCCGCGTTTGAGAGCGCGAAGGAGACTTGCGGATGTTCGAAATCATCAATCCGGCGACCGGCGAGACCGTCGATCGCATCGCCGAGCTGGACGATGCCGGGATCGAGGCGGCGCTGGCGCGTGCGGCGGCCGGGTACAAGCAGTGGCGCGAAACCTCGATCGAGACGCGCACCGCGCTGCTCGGCAAGATCGCCGACGCATGGGAAGCCAACAAGCAGCACCTCGCCGAACTGGCGGTGCGCGAAATGGGCAAGACGATCACCGCGGGCCTGGCCGAGGTGGAGAAGTGCATCTCCGGCTTCCGCCACTATGTCGAGCATGGCCCTGCCTATCTGGCGCCGAACACGGTGAAGACGCCGACCGGCCATGCCGTGGCGCGCTGGCTGCCGCTGGGCCCGGTGCTGGCGGTGATGCCATGGAACTTCCCCTATTGGCAGGCGGTACGCTTCCTCGCGCCGACGATCCTCGCCGGCAACGTCGCGCTGCTCAAGCACGCCTCCAGCGTGCAGGGCTGCGCGGCGGCGATGGAGGCGATGGTGCGCGAGGCCGGGGCGCCCGAGGGGCTGTTCCAGAACCTCGCGATCAAGTCCGACAAGGTCGATGCGATCATCGCGGACAAGCGGGTGGTGGCGGTGACGCTCACCGGCTCGGAGGGTGCGGGCGCAAAGGTCGCCGAAGCAGCGGGCCGCGCGCTCAAGAAGGTGGTGCTGGAGCTGGGCGGCTCCGATCCGTTCATCGTCATGCCCTCGGCCGACCTCGATGCGGCGGTGAAGACCGCGGTGACGGCGCGGGTGCAGAATGCCGGCCAGAGCTGCATCTGCTCCAAGCGGATGATCGTCCACGCGGACGTCTACGACGCCTTCCTCGCGAAGTTCGTCGCGGGCATGGAGGCCGTGAAGATCGGCGATCCGATGGACAAGGAGACGGTGATGGGGCCGCTTTCCAGCGTGCAGCAGCGCGACACCGTGGTGGAGCAGATCGCCAAGGCGCAGGCTGCCGGGGCCAAGCTGCTCACCGGCGGCACGAAGATCGACCGGGAAGGCGCGTGGATGACGCCGGGCGTGCTGGTCGACCTCGATCCCGAGAGCGACGTTGCGAAGGAAGAGATCTTCGGCCCGGTCGCGGCGGTTTACAAGGTCGCCGACATCGACGAGGCCATCGCGGTGGCCAACGATGTTCCGTACGGCCTGGGCTCGTCGGTGTGGACGCAGGACGAGGCCGAGATCGAGCGGTTCGCGCGGGATATCGAGGCGGGGATGACGGCGGTCAATTCGCTGCTCGCGTCGGTGCCCGAGGCGCCGTTCGGCGGCGTTAAGCTCTCCGGCCATGGCCGCGAGCTCGGCCCCTGGGGGCTGCACGAGTTCATGAACCTGAAGGCGGTGATGTTCGGCGGCGGCAAGCCGGGGGATTGAGGGACCAGCAGCCTCAGCCCTTCCCCTTCAGAAGAGGGGTTGGGGTGGGGCAGTGTCTCGCAGAGACCAAGCCGCGTTCTGGAATCCCTCCAACCCCCAACCCCTCCTCCAAGGAGGAGGGGCTAGAGGACGGGACTCACCGCTCCGCCTTCACCTCGGCCAGCAGGTCCTTGCGGCTGAGCTTGCCGATCATCGTCTTCGGCAGGCTGTCGCGGATCACCACTTCCTTGACGCGCTCGTGCTTGCCGAGCTGCGCGTTCAGCCAGTCGCACATCTCCTTCGCGTCCGCCGTCATGCCGTCGTTCAGCGCGACATAGGCGTGGGGCAGTTCGCCGTGATAGGGATCGGGCAGGCCGAGGACGAGCGTCTCCTTCACCGCCGGATGGGTGTAGAGCACGCCCTCGATCTGGCTGGGGAACACCTTGAACCCGCCGACCGCGATCATGTCCTTCAGCCGGTCGACGATCTGGATATAGCCGTCCTCGTCGATGATGCCGACATCGCCGGTGCGCAGCCAGTGATCGTCGACGAAGGTGCCGACATCCGCCTCGGGCCGGTTCCAGTAGCCGCGCATGATCTGCGGCCCCTGGACGACGATCTCGCCCGGCTCGCCTTCGGGGGCGGGCTTGCGCGGATCTTCCTTGTCGACCAGCCGCACGCGCGTGCCGGCGATCGGCTGCCCGATCGTGCCGCTCTTGTTCAGCCCGACATAGGGATTGGCCGACACCACGCCCGAGCTTTCCGACAGGCCATAGCCTTCGATGATGTGCGCCCCGGTGATCGATTCCCAGTTGAGCTTGAGCTGCTCGGGCAGCGGCGCGCCGCCCGAGATGCAGAAGCGCAAGGACGAGAAGTCGCTGGGTTTCATGCCCGGTGCATCGAGCAGCGCCTGGTACATGGTCGGCACGCCAGGCAGCGAGCGGGGCTTGGTGCGGCGCAGTTCGGTGAGCACCTGCTGGGCGTTGAACCGCGGCAGCATCACGATCTTGCCGCCGGTGATCACCGTGCGGTTGAGCACGCAGGTATTGGCGAAGACGTGGAAGAAGGGCAGCACGCCCAGCACCGAATCATCGGCTTGTCCGAGTTCCGGATCGAGTTCCGCCACCTGGCGCGCATTGGCCGAAAGGTTCTGATGCGTCAGCACCGCCCCCTTGGGCGTGCCGGTCGTGCCCCCGGTATATTGGATCAGCGCGACGTCCTGCTCGGGATTGATCTCGGGGCGCGTGCAATCGCCCTTGTTGGCGATCAGCCTGGAAAAGGCGAGGATGCGCGCGTCGTGCGGCTTGGCGGTGACTTCGCTGCCGCGGAACAGCTGGTAGAAGAGCGACTTGGCGGTAGGCAGCGCACCGGCGACCGAACCGACCACCAGCCGTTCGAGATCGCTCTTTTCCAGCACCTTGAGCGCGGTGGGGAGCAGGGCGGTGGCGGACAGGGTGAAGAGCAGCCTGGTGCCCGAGTCGGCTACCTGCGCGGCGAGTTCCTCGACCGAGTAGAGCGGCGAGAAGTTCACCACCGTCGCCCCCAGCTTGAGGATGCCGTAATAGGCGGCGACGTAATGCGGCACATTGGGCAGGAACAGCCCGATCCGGTCGCCCGGGCCATAGCCCAGCGCGCGCAGGCCGCAGGCGACGCGATTGGCGCCGTCCAGCGTCTCGCCATAGCTGTAGATGCGACCCATGAAATCGAGCAAGGGCGCGTGCGGATGGGCGGCCGCGCTCTCCTCGAACAGGTCTACCATGGACCGCGGCGCGTAGCTGCGATCCCACTCTCCTGGATGCCGATAGGCGGTCTTCCAGACCATTTCGGGCTTTGTCATTGACATCAGTGTAAGCAACCCGATTTTGCCATGCAAGCGCGGTTTTCACCGCACATGCAGAGTCATCGCGCGTGCTGCGCGTCCTGTCTCTACGGCACTATCCGGGGTTGGTTCCGCACTTCAGCGGGCGAGTTGGCGGCTCCAGGTGACGAGCACCGAAACGGCGAGAATGCCCAGGTCGACCGCCGCGTGCACCTGCTGCGGCGCGGTGTCGCCCGCGCGGTGGGTGAGGATCGTGAGATCGGCATGGGGGCGCGGCGGGCGCACGACTGCAACCAGGAGCGCAATTGCTCCGGCGACCAGCAACAGGCGCTTGTGACGCGACATGGTTCCCCTCTTCCCTCGGCGTTCGTCTACACCCGGCGACACGCGCGGGCAAGCTCAAGCCGCGTCGAGTCGCAGCGCCCGGGCACGGTCCCGGCCGGCCGCCTTGGCTTCGAACAGCGCGCAGTCCGCACACCGATAGAGCGCCTTCCAGTCCAGATCGGTCGCAAGCGAACCGCTGCAGGTGCCGATGCTTGCGGTGATGGTCAGATCGAAGGGCATGCGCACCTTGCGCAGCGTGGCGAGCAGGGCATCGGCCTCGATCCGCTGTGCCGCCGGCGTGACCAGCGCAAATTCCTCGCCGCCCATGCGGGCGACCAGCACCGGATCGGGCGCGGCGTTCCGCAGGGCGGCGGCGAACAGGCGCAGCACCTCGTCGCCGCCGTCATGGCCGAGCGTTTCGTTGACGCGCTTGAAGTGATCGATATCGATCAGCAGCAGTTGCTGTTGCTCGCTGCGGCCGATCGCGCGTTGCAGGAAGGCGCGGCGATTGAGCAGGCCGGTGAGCGGATCGATATCGGCGAGATTGCGCGCGATGATCTCGCGGGTGAGCGCGGCATCGCGTTCGTCCCGCAGGAACTTGATCCGATAGGCCACCGCCAGCGACGAGACGAGTGCCTCCATCCCCATCGACAGGATCGTGGAGTTGTCGATCCAGAAATTCCACGGGACAAAGTTGAGCGCCGCGCTGATCCGCACTGCCGCCAGCAGGATCGGCGCGCTCCACGCGACGGCGAACAGCCAGAGGAAATTGGATCGCCGCTGCCACGCGCCCCACAGCGTGGGAATGACGATGGCGAGCAGCCCGCCGAACGCGAGCGTATACAGCAGATCGGCGATCCGCAGATGCACGGCACCCAGCAGCGCGGCGGCCATGGCGGAGAACGGCACGGCCATGGCGGCGATCTGGCTGGCGCGATCCAGCCAGCGTGGCATCGGCTGGTCTTCGAAGAAGCTGCGGGTGAACAGCGCCGCTGCCCCGCCGGCGAGGCCGATGAACACATAGTTGAAGCGGAGGCGATCGTTGTTCGCGAGCATCGGTGCCACCCAGGCAAAGGCGCCGGACGAAGTGAACGTATAGCCTAGCAACGCCGCCAGCAGCATGCAGTAATGCAGCTGGAACCGGTGCCGCATCGCGCACCAGAGCGCGAGATTATAGACGATCAGCGCCGCGGCCATGCCCGCGAAGAAGGTGTAGAGCGCGGCCAGCACGAGATTGGCGCGCCCGCCCTCCCGTTCGGTGGCGATGCGAACCCCGGAGGCGATGCCGCGCAGGTTGGCGGCGCCCTTCACATGGAACAGCGCGCGGACCAGCGCGGGGTCGCGCACCGGCACCGACAGCTGGCCAATGGCGCCGAGCTGGAGCAGCGGGCTGATGCCGCGCTGATCGCTCTGCCAGCTGCGCACCGTGCCGTCGGCATAGAGAAGGTGGATCGCGAGGCTGTCCTGCCAGAGGCTGGCAAAGCGCAGGGCGAGGGGCTCGGCAAAGGTCGACCGCCGATCGATCGACGTGGTGATTGCCCAGAAATCGCCGGAACCGAAGCGGTGCTGCGGAGTCGTACAGTCGAATCGTTCCGGGTGCCGGATCAGCTCGTCCATCCGCTGCCCTCTGTCCACCAGCAGGCACGTGCCAAGTGGTTGACCGGCAACGCCCGCTTGGGCATGTGCCGGGGGCACGATGCACGCGAGCAGCGCGGCAAACGCGATGCAGAGCAGCCGGCGGGAAAGGGCGCTAACCATGATGGCGTCGCTACGCCTGTCGGACAAAGAAGACGTAAATGAGGCCGATGCCTGGCACTGCTGACATCGCCGGAATGCCTCGAAGCCACCGCCCCGACACCAGCCCGGGCGCCGGCGCCGTTTCCGCGAGCAGCCGGTTGGGCGTGGTGGACGTGCTGCGCGGCTTCGCGCTGATGGCATTGTTCCTGGTGCACGTCATCGAAAGTTACGAGCTGTTCTGGGCGGTCGAAAAGCCGGGCTGGATCACCGACATCGTCTTCGCGCTGTTCATGGGCAAGAGCTTTTCGCTACTGGCGCTATGCTTCGGCTTCAGCTTCTTCATCCTGATGGATCGGGCGGCGCGCCGCGGCGAGGACTTCACCGCGCGTTTCGCCTGGCGCCTGCTCCTGCTGGAATGCATCGGGTTTCTGCACGCGCTGATCTACCGGGGCGACATCATGCAGACGCTGGCGGCGATCGGCTTTCTGCTCCTGCTGTTCAACCGGGTGCGGAGCAACGGGCTGCTGCTGGGCGGGGCGGTGTTCTGCCTGATCGGCCCCAGCCTGATCGTGCAGCTGGTGGCCGGGGCGCTGGGGGCGGGCTGGGCGAATGCGCCGGCGCAGTCCTCGGTCGATCCCGGCATGCCGGTATATCTGAGCGGCGACCTCTGGCAGGTGCTGCGGATCAATCTATGGGCCGGGCAGCAATCCAAATACTGGTTCTTCCTCGAATATGGCCGGATGGTGCAGATCCTGGGCCTGTATCTGCTGGGGCTGGTGCTGGGGCGCACCAATTTCTTCGGCGACCTCGCGAAGAGCCGCGCGTGGCGGCTCCCGGCGCTGGTTGTCGCCGGCTTGCTGGCGGTGCTGCTCTTTATCGGCCGCGAGCCGGCGCGCGAGGCTTTTGCCGGGCTGAGACTGGGGCTGGGGGCAGACCGCGCCTTCTGGGCGCTCATCAACATGTGGCTGGACCTGGCGGGTACCGCCTTCTGGGCGCTGCTGGTGATCGCGCTCTATGACGGTGCAGGACGCCGGCTGGTGCAGCCGCTCGCCGCGCCGGGGCGGCTGACGCTCACCTACTACATCCTGCAATCGGCCGTCTTCGTGCCGATCTTCTACCATTATGGGCTGGGCAAATATGACGACTGGGATGCCGCGACCCGGCTATGGATCGGGCTGGCGGCGATCGCGGTGCAGATCGTCGTCGCCCACTGGTGGCTGGCGCGCTTCCAATATGGCCCGATCGAGTGGGTCTGGCGGGCGCTGACCTACCTCCGCCGCGACGTGCCCTTTCGCCGCAGGGACCAGGCTCCGACGCGCTGACACGCCGGAGCCTGCCGGTCAGATATCCTGCACGAGCCGGCCGTAGAGTTCCGGCCGGCGATCGCGGAAGAAGCCGAAGGCGGCGCGGTGGCGCTTCACCCGATCGATGTCGAGCGTCGCGGTGATCACGCCCTCTTCCGCACGGTCCAGCTCGGCGAGGATGTCGCCGCGCTCGTCGGTGATGAAGCTGGTGCCGTAGAAGGTCTGGCCATGTTCGGTCCCGACGCGATTGGCGGCGATCACCGGCACCACGTTGGACACGGCATGGCCCACCATCGCACGGCGCCACAGCCGGGCGGTGTCGAGGCTGTCGTCATGCGGCTCGCTGCCGATCGCGGTCGGGTAGAAGAGCAGTTCGGCGCCCATCAGCATCATCGCGCGCGCGGTTTCCGGGTACCATTGGTCCCAGCACACGCCCACGCCCAGCTTGGCACCGGGGCCGTCCCACACCTTGAACCCGGTGTTGCCGGGGCGGAAGTAGAACTTCTCCTCATAGCCGGGGCCGTCGGGAATGTGGCTCTTGCGGTACACGCCCGAGACCTTGCCGTCGGGTCCGATCATCGCGAGGCTGTTATAGTGGTGCGGGCCATCGGCCTCGAAGAAGCTGGTCGGGATGTGGATGGCGAGTTCCGCGGCCAGGGCCTGCATTGCCAGCACCGCCTTGTGCTCGGTCACCGGCTTGGCGTTGGCGAACAGCCCCTCGTCCTCGACGCGGCAGAAATATTCGCCCTCGAACAGCTCGGGCGGCAGCACGACCTGCGCGCCGCGGCCTGCCGCTTCACGAACCATTTCGGTCACGCGCGCGATGTTCGCATCGATATCATTCGAGAAGGCGAGCTGCAGCGCGCCGACAGTGATCTTGGTCATGCCGCGCCATGTAGTGGATGGTGTCCCGGAATCCAGCCCCGAACTGCGGGCCCTCCGGGCGTACCCTCGTAGAGTCCACCAAAGATGCAGATCTGCAGTCACGGCTGCGAAACGGCTCTATAACACAGGGAAGAACAGCAGGCGCTTCGGGGCTCCGCCCACCCGACTACGCGTATCCCGCGCAGGGGAACGCTCCGAGGAGCCCTCAACAGCGCGGTCGCCTTGATGCCTGAGATTGCCCAATGACCATCAAACAGAAACTCCTCGGCTGCCTCGCCCTGTTCGGGGTCGCGACGCTGCTGCTCGTCGGCCTCGGCTACTGGTCCGCCCGCTCCAGCGAGCGCGCATTGGCGACGCTCCTGGCCGACAGGGTGGTGCCCCTGGGGCAACTGAAGATCGTGGCCGACCGGTATGCGGTGCAGATCGTCGATACCGCGCACAAGGCCCGCAACGGCAATATCGGGTTCGACGAGGCGAGCCGGAACGTGGCCGCGGGCAGCACCGCGCTGCACAAGGCATGGGCCGACTATCGCGCCACGCGGATTGCGGGCGATGAAAGCAAGCTGGCCGTCGAAGCCGAAGCCCGGATGAAAATCGCCGACGAGAAGGTCGAGCGCCTCAGCGGGATCCTTCGCACTGGCGACGCTGCCGCTCTGGACGGCTTCGTTCGCCACGAGCTCTATCCCGCGATCGATCCCGTATCGGAGACGATCAACCAGCTGGTCGATCTGCAGATCAAAATCTCCGGCGAGGTCGCGAACCAGGCGCGGGAAGCCGCGAAAGCTGCCCGGCTGGGCATGGCCGCGCTGGCCGTTCTGGCCGGCATCGTGCTAGCCATCTCCTTCCTGACGATCACGCGCAAGGTCATCGCGCCGATCCGGAAGCTGGCGGAGATCATCACCGAGCGCGCGCGCGCATCTGGCGAGGCGGCGCTGCCGCACCTGGAACAGCAGGACGAGATCGGCGACATCACCCGCTCGGTGGATGGCTTCCTGAAGGCGGCGATCGCCAAGGAGCGCGATCGCGCCGCCGCGTCCGCTGCCGAGCAGGCCACCGTCACCGGGGCGCTGCGCGACAGCCTCGCCGCGCTCAAGGCCGGCGATCTTACCCGCCCCGTCACTGCGCATTTCCCCCCGGCTTATGCCGAGCTGAAGAGCAACTTCAACGAGGCGCTGGACAATCTGCGCACGTTGATCGGCACCGTGATTCAAAGCGCGCAGGGGATCAGCACCGGCTCGAAGGATATCGCCCAGGCATCCGAGGATCTCGCCCGGCGCACGGAGAGCACCGCGGCGTCGCTCGCCGAAACCGCGGCGTCGATCGGTGAGATCGACGGCCGGCTGAAGGCCACTGCGGCGGCGGCAGGCGACACGGTCGAACGCGCCAACGGCGCGATCCGGACGGTGCAGGGTGGCCGTGCGATCACCGACGAGGCGGTGCAGGCGATGGGCCGCGTGGCGGACAGTGCCAAGGGCATCGACAGTGTCATCGAAGGCCTGGACAAGATCGCCTTCCAGACGCGCGTGCTAGCAATGAACGCCGCGGTGGAAGCAGGGCGTGCCGGTGAGGCCGGCCGCGGCTTTGCGGTGGTGGCGGACCTCGTCTCCGCGCTGGCGATGCGGGCAGAGGAGGAAGCCAAGCGTGCCCGGGATCAGCTGACCGTCACCCAGTCGGAGATCGGCACCGCGGTGGAGGCGGTGCAGAAGGTGGACGGCGCGCTGTCGAACATTTCGGAGGACGTCGCGCAGGTGCACCAGCTGCTGGGCAACATGGCGACCGACAACAATGCCCAGGCCGCGGCAATCGTGCAGGTGACCACGGCGGTGCACACGATGGACAGCGCCACCCAGCAGAATGCGGCCATGGTCGAGGAAACCTCGGCGGCAGCCCGCAACCTCTCGAACGAGACGCGCCTGCTCAGCGACCAGGCGACCCGGTTCCGGGTCTCGCGCGAAGGCGGCGGCGCATCGCTGCACGGGAAGTTCGCGACACCCGCCGAGGCCCGTCCGCTGCCTGCCGCTGCGGTCCGCGCGATGACTCGCGATGTCGAGGACTGGCAGAGCTTCTGACGCCGGGCGGCTCAGAGCGTGATGCCGAACCGTGCCAGTGCTGCGGCAGTGGCGAGATAGAGCAGGATGGTGAGCGCGACGCCGGCGAGCAGGGCGGGTGCGAAGCCCGTGCCCGCGCGCAGCAGCGCGGGCACCAGCAGGAACATCGGCAGCGAGGGCAGGACGTACCAGAAGGTCGCCTGGAGATGGTCGGCCACGCGCGCCGGGTCGTGGGTGTCGCGCCACAGCCAGAGTACCCCGAGGAGGGAGATCAGCGGCAGCGACGCGACCAGCGCGCCGAACGCGGGACTGCGCCGGGCGATCATTGCCACGGCGGCGATGATCAGCCCGGAGAGCAGCGCGCGAACGGCGAAGGCGGTCACCCGATGGTCGGGATTTGCTGCGAGATGCAGTGGAAGCTGCCCCCGCCGGTGAGGATGTGGTCGGCCCGCTGCCCGACGATGGTGCGCCCGGGGAAGATGTCCTGCAGCGTCTCGATCGCTGCCTGGTCGTTCGGCTGGCCGTACAGCGGCACCACCACGGCGGCATTGCCGATGTAGAAGTTCATGTAGCTGGCCGGGATCGGCTCGCCATCCTCGTCCGGCACCGTGCCGGGGGAGGGCATCCGCACCACCTCGACACCGAATGCCTCGGCGCGCGCGACCGCGTCCGCGTAGACTGCGGCGTTGGGGTCGTCCTCGGCGGGCGTGGGGATCAGCAGACGGTTGGGGCCGATGAAGCGGGCGAGGTTGTCGACATGGCCGTCGGTATGGTCGTTGGCGAGGCCGTCGCCCAGCCACAGCACGCGATCATAGCCGAGATCGGCCGCCAGCTTCGCCTCGATGCCCGCGCGGTCGAGATCGGGGTTGCGGTTGGGGTTGAGCACGCACTGTTCGGTGGTGACGCACAGCCCGGTGCCGTCCCCGTCGATCGCGCCGCCTTCCAGGATCCAGCCATGTTTGGCGGTCGCGAGCTTGCGATGCGCGGCGAGGCGCGCGCCGATCGTGTCGTCGCCTTCGAGGTCGTACTTGCCGCCCCAGCCATTGAAGCCGAAGTCTTGCGCGACGCCGTCGCCGGTGATGATGCCGGCGGTGTCGCGCAGCCAGATGTCCCCGAACAGTTCGGTCACCACCTCGGCGGCGTCGCCGGCCATGATGCGGGCGGCTTCGGCGGCGGCGTCATCGGCCGCAACCAGGATCACGCGCTCGCCGCGGCCTTCGGCATGGACCGCGCGGGCGAAGGCGATCACTTCTTCACGGGCGGGCTCCAGGTCTTCGACCCAGAGGTCAGCATGGCTGGGAAAGCCGATCCAGACCGCATCATGCGGCGCCCATTCGGGGGGAGGAGTACGAGTCATGGCGCGGCCTTTACCCCCGTAGCGTGACAGGGGAAAGGCCGGGCGTTCCCACCCAACCAGCCGTCATCCCCGCAAAGGCGGGGATCCATTGTCCTGTGCGTTCGCAGCAGGAGCCGCGCGGTCCTGGCAAATGGATTCCCGCCTTCGCGGGAATGACGGCGTAGAGAGACGGGGGTTACTGCGTCGCGCGCGCCTTGTCGCGGATGCTGCGGAATTCGGCGTCCTTGAACCAGTTCGGCCAGCTGCTGCCCTCGGCCAGCGCGCGACCCAGGCCGTAATAGATCCGCAGATCCGACAGCGCGCCGTCCCAGTTCCACTTGGGATCATATTCGTCCTGCGGCTTGTGGTAGCGCTGGTCCGTATAGTCTTCCGCCGCCTTGGCGCCGGCCGCCTTGCCGCCGACGACCAGATCGTCGCCGCTCTCGCCATAGAGCATCGGCACGCCCAGCTTGGCGAAGCTGAAATGATCCGAGCGGTAATAGCTGCCCTTCTCGGGCGTCGATTCCACGCCGATCACGCGGCCCTCGGCGGCGACCAGCGGCTTCACCATCTCTTCCAGCTCGGACTTGCCGGCACCGACCAGCACGAAGTCCTTCGCCTTGCCGTGGATGTTGAGCCCGTCCATGTTCACGCCGCCGACGGTCTTGGCGAGCGGGTAGACCGGATGCTCGGCATAATATTGCGAGCCGATCAGCCCCTGTTCCTCGGCGGTCACCGCCAGGAACACCATGCTGCGCTTGGCCGGCCCTGTCTTGGCATTGGCCTCGGCGAGCGCGACCAGCCCCGCGGTGCCGGTGGCATTGTCGACCGCGCCGTTGCAGATGTCGTCGCCGTTCACCGGCTTGCAGCGGCCGAGATGGTCCCAATGCGCAGAGAACAGCACCACCTCGTCCGGCTTCGCGGTGCCGGGCAGGATGCCGACGACGTTCTTCGAGGCCTGGCGCTTGATCCCGACGCCGAAGCTGGCCGAGGCCTTCACCCCTAGCGGCACCGCCTTGAAGCCCTTGTGCTTGGCCGCCTCGACCAGCGCGGCATAGTCCTTGCCCGCGCTGGCGAAGAGCGCCTTGGCCGAATCCTGCTGGATCCAGCCGATCAGCTGCGACTGGTCGGTATGATCGCCGGGCGTGTCCTGCTCGAGCTTGGGGCCGCCCCAGCTGCTCTCCACCACGCCCCAGCCATAGGCGGCCGGCTCGGTGTCATGGATGATGATCGCGCCCGCCGCGCCCTGGCGGGCGGCTTCCTCGTACTTGTAGGTCCAGCGGCCATAATAGGTCATCGCCCGGCCGCCGAAGGGGCCATCCAGCGTCATCGTCTGCCAGTCCGGATCGTTGATCAGGATGACGACCGTCTTCCCCTTCACGTCCAGCCCGGCATAGTCGTTCCAGCCGCGCTCGGGCGCGTTGATGCCGTAGCCGACGAACACGACCTCACTGTCCTTCAGGTCGATCTTCGGGGTGACGCGATAGGTGGAGAACACCGCCTCGCTGCCATAGGCCAGCGATACCGGCGTCTTGCCGCCGGTAAAGGCGAGCTTGCTGGGGCTCTGCACGCTGAGTTCGACCAGCGGCACATCCTGCACCCATTGCCCATTGTTGCCGGGCTTGAGCCCCGCCTTCTGGAAACGCTCGATCAGATAGGCGATCGTCTTGTCCTCGCCCGCGCTGGTCGGCTTGCGCCCTTCGAACGCGTCGGAGGAGAGCGTCTGGGTGACGGTCTTCAGCGTGTCGAGCGAAATGGCCGGGGCGGCGGTCTGCGCCTGGGCGGCGGCTGCGGTCGAGAGCAGGGCAAGGGCAAGCAACGAGAAGCGCATGGAATTCCTCCTGGTGCGCCTGTTCTGCGGATTCGTGCCCGTCCGCACAACGAAAAAGGGCGGCCCCGAAGGACCGCCCCGTTTCTCGTTTCCCGAAGGAGCCGAATTAGCGCGAGTAGAACTCGACGACCAGGTTCGGTTCCATCTTCACCGGATACGGCACTTCGTCGAGCGTCGGCACGCGGGTGAAGGTGACCTTCGCCGCACCGTCCGGCGCGACATAGTCGGGGATGTCGCGCTCGGCCAGGCTCTGCGCTTCCATGACGAGCGCCATTTCCTGCGCCTTGCCGCTCAGGCTGATTTCCTGGCCCGGCTTGATGCGGCGCGAACCGATGTTGCACTTCTCGCCGTCGACGCGGACATGGCCGTGGTTGACCAGCTGGCGGGCCGCGAAGATCGTCGGCGCGAACTTGGCGCGGTAGACGATCATGTCGAGGCGCTGCTCGAGCAGGCCGATCAGGTTCTGACCGGTGTCGCCCTTCATCTTCGAGGCGTCTTCGTACGAGCGCTTGAACTGCTTCTCGGTGATGTCGCCGTAATAGCCCTTGAGCTTCTGCTTGGCGCGCAGCTGGATGCCGAAGTCCGACATCTTGCCCTTGCGGCGCTGGCCGTGCTGGCCCGGGCCGTATTCGCGCTTGTTCACCGGGGACTTCGGACGACCCCAGATGTTTTCGCCCATGCGGCGATCGAGCTTATGCTTGGCGCTGGAGCGCTTCGACATGTCAATTCCTTACCAATTGCTGTGACGTTGACCCGGGCGGCGAACCGTCCTGATCGCGATCCCGGTTTCGCCTGTGCCTTTTCCGTGGAAAGAGCGCAGGGCCACCGCTTCACCGGGGGTGCGGGGCCAATTGCGAAGGGGCGCGCCTAGCGGGACGGGGCGGGCGAGTCAAGTCCGGCCCATTCGGCGCGGACCTGCGGGTCGGGTTCGTGCGCGGCGCGGGCATCGCCTTCTGTTCGCCAGCGTACCGGATCAAGCCTTTCCAGCGCCCATGCGGCCGCACCGCGCACCACCGGCGCGGGATCGTCGAGCAGTGCCAGCACCCGCGCCAGCAACCGCACGCTGCCGCTGTTGCCTGCGGCGATGAGGCAGTTGCGCATCATCCGGTCGCGGCCGATGCGCTTGATCGGCGAGCCGGCGAAAACCGCGCGGAAGCTCGCATCGTCGAGCGCCAGCAGGTCGGCGAGGTAGGGCACGGTCAGCTCGGCGCGCGGGTGGAAGGCGAGGTTGGCCTGTGCTGCGGTGGCGAACTTGTTCCACGGGCACACCGCCAGGCAATCGTCGCAGCCATAGATGCGGTTGCCGATGCCTTGGCGAAATTCGTGCGGGATCGGGCCCTTGTTCTCGATGGTGAGGTAGGAGATGCACCGGCGGGCATCGATGCGGTAGGGCGCGGGAAAGGCACCCGTCGGGCAAGCGGTCTGGCAGGCGTCGCAGCTGCCGCAGCCGCCACCGCTCGGGCCGTCCGAGGCGAGGTCCAGCGTGGTGTAGATCGCGCCGAGGAACAGCCAGCTGCCATGGCTGCGGCTCACCAGATTGGTATGCTTGCCCTGCCAGCCGAGCCCGGCGGCTTCCGACAGCGGCTTTTCCATCACCGGGGCAGTGTCGACGAACACCTTCACGTCGGCGCCCGGCACCTCGGCGACCAGCCAGCGGGCAAGCTCCTTCAGCCGGCGCTTCACCACGTCGTGATAGTCGGAGCCTTGCGCATAGACCGAGATGCGCCCGACCTCGCCTTCCCCCGCCAGCGCAAGCGGATCGTTGGCGGGGGCATAGCTCATGCCCAGCGCGATCACCGATCGCACCTCCGGCCACAAGCCCTTGGGGCTGCCGCGCTGTTCGGCGCGCTCCTCCATCCACAGCATGTCGGCGTGCGCGCCCTCGCGCAGCCATTGGCGGAGTCGCTCGGCGGTCTGCGGCGCGGCGTCGGCATGTGCGATGCCGCACGCCGCGAAGCCGATCTCGCGCGCCTTTGCCTTCAGCTGTTCTTCGATGGACTTGTCTTGCCGCACGCGCACCCGCTACCACGTTGTGATTGCAAGGGGGAGGCAAAGTGCAGGAACTGGCCGTGAGTGCCTCCGGGCTCGTGAAACGCTTTGGCGAGCGTCGTGCCGTGGATGGCGTGCGTATCGCCGTTCCCGAAGGCCTGATCTACGGGGTGCTCGGGCCCAATGGCGCGGGCAAGACCACCACGCTGCGCATGCTGCTCGGCATCATCGAGCCGGACGAAGGTGAGCGCACGCTGCTCGGCAGCCGCCACCCGCGCGACATGAGCGACCATGTCGGCTACCTCCCCGAGGAACGCGGCCTCTACCCCAACATGAAGTGCCGCGAGGCGATCGCCTTCATGGGCGCGCTGCGCGGGCTGCCCTGGGCCGCTGGCCGCAAGCGGGCAGGGGAGCTGCTGGAAAGCGCGGGCCTCGGCCACGCCGCCGACGACAAGATCCGAAAGCTTTCCAAGGGCATGGCGCAGCTGGTGCAGCTGCTCGGCTCGGTGGTGCACGAACCCGACCTGCTGGTGCTCGACGAACCCTTTTCCGGGCTCGACCCGGTCAACCAGGAGCGGCTGGAGCTGCTCATCCGCGGCCAGCGCGATCGTGGCGCGACCATCCTTTTCTCCACCCATGTCATGGCGCATGCCGAGCGGCTGTGCGAGCGCATCTCGGTGATCGCCGGCGGCAGGGTGCGGTTCGAGGGTACGGTCGACGAAGCTCGCGCCCTGCTGCCGCTGCGTGCCCGCTACACGCCGCATCATGATGCCGATGCGATCGGGGCGATGTTGCCCGCCGATGCGGTCCGGGAAGGGGGGAGCTGGCGCTTCACCGTGCCCGACGGCGGGATCGAGGCGCTGCTGGTTCGGCTGATCGAGGCCGGACACGGCATTTCCGGCCTGTCGATCGAGCGGCCCGGGCTGCACGACGCCTTTGTCCGCATCGTCGGTGAAGAAGCCGCCGCCGCCGCCGCCCAGCCGGAGACGATCGCATGATGCCGCGCTTCCTCCGCCACGCGCTGACCATCGCCCGCCGGGACCTCACCGCGACGGTGATGACGCCGACCTTCCTGCTCTTCCTGCTGAGCCCGCTGCTGATGATCGGCTTCGGCATCATCGGCGGGCTGAGCGGCCAGGCTGCCGGGGCCGCCGGCGAGGCCCGGCAGGTGATCGTCGCGATCGTGCCCGCCGGCCAGCAGGACGGCGTGCGCGCCGCAGATCGCGAACTGCGCAGCGTGTTCAGCCGCGATTCCGCTCGGCCCAAGTTGCAGCTGGAAGCGCCGCAAGGTGACGCGGCGCGGCAGGCCCGGGCGCTGTTCGACTCGGACGCGATCGAAGCGGCGGCGGTGCTCTATGGTTCCCTCGAGCACCCGACCGTGCTTCGGCGCGCGGGTGCCGAAGCGGAGGGCCGCTATCTCGCCGCGCTCGCCGCGCAGACGCTGCGGGCCGAACGTGCCGGCGGCATCCGCAGCACGCCGCGCTTCGAGACCATCGCCGTCGAGGCCCCTACCGTCAGCGGGCGCGGGCAGGCGGCATACTTCTCCACCTTCGCGATCTTCCTCGTCACGCTGATGCTTTCGGGCCAGGCGGTCGGCGCGATGGCCGAGGAGCGCTCGAACAAGGTGATCGAGATCCTCGCTGCGGCGGTGCCGCTGGAAAGCGTGTTCTTCGGCAAGCTGCTCGGCGCCTTCGGCTCGGCGCTGCTGTTCGTCGCTTTCTGGGGGACGCTCGTGGCCAACCTGCCGCGGCTGCTGCCCGGCGATGCTGCGGGCGTGCTGACCAGCCTGAGCGTCGCGGTGGGGCCGATCTTCCCGCTGCTGCTCGTCGGCTATTTCGTCATGGCCTATCTGTTGCAGAGCGCGGTGTTCCTGGGGGTGGGCTCGCTTGCCTCCACCCAGCGCGAGATCCAGATGCTGTCGCTGCCGATCACGATCTTCCAGTTCGCGATGTTCGGCATGGCCTCCTATGCCGCGGGCAATCCGGGGAGCTGGGTAGCGATGGCGGCGGAGATCGTGCCGTTCAGCTCGCCCATGGCGATGGCTGCGCGCGCGGCGAACGCGCCGGAACTGTGGCCGCACGCGCTCGCCTTCGTCTGGCAGGCACTGTGGGTGGCGGGGACGCTCACCATCGCGGCGCGGCTGTTCCGGCGCGGGGTGCTCAAGTCCGGGAGTCCGAAGCTGGGGAAGCGGGCGGCAGTGTGAAATCCTCTCTCTCGAGGGAGAGGATAGGGAAGCTTGGCGCGGCAGCGCCAGCGCAGCTTGGAGAGGGTGAGCGGCTGCGCAGCAGCCGCGCGAGGCAGCGCCTTGCTTTGCCCCTCTCCCTCCCACCGCTGCGGCGGCGGGCCCCTCCCTCTCCCCGTCGGGGAGAGGGAAAGAAGCGTCAGTGCGCCGCGTCGTCGATCGCGTTGCCGGTGCGGTCCACGCCGTTTGCCAGCGCGTCGCCGGTGTCGTCGGCCCCCTCGCGGATCGCCTTGCCCGCCGCATCGGCGCGGTTTTCGATCCGGTCGCCGAGCCGGTCTGCGGCGTAGGCCAGCGAATCGCCGGCACGATCGAGCGAGTTATCCACCCGGTCCTCGGTGCTCGGCGAGCAGGCGGCAAGGCCGAGGGCGAGCGCCGGCAAAAGAAGGGACAGAG
This sequence comes from Sphingomonas sp., assembly GCF_036731925.1. Lineage (GTDB taxonomy): Bacteria > Pseudomonadota > Alphaproteobacteria > Sphingomonadales > Sphingomonadaceae > Sphingomonas. The sequence continues at coordinate 359,924 of NZ_DAINDJ010000001.1, forward strand.
TCTTCGGCATATGGTCTCCTGGGTGTCTAGCCAGCGGGCGCACACGCGCGTAGAGGGCGCGCCATGCAACACCGCATCGCCCTCGCATCGGATCACGCCGCCTTCGCCATGAAGGCAGAACTCGCCGATTGGTTGCGCGGTCTCGGCCATGACGTGCTCGATCTGGGCACCAACGGCCCCGAGAGCGTCGACTATCCGGACTATGGCTACCGCCTCGGCAAGGCGATCGAGAGCGGCGAGGCGCGCTTCGGCATCGCGCTGTGCGGGTCGGGCATCGGCATCTCGATCGCGGTCAACCGCAACCCGGCTGCCCGCTGCGCGCTCGTCTCCGAGCCGCTCTCTGCCGGCCTTGCGCGCGAGCACAACGACGCCAATGTCATCGCCCTCGGCGCGCGGATGATCGGCATCGAGATGGCCAAGGCGTGCATCACCCAATTTCTCGAAACGGCTTTCCTCGGGGATCGGCACGTCCGCCGCGTGGAGAAGCTGAGCAACCCCGAAAGGAGCCCCGCATGAGCACCAACCCCGTTACGGCAGGCCTTCAGCCGGATGGCTTCTTCACCAAATCGCTGGCCGAGGTCGATCCGGCGGTGTTCGCCGGCGTCGAGCATGAAATGGCGCGCGAACAGCACCAGATCGAGCTGATCGCCTCTGAGAACATCGTCTCCAAGGCGGTGCTCGAGGCGCAGGGCTCGGTCTTCACCAACAAGTACGCCGAGGGCTATCCGGGCAAGCGCTACTACCAGGGCTGTCACCCGTCCGACGAGGTGGAGCAGCTGGCGATCGATCGCGCCAAGCAGCTGTTCAACTGCGGCTTCGCGAACGTCCAGCCGCACTCGGGCGCGCAGGCCAATGGCGCGGTGATGCTCGCGCTGACCAAGCCGGGCGACACCATCCTCGGCCTCAGTCTCGATGCCGGCGGCCACCTGACCCACGGCGCCCGCGCGGCGATGAGCGGCAAGTGGTTCAACGCGGTCCAGTACGGCGTGCGCCCGGACGATCACCTGATCGACTATGACCAAGTCGCCGCGCTCGCCCGTGAGCACAAGCCCAAGCTCATCATCACCGGCGGCTCGGCCTATCCGCGCCAGATCGATTTCGCCCGCTTCCGCGCGATTGCGGACGAAGTCGGCGCGCTGTTCATGGTCGACATGGCGCACTTTGCGGGCCTCGTCGCCGGCGGCGTGCACCCGACGCCGTTCGGCCATGCCCATGTCGTCACCACCACCACGCACAAGACGCTGCGCGGCCCCCGTGGCGGCATGATCATGACCAATGACGAGGCGATCGCCAAGAAGATCAACTCGGCGGTGTTCCCGGGCCTGCAGGGTGGCCCGCTGATGCACGTGATCGCCGCCAAGGCCGTCGCGTTCGGCGAGGCGCTGCAGCCCGAGTTCGAGAGCTATGCCGCGGCGGTCGTCGAGAACGCCAAGGTGCTGGCGGCAACGCTCAAGGAGCGCGGTGCGAACCTCGTCTCGGGCGGCACCGACACGCACCTCGCGCTGGTTGATCTCACCCCGCTGGGCGTGACCGGCAAGGACGCCGACGAGGCGCTGGAGCGCGCGGCGATCACCTGCAACAAGAACGGCATCCCCAACGATCCGCTGCCGCCGATGAAGACCAGCGGTATCCGCGTCGGCTCGCCGGCGGGCACCACCCGTGGCTTCGGCCCCGCCGAGTTCCGCGAGATCGGCAACATGGTCGCCGACGTGCTCGACGGGCTGCGGACCAAGGGCGAGGCGGGCGACGCCGCGGTCGAGGCCGATGTGAAGGCCCGCGTCCGCGCGCTGTGCGAACGCTTCCCGATCTACGGCGGCTGATGCAGCTTCTCCCTCTCCCCGCTTGCGGGGAGAGGGCCGGGGAGAGGGGCCTGAAAGGCCTTTCCCCACTGCCCCTCTCCCCCCGCCGCTTCGCGGCTCCTCCCTCTCCCCGATGGGGAGAGGGCTGATATGCGCTGCCCCTTCTGTTCGAATGAAGCCAGCCAGGTAAAGGATAGCCGCCCCACCGACGACGGGGCGGCGATCCGCAGGCGCCGGCAGTGCGAGGCGTGCGGCGCGCGCTTCACTACCTTCGAGCGCATCCAGTTGCGTGACCTGACCGTCGTGAAGAGCGGAGACCGCCGCGAGCCGTTCGAGCGCGAGAAGCTGATGCGTTCGGTCTCCACCGCGTGCCGCAAGCGGCCGATCCAGCCCGCGCAGATCGAGCGACTGGTCTCCGGCATCCAGCGCCAGCTGGAGACGACGGGCGAGAGCGAGATCCCCTCCCAGCGCATCGGCGAGCTGGTGATGGAAGCGCTCAAGGGCTTGGATTCGGTAGCCTATATCCGCTTCGCCAGCGTGTATAAGGATTTCCGGGAGGCGAAGGATTTCGAGGAATTCGCCGGTAACGTCAGCGAGGTCGGCAAAAGTTGAATTCCCCCGTGATCGTGCTCGTCCGCCCGCAGCTGGGCGAGAATATCGGCAAGGCCGCGCGCGCCATGCTCAACTTCGGGCTGACCGAGATGCGGCTGGTTTCGCCGCGTGACGGCTGGCCCAACCCCTCGGCAGGGCCTGCGGCGAGCGGCGCCGACATCGTGCTGGAAAAGGCACAGGTGTTCGACAGCGTCGCCGATGCGGTGGCGGACTGCACGCATGTCTATGCCACCACGGTGCGCAAGCGGGGCGTGACCAAGCCGGTGGTGACGCCCGAGATCGCTGCGCGCGAGATCCATGGCGCGCCGACGCGCAGCGCGATCCTGTTCGGGCCGGAGCGTTCGGGCCTGGAGACCGACGATGTGGCGCTTGCCCGCACGATCATCACCGTGCCCATCAACCCCGAATTCGGTTCGCTGAACCTGGCGCAGGCGGTGATCCTGGTCGCCTATGAATGGTCGAAGCATGTCGGGCTGGAGAGCCCGCCGCTGGTCGATCTGGAGCCGCCGGCGTCGCAGGAGGAACTGGACGGGATGATCGGCCAGCTCGACGCGATGCTCGAAGATTCGGGCTATTTCTTCCCGCCGGCCCGCGTGCCTTCGACCAAGCGCACGCTGCGCACGCTGCTCACCAAGCCGCGCTGGTCGAGCCAGGAATTGCGCACGCTGCGCGGCGTGCTGTCCGCGCTTGATGGCCGGAAGCGGCACCGGGCGGAGTAGGACGAGCGGCCAGAAGCACGCTGTGACCTTGTCGTCGTCATTCCCGCGAAGGCGGGAATCCATTCGCCTGTGCGCTGGAGGAAAGAACCTCGGGGTCAGCGCCAATGGATCCCCGCCTACGCGGGGATGACGAAGTATCTGTGAGAAGGTCAGCTCCCCCTTCCACGTCGGGAGGGGGAGCATCTCTCAACCCTCAGCGGCGCGGCGGGCCCTTGCGGAAGCCGCCGGGCTTGCCGTTGGCGTTGCTGCGGTTCGGCGGACCGCGACGCACCGGGCCGTCGGCACGCGCGCCCGGCTGCGGTGCATCGGTCGCACGCTCGATGCGGATGCCGTCATCGTCGTCGCCCGCGGTGCGCGCGAACTTGTCGACCGCGGCCGAGAACTTCGCCGCCAGCGGGGCCGGGATCTGGAAGTGCGTCTCGTTCGCCGCGATGCGGATCGCGCCGACTTCGTTGCGGGTGATATGCCCGCGGCGGCAGATCAGCGGCAGGATCCAGCGCGGATCGGCGTTCTGGCGACGGCCGATGTCCATACGGAACCACACCGTGTCGTCGAAGCCGGGGCGATGACGCTCCTGCTGCGCGGCGCGGCGCGCCTCCGGGGTCGCCTCGATCAGCTCTTCGGGCTCGGGCAGCTGCGAGCGGTGCGCGCGGACCAGCGCGGCGGCGATCTCGGCCGGCGTCTTCTCGGCGAGCAGGCGCTCGGCGAGGGCCACGTCTTCCTCATCCGTCTCGATCGGCTGGAGCAACGCGGCGATCAGCCGCTCGCGGTCTGCCGCGCGGATCTGCTCGGGCGTCGGCGCGTCGATCCAGACCGCGGGGATGCGCGCGCCGTGCAGCATCTGCTCGACGCGGCGGCGGCGCGGATAGGGGACGATGAGGACGGCGGTGCCCTTCTTGCCCGCGCGGCCGGTACGGCCCGAACGGTGCTGCAGGGTTTCCGCATCGCGCGGCAGCTCGACATGGACGACGAGCGTGAGCGTCGGCAGATCGATGCCGCGCGCGGCAACGTCGGTGGCGACGCAGACGCGGGCGCGGCGATCGCGCAGCGCCTGCAGCGCATGGTTGCGCTCGGACTGCGAATGCTCGCCGGACAGCGCCACGGCCGCGAAGCCGCGCTCCATCAGGCTGGCGTGCAGGTGGCGGACATTGTCGCGCGTCGCGCAGAACAGGATCGCCGTTTCCGCCTCGTGCAGGCGCAGCAGGTTGATCACGACATGCTCGATATCGGCCGGGGCGACGGTCACCGCCTGGTAGCTGATGTCGCCATGGCCGCGATCGTCGCTCTTGGTGGTGATCTGGAAGGCGTTGCGCTGGTAGCGCTTGGCCAGTGCCACGATCGGGCGTGGCATCGTCGCCGAGAAGAGCAGCGTGCGGCGGTCTTCCGGCGTTGCGTCGAGGATCGCTTCCAGCTCTTCGCGGAAGCCCATGTCGAGCATTTCGTCCGCCTCGTCGAGCACGGCGGCGCGGAGGCTGGAGAGGTCGAGCGCACCACGCTCGAGGTGGTCGCGCAGACGGCCGGGGGTGCCGACGACGATATGCGCGCCGTGATTCAGCGTGCGGCGCTCCTTGGAGGCGTCCATGCCGCCCACGCAGGTGGCGATGCGCGCGCCTGCCGGGCTGTAGAGCCAGATCAACTCGCGGCTGACCTGCAGCGCGAGTTCGCGCGTCGGCGCGATGATGAGGGCGAGCGGCGCACCGGCGGGCGGCAGCATCTCTTCGCCGGCGAGCAGTTCGGGCGCCATGGCGAGGCCGAAGGCGACCGTCTTGCCCGAGCCCGTCTGGGCGGAAACGATCAGGTCGCGGCCCGCGGCCTGGTCTTCCAGGACGGCGGACTGGACGGGGGTCAGCGTGGAATAGCCACGCTGTTCCAGCGCCTCGGCGAGGCGCGTCGGTAGATTCGAAATAGACATTGAGACCCTAAAATTGGGGCTACGCGCGGCGCACCGCAAGCCCGATACAGTGTTGCAGGCGCGCCCCTCTAACCTCGCGCGCGATCGATCAGCCAGACGGCGAGCGTGAGGGCGAACCCCACCGCCAGCCCGGCCAGCAGCCCCACCGTCGCTTGCCCGCGTAGGGCGCCGACCACTGCGCCGGCGAGAATGCTCGCCGTCAACAGGAAGCCGCCGGCCATCGGCGAACGCGAAGGGGTGGACTGCATGGGGTCCTTTGCCACGAAATGCCGCCGCGCGCCAGCCCGGCACATGGTTGCTTGCGCGTTCACCAGCCTCGTCCACCGCCGGGGAAGGGAAACCGGTGTATCAGCGCGGCACGGGCTAGGGGGCTCGGCCTTGTGTTGGAGTTGGAATGGACGTCTATCCCTATCTGAGCGATCGGGACGAAGTGCACGACGCGGCAGATCTGATTCGCCGCTTCGGCCATGCGGCCTGCGGGGAAGCCGCGGCGCGCGCCGAGGCGAGCCGCGATCTCGGCAATGTCGTGCATTTCTGCCGCTGGCGCCAGATCGAACGGCTGGTGGTCCTGCTGTCCGTTCCCAAGGTGCTGGGCACAGTGCATTGAGCGCGGCCTGAGCACACGACAGCGAAAGCATATCCTCCCCCTTTCCGACCCGCTTCGCTGCCGACCTCCCCCGGGCGGGGGAGGAAACACCAAGGCCGCAGGAGCGGTACAAGCCGGTTTGGGCGCAGAAACCGGGACGTGCCGGTTTGCCGACAACGCTATGCCTCTCCACAACCAAGGAGACCGACATGGCATTTCGCGTTCAAGGCATCGATCCTGCACCGTTCGAGCACCTCATGGGTCTTTCCGACGAAGCCTTGGCCGAGCGGGGCATCCGGCGCTACACCGTCGACGCCACGCCCGGCTTTCCCGATCGCATCGGAGTGCGCGATCTCGAACCCGGCGAGACGGCACTGCTGCTGCACTACGAGCATCAGCCGGCCGACACGCCGTACCGCGCCAGCCACGCGATCTTCCTCGGCGAGCAATCGCGAACCCGGCTCGACCTGATCGACGCGTTACCGGAGGCGATCCGCATCCGGCCGATCTCGCTGCGCGCCTTCAATGCCGAAGGCGAAATGGTCGATGCCGATCTCGCCGACGGATCCGCGCTGGAGCCGCTAATCCTGCGCTTCCTTGCACGTGCCGACGTGGCCTATCTCCACGCGCATTATGCCAAGCGCGGCTGCTACGCCGCCCGTGTCGAGCGAAGCGAATGACCTCGCGGCGCTAGGGCCGGACCCAAGACCCGTGGGCAGCGTTCCATTCCTCGCACCCCTGCCGCGAGGAACGCTTGACCACACCCCAGATCCTGTCGCTCGTCGTGCTGGCTGGCATGATGCTGCTCTTTATATCGGGCAAGCTTCGCTACGACATGGTGGCGGTGCTGGCGCTGCTTGCCGCGATCGCGGTGGGCGTGGTGAAGCCCAAGGAAGCGTTCACCGGCTTTTCCGACGACATCGTGATCATCGTTGCATCGGCACTCGTGCTCTCCGCTGCCGTCCAGCGATCCGGCGTGATCGAGCGGGCGATGCTGCTGCTCCAGCGGCGGGTGACGCGGGTGCGCTCGCAATTGCTGCTGCTCAGCGCCAGCGTCGGCTTCGCCTCGGCGCTGGTAAAGAATATCGGCGCGCTGGCGATGATGATGCCGGTGGCCTTCCAGATGGCCAAGCGCTCCAAGGCTTCGCCGGCCACCTTCCTGATGCCGATGTCGTTCGCCTCGCTGCTCGGCGGCCTCATCACCCTGATCGGCACCTCGCCCAACATCATCGTCAGCCGCGTCCGCGAGGAGATGACGGGTCAGCCCTTCGGCATGTTCGATTATGCGCCGGTGGGGCTCGGCCTCACGCTGGTGGGTCTCGTCTTCCTGCGCTTCGCCTATCGCCTGATCCCCCGCGACCGCCGCGCCGCGCCGACTCTGGGCGAGGCGATGGACATCGAGGACTATGTCACCGAAGCCGCCGTCCCCGAAGGGGCTGCCGCCGTCGGCGAGACCGTTGCCGAATTCCGCGAGCGGCACGACCATGCCGTGGCGGTGACCACCATCCTGCGCGGCGGGATCCGCAGCACGCCCTTTCCCGACAACAGGCTGCGCGCCGACGACGTGCTGATCCTGGCCGGCGCGCCGGATGATCTCGAACGGGTGATCGCCACCGATGCGCTGGTGCTGGAGGGACAGGACCGCGCCAAGCCGGAAGGAAACACCAGTGAAGTCGGTGTGATCGAGGCGGTGATCGGCACCGACTCGGCGCTGATCGGCCGTACCGCCGGCAGGCTCGGCCTGCACGAGCGGTTCGGCGTGAACCTGATCGCGGTATCGCGCCAGGGCGAGCGGCTGTCGGCGCGGCTCGGCGATATCGAGTTGCGCGCCGGTGACGTGATCGTGCTGCAAGGGCCGCTCGACCTGCTGTTCGAGCGGCTGGGCGAGCTCGGCTGCCTGCCGCTCGCCCAGCGCGAGCTGCGGCTCGGCAGTGCGCGGAAAGGCCTGTTGCCGCTCGCCATCCTCGGCGTGGCGATGGCGGCGACGGCGACCGGCTATGTGCCGGTGGCCGTCGCATTCTTCGCGGCGGCGGGCCTCACCATCCTGCTCGGTGCGCTGCCGGTGCGCGAGGCGTACGAGCATATCGAATGGCCTATCCTGGTGATGCTCGGGGCACTGATTCCCGTGAGCGATTCGCTGCGCACCACGGGTGCCAGCAAGGTGATCGGAGACAATCTCGGCCATCTCGCCGCCACGCTGCCGCCCTGGGGGGCGGTTGCGCTGATCCTGGCGGCGGCAATGGCGGTGACGCCGTTCCTCAACAACGCCGCGACCGTGCTGGTGATGGCGCCGATCGCCGCCACCTTCGCGGGCGAGCTCGGCTACCGGCCAGAGGCGTTCCTGATGGCGACGGCGGTGGGCGCGGGCTGCGACTTCCTCACGCCGATCGGCCACCAGTGCAACACGCTGGTGATGGGGCCTGGCGGCTATAAGTTCGGGGATTATGCCCGGCTGGGGGCGCCCTTGTCGCTGCTTGTCCTGGTGATAGGGACGATGCTGATCATGGCCGTGTGGCCGGTGCATTGAAGAAGGATTGGGCGATGGCAAGGATGATGCGCTTCGAGCAGACCGGTGGCCCCGAGGTTCTGCAGTGGGTCGACGTCGACCTGGCCGATCCCGGTCCCGGCGAAGTGCGGCTGCGCACCGAAGCGGCGGGCCTCAATTTCATCGACGTGTATCACCGCACCGGCGTGTATCCGGCGCAGCTGCCCTCGGGCATCGGTGTCGAGGGCGCGGGGGTCATCGAAGCGGTGGGCGCAGGGGTCTCCGGCTTCGCGGTCGGGGATCGCGCGGCGACCTTCGGGCCGACGCTGGGGGCCTATGCCACCGCGCGCAACCTCAAGGCCGACAGCCTGTTCAAGCTGCCGGACGATATCAGCAGCGAGACTGCCGCCGCCGTGCTGCTCAAGGGCTGCACCGTGGAGTTCATGGTCGAGCGTGCCGCCAAGGTGCAGCCCGGCATGACGGTGCTGGTCCACAGTGCCGCCGGCGGCGTCGGCCAGATCGCGGTCGGCTGGCTGAAGGGGATCGGCGCGACGGTGATCGGGACGGTGGGCCACGAGGCCAAGGTGGAGAAGGCGCGCGCGGTCGGCTGCGACCATGTGCTGCTCTCGCGGCAGGACGATGTCGGCGCGCGGGTGAAGGATATCACCGGCGGCGCGGGCGTCCCCGTGGTGTTCGACGGGATCGGCAAGGCGACGTGGGAAGCCTCGCTCGCCGCGGCGGCGCGGCGCGGGCTGATCATCAGCTATGGCAATGCCAGCGGATCGGTGGAGGGCGTCAAGCTCGCCACGCTCAACCAGCATGGCTCGCTGTTCGTCACCCGGCCGAAGCTGTTCGATTACTATGTCACGCCGGAAGAACGCGCCGCTGGTGCAGCGCGCCTCTTCGAGATGCTGGAGAAGGGCTTGGTGAAGCCGGAGATCGGCCAGCGCTTCGCACTGCAGGACGCGGCGGAAGCGCATCGTGCCATCGAGGGCGGACAGACGACGGGATCGACGATCCTGCTGCCATAGGATCGTCTATTCGGCGCGGCGGCATCAGACATAAGAGCACGTCATCCCCCGAAGGCGGGGATCCATTGGCGCTGAAGCCGCGGTTCTTTCCTCCGACGCACAGGCGAATGGATTCCCGCCTTCGCGGGAATGACGACGATTTCGTGTGGGCGGGCGGACTGCCCCTTTACTTCCGCTTGCTGAGCGCCGCGACGCAGCTCGCCTGGTCAAGCGGGCTGCCGTCGCGCTGGCGCGCATCCACCCAGGTCACGGCCGCCGCACCGCCGCCACGCTCGGGCGGGTAGAGATAGGCATCGAGTACGCAAATCGGCCCGACGAACTGCAGCTTGCGGCCCTTCCCCTCGGTCACGTCCAGACGGGGCTGGCCGAAGCGGGCCAGCAGCTGGGCGGCATTGAGGCCACGGATCGGCGCGAGGTTCGCCGGTTGCTCCGGCACCGGCACCCGGCCGGGCACGGGCAGCGGGCCGGCCGGGCGGGCGGGCGGCACGGTGCCCGAACAGGCGGCGAGCAGCAGCGCGACCAGCGGCACGGACGGCTTGGCGATACGCATGGGGTTCAAACGGCTTTCCCTTGGTTGCACTCTTTGCGGCCTCTCTCTACGGCGACGCCAATTCAATTGGAGCCCCAAACCTTGACCAATCCCAGCTTTGACGTGGTCGCGATCGGCAATGCCATCGTCGACATTCTCGCCCAGGCCGACGACGCCTTCATCGAATCGATCGGCGTACCCAAGGGTTCGATGCAGCTGATGTTCTCGCCCGAAGAGGCAGACGCGCTCTACGCCAAGATGGGCCCGGGCCGCGAGGTTTCCGGCGGCTCGGCGGCGAACACCGTCGCGGGCATCGCGGCACTCGGCGGCAAGGCGGCGTTCATCGGCCAGGTGGCGGACGATCAGCTCGGCACCGTCTTCGCGCACGACATCCGCGCGGCGGGCGTGCATTTCGACACCGCGGTGCGCCCCGGCCAGCCGACCACCGCGCGCTGCCTGATCTTCGTGACGCCGGACGGCCAGCGCACGATGAACACCTTCCTCGGCGCCTCGCAGTTCCTGCCGGCCGCCGCGCTGGACGAGACGATGATCGCGAACGGCGCGATCCTCTATCTCGAAGGCTATCTGTGGGATCCGGAAGAGCCGCGCGCCGCGATGCGCAAGGCGATCGACATCGCCCGTGCCGCGGGCCGCAAGGTCGCCTTCACCCTGTCGGACGTGTTCTGCATCTCGCGCCACGGCGACGATTTCCGCAAGCTGATCGCCGACGGCCTGATCGACATCCTGTTCGCCAACGAGGCCGAGCTGCTCGCGCTGTGCGGGCATGAGGATTTTGAGGCAGCGGTGCAGCACATCCATGGCAAGGTGCCGCTACTCGTCGTCACCCGCAGCGAGAAGGGTGCGATTGCCCTGCAGGGCGACGAGCGGGTCGAAGTTCCCGCCGAGCCGATCAGCGCGCTGGTCGACACCACCGGTGCGGGCGACATGTTCGCCGCGGGCTTCCTGCACGGCCAGGCCCAGGGCAGGGGCCTGGAAGAGTCGCTCCGCCTCGGCGCGATCTGCGCAGCGGAAATCATCCAGCACTACGGCGCCCGCGCCGAGAAGGACCTGAAGGCGCTCGCCGCCGCCAAGGTCGGCTGAGGCTTTCCGCTTCACCCAAAGAAGAAGGGCCGGAGGATCGCTCCTCCGGCCCTTTCTTTTTGTGCATGCGATCCGGAGATCAGGCGTCCTTGTAGCCCGGCGTATGCGCGTCGCCGATCGGCGGCACCGGCTGGGGCGGGGCGTCCGCATCCGCTTCCGGCACGTCGACGATGCCGCGGCCGACATGGCTGCGCGAACGGCTATAGGAGTAATAGACCACCAGGCCGACGGCCGCCCAGCCGAAGAACAGCCCGATCGTCGGTCCGGAGAGGCTGAAGAACAGATACACGCAGCCCGCGATCGCGATCGGCGCCGTCACCATGATTGCCGGGGTGCGGAACGGACGATGGCGGCTCGGATCGGTCTTGCGCAGCACGATCACCGCGATGGACACCGCCGCGAAGGCGAACAGCGTGCCCGAATTCGACACGTCGGCCAGCAGGCCCACCGGGAAGAAGGCGGCGAACAGCGACACGAAGATGCCGGTGAGAATGGTGATGACGTGCGGCGTGTGGAACTTCGGGTGCACGCGCGAGAAGAACTCGGGCAGCAGGCCGTCGCGGCTCATCACGAAGAAGATGCGGGTCTGGCCGAACATCATCATCAGGATGACCGAAGGCAGGGCGATGATCGCCGCGGCACCCACCAGCCAGCCGAGGAACGGATGGCCGATCGACCGCAGCGTCCAGGCCAGCGCCTCCTTCGAGCAGACCACCGCCTGTTCGGAAAGCGCCGCACACGCCTGCGACAGTGCCGGCGTGCCGGGCGAGAGGACTTCGCCGGCGGGACCATGGACCGGCTGCGCGCCGACGGTGCCGATCACGCCGGAGGCGACCAGCATGTAGAAGATGGTGCAGATGGCGAGGCTGCCGATCAGGCCGATCGGCATGTTGCGCTGCGGGTTCTTGGTTTCCTCCGCGGCGGTCGAGACCGCGTCGAAGCCGACATAGGCGAAGAAGATCGAGGCGGCGGCGCCCGAGATGCCGGCAAAGCCGAGCGGGGCGAACGGCGTGAACTGGCCGGTCTTCAGCACCGGAATCGTGACGATCACGAACATCGCCAGCGCGAGGATCTTGATGCCGACCAGCACCGCGTTGACCGTGGCGCTCTCCTTGGTGCCCTTGACCAGCAGCGCGGTGACGATCGCGGCCACCGCCATTGCCGGCAGGTTGATCATGCCGCCGTCGAACGGTCCGCGGATCAGCGCCAGCGGCACCTCGATGCCGAAATTATGCTGGATGAAGCCCATCATGTAGCCGGACCAGCCGACCGATACGGCCCCCGCCGCAATCGCATATTCGAGGATCAGCGCCCAGCCGACCATCCAGGCGACCAGCTCGCCCATCACCGCATAGCTGTAGGTGTAGGCGGAACCCGAAACCGGCACCATCGCCGCCATTTCGGCGTAACAAAGGGCTGCCACCGCGCAGACGAAGCCGGCGATGACGAACGAGACCATCATGCCCGGGCCGGCCTTCTGGGCGGCTTCGGCGGTGAGCACGAAGATGCCGGTGCCGATCACCGCGCCGATGCCGAGCATGGTCAGCTGGAAGGCGCCGAGCGAGCGGTGGAGCGACTTCTTTTCGGCGGTAGCTAGAATGGCATCGAGAGGCTTTACGCGCCCGAATATCATTTCCCTGATCCCCTATGCGGCGAGCGTTGCGCCGCCCCCAAATTGGTAAAGGCGCGAGCCTAGCCCCAAACGCGGCCCGCGCAATCCCTTACGGCGTGCCGATGCGAAACAATGTTGCGCCCGTGCGCAATTACCGGGCGAGCATCGGCCCGAGCGGCTGCCCGGCGAAGATATGGACGTGCAGGTGCGGCACTTCCTGGCCCGCATCGAGGCCGGTGTTGGCGAGCAGGCGATAGCCGGGTTCCACCATGCCCGCTGCCCGGGCCACTTCGCCTACCGCCCGAACGAAACCGGCGATCTCGGCATCCGTGGCATTTCCCGAGAAGTCGTCCCAGCTGACATAGGCTCCGGTGGGGATGACCAGCAGGTGGTGCGGCGCCTGGGGCGCGATGTCGTGGAAGGCGATGGCGTATGCGTCCTCATAGACCTTCTTCGCCGGGATCTCCCCGCGCAGGATCTTCGCGAAGACGTTCTGGTCGTCATAGGGCTGGGTCGGGTCGATCGGCATTGGTGAGCTCCTTCGATCCTCCCCTGCAAGGGGAGGTGGCGCGCGCAGCGCGACGGAGGGGTGTAACCGGTCGAGCCCGAAGTCCCCGCTCTCAGCGGGGACACCCCTCCGTCAGGCCTGCGGCCTTCCACCTCCCCTTACAGGGGAGGATCGAGGGGCGGGAAGTGCCTAACCGTTCCGCGCCGCCTTTTCGGCGATGCCGGACACGCCCTCGCGCCGCGCCAGCTCGGCGCGCACGTCGTCGAGGCCGAGCCCCATGTCGGCGAGCAGCACGAGCAGGTGGAAGATCAGGTCCGCCGACTCCTTCACCAGTTCCTCGCGATCGTCCTGGATCGCGGCGATCACCGCTTCGGTGGCTTCCTCGCCCAGCTTCTGCGCGATCTTGGCGCGGCCGCGGGCGGTGAGCTTGGCGACATAGCTGGTCGCGGGATCGCCCAGGCGGCGGTCGCGGATGGTCTGTTCGAGCGTGTCGAGAAGGTCGGCCATGGTCTCCGGCTGCGGGAGGCGTGCGGCGCTGTCAATCCTGGGGCGCGGGATTGCGGTGCTTCCCTTATGGTAGCTGCGAGCGATTCGCGGCAGCAGGGCGGGATGACGATGGTGCAGGAACGCGAATCGGGGGCAGGGCAGGGGCGGCTGTCGCGGCCCTTGTGGCTGGTGCTGGGGTTGGTGTTCGTGGCGCTAGGCTTCATCGGCGCGCTGCTGCCGCTGATGCCGACGACGATCTTCCTGATCCTCGCCGCCGGGTGCTTCGCCCGCTCCTCGCCGCGGCTGGAAGCGTGGCTGCTCGACCATCCGCGATTCGGGCCGACGCTGGTGGCGTGGCGCGAACAGGGCGCGATCCCGCGCAAGGGCAAGGCGATGGCGTGCGCGGGCATGGCGCTCGGCTACGGCCTGTTCGCCTGGGGCGCGCGGCCGGGGCCGTGGCTGGCGGTCGGCGTGGCGGCGGCGATGCTGGGGTGCGCGTGGTATGTGCTGAGCCGGCCGACGGCGGTTTGAGTCGGGCGATGCGTGCTCGCGACTGCTTTGAAGGGGCGCGGAATGGCTGAAAGTGGTGGAGAGCGGACGTTCGCGGATCAGACTTCCCGCGTCCATTCATCCCCGATCAGAAGCTCGAGCTCGCGTTCGGCTGCGCTTAGATCGCCAAACAAGCCGCTCAATAGTCGGTCTTCCATCCAGTAGGGCTGAGTACCGTCCTCAAGGGTTGCACCGTCGTGAACGATTACAAATAGTCCGTCTGGTCGCTTCCGGACTGAGTAGCGCGTCAGACCGTCAGACGCGACGAACATGCAGACCGTGATGCCAGTGACGTTCATTCGGCAATCCTAACGCCGCAAAAGTATGTCCGCTACTGGGCGCTAGGCGACATCCGGGAGTCTACCTCCGAACCGGAATCCCCGCCGCCGCCAGCGCGGCATGCGCTTCCGCAATCGTCGCCTGGCCGAAGTGGAAGATCGAGGCCGCCAGCACCGCCGAGGCATGGCCGTCGCGGATACCCGCGACGAGATCGTCCAGCCCGCCGACGCCGCCCGAGGCGACCACCGGCACCGTCACCTGGTCGGCGATGGTGCGGATGAGCTCCAGGTCATAGCCGTCGCGGGTGCCGTCGCGGTCCATCGAGGTGACGAGCAGCTCGCCCGCGCCCAGTTCGGCAAGGCGCAGCGCGTGCTCGACCGCGTCGATCCCGGTTTCGCGGCGGCCGCCATGGGTGAACACCTCCCAGCGCCCGTCGCCGGTCCGCCGCGCGTCGACCGAGGCGACGACGCACTGGCTCCCCATGCGGTCGGCGATCTCGGCCACCACTTCCGGCCGCGACACCGCGGCGCTGTTCACCGCAACCTTGTCCGCGCCCGCCAGCAGCAGCGCGCGGGCATCCTCGACGCTGCGCACGCCGCCGCCGACGGTGAGCGGCATGAAGCACACCTCGGCGGTGCGGCGCACCACGTCGAGGATCGTGCCGCGCGCCTCGTGGCTGGCGGTGATGTCGAGGAAGCAGAGCTCGTCGGCGCCCGCCGCGTCATAGGCGCGGGCCTGCTCGACCGGATCGCCGGCGTCGCGCAGCTCGACGAAGTTGACGCCCTTGACGACACGGCCGTTCGCCACGTCGAGGCAGGGGATCACGCGGGCGCGAACGGTCATGCGCGGGTCTCCGGCATTGGGGCAGGATGGGTTTCACGCGAAGGCGCGAAGGCACGAAGAAGAGAAGGCTGGTTCACGCGGAGGCGCGGAGACGCGGAGGTTTGGCAGCCAGCGGCGGCGACAGCCGCCAAACTCCACCCTTCAGCGCGCTGAAGATGCTGCGGGAACGTGCCGCTGCCGCGGCAAATTTCTCTCTCCGCGTCTCCGCGCCTCCGCGTGAACCAAATCTTCTTCGCGCCTTCGCGCCTTCGCGTGAACCTCATGCGTCCCCGCGGCCCGCCGCAATCGCCTCGGCGAGGTCGAGCCGGCCGTCATAGAGCGCGCGGCCCGAGATCACGCCTTCGATGCCGTCGGCTACATGCTTCCGCAGCGCATGGATGTCGTGGATGTCGGTAACGCCGCCACTGGCGATCACCGGGATCGAGACGGCGCGGGCGAGCGCCACGGTCGCCTCGACATTGCAGCCCTTGAGCAGGCCGTCGCGACCGACATCGGTGAACAGCAGCGCAGCGACGCCGGCGTCCTCGAAGCGGCGGGCGAGATCGACCACGCTCACGTCCGACACATCGGCCCAGCCATGCGTGGCGACCATGCCGTCACGCGCGTCCACCGCGACCACGACCTGGCCGGGATGCGCGCGCGCGGCTTCGCGGACGAGGTCCGGATTCTCCAGCGCGGCGGTGCCGATCACGACGCGGGTAACACCCATGTCGAGCCAGCGCGCGATCGACTCGCGGTTTCGGATGCCGCCGCCGAGCTGCACCTTGCCCGGCGTGTTCGCGAGGATCCCGGCGACGGCCTGGCCGTTCACCGACTCGCCCGCGAACGCGCCATCGAGGTCAACGACGTGCAGCCATTCGGCACCGGCTTGGGCGAACAGCGCGGCCTGGGCGGCGGGGTCGTCGCCGTACACCGTGGCGCGGGCCATGTCGCCTTCGGCGAGGCGAACGACCTGGCCGGCCTTGAGATCGATGGCGGGGAAGATGTGCAGGGTCATTGGTGTTTCCAAACTGCCTTGTCGTTTGAGGCAGGCTTATTGCGACGGATGTCGAAGGAGAAAGCGCCCGCCAAGAAACCGCCGTCATTCCCGCGAAGGCGGGAATCCATTCGCCGGACCGCCAGGGGAAGGAACTTTGAATTCAGCGCCAATGGATCCCCGCCTTCGCGGGGATGACGGGTTGGTTTGCAGCCCCCGACAGCTCCACAACACACGGGAATGAGGCAAGGCATTCTAAGGCGTCCAGGCGAGGAATCGTTCGAGCAGCGCGATGCCGTAGCGCTGGCTCTTTTCGGGGTGGAACTGCAGGCCGACGATATTGTCGCGGCCGATCGCGGCGGTCACCGGGCCGCCATGTTCGGTGGTGGCGAGCACGCCCGCGCCGTCAAAGGCGAAGCTGTGGAGGAAATAGGCTTCGCCGCGCTCGATCAGCGGGTGGTCGGCCACCGGCACCACGTCGTTCCAGCCCATGTGCGGCACGCGCAGATCCGCGCTGGCGGGAAGCTGGCGCACCGTGCCGGGAATCCAGCCGAGCCCGGCATGGCTGCCCAGTTCCTCGCCGGTGGTGGCGAGCAGCTGCATGCCGACGCACACGCCGAGGAACGGCACCGCGTCGCGCAGCACCCGCGTCTCCAGCGCCTCGATCATGCCCGGCAGCGCGCGCAGGCCGGAGGCGCAGGCGCCGAACGCCCCGACGCCGGGCAGCACCACGCGGTCTGCACCCAGCACCACGGCCGGGTCGGCGGTCACCGCGATGTTGGCCGCACCCGCGGCCTTCAGCGCATTGTGGACCGAGTGGAGGTTGCCCGCGCCGTAATCGATCAGCGCGACGCTCACTGGCCGAGCGCTTCCAGCCCCGGCGCGAGGATGCTCGGGGCGACTTCGATGAATTCGTACTCGGCCGCACCGGCGGTCGCGAAGGGGTCGCCGGCTGCCCAGGCCCTCACTTCTTCCAGTGATCCGCGCGCCATGAACAGCCCGCCGGTCACCGGCACCTTGCGGCCCGCCATCAGAAGGCGGCCATCGGCAAGACCCTGCTTGAGCCAGTCGACATGCGCGGGGCGCAGCGCGTCGATCTGGGCAATGTCCACCTTGTAGGTCAGCAGCACGAGGATCATCACAGCACTCCCTTGGTCGACGGGATGGCATCCGCCTTGCGCGGATCGATCTCCACCGCCTCGCGCAGCGCGCGGGCGAGACCCTTGAACGCGGCTTCGGCGATATGGTGGTTGTTGCTCCCGTACAGCGTCTCGACGTGCAGCGTCACGCCGGCGGTCTGGGCGAAGCTGTGGAACCAGTGCTCGAACATCTCGGTATCCATCTCGCCGAGCTTCTTCTGCGAGAATTCGGTCTTCCACACGAGATAGGGGCGGCCGGAAATGTCGATCGCGACGCGGGTCAGCGTCTCGTCCATCGGCGACAGCGCATCGGCGTAGCGGCGGATGCCCTTCTTGTCGCCGAGTGCCTTGGCAATGGCTTCGCCGATCGCGAGCCCGGTGTCCTCCACCGTATGGTGCTGGTCGATATGGAGGTCGCCCACCGTCTTCACGTCCATGTCGATCAGCGAGTGACGGCTGAGCTGCTCGAGCATGTGATCGAAGAATCCGATGCCCGTGTGGATGGTGTAGACGCCGGTGCCGTCGAGATTGACGGTGACGTCGATCGAGGTTTCGCTGGTCTTCCGGCTGATCGTCGCGGTGCGCATGCGGGTGCACATAACGTGGCCAGCGGTGCATGCAATCTTGACCGCAATTTTCCAGCCGCTACCCAAGGGGGCATGACAGGGACCGTGCCCGATAGTTTGATTCCGTATGACGAGATCGTGCAGGAGGCCCTGCGCGCCGTGGTGGGCCGTGTGCTCGGCTCGGTGGCGCAGTCGGGCGGCCTGCCGGGCGCGCATCATTTCTACATCACCTTCAAGACGCAGGCGCCCGGGGTCGACATCCCGCAGCGGCTGATGGAGCGGTTCCCGGACGAGATGACCATCGTCCTCCAGCACCGCTACTGGGACCTGACGGTGGACGACCGGAAATTCTCGGTAGGGCTCAGCTTCAACCAGATCCCGTCGATCCTGACGATTCCGTTCGCGGCCATCACGGGCTTCCACGATCCGGCGGTGAATTTCGAGCTGCGCTTCCAGGCGAGCGAAGGCCCCGAGGGCCCCGAACCGCACGAGCATGACGACGCCGAAAATGACGGCGACGGCCCGGTGGCCAAGCCGGCCGAGGACGGCTCGAACGTCGTGTCGGTGGACTTCAAGCGGAAGAAGTAAGGGCAGAGTCGGCCGCGGCTGCTCCCTTCCGCAGGAGAACTGCACCCCTACCTCTCGTTAGGAAGCAGAAGGTTTCGTTTCTGGCGCGCGTAGCGGCGATCGATGCGCGGAGGGGCTTCATGGGCGACGCGATTTGGCTGTTTACGGCGCTCCCGACCTGGTATCTTGGT
Source organism: Sphingomonas sp. (assembly GCF_036731925.1). GTDB lineage: Bacteria > Pseudomonadota > Alphaproteobacteria > Sphingomonadales > Sphingomonadaceae > Sphingomonas. Next base: position 378,414 of record NZ_DAINDJ010000001.1, read on the forward strand.
GCAGCCATGATGCCTTTTAGTGGCGGTGTGCTGACCCTTGTGCCCGCGATCGGACTGTTCGCCTTTGCCGTCGGGATCGTGCTTTGTGCGATAATGCGTCGGCGTGCGCTATTGTGGTTCCTGGCGCTCTTCGCTGCAAGTGAACTGCTGGTAGCGCTTGCCGGAATCATGCGCGGCGAGGTGCGTGCCGTTGGCAGCTCAACCCCGCTCAGCCTTGGTCTAAACCTATTCCTGGGCGCGCAGATCCTAGCCTCTGGCTACCTCATCTACCGGATCAAAGGCGCAAGGGCGCCAGCTGCCGCCTTGAGTGTGTTTAGTGTCACCTATGCCGCTACGGCGGCCTTCGTCGCCAGCATGTCGTTCAGCGATAGTTGGCTGTGATATCTCGGTAATAGCCAAACATTGGCGGGCAGGCGCTTGCTGGCGCCCAATCCGCGAGTCTCCCCTAAATCAGTCCCTTCGCCCTTAGACTCGCATGGCCTTCGCTGCCGATGATGATGTGATCGTGCACCACGATGCCGAGCGGCTTGCCCGCCTCGGCAATCTTGCGCGTCACATCGATGTCGGCGCGGCTCGGGCTCGGGTCGCCCGAGGGGTGGTTGTGGACCAGGATCAGCGCCGCCGAGCCCAGATGCAGCGCCCGGGCGATCACCTGGCGGACATAGAGCGGTGCCTCGTCGATCGAACCTTCGTTCATCAATTCGTCCCGGATCAGCATGTTCCGGGTGTTCAGATGGAGCACGCGCACCCGCTCGATCGCGTGCGGGGCCATGTCGGCGCGCAGATAGTCGAGCAGCGCCTGCCAGTTCGCCAGCACCGGCTGTTCGCGGACCCTGGCCTGGAGCAGCCGCAACGCTGCGGCATGAACGGCCTTCAGCGCAGCGATCTGGGTGTCCTTCACCCCCTCGATCCGCAGCATCGCCTCCGCATCGGCGGCGAGCAGGCCGGGCAGGCCGCCAAACTCCTTCAGCAGCGTCTTGGCAAGCGGCTTGGTGTCCTTGCGCGGGATGGTCAGCGCCAGCAGATATTCGATCAGCTCGTGATCGAGCAGCGCCTCCGGTCCGCCCTCGAACAGGCGTTGCCGCAGCCGCGCGCGGTGGCCGCTATTGTCGGGAGGGTCGGCAGACATCCCCGCGACTATGCAGGTGCGGCGGCAGGCCTGCAATCCACCGGCACGAAGCGGGCGCGTGCGGGAGGGGCTGGCGACCGGCCATGGCATCGCGCCGGACACAAACGGCGGATTTCCGCGCCTGCGAACACGGCTGGCGCACATGAATCGGCAATGAAGCGCAGGATGCTGCAACGGTTGACTCGGTCGATTGGTCTTCCTAAAGCGCCATCACGTCGCGGCCATTGGCTTGCGATGCTGTATGTCGCCCGCCCGCTGCGCGGCGGCTTTTTCATATCTGGATCGCCGTGCTCGCTTTGTCTGACGACCCTATCCGTTCCGACCTCGACCGACGCATCGCCGATGCGAAGGCAGCGGTGCGTGATGGCCAGACGCCGGTGCGCAAGCCCGAAAAGGGCTACAAGCAGGGCTCGCGGGTGCTCGCCGAACTGATCGGCGCACCGCTGGGCGGCGGGGTGATCGGCTTCGCGCTGGATCGCTGGCTGGATACGAGCCCGTGGGGGCTCCTGATCCTGCTGGTGCTCAGCGTGATCGTGGCGTTTCGCAACATCTACAAGATTTCGAAGGAGCGCGCAGAGTGAGCGCCGGCAAAATCGATCCGATGGAGCAGTTCAAGGTCGAGCCCGTACTGGGCCGGCATATCGACCTGTTCGGCTATGACATCTCCTTCACCAACTCGGCGCTGTTCATGTTCGTGGTCGCCGCGCTGCTGTTCCTCTTCATGGTGGGCGGCATGCAGCGCAAGCTGATCCCGGGCAAGTGGCAGCTGATGGTGGAAGGCGCGGTCGGGTTCATCGACTCGATGGTCAACGTGAACATCGGCAAGGGCGGCAAGAAGTTCGCGCCGTACATCTTCTCGCTGTTCTTCTTCATCCTGTTCGCCAACCTGGTCGGCGTGCTGCCGCTGGCGGTGCTGCCGGGGCTGCACACCTTCGCGGTGACCAGCCATATCACGGTCACCGCGGTGCTCGCCTTCTTCTCGTTCGGCATCGTCCTCGCGGTCGGCCTGATCAAGCACGGCTTCAAGTTCTTCTCGCTGTTCGTGCCGCACGGCGCGCCGGGCTGGCTGATGCCGGTGATCATCCCCGTCGAGCTGGTCTCGTTCCTGGTGCGTCCGTTCTCGCTGGGTCTGCGACTGTTCGTCGCGATGACCGCGGGGCACATCCTGCTCGAGGTGTTTGGCAGCTTCGTCGTCCAGGGCTTCACCAGCGGCACGCCGCTTGGCGGCCTGGTGGGTGTGCTGAGCTTCGCCATGATCGTCGGCGTCAGCGCGCTCGAGCTGCTGGTCTGCGCGATTCAGGCCTATGTCTTCGCGCTGCTGACCTCGCTGTATCTCCACGACGCGGTGCACCTGCACTAAGTCGACCCGTTTTCGCTTTGAATTTTAAGATTATCTAGGGAGCTAGAAATGACTGATCTGGGTGCAATGTACATCGGTGCCGGCCTGGCTGCGATCGGTATCGGCCTCGCCGCGCTCGGCGTGGGCAACGTGTTCGGTTCGTTCCTCGAAGGCGCGCTGCGCAACCCGGGTGCGGCAGACGGCCAGCAGGGCCGCCTGTTCATCGGTTTCGCCGCGTCGGAACTGCTGGGCCTGATCGCGTTCGTCGTCGCGATCCTGATCCTCTTCGTCGTCAAGTAAGCAGAACGGAGGCCTCGGCCGATGCCCCAGTTAGATCAGATCCCGGAGATCTACGCCTCGCAGGTCTTCTGGCTCGCGATCGTATTTGCCCTGATCTACTTCGGGATCGGCAAGGCGATGGTCCCGAAGATCGAGCGGACGATGGAAGATCGCTCCGCTCGCATCGCCGGCGACCTCGCGGCAGCCGAAGCGGCGCGCGACGCCGCCCGCGCTGCGGACGAGGCCTATCAGGCGGGGCTGGAAGCTGCCCGTGCCGAGGCGCTGCGGGTGACCGCCGGCGCCAAGGCGCAGGCGGCGACCGCCGCCGAAGCCAAGCTCAAGGCTGCCACCGCGGCCGATGAGGCGCGGCTGGCCGATGCGACCCGCACGATCGCCGAGCGCGAGCAGGCGGCGATCGGCGAAATCGAAGCGGCGACGGTCGAGGCCGTCGAAGCGATCGTCGCCCGCGTCTCGGGTGTCGCGGTCGACCGCGCCAGCGTCGAACAGAAGGTGAAGGCGGCGCTTGCCCATGGCTGAACATACTGAATCGATGACCGCCTCGACCGGCACCGCCGAACTCCACCACGAGCCGGCAGTGTTCGGCGTGATCACCGCCCCGGGCTTCGTGGCGCTGTCCATGCTGGTCGTGGTGCTGATCATCCTGGTCAAGAAGGTGCCGAGCATGATCGGCGCCATGCTCGACAAGCAGATTTCCAAGATCCGCACCCAGCTCGACGAAGCGTCGAAGCTGCGCGCGGAAGCCGAGGCGATGCTCGCCGAGGCGAAGGCGCGCACTGCGTCGAGCGATGCGGACGCCAAGGCCGTCATCGCCAATGCCCAGGCCGAGGCTGCTGCGATGCAGGCCAAGGCAGAGGCGGATGCGGCGGAGCTGATCGCGCGTCGTACCCGGATGGCCGAGGACAAGATCGCCGCCGCCGAGCGCAGCGCGATCCAGGCGATCCGGACCAAGGCCGCCGATGCCGCCACGACCGCCGCCGCTGCGGTGATCGCGGAAAAGCACGGCGCCGAGGCCGACAAGGCGCTGGTCGACAAGACCATCGCCGGGCTGGGCCGGCTCAACTGAGCTGGCCAGCCACGCGGCCCGTGCTAAGGGCGTGCGATGGCTGAACCGAAATCCTATCGCTGGCTGAGCGCCGGTGCCCTGGTGGCACTGGCGCTCGCTGCATTTGTAGCGGTGGTGGCGCTGCGCCACGCCGCCGACGATCACGCACGTGCAACCGACGTGAAGGCCCGCGCCGACGAGACGATGCGGCGGATCGAGGCGCAGGTGGATCAGCTGGAGAATGAAGCTGGGGCGAAGTAGCGCGCCATACATTCTCCCGTCGCGGAGACGGCGGATGGCAGTGGCGTGATAGGTGCGGCGCTTTACCAAACTACCAACGTCATTCCCGCGAAGGCGGGAATCCATTCGCTTGTACGGTCGGTGAAAAGATTCGGGGCGCCAGCGCCAATGGATCCCCGCCTTGGCGGGGATGACAGGGTGTTTTGCCGAAGAGCCGGTACCCTGCCCTGCGCATTGGATAAGGCTTATCCCAATGCCGAGCCGCCCTTGAGATTATATGGCATCCCGCCGCTCGCCCCCCTACATCGGCGGCAATGAACGACCCCAATTCACCCGATCGTTTCAACGAGGAAAAGGCCACCTTCGCGGTGCGCGGTGCGGAGACGCCGGATCTTGAAGCCGGCGTCGCCGCGATCCGCAACGTGCTGCAGACATTGCCGATCCGCCCGGGCGTCTACCGCATGCAGGATGCCCGCGGCGACGTGCTGTACGTCGGCAAGGCGCGCGCGCTGAAGAACCGGGTGACCAACTACACCCAGGTCAACCGCCTCTCGAAGCGGCTCCAGCGCATGGTCGCGCAGACCCGGTCGATGACGATCGTCACCACCAACAACGAGGCCGAGGCGCTGCTGCTCGAGGCGCAGCTGATCAAGCGCTATCGGCCGCCCTACAATGTGCTGCTGCGCGACGATAAGTCGTTCCCGTTCATCCTGCTGCGCCAGGACCACGACTTTGCGCGCGTCCAGCTCCATCGCGGCGCGCGGCGCGCCAAGGGCGACTATTTCGGCCCGTTCGCCGGCGCGGGGCAGGTGCGCAAGACGCTCAACGCGCTGCAGAAGCTGTTCCTGCTGCGCAGCTGCACCGACGGCTTTTTCGCCAGCCGCGACCGGCCCTGCCTGCTCTACCAGATTCGCCGCTGCTCGGCGCCGTGCGTCGGCCGCATCGACCAGGAGGGCTATGCCGAGCTGGTCGGCGACGCGCGCGACTTCCTCCAGGGCAAGTCGACCAAGGTGCAGGCCAAGCTCGGCGAGCAGATGCAGGCAGCCGCGGAGAATCTGGATTTCGAGCTGGCCGCGATCCTGCGCGATCGGTTGAAGGCGCTCACCTTCATCCAGGGCACCCAGGCCATCAACGCCGAGGGGGTGGGCGACGCCGACATCTTCGCGATGGCATGCAAGTCGGGCGTGATCGGCATCGAGGCCTTCTTCATCCGCGGCGGCCAGAATTGGGGGCACCGCAGCTTCTTCCCCAGCCACACCCAGGACGTGCCCGAGGACGAGGTGCTCGCCGCCTTCCTGATGCAGTTCTACGAGGAAGTGCCGCCGGCCCGGAACGTGTTCATCGATCGCGAGCTGGCGGAGGCCGAGCTTCTGGCGGAGGCGATGGGCGAGCGCGCCGGCCACAAGGTTGCGCTGTCGGTCCCCCAGCGCGGCACCCGTCGCCGCCTGCTCGACCAGGCCAAGCGCAACGCCGAGGAGGCGCTCGATCGCCGCCTCGCCGAGAGCACGACTCAGGCCAGGCTGCTCCGCGAAATGGCCGATCTGTTCGACCTGCCCGAGCCGCCGAACCGCATCGAGGTTTACGACAACAGCCACATCCAGGGCACCAACGCGGTGGGCGCGATGATCGTCGCCGGGCCGGAGGGCTTCCGCAAGAGCCAGTATCGCAAGTTCAACATCAAGCGCCCCGAAACCATCGCCGGCGACGATTACGGCATGATGCGCGAGGTGCTCAGCCGCCGCTTCGCCCGCGCGCAGGACGAGGATCCCGATCGGAGCCAGGGCGACTGGCCGGATCTGGTGCTGCTCGACGGCGGCCGCGGCCAGCTCAACGCGGCCAAGGCGGTGCTGGAGGATCTCGGCATCGAAGACGTCTGCATGGTCGGCGTCGCCAAGGGCCCGCACCATGGGCGGGACGGGCGCGAGGTATTTCATCTGATGGACGGCAGCGAGCGGATGCTGCCGGTCAACGCGCCGCTGCTCTTCTACCTCCAGCGGCTGCGCGACGAGGTCCACCGCTTCGTCATCGGCGCGCACCGCGACAAGCGCGCCAAGGCGATCGGGGCAAGCCCGCTGGACGAGGTTCCCGGCATCGGCCCGGCGCGCAAGAAGGCGCTGCTGATGCACTTCGGCACGGCGCGCGCGGTGCGCAACGCCAGCCTGGAGGATCTGCAGAAGGCGCCGGGTGTCTCGGCCGGCGTGGCGCAGCAGGTCTACGACTTCTACCACAGCCGGTAGGCCAATCGGTTCGTCGCGAACGAAGGGCACTTGAGCGCCGCGCAGCATCCGCTACGCTCCGCCTCCGATCTGAGGGGGAGTTTCATGCGGGGGCGTTCAGTGTTGGTGGCCGTGTTGTTGTCCACGGCCGGGGTGGCGCATGCCGGCGACAAGCCGCTGTATCAGGCGGCACCCGCCTGGGTGCTTGCGGCGCCGACGCTGGATGTTGCCAAGCTCGACGATTCCGCACCCGTGCTGCAGATCTTCGATCAGCAGCAGCGTTTGGAAGACGGGCAGGTCGCGATCTACCTCGAAAGCGCGGTCCGCATCGCCTCGCCGCAGATGCTCACGCAGAGCGGCACGCTGCCGCTGCAATGGGATCCGTCCAGGGGCGACCTGATCATCCACAAGCTGCAGATCCTGCGGGCGGGCGAGCGGGTGGACCTGCTCGCCAAGGGCACGCGCTTCAACGTGATCCAGCGCGAGCAGAAGCTGGAGCAGTTCGCGCTCGACGGCACGTTGACGGCCACCGTGGCGCTGGAGGGGCTCCGGGTCGGCGACGTGGTCGATGTCGCCTTCACGATTACCCGCAAGGATCCCATCCTCGGCAAGGAGATGATGAGCGTCGTGCCCATGGTACCGGCGCCCGCCAAGCTCGGTTTCGGTCGCGCGCGGCTGCTGTGGAAGGAAGGGGTTCCGCTGGCGTGGCGCGACTATTCCGGCGGGGTGTTCGGCTCGGTCGACCGCCGGGGTGCGGAACCGAAGCTGGTCGCCGGTGGCTATCGCGAACTCACCTTGTCGCTGCCGACGGCCAAACCTGTCGAACTGCCGGATGACGCGCCGGCACGGTACAAGCCGCTACCGATGCTCGAGGTGAGCACCTATGCCGATTGGGCGACGCTGTCGCGCACGATGGCGCCCTATTATCGCAGCGAAGGCGCGATTGCGCCGGGCAGCCCGCTCGCCGGGGAAGTTTCCCGGATCGCCGCTGCCAGCAAGGATCCGCGCACGCGCGCCGCAATGGCGCTGCGGCTGGTACAGGATCAGGTCCGTTACCTGTTCCGCGGCATGGACAATGGCAATTACCGCCCCCAGGCCCCGGCAGAGACCTGGACGCTGCGCTATGGCGACTGCAAGGCCAAGACGCTCCTGCTGGTATCGCTGCTCCGTGCGCTGGAGGTCGAGGCCGAGCCGGCGCTGGTCAGCAGCGGGCTGGGCGATCTGGTCGCCTCGCGGCTGCCCTCGCCGGGTGCGTTCGACCATGTCATCGTCCGCGCGACGATCGACGGCAAGACGCTGTGGCTGGACGGCACCCAGGGCGGCTCGCGCGTCGAGGATCTGGACGACGTGCCGCCGTTCCGTACCGCGCTGCCGATCCGCGCAGGCGGGGCCGGGCTGGAAGCCATGCCGATGCGACCGCCCGCGCGGCCTGGGCAGCAGGTCTCGGTAACCCTCGACGCAACTGCCGGCATCGAATTCCCGCAGCTCTTCACGATCCGCATCGTCTATAGCGGTGCGATGGCGGAGGCGCTGCGCGGCGCCCGCTCGCAGATCGACAAGGACAAGCTCGCCGAGTTCCTCGACCCCCAGATTTCCGCGGTGCTGGGCAATCACAGTGCCTTCGACCAGAAGATGGAGGACGATTCCACCGGCGGCACCGTGACGGTCACGGCCAGCGGCGTGGCCTATCAGGACTGGAACTATGATCGCGGACGCTACCGCCTGCTGCTCGATACGACCGCGCAGGGACTGAGCTTCGCACCCAATCGTGCCCGCACCGCGTGGAAGACGATCCCGGCGGTGAGCGGAGCGCCGTCCGACGTTTGGGTGGAGCGGCGCTGGAAGCTCGCCGAGGGCGGCAAGGGCTTCACGCTGGAGGGCCAGCAGACGCTGCCGGCAACGCTGGCCGGCATGCAGCTGGCGCGCAAAGTGGTGCTGGGTGACGGCTGGCTCTCGCTGCAGGACCGGACGACGACCGGGCTGCAGGAAGTGGCACCGGCCGAAATTCCGGCGGCGCGGGCCGAAGTGGCGCGGGTGAAGGCCAATCCGCTGCGGCTGGTCGCGCCGGCGGACCACCCGGCACGCTGGGAGGTGATCGGCACTGCGCGGGCTGACGGGCGGCTGAAGCCGATCCTGGACGCCTATGGCAAGGCGATCGCCGCCAAGCCCGACGACCCCGACAGCTATACCAACCGCGCATGGTTCCACGAGACGATCTATGACCGAGAGTCGGCGATCGCGGATCTGACCAAGGCGATCGAGCTGGCGCCGACGGCGGACATGTATCTCCGCCGCGCCGACGCCGAATATGCACTGCGCCGCGACGACAAGGCGCTGGCCGATGTGCAGGCCGCGCTGGAGCTGGAGCCCGATTCGGGCGGTGGGACCAGCACGCTGGCGGTGTTCAAGCGCGACCGGGGCCAGATGGACGAAGCGCGCGCGCTCATCGAGGCGCGGATCGACCAGGGGGGCGAGAAGAAGCTGGGCTGGCAGATGGAGCTGGCCAGTCTGCTGGGCGATGGCGGGCAGGTCGACGATGCGATCGCGGTGCTCGACGAGGCAATCGCGGCGGCGCCGGGCAATGCCGCCTTGCTCAACAGCCGCTGCTGGATCCGCGCGACGCACAATGTGGCGATCGACCAGGCGCTGAAGGATTGCACCAGCGGGGTGGAACTGAGCAGCAGCTCGGCGGCGATCCTCGACAGCCGCGCCATGGTCTATTTCCGTATGGGCAAGCTGGATGCGGCGCTCGCCGATCTCGACGCGGCGCTGCGGGCGAGCCCCGAACAGTCCGCGAGCCTCTACATGCGCGGCGTGATCGGCAGGCGGACCAAGGCGAAGGACGCCGATGCCTATCTCGCCGCCGCGCGGATGATCGAGCCGCGCGTCGACGAACGCTTCGCCCGCTTCGGGATCAAGCCCTAGGCCGCTTTGCCATTTCTTCACCCGGCTGGGCTAGGCCGGTGCGTACTGGTCCCCTGTCTCCGGGGCGATGGCGAGACGCACCGCAATGCCCACCACCGTGTTCCTGACGATCGATACCGAGCTGATGTGGCGCCACCACGTCGCCGGTCTCGATCTGGCGGAGGTCGCAGCCCGGTCGTTCGAGCCGGCGGGGGTGGGGGTCGGCTGGCAGCTGGAACGGCTGGCGGCGCACGGGCTCAAGGCCTGTTTCTTCGTCGATCCGGTGCCGGCGCTGGTCCACGGGATCGCGCCGATCGCCACCGTGGTGCGGGCGATCCGCGCGGCGGGGCAGGAGGTGCAGCTGCACCTCCACCCCAACTGGACGGGCGCGAGCGCCACGGATCGCACGCGCATGCCGCGCCGCTTCGACCTGGTCGATTACGGCCCCGAGGAGCAGCACGCGCTGATCCGCCGGGCCCGCGCGCTGCTGGTGCAGGCCGGCGCGCCGCCGCCGATCGCCTTTCGCGGCGGCAGCTACGCAGCGAACGACGCCACCCTGGCGGCGCTGGCGGCCGAGGGCTTCGCCTATGATTCGAGCCACAACGGCTCCGAACATCCCTGGCCTAGCGCCATCGGCCTCCCGCCGCACCGGATCTCCCCGGTGCTCCACCAGGGGCTGATCGAAGTGCCGGTGACGCTGATCGATACCGGCACGGCGCTGCGGCACTTCCAGATCTGCGCGCTCTCCGCCCGCGAGATGCGCGCGGCGCTGGAGCACGCGGTGTCGCAGCGACACGCGGCGCTGACGATCATCAGCCACGGCTTCGAGCTGGCCAATCGCGCGGGAACGCGGCCCAACGCCGTGCATGTCGGCCGGTTCGAGGCGCTGTGCCGGATGCTGGCGGAACGGCGCGACGTGCTGCCGACGGCGCATTTCGCGGACCGCCCCGCGCTGTCGCTGGACCAGCAGGACGCGCCGCTCGGCCCGAGCAGATTGCGCACCCGGCTGCGTCAGGCCGAGCAGCTCTGGTCGAACCTGATCGAGGAGCGCGCGGGATGAGCGTGGCGCAGCCGGTGGCGCTGCGGTTCATGATCGGCGCGCGGACGCTGGCGTCGGCGCGGCGGCGGCTGGTGCGGGTGCCGCTGACGCTCGCCGAGGCGCGGCAGGGCGCGTGCCCGGCATTGCCGCCGCTGCCGCCGGACGCGCAAGGGTATCTGGTCACCTCGCTGCCGGACGCGGCGCGCGCAGCCTTGCGCCACGCGGGCATGCTGGCGCTGGTGCGGCAGCGCTACACCCGATTTCATGTCGATCTGTCGCTGGGGTTCGATGCGTGGTTCGCCGGCCTCTCGGCGAACACCCGGCAGGGGCTCAGGCGCAAGGCGCGGCGGATCGCGGCGCAGGTGCAGCGGTTCCGGACGCCCGAGGAGATGGCCGTCTTCCACCCGCTTGCCCGCACGCTCTCCGCACGGACCTATCAGGAGCGCTTGCTCGGCGCGGGCCTGCCCGACGATCTTGCCGGGCTGCAGCGGCTGGCGGCGGCGGATGCGGTGCGCGCCTGGCTGCTGATGATGGGCGATCGTCCCGTCGCCTATCTCTGCTGCCCGTTGGTGGGGGACACCGTGCTCTACGCCCATGTCGGGCATGATCCGGAGGTTGCCGCGCACGCCCCGGGTTCGGTGCTGCAGCTGGAGGCGCTGCGCGACCTGTTCGCCGAGGGGCGGTTCGCCTGGTTCGACTTCACCGAGGGCGAGGGACAGCACAAGCGCCAGATGGCAAGCGGCGGGGTCGCGTGTGTCGACCTGATGCTGCTGCGGCCAACGCTGGCCAATCGCGCGCTGATCGCGGCCCTTGCGGGCTTCGACGGCACGGTGGCCGCCGGCAAGCGCGCCGTCACCGCCCTAGGCGCGGAGCGGCTCGCACGGCGGCTGCGCCGGGGCTGAGCGCAGGCTCAGTCCAGCGGCACGCGGTCCACGCGCGCAGCGGAGAGGCCGTAATAGTTGGAGACGCGATCGGCATAGGCCTGGGTGAATTCCGGCGCGTTGCTCGCCCAGCTGGGGCCGCCTTCCAGCACGCGACGGTCGATCGTGACGATATAGTCGTCGCCGGTCGCATCGTAGGAAATCAGCTCGAAGGGCAGGGGGTAGTAGCTTTTGCCCATGCCCAGGAAGCCGCCCAGGCTGAGCACCGCATAGAGCGTGCGGCCGCTGCCCTTCTCGACCATGAAGGCCTGGACCTGCCCCAGCGAGTCGCCGTCACGGCTGCGCACCTTGAGCCCGTCGACGCGGGCGGTGACGAGCAGGCTGTTGGTTTCGGGCGTATCGGACATGGTCGAACTTCCTTCTGGGCGCATGCTTGCGCACCGGGAAATGCTCGACACCGGCTTATCGTTCCGCAAACGCGATGACCGATGGGGAGGCTTAGCGCCGCTCCAGCGCGCTCTGCGCGGCCGCGCGCTCGGCCGGGCTCATCCGGCGTTCCAGCACGGCGACGGCGTTCGGCGCGGCCTGGTGGCGAAGGGTCGTCGCCCGCTTCAGCCATACCCAGGCCTGTACCACGTCCTTGTCGCCGCCCTGGCCCTGGATCTGCATTGCGGCAAGATCCACCATCCCGTCGGCATCGCCGCGTTTCGCACCCTGCTCGAACCAGCGGCGCGCGGCCACTGGGTCCTTAGCCACCTGCCTGCCTTCGTAGAAATAGGTGCCGAGCGCGGTCATCGCGCCCGCGCTCCCGGCAATCGCCGCGCGCTTGTAGAGGCCGAGCGCCTGTTCGGGATCCGCCTTCACGCCTTCGCCAAGATCGAAGGCGCGGGCGAGGGCATAAAGCGCTTCCGGATGTTCATGCCTGGCGGCAGCACGATACCAGGCAATGGCCTGCGGCCGATCCTGCTGTACGCCATCATCGCCGGTCTCCAGCATCTGGGCGAGCGCGACCTGCGCCGAGGGCAGGTCCAGCTTGGCCGCCTGGCGGTAATAGGATGCCGCCTTGGCGGGATCGCGCGGCACGTCGATCCCGTCGCGGTACAGATCGCCCAGCATCTTGGCCGCCGGCACATGGCCGTTCTCCAGCGCGCGGGCGAACCATTTGCGCGAAGCCTCCGGATTTCGGGGGATGCCCTTGTAGCCGGTGCGATAGACATTACCGAGGATCACCGAGGCCTCGCCCGAGGCGGTGTTGAGTTCAGGCACTTCGGGATTGAACATCGGCGTGTCGGTGATGGGGTTGAAGCGGGCAGTCGCCGCCTTTTCCAGCCAGCGCACGCCTTCGGACGGGTCGGACTGCTCGCCCAGGCCCATCAGATAGAGCTTGCCGATATACAGTGCCGCCTCGTCCCCGCCGGCACCCAGCGGCAGCTTGTTGGCAGCGCGTTTGAACCAGGGGAGAGACTCCGCGAAGCGACGCTGGTCGAACAGCAGGATGGCGATGGGCAGCGTATCGTCATGCAAAATGCGCGAGGCGCGCGTGTCGGTCTTGCCCGTCGGCCCGCTGAATTCGATCGGAATGCTGGCCGGGCGGCTGGTCACTTCCGGGCTGCCCGCATTGGGCTGATAGCGGGTGCGGCAAGCGGCGGCGATCTCGTCCGCCGACGTAGTGGCGGGGGTGGGCGTGCTGCCGACCCCGTTGCCATCGGCTGCGCTTCCGTCTCCGCTCGAATCGGCGGTGCCGTTGGCGTCATTGAGCGCGCCGGAGAAGAGCGCGAGCGTGCCGAACCGGCTCTTGGGCGGCGTGGGCAAGGGGGAGCCGGGCGGCACCAGCGGCGGCGCGGTGTAGTCCGGGTTTCGCGGCAGTCGGGTGGGCAGGTACACCGTCGGCCCCAGCACGTCCTTGCCCGCGGCGGCGCTGCTCAGCGCGGCGAAATAGGGATTGCGGGCCAGCGCCTCGCACATTGCCGAACGCTGCGCCTCGGCGGCGGGCATTCGCTGCGCGCGAATGATCACATCCTGCTGTTTTTGAGCATCGGTTTGCGCGCTGGCGGGAATGGCAAGAAATATGCTCGCGCCAGCAAGCAACGGTGCGGCCAGACGGCCCAACTTCCGATCCATCCCCATGATCTTGCCTCGTGTTGCGCAAACTGCGCGGTGGGCGTTGACGGGATTAGGTCAGAAGTCGGCCGGCTTGTCCAGCAGGTTCAGCGCCGCTTGCCGAACCAGATGACGTGGCGCGGGCCCTTGCCGTTCTGGCGGGCGCGCACCGCGACTTCCTCGACCAGGAAGCCGCTGTCGCGCATCCGGCGGGCGAAGGCGGGATCGGGGGCGGCCGACCAGACGGCAAGGATGCCGCCGGGGCGAAGCGCCTGGCGCGCGGAATCGAGGCCGCGCATCGAATAGAGGCTGTCGTTGCCGATACGGGTCAGCCCGTCGGGGCCGTTGTCGACGTCGAGCAGGATCGCGTCATACGCATTCTGGCCATCGGCAATCACCCGGCCGACATCGTCGAACACGATCTTCACGCGCGGATCGTCGAGGCACCCGTTGGTGAGCGCCGCCATCGGCCCGCGCGCCCACTCGACGATCTTCGGGACCAGCTCGGCCACCGTGACCTTGGCGTTGCCGCCGAGCACCGCCAGCGCGGCGCGGAGGGTGAAGCCCATGCCATAGCCGCCGATCAGCACCCGTGCCTCGCGCTTGCCGAGCCGTTCGAGCGTCATCACCGCCAGCGCTTCTTCCGAACCGCTCATCCGGCTGTTCATCAGCTCGTTGCGTTCGAGCACGATCATGTGATCGTCGCCCCGGCGAAACAGCCGCAGCGGTTCGCCGCCGGGGACGTCGGCGGTATCGAGCAGTTCGCGCGGGGTCATTGGTTTGTCCGAAAGTGCGGGCTGAAAATCATGTCACCCTCACCCTTCCGCGGCTTCGCCGCTCCCTCCCTCTCCCGATGGGAGAGGGAAGGGGCCCGCCGCCGCAGGCGGTGGGAAGGGTGAGGGGGACGCAACTGCGGCTTGCCTGCGATGCCCGTGCTGCCCTGCGCCGTCAGGTGGCTCAACCCAGGGCCGCCTTCAGCTTGGCGAAGAAGCCGCTCGACTGCGGGCATTCCTCGCCCGTTTCGGTCTTGCGGAATTCCTCCAGCAGCTCGCGCTGCTTGGCCGTCAGCTTGGTCGGCGTCTCGACTTCCAGACGGACCACCAGGTCGCCGCGACCACGGCCCTGCAGCACCGGCATGCCGGCGCCCCGATGGCGCATCTCGCGGCCGGACTGGGTGCCGGCATGGATCTTGATCACATGTTCCTCGCCGTCGAGGCCCGGGATGCGGATCTCGCCGCCCAGTGCCGCGGTGGTGAAGCTGATCGGCGCATTGGCGTACAGCGTCGTGCCCTGCCGCTCGTAGAGCGAATGGCGCGTCACGTGGAGGAAGATGTAGAGATCGCCTGCCGGTGCCCCGCGCGCGCCGGCCTCGCCTTCGCCGGTCAGGCGAATGCGGGTGCCTTCGTCGACGCCGGGCGGAATCTCGATCTTGAGCGTCTTGGTCTTGTCGGTCCGGCCCTCGCCGCGGCAGCTGCGGCAGGGTTCGGCGATCACCTCGCCGGCGCCGTGGCAGGCGGGGCAGGTGCGCTCGACCATGAAGAAGCCCTGCTGCGCGCGCACCTTGCCGTGGCCGGCGCAGGTGGTGCAGGTCTTGGCCTTGGTGCCGGGCGTCGCGCCCGATCCCTGGCAGCTGTCGCACGGGCCTGAGACGTCGATGGTGATGTCGGTCGAATGGCCGTGGAACGCCTGTTCGAGCGAGATTTCCATGTCGTAGCGCAGATCCGCGCCGCGCCGCTGGGGACGGCCGCCGCCGCGGGCACCGCCGCCCATGAACTCGCCGAACACGCTTTCGAAAATGTCGCTGAACGCGCCGAAATCGCCCTGGCCGCCGTGATGGCCGCCGCCGCCATTCTGGAAGGCGGCATGGCCGAAGCGGTCATACGCCGCGCGCTTCTGGGGGTCCTTCAGGCAGTCATAGGCTTCGCTGATCGCCTTGAACCTGGCTTCGGAATCCTTGCACCCGGCATTCTTGTCCGGGTGATATTTCATCGCGAGCTTGCGGTAGGACGACTTGATCGTCGCATCGTCCGCGCTGCGCTCGACTTCGAGCAGTTCGTAATAATCGACTTCGGTGGTCATCCAGCAAGCCCTCTCCCCATCAGGGGAAAGGGAGAGGGGCGCCGCCGATGCCCGATCGCACCGCCTCGCCCCGCTCCCCTGCTCCCCGGCCCTCTCCCCGGCGGGGAGAGGGAGGGGCAATAGTTACGCCTTGTTGTCGTCCACTTCCGAGAACTCGGCGTCGACCACTTCCTCAGCCCCGGCTTCGCCGCCGGCCGCGGCACCCGCGTTCGGCGAGGCGTTTTCGGCAGCCTGCTTCTCGTAGATCGCCTGGCCGAGCTTCATCGCCACCTGGGCGAGGTTCTGGGCCTTGGCGGTCATCGCATCGGCATCGCCGCTCTCGATCGCCGACTTGGTCTCGGCGATTGCCGCCTCGATCTCGCCCTTCAGCGACGCGTCGACCTTGTCGCCATTCTCCTGGAGCTGGCGCTCCGTGGTGTGGACGAGGCTCTCGGCGTTGTTCTTGGCTTCGGCCGCGGCACGACGCTTCTTGTCCTCTTCGGCGAACTTCTCGGCATCGCGCACCATCTGCTCGATGTCGGAGTCGTTCAGGCCGCCCGAGGCCTGGATGCGGATCTGCTGCTCCTTGCCGGTGCCCTTGTCCTTGGCGGACACGTTGACGATGCCGTTCGCGTCGATGTCGAAGGTGACTTCGATCTGCGGCACGCCGCGCGGCGCCGGCGGGATGCCGACCAGGTCGAACTGGCCGAGCATCTTGTTGTCGGCCGCCATTTCGCGTTCGCCCTGGAAGACGCGGATCGTCACCGCCTGCTGATTGTCATCGGCAGTCGAGTAGACCTGCGACTTCTTGGTCGGGATCGTGGTGTTGCGGTCGATCATGCGGGTGAACACGCCGCCCAGCGTCTCGATGCCGAGGCTCAGCGGGGTCACGTCGAGCAGCAGCACGTCCTTGACGTCGCCCTGGAGCACGCCGGCCTGGATCGCCGCGCCGATGGCGACGACTTCGTCCGGATTGACGCCGGTGTGCGGCTCCTTGCCGAAGAAGTCCTTCACGACCTGACGGACCTTGGGCATGCGGGTCATGCCGCCGACGAGCACGACTTCGTCGATCGCCTCGGCCTTGACGCCCGCATCGGCCAGCGCCTTGCGGCACGGCTCGAGGGTGCGCTTGATCAGGTCGTCGACCAGACGCTCGAGGTCGGCGCGGGTGATCGTCTCCACCAGGTGCAGCGGGGTGGTCGCGCCACCTTCCATGCGGGCGGTGATGAAGGGCAGGTTGATCTCGGTCGTCGCGGCGGACGACAGCTCGATCTTCGCCTTCTCGGCCGATTCCTTCAGCCGCTGCAGCGCCAGCTTGTCGGTGCGGAGGTCGAGGCCTTCCTTCTTCTTGAACTGGTCGGCCAGATAGTCGACGATCTTGTTGTCGAAGTCCTCACCGCCAAGGAACGTATCCCCATTCGTCGCCTTCACTTCGAACACGCCGTCGCCGATTTCCAGCACGGAGATGTCGAAGGTGCCGCCGCCAAGGTCATAAACCACGATGGTCTTGTTGTTGTCCTTGTCGAGGCCATAAGCGAGCGCGGCCGCCGTCGGCTCGTTGATGATGCGCAGCACTTCGAGGCCCGCGATCTTGCCGGCGTCCTTGGTCGCCTGGCGCTGCGCGTCGTTGAAGTAGGCGGGAACGGTGATCACCGCCTGCGTCACGCTCTCGCCGAGGTACGACTCGGCGGTTTCCTTCATCTTCTGCAGGATGAAGGCCGAGATCTGCGACGGGCTGTATTCCTCGCCGCCCGCCTTGACCCAGGCGTCGCCGTTCGTGCCGCGCGCGATCGTGTAGGGCACCAGCTCGGTGTCCTTCTTGGTCACGGGGTCGTCGAAGCGGCGGCCGATCAGGCGCTTCACTGCGAAGATGGTGTTGTCCGGGTTGGTCACCGCCTGGCGCTTGGCCGGCTGGCCGATCAGCCGCTCGCCATCCTTGGCGAAGGCGACGATCGACGGCGTGGTGCGTGCGCCTTCGACATTCTCGATGACCTTGGGCTTGCCGCCTTCCATCACCGCAACGCAGCTGTTGGTCGTGCCCAGGTCGATACCGATAACTTTAGCCATGGTCCTCGTTGGCCCCCACAATCGAAACAAAAGGGTTCATAAGCGTTATCCAGATGCCGGCCCCAGAAGAGGCGACCGCCGTCCAGATGTCCGAGGGGGGATATAGGTGCGTCGTGCCTTGCCGCAAGACGCCTGGGTTTCTACAAGATTTCCCAAATCAAAGAGGGAGGATGCCGAATGCGCACTCTGGCGGGGCTTGTGACGGTTCTGGTGCTGGGGGCGTGTTCGCCCCAGGCGGACGGCGTAAAGGTGGACGGCGCGTGGATCCGCCTGCCCGCGGTGGCCGGCCAGCCGGGCGCGGCATACTTTACGCTGCACGGTGGGCGCGAGGCAGAAACGCTGGTCAGCGTCTCCACCCGAGCGGCGGACCGTGCGGAGCTGCACGACAGCGCCAAGGATGGTGGCGGCGTGACCAAGATGACGCAGATTGCCAGCCTGGACCTGCCGGTCGGGTCCCAGGTGAAGTTCGTGCCGGGCGGCAAGCACGTCATGCTGCTCGGGCTGGTGCCGAACGTCCATGCCGGCGAGAAGGTGCCGCTGACGCTGCGCTTCGCCAGCGGGCACGAGGTGACGGCAGTAGCGGATGTCGCGGTGCCGGGCGCGGAGCAGCGCTAGGCACCTTCGGACCTGTCCGCTCTAGCTCCCCCTGCCACGAGCGATGGGGGAGCTAGCATCGGAGCCGATCAGACCTCAGAACGACAGGCGTGCCCGTCCGAGTACGCGGTTGCCGCTGTGCTGCAGGTCGGCATAGGGCGACGAGACCGCGCGATTCGTGTCGATGTCGGTCCCGACATAGTCCACGCCGAGCGTCAGCGGGCCAGTGACGTGTTCCACGCCGATCCGCCAGTCGGTATAGCCGCCCGTCGGACGCAGCCGTGCCGCGCGTGCGTCGTCCGTGCTGCCCGTCGTGCGGCCGATCGCACCCGAGACGGTGAACGGCGTCGACGGAATGCCAACCGAGGCGCCTGCGTGCAGGTACAGATTGTCGCCGCCGATCGGGCCCTGGTCCGGGGCATAGATCGCGCCGCCGGTCAGTTGCAGCGGCCCCAGCGAGAACGCGCCGTCGGCGCCGACCTCGACATAGTCCATTGCCCGCGCGGCGCCGGTAAAGACATGACCGGTGACGAAGCCGCGCAGCTTGAACGCACCAAGGTCAAAGCCGCGCCCTGCTTCCAGGTCGAACACCGTGTCGGCACCGGCATGGCGGCTCGATTGACGTACCATCGCGACCCGCGCCGAGGCATCGAAGCCGAGGATGGATGCAGACAGGTCGCCCGAGGCGCTGAGCTGATTCTCGCTCCAGCTGAGGCCGCGGCGGCTCTCGTCGGTGGAGAGTTCGACACCGCCGGAAACCTTGGGCAGCACCTGGGCGTGGGCGGCGATCGGCAAGGCGAGCGCCGCCAGAGCGGCAACGGTAAGCGGGATACGCATCAGCTGTTACTTGGTCCTATATGATTGAGTTCGGCGCGCAGCGCCTCGGCATCCTGCCGAGCCAGCGCCTCGACCGCGCCTCGCATGTCTTTCGTCGCGCTGGCAACGTCCTTTGCGATGACCGCGCGATTGGCGGTGCACCAGCCGGGGCGGCTTCCCGCGATGACACCTTCCTGACGCAGCGCGCGCCGGAGCGTGCCCGCCGCGTGACCGGCCTGGCGATCGACCAGCAGATCGGCCTGCCAGCGGCAGCGCAGCGTAGAGGCGCGGCCCCCCGGGCCAGCAACGCCGAGCTGCTCGTGGCGAACATCGACGCGCATGCGATAGTCGGCATGGACCGGGCCAGCATCATGGTCGATGCGCACGCTGTGCGTGATTTCGGAAAAGGGGGCGGCGAGCAGCAGCCCCAGAATCAACGGGATCATGGCTCTTCTCCTGCGGTTGCTCCGGCCGTCTCGCCGGTAGCGATGAGAGCATTGCGCGCCGGATCGCGGTGAATGCAAGTTAACTAGTGTTGCTGGTCCGGCTTGGGATCGCGCGTCGGGACGCCTACATCGTTGGCGAAACAAGCGGAGGAAAACAGTGACGGCCACGCGCACCGAAACCGATTCGATCGGCGCGATCGAAGTTCCCGCCGGCGCCTATTGGGGCGCGCAGACCCAGCGATCGATCCAGAATTTTCCGTTCGGGCCCGAGGAGCGGATGCCGATCGGCATCGTCCATGCCCAAGCGATCGTGAAGCAGGCCGCGGCGCGGGTGAACGTGAAGCACGGGCTCGATCCCAAGATCGCCGAGGTGATCGACCAGGTCGCGCAGGAAGTGATCGACGGCAAGCTCGACGACCAGTTCCCGCTGGTGATCTGGCAGACCGGCAGCGGCACCCAGACCAACATGAACGTCAACGAGGTGATCGCCGGCCGCGCCAACGAGATCCTCAGCGGCAAGAGGGGCGGCAAGAGCCCGATCCACCCGAACGACCATGTCAACATGGCGCAATCGTCGAACGACAGCTTCCCGACCGCGCTGCACATCGCAGCGGCGCGTGCGGTGACGCTGGACCTGTTCCCGGCGCTGGAGCGGCTGCACACCTCGCTCGACCGCAAGGCGCATGAGTGGGATCACATCGTCAAGATCGGCCGCACCCATCTGCAGGACGCGACGCCGCTGACGCTGGGGCAGGAATTTTCGGGCTATGCCGCGATGCTCGCCTCGGCGCGGGCGCGGTTCCAGAGCGTGCTGGAGCTCGACATCTTCAAGCTGGCGCTGGGCGGCACGGCGGTGGGCACCGGGCTCAACTCGCCGCCGGGCTATGCCGAGGATGTGGCGGCGGAAATCGCCAAGATCACCGGGCTCCCCTTCGTCTCGGCACCGAACAAGTTCGAGATGCTGGCGACCAAGGACCAGCTGGTGAACCTGTCCGGCGTCTGCAACACGCTGGCCGTGTCGCTCACCAAGATCGCCAACGACATCCGCCTGCTCGGTTCCGGCCCCCGTTCGGGCCTCGGCGAGCTGGAGCTGCCGGCGAACGAGCCGGGCAGCTCGATCATGCCGGGCAAGGTGAACCCCACCCAGAGCGAGTCGCTGACGATGGTTGCGGCGCAGGTGATCGGCAATCACACCGCCGTCACCGTCGGCGGCATGCAGGGCCATTTCGAACTCAACGTGTTCAAGCCGCTGATCGGCGCCAATGTGCTGCGCTCGATCACGCTGATGGCGATCGGCATGACCAACTTCGCCGAGCGCGCGGTGGACGGTGCGGTGGCGAACGAGGCGCGGATCAAGGAACTGGTCGATCGCTCACTGATGCTGGTCACCGCGCTTGCGCCCGCGATCGGCTACGACAATGCGGCAAAGATCGCCAAGAACGCGCATGAGAAGGGGCTTACGCTGAAAGAGTCTGGGCTGGCCCTCGGGCTCGTCGACGAAGCGACGTTCGACAAGTTCGTCCGGCCCGAGACGATGATCGGCCGTTGATCGGCTGCGGCGAGCGGCGGGAACGTGCGCGCCGCATCGCCGTTCTTTCGGCGAAGGAGATGAACATGATCGGCAAGGCAATCGCAGGTTGGATCGGCAGCCGCATCGACCGTCGCGACGGCGAGGGCGGTACGCTGGGCGCGGTGGTCGGCGTGGCGACCTGGGAAGTCGCCAAGCGCGTGGTGCCGGCGGCGCTCGTCCTGGGCGCCGGCGCGGTGGGCGCGGCCTATCTGAAGCGCAAGTTGGCGACCGAGCATGGTCCCGATACGGGCCTAGGCGCATAACCGGCCATGGCGCCCGGGCTTGACGGCCCGGGTGCCGCTACGCCAAAGGCCCGCATGGCCCATACGCACCAGAACGACCCGCATGGATTCCATCGCCGCGGGGTTTTGTTTGTCCTTTCCTCGCCGTCGGGCGCTGGCAAGTCGACCATCGCCCGCAAGCTGCTGGCAGCTGAACCCGATCTCGCCGTCTCCGTTTCGGTGACCACGCGCGAGCCGCGGCCGGGCGAAGTGAACGGGGTCGACTATACGTTCGTCGATGTGGAGCGGTTCCGCGAGATGGTCTCGCAGCACCATTTCATCGAATGGGCGCACGTCTTCAAGCATCGCTACGGTACGCCCAAGGGCCCGGTCGACGCGGTGCTCGCCACCGGTCGTGACATGCTGTTCGACATCGACTGGCAGGGTGCGCAGCAGCTCCACCAGACGATGGGGGGCGACGTGGTGCGCGTGTTCATCCTGCCGCCATCGATGGCGGAGCTCCACCGCCGCCTCGAAGGCCGCCAGACCGATTCGCCCGAGGTGATCGCCCACCGCATGGCCCGCGCCTCCAACGAGGTGAGCCACTGGGACGGCTATGACTATGTCCTCGTCAACGACGATGCCGACAAATGCTTCGAGGCGGTGCACACCATCCTCAAGGCCGAGCGACTCAAGCGCTCGCGCCAGACCGGCCTGATCGGCTTCATCCGCGGTCTGATGAAGCGCGGCGACCCAACCGGGGAGTCCTCGGACGTCCTCTGAGTTCTGCTAGAGCAGGCTGAGGAACCGCGCCGCCGCGTCGAAATCGGCGCGGCGAACGTCGCGGGCGCGGGTGGCGAGTTCGTCCTCGCCCCATTGCTCGGCCTGCCAGTCCTCGTCGAGCTGGGCGGCGCGCCACACCGTCTCCCGGTCCGCTGCGCCTTCGAGCAGTGCCAGCGCGGCGACAAGCGAGCCGCTGATCGTCACCAGCGGGCTGAACGCGGCAAGCCGGAACGGGTCGAGCGCCGCGACCACCTCCTGCAGCCGCGCGATCGTCGCAGGCGGCTGCGGGCGGTGCATGATGCCGGCGGTCGTCTCGAAATGCACGTCGTAGCGGGTGCGCGCCCAGTCAAGCAGCGGGTCCCACTGCGCGGCCTGGCGCTCGACGAGCGGCTCGGGCAGTTCGGCGCGGTAGCAGAGCAGGTCGCTCTCGCCATAGCGCGCGAGGTCCGCCGCGAAGGGGGCGGGGTTCGGCGCGATCTGGTCGATCGCGGCGTTGGCGAGTCCGGTCAGCGGCATGGCGCGGGGATCGAGTTCCTCGCCGACGCTGCGCCATTCCTCGGCCACGGCTTCCGCCAGCTGCGGCGTCGGCAGCAGCAGGGCTGCGCGGGCAGGGGTGCGGACGGGGCGGCCATCGAGTTCGATCGCGCCGTCGACGATCGTCACGGTCTTCCAGAAACGTTTCATGCTTCGGGGGGTGTCCTCCAGCGGCGGGCGAGCATCCTGGGAATCGCCGCCATGACCCAGAACGAGGCGAGCATCAGTGCAATGCCCAGCATCGTCAGCTCGGTGGTCTTGGCACGGCCCAGGATCAGCAACGCCAGCACTGCGCCGGCGATGCCGACGCAGTTCGCGGCCATCATCAGGAAGTAGCGGTTGCGCGCTACGCGGTCTGCCTCGGTCACAGGGCCTCCAGATGCACCGGGATCGCCGATGCATGCGCCACGACCCGCACCGCGCCGGCCGCGTGTAGATCATGGGGAGTGTGGTAGCCCCATGCAACGCCCAAGGGGTGCGCATTGGCCGCGACGGCCATCGCCATGTCGAAGCTGGTGTCGCCGATCATCACCGTGGTCTCGGGTGCTGCACCTGCTTCTGCCATCGCGGTTTCGATCATCGACGGGTGCGGCTTGGAGGGGTGGCGATCGGCGGTCTGCAGCGTGACGAAGCGCTGGCGCAGGCCGTGCGCTTCCAGCACCCGGAGCAGCCCCCGATCCGACTTGCCGGTGGCGACGCCGAGCAGCCAGCCATTGGCGTCGAGCGTCTCGATCGCCTCGAGGATGCCGTCATAGAGTGGCTCGTCCTCGATATGACCGGCGGTGCGCAGGGCGAAATAGGCGCGCTTATATTCCTCGGCGAGGTTCCGGTGGAGATCGCCCTCGGCTTGCGGCAGCAACTGGGCGATCGCCTCGACCAGGCTCAGGCCGACGATGCGGCGGATCGACTCGCGGGGTGGGGGGGCGAGCTTCTGGCCTGTGAAGCAATGCTCCATGGCGAGGCAGATGCTCGCCTGGCTGTCGACCAGCGTGCCGTCGCAATCGAAGAGCGCGAGGCGGTTCATGCGAAAGTTTCCACCCATTGTACGTCATCCCGGCGAAAGCCGGGATCCATTCGCCACAACGTCGAAGCAGGAGCCGCAACGGCGACCCCAACGGATCCCGGCTTTTGCCGGGACGACGGCGAACGTTCAAACAAGGGCACGCTTACTTCTTCTCGCCCCGGCCCCGCCGTTCGCCGCGGCGTTCCTTGCGGTAGTTCTTGGCGTGGGCCTTGGCCTTCTGCTTGAGCAGTTCCTTGCTCATCGGCGGCGGGCCGTCGTCGATCTCGAGCGCATTGCCCACCGACAGATCGAAGCCGAGCGTGTGCATCGATTCCGCGAAATGGTGCGGCAGCTCGGCGCGCACGTCGATGCGGCCGCCATCGGGGTGGTCGATGCGGATGCGGCGCGCGTGGAGGTGCATCTTGCGGCTGATGCCACCGGTGAGGAACGCCTCCTGCAGCCCGTACTTGCCGTCGCCAACGATCGGGTGACCGATCGCTGCCATGTGGACGCGCAACTGGTGGGTGCGGCCGGTGAACGGCTGGAGCTCGACCCAGGCGCAGCGATTGCCGGCCTGCTCGATCACCCGGTAGCGGGTGCGGGCGGGCTGGCCCTCTTCGGTGTCGACCTGCATCTTCTCGCCGCCGGTGCCCGGCTGCTTGCCGATCGGCAGCTCGATGAAGCCGTCCTCGATCTCCGGCACGCCCATCACCAGCGCCCAGTAGATCTTGCGCGCCGTGCGGCTGGAGAAGCTTTTGGAAAAGAACGCCGCCGCGCGCGCCGAGCGGGCGACCAGCAGCGCGCCGGACGTGTCCTTGTCGAGCCGGTGGACCAGCTTGGGCCGGCCTTCGGCCTCGAACCACAGCCCGTCGAGCAGCTCGTCGACATGCTCGAAGGTCTTGGTGCCGCCCTGGGTGGCGAGGCCCGGCGGCTTGTTGAGCACCAGCGCGGCGTTGTCGCGGTGGATCACCAGCGACTGCGCGAACGCCGTCTGTTCCTCGCTGAGCGGCTTGGGCGCACGCTTGGCACGCGGGGCGGCGGCGGCGGCCTTGGCTGGCTCGGCCGGGGGGACGCGGATCTGCTGGCCGGCGGCGATGCGATCGCCCGGCGTGGCGCGCGAGCCGTCGACGCGGAGCTGGCCGGTGCGCGCCCAGCGCGAGACGAGGTTGAAGCTTACGTCCGGCAGATGCCGCTTGAACCAGCGATCGAGCCGGATGCCGTCATCGTCATAGCCGACGACGAACTGGCGGACGCCGTCCTCGGGCCCGCTCATGCCGTCACCGCCCGGGCGAAGGTCATGCCGATGGCAACCGCGCCGATCGCGCCGATCACCGAAGCGAGGACATAGCCGAGCGCCACGACCAGGTCGCCGCGCTCGATCATCGCGAAGGTCTCGAGCGAGAAGGAGGAGAAGGTGGTGAAGCCGCCGAGGACGCCGACGCCGAGCAGCAGCCGCGCCTGCTCGGCATTTTCGCCGAAGCGCAGCAGGCTGGCGCCGAGCAGCCCCATCAGGAAACCGCCAACGATGTTGACTGCGAGGGTCCCCCAGGGGAAGGCCGGGCCGAGCAGGGCGACGCCGGCGCGGCCAACGCCGTAGCGGGCCGCGGAGCCGATGGCCCCGCCGAGCATCACGAGAAAAAGATTGGGCATCGTGCGCCCCTAGCGCGAATCTCGCCAAAGGGGAACCTCGGGAAGCCCATACTATCGCGTGGAGGATGTGGGGCTCGAAAGGCGGGCGGCAAGCGGCTGGCCCTCCACCAGCGGGGCTGATGCCTGCCAGCATGGTTTCAGGCCGTTGCTGGCAGTGTGCCACCAGCGCGCATAGTCGCCCGCTTCCTGGCTTATGCTGAGCGGCGTGCCGTATCCGGCCTGCGTGGTGTTGCCTTGGACCGTGACAGTGGCGGAGTCCGAGACGAACATCCGGTCACCCGGTGGCACGAAGCGAACCGGGGGGAGGCTCCAAAGTGCCGTCACTGCGGTCGCCAGCGCCTTGCAGCGGGCACCGTCGATCCAGTCGTGTACCTGGGTTTCTGCCGTAGCACATTTGCCGTTCGCATCCTTGGCGCCGCACCAGTTGCGGTCACGCCGGATCCGCTCGGCGACCCATCGAGGGCTGCCCGTGCCCTGCGGCACACGCCCGATAATCACCTTCTCGTCGACGAGGACGCCGAGACCGCCGCCGACATTCGTCACGCTATATTTGGGGTTGAGCATGCGCGCGTCCTGACCGGCAGCGACGAGCATCAGAAGCAGGAGGGGGCTGGACAAGGGCAACATGGAAGACCTCCACTGCCGACAGGGGCGAATCGGCAAGGAGCGTATCATTCTGGATCGCCCGTAGCGAGAACACGCGCTGATTTGTGGTGTGCTGGGTTGATAACACACCATCGCTGTCCCATATCAACGGCATGTTCAACGTAGTTTCGCTGCTGATCGGGCTGGTGGCGCTGCCCTTTGCGCTGGTGGGGATCATCCCGTTCCCCTTCGTGCCGCTGATTAACTGGATCGCCTTTCCGATCGCGCTTACCGGCACGGTGGTGGGGATGCTCTCGCGGGACCGCGGGGCGGAACCTCAACCTGCTGATCGTGATCATCAGCGGGGTGCGGCTGATGCTCACGGGCGGGTTCATCTAGGCAAACAAAAAGGGGCCCGGCGAACCGGACCCCTCTTCGCGCAGGCCGTAAGGCCTTAGCGGCAGCGGACGTTGCCGCGGTCCACCGAGTGGCCGAGCGCGCCGCCTGCTGCGGCACCCAGCAGCGTGCCAAGCGTCGCATTGCCGCCCGAGGATAGCGCGTTGCCCAACAGGCCGCCGGCCACGCCGCCCACGATCAGGCCCGTCGTGCCGTCGTTGCGACGGCAATAATATCGGCCGTCATTGCCGCGATAGATCCGGTCGTTCCGGCTCAGCCGGCGCTCCTGATAATAGCGGCCGTCGCGATAATATTGGTCGGCATAATAGCGCTGCTGCCCGGGGCGGGGGCGATTATAGTCGTAGTTGCGATACCGCCGCCAATCACCCTGGGCCGCGCGGGCGCCGTTCTGCCGCCAGTCGCGCCGGTCGTCGCGGCGCGCTTCGTTGATGTCTTGGCGGCAATCGCGTGCCTCGCGACGAAACTCGCGCCGGCTGTCGGCATTGCGCAGATCATGTCGGCAATCCTGCCGTGCTTCCCGTTCGCGATGCCCCTGGGCAAGCGCCGGGGCGACGGGCAGGGTCAGCGCGGCCGCGGCGGCGAGTATCAGCATGCGCATCAGGGTACTCCAGATCGTTTCCAATGCGTGCCAAACGGTTCGCCGGCGCGGTCGGTTGCGTGAACAGGAAACTACATCAGGTTCATTCGGCGTCCATCGACGCTACACGTGCGTCGCCCGGATAGGCGAACAGCAGATCGCTGCCGACTTCCGCGTGGAGCGCGACATGGCCTTCCAGCGTCAGGCACTCGCCCGCCTTGAAGGCGATGCCGTCCACCACGCCTTCGCCCTTCACGGGGATCAGCCAGCCGGTGGTGCCTTCGGGCAGGGTGAAGCTGCGCTTCCCGCCTTCCCAGCGCTCGAGCACGAATTTCGGCCCCTCGACCAGGATCGTGCGGTTCGGCGCCACGGCGCCCGGCATCGGGTGGGGCACGAACGGCACCGGCTCCGATACGGCGATGCCCGCGTCCAGGTGCAGTTCGCGCGGGCGGCCATAATCATAGAGGCGATAGGTGGTCTCGCTGTTCTGCTGCACCTCGATCAGCGTGATGCCCGCGCCTATCGCGTGCACCGTGCCCGAGGCGGAGTAGAAAAAGTCGCCGGCCTTCACCGGCTTCCAGTCGAGCATCTCCTCGATCGAGCCGTCGAGGGCGCCGGCGCGCAGTTCTTCGCGACTATAGGGCTGCTTGGTGCCGAGTGCGATCGTCGAATCGGGCTGGGCGTCGAGGATGATCCAGCATTCGTCCTTGCCGCGCGGCAGGCCGGCAGCCTGGGCCTGCTCGTCGTTCGGGTGGACCTGGACCGACAATTTCTCGCTGGTGAACAGATACTTGATCAGCAGATCCGGCGTGGAGTTGCCCGGCGTCTGGAACCACACTTCGCCCACCGGCTCGCCATCAGCGGCGGGATCGGCAAAGCCCGGATACAAGGTGTGGCGGCCCCAGGGTTTTTCGACGCGGTGGGTGGCGAGAAGCGTGGCGGGCACGGAAGATCCCCTTCGAATACGGTCACGGAAACGGGAGCGCATGTGGCCCGAAGGAGGTTCCGCCGCAATCCCGCCCCGAAAAGGATTGTTTGCAGCCACGGCCCCGGTCTAAGAACCCCGCCATATGCGTAGTCCTCTGCCTCGCGCGCTTGCGTTCGCGCTTCTTCCGGTGTTCGCCCTCTCCGTCGCCGGCTGCGCCAAGCGCGGCGGGGTGAAGGATCTGCCTTACGTCGCTCGCGACGTCGGCACCTTGTACAGCACGGCCAAGCAGAAGCTGGACCAGCACCAGTACAAGCTTGCCGCGGCGCTGTTCGACGAGGTCGAGCGTCAGCATCCCTATTCGGTCTGGGCGCGCCGCGCGCAGCTGATGGGCGCGTTCAGCTATTATCTGAACCGCGACTATGCGGAATCGATCGCCTCGGCACAGCGCTTCCTGGCGGTCCACCCAGGCAATCGCGACGCGCCCTATGCCTATTATCTGATCGGCATTTCCTATTACGAGCAGATCAGCGACGTCACCCGCGACCAGAAGATCACCCAGCAGGCACTCGATTCGCTCGGCGAGCTGATTCGCCGTTATCCCAACTCGAAATACGCCGCCGATGCACGTCTGAAGCTCGATCTGGTACGCGACCATCTGGGCGGCAAGGAAATGGAAGTCGGCCGCTTCTACGAAAAGCGCGGCCAGTGGCTGGCGGCGACGCTGCGCTTCCGCAATGTGGTCGACAACTACCAGATGACCACGCACGTGCCGGAAGCGCTGATGCGCCTCACTGAAAGCTATCTGGCGATGGGCGTTCCCGAGGAAGCCAAGAAGGCAGCGGCGGTGCTGGGTACCAACTATCCGGGTACCGACTGGTACAAGCACGCCTATGAGCTGATGCAGGAAAATCAGGACAAGGTGGCGGCAGCGGCCAAGGCGAGCCCGCCGCCCAAGCCCGCAAGCTAAAACCACTTTCGTTCTACTCCTGTTCCTGCGATAGGGGGCCCGATGCTGACCGCGCTTTCCATTCGCGACGTGGTGCTGATCGAGGCGCTGGACCTGGAGTTCGGCGAAGGGCTAGGCGTGCTGACCGGCGAGACCGGGGCAGGCAAGTCGATCCTGCTCGATGCGCTGGGACTGGCCTTGGGCGCGCGTGCCGATAGCGGCCTGGTCCGCAGCGGTGCCGCGCAGGCGGTGGTGGTGGCGAGCTTCGTCCCGCCCGCCGCCGACAGCGCGATCGCCAACCTCTTCGCGCAGAATGGCATGGAGCTGGAGCCGGGCGAACCGTTGCTGATTCGCCGGCTGGTCAAGGCCGATGGCGGCAGCCGCGCCTTCGTGAACGACCAGCCTGCGTCCGCCGGGTTCCTCCGCGAGCTCGCCCCCCACCTGGTCGAAATCCACGGCCAGCATGATGATCGCGGCCTGCTCAATCCGCGCGGCCACCGGCTGCTGCTCGATGCGTTCGGGCGCTGCGATGTGGGACCCGTGGCGATCGCGCATCGCGCGTGGCGCGCAGCCGAGGATGCGCTGGCGGTGGCGCGGGCCGAGCAGGACAGCGCCGAGCGCGACCGCGAATGGCTCGAACACGCCGTCACCGAGCTTTCCGCGCTCGCGCCCGAGCAGGGCGAGGAGGAGCGGCTCGCCGAACGCCGCGCCTCGATGCAGCGCGGCGAAAAGATCGCGACCGACCTGCAGGGCATTGCCGATCTGCTGGAGGGCTCCGATGGCGCCCTTGCCCGCCTGCGGCAGGCAGCGCGGATCCTGGAGCGCGTGTCGGACGATCACGAAGCACTGGCCGAGGCGCTGGCGGCGATCGACCGCGCGATCACCGAAGGCAGCGAGGCGCAGGCCCAGGTGGACACGGCGGCCGAGGCCCTCGCCTTCGATCCCGCGGCGCTCGAGGCGGACGAAGCCCGCCTGTTCGAACTGCGCGCCGTCGCCCGGAAGCACCGGGTGCAGCCAGACGAGCTGCCCGCGCTGCTGGCGGAGCTGTCGGGGCGGTTCGATCGGCTGACCAGCGGTGGCGCCGGCATCGCCCGGCTGGAGAAGGCGGCGGCGGAAGCCCATGCTGCCTATCGCGAGGCGGCGCAGACCCTTTCCGCCGTGCGCGTGATGGCGGCAGCACGGCTCGATGCGGCGGTCGCGACGGAGCTCAAGCCGCTCAAGCTCGATTCCGCGCGCTTCCGCACCGTGGTGGAGCCGCTCGACGAGAACCAGTGGAGCGCCGCCGGCATGGACCGCGTGGAGTTCGAGGTATCGACCAACCCGGGCGCGCCGTTCGCACCGCTGATGAAGATCGCCAGCGGCGGCGAATTGTCGCGCTTCATCCTGGCGATGAAGGTGGCGCTGGCCGAGGAAGGCGGTGCGCGAACGCTGATCTTCGACGAGATCGATCGCGGCGTCGGCGGCGCTGTTGCCGATGCGATCGGCGAGCGGCTGGCGCGGCTGGCCCAGGGCTCGCAGCTGCTGGTGGTGACCCACAGCCCACAGGTCGCAGCGCGGGGCGCCCGGCACCTGCTGATCGCCAAGCGGCATGACGGGATCGTTACCCGCACCGGCGTGACGCCGCTCTCGCCCGAGCAGCGCCGCGAGGAGATCGCCCGCATGCTCTCCGGCGCGGAGATCACGCCCGAGGCGCGTGCGCAGGCGGAGCGGCTGCTCGCGGCCTGAACCTGAACGGACCGTGCCGGCTTGCGACAATTCGTGACGGAAAAGTGCGGTGCTTGGGACAAAGTGACGACATCGGCGTTCCACAACGGCTTTCGACCGCAGGGGCGGTCCAGTCGAATTGAGGAGTACCCGATGAAGAAGTTCATGCTGCTGATCGCCGGACTTGGTGTCGCGACTGCCGCCGTTCCCGCCTCCGCTGCGGCGTTCCAGGGTGGCTGGCAAAACATCAATGCGCGCCAGGATCGCATCGAACAGCGGATCGACCGGGGCATCCGCTCGGGCTCGCTCAGCCGCCGCGAGGCGACCCAGATCCGCAACGAATATCGCAGCCTGGTGCGGCTGGAGGCACGCTATCGCGCCTCGCGCCCCGGCCTGACGATGCAGGAGCGCCGCGATCTCGACCGCCGCTACGACGCGCTGTCGGCCAAGGTCCGCTACGAGAAGCACGATCGCAATAACCACCGCCGCTGATCGCGGCGATCGATCCAAGAGACGGGCCTCGCCCCAAGGCGGGGCCCGTCTCGTATCTGCCGCCTATGCCTTGGGCGGCGAGACGCGCTGGAGCAGCAGCCGCCACAAGGGGATGGTCGCCAGTGTCATCTGCGAGGCGAAGGGGAATATCAGCGCCATCGCGAATGCGGACATCGTGCCGAGCAGCGTCGCGAGCCCGCGCTGGCGAATGAGTCGGCAATGCGCCTTCGCCACCCGCTCGCCCACCACCGGCGCCGACGTTGCCAGCCGCTGCACCCAGATATTGGCGAGCGCGATCAGCATCATCCAGAAGGCGTACAGCGCCGAGGGCACCCGGTACCCGTAATATTCGGACGAAAAGGCGGTGAAGAACGGCATCGCCGCCACCGTGCTCAACATGCAGAGGTTGGGCAGGATCAGCCTTGGCGACCAGTGGCGCGCGCAGTCAAAGGCGCGGTGGTGGCCAGCCCAGAAAGCGCCGATCACGAAGAACGACACGAAGAAGCTGAGGAACTCCACCGAAAGCGGTGCGAGCGCCCGCAGGAACGCCGCGTCCGTATAGGGCGGGTGCACTTCCGGCACGTGGATCTCGATGATCAGTAGCGTGATCGCAATGGCGAACACTGCGTCCGAGAAGAAGATCAGTCGCTCGATCGCGTGGCCGGGGCCATGCGCTTCGGGCGCGTGCGTGGTCTGCATGGCGTGTTCCCCCTGGTTGCCCGGCGACCAGGATAGCAGGCGATCAGCTGTCCGTCTTCTTCGGCGTGCGGCGGGTGCGCGGCTTGATCGGACCGTCGGCCTTCTTGCGGGTACGACGCGGCGGCGGCGCCTTGGCGGAGCTGGGCGGAGCCGCTTCGGCGGTCGACGGGGCCGATTGAGCGACAGGGGCTGCGGGCTTGCGCGCGCGCCGGGCCGCGGCGGGCTTCGCCTCCGCCGTTCCTTCGGCGGGCGCGGCGGTGGTGCCGGTGGCCTGCTTGCGGATCCGCTTCACTGCCGGCTTGGCAGGCGTCGCCGCCGCTGCGGGTTCGGGGGGCGTCGGTTCCGCGGCGGGGATCGGCGCCGGTGCGGTTTCCGCCTTGCTGCCGTCCCCCTTGATGCGCTGGGCCAATGCGACAAGACCCGAGGCGAGCAGGTCGGCGACCACCGGATGCTTCGCGAGGGCGGTGAGCTGGCGGCGTGCATCCTTGGGCAGTTTAATGCCGTCGATCACCTTGGGCAGGAACGACGTCTTCTTGCCGTCCTTCTTCGCCTTCTTGTCTTTCTTGCCTGCCATGCCGCACCTCCCGGGCTGGGTGAAGCGGCCAGCTTCCGCCAAGCGATTCGTGCTGTCAACTTGGCGTCAGTGGTGGGTGGGCACGTCGCCTTCCCACTCGAACACGATGTCGAAGTCTGTCTCGGCGGGCCGGGCGCCGGCGCGGCGAAGGTGGCGTGGCGGCAGCGCGTTTGGCGAGGGCCGCCGACGCGGCGAGCGATAAGGTTTGGGCTTCTGCATCACGGGCTCCTTGCCTTCCCCGGCATCTGTCGAACCCTGCAGATTCGCTCAAGTTCCGCGACGGGCGGCGACGAGTCGCGCGAGGTGGTGGTACAATCGTTCGCTATTCGCTTCCCAGGTAAACGGTTCGGCAAGGCGGCGGACGGCGGAGGGCGCGGGCGGCGCGGCGAGCAGCGCGGCGATGCCGGCGGCGAGCGCTTCGGGCGTGCGCTCGACGATCCGCCCCGCGGCGTGCGCGGTCACCACCTGCCGTGCGCCACCGACGTCGGGGATGACGACGGGCGTGCCGCTGGCCAGCGCCTCCAGCCAGGCATTGGCCAGCCCTTCGGAGGAGGAGGCGAGTGCCATCACGTCGGCGGCCGCGAGCAGATCGGCGATCCGCTCAGGTGGAAGGGGGCCGCACAAACGGATTCGGTCGCCGCAGCCCAGCGCGGCGATCTGCGCCTCCAGGCGCTCTGCCTCCGGCCCCTGTCCGGCAATGGCGAGGTGAACGCCCGGCAGGCCGCTCACGGCGTCAATCAGCAGGTCGTGCCCCTTGAGCGGGATCAGCGCGCCGACAGAGGCGACCAGCGGACCATTGATCCCCAGCGCCTGCTTGGCGGCGGCGCGATCCCGGGGGGCGAAGCGGGCGAGGTCGACGCCGGTGACGATGCAGGCGGTGCGCTCGGCGGGCATGCCGAGCGCGATCATGTCGTCGCGCAGCGCGAGCGATACCGAGAGGAGGCCATCGGCTGACTGTCCCGCGCGCACGATCTGGCGGGCGATGGCGGGGCGGCGGGTCCATTGATGGATGTCGGAGCCACGCGCCTTGATCGACACCGGCACGTCGAAGGTCTTGCCGAGCGCAACGGCCGCGGGCCCGTCGGGGAAGAAGAATTCGGCGCTGATCACGTCGAAGGGGAAGGTGCGGCGCAGCTCGGCGAGCATCGGGCGGAGCGCGCGGGCGAGCATTGCGGCATGGACGCGTCCGCCGGTGCCGGGCAGGTTGAGGAAGCGGGGGCGATGGACGGCAAGGCCGCTCCAATCCTCGTGCGCGGGCTGGTCGGCAAGCGCGGCGTAGCGCGGGTGGCGGTCGAGCGGGAAGGGCGGCAGCCCGCGCGGGGCGACCACCCGGACCTCCACCCCGTCCCGTGCCGCTAGCGCCCGGGTCTGCCGCTCGACGAAGATGCCGAAATTCGGGCGCGCGGCGTCCGGGAACAGGGTGGAGAGGACGAGGACGCGAAGCATGCCCCGGGGTGTCTACCACCCCGGGGTTAATGCTTCAGCGCATCAGCGGCAGTTGCTGCCGCCCTTTTCAATCGCGCGGCCGGCCAGCGCGCCGGCGACGCCACCGAGCAGGGTGCCCGCCATCCGGTCACCGTCCCTGTCGATCGTGCGCCCAAGCAGCGCGCCGCCGACCGCGCCGACCACCGTGCCGGTGGTGCCGTCAGGCTTGCGGCAGTAACGGCGGCCGTCGCGGCCGCGCCACTCGCGATAGGCGTAACGGCGATCGTCGCGGTAGCGGCGGTCGTCACGGTAGCGGCGGTCGTCATGGCCGCGGTAATAGCGGTCCTGGCCGATTGCGGCCTTGGCCTCCGCCTGAGTGGCGGGCAGCACGACGGCAGCGGGAATGGCGAGCGCGGCGGCGCTGAGCGAAAGCAGAAGGGTACGCATGGGATACTCCCCGAATTGTTGTACATGAAACGAACGTGTCGGGCTTAGCCCCGGTTGCATGAACCCCATACTACGCGCCGTTCAGGCAGGAGGCAGACGCATGGACGAAGCCAGGGCGATCATCGCGCAGCTGGAACTGGCACCCCATCCCGAAGGAGGCTGGTATCGCGAGACGTGGCGGGCCGCGGCGGAGGGAGCGGGGCGCTCGCCCGGCACGGGGATCCTGTTCCTGCTCGAGGCCGGGCAACGCTCGCACTGGCACCGCGTGGATGCCGACGAGTTGTGGCTCTGGCACGCCGGATCGGCGCTGGAATTACAGGTCGAGGATGCGAGCGGCAGCGTAGAGCGGATGGCGCTGGGCGGTGATGTCCGCATGGGGCAGGTTCCGCAAGCTCGAGTCCCCGCCGGCCGCTGGCAGGCAACCGAGGCCTTGCAGGGCTGGGGACTGGTGAGCTGCGTCGTCGTGCCCGGCTTCGATTTCGCCGGGTTCGAACTGGCCCCACCGGGCTGGGCGCCACCGGGTCTCTGAACGCAGGTTATCCCCGTTATCCCCGTTATCCACAGCATCAACAGCCGCAAAAGGCGGTTTGCGCTTGGCGACTCGCTGCGAGCGAGACCATCTGGGCTGTAAGAAAGCTGGTAGCGCAGAGAGAAACTGGAGCGGCGTCAGTGGCTTGCGCGCTGGTGTCGGTGCTGGTCCCCTAGGGAAACTCTCCGATCCGGCAGGTGCGCGACAATCGCTCCGTCCGGCGGCGGTTCGCGTGCCGATCCGGTGACCGTCCCCCTGCCGGGCAGTTGCCGCAGGCCGCTGGCGGAGAGGGTGATGCGCTTCGGCGCAGTACCAGACCGGCCACCTTCGCATTTCGCAGCGCGCCACACCGAGATATTGCCCCGATTGGCAAGCGCCCTGCCGGCGCGCATAGCGGCGCCAACACGCATCGGGAGCATCGGCTTGGGACGCATTTTCGAACGGTTCGCGCAGAGCGTCGCCGGCTGGGCGGGGCGTCCGCCGGCCTTCGTCTTCGCCTTCCTGGTCATCATCGTCTGGGGGCTGAGCGGGCCGGTGTTCCACTGGTCGGACACCTGGCAGCTCGTGATCAACACCGGCACCACCATCGTCACCTTCCTGATGGTGTTCCTGATCCAGAATGCGCAAAATCGCGACGCCGCCGCATTGCAGGCCAAGCTGGACGAAGTGATCCGCGCGATCGACAAGGCGCGCAACGAATTTATCGGCATCGAGCATCTAAGCGAGAAGCAACTGCTCGAAATCCGCGATCGGCTGGAGCGCGAGTTCGGCGAGGCCGATCCGGCCCGGCACGAGGCGATCGAGAAGGTGATCTCGCGCCGCTGAGGCGGCTCAGCGCACCTGCCGGCGAACCTCGGCAAGGCGGGCGAGGGCAGCAGGGATCACCGGGCCGCCGCAATTGACCAGCTGGCGCGAAAACCGCGCCTGGATGATCTTCAGGCCGGTCTCGTCGATGGCGCGCTTGCGCAGGATCGCCGCGCGCGAATCGCCGTCGCGCCCGACCCCTTCGGGGGCGAGCATTACGCGCGGCGGATCTGCGATCACCTGCTCCATCGCCAGGTGGCCGGTATGGGTGAGGCCGTACTGCGCGGCCTGGTTGGAGAAGCCGGCGGTGGTCATCAGGTCGTCGAGCAGAGTCTTGCCGCCGGTGACGAGGTTGCCGCCGATCCAGAGCAGCGCGGGGGCCTTGGCGCCGCTCCAGCGCGTGGCTGCCACTGCCGCGTCGATGCGCGCGTTGAGCGCGGCGCCCTTGGCTGGCGCGCCCACCGCCTTCGCAAGCTCGCGCACCTGCGCCTTGCTGTCGGCGATCGAGGGCGGGATATCGAGATAGAGCACCTTCAGTCCGGCGCGGGCAAAGGCCTCGCGGGTCGAGGGCGCGGTGAAGCTGGTGGCCACCACCAGATCGGGCTTGAGGCCGATCACTTCCTCCGCGGTGCCGTTATTGCCGCGGAAGCGGTGGGCGACCTCGAGAGGGATCGAGGTGGAGTCCGCGCGCTGCGAATAATGGCTGATCGCCGCGATCCGCGACGGCGGCACCAGCTCCAGCAGCGTCGCATCCGCGCAGGGGTTCATCGAGACGATGCCCCCGCCACCCTGGGACGGCGCCGCCGCACAGCCCGCGAGCCCCAGGTAGGCGAGCAGCGCGGCGCCGAACCTCACTGGAAGCGCACCCGCACGCCGCCAAAGGCAGCGCGGGCATAGGTGCCATAGCCGGTGATCTGCTGATAGCGCACGTCGCCGACATTATCGACGCGGCCATAAACCGAAAGCAGTTTCGTCACCGGCATCTCCGCCCGCACGCTCGCCAGTGCATAGCCGTCGATCGCGGTCAGGTTGCCGGCGTCGTTGAAGCTGTCCCCCACCATCGTCACCGTGCCGCCGATCGCAAGGCCGAACGGGAAGCGATAATCGGCCGAGACATTGACTGTGTCGCGCGGGCGGCGCGGCAGATCGTTGCCGAGCATGCCCGCAGTGCGGTTCTGCGAGAGGACATGGGTGACGTTCGCCCGCACCGTCAGCGCCTTGACCGGCTGCAGCAGCGCTTCGATCTCGACGCCCTCGGCGCGGGTCTTGTTGAGGTTGTAATAGGTCGACGTATCGAAATTATAGTCGATCTGGTTGTCCGAATCCCGGTGGAACCAGGTGACGCCAAGCGCGAGCTTGCCGCCCGCCAGCATCTGCCGAACGCCTGCCTCGTAGCTCCTGGCGGTTTCGGGACGGAGGCTGCGGTCGCCATAGGCGCTGTAAAGCTGGTACAAGGTCGGCGCCTTGAATCCCTCGCCGAAGCTGGCGTGCAGCACCGTGTCCGCGGTCGGGCGAACGGCGATGTCGGCGTTCCACGTCCAGTGGCCGCCGAATGTGTCATGGTCGTCGTGGCGGCCGCCGCCCGTCAGCGTCAACGGCGCGACCGGGGTGACGATCGCCTGGCCGTAGAAGCTGGTGATGCCCACCGACGTGCGCCCCGCGCTGCCGAAGCCTTCGTCGTAGCGGATGCGGCTCCGCTCGTGCTCGGCACCGAAAACGAGGCGGAGCTGGTCGGCCAATGTCGCGTCCCCCTGATAGGTATAGCGCTCGGCGCGGCCGCGATAGCGATAGGCGACCGACGAGTCGTCATTGTAGCCGTCGCGGTGAATGTCCGAGAGGGCGAAGCCGATCCGGTTGCGCAGCTTTCCGCCGAGCGACTCGTTCCGGAGACCGGCATAGCCATAGACTTCCTGCGTCTTGGCATACTCGCCCGTGTCGCCAAAGTCATAGGTAGGCGGGGCATAGCCGTCGAGATCGACCTTGCTGTCGGCATAATAGCCGCGCAGATCGAGCGCGAGGCCGGGGGCCAGCTGCACCTGGACGTTGCCGGTCGCGCCGATCTGGCGGTATCCGTCTGCCTCCCTGCCATTCGCCGCCGCCGAAATGCCTTGGGTGGTGAGATAGCCCGCGGTCAGCCCCGCGGAAATACGGTCGTTGCCGCCCGCGAGCGCGGCATTGCCGTTGAACGTGCCGAACGATCCGCCCTCGGCATTGCCGCGCATGTGCAGACCCTGCGCGCCTTGCAGCGTGGTCACGTTGACGACGCCGCCAATGGCCTGGCTGCCCCAGATCACCGAATTGGGCCCGCGCAGCACCTCGACGCGCTCGACCGATCCGGCGAGCAGGCTGGCGAAGTTATACGCGCCACCGGTGGCGGAGGGATCGCCGACGCGGATGCCGTCGATCAGCACCAGCGTCTGGTCGGTCTGCGCGCCGCGGATGCTGAGTGCGGTCGACGTGCCGAGCCCGCCGTTGCGCACGACAGTCACGCCCGGCGTGGTGGCGAGCAGATCCGAAAGGGCAACGGTCTGGCGCTGCTCGATCTCGTCGCGGTCGATGATGGTGACCGAACGTCCGACCGCATCGGCGCGCTGCCGGACGCCGCTTGCGACGACGATGATGCGATCATCGTCGGGATCGGCATGGGCGGCCAGCGGCGCGAGCGCGGCGGTGGCGAACAGGGAAAGCTTCAAGAACTGCATGGGTACAGACACCTGGGCAGGGGAGCACGGCTCCCGCATGGGTTGGTGTCGCTCACACGGGGATTTCAGCCCCGATCACCCGGTGCACCCCGCCCGCGTGAAGGAATCGACGGTAGCGGGCAGGTCTCCTGGCTCCCGGGTCGTCGCAGGCGCGCCGCCTTCCCGGAAGCACGGGCTCCAGTGGCAGATTGGCGCGCCGGCTCACCGGCTACAGTTGCGGGGGCAGCCTCGGACTTGGACACCGAGTTCCCTTTTCACCCTCCCGTTGGGGGAGGGCACCCGTTACGCACCGATCTTTAGCGGCAAGCGGGGCAGGGCGGCAACCCGCAGCGGTATCACCACAGCACGCCGGTCTTGTCGGGCGTCGCCGGTTCGGGGGCGGGGTCGCCGATCGATTGCAGCAGATCAATCTCGATCGTGCGGCACATCGCGTTGAGCGGCAGGTCGTGCACGGTGTTGGCGAAGGGATCGACCAGGTCGTCGCCGATCGCGAGCACGGCCAGGAACATCAGGCCCGCGATGGTCGAGCCCAGCGGAGTCGCGACGCCTAGCGTTTCGACCAGGCCGATCGGCAACAATACGCAGAAGATGTGGGTAAAGGCCGTGGGCACGAAGCGGAATTGCATCGGCAGCGGCGTATTCTTCAGCCGCTCCATGCCGCCCTGGGCATTGGCGATGTCGACCAGCACGTTTTCCATCGAGCTTTGCTGGATCGAATCGATCCAGCCCTTTGATCGCGCGATCTCGATCCGTCGCCCGGTGCCGTCGACGATGCCGTTGGCGATATTGGTGCGGGCCAGTGCATAGTCCGCCTCGCCCTTGGAGAGGAAGCGCAGCACTTCCTGATCCGCCGATTGGCGGCGCAGCTGGCAGCGCAGCGCATTCACATAGGCAATCTGCCGCAGCACGATCGTCCGCTTGAGATCGACCGCCTCGCCTTCGGGCAGATAGTTGCGCGCCATCCGTGCGAGGTTGCGGCTGGCGTTGATCATGAGGCCCCAGAGGCTGCGGCCCTCCCACCAGCGCTGATAGGCCGAGTTGGAGCGGAAGCCGAGAAACAGTGCCAGCACCGATCCGAACAGCGTCAGCGGCAGCGAAGGCGCGCGGAACGGCAGCACGAAGTAGACGATGGTGACGATCACGTCCCAGATGAAGAGCAGCGCCAGCGGCTGCCACACTTCACGCAGGACCTGTCTGGCGCGGGGGGCGGTGGTGACGATCATGGCCGAACTCTACGCACGACGATTGCTTCAGGTCCGTTCAGCCGTCGTTCCGGTCCGGCGCGACGGTCGCCGCGTGCGACATGGCGGCCGCGGTGCCGCTTCCCGGGCGCAGGTGGAACCATTCCGGGCGATCGATTGCGATCAGGAACGCGAGGGTGCCAAGCCCGAACAGCAACAGCGCCACCGAGCTTCGGAGGCGTTCCATGCGGCGCGTTCGTTCATCCTGGTGCATCGTGGAGTCCTCTTCTGTGGTGAGGACCCAGAGCTAAGCAGCGAATTTAACACGGGAATGGACATTTGGTAACGTAAGTTTGCGCGCTGCACCATTCGCGTTGCGGCGCACCATTATTGCGACCAGCTGCTGTCGCCGCGCCGAGAGTCGCCACAGTGCATGCCTGCCGGAGCTTCTAACTTATGATTATTCCTCAGAGAGATGGTCCAGCCTTTTCGGAACGGCGGCGGGGGCGGGGCGTTCGCTTTCGGAACTTAGGAGGCCTGTATGATGAAGAAGCACCTTTTGATCTTGAGCGCCGCGCCGATCTTCGCGCTCGCTGCGTGTGGCGGCAACAGCAACGGCGGCACCGACGCCATGAACAGCGGCGACACGGTCACCAACCTCCCCGCGGGCGAGGCGATGGGCGACAATATGGGCACGATGAACGGCATGGACGGCAACGCCACCGCCGCTGCGCCGATGACCGGCCAGGATTTCGCCAACACGGTCGCTGCCAGCGACGCCTATGAAATCGCTGCCGGCAAGCTGGCCCAGCAAAAGGCGACGACGGACGACCTGAAGGACTTCGGCAAGGACATGGTCGAGGAACACACCAAGTCGACCGCGAAGCTCAAGGCCGCCGCGGGCAAGACAAGCCCGGCGATCACCCCCGCCCCGGCAATGACCGACGAGCAGCAGACGAATCTGAAGACGCTCCAGTCCGCGACCGGAACGGCGTTCGACACCGCGTACAAGAGCCAGCAGGTGGTCGCGCACGAAAAGGCGCTGGCCGCGGTGCGCGCCTATGCCGGCAGCGGCGACGTGCCGCAGCTGCGCGAGTTCGCCCACGACGCCGAGGGCATGATTTCGAACCATTACGACAAGATCAAGGGCATGTAAGCGCCCCCGGGGAGGTGGCCTCAGGCCGCTTCCCCGGTCGCTTCGATAAGCACCGGCGCGGCGACGGCGCCGGCGCCGCTCCCCATGTGCTTCAGTCGACCGTCGATATGGCCGCCCTGTTCGACCATGATCGTCTCATATTCGACGTCGCCGACAATCCGTGCGGTGCGCTCGACCGTGAGTTGGCGGGCGCGCACCGATCCTTCAATCGAACCGGCAAGCCGGGCGTCGTCGGCTTCGACTCGACCGAAGATCTGGCTTTCCGCCCCCTGTACCAGGCTGCCGCACCGCACATCGCCTTCGATGCGTCCGTCGATATGCAGGTCCGAGGTCGCGGTGAGATTGCCAGTGATGACGATGTCGGCGCCGAGGACCGAGAACTGGCCGCGCCGCGCATTCGCCTGGGCGCTGCTGCCGCCGGATGTTGCCCGATCTTCGCGATTACGACTGCCGTTGAACATCCGCATACCCCATTCGTGCCAATTCCGTAGCGTTGCGCTAGCATAGCCATGGCGGGCGGGCAGCCCCAGGAATGGGTTAACGCCGCAGGTGCGGCGGCCCGAGGGCGGCGGAGTTGACCGGATCGCCCCGCATCGGTATAGGCCGCCCGGTTCCGGGTAGGGCGATTCCTGCCTTGGGTACAAAGAGCTGAACGTTGCTGGAGACGCAATCGCCCGGGGGGCTGAGGCCTTCGGGGCTTTTTCGTATTCTGTCCAACAGGGCTCCAGCAAAGTAACCATCTGAAAGGTGAAGGGCTTCATGCCGACGATTAACCAGCTGGTCCGCAAGGGCCGCGAACCGCAGAAGGCCAAGTCCAAGGTCCCTGCGATGGAACAGAACCCGCAGAAGCGCGGCGTCTGCACCCGCGTGTACACGACGACCCCGAAGAAGCCGAACTCGGCACTTCGCAAGGTGGCCAAGGTCCGTCTGACCAACAGCCGCGAAGTCATCAGCTACATCCCGGGTGAAGGCCACAACCTGCAGGAGCACTCGGTCGTGCTCATCCGCGGTGGCCGTGTGCGCGATCTTCCCGGCGTCCGCTACCACGTCCTTCGCGGCGTGCTCGATACGCAGGGCGTCAAGGATCGTAAGCAGAGCCGTTCGAAGTACGGCGCGAAGCGTCCGAAGTAATCAGGCCATAGTAAGCCCCGGACGTGTTCCGGATCGGCTGAAGTTCAGAAGGAAATATTGAGATGGCACGTCGTCGTCGTCCCGAAAAGCGGGAAATCCTGCCCGATCCCGTCTACGGTGATCAGGTTCTGTCGAAGTTCATGAATTCGGTCATGCTGGACGGCAAGAAGGCCGTTGCAGAAGCGATCGTCTATGGCGCCCTGGAAACCGTCGAGCAGCGCGCCAAGCGCGAGCCGATCGGCGTCTTCCATGACGCGCTGAACAACGTGAAGCCCGGCATCGAAGTCCGCAGCCGCCGCGTCGGCGGTGCGACCTACCAGGTTCCGGTCGAAGTTCGTCCGGAGCGTGCGCAGGCGCTCGCGATCCGCTGGCTGATCGCCTCGGCCCGCAACCGCAGCGAGCACACCATGGCTGCCCGCCTCTCGGGCGAGCTGATGGATGCGGCGAACAACCGCGGCAACGCGGTGAAGAAGCGCGAAGACACGCACCGCATGGCGGAAGCGAACCGCGCCTTCAGCCACTACCGCTGGTAACTTTCGTACCTACATATTGGGGAGCTGGACGGTCCGGCTCCCCAAATTTTCAAGGAAACCACGATCATGGCCCGCAGCCATCCGCTCGAGCGTTACCGCAACATCGGCATCATGGCCCATATCGACGCCGGTAAGACGACCACGACCGAGCGTATCCTTTATTACACCGGCAAGTCCTACAAGATCGGCGAAGTGCATGAAGGCACGGCGACGATGGA
The DNA here is from genome assembly GCF_036731925.1 of Sphingomonas sp. Lineage (GTDB taxonomy): Bacteria > Pseudomonadota > Alphaproteobacteria > Sphingomonadales > Sphingomonadaceae > Sphingomonas. The sequence goes on from NZ_DAINDJ010000001.1 coordinate 420,394, forward strand.
CTGGATGGAGCAGGAGCAGGAGCGCGGGATCACGATCACGTCTGCTGCTACCACGTGCTTCTGGCGCGCCCAGGACGGCAAGGGCGAAGAGCACCGCATCAACATCATCGACACCCCCGGCCACGTCGACTTCACGATTGAAGTCGAGCGTTCGCTGCGCGTGCTCGACGGTGCGGTTGCGTGCTTCGACGGCGTTGCCGGCGTTGAGCCGCAGTCGGAAACCGTGTGGCGCCAGGCCGACAAGTACGGCGTGCCGCGCATGTGCTTCATCAACAAGCTCGATCGCACCGGCGCCGACTTCTATTTCTGCGTGAACTCGATCATCGACCGTCTCGGCGCGCGTCCGGCGGTGCTGTATCTCCCGATCGGCATCGAGGGCGGCTTCAAGGGTCTCGTCGACCTGGTCGAGAACCGCGCGATCATCTGGCTCGAAGAGAGCCTGGGTGCGAAGTTCGAATATCAGGACATCCCGGCCGATCTGGCCGAGAAGGCCGCGAAGTATCGCAGCGACCTGATCGAGATGGCCGTCGAGCTCGATGACGAGCTGATGGAAGCGTATCTCGAAGGCAACGAGCCGAGCGTCGCCGACCTCAAGCGCCTGATCCGCAAGGGCACGCTCGAGATGGCGTTCGTTCCGGTCGTGTGCGGTTCGGCGTTCAAGAACAAGGGCGTGCAGCCCCTGCTCGACTCGGTGATCGACTATCTGCCGAGCCCGCTCGACGTTCCGGCGATCAAGGGCGTCAAGCTCGACGGCGAAACGCCGGACGAGCGTCCGTCCTCGGACACCGAGCCGTTCGCGGCGCTGGCGTTCAAGATCATGAACGACCCGTTCGTCGGCACCCTGACCTTCGCGCGCATCTATTCGGGCAAGCTCGAAGCGGCCACCACCGTGATGAACTCGGTGAAGGACAAGAAGGAAAAGGTCGGCCGCATGCTGCTGATGCATGCGAACAGCCGTGAGGACATCCAGGAAGCCTATGCGGGCGACATCGTCGCGCTCGCCGGCCTCAAGGATACCACGACCGGTGACACGCTCTGCGCGCAGAACGCCCCGATCATCCTCGAGCGGATGGAATTCCCCGAGCCCGTGATCGAGCTGTCGGTGGAGCCGAAGACCAAGGCGGACCAGGAAAAGATGGGCGTCGCGCTCAATCGTCTTGCCCGCGAGGACCCGTCGTTCCGCGTCTCGTCGGACTCGGAAAGCGGCCAGACCATCATCAAGGGCATGGGCGAGCTCCATCTCGAGATCCTGGTCGACCGCATGAAGCGCGAGTTCAAGGTCGAGGCAAATGTCGGCGCGCCGCAGGTGGCGTATCGCGAATATCTCGCGAAGCCGGTCGACATCGACTACACGCACAAGAAGCAGTCGGGCGGCACCGGCCAGTTCGGTCGCGTCAAGGTCAAGCTGACGCCGGGCGAGCGTGGTTCGGGCATCGTCTTCAAGGACGAGATCAAGGGCGGTAACATTCCGAAGGAATATATCCCCGCGATCGAAAAGGGCTTCCGCGAGACGGCAGCTACGGGCTCGCTGGTCGGCTTCCCGATCATCGACTTCGAAGTGCTGCTGTATGACGGTGCGTACCACGACGTCGACTCGTCGGCGCTGGCTTTCGAAATCACCGCCCGTGCAGCGATGCGCGAAGCGGCGCAGAAGTCCGGCATCAAGCTGCTCGAGCCGATCATGAAGGTCGAAGTCGTCACCCCGGAAGACTATCTGGGCGACGTCATCGGCGACATGAACAGCCGTCGTGGCCAGATCCAGGGCACGGACACCCGCGGTAATGCGCAGGCCGTCACTGCCATGGTGCCGCTGGCGAACATGTTCGGCTATGTGAACGCGCTCCGCTCGTTCACCCAGGGCCGCGCGCAGTACACGATGCAGTTCTCGCACTATGACGAAGTGCCGGCCAACGTCGCCGACGAAGTGAAGGCAAAGCTGGCGTAATCGGAAAACAGCCGCTATGGGGCCGCGTTCTCGCGAGTCCCCTGGCGGCACGGGAAATTGAATCAGAAGGTAGGAAGACAATGGCGAAGGCAAAGTTCGATCGGAGCAAACCGCACCTCAACATCGGCACCATCGGTCACGTCGACCATGGCAAGACGTCGCTGACGGCTGCGATCACGAAGATCCTGGCGGAGAACGTTGCGGGCAACGCAGCGGTCGATTTCGCGAACATCGACAAGGCTCCGGAAGAGCGCGAGCGCGGCATCACCATCTCGACCGCGCACGTCGAGTATGAGACGAACAGCCGTCACTACGCGCACGTCGACTGCCCGGGTCACGCTGACTACGTGAAGAACATGATCACCGGCGCAGCGCAGATGGACGGCGCGATCCTGGTGGTGGCAGCGACCGACGGTCCGATGCCGCAGACCAAGGAGCACATCCTGCTCGCCCGTCAGGTCGGCGTGCCGACCATGGTCGTGTTCCTCAACAAGTGCGACCTGGTCGACGACGAGGAAATCCTCGAGCTGGTCGAAATGGAAATCCGCGAAGAGCTCTCCAAGCGTGAGTTCGACGGCGACAACATTCCGATCATCCGTGGTTCGGCGACCGCCGCTCTGAACGGCACCGACGACAAGCTGGGCAAGGACGCCATCCTGGCGCTCATGGCCGCTGTCGACGAGTCGATCCCGGAGCCGGAGCGTCCGCTCGACAAGCCGTTCATGATGCCGATCGAAGACGTGTTCTCGATCTCGGGTCGCGGCACCGTGGTGACCGGCCGTGTCGAAACCGGCATCATCAAGGTTGGTGAAGAAGTCGAGATCGTCGGCATTCACGACACCCGCAAGACCACCGTCACGGGCGTGGAAATGTTCCGCAAGCTGCTCGACCAGGGCCAGGCCGGCGACAACGTCGGTGCGCTGCTGCGCGGCGTCGCTCGCGACGAGGTGGAGCGTGGTCAGGTTCTGGCGAAGCCGGGCTCGATCAAGCCGCACACCGAGTTCAAGTCGGAAGTTTACGTCCTGTCGAAGGACGAGGGTGGCCGTCACACGCCGTTCTTCGCGAACTATCGTCCGCAGTTCTACTTCCGTACCACGGACGTGACCGGCACCGTCGAGCTGCCCGAGGGCACCGAGATGGTGATGCCGGGCGACAACATCGCCCTCGGCGTCAAGCTGATCGCGCCGATCGCTATGGACGTCGGCCAGCGCTTCACCATCCGTGAGGGCGGTCGTACCGTCGGCGCGGGCGTGGTTGCCTCGATCGACAAGTAAGCATTTGCGGGCTTCGGCCCGCAGGTGACTGCAAAAAGGTTCCGCCCGGCACTCAGAAAATGAGTGTCGGGCGGTTGCCTTTTTATAGAAGGGCCGTTAAAGGCGCGCCCTTCGAGTTTTGAGTTCAACAGCAAGAGGCGGCCATCCAGCCGCCGTTCCGGTCCAACCGGCGCCGCCCGAATCGCTCCAGTAGCGGATGGGGCAGGGGCCGGGGCTTCGCCGGGATGGCAATTGGGTGCGTTGCCCCGCTCTTTCGCATCGGTAGGACCATGGAAACGCAGAATATCCGCATTCGCCTCAAGGCGTTCGATCACCGCGTGCTCGATCAGGCTGCCGGCGACATTGCCGACACCGCCCGCCGTACCGGCGCCCTTATCCGTGGCCCCATCCCGCTCCCGACTCACATCGACAAGTTCACGGTCAACCGTGGCCCGCACATCGATAAGAAGTCGCGCGAGCAGTTCGAGACGCGCACCTACAAGCGCATGCTCGACATCGTTCAGCCGACCCCGCAGACGGTGGACGCGCTCATGAAGCTCGACCTGGCCGCCGGCGTCGACGTCGAGATCAAGCTGGCCTGAGCCGGCTCCGGCCCCCGCGCTTCGCGGGGGCTTTTGGCGTTCACCCTTTAATGCGGTGGACATGGAAGCGTAGCTGACGTAAAGGCGCCGCTTCCTCGAGATTCGCGGCTCCATGCTTGGAGTCGCCATCCTCCTCGACCGGATCGTTTCCCGATCCAACGCAAGGAGTGGCGGGCCGGATCGGCTCGCAGCGACAAGGGATACCGCCGGCGGCTTTCGAGTGGCCGGGCCTGCGTCCCCCGTCTCTTCCACCGCGAGGTGGAGGTTCAGCCCGGACGGGGGCTTCGCAGTAAAACATTCAGGGTTGAACACGCACCCGCGGGAATGGTCCCGGGGGTGCCTCTGTAATAGGAGCAACAGGCCGATGCGCACTGGCGTTATCGCGAAGAAGATGGGGATGACCCGCCTGTTCCAGGACGACGGCCGGCACGTGCCGGTGACCGTTCTGGCACTGGAAGGCGTCCAGGTGGTGGCACAGCGCACCACCGACAAGGATGGCTATGTGGCCGTTCAGGTCGGCGCCGGCACGGCGAAGGCCAAGAACGTCGCCAAGCCGCAGCGCGGCCACTTCGGCAAGGCCGAAGTCGAGCCGAAGGCGATCCTCTGCGAATTCCGCGTCGAGGAAGATGGTCTGCTGGACGTGGGCGCCGAGATCTCGGCCGACCATTTCGTCGCAGGCCAGCTGGTCGACGTGTCGGGCCGTACCCAGGGTAAGGGTTTCGCCGGCGCCATGAAGCGTTGGGGCTTCGGCGGTCTGCGCGCCACCCACGGCGTTTCCGTCTCGCACCGTTCGCACGGTTCGACCGGTAACCGCCAGGATCCGGGTCGCGTCTTCAAGAACAAGAAGATGGCCGGTCACATGGGCGATCGCAATCGCACCCAGCAGAATCTGGAAGTGGTCGGCACCGATGCCGAGCGCGGCCTGATCTTCGTCAAGGGTTCGGTTCCGGGCTCGAAGGGCGGCTGGCTGATCGTGAAGGACGCCGTCAAGGTCGCCCGTCACGCCGAAGCGCCGTACCCCGCCGGTCTGAAGACCGTCGCGAACAGCAACGAGGCTCCCGCCGAAGCGCCCGCAGTGGCGGCTCCGGAAGCCACCGAAGGCCAGGAGGGCTAAGTGAAGGTCAAGGTTCAAACCCTCGACGCCGCCGAGAAGGGCGATATCGAGCTCAACGACGAGATCTTCGGTCTCGATCCGCGCGCCGACATCCTGCACCGCGTCGTCACCTGGCAGCTCGAGAAGCGTCGCGGCACTGCCCGTGGCACCCGCGAGCGTGCGGACGTTGCGCGTACGGGCAAGAAGTGGGGCCGTCAGAAGGGCGGTGGTACCGCTCGTCACGGCGATCGCCGCGCGCCGGTGTTCATCGGCGGTGGTAAGGCGCACGGTGCTCGTGTCCGCGACTTCAATCCGTCGCTGAACAAGAAGATCCGCGCGCTGGGCCTGAAGATGGCGCTGTCGAGCCACGCCAAGGCTGGTTCGCTGATCGTCATGGACAGCCTCGTCGTCGAGAACGGCAAGACCAAGGTCCTGGCCGGCAACCTCGAGAAGCTGGGCTTCGGCAAGAAGGCCCTGGTGATCGATGGCGACACCATCGAGAACAGCTTCGCGCTGGCGGCAGGCAACCTGCACCAGGTGGACGTGCTGCCGGCGATCGGCGCCAACGTCTACGATATCCTGAAGAGCGACACGCTGGTCCTGACCCGCGCTGCCGTCGAGAAGCTGGAGGCGCGCTTCAATGGCTAAGCAGTCCAAGCCGGTCGACATCCGTCACTACGACGTGGTGCTCGCCCCGCACATCACCGAAAAGTCGACGCTCGTCTCCGAGGCGAACGCCGTGGTCTTCAAGGTCGCCAACGACGCGACCAAGCCGGAGATCAAGGCTGCCGTCGAGGCGCTGTTCAACGTCAAGGTCACCGGCGTGAACACCCTCGTCCAGAAGGGCAAGACCAAGAAGTGGAAGGGCGCGCCCTACCGCCGTTCGGACTTTAAGAAAGCGGTCGTGACGCTCGCCCAGGGCGAACAGATCGACGTGACCACGGGGATCTGAGACCATGGCGCTCAAGAACTATAATCCGACGTCGCCGGGCGTCCGCGGGCTGATCCTGATCGACCGCTCGCAGCTCTTCAAGGGTCGCCCCGTCAAGGCGCTGACCGAAGGCAAGACCAAGACCGGCGGCCGCAACAACAAGGGCCATGTCACCTCGCGTGGCATCGGCGGCGGTCACAAGCAGCGCTATCGCATCGTCGATTTCAAGCGCCGCCTGTGGGACGTCGAGGGCACCGTCGAGCGGATCGAGTATGACCCGAACCGCACCGCCTTCATCGCGCTGATCAACTACGGCGCCGACGAAGCCGGCAAGGATCGTCTGGCCTACATCATCGCTCCGCAGCGTCTCGCTGTCGGCGACAAGGTGATCGCGGGCAAGAAGACCGACGTGAAGCCGGGCAACGCCATGGAGCTGGGCCAGATGCCGGTCGGCACCATCGTCCACAATGTGGAGATGAAGCCGGGCAAGGGCGGTCAGATCGCCCGTTCGGCCGGTGCGTACGTCCAGGTCGTCGGTCGTGACCGCGGCATGGTGATCGTGCGTCTGGGCTCGGGTGAGCAGCGCTACATCCACGCCGCCTGCATGGCGACCGTGGGTGCGGTGTCGAACCCCGACAACCAGAACCAGAACTTCGGTAAGGCCGGTCGTAGCCGCTGGCAGGGTTCGCGTCCGCTTACCCGCGGTGTCGCGAAGAACCCGGTCGACCACCCGCACGGCGGTGGTGAAGGCCGTACCTCGGGCGGCCGTCACCCGGTTACCCCGTGGGGCAAGCCGACCAAGGGTGCGCGCACCCGCCACAACAAGGCGACGGACAAGATGATCATCCGTTCGCGTCACGCGAAGAAGAAGGGCTGATAGATGGCTCGCTCCGTATGGAAGGGTCCGTTCGTGGACCTGCATCTGCTCAAGAAGGCAGAGACCGCTCAGGAAGCCGGCACCCGCGCTGGTCCGATCAAGACCTGGTCGCGTCGCTCGACGATCCTGCCGCAGTTCGTTGGCCTGACGTTCAACGTCTACAACGGCCGCAAGTTCGTGCCGGTGTCGGTCAACGAGGAAATGGTCGGCATGAAGCTCGGCGAGTTCGCCCCGACCCGTTTCTTCCCCGGCCACGCCGCGGACAAGAAGGGTAAGCGCTAATGAGCAAGCAGGCAGCCCCCCGCAAGGTCGGCGACAAGGAAGCCCTTGCCGTCGCCACCCAGATCCGTGGTTCGGCCCAGAAGCTGAACCTGGTCGCCGGGCTCATCCGTGGCCGCACCGCGGCTGAAGCGATGAACATCCTCGCCTTCTCGAAGAAGGCGATGGCGGTCGACGCGCGCAAGGTTCTGGCTTCGGCCATCGCCAATGCCGAGAACAACCACAACCTCGACGTCGACGCGCTCGTCGTCGCCGAGGCGTCGGTCGGCAAGTCGATCACGATGAAGCGCTTCGCGACGCGCGGCCGTGGCAAGTCCACCCGCATCCTGAAGCCGTTCAGCCGTCTGCGCATCGTCGTGCGCGAGCAGGAAGAAGCATAATGGGTCAGAAGAGCAATCCCATCGGTCTGCGCCTGCAGATCAACCGCACCTGGGACAGCCGCTGGTTCGCGGAAGGCCATGACTATGGCCGTCTGCTGCTGGAGGACCTCAAGATCCGCAAGTTCATCCTCAAGACGCTGCCGCAGGCCGCGATCTCGAAGGTGGTGATCGAGCGTCCGGCCAAGCTGTGCCGCATCTCGATCTTCGCGGCACGCCCCGGCGTGATCATCGGCAAGAAGGGCGCGGACATCGAGAAGCTTCGCAAGAAGCTTGGCGAGATGACCTCGTCGGACGTGTCGCTGAACATCGTCGAGATCCGCAAGCCGGAAGTGGATGCGAAGCTCGTCGCGCAGGGCGTGGCGGACCAGCTGGAGCGCCGTATCGCGTTCCGTCGTGCGATGAAGCGCGCGGTGCAGTCGGCACTCCGTCTCGGCGCCGAAGGCATTCGTATCACCTGCGCCGGCCGTCTGGGCGGCGCGGAAATCGCCCGCACCGAATGGTACCGTGAAGGCCGCGTTCCGCTGCACACGCTGCGCGCGAACGTCGACTATGCCGAGGCCGAAGCCCACACCGCCTATGGCGTGTGCGGCGTGAAGGTCTGGATCTTCAAGGGCGAAATCCTCGGTCACGATCCGATGGCGCAGGACCGGCTGAACCTCGAGGCACAGACCTCGGGCGTGCGCCCGTCGCGCGACGATCATCGCCGCTAAGGACTAGGACAGAACAATGCTGCAACCGAAGCGCACCAAGTTCCGTAAGGCCTTCAAGGGCCGCATTCATGGCGACGCCAAGGGTGGCACGGCGCTCAACTTCGGCTCCTATGGCCTGAAGGCGATGGAGCCCGAGCGGATCACCGCGCGCCAGATCGAGGCGGCTCGCCGCGCGATCACGCGTCACATCAAGCGTCAGGGTCGTCTCTGGATCCGCATCTTCCCGGACGTTCCCGTTTCGTCGAAGCCGGCCGAAGTCCGCATGGGCTCGGGTAAGGGTTCGCCGGAATTCTGGGTCGCCCGCGTCAAGCCCGGCCGCATCCTGTTCGAGCTGGACGGCGTGCCCGGCCCGCTCGCGGCGGAAGCGTTCGAGCGCGCTGCGATGAAGCTGCCGATCAAGACCAAGGTCGTCGCCCGCCTCGGCGACACGACGCACCTGGAGGGCTGAGAGAAATGACCAAGGCAACCGACTTTCGGGCCAACACCGACGACCAGCTCGCCGAGCAGCTGGGCAACCTGAAGCGCGAGCAGTTCAACCTGCGCTTCCAGGCCGCCACGAGCCAGCTCGAGAAGCCGACCCGCGTGCGGGAAGTGCGTCGCGACATCGCCCGTATCAAGACGCTGCAGAACGAGCGCTCGCGCTCGACTGCCAAGTAAGAGGACCGAGACCATGCCGAAGCGCGTGCTGACCGGGAACATCGTCTCGGACAAGGGCGACAAGACCGTGGTGGTTCTCGTGGAGCGTAAGGTGAAGCACCCGCTCTACGGGAAGATCATCCGCCGCTCGAAGAAGTACCACGCCCATGACGAGGCGAATGAGTACAAGGCCGGCGAGACCGTGCGCATCGAAGAGACTGCGCCGATCTCCAAGCTGAAGACCTGGAAGGTGATCGGGCGGGTCGATACCCACGCGACGCCGAACACGGTCGACGCATAATCGTCATCTCCGCTCTTGCGGAGAACTCAAGTTGCGGTCATAGGCCGCCGCTTTGGTGCCCCGGCCGCAAGGCCGGGGTGACGCATTAGAAACGGAACCACCGGGCGCGTCCCGGCAGGCCAAACGAGAAGGAACCGGATCGATGATCCAGATGCAGTCCAATCTCGACGTCGCTGACAACAGCGGCGCGAAGCGGGTGCAGTGCATCAAGGTGCTGGGCGGGTCGAAGCGTCGCTTCGCCGGCGTGGGCGACGTCATCGTCGTCAGCATCAAGGAAGCCGCTCCCCGCGGCAAGGTTAAGAAGGGCGACGTCCACCGCGCGGTTATCGTCCGCACGGCGAAGGACATCCGCCGCACCGACGGCTCGGTGATCCGTTTCGACGGTAACGCCGCCGTTCTGGTCAACAAGAACGAGGAGCCGATCGGCACCCGTATCTTTGGCCCGGTGGTCCGCGAGCTCCGCTCGAAGGGCTTCATGAAGATCATTTCGCTCGCCCCCGAGGTGCTGTGATGGCTGCTGCCAAGATCAAGAAGGGCGACAAGGTCGTTGTCCTGTCCGGCAAGGACAAGGGCAAGACCGGTGAGGTCGTCAAGTCGCTGCCGAAGGACGACAAGGTCGTCGTATCCGGCGTGAACATCGCCGTGCGCCACAAGAAGCCGACCCAGGGCGAGCCCCAGGGTGGCCTGGTGCGCATCGAAGCGCCGCTGCATGTCTCGAAGGTCGCGCACGTGACCGCCGACGGCAAGGCAACCCGCGTCCGTTTCGAAACCCGCGACGGCAAGAAGGTTCGCGTCGCCGTCAAGACCGGGGAGGTCATCAATGGCTGATACCTACACGCCCCGCCTGCGTAAGCTCTATGACGAGCAGATCGTCAAGGCGATGACCGAGAAGTTCGGCTACAAGAACGTCATGGAAATTCCGCGCATCGAAAAGATCGTGCTGAACATGGGCGTTGGCGAAGCCACCCAGGACAAGAAGAAGGTCGAGCAGGCCGCTTCTGAAATGGAACTGATCGCCGGCCAGAAGCCCGTCGTGACCAAGGCGAAGAAGTCGATCGCGCAGTTCAAGCTGCGTGAAGGCATGCCGATCGGTGCGAAGGTTACCCTTCGTCGTGAGCGCATGTACGAGTTCCTCGATCGTTTCATCACGATCGCGCTCCCGCGCGTCCGCGACTTCCGCGGCCTGAACCCGAAGTCGTTCGACGGTCGTGGCAACTATGCCTGCGGCCTGAAGGAACAGCTCGTGTTCCCCGAAATCAACTATGACCGCATCGACAAGGTGCGCGGCATGGACGTGATCGTTACCACCACTGCCAAGACGGATGACGAGGCTCGCGAGCTTCTCCGTCTCTTCGGTTTCCCGTTCCCGCAGGCGGACGGCGAAACGAAGCAGGCGGCGTAAGGAAGGAAGAACTTAAGTCATGGCGAAACTGAGTTCGATCAACAAGAACGAGCGTCGCAAGCAGCTGGTGAAGAAGTACGCCGGCAAGTACGCGAAGCTCAAGGCGATTGCGAACGACGAAAGCCTGGATGAGACCGAGCGTCTCATCGCACGGCTCAAGATGGCCGAGATTCCCCGCAACGGGAACCCGACCCGCATTCGCAACCGGTGTGAGCTGACGGGTCGTCCCCGCGCTTATTACCGCAAGTTCCGTCTCGCACGTGTCATGCTGCGCGATCTGGCCAACAAGGGCCTGATCCCGGGTGTCACGAAGTCGAGCTGGTAAAGGACACGCAAGATGGCAGTGACCGATCCCCTGGGTGACATGCTCACCCGCATCCGCAACGGTCAGCGCGCGCGCAAGGACTCTGTCCTGACGCCGGCGTCGAAGTTGCGTGTCCGTGTCCTCGACGTGCTTCAGCGCGAGGGCTATATTCGTGGCTACAGCGAAGAGCAGATGGGCCCCGCGGCCGGCATCCGCATCGAGCTGAAGTATTTCGAGGGCCAGCCGGCGATCAAGCACGTCGCGCGCATCTCGAAGCCGGGCCGCCGTGTCTATTCGGGTTCGCAGGAGCTTCCGCGCGTCCGTAACGGCCTCGGCATCACGATCGTCTCGACGCCTCGCGGTGTTCTGTCCGACGCCGAAGCGCGCGAACAGAATGTCGGCGGCGAAGTGCTCGCGGAGGTGTTCTGATGAGCCGCATCGGTAAGAAGCCGGTTCCCGTCCCTGCGGGCGTGACCGCGCAGGTCGAAGCCGGCCAGATCTCGGTGAAGGGGCCCAAGGGCACCCTCACCATGCCGCTGGCCGACGACATCAAGTACGAAGTGACCGACGGCGGCATCTCGGTGCAGCCGGCGAACGAGACCAAGCGCGCGCGTGCCTTCTGGGGCATGCAGCGTACCCTGGTGCAGAACCTCGTCACCGGCGTGACCACCGGCTTCACCAAGAAGCTGCTGATCACCGGCGTGGGCTATCGCGCCGCTTCGCAGGGCAAGGTCCTGAAGCTGCAGCTCGGCTATTCGCACGACGTCAACTTCGACATCCCGGAAGGGATCGAGATCAAGACGCCGGATCAGACCACGGTCGAGATCTCGGGCATCGACAAGCAGAAGGTCGGCCAGGTGGCCGCGGAAATCCGCCGTTGGCGCAAGCCGGAGCCCTATAAGGGCAAGGGCATCAAGTACGATGGCGAATTCATCTTCCGCAAGGAAGGGAAGAAGAAGTGATCAGCACCAAGGGTCTTTCGCTTTTCGAAAAGCGTCGTCGCCGCAACCGTACCGCGCTTCGTGCGCGGGCCGGTGGCCGTCCTCGTCTGTCGATCCATCGCTCGGGCAAGCACATCTATGCCCAGGTGATCGACGACGCCGCAGGTCGCACCGTCGCCTCGGCCTCCACGCTCGAGAAGGACGTGCGTGGCCAGACCGGCGCCACGATCGCCGCGGCACAGGAAGTGGGCAAGCGCGTTGCCGAGGCCGCCAAGGCCGCAGGCATCACCCAGGTCGTCTTCGACCGCGGTGGCTTCCTCTACCATGGTCGCGTCAAGGCGCTGGCGGATGCCGCGCGTGAGAGCGGATTGGAGTTCTAACGATGGCCGATGAAATCAACACGACCGAAGCACCGGTCGAGGCGCAGGACGCCGGCCAGGCGGCTCCCGACCAGCAGCAGCAGGGCCGTGGTTCACGTGGCGGCCGTGGCCGTGGCGGCCCGGGCGGCGGTGACAATCGTGGCCGTGGCGGCCGCGACGGCAACCGTGGTCGCCGCGACGATCGTCGCGGTGGTCCGCAGGACGACGGTGGCGAGGAGCTGATCGAAAAGCTCGTCCACATCAACCGCGTCTCGAAGACGGTGAAGGGCGGTAAGCGCTTCGGCTTCGCAGCGCTCGTCGTCGTCGGCGACGGCAAGGGCCGTGTCGGCTTCGGTCATGGCAAGGCGCGCGAAGTGCCGGAAGCCATCTCGAAGGCGACCGCTTCGGCGAAGAAGGCGATGATCCGCGTTCCGCTGAAGGAAGGCCGCACGCTGCACCACGACGGCAACGGCCATTTCGGCGCAGGCCGCGTGACCGTCCGTTCGGCGCCCCAGGGTACCGGCATCATCGCCGGCGGCCCGATGCGCGCGATCTTCGAATCGCTCGGCGTTGCCGATGTGGTGACCAAGTCGGTCGGCACGTCCAACCCGTACAACATGATCCGCGCCACGTTCGAGGCACTGGGTGAGCAGACTTCGCCGAAGTCGGTTGCGCAGCGCCGTGGCAAGAAGATCGCCGACCTGCTCGGCCGCGGTGGTTCGCAAACCGCCGAGGCGGACGCTGCGGCCGTTACGGAGTAAACGATCATGGCGAAGATCAAGATCAAGCAGATCGGCTCGCCGATCCGCCGCACCAAGGATCAGCGCGCGACGCTGATCGGCCTTGGCCTCAACAAGATGCACAAGGTTTCGGAGCTGGAAGACAGCCCCGAGGTCCGCGGCATGATCCGCAAGCTGCCGCACATGGTTGAGGTGATCGAGGGCTGAGCCTTCGGTCTGCCAAACCAGGCGACTTTAGGAAAAGGGCGGTGGGCAACCACCGCCCTTTTTCGTACGCAAAAGCTCAGTTAAAGCCACTTAGCACCATGTATAGCTTGATCAGGCTATACATGGTGCTAAATAGCTACATATGGATCCGGTCAGAAACCCGTTCGCCCCAGGGGCAGGTTCTCAGCCTCCCGAACTTGCGGGTCGTCAAGAGATCATCACGGCTGCCGACACGGCGCTCCAGCGGGTTTTGCTGGGCCGGCCCGCTCAGTCACAGATGCTGTTGGGCTTGCGCGGCGTCGGCAAGACGGTTCTTTTGAACAAGATCGAGCAGCTGGCCGAGGAGCATGGCTATCTGACCTCGTTCATCGAGGCGCCGGAGGATCGAAAGCTCGTTGATCTGCTCTATCCCAAGGTGCATCAGGTGCTGCGGAAACTATCGCTCACCGAGGGCGCCAAGTCTGCGACACATGCGGCGCTGCGTGCGCTGCGGAGCTTCGCCGGGAGCTTCAAGATCAGCGTAGGAGACTTCGAGGTCGCGGTCGATCCGGAGCCGGGCGTGGCGGACAGCGGCAACCTTGAATACGACGTGACCGAGCTTTTTCTGAAGGTCGGTGAGGCGGCAAAGGCGGCAGAGCGCGGGTGGGCGCTGTTAATCGACGAGGTTCAGTATCTGAGCACCGCGGAATTGGGGGCGTTGATCGTCGCCATTCATCGAGTGAACCAGAAAGCCCTCCCTGTTCTGATGTTCGGCGCTGGACTTCCCGCCATTGCGGCGTTGTCTGGAGATGCCAAATCCTATGCCGAGCGACTGTTCATTTTCCCGCAGGTGGATGCGTTGCGTAAGGAGGATGCCGTCAACGCTATTCGCCAACCGATCGAGGAGGAAGGTGAGTCCATTGACGCGGAGGTGCTCGATCGCATTGTGGCACTCACGCGAGGTTATCCCTACTTTCTTCAGGAGTGGGGCTATCAGGTCTGGAACGCCTCGGCAGCCTCGCCGATCGCTGAAGATTGCATTGACGCTGCTGGGACGGAGGCTTTGAGGCGACTGGACGAGGGCTTCTTCAAGGTTCGGATCGAGCGCCTCACGCCGAAAGAAAAGGAATATGTGATCGCGATGGCCCGCCTTGGGGCGGGCCCCTATCGGTCCTCCGACGTGGCCGAAATGTTGAACGAGAAGCTGACCACGCTAGGACCGCGGCGTGCGCAAATCATCGCTAAGGGAATGATTTATAGCCCCGCGCACGGGGACGTCGCCTTTACCGTTCCGCTGTTCGATGAGTATCTCAAGCGACACTGGCTTTGAGGCGCTTGTCGCCTGATAAACAAGAGTCGACATTCCCCCCGCTCGCCGCTATGAGCCCGCGCTTCCTATCAACGCGCGACAAAAGCGAAAGCGAGTGCACACATCATGAAGCTGAACGAACTCAACGACAACCAGGGCGCCCGTCATCGCCGCATGCGCATCGGCCGTGGTATCGGCTCGGGCAAGGGCAAGACCGGCGGCCGCGGCGTCAAGGGTCAGAAGAGCCGCGAAGGCGTCTCGATCAAGGGCTTCGAGGGCGGTCAGATGCCGCTCCACATGCGTCTGCCGAAGCGTGGCTTCAACAACATCTTCGCCAAGGACTATGCCGAGGTGAACCTGGGCGAGATCCAGAAGGCTGTCGATTCGGGCAAGCTGACCGGCACCGACATCGATCACGCCGCGCTGAAGGCCGCTGGCCTCGCCCGTGGCGGCAAGGACGGTGTCCGTCTGCTCGGCAAGGGTTCGCTCACCGCGAAGCTGAACTTCACCGTCGCCGGCGTCTCCGCCGGTGCGCGTGAGGCGGTCGAGAAGGCCGGTGGCTCGGTCACCGTGCCGGAGATCGTTCCGGCCGCCGAGAAGCACAAGGCGAAGCACCGCACGGCCCAGGCCGCTGCCAAGGCCGCCAAGCAGGGCTGACGAAATGCGAAGGCGGGGCTCCCAAGGCTCCGCCTTCCTTCGTGCTGGGCTTGCCCAAAGGCCGTTCTTTCTTCCTCGTCCACAGAAAAACGGCCCTTCGACAAGCTCAGGGCGATCGGGATTCGCGCGACAGGGCTTAGACAAGCCGCGCGCAGGCCCTATATGCATCCCCGCAGGGCGGGGGAGCGCCCGTCACTTATCCGGGACGAAGATACGAAATGGCATCCGCAGCCGACCAGCTGGCCTCCAGCATCAATCTGGCGAAGTTCAGCAAGGCCACCGACCTCAAGAAGCGCCTGTGGTTCACCCTCGGTGCGCTGATCGTCTTCCGCATGCTGAGCTATGTGCCGCTGCCGGGCATCGACCCGACCGCGCTCGGCCTGCTCGCGCAGCAGACGCAGGGCGGCGTGCTCGACTTCTTCAACAACTTCACCGGCGGCGCGCTGTCGCGCATGTCGATCGTGGCGATGGGCGTGATGCCCTACATCACCGCGTCGATCGTCGTGCAGTTAGCGACCTCGCTGTCGCCGCAGCTCAACGCGATCAAGAAGGAAGGCGAAAGCGGCCGCAAGCGGCTGAACCAGTACACCCGCTACGGCACCGTGCTGCTCACCTGCGTGCAGGGCTATTTCCTGGTGCAGGGGCTGCAAGCCGCAGGCGCCGCCAAGGGCCTGAGCCCGGTGGTTGAGCCCGGCCTGGCCTTCACCCTCACCGCGGTGGTCAGCCTTGTCGGCGGCACCATGTTCCTGATGTGGATCGGTGAGCAGATCACCAGCCGCGGCATCGGCAACGGCATTTCGCTGATCATCATGGCCGGCATCGTCGCGCGCCTGCCTGTCACGCTCGTCCAGCTGTTCGAGAGCGGCCGTTCGGGCTCGATCGATCCGCTGCGCCTGATTTTCGTGATCATCGGCGTTGCGCTGCTCGTGCTGTTCATCTGCTTCATGGAGCGCGCGCAGCGGCGCATCCTGATCCAGTATCCGAAGCGCCAGACCGCGCGCGGCGTCCAGGCGGAGCGCAGCCACCTGCCGCTCAAGCTGAACACCGCCGGCGTGATCCCCCCGATCTTCGCCTCGTCGCTGCTGCTGCTGCCGCTGACCATCACCCAGTTCGCCGGCCAGTCCGCGGGCGACAACTGGTGGGGCGACCTGATCTCGAACCTCAACATCTGGCTGCGCCACGGTTCGCCGATCTACATGTCGCTCTACGCGGCGGGCATCATCTTCTTCTCGTTCTTCTACACCGCGGTGGTCTTCAACCCCGAGGAAACCGCGGACAATCTGAAGCGCTATGGCGGCTTCGTCCCCGGCATCCGCCCGGGCAAGAACACCGAGCTGTATTTCGACTATGTGCTGACCCGCATCACCGTGATCGGTGCAGCCTATCTGACCATCATCTGCCTGGTCCCGGAATGGGCGTTCTCCGCGATGAGCATCCCGTTCCTGATGGGCGGCACTAGCCTTCTCATCGTCGTCAACGTAACCATGGATACGGTGACGCAGATCCAGTCGCACCTGCTGGCCCACCAGTATGGCGACCTGATCAAGAAGGCGAAGCTCAAGGGCGGCCGCGCGCGCTGATCGGCGCGCGGCACAAGGGGAGGTACCTGTTGAATATCATCCTGTTGGGTCCGCCGGGGGCCGGTAAGGGCACCCAGGCGAAGCGTCTCGAGACCGAGCGCGGCATGGTGCAGCTGTCCACGGGCGACATGCTGCGCGCCGCGGTGAAGGCGGGGACGCCCACGGGCCTGAAGGCCAAGGCAGTGATGGAGGCGGGCGAGCTCGTCTCCGACGAAATCGTCTCCGGCATCATCGGCGAGCGGCTCGACATGGCCGATACCGAGAAGGGCGCGATCTTCGACGGCTATCCGCGTACCTATGCGCAGGCCAAGTCGCTCGACGAACTGCTCTCTGCGCGGGGCCGCAAGCTCGACTATGTGATCGAGCTGCTGGTCAACGAAGAGGCGCTGGTCGACCGCGTCGAGGGCCGCTTCACCTGTGCGAAGTGCGGCGAGGGCTATCACGACAAGTACAAGCTGCCCAAGACGGACGGCGTGTGCGATGTGTGCGGTTCGACCGAGTTCAAGCGCCGCCCCGACGACAATGCCGAGACGGTGCGCACCCGCATGGCGGAGTACCGCGCCAAGACCGCGCCGATCCTGCCCTTCTACGAAGAGAAGGGGCTGGTCCGGCGAGTCGACGGCATGGCCGATATCGACGAGGTGACCCGGCAGATCGCCGCGGTGCTCGACGGGCAGGGATAACGGGAAGGGCGGGGGAGACCCCGCCCTTTCTGATTCGGGTGGTCGCTATGTCGGCTTGCGCCCAATAGCGGACATAGAGTGAGCCCTACTTAATTGAGCTTGGCCGCCCGGCGGTTACGATTGCAGTATGCAACCGTCCTTCAGCGTCTCGCTCCACGTTATGCCGAACCAGTGAGCTGCGAGGATAGCCGTTGGGCATCTCGTAGACAATCAGAGTAGCGCATTCGAAGAAGCGCCCGTCGTATCCTTGCGAGCAAAGGGTGTGCGGCACACTGACCATACCCTTGGGCTCCAAAGCAAGTGCGTCCTCTGTCCGAATGCGGTGGCTGAAGTACCGCCACTCACCTCGGACGAATGGTTCCATTTCCGATACCGTAGGCACCACTCCGGACTGCAACGCACCCTTAGGTTGCGCCCCTGCTGGTGCCACGCTCAACGGCGATGCGAAAATAGCGGATAGGACCAGAGCCGAGCGACGAAGCATGCCTCCTTTGTACACACACAACGTCCGCTTGCCACCAAAGACCGCCGTCATCCCGGCGAAAGCCGGGATCCATTCGCCGCTCGGTTGCAGCAAAAGCCAATAGCGAGGCCCCAATGGACTCCGGCTTTCGCCGGGGTGACAATGTGTGGGAGTGCGGGCGGCAGGGATCCGTTCTCACCCGGACCTGTGTTAGCCCCATCCCCCTATCCGAAACGGGACGCGCTTGGCCGTCGCACCCCTCGCCGCGCTTGGCCTGCCGGGAACCTTGCTATATAAGGAGGGTTCAGCATTTTCCGGCCCCGCGGCGCTTGACAGTTCGCCTGCGGCCCCGTATCTCGCCCAACTTCCGGAACAGTAGATTACGGCGGCGCTCCATCGCGTGCGTCGTGCCGCTGCATTTCGGAAGGCAACGCTACGAGATGGGGCGCCGCTGCCATGCAGTGCCCCGTGGAGCTGGGAGAATATATTTCATGGCACGTATTGCGGGTGTTAACATCCCGACCAACAAGCGCGTCGTCATCGCGCTGCAGTATATCCACGGCATTGGCGCGACCAAGGCCAAGGAACTGACCGAACAGCTGGGCATCGCGCCGGAGCGCCGCGTGCAGGACCTGAGCGATCAGGAAGTGCTGCAGATCCGCGAGGCGATCGACGCCGGCTACACCGTGGAAGGTGATCTTCGTCGCCAGGTGGCGATGAACATCAAGCGCCTGATGGACCTGGCCTGCTATCGCGGCCTGCGTCACCGCAAGGGCCTGCCGGTCCGTGGCCAGCGCACGCACACCAATGCGCGCACCCGCAAGGGCAAGGCCAAGCCGATCGCCGGCAAGAAGAAGTAAGCAGCGCTCCCCAGCGCGCACTTCTTCCCCCGAGGCCTCGCGCCTCCAGGCACCAAGCTTCTAGGTCAGGAAATTCCAAATGGCACGTGAACCGCAGCGTATTCGCCGTCGCGAACGCAAGAACATCACCGCCGGCGTCGCGCATGTGAACGCCAGCTTCAACAACACCATGATCACCATCACCGACGCGCAGGGCAACGCGATCAGCTGGTCCTCGGCCGGCATGATGGGCTTCAAGGGCTCGCGCAAGTCGACCCCGTATGCCGCCCAGGTCGCCGCCGAAGACGCCGGCCGCAAGGCCGCCGAGCACGGTGTTCGCACCCTCGAGGTCGAAGTGAAGGGTCCGGGTTCGGGCCGTGAGTCGGCGCTCCGCGCGCTGCAGGCCGTCGGCTTCCAGATCACCTCGATCCGGGACGTGACGCCGATCCCGCACAACGGCGTGCGTCCCTCGAAGCGTCGTCGCGTCTGATACGTCCTGCTTGCACCGTGGGCCCTGAGGCGGGTCCGCGGTCTTGCAGTAAATACCTGGCGGGGAATGCCTCTTCCCCGCCCAACATGAGGAAAGCCCGTGTCGGTCAACGCTAAGAACTGGCAGGAACTCAAGAAGCCCAACGGCCTCGAGAAGAAGCCCGGTGGCGATCCCAAGCGGAAGTCGACGTTCGTCGCCGAGCCGCTGGAGCGGGGCTTCGGCCTGACGCTCGGCAACGCGCTGCGGCGCGTGCTGCTGTCGTCGCTGCAGGGCGCGGCAGTCACCTCGATCAAGATCGAGAATGTGCTGCACGAATTCTCGTCGCTCGCCGGCGTGCGCGAGGACGTGACCGACATCGTCCTCAACGTGAAGCAGATCGCGCTCAAGATGCAGGGCGAAGGCCCGAAGCGTCTCCAGCTGTCGGCCACCGGCCCGGCGGAAGTGAAGGCGGGCGACATCGCGGTTTCGGGTGACATCGAAGTGATGAACCCCGAGCTGGTGATTTGCCACCTCGACGACGGCGCGACCCTGAACATGGAACTGACCGCGGACGTGGGTAAGGGCTATGTGCCCGCTACCGCGAACCGCCCGGCCGATGCGCCGATCGGCCTGATCCCGGTCGATGCGCTGTTCAGCCCGGTGCGTCAGGTCTCGTACAAGGTCGAGAACACCCGCGTCGGCCAGGAGCTCGATTACGACAAGCTCACGCTGACCGTCGAGACCGACGGCACGGTGACCCCGGAGGACTCGCTGGCCTATGCCGCGCGGATCCTGCAGGACCAGCTGGCGCTGTTCGTCCACTTCGACGATTCGTCGATCACCCGGGCAGCCCCGGTCGGCATGGCGCCGGCAGCGGCACCGGCGGAAGGTGCGGCCGGCGATGCCGCGCAGATCAACCGCTATCTGCTCAAGAAGGTCGACGAGCTCGAACTTTCGGTCCGCTCGGCCAACTGCCTCAAGAACGACAACATCATCTACATCGGCGATCTGGTCCAGAAGACCGAAGCCGAGATGCTGCGCACGCCGAACTTCGGCCGCAAGTCGCTCAACGAGATCAAGGAAGTCCTCTCCAGCATGGGCCTGCGCCTGGGCATGGAAATCCCGGGCTGGCCGCCCGAGAACATCGAGGAAATGGCCAAGAAGCTCGAGCAGGAGATCATGGGCTGAGCCCATGCTCCTTCGGAGGGAGCGTCGGGGCTGACCTGACCTTCCTCTGCTTCCCTACGGGTTTTGGGCGGTGGCCCGCTTCGCACCGCCTGGTCTGGGGTTCCGTCGAACGGCCCCTTAACGAACGAAGGAAATACACATGCGCCATCGTGTAGGCGGTCGTAAGCTGCAGCGTACCTCGGCTCACCGTATCGCTCTGTTCCGCAACATGAGCGCCGCGCTCATCAAGCACGAGCAGATCACCACCACCGTCGCCAAGGCGAAGGAACTGCGTCCCTACGTCGAGAAGCTGATCACCCTCGCCAAGAAGGGTGGCCTGTCGAACCGCCGTCTGGCGCACGCTCGCCTGATGGACGACGCCCAGCTGGTGAAGCTGTTCGACGTGCTCGCCGCGCGCTATGCCGATCGCAACGGCGGCTACACCCGCATCATCAAGGCCGGCATCCGCGCCTCGGACGCATCGCCGATGGCGATCATCGAGTTCGTCGATCGCGACGTTTCGGCCAAGGGCCAGGATTCGGGTCCCTTGATGTCGGACGAGGATTTCGACGAAGCCGCCTGATCGGCACTTCGTTCGGATCGAACAAGGGAAGGGCGGTCGCACCAGCGGCCGCCCTTTTCTTTTGGCCAGTCTTGCTTGTCGGCGACAGAGTTTCGTTTCGCTTGCAATCGCCCCGGCCCTCCCCATTTCCGCCGCCGAACAGGGTGCGCTGCCGCATCGGGCCGCGCTGGAGAAACAGCATGTCTCGCAAGTCCAGGCGGGTGCGCGCGTCCGCGCCGCTCGATATCGGTGCGTGGATCGCCGCGCTGCTGGCGCTCGCGCCGCTGGCCGCCCTTGCCTGGGCGATCGATCTGACCGGTCTGGCTTGAGCGCGGGTGCAGGGCTGCCTAGGGTAGGCGCATTCTCAGGGAGCCCTTGAATGCGCCGTGCATTGATCCTGCCGTTACTCTTCGCCAGCCCCGCCTTTGCCCAGACCACCAAGCCGGAGACCACCGCGCCGATGACCAAGTTCGCCTATCCCGAAACCCGCCGCGTCGACGTGGTGGACGAACAGTTCGGGGTGAAGGTCGCCGATCCCTATCGCTGGCTGGAAAACGACGTCCGCAACGACAAGGATGTCGCTGCGTGGGTCGAGGCCGAAAACAAGGTCACGGACGCCTATCTGGCGACGCTGCCGGGGCGCGAGGCGCTGAAAGGCCGGATCAAGCAGCTGTTCGATTACGAGCGTTTCGGCGTGCCCGAGCAGAAGGGCGGCCATTATTTCTACGCGCACAACAGCGGGCTGCAGAACCAGGCGGTGCTGTTCGTTCGGGACGGGCTCAAGGGCGAGGGCCGTGTGCTGATCGACCCCAATGGCTGGTCGAAGGACGGCGCGACGGCGCTCGCCGAATGGCTGCCGAGCGAGGACGGCAAGCTGCTCGCCTATTCGATCCAGGACGGCGGCACCGACTGGCGGACGATCAAGGTGCTCGACGTTGCCACCGGCAAGGACACCGGCGACACGGTCAGCTGGGCCAAGTTCACCATGGGCGTGGCCTGGGCGAAGGATGGCAGCGGCTTCTTCTATTCGCGCTATCCCGAGCCGCCCGCGGACGCCAAGTTCCAGGCGCTCAACGAGAATCACCGCGTCTATTTCCACAAGCTCGGGACGCAGCAGAGCGCTGACCGACTGGTTTATGAGACGCCCGCTACGCCCAAGCAGAGCCACTACGCAGGCATCACCGATGATGGCCGCTATCTGGTGATCACCACCAGCGAGGGCACGGACAACAAGAACCTCGTCCACATCGTCGATCTTCAGGATCCCGCCTGGAAGGCAAAGACGGTGATCGGCAAGCTGGAGCATGACTGGTCGCCAATCGGCAATGTCGGGACGAAGTTCTGGTTCGCGACCGACGACGGCGCGCCGCGCCAGCGCATCGTGACGATCGACCTCGCAGATCCTGCGCTGGCTCCGCACGAAGTGGTGCCCGAGCAGAAGGAGACGCTGGCGGGCCAGTCGATCGTGGGCGACCGGCTGATCCTCAGCTACATGGTCGACGCCGCCACCGAGGTGCGCCGCTATACGCTGGACGGCAAGGCCGACGGCAAGGTGGCACTTCCGGGGATCGGCACCGCAAGCGGCTTTGGCGGGCATCCGCACGAGGGCGAGACGTTCTTCGCCTTCACCAGCTTCAACTATCCGACCACGATCTTCCGCTACGACGTGAAGACCGGCAAGGCCGAGCCGTGGGCAAGCCCCAAGGTCGCGTTCGACCCGCAGGATTATGCGGTCGAACAGCGTTTCTACGCTTCCAAGGACGGCACCAAGGTGCCGATGTTCATCGTCAAGAAGAAGAGCGTCACCGGCCCCGCGCCGACGATCCTCTACGGCTATGGCGGGTTCAACATCCCGATCACCCCGGGCTTCTCGGCGGGCCGGCTGGCCTGGCTGGAGCAGGGCGGGGCGTTCGTCGTGGCCAACATCCGCGGCGGCGGCGAGTACGGCAAGGCGTGGCATGACGGCGGCCGCCTCGCCAACAAGCAGAATGTATTCGACGATTTCATCGGCGCGGGCGAGTTCCTCATCAAGGAGGGCATCACCGGCAAGGGCCAGCTGGCGATCCAGGGCGGCTCGAACGGCGGCCTGCTGGTCGGCGCGGTGACCAACCAGCGCCCGGACCTGTTCGCCGCGGCGCTGCCGGCGGTGGGCGTGATGGACATGACCCGCTTCGACCGGTTCACCGCCGGCCGCTACTGGGTCGACGATTATGGCTATCCGTCGAAGGAAGCGGACTTCAAGCGGCTCTACGCCTATTCGCCGTACCACAACATCAAGAGCGGCGTGGAATACCCGGCCATCCTGGTAAGCACGGCGGATACCGATGACCGCGTGGTGCCGGGCCACAGCTTCAAATATACGGCGGCGCTCCAGCATGCCCGGATCGGCGATCGGCCGCACCTGATCCGCATCGAGACTCGCGCCGGCCATGGCTCGGGCAAGCCGACCGACAAGGTGATCGAGGAAACCGCCGACCTCTGGGCGTTCGCCGCCAAGTGGACGGGGCTGACGATCAAGTAAGCAGGGGAGGGCGGCCATGTCCGGCAACGATCCGCGACGGGGCCGCCCCCTTACCAACGCCGAGCGGGCGCTGGCCCGGGGCATGTTCGGCGATGCAATCGACCTCGATCCGGTGCGTATCTACCGGCGGAAATGGTTTCCCTTTCAGCCGCGAAACGTGACGATGGCGCCGCGCGGGCATCTCCACTTCCATCCGGCGGGCGATGCCTATCGGGACTGCTTCGCCAGCGAAGGGCTGGGGTTGCAGGGGCATCTGATCCACGAGCTGGTGCATGTCTGGCAGCACCAGCACGGGCTGAATCTGGTGCTGCGGCGGCACCCGTTCTGCCGCTATCACTACAGCATCAAGCCGGGCTGGACGCTGGCGCGCTACGGCATCGAGCAGCAGGCGGAGATCGTTCGCCACGTCTTCCTGCTGCGGCAGGGCGCCGTGGTGCCAGGCGCGCCGCCGCTGGCGACGCTGGAGAGCATCCTGCCGTTCGGAACGGGGTAGGCTGCACGCGGCAGATTTCGGACGTCATCCCCGCGAAGGCGGGGATCCATTGGCGCTGATTGCGCGGCTCTTTTCCCAGCGTCCTGGCAAATGGATTTCCGCCTTCGCGGGAATGACGAGGGGCTTGGGGGTGGGGCGCAGGTCTACTCCGCCGGTGCTTCCCACAGCTCGATTGGATTGCCTTCCGGATCGTGGATGCGGGCAAAGCGCCCCGTCTCCGGCGTGTCCCACTCCGCCCGCGTCTCAATATCGACGCCCGCCGCGTTGAGCTGCTCGAGCAAGCTGTCCAGGTCGATCACCCGCAGGTTGAGCATCACCGGCTTGTCCGCGGCATAATAGCTGCTGTCCGCCGGGAAGGGCTGGAACACCACGCCGCCGGGTTCGGGATACCAGAACCAGGGGCTTGCCTCGCCGGCGGAATCGGTGCCGCACCCGCCGCCTACGCCCAGCATCTCCTGGTACCAGCGCTTCAGGCCCTCCGGATCCTGCGCGCGGAAGAAATAGCCGCCCAGCCCCACTACCGGCATGTCCGTCCCCCGATCAGGCGGCCTGGGCGATCTCCTCGCCGGCCGCGGCCTCCAGCAGACGCCGCTCGATCGTCTTGAGTCGCGACGTCGAGCTGATCTTATCGCCGATCAGGTCGGTCAGATAGAAGGTATCGACCGCGCGCTCGCCATAGGTGGCGACATGCGCCGAGTGGATCGTAACCTTCGACTGGAACAGTGCATTGGCGAGGCTGTAGAGCAAGGCCGGCCGGTCGCGGGCATTGACTTCGATGACGGTGAAGCGGTTCGACGCCTTGTTGTCGATGAACACGTTCGGTTCGATCGAGAACGCATCGGCGCGCGGGCGCACCGGCGCCTTGGTCTTTAGCCGTTCGGAAAGCCGCGCGCGGTTCGCCAGCGCATCCGCGATGCCGGTCTTGAGCCGGGTGAGCCGCGCTTCCTCGTCGAACGGCTGGCCGAACGGATCCTGCACCAGGAAATTGTCGAGCGCCATGCCGTCGCGCGTCGTGTGGATCCGCGCGTCGATGATATTGCCACCGGCGACATGGATGGCGCCGGCAATCCGGTAGAACAGGCCCGGATGGTCGGCGGCATAGACCGTGACCAGCGTCGCGCCGCGATCGGGATAGACCTGCGCCTCGACATGCAGCGTCGCGTCGCCCGCTTCGGCCACCATCGCGGCGTTGCGCGCCAGCACGTCGACCGGCTCGGCAATCCAGTAGCTTTCGGTGAAGCGCTTCTTGAACGCCTCGAACTTCGCCGGCGGCCAGCCAAGTGCGGTGCCCAGCTCGTCCTGCTTGGCGGCGATCCGCTCGGTGCGACCGCGCTGCTTGTGCCCGAGGCGGAGCACCTCCTCGGCGGCTTCGTACAGCCCGCCCAGCAGCTGGCGCTTCCAGCCGTTCCACACGCCGGGTCCTACGGCGCGGATGTCCACCACGGTCAGCGCCAGCAGCATGCGCAGGCGCTCCGCGCTCTGCACCTGGGCGGTAAAATCGAGGATGGTCTTGAAGTCTGCCAAGTCGCGCTTGAACGCGGTGGCGGACATCAGCAGGTGCCAGCGCACCAGCCATGCGACCATCTCTGTCTCGCCGGGCGTGAGGCCGAGGCGCGGGCAGAGCCGCTCCGCCACTTCGGCCCCCAGGACCGAATGGTCGCCGCTGCGGCCCTTGGCGATGTCGTGGAGCAGGACCGCGACGTACAGCGCGCGGCGGGAGGCAAGCTGGTGCAGCAGGCCCGAGGCGAGCGGGTGGTCTTCCTTCAGCTGCCCCTTCTCGATCCGGCTGAGCAGCCCGATGGCGCGGATCGAATGCTCGTCCACCGTGTAATGATGGTACATGTCGAACTGCATCTGCGCGACGACGCGGCCGAAGTCCGGCACGAAGCGGCCGAACACGCCGGCCTCGTTCATCCAGCGCAGCACCGTCTCGGGATCGCGCGGCGACGTCAGCACGTCGAGGAACAGCGCATTGGCACGGGGATCGTTGCGGACGTCGTCGACCAGCTTGGCGTCGCGCGCGGCGGCGCGCATCGCCAGCGGATGGATCTCCAGCTCGTGCTGGTCGGCCAGCGCGAACAGCTCGATCAGGCGGACGGGATCCTCGCGGAAATAGGTGTCGCGCGGGATCGCCAGCCGGCCACGCTCGAGCACGAAGCCCTTGAGCTTGCGCCGCCCCCGCCACAGCGCCGGGAAACCGAAGCGTCGGCCGCGCGCGGCGAACTTCTCGTCGAGATGCGCCAGGAACACGCCGGTGAGGTCGCCCACCACCTTCGCCTGGAGGAAGTAATAGCGCATGAAGCGCTCGACCTTAGACATGCCCGGCCGATCGGCGAAGCGCATGCGATCCGCGATCTCGCGCTGCACGTCGAAGGTCAGCCGGTCCTCGGGGCGGTTGGTGATCAGGTGGAGCTGGCAGCGCACCGCCCACAGGAAGTTCTCGGCGCGGCGGAACTGGCGGTATTCGGCGGGCGTCAGCAGCCCGGCCTCGACCAGCTCGGCGGGTTCGCGCACGTTATAGGCGAACTTGCCGATCCAGAAGAGCGTGTGCAGGTCACGCAGGCCGCCCTTGCCCTCCTTCACATTGGGTTCGACGACGTAGCGGCTGTCGCCCATCTTCTTGTGGCGGGCGTTGCGTTCCTCGAGCTTGGCGGTGATGAACCCGCGCGCGCTGTCTGCCTGGACCTCTGCCTTGAAGCGGCGCGCCGCCTCGTCATAGAGGTCGGTGTCGCCCCACACATAGCGCGCCTCGACAAGCGCGGTGCAGACGGTGACGTCGGCCTTGGCCTGGCGGACCATCTCGTCGAGCGAGCGCGAGGAATGCCCGACCTTCAGCCGCATGTCCCACAGCGAATAGAGCATCGATTCGATCACCTGCTCGCTCCAGCCGGTGACCTTCCAGGGCGTGAGGAAGCCGATGTCGATGTCCGAATGCGGCGCCATCTCGCCGCGGCCATAGCCGCCCACCGCGATCAGCGTCATCCGCTCGGCGGCGGTGGGGTTCGCGTTGGGGTGGAGCCTTTCGACCGTGAAGTCCCACAGCAGGCGCAGGATCTGGTCGGTGAGGAAGGCGCCGGCCGCTGCCGCTTCGAGCCCGCGGGAGGGGTGCTCCGCCAGACGCCGCGCAATTTCCGCCTGCCCTGCGTCGAGCGCAGCCTTGAGCGCCGTGGCACCGGCCTGGCGCAGCGCGGCGGTGTCGCGGGCCTCCAGCGCGGCGAGGCGTTCGGCGACGGCGCGGCGGTCGATCAGGGCGCGCCGGTGGGGGACGGAAGCGAAGCGGGTCGGCATGTGGAGTCAGATAGGAGGATTCGGGGGGAAGTTCACGCGGGAAGGGGTGGGGCAGGGCATTTCTCTTAAGCCCCTCCCCTTCAGGGGAGGGGTTGGGGGTGGGGGCTGACCGAGAAGTTTAGCCCTTGCGGATCCGTCATGCCCCACCCCAACCCCTCCCCTGAAGGGGAGGGGCTATGGCGAGCGACGCCGTCGGGGAACAAACCAGCGTTGCGCGGGTAGGGCGCGGCAATCTGATGTGGAGACGCCGTTTGCTTTTGAAGACCTGCTCCATCGCCGCGACTTTGCTGCTCCTGGCACCGCTGGCCGCCTGCAACGGCCCCCAGCCAGCCGGCAACGTAGCCACGGCGAATGTCGACTCTCCGGTCGTCGCAACGCCCAGCCCTACGCCGACTCCCAGCACCACGCCGGTGGCAAAGGACGAAGCCTCACCCCACTCCGCCGCCAGGCAGTGCCGTTTTGAGGTCGACGGTAAGACGCTGCTCGATGGCCGCTGCCAAGTCTATCCGATGGGTGATGGCGGCTACACGCTCAACACCTGGAGCGCCGGCAAGCCCACCCAATCCCATTTCGCGGTGGTCACTACGCGTGCCGACGGCAAGGCCGATGCGACCTGGAATGCCGATCCCGACGACGACAAGGCGATGGACCCGCTGGGCACCGTGACGCTGCAGGACGGCTGCTGGGTGAACGACCGGGCACGCATCTGCGCGCGGTGATCGCGATCGGCGCGGAACAGGCCGGCGCCTCGGCCCGTTGACCGTGCCGTAACCGAAAGGAGATTTCGATGGCAACCGCCAGCAAGACGCCGAAGTCCACCACCCCGCGCAAGCGGACGCCGAAAGCCGCAGCCGCCGCGCCGGCGGCCGATACCAAGGCGGAGCCGGCGGCAGCGAAGCCCGCACCCAAGGCACGCCCGAAGCGCGCGCCCAAGGCCGCTGCTCCGGCCACCAAGGTCCAGAAGCGCTCCACGCTGCGCCGGACTGGCCTTGCCGCGATCGCGGCAACGGGCCTCGGTGCGATCGGCGCGCTTGCCTTCAACGTGCTCCGCAACCGCCGCGCCGCCGCGGCCGAGCCAGGCACCGTTCCGACCGACCTGATGGGCGACCGTCATCCCGACGGCAGCCAGCGCGCGATCGAGCAGTTCCGCCCTGATCCCACTGCGTCGATCCCCGCGGGCGAGCGCGAAGCATTTGCGCCGGCGCTGGCCGGTGGCTCGGCACCTACGCTGGTAGCCGGCCAGGCCGACGAGCTTCGCCGGAACGACGCCGCACCTTCCTGATACTCCCCGGATCGGCACGGCCGCGCAACCTTCCGCCCGGCCGTGCATTGCCCCAGCACTTCAACATGGATCAGGAGAAAGACCCGATGCGCATCTTCGCTCTGAGCATCGTCGCCGCGGCGACGCTGGTTTCAGGCTGCGCCGAGGACGGCTACGGCCCCGGCTATGCCAGCGATCGCGGCTATAGCCGCTACGATTATAACCGCCCGGATCCGGCCTATAACGGCTATTACGCCGACCGCTATTACCGCGAAAATCAGCGCGCCCGCGAACGTCGCCTGTCGCGGAACGACCGAGTGTATCGCGGTCAGGACGGGCGTTATTACTGCCGCCGCAATGACGGCACCACCGGCCTGATCGTCGGCGGCGTCGCGGGCGGCCTGCTCGGCAACATCATCGCGCCGGGCGGCTCGGAAACGCTGGGCACGCTGCTCGGCGCAGCCGCAGGCGCAGCGGCGGGTCGTTCGGTCGACCGCAATAACGTCACCTGCAAATGATAGGCACGGGCCGGGGTCGTTCCCCGGCCCGCTTGTCATCAAGGAGTCTGCCATGACCACGCGCACCGCCACCGCCCGCTACACCGGCTTCGGCAAGACGGGCAAAGGCCAGCTGACCAGCCCCTCGGGCGTGCTGGAGGCGACGCCGTACAGCTTCAACACCCGCTTCGGCGACGAGAAGGGCACCAACCCGGAAGAGTTGATTGCCGCCGCTCACGCCGGCTGCTTCACCATGGCGCTGAGCTTCGCGCTGGCGCAGGCGGGCTTCAGCGACGGCACGCTCGAGACCACGGCCGCGGTGAAGCTGGAGCAGGATGGCGACGGCTTCACCATCACCCGCTCGGACCTGAAGCTGCGCGCCGAAGTGCCGGGCATCAGCCAGGATCAGTTCGAGGCGCTCGCCAAGGGGGCCGAGGCCAACTGCCCGGTGTCCAAGCTGCTCAAGGCGCAGATCGCGCTGGAGTGGGAGCTGGCCTGAACCCTATCCCCATAAGGGGCGTGGAGAGGGCGGGCGGGTGCGTATCGCACCCGCCCGTTTTCGTGTCAGCGCAAGGGGGCCACGCGCAGCGACGCCATCGGCGCGTCCTTGGTGCGGGTATCGACCTTCCAGGTGATCACCTTGTCGCTGCCGACCGTTTCTGCGCCGGCCTCGTTGTTCTGGCTGATCACCTCGGCATCGGTGGTGAGGGTGAAACTGCCCTCCATGCGATCGGCCGCCTCTGCGCCTGCGGCCATGCCGCCGCCCATGCCGCCGAGGCCTGACGCCTCGTTCTTCTGGCGGGCGAAGCCTTGCGCCTTCACGCGCACCGCGTCCTTGCCGCGCAGCTCGATCGCGATCCAGGGCAGCACGATCTCGTTGTCCTGGTTGTACGGATAGACGAAGGCGTGGTCGAGCACGCCCGAGAGCGCGAAATCGACATAGAAGATGCCGTCGCCGCGATATTCGACGCTGCGATAGCCGGCTTCCTTGGCCAGCTCGACCGCGAGCTTGCGATATTCCTCGTCGCGCTTCGCCTTTTCCGCAGCCTTCACCTTGGCGGGATCGGCCGAGCCGTTCTTGCCCTTCTTTCCTTCCTCTTCCTCGGCGAGCTTCATGAAGTCGCCGCCCAGCCCCTTGAGGTCGAGGGCGACGACCTCGCCCTTGTAGGTAAAGGTGAAGCTGCGATCGCGGTGGATGGTGAGCGCGGAATCGAACTTGCCCGGCACGAACAGGCAGCTCGCCAGCGCGATCGGCGCCAGCAGCACCAGCGCCAGCGTGCGCAGCATCTTGGTCATGAGCTTTTTCCCTTTCAGCCGCGCGTGTTCACCGCGTAGAGCGCCACGGCCGCGGCGTTCGACACGTTCAGGCTTTCCACCTTGGCCGAGATCGGCAGGCGGGCAAGCTGGTCGCAATGCGCTTCGGTATTCTGGCGCATGCCTTCGCCCTCGGCGCCGAGCACCAGCGCGACGCGGCCTTCGCCCATCACTTCGCCCAGCGTCGCCTTGGCATGGCCGGTCAGCCCGACGCGCCAGAAGCCGGCCTCGGCAATCTCGTCCAGCGCGCGCGACAGGTTCACCACGCGGACCCAGGGCACCACTTCCAGCGTCCCCGCCGCCGAGCGGGCGAGGGTGCCGGTTTCCGGCGGGGCGTGCCGGTCCTGCGTGACGATGCCAAGCGCGTCGAAGGCGGCCGCCGAGCGCAGGATCGCGCCGACATTGTGCGGATCGGTTACCTGATCGAGCACCAGCAGCGGGCGCTTGTCCTTGGCGCCCTGCTCGAGAAGATCGCCCAGCCAGATCTCCTCGAGCGGATCGACTTCCGCCACCAGCCCCTGGTGCGGCGCATCGGCCGGCACGAGGCGGCCGAGATCGGCCGCGTCGGCATAGGTGATCGGGATGACCGGGGGCAGGTCCAGCGCCGACAGCGCCTCGCGCGTGCCCCAGATCTTGCGCACCGTCCGCTCGGGATTGGCGAGTGCCGCGAGCACCGCATGGCGGCCGTAGAAACGCGGCCGGGATGCAGGGGCTTGGCTGGGACGATGGCCTCGACGTTTCATCAGTGTGCGGACTCCGGGAAGGGATAGAATTGATCGGCCGGGGTCGGCGCGGTCGCAAGCGGCGCGCGCGGCAGCGGCTGATCGCTGTTGGCGGCGTTGATCAGGAATGCGGCGAGGATGGTTGCGCCCTGGCGCATATCGTCTGCCTTCAGATGATCGAACGTGTCGACGTCCGTATGATGCACCATGGACCCATAGTCGAGGGGGTCCTGGATGAACTGGAACGCAGGAATGCCCACCGCGTCGAAGAAGACATGGTCGGTGCTGCCGGTGCGCCGCGCGGAAACCATGGTGGCGCCCATGCTGTGGAACGGCGTGAACCATTGTGCGAAGATCGGCATCACCGCCGTGTTGCCCTGCGCATAGATGCCGCGGATCTTGCCCGATCCGTTATCGAGATTGAAATAGGCGGCGAGCTTGCCATGGTCGGGCCCCGGCGTGATCGGATAGGCGCGGCTCCACGTCATGTAGCGGACCATGCCGGCAGCGCCGGCGTCGACCGGGCGCTTGGCGATGTGGTTCTCGACATAGGCCATCGAGCCGAGCAGCCCCTGTTCCTCGCCCGCCCACAGCGCGAAGCGGATCGCGCGCTTGGTCTTGATGCCTGAAGCGCGGATGATGCGCGCCGCTTCCATCACCATCGCGCTGCCGGCCGCGTTGTCGGCCGCGCCGTCGCCCATTGCCCAGCTGTCATAATGCGCCCCTGCCATGACGTAGCCGGCCTTGGGATCGGTGCCGGGGATGTCGGCGAGGATGTTGTAGGCCTTGGTGTCGCTGTCGTCGAAGCGATTGACGGCGTCGATCTCCAGCGTCGGCTTGGCACCCATCCTGGCGAGGCGGGCGAGGCGACGATAATCCTCGGCCGCGATCTCGATGCCGGGCAGTGTGCCAGACTGGCCGACCTGGAACTGGCTGTTCTGGCCGTGCACCAGCTTGCCGTTGCGGCTGGACATGATCGCATAGCCGATCGCGCCTTCTTCCTTCAGGAACGCATCGCGCTTGGCCGCGAAGGTGAGGCGGGCAGGGTTGAACGGGCGTTCGCCGGCACCGTTCGGCAGGTCGTAAAAGTCGCGCTTGGCCATCTCCTCCACGCTCCAGCGCTTGAAGGGCGCCTCTGTCGGGTCCTCGATGTCCTTCGGCTCGGTGAGCAGCACCACCTTGCCCTTCAGCTTGCCCTTGAACTGGGCAAAGGCGGCTTCGTCGGCGAGCGGGGCGAGCACGACCTCGCCGGTAACCGCGCCGTTGGTGCCCGGGGTCCAGGGCAGGGGAGCGGCGATCAGCTGCAGCGGGCGCGGGGCCACCATGCGCACGGCCAGCTTCTCGCTCGACCAGCCGCGGCCGAACTCGAACCCTTCCTTGTGGACGTTGGCCAGGCCCCATTCGCGGAACTTGGCCTGGGTCCAGTCTTCTGCCTTGCGAATGCCGGGAGAGTTGGTGAGGCGCGCGCCGATCACGTCGGTGAGATATTGCGCGATTCGCATCACCTCGCTGTGGTTCGTGCCTTGATCGATCACGCGGTCGGTCGGCGTGGCCTGGATCGTCTGCGCGGCGATCGGCGCGCCGGCGAGCAGCGCGACAGTGAGAGCAAGCATGGTGCGACGCATTGGTTTCCCCCCGAAAAAGTGAAGGCGGGACGCTATGCGCGCAAAAGAGTGCACGCAAGGCGTTGACAGGTTCGATTCGCTTCGGCATTGGGCCCCCTCGCTCGCAAGCGGCGGTCTCCATGGATAGGTGGCCGAGTGGTTAAAGGCAGCAGACTGTAAATCTGCCGGGCTTCGCCCTACGGTGGTTCGAATCCATCCCTATCCACCACCGCCGCTGCGAGCGATCCTCTTCAGATCGCCGATGGGAACGTCCGGAGCCAGGGGGCTCCGCCGCGCTGGTTGAATCAACGACTGCCGTACAGCGCCAGGGTGCGGTCGCGATATTCGATCAGCTGCAGGAGGTGGTCCAGCTCGCAGATGCGCTGGACCGGCGCACCTTCCCGAATGGCCGCTTCGATCTGCTCGAGAAGATAGGCTGCGCTGCCGGACCCGTGCGTCAGATAAATGGCTTCGGTGCGCTCGACGAGCGTGGAAAGCGGCGTCACGAGGCTTCCTTGCCGATAAAGGCGATACCTTATCCAAAATGAACCTAGTGGCGCAATGTGCAAGCACTTGCGATTGCGTTGAGCCGTGCTCTAGGTGTGTCCCGTGTCGGGATAACTCCTGACTTGTCCCTGCGTGCTTAAAAATCCAATGTGGATATAAGGATACGCGAGTTTTTGATAATGGATGATCGGGGCGCAGGGATCGAGACGGTGTGCACGCACCTGGTGGATGCGATCGCGCTGCTAGACCAGTTGGACGAGGATGCCGAAGCCGCGCACGTCTCGCTGTCGTTGGAGCGTCTGACGACCAAATACGGTGTCATGGTGCCGTCGGGTGCGTTGCGCGATCCAAGATGAGGTCGAAATACCGGTCCAGGGCGGCGCCGGTCTTCTCGCTCAGTTCCAGATAGGTGAACCGGCGATCGGTTGCGAGGCTGCGCTTGTGGATCATGCCGCGCCGGGCAAGTGCGTTGATCCAGCGTAGCGCCGTCGTGGTGGGCACGCCGGACGCGGTGCACGCGGCGGAGGTCGATACGTCCTTTCCGTCGGCTCGACTGACATAGAGCGTCAACAGGATGTTGAGCGCCGGATCCGCGAACAGATCCCGAGCGACTTCGCGCTCCAGCAGCACACGGCCCCACAAAATCATGCGCGCCAGTTCAAGCCGGCCGAAGGACCTCTTCTCCGATTCGTCGGCGGACGCAGGAGCGTCGCCGGCGAACTGTGTGAAAAGTCGCTTGATTTCGCTCAGCCGCGCATCGACTTCATCGAATAGTTCGGTGCCGCGCACCCCCAATTTGTCCTCCATCGTCGCCTGTGCTTAGGCAGCGATCGTTACTCGATCAACATATGGACGTCGTTAGGATAGCTTAAACCTTCGACTTCATGAATATCGGCCAATCGGAACTGGCATTCCTCAGAAGACGGCGGCGACCAACTGGCGGAACGCATCAGCGCGATGGCTCATGCCATGTTTCGCAACTGGATCCATTTCGCCAAACGTTTCCACATGACCATGGGGGACGAACATGGGATCATAGCCGAAGCCGTTTTCACCGCGTGGCGGCCAGGCGAGTTCGCCGTGCACCCGGCCCTCGAACCATTCCACATGGCCGTCCGGCCAGGCGAGGGCCAGGGCGCAGACGAAATGTGCGGCGCGGCTGGTCTCGGGCGGGAGCGCCTCCAGCTTGTCGTGGACGCGTCGCATCGCAAGGCCGAAGTCGCGGCCCTCGAACGGAGCGACCGGCTCCAGTCCGTCCATGCCCGGCGCCGCCGCGCCCCAGCGCGCCGAGTAGATGCCGGGCGCCAGACCAAGCGCCTCGACGCATAGTCCCGAATCATCGGCCAGGGCTGGCAGGCCCGAGAGGTCCGCTGCCTGCAGGGCCTTCAGTT
Source organism: Sphingomonas sp. (assembly GCF_036731925.1). Taxonomy (GTDB): domain Bacteria; phylum Pseudomonadota; class Alphaproteobacteria; order Sphingomonadales; family Sphingomonadaceae; genus Sphingomonas. Next base: position 454,660 of record NZ_DAINDJ010000001.1, read on the forward strand.
CGGCATTGGCGACGAAGCTGGTGCCCGTCTCCTCGGGCTCCGGCAGGTCGAGCTCGGCGGCCGAGACCGGCTCGATCCCGTAGGGACCGAGCAGCTCGCGGATCTCGCGCACCTTGCCTGCATTGTGGCTGGCGATCACCAGCTGTCCCGGCGCGAGCTTGCGGATCGCCTGGGGGGTGTCGGCCTCACCGCTCATCCGACGGCCTTCAGCTGGGCGTCGAAGATGCGACCGCAGCCGATGCGGGCCAGGCGGAGCAGGCGCAGCAGGCCTTCCTCGTCATAGGTGGCACCCTCGGCGGTGGCCTGGGCCTCGGCGATGTTGCCGTTGGCCAGCAGCACGAAGTTCGCGTCCGCGTCGGCCGACGAATCCTCGGGATAGTCGAGGTCGAGCACCGGCGTGCCCTGATAGATGCCGCAGCTCACGGCCGCGACCTGCGTCGTGATCGGATCGACGGCAATCGCGCCTTCCGCCATCAGCTTGTTCACCGCGAGGCGCAGCGCCACCCAGGCGCCGGAAATCGCTGCGGTGCGCGTGCCGCCATCGGCCTGGAGCACGTCGCAGTCGAGCGTGATCTGGCGCTCGCCGAGCAGCTTGAGGTCGGTCACCGCGCGGAGCGAGCGGCCGATCAGCCGCTGGATTTCCTGCGTGCGGCCGGACTGCTTGCCCTTGGCCGCCTCGCGCTGGCCGCGGGTGTGGGTGGCGCGGGGGAGCATGCCATATTCGGCGGTCACCCAGCCTTCGCCCTTGCCGCGCAGGAACGGCGGCACGCGTTCTTCGACGCTGGCGGTGACGAGCACGCGGGTGTCACCGAAGCCGATCAGCACCGAGCCTTCGGCGTGACGGGTGAAGTTCGGCGTGATGGTGATTTCCCGCATTTCGTCGGGGGCGCGGCCGGATGGGCGCATGCGATTCAGTCTCCCTAAAGATCGAGCCGGGCACCTAGACCGTGGCGGCGCGTTCCGCCAGTCTTGCACGATAAGGGGAGAAAGACACGCATGCGCCTGTTGGTTGCACTGGTTTTTGCTGGAGCGCTGCTCGGCGGCTGCATTCCGCAGGTGGCGCCGCCGGAGCGACCCGCGCGCCCGGCGCCCGTGCGGCCCTCCCGCCCGGCACCGCCGCCGCCGGCCTCGGGCGGGACGCCCGCCGCACCGTCCGCGCCGATCGTTCGGGGCGAGATGATCCGCTACACCACCAGCCCGTGCGGCGGCGCATGCCCGGTCTATTCCGTCACCGTGCGGCCGGACGGGACCGGCACCTTCGAGGGGCAGCGCTTCACCGCAGTGACCGGCGCGCGCGACTTCCGGGTCTCGCCGGCGCAGTATGAGGCGTTCCTCACCCGCCTGGCGCCGTACCGGCCGCGCAGCGGCACCGTCCGCTATCCGCCGGGCGAGCCACGATGCGGGCAGGCTGTAACGGACATGCCGAGCGTGGAGGTGCAATGGGACGGGAAGGCCGGGCATCGCGCGCTGTCCTTCTACTTTGGCTGTGACCGCGAGCGGAACCGGGCCATGGCCGATGCGCTGGGCTCGGCGCCCGATCTGCTGCCGATCGCAGGGCTGATCGGCGCGCGGCCTTGAAGCCGACCCGCCGCACCGCCTAGATACGAGGCACCATGATCACGCCGCCGATCCACGAGCTGACCGACCGCGCGCGCGACGTGTTCCGCATCGTGGTGGAATCCTATCTGGATACCGGTGCGCCGGTGGGGTCGCGCACCATCTCGCGCATCTCGGCGCTCAACCTGTCGCCGGCCTCGATCCGCAACGTGATGCAGGATCTCGAGGAGTTCGGGCTGCTCGCCGCGCCGCACACCAGCGCGGGCCGGATGCCGACCGAAAGCGGGCTGCGGCTGTTCGTCGACGGGATGATGCAGGCGAGCGAACCCTCGGTGGAGGAACGCGCGGCGATCGAGGCGCGCGCCGGCATCGGCGGCCCGGTGGAGGATGCGATCGCGGAGACGACCGCGGCGCTGTCCGGCCTGTCGGCCTGTGCCGGGCTGGTGCTGGTGCCCAAGGCCGAGACGGTGCTGCGCCAGTTCGGCTTCGTGCCATTGAGCCAGGACCGCGCGCTGGCCGTGCTGGTCGGTGAGGACGGCTCGGTCGAGAACCGGGTGGTCGAGCTGCCCGGCGGGGTCGATCCGATGTCGCTCCAGCGCGCGGCCAATTATATGAGCGCGACGCTTGCCGGGCTCACGCTCGCCGAGGCGCGCGGCCGGATCGAGCGCGAGCTTCGCCAGCAACAGGCGGCGCTCGACGCCGCTGCCTCGGAGCTGGTCGAGCGTGGCCTTGCCGTGTGGAGCGAGGACAGCGGCCGGCGTCCGGTGCTGATCGTCCGCGGCCAGGCGAGGCTGATCGACACCAGCGCCGCCGAGGATCTCGACCGCGTTCGCCAGCTGCTCGACGAACTGGAGGGCAAGGAAGAGATCGCCCGGCTGCTCGACAGCGCCCGCGAAGGCGAGGCGGCGCGGATCTTCATCGGCTCCGAGAACAAGCTGTTCGCGCTTTCCGGCTCGTCCGTGATCGCCAAGCCGGTGCGCGCGCTGGACGGCCGCGTCGTCGGCGTCGTCGGCGTGATCGGCCCGACCCGGTTGAACTATGCCCGCGTCGTGCCCATGGTGGATTTCACGGCGGCCACATTGGCCCGTTTGCTGGCCTGAAGAAAACAGGGAACCATGTCCGAGAATATCGAAAATACCGAACCGACCCAGGGCGAAACGCTGCGGGAAGAGACTGCACAAGCCGCGCCGGAAGTGGCCGAGCAGGATCGTGTCGCCGAGCTGGAGGCGCAGCTGGCCGAGGCCAAGCAGGCGCATCTCTACGTGCAGGCCGACATGCAGAATCTGCGCCGCCGCACCGAGAAGGAAGTGGCGGACGCGCGCGCCTATGCCGCGACCAGCTTCGCCCGCGACATCCTGTCCGTTGCCGACAATCTCGGCCGCGCGCTGCAAGCCATCCCGGCGGAGCTGCGCGAGGACGAGAAGATGAAGGGCCTGGTCACTGGTCTCGAGGCCACCGGCCGCGAGCTGGAGGCGATCTTCGGCCGCCACGGCATCTCCAAGGTCGTGGCGCTGGGCGAGGCGCTCGACCCCAACAAGCATCAGGCGATGATGGAAATGCCCGTCGCCGACAAGGAGCCCGGCACCGTGGTGCAGGAGATCCAGTCCGGCTATATGATCAAGGACCGGCTGCTGCGCCCGGCGCTCGTCGCCGTCGCCAAGAAGCCCGACTGACCGGCCTCCGCCCCGCTCCCGTGCGGGGCGGGGACCTGCCGCCGCGGTTCGTCGCATTGCGGCACGAACCCGTGATTCCCGTCGGTTGACACACGTCCCGGCCGCGCCCATTTGCGGGGCGGTCGCGGAACAGCCGCGACTCTTTCGCAACGGATCCGAGAAGGAACCATGCCCAGTAACGATCAAAGTAGACCGACCGTGCCTGCCAGGGCCGCCGCGCTGAACTGATCGTTCCGGTCACTTCACTTGCGCCGGCCCCGGTGGGCCGGTCGGCAGTGAGGTGTGCCCATGAATGCAGCCATTCGTTTCCTGAACGACCTGCGCCGGATCGGTGCGTCGCGGGACCTCAACACGGTGTTCGACGAACGCCTGACCTTCGGCGAGCGCCTCGCCGATCGGGTCGCGGCGGTCGGCGGCTCGTGGGGGTTCATTATCGGCTTCGGCCTGTTCCTCGGCGCCTGGGCGCTGCTGAACACGGTCGTGCTGGCGGCGCACGCCTTCGACCCGTTTCCGTTTATTTTCCTGAACCTGATGCTGTCGATGCTCGCCGCGCTTCAGGCCCCGATCATCATGATGAGCCAGAACCGCCAGGCGTCGAAGGACCGGCTGGAGGCGCGGATGGACTATGAGACCAACCTGCGCGCCGAGGCGCAGATCGAGGAGCTGCACGCCAAGATCGACGCGCTGCATGCCGATATCGCCCGGCTGGTCGAGGTGCGGGCGCCGCGCTGAGCGGATCAGAAGGAGACGGCGCGCGCTTCCTTCTCGGCCTCGTTGAGCGCGCGCTGGGTGGCGACGCGTTCGGCGCGGACGGCCATCGCTTCCCAGGCGGCCTGGGACCGGAGGTGCCGCTCGCGGACGTTGTCGAGCCCGCTCTGGGCAGCGGCGGTGCCGGCTTCGTCGGCGCGGGCGCGGAACAGTTCGATTTCGGTCATCGGCGGGGCCTCGCTGGGGAAAGAGGGAGGGACATGCGAAAACGGCGGCCCCGGAGGGGGCCGCCGTCTTGGTCTTCAGGTCAGTCAGCCGCCTGGAGGTTGACTGCCGCCATCTTGCCGCGGCGATCCTGCTCCAGCTCATAGGTCACGCGCTGGTTCTGCTGCAGCGTGATCATGCCGGCGCGTTCCACTGCCGTGATGTGGACGAAGGCGTCGTTGCCGCCGGTATCCGGCGCGATGAAGCCATAGCCCTTGTCGGCGTTGAAGAACTTGACGGTGCCAGTGATGCTCATGAGTGTTTTCCTTGCATTGTCGGCGCGCCCCGTGTGGGCGGACCTCGCGCTTCAGGGGCAGGGATGGAAGGAAAACGGAGCCGCAAAGCACCAGAGACCAACGATTTGCGACTTCAGCCCGCCCTATGTGGGCCTCCGGCGCGCCGATTGCAATGGCGCTGCGCGGGATCGCGCGAGCATGCGGCGTTTCAGGTGTGGCAGCGGGCGACGCGCAGCGGCGATGAAAACCGCCCGCATCGCCCGCTATGCGCAGGCGGAAATCGCTGCTGTTGCTTCAGCGATTTCCGGCCGGGACGCCGCTCTTGCCCGCGATCGAGTAGGTGGGGGCGACGTTGCCGGAGAGCGTCGCCGGCCCCGAGGTGCGGATCCAGGACCGATATGTCGGGCCTGCCGTGATGGTGTTGTTCCGTATCGTCAGGGCCTTGTCCACGCCGGCGACCGAGATCGCGTGCCACATAAGCGACGACATGACGTTACCCACGATCTGGATGTTGTCATAGCCGCCGACATTCGCTTCGTCGCCGAAGAACACGCCCTGGAACTCCCGGCCCGGCGCGCCGAAGAACTTGTTGTACGAAATGGTGATGTTCTTGCAGCCGGTCGTCTTGCCCGCGGTCCAGCACTGGATTCCGTCCGGGTGTGCCGTGGGCGCCGGGTTGAACAGGAACATGGAATTCTCGGTGATCACCCCATCGCGGGTGCCGGGAATTTCCATCGAGTCGACGCTGATATAGCTGAAGAAGTTATTCTCGATCCTGAAATTGCTGCTGTCCTCCACGATCAGCGCGATCGCCAGATCGTGGAACGAAACGCCGTTGATCCGAATGTTCTTCGAGTTGCGCACGTACATGCCGCTCATGTCGTCGACCCAGGACCCGTTCGCAGTGCCGTGGACGAAGCCGCCGGTGAGCGAGACATTGGTGCTGTCGGAGACTTGCACCATTTTCGTGTAATAGGGGTCCTTGCCGCGCGCGCGGGTGATTTCCAGGTTCTTCAGGGCGACGTTGTTCACCTTCAACAGCTTCACCGTGCTGAAGCTGGCCGGCGTGAGTGGATTGGCGCTCTGCAGCGTCACCACCCGGTCGAACTGACGTCCGTTGAGCACCAGATCTCCATATTGCCCGCGCGCGAGCTGGATCACATCCCCCCCGCGCGCGCGCTGGAGCGCTGCGTCCAACTGGGCCTTGGTGCTGACGGTCACGGCCGAAAGCAATGCGAGCGTCGCAAGCACGATATTTTTCTCCAGAAACGCGATGAAACGAGGAACTACTTCGTATTCGCGACTGGTTAACGGCTTTTTCGCCAACGTATGATGCGCTGCGGTGAGACGGCTCTCCAGCAGGACGAACGTAGTGCGTCGCGTGTCAAGCCTGCTATTTTCTGCTCGATTTGAGCAGGTTGTCTCAAGCGCGCGACCCATTCTGGGACGAATCGCCATCTCGTCTGTTTATGCTCAAGAATGCAGTGAATCGAGTCGCGACTGCTGCGTCGCAGCACGGGCGCGTTTCAGCGTGGGTGGCGGGCAGGGGGTGTCAGGACGCTCCGCATCCCGCGCGCGCGCGTCAGCGCGGCCGGTGGGTGGTGCCGAGGCCGGGGGTGATGAAGATCGCGGTGCAGCTTTCGCCCGGCGCGACATCGGCGGTGTGCCAGGTGCCTGGCGGATTGATGGCGTAGTCGCCCGGGGCGAGCGTCACGCGGTCGGTGCTGCCGTCGGCATGTTCCTGGTGAAGCGTGCAGGCGCCCTGGGTGCAGATCACGAGTTCCGCGCCGTGCGGGTGCATCTCCCACGAGTCCCAGCTTTCCGAAAAGGCGAACTGCGAGACCAATCGGCCCTCCTGCCCGTCTGCGGCATGGCGGGCGGCATAGGCCTCGAACCAGTCGGGGCCGGTGAAGTCGGGCTCGACGGTGGCGCTGGCGGCGCGGCCGAGATGGGCGGGGTTGGTAGGGAGGTGGGGCATCAGCCTTTTGGCTCTTTGCGATGACGAGCCTTATGATTGTCTATATATTCCCGTCTTCTATCTAAAGAAGCCATGATCGTCTCTGCTAGACGGTAAAACGTGTATAAAATCTCAAGAAATATAAATAACGTCAACGCATTCATCGCCACAAAAATAACGGTACTTGCGATAGATGATGCTTTAGTTAGATAAATCCCAATCGAGCACGATTTTGCAGCGAAAGCCGAAGAGAGATGTGGGTCGGGTTTGCACGCGAACGTTGGAATTTTCAGGTGAATGCTTAGCACTAGAATTGACAACAACCCCAAGACAGAAAGGGTGATAAAGAACCGCGAGCGAACACGAAAGTTGTGGCTGAGCGCCGTCATTATCAAAATATCATTCCTCTCCGTCTCGTTCTCTGGCGCCGGAAGATCGCCTACTGTCAAGTAATGACTTGAAAATAGGGCGGTAAAGGTGAAACCAGCTAAGATAGATATTGAAGAAGAAATTGTAGGGAGGGCGTCCTTAGAAATATCTGAACCCAGGTAAGCTGCGCCGAGCGATAATATGACAGCGGCGGTCACGCGTCTGCGATGCCATCCGCGATCTCCGCGATAGCTTGCATAAACTTCTCGAAGAGAATCTAAAAACATATTAGGGCAAAAGTGGCGTGATGTGTTTGCGCATGACGCGTACAATCTCGCGTTTAACTTGTTCTCTATCCGTCATTCCCTCCTGATTGATTTCAGTATCAAGAGGAAACTTCGTAGAATTGTTGTTGTCTCCAATGAAATATACCGTTCGGTGTTTGCCTTGTTGCCTTATGACGGCGGAGCAACCAATAATTTCATCAGAGTCTAGCTCAATAAGATCGCCCTGATTTACAATTTCGGCTATGAGCTTTTTGCGTTCAAGCTCCGTCCCTTTCGAGGCTCTCGCAATCTCGGCAACTTTGTTGTCGAAATCCTCGCCAAACTCGGAGCTCTTGACGGCGATCACGCCAGATGTATCAAAAAGTCCTTTTCTCTCGACGCGGTCGGCTTTCTTTCGGTAGGTTAACTTCACTTCCACCGGTTGGCCGGAGCCAATTTCACTTGAAATACTTTTGAGTGTTTTGGACAAAATGCGATGATTGCCTCGCAGGAGATAGGTAAAGCATTTGTGCAAGCCTTCGTAGTCGCCGAAAATTCCGTGGTAGGTTACACCCACGACGATTTTTCCTTCTCTCGTCATCGTCAGAAGGTAGTGGAATCGACGAAGATTCAAGCTGTGAGGGTCGATCGCACCAAGCAAGTTGTTGCGGTACCGTTGGCCATAATATGCGCCTTCAAAATCACCGAAGAAAAGTCCCGTCTCCAGTTCCTCGAAGTAGGTGAACGGTATCTCAGTGCCGGCCTTGATAGCTGAAACTACCGCGTCATCTTTGTCATTTAGTTTGCTGGTGTCTTCAATTCGTTTAAGAATTTTGCGAAATTCATCTTCGGTGAAGCCGCTTTCATCGTATGCTCCCGAGCCGTCTCCTCGCGGGGTGCCTTTCACCAAATAATGAAATGCCGCTGATACTAAGGTATTTTTCTGGCGCTTCGCCATAAATGCAGCCCTCCCCTTATGCTGCCCTTTACTGGATCGCGCCTTTGGTTTTCGTCAAGCGAGCCTGTTCAATTCGATAAGAATAAATCGGTAAAGATGACGACCTTACTCCGCCGCCGCCTTCGCCTTCCGCGGCTTGAGCAACGGCGCCAGATACCGCCCGGTATAGCTGCCCGGCACCTTCGCCACCTGCTCCGGCGTGCCTTCGGCGACGATCTCGTCGCCCTGCATCAGACAAGTTCAGCGAGGATGCGGAAGCGCTGGTCGCGCCCCTCGGCGCGCCACCGCGCCACGTATTTTGCGTAGATGATCACGCTCTCCAGCGGAAAGCGCAGCCTCCGCCCGGACGGCTCCAGCTCGTCGATCACCTCGTAGATGCCGTCCCGGTACGTGATCACCTGCGCATGCAGCATCACCTCGTCGACCGCGCTGGTACGTAGCGCCAGCAACTGCTCGAAGGGATAGGGATTGTCTGGCTGTGCGAAGTCGCAGTCGCTGCAGCAATTCCAGAGCGCCCGGTCGAGGTCGGTGGTGCCGACCGACTCCACATCGCTCCGCTCGGCATTCCAGCGCAGATGGCATTCGTGCTGCTGCATGTCCGTGCTTTCCCTTCCGTCTGGACTGGCTGGCGCGGGTGCCGCGTCGGTCGGGCCGCGTGCCCGGCGGCTCCGTCAGGCCCCACCCCAACCCCTCCCCTGAAGGGGAGGGGCTAAGGTTGGGTTACTCCGCCGCCACCTTCGCCTTCGCTTTCCGCGGCTTGAGCAACGGCGCCAGATACCGCCCGGTATAGCTGCCCGGCACCTTCGCCACCTGCTCCGGCGTGCCTTCGGCGACGATCTCGCCGCCCTTCACGCCGCCTTCGGGCCCCAGGTCGAGGATCCAGTCGGCGGTCTTGATCACGTCGAGATTGTGCTCGATCACCACCACCGTGTTGCCCTGTTCCACCAGCGCGTGGAGCACTTCCAGGAGCTTCCGCACGTCCTCGAAGTGCAGGCCCGTGGTGGGTTCGTCGAGGATGTACAGCGTCTGCCCGGTGGCGCGGCGCGCCAGTTCCTTGGCGAGCTTCACCCGCTGCGCCTCGCCGCCCGACAGCGTCGTCGCCTGCTGGCCGACCTTCACATAGCCGAGGCCCACTTCGGCGAGCATCGCCATGCGGTCGCGGATCGGCGGCACGGCCTTGAAGAACTCGACCGCGTCTTCCACCGTCATGTCGAGCACGTCGGCGATCGACTTGCCCTTGAACTTCACCTCCAGCGTCTCGCGATTGTAGCGCGCGCCGTGGCACACGTCGCAGGTGACATAGACGTCGGGGAGGAAGTGCATCTCGATCTTGAGCACGCCGTCGCCCTGGCACGCCTCGCACCGGCCACCCTTGACGTTGAAGCTGAACCGGCCGGGCTTGTAGCCGCGCGCCTGCGCCTCGGGGAGGCCGGCGAACCAGTCGCGGATGTTGGTGAAGGCGCCGGTATAGGTCGCCGGGTTCGAGCGCGGGGTGCGGCCGATCGGCGACTGGTCGATGTCGATCACCTTGTCGCAATGCTCGAGCCCGGTGATCTTGTCGTGCTTGCCGGCGAGCACGCGCGCGCCGTTGAGCTGGCGCGCGGCCGAGGCGTAGAGCGTGTCGAGCGTGAAGCTGGACTTGCCCGAGCCCGAGACGCCGGTGATGCAGGTGAAGGTGCCGAGCGGGATGCTCGCCGTCACGCCCTTGAGGTTGTTGGCGACGGCGTTGTGCACCGTGATCTTCTTGCCGTTGCCCTTGCGGCGCTTGGCGGGCAGCGGCACCTCGCGGGTGCCGTTGAGATAGTCGGCGGTGACGCTGCCTTCGGTGGCGAGCACCTCGTCGAGCGTGCCCTTGGCGACGATCTCGCCGCCATGGACACCGGCGCCCGGCCCCATGTCGATCACATAGTCGGCGGTGCGGATCGCATCCTCGTCATGCTCGACGACGAGCACGGTGTTGCCGAGGTCGCGCAGCCGCTTGAGGGTGGCGAGCAGCATGTCGTTGTCGCGCTGGTGGAGGCCGATGCTCGGCTCGTCGAGCACGTAGAGCACGCCCGACAGGCCGCTGCCGATCTGGCTGGCGAGGCGGATGCGCTGGCTCTCGCCGCCGGACAGCGTGCCCGAGGTGCGATCGAGGTTGAGATAGTCGAGCCCGACATTGTTGAGGAAGCCGAGCCGCTCGTCGATTTCCTTGAGGATCGCGCGGGCGATCTCGCGCTGCTGGGGCGTGAAGGTCTCGGGCAGCGTCTGGAAGAAGCCGAGCGCGTCGACCACCGAGAGATGGGTGGCATAGGCGATGTCCTTGCCCGCCACCTTCACCGCCAGCGCCTCGGGCTTGAGGCGGGCGCCGCCGCAGACCTCGCAGGGGTGGCTGGCCTGGTACTTGCCCAGCTCCTCGCGCATCCAGGCGCTTTCGGTCTGCAGCATGCGGCGATTGAGGTTGCCGATCACGCCCTCGAACGGCTTCTTGACGTCGTAGCTCTTGCGGCCGTCGACGAAGGTGAGGGTGACCGGCTTGCCGCCGGTGCCGTGGAGGATGATCAGCTGCACCTCGCCGGGCAGGTCCTTCCACGGCGTATCGAGGCTGAAGCCGAACTCGCGGGCGAGGCTGCCCAGCACCTGCATGTAATAGGGCGAGGGCGGGTTGGACTTGGCCCAGGGCACCACCGCGCCCTTCTTGATGCTGAGATCATGGTTGGGGACGACGAGATCCTCGTCGAACTCGAGCTTCTCGCCGAGGCCGTCGCAGGCCGGGCAGGCGCCCTGGGGGGCGTTGAACGAGAACAGCCGCGGCTCGATCTCGGGGATGGTGAAGCCGGAGACCGGGCAGGCGAACTTCTCGGAGAAGACGATGCGGTTGTCGGGGATGCCGACGCCCTTCATCTTCTTCTTCGCCTTGGGGCCTTCGCCTTCCGACGCAGTGTCGTCGCCTTCCACCCGGAACGCCTGGGGAGCCTCGCGCACCGCATTGCCCTGCAGCGCCTCCACCGTCGTATCCACCAGGTCCACATAGGCCAGTCCCTCGGCCAGCTTGAGCGCGGTCTCGAAGCTTTCGGCCAGCCGCGTGCCGATATCGTCGCGCACCACCAGGCGATCGACCACCACCTCGATGTCGTGCTTGAACTTCTTGTCGAGCGCCGGGGCTTCCTCGATCAGGTACATCTCGCCGTCGATGCGGACGCGGCTGAAGCCCGCCTTCTGCCACTCGGCGAGTTCCTTGCGATACTCTCCCTTGCGCCCGCGCACCACGGGGGCCAGCAGCAGCAGGCGGGTACCCTCGGGCAGCGCCAGCACGCGGTCGACCATCTGGCTCACCGTCTGCGCGGCGATCGGCAGGCCGGTGGCGGGGGAGTAGGGCACGCCCACGCGCGCCCAGAGCAGGCGCATGTAATCGTAGATCTCGGTAACCGTCGCCACCGTCGAGCGCGGGTTGCGGCTGGTGGTCTTCTGCTCGATCGAGATGGCGGGGCTGAGGCCCTCGATATGCTCGACATTGGGCTTCTGCATCAGCTCGAGGAACTGGCGCGCATAGGCCGAGAGCGACTCGACATAGCGGCGCTGCCCCTCGGCATAGATGGTGTCGAAGGCGAGGCTCGACTTGCCCGAGCCAGACAGCCCGGTGATCACCGTCAGCGTGTCGCGGGGAATGTCGATGTCGACGCCCTTGAGATTATGCTCGCGCGCGCCGCGGACGGAGATCGTGGTGAGTGCCATAGGGGAGGGTTCTAGCTTTGTTCTGAAAAGGATGCCAGAGCCCAGATAGGAAGCGAATGCCTCCGCTGCGAGGGGTGCAGGGGGACAGGTGCATCCATGCCCCCCGGATCTACCCGTTGATCTTCAAGGACGGCGGGCAACCAGCACGCCGGCGACCGACAAGATGTCCGCCGCGTTGTTGCTCCCCGTTAGCGCGTAGCCGCCCTGGAAGTGCAGTGCTGCCTCTTCCGCAGCGGGGCCGAAGAACAGGCCCGAGCCGCGGCCAGTAAAGGTCTGCGTTGCCCCGGCAGCAGCGGTGAGATTCCCGTCGAACTGGTTAAGGCCAGACGCGATGGCTCCGGCGAAGCTCAGGTCGCCATAGCTGAAGCTTGCTCCGCCACCGGAAGGCGTAAAGACGGGCGACAAGGTTCCGGTAACACTGCCGCTGGCAAAGGCGACGTTCAGTCCGCCGGTGCCGCGAAGCTCATAGCCGGCGTTTACTCCGATCCGCTGGCCGTTGCCATACAGCTGTCCGGTGAAGCTGGCGGTGCCGACGCGCGGCAGTGCCGCAGCAGTGGTCTGCAGCCCATAGGTGAACCACGTCTTCACGCCGTCGTCTCGCCACGAGGGCGCCTGCGAGAGCAGCGTGCTATATTCGCCGAAGCCCGCATAGTTCAGGACCAGCTCCCCACTGCCGCCGGTGGGAGCGTAGACGCGCAGCGTGCTGGCGCGCTCGGCAGTGGCGATACGATAGGTCTGGATCCGCGAACTGCTTTCGGCGACTACCAGATTGGCCGCGGTGAAGCTGTTCCCGAAAATTGCATAGCTCCCGGCACTACGATCGATTGCCAGCGTGCCTGCGTTGAGAATCGCCTGCGTATAGGACGGCGTGACAAGGCCCGGTGTGTCGCCACGCACATTCTGCGCCGAGTAGACCAGCGAGCCCGAATGCACATCAAAGCTGCGCGGGGTTGCGACTGTCGCGAGCGTGTCGCCACTGGTGCCGCCCTTCCGCCCGGTAATCGTGCCGACGCTGCGGATCGCGCCATCGCTGGTAAGGCTGACAGTGGAAAAGGTTGCGCCGACTTCCTCAGCACCAGGGCCATAGAAGCGCCCGTTGAGCGTGCCCGAATCCCCGAATAGCGAGAAGGACATGTTGCCGGCGAACTGCCCGGTGGCGCTGGAAAGCGTCGCCACGCTCAGGAAGTCGAGATTGTTGACGCTGCCCTGCACCAAGCCCACGCTTCGCGCCTTGCCGCTGATACGAACGCCGCCGCCCGCAAAGTCGACGTCGAGCCTGCCGCTTCCTGCCAGACTGGCGAGTTCCGCCGGGTACGCCTGTACGCCGATCAGATCGACCGCATAGTTGCCGAACCCGGTGCGCGGCACGGCAGTTGCGGGAGTTCTGACGCCGTAGGTGAAGGCGTCAACGGTACCGGCCGCCGCATTGTTACTGCGTCTGGTCTGCTGCCAGAAGCCGCCGCCGACATATTGGTATCGGTACGCGCCCGAGGTGCCGGTGTTGGTGAGCGTGAGCGAATCGGTCACGTCGCCGGTAGTGCGCTGGAAGACGGTGAGCTGCGCGCTGCTGTTGGCCGCATCCTTGTCCGTAGGCCGGAAGGACTGGCTGCGGCTGCCCGACGTAACGGTGTAGCTGCCGTTCGCAGCGTCATAGGCGACGGCGATCGTAGGGCTGCCGGCGGTTACGGTTCCTGCACCAGTGCTTGGATAGCTTGCCGAGACGGCGGTGCCGTCGGTGGCGAACGTCTCACTGTTGGTGAGCGCGAGAAGCGATGTATTCGGTGTTGGCGCCGGCGTGGGCGTTGGCGTCGGTGCCGGTCCGGGGCTCGGCGTCGGCGACGTCCCGCCGGTGGTAGGCGCTGGTGCGCCGCCGATACCGCCACCGCCTCCGCCGCTGCACGCGGACAACAGGGCACAGGCCGCAAGCGCGGCGATCGAGCTGCTCGTATACTTCATGACTTTTCCCCCTTGGATCGATCTAGCGATGACATGACTGCGCGATCAAGATCCGCTTCCGGCGCTTTTTGCTAGCACATGATTGGGGTTCCGGTGCCTGCGCATCGCTTCGATCGGAAGCGGCGGCTACGCATGATTCATTGCGCGCGCGTGACGGATGTCACACGGGCGCGCCGTCTGCCGTGCCAAGACAGGTTCAGCGCCGGCGGCATGCACATAGCCCGCGGCGCACCAGGTCTCCCAAGGGCCCGCGATTCGGGGGAAGCGCGGCGCCCATGCGGGCGGGCATGTCCAGGCCGGGGGGCTGGAGATGTCCGCCCGCTGCTCCTCCTGCGGCATCCATGAGGCGGGGGGCGGGAGCCGCCGCGCCTGTTGCTGCCGATCGGATCGCCGCCGGCAATGCTTCTTCGCCGCCGCGCGTGGTCGCGCTGCCTTTCCCTCACTCGTCATTCAAGGGCGAGCGCTCGCCCAGATCGCGCCCGGATAGCGGGCGTGGGCAGGGTGTAGGCGCGCCGGCTCAATTGGTTGTGCTTGCCGCCCCAGCGATCGACCCGGCTGCAGCCGGACTTCTTCGCCGAGATCTGAAGGCGGGGAAAGGACGGAGGGAGCGTGCGCACAGGGGAATGCGCCGCCCCCTCCGCCAGGCGCGGCCCGTTTCCGCCCTCCTGGCCGGCGGGGCGGGAACGGGTGCGGGGGACGACTAGAATGCCATGGCGCCAAGTGCCTGCACGGTCGCCCGTGCCGCGGCGCTGGGCCCGGCGGCAACGGCCGATGGCGCGTTCGACTCCTGGAAGCTGTTTGCCTGGCGGGCGAGCTTGTCCACTTCGCGCGCCAGGTTCTGCGCGGCGGCGGAGGTTTCCTCCACCATCGCGGCGTTCTGCTGGGTGGCCCGGTCCATGTCGCCGATCGTGGTCGACACTTCCGTGATCGCGGTCGCCTGAGCCTGGTTGTCGCTCGCCATCTGCGACAGGAGGTCGTTCACCGTCGCCACGTCGCCCGAGATGTTCGACAGCGCGCCGTCGACCTTCTCGACCATGCCCACGGCGGCAACGATGTCCGCCTGGGTGGCGGTAAGCTGGTCGCGGGCGCGGCCTGCCTCTTCCTCGGCGCGCATCGCGAGCGCCGAGACGAGATCCGCGACCACCGCGAAGCCGCGGCCTGCCTCGCCGGCGCGGCCGGCCTCCACCGCAGCGTTCATCGCCAGAACGCGCGTCTGGAAGGCGATCTTGTCGAGTCCTTCGATCACGCTGTCGATGCCCTTGGCGCTGTCCGACACCCGCTCCATCGCGGCCACCGCCTGTTCGGTGATCGCGCGGCCGGTATCGACCGTCGCCTTGGCGCCGTCCGCGCGCTCCACGGTGCGGCGCGCATTTCCGGCGGTGGCCTTGAGGCGCTGGTCCATCTCCTGCACCGAGGCCGCAGTCTCGGCCAGGCTGGCGGCATTGGCTTCGGTGCGGCGGGACAGGTCGCCCGACGCCTGGGCGATCTCCTGCGAGCCGGTGCGGATCGCCTCCACGGTCTCGTTGATTGCGCCGAGAAGGCCGGATAGTGCCGTCTCGCGCTCCTGCAGCGCTTCCATGGCCTTGGCGCGGCCGGCCTGTTCCTGCTCGAAATAGATCGAGACCGACATCTCGAGGTCGATCAGCGCAGCGGTGACGATGGCGCGCAGCTGGTTGAAGCGGGGATCGGGCTTGCGGCGGCCGAAGGGGAGGCGGGGACCGCCTTCCATCGCGGCGAAGCTTTCGATCATCGAATCGAGGATGATCGCGTAGCTGCCGATATACCATTGCGGCGTAAGGCCGATCTGGGCGTGGCGGGCGCCGATGCGCTTCACCCGCTCGACATAGTCGGCATCGAAGGCGGCGCCGGAGAGATGCGCCCAATGTTCGGACTGGAGCTGCTTGGCCCTGGTGATGTGCGACTGGCCGGAAAACATCCTCGCCGTTTCGGGATGCGCGGCGATCTGGGTGTAGAGCCGGTCGAGCGCGGGAGCGAGCGCTGTCTGGATGGTGTCGCGCGCTTCGGCGAGCAGAGCGCGCTTGTCTGCGGTATAGCCGACGAAATCGAGGCGGGTTGTGAGTTCGGGGTGCAACATCCTGCTCCTGGATCGGGCCGATGCCCGTTTCCCGAATCTATAGAGCAGCGCCGCCGCCGGACGGGCCGGAAGTCCGTGTACCTTGGGACATTCCGGGGCCGCGCGGAGGCGACGTCAGAAGGCGCGGGTAAGCCCGATCGTCGCCGCCTTGCGGGTGAAGTCGTAGATGCCCACGGTGGAGCTGTTCCGCTCCCAGTCCAGCCGGATGATCGGCGCGAAGCCGTGGATCTGGAGGCGGCGGAAGGTAGCGCCGGCACCCAGGCTGACATTCCAGTCCCTGCGCCGCTCTGGAAACAGGAACAGCCGCGCATCGCCCTCCAGGCGGCGCAGTCCGGCGGTGGCATAAAGGGTGGTGCGGCCGAATTCGCGCCAGCCGAGCAGGCTGGCCGCACCCGAGGCGGTGGCATAGCCCGGGTCCTTCGCCGTCTGCCGGGTGGCAGACAAGGTGACGCTGCCGCCGGCGCGCGAAGAGAAGGCGCGCTCATAGGCGACTGCGCCGTTGAGCAGCAGGCCGTTCTGCAGCGCATTGCCGCGATAGGTGGTGTCCGCAAGGGTGGCGCTGGTGGTGAGCTGCGCCTTGGTGCCGAGCGGGTGCTGCCAGTCGACCGCTGCGGTCGCGGTGCGGGCATAGGGGCTGCCGCCATACCAGCGCTGGGTGCCGCCGATGGAGGGGCGGAGGCGGTCGCGGCCGAGGCTCCATTCCAGGCCGACCAGCGCCGAGGCCGAGACGTCGTTGAAGCGGCCCTGGCGGTAGAAGTCGCCCTGGCCCGAAACGCGGGGGACGAGCGCAAGGTTGGTCGCCACCGGCACCCGGGCATAGAGCTGGCCGCCGACATGGGCGCCGACGCCGGATTGCTCGCGGGCATCGCGCGAGAGCTGGAGCGGGGCGAGCACGGTATCGAGCGTCGCCGCATCGGTGGCGCGGTTGACGTTGCTGTCCGGCACCAGCGCGACTTCGAGGCTGGCACCCCAGGGCTTGCGCGAGCGGAGCGCGGCGGCGAACTGGTCGACAATCTGCGCGACCTGCGGCGGCAGGCCGCCGGCCTGCGCCTGGCGCAGCTCGCGCCGTGCGGCGCCTTCGTCGCCCATCTGGGTGAGGAGACGGGCGAGTTCGAGGCGAACGCGGGCGGCGCCGGGCTTCTCGTCGAGCAGCGCGCGATAGGTCGTCGCCGCCTCGCGCTTGCGGCCCAGCTTCTCGAGCAGCTGGCCCAGCCGGAAGCGCGCCTCGGCCCGGACCTCGGCATCGGGATCCTTGGCGAGTGCGCGGTACATCGTCTCCGCGTCGCCCGGTTGGCCGCCTGCCTCGGCCCGGGCGGCGAGCGCGAACAGCTCCACCGCCGAGACCTGATGCTGCTCGGACGTCTGGGCGAGGGCGGGGATCGGCGCCAGCAGGGCCAGCGCCAGGGGAATCGCGATGCGGTGAGTCACTGCGCCTTCTTAGCGAGCGCCGCGCCGTTGAGAACCGCCTTGTCGCCATTCGCCAGCGTGCGGGTCGCATCGAAGGTCGCGCCGAGCTCCTGTGCCTGCGGGCCGAAGAACCAGCCGGTCAGGCTGCCCGCACCGCCCGGCGCGGTGAGCGCGCCGGTGAAGCCGTTGGCGGAGATGCCTGCTCCCTGGAAGGCGAAGGTGCCGAAGTCCCGGCTGCCCCCGGCACCGTTGCCGGTGATCGCCAGGCTGCCGCCCGCGCTTGCCCGTGCGAAGTCGACGGTGAAGCTGCTCGTGCCGCCCAGCGTGTAGCCGATGCCGCCGGCGGTGCCGGTGCCGAACACCAGGCCGGCATAGCTGGCCGTGCCGGTGCGCGGCATCTGGTCTGCCGTGGTGCGCTGGCCGAAGGGGAGGTACCAGCGCTGCGGATCGCGGCCCGCCGCGGCGTCGTTCGCCAGATAGGCGAGCTCGGCGAAGCTGGCATAGCTGAGCGCGAGCGGGCCCTTGCCGCCGTCGTAGATCCGCGCCTGCACGGTACCGGCGGCGATGGCCTTCCGGTACAGGTCGAAGCCGACGTCGCTGGTGATCGCCTCGCGATCGGCGGCGGTGAGCAGGACCAGGGTCTCCGACAGGCCGGGAAGGCCCGTCACGCCATAGTCCCCCGCGGCCGTGCGCGTCACTTCTGGTGGCGCGAGCATGCTGCCGGCGGCGAAGGTGCCGCTCGACTTGGCACCGACCAGGCTGACCGCGCCCACCGCGCCGTTCGCCCCGGTCAGCGCCGCGCTGGCCCCCGTTTCATCGGCTGCAGGGCCATAGAAGTGGCCCAGCAGCGTGCCGCTATAGCCGCCCAGCAGCGCCAGGTTGAGCGCGCCGGTGAAGCTGTTGGCGCTGCTCGACAGCGTTGCCGATCCGCTGAAGCTTCCATTGGTGGTGCTGGTGATGCCGCTATTGGTGAAGCTGGCGATGGCGGTGCCGCTGGTGGTGATGGCGCCGGTGGCGAAATTGGCGGACAGCGTGCCGTTGCCGGTCACCGCAAGCGGGCCAGGCTGGCTGGCATCGGCAAGCGCGCCGGCCAGCTGCACGGCATAGCTCGCCGATCCGGTGCGCGGCAGCGCGGCGGCGGGGGTGGCCATGCCGAAGGTGAAGGCGTCGGTCAGGGCGGTGGTGACGCCGTTGCTGCTGGTGCTGCTCGCCCAGCGACCGGCGCGGACATAGCGCATGCCGTTCAGCGCATCGAGGGTCAGTTGGTCGACACCGCCGCCGCCGCTTGCCGAGGCCGGGAACACGCCGGTGCGTGCGCCGGAGATGATCACATAATTCCCCGAGGCTGCGTCATAGCTGACGGTCACCGGCTGTGCGGTGGTACCCGTCGCGCCCAGCGCGCCGGTGGCATCGGTATAGTTCGCGCCCAATGTGGCGGCCTCGCCGGTGAAGATCTGGCTGGCGGTGAGGTTGGCGAGGCTGGCATTGCCGGTCTGCGCACCCGACTGGCGGCCGATCAGCACGCCGCTTGCGGCGCGGCCGTCGGCATTGGCCGCGCTCCACGACGCACCGACTTCCTCTGCTGCCGGGCCGTAGAAACGGCCGTCGAGCGTGCCCGCAAGGTCGCCGTCCGAAAATGCGAACACACCCGAAAAGCGATTGCTGCCGGCGGCAAGCTGGGCAAGGCCGACGAAGGTGGAACTGGTGATCGTCGCGCCGGTGCTGGTCGAGACCTCGCGCACCTCGCCGCTGGTGACGATGCGGCCGGACAGGAAATCCACCTGCAGCGTGCCGCCGCCCACCAGGCTTTCCAGCACGCCATAGCCCAGCGAACCGACCAGATCGATCGCGTAGGCGCCGCCGCCGGTGCGGGGGAGCGCCGTGTCGGGCGTCTCGACGCCATAGGTGAAGGCATTGAAGCGGAAGCTGCTTTCGCCATTCGCGGCCATGTCCGCGCGCTGCCAGAAGCCAGCGCCGACATAGCGGTAGGTCAACGCGCCGCTGGTGCCGGGCAAGGTGAGCGACAGCGTGTATTCGCTGTTCGCGCCCGCATGGCGATAGACGCGGAGCACAGAGTTGGACTGTGATGCGTCGATGTCACCGGGCAGGAACGTCTCGGTGTTGACCCCATCGCTCACGGTGTAGCCGCTGGTCGTGGCATCGTAGCGGATGGTCAGGGCCCGCGTCGCTGCAAGGCAGCCGCAGGCGCGCGCATCAGGGTAGAAGGTGCCGGCAAACCCTCCGGCATCGTTGTCGAAGCGCTCGGTGCTGGTGAGCGACAGCAGCGAGGCGTTGATCTGCGGGTTGGTGGGTGTTGGGCTGGGCGCAGGGGTGGGGGCCGGCGTCGGCGTGGGGCTCGGCGCAGGTGTCGGCGCAGGGGTGGGGGCCGGCGTCGGCGTGGGGCTCGGCGCAGGGGTGGGGCTCGGCGCAGGGGTGGGGCTCGGCGCAGGGGTGGGGGCTGGCGTCGGCGTGGGGCTTGGCGCGGGTGTCGGGGCCGGCGTCGGCGTTGGGTTCGGTGCCGGCGTCGGGCTGGGGACGGGCGCGGGAGTCGGCGACGGCGCGGGGCTAGGTGCCGGCGTCGTGTCGGGTACAGGGCTGGGCGCCGCGGGTGTCGTTGCCACGCCGCCGCCGCCGCCGCCGCCGCCGCCGCTGCACGCGGCGACCAGCGCCAGAGCTGAAACCATCGTCGGGAGCATGATCGAGCGCCGCATGCCGAATCCCCTGAGAGCCGCATTAATCATGGCTCGGGTTATGCCCGGGCGGGATATAAGTTTTGGTTAATTGAGGATTTTTCATTTTGTTGCCGGTGATTTCTGCTTTGTCATGTTTTGTTCACCGCCGACGGCCGATGCTGGCGGCAACAGGATCGACGAGGTGACGCGATGGCACGGTTCCACCCCCTATTGCTGAGCGCAGCGTGCGCGACGTTGCTGTGCGGCTGCACCGAAGCCGGCTTCGCGCAGGATGCGCATGTCGTGTCGGCGGGCTCTGCGGACGTCGATGCCGAGGGCGAGGACAGCTATCGCTGGATCGACCGTGCCCGTGCGCTTTGGGACACGGTAGGAGACGCGCCGCCCGATTACAGCTTCGGCTTTGACGGCGGTACGCCCGTCGCCTGGGAATTGCGCGACGGCTACTGGGTGGTGGTGGAGGAGCGGGCAGAAGGCGCGCGCACCTATTTCTTCGCCCCCGGCGATCGCGGGCCCTTCCTGGTGCGCGAGGCCGACCGCAGCTTCGGCTATCAGGACGGGAATGTCGCCGCGGTCTATGACGGCGGCGGTCGGCTGACGCCGCGTAGCGCAGGCGTGCGGGACATCGACACGGGCGAGCGGCTGTACGATCGCGGACGGCGGCTGCGGAACGCGCTGCTCGATCGGCAATGGGCGCCCGTCGACACCACCGCCTGGGGCAATCTGAACCTGTTCTTCGTCGGCATCGATCCCGGCTGGGACTCGGGCTGGCGCTATCGCAACGACGGTTTTGCGTTCGCCGAACAGCGCCGCTGGGCCGAGGAGCGCGCCCGCCGCGCCGCGATGGCCGCGGCCTTTGCCCGGTGGCGGAGCGGCGGCTTCCAGGGGCCGCCGCCGCCGGGACTTGGCCAGCACTGGCAGCATCGTCCGCGCCCCGGTCGCCCCCCGAACGCCGGGACCCCGCCGGGGACCGTGCAGCCGGGGCGGCCGTGGATGTGGGGCGGACTGCCGGGGCAACGCCCCGATCGTCCGCAAGGCACACGTCCGCCCAGCCCGCCGCCTTCGGCAGGAACACCGGGACGGCACGAATGGGAGGCCGGGGGGGCGATCGCTCCTCGCCCGGACGGCGTTGGCGCGCGTCCCCCGCGCGGGGACGGCCAGGGGCGTCCCGGCTGGCAGGGGTCGAGGCCGGGCTGGCAGGGCGCGCGTCCCGGCTGGCCGGGGCCGCGGCCGGATGCCGGCGCCCCGCAGCCGGCACCGCCGCCCGCCGCCGCGGCGTCGCCACCGCCGACTGCCCCGGCAGAGGCCGCCCCGCGGCGCGGCGGGTGGATGTCGCCCGGCTGGATGCGACAGGCGCGGCCGGATGCCTCCGGAGAGGGAACGCCGCGGCCCGTGTTCCGCCCGCCTTCCGCCCGCCCTGAGGGCATGCCGAACCGGCCGGCGCCAGCACCTGCCGCGCCGCCCCCGCTACCCGCCGCGCGGCCGGCGCCGCCTCCGGCAGCGCGGCCCGCGCCCGCACCGGAGATGCGGCGGCCATCGCCGGTTGCGCGCGCGCATGAAGAGGCGCGGACCGACTAACAACGGCCGTCCGACGTCGCGCCCGGGCCAGGCAGGCGCGCGGCGGTCGCCCGTTCGGGGGGTGTCGGGGCGCCCCATCCGGGATTGCCCGCCGGCGCTGCTTCGGTCACCCGTGGCGCGAAAGGATCGTCGCCATGACCCGCCTCGCCTCCGCTCCCGTGGCTGCCGCGCAACCCGTGGTGTTGATCGTAGACGACGATCCGCTGGTGCGCGGTTCGCTCGATTCGCTGTTCCGCTCGGTCGATTTCGCGGTGCGCAACTATGGCTCGGCGCAGGAACTGCTCGATGCCGCGCCGCCGGAAACGCCGTGCTGCCTGGTGGTGGACGTGCGGATGCCGCACATCGGCGGCTTCGAATGCCGCGACCGGCTGGCCGAGCGCGGCATCGACCTGCCGGTGATCTTCCTGACCGGGCACGGCGACATCCCGATGTCGGTCAAGGCGATGAAGGGCGGGGCGGTGGACTTCCTCACCAAGCCGTTCCGCGACCAGGACATGCTCGACGCGGTCAATGCCGGGCTCGCCCGCGCCGCCGAGCGCCGCAGCGTCGCGCTGGAGAGCGAAGGCGTGCGCCGGCGCTTCGCCACGCTCACCGCGCGCGAGCGGCAGGTGATGGAAGGCGTGGTGCGCGGGCTGCTCAACAAGCAGATCGCTGGCGAACTGGGAATCGCCGAGATCACGGTGAAGCTCCACCGCGCCAGCCTGATGCGCAAGATGGGGCTGCGCACCGTCCCCGATCTGGTCCGCGCCGCGGGCACGCTGCCGTCCCGCGACGGCACTGCGTAGTTCCCCCGAATAAACGCCCGTATAGCTTACAGCGCGAGCCCGTCTCTCTACCGTTGCAGCCATAGTCGCGGATAGCCCGGCGGCGATGGGAATGTGCGCGTGCGGGAAAGCCTGATTGCCGTGATCGATGACGATGCGCTGGTGCGCGATGCGGCGGCGAGCCTCGTCCGTTCCCTGGGATATCGCACGGCGACCTATGCCTCGGCCGACGAGTATCTGGGCACCGAGCTCGACTCCGCCGCCTGTGTGCTGACCGATCTGCAGATGCCCGGCCGATCGGGGCTGGACCTGCGCGAGAGCCTGCGCGCGCGCGGATCGACCGTGCCGGTGATCCTGATGACGGCATTTCCGACCGACGAATTGCGCGCCCGTGCGGCGGGGCTGGGCCTGATCGCGCTGCTTGACAAGCCGGTCGATCCCGACCTGCTTTCCAGCGCGCTGGCACGGGCGACGGGCGAATAGCTCAGGCGGCGAGCGGCAAGTCGATCGTCGCGATCGCGCCGCCATCGGGATGATTGGACAACGCGATCCAGCCGTCGTGCAGTTCCACGATCGAGCGGCAGATCGACAGGCCAAGGCCCATGCCGCCCGGCTTGGTGGTTGCGAAGGTCTCGAAC
Source organism: Sphingomonas sp. (assembly GCF_036731925.1). Taxonomy (GTDB): domain Bacteria; phylum Pseudomonadota; class Alphaproteobacteria; order Sphingomonadales; family Sphingomonadaceae; genus Sphingomonas. Next base: position 477,490 of record NZ_DAINDJ010000001.1, read on the forward strand.
GGCTGAACCATTGCCGGATCCAGCCCTGGCCCATGATCGCGCAGCAGCAGCTGGACACGGCCGTTCCGCGGCTCCAGCGCCAGCTCCATGCGCTTGTCGGAAACGCCCGCTGCCTCCATCGCCTGCAGCGCATTGGTGATCAGGTTGAGCAGCAGGTGCTTGAGCAGAATCGAGTCGCCCATCACCCGCGGCTCGCCGAGCGGCGACACCCGGATGCGCGCGCCGTGCGCGTCGAGGTCGCGTGCCGCGATGGTGAGCGTGTCGGCGACCAGGCTGCCGAGCCCCAGCGACTGCATCTCGCCTTGTGCACCGCCGACCAGGGACCGGACCCGCCGGATCACCGTGTGGATGTTCGCCACCGCCTGGCCGAGCCCGGTGAGCGCCAGCCGCACCTCGTCCAGATCGGGCTCGGGCCGGGCCAGCCAGCGGGCCGCCGCCTCGGCATAGCTCTGCACCGCCGCGATCGGCTGGTTGATCTCGTGCGCGATCGAGGCGGACATGGCGCCGATCGCGGCGGTGCGCTGCACGCGCTCCAGCTCGATGCGGGTGCGCTCCACGGTGGTCTCCAGCCGCTTGCGCGGGCGGACATCGAGGATGCTGCCCGGTACGCGCGCCAGGCAGGTGCCGGGGGCGAGGCTGAACGCCACGATGATATCGATCGGGGATCCGTCTGCCGCATGGACCTGGGTTTCTGCCTGGAACATCGGCCGCTGCTCATCGATCGCCAGGATGCAGTCGGCGAAGCTCGCGTCGGTTTCGGGCAGGAAGTCGCCCAGCTTGCGGAAGAAGGCTGCCTTGCTCGGCACGCCCATCAGGTCCAGCGCGGTCTGATTGACGTCGGTGATGCGCACCAGCCGGCGGGTTTCGGCGACAAAATCTGGGTGCGCGCGAAGATAGGCGGCGAGATCGGTCACGCCTCGTGCGCGGACCCCCGCGATCGCCTCTGCGACGGGGCGGAAGTCATGTTCCCAGATCGCGATGGCGAGCGTGTCGGTCATCGTTGCGTAGCGGCGCTCCTCGCGGGCCATGCGCGCGTCTAGCGCTACGCGGTGAAGCAGCAGCGCAGCTGTGACAGCGTTGGCGGCAAGGCTTACCAGCAGGCGCAGCATCGCTTCGCTCGCCGGGGCGCCGCGATGGACGATCATGAAACTCGCCAGGGTGAGCGCGGCGCAGGAAAGCGCCCAACCGATCAGCTGGCGCCGATCAAGGCCAGCGCCCGCCAGGAGCAGAACGACGACATACAGCGTGGCTATCGCGCTGTGGAAGCTAGTGAAGCTGTCGATCCAGAAAATGCCGAGTGCCAGCAATGATGCTGCGAGGACGCGAAGGCGCGCGCCGTTCCATGGCCCGCGCTGCCGCGCTCCGCCCGACAAGGCGACGCCGCGGCCGCCCATGGCCTGATCCCCGAAATTCGACATGGGGCAAGGATGGGGGAGGGGCCGGCGCGCCACCAGCCCAAGGCGAGCGCTGCGCACCCCCCCATTTGGGGGGGGGGGGCCGCGCGCCGCCGCGTCCTCGCCGCTACGGCGGGAAGGGCGGCAGCGGCGGCTTACAGGATTTCCCGCACCTTCTCGGGCGGTCGACCCAGGCGAACGCCGCGCTCGGTGACGACCAGCGGGCGTTCGATCAGGATCGGGTTTGCTGCCATCGCGTCGAGGATGGTGTCGTCATCCGCGCCTTTCAGCGGCTTGGCGGCGTCCTCCGCGATGCGCAGCCCTTCGCGTGCGGTCATGCCCGCGCGCTTGTAGAGCTCCGCCAGCGTCTCTCGGCTCGGCGGAGTCTTCAGATATTCGATCACCGCCACCTCGGCGCCGGCGTCCGTGAGGATCGCCAGCGCCTCGCGCGATTTGGAGCAGCGCGGGTTGTGGTAGATCGTGGCCTTCACGCCCCGGCTGCCTCGTCGTGCTTGGCAAGCCATTCTTCCAGCCACTTGATCGTGTACTCGCCCTTCTGGAATTCGGGGTCGTCGAGCAGTGCCTGGTGGAGCGGGATCGTCGTCTTGATGCCGTCGACCACGAACTCTTCCAGCGCGCGCTTCAGTCGCAGGATGCAGCCCTCGCGGGTGCGGCCATAGACGATCAGCTTGGCGATCATCGAATCGTAGTAGGGCGGGATCCGGTAGCCCGAATAGATGCCGCTATCGACGCGGACGTGCATGCCGCCCGGCGCGTGGAAATGCGTGATCGTGCCAGGCGAGGGTGCGAAGGTGCGCGGATCCTCGGCGTTGATGCGGCATTCGATCGCGTGGCCGCGGAACTCCAGATCCTCCTGGCGCACCGACAGGCCGTGGCCTTCGGCGACGCGGATCTGTTCGCGGACCAGGTCCATGCCGGTGATCATCTCGGTCACCGGATGCTCGACCTGGAGGCGGGTGTTCATCTCGATGAAGTAGAACTCGCCATTTTCCCACAGGAACTCGATCGTGCCGGCGCCGCGATAGCCCATGTCGGACATCGCCTTGGCGACGATCGCGCCCATCCGTTCGCGCTCTTCCGGCGTGATGACCGGGGAGAGGGCCTCTTCGAGCACCTTCTGGTGGCGGCGCTGGAGCGAACAGTCGCGCTCGCCGAGATGAATCGCGGCGCCGTTGCCGTCGCCGAACACCTGGAACTCGATGTGGCGCGGATTGCCGAGATATTTCTCGAGGTACACGGTGGCGTCGCCGAACGCCGCCTTCGCTTCCGAGCCCGCCTGCTGCATCAGCGTTTCGAGCTGATCCTCGCTGGTGCACACCTTCATGCCGCGACCACCGCCGCCCGAGGCGGCCTTGATGATCACCGGATAGCCCGCCTTGGCGGCGATCGCCTTGGCTTCTTCCAGGTCGCTGATCGGGCCGTCCGAGCCCGGCACCAGCGGCAGGCCGAGCGCGCCGGCGGTGCGCTTCGCCTCGATCTTGTCGCCCATGGTGCGGATATGCTCGGGCTTGGGCCCGACGAAGATCAGCCCGTGCGCCTCGACGATCTCGGCGAACTGGGCGTTCTCCGAAAGGAAGCCATAGCCCGGGTGGATCGCATCCGCGCCCGAGATCTCGGCGGCCGAGATGATGTTCGGGATGTTGAGATAGCTCTCCGCTGCGGCCGGCGGGCCGATGCAGATCGCCTCGTCCGCCAGGCGCACGTGCATCGCATCGGCATCCGCGGTGGAGTGCACCGCCACCGTCTTGATGCCCATTTCGTGGCAGGCGCGGTGGATGCGCAGCGCGATCTCGCCGCGATTGGCGATCAGCAGCTTATTGATCTGGGCCATGGCCGTTCCGTTACTCGACCACGACGAGCGGCTGGTCGAACTCGACCGGCTGGCCATTCTCGACCAGGATCGCCTTGACCGTGCCGGCGCTGGGGGCGTGAATCGGGTTCATCACCTTCATCGCCTCGATGATCAGCAGCGTGTCGCCCGCGGCGACCTGCTGGCCGACGGTCACGAAGGTCTTCGCTTCGGGATTCGGCTTGAGATAGGCAGTGCCGACCATCGGCGACTTGACCGCGTTGGCGGCTGGCTGCGGCGCGGCGACGATCTCGGCCGGCGCGGTGGCAGCGGCCGGAGCGGCGAGCATCGGTGCGGCGGGGGCCGCATACTGCATCGTCGCCGGAGCGGCGGTGACCTTCCGCGCGACGCGGACGCGGCGTTCGCCGTCCTCCACTTCGATCTCGGTCAGCTGGGTGTCGTCGAGGACGGCGGCGAGCTGGCGGACCAGCTCGATATCGACCATCATTGCACCCGACTTGGTTTCTTCGGCCATACGACCCTTCTTTTAAATTCTGTAAATGAAACGGCGCCCTCTGTCAGAGACGCGCGGCGGCTTCAAGCGCGAGTATATAGGAATGCGCACCGAACCCTGCGACGGTGCCCTTCGCCGCCCGGCTTACATAGCTGATATGGCGGAAGGATTCGCGTGCGTGCGGGTTCGACAGGTGCACCTCGATCACCGGCGTGCGGATGCTCTTGATCGCATCGTGCAACGCGACCGAGGTGTGGGTGAACGCGCCCGCATTGAGCAATACCGCGCGGGCGTCATCGGCCTGCGCCTCGTGCAGCCAGTCGATCAGATGGCCTTCGTGGTTGGATTGGCGCATCTCGATTTCCAGCCCGAGATCGCGGGCGCGATCCTCCAGCATGCCGGCAATGTCGTCCAGCGTGTCCGACCCATAGATTTCCGGCTCGCGGAGCCCCAGCAGATTGAGGTTGGGACCATTCAAGACGAAGATCGTATCGGCCAATGCAAAGCGCCTTTCGGTTGCGGGCAGGATGCGGCTCTCCCTATATAACCCCGCGTCTCCAATCAAATCCAAGGCACCTCATGCACAGCGACGGTACCGTCTCCATCCGGGTCAACGGCGAACACAAGCGCATCACCGCCGGGCTCACGCTCGCGCAGCTCGCGACCGAACTGGGGCTGGTGCCCGAAAAGGTCGCGGTGGAACGCAACCTCGAAGTGGTACCGCGCTCGACGCTGGGCGACGTGATCGTCGAGGATGGCGACGAGCTGGAGATCGTGCACTTCGTTGGCGGGGGCGACCATGCCGGGCCGCTTGCCGACGACAGCTGGACGGTGGCGGGCAAGACCTTCCGCTCGCGGCTGATCGTCGGCACCGGCAAGTACAAGGATTTCGAGCAGAATGCGGCCGCCGTCGCCGCTTCGGGGGCCGAGATCGTCACCGTGGCGGTGCGCCGGGTGAACGTCAGCGACCCCAAGGCGCCGATGCTCACCGACTATATCGACCCGAAGAAGATCACCTATCTGCCCAACACCGCCGGCTGCTTCGATGCCGATTCGGCGATCCGCACGCTGCGGCTGGCGCGCGAGGCGGGCGGCTGGGAGCTGGTGAAGCTGGAAGTGCTGGGCGAGGCGCGGACGCTGTATCCCGACATGGTCGAGACGCTGCGCGCCACGGAGGTGCTGGCCAAGGAAGGCTTCCTGCCGATGGTCTACTGCGTGGACGATCCCATCGCCGCCAAGCGGCTGGAGGACGCGGGTGCCGTCGCGATCATGCCGCTGGGCGCGCCGATCGGTTCTGGGCTGGGCATCCAGAACCAGGTGACGATCCGGCTGATCGTCGAGGGCGCCAAGGTGCCGGTGCTGGTCGATGCCGGCGTCGGCTCGGCGTCGGACGCGGCGGTGGCGATGGAGCTGGGCTGCGACGGCGTGCTGATGAACACCGCGATCGCCGAGGCCAAGGATCCGATCCTGATGGCGGCGGCGATGAAGGCTGCGGTGGAGGCCGGGCGGCTTTCCTATCGCGCCGGCCGCATGGCGAAGCGCCGTTATGCCGATCCGTCGAGCCCGCTGGCCGGGCTGATCTGATGCGGCGCGCGCTGGCGGCACTGGCACTGGTCGCGGTGGCGGGGTGCCACCCGCGCCCGCAGGGCGATCCGGTGGAGAATCAGGGGCCGATCTCGGCCGAGCCGGTGACGTTGCGCGCGGCGGACGGGGTGAAGATCGCCGGCGTCTACACGAAGGCGGCCAAGCCCAAGGCGCTGCTGCTGCTGTTCCACCAGGCGGAATCGGGCAAGGACGAATATGCCCTGCTCGCGCCCCAGCTGGCGCAGGCGGGCTATTCGTCTCTCCGCATCGACCAGCGCGCTGGCGGCACATTGTTCGGTGTGAACGAGACCGTGAAGATGCTCGGCCACTCGGCGAGCTATGCCGATGCGAAGAAGGACCTGGATGCGGCGTTCGCCTGGGGCCTTTCGCAGAAGCTGCCGATCATCCTGTGGGGCAGCAGCTATTCCGCCGCGCTGGCTTTCCCGCTCGCCGCCGAGCATCCCGGGCAGGTGAAGGCGCTGCTGGCCTTTTCGCCCGGCGAATATCTCGACGACAAGGGCGCAGTGGCGCGGGCTGCCGCCAAGGTGACGGCGCCGATCTTCGTCACCTCCGCGCAGGACGGCCACGAGGAGGATGCAGCGCGGACGATCCTCGCTGCATCGCCCTCGACGCAGAAGACGCAGTTCGTGCCGAAGCTGGGCGGCGTGCACGGCACGTCGACGCTGTTGCGGACCAAGAACCCGAACGGCGCGCAGGAAGCATGGCGCGCGACCAAGGCGTTTCTCGACGAGGTTACCCGCGGCTGATCGGGAACGGTCCCGCCCGACATACGTTATTTCAGGCAAGTCGCAGGTGTCGTGTCGTGTGGCACCCGACCTTAGCCAGGAGTATCGAGCATGGGCGAGCTGACCGACAAGATCAAAGGCAATCTCAACGAGCTGGCCGGCAAGGTGAAGCAGCAGAGCGGCAACCCGGAAACGCGCGACGAAGGCGCGGCGCAGGAGCTGAAGGGCAAGGGCCAGCAGCTCGGCGGCAAGATCAAGGGTGCGCTCGGCGACGACATCTGAGTCGCCTGAGAGACCGACATGAAGCGGGCCGCCCTGACAGGGGCGGCCCGCTTTGATTCTACCTAAGCCCCTCCTCCTTGGAGGAGGGGGTGGGGGTGGAGGGATTCCAGAACGCCTGTGGTCTCTGTGAGACACAGCCCCACCCCAACCCCTCCCCTGAAGGGGAGGGGCTAAGGACGGAATCAATCCGGGACGTAGAACGCCCACATCTCGGGCTCTACCTGCGCCGCGGCGAAGCGGACCGGCGCGGAGGCGGGCCCCACTTCGCAGATCATGAACGAGAACATCTGGTCCGTATGCAGCGGATGCGGCAGCCGCACCGTGTTCTTGTTGATCCAGCGCCACTCGCATTGCCAGATCTGCCGTCCGCCCAGACGCACGCGATCCCCCCGCTTGCCGAGATGGGCCGTCCGCCATCGCTCTTTCGTCTGCTGTCCCATGCAGCGATTCTAGAACGAAGGCGGTTAACGGGTTCCTATCCGTTCAGCGATTTCGCAGCTTTGTGATCGTCGTCGCGGCGCTGATCACTTCGACGTCCGTCTTGCAATGCAACAGCTTGAGCCCCGGCTGGGCGAGGGCGAGCGCAAGAGCGGGGGCGAAGGCCTCGGTCGTCTCCACCGTGGTCGCCCAGCCGCCGAACGCGCGGGCGAGCGCCGCGAAATCGGGATTGCGCAAGGCAGTGCCCGAAAGGCGCTCGGGGAATTCGCGCTCCTGGTGCATGCGGATCGTGCCATAGGCGCCGTTGTCGACCACGATCACCAGCAGATCGGCGTCGTGCTGCACGGCGGTGGCGAGTTCCTGCCCATTCATCAGAAAGTCGCCGTCGCCCGCGACCGCAACCACCTTGCGCTCCGGGAAGCGGAGCGCCGCGGCGACCGCGGCAGGCACGCCATAGCCCATGGCACCGGCGGTGGGGGCGAGCTGGCTCGGCTGCGCGGCATAGGGCCAGTAACGGTGCCACCAGCCGGAGAAATTGCCCGCGCCGTTGCAGATGATCGTGTCCGCCGGCAGCGCCTTCCGCATCGCCGCGACGCAAGGACCGAGATCGAGTGCAACACCCGCGCGCGGTTTCGGTGTCGACCATTCCAGCCACTCGGCATGCGCGGCGGCGCCGTCGAAGCGGGGGAGACCGGCGGCTTCCGCCGTTGCCGCGGCGGCCACCGCGAACTCGAACGGGCGCGCGCAGATCGGCAGATCGACTCGGTAGACGCGGTGGAACTCGCTTGGGTCCGGATGGACGTGGACGAGGGTCTGCCCGGGATGCTCGGGGGTGATCAGGCTGTAGCCGTCGGTGGTGGCCTCGCCCAGCCGCGCGCCCACCACCAGCAGCAGGTCCGCCGCCTTGATCCGCGCCACCAGCTTGGGGTTCGGGCCATAGCCGAGATTGCCCGCCCACACCGGCGAGGCATTGTCGATCGCATCCTGCCGCCGGAAGGCGCTGGCGACCGGCAGGTCGATCGATTCGGCGAAACGGGCGAAGTCCTCCGCCGTATCCGAATCCCACCCGCCGCCGCCGACGATCGCGATCGGGCGCTCGGCCCCGCGGAGCAGATCGTAAAGCTGGTCGAGATCGAAGGCGTCTGCGGCCTGGATCGGTTCGGCGATGGCGGGGCGGTCGACCGCCTCCACCATGTCCAGCAGCATGTCCTCGGGCAGCGCGATCACCACCGGGCCCGGCCGGCCCGAGGTCGCGACGTTCCAGGCGCGGGCGACATATTCGGGGATGCGCCGCGCATCCTCGATTCGCGTCGCCCATTTGGCGAGCGGGGCGAACATCGCCGGCAGGTCGACCTCCTGGAAGCCCTCGCGGTCGCGCATGCCGCGATCGACATCGCCGATGAACAGCAGCATCGGCTGCGAATCCTGCATCGCGACATGCACGCCGATGCTGGCATTGGTGGCGCCCGGGCCGCGCGTTACGAAGCACACCCCCGGCCGCCCGGTCATCGCGCCGTCGGCACAGGCCATGAACGCCGCGCCGCCTTCCTGGCGGCACGTGACCAGATCGATGCTGGGCTCGTCATGCAGCGCGTCGAGCACGGCGAGAAAGCTCTCGCCCGGCACATGGAAGATCCGGTCGCAGCCCTGTGCCACCAGATTGTCGACGAGGATCCGGCCCCCGGTACGTTTCGCGGTCATCGCGGGATGGTAGGCCCGGCGGGGCGGGGAAGTCGAGCCGGCAGCGCGGGCGACGCGCACGAAAAAGCCCCGCATCGTCGCCGATGCGGGGCCTTCGGGAATGCGAGGCGCGGGGGCGCGCCTCACTTCCGTTGCTTCGCTCAGAAGCGGTAGCCGACGCCGGCCAGCACCTGGTGGCGCACCACGTCCTGCGACGCGTTGGTGTAGCGATACTCGACCTTGCCGTAATAGTGGCCGAAGCTGCGCTCCACACCGGCGCCCAGACGGATACCGTCCAGGTTCTCGGCGTCGCGCAGGTTGCCCGAGCGGGCGATCACGCGGCTGTTGTCATAGCCGACCTTGCCGTACAGCAGAGTCGCGGGGGCAACGACGTAGCCGATGCGCGCGCCGGCGTAGAAATCGCGGCCGCCCTTGATGGTGCCGAGGTCGAACGTCTTCTTGGTGGTGGTGCCGGTGATTTCACCGTCAACGCCGACAACGAAGTTGCCGCGCTGCAGGTCATAGCCGGCTGCGCCGCCATAGACGAAGCCCGACGCGCTGATGCCATCCGACTTGATGTTGTCCCAGCCGCCGACTGCCTCGATGCGCGGACCCTGGAAGGTCGCGTCCTGTGCCAGGGCGGGGGTTGCGGATGCCATGAGGGCGAGCGTCGTCGCTGCGAAAATACGCATGATTAGATACCTTTGGACTTGTTACTTGTTATCACCGGATGGCCATCCAGGTGCTCTAGGTAGGCTTTTGGTTCTCGGGTGCAATATGACAAATGCATTACATGTTTAGGTGTTGCAGTTGCGCAACAGTTGGCCTTTCCGCAGGGGAAACGCCGTGCAGTTGAACGCTGGTTCAGGTTTGCTTGACCGCGCTGGCTCGGCAGTATTATCGCCGCTCCAAACATCTGGAGGAATCGTCGATGGACAAGCTCTACCCCAACGCGAGCGCAGCGCTGGAAGGGCTGCTGTTCGACGGGATGATGATCTGCGCGGGCGGTTTCGGCCTGTGCGGCATCCCGGAGCGGCTGATCGACGCGATTCAGGCTTCGGGCGTCAAGGACCTCACCATCGCTTCGAACAATGCCGGCATCGACAATGAGGGGCTGGGCAAGCTGCTGCGCAGTCGGCAGGTGAAGAAGATGATCTCTTCCTATGTCGGCGAGAACAAGGAATTCGAGCGGCAATATCTCTCCGGCGAGCTGGAGGTGGAGTTCTGCCCGCAGGGCACGCTCGCGGAGCGCTGCCGGGCAGGGGGCGCGGGCATCCCGGGCTTCTACACCAAGACCGGGGTCGGCACGAAGGTGGCCGAGGGCAAGGAAGTGAAGCTGTTCGACGGGGAGGAGTATATCCTCGAACGCGGCATCCGCGCCGACATCTCGATCATCAAGGGCTGGAAGGCGGACGAGGCGGGCAACCTCATCTTCCGCAAGACCGCGCGCAACTTCAACCAGCCGATGGCCACCGCCAGCCACCTCTGCGTCGCCGAGGTCGAGGAAGTGGTGCCGGTCGGCAGCCTCGATCCCGACCAGATCCACCTGCCCGGCATCTATGTAAAGCGGATGATCGTCGGGGCGCCCTACGACAAGAAGATCGAGTTCCGCACCGTCCGCCCGCGCGAGGCGGCATGATTCGGCAGGCGCTGCTGCTGGCGAGCGGGCTGGCGCTTTCGGGCTGCGTGGTCGACACGACCGTGGTGCAGGGACCGGCGCATCCTGCACCGGCCGAGCAGATCGCCGCGCCGGCGGGGATGCAGTATCTCTATGGCTCGGGCGAGGCGGCGGCGCTGAGCGTGCAGGCCTATAACGCGCTGGTCGACCAGGTCCGTGCGCGCATGGCCAAGGACGACCCCAAGGGCCCGCATCCGCGCACCTCGGTGGTGCTTACCCCGGACGCGACGCTGGCAATCCCGCGCTTCCAGCCCTGCGGCGACAAGCCGGCGGCGGCGGTGTTCGACGTCGACGAGACGATGCTGCTCAACCTTGGCTACGAGGCCGACGATGCCGAGCGCGCCGGCCCCTATGATCCGGCGCGATGGGACCGCTGGGAGAAGACCGGCGCGATGAAGGTCGCTGCCGTGCCGGGCGCCGTTGAAGCGGTGCGGGCACTCCGGGCGATGGGGGTGACAGTGATCTTCAACACCAACCGCGCCGCGGCCAATGCCGAGCAGACCGAGGCGGCACTGAACTTCGCCGGGCTGGGGCCGGCCAGGCATGGCGAGACGCTATTCCTCAAGGGGGATGTCGACGGCAAGTCCGCCAAGGATGGCCGTCGCAATCTGATCGCGCAGCGCTGGTGCGTGGTGGCGATGGGTGGCGACCAGCTTGGCGACTTCACCGATGCGTTCGCCGGCCTCACCCCGCCGGAGCGGCGCGTGGCGGTGGCCAGTCCGGTGATCGGCGCGATATGGGGGCGCGGGTGGTTCGTGCTGCCCAACCCTGTTTATGGAACCGGGATCGGTTCCACCTTTGACCAAACCTTCCCGCCGGCGACGCGCTGGACGGATCCGCAGGAGAAGCACTGATGGCCTGGACCCGCGACGACATGGCGGCGCGCGCCGCGAAGGAACTGCGCGACGGCTTCTACGTCAATCTGGGCATCGGCATCCCGACCTTGGTGGCGAACCACATCCCGGCGGGGGTGGAAGTGACGCTCCAGTCCGAGAACGGCATGCTCGGCATCGGTCCGTTCCCGCTGGAAGGGGATGAGGACCCGGACCTGATCAACGCCGGCAAGCAGACGATCAGCGAACTGCCCAGCTCGGTCTATTTCAGCTCGGCGGACAGCTTTGCGATGATCCGCGGCGGGCATATCGACCTGACCGTGCTCGGCGCAATGGAAGTGAGCCAGGCGGGCGACATCGCCAACTGGATGATCCCGGGCAAGATGATCAAGGGCATGGGCGGCGCGATGGACCTCGTTGCCGGCGTGAAGAAGATCATCGTGGTGATGGAGCATACCGCCAAGGACGGAAGCCCCAAGTTCATCCCGGACTGCACCCTGCCGCTGACGGGCAAGAACGTGGTGGACATGATCATCACCGACCTCGCGGTGTTTTCGCGCGTGGATCACACCTCGCCGTTCCGGCTGATCGAGCTGGCGCCGGGGGTGACGGCGGAGGAAGTCGCGGCGAAGACCACGGCGCACTATGAGGTCGCGTTGGCCACGGCGTGAGCCGAGCGCCGGGACTGCCGCGCAGACGCGGCACCGCTGTCGATGCAGCTGCCGGTGTGCGTTGAGAGCTTCCAGAGTGGATGCGGTCGGCGGTGCGCGGCCATAACGGTCATATCGGCAAGACAGATCGTCCGGCCTTTGCTAGAGGAAGTGCCATGAGCATCGCCACCCTCCTTTTCGCCCTGGCCTCAATCACCGTCAGCAGCAACGCCGAGCTGACGTCCGCGCTGAACGCGGCAAAAGGGGGCGAGCGGATTGTGCTCCGGCCCGGTAACTACGGCGCCGTGATCGTTCGGAACCGGACCTGGAAAAATCCGGTGACGGTCGAGAGCGCCGATCCGACGCATCCCGCCATCATCAGCCGGTTCGTGGCCATAGACACCAGCGGAATGACGCTGCGGAACATCGAATTCACGCGCCCGCTGGGCAGCGAGCGGAAGTGGTCGAAGATGGCCGAAGTATCGGGTGGGGCAAACATCCGATTTGACGGCGGCTCATTTCACGGCACGCTGGACGGGGACCCCAGCAACGACATGCAGGGCATGATGGCTCGCGGTACAAGGAATCTGGTGGTGTCCGGTGTGAAGTTCCAGGACCTCAATCTCGGTATCACGTGCGACGATTGCGCTGACTTCGTGATCCAGAACAACGACTTCAGTATTCTGGGCGTGGATGCGATCGATATTCCGGGAGCGCGCGGGGCAAGGATTGCGGACAACGTCTTCCACGACTTCCGGCCCCTGCCCGGCGAGCACCCGGACGGCGTGCAATGCTGGACGACGCGCAAGGCATCCGGCTGCAAGGACGTGACGATCGTCGGCAACACCTTCCGCGGCGATCCTGGCCACGAGATGCAGGGCGTGTTCTTTGGCGACGAGGCAGGCGTCGGCGGTTATGACCGGATCACGATCGCGAACAACACCTTCATTTGTACCATGTGGAACGCGGTGAGCATTGCTCGGGGCGATGACATCCAGATCGCGAACAACCGGATCTTTGCAGGCCCGAACTACAAGCCCTGGTTCCGAACAGCAGGGCCGGCGAAGCTGACCGGTAACGTGGCCCCAAGTTATTTCGTGCAAAACAAGGAAGGTGTGCCCCCAGGCAACAAAACCGGAGGCATGTTCAAGAAATAGCGTTCTGGCGAACAACGAAACGAAATGGTGGGGGGCTGCCTTCGCGTCGCTCGCCGGTACCCGCGGCGTCTAGCCTTCCCGGTGATGCCCGCACGGGCGGGCACGCGCCATGACGTATGAGGACTTCTACCGACAGTGCGGGTCGATGAATCATCGGCCTGCGCCGCGTTGAATGGTCTGGTGCCAACCCCGCGATGTCAGGGCGCCGTGGCCAATGCACGCGCCGCGATCGCGGCGTCGCTGGCCAGCTTGTCGGCGCGTTCGTTGTCCGGGTGGCCGGCATGGCCCTTCACCCATTTCCACTCGACCCGGTGCGGCTTGGCGGCTGCCAGCAGTTCCTGCCAGAGATCGGCATTCTTGACCGGCTTCTTGTCGGCGGTCTTCCAGCCGTTCTTCATCCAGCCATGGATCCACTTGGTCAGGCCGTCCATCACATAGCGGCTGTCGGTGGAGAGCGTCACCCGGCACGGGCGCTTGAGCGCGTTCAGCCCCTGGATCGCCGCCATCAGCTCCATGCGGTTGTTGGTGGTGTGCGCCTCGCCGCCGGACAGCTCCTTCTCGACCTCGCCCATGCGCAGCAGTACCCCCCAGCCGCCGCGGCCGGGATTGCCCTTGCACGCGCCGTCGGTCGCGATTTCGACATGCTGGAGTTCGGTCATGCGAGCGCCGCCAGGGCGGATTCATAGGCACGCGACCGCCGCCAGAATGCGAGCGGGTCCTTGCGCGTCACCAGTGCGTCGGCCGGCGTGTTGAGCCAGTCCCAGGCGCGCGAGAGAGTGAAGCGGATGCATGCGCCGGTCGCCAGCAGCGGCAGGATCGCGCGCTCCTTCTCGGAGAGCTTGTAGCTGGCCTCATAGCCCGCGAGCAGCGCCTCGGAGACGTAGGGGTCGAACCGCTCGCCGGTAGAGTCGAACGCCCAGGCGGTGTGCATCACCGCGAGATCGTAGAGCCGCAGGTCGGTGCAGGCGAAGTAGAAGTCGATGAGGCCGGTCACCCGGTTGCCGAGCATCAGGACATTGTCCGGGAACAGATCGGCATGGATCGCGCAGGTGTCGAAGCCCTCGCGCGGCCATGCCTTGGTCACGCGGTCCAGCGCCTGGCCGAGTTCGTCATACAGGCCGGGCGCGATGTCGTTGAGGCTGTTGCCGCAGCGCTCGAACAGCGGGCGCCAGGTGTCGATGCCCATCGAGTTCGGGCGGCCTTGCGGGAAGTCCGTGACTGCCTTGTGCATCCGGCCCATTGCCTCGGCGGCCGCACGGGCCTGCGCCGGGGTGGGGTGGGAGACCGAGACGCCCGAGAGGAACTGGATCAGGCAAGCCGGACGGCCCTCCAGTTCGTGGATCAGGCGGCCGTCGCGATCGGGCACTGCCGGGGGCACCGGCACGCCGCGATCGGCGCAGTGATCGAGCAGCGCCATAAAATAGGGCAGGTCGCCCTGATCGACGCGCTTCTCGTACAGCGTCAGGATGAAGCGGCTCTTGCTCGTATCGACCAGATAGTTGCTGTTCTCCACCCCCTCGGCGATGCCCTTGGCGGAGACCAGTTCACCGACGTCGAAGCGCTCGAGAAACGCGGAAAGCGCCTCGGCCGAAACCTGCGTGTAGACGGCCATTACGCAGCCTCGAGCCCGCGGGGCAGCTTGAACACGACGCTCTCTTCCACCGTCTCCACTTCGCGCTCGGAGATGGCGAACTGAGTGCCGAGCCGCTCGACCACTTCGCGCACAAGCACTTCGGGCGCCGAAGCGCCGGCGCTGATACCCACCTTGGTCACGCCGTCGAACCAGGAAAAGTCGATCTCCGCCGCGCGCTGGATCAGCACTGCGCGGGCGCCGCCACGCTTGGCGACCTCTACCAGCCGCAGCGAGTTGGACGAGTTGGGCGCGCCGATCACCAGCACCAGCTCGGCCTGCTCTGCGATCGCCTTCACCGCGCCCTGGCGGTTCGACGTGGCGTAGCAGATGTCGTCCGCACCCGGCGCCAGGATGGTCGGGAAGCGACGCTTGAGGATGCCCAGCACCGCGGCGGTGTCATCCACCGAAAGCGTTGTCTGGGTGAGGAAGGCGAGATTCTCCGGATCGGGCACCGTGACCGATTCGGCATCGGCCTCGGTCTCGACCAGCGTCATCGATCCTTCAGGCACCTGGCCAAAGGTGCCGATCACCTCCGGGTGGCCTTCATGGCCGACGAACAGGATGTGCCGCCCGGCGGCGACATGGCGCTCGGCCTGGCGATGCACCTTGGAGACCAGCGGGCAGGTGGCGTCCAGGTACGAAAGCCCGCGCTGCTCGGCCTTGTGCGGCACTGCCTTGGGCACACCGTGGGCGGAGAAGACCACCGGCACCCCGTCCGGCACATGGTCCAGCGTCTCGACGAACACGGCGCCCTTGGCGCGCAGATTCTCGACGACGAACTTGTTGTGGACGATCTCGTGCCGGACATAGACCGGCGCGCCGTATTTCTCGATCGCGAGTTCGACGATGCGGATCGCGCGGTCGACGCCGGCGCAGAAGCCGCGGGGCGCTGCGATCAGCAGCTCCAGGGGACGCTTTTCGGTGTTTGCCATCGGGTCGAGCCTCTACGCGATTGCTTGCGCGGGCGGAAGGCGGTTCCTATGGTGCGCGCCGTTCCGGCCCCGGTCCGTGTGAGATGGGGGGCGGCTGTTCGGTTCGAAAGGTTGCCTTCCCTTGTCTGTGCCTAAGTTCACCGTTCCCGCCCTGATCCTGCTCGCCGCCGGCGGCTGCGCCCGCACCGGCGAAATCACCGAGGGCGGCATCAGTGCGGTCCGCACCGCCTGCCCGACGGTGGCGATTCCGGCCGGCACCGGCGATGTGACCCTGTTCGATCCGGCGACCAGCCGCGAAGCGAGCGCGATCGACGTGGTGGCGACGATCACCAACGTCCAGTCGAGCTGCAACGATGCCGGCGCCCAGGTGGTGACCGATATCAAGTTCGACGTGCTGGCGCGCCGCCGCGATGCCGGTCCGGCGCGCGACGTGGTGCTGCCGTACTTCCTTACCGTGGTGCGTGGCGGGACGAACGTCGAGGCGAAGCGCGTCGCCAACGTCACGCTGCACTTCGAGGCGGGCCAGCTCCGCGCGAGCGCGGTCGGCCAGGCAACCAGCAGCGTCTCGCACGCCGCTGCAACGCTGCCCGACGACGTCCGCCGTCGCTTGACGCAGAAGCGCAAGGCCGGCGAGGAATCAGCTGCGACCGATCCGCTTTCGGATCCGTCGATCCGTCGTTCGGTGCTGTCCGCGACGTTCGAGGCGCTGGTCGGCTTCCAGCTCACCGACGACCAGCTGAAGTACAACGCGACGCGCTGATCGCTCAAACCCCTCCCGCAAGTGGGAGGGGAGCACGTTCTGCCCGGATTTACTCTCAATCCCGATTGACTCCGACAAGCCGTCCCGCCAAGGCTCGCCGGCGTCGATGCCGGGCAACCGGCATGGGCATGCGCGGGAGAGAATCCGGTTCGCCGGATCGCCGAAGGAGCAACCGCCCCGGAATCTCTCAGGCACCGAGGACCGCGCAGGCCACGACACTCTGGAAAGCGAGACGGCCTCCGAGGCCGGGCTCCACCGAAGGGGTAAGCCGGGCCCAAAACCCGCGCGAAAGCTCTCAGGTTCCGTGACAGAGGGGGCGATGGTGTTGTGGGGGCCGTTCGGTTCCATGCGCATCGTTGACCCTTGATGCCCGGAGTGCCCCGATGAGCGAAGCCGCCGAAGACACCGTCACCGACCTGCCGATCGAGACCCTGCCGCTCGACGCCTGGCACCGCGCGCGGGGCGGCCGCATGGTCCCGTTCGCCGGCTATGCGATGCCCGTTCAGTATGAAGGCATCATGGCCGAGCATCTCTGGACGCGCGAGCATGCCGGGCTGTTCGACGTCAGCCATATGGGCCAGCTGCTCTTCTCGGGCGTCGAGTTCGACGCCGGGCTCGAAAAGCTGCTGCCGGGCGACGTGAAGGGCCTGGGCGAGGGGCGGATGCGCTATTCGCTGCTGCTCAGCGAAGAGGGCGGCATCCATGACGACCTGATGATGACCCGTCTGCCCGCCGACAACGCCTTCGAGATCGACGGCGGCGCGATCTACATGGTCGTCAACGGCGCGACCAAGTGGGACGATCTGGGCGTGTTCCGCGAATTCCTCCCCGACGAGGTGACGATCAACCATCTGGAAGACCAGGCGCTGCTGGCGCTGCAGGGGCCGGAGGCGGTGACCGCGCTCGCCCGCGTGCTGCCGGGTGTCGAAAAGCTGGTGTTCATGACCGCCGCCGCGTTCGAGTGGAACGGCAACCCGCTCTGGGTCAGCCGCTCGGGCTATACCGGTGAGGATGGCTACGAGATTTCGCTGCCGGGCGAGGCGGCCGAAGCCTTCGCCGACGCGCTCACCGCGCAGCCCGAAGTGAAGCCGATCGGCCTGGGTGCGCGCGATTCGCTGCGCCTGGAGGCCGGCCTGCCGCTCTACGGCCATGACCTGGATCTGGAGACCACGCCGGTCGCCGCCGATCTCGGCTTCGCGCTGTCCAAGCGCCGCCGCGAAGAGGGTGGCTTTGCGGGTGCCGAGCGCATCCTCGCCGAGCGCGAGCAGGGCAGCGCGATGAAGCGCGTCGGCCTGATCGTCGAGGGCCGCCAGCCGGTGCGCGAGGGCGCAGGCGTCGTCGACGCCTCGGGCGCGGAAATCGGCAAGGTCACCTCGGGCGGCTTTGCGCCGAGCGTCCAGAAGCCGATCGCGATGGCCTATGTGCCCGCGGCGCTTGCAGCGGCCGGTACCAAGATTACGCTTGTCCAGCGGGGCAAGCAGCATTCCGCGGAAGTTGTGGCTATGCCCTTCGTCCCCCACCGCTATGTCCGAAAGGGAGCGTGACATGAGCCGTTATTTTACCGAAGACCATGAGTGGATCGACGTCGATGGCGATGTCGCGACCGTCGGCATCACAGAATATGCCCAGAGCCAGCTCGGCGACATCGTGTTCGTCGAGGTGCCCGACGAGGGCAAGGAACTGAGCAAGGGCGATGATGCCGCGGTCGTCGAGAGCGTGAAGGCGGCGTCGGACGTGTACGCGCCGGTGTCGGGCACCATCGTCGAGGGCAACAGCGACCTCGCCGACAACCCTGCGCTGGTGAACGAGGATCCGGAAGGCGAAGGCTGGTTCTTCAAGATGACGCTCAGCGATACCAGCGAGCTCGAAGAGCTGATGGACGAGACCAAGTACCAGGCCTTCGTCGCGAAGCTGTGATCGCATACTAGCCCCTCCCCTTCAGGGGAGGGGTTGGGGTGGGGAACTCTCCATGAGCGACCTGCCCGCTGACCTGACGGCCCCACCCCCAACCCCTCCCCTGAAGGGGAGGGGCTTAGAAGTGGGGAAGCCCCTTCCGAGGGGCGCGTTCCCCTCCCGCTTGCGGGAGGGGTTAGGGGAGGGGATGGCAGCCGCCAGTCCTTCCCAAAGAACCTCAGCCCCTCCCCCGACCCCTCCCGCAAGCGGGAGGGGAGGAAAGAGGGAAGGGAACAAGGAACCGTGATGCGCTACCTGCCCCTTACCCCGGCCGACCGTCAGGCAATGCTTGGCACGATCGGCGCCCAGTCGATCGACGACCTGTTTGTCGACGTGCCCGAAAGCGCCCGCCTCAGCGGGCCGATCGCCGGCCTGCCGATGCACGCATCGGAACTCGCGGTCGAACGCCACATGACCGCGCTCGCGCGCAAGAACCTGGCCGCCGGCGAAGCGCCGTTCTTCCTCGGGGCAGGGGCCTATCGCCACCATGTGCCGGCCTCGGTCGACCACATCATCCAGCGCGGCGAGTTCCTCACCGCCTACACGCCCTACCAGCCGGAGATCGCGCAGGGCACGCTGCAGATGATGTTCGAGTTCCAGAGCCAGATCGCGCGTCTGCTGGGCTGCGACGTCGCCAACGCCTCGATGTACGACGGCTCGACCGCGTGCTGGGAAGCGATCTCGATGGCGCGCCGCGTCACCAAGCGCGGCAAGGCGATCCTCTCGGGCGGCCTGCACCCGCATTATGTCTCGGTCGCCAAAACGATGGCGCGCTTCACCGGCGACCAGCTCGTCACCGGCGTGCCGACGCTGAGCCCTGAGCCCGACACGCTCGACCTGATCAACGCGATCGACGCCGACACCTCGTGCGTCGTCGTCCAGTATCCGGACATTCTCGGCCGCATCGAGGACATGTCGGCGC
This sequence comes from Sphingomonas sp., assembly GCF_036731925.1. Classification (GTDB taxonomy): domain Bacteria; phylum Pseudomonadota; class Alphaproteobacteria; order Sphingomonadales; family Sphingomonadaceae; genus Sphingomonas. The sequence goes on from NZ_DAINDJ010000001.1 coordinate 496,456, forward strand.
TAGCCGATGCCTGCCACGCCAAGAAGGCGCTGCTGATCGCCGTCGTCACCGAGCCGGTGGCGCTGGGCGCGATCAAGGCGCCGGGCGAGATGGGCGCGGACATCGTCGTCGGCGAGGGCCAGTCGCTCGGCGTCGGCCTGCAGTTCGGCGGGCCCTATGTCGGCCTGTTCGCCTGCTCGGAAAAGCTGGTCCGCCAGATGCCGGGTCGCCTCTGTGGCGAGACGGTGGACGCCAGCGGCAAGCGCGGCTTCGTGCTGACGCTCTCTACCCGCGAGCAGCATATCCGCCGCGAAAAGGCGACGTCGAACATCTGCACCAGCTCGGTGCTGTGCGCGCTCGCCATGTCGGTGCACATGACGCTGCTGGGCGAGAAGGGCCTGCGCCAGCTCGCCGAGCTCAACCATGTCGGCGCCAGCGCCGCCGCCGATCGCCTGGCCGAAGTGGACGGGGTGGAACTGGTCACCGACCGGTTCTTCAACGAATTCACCCTGAAGCTTTCCAAGGAAGCGCGGCCCGTCGTCCGCCAGCTGGCGGACAAGGGCATCCTGGCCGGCGTGTCGCTCGGCCGCCTTTATCCGGGCGTCGAGGAATTGCAGAACGGCCTCGTCATCGCGGTCACCGAAACCACCACGGAGGAGGACGTCGAGACGCTTGCCTCCGCACTCGAGGAGGTGTTGGCATGAGCACGATCAATCCGTCGGGCTGGCGCCCCACCACGCCGTCGCAGGGCGGTGAGACCGCCGAGGGCACGTTCACCGGCAACCGCGCGCTGATGCTGGAAGAGGCGCTGATCTTCGAGATCGGCTCCACCGACACCACCGGAGTCGATTTCGGCGAGGCCCCCGCGGGCAAGTCGCGCCTGGCCGGCATGGAGCGCAGCAAGCCGATCGGCCTGCCGGGCCTGTCCGAGCCGGAGACGGTGCGGCACTATACCCGCCTCAGCCGCCAGAACTATGCGATCGACCTCGGCCTGTTCCCGCTGGGCAGCTGCACGATGAAGCATAATCCGCGCCTCAACGAGCGGATGGCGCGCCTGCCGGGCTTCGCCGACATCCACCCCCTGCAGCCGGTCGATACCGTGCAGGGCGCGCTGGAGGCGATCGACCAGCTCGCGCACTGGCTGATCACGCTCACCGGCATGCAGGCGGTGGCGATGAGCCCCAAGGCCGGCGCGCATGGCGAACTCTGCGGCGTGCTGGCGATCCGCGCCGCACTCGACGCCAAGGGCGAGACCGCGCGCCGCATCATGCTGGTGCCCGAGTCCGCGCACGGCACCAACCCGGCGACGGCGGCATTCGCGGGCTTCGCGGTGGAGGACATCCCCGCGACGCCCGAGGGCCGGGTCGACGTGGCGGCGCTCAAGGCGCGGCTGGGGCCGGACATTGCCGGCGTGATGATCACCAACCCGAACACCTGCGGGCTGTTCGAGCCGGACCTCAAGGACATTTCCGACGCGGTCCATGCCGCCGGCGGCTATGTCTATTGCGACGGCGCCAACTTCAACGCGATCGTCGGCCGGGTCCGCCCGGGCGACCTCGGCGTCGATGCGATGCACATCAACCTGCACAAGACCTTCTCCACCCCGCATGGCGGGGGCGGCCCGGGTTCGGGCCCCGTCGTGCTGTCGGCGGCGCTGGCGCCCTATGCGCCGCTGCCGTTCGTCGAGAAGACCGCGGATGGCTATCGCCTCGTCGAGGAAGAGAATGCGGAGGAGCATCATGCCGGCACCTTCGGCCGCATGACCGCCTTCCACGGCCAGATGGGCATGTTCACCCGCGCGCTGACCTATATCCTCAGCCACGGTGCCGACGGCCTGCGCCAGGTCGCCGAGGATTCGGTGCTCAATGCCAATTACGTGCTGCGCGCGATGGAGGACGTGCTCGACGCGCCCTTCGCCAAGTCCGGCCCGTGCATGCATGAGGCGATCTTCAGCGACAAGGGCCTGCCCGAGGGCTTCTCGACGCTCGACATCGCCAAGGGGCTGATCGACGAGGGCTATCACCCGATGACGGTGTATTTCCCGCTCGTCGTCCACGGCGCGATGCTGGTCGAGCCGACCGAGACCGAGAGCAAGGCGGCGCTCGACCAGTTCATCGGCGCGTTCCGCAACGTCGCGACCAAGGCCAAGCAGGGCGAGGCGGCGCTGAAGAGCGCGCCGCACTTCGCGCCCCGCCGCCGCCTCGACGAGACTCTTGCCGCGCGCAAGCCGGTGCTGGCCTACAAGGACGCGGCACCCGCCGAAGCGGCCGAGTAAGCTCCCGACCCTACACCCCCCGAGAGGGTCGCACACGCCGGCTGGAAGCCCCCGCTTCCAGCCGGCGTTTTGCGTCTGGAGACGGGGCCGGGACGCTTGCGGTAGCGACCGGTGCTCTGCATACAGGTCGCGCCCGTTCGCACTGCGCCGGGTCCGCATGGGGGAAGCGGCGGGGGACGCGCCTTGGGCCCTCCTTCCTGCGGCTGGCCGAATCCTCTCCTTCGGAAAGTTGCTCGATGCGCCTGATCGCCTGCTGTCTCCTGGCTTCCCTGACCGCCGGCACGGCGACCGCGCAACAGCGGCCGGTGCTGACCGATGCCGACTATACCCGCGCCGTGCATCAGCTGGGTCCGTGGACGGCGCCGCTCGTCGATCACGCGGTGCGCTCGGCACATTGGATTGATGCGCGCCGCTTCTGGTATGTCGACACCGACCACGGCGTGCCGACGATCATGCTGGTCGACGCCGCCAAGCGCACCAAGAAAGCCGCCTTCGAGACCACGGCGCTGCTGACCTCGCTCAACGCGGCCGGGCTGAAGGAGCAGGACGCGGCGAAGCTGACGATTGGGGATTTCACGCCGGACCTCGCAAAAAACAGCGCGGTCCTCAGCGTCGGCGGCAAGCGCTATGCCTGCGCGATGGTGCAGCCCTACGCTTGCAAGGAATCGGCAGCGCCGAGCGCCGGGCAGATCGCCGGCTATCTGGCGCAGCAGGGCCCGGCCGACGCGGTGCTCTCCCCGGACGGAAAGCGCGCCGCCTTCGTGCGCGACTGGAACCTGTGGGTCCGCGACATGGCGACGGGGGCGGAGCGGCAGCTGACCACCGACGGTGTCAAGGATTTCGGCTACGCGACGGACAATGCCGGCTGGAAGCATTCGGACCAGGCGATCGTGATCTGGTCGCCGGACTCCAGGAAGCTCGCGACCTTCCAGCAGGACCAGCGCGCAGTGGCCGACTTCTCGATCACCACCACCCAGGTCGGCCATTCGCAGGTCGAAACGTGGAAATACCCGTTCGTCGGCGACAAGGAGATCATCCAGATCCAGCGTGTCATCGTCGACGTCGATACGGCGCAGGTGATCCGGCTGAAGATGCCGGCGGAGCCGCATCGCTCCTCGCTGTGCGACGACGTGGTGTGCGGCGAGGGCCCGCAGGACATGCAATGGGCCAACGACGCCAGGACGCTCGCCTTCGTGTCGACCTCGCGCGATCACAAGGTGGAGACCGTGCGCATCGCCGATGCGGCCAGCGGCGCGGTGCGCGACGTGTTCACCGAGACCGTGCCGACCTGGTTCGACAGCGGCTATAACGACGAGGGGATCAACTGGCGCTACCTGTCCGAGCGCGGCGAGATCCTGTGGTGGTCGCAGCGCGACGACTGGGGCCATTACTATCTGTATAGCGCCGCCACCGGCAAGCTGATCCGCCAGGTGACCGGGGGCCAATGGAATGTCGACCACCCGGTCTTCCTCGACGAGCGCAGCGGCAAGATGCTGATCGCCGGCGTCGGGCGCGAGCCGGGCACCGATCCCTATTACCGCAGCATCTACGCGATCGATCTGAAGGGCGGGGCGCCGAAGCTGCTCACCCCCGAGAAGCAGGATCATATCGCGATCCCGTCGAGCGACGGGCGCTACTTCGTCGACATCTATTCGACCCCGCAGCAGCCGCAAACGGCGGTGCTGCGCCGCGCCGACGGATCGGTCGTCCAGCAACTGGCGAAGGGCGACGTGACGCGGCTGCAGGCGGCGGGCTGGCAGGCGCCGGGAAGCATCGCCGTCCAGTGCAGCGACGGCAAGACGCTGTGCCACGGCCTGTTGTTCAAGCCGGCGGGGCTCGATCCGCAGCGCAAATATCCGGTGATCGACTATGTCTATCCTGGTCCGTTCATGGGGACGATCCCGTCGCGGCAGTTCGCCGCGGCGCAAGGGGATGCAGGCGCGCTGGCGCAGCTGGGCTTTGCCGTGGTGGAAATCGACGCGCTGGGCACGCCGCGCAGGTCGAAGACCTTCCAGGACTATTATTATCGCGACATGGGCAAGCAAGCCGTGCCCGACCAGAAGAGCGGCATCCAGGATCTGGGCAAGCGCTATGCCTGGCTCGACCTCGACCGTGTCGGCATCTGGGGCCATTCGGGCGGCGGCAATGCCACCGCGGCGGCGATGTTCCTCTATCCCGATTTCTTCAAGGTCGGGATCGCCGAGAGCGGCAACCACGACAACCGCAACTATGAGGACGATTTCTACGAGAAGTATCTCGGCCTGCTCGAACGCAATGGCGACAAAAGCAACTACGACCTGCAGGCCAATCAGGACATCGCCAAGAACCTGAAGGGCAAGCTGCTGCTGGCGCACGGCATGCTCGACGACAATGTGCCGGTATCGTCGACGCTGCTGGTGGTCGATGCGCTGGAAAAGGCCAACAAGGATTTCGACCTGGTGCTGTTTCCGCGCGCGCACCACGGCTATGGCGACCAATCCTACTACATGATGCGCCGCCGTTGGGACTATTTCGTCGAGAACCTGATGGGGGCGACGCCGCCGAAGGAATACCGGATCGAGCGGCCCGGCAACTGACGTCGCGCGGAGCAAACGCATTGTCCCGCTCCGCCACAGGCGTTCGGGACAATGCGTGAAAACGGCGTTTTGACGCCGCTGCGCTTCCTCCTATGCTGCGCTGCATCGCTTCCGGGGGGAGTCCGCCATGCAGCTCGATACACCGCACCTCATCCAATATGGCATCACCGCCCTCGTTGTCGGGCTGATCCTCGCGCTAAGGGTACGGCGAATGGCGAAGAGCCGGCCGCTGACGCTCGAACGGCTGTGGATCATCCCGGCGCTCTATGCGCTGCTCGTCGCCAGCCTGTTCCTGCGGACGCAGCCGAGCCTTGGCGGCTGGGCGCTGTGCGCCGCCGCGCTGGTGGTCGGCGCCGGGCTCGGCTGGCAGCGGGGCAAGCTGATGCATCTCTCCGTCGATCCGGAGACGCACCAGCTCAACCAGAAGGCGTCGATCGGCGGGCTGTTGTTCATCGTCGTGCTGATCGCGGTAAAGATGATCGGCCAGGCGGAAGGCTCGGCGCTGCACCTCAACGTGATGCTGCTGACCCAAGCCTTCGGCACGATGGCGCTGGGGCTGTTCAGCGCGATGCGGGTGGAGATGTATCTGCGCGGCAAGCGCCTCCTCCAACAGGCGCGGGCGGCGGCATGAGCGATCGCGACCGCAGCTGGCTGGCGCCGCCGGAAGGCGTCCGGCGCCATGCCCCCGCGACGCTGCGCAACCGCGCGGCGATCGCCACGATGCTCGGCGAGCTGCAGCCGTCGGCCGGGGCCGTGCTTGAAGTGGCGAGCGGCAGCGGCGAGCATTGCGCCTATTTCGCCGAGCATTTCCCCAAGCTGGAATGGCACCCGAGCGACCCGGACCCGGATGCGCTCGCCTCGATCGCCGCGTGGTGCGAGGGGCTGGACAATGTCCGCCCGCCGGTCGCGCTCGATGCGACGGCGGCGACGTGGCCGGTCGCCCATGCCGATGCGATCCTGTGCATCAACATGGCCCATATCAGCCCCTGGGCGGCAACGCTGGGGCTGATGGCGGGGGCAGGGCGGCTGCTGCCGCCGGGCGGCCCGCTGATCCTCTACGGGCCCTATCGCGAGGCGGGCGTGCCCACCGCGCCTTCCAACGAGGAATTCGACCAGTCACTGCGTGCGCGCAATGCCGAATGGGGGCTGCGGGTGCTGGACGACGTGATTGCAGCGGCGGCGGCGCAGGGACTGGCGTTCGAGCGGCGGGTGGCGATGCCCGCCAACAACCTCATAGTGGCGTTTCGGCGTAGCTAGCGCGCCCGCGCGCCAGCTTCTGTTCGCGATAGACGATGTAGAGCCCGCTCGCGATGATCACCGGGGCACCGAGCCAGGTCGAGAAGGTCGGGAACACGTCGAACAGCAGCCAGCCGTAGAGCGTCGCCCAGATCAGCCCCGAATAGTCCATCGGCACGACGGCGGAGACAGGGGCGAAGCGCATCGCCCCCGTCAGCGCCAGCTGGCCGACGCCGCCGACCAGCCCCGTCGCGATCAGGATCGCCCAGGTCTCGGCATCGTGCGGCTTGTAGTGGAAGGCATAGATCGCGCCGAGCACCGGCACCGAGAGCAGCGAGAACCAGAAGACGGTGGTGCCGGCGCTCTCGGTCTTGCCGATCTGGCGCAGCGTGATCGCAACGATGGCGACGAACAGCGCCGCCATCAGCCCCACGAACGCGCCGAAGATCGGGATCGCCTCCTGGCCCGGCTGGACGACGATCAGCACGCCAATGAAGCCGACGATCACCGCGCCCCAACGGTGCCAGCCGGTCGGCTCGCCGAGGATCAGCGCGCCGAGCAGCGTGGCGAAGATAGGGACGGTGAACTGGAAGGTCTGCGCCTCGGCCAGCGGCAGCAGGATCACCGCACCGAAGGTGAAGATCATGCCGGTAAGCCCCACCGCAGTGCGCCAGACATGCGCGCCGAACCGCGCGGTCTTCAGCGATTTGAGGCCGGGCCCCATTGCTACCCACAAAGTCACCAGCGGCACCGCCCAGAGCTGGCGATGGAACATGGTCTCGATCAGCGAGGCGCCGCGCAGCTCCGACATCTTGATGAGCGCCGACATGGTCGACATGCAGGCGATGGCGAAGAGGCGGAGCGCCAGGCCGGTGGCGATACGATCGGGACGGGCTTCAGGCACAGGGCGACGGTTAGGGGCCGGCGCGGCGAGCGGCAAGCCGTTTTGTCGTTGGAGCATGGATGCCTATTGCGCGGTGCAGCAATCCTCGGTTGCCCGGCTAGGGAATATCCCCTATCCGGTAGCTTGAGTGGCGGCAAAAGGACAGGGCACAGATAGTGCAACGCGCAGGTCTCTCGCGACCTGTTCCGTGTACGTTGTTCGGGGCGGGCTGTTGCCGCGGCCGGGCTTCTTCGTTTTGCTAGAGCGGGGCTGATCGAACCAATGCTGCATGTACTTCTGACGCGCTTCAACATCGCCAGCCCCGGCCGCGAGGTGGCGATTCGGAACTCGCCGGGCTGGCTGGATCGGCGGTTTGGCCTGTTCGAGCAATTCTGTCTTCCCAGCATCGCGGGACAGACCGAGCGCAATTTCCACTGGCTGATCTATTTCGACAAGGACACCCCCGCCGAATTCCGCGAACGGATCGAGCGCGATCGCCAGATCTTCAACTTCACCCCTCGCTACGTGGGGATGTTCGACAAGGCGGTGATCGCAGAGGACGTGCGTGAGCTGGCGGCGCCCGGCGAACGGTTGATCGTTACCAGTCGGCTCGACAACGACGACGCGCTCTCCAGCGACTTCGTCGCGCGAGTGCAGGCGGCAGCTCAGGATGCCCCGGCGCAAACGGTGCTGAACTTCACCCAAGGCATCGCGATGCGGGGTGGGCGTCTGTATACCGCGAGCGATCGCAGCAATCCCTTCACCTCGCTGGTTGAGCGCGATCTCGGGGGTGTCGAGACGATCTGGGCCAAGCCGCACCATGAGCTCGGAGACAAGTGGACCATCGTCCAAGTGCCGAGCCAACCGCTGTGGCTGCAGGTGGTACACGGCGAAAACGTCACCAACAGGATCAAGGGCAAGCTAGTTTCCGACGTTGCAGTCATCGACTCATTCAAGATCCGCGGCGATGTCGCGGCAGAAAAGGTGAGCGCAGTCGGTGTACTAGTGGATCACCTGATGATGTCACCAATTCGCGTAGTGCGCGAAGCTGCAATCAAGCTGGTCAAACCGCTAGTCGTGGCTATCCGCGATCGTTAACTCGTGCTCCGAAATTTGGCAGATGATGAGCACGGATTTCGGGGCAGCAGGCGGTTCGACGCAAGGGCTGGGACCCATAGTCGGGATTTCGTTGGCGCAAGGGAAGTGACTCACCCTCCACGTTGACGTGGAAGGTAATTTGCCGGGGGAGTTCTGGCGGAGCGACGATCAGCGGGGTCGGCTAACCGCTGTTGCCCAACAAGCCGCGAGGTGCGCCGCCGGTTCACGGCCGTCGGGTGATCAGTGGCATCGTCCTGTGCTGCAGGCGGGTTGCCGTTGGAAGGACGCGGACGCCTATGATCCGTGCAAGACGCTGTTCAATCGGCACAAGCGTTCGTCGGAAAGGGCGTTTGGCAGGCGGTGTTTGAAGCGCCGGCCGCTGCCGGCGGACCACCGGCTGAGGTCCTGATCGACAGCACGCATGTGAAGACTCACCGTTCGGCTGTCGCTGGAAAGGGGGGCATACGCCCAGGTGATCGGCATCAGCCGAGGCGGGCGCAGAACGAAGATACATGCCCCCGCCGACGCCGAAGGCAAGCCGCTCGCCTTCCTCGTGATTCGTTCAAGCGACCGACTGTCGGGCAGCGGAGACGTTGCACGACAGCCTGCCAGCCCGCGGCATCGTCCATGCCGATCGCGCCCATGATCCCAACCGTATCCGGGAGCTCAGCGACTGGCGGGGTGCTGTTCCCAACACGCCCCCCAAGGCGAGCCGACGCTGGAAAGCTGCTTCAGCCGCAGCCTCTACAAGGGCCGCAACGCCATCGAGCGCAAATTCTGCCCCCTCGAGGACTGCCGACGCCTCGCCAAGCGCTATGACCACACCGCCGCCATTTCCTTTGCAGTATCCGCCAGGGTCATGTTGTTCTTGTGAGCCCCAGTCCTTGACCAGCAAGCCCGTGTCGCTGCCGTTAGATCAGCCGACGAAGCACGACGGCCAGTGACTCCTGCCAAACCGGCGCACGGTAGCCGAAAGTATTTGCGAAGTGCGTGCAATCCAGGCGCGAATTTGCCGGGCGCTTGGCGGGAGTCGGGTAGCTGGAGCTGGGAATGCCGGTCACCGCGGCGCGCGGGCCGCCACGTGTGGCGCTTTCCGCGAATATAGCGCGGGCGAAGTCGGCCCAGTTGGCCTCACCCGATCCGGCGAAATGATACAGGCCGCTGGTGGCGCCGTGCTGCTGCCAGTGCCCGACCACCTTCAGGATCGCCGTGGCGATGTCGAGCGCCGAACTGGGGCAGCCCTGCTGGTCTTCAACCACGTTGAGCGCATCGCGCGTCTCGGCGAGCCGAAGCATCGTCTTGACGAAGTTGTTGCCGAATGGGCTGTAGACCCAGGCAAGCCGGATCACGGCGTGAGTAGCGCCGGAAGCCTGCACCGCCTGCTCGCCGGCCAGTTTGGTTGCGCCATATACGCCGAGCGGGCCGGTGGGATCGTCCTCGCGCCAGGGGCGGTCGAGGCTGCCGTCGAATACATAATCCGTCGACAGATGGATGATCGGCGCGCCGATCTTCGCCCCCGCGCGCGCCAGCACGCCGGGGCCGTCGCCGTTGATCGCCATCGCCAGCTCGGGCTCGCTCTCGGCCTTGTCGACCGCAGTGTAGGCAGCGGCCGACACGATCAGTTCGGGCTGGATTCGCGCCACCGCGGCCTCGATCGTCTCCGGCTTGGCAAGATCAAACTCGGGATAGCTGGTGAAGACCAGATCATGGCCCTGCGCCTGCTCCGCAAGCGACTGGGCGACCTGGCCATCATGTCCGGTGATGAGGATACGCATCAGGCGGTCTGGCCCAGGCGCTCGCCGGCATATTTGCCGGAGCGGATCGGGCCCCACCACCACTCATTCGCGAGATACCAGTCGATCGTCGCGGCGATGCCGGTGTCGAAATTCTCCTCGGCCTTCCAGCCCAGTTCAGTCTCGAGCTTGGTCGCATCGATCGCATAGCGACGGTCATGGCCGGGGCGATCGGTGACGAAGGTGATCAGCTCGCGGCGCTTGCGGCCGTCGGCGAGGGGAATGCGCTGGTCGAGCAGGTCGCAGATCGTCTCGACCACCTGGAGGTTGGTCCGCTCGTTGCGGCCGCCGACATTGTAGCTCTGGCCGACCTTGCCGGTCGTCGCGATCGTCGCCAGCGCCTTGGCGTGGTCGTCCACATACAGCCAGTCGCGGATATTCTCGCCCTTGCCGTAGACCGGCAGGGGCTTGCCTTCGAGCGCATTCAGGATCGTCAGCGGGATCAGTTTCTCGGGGAAGTGGAACGGCCCGTAATTGTTCGAGCAGTTCGACAGCACCACGGGCAGGCCATAGGTGTGACCCCAGGCGCGGACCAGATGGTCGCTCGCCGCCTTCGACGCCGAATAGGGCGAGGAGGGATCATAGGGCGTGTCTTCGGTGAAGATGCCGCTGTCGAACGGCAGGTCGCCGAACACTTCGTCGGTGGAGATGTGGTGGAATCGGAACGCATCGCGCTTCTCGCCTTCCAGACCGCGCCAATATTCGAGCGCCGACTGGAGCAACTTGAAGGTGCCGACGACATTGGTCTCGATGAACTCGCCCGGGCCGTCGATCGAGCGATCGACATGGCTCTCGGCGGCGAGGTGCATCACCACATCGACCTGCTCCTCCCGCAGCAGCGGCAGGATCGTCGCGGTGTCGGCGATGTCGGCATGGACGAAGCGATAGTTGGGGGCGTTCTCGATCGCGGTCAGCGAGGCCGGGTTGCCGGCATAGGTGAGCTTGTCGAGATTGATGACGCGCGCGCCCTGCCGGACGAGGTGGCGCACCACCGCCGAGCCGATGAAGCCGGCGCCGCCGGTGACGAGGAAGGTCTGCTGCTGCATGGCTCAGCCCTGATAGAAGAAGGGGGTGTTGAAATCGGCGAAAGACGGCGCGACGGCATCCTTCTCGGACAGGACCGGCGCCACGCCGATGTCCGGCCAGGCGATGGCGAGATCGGGATCGTCCCAGCGAATCGCCATTTCCTCGTCCTTCGCGTAGCGCGCGCTGACCTTGTAGAGGATCTCGCAATCCGGAACGAGCGTCATGAAGCCGTGCGCATAGCCGGCCGGAACCAGCAGCTGGTTCCACTTCTCCGCCGACAGCTCGACGCCGACCCAGCGGCCATAGGTGGGCGACCCGCGGCGAATGTCGACCGCGACGTCGAAGATCGCGCCGCGCAGCACCCGCACCAGCTTGGCCTGGGCGAAGGGCGGGGCCTGGAGGTGCAGGCCGCGGATCGTGCCGGGCTGGGCGGAAAAGCTCTGATTATCCTGCACCCAGCGTGCCTCGACGCCTTCGGCATCGAGCACAGACTGCTTGAACACCTCGGAGAAGAAGCCGCGGTGATCGCCATATTTCGGCGGCGTAAACTCGATCACGCCGGAAAGTTCGTGATGATGGACCTGGGTCATGCCGTCGCCGCCACCTTGCGGAGATAGGCGGCATAGCCGGTCTTGCCGAGCCCGGCGGCGCGCTTGAGCAGGTCGTCGGCGCCGAGCCAGCCGGCTTCGAAGGCGACTTCCTCGGGGCAGGCGATCTTCACGCCAGTACGATGCTCCAGGGTGCGGACGAACGAGCCGGCCTCGTGCAGGCTGTCATGCGTGCCGGTGTCGAGCCAGGCATAGCCGCGTCCGAGGCGGGTAATGTGGAGGTCGCCGCGCTCCAGATAGACGCGGTTTACGTCAGTGATCTCGAGCTCGCCCCGTGCGGAGGGCTGGATCGACTTGGCGATGTCGACCACGTCCTTGTCGTAGAAATAGAGGCCGGTGATCGCCCAGTTGGACTGAGGATTGGCGGGCTTCTCCTCAACGCTGGTGGCGACGCCCGTTTCCGGATCGAAGGCGACCACGCCGTAGCGTTCGGGGTCATCCACATGATAGGCGAACACATTGGCGCCGCCCTGCGCTGCCTGCGCGGCAGCTGCCTTGCAGCGCTCGCCCATTTTTTCGCCGTGATAAATGTTGTCGCCCAGGATCAGTGCGCTGGGCTCGTCGCCGACGAAATTTGCACCGATGATGAACGCTTCCGCAAGACCATTCGGCGACGGCTGCTCGGCATAGCTGAGGTTGATGCCGAAGGCGGAGCCATCGCCCAGCAGTGCCTGGAACATCGGCAAATCGCGAGGGGTGGAAATGATCAGGATATCGCGGATCCCCGTCAGCATCAGCACCGACAGAGGGTAGAAGATCATCGGCTTGTCATAGACGGGAAGCAGCTGCTTCGAGATCGACAGCGTTGCGGGGTATAGGCGCGTGCCACTGCCTCCCGCAAGGATGATGCCCTTCATTCAATAATCCCCCATGGGGCGGGCTGAGCCCGCAACTACTATGAAACGACAGATGTGGAAGTGAGGTGGATGTCAACCCGCTGGCCACCACGAAGACGCTGGGGCGCTTCAGAATGCGTTGGAATGCACGATAACCCGCAGCGTCTTGAACAGGATGGTGATGTCACGCCAGATGTCCCACCCGTCGATATATTCCATGTCCGCCTGGAGGCGGTTGGTCAGGTCGACGCGGCGATCGGTGGCGCCGCGGAAGCCGCGCACCTGAGCAAGCCCGGTCATTCCCGGCTTGAGCGTGTGGCGGTGCCAATAGCGCTCGTCGATTTCCCAGAACAGATGGTCGGCGGCGCGCGAGCCGAGCGCGTGCGGGCGGGGCCCGACCACGCTCATGTCGCCCCGCAGCACGTTCAGCAGCTGCGGCAGCTCGTCGATGCTGGTCTTGCGGATGAACCGGCCGACCTTGGTGATGCGATCGTCGTCGCGGCTGGCCGAGACATTGCCGTTGGCGTCGCACAGCGTGACGCGCATCGAGCGGAACTTGAGGATCTTGAACAGCCGGTTGCCGCGGCCGACACGGTCCTGCGCGAACAGCACTGGGCCCGGGCTCTCCAGCTTGATCAGGATCGCGACGAGGATCATCAGCGGCGCCAACGCCATTACGGCAGGCACGGTGATCGCGAGGTCGAGCGCGCGCTTCTTGGCGCGGTTCGGCATGCTCAGCGGCCCCTGCGAGACGACCAGCGTATCCTTGCCATCAAACGAATCCACGCCGATCGCGCCCAGCGCATTGAACTGGGGAACGAGGATCTCGCCCTTGATGTTCATGCCCTTGAGCAGCAGCGCCCAAACAGCGCGGTGCTCCTCGGTGCAGGCGACCACCACCCGGTCGAAGCCGACCACCGTGGTGCCCAGCCGGTGCAGCATCTGCGGATCGCGCGGATTGGGCGACAGGTTGATGATCCGTGCATCGAGCGCGACGGCATTCCCGGCGACGTCCAGCGATACGCCGTCGATGATCACCAGCTCGTCCAGCAGCTTTCCGCCCGTTACTGCCCGGACGTGTCGGCGAAACAGCAGTCGGCCAGTGGTGAGGAAGACCAGCGCCAGCATTGCCCCCTCGGCCAGCTGCACGCGGGACAAGGGAAGTTCGGCAGTAAGCATGTAGCTGCCGAGCAGCACGACGAAGATCGAGAAAAAGAACGCGGAAAAGATGTTCTTCACCCCGCTCACCGGGTAGCGGAGGCAGGTCAGCGAGTAGGTGCCGCTGGCGAGCGCGGTCCCCAGCGTGACCGGCAGCAGGAACACGCCGACGTTGATTCCCGCGAGCGATAGCCAGTTGCCGTCGCGCGTGCAGGCCGCGATGTAGAAACCAGCCATCAATGCCATGCTGTCGAGCAGCAGTAGCTCGGTGTACAGCATCATCCGCAGGGTCGAGCGGCGCCAGATGGGAGCCGTTGCCGGTGCGATCCGGGCATGGGCCCGAAGCTGCTCCTCAAAGGCGCGCTGTGCTTCGAAAGCGTTCATGGCCTCATCGGGCTCCCTCAACGAAATCTGCACGCTGACAGCGGCCGAGTCGGCCTGTTGCACTGCATTATAATGGGACGGATTGCGACCCGAAAGTGTCCGTTTCCACCAAACGGTGTGTTTTTGGGACCGGAATTCAACAAGATCGCACCCTACTTTGCTGGCAGTGACGAAGGGTCAACCCGCATATACGCGTGAGCCCCGAGCAAATATCCCTGCAAACCGACATTATTTGCCGTATTTCGGTGAAGAAGCGACCGAGCGGGGGTTTATCCGCAATTTTGAGCCGTGATCAAGGGCGGCTTCGGACACGCTGCAGCCACCGGGCGCTTCATCTTCGCAGCTGCAGCACATTTCTGATCTGAAATTGCTGCAATGCACCTCAAAATCCCTGGTCCGTCGCGGTTGTTCCGGAGGCGTGTTACGCCGATCCGCTTTACGATCCTCTAATGGAGCAGGCCGCAAGGCCGTGCAGACCAGCAAGCCATCGCGGGGAAGGGCGATGACCTACGCATAAACCACAGAAACATCTGGCTTAATCGAGTCTTTACCAGCCTTCTTCATCATGCCTCCGGTTAGTAGCGCCATGGAGGCAGAGTTCCGGAAATGACACGCGACGAGATGCAGGCCCACCTGCAGAGCGCTTTCGCTGGCCCGCCGGCCGCGGAAAGCGAGGCCGAGCTGCGCGAATCCGGGCTGGTGGCGCTTTCGCTGCTGCTCGGCGTCCACAATATCGCGATCACGCCCGAACAGCTGCGCCATGCGCTGGGGCACGCCGAGGCGCCAACCGCGGACGACCTGATCCTCCTCGCCAAGCGCCAGCAGGGCGTGCGCGCCAAGGCGGTGGAGGTGCCGCGCGGCGGGCTGGCCCGCCAGCCGCTGCCCGCGATTGCGGACGGACCCGACGGATGGTTCGTGATCGGCGGCCTGACCGAACATGGCGTGATCATCCAGCGCCCAGGATACGCGCCGGAGCAGGTCGATCGCGACGGGTTGGATGCGATCTGGTCCGGTACGCTGGTGCTGCTCACCACCCGCGCGGTGGCGGGGCGTCCACTGCGATTCGGCTTCTCCTGGTTCACCGCGCAGTTCGTGCGTTATCGCAAGCTGTTCCTCGAGGTTCTGGGCATTACCCTTGCGCTGAACCTGCTGGGCCTCGCCGCCCCGCTCCTGTTCCAGAGCGTGATCGACAAGGTGCTGATCCACAACAGCATGAGCACGCTGAGCGTGCTCGCCTTCGCCTTCCTGGCCGTGTCGGTGTGGGAAGTGGCGCTGGGCTGGATCCGTACCCGGCTGTTCACCGAGACCGCGCAGAAAATCGACGTCGAGCTCGGCGCGCGGCTGTTTCACCACCTGCTGGCGCTGCCGCTGCAATATTTCGAGAAGCGTCGGGTGGGCGACACCGTCACCCGCGTCCGCCAGCTCGAGACGATCCGCGAGTTCCTTACCAACGCCTCGTTGACGGTGATGGTCGATCCGCTGTTCACGCTCGTCTTCCTGGCGGCGATGCTGTTCTATTCGCCGATGCTCTCCGGCATCGTGCTGGTCTCGCTGATCGCCTACGCCATCGTTTCGTTCAGCGTTGCGGGGCCGCTCCGTGCCCGCGTCGAGGACAAGTTCGAGAAGAGCTCGGCCAGCAATGCGCTGCTCGTCGAGAGCGTCTCGGGTATCCACACGATCAAGGCGACCGCGGTAGAGCCGCACTGGCAGAATCGCTGGGAACGCCAGCTCGCCGCCTATACCGCCTCCTCGCAGCGGCTGATCAACACCGCCAATACCGGCAGCCAGACCATCGAGCTGATCTCCAAGCTGAGCTTCGCCGCGATCCTGTTCTTCGGGGCCCAGGCGGTGATCAGCGGCGCGATGAGCGTCGGCGCGCTGGTTGCGTTCAACATGTTTGCGCAGCGCGTCTCCGGCCCGGTGATCCGCATGGCGCAACTGTGGCAGGACTTCCAGCAGGTCCGCATCGCGATCGAGCGGCTGGGCGACGTGCTCAACCATCCGGTCGAGCCGCGCCCAGCCTCCGCCGCGACGCTGCCCGTGCTGCACGGCGCGATCCGCTTCGAGAATGTCAGCTTCCGCTATGCCGAGGACCAGCCGCCGGTGCTGAGCGACATCACGCTCGACATTCCGGCGGGGAGCTCGCTCGGCATCGTCGGCTCGTCCGGCTCGGGCAAGTCGACGCTGGCCAAGCTGCTCCAGCGGCTCAACCTGCCGAGCAACGGCCGCGTGCTGGTCGACGAGGTCGACCTGGCCCAGCTCGATCCGGCGTGGCTGCGTCGCCAGATCGGCGTGGTGCTGCAGGAGAATCTCCTGTTCAGCCGCACGATCCGCGAGAATATCGCGCTGTCCAATCCCGCCATGCCGTTCGAGCACGTCGTGGCGGCCGCAACGCTCGCCGGCGCGCACGACTTCATCCTGCGCCAGCCGCGCGGCTATGATACCGAGATCGTCGAGCGCGGCGTGAACCTGTCGGGCGGCCAGCGCCAGCGGCTCGCCATTGCGCGCGCGCTGGTCGGCAATCCTCGAATCCTGGTATTCGACGAGGCGACTTCCGCGCTCGATGCCGAGAGCGAGGAGCTGATCCAGAACAACCTGCGCGCGATTTCCGCGGGCCGCACGCTGGTGATCATCGCCCATCGCCTTTCGGCCGTGCGCGGGTGCGACCGGATCATCACGCTCGAACAGGGCCGCATCGTCGAGAGCGGCCGCCACGACGAACTGCTGCGCCTGGGCGGCCGCTACGCCGACCTGCACCGCCGCCAAAGCGGCTATGGGGAGATTGCCGCATGAACGCCGTCGTCACCATGGGCCGCACCGGCCCGCTGTCGCGGATCCGCGGCACCGTGCTGCCCGCCCGCACGGTCGATTACGACACGGAATTCCTGCCCGCCGCGCTAGAGATCATCGAGCGGCCGGTCTCACCCACCGCGCGGCTCACCGCCAAGGTGATGCTGGCGGGGCTGGCGATCACCGGCGCCTGGCTGGCGATCGGCAAGGTCGAGGTCGTCGCACCGACGCAGGGGCGGATCGCGCCGATCGGCGAGACCAAGATCGTCCAGTCGCCTGAATCGGGCATTGTCCGCCGTATCCTGGTGGGCGAGGGGCAGAAGGTCGCCCGGGGCCAGGTGCTGATCACGCTCGATCCGACGATGAGCGCGGCCGAGGCGGCGCAGGCCAAGGTGGCGCTGGTGACCGCGCAGCTCGACGCTGCGCGCAACCAGGCGATCATCGACGCGCTGGACGGCAAGGGCTTCCGCTTCGCGGCACCTGCAGGGGCGAGCCCCGCCGAGGCGGCGACGCACCGCGACCTCGCTCGAGCCCGGCTCGGGCAGATCGAGGCGGCGTTCGCCGGCGGCCGTTCCGACAGCGGCGCCGCCGTCTCCGCCGCCGCCGAGGCGCAGGCGCAGGTGCGCAAGCTCGAACAGGCGCTGCCGCTGCTCGAGCAGCAGGTCGCCGCCAACGAGGCGATGGCCGCCAAGGGCTATGTCTCCAAACTTCGTGTCGTCGAGCTGCGGCGCCAGCTGATCGTCGAGCGGCAGGACCTGAGCGCCGCGCGCGCTGCGGTCATGAAGCTTGGTCAGCAGTCGCACAGCGCCAGCAGCCTCTCCGCCAAGACGCGGGAGGAAGCACGAGCACAGGTGCTGCAGGATCTGGTGAAGGCCGAAGCCGAGGTGCGCGCCCGCAGCGAGGACGTCGCCAAGGCGACGCTGCGCAGCTCGTTCCGCGAACTGCGCGCGCCGGTGAGTGGCACCGTTTCCCAGCTGCAGGTCCATACCGAAGGCGGGGTGGTGGAAGGCGCCAAGCCGCTCCTGTCGCTCGTGCCGGACAAGGCCCGGCTGGAGGCCGAGGTGATGGTCGCCAACAGCGACATCGGTTTCGTCCGCACCGGCATGCCGGTGAAGGTGAAGCTGCAGGCGTTCCCGTACACGCGCTACGGCATGATTCCCGGCACGGTAGTGGGCATCAGTCCCGAGGCCGTGCAGGTGAAGGAGGGCGAGCCGCCGATCTACAAGGCGCGGATTGCGCTGGATCGCAGCTATGTCGTCGCCAATGGCGGGCAGGTTCCGCTGCGCCCCGGCATGGTCGCTAGCGCGGACATCGTCACCGGCAAGCGCACGCTGCTCAGCTATCTCGTCGGGCCGGTGCTTGAGACAGGGAGCGACGCGCTGCACGAGCGGTGAGACGGGATGTTGCCGGTGCGTAATAGTATTTGCGCACCGGCAACTCCGTAAAACTGCAATGCACCTGTCTCGGCCGTGCCAAATCAGGAAGTGCTGAGAATATCGCAGATACTTCCCGCGCGCGAAGCGCGCTAATCGGCCCCCCACGTCAAAAGCCGGACGACTACCTTCATGGGGAAGGGGTCGCGGGCTTCGTTCAAGGAGGGGGTTCCCATGCGCCTGTTTTCCATCGCGGCTCTTGCCGCCGCACTCGCCGCGTCGCCGGCCGTTGCTGCACCCGATCCCGCCGCGGGCCTGCAGGCCCTGCGCGAGCTGAACCTTGTGGTGTTCGACACGCTGACCACCAACGGGCAGGAAGTCGAAGGGCGCACGTTTGTCGGCGCGCTGGCGGCTGCCAACTTCACCAATTTCGGCATCGGCAACAGCAACCAGGGTGCCGCGGCTTCGTCGTTCGACGTGCTGAGCGTGGTGGGCAACGCCACCGGTTCGTTCCGCCTGAAGGCGGGATATCAGAACGGCGCCAATGGCATTGTCGGCACGACGGCGCGCGTCGGCGGCAATGTCGGTTCGATGGACTTCAACACGGCGGGCGGCGTGAACGGCGCGCTCGTTGCGGGTGGCAATCTCACCGCCTCGTTCAACATCAACAATAACAGCGTGCGCTATGGCGGCAGCGCCGTGGGCGGCCTCAACGGCGCGGTGAAGGACGGCAGCCTGGCCGCCGGTGGCGCGAACGACGTGGCGGCCGCGCTCCAGGTGCAGATGGGCGCGCTCCAGGCAAACCTGACCGGCCTCTCGACCCTGCTCGCCAAGATGCCGTCGCTCGCCACCATCACCTCGACCGTGGCCCCGCTCGACTATTCGGGTGCGCAGAACGGCTTTGCCGTGTTCACGATGACCGAGGCGGCGTTCGAGAATCAGAATGCCAATTTCGACACCCTGTTCACGGGCATGCCGAGCGGCATGACGACGATCATCAACGTGCTGGGCACGAACCTGGTCGAGCAGGGCAACCTCAACAGCAAGTCGCTCAACCAGACGGTGATCTGGAACTTCAACGAGGCGCAGAGCCTCTCGCTGAAGGGCTTCCACGGCAGCGTACTGGCGCCGAACGCCAGCGTGTCCAACAGCAGCGCGCTGGAAGGCAGCATCGTCGCCCGCAACTTCACGCTGAACGGCGAGATCCATCTGGGCACCTATAATGGCACCGGCAGCTTCCTCACGCCGCCCTCGGGTGTGCCGGAACCGGCCACCTGGGCCATGCTGCTCTTCGGCTTCGGCGCGCTGGGCGCGATGGTTCGCCGCCGGCGGGACATGCTGGCAGTCGCACACTGATAGGCAGGCGCGCCGGGAGGTCGGATCGTCCTCCCGGCTCGGCTTCGGGACGGAAGCGCCCGCCCCCATGGCGAAGGGCCTGGAGCAGCGCGACGAGACCCCGCCCGGGGGCACGTGCCCGATATGCGGCCGGCGCGTTCATGAAGATCAGAAAGGAAGGGGGGTAACGGCGGCGTTGCCCCCATTTTTCGTTCAGGCGCTTGCGCGGTGATGCGGCTCGATGGCCTGCGTCATTCGGGTGCCGAGCAGCGGGCGCAGCACACGCGGGTCAAGCGTCTTCACCAGCTCGCGGGCGAAGTCGAGATTGGCAGCCAGCCCGTCTGCCGCCTCACTGGTCACCGTGGAGATGCGCACCAGCACGCCGTCGACGATCCAGCCTGCCAGCTGGCTCTTCAGCCGTGCCAGCAGCTGCTCATTGCCGGACTGGGGCAGATATTCGCCGACGCGTGCCCAGTAGAGGATCTGCTCTGTGCGGTTATAATTGGTCGCGGTAAGGGCGCGGCCGGGGATCGACACCTGGTCCGCCACCGGGATCATCTGCGCGTGGCTCTCCAGCACCGTGAAGCCGAAGAAGGGGTAGCATACCTCCGGGCGGTGCAGCTGCAACAAATCGGTCTGGGCGTTGCCATAGGCGATCAGCAGCATCACCGTGGTCCCGTCGGGCCGTGAAAAGGCGCGGCTGACCACCTGGTTGTACAGCTTGTCCTCCAGGCTGCCCTCGCGCGGCGGTGCGATCAGCGCCCCGGCGTCCTCTGCCTTCCAGGCACCGAAGGCCTTGGGCATCAGCGCGTCGAGCTTGGTTGCGCCGAGCAGGTCCATACGCCGATGCGGCTTGAGTCCGAGCGAGGCGCCAGCCGCGGCGAAGCAGCCGCCGCCGATCAGCAGGTCACGCCGGTTGAACATGGGACCTCCGATGCAGGTACAGCTGCGCTTGCTCGACGACCCAGTCGATCGCGAAGATGCCCAGCAGCGCGACCACGAACATCACCATGCCGGTGGAGACGTGGAGGAAGCTCTGCGCCGCCTCGTCACCCAGGTGATACGTGATCAGCACGAGAATGATGATGCGCAGGATGTTGGTGACCACCGCGACCGGAATCACCAGCGCGGCGATGAACAGCGCGTAGCGCCAGGACGGCTTGTTCTTGATGTAGATGTACAGGA
Organism: Sphingomonas sp.; assembly: GCF_036731925.1. Lineage (GTDB taxonomy): Bacteria > Pseudomonadota > Alphaproteobacteria > Sphingomonadales > Sphingomonadaceae > Sphingomonas. Next base: position 516,991 of record NZ_DAINDJ010000001.1, read on the forward strand.
GCGTCACGACGACCAGGCTCGAAAGCGACCGCAGGCCGGAGCACGCATCCTCCACCAGCAGCTGGTACGGGCCGACAAATAGCGTCACGCCCTGCCGCAGGATCGGATAGTCGAACCAGGAGAGCAGGCTGGTCGCCACATGGGAGACGAACTCCTTCAGCGGGGCGGTCACGCGGTCCACTGCCCAGCCCGGGGGCGGTACCAGGAAGAACAGCCACAACACCGGGAACCAAGCCGCGCGCAGCGCCCTTCCGCCGAAATAGAGATAGCCGGTGGTGATCACGGCGCCGACCAGGCCGAACGTCTCGACGCTGATGAAGTCGAAGACGCGCCCCAGCGTATAGACCCCCAGCGACAGCAGCAGGAACAGTGTGCCGATGAGGAGGTTGCCGGGCGCGCGCAGCTCCTCGATCACACTGCGCTGCCGCGCCAACATCCAAGCGCCGGTGGCGAGCACGATCGGGCCGTGCACGCCGCCTTCGGCGCTCCACACCTGGCGACCCAGGGTGATGAAGGTCGGGATGGCGAGCGCCAGCAGGCCGGCGACGGCGAACCAATAGCCACCTCCCGTCCTGCCTTGCTGCCGCTCGAGAGCGGTGGCGGTCATGTGGTCCAAATCAATAGCCGTTCAGCACACAGCCGACGACATTGGTACGGTCCGCCCGCAGCGTGCGGGTGAGCGTGTTCACGTCGCGGATATAGCTGGTGTCCTTGCGGGCCACGATCATCGCATAGCCGGCGACGTTGGCGACGCGCTGCGCATCGGCGCAGGTGTTCGCCGCCGTCGTGTCAAAGATCGTGATGTCGAATTCGCGGAGCAGCTGGGTCGTCACGTCCCGGAACTGTTCGGACGAGAGCAGTTCCTGTGGACTGTGGTCGACATGGCCGGCGGGGATGATCGACAGCTGGTCCAACCCAGTCGGGTGGATGATCGAGGCCAGCTCGACATCGCCTGACGACAGGTAATCGGCGAGGCCCGGCTTGGCCGGATCGATCCCGAAAGCGGCGCCGACAGTCGGGGCGCGGAGATTGGCATCGACCAGCGCGGTCTTGATGCCGATCTGTGCGAGCGCGGTCGCGAGGTTGATCGCGACGAAGCTGCAGCCGGCGCCTTCAGAGGCGGCGCACAGCGCCAGGGCGCGGCGACCCTCGCGCAGGTGCTGCGCGACGATGCGAGTGCGCAGCGCGCGGATAGCTTCGGCTTCGATGCCGGTCGGATCGGACAGGACGAGCTGGTATTCGAGCGCGCCGGTGGTGTCCGGCGTGGTCGGTACGGCGCTCGGACGATCGCCTTCGGGCAGCGGTTCGGGCGTGGTCATCGCGTCCATTAGTTTACTGCAGCTCCGTGCGATTCGGCGGTTGCGCCGAGAGTTTCATGGGCGCGGCGAAGGCGGGCGGCAAGCGAGGCACGGCTCTGCACCACGCCCAGCACCGGCGCGTCGACCGCGGCTTCGAGGTCCTCGGGGCTGCGCACCCGGCGACCAAGCAGCTCGACCAGCAGCGCGACGAGCAGACCCAGGCCGAGGCCGAAGCCGGCGGCACCGCCGATGATCATCGGCACCTTCGGATAATAGGGCGAATCTGGTGCACTGGCTTCGCTCAGCGTCGACATGCCGGTGTCGTTGCTGCTCGCCTCGAGACGGAGGTCCGCAACGCGCTGTGCGGCCTTCATATACTGGTCCTGCTTCAGCGCGACGTCGCGCTGAAGCTGGGCAAGCTGATCGACTTCCTGACGGTTACCAAGCACACGGGCGCGCTGAGCATTTGCCGCGCTCTCAATCGCGCTCTGCGCCGAGCCGGCACCGCCAGAGGCCTGGCTACGCTCCTGCGCTGCCGCCTTGGCGTAGACCGAGCGCTGGCGCTGCAGTGCCTGGAACGCCGGGTGGTTGGGGCCGAGATTGGTCGCGGCCTGCTGGATCTGCTGGTCGATCTGGGCAAGCTGCAGCTGCGCGGGGCCCATGCCGCCAGCGGCGACGACCGGGGCGGCCGGCACTGCCGACTGGCCCTGGAGCTGCGCAAGCTTCTGGGTATCGAGGTCGGAACCGGTCTCAGTCATCACGATGCCCGACTTCTTCACGAAGGCGGTGCGGGCCTCGACCGAGGCGAGCAGGGCCTGCCGTGCCGACTCGGCCTGCTGTGCGTACCAGTCCGCCGACCTGGTCGCTGCTGCGCGCTTGGCGGCGAGCGACTGCGCAAGGAAAGCGGTGCGGATCATGTTGGCGATCCGCTCGGCGCGGTCCGGCGAACTGTCCGAATAGGAAATCTCGAGGATGTTGCTCCCCTCGATCACGTTCGCGCTCGTGTTGGCGATGATCTGCTTGGACAGCCAGCGCCGGATATCGCCGGTGCTTGCCGCGGGCGATGCGTTGAACGCCGCGATATTCGCCGGATCATTGGCCCAGCCAAGCTCGTCGACCACGCGGCCGGCGGTGGCAAAGTCTTCGATCAGCTCTGTCTGGGTCTGGACAAAGGCGCGCATGTACTGCGAGCTCATCACCTGTCCCGTTATCGGATCGGGCTTGAAGGTGTCCAGCACCAGCCGAGTGGTCGCCCGGTAGCGTTCGGGAAGGAACTGTACCACCAGCGTGGCAGTGGTGACACAGACGAGGAACGCCGGGAGGATGATCCACCGGCGTACCCAGAGAATGCGGAAAAATTGTACGATATTCACTGGTGCGCCTCGTCAGCTGCCAACATTGCCAAGATCAGAACAATCGCTCGCCGATGACGATCGTGTCGCCGGGCTTGATTAGATCGTCCATTTTCAACCTGATCTCCTGGCCGTCGCGCGTGACCTTGACTCGCTTGATCGACCCTGCCGGCCCGAGACCCCCGCCCTGCGCTACCGCACGGCGGAGAGTCATGTCGGCCCGAAGTGGATATACACCCGGCGCGTTTATTTGACCATAAATGTAGAATCGCTCGACTTCCGGCACGAACACCTTGTCGCCGGCGGTCACCGTGGGATCGTCCTCCGGTCCGCCCTGGGCGAGCTTCTTGTAGTCGAGCTTCAGGCTCGTGCCGTCGGCGCGCGTGAGTACGACATAATCGGCAGCATCGGCCTTCAGGCCGCCTGCGCGTGCGATGATCTCCGACACGTGATAGCCGCGATCCACCGGCTGCAGCCCGGCCCCACCGACCTGGCCCAGCACCGTGACATAGTTGCTGACGAAGTTGACGATGTCGACGCTGACGATCGGCTTGGCGTAATAGCCACCCGCCTTCAGAAGCCCCTCGATCTTCTTTACCAGCGAAACCGATGTCTCACCCTTCACCGGGACCGGACCGAGATAGGGCAAGGTGATCGTGCCGTCCGCCTGGACACGCGCGCGGGTCTTGAAGTCGCCCTGGCCGAGAACATCGACTTCCAGCACATCGTCGACGCCGATCTTGTAGCCAACCGGCGCCGATCCTGAGGGGATCGGCGCGGGAATGGTGCTGGTCTGCGTTGGGGCGGCAGGTGCCTGCTGCTGCTGGGCCTGGGGCGCGGTCGGCCGCGGCCGGGGCGGGGCGGGCGTCGCGATCTGTGCCGCAGCCGGTGCAGCGAGCGCCGCCATGCCGGCGAGCGCGGAGACAAACATAAACCTACTCTTGTCGTACATGGATACGGCCCTTGTCAGAGCGCCAGCGACGCCGATAGACCGACGCGCTTGGCATGAAATTTGAGGAGGCGGGTACTCGACGTCCGTTCATTATAGCTTGCGTTCAAGCTAAAACGCAGCCGTCGAGTCGCGTTGTAGGACGCATTCGCACCCAGCGACAATATGTTGTCGTTGCCCGAAATCGGGGCGCCTTGGAAAAGCGTGGACGAGGCGTAGTCGCGCCACGTCTTGCTGGCGTTCAACGATACCTGGGTGCGGGCGTTGAGTTCGTGCGTGATCGTTCCCGAAAGCCCCGTCATGATCTCGTAGCTGACGAAATAGATTGCCGCGGGCTGCGCAGCCCGCGAACCGGAAACCTTCACGGTGAACAAATCCGCCTTATACAGCGCGGAGAGGTCGAAGCCGAGGCCGGAAAAACCGCTCGTTCCGGGAAGGCGGGGATCCACCTTGGTGTAGTTCACCGAACCGCGCAGATCCAGGCGGCCGGAGATGTTGCGTTCCAACTGAAGGCCGGCGGCATAGCTCTTCAAGCCGTCCCGGCCCACGACACCCGGCGCCTGCAGTCGATGGATATAGACGCTGTTGGCATAGCGGCCAAAAATCGAAATTGTGCCGAGCGACGGGGACTGCAGGCCAAGCTGCACGGTGAGGGCATCGGTATTCGCGTCGGCATATGCGCGGGTCGCCTGGCTGTTGCGAACTTCCGTCCGCGAATAGGCGACCGCGGGGCGCAGCCCATAGGCGCCGCCGCAACCGACATCTGCGCTGTATTGGCGCGCTTCCTCGACGTTATTGAAGCTATCCGGGGCATCGAGCGCATACAGCGTCGAAAGGTCGCTGATCCTCCGTTGATAGCCGAGTTCACCATGCACGAGGCACGATGAAAGCCGCTGATCGGCGCCACCCGTCAGCGAGATGTTCTCCCGGTTAAGGTTCGTGTATTTCTTGTAGAAGCTGTAGCCCACCGAGCCGGCCAGATAGGTGCTGCCCGTGGCGCGGGGCAGCACCACACTGAGATCGAGCGACGGCGACGCCGTGATGTCGCCGCTGCTTCCGCCGCGGCTGATTCGCGGGTCGTTCGCGACGACATTGTCGTTATATTCGATAGTCCCAGCCGCCCGTATGTCGACCTGCCGCTCGCCGCCGCTGGGGCGGGCAGTGAAGGCGCTGCGCTGCGCCAGTGCGGGCTGTGCCGATGCTGCAGTCGCGAACAGCGCAACGAGGCGGCACGACCGCGCCAGGCGGCCCGACGGCCGCAATTTTCCAGCCTGTTGAATGTCGTGTACTTGCACGATGGTCCCCCCGGGTGCTCGCTTCATTACCAATGGCCTCCTGTACAAGCAACCGGACAACGCCTTGGCAAAGGCGCCGGAACCTGCCCTGGCTCTGTCCCCCGACCGCTCCCCATGCAGGTAGCGTCGAGCCAGGCGCAAACTCCCATTTCGAGGCGGTGGTTGCTTAACGGTGCCTTATCACATCTTGGGGCATCTAGCGAGTTGCGTCGCGCGCTGCTAGTGCAGCTGCGAACGACGCGGGAAATCATTTGATTCCTGCGGCGAATGGAAAGGACATGCATGCAGACGCCATATGATTGGGTCACTATCGCGATATTCGCCGGCCTGATCGTTATCTTCCTGCAACGTTCGCAGGCTGATTCGGTTGTCCGCGACACGATGATCAGCTATTTGCCGCCGGCGATAGGCTGCGCCGTTGCGAACTATCTGGGGAACGAGAACTATCACGTGTTCGCAATCCTCACGATTGTGCTGGTGCTTGCGTACATCGCGTTCGTGATCAAGCCGTACGAATTCATCAAGCGTCGCTGAAGCAGGCTGCGCCGATTCGCGAAGAGGATGTCCCGAGGCAGTAGCCCGGGGTAGCCACGGTTTTCCGTCGGCGAATTTTATTAAGAGGTGATCGAGTGGCTTTAGGTTCCGCGCTGAAGTTCTTGTGGCCGTTCGGGCGCCGCGACATGGCGGAGGACGACGGTTATTTTCCGATCGCCGCCACCGTGGTGCCGCATCGGGATGCGCATGGCGGCAGCCGCCAGCGGCCCGATTTCCCCACCTTCCGCGCCTCCGCGCTGGATCGTCCGCTGGATCGCCGCCGGGAGGAGCGCCGGGAAATCACGCGTGCACGCTTCGCGCTGGCGACGTATTTCACGCCTACCCAGCCGGTGGCCGACCGGTCGAGCTTCGCCGGGCGACTGGGTGTCCTGGCGCGCCTGATCTCGTCGATCGAGAGCCAGCGGAGCCACGTGGTTCTCTATGGTGAGCGCGGTATCGGCAAGACCTCGCTGCTGCACGTGCTGGCGGATGTTGCGCGCGAGAGCAGCTATATCGTCAGCTACGCGACCTGCGGTGCCAACGCCAACTTCCCGGACCTTTTCCGTGCCGTGCTGCAGGACGTGCCGCTGTTGTTCCACCGCGACGTGGCGCCCAACGCCGGCGAGGCGGAGGGCGGCGGCAGCCTCGCGGCTCGCTTGCCTGCCGGTACCTTCGGCGCTGGCGAACTGGCTGATCTCTGCGCGGATATCACCGGCACGCGGGTGCTGATCGTTCTCGACGAATATGATCGGGTGGCCGATACCGCCTTCCGCCAGCAGGTCGCCGAACTGATCAAGAATCTTTCGGACCGCTCTGCGCGCGTCCAGCTGGTGATCGCGGGTGTCGCCTCGAATCTCCAGGAACTGATCGGCTATGTGCCCTCGATCCGCCGCAACGTCATCGGCCTGCCGATGCCGCGGCTGGAGGAGAGCGAGGTGCAGGAGATGATCGCGCTCGGCGAAGTCGCCTCGGGCGTAAAATTTGATCCGAACCTGACCAGAATCATCCATCTGCTGGCGCTGGGCTCGCCGTATTTCGCGCGGCTGCTCTGCCACCACGCGGCGGTAGAGGCGCTCGATCAGGGCCGGCTGACCGTCGACCAGGGGCATCTGCGGCGCGCGCTGGATGCTGCCATCGTCGAAATGGAAGGGCGGATGGCTCCGCGCACCGTGCTGGACATGCGCAAGTTTGTCGGCGGGCGCTATGATCCGCTGCTCGCCGCGCTCGGCGAGGCGTCGCGCTCGATCGATGGCTGGTTCGGCGGTCGCGCGATCGTGGACCTGCTGCCCGGCGCCACGGTGACGGCACAGCAGGTCGAGCAGGAACTTGCCGGCCTAACGACGCAGCTTGGTCTGGAGACGGAAGTGCAGGACGGCGAGCGCCGCTTCCGCTTCACCGATGACACGCTGCCGATCTACCTGTGGCTGATGGTCGGCCGTCTGCGGCTCGACAGCGGCACGCTGGAAGACGTGCTGGCAACGGTATGACGATGCAGGCAGCGAGGGGGCGGCCCCCTCGCTGCCGCGGGTTCAGATCCTGATCCCGATCGACTGAAGCAATCCGGCGCCGCCCCGCCAGCTACGCAACGCGATCAGGGCGCCTAGCGCGCGCAAGCGCGCGCCTCGGGTGCCGGGCGTCCGCACGATCCGCATGAAATCGGAAGGGATGAACACCGGTTGCAGGGCGGATCGCGCGACCCAGCGCATCCTGCCGCGTGGCTGTTCCAGGTTCAGCAGGAACATCTCGCGCTGTATCCGGCGCGTCTTCTTGAGCAGCGCAGGCCAGTCTGGTCGCGGCGGATGGCCCACCGAGGCCTCGCCGCAATAGGCGATGGTCATGCCGAGGCGAAGGGCACGGCGGCACCATTCGACGTCTTCGGAAACCCCGGTGCGGAACCCGCCGACCCGCTCGAAATCTTCTCGCCGCACGAACAGGTTGGCAGTGACCGTGAACTGCGCGTGACGGACATAGCGTTCATTGTCGAACGCCAGCGCCAGTTCGAGTGCGGCGCTGCCGGTCAGCTTGCCCGCGGGCGGCAGCACGAACATGTGGCCGCCGATGAACATCCCCGGCTTCACCATCGCGGCGCCTGCCGCCAGCCAGCCCGGCTCGGCCACGCAGTCGCTGTCGATGAAGGCGAGAATCTCGCCGCGCGCTTCGGCCGCAGCGCCGTTGCGGGCGGGGCCTGCCCCCTTTTCGGCGACGGTGATCACGCTGGCGCGCCCGGCGACCACCGTTTCCACGGCCTCAAGGCCGCACGGCGAGCCATTGTCGCCGACGATGATCTCATAGGCGCCGCGATCGATCGTCTGCCTATCGATCGAATCGAGGCAGAGCGCGAGGCCGTGCAGGTCGTTGTAATGGGGAATGACGACGCTGATCCGCGGGGCGTTCATTGCTTGGTGCTCCACTCCGCCAGCAACTGCCGCAGCCGGTTGGCGAGCGCCGTCTGGTCGGTGGTCGCGAGCTTGGGCTCCGCCGCCTTGGCGGCGGCCACCGCCTCCCCGAGCTTGTTTTCGTCGCGCACGGCCTGGAGCAGCCCTCTGTCGGCAAAGGTCTGGGCGATCTCTTCCTGGTGATCGTCATAATGTTCGCCGAGGTCGAAACGGCGCGGGAAGGCGACGACGCGGCAGCCGGCCCGCAGGGCAGTGACCAGCGATCCCGTGCCGCCATGACAGATCACCATGTCGGCGTCGCGCAGCAGCAGCTGGAGATCGTCGAACGGGATGGTGCGACGGATCTCGACGTCGGGAATGCCCGGGTCCGCCAGGTCCTGATCGCCATATTGCAGCACCAGCTTGCCCGGCAGGCCGCCGGCGCGCTTGAGATCGAGCACCGCCTGCACCAGCCGCGGGAAGGGCAAGGTGGCGCCGACGGTGGCGAAGGTCAGCGCCTGTTTGGGCGGGCGCGGCGTGTCGAGCATCCGGAACGGATCGAACAGCTCGGCATCGGGCCAGGTCTGCTTGAGCGCGGCGGACTGGACGAAGGTCACGGTCGCCACGCCCTTCGCCATCTTGCCGAAGGCGGAAGGGTGGTGGAAGCGCGCGAAGCTCTCGATATGGACGAATTTTGCGCCTGCGAGCTTGGCAAGCAGCGCCGTGAAAAACACCGCGCCGGCGCCGGTCGAGATCACCACGTCGGGCCTGTGCCGGCGGACGATCGACAGGCTCTGCCGGAAGTTGCGCCATGCACCGCCGAGCATGTGCAGCGGATGACCGAGGCGCGCCTGACCAAGCGCATAATGCTCGACCAGTTCCACCGGATGCTTTTCGGCCAGGCTGCGGCCCAGCGCAGTATCTTCGGTGACGAAGAAATAGTCATGTTCCTTCCACACCGATTCCAGATCGAGGATCTGGCGCAGATGGCCGCCGCCGGAGGCAGCGAGGCACATCTTCAGCGGCTTGCCCGCATTTTGTTCCGTTGCGGTCGCGTCTGCCATGCCGTCCCCTTCGTACCATTTGTCTCCCGGCGGGAGTCATGCTGCGCTGCCAACACTATTGCGGATGCCCGCCCGCCCGAATAGGTTCAAGTAGAAGTTTGGGCCGTGCGCAATTCCGCGGCGGCGGGGAGGTTTTCATGAAGAAATGGTTCCTGGTGACGGCGGTGGCTGCGGCCGCGCTCGCCGTATCCGGATGCGGGGGCAAAGGCGGCAAGCTCGACAAGGGGCAGGTCGTCGCCAGCGTAGACGGCGACGAGATCACCATTTTCGAGCTGAATGCCGAGGTTCAGGCCTCGCCCGTGCCGCAGGGCACCGACCGCAAGCTGGCCGAGCAGCTGGCGCTGCAGCGCGTCATCGAACGGAAGATTCTCGCCAAGGTCGCCCGTGAGCAGAAGCTGGACAAGACCCCGGCCTTCCTGATTCAGGAGCGTCGCGCCGAGGAGCTGATCCTCACCACGATGCTGCGCGACAAGATCGCCGGCGGCATCGCCCAGCCGACCGACGCCGAGATCGCCCAGTACCAGACGGCGCATCCGGACCGGTTTGCGCAGCGCAAGATCTACAGCGTCGAGCAGATTACCTTCCCGCCGCCCAGCTCGGCGGACAAGTTCAAGCAGTTCGCGCCGCTGAAGACGCTGGACCAGTTGGCCGCCAAGCTGACGGCCGATGGCGTCCAGTTCCGCCGCGCGCCGACCCAGATCGACACTGCCGCGATGCCGCCGGAGATTGCCGGCAAGATTGCAGCGCTGCCTGCTGCCGAGATGTTCATCCTGCCGACCCAGCAGGGCCTGACCGCCAACGTGATTACCGCGACGACGGTGCAGCCGCTGCCCGCCGACCAGGCACGCGAGCTGGCGTTGAACACGCTGCGCAGCGAACGCTTCAGCAAGGCGGCCGACGCCCAGCTCAACGAGCGGCTGAAGAAGGCGCGCGCGACGGTGAAGTATCAGCCGGGCTATGGTGCGCCGCCGCAGCTGAACGCCGGCCCGGTCAAGCCGGCCGGGGCGCCGGCCGCTCCGGCGCAGAACGCGACCCAGTGATGCAAGGCGGGGGTGGGGGGCTTGTGCGCCGCCACCCCCGCAGTTGTTTGCGCTCTGCCGCGTCGGGAGGCTCCCGTGGCGTTGCTCAGCGGCCCTCGTTGCCGGTGCGGTAGCCGTACCACCAGCGCTGCCGCTCGCGGACGATCGGCGTCCAGGCCTGGCTCAGTGCCGCGAAACGCTCGCGCTTGGTTGGCGCCAGCCCTGCCAGCACCTTGCCGAACACGGCATATTTGAGCGCGGCAGCCCAGATTCCCCAGCCTGCGACGACCGCGCCGATGCTGCTGTAATGCTTGCGGGCATAGTGCATCCGGCCGATCGTCATGAACATGATCCGCCCGGCGGAGAGCGCGTCGCCGCTGCCGGCGTCGTGCATCACCTTCACGCCGGGGTCGACCAGCACGGTATAGCCCTTGTCGCGGATGCGTTTGAACAGGTCGACTTCCTCCGAATAGAGGAAAAAGCTCTCGTCGAACCCGCCGATCTCGCGCCACACATCGGCGCGCACCATCATGAAACCGCCGTTGAGCACGTCGACCGCGCCGTGTTGCGTGGCATCTTCCGGAAGGCCCCCGCGGCGCAGCCGACCGGCCGATACCACCGAAAGAACGAAGTCGGCGGGGGTGGGAAGGGCCAGGAAATTGGCGGCGTCCAGCTTGCCGCTTGGATCATAGGAGCGCCCGCCCCAGGCTGCTGCGTCGGGCGTAGAGCGGGCAAAGGCGACCAACCGATCGATGGCGCCGGGCTGCGGCACCGCATCCGGGTTGACCAGCAGCAGAAAGGGCGCGCGCGCATGTGCCGCGCAGCGATTGTTGCCGGCGCCGAAGCCGATATTGCCTTCCGACGGCACGATCCGCACCTGCGGCAGCTCGGCGCGCACCAGCGCTTCGGTATCGCCGCCGCCATTGTCGATCATCAGGATCTCGTGCGGGGTGGCCACCGCAGCCGCGGCGATGCCGTCTACGCACTGCCGGATGAAGGCAGTGGAATGATACGCGACCACCAGGATCGAGACATGCGGAGTTTCGTCGGCGCTCATGCGCTGGCTCTATCGTTTCCCGGCGTGGGCGTCGAGCGGAGACCAGTTGGGAGTCATAGCTCCCGTGGCATCCGCTACTGCCCCGGTGCCTAAGTAAATTTCCCGAAAGCCAGTGCAGTGGGTAGAGGTGCGGGCGAGGTTAACCAATGTAAACCATCGGAATGCACTGAAATTTCACAGAGAATTGGCATGTTTGCTCCCGGGATTAATGTCGATTTGGGGTCGACCAGTAAAAGGTGATTAACATGCCGGTGATTACTGTTACCAATCAGGCGCAGCTTGACGCTGCGATGAAGGCGGCCAAAGGCGGCGACACCATCCTGCTCGCAGCAGGCAACTACACGGGGCTGTCGACCAACAACTTCAATCCGACGAGCAACCTGACCATCCAGTCGTTGGATGACAAAAATCCCGCCGTTTTGAAGTCGCTGTCAATGATCTCGAGCAGCAACGTTACCCTGAAAAACCTGAACTTCGTTCAGGACTATCGGCCCGCGCAGGATTATGAAACTGCCAATCGGGTTATGAACTCGAAAAATATCGTCATCGACGGAGTTCGCTTTAGTGGTGGTACCGGCGACGCCAGCAACTCGTTGGGTATCGGTCTGACGGTGCGCGGCGGATCGAACGTCAAATTGCTCAACTCGTCGATCGATCACTTCGCAGTGGGTCTGAACGGGATGACCGTCGACAACATGGTCATTCAGAACAACAATTTTCACGACAACCGGCGCGATCATACCAACTTCGCGGAGATGAGTGATCTGGTTATCGACAGCAATTACTTCACCGCCCTGTACCCCATCAATGGCGAACATCCCGACGCGATTCAGTTCATGACTGCAGGTCGGACCAAGGGCAACACGAATATCACCATTTCCAACAACATAATCATGCAGGGTGATGGTCGAGCTTCTCAGGGTATCTTTTTGGGTGAAGAAGCTGGTAACCTTTGGTACCAGAATGTCGATATCAAGAACAATCTCCTGTATGTCAGTGGTATGTACAATGGCATAGCAATGTTGAACGGAAATAACGTCAATATTGATTCGAACAGCGTTATATCTGACGCCGACGGCACGTCGTTCTGGATTCGGCTACGGAGCGTCAACGGAGCTGTGACTAACAATGTTGCGGATGACATTGTTCTTGATGGCAGCAACAATGTTACGCAAAGCGGTAACGTCGTTCTTTCGCGCGATCCGGCCGCCCTCCGAAAGATTGTAGACATCAACATGGGGTCAAAGGCGCGCGTGGCAGGGTTGCTCGTCGATGGCGTTGGTTACAAGCCTCCGGTCGGCAGCGCGGCAGCGGCGCTGGTCGCGCAGCAGCAGTTGCTCCTCCCGAAGTCAACGGGCGGCCGGTTGCTGTTGGACCTCAACTTCACACCCACCGGGATGGTCGACTACTCAACGTGGAGTTCTGACGAGACGTCCAAGCCGGTCAATCTCGCGTCGATCTCGAATGGCATGTACAAGATCGCAACTGGCGCTGGTATTGATCTGGCGCGTGCAAACTCGCGGCAACTTTTCGGTCTGTCCGCGTTCACTCTCAACTTCAACATGAAGCGCGACGGTGTCACCGCGCCGGCTGGGCAAATCATGGGCGTTTTCCTGAGCTGGAATGTCAGCCTGCGTGCGGATGGCGAACTCAGCTTCTCCATGACCAACACGGCAGGGAAGACTTTCACGCTCACGACCAGCGGCGCAAAAATCCTCGACACGAACAACCACAAAATCGCTCTGACCTATGACAGCACGAAGGGCACGGCCGCGCTCTACGTCGATGGATCGGTGAAGGGTACGGCCGCCATGTCGGGCACCATGTTGCCCCCGGCCAGCCAGCCCGTATACCTCGGGAACCCCTTCGGTGCGGCGTTCTCCGGCTATCTTGGTGATATCGAGATGCGAGATGCGGCACTTAGCGCTGCGGAGATCGTTGCGCTCAACACCAGCACGGTGCCCGACACGACGACGGCGGCCAATATGTTGAAGACCATGGTGGCCAAGGGTGTGGCCGACAGCGCCGCGACTCTGGCGGCGACGACGAATGCCTGGGGTGGCGCGCTGACCGCGCCCTCGACGCTGAGCCTCGCCGGCGCGTTCAAGACCACGAGCGCCACGTCCTCGCCGCTGGCAGCCCTGTTGGCCAATACGAACGCGATCGGCGCGCTCCCGACGACCACTGGCGCGCTATCGACGTTCGGGGCGCCGCGGGTGTACGCCTACGACCTGAACCACGTCTGATCGAACTGCCCCATTGTGCTTGCCCCGCGCGGAAGCTTGTCTTAAGCGCGGGGCGCATCTTTAGGGGCGTTCACTTTGAAGCTTGAGAACTTTCATCTGCGCGGCGTGCGCGGCCAGATGGTGGTCGGTTTCGGGGTAAAGGGCCTTGGAGCTGTCACCAGCTTCCTGTTTACGTGGCTGCTCGCACATTCAGTAGGGGCGGAGGGTGTCGGCACCTTCGGCACCTCGCTCACCACGGTCCAAATGGGCGTGGTCGTAGCGTTGCTTGGCCTGGACGCCATTTTGATGCGATCGGTCGCGGTCCATCTCTCGCAAGAGAAGACGGGACTGGCCCGCGCTGCCGCGCGGCATGCCATCCAGATGGGCGTGTGTGCCGGTCTGGCGCTGACCACGATCATCGTGATCTTCCACTGGCAGATCGCAGTCGACCTGATCGGCAGCCCGGCGATCGCGCAGAGCCTGATGGTGCTCTCGCTCGTCATTCCGATCATGGTTTATTGCCGCCTCGTCTCGACGGTGCTGCGGGGTGTGAAGTGGATCGGCCTGTCGCAGTTCGTCGACGGCCCGCTGACCACTTCGTTCGGCAGCATTGTGCTGGCCGTCGTGATGCTCATGGGCCTGCCCGTCAGCACGGTATTTCCATCACAGTTGTATGTGGTGGGATGGGTGATCACCGCGGCGCTGGCTACCTATTTGTTCCTGCGGGCGATGCGTACCTGGGCGCCGCGCGAGCCGCTCGAGGAATCGCTGCTGCGGCCCGGGTTCATGATCCTGGTGTCCAATGCCAACAACATCTTCGCGGACTGGTTCGTGACAGTGCTGCTCGCAGCCACGCATGGACCTGCGGAAGTGGGCTTTTTTCGCGTGGGATACCAGATCGCCGCCACGCTCAAGCTTTTCTCCGCGACATCCGAGACCGTGTTGCAGCCTGTGTTCGCCGTCAGCTATCGTGCGGGTGACCTGAGGCGCATCGGACGGATCATGCGGCTGACCATTCTTGGTCTGCTCCTCTTGTCTGCGCCGCTCGCGATCGGCGTGGTGGTGGCGCCAGAATGGATCATGCGGATTTTCGGTAAGCAGTTCACCGCCGGATCGATCGCGATGCAGATCATGGTGCTGGGGCAGGTGTTCAGCCTTATCTTCGCCTCCAGCGGTAGCGTGCTGATGATGGCGGGCCGCGAGCGGTTGATGGTGATCCTGACGACGGCTTCGGCGGTTCTCGGGATCGGGATCGGACTTCTGCTCATCCCGTCCTATGGAGTGCTCGGCGCGGCCTGTGCGCTTGTTGGTCCGTTGCTGTTCCTGCGTCTCGCATGCATGATCGCGGTGGCGCGCATTGGTATTCCGGTTTTTTAAGGAGGCACGGTTGGCAGGCGCGGTGCGAGGTTCGAAGGCAGGCTTCCTGCGCTGGCGCTCAAGCGTCGCTGCGCTCGGGCCGCGCGCGCTGCTGGCGCCGCTGCTCCGTCCGGGGCGCGATGTGCTGCCCGTGTACCACCGCGATCGCCCCGGCTGGGTAGTTGCGGCGCGGCGGCTGACCCTGGTCGCTTTCATAGTCCTCTTCGCATTCGTCTATGGGGTCTTGGCCGCGATTTTGCCGCCGTCGATGCTGGCGGTCGCGGGGGCGCCGCTCGCGGTGCTCGCGCTGCTGGTGATCTGGGCGCTCCCGGACACGAAGACGGCGCCGACGCGTGCATTGGCGATCGTCTTCACGGCCTTTTTCGCGAGCATTATCATATGGCCGAATTATCTGGCGATTTCGGTGGCCGGCTTGCCTTGGATCTCGATGCGGCGGCTGATCGGCATCGTGATGTCGGCCCTGATCTTGATCTGCCTGTCGACCTCGAAAGCATATCGTGAGGATATGCGCGCCATCTTCCGTGCGTCGCCGTGGGTTGCGCGCTGCCTGCTCGGGTGGTTCATCGTTCAGGCTATCGCATCGCTCGTATCCGGTGCCCCATCGGGCACGATCGCGCGCCTCATCGCCAGCACCATCACTTCCACGGCTGCCTGTTTCGCTGCGATCTGGCTGTTTGGTCCAGGCAAGAAATCAATCCTGTGGTTCACCAACTGGCTGCTCGGTCTGGTTTTCGCACTCATGGTTGTCGGTGTCTTTGAAGCGCATGCGCAGCATGTGCTTTGGACTGGCCATATTCCAAGTTTCCTGCAGATCGACCCGGAGACGCTCGCGCGATTGATCCGACCAAATTTCCGCGGCGGGTATCGGGTAGTGACTACCTATACGACGCCGCTTGCCTATGGAGAGCTGCTGGCACTAACCGCGCCCTTCGTCTTGTTCCGAATTGTAAACGCATCGACGCTTTGGCGGCGCTGCTTGTGGATCGGCTTTCACCTGTTTCTGCTTCTCTCCATCCTGCTCAGTGGTGCACGCTTGGGTTTGGTGGGGTATATCGCCGCACATGCGATCTTCGGGCTGCTTTGGGGCATTCATCGCTGGCGCAACCATCGCGGCGACATGCTCGGCGTCTCCGCGACGATGTTGTACCCGGCGTTCGTTGTTGCGCTATCCGTTGCGGTTGTTGTCGTGCCTGCGGTCCATGTACGCGTGCTTGGCGATGGTAAAGCACAGGGCAGCACCGACGCCCGGAAGGTGCAATGGGCGATGGCGAAGCCGGTGATTTTACGACGTCCCCTGTTCGGCTATGGGCCGGGTGGCGGCGGAATCGCGATCAACTTTCGTGCGCCTGATGGCAGTTTGACCATCGACCTCGGACTGGTTTCCGTCGCGGCTGATTACGGTCTATTGGGGCTCGGCGCGTATCTAGGCGTCATCATCCTTTCCATCCTTGAGCTTCTGCGCATCGGCCTGCTGGAACGACGATCACCATTTTCGGCGGAGTTCGGGCTGGCGACAGCACTCTGCGTATTGATATCCACCCGGCTGGTGCTGGCGCAGCCGGACAATGATTCATTCTTCAGTATTCTGTTCGGCGTCGCGCTGGGCTCCTTATACCTGGCCAAGCGGGAGCAGGGAAAACTGAACGCGGCCAATGGGACTGCGGTGCCGGCACCAGAGGAACGTCGTCCGGCGCTGGCTTGAGCGAAGCAGCGCGAGGGGACCGATATAGCTGCGATAGCAGCAGCCGATGCGCCGCCCCTTGCGTCGGCGCGCGGCTTCGCTAAGCGCGTGGCATGATCAAGCACGCCCTTTCCGTCACGCGCGACGGTGACTTCGCGCAATGGTACCAGACCGTCATCAGCGAAGCCGACATGGCCGAGGATTCGGGCGTGCGGGGCTGCATGGTCATCCGGCCTTGGGGCTATGGCATCTGGGAACGCATCCAGCGCCTGCTCGACGATCGCATCAAGGCGACGGGGCACGAGAATTGCTATTTCCCGCTGTTCATCCCGCTCTCCTATTTCGAGAAGGAAGCCGAGCATGTCGACGGCTTCGCCAAGGAGATGGCGGTCGTCACGCACCATCGCCTCGTCCAGAAGGACGGCCGGCTGGTGCCCGATCCCGAGGCGAAGCTGGAAGAGCCGCTGGTCGTCCGCCCGACTTCGGAGACGGTGATCGGCGCGGCGATGTCGCGCTGGGTGCAGAGCTGGCGCGACCTGCCGGTGCTGATCAACCAGTGGGCGAACGTCGTCCGCTGGGAGATGCGCACCCGCATGTTCCTGCGCACCGCCGAATTCCTCTGGCAGGAAGGCCATACCGCCCACGCCACGGTGGAAGAGGCGCAGGAAGAAACCCTCAAGATGCTCGAGGTCTATCGCAGCTTCGCCGAGGATTGCCTGGCGATGCCGGTGGTCGCGGGCGAGAAGCCTGAGAATGAGCGTTTCCCCGGCGCCGTCTCGACCTTCTCGATCGAGGCGATGATGCAGGACGGCAAGGCGCTGCAGGCCGGCACCTCGCACTTCCTGGGCACCACCTTCTCCTCGGCGCAGGACATCAAGTTCCAGAACTCCGAAGGCCAGTTCGAGCTGGCGCAGACGACCAGCTGGGGCGTCTCCACCCGCATGATCGGCGGGCTGATCATGGTGCACGGCGACGACGACGGCCTGCGCGTGCCGCCGATGGTGGCGCCGTGGCAGATCGTGATCGTGCCGATGCTGCGCGACCAGCCCGAGGACGCGGCGACGATCGACTATTGCAAGTCGCTCCAGGCCGAGCTGGCCAAGCTGAGCGCACTGGGCGAGCCGGTGCGCGCGCTGCTAGACCTCAAGGCGGTGAAGGCGCAGACCAAGCGCTGGGGCTGGGTGAAGAAGGGCGCGCCGATCGTGATCGAGGTCGGCGGGCGCGACGTCGCGGGCGGCAACGTCTCGGTGATCCAGCGCAACAAGCTGTACCGCGAGGACGGCAAGCTCGATTCGCAGATCATGCCGCGCGGGGACTTCGTCGCCGAGGCCGCCGCGATCCTCGAGAGCATCCAGCAGGGCCTGTATCTCGACGCGCGCGAGCGGCTGGACAGCAACATCCGCCGCGACGTGGCGGACTTCGACACGCTGGCGGCGATGTTCGCTGATTCGGTGAAGTTTCCCGGCTGGGCGGAAGTCAGCTGGGCCAAGCCGACGGGCGCCGAGCTCGATGCCGTGGTGGAGCGGCTGAAGGCGCTCAAGCTGACCTTCCGCAACGTGCCCGGCGATGCCGCACCGGCAGAGGGCACCTGCCTGTTCACCGGGAAGCCAGCGGTCGAGCGCATCCTGGTCGCGCGGGCGTACTGACCTGTACATCCTCCCCGGGGACGGGGAGGATCTGCGTTGACGCAGCGCATCCACCCTGCGACCAGCCTGCTCCCATAGGGGGAGCAAGCCGATGCGGGTGGTACTGGCGACGCTGGGCACATTAGGGGATGTCCACCCCTTCATCGCGCTGGCGCTGGGGATGCAGGCGCGGGGCCACACGCCCGTTTTCGCTGGTGCGGAAGCGGTCCGGCCGATCGCCGAGCGACACGGCATCGAATTCCACCCGATCAGGCCGGACGGGCCGCAGCTCCTCGCCGACACCGGCATGGACGAAGGCCAGATCACCCGCGCGATGGCGACCGATTTCGGCTTCGTCATCGACCGGGTGCTGGTGCCCTATGCCGAAGTGACGCTGGCGGACCTGAAGCCGGTGGTCGCCGGTGCGGAGCTGGTGCTTGCCAGCAGCTTCTCGATCCATGCGCGGATCGCCGCCCAGGCGGTAGGGGTGCCGCTCGCTACGGCGCTGCTCCAGCCGATCACCTTGCTCTCGGCCGAGGATCCGCCGGTGCTGACGCGCGGCGAGACGGCGCTGGTGACGCTGCGCCGCTGGTTCGGCCCGGGCGCGGTACGGCCGTTGCTGCGGCTGGCCGAGCGCGCCTATGCCAAGGGCCTGAAGCCTTTTGTCGCTTTGCGCAAAGCGGCTGGCGCACCACCCTTTGCGGGCAACGAGATGCTGGCGGGGCCGCTGGCGGTGGCGCGTGCCATCGGGCTCTGGTCGCCCGCCTTCTCGCCCGCGCCGGCCGACGCACCCGCCTGCTTCGCCCAGACCGGCTTCGTCTTCTACGATGGCGGGTTCGCAGGGAAGGGGCTGTCGGCGGCGCTCGAATCCTTCCTCGATTCCGGCCCGCCGCCGCTGGTCTTCACGCTGGGCAGCATGGCGATCTATGCCGAGGACGGCTTCTATGCCGCCAGTGCCGCGGCGGCGCGGCGGCTAGGGCTGCGGGCGGTACTGCTCGTCGGGGAAGACCAGCTGGAAAAGCATCGCCATCTGGCTGGCGAAACGGTGCTGGTGGCAGGCTATGCACCGCACTCGCAGCTTTTTCCACGTGCGGCGGCGGTGATCGGCCATGGCGGCATCGGCACCACCGGCCAGGCGATCCGCGCCGGCGTGCCGCAGCTCGTCTGCCCAATCTTCGGCGACCAGTTCGACAATGCCGCGCGGATCGTCCGCGCCGGGCTGGGCGGCGTGCTGCCGAAGCGCCGCTATACCGCCGCGCAGGCCGCCGCCGCCATCGCGCGGCTGCTGGCGAGCGCCACCATCGCGGATCGGGCAGCGCAGGCAGGCCGCGCAATCGCCGCCGAAGACGGGGTTGGCCGGGCGCTGGACACGCTGGGACTCGGCGCGACCGCCTGATCCCACCCGACGATTCGATTCGGGTGCCGGCGCCGCGACGGCCGGATTCCCGGGCGCTTTTGCGCCCGGCCGGTCCCGCATTGCCGCGAAGGATGGTTACCACGCAAGCGAATCGTCCCGTTCCGCGTCACTCGGGAAAGCTGGGCTGCCGGTAATGCCCCTGATTGATGGTAAACGCGCTTTTCATCATCCAAATCGAACCCCATAACGGGGTAAGAGGGGCCGATCGGGAAGGCCCGATGGAGCAGAGGACGGCTGAGCGGTGACCGCATTATCTCGATTCCCGCGTTTCTTCGTGACCAGCCCGTCGCCTTGCCCGTATCTTCCCGGTCGCCAGGAACGGAAGATCTTCACCGAGCTGTCCGGCCAGCATGCCGGCGAGCTGAACGATGCGCTGAGCCGCATCGGGTTCCGCCGCAGCCAGTCTGTCGCCTATCGGCCAAGCTGTGCGGGCTGCACCGCCTGCGCCTCGGTTCGCGTCGTGACGGACGGTTTCCAGCCCAATGCCACCCAGCGCAAGCTGCTGAAGCGCTACAGCGACCTTGAAGTCACCGCCTGCAAGCCCTGGGCGACGGGCGAGCAGTACGACCTGCTCAAGCGCTACCTCGATTCGCGCCACCCGGGCGGCGGCATGGCGGCGATGGACGAGAGCGATTATGCCGACATGGTCGAGCAGTCGCCGGTCAGCTCCTATGTGATCGAATATCGCGAGCCTTCGGTCGACGGCGAGCGCGGCCGGCTGGTTGGCGCGTGCATCACCGACCAGCAGGGCGACGGCCTGTCGATGATCTACAGCTTCTTCGTTCCCGACGACGAGGCGCGGCCCGGCATGGGCAACTTCATCATCATGGATCACATCCTGCGCGCCCGTGCGGCGGGCCTGCCCTATGTCTATCTCGGCTATTGGGTAAAGGGCAGCGCGCGGATGGCGTACAAGACGCGCTATCGCCCGATCGAAGTGCTCGGGCCCACCGGCTGGTCGCTGCTCACCGACGAGGAAGAGGTTGGGCCGATGCCGAATGCCGTGGCGGCGGCGCTCGCCTGAGCCGCCTGACACTATGTACCGTCATCCCGGCGGAAACCCGGGCCCGGTTGCCTACCTGTAAAAGCAAGAGTCCAGACGGAGACCCCAATCGATCCCGGCTTTCGCCGGGATGACGCACCTGGAGGCGGCTCGGCTGACCGCTACTCCTCGTTTCCCAGCCGATCGACCTGCAGGTTCACGGCGAGCTGCTCCTCGCCGTGGCCGATCCGGTGCCCCGCCACCGCCGCGGCGCCCTCCGAATCCAGCCCGACCGCCACCCGCACATAGCCGTCGTCCGGCGACAGGCCGGTGACGGGATCGAACGCAACCCAGCCGAGCCCGCCGATCCACGTCTCGCACCAGGCATGGGGCGCGCATTGCTGGGTGCCGTCGAGATGATAGCCGGAGACGTAGCGGGCCGGCGCCTCCAGCGTGCGCGCGGCGGAGACGAACATCTGCGCCACGTCGCGCGAAGCCTCTGCCTTGCCGGCAAAGGCTTCGGCTGCGGTAAGGCCGGTATCCGGCACGTCGGGCACGCAGCGGAAGCGGGCGTGGAGCGCCTGGTTCAGCCGGTGCAGCTTCTCGATCGGATCCCTGGTGCCGGTGCTCACATCCGCGGCGAATGCCGACAGCTGTGGGCTCGGTGCGGTGCGCGGTGTGGTGCGCAGGAACAGGGCAGGGGGCAGCGGCTCGGGCGTACCGCGCAGCACGCCGGCATTGTCGTTGGTCAGCACCTCGCCGGTCACCGCGATCTCGATCGCCTCGATCGGACCTTCGGCGTAGAGCATCGTCACGGCATTGCCATAGCCGTCCACCGCGTCGCGCAGCCGCGCGTCGCAATCGACGCCGACCATCCAGCTCACCACCGTCTGGTGCTGGGTGTCGCAGGGGGTGAGGCGCAGCATCTGGACGATCCGCGCCTGTGGCTGGGTGAAGCGATAGATGGAGCGGTGTTCGACGGCGATGCGCATCAGAGGAACCGGAACTGGCGAGCGATCGCGCTGTCGAGCAGCGCGTTCTCCGCGATGAAGGTCTCCAGATATTCGTGCAGCCCGCCGACGATGATATCCGGCGTGCGCGCCTTCTGGCACCGGGCGAGGCGGGCGCGGGCCATGCGATCGGCCTCGCCCTGCAGGCCGGTGCGCTTGGCGAGCTGGCTGAGCAGCATCACGCTCTCCTCGACACAGGCGGCAAGGCTGCGCGGGAGCTCCGACCGGCTGACCAGCAGGTCGATGACGTTGTCCGGCCGCAGCCCCTCCGAATAGAGCCAGCGATAGGCCGTGACGGCGGAGACGGTCTGCAGGATCGTCGTCCACTGGTCACGATCGACAGCGCCGCCGATCGTCTCGCCGGCGGGCAGCAGCAGATGGTATTTGACGTCCACCAGCCGCGCCGTGTTGTCCGCACGCTCGATGGCGGCGCCCAGCTGGATCAGCAACGTCGCCTCGTTGCGCATCATCCGGTGTGTTGCGCCCTCGAACCCGCGCGTCTCGCCCTTGATCTGCTCGACCAGGTTGAGCGTCTCGGTCGCGCCGCCCGTCGACGCGCGATTGGCGAACAGCCACCAGGCGCGGTTGATCGCGGTCCAGGCGTCGCGGGTGAGCGCGGTGCGCACGGCGCGGGCGTTGTTGCGCGCCATTTCCAGGCAGCGGATGATCGAGCCGGGATTGGTGGCGTCGAGCGTCAGGAAGCGCGCGACATGGGCCTGGGTGGCGGGGTGGCCGGTCGCGGCAAAGATCTCGTCGGTATAGCTGACGGTGAGCGCGCTCAGCCACGCGGCCTCACCCGCGGGGCGCGCGGACAGCGCGTCGAGCCGGATCGTCGCCTCGACCAGTCGGGCGATGAAGTCTGCTCGCTCGACATAGCGGCCGAGCCAGTACAGCGCAGCGGCGGTGCGGGAGAGCATCATCATCGGCGTGCCTCCCGGACCATATCGGTTTCCACGCCGGCGCCCGCCAAACAACCTTCGTCATTCCCGCGAAGGCGGGAATCCATTCGCCTGTGCGTCTGGGGCAGGAACCGCGAGATCAGCGTCAATGGATCCCCGCCTTCGCGGGGATGACGGAGCAGGGTGCGAGCTGTGCGCCCGCCGTCGTCCCATGCAGGATCGAAATGCCCCACCTCATGCCGCATCCCCCAGCAGCACGAAACTGTCCTTCGTCCCGCCGCCCTGGCTGGAATTCACCACCAGCGATCCTTCGCGCAGCGCCACGCGGGTGAGGCCGCCGGGGACCACCCGCACCTTGTCGCTGCCGGTCAGCACGAAGGGGCGGAAGTCGACATGGCGCGGGGCCAGGCCCTTCTCGGTCAGCGTCGGCACGGTCGAGAGCGCGAGGGTGGGCTGCGCGATATAGCGGTGCGGCTCGGCGATCAATGCGGCGCGGAAGGTTTCGATCTGCTCCTTGGTGGCCGTTGGCCCCACCAGCATGCCATAGCCGCCGGAGCCGTCGACCAGCTTCACCACCAGCTCGGGCAGATGATCCAGCACATAGCGAAGCGCCTGGGGTTCGCGGCAGCGCCAGGTCTCGACATTGGGCAGCTTGGCCTCGCCGCCCGAATAGAAGCGGACGATCTCCGGCATGTAGCTGTAGATCGCCTTGTCGTCGGCGATACCGTTGCCCGGCGCGTTGAGCAGCGCGACATTGCCCGCGCGATAGGCGGCGATCAGCCCCGGCACGCCGAGCAGCGAATCCGGGCGGAAGACCAGCGGATCGAGGAAGTCGTCGTCGATGCGGCGGTAGATCACGTCCACCCGCACGCGCCCGGCAATCGTCTCCATGTAGACGATGTCGTCGTCCACCACGAGGTCGGCGGCCTCGACCAGCTCGACGCCCATCGAATCGGCGAGGAAGCTGTGTTCGTAATAGGCCGAGTTGAAATGCCCCGGGGTGAGCACGACGCACACCGGTCGGGCGCGGCCGAGCGGCGCGACCGAGCGCATCGTCTCCAGCAGCATGTCCGGATAGCTGTCGACCGGCGCCACGCGGAAATCGCGGAACAGCTCGGGGCACAGGCGGATCATCGCCTCGCGATTTTCCAGCATGTAGGAAACGCCGGAGGGCGTGCGGGCATTGTCCTCCAGCACGTAGAATTCGTCCGCGCCGGTGCGCACCAGGTCGATGCCGCAGATATGCGCCCATATGCCGTGCGGCGGGCGGATGCCGGCGACTTCGGGACGGAACTGCTCGTTGCGCAGGATCAGCTCGGGCGGGATGATCCCCGCATCGAGGATGCGGCGCGCGCCATAGATGTCCTCGAGGAACGCGTTGATCGCCTCGACGCGCTGGACGAGGCCCTCGCTCAACTTCTCCCACTCGCGCTGCAGGAACATGCGCGGCACGATGTCGAAGGGGATGATGCGTTCGGCGGCGTCGCTGTCGCCATAGACGGCAAAGGTGATGCCGAGCTGGCGGAAGGCCGCTTCCGCGGATTGCTGGCGGCGTTGCAGCTCGTCGGGGGGCGTGTCCGCGATCCATTGCGCCAGCGCCGTGAACGCCGCGCGCGGCGCCTCCGGACCGCCATGGCCCCAAATTTCGTCGAACGCCCCCAGTGATCCCATCGAAGCTCCCAAACGCCCGAGTGACCGATTGGCTGCATGCTGCAATGCTTCGTTGCGGCGCACAAGCGGCGAATGTGCACGTTTGCGCGTCGGCGGATTTTTAAGGGCAGGCGTGGCAGGATGCGGGTATGTCGATCCTGCTTCTCGCGCTCGCCGCTGCCGCACCCTTTACGATTGCCCAGACGGGGCAGGGCTTCCCGACGCTCGCCGCCGCCGTGGAGGCGGTGCGCGACGGCACCGCGACGATCCTGATCGCGCCGGGCACCTATCATCAATGCGTGGTGCAGGCGGGCGGGCGGATCACCTACAAGGCGGTGCAGCCGGGCACGGCGATCTTCGAGCGCACCGTGTGCGAGGACAAGGCAGCCTTCGTGTTGCGCGGGCGCGGATCGGCGGTGGACGGCGTGGTGTTCCGCAAGCTCCGCGTGCGCGACGGCAATGGGGCGGGCATCCGCATCGAGATGGGCGACCTGACGGTGACGCGCTCGACCTTTCTCGACAGCCAGGAGGGCATTCTTGGCGGCGGGCACCCGACCGTGCGCAGCATCACCATCGACCGCTCCAGCTTTGCGGGGCTCGGCCAGTGCGATGAGTCACCGAACTGCGCACACTCGGTGTACCTTTCGATCGACGGGCTTGTGACGATCACCCGAAGCCGCTTCGAGCGCGGGGCCGGCGGCCACTATGTGAAGCTGCGTGCGCGCCGCGTGGCGATCACCGGCAACAGCTTCGACGACAGCTGGGGCCGCAAGACCAACTACATGATCGACCTGTCGGAAGGCGGCACCGGGACGATTGCGCAGAACATGTTCGTACAGGGCCGGGACAAGGAGAACCGCTCCGGGCTCATCGTCGTCGCGGCAGAGGCGCGGACCTACCCCACGGACGGACTGCGGGTGGAGGGGAATACCGCCAGCCTCGCGCCGGGCGCACCGGCGGATCCGGCGTTCGTGGCGGATCTGTCCGGCGGGCGGATCACGGTGGCGAACAACCGCCTTGCGGGAATGCGCGGCTTCGAGAAGCGGTGAGATCCTGCTGCCTGTGGAGGGCATTCGAGAGGATTGAAAACGATCGTCATCCCCGCGAAGGCGGGGATCCATTGGCGCTGAAGCCGAGGTTCTTTCCCCCAGCGCACCGGCGAATGGATTCCCGCCTTCGCGGGAATGACGATCATTTTGTCAAAGACGGCCTACTCCCCGTCATGGGGAGCACTTGGTTACTTGCAGCTATCCGCCACACCCGCGTCGATATCCAGGCAGCGCCCGTCGATCTCCACCGGCACCGGCACCTTGATCAGCGCGGCGAGCGTCGGCGCGATGTCGACCGTTTCCACCGACAGCGGCTGTTCGAAGCCGGTCATGCCCTTGCGCCAGAACAGGATCGGCACGCGGCGGTCATAGTCCCAGAAGCTGCCATGCGTCGCGACATTGCCGATCGACGGATCGAGGATCGGCGTCACCCGCGGCTTGAGCGCGACCACCAGGTCCCCCGAACGCTGCGGATCGTACGAGGCGCGGGCGCGCTCGAGCAGGCTCCAGGTCTCGGCGGGCGTGTGGACGATCGGCGTCGCCTCGATCTGCGCGCGGGTGAACACCGCCTGCACCTGCGGGTTCGCCGCATAGAGCTTCACCGCCTCCGCCAGCACCGCGGTGCGCTTGGCCTGCGGGACTGAAGGCGTCACATACACATCGCCGCCGGGGCCGCCGACCAGCACCTGGCCGGTCAGGCCCAGCTTGCCGGCCAGGGCGCGGCTGATGTTGGTGGTAGTCACGTCGGCGGTGATGCGCTGCTCGGTCGGCGCGCCATGCTCGCGGTGGCGCTCGGGCAGGTCATGTCCGCCATGATCGGCGGTCAGCACCACCTGATAGTCGACGCCGGTGCGATCCAGCGCGTCGAACAGCCGGCCCAGCGTCTGGTCGAGCGAGAGCAACTGCAGGCACATTTCGCTGCCCTCGGTACCATAGGTATGGCCGACATAATCCGTTGCCGAAGCACCGACGATCAGCAGGTCGGTATGGCCCTGCTGGCCGAGCTTCATGTCGGTGGCGAGCTTGGCGCCGAGCGCGAGCACCGCATCGTCGAACTCGGGCGAGATACGGAACGCCTTGGCGTCACCCGCCGCACGGGCGAAGCGGCCGTCGCCCACCGTCTTGGTCGCGCTGACCGGGATGGCGCGGCTGCGTGCCTTGCAGAAGCCCGGCAGGTCGAGCGCGGGCTGCGCCTCGGCGATGCGCGCGGCGGTGGCCGCGTTGATCCTGGTCACGGCGTCGGGCGCGGTGCGGCCGGCGTATGACACGAACGCCTTGCCGTCCCACCACCAGAGCTCGTCGACCTTGTGGCCGCCCATCATCACCGCGGCGCGGTCCTTGCCCGCAACCGAGACGACACGCGACTGCGGATCGGCCTGCTTCATCCATTCGCCGAGCGTCGGCACCTTCAGATGCTTGTCGGAGACGGTGTAGTGGTTCGAATCCGTGCCCGGCACGGTTTCGTCCTCCGCGCAATAGACCGTCTTGTCGGCGCGCGGCGCGGCGAAATCGGTCCAGTCATTGGCGATGATGCCGGTGCGCGAAGGGTGGTCGCCGGTGAGGATCGTCGAGTGGCCCGGGCAGGTCTCGGTCGCGGCATGGCTCTGATAGCCGGCCGGGAACACCGCGCCGCGCATCAGCCGGGCGAAGCCGCTGGTGAACTGGCCGCGATATTCGGCGAACAGGTCGGCCGAGAACTGGTCGACCGAGATCACCACCACCAGCTTGGGCGGGGTGGCCGGAGCGGCAGGCGCAGGCGCGCTCTGCTGGGCGAAAGCAGGGGTCGCAGCCAGCGTGAGGGCGGCGAAAGGGGCAAGCAGTTTCATTCGGGGCCGGCTCCGGGCACGGGTGGACGTTGGTACACCCAGCTATTGTCGAATGCAGCGAACTGGGCAAGGACGGCGCCATGGCCCAGCTTCGTTTCGCTTTGATGTCGCTCCTGCTGCTCCTCGCGAACGTCGCCCCGGCGGCGGCGCAGGGTTTCGCCAAGGGCCCGCATGTCCGCAGCGAACTGGTGGCGGAAACGGCGGTGCCGAAGCCCGGCAGCGACGTGACGCTTGCGCTGGTCTCTACCCCCGATCCCAAATGGCATGCCTATTGGCAGAATCCCGGCGATGCGGGGCTGCCGGCAGAGGCGCGTTGGACGCTCCCGGCCGGGGCCGCGGCCGACGCCTTCCGCTACCCGGTGCCGCAGCGGCTGCTCATCGCCGGGCTGATGAACTATGTCTACGAGGGCACCTTCGTCCGCCTGACGACGCTGCATATCCCGGCGGATGCGAAGGGCGTGCTGCCGGTGAGGCTGAAGCTCGACTATCTCGTCTGCACCGACACGCTCTGCGTGCCCGAAAAGGCCGAGCTGGCGACGAGCCTGACGATCGGCGACGGCGCGATTGATCCGGCGGTGCGGGCGAAGTTCGACGGCTGGCGCGCGAAGCTGCCCAAGCCGCTGAGCACGCCGGGCAGCTTCCAGGCGGAGGGCGGCGTGCTGCGGATCGCGGTGCCGTACCCGGCGGGAGCGGCGGCGAAGGACGTGTATTTCTATCCGCTGACCGCCAACGCGGTCGATTATGCCGCGCCACAGACGGTGGCTCGCGACGGCGACCGGCTTGTGATCGAGACCAAGGCGCGCACCGCGCCCGCGGCGCTGGAGGGGGTGCTCGCGATCGAGGGGCAGGGGCTGACGGTCACCGCCAAGCCGGGCGCGGTACCCCCGGCCAGGCCGGTCAGCGCGGCGGCGCCGTGGCTGGCGGCAACCGGCGCGTTCTTCGCGGCGGTGCTCGGCGGGCTGATCCTCAACGTCATGCCCTGCGTCTTCCCGATCCTCAGCCTCAAGGCGCTGAGCCTAGCCAAGGCCAATAACGACGAAGGCAGCCCGCGCGCCGAGGCGCTGGCCTATACGGCGGGGGTGGTGCTGGTGTGCCTGGCACTGGGTGGACTGCTGCTCGGGCTGCGCGCGGCCGGAGCGACCGTGGGCTGGGCCTTCCAGTTGCAGGACCCGCGCGTCATCCTGGTGCTGCTGCTGCTCGTGGCGGCGATCGCCTTCAATCTGGCCGGGCTTTTCGAGATCGCGACGCCGGCCTTCGTCAACCGTGCGGCCAGCAAGGGCCATGGCGGCGCTTTCGCCACGGGCGCGCTGGCGGCGTTCATCGCCACGCCGTGCACCGGGCCGTTCATGGCCTCTGCGCTGGGCGCGGCGCTGATCCTGCCCTGGTTCGCTGGGCTGGCGATCTTCGGCGGGCTCGGGCTGGGCATTGCGCTGCCGTTCCTGCTGCTTGGCTTCGTACCGGCCTTCCGCCGCAAGCTGCCCAAGCCCGGCGCGTGGATGGCGACGATGCGGCACATCCTATCGGTGCCGATGTTCCTCACCGCCCTGGCACTCGCCTGGGTGCTGGGCAAGCAGGCGGGCGTCGACGGCATGACCATCGGGCTGGCGGCTATGCTGCTCGCCACGCTCGGCTTGTGGTGGGCCGGTGCCCGGCAGGCCAAGGGCCGCAGCCGGGCCTGGCTGCCGGCGCTACCGCTGGTGCTGCTGGCGCTCGGCGGCGTCGCGCTCGTCCGCCCTGCGGCAGCGGGCGGTCCGCCTGCTGCCATGGCCGGCGCCGAGCCGTTCAGTGAAGCGCGACTTGCGGCGCTGCGGGCGCAAGGGCGGCCGGTGTTCGCCTATTTCACCGCGGACTGGTGCCTCACCTGCAAGGTCAACGAGAAGGCGGTGATCGAGACGGCAGCGGTCGAGAAGGCGCTGGCCGACGGCAAGGTCGCGGTGCTGGTCGGCGACTGGACCAACGGCGACGCGACGCTGGGTCGCTTCATCGAAGCGCACAACCGGGCGGGCGTACCGCTCTACCTCTGGTACAAGCCCGGCCAGGATGCGCCCGAGGTGCTGCCGCAGGTGCTGACCCAGGATCTGCTGGCGAGCCGCGCCAAGGGCGGGTGAGGTTTACCCTCACCACCCAACCACCGTCATCCCCGCGGAGGCGGGGGTCCATTTGCCAGGACAGTTCGGCGCCTTCTGAGACGCACAGGCCAATGGATCCCCGCCTTCGCGGGGATGACGAGGTGAGTGGGAGTGCCATCGGACATACTCAGCGCAGCGTCTTGATGATCCCCGAGAAATCGAGCCCCGCGCCTTCGCCCTCGACAAACGCCGCGTAGAGCTGCTCGGCACGCTCGCCCATCGGCACCTGCGCGCCGACGCTCGCCGCCGCTTCCATCGCCAGCTTGAGGTCCTTGAGCATCAAAGGCGCTGCGAACCCGCCCTGATACTCGCGATCCGCCGGGGTTTCCGGGCCGACGCCGGGCACGGGGCAATAGCTCGTCATCGACCAGCTTTGCCCCGAGGAGACCGAGGCGATGTCGAAGAAGCGCTGCTGGTCCAGCCCCAGCTTCTCGGCGAGCGCGAAGGCCTCGCAGGTGGCGACCATCGTTGCGCCGAGGATCATGTTGTTGCAGATCTTGGCCGCCTGGCCCGCACCGCTGGCGCCGGCATGGATCACGGCCTTGCCCATGTCCTCTAGGAAGGGCTCCGCCCGCTCGAACGCCGCCACCGCGCCGCCGACCATGAAGGTGAGCGTGCCCCCATTCGCCGCAGCGATTCCGCCGGACACGGGGGCGTCGACCGCGAGCAGCCCGCGCTGACTGGCTGCCTCCGCCACGCGGCGCGCGGTGGCGACGTCGATCGTCGAGCAATCGATCAGGATCGCGCCCGCCTCGGCCTGGTCGAGCAGGGTCTCGGTGTACAGCGCTTCCACATGGCGCCCGGCGGGCAGCATGGTGACGATCGCCTCGGCGCCGGCGATCGCTTCCGCAGCGTTGGCGGCGGGCAGGCAGCCGGCCTTCTTCGCGCGCTCCAGCGCTTCCGCCGACAGATCGAAGGCGCGGACGTCGTGGCCGGCCTTGGCGAGGTTCGCCGCCATGCCGCCGCCCATGTTGCCGAGGCCGATAAATGCTACGCGTGCCATCTGCTTCCTCTCTACGTTCCCCTCCCGCTTGCGGGAGGGGCTAGGGGAGGGGATGACGGTTGTGCCTGCCCTCCGCTCTCCATTCCAGCCCCTCCCCCGACCCCTCCCGCAAGCGGGGGGGTCGGGGGAGGTCAGCAAGTCCTCAACGCCCGGACCAGTTCCCCGGTCGCTTCTCGACGAACGCCGTCATGCCTTCCTTCTGGTCCTCGGTGCCGAACAGCGCGTGGAACAGGCGGCGTTCGAACTGCACGCCCTGTGCCAGCGTCGTCTCGAACGCGACGTTGACCATTTCCTTGTTGGCCTTCACCGCCAGCGGCGGCATCGCGGCGATCGTCGCGGCGGTCTGCACGGCCTCTTCCACCAGCTCGGCGGCAGGCAGGATGCGGCTGACCAGCCCCGCGCGCTCGGCCTCGGCGGCGTCCATCATCCGGCCGGTGAGGCACATTTCCATCGCCTTCGCCTTGCCCACCGCGCGGGTCAGCCGCTGCGAGCCGCCCATGCCGGGCGAGACGCCCAGCTTGACCTCGGGCTGGCCGAACTTGGCGGTGTCCGCCGCGAGGATGAAGTCGCACATCATCGCCACTTCGCAGCCGCCGCCCAGCGCATAGCCTGCGACCGCGGCGATGATCGGCTTGCGGGTGCGGGTGAAGGCATCCCAGCCGGCGAAGAAGTCATGGCCGTACATGTCGGCAAAGCCTTGGACCTGCATTTCCTTGATGTCGGCACCCGCAGCGAAGGCCTTTTCACTGCCGGTCAGCACCGCGCAGCCCTGCGAAGGATCGGCATCGAAGGCGCGCATCACGTCGAGCAGCTCGGTCAGCACCTGGCTGTTGAGCGCGTTGAGCGCCTTGGGGCGGTTGAGCGTGATCAGCGTGACCGCGCCGCGCTGCTCGACCAGAAGGGTTTCGTAGGAAGACATGGGGTTCTCCGTTCAGGGCGCCCAGGCCGCGTCGGCGGGCAGGGGGGCGAAGATGGCGTCGATCGCGGCGCTGTCCACCGCGTCGGGGGTGGCGGGCGACCAGCGGGGCGCATTATCCTTGTCGAGGATCACCGCCCGCACGCCTTCGGCGAAGTCGGGCAGGCGGCAGACGCGGGTGGCGACGGCATATTCTTGGCGCATCTCGGCAGCGAAATCGGGCATCTCGCGGCCCTCGCGAAGGATCCGCAGCGATACCTTGCAGGCCTGGGGCGACTTGGCGCGCAGCGTCGCGAGCGTCGCGGCGGCCCATTCGCTGTCCTCGGCTTCGAGCGCGGCGAAGATGTCCTCCACCGTGTCGCCGGCGAACAGCCGGTCGATATCGGCATAGTGGGCCAGGATCTTCGCGATCGGCGGCTCGGCGGAAAGGTCGGTGAGGATCGCCAGCGCCTTGTCGGGCGCGGTGGCGATCTGCGCCTTGGCGGACGCCAGCGCCTCGGCCGGAAGATAATGGGTGGCGAGGCCGAGCGCGAGGCATTCGGCGCCGTCGAGCCGGTGGCCGGTCAGCGCCAGATACTCGCCCATTCGCCCCGGCAGGCGGGAGAGATACCAGCCGCCGCCCACGTCCGGGAACAGGCCGATGCCCGTCTCGGGCATGGCGAACCTGGTGTTTTCGGTCGCTACCCGGAGCCGCGCCGGCTGCGAGATGCCGACACCGCCGCCCATCACGATACCGTCGGCGAAGGCGACGACCGGCTTGGGATAGGTGAACAGCCGGTGGTTGAGCCGGTATTCGACGCGGAAGAAGTCCGCCGCGCCCTTGCCGTCGCCGGCGCCGCTCTCCGCGATCATGCGGATGTCGCCGCCGGCGCAGAAGCCGCGGCCCTCGGCATGGTCGAGCAGGACGATGTGGACGGCGTCGTCGTGCTCCCAGGCGTCGAGCGCGTCCAGCATCGTCTGGCACATGCCGGTGTTGAGCGCGTGCAGCGCCTTGGGCCGGTTGAGGCGGAGGCGCGCGGCGGCGCCTTCCAGCTGCGTCAGGACGTCGCTCATTCGCGCACCAGTTCCCGGCCGACGATCATTCGCATCACCTGGTTGGTGCCCTCCAGGATCGAGTGCACGCGCAGGTCGCGCCAGAAGCGTTCGATGGGATAGTCCATTAGATAGCCATAGCCGCCGTGCAGCTGCAGCGCACGATCGACCACCGCGGAGCCGGTATCGGTCGCCAGCCGCTTGGCCATCGCGGCGAAGCGGGTCTTGTCGGGGGTATTCGCGGTCACCTTGGCGGCGGCGAGGTAGAGCAGGGCGCGCGCCGCCTCCAGCTCGGTGGCCATGTCCGCGAGCATGAACTGGGTGTTCTGGAAATCGGCGATCGCCTTGCCGAACTGCTTGCGCTCCCGGGTGTAGCGGATCGCCTCGTCGAGGCAGCGCTGGGCGCCGCCCAGCGAGCAGGCCCCGATGTTGAGCCGGCCGCCATCGAGCCCCATCATCGCGATGCGGAAGCCTTCGCCCTCGGCACCGATCAGGTTCTCGACCGGCACGCGGACGGAATCGAAGTTCACCTGCGCGGTCGGCTGCGAGTGCCAGCCGAGCTTGCGCTCCTGCGCGCCGAAGCTGACGCCGGGCATGTCCTTCTCGATCGCGAGGCAGGAAATGCCCTTGGGGCCGTCCTCGCCGGTGCGGACCATGGTGAGGTAGAGATCGTTCTCGCCGCCGCCCGAGATGAACTGCTTGGTGCCGGTCACGACATAATGATCGCCGTCGCACACGGCACGGGTCTTGAGCGCAGCGGCGTCCGAGCCGGAGCCCGGTTCGGTGAGGCAGTAGCTCGCCAGCCGGTCCATGGTGACCAGGCTGGGGAGATACTTGTCCTTCACGCCCTGGGCGCCGAACCGGTCGATCATCCAGGCGGCCATGTTGTGGATCGAGATGAACGCGGATGTGGAGGGGCAGCCATAGGACATGGCTTCGAAGATCAGCGCGGACTCGAGCCGGCCAAGGCCGATGCCGCCCGATTCCTCCGAGACGTAGATCGCGGCGAAGCCGAGCTCGGCGGCGGCCCGAATCGTCTCGCGCGGGAAGATGTGCTTCTCGTCCCACTCGGCCGCATGCGGGGTGATCGCATCGGCGGTGAACTTCTGCGCCATCTCCTGGATCTGGCGCTGGTCGTCGGTGAGGTCGAACTGGTGGGTCATGGGTTCAGCCGTGTTGGATCTGGGAAAATCCTCCCCGGAACGGGGAGGGGGACCATTCGCGCAGCGAACGGTAGAGGGGGCGTGCAGCAAGCGAGTTCGGTGTGGCGGCCCCCCTCCACCACGCGGCTGTGCCGCGCGGTCCGCCGCCCCGTGCCGGGGAGGATCGAGGGGTCTGCCAGCACCCGCATCACCCCATGGTCGGGATGACGAAGGCGTTGCTGCCGTCGGGGGCGCCGTCGGGCCAG
The DNA here is from genome assembly GCF_036731925.1 of Sphingomonas sp. Taxonomy (GTDB): domain Bacteria; phylum Pseudomonadota; class Alphaproteobacteria; order Sphingomonadales; family Sphingomonadaceae; genus Sphingomonas. The sequence continues at coordinate 550,163 of NZ_DAINDJ010000001.1, forward strand.
CGCTGGGTGACGGTCTTTACCTTGGTCCAGAAGCGGACGCCTTCCATGCCGTGCTGGTTGACGTCCCCGAAGGCCGAGCGCTTCCACCCCCCGAAGCTGTGATACGCCACCGGTACCGGGATCGGTACGTTGATGCCGACCATGCCGACATTCACCCGCGCGGCGAATTCGCGCGCGGCATGGCCGTTGCGGGTGAAGATGGCGACGCCGTTGCCGTACTGGTGCTCGCTCGGCAGGCGCAGCGCGGTCTCGAAATCGGGCGCGCGGACGATCTGGAGGACCGGGCCGAAGATCTCCTCCTGGTAGCTCTTCATCGCTGGCGTGACGCGGTCGAACAGCGACGGGCCGATGAAGAAGCCTTGTTCATGCCCCTGCAGCTGGAAGCCGCGGCCGTCGATCACCAGCTCGGCGCCTTCGTCGACGCCGGTCTGGATCCAGCCTTCCACGCGCGCCTTGTGCGCGGCGTTGACGACCGGGCCGTACTGCGCCTCGGCATCGGTGGAGACGCCCACCCGCAACGCCTCGATCGCCGGGATCAGCTTCTCGCGCAGGGCATCGGCGGTCTTGTCGCCGACCGGCACCACCACCGGCAGCGCCATGCAGCGCTCGCCCGCGGAGCCGAACGCGGCGCCGGAGAGGTCCGCCACGACCTGGTCGAGATCGGCGTCCGGCATGACGATGCCGTGGTTCTTGGCGCCGCCCATCGCCTGAACGCGCTTCCCCGCCTCGACGCCGCGGCGATAGACATAGTGCGCGATGTCCGACGATCCGACGAAGCTCACCGCGCTGATCGCCGGATGATCGAGGATCGCGTCGACCATTTCCTTGTCGCCCTGCACCACCTGCAGGATGCCCGCCGGTGCGCCGGCCTCCAGCATCAGCTCGGCGAGGCGGACGGGGACGCTCGGGTCACGCTCGGAAGGCTTGAGAATGAAGGCATTGCCGCAGGCGATCGCCACCCCGAACATCCACATCGGGATCATCGCCGGGAAGTTGAACGGGGTGATTCCGGCACCGATGCCGAGCGGCATCCGCATCGAATAGACGTCGATCCCGGGGCCGGCGCCCTGGGTGTACTCGCCCTTCAGCGCGTGCGGGATACCGCACGCGAATTCGATCACCTCGAGCCCGCGCTGGATATCGCCCTTCGAGTCTGCGATCACCTTGCCGTGTTCGGAGGAGAGCAGGTGCGCGAGCGCGTCCATGTTCGCCTCGACCAGCTCCTTGAAGCGGAACATCACGCGGGCGCGGCGCTGCGGGTTGGTCGCGGCCCAGCCAGGCTGCGCGGCCTGGGCGGCGGCGATGGCGCGGTCGAGATCGGCGGCGGTGCCGAGCGGCACCTGTGCCTGCACGGCGCCGCTATTGGGGTCGAAAACGTCCGCCGTCCGGCCTGCGCCGCCACCGGCATGGCCGACGATCACATGATCGATAACACGCATCATACTCTCCTGCGGATCGGCTGGACGCCGACTCATCCGTTGTAATTAAGTTGCGCAATGACACAGCGCCTTCCCGATGTCACCCCGGGCGATGGGGAGGGGCAACGCATCCTCTCGCGTCATCCCCGCGAAGGCGGGGATCCATTGATGGAACGGCGCGGCGCCATCCCCAGCGTCCTGGCAAATGGATTCCCGCCTTCGCGGGAATGACGGCTGGGAAGTGGAGAGGCTTTCCCGCGCCACCGCCTTTGGTGTAGTACACCGCTGCAACACATGCAGGAGAGACCCATGCCGCCGATGAGCCCCTGGTCGCACACGCGCCGCGAAGGCTATGCCGACGACATCGATTTCGAGATCAAGGGACAGGAACTGCAGTTCGTCGAGATCGAGCTCGATCCGGGCGAAAGTGCCGTGGCCGAAGCCGGCGCGATGGTGTGGAAGGATGCACCGATCGTCATGCAGACCGTTTTCGGCGACGGCAGCAACGCCGCCGGCGGAATCATGGACAAGCTGCTCGGGGCCGGAAAGCGGCTGGTCACGGGCGAGGGGCTGTTCACCACCGTCTTCACCCACCAGGGCAGCGGCAAGGCACGCGTCGCCTTTGCTTCCCCGACGCCGGGCGCGATCGTGCCGCTGCGGCTGGCCGATATCGGCGGCACGCTGATCTGCCAGAAGGACGCGTTCCTCGCCGCCGCCAAGGGCGTGCAGATAGGCATCGCCTTCCAGCGCCGGGTGATGACCGGGCTGTTCGGCGGCGAGGGCTTCATCATGCAGCGGCTCGACGGCGATGGCTGGGTGTTCGTCCAGATGGGCGGCGCGATCGTCGAGCGCGAACTGGCGCCGGGCGAAGAACTCCATGTCGATACCGGCTGCCTCGCAGCACTCACCCCGTCGGTGGATTTCGACCTCGTCTCGGTCGGCGGGGTGCGCAGCATGCTCTTCGGCGGCGAGGGCGTGTTCTTCGCGCGGCTGCGCGGCCCCGGCAAGGTGTGGATCCAGTCGCTGCCGTTCGCGCGGCTGGCGGGGCGGATGCTCGCGGCGGCGAATGGGGGCGGGCATAATCGTGGCGAGGGATCGGTGCTGGGTGGTCTCGGCGACTTCATCGGCGGCAATCGCTGAGATGGCCGAAACGCCGGTGCTGGCCACCGCGCGGCTGCGCCTGCGGCCGCGCACCGTGGACGATGCGGAGGCGCTGTTCCCCAGCCTGTCCGACGCCGCGCTGATGCGCTGGTGGAGCCACGCGCCCCACCTGACCGTCGACCAGACCCGCGCCAGCCTGGCGCGTGGCGACCCCGCCTGGCGCGTGTGGGCGATCACGTTTCGCGAGCAGGATGCCGCCATCGGCTATGTCGCTGTTGGCGAGAAGCGGCCGAACGTAAGCGAGATCGGCTATCTGCTCGCCCGGCAGCATTGGGGGCAGGGAATTGCCGAGGAGGCGCTCGTCGCCACGCTCGACCAGCTCTTCCTCGCCGAAGGCCAGCGGCGGGTTTTTGCGGACACGGACCCGGACAATGTGTATTCGCGCCGGCTGCTCGAACGGCTGGGCTTCCGGCTGGAGGGCGTGCTGCGCGCCGAATGGGAAACCCATATCGGCATTCGCGACACCACGCTCTACGGGCTGCTGAAGGAAGACTGGACATGCCGACCCCGCCCCGCCTGAACGACCCTGCCGAACGTGCCGCCTACAAGGCCGAGCTGCGGCAAATAGCGCGGCCGCTGCGGATGGGTGCGGTATGGCTGGCGGTGCTCGGCGCGCTGCTCGCGGCGCTCAGGGCCAAGGTGCTGCCGATGCCGGTCGCGGTGCCCGCGGCGGTGCTGGGGCTGGCCTTCTTCCTGATGGTGCTCGGCATCACCGTGCGGGTGAAATACCACCAGCGGCGGATGCGGGGCGACCTATAGGTAGCGAAGCCACCACGCGTCGCTCCTGCGCTTGAGGTTGCCAAAGGCGCGGGTAGCGAACCAGCATGGCACCGCGACGCCCGCTGCCAGCAGCCACAGCGCGGCGACATCGGGTACGCTGATCGGCCCGTCCACGCCCGCGAGCCGGCGGCCCAGCTGGTTCAAGCCGCCCAGCAGATACAGGTGGAGCAGGTAGAAGAACAGCGGCGCGCTGCCCAGCACCGCCAGCAGCCCGGCGGCCCGCGCCGACAGCCGCTCGAACGCCGCGAGCACGATCAGCCCCACGCCCAGCGTCGCCAGCACGAAGTCGGCCGAGGGCGGATATTTGGTGAGGTTGACGAACTGCAGCGCGGTGCCGAGCGCGTCCTTGCCCGCCTGCCACGGGTGGAGGTCGCCATAGAGACTGGTCGCGCGCAGCAGCACGAACAGCGCCAGCGCGGCGGCCCCCAGGGTCACCAGCCCCCGCCGGCGTGCCGCGCCGTCGGCATCGGGCGCGAACCACGGCCCCAGTGCATAGCCGAGCGCGATCACCCCGATCCAGGGCAGCAGCGGATAGCTGATCCGCACATGCCCACCCCATGGCAGATCAAGGACGGCGCGTTCGTGCAGCACCGCCCACAGCACCCGGCCCGGTCCGCTTGCCACATGGACGTCGTCCAGCAGATTATGGCCCAGCACGATCGCGAGGCCGAGCGCGATCAGGGCGGAGCGGGGGAGATGGACGAGCACCGCCAGCGCCAGCATGGCCAGCCCGATCACCCAGATCACCTGCAGATAATGCATCGGCGGCGTCGGATCGAAGCTCCAGGCGAAGTTGACCACGGTCAGCTCCAGCACGATCAGGAACAGGCCGCGCTTCCACAGGAAGTCGGAAGCCGCGGCTGCCCCGCCGCGGGACCGGCCATACAGCCATGCCGCCAGGCCGGTCAGGAACACGAAGACCGGGGCGCAGAAATGCGCGGCGAGCCGGGTGACGAACAGCGCAGGCGGCGTGTCCGTCCCCAGCGGATCGGACACCGGCACCTGCGAATAGAAGGATTCGCGGGTATGATCGACCAGCATCAGCAGCATCACCAGCCCTCGAAGCGCGTCGATGGAGCGGATGCGCGTGCGGGCGGAAACGTCAGGGCGGACGGTTGACAAGCTCTGCAACATGCTGCAGCGCAATGATACAACATTACACAAAGGGCAACCTATTTTGCGCGTGACATTTGCCACGGCCGCCTTGCTTTCGATGGGCGCGATCTTCCCCGCCGCTGCCGACGAGCGGGAGCCGGATACCGATCCCGCCAGCCAGGAAATCGTTGTGCTCGGCACGCGCGAGCAGCATGCGGATCGCGCGCTTTCGGCCGATCCGGCCACCGAACGCATGTCGCAATCCAGCCGGGTGCTGGAGCGCGACCTGCTCACCGCTGCGGGAGCCTATCGTCTCGCCGATGCGCTTGAACTGATCAGCGGCGTCAGCAACCAGAACAATCGCGGCGGCGTGATGGACAATTTTGCGATCCGCGGCTTCCTGGGCACGCCGGATGGCGGTGCCGAATATTATGTCGACGGCTTCCTCGCCAATCGCGGCATGGCCCCGCCGCGCGATCCTGCCACGACCGAGCGGATCGAACTGCTCAAGGGGCCGATGGGCGCGCTGTTCGGCGATGCCGATCCCGGCGGACGGGTGAACCTGGTCAGCAAGACGCCGGGCTTCACCGCCACCGGCAGCGCGACGCTGACCTATGGTTCGTTCGATACGCGGCGCGTCGAGCTGGACGTGAACCAGCCGCTCACCCGCACCCTGGCGGCGCGTGTCGTCGCGGCGGGCGAGGACAGCGACGGCTGGCGTGATTTCGTGACGCTCAAGCGGCGCGTGGTGGCGCCCTCGCTCACCTGGCGCCCGTCGGACGGCGTGCAGCTCACCTATGTGGGCGAAATCACCCGTTTCGACACGCCGTTCGACCGCGGCATCCCGGCCATTGCCGGCGATGCCAATGCCCTGCCGCGCAACCGGTATTATGGCGAGCCGGCGAACGGCGTCACCCGCTTCCGCAACGAACGCCACCAGCTGACCGGGGAGGTCGCGTTTGGCGGCGGCTGGGCGCTGAACGGCGGCCTAGCCTGGCGGACGGGTTCGCTGCGCGGATTCTCTGCGGACCAGTCGCGGCTGGTCGGCACCAGCCTGTGGCGGCAGCGGCGCGAGCGCGGCTATACCGTGGACGATGTCTCGGCCCGGATGGAGCTCACCGGCCGGATTGCCCGCCACCATCTCAGTTTCGGGGTGAAGGGCTATGTGCTCGACTATCACGAACTGCTGCTCCGTCGGAACCCCACGGCAGCGGCGTCCTATGCGATCGATGTGTTCGCGCCGGTCTATGGCGGCACCGCGCTGCCGCTGGCCCCTTTTGTCGACAATCGCGAGAAGCGCTGGGCCGCTACCGCCTATCTCCAGGATCTGTGGGAAGTCACCGATCGGCTGACGCTGAGCGGCGCGGTCCGCTACGATCCCTATCGCCAGCGCATCACCAACAACCGCACCGGCGCAGTGGGCAGGGCGGTCGACAATCCGGTGCATTTCCGGATGGGCGCGCAATACCGGCTCGATCCGCGCTTTGCGCTTCACGCCAACTGGGGCGAGAATTTCGTGCTCAATTCGGGGACGGGCCGTGCGGGCGGCGGCTTCGCGCCCGAAACGGGGAAGGGCTATGAGCTCGGCGCCTCGGCGCGGCTGCCGGGCGTGGACCTCTCGGCGAGCTGGTTCGCCATCGAGAAGCGCAACATCCTGACCAACGATCCGGTGGATCCCAATTTCAACGCGCCGGTCGGCCGGCTGAAGAGCCACGGCATCGAGCTTGACGGCTCGGCCAAGCTCGGCCGCAACTGGCAGCTGGTCGCCAACTATGCCTGGACGCATGCCCGCACGCTGGACCGCAGCTTCGCGACCGATCGCGTGCTGGACGTGCCGACCCATGCGGGCACCGTGTTCCTGCTCGGTCGCTTGCTCGACGCGAACGGGCGCGGGCCTTCGGTGAGCGGCGGGCTTGCCTATGTCGGCGAGCGCACCGGCGCGATCGACGGCAGCGGGCTGGTGCTGCCGGCCTATGTGAAGGCGAAGGCCGCGGCGGAATATGCCTTCTCGCGCCGGGTGAGCGTACGGCTGGAGGCCGACAACCTGTTCGACGCGCACTATGCGATGAGCTCGTACAGCAGCCTGTGGGTCTATCCCGGAGCGCCGCGCACGGTGCGAGGCTCGGTGCGGATCAGCTACTGACCGGGGCGGGCGGGCGCGCGGGGGGGCGCTGCCCGCCCCTCCGCCTCAGGCGTCGATCACCTCTTCGTCCAGCCGCGCCGCATTCTCCTGGATGAAGGCGAAGCGGTGGGCCGGGTTGTTGCCCATCAGCCGGTCGACCAGGTCCTTTACCCCTGCGCGCTCCTCATATTCCTGGGGCAGCGTCACGCGCAGCATGCCGCGCGTCTTGGGGTCCATGGTGGTTTCCTTGAGCTGGTTCGGGTTCATCTCGCCGAGACCCTTGAACCGGCTGACCTCCACCTTCTTGCCCTTGAACGCCGTCTTCTCGATCTCGATGCGGTGCGCATCGTCGCGAGCGTAGAGGCTCTTCGATCCCACCGTCAGCCGGTAGAGCGGCGGCTGGGCGAGGTAGAGGTGCCCCTTGCGCACCAGATCCGGCATTTCCTGGAAGAAGAAGGTCATCAGCAGCGTCGCGATGTGCGCGCCGTCGACATCGGCGTCGGTCATGATGATGATGCGTTCGTAGCGCAGATGGCTGGCGTCGCAGTCCTTGCGCGTGCCGCAGCCCAGCGCCTGGATCAGGTCGGCGATTTCCTGGTTGGCGAGGATCTTGGCCGAAGTCGCGCTGGCGACGTTGAGGATCTTGCCGCGGATCGGCAGGATCGCCTGCGTCTTGCGGTCGCGCGCCTGCTTGGCCGAACCGCCGGCCGAATCGCCTTCGACGATGAACAGCTCGGTGCCTTCAGGGCTGTCCGCCGAACAGTCGGTCAGCTTGCCCGGCAGCCGCAGCTTGCGACCCGTCGTGGCCGACTTGCGCTTGACCTCGCGCTCCTGCTTGCGGCGCAGACGATCGTCCATCCGCTCCAGCACATAGCCGAGCAGCGCCTTGCCGCGCTCCATATTGTCGGTGAGGAAATGGTCGAAATGGTCGCGCACCGCCTTTTCGACGAGCGCGGTCGCCTCGGGGCTGGTGAGGCGGTCCTTGGTCTGGCTCTGGAACTGCGGCTCGCGGATGAAGACCGAGAGCATAACCTCGGAGCCCGTCACCACGTCGTCCGGGTTGAGGTCCTTGGCCTTCTTGTTGCCGACCAGGTCGGCGAAGCTTCGCAAGCTCCGCACCAGCGCCTGGCGCAGGCCCTGTTCGTGGGTGCCGCCGTCGGGCGTGGGGATGGTGTTGCAATACCAGCTATAGCTGCCGTCGCTCCACAGCGGCCAGGCTACCGCCCACTCGACGCGGCCCTGCGCATCGGGAAATTCCTGGGTGCCCGCGAAGAAATCGGCGGTGGCGCATTCGCGCGCTCCCACCTGCTCCTTCAGGTGATCGGCGAGGCCGCCGGGGAACTGGAACACGGCCTCGGCCGGCGTATCGTCCGTAATCAGGCTCGGATCGCACTTCCAGCGGATCTCTACGCCGGCGAACAGATAGGCCTTGGAGCGTGCGAGCTTGTACAGCCGCGCCGGCTTGAACAGCATCTCGCCGAAGATCTCGGGATCGGGGGTGAAGGCGACGCTGGTGCCGCGCCGGTTGGGCGTGCCGCCCAGCTTCTCCAGCGGCCCCAGCGTCTGGCCCTGGCTGAAGCGCTGGCGGTAGAGCTGCTTGTCGCGCGCGACCTCGACCACCGTGTCGACCGAAAGCGCGTTGACCACCGAGATGCCGACGCCGTGCAGGCCGCCCGAGGTGGCATAGGCCTTGCCCGAGAATTTGCCGCCCGAGTGCAGCATCGAGAGAATCACCTCGAGCGCCGACTTGTCCGGGAAGCGCGGGTGCGGATCGACCGGCATGCCGCGGCCATTGTCGACGATGGTGATGCGGTTGGGCGCCGACAGCGTCACTTCGATGCGGTTGGCGTGCCCCGCGACGGCCTCGTCCATCGCATTGTCGAGGATTTCGGCGGCGAGATGGTGGAGCGCGCGCTCGTCGGTGCCGCCGATATACATGCCCGGCCGGCGCCGCACCGGCTCCAGCCCTTCGAGCACCTCGATCGACGAGGCGTCATAGGTGCCGGCGGGGACGGAGGGCGCAGCGAAGAGGTCTTCGGACATGCGGAACGTATAGGGGGTGCGGGGGCTCCCGCGCAAGGCGGGGGTGGGGGAGGGATTTGCCGGAGGGGGAGTTAGCGGCCATCGCTCCCCTCCCGCTCGCGGGAGGGGTCGGGGGAGGGACCGATGTGGAAGAAGCGCAACTGGATTTCAGCCCCTCCCCTAGCCCCTCCCGCAAGCGGGAGGGGAACGCGGGTGGAGAGGCTTGCCGAGCCTCAACGCGGCCGCGGGGTGCCGCCGAACGGCATCGGCGGCGCCGGGCGACGGTCGCGGCGGGGAAGCTGTGCCTGATAGGCATGGCCACAGTGATCGACGCAATAGGGGAAGCCCGGGTTCACCTTCTCGCCGCAGAAGTGGAAGTCCGGCTCGCCGGGGTGGCCGAGCGGCCATTTGCAGATCTTGTCGTTCAGATCGAGCAGCGTCGTCTTGCCGGCGATCGCCTCGCTGGGCTTGGCGGGGACGAGGCGGCGAGGCGGGGCGGGGGTGCTCGGCGGGGCCTGCTCACCCGGATTCTGGCGGATGAAGCCGCCCGGGCCGACCGAGCGGAGCACCGGCTGCGGCGCGCGCGGTGCCGCGGCCTCGGCAGCCTCGGAGTCGCTGTCGAAGTCGGCATCGTCGACGGGCGCAGGTGCCGCAGGCGCGGGGGGCGCCTGGCGCGGGGCCGGTGCGGGCGCGGCCGCCTGGGGGCGCGGCGCCGCGGGTGCCGGGGCAGGCTTGGCCGCGGGCGCCGGCTTGGGCTCGGCCGGTGCCGCCGCCGCAGGGGCTGCCGCGGCGGCTGCCTTGGCTTCGTTGGACTTCACCGGTGACGGGCGCGAGGGCAGGCCGAGGCGGTGGGCCTTGCCGATCACCGCGTTGCGCGACACGCCGCCCAGTTCCTCGGCGATCTGCGTCGCGGTCAGGCCGCTGTCCCACATCTTCTTCAGCGTCTCGATACGCTCGTCGGTCCAGCTCACTTCGGTTCCTTCGTCTTGCGGGCAGCGGCTTCAGCGGGTACGCGATCGCGCCATGAGCAGCCACCCCGAAATCGGTTCACAGCTTCCCGAGCCGGGCGTTCCGGTGATTCGCAACGTCAACTGGGGAGGCTTGCGCACCCTCTATATCAAGGAGGTGCGCCGTTTCTTCAAGGTGCAGCTCCAGACGGTGTGGGCGCCTGCCGTCACCACCTTGCTGTATCTGGTGATCTTTACGGTGGCGCTGGGTGGCGGCGGGCGGATGCTCGTGCTCGACGGTGTCCCGATTCACTACGCCGATTTCATCGGGCCCGGCCTGATCGTGATGGGCATGCTGCAGAACGCCTTCGCCAATGCCAGCTTCTCGCTGCTGGTCGGCAAGATCCAGGGCACGATCGTCGATTACCTGATGCCGCCGCTCTCGACCGGTGAGATGCTGGCCGCGCTGGCCGGCGGATCGGTGACGCGCGCCTTCTGCGTCGGCGGCACGGTGTGGCTGGCGATGGCCCTGTGGGGCGTGCACGTCTTCCCGGCGCATCTCTGGGCGGTGCTGTGGTTCGGCTTCCTCGGCTCGCTGTTCCTCGCGCTGATGGGCGTGCTGACGTCGATCTGGGCGGAAAAGTTCGATCACGCCGCCGCGATCACCAATTTCGTGGTGGCGCCGCTGTCGCTGCTGTCGGGCACCTTCTACTCGGTCGAGAATCTATCGCCCGTGTTCCGCGCGATCAGCCATGCCAACCCGTTCTTCTACATCATCTCCGGCTTCCGCTACGGCTTCCTGGGCGTCGCTGATTCGCCGATCCTGCTGGGCACGGTGGTCATCCTGACGCTCGACGTGGTGCTGGGGCTGTTCTGCTACGCGCTCCTGCGCCGGGGCTGGAAGATCAAGAGCTGAACGACGGCGTTACGGAAAACCAACGAATCGGCGCATAACGACGATCGGGGACGATTCCGCGGGGGCGGAATCGCGGAGATCGTGGGGGATTATGCGGATCTGGAAGTCGTTGGTGCTGCTCGTCGCAGCGGGCGCGTCGCTGGCCGGGTGCAGCCAGCCGCGGCCCAAGCCGATCCTGGGCTGTGCCTATCAGCTGGTGCCGCTTACCCTTCGGGCAAGCGCCGTGCGCATGTCTGCGGGCATGGCGGCGTTGCAGGCGGCTGCGCCGGACAGCGCGGGCGAACGGCTGGGGGCCATCCTCCGCGCCCGCCGCGCGATGCGCCAGGCCAAGGCCAGCGCGGCGGCGGCGGCGCCGCGGCGCGAGGCGCCCTCCGACCAGTTTCTCGCGCTGAGCGGCGGCGGCCAGCACGGCGCGTTCGGTGCCGGCTTCTTCTACGGCATGGGCAGGCTGCCCAGCTGGGACATCGTCACCGGCGTCAGCACCGGCTCGCTGCAGAGCACGCTGCTGTTCCTCGCCAACCAGCCGGTGCCGGAAGATCGTACCGACTATAGCTGGGTTGACGGGCCGCTGTCGGGCAAGCAGGGCGATACCGGCTTCGTGGTGAAGCCCCATGTGTCGAACGTCGGCGATCTGGTGCTTGCCTATTCGATCGCGCGCGAAGCCGATCTGATGCGGGTCCGCCGGGGCGGGGCGGCGCTGGGTACGGTGTTCCGGGGCTCGGCAGCACATTTCGCGCCGCTGCGGGATCGGCTGCGCAGGATCATGACGCTCGGCACGTTGCGCGCGGTCGGCCGCGAATGGCGCGACCAGAACCGCCAGCTGTTCGTGGGGGTGAGCAACCTCGACGACGGCGAAGGCTATGCCATCGACATGACCGAGCTGGCGGCGCGGACGCTGGCGACCGATGCCCCTGCCGAACTGGCGCGGATCCAGGGCTGCTATGTCGATGCGCTGCTTGCCTCGTCGTCGGTCGCCCCCGGCGTGCCGCCGATGACGCTGGAAACCAGCCGCGGCGCCGAGATGTACATGGACGGCGGGGCCCGGTTCGGCGTGTTCCTGGAGCCGGTGCTGCGTGCCTTCCAGGGCGCGGGCGGCGGACGGGCGCAGGTTACGCTGATGGTCAACACCACCATGGAAGCACCGCGCTGGAGCGGGGGCGAGGGCGCGCGCCAGCGCTGGTCCGCCGCCGATGCGGCCGCGCGCGCGGTGAAGCTGCTGGAGACCCAGGTCTATCGCTTCTCCGCGTTCAGCGTGGAAACGCTGGGCGCCCTGCAGGGCGGGGTGGACATGGCCTATCTGGGCAATGCCGAGATCCCGGGCGGCGAGGCGCCGCTCGACCATGTCTTCAACGGCAAGCGCTGCGCCGCGTGGCAGGCGCTGGATGCCGCCGCCAGGCCGCTGCAATTCTCGTCGCGCTACATGGCGTGCATCGCCGATTACGGCCGCGCGCGCGGGGCCGCCGCGCAGTGGAATCGAAGCCTGGCGAACCAGCCCTAAAGGCAGGTTGACCTCTGCCCCCCACGGGCCGTAAACACCCGCTCCGGGCGGCCCGGATAGCCGCCCTTTTGCGTTTCTGGAGTTCCACCCACTTTTCGTTTGTTCAGGAGGTACAGTTCCCATGACCATCACCCCGCTCATGCCCGTCTACCCGCGGTGCGGTGTGCGGCCGGTGCGAGGCGAGGGCTGCTACCTGATCGGTGAACGAGGGGAACGCTATCTCGATTTCGCCGCCGGTATCGCCGTCAACGCGCTGGGCCATGGCCACCCGCATCTGGTGAAGGCGATTGCCGACCAGGCCGCGACGCTGATGCACGTGTCGAACCTCTACGGCTCGCCGCAGGGCGAGGCGCTGGCGACACGCATCCTGAAGCACAGCTTTGCCGACACGGTGTTCTTCACCAATTCGGGCGTCGAGGCGATCGAGTGCGCGATCAAGACCGCGCGCCGCTATCACTATGCCAATGGCAACCCGCAGCGGCACAAGCTGATCACCTTCAAGAACGCCTTCCACGGGCGCTCGCTGGGGGCGATTTCGGCGACCGACCAGCCGAAGATGCGTGACGGGTTCGAGCCGCTGCTGCCGGGCTTCGACTATGTGCCGTTCAACGATCTGGAGGGCGCGCTCGCCAAGATCGACGGCGAGACCGCCGGCTTCCTGGTCGAGACGATCCAGGGTGAGGGCGGCATGACCGCTGGCAAGGTCGAGTTCATCCAGGGCCTGCGCAAGGCCTGCGACGAGCACGGCCTGCTGCTGATCCTCGACGAGATCCAGTGCGGCTATGGCCGTACCGGCAAGATGTGGGCCTATGAGCATTACGGCATCACGCCCGACATCATGACCTCGGCCAAGGGTATCGGCGCGGGTTTCCCGCTCGGCGCCTGCCTGGCGACCGAGGAAGCGGCCAAGGGCATGGTGGCCGGCACCCACGGCTCCACCTATGGCGGCAACCCGCTGGCGATGGCCGCCGGCATGGCGGTGCTCGACGTGATGGAGGAGCCCGGCTTCCTCGAGCATGTCACCCGCATGGGCGAGCGGCTCCGCCAGGCCTTCGAGCAGATGATCCCCAACCATGATCATTTGTTCGAGGAGATTCGCGGCAAGGGCCTGATGCTCGGCATCAAGATGAAGGACACGGTGGTGAGCCGCGACTTCGTCGCCCATCTGCGCGACCATCACGGGCTGCTGACGGTGGCGGCGGGCGAGAATGTGTTCCGCGTGCTGCCGCCGCTGGTGATCGACGAGAGCCACATCGCCGAAGCGATCGACAAGCTGAGCGCGGGTGCGCGCAGCTTTGCGCCCGCGGCTGCGGCCTGAGGTTCGTCCTGCCGATCCTCCCCCGGAGGGGGAGGGGGACCGCCCGCAGGGCGGTGGAGGGGTGTCCCGGCCGGTGACGGCGGACCGCCCCTCCCGCGGGGACACCCCTCCGTCAGGCCTGCGGCCTGCCACCTCCCCTTGCAGGGGAGGAATTGAAGAGCGTTATCCTCCCACCTGCCCTGCCATTTGCGGAGCCACCATGACCCGCCACTTTATCGATCTCACCGATGCCGGCCCCGACGCGATGGCGGCGATGCTCAACGATGCGATGTCCCGCAAGCAGGCCCGCGCCGGCTGGCCCAAGGGCAAGCCGGACGCAGACGCGCCGCTCGCCGGGCACGTGCTGGCGATGATCTTCGAGAAGAACTCCACCCGCACCCGCGTTTCGTTCGACATGGCGATCCGCCAGCTCGGCGGCACCAGCATCGTGATGGACGCCGGTTCCATGCAGCTCGGTCGCGGCGAGAGCATCGCCGATACCGCGCGCGTGCTTTCCGGCTATGTCGACGCGATCATGATCCGCACCGGCGATCACCAGAAGGTGCTCGACATGGCGGCGCACGCCACCGTGCCGGTGATCAACGGCCTGACAGACGCTTCGCACCCCTGCCAAATCATGGCCGATCTGCTGACCATCCTGGAGGCCGGCAAGGCGCTGCCGGGCCTCAAGGTCGCATGGCTGGGCGACGGCAACAACGTGCTCGCCTCGATCATGGAAGCCGGCGGGCTGATGCAGTTCGACGTCGTCGCCGCCTGCCCGCAGGGCTATCAGCCGAGCGATGCCGAGGTGGCGAAGGGCAAGGGCCGTGCCCGCGTGGTCGGCACCGCGCGCGAGGCGGTGGAAGGCGCCGACATCATCGTCACCGATACCTGGATCTCGATGGGCCAGGCCCATGCCGAGACCAAGCTCAAGGCGATGATGCCCTTCCAGGTCGACGAAGCGCTGATGGCCGCCGCCAAGCCCGACGCCCGCTTCCTCCACTGCCTGCCCGCGCATCGCGGCGAGGAAGTGACCGACGCGGTGATCGACGGTCCCCAATCGCTGATCTGGCCCGAGGCGGAGAACCGTCTCCACGCGCAGAAGTCCGTCCTGCGCTGGTGCTTCGGGCAACTCTGAGAGCCTTCGCGCCCCTTCCCTCAAGCGGAAGGGGTGTGCGGACGAGTCAGCGGATCCCCTTCTGGAGTGACGACTCTCACGCCACCCAGCGGACGATCACGATGGACAACGGCACGACCGCAAGCGCGAAACGGAGCAAGGTGATCCGCGCGATGCACGCCAGCGACGCAGCGGCGGAGATGCCGAACAACAGGGGTGCGGTTGCAAGGTGATCCGCGACGACCCTGTTGGTCTCCATGCCGGAGAGCGCGGCACCGGGGATAGACGGCAGGAAACAGGTAGCCGAAACGAGCCCCGTCACGACGGTGACGGCCTTGCCCAAGCCTTGCAGGATGCGAAAAGTAGCGGGCGCCGGACCGGATGCCATGCATCAGGCTAGCACGCGAGCAGAGGCGGCAGAAGCGTCAGACGCCCATCGCGCTACTCACCGCACCGGGATCTGCGATCGGCAGCGCGCCTACCGCCTGTTCGACCGAGGCGAGTGCCTGCTCCGCCGATTGCTTGTCGCCGCCGTCGCGGGGATCGTCGTCGCGGTGCTTGTGGTCCTTGCGGCGCAGCGCGGCCTTGAGTTCGCGGGCGAGCGCGCGGGCTTCGTTCTTGAACTCGTCATCGGCCTTCGCGCGCGCGGCGTCGGCGGCGCGCTTTTGGTCAGCCTGCTTGGTCGCTTCGGGTGCGGTCGCCTCTGGCTTGGTCGCTTCACCCTCCGCCGCCGTCTTGTCCTTCCCGATGCCTTCGGCGGCGGGCGTCGCTTCGCCTGTGCCTGCGCCCTCCGCCTTGGCCTCGCCGCCCGGCGCAGCCCCGCCGGCAGATGCATCCCCGGCCTCCGCCCCGCCGAGCTCGATCGTGCTTCCGCCGGCGCTGGTATAGCTCTTCACCGCCGCAGCGAGCTCGCGCGCGATCTGGGCGGCGGCTCTGGCGAGCTTCTTGGGATCGCTCGCATAGATCATCTTCAGCGCCTGGAGCCGTGCCTTCAGCTCCTTCACCTTCTGCGCCGCGCGCGCTCTCTCGTCGTCGCTGGTCTTGGTCTTGATCGTCGCCAGCGTGGCGACGGCGCTCTTCGCCTCCTGTAGCTTGCGGGCGGCGATCTCCTCCGCCTTGGAAAGCGGTGCAGCGGCGGTGCCGGTGGCGCCGACGCGTGGCTGCGCGACCGGGGCGAAGGCGGCGAAAGGCGCGAGCGAGATCTTCATATCTACTTCATAGAAGAAATAGGTGCCGCAAGACTCAACGGGTTGCGGAACAAATTGAACAGGACGCCTAACAATCCCGGCCGGGCACCCCATATGGATGGGGCTGACGTCGCATGCGACGGATATCGGGCCGCCTCGGCTCCTCCCTTTGTCCCTTTCTAGCCTCACCGAAGCCGGGATGCGCCGCTGTTGGCGCATGCCCGTCATGCCTGGGACAAAGGATGCCCGAAATGATCACCGGAACCGTGAAATTCTTCAATAACGACAAGGGCTATGGCTTCATCGCGCCGGAAAGCGGCGGCGGCGACGCCTTTGTCCACATCTCGGCCGTCGAGCGCGCAGGCATGCACACGCTCGATAAGGACCAGCGCGTTACCTACGAGCTGGAGACGGACCGTCGGGGCAAGACCTCGGCGGTGAACCTTCAGTCCGCCTGAAGCACGGCAGTTCGGGCGGGCGCCATGGTGCTCGCCCGAACCCATGAAGATCCGGCGGGGGAGACCCTGCTTCAGGGAATGGAGGATTGCATGTCCAGAGCAATCAATGTGCGCGCGGCCAAGGAGCATGTCGTCGCGACCTGCGCCAAGCGCAAGATCGCGATCAGCGCGATCGAGACGCTGCAATCGGGTGGAACGCGTGTCGTGATGAACAGCGCGGCCGATACGGCGATCATCGCCAAGGCCTATGGCAGCAAGGTGATCGCCGGTGCCGTTACGCGCGTGCCTACGCGCATGGGGAGTTTGTAGAATATGGCGGCATATAGAGCCCCGAATTTTCAGGAACGCGCCACTGCGGCGTCCGAGGCCAAGCGCAAAGCGCTGGCCCAGCTGCGGGCAAGGCCCGCGGCGGATGCGGTGACCCTGGCGGCTGCCAAGGAGCGGCGCCTGGCCGCTGAACGTGCGGACGCCGAGAAGCGCGCCGCGGTGCTGGCCGAGCGCGAGGAACGCGCCGCTGCCGAGCGGGAAAGCAAGGCCGAGGCGGTCCGTGCGGCAGAGGCTGCGGCCGAGGCCGCAGCGGCCGTGCCGGTGTTGACCGAGGCCGATCGCAAGGCCGCGCGCGACGCCAGATATGCGGCGCGCAAGAACAACAAGCGCGCCCGCTGATCCGATCGCGACCGCACGGTCGTGACGGCGCAAGGTACAGGAGCAGCGATGGCCAAGGGTCAGAAGAAGTCGAACAAGGAAGTTCGCAAGCCGAAGGCCGAGAAGCCTCCGAAGCAGAACGCATCCAACCCGAGCAGCAAGGGCAAGCCGGTTGAGATGACCACCCTCAAAAGCTGAGGAAGAAGGGGCGCGCGTCTGCGTGCCCCTTCCGCCGTCGGGCGACGCTTTGCGATACGCGCGGCGCGGGCGATGGCAGCTTCTGCTGAAGGCGACCCGCATTGTTTCCCGCCGGCAAGCCCCTATTTACACCTCCGAACCCAGAAAATGCGTTCGTCGGAACGCGCGGAGTCACCCTGACTTCTCGCGGCCGCAAACGAATGCCGGAGACGAATCGTGACCAACCCCGTTCCCGCCGCCGATCTCGATCGCGTGACCGGCTTTGCCATTCCCGACCGCCATGTTCGCGGCCGCATCACGCGGCTGGGGCCGGTGCTGAACGAGATCCTTTCGGCCCATGCCTATCCCGCGCCGATCGAAAAGCTGCTGGCGGAGGCGCTGACCCTCACCGCGCTGCTCGGCAGCACACTCAAGGATGCCGAGGGCCAGATGACGCTGCAGGCGCAGACCCAGCGCGGCATCGTCAGCCTGATGGTGTGCGACTACAAGAATGGCGAGCTGCGCGGCTATGTGCAGTTCGATGCCAAGCGTCTCAGCCAGCTCGGCAAGAACCCGTCGCTCAGCGCGCTGTTCAACGGCGGCTATCTCGCGGTGACGTTCGATCAGGCGGTCACCAAGGAACGCTACCAGGGAATCGTGCCGCTGGAAGGCGCGTCGATCGCCGAGGCGGCGCAGAGCTATTTCCTCCAGTCGGAGCAGATCCCGACGCTGGTGCGCCTGGGCGTGCAGAAGGACAAGGCGACCGGCCGGATCATCGCCGGCGGCCTGTTCCTCCAGCATCTGCCCGAGGGCGAAGTGGGACGCGAGCGCCTGCACGTGCGGCTCGACCACCCCGAGTGGCAGCATGTCGAGGCGCTGGGCAGCACCATGGGCGCCGACGAGCTGGCCGACCCGGCGATCCATCTGGAAGGGCTGGTGTGGCGGCTGTTCAACGAGGAAAGCGAAGTGCGCATGCTCGCCGGGCATGACCTGTCGCGCGGGTGCCGCTGCGGGGCGGACTATATCCAGCAGGTCCTCGCCAAGTTCCCGGAAGAGGAGCGGGCAGCGATGGCCGATGAGGGCGGCGTGATCAAGGTCGACTGCGCGTTCTGCTCCAAGCAGTTCCCGGTGGCACTCGCCGATTTCGTTCCGCCGGCGTTGTAAAGCCGTAACGCTCCTATGATATGTGAATCGGTGGGCGGTGCTGTGGGAGCGGCGCCGCCGCCGAGATGGAGTTTGAACGGGTGAACAAGCGAGTGGCGTGGGTGCGTTTGGCGGGGGTCGCGTGCCTGGGACTGGTGACCGCGGGCGCCGCGGCGCAGCAGCAGCCGCGGCCCGCAATGCAACGGACGGTGGACGTGCCCGCGCTCAACATCGTCCAGAAGGGCAAATGGGCGGTGCGCGACAGCGAGGGGGGCGAACGCACCATGTGCCTGCGCGATCCCTATCAGATCCTGCGCCCGGAACGCGTTGCCACGCCCTGCCAGCACGTCGTGATGGAAAGCGCTTCGAGCCGGGCCACGGTCCGCACCACGTGCACCGGCCACGGCACCATGCTCACCCGTCTCACCGTCGATACGCCGCGCCAGGTGACCGTGGAGATGCAGGGGGTGATCGATGGCCAGCCCTTCTCGGAAACCTATGATGCAAAGCGCGTCGGCGAGTGTTCCTGATCGCGCTGGTTACCAATCGTTAACCGATCGGGGGTAGAAGGAAGGGGTTCCCAGGGAGGTGTCTCTCTCTGGTTTGGTTTTCCCATTTCTATCCTTTCCGGCCGTCCCTTCGGGGGCGGCCATTTTTTTGCCGGCGAAAGTCCCTAGATGGCCCCGATGACTCACAGCATCGCCATCGCCCTGGTTTCGGGCGGACTCGATTCGATGGTTTCCGCCGCGCGTGCCCGCGAGGACGGCCACCGCCTGCTCGCCCTGTCGATCGACTATAATCAGCGCCACAAGGTGGAGCTGGAAGCCGCGGCGAAAATCGCCGCCATGCTCGGCGCTGAGCGCCATGTCGTCCTGCCGCTGGACCTGCGCGCGTTCGGCGGCTCGGCGCTCACCGCCGATATCGACGTGCCGAAAACCGGCGTCGGCAGCGACATCCCCATCACCTATGTGCCGGCGCGTAACACCATCTTCCTCAGCCTCGCGCTCGGCTGGGCCGAGGCGGCCGGCGCGCGCGACCTCTATATCGGCGTCAACGCGCTCGATTATTCGGGCTATCCCGATTGCCGGCCGGAATTCATCGCCGGGTTCGAGAAGCTGGCCGAGCTGGCCACCAAGGCGGGCGTGGAGGGGCAGCCCTTCCGCATCCAGGCACCGCTCCAGAACATGAGCAAGGCCGATATCGTCCGCGAGGCCGCGCGATTGGGGCTGGATGCCGGGATGAGCTGGTCCTGCTACGATCCGACGCCGGAAGGGCTGCACTGCGGGCTGTGCGACAGCTGCCGCCTGCGCTCGCGCGGGTTCGAGGAAGCCGGGCTGCCCGATCCGACCCGCTACGCCACCCACCCATGAGCTACGCCGTCAAGGAGATGTTCCTCACCCTGCAGGGGGAGGGCGTCAATGCCGGCGCGCGGGCGGTGTTCGTCCGCTTCGCTGGCTGCAATCTCTGGTCGGGCCGCGAGGAGGATCGCGCGACGGCGGTGTGCCGGTTCTGCGATACCGATTTCGTCGGCATGGACGGGCTGGGCGGCGGCCGATTTGCCGATGCCGATGCGCTGGTCGCGGCGGTCGAGAGCCATTGGGGGGCTGGCTTGGACAGGCGTTTCGTGGTGCTGACCGGCGGCGAGCCGATGCTGCAGATCGATGATGCGCTGGTCGCGGCGCTCCACGGACGTGGCTTTCGCATCGCGATCGAGAGCAACGGCACGATTCCGGTGCACCCCGGCATCGACTGGGTGTGCATCAGCCCCAAGGCGGGCAGCGAGGTGGTGCAGCGGCGCGGCGACGAGCTCAAGCTGGTGTGGCCGCAACCCGGCACCGATATCGCGGCGATCGAGGCCTGGGACTTCGCCCACTTCCTGATCCAGCCGATGGACAGCGCCGAGGCGGAGGCGAACACCCGCGCGGCGATCGCGGTGGCCATGGAGCGCCCGCGCTGGCGGCTGACGCTGCAGACCCACAAGATGCTCGGGCTGCGCTAGCAAAAAGGGGTGGCGTTTCCGCCACCCCTTTTTTTGATTCAGCCCAAGGATCCGCATTTGCGGGATTGGTATTCGCCGTTGCGCCAGCACTTCTCCTGCCCGAACTGGGGCAGCGGACGCAGCACCGGCCAGACGAAGTTCAGGCGGCGGGTACGGAAATGCTGTTCGCCCCAGGCCTTGAGGCTCTCGCGCAGCTCGCGCATCCGGCGCATCGCCACGTCGCCCAACGTTCCGTGCGGCGCGTACACCGCGTCCTGGCCGATTGAGGCGGTAGTCTGGCAGAATGACAGCTGGCCGGAGACAGTCGAAAAGCTCGAATAGACGCGGGTGGAAAACTGATCCAGCGCGGTCTGTGCGGCCTTTTTCGTCTTCGCCGTTTTTAGGAAATATTTCTCAAGCGTATCATATGCTTTATTGAACTCGTCGTCATGGTCTTTGCGCACCGCGACATAGTTGTCGTCCGCGAGCAACGTCGGTTCAAACTTGCATTGCAATGCAGCAACGTTGAGCGCGGCGCGCAGGCTCCACACCATCGCCGCGCGCAGCTCCGCCGGAGAAGCGCCGGGCATTGCCTGGGCGATCATGCCGGGCTCGTTGCCGGTGACGGGCGGACC
This sequence comes from Sphingomonas sp., assembly GCF_036731925.1. Classification (GTDB taxonomy): domain Bacteria; phylum Pseudomonadota; class Alphaproteobacteria; order Sphingomonadales; family Sphingomonadaceae; genus Sphingomonas. The sequence continues at coordinate 570,759 of NZ_DAINDJ010000001.1, forward strand.
CGACAGGTCCACCGGCTTGAAGAAGAATTGCGCCGAAGCCGGCGCCGAAACGCACAATGCCGCGAGCGCAGCCATGCCCAAAGTGATACGCCTACCGAGCATCCCATCCTCTTGATACCGCTATGAGGAATATTCGTTAGGGCGTTTCGATTCGTCGCCCAAGCCCCTTTTTTCCAAACGCGACGATCCGTGGCAGCGGCGGGGAGGGACGGTTCCGAAACGAGAAGGGCCGCCCGGTCGCCCGGACGGCCCTTTCGTAGTGCACGCAAAAAGCGCGATGATTACATCGCGTTCGAAGCGTTCATCGTGCCGTTGTCGACAACTGCGTTGTCAACCGGAGCAGCCATGTCAACGTTGGTCACCGAAGCGTCGGTGGTGTTTTCCGGAGCCACGACTTCGGTGGTGTTGTTGACGCTGGTGGTCTCGTTGTTGGTGCACGCCGAGGCCAGGAGGGCCGCACCGGCGATCATCGAACCAGCAACGATCTTCGAAAGGACTGCACGCATGTAATAGCTCCCTAGATAATGGATTTGGACGACGGTTGTACGCCGTTAATACCCAAACCGTGCTGGACATTAGACGGTTCGGGGGACACCCTCAAGACTCGAATTTATCCCGCGCGATCCAGAGCGTCCAAAAATGGCAAAAATGTGGCCTGGAGGGCGGCATTGAAGCGTTCTGTCGCAATCGGTTTGCCCAGCGCGGCCGCGCTGGTGACCGGGAATTCGGCGATTCCGCAGGGCACGATGCCGGTAAAGTGGGTCAGATCGGGGTCGAGGTTGATGGCGAAACCGTGCAGCGTCACCCATTGGCGGATTCGCACGCCGATCGCGCCGATCTTCGCCTCGACGCCGCGATCGAGCGTCCAGATGCCGATGCGGCCCGGCGCGCGGAACGCCTCGATGCCGCAATCGCCGAGCGCCGCGATGACCCAGCCTTCGATCGCGTGAACATAGTTGCGCACGTCTCGCAGGCGCTCGCGCAGGTCGAGCACCACATAGCCGATCCGCTGGCCGGGGCCGTGATAGGTATAGCGCCCGCCGCGCCCGGTGCGGTGCACGGGGAAGCGCGGATCGAGCATTTCGGCGGGATCGGCGCTGGTGCCGGCGGTGTAGACCGGCGGATGTTCGAGCAGCCAGACCAGTTCCTGCGCCATATGCGCGGTGACGGCGGCGGCGCGCGCCTCCATTGCGGCATGGGCTTCGGCATAGTCGATCGGCTGGGGCTCGACCCGCCATTCGATGGTTTCGTGCATGATCGCCGCCGCTTGCGCCCTTCCGGCCCCCAAGGCAAGCATTGGCAAGGCGGTGCCCCCCGGCTAACACCCCGGGTCCCTCACGCAAGGACTAGGCCGCATGGCAAAAATGAGCATCGTCTGGGACCGGACCGCCGCGTTCGTAGGGGAGCGGCTCGGCACGCTGCTGCCGGTGGCGCTGGCGGCCTTCGTCCTGCCCGGCGTGGCCGGCAGCTGCGTGCAGGTGCTGGCCGCGAGTTCGCCAAGCGGCGCCCGGCTGGGCCTGGGGGCGCTGTCGCTGCTGCTGTCGCTGCCCTCGGTGTGGGGCTCGCTCGTCGTGATCGGGCTGGCGACCGGCGTCGACCGGCTGGGCGACGCGGCCAGGCTCGCGATGCGGCGGCTGCCCGCGACCATCCTGGTATCGATCATTCTCGGGCTGGTGGCGGCGCTCACCATGCTGCCGATTGCAGTGATCCTGGCGGCAAGCGGCTATGACGTGGCGGCGATCGCGGCAGGGCAGGCGGGCAAGGTGGTGGTCAATCCTCAGGCCTCCGGCATGGTTGCACTCTATTTCATCGTGCTGGTCCCGGTGCTGCTGTTCGCCTTCACCCGGCTGCTCCTGGTAACGCCGGTGGTGCTGCGCGAAAGCGTGCTCTTCGGCGCCGTCCGCCGGTCCTGGGTGCTGACTCGCAAGCATGGCTGGCGGATCTTCGGCATGCTGCTGCTGTTCGGGCTGATCGGCGGGATCGCCCAGCTTGCCGCCCAGGCAGTGTTCGGCACCGTCTTCACCTTGCTGGCCGGCGGCGGGCAGGGCCTCACCACCGCCTTCGTGCTGACCACGATCGCGACGACCTGCGTGCAGGCCATCGTGATGGTGCTGCTCGCCGCGTTCCAGGGCAGGCTCTATGCCGCGCTGACCACCGCCGATTCGGTGTGGCGCGCATGACGCTGCGCCTTGCCGGCCTGTTCGCCGACGCAAAAACGCTGTGGCAGCGCGAGCGCACGCTGGTGCTGCCGGTCGCCGGCCTGTTCTTCCTGCTGCCGAGCCTCGGGCTCCTGCTGCTGATGGCGCAGGGCGCGGTCGAGCTCGAATCGCTTTCCGATCAGGCGGCGCTGCTCGCCTTCTACCGGAAGTTCGTCGAGGCCAATGTCGTACCGCTGATGCTCGCCTATCTGGCGGTCGACTACGGCATCTTCGCGCTGTTCAACCTGTATCTGCGCGGCGACGGGCAGACGCTGGGGCAAGTGCTGCTGCAGACATTGCGGCGGCTGCTCCCCTTCCTGGTGATCGAGGTGGCGGTGAGCCTCGGCTTCCAGCTCGGCTTCTCGTTGTTCATCGCGCCCGGCCTGTTCCTGTTCGCCAGGACCTGGCTGGTCGCGCCCGCCTATGCGGCCCGGCCCGAGGCCGGACTGATCGAGGCGTTCAAACAGGGCTGGGTCCGCAGCGGCGGGATCACCTGGCTGCTGTTCCTGCTGGTCGTGGCGATGGTGTTCGTGGCGGGCGTAGGCGCCATGGCGGTCGCCAGCGTCGTCACCGGTCTGATCGCCACGGTGGCGGGCGGCGGCGCCGTGCCCGAATTCCTCGGCTATCTGCTGTTGTCGGGGATCGGCGCGGGCGTGTGGACGGCGCTGGTGATCCTCCGCGTCGCCGCCTATCGCGCGACGTCGCCCAGGCAAGGAACATGAGGCGCCGCCTCGGGCGGTAGCACGCCGATCAGGCGGGGGTCCGGGAACGTCTCGATCGTGCGCTTGTACGGCACGAAGCCGTGACGCCGGTAGAAGCCGAGCGCGGCGGGGTGGTCGAGCGTGCAGGTGTGCACCCACACCCGCGTCACGCCCTTGCGCCAGGCAAAGGCGAGCGCCTGCGCCATCAGCCAGCCGCCCTGGCCCTTGCCGGTGATTTCCGGCACCAGCCCGACATAGGAAAGCTCGCAGGTGGCGGCTTCACGGAAGTCGAGCTCGAGCATGCCGACCTCCACGCCGGCGCGATCGACCACCGCGTGGACGGCAACCTGCGGATCGTCGAGAATCGCGCGCAGCCGCGCCTCTTCCATCACCAGCCGCGAAAACCACAGCCATGGCCCGCCCACCCGGCGGAACAGGGTGCGGTACTTGTCGCTGTCCGGCGCGGGCCAGTGGACCAGCCGGAACGGGGAGGGCGGGACGGGCCGGGGGCGGGGCCGCTCCCGCATCTCCAGCGCGGTGACGATGGTGGCGAGGTGATCGTTGGCAACGGGCAGCAGGCCCATGGGGTCAGCTCCAGGCGGCCATCGGCGGCAGGCTCATCAGGATGGCGTCGACATTGCCGCCGGTCTTCAGCCCGAACAGCGTGCCGCGATCGTAGATCAGGTTGAACTCGGCATAGCGGCCGCGCCATTCGAGCTGGCGCTGGCGATCGGCCGCGTCGAAAGGCTGGTCCATCCGCCGCCGTACCAGCTTCGGGTAGACATCGAGGAACGCGCGGCCGACATCCTGGGTGAAGGCGAAGTCCGCCTCCCAGGCGTTTTCCAGGTGATCGTAGAAGATCCCGCCGACGCCGCGATGCACCTTGCGGTGGGGGATGTAGAAATAGTCGTCCGCCCATTTCTTGAAGCGGGGATAATAGGTCGCGTCGTGCGCATCGCAGGCTGCCTGCAGCCGGGCGTGGAAATCGGCGGTGTCTTCCGCATAGGGCAAGGGCGGGTTGAGATCGGCGCCGCCGCCGAACCAGCGCTTGGTGGTCGTCAGGAAGCGCGTGTTCATGTGAACCGCGGGCACGTGCGGATTGGCCATGTGCGCGACCAGGCTGATGCCCGTCGCGAAGAAGCTCGGATCCTCGCCCGCGCCGTGGATGGTCTTGGCGAAATCGCCCTCGAACGCGCCGCCGACGGTGGAGACGTTGACGCCCACCTTCTCGAACACGCGGCCCTTCATCACCCCGCGCACGCCGCCGCCGCCGGGCGCGCCGCTGGCATCGCTGCGGTCCCAGGCGAGATAGTCGAACCTCGCGTCGGATCCGGCCTCGCGCTCGATCGCCTCGAATTCGGCGCAGATCGAATCGCGCAGGCCCTCGAACCAGGTGCGTGCGCGCTGCTGCTGTTCGTCGAGCGTGATCACTGCGGGAATCCCTCCGTCTGGCGTAGCGCCTCGGCGAGCCCGATGCCCGTTGCGACGGCGAGGTTCAAGGAGCGCAGCTCCGGCCGGAGCGGAATCCGCACCGCAGCATCGGCGCGGGCATGGACCATGTCCGGCACGCCGCTGCTCTCGGCGCCGAACAACAGGGTGTCGCCGGTCTCGAAGCGCGCCTCCGGCAGGCGAACGCCGCCGCGGGTGGTGAACAGCACCAGGCGGGCGGGCAGCCGCGCTTCAAAAGCATCCCAGTCGGCGTGGCGAACGGTTTCCGGTTCATAGTCCATCGCGGCACGCTTGCGGGCGCGATCCCCCCAGGGAAAACCCATAGGCTCGATCAGGTCGACGGCGACCCCCATGCATGCCGCCAACCGCAAGATGGTGCCTACATTCCCTGCAATTTCAGGCTGGAACAACGCGATGCGAATTGTGGAGGGTGAAGTCATTTTGCAGTGCAACATTAAGGCCTTGGAGACGAGAATATGAAAAACCCTGTTGGCAAAGCTGCATTGCGCCGTCTATCAAACTTGTAACGCCACCGGAAATCCGGCCGGCACTGAGCTTCGTTTCGTCCGCGTTCCTCTCTCCGCGGTTCTCGCGCGGAAGAGTTCCCGAAGTGCAAGGGCTAGAGCATGGCAACGTTTGAAGAAGGCGTTTCTCCCGAACAGACCGTAGGCCCTGGCGGCGAAATCCTCGAGAATCCCCGTCGTCGCGATTATCTCACCTATGCCGCGGGATCGGTGGCGGCGGTCGGCGCCGGCGTGGTGGTGCTGCCGCTGGTCAATTCGATGAACCCCTCGGCCGACGTGCTCGCGCAATCGACCACCGAAGTGAATCTCGCCGCGATCGAGCCCGGCCAGGCGATCAAGGCCAGCTTCCGCAAGCAGCCGCTGTTTGTCCGCAACCTGACCCCGGCGGAGGTGGCCCAGGCCGATGCGGTGCCGGTCTCGAGCCTGCGCGACCCGCAGACGCTCGACCAGCGCACCAAGGAGGGCCACAAGAACTGGCTGATCACGCTGGGCGTATGCACCCATCTCGGCTGCGTGCCGCTGGGCGCGGGCGAGGGCGAGAGCCGGGGCCCCTTCGGCGGCTATTTCTGCCCGTGCCACGGTTCGGCCTATGACACGGCCGGCCGCATCCGCCAGGGGCCTGCGCCGAAGAATCTCGAAGTACCAAAATATAATTTCACGTCCGACACCGTCGTCGTTGTTGGGTGAGGAGAGACCTGGATGAGCTTTCCCTGGGCGCGCCATTACGAGCCGAAGAACCCGGTGATGAAATGGGTGGACGATCGGCTGCCGCTGCCGCGGTTCGTCTATAACGCGATCGGCGCCGGCTATCCGGTGCCGCGCAACCTGAATTACTTCTGGAATTTCGGCATCCTCGCCGGGCTTTCGCTGGTGATCCAGATCGTCACCGGCATCGTGCTGGCGATGCATTTCCACAGCTCGGCCGCCGGCGCCTTCGAATCGGTCAACGGCACGATCATGCGCGACGTGAACGCGGGCTGGTTCCTGCGCTTCGCCCACGCCAACGGCGCCAGCATGTTCTTCATCGTGGTGTACATCCACATCTTCCGCGGCCTCCATTACGGATCGTACAAGGCGCCGCGCGAGATGGTGTGGCTGCTCGGCGTCGTCATCTTCCTGCTGATGATGGCCACCGCCTTCATGGGCTATGTGCTCCCCTGGGGGCAGATGAGCTTCTGGGGCGCGCAGGTGATCACCGGCTTCTTCTCGGCGATCCCCGTGGTGGGCGACTGGATCCGCGTGTGGCTGCTCGGCGGCTATGCGCCGGACGACGCGGCGCTCAACCGCTTCTTCTCGCTCCACTATCTGCTGCCCTTCGTGATCGCGGGCGTGATCATCCTGCACATCTGGGCGCTGCACATACCGGGCTCCAACAACCCCACCGGCGTGGAGGTGAAGGGCGAGCAGGACACGGTGCCGTTCCACCCCTATTACACCGCCAAGGACGGCTTCGGGGTGGGCATCTTCCTGATCCTGTTCTCGACGCTGATCTTCTTCTATCCGGACTATCTGGGCCACCCGGACAACTACATCCCGGCCAACCCGCTCTCGACGCCCGCCCACATCGTGCCCGAATGGTATTTCTGGCCCTTCTACGCGATCCTGCGCGCCTTCACCGCGGACTTCATCCTGCCGGCGAAGCTGTGGGGCGTGCTGGCGATGTTCGGCTCGATCCTGCTCCTGTTCTTCCTGCCCTGGCTCGATCGCTCGCCGGTGCGCTCGGCCAATTACCGGCCGATGTACCGTGTCGCCTTCTGGGTGCTGGTCGCCGACGTGCTGATCCTCGGCTGGTGCGGCGGTTCGCCCGCGGAGCCGGTCTATGTGATCACCAGCCAGATCGCGGCGGCCTATTATTTCGCGCATTTCCTGATCATCGTGCCGATTATCTCGCGGATCGAGACGCCGCGCCCGCTGCCCAACTCGATCACCGAAGCGGTGCTGAAGGGTGAAGGCGGATCGCGCATCACCGCCACCGCGGCGACGGCATAAGGGGGCCGGGAACCATGACGTCGATCTTCTTTCGCTCGATCAAGTTCCTGATCGGTGCCGGCTTCGTGTTCGTGCTGCTGCTCGCCCTGCTGGGCAGCATCACCGGCCTGATCAAGGAGCCGCCGAAGCAGACCGCCGAGCAGGCGCTGCACAAGCACCCCAAGGAGCTGGACATCGCCTCGAACGGCCCACTCGGCAAGTTCGACCTCGGCCAGCTCCAGCGCGGCTTCAAGGTGTACAAGGAAGTCTGCGCGGCATGCCACTCGCTGCACATGATTTCCTTCCGCAACCTCAAGGACCTGGGGTACAGCGATGCCCAGGTGAAGAAGATCGCCAAGGAATGGGCGATGAAGCAGCCGGCGTTCGACGAGAAGGCCGGGACCTGGGGCGAGCGCGACAATATCCCCTCGGACCATATCCCGAAGGTCTATTATGCCGGCACCGGCAATCCGCCGGACCTGAGCCTGATCACCAAGGCGCGGCATGATGGCGCGGCCTATGTCCACTCGCTGCTGACCGGCTATGGCGAGAAGCCCGATCCGGCGAAGGCGGCGCAGTTCCCGGAGGCGATGAAGACGCCCGAGGGCATGTACTTCAACCCCTATTTCGCCAATCTCAACATCGCGATGCCGCCGCCGCTGACCAGCGAAGGCCAGGTCCAGTATGACGACGGCACTCGCGCCACGGTGGACCAGATGGCGAAGGACGTCTCCGCCTTCCTCGTCTGGACCGCCGAGCCGACGCTGCAGACCCGGCACCAGGCCGGCCTCGCGGTCGTGATCTTCTTGCTGTTTGCCACCGGGCTCGCCTATGGCGCGTACCTCACGGTTTGGCGCGGCATGAAGCATTGATGGACATCGATCAGAACGAAGACATTCGCAGTCGCATTCGCACGATCCCCGACTTTCCCAAGCCGGGGATCCTGTTTCGCGACATCACCACGCTGCTGCTCGATCCAGAGGGGCTGCGGCTCACCATCGAGAAGATGGCGGCGCAGGTGGATGGCAAGGTCGACCTGGTCGCCGGCGTCGAGGCGCGGGGCTTCGTGTTCGGCGCGGCGCTGGCGGTGCAGCTCGGCACCGGCGTGCTGCTGATCCGCAAGGACGGCAAGCTGCCGGGTGCCACGATCGCCGAGGACTATGCCCTCGAATATGGCACCGACCGGATCGCCATCCATGCCGATGCGCTGGTGCCCGGCGCCCGCGTGCTGCTGGTCGACGACCTGATCGCTACCGGTGGCACGGCGCGCGCGGCGGTGCGGCTGCTGCGCAAGGCAGGGGCGGAGGTGGTGCAGGCCTCGTTCGTCGTCGACCTGCCCGACCTTGGCGGCGCCGATGCGCTGCGCAGCGACGGGGTCGCGGTCTCCGCGCTGGTCGCGTTCGAAGGCCACTGACGGAACGCATCGTCGGTCCCGCGCGCTTCTCCGGGTGAGGGGCGCGGCCTGGGGCATCGCCCTGCCGCGCGCCTCCGGTACAGGAGCGTGACCAATGCACATGGGTGTGAAGACGATCTTCGGCGCGGCGCTGCTCGGCGGTGCGGCGATCCTGGGCGGCTGCATGGACGGGGGCTATGGCTATGGCGGGTCGCGCGTCGCGGTCGGCTATGGAAGCGCCTGGGGCAGCGGCTTCGGCGACCCCTATTGGGGCTGGCACGACGATTATTATTATCCCGGCACCGGCGCCTATGTGTACGACCGCTATCGCCATCGCCACGCCTGGAACGATGGCCAGCGTGCCTATTGGGAGCAGCGCCGCGGCAGCTGGCGCGGCAGCCCGCGTTGGCGCAACAACTGGCGCGACTTCCGTGGACATCCCGGCGGATGGCGCCGCCGCTAAGGCAAGGCTGCGCGGCGCCGTCGGCACTGCGGTGGCGCTGTCAGCCTGATCGACGAGGCCTTGCCGGTAATCGAAGCCCCGGCCGACGCGGCCATCCGGCAGAACACCGCGATGGTGGAGCAGACGTCCGCCGCCACCACCCATTTGCTGCGCGAGGTGGAAGTGCTGCGTGGCCAGACCGGCACCTTCAAGCGCACGCGCCGTGCGGTGCAACGCAAGGCGGGCTTCCGCACCGGCGCGCTGCAGGCGGCCTGAGCCGACGCCGCCCGCTCAGCGCGCGGAGCCCGCCGCGCCCCCTGGGTCGAAAGCCCCGGCACGCGCGCCTGCCAGCAATTCGCCGAACCGGTGCCCCGTCGTGTGACCGTTCGGTGCCATCTTCGCATGGCAGATCGACAGCAAATGGGCAGCCACGTCCAGCGCCAGCGGCGCCCAGTCCAGCGTGCCCGGCTTGATCAGGCAGATGCGGCCATAGCTCTCAAGGTCGGCCTGCTCGGGCAGCTGGTTGACCGCCCATTCGAAGCGGCGGTCGCGCCGCCGGATCGCCTCTCCTTCCAGCAGCCCCAGATCGTCGAGGAAGCTGTAATAGCGTGGGTTCGTTCCGCGATCACGCGCCAGGAAGGCACGCGCATCAGGGTTGGGCTGTGTCCGTTGAAGTGACGGGAAGACGGGGATATTGGTCTTGGCCTGCACGACGCATGTGTTTTTTCGGACGAGGTCTTCGCCATGACTGCCGAATCGGCCGAGAACAGGAAGTTGGCGCTCGACGAGCGGCGGCTCGCGTTCGAGGAGCGCAAATGGGAAGCGGAGCAGGCCAAGCGGCCGGAATCGCCGTGGAAGAGCCCGCTGCTGATCGCGATCCTGACGGCGGCGGCGGCGGCGGGTGGCAGTGCGGTGGTATCGCGGCTCAATGCAGACGCGCAATTGCGTGTCGAGCGGCTGAAGGGCGAGCAGGCGCTGATCACCGAGATGATCAAGACCGACGGCGATGTCGGAAAGACCGCGAACAATCTCCGCTTCCTGGTGGATACCGGCCTGATCAGCGATCCCGATCGACGGGCGAAGCTCGAGCGCTATCCCAACAAGGTCACACCGGAACGGCTTCCGTCGCTGGCATCGCCCAGCGGTACGGCTGCGCCGCTTTCGACCGCCGCCCGCGCCACCGGACTTGCTGTGGGGGACGGCTGCCGGGCGCGGGGCGCCAAGGGCGCGCTCTGCGTTGAAAAGGCATTCTGCTGCGGCCGGACGGCAAGCCGTTCGAGGTGGTGGACGTGACCCAGAACAAGTCGCCGCTGCGGGCTGCGCCAGTGGCGGTCGTGGCGCACTATTCGGCCGGTCGCGACGGGGAACTGAAGCGGATGTTCAAGGATCCCGGCGCACCGGGCGGCGCACATCTGGAGATCAATCGCGACGGTTCGATCACCCAGCTCGTGCCCTTCGACATCATCCGCCAATCATGCCGGCGCCAGCGCATGGCAGGAGCTGAAGGGCCTCAACGGCACCACGCTGGGCATCATGTTCGCCAACTATGGTCGGCTCGACGGCCAGCCGGGCGCGTGGCGAAACCTCCGGGGGGAAACGGTGCCGGACGGGCAAGTGCTGGTGGTGCGGGAGGCGGATGGGCGTGCAACGGGCTGGGAGCGCTACACGCCTGCGCAGCTCCAGGCGGCCGAGAAGGTGCTGCGCGCGCTGAAGGCCGCCTATCCCAGCCTTCGGGCCGTGCTCGCCCATAGTGCGATCGCCGTGCCGCGCGGGCGCAAGCTCGATCCCGGTCCGGCGCTGCCGATCGACCGGCTAAACGCGTTGGTGGCGGGGCGGTGAAGCCTTGACGGGGCGCGGGTTCAACCCGCCGTGCGGCGAGCGACCAGGGCGTTGGCGATGAAGGTCAGAACCGGCTCGTCCTTCTGGTTGAACGTCGTCATCCGGCTGCGCACGATGCCCATTTCCGGCCGGCTCTGCGAGGCGCGGGCTTCCAGTACTTCGGTCTCGCAGCGGAGCACGTCGCCCGGATAGACGGGTTTCAGCCAGCGGAGTTCATCGATGCCCGCAGCGCCCAGGCTGGCGATCGGTGCTTCCTGGTGGTGCGCGACCAGCATCGCCATGGTCATCGCGTTGGTGTGCCAGCCGCTCGCTGCCAGCCGACCGAAATGCGTGGCCGCCGCCGCCTCGTCTGACAGGTGAAAGGGCTGCGGGTCGTATTTTCGGGCGAAGTCGAGCACTTCCTCGCGAGTGACGTCATAGCGGCCGAAACTCGCCCGCTCGCCTGGCTGGATGTCGTCGAAGAAGCGCATGGCGACGAGTTTCAATCAGAAACCTGGTTCTGGCAAGCGCTTTCAGCGGGCCTGGAGAAGCCCCCTGAACGGTGCGTCGTCGCCGTCGAGGCCCGCCTTCGACGGCAGTCCCAGCACGTCGCGCAGCAGTGGGGTGATGTCGACATTGTCGAACGCCGGCACCGTGCCGTGTCGAAAGGCGGGCCCGGCAGCGACGAACAGCGCGGCCATTTCCGGCGCCTGATTGTCATAGCCGTGATTGCCGCCGGCGAAGGGCTTTTCGGGCGGCTTGTCGAGGATCAGCCAGCCGGTCTCGGCAAGGCAGAAGATCGCCGGAATCCGGGGATGGGTGCCGTAGCGCAGCCGGGCCGGGATCGCGCCCTTGCGCCAGCACTCCATGTGCGGGTGGCGGCCGAGCAGCGCCTTTTCGACCGCGGCTTCGTTACCGGGTAAGGGCGTCAGGCTGGCATAGGGGCCGGTCTCGACCACATGCGACAGGGCCGCGGCCTCGCCGAGCGTCACCACCCGGTCGCTGCTGGTGGCCGCCATGCCGTGATCGGCGACGATGACCAGGTTGGCGGGCTGGTGCAGCACGCTCAGCCCGTCGACCAGCGCCCCGATCTGCCGGTCCACCTCGGCCGCGGCGGCGGTGGTGCGTGCATCATCGGGACCGAAGCCGTGGCCAGCCGTGTCGACCGCGTCGAAATAGAGGGTGAGGAAGCGGGGGCGGATTCCGGCCGGGCGGCGGAGCCAGTCGAGCACCGCATTGACCCGCTGCTCGCCGGTGACGGCCTGGTTGAACTGCTGCCAGTCTTGGGGCCGGGTGCCGCCCTTCACCGCACCGTGGCCGCCGCCGGCTTCCCCGCCAAAGGCGACGTTCGCACCCGGCCAGAACATCGTTGCCGTGCGGATGCCGGCCTGTTCCGCATCGACCCAGATCGGCGGCGTCGCATTCCACCAGAAGGGGTCGTCGGTCGCCATGGTGAAGACTTCGTTCGGGCGCGCCGGATCCTCCATCCTGTTCGCCACGATGCCATTGTGATCGGGCACCTTGCCGGTGACGAGCGTCCAATGGTTCGGGAAGGTCTTGCTGGGAAAGCTGGGCCGCATCGGGCCGCTGATGCCGGCCGCCGCCAGCCGGTTCAGATTGGGCGTGACGCCGCGCTGCAGATAGTCCGCGCGGAACCCGTCGATCGATACCAGGATCGTGACGGGCACGCGCGCCTCGACTGCCGCGGCGGGCGGGGGCGGGGTATAGGCCGGCGGCGTGGCACAGGCCTGGAGAACCGCGACTAGCGCGGCGGCGGCGATACGGGTGGTCCAGCGCATGGCCGCTCCATGCGCCGGATTTGTTGCGAGGGGAAGACCGCGGCGGTGGGAGAAGCGCCGGTCCTTACCGCCCCAGCGCCAGCCGCGCGAACAAGGTGTAGCTCACCGGTGCCTTGCCATAGGCCGCATCGAGCGCGCTGGGCTTGGCATAGGTGGCGACCGATCCGCCGAGGGCCAGCTCCGTCTGGTGCGCAAGCGGGATGCGGTACGCATAGCCGCCCTCGAACCGCGTGACGCGGAACCTGGTGTCGTGCAGCGCATCGTCATGATCGGGGAACAGCTCGTCATTGGCGACATTCTCCACCCGGCCAAACAGGCTGTGGCGGCTGGTGACGTCCCAGTTCGCCTCCGCGGTCCAGGCGCTTAGCACCGGTCCCGGCAGCCGGTGCTTTGCGGCATAAGCAACCATCGCGGACACCTTGCCGGTGCTGTAGTGGAGGCTGGCGGTGGTGCGCTGCTCGTCTTCGCCCGGATGGGTGACCTCCGGGCTCTTGAGCCGCCCGGTCGAGACCTGTGCGACCCAGCGGTCGGTGGGGGACCAGCTGGCGCGCATGCTCCAGCTGTCGAGCTTGATGCGATCGATGTCCCAGCGATGCTCGTCCGGCTCCCGACCGTTGAACCACGAGCCTTCGAGCTGCACGCGCCCCGCCTGCACGCCGCCGGTCACGACGCCATAGGTGATGTGGCTGCTGTCGAACCAGTGATGCGAGATCGGGGAAAGCGCGAAGTATCGGGCCGATCGGCGGTGCATGAAGGCGCTGGGGCCGAGCGCCGGCTCGGCGACGGGGCCGCCATAGACGAACAGCTTGGTGCCCGGCGCCACCTGGGTGTCGACGCGGGCGGAAAGCTCCATGAACAGGTCATGCGGATGTTGGCGATCGACCAGCGGCTGGCCGTTCGCCGTTTCGCCGCCGGCAAACAGATTGGGATAACCGCGCTGGCCCATGGCGGGCTCCAGGCTGCCCATCGCGCGGAGCTGGAGCGTGGTGCCGTTGCCCCAGTCGCGCGTCGCGCTGAGCATCGCCATCGATTCGACGAAGGCCTCGTCGCTGCCGCGCCTGCCGCCCTGATCGGTATAGACACCCCAGAGATAGCCGTGCGCCATCACCATCCAGTCGCCGTGGCTGAGCATCACTCCGCGCATCGGGCCGTCTGCCTGCGGGAGCAGCGCGGTGCCCGAACCGCCTGCAGCATGGTCGGAGCCGCCCATCCGCATCATCGGCATCGGCTGGTTCGCGTCCATGCCCGGCATGGTGTGGGCCATTGCGGCATGGTCCTGCGGCGTCGGTTCGGCCGCCATGCCGGACATGTCGTGCATGCTGTGGTCTTCCTGCGCCAGCGCGGGCAGGGGGGCGAGCAGGGCGAGGGCGGGCAGCAGGGTACGCAAAGGATCAGACTCCCAGAACGGTGCGCGCGAGCATCCAGACGCCCATCGCGATCATCATCAGGTTTTCGGTGAGCGACACGAAGCCGAGCGGCACATTGCTGTCGCTGCCGACACAGGCGCATTTGAGGTCGCGGCGATCGACATAGACCGCCTTGAATACGGATACGGCGCCGATGCCGCCGATGAACAGCGCGAGCGGGGCCGAGAACCAGGTCAGCACGTTCGCCGTCATCAGCAGCCCGGCGACCGCCTCCGCGAAGGGGTAGAGCGTGGCATAGGGCACCCAGCGCCGGGCGAGCAGGTCGTAGCCGAGGAACATCGTCGCGAAGCCGGAGACGTCGCGCAGCTTGAGCATCGCCAGCAGGCACATCGAGAAGCTGACGAACCATTCGCCGGCCCGCATCGTGAACGGCGTCGCATAGGCTGCCTGGCTGGCGGCGATCGCCATCAGCGCGGCGATGGCGAACAGCGCGATTACGGGACGATAGGTCTTCGCCTTGGGATCGCGCACGTGCAGGCCGAGATGCCGGCGGAGATCGTCGTGCCCGCCGATCCGCTGCTCGCCGATGAAGACCTGCGGGGTGGTCGACACGGCGTGCCGCGCCTTGAAGGCATCGGTCTCCTCGCGGGTGGTGAGATGGCGGTCGTCGACCGTGTAGCCGTGACGTTTCAACAGGTGCAGGGCGCGCAGACCCCAGGGGCAGACATGCTTGCCCATCACCATGCGGTAGAGAATTGCGGTCTTGTTCGAGGCGGACGGCATAGGCTTTCCTTGGCTCCGCAGCCTCTATAGGCTCTGTACCATGGTACGGAGTCAAGGGATGTCGCAGCTCACGATCGGAAAACTTGCCGAGGCCGGCGGCGTGGGGGTGGAGACGGTGCGCTACTACCAGCGCCGCGGGCTGCTCCCCACGCCCGCGCGGCGCGCCGGGCCGGACGCGGGGGTGCGTCGCTATGGCGAGGATCAGGTGCGGCGGCTGCGCTTCATCCGCTCGGCGCAGGCCGCAGGGTTCACGCTGGAGGAGATCGGCGAACTGCTGGAACTCGACGCCACCGACGACCGCGCCCGGGCGCGCGAACTGGCGCGCGCGCGGATCGTGGCGCTCGACGGGAAGATTGCCGAGCTGGTGCAGGCGCGCGAAGGGCTGGCGCGGCTGGCGCGTGAATGCGGATCGGGCAGCGCCGGGCCGTGCCCGATCCTCACGGCATTCGAGGGATAGGGGAGGCGATCCTCCCCTATCCTCAGGGCCTGTTTGGAAATCCGCGGAAGAGCGAATTCTCGGGCCGCGCCAGCGGGCCGGTGCCGCAAGACGCGTCGCGGCGCGGCTTCAAACAGACTCTCAGTGCATCATCGCGAAGGCGGGGGCGGCGGCGCTCTGGCCCCGCACCGGTGCATCGTCGTCGACGCGGAATGCCTCGGCGTTGCGGAGCAGCAGGCTGGCCTCGCTGTCGAGCGAGCGGGCGGCGGCGGAAGTCTCTTCCACCATCGCGGCGTTCTGCTGCGTGGCGGCCTCCATTTCCATTACCGTGCGCGTGATTTCCGAGATCGCCGTTGCCTGCGAGTGATTGTCCTCGCGCAGCGCCTGGAGCAGCGTCTGCACGCCGTCGAAATCCGCGACGATTTCCTCCAGCGCAGCGTCGACGGCGCGCACCTCGCTGGCGGCGCGGGCGACATCGACCTGCGTCTCGTTGATCAGTTCGCGGCCGCGCTTGGCCTCTTCCTCGGACCGCAGCGCGAGGGCGGAGACCAGGTCGGCGACCACCGCAAAGCCGCGCCCGGCCTCGCCGGCGCGCCCTGCCTCGACCGCCGCGTTCATCGCGAGGACGCGCGTCTGGAACGCGATCTTGTCCAGCCCTTCGACCACCGTGTCGATCGCGTCGGCGCGTTCCGAGACGTTGTTCATTGCCGCCGCGGCATTCTGCGCGGTGCTGCGGCCGGCATGAACGGCAGCCCCTGCCTGTTCGGCGCGCGCCATCGTCGTCTCGGCCGACTGGCTGCTGCTCTTCAGGCGGTTCTCGATCAGCTGGATCGCGCTGCTGGCTTCCTGCAGCGAATGGGCGGTGCCTTCGGTGCGGCGGGCCAGGTCCTCGGAAGCGGTGGCGATCTCGCTCGAGCCGGTGCCGATGTTGCGCGCGCTCATGATCGTGGTGCGGAGCATCGCCGACAGCGCACCGGCAGCCCGGTTGAAGCTGAGGCGCACGGGCTCGTACATGCCGGGGAAGGCGGCAGTGATGCGGTGGCGCAGGTCGCCCTTCTCCAGGGCCGCCAGCGCGGTGGCCAGCATCTCGCCGACGCTTTCCTGCTCGGCGAGGTGGGCCGCGTCCATCTCGGCCCGGCTGCGCGCCGCGGCGTGGAAGCGCGCGACAGCCTGGGCGATCTCGCCCAGCTCGTCGGTTCGGTCGCGATAGGGGATGGGGGTATCCTGCCCGCGCGATAGCGTGGTGGTGGCCTGGGCAACCTGCGACAGCGGCCGTGCAAGCTGCCCCGTAAGCCACCAGGCGAACCAGCCGATTGTCCCGAACAGTGCCAGTGCCAGCAAGGCCAGCACGATCAGCGATGCCCCGAGCGACTGCGCCGAGCGGTCGCCCAGTGCGGCCTGCTCCTCGCCGGTGGCCTTGACGAGCGCGTCGATCGCCTTGCGGTGCGCGTCATAGGCTTCGCTCAACTGCGCGTAGCTGCGGCGGGCAGCTGTCATGTCGTTGGCGGCGACGGCGGCGAGGAACGGGCCCTGTGCCTCCTGCCAGAAGCGCATCGCCGGCCTATGGGTATCGGCGAGGATCGCGCGCTTCAGCCGATCGGGCAGGGCCGACTGCTCCCATACGGCGTGTCGATCGTCATATTGCTTGCGCAGCTCCGCCAGGCGGGCGCGTGCCGCGGGCAGCCGCTCCGGATGGTCGAGCAGCAGCGTCGCCTCCAGATAGGGCTCGATGATATATTCCGGCGGCGGCAGGATATCGGCGTTGAGATCGGCGATCTGCATCGACGCCTGGTGCATCGGCCCACCCATGCGGATGGTGTGGATGCGCCATGCCGAAACGGCGAAGGCAATCCCGAGAAGCAGGATCAGCGCCACGGCGCCCCCACGAACCCGCGCGGTAATCGTCATCTATGTCCCCCCGAGTGCGTTCTGCCCCCGTAACGGGCACATTATAGGAATTTTCCCAGCGCGTTGCGGGCGTGCCTGCGCAAATTGTTGCAGGTCAGGCGGTGCGAGGCTCGCTGCCCTCGGCCGGCCGCATCCAGCGCGGCAGTTCGGACAAGTGAACTATTGCGCTCCTGAAACATTGTGCGTGTCGCCGTGGGACGGCGCGGTGGGCCAGGTGGAGGAGCGTGATGGGCGATGCGGATTACCCGATAGGCGGGGGGGAATTGGGGCAGATGATCCGCGACTTCGATTGGGCGGCGACCTCGATCGGGGCGCTGGCGCAGTGGCCGCAAAGCCTGAAGTCGGTCACGCAGATGCTGCTGCTCTCGCCCGTGCCGATCGTGCTGCTGTGGGGCGAGGACGGCGTGATGATCTACAACGACGCCTATTCCGAATTCGCCGGCAGCCGGCACCCGGCGCTGCTGGGGTCGAAGGTGCGCGAAGGCTGGGCCGAGATCGCCGACTTCAACGATCATGTCATGCGGGTCGGCCTCAGCGGCCAGACCCTTGCCTATCGCGAGCAGGAGCTCGCCCTGCAGCGCCGCGGCAAGCTCGAGCCCGTGTGGATGGACCTGGACTATTCGCCGGTGCTCGATGAGACCGGTACGCCTGCCGGCGTGATCGCGATCGTCGTCGAGACCACCCAGAAGGTGCTCGCCCAGCGCCAGTTGCGCGAAAGCGAGCGGCGGCTGCGCGCCTTTGTCGAGGCGACGTCCGACGCCATCTACCGAATGAACCCGGATTGGTCCGAACTGCTGCACCTGGATGGCGGCACCTTCCTGGCGGACGCCAGCCACACGATGCCGGACTGGATGCAGGTCTATCTGCATCCGGAGGATCGCGCGCGGGTGCAGGCGGCGATCGACGAGGCCGTTGCGACCCGGCAACCGCTCGAGCTGGAGCACCGCGTTCTCCAGGCGGACGGCAGCGTCGGCTGGGTGGCATCGCGCGCCGTGCCGCTCACGGATGAATCCGGTGCCATTCTCGAATGGTTCGGCGCGGCTTCGGACATCACCGAGCAGCGGCGTACCAACGAGCATCTGCGGCTGGTGATCAACGAGCTGAACCACCGGGTGAAGAACACGCTGGCAATGGTGCAGGCGATCGCCATGCGCACCTTCCGCGCCGCGCCGGACCTTGCGGTGGCGCAGGAGCAGTTCGCCGCGCGGCTGGTGGCGCTCGCCCAGGCCAATGACCTGCTCACCGGCGAGCGCTGGGCAGGCGCCTCGCTGCGGGAGGCGATCGAGCAGGCGGTACGGCCGCACCAGCATGATCCGGCCCGATGCACGCTGTCCGGCGGCGATGTGCGGATCTCGCCCAAGACGGCGCTGGCGATGGCCTTGGCGATGCACGAGCTTTCCACCAACGCCGTGAAATACGGCGCCTGGTCGAACGAGCGCGGCCGGGTGGCCATCGACTGGTCCGTGGCTGGAGACCGGCTGCAGCTGGAATGGCGCGAGCAGGGCGGCCCGCCGGTCGTAACACCGGATCGTCGCGGTTTCGGTTCACGGCTCATCGAACGGGGCCTGGCGGGGGAACTCGGCGGCAAGGTTACGCTTTACTTCGAGCCCGAGGGGCTGCGCTGCACTGTCCAAGCGCCGCTCGCAGCCGTCGCCGTGGAATAGGATGAAGCCGTGCGTGTCCTGATCGTCGAAGATGAAATGACGATCGCCTTCCTGATCGAGGACATGCTGGAGGATCTCGGCCACGAAGTGGTGGAGATCGCGATGCGCCTGCCCGAGGCGCTGGAAGCGGCGCGCCGGGTAGAGGCCGACCTGGCGATTCTCGATGTCAATCTGGACGGCCACCGTTCCTTCCCGGTGGCGGATATTCTCGCCGAGCGCGCGATCCCGTTCGCGTTCGCGACGGGCTATGGGGCTCTGGGCCTGGAAGACGCCTATCGCGAGCGGCCGGTGCTGGCGAAGCCGTTCCTGCGCGAGCATCTGGTGGCGCTGATCGCCAGGACGTGTGGGTAGAAAGCTTGCTTAGCCCCTCCCCTTCAGGGGAGGGGTCGGGGTGGGGCAGAGTCTCACCAAGACCCACTTCTGGTCTGGAATCCCTCCACCCCGACCCCTCCTCCCGGGCGGAGGGGCTTGGAAACTCAGCTGTGCAGGAAGTGCATCACGTCGCCGTCCTGGACGACATAGGCCTTGCCTTCCGCGCGCAGCTTGCCGGCTTCGCGCGCCTTGGCTTCGCCGCCGAGTGCCACGAAATCGTCGTAGGCGATCGTCTCGGCACGGATGAAGCCTTTCTCGAAGTCGCTGTGGATCTCGCCCGCCGCGTTCGGTGCGGTGGCGCCGCGATGAACGGTCCAGGCGCGCGCTTCCTTGGGGCCGACGGTGAAGAAGGTCAGCAGGTCGAGCAGCGTGTAGCCCGCACGGATCACGCGCGCGAGGCCGGTCTCTTCCAGGCCCAGCTCGCCGAGGAACTCGCCGCGCTCCTCCAGCGGCATGGTCGCGATCTCGGCTTCGATCGCGGCGGAGACGACCACCGCCTGCGCACCTTCGGCCGCCGCCTTGGCGAACACCTTGGCCGAGAGCGCGTTGCCGTTTGCTGCGTCTTCCTCGTTGACGTTGCACACGTAGAGGACCGGCTTGGCGGTGAGCAGCTGGGCGAGGCGCAGATGGCGGGCCTCGTCCTCGTCCTTGGGCTGGGTGAGGCGGGCGGGCTTGCCGTCGCGCAGCAGGTCCAGCGCCTGGCCGAGCACCGATGCGGCGGCCTTCGCCTCCTTGTCGCCCTGCGCCGCCTTCTTGGCGAGGTTGGGCACGCGCTTTTCGAGGCTTTCGAGGTCGGAGAGCATCAGCTCGGTCTCGACCGTCTCGGCATCCGCGATCGGATCGACGCGGTTGTCGACATGCTGGATGTCGTCATTCTCGAAGCAACGCAGCACGTGGACGACCGCGTCCACCTCGCGGATGTTGCCGAGGAACTGGTTGCCCAGGCCTTCGCCCTTGCTGGCGCCGCGCACCAGCCCGGCGATGTCGACGAAGCCGAGCTGCGTCTCGATGATCTTCTGCGAGCCGGCGATTTCCGCCAGCTTGTTCAGCCGCGGATCGGGCACCGCGACGTTGCCGACGTTCGGCTCGATCGTGCAGAACGGATAATTGGCCGCCTGCGCCGCGGCCGTCTCGGTCAGCGCATTGAAAAGCGTGGACTTGCCGACATTGGGCAGGCCGACGATGCCGCAACGGAAACCCATGGTACTTCGATCCTGTCGTGAAGGGGCCGGCGGGCGCGCCGGCAATATGCGGCGCTCGATACGCGCAGCCCGCGGCTTTTTCCAGTGCGACGCACCCATCCACGCGTCTAGCCTTGACGCAGGCCCGTTCACCTGCGGTACAGGAGCCGCACGTCTTTCCTGCTGTGCGCCAAGGTTCTCGAGGAGTTTTCGTATGATTCGCCGTTATGTCATTCTGGGCAGCGCCGCGGCTGCGGCCGCACTGGCGAGCTGCAGCGGCGGTGGGAATTCCTCGTCGACCCCGACGCCGACCCCGACCAGCTCGCCGACGCCGACGCCCACCCCGACGCCGACCTACACCGCGTTCCCGCTGGCGGCCGCGACCGAGTTCAACACGCTGAACGCGACCACCAACTACACGGGCGATCCGGCCACCGGCGCCGTGACGCTGGGCGTGACGGCAACCGAAACCTTCACCAGCCGCGTCAAGCTGGCCGCCACGGCGGACCTGACCAACGGCACCTTCGTGATGGACGAGGCGGCGGAGGAATCGCGCTTCACCAACACCAACGTGCTGACCACCGCGGCACCCACCGTAAGCGAGTTCGTCTATCGCAGCGTCAGCACGGCGACCGGCGCGGGCGCGGGCAATTTCAGCCAGCTCGAAGTGCTCAACAATATCGGCGCAGCGACCGTCGTGACCAGCGACAGCCTGCTCAAGCAGCTGACCGTGCTGAGCTACGCAAACTGGTGGCGGGGTGATTCGACCACTGGCCAGAAGCGCCTGACCTACTCGATCTGGGGCTATCCGACGCTGTCCTACGACATGCCGACGACGGGCACCGCCACCTACACCGCGCGCATCGTCGGCCGTGCGGTGAGCGTCGCCAACAGCGCCACGACGCTGAACCGCGTCGGCGGCACGGCAACGGTGACCGTGAACTTCGCGACCGGTCTGGTGACCACCGTGATGAACCTGACCACGGTACCGACCAGTGGCGCCGAAACCGCCTATCTGACGCTGAATACCCAGGGCGCGATCCCGATTGGCCAGAACCAGTTCAGCGGCAGCTTCGCCAGCGGCACGCCGGTGACCGGCACGATCACCGGCGCTTTCTATGGCGCCAAGGGCGTGAACATCGGCGTCGTGTTCGGTGCCTCGGGCACGATCAACGGCGCGGACACGCGCATCGTCGGCGAAGTGGTCGGCGTGAAGCAGCAATAAGCGACGCCTGGCATCGAAAAGGGAGGGGCTCGGGAACCGGGCCCCTCTTTTTTTGCGCCCCGTCGCGCTGCGCTCAGTGGAGCAAGAGCAGGAAGGGTAACGCGAGCAGCGCGAGCAGGAGCAGGCAACCGAAAGACGCGAGCCATTCGACCCACCACGGCCTCCCGCGGCCGAACTGATAGCCGAACACGTCCGCCACGATCCCGACCGCGAGATCAATCAGCGAGCTCACGCCATCCTGCCCGCGTTCAGGCGTCGCTCAGCGCACCGGCGCGAGCGGCGGCGAATAATCAGCCATGGTCATGAAGATGCTGTCGACCCTGGTCACCAGCTTGCCGTTCGCCTCGGACTCGGCGACCACCTTCTGCCATTCGGGATCGGCACCGAACGCCTTCCAGTCGGCCTCGCGTGCCTCCCGGCTGGGATAGGACAGGATGTAGACCACGCGGCCGTCCGGCGCGTCGGCGCGAGGCAACTCGTTCCAATAGGCCAGGTTGCGCATGCCGTGCTTCTCGAACAGCTTGAGCGTGTGGTTGCGGAAGCGGGCGTTGAGCGCGTCAGCCTTGCCGGGAGCGGGGGTGTAGATGCGCAGCTCGTACACCGGCTGCTGCGCCGTGGCAGAGGTGGTCTGCGCGCAAGCGGGGGCGGCGAGGGGCAGCAGGGCGAGCAAAGCGGGCAGAACAAGGCGCATCGGGCATCCCTTCATCGAGGTCGGCGCAAGGATGCCATGACTGCCGCCGGCATCAAGCCACAACGCGCTGAAACTGCGGTGGAAATGTTCGCTCGCGCCGGCGCTCAGTCCTGCATCCGCCGCGCCACTTCGTTCATGAACCGCACGTCGTCGCCGGCCGCCAGCCACGGCGCCTCGGCGGCGATGGCGCCCAGCATGTCGCTCAGCGGCTCGATCTCCGTCTTGGCGTAGTTGCCGAGCACATAGCCGGTCACCCGGTCCTTGTGCCCGGGATGGCCGATGCCCAGGCGGACGCGGCGGAAATTCGGCCCCAGATGGGCGTCGGTCGAGCGCAGGCCGTTATGCCCCGCCGTGCCGCCGCCGCGCTTCACCTTCACCTTCATCGGCAAGAGGTCGAGCTCGTCGTGGAAGACGGTCACGTCTTCCGGCGCCAGCTTGTAGAAATCCATCGCCGACCGAACGGCGCGGCCGCTCTCGTTCATGAAGGTGCCCGGCTTCAGGAGCACGATCTTCTCGGTCCCGATACGCCCTTCCTGGGTCCAGCCCTGGAACTGCTTCTTCGGGGCGGAGAAGCCATGCACCTCAGCCAGCGCGTCCATCGCCATGAAGCCGACATTGTGGCGGTGCATCGCATATTGCGGCCCCGGATTGCCGAGACCCACCCACAGCTGCATCACCTACTCCCTGAAAGCAAAATCGCCCCCGCACCTAGGGTGCGGAGGCGATCTTTTGAACCCGTGACGGGAAGGGCGATCAGCCCTCGGCCGACTCGGCGGCTTCGCCATCGGCCGACTTCAGCGCCGACGGCGCGACGACGGTGGCGATGGTGAAGTCGCGATCGGTGATCGCGGGGGTCGCGCCCTTGGGCAGGGTCACGGCCGAGATGTGCAGCGAATCGCCGACTTCGAGGCCCTTGAGCGAGATTTCGATCTGCTCGGGGATCTCGGCCGCGTCGACCACCAGCTCCAGCTCGTGGCGGACGATGTTGAGCACGCCGCCGCGCTTCAGGCCGGGGGCCGCTTCCTCGTCGACGAACACGATCGGCACTTCGACATGGACGGTCGCGTGCTCGGAGATGCGCAGGAAGTCGACATGGAGCGGACGGTCGGTCACGACGTCGAACGCGACGTCCTTGGCCAGCGTGCGCTCGCCGTTGACCATGATCACCGAGTTGAAGAAGTGGCCGGTGTTCAGCAGCTTCTGCAGCTCACGCTCGTTGACGTGGATGCTCTGCGGATCCTGCTTGTTGCCATAGATCACGGCGGGGACGCGGCCTTCACGACGCAGCGCCCGGGAGGCTCCCTTGCCAGCCCGGTCGCGCGTTTCGGCCGACAGCGTAAGCGTGTCGCTCATGTGTCGATTTCCAATGCGCTAAATGTTTCAACGTGCATGCCGGTACAGGCCTCCAGGGATGACCCTGTGCCAGCAAGCGCGCGCCTATAGTCGAGACGGGCGGAAATCGCAAGGCACAGCCTCATTGCAGGCGCTCGACCTTCAATCCTGCCTGGGCGAGCAACGCCAGAACGCTTTGCCCCCCGGCCAGATGCCCTGCGCCCACCGCGACGAACACGACACCCGGACGCTGCATGCGGCTCCGGACCCAGTCCGCCCAGCGCTGGTTGCGGCGGAGCAGCAGCGTCTCGCGGAGTTCGAGGTTTTTCGCGAGGTCGGCGTTGAGCTGGCGGGCCAGCGTATCGGCATCGCCCCTGCTCCAAGCGGCGACCGCGGCGTCGATGGTCGTGCCGGTTTCCGGCAGCCCGTCCAGCGTGTCCGCCAGCAGGCGGCCCTGCGCGGCGGCGGAGAGGTGGTCGAAATAGCCGAACTGCTCCTCGGCGGTCTCCAGCCCCTGCACCTGCTTGCCTGCCTTGTTCGCCGCAGCCTGCAGCACCTGCTCCACGCCGTTCGCATCGTCATAGCCGAGCTTCTGGAGCGGCAGCAGGGACAGGGTGAGCGCGGCCAGCCAGGGCTCGTCCCGGTCGAGCGCTTGGGAGGCGAGACCCGCCTGGCGGAGCGCGCCTTCGAGCTTTGCGTGTTCGGGCGGGGGCAGGGCGGCGACGGTGGGGTCCCCGGGGGTGCGGCCGAGCTTGTCGAGCAGTGCCTGCGTCTCGGCCTCAGGCGGCATCACCAGTTCGAGAACCAGCGTGTCGCTCGCGTCGAAGGCGGTGTGCACCGGGCCCTCGAACCACCGCAGGTCCGGGGGGAGCAGGTGGACGGTGCCGAACAGATAGACGGTAGTGTCGCCATCGCGCACCGCCCAGAGCGCGGGCTTGGCCTCGCGGGGTGCGGCGCCGCAGCTGCCGAGAAGAAGAAGGGCGGCGAGAAGGAGGGCGCGGAACATGGGGCCTTGTGGAGGAGCAGGCCGATCAGTTCAACAATCCCGCATGAGGGGGGCCGCGGTTGACCCCCTCCGCGCCCTGCGCCAAAGCGCTCTCCAAACCTCACAGGGTGACCAACTTGTCCGAACCTCTCAGCTTCCAGCGCATGATCCTGACGCTCCACGACTATTGGAGCACGCGCGGCTGCCTGATCCTGCAGCCCTATGACATGCGGATGGGCGCCGGCACCTTCCACCCCGCCACCACGCTGCGCGCGCTGGGGCCGGATCCGTGGAACGCCGCCTTCGTCCAGCCCTGCCGCCGCCCGACTGACGGCCGGTACGGCGAGAACCCCAACCGGCTCCAGCATTACTACCAGTATCAGGTGATCCTGAAGCCGAGCCCGCCGGACCTGCAGGAGCTGTACCTCGGCTCGCTGGCCGCGATCGGCATCGATTTCACGAAACACGACATCCGCTTCGTGGAAGACGACTGGGAATCGCCGACGCTGGGCGCCTGGGGCCTGGGCTGGGAAGTGTGGTGCGACGGGATGGAAGTCACCCAGTTCACCTATTTTCAGCAGATGGGCGGCTATGACTGCAAGCCGGTGGCGGGCGAGCTGACCTACGGGCTCGAACGCCTCGCCATGTACATCCAGAACAAGGACAGCGTGTACGACCTCGCCTTCAACGATGCGGGCGTGACGTATGGCGACGTGTTCCTGGAGAATGAGCGCGAGATGTCGACCTGGAACTTCGAGGTCGCCGATACCGAGGCGCTGTTCGACCTGTTCCGCAAGGCCGCGGCGGAGTGCGAGCGCTCGCTGGAGGCCAAGCTGCCGATCCCGGCCTATGAACAGGCGATCGAAGCGAGCCACATCTTCAACCTGCTGAACGCACGCGGCGTGATCTCCGTAGCGGAGCGCCAGGCCTATATCGGCCGGGTGCGCGATCTGGCGAAGGGGGCTTGTGCGGCGTGGATCGAGAAGAAGAGCCCCGAATGGGAAGCCGCCTATCCGGGATGGTCGGCGTGATGCGCCTTTCGTTCACGCGAAGGCGCGAAGGCGCGAACAAGTTTTGGGTTCGCGCGGAGGCGCGGAGGCGCGGAGCTTGCCGTCCAAGCTGCGGCGCCAGCCGGCCTCAAGCCCGTGGCCAATCTGGTGTACGCTTTGGAATGGGGGCCGCTGGCGCGGCGGAGACGACCTCCGCGCCTCCGCGCCTCCGCGTGAACCAACCTTCTCCCTTCCTTCGCGCCCTCGCGCCTTTGCGTGAAAAGAAATCATGACCGACTTCCTCCTCGAACTTCGTTCCGAAGAAATCCCGGCGCGCATGCAGGAAAAGGCGCGGGAGGATCTCGCGCGCCTGTTCGCCGCCGAGCTGGACAAGGCCGGCCTCAAGGCCGCCGAGACGATCAGCTATGCCACGCCGCGCCGGCTGTCGCTGATCCTCAAGGGCCTGCCCGAGCAGACCGCCGCGGTCTCCGAGGAGACCAAGGGGCCGCGCGTCGGTGCGCCGCCCCAGGCGCTGGAAGGCTTTCTGCGCAAGACCGGGCTGACCGCCGACCAGCTGGTCGAGCGCGACGGGGTGTTGTTTGCAATTGTGGACAAGCCCGGCCGCGCGACCGCCGAGGTGCTGGCCGCCGCGATCCCGGCGGTGATCCGCGCGTTTCCGTGGCCCAAGTCCATGCGCTGGGGCGCGCCGTCGCTCTCGACGGAGAGCCCGCGCTGGGTGCGCCCGCTCCAGGGCATCGTCGCGCTGTTCGGCAGCGACGTGGTGCCGTGCGAGATCGCCGGCGTGACCAGCGGCGCGGCGACGGTGGGGCATCGCTTCCACCATCCGGGCGTGATCACGATTGGCTCGGCCGATGATTATGTCGAGAAGCTGCGCGCCTGCCATGTGATCGTCGACGGGGCCGAGCGCCGCAACATCATCGCGCTGGGCGCGAAGATGGCGGCGCAGAAGGCCGGGCTCAGCCTGGTTGAGGACGAGGGCCTGCTGTTCGAGAATGCCGGGCTGACCGAGTGGCCGATGCCGCTGCTCGGCCGCTTCGACGAGGCGTTCCTGGCAGTGCCGCCCGAGGTGATCCAGCTCACCGCGCGGGTGAACCAGAAATATTTTGTCTGCCGTGATAGTGCCGGCAAGCTGGCCAACGCCTTCGTGTGCGTGGCGAATATCGACGCGGTCGATGGCGGCGAGAAGATCGTCGCGGGCAACCAGAAGGTGCTGGCCGCACGGCTGAGTGATGCGCGCTTCTTCTACGAGACGGACCTGAAGGTGCCGCTCGCCGAGCAGGCGGGGAAGCTCGAGAAGATCGTCTTCCACGAGAAGCTGGGCACGGTGGCCGACAAGGTCGAGCGCATCGCCAAGCTGGCGCGCTGGCTGGTGGAGAGTGGGGTCATAAAGCCCTCTCCCCTCCAGGGGAGAGGGTTGGGAGAGGGGGACTCTCCACAAGCCACTTCGCCTGCTGCACTGCCCCTCTCCCCAACCCTCTCCCCTGGAGGGGAGAGGGAGCTTTTGGCCACCCTCGCCGAACGCGCCGCACGGCTCGCCAAGGCGGACCTCGTCACTGGCATGGTCGGCGAATTCCCCGAGCTGCAGGGCCTGATGGGCGGCTATTACGCCGCGGCGCAGGGGGAAGACCCGGCCGTCGCCGCGGCGATCCGCGACCACTACAAGCCGGTCGGGCAGGGCGACGACGTCCCCACCGATCCGGTGACGGTGGCGGTGGCGCTGGCGGACAAGCTGGACAGCATTACCCAGTTCTTCGGCGTGGACCTCAAGCCGAGCGGCTCCAAGGATCCGTTCGCGCTGCGACGCTCGGCGCTGGGCGTGCTCGCCATCCTGCTCGACAACGGCCTGCGCTTCCCGCTGCTCCGCTCGGTCAGCCAAGACGTGCTCGACTTCTTCGCCGACCGCCTAAAGGTTCAGCAGCGCGAGGCCGGCGTCCGCCACGACCTGATCGACGCGGTGTTCGCGCTCGGCGGCGAGGACGATCTCGTCCGGCTGCTCGCGCGGGTGAAGGCGCTGCAGGCGTTCGTCACCACCGAAGACGGCGCCAATCTGCTCGCCGGCTACAAGCGCGCGGCGAACATCCTCAAGAAGGAGGAATGGGAAGCCGGCGCCGTGAACCCCGCGCCCGAACCCGCCGAAGCCGCGCTCGCTGCTGCGCTCGACGACGCCGAGCCCAAGGCGACCGCCGCGATCGAGGCCGAGCAGTTCGAGGATGCCATGGCCGCGCTCGCGATCCTGCGCGCGCCGATCGACGCGTTCTTCGATCAGGTGACGGTCAACGATGCCGATCCGGTGAAGCGCGCCGCGCGCCTGGGCCTGCTCGCGCGGATGCGTGATGCAGTGCACAAGGTGGCGGACTTCGCCAAGATCGAGGGTTGAAGCGCCTAATTGTACGATTAATCACGGGCAAATTGGCCTGAAACTGGCATTGTTCCGAAATAATCCGGCACCGACAACGTAATCAGCGGTTCCTGAGTCTTCGCAGCTGCGGTAGCGCCCCTTCTGTCTTGAAGGGGCGCTTTCGATCGGAAGGGGATCAGAATGACGCAATATGTGTACCGCTTCGGCGGTGGTGTTTCGGACGGTGGTGCGGGCGACAAGAATCTGCTCGGTGGCAAGGGCGCGAACCTCGCCGAGATGGCCTCGATCGGGCTGCCGGTGCCGCCGGGCTTCACCATCTCCACGGCGATGTGCACGCGTTATTATGAGGAAGGCGAGACCTTCCCGGAGAGCGTGAAGGCCGAGGTCGCGAACGGCATCGCGCATATCGAA
Organism: Sphingomonas sp.; assembly: GCF_036731925.1. Classification (GTDB taxonomy): domain Bacteria; phylum Pseudomonadota; class Alphaproteobacteria; order Sphingomonadales; family Sphingomonadaceae; genus Sphingomonas. The sequence goes on from NZ_DAINDJ010000001.1 coordinate 598,775, forward strand.
GGCATCACCGAGAAGAAATTCGGCGATGCGGCCGATCCGCTGCTCGTATCGGTCCGCTCGGGCGCGCGCGTCTCAATGCCCGGCATGATGGACACGGTCCTCAACCTCGGCCTCAATGACCAGACCGTGCAGGGCCTGGCCGCCACCAGCGGCGACGATCGCTTTGCGTGGGACAGCTATCGCCGCTTCATCCAGATGTATGCCGATGTGGTCCTCGGCCTCGACCATGGCCGGTTCGAGGAAGCGCTGGAGATCGCCAAGGAAGATCGCGGCTTCACGCTCGACACCGAGCTGTCGGCCGGCGACCTGCAGGCGCTGGTCGCCGAGTACAAGAGCATCGTCGAGGAGCTGTGGAACAAGCCGTTCCCGCAGGACGTGCACGACCAGCTGTGGGGCGCGATCGGCGCCGTGTTCGGCTCGTGGCAGTCGGAGCGCGCCAAGGTGTATCGCCGCCTGAACGACATTCCCGCCGACTGGGGCACGGCGGTGAACGTGCAGGCGATGGTGTTCGGCAATATGGGCGACACCTCGGCCACCGGCGTGGCGTTCACCCGCGATCCCTCCACCGGCGAGCGCGCTTATTATGGCGAGTTCCTGATCAACGCGCAGGGCGAGGACGTCGTCGCGGGCATCCGCACGCCGCAGTACCTCACCAAGCGCGCCCGCGAGACGGCAGGCGCCAAGCCCGCCTCGATGGAAGAGGCGATGCCCGAGGTGTACGGCGAGCTGGCGGCGGTGTTCGACCGGCTCGAGACCCATTACCGCGACATGCAGGACATCGAGTTCACCGTCGAGCGCGCCAAGCTGTGGATGCTGCAGACCCGCAGCGGCAAGCGCACCGCCAAGGCGGCGCTGAAAATCGCGGTCGACATGGCGAACGAGGGGCTGATTACGCGGGAAGAGGCGATCCTGCGCGTCGATCCGCAGGCGCTCGACCAGCTGCTCCACCCGACGCTCGACCCCAGCGCACCGCGCGACGTGCTGACCAAGGGCCTGCCCGCCAGCCCCGGCGCGGCCTCGGGCCTCGCGGTGTTCGACAGCGACACCGCCGAGAAGCGCGCCAATGCCGGCGATTCGGTGATCCTGATCCGCGTCGAGACCAGCCCCGAGGACATCCACGGCATGCACGCGGCGCGGGGCATCCTGACGGCGCGCGGCGGCATGACCAGCCATGCGGCGGTCGTCGCGCGCGGCATGGGGCGGCCGTGCGTCTCGGGCGCGGGCAGCCTGTCGATCAACGCGCGGGAGAAGGTGATGCGCGTCGGCGACCGCGAAGTCCGCGAAGGCGACATGGTCACCATCGACGGCGCGACCGGCGAAGTGATGGCCGGCCAGGTGCCGACCGTGCAGCCCGAGCTGTCGGGCGATTTCGGCACGCTGATGGTGTGGGCCGACGAGGTCCGCCGCCTCAAGGTGCGCGCCAATGCGGAGACACCGCTCGACTGCCGTACCGCGCGCGAGTTCGGCGCGGAGGGGGTCGGCCTGTGCCGGACCGAGCACATGTTCTTCGATTCTGCGCGCATCACCGCGGTGCGCCAGATGATCCTCGCCGAGAACGAGGCCGGCCGTCGCGCCGCGCTGGAGAAGCTGCTCCCCGAACAGCGCAGCGACTTCCTCGAGATCTTCGAAGTGATGGCGGGCCTGCCGGTGACGATCCGCCTGCTCGATCCGCCGCTCCACGAATTCCTGCCGCACGAAGAGGCGGAGTTCGCCGAAGTCGCCACGGCGGCGGGCGTGGATGTGGATACGCTCAAGCGCCGCGCGGCCGAGCTGCACGAGTTCAACCCGATGCTCGGCCATCGCGGCTGTCGTCTGGGTGTGACCTATCCCGAAATCTACGAGATCCAGGCGCGCGCGATCTTCGAGGCGGCCATTGCCGTCGCCGAGAAGTCGGGTGCGGCGCCGGTGCCGGAAGTGATGATCCCGCTGGTCGCCACCCGGCGCGAGCTGGAGCTGATGAAGACGGTGGTCGACAAGGCGGCGCAGGCAGTGTTCGCCGAGAAGGGCCGCACGATCGACTATCTGGTCGGCACGATGATCGAGCTGCCCCGTGCCGCGCTGATGGCGGGCGAGATCGCCGAGGTGGGCGCCTTCTTCTCGTTCGGCACCAACGACCTCACCCAGACCACGCTGGGCGTGAGCCGCGACGATGCCTCGCGCTTCCTGACGACCTATGTCGAGAAGGGCATCTACGCCAAGGACCCGTTCGTGAGCCTCGACGTGGAGGGCGTCGGCCAGCTGATCGCGCTCGCCGCCGAGCGCGGCCGCGCGACGCGGGGCGACATCAAGCTCGGCATCTGCGGCGAACATGGCGGCGATCCGGCATCGATCGCATTCTGCGAGAAGACGGGGCTCGATTATGTCTCGGCTTCGCCCTATCGCGTGCCGATCGCGCGGCTGGCGGCAGCGCAGGCGGCTATTCGAGGGAAGTGATGCTGATTGCGACGGTGGCGGTAGCGGCGGCGACGGAAGGTGCGGCGGAGTTGAGCCGCGACCTGCTCGCCAGCCCTACTGCCACCGCCGTGCTGGAACGCCGCTGCGGCGGGCCGATCCGCGCCGAAGTCGATCGCCAGGCGCACAAGGAACCCAGCCCCGAGCAGCGCAAAAGGCTGGGCGTCGGGCAGGGCGAGCGGGTGGCATATCGCAGCGTCGTGCTCAGCTGCGCGGGCGTGGCCTTCTCGATCGCCGAGAACTGGTACGTGCCGTCGCGCCTTACCCCGGACATGAATGCCGCGCTGGAGCAGGGCGATACCCCGTTCGGTGCGGTGATCCGGCCGCTCCACCCGCACCGCAAGGCATTGGAGCAGGTGCTGGTTGGCATCGCACCCTATGTCCTGCGCCACCGTGCGCTGGTGCTGGACGGCGAGGGGCGGACATTGGCCGAGGTGGTGGAGAATTATACGGCGGCGGTGCTGCGCTAGGCGCTGCAGCCTGCAAGCCCTTCCTCTTCGGGAGGCGTGGGGTGGAGAACGCTCCAGAGCGACGGTCTCGGTGAGACACGGCCCCACCCCAAACTCCTCCCCTGAAGGGGAGGCGCTTCCTGTTTGGTTCTACAGCTTCACGGCAGCATTGCCGCCATCGGCCCAAAGTGCAGAGCCGGTGACGAAGCTCGCCATGTCGCTGGCCAGGAACAACGCGGCCTGGGCGATCTCCTCCGGCGCGGCGATCCGCTTCATGGCATGCAGCCCCGCCGCCCAATCGCGTTGCGCATCGTCGCCGGCCATCTCGGTCGCGGTGCCGCCGGGGAGCAGGGCATTGGCTCTGATTCCGGCGGCGCCATAATCGGCGGTGATGCCGCGGACGAGGCCCAGCAGCCCCGCCTTGGCCGCGGCATAGGCGCTCATCCCCGGCAATCCCACGCTCGCGCCGACGAAGCTGCCGGTGAACACCAGCGAACCGCCGCCGCGCGCCAGCATCGCCGGGATCTGTGCGCGTGCGCCCAGGAAGGCGGCGGTGAGGTTGGTCGCCAGCACAGCCTGCCACTCCGCCGGATCGATTGCCGCCAGTGGCTGCAGCGGACCCACCAATCCCGCGTTGTTGAACGCGACGTGCAGGCCGCCGAACGATGCCAGGGCTGCGGCAACGGCGGCCTCGTGTGTCACGGCGTCTGTCACGTCGCCGGCCACTGCCACGGCTCTGCCGCCCGCGGCGTTGATCTCCGCTGCCAATGCGTCGAGCCGCTCCTGCCGCCGCGCCACCAGCACCAGCGATGCGCCCTGCGCGGCAAAGAGCAGGGCGGCGGCGCGGCCGATCCCCGAACTGGCTCCCGTGATGATGGCTGTCTTGTCCGCGAGCAACGTCATGTCCGATCTCCCTTCATGGAGCCGGACGGGTAGCGGCAGGGTGGCGCGGGCCGCGTCCCGTTGCTTGTCTTGAAACGAGCGGGATGCCCGAAACAGGAACGCCCCCTTCCTTGCGGAAGAGGGGCGCTGCCGAAGCCGGCCGGCCCTCGTCGATCAGGACGTGGTCATGGCTGGCGGGTAGGGGGGGAACCGATCCGGGCGGGTATCTCGAAGGTGCCCCTGTCTGGGCGTTCCATCTCGGGCCGGCGGTACGGCACGATCAGGCGTGGTGGCCAAACCTGCGGGCGTGTTCGTCGGTATCGCCGGCGCGCAGCAGGGCTGCCTGTTCGCGCCAGCGCTCGTCGACGATCGTGCCGTGCGGGAGGCCGAGGCGCTCCTCCAGCGGCAGCTCGTCGCCGCGGGGCAGTTCCTCGATGTCGCGGAAGTGCTGGATGCCGAGCTGGTTGAGCTGGCGCTCGCGATGCTCGTCGATGCCGCGGATGCGGGCAAGCACGTCGGTGCCGCCGTAGAACCAGCTGCGGATGGCCGAGTCCCGCTTGGCGGGCGCGGCATCGGCCACCGGCGCGGCCGGGCGGCGATCGGCCAGCGTGCGCTCAAGCTTCGAGTTGGCGGCTTCCAGATCGCGGATCCGGGTGTTGGCGGTGGCCAGCTCCTCGCGCAGCGCCTGGTGCGTATCGCGCTCGGCTTCATAGCGCTCCCGCCAGCGGTGACCACTCCTGCTGCTGGCCATGCCGAGCAGCCAGCCTGCCACCAGGGCAAGCGCGAGACCGATGAACTGAAGCGGGGTAGTGTAGGGTAAGTCGTTCATAAGTCAGGCTCCGGGCATCCCGCCCATAACCTGCTGCGCCGCCCAAGGTTCCGTCCGCTTCAATGCATCAGCGAATCATTGATCGAGCAGGCGGCGGGGCCCAGGATCACGATGAACAGCACGGGCAGGATGAACAGGATCAGCGGCACCGTCATGATGGCGGGCAGCCGGGCGGCCTTTTCCTCGGCGCGCATCATCCGTTCATTGCGGAATTCTGCCGAAAGCACGCGCAATGCGGAGGCGAGGGGGGTGCCGTACTTCTCGGTCTGGATCATCGTCGTGACAACGCCGCGGATCGCCTCGAGGTTGATGCGCATTGCCATGTTCTCGAACGCCGCGCGCCGATCGGTGAGGAAGCCAAGCTCGATCGCGGTCAGGGAGAACTCCTCGCCCAGCTCGGGATAGGCGCGACCCAGTTCCTTGGCGACGCGGCTGAACGCCGCGTCCACGGTGAGGCCGGCCTCTGCGCAGATCACCAGCAGGTCCAGCGCATCGGGCAGGCCCTTGCGAATCGCGTCGCTGCGCTTCTGGATGCGGTTCTTCAGGTAGAGATCGGGCGCCTTGTAGCTCAGGATGAAGCTGCCGGCGACCAGACCATAGGCCTTGAGCGGGGTCCAGTCGGCGAACAAGCCGGTGCCGTAGACGAAGTAGAGCATGGGCCCGCCGATCACGATCGGCAGCACCAGCCGGCCGAAGATCACGCCCACCGCCCATTCGCGGCGGCGAATGCCGGCCTGGAGCAGTTTTACCTGCGCCACCTTGACCTGTTCGTCCTGCAGCACCTTGAGCGCGCTGAGCAGGTTGCGAATGCGGTCCGTGGTGTCGCTGCGCTGGACCAGCTTGGCGCGACGCTTGGACGGGGCGGCGGCGATGCCGGCCTTGAGCTGTTCGCGCCGCTCATTGAGCGCCTTCACCCGGCGCGACATCGGGTTGCGAACCGTCGTCGCGGCATAGATGGCGACGAGCACGGAAAACGCCGCGATCGCCGACAGGATCGTCGCGACCCAGGTGACGTCGATGCCGAGCAGGGTGGGGCCGGTGGGTTCCATCGCCGTCAGATCTCGAAATTGACCATCTTGGCCATGATGAAGGCGCCCAGCGCCATCCAGATCAGCCCGCCCCCGCCGGCGACCATCAGGCGCTGATCGAGGAAGAACTTGGTCATATATTCGTTGTTGATCGACCAGATCAGCCCAAACACGATGAAGGGCAGCGCGCCGACGATGAACGCGGAGGCCTTGGCTTCCGACGACATCGCCTTGATCTTCAGCTTCATCTGCGCGCGCTTGCGCAGCACGTCGGACAGGTTGCTGAGCGTTTCGGCGAGGTTGCCGCCGGTCTCGCGCTGGATCTGGATGGTGATCGTGAAGAACTGGAATTCCGGCGTGCCCAGCCGGTCCGCGGTTTCCTGCAGCGCGGCGTCCAGCGCGCGGCCGATCTTCATCTTGTCGCTGATCGCGCGGAATTCCTCGCCCACCGGTCCGGGCATCTCGAAGCCGACCACCCCGATCGTCTCGGTCACCGGCAGGCCCGAGCGCAAACCGCGCACCAGCAGGTCGATCGCGTCCGGGAAATGGGTGGTGAACTTCGCCACGCGCCGCTTGATCAGGAATCCAACGACGAAGTGCGGCACGCCGAGCCCGACGAACAACCCGAAGACCAGCGAAAGCAGCAGCGGCGCGCCTTCGAACAGCAGCAGCGCGAAGACGGCGAGCACCAGCCCCAGCGTGGCAAGGCCGTACTGGCCGAGCGTCCAGCTCTTGCCGGTCATCGCCAGCCGCTTTTCCAGCTGTTCCTGGTTCGGCAGCAGCCGCGCAAAGGTGAGATCGAAGCCGCTGGCCTGCGCGGTGGAGATGCGGCGCAGCTGCGCTTCCATCGCATTCGCGCCGGTGGCGCTTACCATATGGCGGTCGCGCAGCGACGTCAGGCGCCGCGCGCTGGCCCGCTGTGCCGAGGGACCCGACAGCGCGAAGGCCAGCAGCACCAGCACCGCGGCGGCGCCCAGGCCCAGCATCAGGAGCGGCAGCAGCGGCATCGGCCGGCTACTTCTTCTTGCTCGCCATCAGCGCCTTCAGGTCGCCGAGCTTGCTGAGCAGCGAGCCGCCCTTGGCGATGGCCTTTCGTTCGCCGTCCTCGCCGGCATCGGTGATCTCCAGGATCCGGCGGGCGAGCTCGCCGATCGGGGCAAGGCCGCGATGGGTGCGGCCCACTTCGGCCATGGCCTTGCCCAGCTTGGCGGCCTGGCTGGCGATCTTCGGCTCGAAGGGCACGACGAAGTCGATCTGGCGCTCGATCGAGCCTTCGAAGTCCTTGCGGCTGATCTCGAGCATCGCGGGCTGCTGCATCTTGTTGGCGAGGATGAAGAGCTGGGTCTGCGGCGCGTTGGACTTGAACCAGCTGAGGAGGCGGATCGTGTCGCGCGCGGCCGCGAGCGTGAGTTCTGTGACCAGCACCGCCACCTGCATGTCGGCGATCAGGTGCGGGTGCTGCACCAGCATCTGCCGCGGCAGATCGGTGATGGTGCATTCGAACGCGCCGCGGATTTCTTCCTGCAGCTGGTAGAAGGCGGCGCCGTCGCCGGTCATCGGCGCGTTGATCGGCGCCTCGGCCGAAAGCACCGCCAGGCGTTCGGAAGCGCGCACCATTGCGCGTTCGATGAACAGCCCGTCGATTCGGCTTGGGTTCTCGATCGCATCGGTCAGGCCGCGCCCGGGTTCGAGGTCGAGCGCCAGCGCGCCGGTGCCGAAGTGCACGTCGAGATCGAGCAGCGCGGTGGTGCGGCCCTGCCGCTCGCCCATCAGCCACGCCAGCGAGGTGGCGATGCTGGTCGCACCGCAGCCGCCGCGGGTGCCGATCACCGCCGCTGCGCAGTGCGGCCGCCCGACGCTTGCCTCGCTCTGCTTCGGCGCGGCCAGCGCGGTCTGCGCCTGGAGAAAGGCGTCCCGAAGCATGTCCGGGTTGATCGGCTTCAGCAGATAATCCTGGATGCCGCTGGCGATCAGGTCCCGGTACAACCGCACATCGTTGACCGCGCCGGCGGTCAGCACGATCGTGCCCGGCTCGCAGACTTCGGCAAGCGCATTGATGTCGTTGAGCGGATCGCCCGATTCGGACAGGTCGACGAACAGGATGTGCGGGCTGGCGGAGACGGCGAGCGTCTGCACCGCGTTGCGCAGGCCGCCCTTGTTGACCTTTTCGGGCGACCAGCCGAGCTCGACGGCGATCGGCCGCATCAGCTCTGCGGTCGCCTCGTCGCAGACGAAGCCGGCGAACGGCTCGCGACTTGCAGCGCGGGCAGGGTTGAAGGGTGCGTTCACTTCGGGCCTCCGGCCGAATCTGCCTTCACCGTCGCGCCGCCTGCGCCCGACGGAACGGCCGCGCGATAGGCGCCGATCGCCTTGGTCATCGTCATCGGATCGGCCGTGGGGGAGCCGGGCGCGCCGCGTACGAGATCGGCGGGATCGGCAACCATCGCGGCGAGGTTGGACGCAGTGGCGCAGCCGAAATTGGAGCTGGTGCTCGCGTCCGCCGTCATCCCGCTGGGGTGCGCATAATCGGGGCAGCCGGGAACGGCGGCGGTGGTGCGGGTCAGCACCACGCGCACGATATCGGGGGTGTCCGGGCGGCCGGTGGCAGGCGCGCGATCCGCAAGCATCAGGCCGTAGCGACCCGCCGCCGCCGCCACTTCGGCGCGACCGGTGCTGCCCTCGCCACCATCGTCGATCGCGAGACGGTCGCCGTAGCGCAGGTTCATCGCGCCCATCCATTCGGCGAGGCGCCGTTCCTCGCCGGGCGCGAGCCGCCCGCCATCGGCCTGCAGGTCCAGCGTCAGGTCCTGACGGCTGACGACCGGCTGGTGCACCGAATCAAGGCTGCCGTTATAGCCGGCACAGCCCGCCAGCAGCAGCGCGGGGGCGAGAAGGGCGAGAGCGGGACGCGGGAACAAGGCGGTTCTCCTCGAGGGGCGCATCACAGGCCGAAGCCCGGTGCGGCCGCGGCATTCTTGGACTTGCGCGCCGGGGCGGGCGGCGCGATCGGGGCAGGCGCCAGGGCGTCGCTTGCGGGCGCGGCGCTGGACGGCGCCATCGACGGCATCGGCCGTTCGCCGCCGCTCTTGCCGCCGGCCAGTTCGCCCATGAAGATCCGGTCGAAGTCGTTCGGCGCCTTGTAGCCGTCGGTCGGCAGGCGGATCTGGTTCGCGTTGACCGGGCGGACCAGATAGGGGGTGATCACGATCACCAGCTCGGTCTCGTTGCGCTGGAACGCGTTCGATCGGAACAGCGCGCCGAGAATGGGCATGTCGCCGAGGCCGGGCGTCTTCGTGATCGAGTTGTTGTGCGTGTTCTGGAGCAGGCCGCCGATCACCATGCTCTCGCCCGAGCCCAGCTCGACGGTCGTCTCGCTGCGGCGGGTGGTGAGCGCCGGGATGGTGGTGTTGGCCAGCGTCACCGCGCCAGAGGAGGAAAGTTGCGACACTTCCGGCCGTACGTGCAGCGAGATGCGGCCGTCCGCCAGCACGGTGGGCGTGAAGGCAAGGCTGACGCCATACTGCTTGTATTCCACCGTGGTCGTGCCGAGCGCCTGGGCGATCGGAATGGGGATCTCGCCGCCCGCCAGGAAATTGGCCGTCTCACCCGAAAGCGCCGTGAGGCTGGGCGAGGCGAGGGTGGAGACCTGACCGATCGTCTCGCCGAAATCCAGGCTGGCGAGCAGATCGGTGCCGAGGAAATGCCCGGCGGCGCCCAGCAGCGTGTTGCCCGTGCTGGGGCTGGGGAAGGTGAATACCTTGCCCCCCTTTATCGCGCCGCTCGCCGGATCCTGCGTCTCGCCGGTCCAGTTGGTGATCGACCCCTGCTTGCCCTGGTTGATGCCGAACAGGAAGCTGCCATGGTCGCGGTTGGTCAGGTTCACGTTCAGGTTCTTGACGAAGCTGCGGCTCACCTCGGCGAAGCGGACCTGCAGCTGCACCTGCAGCGGCGTCGCGGTGCGCAGCCGGTTGACCACGCCGATCTTCAGCGCGACGTTTGCGTCATTGAGGTTGATGCCGGGGTTGAGCAGGCTGGTGACGAGCCGCTGCGCCTGTTCGCTGTCCTGGGGCGAGCGCACGGTGCCGTTGAGCACGGCGATCTGGCCCACGGTCGTCACGGTGATGTCCGAATCGGGCATCGCCGCCTTCATCATCGTGTCGATGCTGCTGATGTTCTGGCTGACCCGGACGTTCGCCGAATAGACGATCGCGCCGCTCGCGCTGGTGGCGAACACCGTCGCCTCGCCAAAGGCCTTGCCATAGAGGTGGATCTGCCGGGTGCTGGCGACATAGACGTCGGCGACACCGGGGTTCGACGTCCACACGTTCGCGGCGGCGGCGGGCAGGGTGACCAGCTCGCCCTCGCCGATCGAGAGCAGCACTTCGCGGGCCGGGCGCTGGCTGCCGGCGGGCAGCTGCGCCATGCGGGCGACCGGCTTGGCGGTATGGCTCTGGGCGAGCGCCGGCTGGGCGGCGAGCAGCAGGGCGAGGGTCGCCGCGCCGAGGGGGAGGGTGCGCTGCATTTTCAGTTCTTTCCGCCAACGGGGACGAGGCTGGCATCGCTGCCGCGCACGACGCGCACCACCGGGCCGATCGATTGCGCCGCCACGGGTGCGCCGGCCGCCGATACCGGGGCCGAGGCCATCATGCCGGCGGGCGCGGCTTCCTTCGACGGCACGGTGCGGCGCTGGAAGCGCGAGACGTCGGCGCCGGTGACGTAGGAGTCGCTTTCGTCCTGCGGGCGGCTGGTGGCGCGGGCGAGGAACGCCTTTTCCTTCTTGGGATCGTCGGGCACGCTCACCGCGCCGCTGGCGATCGCCTCGTCGAGATCGCTCTGCGTGTCGGCCAGCGAGCGCAGCGACAGCGAGAGGGTGCCGACGGTCTGGGCGACGGCGATCTTCTCGGCGATCTTGGGCGTCGCTTCGACGGTGACGGTCGAATAGGCGGTGACCACGGTCTTGCCCTTGTCGTCGGTCTGCTTGTCGGTGCGCTGGTCGGTGGCAAGCACGCGCAGGTTCCGCAGTACCGTCTCCGATGCGCGCAGCGGCGCGCCCTCGCCGATCACCGTCTGGGTGAGGATCAGGTCGATATGATCGCCGGGGAAGACAAACCCTGCCACGGCGCTCTGCGCCGACACGGGGACGGTGACCGCGCGCATGCCCGGGCCCAGAGCTGCGGCCAGGAAGCCGCGGTCGCCGGGCTTGACCAGTGCGCCCTGGGTTACCGGCTGGCCGGCGGGAATTGCGAAGCGGACGACGGTGCCCTGCAGCTTGGCGGGATCGCTTTCGGCGCGGACATAATAGGCGCCCTGCACTAGGTCCTTGGGCCAGGGGCGAAACTCCAGCGCGGTGGCGTCGAGGATGGTGCCCACGGGCAGCGCCCGCTTCGCGACGAGTACTTCGGTGGTGTTGACCGGCGGAGGCGGAGCCGCGGCGACGCCGTTTGCCATCGCGCCGGCGGCAGGGGCGCCCGATCCGAGCACCAGGCTGCGCGCCATGAACGCGGTCACGGCCGCGACCACCAACGCTCCCACGAGCAGCAACAGCCTACGTGCGTCCATGCTGAATTACGCCTTCTCGAACTCTTTGGCCGACCCGGTTGTGGCGGCGTTAAGTATCATCCAATCCGGTTAAGAATCGGTTCGTACAGGACAATCAGAGCGCCGATGGCGATCGCCACGCCGTACGGCACCTCGATGGGCGCATCGCGCCTTGGCCGGCGCAGCTTGGCGTGGAGCAGCATCCCTAGGGTGAGCACCCCGCCGAGCAGCGACATCAGCACCAGCATCCGCAGCAACGGCGCCAGCGGCAGCCACAGCGCCAGCGCGCCGATCAGCTTCACGTCGCCGCCGCCCATCATGCCGAAGGCGAACACCGCGACGAACAGCCCGAAGACGAGCGCGGCACATCCGATCTGGATGGCAATGTCCGGCCAGAGCGCCATGCCGGTCGCCCACCACCACAGCGGTGCGCCCAGCGCGATCGCGGCATTCTTGGCGTTGGCGATCGTCCGGAAGCGAATGTCCTCGATCCCGGCGGACACCAGAAGCAGCGCGAGCACGCCGAGCAGACAGGCCTGGAAGATCGCCCCCATGGCCCAAGTGGGTAGACGGACCGGCTTACGAAACCGTAACCACGCAACATGGCAGTTTCCCGGAATGTTTCCCGTCAGCTTCCCCCAGATGCGGTGGTGGACCGCTGGCCGGCGCCCGATGGATGGCCGCTCCGCCGCTTCCACTGGCCGGCGGGGGACAGCCCACGCGGCAGCATCCTGTTCCAGACTGGCCGCGGCGACGTGTTCGAGAAATATCTGGAAAGCTTCGCGCACTGGCACGCGGCGGGCTGGACCATCACCGCCTTCGACTGGCGCGGGCAGGGCGGCTCGGGGCGGCTGACGCCCAAGGCCAATTGCGGCCATATCGACGATTTCGGGACCTATATCGCCGACCTGCGCGCCTTCGTCGCTGCCTGGATGGCGGATACGCCCGGCCCGCATGTGGTGATGGGCCATTCGATGGGCGGCCATCTGGTGCTGCGTGGACTGGTCGACGGCGCGATCGCCCCCGACGCGGCGGTGCTGGTTGCGCCCATGCTCGGGGTGCGCAGTGCGCTGGGCTGGCTGGCGCCGCCGATGGCGCGGCTCCTCTCGCGACTCGGCGACCCGCGTCGCCCCGCGTGGAAGGGCAACGAGAAGCCCTATACGACCGAGACCCGGGCCAACCTGCTGACCCATGATCCCGATCGCTATGCAGACGAGCTCTGGTGGCAGGCGCAGGACCGCGCGCTGCTGACCGGTCCGCCAAGCTGGCAGTGGCTGGTCGAGGCGTTCCGATCGATGGCGGCGCTGGAAGCAGCGCCGGTCGAGGCGGTGCATACGCCGCTGCTGCTGCTCGTCGCGGAAGCGGATGGGCTGGTGGACGCCCGCGCCGCGCTGCGGATCGCCCCGCGGCTGCCGGACGCGGATGTGCTCCGCTTCGGGCCGGAGAGCGCGCACGAGATCCTGCGGGAGGCCGATCCCGTGCGGAACCGTGCGCTTGCCGCGATTGACCGCTTTCTCGAAACGCGGGCGCCGCGCCGGTGAACGGGTTCGACGTTGCGATCATCGGCGCCGGCATCGCGGGGGCCAGCCTTGCCGCAGAGCTTGCGCCGCACGCACGGGTGCTGCTGCTCGAGGCCGAGGATCGGCCCGGCTATCATGCAACGGGACGTTCGGCCGCCTTCTGGTCCGAGACCTATGGCGGGCCGGACGTCCAGCCGCTCACCACCGCCTCCGGGCCGATGCTGCGCGACGGCGGGTTTCTCGATCCGCTGGGCGAACTGCACGTCGCCCGGACGGGCGACCAGCGCCGGGTGGATGCCTTTCTGGCGGCCTTCGAGGGCAGCGGCGTAGCCCTGGAGCCCGTGGACCCGCGCAGGATCGTGCCCGGCCTGCGCGAGGGCTGGTCGCTGGGGGTGCACGAGCCGGGCTGCGCCTATATCGACGTGGCCGCACTGCATCAGCATTTCCTCGCCCGCGCCCGGGCAGCGGGGGCCGAGCTGCGGTGCTCGGCCGCGCTTGTCGGCGCAGCGCGGGCGGCGGGTTCGTGGCGGCTGGAGACGCGGAGCGGAGTTTTCGCCGCCGATCTCCTCGTCAACGCGGCCGGTGCCTGGGCGGATCAGGTCGCGGCGCTGGCCGGCGCGGCCCCCATCGGCCTTCGGCCCTACCGCCGCACCATGGTGCAGCTGCGCACCGATCCCGCGCCTCCGGCGGGATGCCCTTTGGTCAGCGATCTGGGCGGCAGCTTCTACTTCAAGCCCGAAGCGGGCGGCCGCCTGTGGCTCACGCCGCATGACGAAGTGGACAGCCCACCCTGCGACGCTGCGCCCGAGGAGATCGACGTCGCCACCGCGATCGATCGCTTCGAGCGGGTGGTGGACTGGCGTGTCGCAGCGCTTGAGCATCGCTGGGCCGGGCTGCGCAGTTTCGCGCCCGATCGGCGGCCGGTCTATGGTTTCGATCCGGCGACGCCCGGCTTCTTCTGGTGCGCCGGGCAGGGAGGCTTCGGCATCCAGACCGCGCCGGCGGCCGGACAATTGGCCTGCCAGCTGATGCTCGGCCAGGCCCCCTTGCTCGATCCGCATCGCTATGTGCCTGATCGGTTTCGGGATTGATTGGTAAGGCCAGAGGCTTTGCGAAAACCCGCCGCTCGCCTAATAGATAGGGTGATGAAACTCAACCGAAGCAAACTCTACCAGCGTGTTGCGGCGTCGATCGCCGACGGTATCGAGGGCGGCCGCTGGGCGCGCGGCACCCGGCTGCCCGGCGAACGGGATCTTGCCGAGGAATATAAGGTCAGCCGCCCGACGATCCGCGAGGCGATGATCGCGCTGGAGATGAAAGGCTGGATCGAGGCGCGGCATGGCTCCGGCCTGTACGTCACGCACCGCGACAATTCGGGCGGCTTGCGTGAGGACGCGCTGAACCTGGACATCGGTGCCTTCGACCTCACCGAGGCGCGCATTCTGTTCGAAGGCGAGGCGGCGGCGCTGGCGGCGGTGTCGATCACCCCCGAGCAACTGGCCGAGCTCGACCAGATCGCCGCGGAGATGGCCGACCCGGCGACCGGCAATGCGACGCTGTTCGATGCCGATCACCGCTTCCACATCGCGGTGGCCAATGCGACCGGCAATGCCGCGATCCGCAGCGTGGTGGAGTATCTGTGGGAGCTGCGCACCCGCTCGCCGCTCTGCGCCAACATGTTCGATCGCGCGCGCCGCAACGGCGTGAACCCGCGGTATGACGAGCATCGCCCGGTTCTCGATGCGCTGCATGCTCGCGATCCGCACGGTGCGCGCGCGGCGATGCGGCGGCACCTGCGCGGTGTGGTCGACGACCTGCTGGAGGCGACCGAGCTGGAACTGCTGGAGCGCGCCCGGCATGAGCTCGACACGCGTCGCGACACGCTGGCAAAGCGGCTGGAAATCGGGCCGGCCTGACCGTTTTCCGCTACGGCAGGGGGCTCCGGTGCAATTGTTCGTGATTCCGCGCCCGACGGGTCGCTTGTTCGGCGCATCTGTACTATGATGCCTGGGTGAGCAACACCGCGATTCCCTTCGAATTCCGGGTCGACGTCGCCCAGGACGACATCGACTTCATGGGACATGTGAACAACGCCTCCTATTTGAAATGGGTACAGGCGGCGGTGGTGAGCCACTGGCAGGCGCTGGCCCCGGTAGAGGCCGTGGCCGAGCATCTGTGGGTCGCGCTGAAGCACGAGATTACCTATCGCCGCCCGGCCTTTCTGGAAGACGACGTGGTCGCCACCGTGCTGCTGGAAAAGGTACAGGGCGCGCGCGCCTTCTACGAGACGATCATCCGCCGCGGCTCCGAGGTGCTGGCCGAGGTGAAGTCCAGCTGGTGCTGCCTGGATGCGGAGACCAAGCGGCCGGCCCGGCTCGCCAAGGACGTGATCGACCATTTCTTCGTCAAGGCGGCTGATTGACGGAAACATTCCGGACGCATAGCGTCCGGCGATGTTGTCCGGTTTCCGCCGCCGCTATCTCGACCTGCTGGGGTCGATCTACATCTACAACGAGCATCGCGGCTATACGAGCATCGATCGGGTGCTGGAGGCGGTCCGCGCACGGGCGCCGGACGATCACGCGCTGATCGCCGCGATCGAGAAGCACCGCGCCGACGAACGCAAGCACTATCAGATGTTCAAGCGCTGGTTCGAGCTGCAGGGCCGGATGCCGCTGACGGTCGACCGGACCTGCGGGCATATCGACCGCTTCGTCGAAATCATGTTCCGTCGCACGATCGATGCGCTCGACACCCGGACGCTGATCGAGGATGACGCGCAGTTCGAGAAGCTCTGCCGCGTGATATCGCTCACCGAGCAGCGCGGCCACCGCCAGGTGCATATCCTGCTGAACCATCCGGCGGTGCTGAGCGACAAGGTGCTCACCCGGATCTTCCGCATCATCGAGAAGGATGAGCCGAGCCATTGGGCACCGTATGACGGCTGGCTGCGGGCGCATGGCAAGCGCGCGCCGCGCTGGTGGGAGCGGGCGGTGGACAGCTTCATCCATTCCGAGCTGCTGTTCGTGAAGCTGCCCTTCCTGTTCCTGAACCCGTTCGTGCGGCGCCGCACCGACTGGGCCGACGCCGGGGAAGGATTGCATCCGGTGCAGGTGCCGGCAGCGGCCTGAGCGCTTGCACGGGCGTACGCCCGCGCGCATGGGCGGGCGCAGTTTAAATGGTGCGAGTATCCGCATGGCTGCCCTTCGTCGCTGGATCGATCCCTATCTGTTGATGCTGCTGGCCACGGTCGGCCTGGCCGCGCTGTTCCCCGCACGGGGCATGTGGGCGAACATCGCCGACGAGGCCGTGACGATCGCGGTGGCGCTGCTGTTCTTCCTGTACGGCGCACGGCTGGCGCCCGCGGCGATCTGGGCGGGCCTCACCAACTGGCGGCTGCAGCTGACGGTGTTCCTCTGCACCTTCCTGTTCTTTCCGCTGCTTGGGCTGGGCGCCTATGCACTGGCCGGGCAGGTGCTGCCGGGCGGCATCGCGCTCGGCATCCTGTTTCTGTGCCTGCTGCCCTCGACCGTGCAGTCGTCGATCGCCTTCACCGCGATCGCGCGCGGCAACGTGCCCGCCGCCTTGTGCAGCGCTTCGGTGTCCAACTTGATCGGCGTCCTCATCACGCCGCTGCTTGTGGCGTTGCTACTGCCTAGCAATAGCGGTGCGGGGTTTTCGCTTTCTTCTTTGGAATCGATCGCAATACAGATCCTGCTGCCGTTCGCGGCGGGACAGGCGGCGCGGCCGCTGATCGGCGCGTTCATCCTCAAGCACCGTACGCTGACCATGACTGTTGATCGCGGGTCGATCCTGCTGGTCGTCTACGCGGCGTTCAGCGAGGGCATGGTCGCAGGGGTGTGGGGCCGGGTGTCGCTGGCCGATCTGGCGCTGGTGCTGGCCTTCAACGCGGTGCTGCTCGGCATCGTCATCGCCACGACGATTATCGGCAGCCGCAAGCTCGGCTTCTCCAAGGAGGACGAGATCGCCATCGTGTTCTGCGGCTCCAAGAAGAGCATGGCGAGCGGCATTCCGATGGCGACGATCCTGTTTCCCGGCGGTGCGGTGAGCCTCATCGTGCTGCCGCTGATGATCTTCCACCAGCTCCAGCTGTTCGTCTGCGCGGTGCTGGCGCGGCACTATGGGAGCCGCCCCTGATGCGAATACTTCTCACCGGATCATCCGGCTGGCTGGGGCGCTTCCTGGCGCCGATGCTGCGCGAAGCAGGGCATCAGGTCACCGGGCTGGACGTTGCGCCGGGCGCGCATACCCAGCTGCTCGGTTCGGTTGCCGATCGCGCGCTGGTCGAGCGGGTGTTCGCCGAGCAGGGCATCGAGGCGGTGATCCATGCCGGCGGGCTGCACAAGCCGGACATCGTGCGCTACCCGGCGCAGACCTTCGTGGACGTGAACATTGCCGGCACGCTGAACCTGCTGGAGTGCGCGAAGGCGGCGGGGCATGACCGGTTCGTCTTCACCTCCACCACCTCGCTGATGATCAGCCAGGCGATCCGCGACGAAGCCGGCGACGCGGCGGTGTGGCTCGACGAGACGGCGGGCCCGATCGAACCACGCAACATCTACGGCGTGACCAAGCTGGCGGCGGAAGGGCTGTGCCGCATCGCGTGGCTGGAGCACGGACTGGCGACGATCGTGCTGCGCACGAGCCGCTTCTTCGCCGAGGACGACGATACCCACGCCGTCCCCTCCGGCGAGAATCTCAAGGCGAACGAGTTGCTGCACCGAAGGCTGACGGTGGAGGATGCCGCGCGCGCGCACCTTGCCGCGCTGGAGCGGGCGCCCGCGGTGGGCCATGGGGTGTTCGTGATCTCCGCGCCCACGCCCTTCACTCGCGCGGATTGCGCCGACCTCAAGCGCGATCCGGCGGCGGTGATCGCACGCGCCTTCCCCGAGGCACCGGCCCTCTACGCCGCGCGCGGGTGGACGCTGCCGGGCAGCATCGGCCGGGTCTATGATGCCGGGTTGGCCGAGCGGGTGCTGGGCTTCCGCTGCGACACCGATTTCGCCGCGGTGCTGGCCGCGCTTCGCGACGGCACGCCGCTGCCGTTCGCGCACGATCCCAGCTATGTCTCGCCCAAGGAACGTGGCGGAGATGGGGCGCTTCTGGCATAGCTTTGCCCCGTCTTTCCGGGGGAACGGCGATGCGGATCTGGGCGCGGCTGGGGCTTGGTGTGGCGGCGCTCGCGCTGCTGGGCGCGGGCGCGCTCTACGGCGCCTCCGAATGGGTGATCCGCCGCAGCCATGCCGCGCCACTGGCGCCCATCGCGGTCCCGCACGATGCCGCGGCGCTGGCGGAAGGAGCGCGGCTTGCGACGCTTACGGGCTGCAAGAGTTGCCATGGCGACGGCAAGGGTGCGGTGTGGACGCCGGTCGACTGGCGCGAGGGGCAGGTCGCCCCACCCCCGATCGCCCGCAGCGCCGCCCGCTATTCGGATGCCGAGCTCGCCCGGCTGATCCGCCAAGGCGTGACCAAGGAGGGGCGGACGGTCTTCATCATGCCCGCCTGGTCGATGACGTACCTTGCGGATGACGATGTCGGCCGGATCATCGCCTGGGTCCGCAGCCTCAGGCCCGCACCCGAAGACGTACAGGCGACCACCTGGTTCGGCCCCGTCGGCCGCTGGAAGATCCTGACCGGCGCAACCCGGCCGAGCGTGGTGGCGGAGCCGCACGGGATGGCGAAGCGACCGGCCGATTCGGGGTGGTATTGGACGCAGGTGCTGTGCTCCGAATGCCACGCGCTCACCGAGGCGCGCGCGCATGACGGCAATTCGGTACCGCCGCTGGCACCGATGGCTGCGAGCTATGCGCCGGCGGACTTCCAGCGGCTGCTCCACGAGGGCGTCGGGGCAGGGGGGCGATATATCGGCTTCATGGGCACGATCGTGAAGGAAAACCTCCATGCACTCGGGCCCGGCGAGGTGGACGCGGTGCAGCGGTATCTGCGGGGGGTGTCGGCTCGGCGTTGAGCCATAGGCGGAGGCGGTAACCGTCAATCCTGTTGGGAGGGCCAACTTGCCCAGATGCCTGCGACAAACCAGCAAGCCCATGCTGCCCAATATATGTGATACGGATATAGTGCCGCCGGGTAGTTCTTCGCGTGCAGCCAAGCCCAAAGGACCCCGAAGAAGGCTGCTACCTGAAGGGATGGGTAGTAACCAGAGCCGCCAGCGCGACCTGCGAGCCGCCAACCACGCCCTCGATGCTCTTCGGCCCTGGCGTAAATCGAAAAGGCAAATCTTGCAAAAGGGTATGCAAGGGCAATTGTCAGGACAAAGGCTGCCAGTTCAACGATCGGAATGTAATCGCTGAAACACGGGTCACGGTACCGCGTGACGGCTTCTCGGTGGCAGCGATACTGGAATGTGTCGATGCTCCCCTGCCAAGATACGAACGGATACGCGAACCAAAGCAGTAAGCCGCTCCAAGCTCCGACCTTGCGAAGTTTGTCTGTGGTCAACGTGGAACACGCTCTTTCATGAGCCTGTTATGCATGGAAATGTATGTTTTGCCAGAGGCAGACGGGGAGCGCTCGTTGCGCTGGGCAGTAGATGGGGGCCTTAACCACCCAGCATTGCTCGGCGGCAGAAAATGTCCTCAAAGCTTGCATCCGCGCACGATTCGATTAAAGCGCGCGCATGTCGCGTGAACCCCGCACCCTGTACGAGAAGATCTGGGCCGACCATGTCGTCGAGCGCCGGGACGATGGCACCTGCCTGATCTATATCGATCGGCACCTCGTCCACGAAGTCACCAGCCCGCAGGCCTTTGCCGGCCTCCGCGCGGCCGATCGCACGGTGCGCCGCCCCGACCTTACCCTCGCGGTGCCCGATCACAATCTGCCGACTACGCCGCGCGTCGATGCCGCCGGCAACCCGCTGCCGATCGCCGATCCGGCCAGCGCAGGCCAGCTCTCGGCGCTGCGCGGCAATGTCGCGGAGTTCGGCGTGCCCTACATCGACGCGCTCGATGCGCGGCAGGGGATCGTGCATGTTGTCGGGCCCGAACAGGGCTTCACGCTGCCCGGCACGACTTTGGTCTGCGGCGACAGCCACACTTCGGCGCATGGCGCGCTGGGGGCGCTGGCCTTCGGCATCGGCACCAGCGAGGTCGAGCATGTGCTCGCCACGCAGACGCTGCTGCTCAAGCAATCGAAGACGATGGAAGTCCGCGTCGACGGCACGCTGGGCCACGGGGTCAGCGCCAAGGATGTGGTGCTGGCGATCATCGGCAAGATCGGCGCGGCCGGCGGCACCGGCTATGTCATCGAATTCACCGGCGAGGTGATCCGCAATCTCTCGATCGAGGGGCGGCTGACGATCTCCAACATGTCGATCGAGGGCGGCGCGCGCTCGGGCCTGATCGCGCCGGACGAGAAGACCTTCGCCTATCTCAAGGGCCGGCCGATGGCGCCGACCGGCGAGGCGTGGGATCGCGCCATCGCCTATTGGAAGACGCTGCCGACCGACAAGGGCGCCGTCTACGACAAGGTGGTGACGCTGGACGCGGCGGACATCGCGCCGTCGATCACCTGGGGCACCAGCCCCGAGGACGTGGTGCCGATCACCGGCGTCGTGCCCGATCCCGAGAGCTTCGCCGATCCCTCGAAGCGCGCCGCCGCGCAGCGCTCGCTCGACTATATGGGCCTCACCCCCGGCACCGCGATGCAGGACATTCCGGTGGAGCACATCTTCATCGGATCGTGCACCAACAGCCGGATCGAGGATCTGCGCGCCGCCGCTGCGGTGGTGCAGGGCCGCAAGGTCGCGGACCGCATCCGCCAGGCGCTGATCGTGCCGGGCTCGGGGCTGGTCAAGCGCCAGGCCGAGGAAGAGGGGCTCGACCGCATCTTCCTGGAGGCGGGCTTCCAGTGGCGCGAGCCGGGCTGCTCGATGTGCCTGGCGATGAACCCGGACAAGGTGCCGGCCGGCGAACGTTGCGCTTCCACTTCGAATCGCAATTTCGTAGGACGGCAGGGACCGGGTTCCCGCACCCACCTCGTCTCGCCCGCGATGGCGGCGGCGGCGGCGGTGACCGGGCACCTGACGGACGTTCGCGAGTTGATGGCGAGCAACGCGTACTAGTGAAGGGGAGAGACGCCGTGAAAAAGGCGCTCGTCGCATTGATTGCCGGAACCATTCTGAGCGGTGTCGCCGCGGCCTATGCGGGTGCCTATCCGCGGCCGGAGACGCCGATCAAGACGATCCCGGCGCTCGAGCGGGCCGTCGTCGCACCGCGCTGACGCGGGCGGCCGATTGCCGGAAATTGGGGTGGCCGCCGGCCACTCGTTAGGAAAGCTGTGTCCATGCATCTGAACACCGTGTCGGCGGAGCGCCGCTGATGGAGCCGATCCAGCAGGTTTCGGGCCGCGCCTATCCCTGGGGCGCCAAGAACATCGATACGGACATCATCATCCCCGCGCACTGGCTGAAGACCACGACGCGCGAGGGGCTGGGCAAGGGCGCGTTCGAGAGCGTCCGCGCGGAGCCGGGCAATCTGTTCGACGATCCCCGCTATGCGGGTAGCCCGATCCTGGTGGCGGGCGAGAATTTCGGCTGCGGCTCCAGCCGCGAGCATGCCGCCTGGGCGCTGGCCGATATGGGCATCAAGGCGGTGATCGCGCCGAGCTTCTCGGACATCTTCTCGGGCAACGCCTTCAAGAACGGCATCGTCACCGTGGTGCTGCCGCAGGAGGCGATCGACCGGCTGGTGCAGGTGGCGACCGCCAACGAGATCACCGTCGACCTGGAGACGATGACCGTCACGACCGACTTCCAGGATCGCTTCGCCTTCGAGCTCGACCCCTTCCGCCGCGACTGCCTGATGCAGGGGCTGGACGAGATCGGCATGACGCTGGCACAAGATACCGCGATTTCGAAATACGAATCCGCGGTTGCGCACGAACGCCCGTGGATCGCTGTAGGAGGCGGACATGAAGGCGTTGCTGTCGAAGGTGTCGGGCGGACCTGATACTCTAAGCCTGGAAGAGGTGGCCGACCCGCAAGTCGGGAAAGGCCAGGTTCTGGTCGCGGTGAAGGCCTGCGCGATCAACTACCCCGACGTGCTGATCATCGAGGACCGCTACCAGTTCAAGCCGCCCCGGCCGTTCGCGCCGGGCGGCGAGATTGCCGGCGTGGTGGAAGCGGTGGGCGAGGGCGTCACCGACTGGGCGCCGGGCGACCGGGTGATCGCGGTGCCGGGGCATGGCGGGCTGGTCGAGAAGCTGGTGCTGAGCCCGGCGCAGCTCTACCGCCTGCCGGAGGGCCGCAGCTTCGAGGACGGGGCGGCGCTGCTGCTCACCTATGCGACGACGATCCACGCGCTGCTCGATCGGGGCAGGCTGAGCGCCGGGCAGACGCTGCTGGTGCTGGGTGCGGCGGGCGGCGTCGGGCTCGCGGCGATCGAGCTGGGCAAAGCCTATGGCGCGACGGTGGTGGCGGCGGTTTCCTCCGAGGAGAAGGCCGAGGCCGCGCGCGCGGCGGGCGCGGACGCGACGCTCGTCTATCCGCGCGGGCCGCTCGACAAGGAGGCGTCGAAGGCGCTGGCCGAGGCGTTCAAGGCGGCGGTCGGCCCCAAGGGCGCGGACGTGGTCTACGATCCCGTAGGCGGCGACTATGCCGAGCCGGCGCTGCGTGCGATCGGCTGGGAGGGGCGCTATCTGGTGGTAGGCTTCCCGGCGGGCATCCCCAAGCTGCCGCTCAACCTCACGCTGCTCAAGAGCTGCGACGTGTGCGGCGTGTTCTGGGGCGCCTTCGCCGCGCGCGACCCGCAGGCGAACCGCGCGCATGTCGACACGCTGTTCCGGCTGTGGAGCGACGGCAAGATCGCGCCGCGGGTAACGGAGGTGTTTCCCTTCGCCGAGGGCGGCGCGGCGATCGCCAAGATGGCGGCGCGGGCGGTGATCGGGAAGGTGGTGGTGCGCGTGGCGGAATAGGTCCGGTCCCGCCCAAGAATTTTCACGCGAAGGCGCAATGGGACAAAGGCGGGAAGAAGAGCTGGTTCACGCGGAGGCGCGACGACGCGGAGTCTGTTTCGCGCAGAGGCGCAGAGAGCGCAAAGGAGCTTGGTCCTGCTGCGCCGACGGGGGCCCTTCTCTGGCGCGAAGCGCCGCGCTCTCTTCTCCGCGTCTCCGCGCCTCCGCGCGAAACAAACTCTCCTTATCTTCGTGCCTTCGCGTGCAATCTATCCTCCCCCGCAAGGGGGAGGTGGCGCGCGACGCGCGACGGAGGGGGAGGATGCCAGAATCTCGCCCGTCGGGCTTCCTCCCCCCCCCGTCAGGCTGCGCCTGACACCTCCCCCTGGCGGGGGAGGATCGCTTGCTCGCCGCCATCCGGAACCTCCCCGTTGCCAGCGCGGCCCCTCCCTCCTATCTCGGGCCCGAGTTTAGGTAAGGGGCATATGATGACCACATTCGACGATCGCGAACGGGCGTTTGAGGCGAACTTCGCGCGCGAAGAGGATATGGCGTTCCGCATCACCGCGCGCCGCAACAAGCTGCTCGGCCAGTGGGCCGCCGCCAAGATGGGCCTCACGCCCGAAGAGACCGACGCCTATGCCAAGGCGGTCGTCCAGGCCGATTTCGAGGAAGCCGGCGACGAGGACGTGATCCGCAAGCTGCTGGGGGACATGCTCGCCGCCAATGTCGAGATCGACGATGCCACCATTCGCCGGCAGATCGAGGAAAAGACCGTCGAGGCGCGTCGCCAGCTGATGGAATCCAAGTAACATGCCGATGGCCGCTGCCGAGATCGAGGCGCTGATCCGCGCCGGCATCCCCGATGCCCAGATCGAGATCACCGATCTGGCCGGCGATGGCGACCACTATGCAGCGCGCGTTGTCGCCCCCATGTTCAAGGGCATGCCGCGCGTGCGGCAACATCAGGCAGTCTATGCTGCGCTCGGCGGACGAATGGGCGGCGTGCTCCACGCGCTCCAGCTGACCACCGAAGCGCCAGCCGAGGAGTAACCAATGACCGACGATACCCAGGCCCGCATCCAGCAGCTGGTCGACAGCAACGACGTGCTGCTGTTCATGAAGGGCAGCCCGCTGTTCCCGCAGTGCGGCTTTTCCAGCCGCGCGATCGCGATCCTCAACCATCTCGGCGTTGAGTTCGAAAGCGTCGACGTGCTGCAGGACCAGGGCATCCGCCAGGGCATCAAGGCCTTTTCCGACTGGCCGACCATCCCCCAGCTCTATGTGAAGGGCGAGTTCGTCGGCGGTTCGGACATCATGATGGAAATGTATGAAAGCGGCGAGCTGACCCAGCTGATGGCCGACAAGGGCGTCGCCGCTTCAGCCTGAGGCGCGGATCGTACGGATTCAAGGGAAGGGCTCTCGCCGGCGGCGGGGGCCCTTTTCGTTTGTGTGGGCGCCCCTCTTCCCCAGCCGGACGTCATTCCCGCGAAGGCGGGAATCCATTTGCCAGGACGTCGCCGAAAGAGCCGTGGCGGGCCCACCAATGGATCCCCGCCTTCGCGGGGATGACGGTGGTGTGCGAGGTCGGCGCGGGGAGGGTGGAGGCGTGAGGCTGTGTGGGTGAGGGGCCTGGAGGAACCCCGGTGCGGGCGGGTCGATGGCCATGCCGGTGAACCATCGACCCGCCCGGAAGCGTCCTTGGGGGGACGCTGGAGCGTCTTTGGGGAACGCTCAGGGTACGCATAGACTTGCAGGGCGCGTGCCAGAATCGCGGATCCGCGCAAAGCCGCGCGGTACGATGGTCAACGCGTGTTAACCCGGTGCTGCAGGTGTAAATTCCCCCGACGCTTCGGCGGGGCAATTTCGCGTTCATCCGTTGTTCAGTGCCTTGACTACAGACGTAATCGAGGCGATTACAAGCGTAGTCAGTGAGGGTGTATGACCGAGCGAATCAGCGAAGCCGAACATGCGGTGATGGAGGTGCTCTGGGAGGAGTCGCCGCTCACCGCGCAGGAGGTCACCGAGCGGGTGCCCGCCGATCGCGGCTGGAGCGCCAACACGGTCAAGACGCTGCTGGGGCGACTGCTCGCCAAAAACGTCATCGCGCATGAGGAGGAGGGGCGGCGCTATCGCTACCGCCCGCTCGTCGCGCGCGGCGATTAT
This sequence comes from Sphingomonas sp., assembly GCF_036731925.1. GTDB lineage: Bacteria > Pseudomonadota > Alphaproteobacteria > Sphingomonadales > Sphingomonadaceae > Sphingomonas. The sequence goes on from NZ_DAINDJ010000001.1 coordinate 623,571, forward strand.
GTGGTAGGGGAGTCGCGCAAACTGATCGACCGGCTGTTCGGCGGCCGGCTGACTCCGCTGGTGGCGCATCTCGCCGAGCGCGACGCCATCACCGATCAGGACATCGCCGAAATCGAGGCTCTCCTGAAGGAGCTGAAGCAATGATCGGCTGGTGGATCGAAACCCTGCTTGCGAGCACGCTGCTGATGCTGCTGGCGCTGGCCCTGCGCGGGCCGGTGCGCCGGGCCTTCGGGCCGCAGCTTGCCTATGCGCTGTGGGTGCTGCCCGCCGCGCGGATGCTGTTGCCGCCGCTGCCCGGCCAGTGGCAGCTGAGCCAGTGGCTCGCGCCGCTGACCCGCAAGGCGGCGGACGCCCCGGCGGTGGCGATGGGGGTGCTGAACCCGGCGAAGCTGCCGGCGACCATGGACCAGGGCACGGTGCTCACCATCGACCTGAGCGCCGCCGGTCACCCCATGCCCGCCGCGCTGGTCGCGCCGACGCCGGTGGCCGAGGGGCTGAACGTCACGCTGCTGCTGCTGGCGCTGTGGGGCGCGGGGGCGCTGCTGTTCCTCGCCTATCACCTCGTCGCCCATCGCCGCTTCTGCCGGCACCTGCTCTCCCGGGCGCGGGTGGATCGCACCGTGGCGCAGGGGCGGGTGCGGGTGATCGAGACCGACGCCGCGCACGGACCGCTCGCCTTCGGCATCTTCCGCAAGTACGTCGCGTTCCCGCGCGATTTTTGCGAGCGCTATGACGAGGTCGAGCGGGATCTCGCGCTCGCCCATGAACTGGGCCACCATCTGCGCGGCGACCTGATCGCCAACTGGGCCGCGCTGATCGTGCTGGCCGCCCATTGGTTCAACCCGGTCGCATGGCGGGCATTCCGCGCCTTCCGTGCCGACCAGGAAATGGCCTGCGACGCCCTGGTGCTCGCCGGCCGCGCCCAGGCACTGCGCCATGCCTATGGCCGTGCGATCGTCAAGTCCGCGCATGGGGGCGCGGTCTCGGCGGCTTGTCACCTCCACACGATCAACGACGTCAAAGGGAGATTACGCATGCTCTCCATTCACCGGAAGCTTTCCCCCATCCGCATCGGCGCGGGGCTGGCCGGAATCACCACCGTCTCGCTCGCCGCGCTGGCGCTGACCGCCTCGGGCAGCCAGGCTGCCGAGCGCATCCGCGCCGGCATGGATGCCGCGATCCAGGCGCAGGACGTGCCGGCTGCCCCCGCAGCGCCTGCCGCACCCGCAGCCCCCGCTGCTCCCGCCGCACCTGCTGCCCCGGCTGCTCCCGCTGCGGCCCGCGCACCGGCCGCGCCGCCGGCACCGGCTGCGCCTGCGGTGCCGGAAGGGCCGGCTGGCAAGCGCCATGTCGTCCGCATCGATCGCTCGGTGACCGACGGGCAGGTCATCAAGAAGATGGTGATCGTCGGGCGCGACGGGAAGCGGCAGGAAATCACCATGCCGGACATGGCAGCGATCCAGGCAAGCATTCCGGAAATCCGCAGCGGCACCTGCGGCAAGGGAACTGCGCCCACGGTGGAACACCGCAGCGAGGGCAGCAAGCAGATCATGATCATCTGCAGCGACCGCATGGCCGCGATGAGCGCAAGCGCAACGAAGATGGCGGCGTTCAATGCCGAGCACAGCGCGCGCATGGCCGAACACAGCAAGAAGATGGCGATGAACAGCGCGCTGATGAGCCTGCAATACGCCCGCCGCACCATCGAGGCCCAGTCGAGCCTCAGCCCCGCGCAGCGTGCCGAGGCGCTGAAGGGCATCGACGAGGCCCTTGCCGAACTGCGCGACGACGCCAAGGACACCAGCGACGACTGAGCAAGCGTAGCGCGCCGCTGCAGTTTGCCCCGCAGCGGCGTTCTCGGCGGGGCCGGCCTACTCCTTCGGGGCCGGTCCCGCTCCCCTGTGCTTGCCTCGGCGCACGGAATGCCCAAATGCAGGCCATGACCGATGACGCGCCCATGGGCCTTGCGATCGCGCTCGAACCGCTGGTGACGCGGGTGCTCGCGAACAATCCCTCGCCCTTCACCAGCACGGGCACGCAAACCTATCTGGTCGGCACCACCGATCTGGCGGTGATCGATCCGGGCCCCGACGACGCCGAGCACCTGGCGGCGCTGCTCGCGGCGATCGGCGGGCGGCCGGTGCGAGCGATCCTCTGCACCCATACCCACCGCGACCACAGCCCCGCCGCGCCCGCGCTGCAGGCGGCGACCGGCTCGCCGATCATCGGCTGCGCGCCGCTGGTGCTGGAGGATGCCGGCCCCCGTGCCGACGCTTCCTTCGATACCGGCTACGCACCGGATGCGGTGCTGGCGGACGGCGAGCAGGTGGCCGGGCAGGGCTGGACGCTCACGGCGGTGGCGACGCCGGGGCACACCTCCAACCATCTCTGCTTTGCGCTGGAGGAAAGCGGTGCGCTGTTCACCGGCGATCATGTGATGGGCTGGTCCACCACAGTGGTGGCGCCGCCGGACGGCAATATGGCCGCCTATATGACCAGCCTGGAAACGCTGATGGGGCGCGAACAGGACCGTATCTATTACCCGGCGCATGGCGAGCCGGTGCAGAACCCGCGCCGGTTCGTGCGGGGGCTCGCGGGGCACCGCAAGCAGCGCGAAGGGCAGATCCTGCGCCTGCTGGCCGAAGGCGTGGAGGCGGTGCCCGCGATGGTCGCGCGCATGTATGTGGGGCTCGATCCGCGGCTGCACGGTGCAGCGGGCCGGTCCGTACTGGCGCATCTTCTCGATCTTCAGGCGCGCGGGCGGGTCGTTCCGGCCGACTCAGAGTGGAAGCTCGTGTCGGAGTAATGGTTCGTAACGGCTGAAGTACAGGTCGAAGTGTTTGTGGAATCGGTGAAGTAGAGCTATACTCCGCTCAACTTGGAGGGGCGGGGAAATGGCAACGATTGTGCAGGCGGCGCCACGGGTGCGTGCCGGGGATACGCGCTTTTTTCTGGTGATGGCGTTCGTGATGGGCGCGATCGACGTGGCCGGATTTTCGCTCAACCTCGCTGCCGGCCGGTCCAGCTTCGCGGTGCCGGCGATCTTCCACGTCCATGCCTTCGTCTTTTTCGGCTGGATCGCGCTCTATGTCGCGCAGAATCTGCTGGTCGATCGGGGTTCGATGGCGCTGCACCGCCGGCTGGGTTGGCTGGCGCTGCTCTGGGTGCCGGTGATGGTGGTGCTGGGTACGCTCATGACCGTGCTCTCGGTCCAGCACGGGGCACCTTTCTTCTTCGATGTGCGTGAGTTCCTGATCAGCAACCCGCTGCAATTGCTGCTGTTCGCCGGGCTTGTCGGCGCCGCGTTGACGATGCGGCGGCAGACCGGGTGGCACCGCCGGCTGATGTATTGCGGCATGGCGATCCTCTGCGGGCCTGGGCTGGGCCGTCTGCTGCCCATGCCGCTGCTGATTCCCTATGCCTGGTGGGTGGCGATGGGTGCGGTGCTGGTACTGCCGTTGATTGGCGCGGTTGCGGACCAGCGCAGGAGCGGGCGCGTTCACCCCGCCTGGATCTGGGGCATCGGGCTGATCCTGGGGGTGCAGGTCGTCGCCGATGCCATCGCGTTCAGTCCGGCCGGAACCGCTCTGACGGAGCGCCTGACGGCCGGCACCGCGGGCAGCCATCGCCCGCTCACGCCGCACTTCCCTTCCACGCCCGTCGGGGGTTGACGGTGGCTCTGGCGCGATCGCTGGCCGCGCGCCCTTGATCCCCGGTGCGCGCCGGGCCATGTGGCGGCGAAAGCAAGGGAGTTAAGGGTGATGGACGCGCGCAACGGCATCGGCGGCAGCCTCGGCGGACTGGATCTCCGCGCCGAGATCGAGCGGCTGCGTGAAGAACGCAACGCGGTGATCCTCGCGCATTACTACCAGAAGCCCGAGCTGCAGGACCTCGCCGATTTCGTCGGCGACAGCCTCGACCTCAGCCGCAAGGCGGCGGAAACCGATGCGGACGTGATCGCCTTTTGCGGCGTGCGCTTCATGGCGGAGACCGCCAAGATCCTGTCGCCCGACAAGATCGTCGTGCTGCCGGACATGGACGCCGGCTGCAGCCTGGAGGACAGCTGCCCGCCCGACCAGTTCGCCGCCTTCCGCGCGCAGCACCCCGATCACATCGCGCTGACCTATATCAACTGCTCGACCGAGGTGAAGGCGCTGAGCGACATCATCGTCACCAGCTCCTCGGCCGAGAAGATCCTGGCGCAGATCCCGGCGGACCAGAAGATCATCTTCGGGCCCGATCGCAACCTGGGCGGCTATCTCCAGCGCAAGACCGGGCGCGAACTGCTGCTGTGGCCGGGCGTGTGCATCGTCCACGAGGCGTTCAGCGAGACCGAACTGCTCAAGCTCAAGGCCGAACATCCCGGCGCGCCGATCGCCGCGCATCCGGAATGCCCCGCCTATATCCTCGACCATGCCGATTATGTCGGGTCGACCAAGGGCATCCTCGATTTCTCGAAGACGATGCCCGGCGACACGCTGATCGTCGCGACCGAGCCGCACATCATCCACCAGATGCAGAAGGCGATGCCGGAGAAGAACTTCATCGGCGCGCCGGGGGCGGACGGCAACTGCAACTGCAACATCTGCCCCTACATGGCGCTGAACACGATGGAGAAGCTCTACCTCGCGCTGCGCGACCTCAGCCCCAGGATCGAGATCGAGGAGGGGCTGCGCATCCGGGCCAAGAAGAGCCTCGACCGCATGCTCGAGCTGGCGAGCGGCACGGTGGGGCAGGGCGATCTGGGCCCGGTACCGGCCTGATCGCGCGGGCGCGGGCCGCCGAAACCCGCAGGACGCGCCGGCCCCCGGGACCGGAGATCCGGCGGTGCGGCGCGCGCGACGACGCGGGTCACGTGTCGGCCAGGGCCCGCGCAACTTCGCTGACGACCGGGGGTCCGCCTGCGTCCGCGCGTCCGCCACCTGGCGCGCGGGGCGGATGGCATCGGACCCGCGCGCCCCTTGGATCGAGCGGGCCGCCGCTGCGCCCGCTGGAGGCACCGTCGCTCCCGCCGCCGCTGCCGCCGTGTGACGGCCATGGCCGGCCCGCAGGCGATCCCCCCGCGCACCCCGCAACCCGGTCGCCGCGCCGCGGGCACATTCCGGCTTGGCGACGGTGATCTTCCCGTGCGCCGACCGAGTTTCGGGCAGCACGCGCTGCTTCATTCTGATACGGCGGCCTCAGGAACATCGACCAGCGCATTGATCTGGGGTAGTAACGATTCGCGGAATTCCGGTACTCATTCTGGGTGGGGAGAATGGAGACTTGTGCTATTTATCTCGCCGGGGCCGTTTTTGTTGATGCAGGACATGATCCGATCCGCGCCCTCCAGCGACCGCAAGTATGCAGCGACTCCCTTCGGCCGACTGATCGTTCGCCTGATCGCCGAGCTGGAAACCACGATGGTGGCCGCAGGCGTCCGCGCGCTCGACGGCGATCTGGATCGTGCGATCATCTTCATGGTGGTGGCCCGCGCCAGCGAGATGCTGTCCCCGCACGGTGCTGGCCATGCCGGCGGCGAGGGGCGGGCGGCGAAGGCGATCAGCATCAACGCGCTCGCCGCGTCGCTCGGGCGCCCCTTCGAGACCATGCGTCGGCACATCCACGCCCTTTGTGCGGCGGGGCTGTGCGAGCGGGGCCCCGCGGGTGTCACCGTGCCCGAGGCGGTGCACGGCCGGCCCGAGATCGCCGCGCTGTTTCGCGGCAACCATGATGCGCTGGTCCGCATGGTGGAGGACATGCGCAGTTTCGGCGTGGGGCTGCCGGAAACGCGCGCGCATATCGGCTATGACTGGCACACCGGCCTGGCAGCCGCGCACGACGTGCTGCTGACCGGCATCGAATTCCACGCCCATCGCTACCAGTCCTGGACCGACATGGTGCTGGTCAACGCGATCCTGTGCGCCAATGCCCGGCCGCTCGCCCAGAACCGCGAATTGGCACTGGCCTATGCGGACTTCGGCGCCGTCGCGCCCGACGCGCTGGCGCAGCCCGTCTCCACCGGCTCGATCGCGCGCGCCCTGGGCCTGCCGCCCTCGACCGCGCACCGCCGCGTCGCCGCGATGATCGAATCGGGCATGCTGGTTCGCCGGGCGCGCGGCGTGGTGCTGGCCGAGGCGGCGCTCTCCGATCCCGAACGGATCGAGGAAAGCCGCACCAGCATGCTCCATGTGCGCCAGATCCTCGTTCGGCTGGCCGCCGGCGGCTTCCGCTTCGACGATCCTGCCGCCAACTATTGCGACGGGCGGCCCAAGCCGCTGCAGATCGCATAGACGCGCGCGGCCGGGGATTCTACAGCCTGGCCATGACCTTGCTGCTCCCCGGTTTCGACTGCGACTCGTTCGTCCGCGCCACGCTCGCCGAAGATCTGGGCCCGGGCGGCGATATCACCGCCGCGGCGGTGATCCCGGCCGAGGCGCGGTTCGAAGGCGTGATGGACAGCCGCGACCCGATCACCGTCGCAGGACTTCCGATCGCCGAGGCGTTCTTCCGGGCGCTCGATCCCGCCGTGGAGATCGAGCGGCTGGTCGACGAGGGCGCGCAGGCGGCACCCGGCACCGCGTTGCTGCGGCTGCGCGGCCAGGCGCGGGCGATGCTCACCGCCGAGCGCTCGGCGCTCAATACCGTCCAGCACCTCAGCGGCATCGCGACGATGACGCGGGACTATGTCGACGCGATCGCCGGCACCGGCGCAACGCTGCTCGACACCCGCAAGACGCTGCCCGGCCTGCGTGTGCTGGAGAAATATGCCACGCGCATGGGCGGTGCGACCAATCACCGCATGGGCCTGTGGGACGCCGCGATGATCAAGGACAACCACGTCGCCGTGGCCGGATCGGTGGAAGCGGCGGTGGCACGCGCGGTGGCCGCCGGGATCGCGCGGATCATCGTAGAGGTCGACCGGATCGACCAGATCGAACCGGCGCTGGGTGCCGGCGCGACGCACCTGCTGCTCGACAACATGGCCCCGCCGGTGCTGCGCGAAGCGGTGGCGCTGGTGGGTGGCCGGGTACCCACCGAGGCTTCGGGCGGCGTCCGCCTCGATACGATCCGGGCAATTGCCGAGACGGGCGTGACCTATATCAGCGTCGGCCGGCTGACCCAGTCGGCGCCCGCCGCCGATATCGGTCTGGATTTCGCAAGCGTTTGAGGGAGATGGGGATGAAGGCGGTTCTGGGAGGCGTGGCGCTGGTGGCGGCGCTGCTGCCGGGCGCGGCGCTGGCGCAGGGGCAGATGTGCGTGGCACCGCGCAAGGTGGAGCGGCCGCTGCCGGATCTGCCCAGCGCGAAGGAGCCGCGCCGCGTGCTGCCGATCAGCAGCTATACGCTGGCGCTCACCTGGTCGCCGGGCCTGTGCCGCGCGCGGGGCGATGCACCGGACAGCCGCTTCCGGTGCGGCGGCGACACCCGCTTCGGCTTCACGCTGCACGGCCTGTGGCCCGATGCGGCGGGCAAGACCTGGCCGCAATATTGCAAGGCAACGCCGATCCTGCCGCCCGCGCTGATCCGCAAGACGATGTGCGCCACACCTTCCGAGCAGCTGATCCAGCATGAATGGGCCAAGCACGGCACCTGCATGCAGACGACGCCGTCGGCCTATTTCCAGCGCTCCACCGGCCTCTACCGCGCAATCCGCTACCCCGATATGGCGGCGCTGTCGCGCGGCGCCCCCACGGTGGGTGACTTCAAGCGCGCCTTCGCTGCAACCAACCGCGCGATTCCCGCCGAAGCGATCCGCGTGACCACCACGCGCGAGGGCTGGCTGGACGAGCTGTGGCTCTGCCTCGACACGCGCTTCCGCTATCACCGTTGCGAGGCGGGTACCGGCGGCGCGGCCGACGATACCCCCCTGAAGATCTGGCGCGGAGACAGGTGATGGCCCTGGAACGGCGCAGCTTCCTTGCCGGCGCGGCGACCCTGGGGATCGCGGGGCCGGCGTCCGCCGCGTTGCCGGCAGGTTCGCACTATGGCCTGATCGGCAAGATGACGGCGAAAGCGGGCGAGCGCGACGCGCTCGCGGCGATCCTGATCGAGGGGACCAGGGCGATGCCCGGGTGCCTCAGCTATGTCGTGTCGGCCGATGCGACCGACGGCGACGTGCTGTGGGTTACCGAGGCCTGGGAATCGAAGGAAGCGCATGCCGGTTCGCTTGCGCTGCCCGGCGTACGCGCAGCGATTGCCAGGGGGCGGCCGATGATCGCGGCGATGGAGAGGATCGCGGAAACGGTTCCCATGGGCGGCACCGGCCTGGCGGCGCGGGGCTGACCATCAAGTCCCTTCTCCTGGGAGGGCGGATGGGGGAGGGACGCCAGACCCGTTTGCTCTCGGTGAGACGCTGCCCCACCCCAACCCTTCTCCTGAAGGGGGGCAATTGGTACCCTATCCGTCGATCACCCGGCTGGCGGGGTGGTGCTTGTCCAGATAGCGCTTGATCAGCCGCACGTTGCGCGTGTTCGATCGGAAGAAGAAGTCCGGCACGGCGCCCACGAACGGGATCATGCCCAGCGCCCAGTCGACGCCGATGTTCCCGGCCATGCGCGCGATCGTCCGCTTCGGCATGCCGAGATTGCGTGCCTCCCAGGCGAGGTAGGCGCCCATCGCCGCGGCGATGCTGGGTCCCACCGCCGGCACGAAGTCCAGCAGTACGTCCAGGCCCACCTTCCGGCGGGTGCCGGGGATCGTCACCATGCCTTCCAGCAGGTGCTCCATCGCCTCGATCCGCTGGCGCACCGCCGCGGCATCGCTGCCGATCGGCAGCCGATGCGTGAACCCTTCGTTCAGTCGTGTCGCCCGTGCCATCCCTGACCTCACTGCTTGCGCAGGTGGTTCAACGGGTGCCAGGCGCGCGCGTTCCCCTGCCAGTTCGACAGGCGCAGCGCAACGATAGACCAGCGCAGCGGCTGTGCCAGCGGGATGAAGGCAACGTCGCTCGCCAGCATCGCGTCGGCTTCGGCGATGCGGTGCGTGCGGTTGTAGAGATCGGGTGCATCGCGCGCGGCGGCGATCAGGGTCGCCGCGTCGTCCGAACAGGCCCGGCAGGCATTGGCGAGATACCAGCGCCCGCTGTCATAGGGGGCCACGGCGTCGACGAGCTCCAGGTCCGCGCGGGGATCGCCCGGGGCAACGCGATGCGGGGTCAGGCCGATTGCAATCATCGCCGAGGCGAGGTGGCCCCATAGCAGGGTCGCGCCCGCGCCGGCGGGAAGTGCCAGCGTCACGTCCACCGGCCCGCGGTGGACGCTCTGCCATTCGCGGACGCGCTGGCTGGCGAGCGCGCGGCGCTGGTCGGGGGCGACGGTCATCCAGCTGCCCGGGGCAGGCGGGGCCGCCGAGTCCATCTGCACGGGGAGGATCGTCTCGGCGGGTGCCCAGTCCGGCGCGATTGCGGCGGTGAGCGCACCGCGATCGATCGCCATGGCGACGGCGGCGCGGTTCTGCGGGGTCGCCAGGAAGCCGTCGCGCCGCAGGATTGCGAGCCCGAACAGCCCGACCGCCGAATCAATACGGACATTCTCCGGCGCGATGCCCGCTGCCGCCACGATCGGCCAGTCGACCAGCGTGCCCCCGAGCACCAGATCGGACGCCCCTTCGCGGAAGCGGGCAATGGCGGCGGCAGCACGCTCGCCGCGCAACCGCACGAACTCCTCCGGCGCGGGGGTCGCCTTGGGATCGTCGCCGGGTTCCTCGGCAGGACGCAGCAGCAAGCCGTCCCGCTTGCCGGGCACGATGCGGAACGGTCCGGATCCGGCGAAGCCGCGCGCGCGGAAAACTGCCATCTCGGGCTGCGCGAACAGGTTGAGCAGATCGGGCCGCGGGCTCTTCAGGCGAACTTCGATCACCTGCGGCGTCATCTCGACGATCTCGTCGATCACCGCGAGATAGGGCGCGAGACGGCTCTGGCTGTTGGTCGCGACGGCGCGGCGCAGCACGCGGACGATTTCGCCTGCGGTGACAGGTTGGCCGTCCGGCCAGGTCGCCTCGCCCAGCCGGAAGATATAGCTGCGCGCGTCGTCGAACACGTTCCAGCGCTCGGCCAGGGCGGGCTCGATCTGGCCGCTACGGTCGAACCGCACCAGCCCCTGCGCGGTGGCGGCAAGGGCGATGGCCTGGGCGTGGTCGATAGCAGTCGTGCTGGGGTCCACCAGCAGCCTGTCGCTCCCGATCGCGCTGACAACCACTGGCGCATTGTCCTTGCGCTGGCCCTCGGGCGCGCCGCACGCGGCGACGGCGAGCATCAGGGCGATCACGGGCAGGCGCGTGGGTGGCATCGGCGGGTCCCAGTCGGCGGAGAGCAAGCTCTATGGGAGCGGGCACGTGCTGCCAAGCCCGGTGGGTTCCGTGCAGGTGCGCCAGCGCGTACGAAGGAGCGATGGCGTTCCCTCATATCCGCTCGCATCCCGTTGCCGCCGCCGCCATTGCCGCTGCCCTGCGCGGCTATCTGTTGGTGCGGACGATCGGCTGGTTCGTCACGCGGCCGCAGACGCGCGGCGTGCGGGCGATCGCGCTCACGCCGGAGGGGCAGGTGGTGCTCGTCCGGCACAGCTATATCGATGGCTGGCATCTGCCGGGCGGCGGCCACGAACGCGGCGAAACTGCCGAGGCGGCGGCGTTGCGCGAACTGCGCGAGGAAGTGGGCATGGTGTCGCACGGGCCGATTCGCGTGCTCGGCACGCTGCAGCATCGCCCCAATTTCCGCCGCGATACCGTTACGCTCGCCCAGGTCGAGCAGGTCGCGTTCGTCTTCCGGCCGTCGCTGGAGATTGTCGAGGCCCGCGCCTTCGATGTCGATGCACTGCCGCCTGGGGTTACCGAGGGGACCGCGCGGCGCCTCGCCGAATGGCGAGAGGGCCGCGGGGTCTCCGATCGATGGTAGATCCAGGCAAGCCTGGTGCGGACGGCGGGACTCGAACCCGCACGCCCCGAGGGGCAGAAGATTTTAAGTCTCCGGCGTCTACCGGTTCCGCCACGTCCGCGTGGGCGGCAGGCAAGACGCTGCCGCACGCCGCGTGTCAAGCGCGCATCACATGTTGAGGCGGATGCGCATCTCCTTGCCCGGCTTGAAATAGGGGACGCGCTTGGCGTCCACCTCCACGGATTCGCCCGTCCGCGGGTTGCGACCGACGCGGGCATCGCGCGCGCGGGTCGAGAATGCACCGAAGCCGCGAAGCTCCACGCGCCCATCTTCACTCAGCCGGCCGACAATCTCGTCGAAGAAGATCGATACGATCTTTTCGACCTCCCGGACCGAAAGGCCGGGATTTTCCTGTACCAGCATTTGAACCAACTCAGACCGGATCATCCGGACCCCTCCCTTGGCGAACGCGCCCCAAAATGGCCGCGAAACGGCTATCCCCAAGGAAACCTTAGCGCTTTTTGCCAATCTGCATCAACCAGAAGATGTGGTTGATGCCGTCCTAAAATCAAAAAAGAAGGGCCCGGGAACCGCTTTCGCAGCGCCCGGGCCCCTCTTCAGGTCGCAGAATTAGTTGTTCTGGCTGCGGGCCTTGAGGGCCTCACCCAGAATGTCGCCCAGCGACGCGCCCGAGTCGGACGAGCCATACTGCTGCACGGCCTGCTTCTCTTCGGCGATCTGCATCGCCTTGACCGAGAAGGTCGGCTTCTTCGAACGATCGAAGCCGGTGACCATCGCGTCGAACTTCTGGCCGACCTGGAAACGCTCCGGACGCTGCTCGTCGCGGTCGCGGCCGAGGTCGGTGCGCTTGATGAAGCCGGTTGCGCCGTCGTCGCCAACCTGCACTTCGAGGCCCGCGTCGCGAACTTCGAGGACAGTGACAGTGACGATCGAGTTCTTCCCCAGACGATCCGCACCACCCGTCGACCCGGCAGCGGCGACGCCGCCACGCTCGAGCTGCTTCATTCCGAGCGAGATGCGCTCCTTGTCGGCTTCGACGGCCAGAACGATCGCGGTGACGGTCTCGCCCTTGCGGTGCAGGGCCAGCGCGTCCTCACCCGAGATGCCCCAGGCAATGTCGGACATGTGAACCATGCCGTCGACATCGTTGTCCAGGCCGATGAACAGGCCGAACTCGGTGGCGTTCTTGACTTCGCCCTCGACGGTCGAACCGACCGGGTGCTCTTCGGCGAACTTTTCCCACGGGTTCTGCTGGGCCTGCTTGAGGCCGAGCGAGATGCGGCGCTTTTCCTGATCGACCTCGAGCACGACGACTTCGACTTCCTGCGAGGTCGAGACGATCTTGCCCGGATGGACGTTCTTCTTGGTCCAGCTCATTTCCGACACGTGGACCAGGCCCTCGATGCCGGCTTCCAGCTCGACGAACGCACCATATTCGGTGATGTTGGTCACGCGGCCCGAAAGCTTCGCGCCGACCGGGTACTTCACGCTCGCGCCATCCCACGGATCGCTCTCGAGCTGCTTCATGCCCAGCGAGATGCGCTGCGTGTCACGGTTGATGCGGATGATCTGAACGCGGACGGTGTCGCCGATGTTCAGCACTTCCGACGGATGGTTGACGCGCTTGTAGCTCAGGTCGGTGACGTGCAGCAGGCCGTCGATGCCGCCCAGGTCGACGAACGCACCGTAATCGGTGATGTTCTTGACGACGCCGTCGATCACCTGGCCCTCGGCGAGGCTCTGGATCAGGCCCGAGCGCTGCTCGGCGCGGGTTTCCTCGAGCACCGCGCGACGCGACACGACGATGTTGCCGCGCTTGCGGTCCATCTTGAGGATCTGGAAGGGCTGGGCGATGTCCATCAGCGGGGTGACGTCGCGCACCGGACGGATGTCGACCTGGCTGCCCGGCAGGAAGGCCACGGCGCCGTTGAGGTCGACGGTGAAGCCGCCCTTGACGCGGCCGAAGATGACGCCTTCGACGCGGGTGTTCTGGGCGAATTCCGCCTCGAGCTTGTCCCAGGCGGCTTCGCGGCGGGCGCGGTCGCGGCTGAGCATCGCTTCGCCGTTCGCGTTCTCGACGCGGTCGACATAGACTTCGACTTCGTCGCCGACCTTGAGGTCCGCCTTCTGCCCGGGGGCTGCGAATTCGCGCAGGGGCACGCGGCCTTCGGACTTGAGACCCACGTCGATGACGGCGAGGTCGTTCTCGATGCCGGTGACGGTGCCGATCACGACGCGGCCTTCAAAGCCGTCCGCCTGACCGAAGGTTTCGTCGAGCAGTGCCGCGAAATCGTCGCGGGATGGGGTTGCCGTAGTGGCCATAAAAAAGAGGTTCCTAACGTTCGTTTTTCCGGCCAGCCGGTTGGATCCGGCGGTCTTGAGGGCCAGAATCGCCGCGGCGGCCGAATGCCGGTCGCGACATCCCTTGCGCGGGTTCAGGCAGGGGACGGGCAAGACGCGCCGAAACGCGAAAAGGGCGCATGGAAGCGATGCTCCCAGCGCCGTCCCCCACGAGCACACGCCCGCAGGATGCGCGCGCCTTACTGCGGATGAGGTATGAAAGCAAGGTTTCCGGGGCATTGCACTTAGCCCCTCCTCCTTGGAGGAGGGGTTGGGGTGGAGGGATTCCAGAACAGATGCTGGTCTCGGTGAGACACTGCCCCACCCCAACCCCTCCCCTGAAGGGGAGGGGCTTAGAAGGCTCAGCCCACCCGCTTCCGCTCCACGATCTCGATCGCGCGCTGCACTGCAGCGTCGATCGACAGGAAGCTGGTATCCAGCGTCACCGCATCCGGTGCCTGGACCAGCGGTGCCTCGCTGCGCTTGGAGTCGCGTTCGTCGCGGGCGCGGATGTCCGCCAGCACCTTGTCGAGGCTGACGTTGATGCCGTTCTTGCGCAGCTCCAGATGCCGGCGCTGGGCGCGGATCATCGGGGTCGCCTTCACGAACAGCTTCACCTCGGCATCCGGCGCGATCACCGTGCCGATGTCGCGGCCGTCGAGCAGCGCGCCGCCGGGCTGCTGGGCGAAGCGCTTCTGCCGGGCCAGCAAGGCTGCCCGCACCAGCGGGTGCGCCGAGACGATCGAGGCGGTCTGGCCGACCTCGTCGGTGCGCAGCGCCGGGTCGGCGAGCAGCGCGTCCTCGAACCCGCAGGCGGCGACGGCATCGGCTTCCCTGGCCGGGTCCAGTCCTTCGCGCAGTACCGTTGCGGCAACGGCACGATAGAGCAGGCCGGTATCAAGATGCGGCAAGTTGTAGTGGCGGGCGAGGGCGCGCGCGATGGTGCCCTTGCCCGAAGCTGCCGGGCCGTCGACTGCGATAATCATGCGGTCCACTCGCCAGCATCGCAGGCAAGGTCAAGCGCTTTGCCGTGAAATCGTGCCATCAGCCGGCAGTCAGCGCATCCAGCGTGGGGAAGAAGTTGGGATAGCTGGTCGCAACCGGCGCGACATCGTCGATCGCGATCGGCTGCTCGGCGGCAAGCGCGGCCACCGTCATGCTCATCGCGATACGATGGTCGAGTCTGGTCGCGACCTTGCCCCCACCGGCGAGCGGCTTGCCGCCCGAGCCCTGGATGGCCAGGCCGTCCTCGAACTCCTCGGTCGCCACGCCGCATGCCTCGAGCGCGGTGCGCATGGTGGCGATGCGATCCGATTCCTTCACCCGCAGCTCGTGCGCGCCGCGGGCGACGGTGCGGCCCTCGGCCATCGACGCCGCCACGAACAGCACCGGATATTCGTCGATCATGCTCGGCGCGAGATCCGCGGGCACTTCGATCGCCTTGAGCGGCGCATGGCGCACGACGAGATCGGCAACCGGCTCGCCGCCGACGGTGCGGGCATGGGTTTCGGCGATGTCGGCGCCCATCAGGCGCAGTGCCGTGATCAGGCCGGTGCGCGTCGGGTTCATGCACACATTGGCGATGGTGATCTCCGAGCCCGGCACGATCGACGCAGCAACCATCCAGAATCCGGCGGAGGAGGGGTCGCCCGGCACCACGATGTGCTGCGGCTTGAGCTCGGCCTCGCCGGTGATGGAGATGATCTTGCCGTCGGGGCCGTCCTCCACCGTCAGCTCGGCGCCGAAGCCGCGCAGCATGCGCTCGCTATGGTCACGGGTGGGGACGGGTTCGATCACGCGGGTGATGCCGGGCGTGTTGAGGCCGGCGAGCAGGATCGCGGACTTCACCTGCGCCGAGGCGACCGGCAGGGTATATTCGATCGGCACCGCCGGGCACATGCCGCGCAGCATCAGCGGCAGGCGGCCGCCGGGGCTGGCAGTGATCTCGGCGCCCATCTGGGCGAGCGGGTCGATCACGCGGCCCATCGGGCGACTGGAGAGCGAGGCATCGCCGGTAAAGGTGGCAGTGATGCCATGGGCAGCGACCAGGCCCATCAGCAGGCGGGTCGAGGTGCCGCTATTGCCCATGTCGAGCGCCTGGGCCGGCTGCTGCAGCCCACCAACGCCTACGCCGTGGACGCGCCACACGCCGTCCTCACCGCGTTCAACCTGCGCCCCCATCGCGCGCATCGCCGCGGCGGTGGCGAGCACGTCCTCGCCCTCCAGCAGGCCTTCGATGCGGCTTTCCCCGATCGCGAGCGCGGAAAACATGATCGCGCGGTGGCTGATCGACTTGTCGCCGGGAACGGTGACGGTACCGCGCAAGGGGCCGCGAGCGGAGAGAGTGAGAGGGCGGGGATCGGTGTTCGACATGGGCGCGGCTTTGACAGGCGGCTTGCAGCATGGCAAGGCGCGCCCCACTTTCCGGGATCACATCCCGAAATCTCCGAACACAGTGAAAGGCGAAGAGGCAACACATGGTGAAGCCGGAATGGGGCACCAAGCGCAGCTGCCCGAAGTGCGGTACGCGCTTCTATGATCTGACCAAGGACGAGCCGGTCACCTGCATCAACTGCGGTTTCGCCTGGGAACCCGAGCCCATCCTGAAGTCGAAGCAGCCGCTGCCGTTCGAGGCAGTGAAGGCCAACCCCGACAAGCCGGAAGCGGAAGATTCCGATCTGGTGGGCGATGACGATCTGGACATCGGTGCGGACGACGAGGAGCCCTCGCCGGACGACGACGTCGATCTGGGCGGCGACGACGACCTGGGCGTCGAGACCGTCAGCGACGACGACGAGCAGTAAGTTCGAAAAAATTTGGCAAGCGCGAAAAAGGCGCTTGCCAACCCCGCAAGGCCCTTATAGAGGGGCCGCCTTCCCGGGGAATGGGGCCGTAGCTCAGCTGGGAGAGCGTCGCAATGGCATTGCGAAGGTCAGGGGTTCGATCCCCCTCGGCTCCACCATTTCCCCCGGAATTGGCACCTGGTGCGATGGGCCTCTAGGCCCGATATTCTGAAATCGTCGCCGGCAGGGCTGACCTGCACGAAGCGTCGCGCGCGTAGCCGAAGCTGCGCCTTACGCGGCTGACATTTCGCGACCTTGTCTGATGCGGCTGGCGCCCGAACGGTGCGCCCGATCTTGCGACCGGACGCACCTGTTGACGGTTACGGCTTTGTAGCTGCATTCGCGGCCGTCTGCTTCTCCGGCAGAATGTCGGCATATTGCACGGTCAGTCGGTCGTAGATCGGATCAACCGCCATCTCCCGCCATTCGGCGCCTGCCAGCTCCGGCGGAAGCGGCTTGTCGTCGCACACCAGCCACACGCGGAGCGCGCTGTCGCGGCCGTCATAATAGGAAGCATATCCCACCTGCACCTGTCGCTCGATGGTGCGGCGGCTCTCCAGCAAGATTCGGCTGCAGCCCTTTTCCTTGGCGAGCAGAGTCGCGTTCATCAGCGAAATCTCCTCCACCGTCGCGGCGGACGCGAATTTGTGGGAGAAATGCACTTCCCAGCGATTGCTGTCACCGATCTGCTGCAGTGTTGCTCCCGCCGTGGGTTTGAAGTTGAAGGCGCCGGTCCTGGGTCCGCTGGACTTGGGTTGCACCTCCGGCATTTCCGGCCGCGGCAGCAAGCGCATCAGCGCCGCCGGCGAGGTGAAGTCGGGGAGGGCTGCGGCACGGCCCTTGCGCAAGCTCGCGATCATGGCGCGGCCTTCCGCATTATCGAGAGTCGGCGCCTGCGCCAGCACGTCGGGGATCACCAGCGCTGCCTGCGGCAGGGTTCGGCCGAGTTCCTTGGCCACTTCCTCCTTCGGCAGCGTTCGCGCCGTCGCGCGCAAGGCGACGAGTTTCTTCCAGTTCTCCATGCCCGCGCGCGCCTGGACGAGATGCTTGCCATAGGCCTCGTGCTCTGCAGCCTCCTCTGCCAGTATGGTCTTGCCCTTCTTGATACCGAGGAACCCGGGTCGGTTAGGGGGAAGAGGAAGGGCGGCCTGGCGATCGATTTCTTGTTCGAAGCGGGCAAAGCGCGCCTGCGCCTCGTTCGTTTTGCCGATCACCGCTTCGGCATAGGCGGTGATGCCGGTGAGCAGCAGGTTGATTTCGAGAAGCTTGTCCTTGTCGAGCCCCCCGATTTCCTTCCAGTCGCTTTGCGGCCTGGGAGGGGCGATGACGAGGCCGTTCCCGAGCTTGACGACATCCTCCATGCGCCCCTGGTCAAATGCTGCCAGCATCGCGGCTGGCAGCCGGTTAGGATCGAGCGCGCCGTCGTGGTGTGCGCCGCTGATCCGTACATCGACAGCCGTCTTCCCGGATGCCATGGCCGATGTTGCGCGCAGCGTGTCCGCAAGGCCTTGGATCGAAGTCGCGTACGGCCGCGCGGCGGCGATTTCCTCGATCATCGGCGCGGCCGCCGCCGTGTCACCCAGCTTGATCAGGGCATAGGCGCGCACCGCCTTTTCCTCGATGTCGGAGCTGCGGGCGCGCAGCGGCGCCGAAGCTTCGAGGGGGACGGCGCGGGCGGCGTCCAGCACGGGCAGCGCATCCCGGGGGCGACCCGCGGCGATCAGGTGCATGGCCTTGGCGATGAGCAGATGATGGCGCCGCTGGGTGAATTCCGGGCGCAACAAGGGGCTCGCCAGCGCGACGTCGCACGCCACCACGCCGTTTGCGCCCAGCGCAAGCTTTTCGTCCTGGTGGTAATCATTGGTGGCGGTCACGAGGCCGAACACGCCGCTGCCGTGGATGTAGTTATCTGCAGTCTTGTCGGGTGTCTCATAGCCGTCGCACGGCGCGAAGCTTGCCTTCTCCGACGGCGGCTTCGCGAGCGGCGGGGGCACCAGCACGGGCGCCTCCGCGGGCACGGCTGGCGGCAGCGGCATCTGCTGGGCATGTGCCGCGGTCGCCGACAAAAGCCAGGATGCGCCGAGCAGCCAGGGAGCTGCAATGGCGCGACGGCGGCGAGCAGTGGTTTCCAGAAGGACGGCGGCCCGCGAGGCGGCCGTCGAGCGGTGCTGAAGAGGGTGATCCTGCATGATCCCCTTATAGTAAAAGCACCTATCAAATAGCTGGATTACAGATCGGATTGCTTATTGGGCGCGTGCCGGAGCCGGTCGTTTCTTGGTGAACAAGATCCAGGTGGCGCGTCGGTCCTGGGGCAGCGCGGCTTTTTCCGGTGCCCGGGCGGTTAAGCATGTTCCGCAACCACTCGTTTACATCCGGCTGCGACACTGGCGCATCGGAGTAGCGCCATGATCGCCACCAACATCGCCCTTACCGGGGTTCAGGCCAGCGTCGCGCGCATCAATGTCAGCGCGCAGAACGTCGCCAACGTCAACACGACCGGCGAAACCGTCAAGGCGGTCACGGCGGCCAATGCGATCGGCAAGACGGTCAACCATGCCTATCAGCCGATTGCGCTGTATCAGGCGGCCGCTGCCGGGGGCGGCGTCAACGCCAAGCCGGTGCCGGCGGTGCCGGGCACGGGCCCGCGCTACGATCCGGAATCGCAGGACGCCGATGAGGATGGAAACATCGAGGGGCCCGACGTCGATTTCGCGAGCGAGGATGTCGAGCAGCGCAAGGCGCTGTTCTCGTTTCGCGCGAACCTTTCGGTGATCAAGGCGGACGACCGGATGATGGGTTCGCTGCTGGACATGCGCGTCTAGCGCGTTCTCACTCTGGGCGAAAACGCGCTAGCTGTTTGATGGCCGCATCTTCCGAGCCGTTGACCGTTGACGGTCAACTTGAAAATGCCTTGGGCGTGCGGCCCTCTCCCGCCGGGGAGAGGGCGCTCGATCGTCAGGCCAGCGTCAGGCCGACATTCACATTGCCGCGGGTGGCGTTCGAATAGGGGCAGACCTGGTGCGCGGCGTCGACCAGCTTCTGCGCTTCCTCGCGGTCGAGGCCGGGCAGGCTGACTACCAGATCGGCGGTGATGCCGAAGCCGCCTTCCGAACGCGGGCCGATGCCCACCGTCGCGGTGACTGTCGTCTCGGCCGGGACCTTGATCTTCATGCCCGCGCCGACCGCCTTGAGCGCGCCGATGAAGCAGGCCGAATAGCCCGCCGCGAACAGCTGCTCCGGATTGGTGCCCGCACCGCCGGCGCCGCCCAGCTCCTTGGGGGTGGACAGCTTCACATCGAGGATGCCGTCTTCCGAACGCGCGCTGCCGTCACGACCGCCGGTTGCGGTTGCCTTGGTGGTGTACTTCACATCGACCGACATGGGGTGTCTCCTTTACTGCTGCGATAATGTGTATCGCGATAACGATCAGATAGGCCGGACTGTGCCTCTTGTCCAGAGGAATCTTTATCGCGATATATGTTTCGTCCCGCAGTGTCCGGCGGGGAGGAGTTTCTGCCCATGCCTGCCCCGCTTCCGCTCGACGGCCAGCTCTGCTTTTCGCTGTACAGCGCGAGCATGGCGATCACGCGAGTCTACAAGCCGATCCTCGACCGGCTGGGAATCACCTATCCGCAATATCTGGTGCTCCACGCGCTGTGGGAGACGGATGGTCGTCCCGTGGGCGGGATCGGGGAGCGGCTGGGGCTCGAATCGAGCACGATCACGCCGCTCGTGAAGCGGCTGGAGGCGGCCGGGCTGGTGGTGCGCAAGCGCAACCCGGAGGACGAGCGCCAGGTCCAGGTGTTCCTCACCGAGGCGGGCCGCGCGATCCGCGAGGAATGCGGCTGCCTTGGGGAGGCGGTGCTGGCGAAGGCGGACCTGTCCCTGGAACGGCTGGCGAGCCTCAGCCGCGAGGCGCAGGCGCTGCGCGACTCGCTGGCGCGCGACTGAGCCTTACGCACCAATCCCCGGTTTGCCGCGCGGGCCGACGCGGCTAAGGGAAAGGCGACACTTCCCCCAAATCTGCTGGAACCCGTTTTTCGATGCTGCGCCTGTCCGGACTTTCCCTGCCCCTCGACCATCCTGCCGACGCGCTGGCTCCGGCGATCGCGAAGCGGCTGGGCGTGGCGCCGGCGGATGTGCGCGGCTTCACCGTGTTCAAGCGCGGCAATGATGCCCGGCGGCGGAGCGCGATCCTGCTGGTGTACACGGTCGATGTCGACCTGGCGGACGAGGCCGAGGTGCTGGCGCGCTTCGCCGGCGACAAGGACGTGCGTCCGACCCCGGACATGGCCTATCGCCCGCCGTTCCACGCGCCCGAAGGTTGGCAGGGCCTGCGCCCGGTGGTGATCGGCGCGGGGCCCTGCGGCCTGTTCGCCGGCCTCATCCTTGCGCAGATGGGCTTCCGCCCGATCATCCTCGACCGCGGCAAGATCGTGCGCGAGCGGACGAAGGACACCTGGGGCCTGTGGCGCCGCTCCGAGCTCAACCCGGACTCCAACGTCCAGTTCGGCGAGGGCGGGGCGGGCACCTTCTCCGACGGCAAGCTCTATTGCCGAGTGAAGGATCCACGCTTCCTCGGCCGCAAGGTGCTGGAGGAATTCGTCAAGGCTGGCGCGCCCGACGACATCCTCTGGCAGGCGCACCCGCATATCGGCACCTTCCGCCTCGTGACGATGGTGGAGAGCATGCGCCGCACCATCGAGGAACTGGGCGGCGAATATCGCTGGCAGACCCGCGTCGACGGCATCGAGCTGGACGCCGAGCGCAAGATGCGCGGCCTGCACCTTCACGACGGCAGCTTCCTGGAGGCCGATCATGTCGTGCTTGCGGTGGGCCACAGCGCCCGCCCGACCTTCGAGATGCTCCACCGCATGGGTGTGCATCTGGAGGCCAAGCCCTTCTCGATCGGCGTGCGCATCGAACATCCGCAGAGCTGGATCGATCAGGCGCGCTTCGGCAAGTGCGCCAAGCATCCGGACCTGGGCGCCGCCGCCTATGCGCTGTCGCACCACTGCGCCAATGGCCGCACCGTCTACAGCTTCTGCATGTGCCCGGGCGGGCGGGTGGTGGCGGCGACCTCCGAGGAGGGCCGGGTCGTCACCAACGGCATGAGCCAATATTCGCGGGCCGAGTTCAACGCCAATTCCGGCCTCGTCGTGGCGATCGACCCGGCGCGCGACTATCCGGACGGGCCGCTCGCGGGCATCGAGTTGCAGCGGAAATGGGAGGACGCGGCCTATATCGCCGGCGGCTCCAACTACAACGCCCCGGGCCAGCTGGTCGGCGACCTGCTCGCCGGACGACCGTCGACCGCGCTGGGGCAGGTGGTACCGAGCTACAAGCCCGGCGTCACGCCGACTGACCTTTCCGCCTGCCTGCCGGGCTTCGTGATCGAGGCGTTCCGCGAGGCGCTGCCGGTGTTTGGCCGCCAGATCGCCCGCTACGATCATCCCGAGGCGGTGATGACCGGCGTCGAGACGCGCACCTCCTCGCCGCTGCGGATCACACGGGGGCCGGATCTTCAGAGCCTCAACACGCCGCGTCTGTTCCCGGCGGGCGAGGGTGCCGGCTATGCGGGTGGCATTCTTTCCGCCGCGATAGACGGCATCAAGGTTGCCGAGGCGGTAGCCACGAGCATCGTCGGCGCTTGATCACAACATTCTGAGAACCGACGAAATCGTAACTCTTCGCCGCTATAATGATCGGCGAAAGGGAACGATTGTGCAGGATTATCGCGAAGCCGCGCGACTGGATGCGCTGCACCAGCTGAAGCTGCTCGACACACCCGCAAGCGCGCATTTCGATCGCATTACCCGCATGGCGGCGCAGATCTTCGGCCTGCCGATCGCGGCCGTCTCGCTGACCGACAAGGACCGGCAATGGTTCAAGTCGCGCGTCGGCATCGAGCATTGCAGCATCCCACGCGAAAAGGCGCCCTGTGCGGAGGTTGCGGAATCGCGCGATGTGGTGGTGATCGAGGACTTCGCCGCACATCCTTTCTATGCGGACAGCCTGCTCGCCGATAACGGCACGCGCTTCTATGCAGGCGCGCCGCTGGTTACCAGGGACGGCTACGGCCTTGGCGCGCTTTGCGTGCTGGGCACCGAGCCGCGCGTCGCGACCGCGGACGAACTTGCGGCGCTCGCCGATCTTGCGGCGATGGTGATGGCGCAGATCGAACTGCAGCATGCCTTCGGCCGCATCGACCCCATCAGCGGCCTGCCGACGCGCGCGCAGTTTCATGACGATCTTGCAGATCTTGCCCGCGACTGCCCCGGGCAGAGCCGCATCGCGGTGATCGCCGACCTGGCACGGGACGACCAGATCGCGAAAATTGTGGGCGTGGTGGGCGCCGCCCGACTCGAAGAAATGGTGCGCGAGGCGTCACGTTCGATCCAAGACGCGCTCGGCGCGGAACGCACCGCCTATCATGTCGGCACCACCCAGTTCGCCTTCCTCTCGCCACCCGATATCGACGTCCAGGCATATAGCCGCGTGCTGGAACAGGGCTTTGCAGCGATGCGGGCGACGTCCAGCGTCCGCTTCGTGACGAGCGTGGCGATCGGCCTTCGTCCGTTCCGCGTGGGCGAGGTGCCGCCTGAGGATGTGCTGCGCGGCGCGGCGAGTGCCGCGCAGGACGCGCGACGCAACGACGGCGCGATCGCGCTCTATTCCGCCGCGCGTGATGGCGAAATGCGCCGGCGCTACCAGTTGCTGGAAGATTTTGGCGCGGCGCTCGAGGCGGGGGACCAGTTGCGACTTGTCTACCAGCCGCGCATCGACCTGCGTACCGGCCAGTGCCTCGGGGCGGAGACGCTGTTGCGCTGGCGACATCCCGTTCTGGGCGAGGTTTCGCCCGCGGAATTCATCCCGATCATCGAGCAGACGGCGCTCGCCCGTCCTGTCACCCAGTGGGTGCTGGACCATGCGCTTGATCAGCTTGCTTCCTGGCAGGCCGCAGGGCTGGACCTGACGCTCTCGATCAACATCTCCGCCGCCAATCTGATGGAGACGGACCTGATCCAGCGAATCCAGCTGGCGCTGCTGGCGCGGCAGCTGCGCCCGGAGCAGCTGGAAATCGAGCTCACCGAGAGCGCGATGATGGCGCAGCCGGACAAGGCGCTGGCGATGCTCCGCGAGCTTTCGGCCGCGGGCATTGCGCTGGCGATCGACGATTTCGGCACCGGCCATAGCAGCCTCGCCTATCTACAGCAGGTTCCGGCGCATGTGGTGAAGATCGACCAGGCATTTGTCCGGGCGCTGAGCGGGGCCTGGGGCGCCGATTATGTGCTGGTCGAGACGATGGTGGGCCTGATCCACAAGCTGGGCAGACGCGTCGTGGTGGAAGGCGTGGAAACCGAAGCTGCCGCGACCCTCCTCGCCGGCATTGGGTGCGAGGAGGCGCAGGGCTATTGGTTCGCCCGGCCACTGGAGCCGGACGCGTTCGTCGAATGGATCGCGGCGCGCAAGGCGCTGGCTGCCTAGGCGACCTCGTTGAACTGCAGCGCCGCCAACCGGGCGTAGAGGCCGCCCTTCGCGACGAGTTCGGCATGGGTGCCGGTCTCTACGATGCGGCCCGCTTCCATGACGATGATCCGCCCTGCCGCGCGGACGGTGGCGAGGCGGTGGGCGATCACCAGCGTGGTGCGGCCCTGCATCAGATGCTCGAGCGCGTCCTGCACCAGCTTCTCGCTTTCGGCATCAAGCGCGCTGGTTGCTTCGTCCAGCAGCAGGATCGGCGCGTCGCGGAGCAGCGCACGCGCAATCGCAAGCCGCTGGCGCTGGCCACCGGAGAGGCGCGCGCCGCCTTCGCCGAGGAAGGTGTCGAGCCCCTCCGGCAAGGCGCGCAGGAACTCGGCCGCGTTGGCGGCCTCAGCGGCGGCCCAGATTGCCTCGTCGCTCGCGTCCCACGCGCCGTAGCGCAGATTGTCGCGGGCGCTCGCGCCGAAGATCACCGTTTCCTGCGGCACCATCGCCATGCGCGCGCGCACCTCGGACGGATCGGCCTTGGGAATGGCGACGCCGTCGATGCGGATTTCCCCCGCTTCGGGATCGTAGAAGCGCTGAAGCAGCTGGAACAGCGTCGACTTGCCGGCGCCCGACGGGCCGACCACCGCCACCGTCTCGCCGGGTGCCACGAACAGGGAGAAGTCTTGCAGCGCCGAGACTTCGGGCCGAGTGGGGTAGCGGAAAGTCACTGCGTCGAACGCAATCGCGCCCTCTGCCGGGCGAGGCAGGAGCACGGGATTGGCCGGGGCGGCGATGTCCGGCTCCTGCTGAAGCAGCTCGGCAAGCCGACTGGCGGCGCCCGAGGCGCGCAGCAGATCGCCGTAAACTTCGGTCAGTGCGCCGAACGAGCCCGTGACAAGGCCGGCTGTGATGACGAAGGCGGTGATCGCGCCGCCGGTGATCTGCCCGGTCGCGACGCCCGACACGGCATCCCACATGATCAGCGTGATCGCGGTGAACAGCAGGCCGATTACCAGCGCGGTCATTACCGCGCGGAGGGCGAACCGCTTCTGCGCGGCGGCGAAGCTGCGGACCACGGCATCGTGGAAGCGCTGGCCTTCGCGGCGTTCCTGCCCGAACGCTTGCACGATGCGCATCGCGCCCAGCGTCTCGGAGGCGATCGCCCCGATGTCTGCCACCCGGTCCTGGCTGTTGCGCGAATATTGCCGCACGCGCCCGCCCAGCCACACGATCGGCAGCACGGTAAGCGGCATGCCCACGATCAGATAGGCCGCGATTTTCGGCGCCAGCACGAACAGGTAGATGACGCCGCCGATGCCGGTGAGCAGGTTGCGCAGCGCGATCGAGACGGTGGAGCCGACCACCTGCTCGACCAGCGCCGTATCCGAGGTGAGTCGCGAGGCGATCTCCGACGGCCGGTTCTCCTCGAACCATTTCGGCGGCAGGCGCAGCAGGTTGCGGTGCACGGCGACGCGCAGGTCCGCCACCGTCCGCTCCGCAACCCAGGAGATGAAGAAGAAGCGGATGGCGGTCGCGATCGACAGCACGAGGATCACCGCCAGCAGGCCCTCGAAATACACCCCGATGCGGCTGGTATCCACGCCCTTGGCGAAGCCGTTGTCGACGATCTTCTGGAAGGTGCGCGGGATCCACAGGGTCGCCAGTGACGAGGTGACCAGCGCGATCGACGCGATGACGATCTGCAACGGATAGCGGCGGGTGAACTGCCAGATGACGAGCAGGCTGCTGAGCTTGCGGCGCGGCGCCGGCGGCTGGGTCGTGTCGGCCATGGACAAGCGACTAGCGCGGTTCGCGGGGCAGGGGAACTACCTCCGGATGTCTCGGTTCCGCATAGGTACGACGTTGCGACGCACAACGGCGCCGTCTATATGAGTGGTAAGACAACCCCCGCTGCAGGGATCGGGGCACGGGGAAGGACTTTTATGCTGTACGACGCCTACGAATTCCAACGTTCCATGCTTGCCGGGGCAAGTGCTCTGGCCAATTTCGGCGCGGGCCTGCTCAACAATCCTGCCAATCCGTTTGCCTATTTCGGCGGCGGCCCGGTGATGGCGTCTGCGCTGGAAGTCTTCGCGCATGCTTCGGCCCCGCGCGGCAAGCCTGATTTCGCGCTCGACAGTACCGAGATCGATGGCCGGAAGGTCGCGGTGCATGAGGAAATCGTGCTGCGCAAGCCGTTCGGTCAGCTCAAGCGCTTCGTGCGCGAGAGCGTTGAGGGCGGGCCGAAGCTGCTGATCGTGGCGCCGATGTCCGGCCATTATGCCACGCTGCTGCGCGGCACGGTGCAGCGGATGCTGCCGGTGGCCGACGTCTACATCACCGACTGGCGCGACGCGAAGCTGGTGCCGACCAGCGAGGGCAAGTTCGATCTCGACGACTATGTCGATTACGTGATCGATTTCCTCTCGCACATCGGCGCCGAGGGGAATCCGCGGCCGCACATGCTGGCGGTCTGCCAGCCATCGGTGCCCTGCTACGCCGCCGCTGCAATCATGAGCGCGGACCAGCACCCCAACCGCCCGGCGACGCTGACCATGATGGGCGGCCCGATCGATACGCGCGAGGCGCCGACGGCCGTCAACACGCTGGCGACGGAGCGGCCGTACAGCTGGTTTGAACAGAATGTCATCGCCACCGTGCCGCGTACCTATTCGGGCTCGGGGCGTCGCGTCTATCCGGGCTTCCTGCAGCTCGCGGGCTTCATGACGATGAACCTCGGCAACCACCTCATCTCGCACTGGGAAATGTTCAAGCATCTCGTCCAGGGCGACGACGAGAGCGCCGATGCGACGATGAAGTTCTACGAGGAATATCGCTCGGTCTGCGACATGACCGCCGAATTCTACCTCCAGACGATCAACGTGGTGTTCCAGACGCACGCGCTGCCCAAGGGCGAGATGCTGCACCGCGGCCGCAAGGTCGATCCGGGTGCGATCACCGATATCGGCATCCTCGCCATCGAAGGCGAGCGCGACGACATCTCCGGCATCGGCCAGACCAAGGCGGCGCTGACCATCGCGACCAACCTGCCGGAATCGTTCAAGCAGTATCATCTGGCCGAAGGCGTCGGCCATTACGGCATCTTCAACGGCTCCAAGTGGCGCAACCGCATCGCGCCGGTCGTCGAGCAGTGGATGGCCACCCACGGCGGGTGAGTCTTGCACCCCTCTCCCCACCGGGGAGAGGGGTTACCTCTCCAGAAAATACACCGTCATCCCCGCGAAGGCGGGGATCCATTGGCGCTGAAGCCGCGGTTCTTTCCTCGAACGTCCTGGCAAATGGATTCCCGCCTTCGCGGGAATGACGGTTGATGGGTGGGGAGATCCGCCCCTCCCCACCAGGAGGGAGGATGGAAGCGGGGGGATCAAATCCCCCCTTCGTCCAGGCTGAGCAGCGTCGCGTTGCCGCCGGCACTGGTCGTGTCCACCGATACCGCCCGCTCCGCGCAGAAGCGGTGCAGATAATGCGGCCCGCCCGCCTTGGGCCCGGTGCCGGACAGGCCCTCGCCGCCGAAGGGCTGCGAGCCCACCACCGCGCCGATCATCGAGCGGTTGATGTAGAGATTGCCCACCCGCGCTTCCGCCTCCACCAGCTCGGCCGAGCGGGCGATGCGGCTGTGCAGGCCCATCGTCAGCCCGAAGCCCTTGGCATTCACCCGCGCCACCGTCTCGGCGAGCGTGCCCGCCTTCCAGGTGGCGACGTGCAGGATGGGGCCGAACCATTCGCGCGTCAGGTCCTCCGGCCGGTCGATGCGGATCATCGTGGGCGGCACGAACAGGCCGGTGGCGGGGACCGGGACGGTCTTGATCCACTGGGCCTTGGCGCTGTCGCGATAGGCCATCAGCTTGTCATAGGCCGCCTGGTCGATCACCGGGCCGATATCGGTGCGCGGATCGGCGGGATCGCCGAGGATCAGCAGCTCCATCGCGCCGCGCAGCATCTCGATCACGCCCTCGGCGATCTCCTCCTGCAGCAGCAGCAGGCGCAGCGCCGAGCAGCGCTGGCCGGCCGAGCGGAAGGCCGAGGTGAGCACGTCCGCCACCACCTGTTCGGGCAGGGCGGTCGAATCCACGATCATCGCGTTGATGCCGCCGGTTTCCGCGATCAGCGGCACCAGCGGGCGATCCTCGCCTTCCAGCAGTGCGGCGGCAATCTTCTTGGCGGTGGGGGTGGAGCCAGTGAAGGCGACCCCGGCGATGCGCGGATCGGCGGTCAGCGCGGCGCCCACTTCCGGGCCGCCGGTCACCAGCACCAGCGCGTCCTCCGGCACGCCGGCTTGATGCGCGAGGCGCACCGCCGCACGGGCGATTTCCGGTGTCTGCGGCGCAGGCTTGGCAACTACCGCGTTGCCGGCCACCAACGCCGCGGCGGTCTGGCCGAGGAAGATCGCCAGCGGGAAGTTCCACGGCGCGATCGTCGCCCAGACGCCGCGGCCTTCCATGCGCAGCTCGTTGCGCTCGCCCGTCGGCCCGGGGAGGGTGATCGGGGCGAGGCCGGTGCGTGCCTGGAGCGCATAGTAGCGGCAGAAATCGGCCGCCTCGCGAACCTCGCCGAGCGCATCGGGGATGGTCTTGAAGGCTTCCTTCACTGCCAGCGACATTAGCTCGATGCGGTTCTCCTCGAGCAGGTCGGCAAGGCGCTCGAGGATCGCGGCGCGGGTGGCGAGCGGCGTCGCGGACCAGCCGGGGAAGGCAGCCGTCGCGCGGTCGATGGCGGACCTTACAAGCCCCTCCCCTTCAGGGGAGGGGTTGGGGGTGGGGACTGAGCTGGGAGCGAGTCCGGCGCTGGAGGCGGAGTGCCCCACCCCAACCCCTCCCCTGAAGGGGAGGGGCTTAGAAGCAATTGCCATCGCCGTATCCGCGAGAATCGTCCGCTCGGCGAGATCGATGCCGCCCGAGTTTTTCCACCCGCCGAACAGCTCTACCGGCATCGGGATGCTCGGGTGGCGGGTGCCGCCGACCGCGGCGATCTTCTCCACCGGATCGGCAAGCAGCTCGGCTTCGCTCAGCTGCTCGTCCGCCAGCTGGTGGACGAAGCTGGAGTTCGCGCCGTTTTCCAGCAGGCGGCGGACGAGATAGGCCAGCAGGTCACGATGCCCGCCGACCGGCGCATAGATGCGGCAGTGATAGCCCTGCTCGTTGACGAGGCGCTCGTACAGCCCTTCGCCCATGCCGTGGAGGCGCTGGAACTCGAAGTCGCGGCTGTCGCCCGCCCAGTCCAGGATGGTCGCGACGGTCAGCGCATTGTGGCTGGCGAAGGCCGGCACGATGTTCTTCGCCGCCAGCATGTCGCGCGCGCAGGCGAGGTAGGAAACGTCGGTCGCGGCCTTGCGGGTGAACAGGGGGTAATCGGACAGCCCTTCCACCTGGGTGCGCTTGATCTCGCTGTCCCAATAGGCGCCCTTGACCAGGCGGACGTGCATCGGGCGGCCAAGGTCGTCGGCCCAGCCGATCACCGCACGCGCGCGCTTGCCATAGGCCTGCACCGCCATGCCGAAGCCGTTCCAGCCCTTCAGCTCGGGTCGGCGCGCGACCGAGCCGATGATGTCGAGGCTCATCTCCAGCCGCTCGCTCTCCTCGGCGTCGACGGTGAGCGGGATGCCCTGCGCCGCCGATTCCGAGGCGAGCTGGGCCAGCATGTCGGTCAGCTCGGGCACGCAGCGGTCGTATTGCGCGACCTCGTAGCGCGGGTGGAGCGCGGAGAGCTTCACCGAGATCGAATGGCCGGCCTTGGGATCGCGGCCTACCGCGCGGATCGCCTCGAAATAGGCCTGGAAATAGCGCTCGGCATCCGCCTTGGTGCGCGCCGCTTCGCCCAGCATGTCGAAGCTGGCGGTGAAGCCCTTGTTCTCCGGCTTCTTCATCCGCTTCATCGCTTCGTCGATGGTGCGGCCCATCACGAAGACCTCACCCATCCGCTTCATCGCGGCGCCCACCGCCTGGCGGACGAAGGGCTCGCCGGCGCGCGAGATCAGGCGACGCAGCGCGCCGGTCTTCTCGTCACCGACCAGCGCGCGGCCGAGCATCAGGCCCCAGGTGGCGGAGTTGACCAGCACCGAGTTCGACTTGCCCGAATGCGCCTTCCAGTCGGCATCGCCCAGCTTGTCGGCGATCAGCAGGTCGGCGGTTTCGGGATCGGGCACGCGCAGGAACGCCTCGGCCAGGCTGAGCAGCGCGACGCCTTCGGAGGAATTCAGCCGATATTCCTGGAGGAACTGGTTCACCCAGCCGCGGGTCTGCGCCGCGCGCAGGTCCGCCAACAGCGCCAGCGCATGATCCATCACCCGCTCGCGCGAATCGAGGGTGAGTCGCGCCCGCTCCAGAAGCGGTTTTAGAACATCGGGTTCGGCCGCCCGGTGCAGTTTGGCCATCAATTCGCGGTGGTGTGACGGTACGGCAGTCGGCATTTTCCAGTTTCCGGTCGGCTAAAGCTTGCAGGGAGGCCGGTGGCCCCACTAGATATGGCGAGCCTATGAAAGATAATTACGCGAGAGGATAGTCTTGGCAGCGACCGTCACCCCGCAGCAGATGGCCGAACGGGTCGGTGCCGAGCATGTCTCGGACTGGGTGGAAGTCACCCAGGCGATGATCGATCAGTTCGCGGAAGCCACCGGCGATCACCAGTTCATCCATGTCGATCCGGTGCGCGCGGCGGAGACGCCGTTCGGCGGCACGATCGCGCATGGTTTCCTGTCGCTCTCGCTGATGCCGATGCTGGCCGCACGTACCGATGCACCGTCCATAGAAGGCGCGCGGATGGGCGTGAACTATGGGGGGAACAAGGTCCGTTTCCTCACCCCGGTACGCTCGGGCAAGCGGGTGCGCGGGCGGTTCACGCTCAAGAAGTTCGTCGAGCGCCAGCCGGGCGTCTGGGAACAGGTGCAAGAATATCAGCTGGAGATCGAAGGCGAGGAGAAGCCGGCACTGATCGCCGAGTGGATCGCGCTGGTGTATGTTTGAGGTTCAAAAAGCCCCCCCTTCAGGGGAGGGGTTGGGGTGGGGGATGACCGATCCGCCAGCCCTTCGCTGTTAGAAAGTGCCCCACCCCAACCCCTCCCCTGAAGGGGAGGGGCTCAAGAATTAGCAAGAGAGGAACCCTATGCGCTCCGCAGTCATCGTTTCCACCGCCCGCACGGGCATCGGCCGGGCCTATCGCGGGGCGTTCAACGCCACCCCGGCACCGACGCTGGGCGCGCACGCGATCCGCGCCGCGGTCGAGCGGGCGGGCATCGAGCCAGGTCAGGTCGACGACGTCGTGTTCGGCGCCGCGCTCCAGCAGGGCAGCCAGGCGCCCAACATCGCGCGCCTCGCGTTGATGCGCGCCGGCCTGCCGGTGGAAGTGCCGGGCATGTCGATTGACCGCCAGTGCGCCTCGGGCCTGATGGCGATCGCCACCGCCGCGAAGCAGATCGTCGTCGACAACATGGACATCACCCTTGGCGGCGGTGTGGAGTCGATCAGCCTCGTCCAGACGCCGCAGATGCGCGTCGAGCCCGATCGCGAACTGATCGCGATGCACAACGACACCTATATGCCGATGCTCCAGACCGCCGAAGTGGTCGCCGCGCGCTACGGCATCGGCCGGGACGCGTGCGACGCCTATGCCTTCCAGTCGCAGCAGCGCACCGCCGCTGCCCAGGCCGCGGGCAAGTTCGACGACGAGATCGTGCCCGTCACCGCGACGATGAACCTGGTCAACAAGGAGACCAAGGAAGTCTCGCAGAAGGAAATCACGCTTTCCAAGGACGAGGGCAATCGGCCCGAGACGACGCTGGAGGGCCTGCAGGCGCTGCAGCCGGTGGTGCCGAACGGCACCGTCACCGCGGGCAACGCCAGCCAGCTGTCCGACGGCTCCTCGGCATGCGTGCTGATGGAAGAAAAGCTCGCGTCGCAGCGCGGCCTTACTCCGCTTGGCCGCTATGTCGGCATGGCGGTGGCAGGCACCAAGCCGGACGAGATGGGCATCGGCCCGGTCTATGCCATCCCGAAGCTGCTCGAGCGCTTCAACCTGAAGATGGACGATATCGGCCTGTGGGAGCTCAACGAAGCCTTTGCGGTGCAGGTGCTCTACTGCCGCGACAAGCTGGGCATTCCGGCCGAACTGCTGAACGTCAATGGCGGCGCGATCTCGATCGGCCACCCCTATGGCATGTCGGGCGCGCGGATGACCGGCCATGCGCTGATCGAAGGCAAGCGCCGCGGCGCCAAGTATGTCGTCGTCACCATGTGCATCGGCGGCGGCATGGGCGCGGCGGGTCTTTTCGAGACGCTGTAAGTACTTGACCGGAGGGTGCGGCGCGCTGCACCCTCCATCCATGACAGCAGCCAGCTATCGCGACGGGGTGTCGCTGCGCACCGGCCTTCGCGCCATCGGTCAGAGTTTCGTGTTCCGCGGCCGCTCAACGCGCAGCGAGCTGACCAGCGCGCTCATCCTGATCGCGATCGGCGAGCTGCTGCTGTTTCTCGGCTTCCACTTCTTTCATCCGCCGACGGCGCTCAACGTTACCGTGTTCTGGCGCCGCGTGGCGGTGGAGGAGGCACTGGCGCTGCTGCTGTTCGTGCCGCTGATCGGCTTGATCGTGCGGCGATTGCACGATGTGGGGCTGCCGGCGATCCCCGGCCTGCTGCTTGCCGCGATCGGCGTGGCGGGCGATCTGGACCGGACGCAGGTGGCGATCGGCCTGCATCCGGGCGTGCCGATGCTGCCCACCGCCGGCCATGTCGCGCTCGCGATCCTGGCGGTCGCGCTCTACTGGTCGCCCGCCATAGGTGCGAACCGTTTCGGCATGGATCCGCGAACTGCCTGAAAAACGCATCGGAATTGCACTAAACGACGCTTACTTATTGCTCCGGTAACTATTGTTAGCGATATCGCCTGCGCGAGCTTCAACAAGAGGCCGGTGGGGAGAGCGAGGATCCGATGGAAGAAGGCGTTGCGCTGGTGGCGGATATCGGCCGGCAGTCGGTCCGGTTCGGGCTGGCCGGCGGCGCAGCGGGCGCAGAGCCGCGCGACATCAAGCGTTTTTCCAACAGCGACCATCAGACCTTCACCAGCGCACTGGTCGCATATCTTGCCAGTGTCGGCCTGCGCGATGCGCGCCTGCCGAGCGTCCTCGCCGTGGCGGGCGCGGTGCGCGGCGACCTGATCAACCTGACCGGCAGCCGCTGGTATATCTCGCTCGCGGGCGTGGAAGCGGTACTGCGCCAGAAGCCCATCGCGATGAACGAGTGCGCCGCCAATGCGCTGGCGCTTACCCGGCTCCCGCCGACAGCGCTTACCGCATTGCCGGGTCCGGCGCTTCGGCCGATCTCGCAGGGCGGCAATTATGCGGTGATCGGCGTCGGCACCGGGCTGGGCGTGGCGGCGCTGATCAGTGCGGATGGGCGACATGTGCCGGTGCAGAGCGAGGCCGGCCATATCGGTTTCGCCGCACAGAGCGGTGACGAGGAGCGCTTCGCCGCGTTCTGCAAGGCGCGCGGCGGGCTGGTGGAAGTCGAGACGCTGCTCAGCGCGAACGGCCTGTTGCTCGCCTATGAGGCGCTGTCGGGCGGCAAGCGCCTGCCCGCGCCGGAGGATGTGACCCGCAACATCGGGCGCGATCCGGTCAGCACCGCGGTGGTGCGGATGTTCGTCGAGCATCTCGGCGCATTCGTCGGCGATCTTGCGCTGACCTTCGACGCCTGGGACGGCATTTACCTGACCGGCGCCATCGCCCGTGCGCTGGAGCCGCAGCTGAAGGAGCCGGGCTTCCGCCGCCGCATGGAGGCACGGACCGCCTTCCGCCGCCAGCTCGCCGAAACGCCGGTGGCGCTGGTCAACCGCAGCGACCTCGAACTGATCGGCGCGGCGGCGGCAATCCGGAACGCCTGAGCGGACCTGCACGTTACCCGCAGGTATCCAAACTCCGGGAGACGATCATGGCCGATACGGTCGAACTGAAGAAGCATTTCTGGTCCAAGCTGGCTGACAGCCCCTACATGATGGTGGGCCTGCAGGACGGGCAGCACAGCGAGCCGCTTACCGCCCAGCTCGACGAGGATCAGGTTGACACGATCTTCTTCTTCATCGGCAAGGACAATCGCATGGCCAAGGGCGGCCCGGCGATGCTGCAGTTCGTCTCGAAGGGGCATGATTTCTTTGCCTGCCTGGCGGGCGCCGCGCGGATCGACAACGACTTCGCGATGATCGACAAGCTGTGGAACAGCCAGGTCGAGGCCTGGTTTCCGGGCGGCAAGCAGGACCCGAATCTCGCGCTGCTCCGCGTCGACATCGACGATGCCGAGCTGTGGGAAACCGACATGTCGATCACCGGCAAGGTGAAGATGCTGTTCGGCGGCAAGATCAAGTCGGACGAGACCGGCAGCCACGCCAAGGTCGAGACGACCGCGGAGCGCTGACCCGCATTGACCTGCGGACGCGGTCGCGCGATTCAGGGCCATGGGTCCTTCGCTCGCACACCGCGTCCGCACCGAGGCGCATGCCGTATGGCTCGCCATCCGCGATCCGCGCACGCCGCTGGCAGCGCGGATCGTCGGCCTTCTGGTGGCGGCCTATGCGCTCTCGCCGATCGACCTGATTCCCGATTTCATCCCGGTGCTCGGGCTGGTGGACGACGCCATCCTGATCCCGCTGGGCGTATGGTTGTTCGAGCGGCTGATCCCGGCCGAACAGTTCGCCGAACATCGCGCGGCGGCAGAGGAAGCAAGCCACCGCCCGGTGAGCTGGGGCGGGATTGCAATCGTGCTCGGCGCCTGGGCGCTGCTGGCGTGGGGCGTGTGGAGCTGGCTGGTGACGAAATACGACTGAGCGCGCCGCTAGGCAGCGATCTCCAGCGAAGCGGGCATCAGCGCAGCCAGATTTGCCTGGATCCACTCGATCAGATCCTCGACCTTCGCGGCGGCCTCCTGCCCGAGCGGCGTGAGGCTGTATTCGACGTGCGGCGGCACGACCGGATAGCTCCGGCGCTCCACCAGCCGATGCGCTTCCAACTGCTGGAGCGTCTGCGCCAGCATCCGCTCGCTCACGCCGTTCACCCGGCGGCACAATTCGCTGAACCGAAGGGTGCCGTCCCGCAGCGCGACCAGCACGAGCAAGCCCCAGCTGCTGGTGATGCGCTTGAGCACCGCGCGCGACGGGCAATCCGGGGCGAACACGTCGCCGCGGTCCATCATCGCGGCGAGGGTGCGGGGGGAGGCTTCGGACATTTTCATACTTACCTTCGTGTGCGTACTTACGTTCCGTAAGTGGGTCGCTAGATCCTAGTCGTCAATCCACTGCAGACAAGGAGATCATCATGTACGCCGTTACCGGAGCCTCGGGCCAGCTGGGCCGCCTCGTCATCGAATCGCTGTTGGGCAAGGTGGCACCGGGCGAGATCGTCGCGCTGGTTCGCAACTCCGAGAGTGTCGCCGATTTTGCCGCCCAGGGCGTGGTTGTCCGCACCTTCGACTATGATGCGCCGGAGACGCTGGTGCCCGGCCTCGCGGGCGTGACGCGGCTGCTGCTGATCTCCGGCAACGCCGTCGGCAGCCGGGTTCGCCAGCACAAGGCGGTGATCGAGGCGGCCCGGCAGGCCGGCGTGGCGTTGATCGCCTATAGCAGCATCCTGCGTGCCGATCGTTCGCCGATGCAGCTCGCCGCCGAGCACAAGGCGACCGAGGGCCTGCTGGCGGCAAGCGGCATTCCCGCCGCGCTGCTGCGCAACGGCTGGTATACCGAGAATTATCTGATGAGCGCCGGCCCCGCGATCGACCACGGCGTGCTGATCGGCAGCGCCGGCGCGGGCATGGTGTCCGGCGCGGCGCGCGCCGATTATGCGGAGGCGGCGGCAGTGGTGCTGACGCGCGGCGAGGCGGGCACGTTCGAGCTCGCGGGTGATACCGGCTTCACCCATGCCGAGCTTGCGGCCGCGCTGGCAGAGGCTTCGGGCAAGCCGGTCGTGTACCAGGACATGCCGGAGGCGGACTATGCCCGGGCGCTGGAAGGCGCCGGGCTGCCCGGTCCGTTCGCGGCAATCCTGGCGGATAGCGACGCCCGCGCAGGCGAGGGGGCGCTGTTCGACGATTCGCGCACGCTCTCCGCGGTGATCGGCCGCCCGACCACCCCGTGGCGGGAGACGATCGCGGCAGGCGTGCAGGGGTGAGCGTGTCCGGCGGTGCTGCCGCTCGATGCGGGCAGCGCCGCCGGTCTGTCCTGGTGAGAGCCGGGTCCGCGCGGACCCGGCCACCGATCAGATGGCCTCGGCGGCGCCCATCAGCGCCGGGAAGAAGCCCTCGTGCGCGGCGCGGAGATCGTCCAGGCTCACGCAGAAATCGCCTTCCTCCATCTCGAAGATGATCCGGTTGGCGATGGTGCGGCCGATCGGATCGGCGGCGAGGCCGGCCTTGTCGGCGGCGACCAGGAAATCGGCCAGCGCCTCATCCTTCACCGTTACGACGTACAGGCCCTGGTCCTCGCCGAACCAGCTGCCGGCGACGCCGAACGGCTGGGGCTGATCGAGGATCGCGCCGATACCCGAGGCCAGCGCCATCTCTGCCACCGCGACGGCAAGGCCGCCGTCCGACACGTCATGGCAGGCAGTGATCGCGCCGCCGCAGATCGCCGAGCGGACGAAGGCGCCGGTGCGGCGCTCCATCATCAGGTCGACCGGCGGGGGCGGGCCTTCTTCGCGGCCGCAGATCTCGCGCAGCCAGATCGACTGGCCGAGATGGCCGCCGCGCTCGCCGACGGCGATGATCACGTCGCCGGTGCCCTTGAAGGCGATGGTGCAGTTCTTCTGCCAGTCCTTGAGCAGGCCGATCGCGCCGATCGCGGGCGTCGGCAGGATCGCCGAGCCGCCGCCGGTGGCCTTGCTCTCGTTGTAGAGACTGACATTGCCCGAGACGATCGGGAAGTCGAGCGCGCGGCACGCCTCGCTCATGCCTTCCAGTGCGCCGACGATCTGGCCCATGATCTCCGGGCGCTGCGGGTTGGCGAAGTTGAGGCAGTTGGTCACTGCCAGCGGGGTCGCGCCCACCGCTGAGAGGTTGCGCCATGCCTCCGCAATCGCCTGCTTGCCGCCCTCGACAGGGTCCGCGAAGCAATAGCGCGGGGTGCAGTCGGTGGTGATCGCCAGGCCCTTGTCGGTGCCGTGGACGCGAACGACCGCGGCGTCGCCGCCCGGGCGCTGCACGGTGTCGCCGCCGACCATGTGGTCATACTGCTCCCAGATCCAGCGGCGGCTGGCGATGTCCGGCGAGCCCATCAGCTTGACGAGATCGGCAGCGGGATCGGTGCATTCCGGCACGTTCTGCAGCTCGGGCTGCTTGGGCGTCGGCACGTGCGGGCGATCGTAGAGTGGGGCGTCGTCGGCCAGCGGGGCGAGCGGGATGTCGCACACCACATCGCCCTTCCACTTCAGCACCATGCGGCCGGTGTCGGTCACATGGCCGATCACCGCGAAGTCGAGCTCCCACTTGCGGAAGATCGCCTCGGCGAACTCCTCGCGGCCGGGCTTGAGCACCATCAGCATGCGCTCCTGAGACTCGGAGAGCATCATCTCGTACGGGGTCATGCCGGTTTCGCGCTGGGGCACGTCGTCCATGATCAGCTCGATGCCGACGCCGCCCTTGGACGCCATCTCGACGCTGGAGGAGGTGAGGCCGGCGGCGCCCATGTCCTGGATCGCGACGATCGCGTCCGAGGCCATCAGCTCGAGACAGGCCTCGATCAGCAGCTTCTCGGTGAACGGATCGCCGACCTGGACGGTGGGGCGCTTCTCTTCCGAATCCTCGCCGAAATCGGCCGAGGCCATGGTGGCGCCGTGGATGCCGTCGCGGCCGGTCTTGGAGCCGACATAGACGATCGAATTGCCGACGCCCGAGGCGGCCGAATAGAAGATCTTGTCGGTATCGGCGATGCCGACGGTCATTGCGTTGACCAGGATGTTGCCGTCATAGGCGGGGTGGAAGTTCACCTCGCCGCCCACGGTCGGCACGCCGACGCAATTGCCATAGCCGCCGATTCCATGGACGACGCCGGCGATCAGGTGCTTCATCTTGGGATGATCGGGCCGGCCGAAGCGCAGCGCGTTCATGTTGGCGATCGGCCGCGCGCCCATGGTGAACACGTCGCGCAGGATGCCGCCCACGCCGGTCGCCGCACCCTGATAGGGCTCGATGTAGCTCGGGTGGTTGTGGCTCTCCATCTTGAAGATCGCCGCCTGCCCGTCGCCGATATCGACGACGCCGGCATTCTCGCCGGGGCCGCAGATGACCTGCGGGCCGGTGGTGGGCAGCTTCTTCAGGTGGATGCGGCTGGACTTGTAGCTGCAATGCTCGGACCACATCACCGAGAAGATGCCGAGCTCGGTCAGGTTCGGCTCGCGACCGAGCGCCTTCAGGACGCGGTCATATTCTTCGGGCGAAAGGCCGTGCTCGGCGACGATCTCGGGCGTGATCTGGGTCATGGCCGGACCCCTTAGCGAGGTGCGGCGCGCGCGTCACCCCGGGAGTTACGGAGGCAGCGGACAACCTCGCGTTAACGCGAAACGTGTTGCAAGCGCGAGATGCTCATTCAACCCCTTCTCGGCCCGGGAGGGCGCATCGGCGATCCGCTGATCCCGCTGCCCGCCGCCTGGGAATGCGATCTCGCGACCGATGCGCTCCGCTGGTCGCCGGGTGTCTACGATCTGTTCGGCGTCCCCCGCAGCGAACCGCTGACCCGGGACGACGTGATCGGGATGTACACACCGGAATCCCAGGCGCTGCTGGAAGAGGTGCGGACCAACGCGGTGGCGCAAGGGGCAAGCTTTACCATCGACGTGGCGATCCGCCGACGCGACGGCGAACTCCGCAAGATGCGGCTGACTGCCGACGTGCAGTTCGAGAACGGCAAGCCGGTCCTGCTGTACGGCACCAAGCAGGACGTGACCGACGAATAGGGCCTACAGCACCGCCCACAGCGTGAGCAGCAGCGCGGTCATCGCGGCATTGAGCGCCATGCCGACACCGGCGAAGGTGCCGCCCAGTTCGGAGACCTGGAAGGCGCGGGCCATGCCGATGCCGTGCGCGGCGACTCCGGTCGCGAAGCCGCGGACGCGATAGTCGCTGATTCGCAGCAGGTTCAGCACCGGCGAGGCGACCATGGCGCCGAACACCCCCGCGATCAGCACCACCACCGCGGCCAGCGCGGGGATGCCGCCCAGCTGCGTCGCCAGTGCCATCGCGACGGGCGTCGTCACCGAGCGCGGGGCGACCGTGGCGAGAATCTGCGCGGTGCCGCCGAACGCCCAGACGATGCCGGTCACGCTGACGATGGCGGTCAGCGACCCGGCGAACAGCGCGAGCAGCAGGGGGCCGGCCGCGCGCTGCACAAGGGCCCGGTTGCGCCACAGCGGCACGGCCAGCCCTACGGTCGCCGGGCCGAGCAGGAAGGTGAGCACCGCCGTGTTCTGCGCGTAGACGGGATAGGGCGTGCGGGTGACGAGCAGGATCGCGATCAGCACCGGGGTGGCCGTGAGCACCGGGTGGCAGAGCGGGTGACGATTGCTCCGCTTCGACAGCTGGTCCGCGCCCTCGAACACCAGCAGCGTGACGGCGAGCCAGAGCAGCGGTGTCGCCTCGAGCGTGTGCCACATCACGGTCATGCGCCGCGCTCCGCCCGCGCCAGCGCCCAGCGAAAGACGAGCGCCGTAACTGCCATGGTGAGCAGCGTCGAGGCGAGGGTGGCGACGACGATCGCCACGCCGTTCTTCGCCAGCACCGGCCCCTCCTCGATCAGGCCCACGGCGGCGGGCACGAACATCACCGAAAGGTGCGCGGTCAGCCAGGCGGAGACCTGCACCAGCGTCGGCCGCTCGCCCGGGCGGAGGAGCAGCCAGCCGAGCAGCAGGAACATGCCGATCACGGCGCCGGGCAGCGGCAGGCCGGAGAGCAGGTGGATGCCCTCGCCGAGCAACTGGCAGAGGAGCAGGGTGGCGATGGCGGCGATCATGGCCGGTCCCATGCCATGCTGGGGCAGCGAGGTACACTGCGGGGCGGGGACATGTAGTTGCAGGCGGCGTACGCGCCAGCGCATGCGGCGCGGTCAGGCAGGGGCGGCGCTCCTGGCGCGGATCTCAGCGCTCGCCGTCATCCTTGTCTACCCGCCGTACTGGCTGCACCTCCGGATACGGCATGATCATCCTGCCGTCGGGCGCCGCCGTGAACGTGGTCTGGGTGGGGTACGGGATGCTGATGCCCTCTTCCGCCAGCTTGCGGACGATCGCCACCAGGATGCGGTCGCGCGTCGGATGCCCGACATCCCAGCTGCCGGTCGCGACTTCGGCGATCAGTTCGTAATCGATCGAGCTCGCACCGAAGCCCGAAAAGCCGTTGCGCACCGCCGTCGCGCCGTTCGCCTCGACGATCTCCTTGAAGATGTCCGGCAGGCGCTCAAGCTTCTCGGGCGGAGTCTCGTACGCGACGCCGATCTTGAACGGCAGGCGGATGCGCGTGCGATCGGTGAGGTTCTGCAGTTCCTTGTCGAGCAGCTGGCGGTTCGAGATGACGTGCAGCTCGCCATCGAACGAGCGGACGCGGGTGGACTTGAGCCCGATGCCCTCCACCGTGCCGCTGGTCTGGTCGAACTTGATATTGTCGCCGACGCGAAACGGGCGGTCGAACAGGATCGACAGCGCCGCGATCAGGTCGCCGAAGATGCCCTGCGCGGCAAGACCGATGGCGATGCCGCCGACGCCCAGACCGGCGATCAGGCCGGTCACGTTCACCCCGAGATTGCCGAGCACCATCACCAGCGCGATGGCGAACAGCGCGATCGAGATCAGCAAGCGGATGATGCCCACCGCGCTTGCCAGGCTCTCGCTGGGGCTGTCGCCGCGGGTGCGGTGCTCGATCAGGCCGAAGATCACCTCGCGGATCCAGATCGCGACCTGGAAGGT
Source organism: Sphingomonas sp. (assembly GCF_036731925.1). GTDB lineage: Bacteria > Pseudomonadota > Alphaproteobacteria > Sphingomonadales > Sphingomonadaceae > Sphingomonas. The sequence goes on from NZ_DAINDJ010000001.1 coordinate 664,038, forward strand.
CACGGCGATCGTGAACAGGAAGGTGATGGTCTTGTCGAGCAGCGGGGGCGTCTCGGCGACGTTCACCACCAGGCGGATCGCCGTCATCACGATGAAGAAGTTGTTGGTGCGCGCGATCGTGCGGCCGAAGATCGTGTACCAGTTGGTGCCGCCGCTGTCGCTGTCCCGGCACAGCCGCATGCCCCAGCGGCGCAGCGTGTGCAGGAACAGCACGATGCCGACGGCAATCCCGGTGGCGACCAGGATGCTCAGCCAGTGATCGGCGATCCACTCCGGCGTGTCGCCGATGAATGCCTTGAGCTGGGATTCGAAATGGGTGGGCTTGGTGCGGGCGGTGATCAGCATCGGGTCTCGTCAGGCTGCCTTGGCGGGCTGTTCGGCCGGATCGGTCTCCAGAAAGACGATCAGGCCGCGTTCGTAGCGGTCGAGGTACTGTGTCGTGCGGGGCAGGCGCAACCCGGCGCGGAACAGCGCCTGGGCAGCCTTGTCGCGCGCCAGCTCGATCAGGCGGGGATGGACATAGGATTTGCGGGCAATGGCGGGGGTGTTGCCCAGCGCCTCGGTCACCGGCTCGAGCAGCGTCTTCAGGCCGATATAGTCGTCGGCCTGTGCCAGCGTGCGGAAGGCGATCACGCTCGCTCCCCAGGTGCGGAAATGCTTGGCGCTGAACGGTGCGTCCATCGCATCGCGGATATATGCGTTGACGTCGCTGGAGGTGACCGGGTGCGCTTCCCCGGCATCGTCGATCCAGCGGAACAGGTTCTGGCCCGGCAGGTCCTGGCAGCGCTTGACGAAGCGGCTGAGCGACTTGTCCGTCACCGTCATCACCCGCAGTTTTCCCGATTTGGCGCGGAACTGGAGCTTCAGCGTGCCGCCTTGCACCTTCACATGGCGCTTGCGCAGCGTGGTGGCGCCGAAGCTCTTGTTCTCCTGCGCGTAGCTCTCGTTGCCGACGCGGATCGAACCGAGGTCGAGCAGGCGGACGACGGCGGCCACCGCCTTGTCCTTGCACAGGCCGCGGAGGCGCAGATCGCTTTCGACCTTGCGGCGCAGGCGCGGCAGGCGCTCGCCGAACATGCCGCAGCGATCATATTTGGCCGCTTCCTGCGCCTCGCGGAAACCGTTGTGGTAGCGGTACTGCTTCCGGCCCTTCACGTCGTAGCCGGTCGCCTGGATATGGCCGTTCGGGTCCGGGCAGAACCAGGCATTCTCATAGGCAGGGGGCAGGCCGATGGCGTTCAGCCGGTCGATCTCGTCACGGTTCGTGATGCGGTTGCCGTCGGGATCGAAATAGCCCCATCCGTGGCGCATCTTGCGCCGGGTGATCCCGGGGGTCTGGTCTTCGACATAGACGATGTCGGCACTGTCCATCGCGCTTCCTTGGGCTGATCCTAGGCAAATGCGCCGCAGCAACAATTCGTTCCGGAACCGGAGGCGGGCCCGCCGGGTTGGCGCGGCATATTCCGAACACGGGAAAGGATGCCCCCATGGCCAATCTGCAGAATGCGCGGGTGCTGATGCTCGCGACCGACGGCTTCGAGGAATCGGAACTGTTCGAACCGCGCCAGGCACTGCTCGATGCCGGCGCGCAGGTCACGCTCGCCTCGGTCAAGACCGATCCGATCACCGGCGAAAGCGGTGGCGAGAAGGGCAAGAGTATCACGCCGGATGCGACGCTGGATCAGGTGGAAATCGACCAGTTCGACGCGCTGGTGCTGCCGGGCGGCGTCGGCAATCCCGACAAGCTGCGGATGAACGAGAAGGCGGTGGAGATCGCCCGCAGCTTCATGGATTCGAACCGGCTGGTCGCCGCGATCTGCCATGCGCCGTGGCTGCTCGCTGAAGCCGATGTGGTGGCCGGGCGCCAGCTGACGAGCTGGCCGTCGATCCGCACCGATCTGGCCAATGCCGGCGCCGACGTGGTGGACCAGGAAGTGGTGACCGATCGCAATCTCATCACCAGCCGCAAGCCGGATGATATCCCCGCGTTCAACCGCGCGGTGATCGCCGCGCTGGAAGACGTGACCGCCCCGGCCTGAACCCGAAGCGATTGATCCAGCGCTGCGCGGGGCGCTCCACCATCCGGTGGAGCGCCTCCGAGGCGGCGAGGACCAGCAGCAGGTAGCAGCCGGCGAGCGGCCAGCCGATGCTGGCGCTGCGCACAAGGGCCAGCTTGAACGCGAACCACAGCAGGAAATGGCTTAGATAGGTGGCGTAGCTAATCTCGCCGAGCCGATGGAGCAGCGCGCCTTCCAGCGGGTTTCCCGCCCGCCCGGCGGAGCACGCCAACCCGAGCAGCAAGGCGGCGAGCCCGGCCGGAACTGCAAGCGGCTCCGGAACGCCGATCCACCAGGCGGCCGCCAACAGCGCGGCGATGCCGAAGCCGGCGCGTGCGGCGCGGCGCCCCTGCCACCGCTGCCATAGCGCCTGCAGCACCGTCCCGGCGGCAAACTCCAGCAGGCAGCGGACCATGCCGAGATGGGCGATATCCTGCCCCAGCGTGTCGGCCCCGCGTGATGTGAAGACCAGCCCCAGCGTCACCAGCAACAGCCCCAGCGCGCCCAGCGCCACCGGCGCGCGCTGCCGGCGCCAGTCGACCGCCATCGCCCAGAGCGGGAACAGCAGATAGGCGGCCGTTTCGCACGAGATGGACCAGGCCGGGTCGTTCCAACGCAGCGGGTCGGCGAAGCCCCAGGACTGGACGAGCAGCAGATGCGCGGGCAGGTCGGGCAGCGGGAACTCCGGCACCGCGCGCCCGCTGGCCCGCAGGACGAGCATCAGCAGCAGCGCGAAGCCCAGCATTGCGGCGTGCAGTGGCCAGATCCGCGCGAAGCGTCGGCGGAGGAAATCGGGTACTGCAGCCGGGCCCCCGGCGCGCAGCCGCTCGCCATGCCGCAGCGCCAGCACGAAGCCCGACAGCAGGAAGAAGAAATCGACTGCGAGATAGCCCTTGGCGAGCACGACTTCGGCCATGCCCGGCAGCCCGGCCAGCGACCCGCGAAGATGGTAGAGCACGACCCACCACGCCGCGATGCCGCGGGCCGAGGTCAGCGCGCGCAGTTCGGTCTTTCTGCTCATGCCGTCGCGGCGCGGGCCCGGCGGAGCGGCCGCCAGTCCGCCGCTGCGCGCCTGCGGGCGCAATAGGTGTCCAGGCCGATCTGCGCGCCGATCAGCATGTAGATGAAGGGCTGGAAGGCGATCGCCACGAAGGCGGCGCCGAGCAGGTAGACGAGGTGCCCGTTCTGCAGCGCGGCGGCGAGCGGCGCGATCCAGGCCTGGTCGCCCTCGGCGCGGGCATAGCGGCGGCGCAGCACTTCCATGCGGAACAGGCCCGACAGATTGATCAGCAGCCACAGCGCGAGGCCGGGATAGCCCTGTTCGCCCAGCATTTCGAAATAGGCGCTGTGATAGGCGCGGGCCTTGTCGACCTCGAGCGAGCGGTCAACCACCGCCACACCGCCCTGGTCTTCCACCGCCACCTTCTCGTAGCGGATCTGGTTCTGGCGATAGGCCTCGAATCCGCCGCCCAGCGGATGTTCGCGGGCATAGTCCATCGTCCATTGCCACACGGCCAGCCGGGTGGAGGCGGAGGCGTCGCCCTGATAGGTCTTGATCGTCCCCATCCGCTCGGTGAAGGCGGCGGGCAGGAAGGGAAGGGCGGCCACCGCGACCGCCGCCACGCATCCGAGATACAGCAGCTTCTTCCGACTGTCGCGCAGCATCAGCAGCGCGACCAGCCCGATGCAGAGCAGCCCGGTGCGCGTGGAGGTGCCGATCGGGATCAGCAGACAGGCGACGCACAGGGGGTACGCGAATGCCTTCATCCGCCAATCGGGGGCGAAGAGCGTGCCATACCGGGTGAACCACAGGATCAGCGGCAGGATCGCGATCGCCACCGTGGAGATGGTGCTGCCCTCGTACAGCCCCGAATTGTTCGAGACCATCAGGTTCAGTTCGCCATAGCCGCCGCCGGACAGGATCGTCTTGATCGCGCCCACGATGATGATCGAGCTGGCGGACAGGATCATGAACAGGAGGAGCGCCTCGATCCGAAGGCGCGTGCGCAAAGTGAGCGGCAGGAACGCGGCGAAGGCGAGCGCCTTCCACACCCAAGCCCATTTGTCCCTGGCCTCCACCGGAAAGTCGGCATGGAGCGTGGTGAACCAGCAATATCCGATCAGCGCGAGGATCATCAGCTGGCGCGGCGCCAGCCGCACGTCGCGCTTGTCGTCGAACAACAGGAATCCGCCCAGCGCCAGCGCCGCCGCCATGGCCGAAATCGGCAGCGAATTGAGCAGGAGGTAGGTCAGCCGCTGGGGTGCTACGATGTCGATATAGGCATAGACCAGCACGAACAGGAACGGCTTGCGAAAGCCGGTGCCGAAGAACGCCGCCAGGAAAAGCACGAAGACGTAGTCACGCACCGCGCTTGCCCCAGCGCTTGCGCGGCGGCTTGTCGGCGCGGGCGGCGCCCTCCTTGTCGAGATCCGGTCGGCGGAGCAGCAGGAAGGCCGCCAGCAGCATCAGCCCATGGGTGAGCGCAAGCGAGAGATTGTCGATCATCGGGCCGGCCGTTCCTTCCGCAGCCGCCATAGCCCAGGCGCAGTTGACGTGCCGTTAAGCGCAGCGTGGCATGCAGGCGGGCATGCGAGTCCTGCACCTCCTGGACCATGGCCTGCCGCTCCACAGCGGCTATGCGTTCCGCACCCGCGCGATCCTGAAGGCGGAGCTTGCGCGCGGCTGGGAGGTCGCGGCGGTGACCGGGCCCCGCCACGGCCTCGCGCTTGCGGGGGAAGAGACGATCGACGGCCTGCGCTTCTTCCGCACCAGGCCCACCGGCTCCGCCCTTCCGGGCCTTGGCGAATGGCGCGAGATCGACGCTTTTGCCCGGCGCATTCACCAGGTGGTGAAGCGCTTCCAGCCCGATGTGCTCCATGCCCATTCGCCGGTGCTCTGCGCGCTGGCGGGGTTGCGCGTCCGCCGCTGGACGGGCGTTCCATTGCTCTACGAGATCCGCGCCTTCTGGGAGGATGCAGCCGTGGGCAACGGCACCGGGCGGGAGGGCAGCCTGCGGTACCGCGTTACGCGCGCGCTGGAGACCCATGCCGTCCGCCAGGCCGATGCCGTGGCGGTCATCTGCGAGGGGCTACGGGGCGACCTGGTCGCCCGCGGCATAGATCCGGCGAAAATCGCGGTGTCGCCGAACGGCGTCGACATGGAGATGTTCGGTGCGCCCGTGGCCTATGATGGCGCGCTTGCCGACGCGCTCGGATTGCGCGGTGCCGATGTCATCGGGTTTATCGGCAGCTTCTACGATTATGAGGGGCTGGACGTGCTCATCGCCGCGATGCCCGCACTGGTCGCGGCGCGACCGGCGATGCGGCTGCTGCTGATCGGCGGCGGCCCCGCCGAACCGGAATTGCGGGCGCAGGCAGCGGCATCTCCGGTCGCCGATCGAATCCATTTCCTCGGCCGCGTCCCGCATGAAGCCGTGGAGCGCTATTACAGCCTGATCGACGTGCTGGTCTATCCGCGCAAGAAGATGCGGCTGACGGACCTTGTCACGCCGCTGAAGCCGCTGGAGGCGATGGCGCAGTGTCGCCTGGTCGCCGCGTCGGACGTGGGCGGGCACCGCGAGCTCATTGCCGACGGGGTGACGGGCACCCTGTTTCCCAGCGACGACTGGTCAGCGCTGGCGCGGGCACTTGAAAATCTTTTTAGCATGCGCAATCAATGGGATGCGCGTAGAAATTGCGCTCGCGCCTATGTCGAGGCCGAGCGTAACTGGCGTGTAAATGTTGCCGTATATGCCAGTTTGTATGAAAACCTTGCCATATAGATGGCATGAAAACCACGTGGTCGCACACGTATCGGGTGAATGCATGAAGATGCCGCTCGTACCCCTGGCTGCCGTATTCCTCGGCGGCGTCTCGGCGCTGACAGCGTTCGTCCTTCCGGCGACGGCGCTGGAGGCCATGGTTTCGGCAAAGGACGGCGCGGGCTGGGGCACGCAGGCCGCACCCTTGATGGCAGGTGCTTCTCGCCTCGTCTTGGCAATTGCTACCGGTGCCATTGCCGCTGGGGCAGGGGCGTTCCTCGCCCACCGGCTGTTGCGGAGCGCGCGCGCGACGGGCGCGGCAGCAAGCCTCGATTCCCTGCCGACCCCGCGCGTCCGACGGGCCGACTCCCATCCCGATGCCCGCCCGCGCGCACCGCTGCGCGCGACGCACGAGCTCGACATTCCCGCCTGGGCCGCGGCGGCTGCGCCCGAAGCCGAAGTCCCCGCCCCGGCGGAGCGGGAGCTGCCCGTCGATCTGGAGCAGCCGCTCGCGGCCTTCGATCCGCTGGCGATCCCCGCCGTGCCGCTGCCGCCCCCGGTGCCGCCGCGCCGGGAGCGGGCAGCGAGCGCCGCACTCCGCAACGCGGCCGCCCGCGATCCCGCCGATAGGCTCGTCCGCCCCGAAACCGACGCCACGGTCCACGCGCTGCTCGAGCGGCTGGAACGGGGCGTCGTGCGGCGCAGTCAGGTGGCGCAGACCCGGAGGCGGGTCCGCACCGATCGCGGCCTGGACGACGCGCTTGCCGCGCTGCGGAGCCTTGCGCGCCAGGCCTGAGCGCCGATCAGCATTCCTCGACGGTCAGCGCCTCCAGAACGACGTTCAGCCGGTCGTCGTCAGCCGCGCGGGAAGCGACCTGCAGGTCTGCGACGAGATGCCCGGGAAGCGGGAGCTCAAGGTCCGGAAGCGCGGCGAGCCATGCTTCCGCCGCCGGCGTGGGCGCCAGCGTCAGCGCCAGCTGGTGGCGGGCGCCGGTGAAGGTCACGCTGGCCCAGGGCACCCAGTGCGCCTCGATCACCGCCACCGTGCAGCCCTGCGCCGCCGCCGAGGCGATCAGCGTCCGTTCGAGCCGCGCCCCGACATCGCGCCGCCGCGCCGCCCGGGCTGCCACACCGGTGGGGCGGCGAGGAAGGCGCGCAGCCGCGCTGCCAATGCCGGCCCCGGTACGCGGCCCTGCCGCAGATCGCCGACCAGGCGCGGATCCCCCGCCGCCAACCGCCCGAACCGTGTTGCCGGCATCCGCGTCCGTTCCAGGAACGCTTCGATTTCCCCATGCAAGGACATCCATGTCCTCCTCCTTCGACTCGGATGATCACGATATGTTCTCATCTGAGTCTTGCCTAGGAAAAATCCTACGTGTAGGAAAGGGGCTATGGAAGCCGATGTGCAACGGGCAAATTTTGCGAAGCTGGTCGCCGCGCGCGGGCTGCGGCTGGCGGCGCTGTCGCGCGTGCTGGGGCGCAATCCGGCCTATCTGCAGCAATATCTGATGCGCGGGTCGCCGCGCGAACTGCCGGAGCGGGACCGGGCGCGGCTGGCGGAATATCTGGGCGTGGACGAGACGCTGCTCGGCGGGCGTCGCGCGGCCGATCTCGCCATCGTGCCGCGGATCGAGGTGGCGGCTTCGGCAGGCCCCGGCGGCTGGGCGGAGGACGAGGCACTGCGCGCGCCCTTTGCCTTTCCCCCGGCGCTGCTCCGCCAGCTCGGCGTTCGTCCGGAAGCTGCGTCGATGGTGTGCGTCGCCGGGGATTCGATGGAGCCGACGCTGCACGACGGCGACGATGTCCTGATCGATCGCGACCGCTGCCGCATCGATCCGCGGGGCATCTTCGTGCTGCGGGTGGAAGGCGAACTGGTGGTGAAGCGGGTGCGCGCAGCCGTGGGCGGTGTGGAACTCGTGAGCGACAATCCGGCGCATCCGGTGCGGTTTGCCCGTGCCGGCAGCTTCCAGCTGCTCGGGCGGGTGGCGTGGCTGGGGCGCGTTCTGTGACGGACGCGGCGGGAATCGCTGCCTTCATCCAGGCGCGGCTGCCGGTCACCCCGGTGCCCGGCCTGCCTGAACTGTGCTTGCACAAGGCCGATCCGGCGAGCGGAGTCGGGCGTCTGGGCGATGCGGCGCCCTATTGGGCCTATTGGTGGGCAGGGGGGCTGGCATTGGCCCGGCACCTGCTCGCGTATCCCGATCTGGTGGTGGGGCGCCGCGTGTTCGATCTTGGCGCCGGATCCGGGCTGGTCGGGATCGCCGCGGCGCGGGCAGGGGCGGCGCATGTCACCGCGTCGGAGATCGACGTGCATGCGCAGACGGCGATCGCGCTGAACGCGGCACGGAACCGCGTGACGATCGCCGCCATCGTGGGGGACTGCACCGCGGGCCCCGCGCCCGATGCCGACCTGCTGCTGGTCGGCGATGTCTTCTATGCGCCCGACGTGGCGGCGCGCGTGACAGGCTTCCTCGATCGCTGCGCGACGGCGGGGGTGGAGGTGCTGGTGGGGGACCCTTGGCGTGCGCCGCTGCCGGTGGAGCGGATGGCGTTGCTCGCCAGCTATGAGGTCGCCGAAATCGGCACCGCAAGGCGCGCGGGCGTGTTCGCCTATCGCGCGCCCTGAAGGCGGAAGCCGGGGGCAGGGGCCCCCGGCCTCGGCTTACCAGACGTGGACGCGCGCTTCCGGCGCAAGGTACAGCGCGTCGCCCGGCTTGACGCCGAACGCCTTGTACCATTCATCCATGTTCCGGACGATGCCGTTGACGCGGTACTTGTCCGGGCTGTGCGGATCGGAGAGCAGCTGCGCCCGCACCGCGCCCTCGCGCGCCTTGCCCTGCCAGCTCGCGGCATAAGCGAGGAAGAAGCGCTGATCGCCGGTCAGGCCGTCCAGCACCTTGGGTTCGCCGTGCCGCGCGACATAGCGGCGGTAGGCGGCATAGGCGACTTCGAGGCCGCCGAGATCCGCCAGGTTCTCGCCAAGGGTCAGCTGGCCCTTGATGTGGACGCCGGGGATCGGCTCATAGGCGTCGAACTGCTTGACCAATGCCTGGGCGTGCGCGGTGTAGCGCTCGGCCGACTGCGCCGTCCACCAGTCGCGCAGCTTGCCGCTGGCATCGAACTGGCGGCCTTCGTCGTCGAAGCCATGGCCCATCTCGTGGCCGATCGTGGCGCCCGTCTCGCCATAGTTCACCGCCGGATCGGCGGCGGGATCGAAGAAGGGCGGCTGGAGCTGGGCGGCCGGGAAGGTCACCTGGTTCATCACCGGATCGTAATAGGCGTTCACCGTCTGCGGGGTCATTTCCCACAGGGTACGGTCGACCGGCTTGCCGAGCCGTGACAGCTGGAGGTTCCACTCGAATTCGTCCGAGGCGAGATCGTTCGCCAGCGGATCCGTGGCGCTGACCTGCATCGCGGCATAGTCGACATATTTGTCCGGATGGCCGATCCGCGGATCGAACGCGGCGAGCTTGGCCAGCGCTTCCTTGCGGGTGGGCGCGTCCATCCAGGCGGCGGCCTTGATCTTGTCGGCATAGGCCGCGCGCAGATCCTCCACCAGCTCCTTCGACAGCGCCTCGGCGTCCTTGCCCCAATGGCGCTCGGCATAGATCTTGCCGATCGCCTCGCCCAGCGCGCCGTTCACCAGGCGCACGCCGCGCTTCCAGCGCTCCGACTGCGCCTGCACGTCGCGGAGCGTGCGGCTGTAGAAATCGAACTGCGCTGCGTCGAACGCCTTGGGCAGATAGGCGGCATGATCGCTGATGAAGCGGAAGCGCAGCCAGTCCTTCCAGGTGGCGAGCGGCACGTCGCCCAGCCGCTTAGCGGCGGCGGTCACTGCCGTCGTCTCGCGCACGATGACGGTTGGCATCTTGCCCAGCCCCTGATGGGCGAGCACGGCGTCCCAATCAAATTCCGGCGCCAGCTTGGCCAGCTGTGCGCGATTCATGGGATTGTAGGTCTTCTGCGGATCGCGGCGCGCTTCGGGCGTCCACTGGTCCTTGGCCAGGCTGGTCTCCAGCGCCAGAATCGCGTCCGCCTTGGCCTCGGCATCGGGGATGCCCGCCAGCTGCTGGATCTTCACGATATAGGCGCGATAGGCCTTGCGGATCGTCTCGTACTTCTCGCCCGGCAGCAGGTAATAGTCGCGGCTCGGCAGGCCGAGCCCGGCCTGGCCGGCCATCACGGTGTAGCGGGTCGGATCCTTCTCGTCGGCGGAGATGCCGATGCCGATCGGGCTGGCATAGCCATGATCTGCCATCAGCAGTTCGAGCGCGCGGCGATCCTGCACCGCGTCGATGCGGGCGAGATAGGGCTTGAGCGGCGCCGTACCGCGTGCCTCGATACCGGCCTCGTCCATGAACGCATGGTAGAAGGTCGCTACCTGACGGAGCACGGGATCGCTGGGCGCCTTGCCCGCATCCTCGATCAGCTTGCGCACCTCGACTTCGGTTTCGTCGGGCAGGTCGTAGTTATAGCCGATCCGGGCCTTGTCCGGTGCGATCGGCGCGTCACGCAGCCAGCTGCCCAGCGCAAAGGCGTAGAAGTCGTCGCCCGGCTTCACGCTGCGATCCATCGTGGTGAGGTCGACGCCCCAGTTGCCATATTTGGCCTGGGCGCTGGTCTGGGCGGTGGTCTGGGCAAGGGCGGGAGAGGCGAGCAGGGAAGTGCCGAGCAGCAAGGCTGCGAGACGCGGAAGACGCATGGAGGCGGAGTCCTTCTGGGTGATGTAGCTGGCTAGCACGGTGGACCGGCCCGCTCAATCGGTTCGCGGTGTGCCGGCGCGCGCAATCGCGAAAGGAAAAGGGCGCCCGGATCGCTCCGGACGCCCTTTCCTGAAACCGATCCTGGCGGATCAGCTCGAATAGTACATGTCGTACTCGACCGGGCTCGGGGTCATTTCCCAACGGGCCACGTCGGCGCGCTTGATCTCGATATAGGCCTCGATCTGGTCCTTCGAGAACACGTCGCCCTTCAGCAGGAAGTCGAAATCGGCTTCCAGGCTGTCCAGCGCCTCGCGGAGCGAACCGCACACGGTCGGCACTTCGGCCAGTTCGGCCGGGGGCAGATCGTACAGGTTCTTGTCCATCGGGTCGCCCGGGTGGATCTTGTTCTGGATGCCGTCCAGGCCCGCCATCAGCAGCGCCGAATAGCAGAGATACGGGTTGGCCAGCGCGTCCGGGAAGCGGAATTCGACGCGCTTCGCCTTGCTGCCGGTGCCGTACGGGATGCGGCACGAGGCCGAGCGGTTGCGGCTCGAATAGGCGAGCAGCACCGGCGCCTCATAGCCCGGGACCAGGCGCTTGTAGCTGTTGGTCGAGGGGTTGGTGAAGGCGTTCAGCGCCTTGGCATGCTTGATCACGCCGCCGATGAAGTAGAGGCAGGTGTCGCTGAGGCCGGCATAGCCGTTGCCGGCGAACAGCGGATTGCCCTTTTCCCAGATCGACATGTGGGTGTGCATGCCCGAGCCGTTATCTTCCTTGATCGGCTTCGGCATGAAGGTCGCGGTCTTGCCATAGGCCTGCGCGACCTGGTGCACGACATACTTGTAGATCTGCATGCGATCGGCGGTGGTCACCAGCGTGCCGAAGGTCAGGCCCAGCTCGTGCTGTGCGGCCGCGACTTCGTGATGGTGCTTGTCGCAGGGCAGGCCCATTTCGAGCATGGTCGAGACCATCTCGCCGCGGATGTCGACGGCGCTGTCGACCGGCGCGACCGGGAAATAGCCGCCCTTGGCGCGCGGACGGTGGCCGAGGTTGCCGGCCTCATATTCGCGGCCAGAATTGCCCGGCAGCTCGATGTCGTCGATCTTGTAGTAGCTGGTCGAGTAGCTGTTCTCGAACCGCACGTCGTCGAACATGAAGAATTCGGCTTCGGGGCCGACATAGATGGTGTCGCCGATGCCGGTGGTCTTCAGATACGCCTCGGCACGCTTCGCGGTCGAGCGCGGGTCGCGGGCGTAGAGTTCGCCGGTCGACGGCTCGACGATGTCGCACACCAGGATCAGCATCGGGGTCGCCGAGAACGGATCGATCCACACCGCGTCCAGATCCGGCTTCAGGATCATGTCGGACTCGTTGATCGCCTTCCAGCCCTCGATCGACGAACCGTCGAACATCAGGCCGTCGGTCAGCTCGTCCTCGCCCAGGATCGACGCGACCATGGTCAGGTGCTGCCACTTGCCCTTGGGGTCGGTGAAGCGCAGGTCGATCCACTCGATCTCCTGGTCTTTCACCATCTTCAGGATGTCACTGGCCGAATTCGCCATCGTAGGTGCCCTTTCGCTCTCTTTCGTCTGCCCAACGAATCGGGCAATAAAATTGCTCGTGCGCCGGCCTCATCGCCGCCGCCTTAGCCTTCGTCAAACGGCGTTTTCGTTCCGCTCCCCGGTGCGGATGCGCAGCGCGGTCTCGACCGGGATCACGAAGATCTTGCCGTCGCCGATCCGGCCGGTTTGCGCGGCGGCGGCAATCGCCTCCACAACGCGTTCGGCCAGCGTGTCTTCCACCACCACTTCCAGCTTCACCTTGGGCAGGAAGTCCACGACATATTCGGCGCCGCGATAGAGCTCGGTATGGCCCTTCTGGCGGCCGAAACCCTTGGCTTCGGTGACGGTGATCCCCGAGACGCCCACTTCGTGCAGCGCCTCCTTCACTTCATCCAGCTTGAACGGCTTGATGATGGCCTCGATCTTTTTCACATGGTCCCCCAGGCAGCGGTTTCGGGCCGCGACAGGTCTGATTCCTGGGTGTTTAGCAACCTGCATGCCAGAACGGGAATAGCCAGCGTGCCCCCACGCGCCGAATGGATTTCAGCGCGGGATTCTGCCTGATTATCGGGCAGCGCCTGCCCAATCGCGCGGCAGTTCAGGCGGCGCGGACCTCGAGCAGGAAGCGATCGACGCCTTCCGACAGGGCTTCCGCCTCACCAAGCAGCGCGGTGGAAAGATCGGCGATGGCATGGGCGTTGCCGGCGGCGGCGTGGGCAGACGCGCGTACGCTCTCGATATCGTCCTGCACGCCGCGGGTGCCGGCGACGCTTTCATTGACGTTGCGGGCAATGCTGTGCGTCGCATGATGCTGCGCGTGGACGGCACGCTCGATGCTGGCCGAGAGGCCGGCGATCCCGCTGATGGCCTGCTCCACCTTGCCATGATTGGCGGTGACCCGGTCCACCACCGCCCGGACGCCGGCGACCTTGGTGCCGATGCTGTGCGCGGCCTGACGCACCTGGGCCGACAGCGCCTTGATCTCGTTCGCCACCACAGTGAAGCCGCGGCCGGCCTCGCCAGCCCGGGCCGCTTCGATCGCCGCATTGAGCGCGAGCAGGTTTACCTGGCCCGCTATCTCGCCGATCGTCGAGGTGACTGCACCCACCGTTTGCGCGAAGGCGTCGAGCTCGGCGGTGCCGAGCCGACTGTCCTCGACCAGCGCCACCGTTTCGGCCGCGGAGGTGCGGGCGGTTACGGTGTCGCGCCCGATGGCCTCCAGCGTCGCCGCCAGCGCATCCGATTCCCGGGCGATTGCGGCAAGGTTGTCGCTGCCCTGCGCCGCGGCCGCGGCAAGCGCCGTCGCCGAGGCGCTGTTGGCTGCGGCGCGTTCGACGGTGGCGCCGGCACTCGACCGCAGCGTGCTGGCAAGGTCGCGCAACTGGCCCGCCATCGCGCCGACCTCTGCCTCGATCCGCTCGCTGGCAGCCTCGATGCGCCGCGCGCGTGCGGTCTGGAGGGCTGCCTCGCGCAGCCGGTCCTCTGCAGCGAGCTGGATGATGCGGCGGTTGCTGATCGCGGCGAACAGCTGCCCGCCGCGGGTGAGGATCATGCCTTCCTGCCCTTCGGCGGCGGCATAGGCCTCGACCAGCGCGCGCAGCGGCTGCGCGTAATCGGCGGTGGGGCAGGGCCGCACCATCGATTGCAGCCGCCGGCCGTACGCCGGGTTGCGCAGCAGCGCGTGGCCATAGGGGTTGAGCAGCAGCCGCCGCACGTCCTTCTCGAACAGTGCGCCCAGCGGCCGTCGCGCGGAATCGAGCACCGGCAGCAGGCGCAGCGAAGGATCGTCCTGGAAGCAGCGCACCGCCTCGCCCAGCGGCGTCTCCAGCGTCAGCCACGGCGGGGTGCGCTCGGCGGCAGTGAGCCATTCGAAGAGGAAGCGGAGATGGGCAGGTGTGTCGAGCATCGATGCCCCCGGTAGGGCAGCGCGGTAAACGAGCGATTAGTGTTTGATGACAGCTTTGCGACACATGCCCATCACATCTCCGAACATTTGCGGCTGATGCTCGTTTAGGGGGTGATGGGTGTGGTCCCATCGCCCGGCAGGGGATTTTCGATGCGGTTGCCGCCAATGCATGCGCCAGCCGAGTTGCGACGACGGATCGCCGACGCAGTCGCGCCAGCGGGCGTTCGCGTGATTACGGTCGCAAGGGGCTCGCTGGTGCTGATGGTGCACGGCCTGTGCGCGGTGGCGCCCGTGCAGCAAAATGATTGCTGGATCGAGGCCGCGGGCGGCACCCTGGATGCGGAGGATGCCACTGCGTTGCTGGACCACTGGACCACCGGTGCCCCGATGGGACGCAGCGTTTAGCGGCCCGAAGCGCTACTTTCTGGACGCGGACGGCTTCCGGTGGCACAGGGCCGCCTTCGTGTTTTCCCATCCCGGCCCCGCATCGCGGCCTGCCGGGCGATCAGAGCGTTACGAGGACCCGCTTTCATGACCGTCGACACGCGCGCGCCCGCGCTGCTTCCCGAACACCCCGCCTTCGCCACCGCCAAGGTGCTGTGGGTCCGCCACTGGAACGAGCATCTGTTCAGCTTCGCCATCGAGCGGCCGGCCAGCTTCCGCTTCCGCTCCGGCGAGTTCGTGATGATCGGCCTGCAGGGCGAAGGCGACAAGCCGCTGATGCGCGCCTATTCGGTGGCCAGCCCGTCCTGGGCGGAGGAGCTCGAATTCCTCTCGATCAAGGTGCAGGATGGCCCGCTGACCTCGAAGCTGCAGAAGATCGTGCCAGGCGACGACATCTATCTCGGCAAGAAGTCGACCGGTACGCTGGTCGCCGACGCGCTGCTGCCGGGCCGTCGCCTGTTCATGCTGTCCACCGGCACCGGCCTGGCGCCGTTCCTCAGCGTCGCGCGCGATCCCGAGATCTATGAACGCTTCGAGCAGGTGATCGCGGTGCACAGCGTCCGCCGGGTGAGCGACCTCGCCTATCACGACGAACTCTCCGCCAAGCTGGCCGAGGATCCGCTGATCGGCGAGCAGGCGGCCCAGCAGTTCCACTATGTGCCGACCGTCACCCGCGAGCCGTTCCACACCAGCGGCCGGATCGGCGAGCTGCTGGAGAACGGCAAGCTGTTCGAAGGCGTGCCGGGCGATCCGGTGCTGCACCCGGAGACCGACCGCGTGATGCTGTGCGGATCGATGGACATGATCCGCGACTTCGCGGCGCTGCTGGAAGGCAAGGGCTTCAAGGAAGGCTCGAACAACGCGCCGGGCGACTTCGTGATCGAGCGCGCCTTCGTCGGCTGATCGGCTATGGCCTCCCCCGGTCAAGCGGGGGAGGCATTCCGCTCAGGCCGCCAGCGCCGTCGTGCCGCTTACCGCGCGGATATCTGCGGCGAGTTGGTCCACCCGCGCCGGATCGGCGTCCCACGCAAACATGAATCGCGCGCCCCCGCCGATGAAGGTGTAGAAGCGCCAGCCGCGCGCGCGCAGTCCCTCCAGCACCGTCTCCGACGCGCGGACGAACACGCCGTTCGCTTCCACCGGGAACATCAGCTCGATGCCGGCGAGGCCGTGGATCTGTGCCGCCAGCCGCTGCGCGCAAGCGTTGGCGTGGGCGGCGTTGCGCAGCCAGGCGCCGTTCTCCAGCATGCCCACCCAGGGGGCCGCCAGGAACCGCATCTTGGAGGCAAGCTGGCCCGCCTGCTTGCAGCGATAATCAAAGTCCTGCGCCAGCGCGCGATCGAAGAAGAGTACGGCTTCGCCCACGGCCATGCCGTTCTTGGTGCCGCCGAAGCACAGCACGTCCACGCCGGCACGCCAGGTGATGTCCGCCGGATCGCAGCCCAGCGTCGCCACGGCATGGGCGAAGCGGGCACCGTCCATGTGCAGCTTCAGGCGAAGCTCGCGGCAGACGGCCGAGAGGGCCTTCACTTCGTCCACCGTGTAGACCTGGCCGGTCTCGGTGGGCTGGGTGATCGTCACTACGCGCGGCTTGGGGAAATGGATGTCGGAGCGGCTGGTGGCCACGGCGCGCACTGCGGCCGGCGTCAGCTTGCCGTCCTCGCTCTGCGCGACGAGCAGCTTGGAGCCGTTGGAGAAGAATTCCGGCGCGCCGCATTCGTCCGTCTCGACATGCGCGGCGGCCGAGCAGATCACGCTGTGGTAGGACTGGCACAGCGCCGCGAGCGCCAGCGAATTGGCCGCGGTGCCGTTGAAGGCGAAGAACACCTCGCACTCGGTTTCGAACAGCGTCCGGAAGGCATCGGCGGCGGTGTGCGTCCAATGATCATCGCCATAGGCGGGCGCGTGGCCGGTATTGGCCGCTTCCATCGCTGCCCATGCCTCGGGGCAGATTCCGGCATAATTGTCGCTGGCGAATTGCTGGGCTTCGGTCGTCACGCTGTACTGCCTTCTTCCTGTTCCAGGAGGCGGGCGACGACAGGAAATGTGGCGTGGACACCGTGTTGCCGGGTTCGGCCACATCCCTCCACTTGGTCATGGAGGCACCACCTTGCACGGGGCAGGTTGGTGCCGGGCGTCGGCCCGACTCTTGATGCTGGGAGCGCGGATAGCGGAAGTTGCGGTGGCGCGCAAGATTGTTACGGGGCGCCATTTGCAGTTGGCGGCGGCCGCCTCACCTTACCAACGTCATCCTCGCGAAGGCGGGGATCCATTGGCGCTGAATCGTCGGCTCTTGCCCCCGGCGCCCAGGCGAATGGATTCCTGCCTTCGCGGAATGACGGAGGTTCGGCCTCGGTCCGCCGTCCTCAATAGGGCGGCTGGTGCAGGCCCTTCGGGCTCAGCGTGAAGATCTCGCAGCCCGTTTCGGTGATGCCGATTGAATGCTCGAACTGCGCCGAAAGCGAGCGGTCGCGTGTTACCGCCGTCCACCCGTCTTCGAGCAGCTTCACGTCCGGGCGGCCGATGTTGATCATTGGCTCGATGGTGAAGAACATGCCCGGGCGCAGCTCGGGGCCCGTGCCGGGGCGGCCGACATGCACCACCTCGGGCGCGTCGTGGAACACCTGGCCCAACCCGTGGCCGCAGAAATCGCGGACGACGCCGTAGCGATGCTTCTCGGCATGGCGCTGGATCGCGTGGCTGATGTCGCCCAGATGGTTGCCCGGCTTGGCCTGCTCGATGCCGAGCATCAGGCACTCATAGGTCACGTCGACCAGCCGGCGCGCCTTGATCGGCACGTCACCGACCAGATACATGCGACTGGTATCGCCGTGCCAGCCGCCGAGCAGCGGGGTGACATCGATGTTGACGATGTCGCCGTCCTTGAGGACGCGGTCGCCCGGGATGCCGTGGCAGACGACATGATTGATCGAGATGCAGCAGCTATGCGTATAGCCGCGATAGCCGAGCGTCGCGGGAACGCCGCCGCCCGCGACCGTCATGGAGCGGACGATGTCGTCCAGCTCCTGCGTCGTCACGCCGGGTACGACATGCGGCACCAGCGCGTCGAGAATCTCGGCGGCGAGGCGGCCCGCCTTGCGCATGCCTTCGAAGCCTTCCGCGCCATGGAGCTTAATCGCATGGCTGCGCGCCTGCGGCATGTCCGCCGTCACGTTCACATATTCGGTCATCCCGCACATATAGGCATTTGCACCCGCCTTTGCGAGAGCGTAGCGCTAGGCACATGCACGAGCGGATCTGGACAGCGGCCTTGGTGGTGATCGGCGACGAAATCCTGTCGGGCCGAACCCAGGACAAGAATATCGCGCAGCTCGCCACCTGGGCGAACGCGCAGGGCATCCGCCTCGCCGAGGTGCGGGTGGTGCCAGACAGGCAGGAGGCGATCGTCGAGGCGGTGAACGCGCTCCGCGCCCGCAACGACTATTGCTTTACGACCGGCGGCATCGGCCCCACCCATGACGACATCACCGTCGATGCAATCGCCGCGGCGCTGGGCGTGCCGGTGGTCGTCCATCCGGAAGCGCGCACCGCACTGGAGGCCTATTATGCGGCCAAGGGCGGGCTGACCGAGGCGCGTCTGCGGATGGCGCGGGTGCCCGAAGGTGCCGACCTCATCGTCAACCGCATGTCCGGCGCGCCGGGGATCCGCTGGGGTAACATCTTCATCCTGGCCGGCGTGCCGCACATCGCGGCGGGCATGCTGGACGCGCTGACCGGCACGCTGGAGGGCGGCCTTCCGGTCGTGTCGCGCACGATCGGCTGCTGGGTAGCCGAGAGCGAGATCGCCGATCTGCTGGGCGATACCGAGCGGGCGCAGGAAGGAGTGTCGATCGGCAGCTACCCGTTCTTCCGCGAGGGCCGGGTCGGGGCGAACTTCGTCGTGCGCGCGACGGATCCTGCAGTGGTCGACCGGTGCATCGCGATCCTTGCCGAGGGGCTGGAAGCCCGCGGTTTCGAGGCCGTCGACGGCGGGATCTGAGCACGGGCCTCGGCTCGCCCGCAGTGCGCCGCTTTTTTTGCTGCGACCCATAAAAAAGGAGCGGCACTCCGAAGAATGCCGCTCCCATTCCATCGAACCCTTGCGGATTGATCAGAACTTGAAGGTCGCACCCACGTACAGCATGCGGCCGTACAGGTCGTAGGTGTTCGCCACCGTCTGCGTGCCCGGCCAGGTGACAGTATTAGTGTCGCCGAAAACGGGCGGCTTGGTGTCGAGCAGGTTGTTCACGCCGGCATACAGCTCCATCTGCTGCTTGCCGCCCACGATGATCTTGCCCTGCAGGTTGTGGTAGAAATAGGCAGAGATGCGCTGCGCATCCTCGTCGCCCAAATTGTCCGTCAGCGGGCCCATATAGTCCATGCGGTAGTTCAGCTGGAACTTCGGGGCGCTGAACGTAACGTTGGCCACGGCCTTGTCCTTGAAGCCCGAACCGAGGCGACCGCAGCTGTAGCAGTCGGCCTGGCCCAGCTCGTTCTGCACCGGACCACCCGGGAAGGGGGTCTGCTGCTGCTTGAGGCGGTGGTTGTACTGGACGTTGAAGTCGAAGCGCGATGCGCCGACCGGGATCGCGTAGCGGGCTTCGACGTCGATGCCCGACACCAGGAACGAACCGGTGTTCAGGTTGAGCGCGTTGACGCGGGTGATGAAGCCGCTGCTGTCACGGACCACGTTATTGCAGAACAGCGGGTTGCCGGTGTTGATGCACTGCTCGACCGATACCTGCTGGCCGATGATGCCAATCGCGTTCTTCACCTTGATGGTGTAATAGTCCACCGTCATGCTGAAGTTCTTGAAGAAGGTCGGCGTGATCACGGCACCGGCGGTGAGCGTGTCTGCCGTTTCCTCGCGCAGGTTCGGGTTGCCGCCCAGCAGGCCGTCGATCCCCTGGATCTGGGCCGTCGAGTAGACGAACGAACCGGCGCTGGTGCCCGGAATATTGCTGCATGCCGGATTCGCTGCGCCGACTGGTGCGCCATCACCCTTGCCGGCACCACGGTCGCACAGGTCCTTAATGGCGGGGAAGGTCTGGCTCAGCGACGAGTAAAGCTCGCCGATGTTCGGCGCACGGGTTGCGCGCGAGTAGACGCCGCGGAAGCGGATGTCTGCCGTCGGTGCGAAGGTCGCGCCGCCCTTGAAGCTCCACACGCCGCCGACGGTCGAATAGTCGGCATAGCGCGCCGCGCCTTCGAGGCCGAGATAGTGCAGGCCCGGACGGTCCTCCACGATCGGTGCGACGACTTCGAAGAAGCCTTCCTTGACGTTGAAGCTGCCCTGGGTGTTGGTAATCTGGTTGCCCGCGCTGAGGCCCGCCTGGGTGAACGGATCGAAGATCTCGGTGCTCTTCTCGTGACGATATTCGCCGCCGAACGAGATCGCGATCGGACCGCCCCACAGCGAGAATAGGTCGCCGTTGATGCTGCCGGACACGACGTCCTGGTTCACCTTCGCCAGATAGTCATAGGCGACGTTGGTGCCGTTGACGAGCTGGACGGTGTTGCCGTCGATCAGGGTCACGTTGCGGGTCGGACCGGTATACTTCTGCAGGAACTGCGCGGCCGCCGCCGAGACGGTGTTGAAGCCGAAGATGTTCATCGGCACGCAACCCGCCGCGCGCGCCGCCGCATCCGAGCAGCGGACCTGGCCGTCAGGGCCGATCTCGTTGTTCAGCGCCGCACCGTAGTTCGGCGTGTAGATCGACTGGGCGGTGGTGTGGTCGCGGCTTTCCGAATGCTCGTAATAGATGTCGTACGACCAGTTGGTGCCGGCAGTGAACTGGCCCTTCGCACCGATCACGCCGCGATAGAAATCACGCTCGTTCTGGTTGCTGCGGCTGAAGATGTCGTTCGAGCGACGGCGGAACTGGATGACGTTCACGCCATTGGCGATCGCCGCCGCTCGCACCGCTGCCGGTACGTAGGGGCTGCTGATCGGAATGCCGGCATAGGCCGAACCGTCGAAGTTCAGCGCTGCTCCCGCGCCGGTGTTGGCGATGGCCGAGGGCTCGAGCGAGGCGTTCGAGTTGGTGCGCGTATACTGGCCCTGCGCGTACAGCTTGAACGCATCCGAGAAGTCGTAATGCGCGAGCACGGCGCCCTGGTAGCGCTCGACCGGCACGGACAGCAGGCGATCGCCGTTGCGGTTGTAGCCGTCAATGTTGGGGCTCTCGTACCCCTTCAGATTGTTCGCGCCGTCGAAGGTGAAGGTGCGCCCGCTGGTCGGCGAAAACGCCGATTGGGTCTTCACGTTGCTGACATCGAACAGGCCCTGCGCTGCATAGGAGCTGCGGTTGGGGATGTCGGTCGAGGAGAAGCTGCGGTTGCGCGAGGGTAGGCCATGATCGTTGTCATAGCTGAAGTTCGCGGTCACGTTGCCGCGGCCGCCGCCGAAGTTCTGCCCGCCGGTGATCGACACATACTGGCGCGCCGCATCGCCCTTGTCGGACAGGGTGTTCTGCGCACGCACGCGCAGGCCCTGGAAGTCGTTCTTCAGGACGAAGTTGACGACGCCCGCGATCGCTTCCGAACCATAGACAGCCGAGGCGCCGCCGGTGACCACGTCGATACGCTCGATCAGGTCGGTCGGGATGTTGTTGACATCGACTGCCGAGCTGCCGGCGATGCCCAGCGAACGACGGCCGTCGATCAGCACCAGGGTGCGCGACGAGCCGAGGTTGCGCAGGTTCACCGTCGCCGTGCCGTTGCCGGTGTTCGAGAAGTTCGAGCTGGTGCGGCTGACATTCTGGCCAACGGCCGGCAGCGTTGCGAGCACGTCCTGGATGTTGGACGCGCCGGTCTGCTGGATACGCTCTGCCGTCACCACCGCGACCGGGGTGGATGCCTGAAGATCGGGACGCGCGATGCGCGAGCCGGTGACGACGATTTCCGAACCTGCGCCCTGCTGTGCGGCGTCATCCTGGTCCTGCGCCATTGCAGGCGCGGCAAACAAAGCCATGCCCCCGATACCTGCCAGCGCGGTGCCGGCCCGGAGGGCGTACGCGAAACGAGACATACCCATTTTCTTCCTTGTTGCGCGCACCCGTGCTGCTCGCAGCTGGCGCGCGCGCTCCCTAAATGTGTCGAAAGCACTGCGTAACCACGACACAAGCGGCCCGAATGAGCCGGTGTAACCGAAGTGTAAAGGCGAAGCCTGCGGGGAGCCGCAGCTTTGTCGGCGCATGTGGCCTGCATAACACGGTTGTGATGGATTTGTGCGTTTGCGAGAAACAAATATTCAACATGACAACAATTTATGTGGTAATGTTATCGTCGTTTGTTGCTGCGCAGCATGGCGCGCGGTCGCGCTTACGCCTGCGCGATCGGCGCTTTTTCAACTTCGAAGTTGCAGACGCGAAGGGGTGGCCTCCGGAGGAGGGCGTCAGGGACGCAGCGACAGCAGCGTTCGTGCCCGCGCGGCATCCTGGTCCATCTGCGCGGTCAGTGCCTCCAGGCTGTCGAACTTGGCTTCGGGCCGAAGATAGTCGATCAGTTCCACCTCCACGGTCTGGCCGTAGAGATCGCCGCTGAAATCGAAGAAGAAGCTTTCCAGCAGTTCGATCGGGGGATCGAAGCTGGGCCGGATGCCGAGGTTCGCCACCCCGTTCAGCATGCGCCCGTCGGGTAGCCGGCCTCGAACGGCGTAGATGCCGTATCTGGGGCGCAGATACTTGCCGAGCCGCATGTTGGCGGTGGGATAGCCGAGCTGGCGGCCCAGCTTGGCGCCGCCTTCCACTTCGGCCGCAATGGCGAACGGCCGCGTGAGGAGCATGGCGGCGCCGTGCGGATCGCCGGCCTGGAGAAGCGCACGAATGCGGCTGGAAGAGACGGTTTCGCCCGCCAGCGTCACCGGCGCCACCGTCTCCGCGGTGAAGCCCAGTTCGGCGCCCAGTGCAGCCAGCATCGCGACATTGCCTTCGCGGCCCTTGCCGAAGGTGAAGTCCTCGCCGGTCACCACCCCGGCGGCACCCGCCGTATCGACCAACTGCTCGGCGAACTGGCGGGCGGTCAGGCGGGCAAGGGTGGCGTCGAAATGGAAGACCAGCATGCCTGCCGCGCCCGCCGCGGCGAACAGCCGTTCGCGCTGGTCGAGCGTCGTCAGGCGGAAGGGCGGGGCATCGGGCTGGAAGAAGCGGCGGGGATGCGGATCGAAGGTTGCGACGATCGCTGGCCTCCCTTCGGCGCGAGCGCGCTCCACCGCACGGCCGACCACCGCCTGGTGCCCAAAATGGAAGCCATCGAAATTCCCCAGCGCAACGATCGCGCCCCTGAGAGGAGACGGAACCGCCGAGCCGCCATCCAGCCGCTGCATGCCTCGGCTATAGGGATTGGCCGGGTCGATGCCAATGGGGTGGGGTTATCAATGCCGTGCGGGTGCTTCGATCCTGATGTCCGCTTTCGCGGCTGCGCCGGCTTTCTGAGCATCGATGTCCGCGGCTACCTTGATCCCGACCAGTAGAGTCAGAAAGCAGGCGATCCAAAGCGTAGCGGGGCCCGCGGGGCCGGAAAATTGCAGACTGAATATCTTGAACGCGATGTCGCCATCCAATCGCCTCGCGGCTGAGAGGTGTTCGAACAAGGTCACGATGCCGAAAGCTGCCCCGGCGGCGAGTGGAACGCCAAATAAGTTTGTCGCGCCTGCTTCTTGGATGAGGAAGGTGAAATGCTTAAATCCTTCAGCATCTGATATGCGTGCAAAGATATAGAAGCCAAGCAATCCGATATAAGCCACTAATACGATGAATATCATGGCGATGAAGCCCATTCTGAAGATGCTGGCATCTTCTGCCTCACGGATGAATTCGCTTGCTTTCGCTTCTGCTGAGTCGCTTGCATCGTTGCGCATTTCCATTCTCCCAGATGGATTCGTTATGCCTCAGGATTTTGACAATGATGAGAGATATAGTGACTTCGACATAATGTGAAGCCTTCGTTGCGTTCAACCAACGATAGAGCTTGCGGGCGCCATCCCGGCGCACAGCACGCGCAGGGCGTTGCCCCCGATCACCTTGGCGATTTCCTGTTCGGAGAAGCCGCGATCGACCAGCGCCTGCGTCACCACGACCAGCTGCGAGGCATCGAAGCCCGTCGTCACCGCGCCGTCAAAGTCCGATCCGAGCCCGACATGGTCGATTCCCACAAGATCGCGGACATGGGCGATCGCTTCGGCCACGGCCTTGGGGCTGGTCGAGCAGACCGCCGCTTCCCAATAGCCGATCCCGATCACGCCGCCGGTGCGGGCGATGCCCCGAATCTCGTCGTCGGTCAGGTTTCGGTTGACCTTGCACGTCGCCTGCACGCCGCCATGGCTGGAGACGACCGGCCGCCGCGCCATGGCGAGGATGTCCGCCACGGCCGCATGGCTGGCATGGGCGACGTCGACGATCATGCCCAGGGATTCCATCCGGCGCAGCACCTGCCGCCCCAGCGGCGTCAGGCCGCCCTTTGCGCGCCCGTGCATGGAACCAGCCGCCTCGGTATCGAAGAAATGCGCGAAGCCCGCCATGCGGAAGCCCGCAGCGTAGAGCCGGTCGAGATTGGCAGGTTTGCCCTCCAGATCCTGCAGCCCCTCGATCGAGAGCAGCCCGCCGGTCACCCTCCGCCCCGCAGCGCGATCGGCAAGCAGCCGGTCGAGATCGGCGGGCGTGCGGATCAGCCGGAGCTGGCCGTTCGACGCATCGGCGGCGCGCGCCAGCTTGGTTGCATGCCAGAGCGAGCGTTCGAGCAGCGATCCCCAGGTGCGCGGCGGCTGGAGCTGGGCGATCGCGAGCAGGGTGATGTTGTCGCTGTTCGCGTCGTTGGCGTCGTAATTCTGGTGCCGCGGGGTCTTCGTGACGGAGGAGAAGACCTGCAGCGCGACATTGCCCGCCTGCAGCCGGGGCAGATCCACCTGCCCGCGGTCCGCGCGGTCGAGCAGGTTGCGCCGCCACAGCAGCGTATCGGCGTGCAGGTCGGCAATCGCGAGCCCGGCGTGGAGCGCGCGGGTCTGCGCCGTGACCCGGGGCAGGGCGGACGGCGCCACCCGGTTCATCCCTGCTTCCACCACTGCCGGTGCGATCCCGAAAAAGCCGAAGGCGGCGATGGCAAGCACCGCGGCCATGCCGATCAGGATCGGTCGCTTCATCCGCGCCGCGCCAGCGTCACGAAGGCATAGGCCGGGCGACCGCCCTCGGCGGGATGTTCCTCCCGCGTGATTTCTTCCCAAGCGACCGGATCGAAGGCGGGGACATGGGCGTCCCCCTCGGCATCGAGATGGACTTCGGTGAGTTCGATGCGATCGGCGCGATCGAGGAACAGCGCGAAGATCTCCGCGCCGCCGATCACCGCCGCGTCCATGCCCGCCAGCGCCAGCGCTTGCCCGATGTCATGGGCGACCTCCGCGCCTTCCGCCCGCCAGGCGGCATCGCGGGTCAGCACGATGTGCCGCCGGCCCGGCAGCGGCGCGGGGAAGGACTCGAAGGTCTTGCGGCCCATGATCATCGGCCGCCCCATCGTCTGCGCCTTGAAGCGCTTCAGGTCGGCGGGCAGTCGCCAGGGCAGCTGGCCGTCGCGGCCGATCACGCCATTGTCGGCGCGGGCCAGGTGGAAGCTGATCATATCGCGACGGGCGCCTTGATGTGCGGCTGCGCGACATAGTCGTGGATCGCGAAATCCTCATACTCGTACGCGTCGATCGACGGCGCCTTGCGGAGGATCTCCAGCCGCGGCAGCGGACCCGGCGTGCGGCTGAGTTGCTCCTGGGCCTGCTCAAGATGGTTGAGGTAGAGGTGGCAGTCGCCGCCGGTCCAGATGAAGTCGCCCACCTCCAGCCCGGCCTGCTGCGCCAGCAGATGGGTGAGCAGCGCGTAGCTGGCGATGTTGAACGGCACGCCGAGGAAGATGTCGGCGGAGCGCTGGTAGAGCTGCAGGCTCAGCCGACCATTGGCGACATGGCACTGGAACAGGCAGTGGCACGGGGCCAGCGCCATCGCGCCCAGCTCGCCCGGGTTCCAGGCGGAAACGATCATCCGGCGCGAGGCGGGGTTGGTCTTCAGCGTTTCGATCAGCTCGGCGATCTGGTCGATATGGCGGCCGTCCGCCGTCTCCCAATCGCGCCACTGCTTGCCATAAACGGGCCCGAGATCGCCATTCTCGTCGGCCCATTCGTCCCAGATGCTCACCTTGCGTTCCTGCAGCCAGCGGACATTGGTGTCGCCGCGCAGGAACCAGAGCAGTTCGATCAGGATCGAACGGATATGGAGCTTCTTGGTGGTGAGCAGCGGGAAGCCTTCCCGCAGATCGAAGCGCATCTGCGCGCCGAACACGCTGCGCGTGCCGGTACCGGTGCGGTCCATCACCTCCACGCCGTCGTGGAGCGCGCGGGCCATCAGATCGAGATATTGACGCATCGGCGAAGCCTAGCGGCGGCAGGCGCGCGAGTCATCCGCCTTCGCGCGTCGGCCCATTGCTCCGCTTCGGAGCGGGTTGCGGTATGGCCCGCAGGACCATGGTGGCAGGGAAGGGCCATGCCGCCTTGCTCGCAGGCCCCTTATATCGTCGACGCACCGGCCGCGCAGGCATTGTTCGCCCGGCTCGGAACGGCACCGGTCGAAATCGCCGCCTTTGCCTATCTTGCCCGCGACGGTCGGCTGCTGGGCATGCGGCATTTGCAAGTAGGGCAGGTGGACGCCGTCGACGTGCCTGTTCGCCGGGTGGTGGCCGATGCGCTCGCCTTCGATGCGGCGGCGGTGCTGATGGCACATAATCACCCGAGCGGCGATCCCAGGCCCAGCGCTGCCGACCGGGAAACCACGCGACGGCTGCTGCGCGCGCTGGAGCCAGTGGACGTGCGGCTGCTGGATCATCTGGTGCTGGCGCGGGGTGAGACAGCGAGCTTCCGGGCGCTGGGCTGGCTCTAGCAAGGGGCTGGAGCGGGTGAAGGGAATCGAACCCTCGTCGTAAGCTTGGGAAGCTTGCGCATACCCGAAAAAGTGACGGTTTTCTGCCGTTTCTGCATCGGCGCTACCGTGAACACAGGCGGAACATCCGGCCTGTTTCCCGCACTTTTACCGCAAGCTTACCGCGCGGAGATCGCCCGCCTGAGTGCAGCCGCATGACCCGTGAGACCGTATCCGTGCGCAAGTGGCGGCAGTGGGAGCGCAGGGCTGTAACGCTGCTCCTGAAGAGCCAGGATTTGCTGAGCGACATGATCGCCGAGCTTGGGGAAGATAGCGCAGAGACAGACTATGCGGACGGCGTTGTCGAGCAGGCTGATAACTTGGCGTATCTTCTGCACCGGCAAGCCAACGCGAAAGGCACCCTCAAGTGACCCGTGAGATAGTAGAGGAAACCGTGATGGAATGGATGCCGATTGAAAGCGCGCCGAAGGATGGGACGGATATCCTTGCCTGGTGTACGCAATTCAATGGCACACCGGTTATTGTCCGGTGGGATGACGACAAATACGCAAAAAATCCCATCCCCCGATGGGGAACCAGAGATCGCGTTTTTGGCGCTAGAGATTTCCTAACCAAGCCGCCGACCCACTGGATGCCGCTTCCCGCTGCACCCTCTGCCGCATGACCCGCCACCCCACAGAGGTAGAGATAGGAGGATGATGTGAGCGAGGAAGCAGAAAAGCCGCTGAACCTCAGCGGGTATTACATCGACTTTGAGCCGACCGGCGTGTTTGAGATTGACCTGATCCTGTCGGCAGTCGCTCGGGCAGGAAAGGCCTATCACAGCACCGAAGACTGGGATGAGGAAACGCCTCCCTACGACCATCGGTTCAAGGGCAACACCCCGCTGGACTGGATTCAGAACGCCGCGAATGATGCTGCTGCCGCTCTCTCCACCCCTGATAGGATGAAGGAGGAAGGGTTGTGACGACTAATGAAGATGGGCGCGTGCCAGAGGCCCCGGGCTTTCGTGCTTCGCATCGAGCCGCTGCGCGTCTCGCCCGTGCCGGCTTCAATCCCTCGCGCAAGGAGAACTGATATGGGCCGTGAAGTGCGCCGCGTGCCTGCCGATTGGCAGCATCCTAAGACCTACAACGAATATCGCCGTGAGATGACTTACGTCCCGCTTTTTGAGGGCAGCGATTACGAACAGCGCGCCGCAGAATGGGATGAGGAATGGGCTAAGTGGCAGGATGGCATATGCCGCGCGTACGGAGACGGTCCGGAGTGGGAGCCGATCGAAGAAAAGCACCGCCACATGCGCTACACCGACTATGCCGGCTCGCGCCCGTCGCCAGATGACTATATGCCCAACTGGCCCAAGGAGCAGCGGACGCACCTCATGATGTATGAGGACACTTCGGAAGGCACGCCTATCTCGCCTGCGTTTGAAACGCCGGAAGAGCTTGCCCGCTGGCTAGCCGACAACAACGCTAGCGCGTTTGCGGGTGATGGCGCGTCCTATGAGCATTGGCTGCCGATCTGTCGCGGCGGATGGGCTCCAAGCATGATCATGGCTGGCGGCGTCATGATGAGCGGCGTCGAGGGCATGGCGGAGCTGCGCGATAGCGATTGAAGCGCGGAGCGGCAAGACGCGGCACGCGGCTTGATCCCGAAGGGACGAAAGCGCGGTGGCGTAGCCAATCGCCCAAACACCAGCGGAAGGACCCTGACAATGGAACTGGTAGAGAGACTGAGAGAGACGCTTGAGACACGGGACAGGATGGCTTCCGTTTGCCCATACGACAAGCCACGGCCGCCCGCCCCAGAGAGCATATGCTCGATCTGCGGGGCCGACGACAACGATAGTTGCGGGCGCAAGGTAGCAGCGGATTATTGGCTCACTGAACAGGTTCGCGCCATCCTCTCCAAAGCCACCCCCTTAAAGGAGATCCCCAATGGATAAGCCAGAGCGAACCTCCGAAGGCGTGTTTCGCTTCCTGCCGAACGAGCATGTCCTCCACATCATAGGTTGGCCAGGGCCGGACACCGATGACTGCGAGGTGTTGCAGGACGACGGCGGCGACAAGGTGCTTATCCGCTATCAGGTTTACGGGAAGGGGCCGTTCCATGAGAATTGGGTGACCCGAGACATGATCATGTGGAAGCGCGGTAGCGAAACCAGCACCCGTTACCGTCAATGGAAGGCAGCCCTAGGAGACACCCCCAATGGATAAGATGGAGCGCGAGCCGCAATTTGTGTAAAAGCACCCCACAAGGAGGACGTATGTCAGACGAATCGTGGGCAGAAGAGTTTCGCATCCGCCACCGCGCGATGTTTGCGGCGCTGTCGGACAAGCCGCTGCCAGAGCCCACCCGCCCCGTCTCAAGGGAGCGCAAGCCCAAGGACGAAGCCAAGAGCGATGCGCCTGCTCGCTGACACCCGCACGATCAGGGGGGGGTATGCAGCCCTCCTGATCGCGGCGGCTGGGTTTATGCGGTGGTGCGGTTAGGCAGAGCGATCCTAGCGCACGTACCGGCCCCCGATCACATTACCAGCCGGAACGCCGCGCTTGCCCTCCACCAGATAATCAGGGGCGCTGTTGCCGGTGATCGTGACCGGCGAGACTGTGCGGAACCACGGCGCGTAGTTAGGACCAGCCGTGATGCGGTTGTTCAGGATATACTGTTCAGTGCCGCGTGCCAGGCTTACCGCGTTCCACATGGTCCCGCTGAACACGTTGTATTCGATGCGGATGCGGTCGTAGCCGCCGACGCCATCTTCGTCGCCGAACATGATCCCCTGGAACTCGTGCCCGGCGCTGCTTTGGAACGTGTTGCGGAAGATCAGCACATCCTTGCAACCCGATGGCTTCCGCGTGGTCCAGCACTGAATGCCGTCCGGATGCTCGCCGGGGAGCGGGCGGTAATCGCGGAAGGTGTTCAGCAGAATCTTGCCGCCACGCGCGCCGGGAATGTCGATCGCATCCGATCCGATGAACGTGAACATGTTGCCCTGGATGCCAAAGTTCGAGCAGTCGTCGCAGGTCAGCCCGATGTACAGGTCCGTGAAGGCGACGCCATTCACCGAGAAGCCATTGCTGCCCCGGATGATCATTCCCTGTAGATCGTCGCTCGGGTCGTTGTTCAGCGAGCCGTGCACGCTCCCGCCGTTGAAGCGAATGTATGCGCCGCCGCTGATCTCGATGAGCTTGTTGTATTTCGGCTCGCTCCCCCGGATGCGGGTGAACTCGATGCCGTTGAAGGTCATGCCGGTCGTGTTCTGCGTCACCAGCCGGGCAATGGTCGCCGGCCGCTGCGGATCGGCGCTCTCGACCGTCACAGGATTCCACCAAGTGCGGCTCTGTACGACGACCTGCCCGTAGTTGCCGGGGAGGAGAGCGATGCGCTCCCCTCCCTTGGCGTTCTTGAGGGCGACCGTTAGTTCGGCGGGCGTTCCGACAACCAGCGACGTGATTGCCGCTGCCAGGGTAAGCAGGCTCATACTAGCACTCCTTTAGCCAAAGGCCCCGAGGTTCGGCGTCGCCGTGTAAGCCACGCCATTGATCCCGCCGGGCAGCACCCGGAAAATGCCGGCGTTCTTGCAGGGGCTGTCCGCCGCGAGGGAGTAGTCGCCCCCGCCGGTGCCGTTGACGGTTGCCGATCCGCTCCACTTGATGCCTTGGTTGTTGACGAACTTCGGGTCCGTGTAGACGTTGGTGGTCGTCGTCATCTGCGCGGCGCGGCCAGGGTAATACTGGCGGAAGTCCACGCGATTAGGCCCGGCATCGACCATCATCGTGAAGGTTCCCGAGACGTTCACGCCGTGGAAGAACTCCAGGCCTCCCGTGCGCCCATCAGCGATGCTCTGCATCAGGTACAGGAACCAGCCGTTTTTGGTGTTCAGCTGGCCGACAATGTTGTTGTGGAACGTATTGTATTTGTGGGTGCGCGGTGTCGTCGCGTTTTCATCGTACAGCCAATTGATGCGCCCGCTGTTCTGCGCACCGACGAACGTATTATGCACGGCATGAACGTTTCGCAGGTTGTTCGTTCGATTATCGCCGCTGAACCGGACGCTTGGGCCAGTGCCGCTGATCCATTCAAAAACGTTATTGGCGAGCAGGGCTCCGTTTACCGTCTCGGACATTCCGAAGAAGTCATTGCTTCCGTTCAGCTTCATGAACTTATTGCTATAGACAATAAAGCCGTCGAAATATCCCGCCGTCCGGTTCGCGACCATGGAGATAACCCCACCCTCAAGACGGCACCCGACAATATTGTATACCTCGAAACTGGCGTAACCAGTCGTGGTCAGTCCCCGCATCATCCGCATTTCGGACGTAAGGGCCGGCAGCATTGCCCCGCCCGCGCCACTCAGGAACGTAACGTTGCCCTCAATGGAGAACGAGCCATTGGTCCAGAAAGGCGTTCCCGTGAAGCCGTTGGGATCGAAGTCAACATCACGAATAGACCAGCGCTTGTTTTTCAGCTGGTTCGTGCCGAGACGCTTCATAGTAATGTCGCGGATGCCCAGATAGTCGCAGCGGCCATTATACCCGGCAGTGCCGAAGCCATAGATCACGTTGGCCTTCGGGACCGCTGGATCGCGCTGCACGGTGATTTCGTAGCTGTTTCCGCGAGTTACGATACCTCCCGGCGGTTCCCACGTACCGGCCCCATAGAACATGCCAAGGCCATCAAGGCCGGTAGCCGTCAGCACCGCAACCGCCCGGTTCCAGCCGCCGGCCTCGGTCTGCGCCGGGCTGGCCTTCGCAAGCGCAGGATCCGGGCCGACATAGGCTGTCGAGTCGTTACCGGTGGTCGCGTCGTGGTAGACGTAATTGCGGATGCCGTTCTCGGCGTAGATCGTGCCGTCCTTCAGGAACTTCTGTGTGCAGAAGCCCTTGCTGTCCGCCACGCCATCGACGCTCTTGGCAACGCTGGTCGCGTCACCCTGCCACGGATAGACCTCGGCATTGACGGTGATTGGGCCGTTTGCCAGCGTCGAAACGTCTACATCGTAGTTGTATTCCCAGACCTTGATTCCGTCTGCGTCGCGGTTCGGCTGGGTCGTATCGACGGTGGGGTCCGTGATGTTCACGGTGATGGTGTTGGTGCCATCGCTGACCAGCAGCTTGACCAGCGCCACCGGCTTACCGTTGCGGGCCGCGAAGTGGTACGCAACGAGGCTGCCCTTCACCCTGCCCTTGACGATCCGCCGATCAAGCTGTTGCCACAGAACGATCGGCTTCGGCGCAGCGTCGGGGCTGTTGTTCGCGAGCCCGACGATGCTGTCGTGGCTCCAGATGGTGGCCGAGAGCACGGAGACTGTGGTCGACGGCGCGAGCGTCGGTGCGACCTGGAAATACGGCCCGGTGTTGTTGACGGTCTCGGTGTACGTGGTCGGCGCGCCAGTGCTGTCGAAGCCCGCCCGGGTGACCGTGTACGTGGCATTCGGCAACAGGCTATTGCCCGCCACCGAATACCCGTCCGCGGTGATCGTGTTGGTGGCAGACGCGGCGATGACGCTGCCGATGGTCGTCGGGTTCGGGCTGTTCGTTGCGCCGGCGAGCGTTTCGGTCGCGATCAGTGGGCCTGACGTGGCTGGCGTGCCGGTGATCGCCCGGGTCGTGCCGCTGGTCCCGATCGTAAGGCCCGCGATATTGAACGTTACGGTGCTGCCGTCGGTCAGGCCGAGCAGGTTCACGCCCGAGGCGGCCGCGCCTTGCGTGAGGGTGCCGGACAGCACCGGCGTGCCTAGTGTAGGGGCGGGTGTCGGCGTCGGGGTGCCGCTGCCGATCGACAACTGCGGCGTGGCGCCGAGGTCATCTTCGACGAATAGCGAGTAGACATAGCTGCCATCAGGCTGGCGAACCGAGCCGACGCGCCAATTCCGCAGCGTGCGGCCATTCGACAGAGAGGCGAGCGCCTGAGCCCGCAGTGCGGACGATGTCGCGCCGGTGATATCGATGCGACTATCGCGATAGCCCACACCGACGCCGGGCTCGTACTCGCGCAGGACGATGGTGGAGGTCGGGTAGGGGAGTGACGCGAATGAGACGACGCCGTTGACGTAGCTCCCGCCCGGCGAGCCATCGACCAGCACCTGAACGCGGTCGCGATAGGTGATGCCGTTGACAGCGGAAAAAAAGGGTCGCCCGACGACGCCCTGGGTAACGGCAAGGGTGAGAGCGTTCAGCGCCACGACGGTTCCTCGGCAGTTTCAGCCGTGGTCGCACCTCGAGCTTCTACAAGTTACCGCCGTCAATGGCTTGTGGCTAGCAAGGTCAGGGTTTTCATGGCATCCAGCCCACATGATCCTTGAGCTCGCCACCCCAGACAATTTTGATGCCGAGCGCTATGCCGCCGCGAACCCTGATGTCGCCGAGGCAGTAAAGCTGGGCATGTCCGCAAGGGAGCATTTCGAGAAGCACGGCATTTACGAGGGCCGGAAGCAGTTTGGCCCGCCAGCGGAGCCTTTGCCTCTGTCCGTCTTGCAAGAGCGGTTTCGACGCTTTGAATCCATCCTCGATCCACGGGCCGGCGGCGAGGGCAAGGCGTTCGCCTTCATTGAACACGAGGCATCTTTCCCGGTGTCGTTCGGCGGTGAAGCCTACGACGTCGGCGAATATGACGGCGAATCGGCGAATCACGGCTTTGCCCCATTTATCGAAGAGATCCGCGCCAATCCCGACAAGCTCTATCTCGACGTGGGTTGCGGCCTCCGCTCGTCCATCGAACCCAACTGCTTGTACCTTGAGGTCTACCGCTCTCGGTCGGCGGACATCGTGATGGAGCCGGACTGCCGCTATCCCATCGCGAGCAATTCACTCGACGGGATCGGCTGCTTCGCGGTGCTGGAACATGTCGAGGAGCCATGGAAGGTCGCGGCCGAGTTCCGCCGCATGCTAAAACCAGGCGGCAAGGTGTTCATTGACTGGCCGTTCCTGCAGCCGGTGCATGGCTACCCCAGCCACTATTACAACGCCACGCGCGAGGGGCTCCGGCGGATGTTCAGCGATGGTTGGGCGGTCGAGTCTTGCGACACGCTGCACAACCAAGGACCGGACTATACCATCTCCTGGACGCTGAACGAGCTGCTGGCCGCTTTGCCGGAAGCAGAGCGCGCGCGGGTGAAGTCGCTGACCGTGGCCGAACTGGCAGCACAGCCCCCGGGCGGCGATCTGTGGCGGGATGTCCTAGCTGGGTTGCCGGCGAAGACGTTCGAGACGCTGGCATGCGGCAACTCGCTGGTGGCAGCTAAGGTCTAGATCACTCGCAGATGAGCCGCTTGACGCCGATCTCGCGATAGAAGCGGCAGATCCTCGCGACTTTCTCGTGCTCGGACCTTCCCCACGCCTCATGCGCGACATCGAACGCGTCGAGCGCGGCTGCCGACGTGGCTGCCTCCGCTGTGATGATCGGCTCTGCCGCCGGCTGGATGTCAGCGCGCGGGGGGACAAGGAGTCCCGTGTTGCCGCATCCAGGTAGCGCAAAAGCGAGCCCGCTGGCGATCAGTGAGCGGAGCATCCGGAAGCTTATCGAGCGCATTCTTCACCTCCTGCGTGTCGTTGGCGATGATCGCCGTAATCTTGGCGCGATCGGCGTCGGCGCGCGCTGTGGCGGGAGCGGCCTTTTGCTGCTGCCCGGCCTCGTGTCGGGCGATCACTTTGCGGTCGTGGAATGCGAGCCAGACTCCGAAGCCGATGAGCGTGACCAGCACCGCGGCGCCGATCTGCCCGGTCCGCGTGCGGAGAAGGGCGAGGGCGGAAGCGATCATGGGGTCGCCTCCGTTTGCGCCTTAGCCTTGGCGACCTGGCGATCCTTCCACGCGATCGACCCTGCGCAGGCTGCGATGACAGTTGCGATGCCCGCGGGATAAGCGATGCAGAACGTCTCGAAAGACACCTGCACCTTTCCGGCCCACACGAGCGCAGGGGCATTCACGATGAAGGTGACGGCGCCAAACGCACCGATGACGCGCTGGACCTCGAAGTCGCCGCCGATGCCGCGGAGCGCGTTGAGGATGCTCATGTCCAACTTCCTGCTGAAAGCGCCGCCTGGAACTGGAGCGCATAGCCTGCGATCATGTCGGCCCTGTCAGTGCCGTTGATGATGCGGCGAGCCTCGGAGAACTGCGCGCCGGTCGCCGTGTCGCCGGGAAGATAATCCGCCAGCTTCTTGCCGGTGAACCAGCCCTCTTCCATGCCCCGAACCAAGATGTCTGCCGCGATGTCAGGCCGAAGCGCCACACTAAAGTCTCGCAGCAGCGCTCCATCCAGGCCCAGCTCCTCGTCGGCGCGCTCATAGTTCTTATCCCACGTCAGCTGCACGAGCCCGCGCCCATACTGCGCCTGGCCATACTTCCCCGGCTTGGCATAGGGCCGGCCGCCGCCCTTGCCGATCTCTTCGACAGGAACCAGCCGGGCCTCGTGCCATGCGGTCGCCAGGCCATAGGCCAGCCAGGAAAGCCGCCAGTGCGAGGCCTTGGTGAGCAGTGCGTTGATGGTGTCGACCTGAGGCTGGGCAAGCTGCCCACTGACAGCGCGAACGCCCTTGAAGAATGCGCCAGCATCGACCAGCGCGTGGGGCTTGTCCATGCCCAGCGCTTTAGCAATCGCGGCAAGTGTCGCGGGCCCAAGAACGCCATCCGCTTGCACGCCGACGCGCCGCTGGATCTCACGGAGTTCGGTCATTGCTTCGGCTCCTCTTCAAGCTTCACCGCCCCGTGCGCGACCTCGGTCACGCGGACATTCGTTTCGGAAAGGGCGGCCTGCATCGCCTGGCGAAGGCCGCCGCCGGCTTGGATCAGCAGACCTTCGAGAACCATGATGCGATCAGCATGGCGATCGAGAATTCGGTTGAATTCGAGCCGGTCCCGCTCGCGCTGCCGTTCATAATCCCGCTGATCGTCTTCGCGTGCAGCCTTGACGGCTGCCAGCTCAGTTTTGAGTTCGTCGATCCGCTTGTCGCCGAATTTGGTCCAGACCCACCGCCCGGCAGCCATCATGATCCCGGTCGCGGATACAAAGCCACCAGCATAGGCCGCCGCGAGTTCACCGCCGTGCTGTCCCATCAGGTCTACGCCCGGCATGCGTGCAGCCCTCCGCGGCGGAGGGTGACGCGTTCAGTGATTAGGCGACGGGCACGAACGGTCCACCGACCGGCGCCGAGGAACAAGATAGCCTGCGCCATGGCGAGGCCGTAGATGGCCCAGTAGCATGCGGACGGGAGAGCCCCCGCTGCTTGAGCAATGGCGCACACCATCATCGGCGACCACAATGCGGCAGCCATCGTCTCCGCTGCGCCAAGGCGCATCCGCATGGTAGAGGTCAGCATCAGCCCATAGAGGCAGGCGAGCATAAGGCCTTCGCCGCGCCAGGTGATGCCAGCACGCCAAGCGAGGATATTCACCAGCACGACAAGCATGGCGAGCGCCGGCACCACTGCGCGTGCCAACACAATCGCAGGCACCCCGAACGCCGCCAGGGCGAACCAGTAGAGATATTCGGGGTGCTGCATGATCAGCCCTGCTCCGTCGTGTCTTTGGGACCGGTTGGCGTCGGCGTAGGGGTCGGGGTCGGTGTCGGCTGGGGCGGGGGGTGTGCCTGATCGTCTGCCATGGTAGCGCTCCTTGTGGTTAAAGCGTGCGGACGAGGTGTCCGTCGAAGGCGGTGCCATCCATGGTGCCCAGCAGGTCCACGACCTTGGTGCCGTTGGAAACCACCACCAGCGGGTTCACCGTCTGCCCTGCGTTGAGCTGCACGGTCGCGGACACACCTCGGCTCAGTGTCGACGTTCCGGCCTCGGCGAACGGATTGAACTGCTCCGTGCGGTTGCCGGCTGGCGTGACGAGAAGCACGCTTGCGTCCGTATGCGCCGAAAGCAGCCCTGAGAGCTTTGCCGAGAAATTGAAATGGTAGATCCCGTCGCACGGCGCCGTGAAAATGCCGGTCGCGAGGTTGTACCCACTGCCGGCGTTGAAGGCCGCGGTGCCAAGGATCGGAAGATAGAAAGACCCATCGCCGGTCTTGTCGGTGAGCGTCGCGCTGGAATAGGCGCTGAATGCAGCACGGTACTTCCCCAGCACGTCGGCGGGGTCGTTGATGCGGACATTCGCATCGGTGTTGAGGATCCCGCCCTGGATTTCCGCGCAGGTGCTGGCGATCGAGACGCCGTAGCCGATGGTGCTGCCGCGCGCGTCGATGACAAGGTTGCCCCACCCCCCCTGCTTGGTGTTGCCGAGGAGCGACAATCCGGAGCCAGTCGCGGCGCCATAGCAGATGGCATTGACGTTGAAGGTCACGATGTCCGTCAGGCGTATGAAGTCGGTGGTGTCCCCGAATGCGGAGAACATCTTCCCGTCAATCGACACCTGGCCCTCACCCCCGGAGCTCGACACCTTCAGCACTGCGCCAGGATAGTGATAACCGTCGGTCGAGTTGCCGATTGCGCCAGATTCCTGGAACGCGGAGTTATATCCCGGCTCGATGAAGCCGCGGGCAAGCTTGACCCCCGCGCCGATGTTTACGTTGTTGATGTTGGACAGCGCCATCGGCTCGCGGGACGCGAAAATATCCGTATTTTCGATCGAGAAGTCACCGACGGCGGCGCCGACGCGCGCGAACGATAGGCCATCGCGGCAGCCGTAGATCATGGAATTCGTGATGTAGATGCTCTCCCACCAGCCCGAAATTTCGAATGCTTTCGTGCATCCATCCAGCTTCGTGTCGGTGAGCGATAGGAAGAATTGGGCATCGGAGTCGGTCGTATGGGCTTTGATGCCGACACCGGTCTTGCCTGGACCGCCGCCATGCAGACGGCAGGACCGGAGCGTGACAAAGCGGCACTGATTGATGTTGACCAGCGTTGCCCAGTATTTCGCCGGGCCGGTCGCCGTGCCGTAGATGCCGTCGGCGCCGATCACGGTTACATCCTCGAGGAGAATGTCAGTGTCGATCGACGCCGCATCGGTGCGGTAGACGCCGATCGCGGTATCTGTCCCCACCGTCGTGGTGGCGATCGTCATGCCGCGCACGCCCTTGATGTGGTAGCTGCCGTTGGGATTGCCTTTGCACGGCAGTTTTAGGCCGCCGGACGTGAAGACCAGCCGTGTCAGGCCAGAGCCAGCGCCCTCAAGGAAGCCACACCACGTCTCGGGCACCACAAGATCGCCGCCGACCTTGAATGTACCCGCCGGTAGGCGATTGAGGCCGGCATTGATAGCCAACTGCAAAGCGGCGCGGCTATCCACCAGCCCGGTGAGATCGATCGGGCCATTCCAGGTCACATCGCGCGTCACCGCCGTGATCGCTGCGGTGGTGGCGAGCGTCCGCTGGGCGGGGTTGGTGTCGCCGTCCTTCAGATAGACGGTGACCGTTCCATCGCCGTTGTCGACGGCGAATGCCTCACCCACGCTTGTCGCCGCCAAGCCGGCAGCTTTGGACGCATAGGTCGGGCCCGCTGCGGCCTCTGCCGTCGCGGCGCTGGCTGCGGCATCGGCATTGATCTTGGACACCGCTTCCGCATCGCTATCGCCCGGCAGAACGCCGAATAGCCCAATGCGGCGGAGCACGTCTGCATAGCTCTCACCACGCGCGCCGGTGACGACGATCTTCTCGACGGTCATACCGTCACCTCCGGATAAATGATGAGCTGCCCCCGGAGCGGCACGTCTACGATGCCGTCGGGATAGGTGACCTTCATGTCGTGGGCGACGCGGACGATCTCGCTGGGCAGCCCGATCGCGTGGAAGTCAGGGCCGTGCCACCGAACCGTGATCCTGCCAGAAAGCGGCTCCACGATGGAAACGGCGGCGGTGCCAAGTACAGCACCAACGCCGCCTACCGAACGGGCCTGCCATGCAATACTCGCTCCCGTCAGGTTGATCGGAGTATCATCGTCACCGGTCATGGCGAATTCGCGGAGCCAGTCACCCTGGCGCGGCACCTCGATGTCGAAGCTACGCGACATAGGCGGTGTCCTCCACGAACTGGATCTCGGTGTCGGCGTAGAGGCCGGAGACGATCTGCGCGGCAAGGCTTTGGCCAGGGACGAGACGGCACACGACGCAGGGCCAGTCGAAGTTCGCCGCGGCCCCGGAGGTGATAGCTTCTCGCGCGGGCGGAACAGTCCGGACTGTGGCGCTAAGGCCAGAGCGTGAGACCACCTCTTCCACGGTGTACGCGTGGACCCCTGCAGCGAAATCCATGCCTGGCTGGATCTGTCCGCCTTGGCTGACCGTGATCTGCATGGTGGTCGCACGCAGGGCAACAGGCACTGTGATGGTCGCTATGATGTGGGGGGAGGCGAACCGCACCTCAGTCGGAAAATAGTCGTCGTTCGCATACAGGTCGGACGGGGTTGCAAACCCGTTCCCGGCGATCGGGCGCGGCCCAGTGGCAACCGACAGCAGCGGGACCAGCACCGGGGTGGCGCCGCCCGCAAGCTTCGCCATCCATGCCTTCCACAGGCGCTGTGTGTAGGGGTCATCAAGGGCGATGCCGGACATGGTGATCATCCACCGTCCGCCGCCGTCCGCTTCGATCACGTCCTGCTCGCCAGCTAGCGACGTGCCGCCGGACACTACATCCGCCATCACGCCGGCTGTCACCGTTTCAGGGCAGAAGATATGAGCCGGGAAGATCGGGAGCATGTCGCGACGCTATGGCCGCGCTCGCCTAGAAGTTACCGCCGTCAGGTCAGTCCGTGCCGGGCTCAAGAGGCTGATACTTGATGTTGTGGTGCAAGATGCCGTTCGCGACATAGGTGTGAGCGTCTGCGACGGTGATCTTGGCGACCATCGCGCGGCCGGCTGGCGTGCCGATCGCATCCATGCGGATCCAGGAGCCATTGATCAGCATCAAGTGCCCCGCGGTCGCGCGCGTGCGCCGCTCGCCGATGTCCGCGGCGAACACTGCATCCTCCACGATCTCGATCGCCTCTACGGGGTGCGCCCCCCATTCGAACGTCGTCTCGTGCTGGGTCCAGAGCATGTCACCCACAGCCAGCTCGCCAGCCGCGCGCGTCGAGCCATCTGCCAGCAGCACGCAGGTGTCGGTGGTGACGCAGTAGCCGCCACCACCACCACCACCACCGCCGCCCACACCGCCGCCGCCCGTGGTGATCGCGAACGTCACCTCCGAGGAGAAATTGAGCAGGTCAGGCCGGCGGGTCCATGCGTCGAACGCCGCGATCTTGGCGTAGAACGTGCCGGATGCGAGCCCTTGCAGATAGGCGGGTGAGGCGCCGTTGTTGTAGAAGGCGGTGCCCTGGCTCAGCGGGTTGAAGCCAGCGGTGTTCGACACGTAGACCACATACCCGGCAACGTCAGCTTCGGTCAGCAGCGTGAACGCGACCTGCGCCTCAGTCGCCCCGCCCGTGGCAGAGACGCCCGTAACTGCGGAGGGCGCGGCGTTGGTCAGGATGGAGGTCGAGGCCTCATCGCCGGCACCGGCCGCGTTCACACCAGCGACCTTGACGATGTACTGGCGCCGGGTGCCGTCGAGCTCGGCCTGGGCAGCGGTGTAGGAAACGCTCGGGATCGATGTATTGATGGTCCGGACCAACGTGGTGCCGTCGGCGTCATAGAAGCGCCAGCGATACGACGACGCGCGCGGGATCGCTGCCGTGGAGAGGTCCAGCGAGTCCGACCAGTTCACCAGCGTGACGCCTGCGGCATCCTCCGGCGGGGTCGCGTCGGTGGCAGTGTTCGCGGTCACCGCAGACGACCATGCAGAGAGGCGGCCGTCGCCGGTGCCATAGGCGACCTCGACTTCCACGGAGCCGTTCGTCGGCACGAAGCCGGTCAGCAGCGTTACCGACGGCCCAGCGTCAATGTCCGGATAGCTGTCCGTCGACCAGGCGCTGTCGCCGACCTTCCGCCAGCGCGCGTACCAGGTCACGTCCTCTCGGTTCAGCCCCTCCGCCGTGATCGTCACGCGCACACCGCTGCCGGCGTCAGACACGGTGTCGTATGCCGCCACCGCGCTGGTCACGGTAGGCGTGGGGAGGGGCTCCCCTGCCACGCGGTCCGCGGTCGCTGCGGGGTTACCCTCCTCGGTGGCGGGGTTCCAGCTGTCGACGTTCGACGAGACGGCCACCCAGGTGAAGGTGACGCCACCGCTCTCGATGTTCCGGGTCAATCCGGTGATCTCGACGGGCCCGTCGAAGTAGGTGCGGCCCGCCACACGCAGCGCGAGGTGAATGAACCGGTGCCCGCGGACGGCGCGCCCCTCCACGGTGGTGGTGATCGTGCCGCGGAACACTGCATTCCGCCGCGCCATCTCGCGCTTGGCGAGGCGGCGGATCTGGCCGTGCGATGGGACCGGCAGGTCGAGCGTAGTGGACAGCAACTGCCCGCGTTCGGCGATGTCGTCCTCGTCGGTCCAGGCATCGGTCTCGACGCTGGCATAGTCGTGCTGGTCGGAGATGTAGGTGCAGACGAACTCGTTGATCGCCTTGTCGTCGTCCACGCCCACGCCGTTCCACTCAAAGGAGGCGATCTGCTCGGGCCCGATCGTCACCGTCGGCTCGTAGACCCGCCCCGCATAGACGACGTAGGCCCCATCCGCGCGGGGAGCCATCCAGCCGTCGCAGGTGGCCAGGATCGCGCCACGCACCTGCTTGTGGCTGTCGGTGTGGCTGTGAGCGACGCACGAGCGGTAGCGGGGCTCCGTGCCGCCAGCCTTCATCGGGACAGGTTCGTCGCAGACATCTTGGGCCGCCTGCCAATAGCCAAGGGCAGGGCCGATCTTGGCGTTCCAGAATGCCGCGCGAAGGGCGGCTCGCGTGGCAGGGTAGGCCGGGTCAGTCGCTGGAACGGTCGGCTGGGGGCACTCGCGCACCAGCATGTAGTGGGCAAGCTGGCGGATCGGGTTCTCGGTCCAGGTCCATCCCGCCTCGTTCAGTGGATCAGCGGCGCGGAGATTCGGGCACCGCTGCCAGCGCGCGACCATGGATGCCGTTGGCGCGCCGTTCGGATAGAACTTGAGATAGTCCTTCTCCTTCACGTTCTTCGCGATCATGGCGAGCATCACGACGCCATCGCCGCGGTGATTGCTCGTCCACTCTGGGACGATCGCGCCGACCTGGTTGAACCACATACCGGGCGCGCTGCCGTCCGTGTAGAGCAGGCGGATATTGTCGTTGCCGTAGCGACCGTCTGCGCCAGACTGTACATAGGCGCCGGCGACGGTCACCTTGTCGTCGTTGAGGTACAGCTGCACGACGCCGTCCATGCGCCCATCGTGCACCGCGCCAACATCGACCGCGTGGCCGTTGGTGCCGGTCTCGTACAGCGCGTAGGCCATCGCCAGCTTGGAGACACCATAGGCGGACACACGCGGCGGGCGAGGCTGCTTGACCGAGGTCGACTGCGTCTCCGGGCGCGATCCTCCGCCGCCAAGACCCGAGACGATCGAGCCGGCGATGAATGAACCCGCCAAGATCGCGGCGCTCGCGATCTGGCCCAGCCCGGGAATGGCGTTGACGACTATAGCGCCGGCGAGCGTGATGATCGAGCCGAGCGTCTTACCCACGGTGCGGCCTCCATGCCTTAGCGATTGCGCTGGCGGGGAGGGTGACGAACACTATCCCCCGGGGCGTGCGCAGGGCCCACATGGCGCCGTCGAAGATTGCGCCCGCCTCGAGCCCCGCCCGAGCGACGACCGCGATGTCTCCAGGCTGATACGGAGCATCAGCCACCGGCAGCGCATCGCCGATGCCATGCTCCCACAGGCGCAGCAGCCCGACCGATGCCTCCTGCTCGCACGCCTCCATCTCGATGATGTGGCGCCACGGAGCGGCGAAGTCTGGCAGGCCGAGCGCGACGCACCAGTCCGCCGGGAAGGTCGAGCAGTTCCACGGCGACGGATCGCGCGGCGCGTCGTGCAGGAAGTCGGCGAGGTCCATCAGCGCGGTCCCCAGCGCCGAGAGGTGCCCTGCGAGATCCCCGCGACGTGGCTGAACACCGCGTCCGTGGGGTACCTCCGGCGTTGATCTGCGTCCGTGAAGAAGTTGTTCGGCGCTCGGCTGCGGGCAGTGTCCCCGTTGGCAAGCGTGATCGTGACGGACTGCTCAGACGGGCTCTGGCGGCTGATCGTCATCTCCCGTGCTTGGAACAGTGCCTCCCATTCGATCGGGCCGACCTGCTGCCACGCTGCGTCGAACGTGATGCGGCCGAGCCACACAAAGGCGTTCTTGACCGATGCAGCCTCCTCAAAGGCAAGCCGCAGAGTTTCGTTGGAGACGCCGGAGAAGCTGAAGGTGAGGCGCTCGGCAGTGCCGTTGATCAGCTGCTGGAAGTCCGGGATGTTGATCAGTCGGCCCGCGCCGAGGGCAACCATGGGGGCCGGGATCACCGCGTCAGCAGCAATCGGCAGCCGTCCAGCGCCCGTCCAGAACAGGGCAGGCGGGTTGGACGCCACGTAGACGACAAAGCTCTCGCGATAGGCTGCCACATGCTCGGGTTATGCCGAGACGCAGGGGCGGGTTATCGCCGTCAGGTGCCGTCGTTCTGATACTGCGTCATGCGGCCCGGGACGGCCTGCAGCACCTGTCGCCCGACGGCAGAGGATGTGCGCGCCGCACTCTGGTTCGCGATCCGCTCCATGTCCGCGTAAAGCTCGCGGGTGACGACCGCGCCCTTAAGGTTGAACTGCGGGGCGTTCACGACGGTTTGCGAGGCACTGGGCCGCACGGCGTCAGTGCGGCCGAGCGGTATGATGGACCCACCCTGGCTACCCATCCGCAGCAGCTCCACGCCGCCTCGGTTCTCATTCACGCGGACAGTTTGCCCGGGCGCCACGTAGCCACCGGATGCGCGGCCGAACAAGCTGGCGAGACCGAGGATGTCGCCGCCGATGCCCGAGGCGAAATCCTTCTTGCCGCCGAGCGCCCCGAAGATCGAGTTGCCGATGAACCCGAGCCCGCGTCCGTCGCTCAGCGAGACATCCTGACCGGTCAGCAGGGACAGCGTCTTCTGCGCCGCGAGGATCGCCAGCGCACGTAGGCCCTGCCGCTTGAAGTCGTCCCAGAAGTTCTCCGTGCCGTCGGTGAAGAGCGTCTCGTAAATGTCGGCGAGGTCGTGGATGTTATCCTCGGCCTTCCGCTGCTGTTGCTGCTGGAAGCGTTCGTCTGCGCGGATCCGCGCCTGCGTGGACCGTTCCTCGCGGCGCTTTTGCTCGTCGTCGATGCGATCGGCGGTGTTGCCGAATATCTGGTCCGTGCCGAGCGCATCCTTGGCGCCCTGGACCGTGTTGAGCCACGACTGCATGCGGGCCTCGATGGCCTTCAGACGCAGTTCAGCAGCTCGCGCCGGCGTGATGATGCCGCGGTTCATCGCCTCGCCGATGGTGGCCAGGTCCGCCGCGAACTCTCGCGAGGCCGCGGCGGTGGGATCGTACTGGCGTTCGACGCTATTCAGCTTGTTTCGCAGCTGGTCGAGTTCGCGAGCCTGCTCTTTGGCCGCCCTCTTCGCATCAGCTTCTCGCTTGCGCTCAGCCTTTGCGGCGTCCCCGATAGCCTTGATGTCGCGGTCGCGCGTCTCGGTGAGCTTGGTGAGTTGGTCCTCGTACTGCTGGGTTGTGAGCAGTCCGGCCCTTCGCAGGTTGTTAAGGTTGATCTCGCCGCGCTCATAGCGGCCCTGAGCCCCAGCGCGGGGATCGGTTCGCTCAGTGACACGCTGGCGGGCTGCCCGAGTTTCGGCGTTGCGAACGGCCACCTGCGCTTGCTGTGCGGCAACATCCAGCTGCGCAATCTGCCGCTTCAGCTCTGAAATACCCTCAGCGGCTGCGGCAACGCCCGCGTTACCAGCTTGCTGAAACCCGTTGGTCGATAGTCCGGGAGCCGATCGCTGAGCCTCTAGCTCGGCCACTCGCCCCTGTAGCGATGCCTTGGCCGCCTCCCGCCTCGCCTGCGCTTCGGCAAGCTTGGCACGAGCGAGGCCTTCGCTGACTTGGATCTCACGCGTTCCGCTGGAGATGGCCTGGTCAGTCGCCTTCACCATATCGTTGATGGCTTCGGTCAGCGCCTTGGTGGCGTCCTTCTTCGTGTCTGTCGCGTTTGCGCCGGCCAACAGCTGCGCAACGAACGGTCCGAGGATGCCGAGAATAGAGAGGAAGCCGGGGAGGGCGACCGTCCGCAGCACCTGCCCAAGCCCTGCACCCGACGCGCTGATTTCCTGCAGCGCCTGCACCACCTGCGGGCCCTGTTGCGAGATGATCAGGAACGGCGACTGCCCGCCGGAGAGCTGAACACCGATGTCAGAGAGCTGGAAGCCAAGGTTACGCGCTGCGAAAGCCGATGCATTCGACGACTGCACGATCTGCTTCTCGGCAGACGCGGCCGAGCGCTCGATGCTCGACATGGCGCGCGTGAAGTTGCGCTCGGCGCCAGAAACGTTGCTGTCGAGGTTGGAGGTGTCGCCGATCAGGGCGACGACGACGCG
Organism: Sphingomonas sp.; assembly: GCF_036731925.1. Lineage (GTDB taxonomy): Bacteria > Pseudomonadota > Alphaproteobacteria > Sphingomonadales > Sphingomonadaceae > Sphingomonas. The sequence goes on from NZ_DAINDJ010000001.1 coordinate 708,813, forward strand.
ATCTGCTTCGATTGCCATCAGTGCACCGCCATGACCCGCCGGAGCCTATCAGGATCCGAGATCGGCGGCGGCCCGCTCTCGTTCGCGTCGTTGTGTTTCGACAGCCGCGCTTGGTATTCCCACCAGGTCAGCTGTCGCCAGTCGCAGCCGAGGACGGCGCAGTTGGCGATGACCTCCGCGAAGTCGACCTTTTCGTCTTCCGCTTTGCGGTTGCCGGCGCCTTGGCCGGCTCGTCTTTTGGGGGCGAATAGCCCTCCACCCGCGCGCCGAGGATGGCAACGGCGATCATCCAGCACTCGCGCAGGGGAGCGGGGTGGACATAGGTTTCGACCAGCTGGCGGGCACGGATGGCCGAGACCTCGACCTCCTTACCATTGACCATGCCCTTTCCGCCGCCGACCAGGCCGAGACGGATCGTCTCGTAAAGATCCTCGACGAACGCCTCCCCATCCTCAGGGATGTCGACAATGCCGTCGCCGAGCAGGTAGCGCCCCTTGCGCACCCGCCCGTAAATCTTGAAGATGCCACAGTCGCGCAGCCGCTGGAGCTCGGCCAGCTGTGGCAGCTTCAGGTCAAACAGGTAGTCGCCGTCGCCGAACTTCAGCTCGAGCGCCGTCAGAACCGTCACGTGGCCGGCGTCCAGGTCAGCTCGTTCTCGCCGGCGATCGTGATCTCCGCGGTCCCGCCATTGTCCTGCAGATTGAGGTTGCGCGCGGTCAGCACGCCCTGACCGGTGAAGGTGCCGAGCTCGTCGCCCTCGTCAGTGCCATCATACTTGATGGCGACGATCTGATAATTCCGGGAGATGCCGAGTGCGGCCTTGAGGGTCACAAGCTGGGTGACGTTGGTCACACCCGAGCCCGTTAGGTCCCATTGCTTGCCGGTGACGCGCACGTCCCGGGTCGGAATCATGCCAGGCTTGGTGCAGTCCTTGCGGAAACGGTCATTGGTCTGCACCGTCTCGTTGATCGTGGCATTCTCGATGCCGCAGATGGTCGTGAAGACCTCAGGCGACGCGCCATCGCCGATCTTGACGACGACGGCGTCGATTTCAGTGGGATAGCTCATCGCGTGCTCCAGCTAAGTCGCGGGCACGCTATGGGGCGTTAGGGTTCGGAGTTACCGCCGTCAGGGACTGCGCGGATGCGGGCGCGGCGTTGGGCCGCCGCGTGCTGCGCCTCGTCTTCCGTGGTCGCCTCCAAGGGGAGGATCGAGGCCCGATGCGCCAGCTGTTCGTATCGGTGGCTCCGCGTCGATCCGCGGTAGTGGCTGGCAAGCCTGGTGAACCTTGCCTCAGCCTCGTCGATGTCGCCTTGCTCGATCACCCCGCGCCGGATTAGCGCGTAGATCAGCTCGCGGAATAGCTCGGCGTCGAGGTCGTCGCTCACGCGCCCATTCGCGCGTTCAGGCAGTCGAGGTCCGCGGTCATCTGCCATTGATGGTACTTGGCCTCGTCCTGCCCCATATAGGCTGCGGCGACCTTGCGGGCGGCCTCGCACTTGTCGCGGGACATGCTGCCAGGCTGGTCGACGACCCGATATTCGCGCTCGGCCAACTCGCCGGCGCTAGGCCCGCCGCAAGATGCGAGGGAGGCGGCACCAAGCAGCGCAAATCCGCCTAGAAAGATGGCCAGCTTCATCCCGTGATGCATCGCACGCGCAGGTTCACCACGCAATGGAAAGCATCCGCCTCCGCGCCGTCGATCAGTAGCTGGGAACCGGTGTGGCGCACCTTCGCGCGGCCGGCGGGGATCTCGAGGTTTTGCCCGTCGAGGGCACGGGCAATCGCCGCACCTAATCGGCCAGCATGATCCTCCGCGGTCTCCACCATCTGCCCGCCCTGATAGCGCGGCTTGGCGAACCCGTGAACCGCGACCGTGATCTCGGAACCGTCCAAACACGTCGCGCGGATCGGCACCGACGCGGGCGCGCCGTAGAGGATGAACGGCCAGGCTGGGCTCGACGCAGTCATGGGATAGTGCCGCGCCGCTGGCACGATAGCTGTCACGTCTGCCGACGTGGCCAGCGCGCCGAGGATAGCGCGACGAGCCGGAATGAGGCTATCGATCGCCATCAGGTCACCTTCCCGCCTTTGGAAATGTGCGCGATCGCGCGGGCGACCAGTTTCGCGGCATCATCACGCTTGCGGGCCAGTGCGGGCGCCATGAAGGGCCGGGCGGCCATCTTCGACGTGCCGAACTCGAGGTGGATAGCGTAGGGTGCATTCGCGGAAACCTCCACGCGCAGAGGGGTGACCTGGTTCGTTTCGATGGAGCGATCCAGCTGGTGCGTGTCGGCGTTCGGCGGACTGCCGGGTGCGCTGGGCACGTGCCCCTTGCCCGATACCGCGCCGTTCGTGATCGACAGCGCAGCCTCGACCTCAATCTCCTCGCCAGCCGCAAAGAGCGCTGCGCCCACCTGACGCTTCGCCTCGGGGCTAGTGATCCGAGAAAGCTTCTTCCGGAAGTCAGCGACGCCCGCGATCTTAGGCACGACGACCTCGGCAGTCCCAATAGATCGCAGCAGGATCCAGCTGACACGAGCCGATCAGCCACTCGCCGGCATGCGGGCCCGCGGGGATCTGGATCCGCGCGTCGGTGTCGAGCGCCACGTCGAGGGTCGCCGCCAGCACCAGCAGCCGCACGTCGCCGTCGGTATAGCTGGCCTGCGCCTGCATCGCCTCGGTGGCAACGTCGACCTGCACCTGGCAGCTATACTCAAGCGGCGTTCCCGGAGTGACGATGGAACCGCCCTCCATGACCGGCGTGCCTGGCCACCGAGCGACGGCAGGCCAGTACCCGGCGCCGAGCGCTCCGCTGGCAGCGATGAGGATCTGGGCGAACCCTGCCGCGATGTCCATCAGGCGCACCCGGCGAGGAAGGGACCGCCGACGTTGCGGTTCAGGAAGGCGAGGAACGCCACCCCGTAGCGCGTCGAGCGATAGCCGCCGGCGTTGCGGGCTGCGACTGTGGAGGCATCGAACTGGGCGGACAGCGCCCCGCTCTTGAACTCGGTCACGCCCATGTCTGCGAGGCCGGCGATCGCGCCACCTGCTGAGCCGAAGCCTTCGGTGGCCATGTTGTGGGCAGCGAGCGCCATCTCAGCGGGCGCGCGGTCCTGCTCGATCCAGCTATCGGTGACGGTGAGGCGGGCATCGGTGAGCCAGTATTCCACCGTCTCGTCGGCGACCGCAGCAAAGGCGGGGAAGCGCAGCTTGAGGGTCGCGGCGTCGGGCTGAATGTAGGTCATGGGCGGAGGCTATGCCTGGGAAGCGGGCGGCACTACCGCCGTCACTGGACGCGGTAGACGGCGATCTGCAGGTTCACCACAGCACCGATGCCGAGCGCCGGGGTGTTGTATTCGAACAGCACCCGGTTCGTGTCGGGATAGACGTTGATCGGCGCACAGCCGGCAGAGCAGGGGGCGATTGCCGCAAACATCAGTCGGTCGCCGGGCGCGACGCCGGAAAGGGCGACATATTCGCGTTGCATGCCGCTGCTGAGGCTGATCAGCAGCGTGCGGCTGACGACGACATTGCCGATGAACTGCAGCGCGCCGGTCGCCGGGTGGACGTGATCCTCGCGCGCTGCATTGCTCGAGCTGCCAGGAGCGACCGTGCCGAGGGCCTTCGGGTTCGCCGTGCCGAGCGGGGTGGCAGTGGCGTTGCTGCCAGCGGGTCCCGTTGCTCCGGTTGCCCCCGTTAGCCCGATCGGACCCTGAGGCCCAGTTTCTCCCTTCGGCCCCTGCGCGCCAGTCGCACCAGCGGGACCTTGCGCCCCGGCAGGACCCGCGTCGCCCTTAGCGCCTGTTGCTCCCGTCGTGCCTTGAGGGCCAGCCGCACCCGTCGCCCCGGTGTCGCCCTTAGGGCCAGTGGGACCCGCCGGCCCGGTTGCGCCAGTATCGCCCTTGGGGCCCTGTGCGCCTGCGATGCCGCCGGCCGAAGCTGGAGACCGGAGCGCCATCAGCCGCCGATCCCATAGTTGAGCTCAGGCGACGCAAGCTCGGTCGGCACCGGCAGCCCAGGCCGCGCGACCGGCATAATGCTCAGGTGCGTCGGGTTCTGCGTCGAGAACACTTCCGTCTGCCAGGGGCCGAGGATGCGGCCCTCCCCCCTCCTTGATCAGGTCATCCACCCCTGTGGCGCCCCGGAACCGGATCGCGCAGCTGTTTGGGTTGATGATGCGAAAGGACGAGCAGCCCTTGGCTTGAATCGCGTCGATCATCGCCTGCGGATAGGCGGTGGTCTTCGCCGTCTGCCCGATTGAGGGGACGAACGGGTCGCGGATGATGTTGCGGAAGGGGAGTGGCAGCCGGGCCATTGCGGCTTGGGCGGCCGTGAAGTCCGACGTGGGAAGCATGGCGGCGGCAGTCGCGCTGGCGTCGTTGGACTCTCGCAACCCGCCGGCGCTATCGCGATACACGGGGACGCCGCCTGCAATAAGCTGATCTGGCACTCTACCCTCCTACACAACGCGAGGTAAATGCTTGTCGGGGCGCTGAAATGTTACCGCCGTCATAGCAAAAGGGCCGCAGCATCAGCCACGGCCCTCCTCGCGCTTCGTGTGAGGGGATCAGCCCTCGCGGTGCAGCTCGATCGCCGCGATGATGTCGTCGTTCGTGGCGCCTTCCTCGATCTCGACGCCCTCGGCTTCGGCGATCTTCAGCAGCTCCGCCTTCTTCTTGCCCGAGAGCGAGACAGGCTTTTCGTCGTCGCCATCGAACGAGAACCAGCCGGTGCCGCGCATCACTTCCAGCTCGGCGTCGCTGATCTCGAGGTCCATGGTCTCCCCCGGCGTCAGGATCGCCGGGGGAACCGAGTTGACGACCTTGTTGCCGCCGGTGGTGTTGGTGACCGTCGTCATGGCTCAGATCCCATCCAGGTAGCGGAACGCGCCGGTGCGGAGAACTTCCACGCCGCCGGTCCGGAAGATGCCCGGGACGTCGAAGTGCACGCTGTCCGCAGTCGCAACCGGCAGGAAGCGGTGCGGCATCGGCAGGTGCAGCTTCACCACGTCCTCGCGGTTGGCATACGCCACCATGCGCTTGGTGCTGCCGGCGCCGGCGGTGTCCAGACCGAGAACGCCGCGGACGGTCAGCTGCTGGCCGGTCATCTGCGTGTAGATGTTGGTCCGCATGATGAACGACATGATCGTCTCGCTGTTCGTCGACGACATCGGCGTCGCAGCGAGATAGCTGATCGTGCTGTAGGGCAGCAGGATCGTGTCGGCCATCTCGACGGTCAGTGAGCCGGTGTAGACACCGGTCAGGACGTTGTTGATGTCGCGAACGATCTGGGTCGGGGTCTTGGTCGCGTTGCCAGAGCCGTCGAACCAGGTGGTCACCGATCCCGTGCCGTCTGCCGGCGCGGTGCCCGTGGTGACGACGCTCTGGTTCGCCAGACCGAGGATGTTCTTGGTCGCGTCGCCGGTCAGCGTCACGTTCCACATAAACTCGGTATAGGCGCGGCGAGCGGCGAGGGCCTTACCAGCGTCCAGGTTCATGCCCATCAGCTGGGCCTGACCGACTTCCTCGATGTTGTAGCTGTAGCCCACCGAGGCCATGTGGAAACGGGTCTCCACACGGTCGCGGGTGATGTCGGCCTTGGCGATGTCCTTGGCCGCGCCCGAGTACCAGTTGGCGCTACCAACCGACGACGAGACGAAGGTCACCAGGCCCGGCGCGAACTCCGGCGACGAGGTGTCGACGAAGACCAGGCGGCCGAAATCGAGATCCGAGAAGGCCGTCTCGTACACCCGCGTGTTGATCGCGAGGCTCTGGTTGAAGACGAACCCGAGGGTCGCCTGCTGTGCGTCATTCATGAACATGGATCAGGCCCCCTTAGGACGGAATGCGGCGCAGCCGCAGCTTGAAGAGTGCGCCGGCGCCGGCCGCTGCCGTGTCCGCCTCAGCGCCAGGGACCGCGATAACGGTGCCGGAAACTGCTGCAGTCGTGTAGCGGTTGGTTGCGGTGTTGAAGTTCAGCGCGGTGCCCACGGTGATCGCGGCATCGGCGAGCGCCCAATAGACACCCTCGTCTGCGAGCGGCACGTTGTCGTACTGCGCGTAGCTGTCGCCGTTCGATCCGGTGATCACGTGGTGCGCGATCGCGATGCCGAGAAACTCACCGCCCGAAGCGAGCGGCGCGCACTGGTTGTCACCCGAGCGCTGAGCCGGGCAGCCGAACAGGATCGTGGCGGTCGCGGTGCGGGTGATCCCGTTCCACTCCTCCATGTTCGCCGACATGCCGGGGAATCCCTTCGGCTGGTACTGCGTGTATGCGGTCTGATAAGGCATGGTGTCCTCCCTTACGCCCGCCCGGCGGTGCGCCAGGAGTTGAAGTCGTTCGCCTTGGCGAATGCGGCGGTTTCCTTGGCGGCAGCGTCGCCGGTGACGAGCGGCGTGCCGATCGGCTCGATGCGCGGAGCAACCGGCTTCGCGTCAGCGGTCAGGACAGCGAACGCGCCCTCAATTGCAGCGTCCGTCATCGCGGCAGCCTTATCGCCGAGCTTCGCCTGGACAGCAGCCTTGCGGATCTCCGCCTCGGTCTTGCCGTCGGTGGCGATGGTGGGAGCCAGCGCCTTCGCCTTGCCGATCACTTCAGCGCGGGCATCGGCCATCTGCTGGAGCTTCTCGGGGGTGACCTGCGCATCGGCCAGCTGCTGCTGAAGCCCGGCAATCTCGCCGTCCTTCGCCTGCAGTGCGGTGTTGGCGGTCGACAGGTCAGCGGTGAGGGTGCCCACCTTGGCCTGTGCGTCCGCGAGGGAGGTGTTGAGAGCGCCGACCGCGAGGGCAACAGCCGCGCCGTCGCTCAGGTCAACGTCCTTGGCGTCGCCAATCGTGATCTTCATGGAAGGTTTCTCCGAGGGGCGCTCGTCAATGATACGGAGTTCCGGCCCGCCCCGAGCGACCGGTACCAATGCAATGTGATTTATCCGGATCTCCCGCTGCACGGCGTCGTAGGCGGTGCCATCGGGCGCAGTGCCCGGCGTGAAGTCCAGCTTGGTGGAATAGCCCATCGACAGCTGTTTGTGCGTGGTCTGAGCCTTGCGCACGGCAGCCGCGTCGCGGACGATGAGGGGGACACGGACGCGCTCGCCGTCGCGGGCGATGTCGCCGTTGATCTCGCCGACGCCGAGTTGGCGCCAGTTGTCGGCGCTGACCATCTCGGCGGGGTGATCGATGGTTACGGGTGCTGCGGCGAAGCTCGCCAGGCTGTCGCGCGCGAACACCTCGTCGGCGGGGCGATAGACGTTGACCACGTCCTTGTCGCGCAGGCCATGGGCGTTCTGCGGGTCAACCTCGTAGCCGCGGTACTGCTGGATCCCGGTGCGGGCAGCCAGAACGTCGGCCACGAGGCAGCCATCCGCGCAAATGCGGGCGGTGGAGGCGTCGAGTGCGTCATGCAGCAACATGACGCCTTGGGTATTCTCGGGATCAGGCGGGGTTTACCGCCGTCAGAGATGCAGCCTAGGCAAACAGCATCCTGAGCGACTCTCGGAATTCGCCATACACGTTTACCTCGTGCTCATTGTCAAACGATATGGTCAAAGTCTCCCTGCCGTTATGTTCGCCGGGCGTGACCGCGCGGACGAGCTTTGGGTTTACGGCAATCTGGCGTCCAGAGAGGCCTTCGAAGATGGCGCAGTTGCTCATTGATGTTCCTCCGGTGCGTTGATCTCGGCGAAGTGGGTAGGCTCTCCAACGGGGATCCAATCCTGGATTCTCCAATCCCCGCCCTCCCAGCTAGCAACATACGGCCATGCATCCCACACCAACACCTCCCGCCCATCCTTAAGCGCGTCGGGTAGCTCTGCGATTGGGCGCCAGGGGATGCCAGCAGTGCGAGCAGTGCTGGCATTGGCAGGTTCGCGTTTCAACTCGCCCAAGCCTAAAAGCCAGACAGGACTCACGCCGAAAGCACGCCCATACACTTCGGCGAGGGCGCTATCGAAATTGCGAGTACCGTTCTCATGATGGCGGTAGGCAGGCTCAGGCCATCCAAGGGCTTGGGCTGCAGCGACTGCGGACCGATAACCAGCCTCTTGGCGGGCCGTTCTAAGGCGGGCGGGAACCCCTGGCATTTATTGCACCTCCGATAGCAGCCCGCGCACGCCGGCGACGAATACGACAGCTTCAGGATCAGCAACGCCACCTAGCGCGCGGTTGGCGTGGTCGAGATGCTCGCACAGTTTCATGGCTATCCGGGCGATGGCATCTCGGGATAGCGCAGTGTCGTTGTCCGACCGTTGACGGGGTACATCCTCGCGCCTCTGCATCGCCGTTCCACCCAACAGCCAACTCACATCTACTCCCAACACTGTTGCGAGCTCGGTGAGTTTCCTTGTTCCAGGCATAACGCCTCTCGTTCGCATATACCGGATCATGTCGGGCTGACCGGTCGCCAGCATAGACGCTTTGCGGTCCGAAAGGTGCAAATGCCGCAACCTTTCGTCTATCCTTGCTAGAATTACGTCTTTGGCCTCATCCATGCGGCGTCATTACCGCAGATTGCGGTATATGCCTAGTCTAAAATCAGTACTGCGGACGATCGACACCCACACCATGGCGGCCGCCCCGGAAGGTCATCAGCTGCCGGGGGCGTCTCCACCGTCTTTCCGTCCACCTCTCGCCCAACCATCGCGGGATCGTCGCTATAGAGGTTGCCATTGCGCTGGACGTGCCAGGACCGCGGATGTTTCTTGCCACTGTGCCGCCATTTCCACACGGACAGACCTGCTTCGCGCCGGCGTTCGTCCGCAAGCGCGCTAGTGACCTTGGACAACTGGTCGGATGCCACGCCCAGCGCCCGACGCCGCGACATGCCCATTGCCTCCTGGATCTGCTTGGCGACCTCGCGAGCAGGCGTGCGGTTCTGGAGGCCGGCGAACACTGCGTCGCCGATCCGCTTGGCGGCCTGCGACGACACGTCGCGGATCAGGCGGACATTCCACCCGATGTAGCTCTCCAGCGTCTCACGGACCTCTTCCGGACCGAGGAACACGCCGAGGTCAACGCCGGTCGCTGACAGCACAGCACCGCGCCAAGCTTCCCGGCTCCACGTCTCGGTTTCAAGGCACCAAGAGCGCACAGCCGCGTCGAGCAGGATGAAAAGCCGCTCCATCTCGGACGAAGCCGCATCGAGCTGCGCTTGCAGGTCCGCGGGGCTGTCCGTCGTTATTGCCGACAGCGTGCGTGCATACTCCACCACGATCGCAGGGATACGCGCGTTCCACCGATCCAGCATCGGGCGGTAGGCACGGGCGAACAGCGACTGCGCAAGCATGGCGGGGGGCGGGGTGTCGCGGAAGGTGATCGGCTTGCGGCGGCCTGGCTTGGCGCGCGCTGCCATGGCGGCGAGGTCGTAGCGCATCAGCGCGGTCGGTAGACGACGCTACCCGCTTTTGGCAGCGTGCCAAGCTTTCCGCCAGGTGTGGGCTGATAGCCGCTGCACCGGAACGCGCGGGTTTGTGCGGCGCGACCGAAGCAATACCCGCTCAACCACATGAACGCCGAGACGATTGGGGTGGCGATGCAGATGATGGTGAAGGGGCTCACAATTCGCCCCCGTTCAGGCTCGGCCGTAACCGCATCATCGGAAGAACGGCCTTTGCGGCTTTGTGAGCCTCTTCGTTGATGATTTCGCGGATGCGCTGCTCTTGCTCCGGAGTGAACGAGGGTTCACCGCTCCGGTTAAGGAGGCGCTGGTACTGCTCGACGTCGCCGCTCATTCCTCGGTCGCCTTGTCATTCGCAGCCCGGCGGGCGGGGGCGCTTCCACCGCCACCCGCGCCACCTTCGAGATCAGGATCACCTCCTTCCACTCCGTTGCCGGATTGCGTGAGGGCGCTTGGATCGGTGCTGTCGGCTTCCGGATCGACGCCGAAGCGCTCGTCCTCAGCGATGTCGTCCAGAATTTGCTGGAGCCCTGGCAGCGTCTCGTTCTCGAGGAGCAGGTTCTGCGCGGCCTCGTTGAACGCCTCCTCGGGCATCACAGCCATAGTCTTCAGCGCAGTGAGCGCGTCCATGGTGGTCTTAAACGTGTCCGCGCGCTCCTTCTCGGACGGCGTGGAGAGCGGCGCGAAGGTCCAGGTGACGCCATCGGCGGGAACACCGGCGGACGCCAGCAGGAGCGGGTCCAGCGCCTCCAGGCAGGGTCGCAGCTCGTTCTCCTGCCCATCGGACACCGCGGACCACCAGTTGTCCATGTCGTGCTGCCCGGTGGCGTTCATGCCCGCCGGCGAGCGCCCCATCAGGCGGGTGAACGGGATGTCAGCGACGGCTGCGACGCGCTGGTCGAATGCGTCCATGACGGCGGGGATGCCCGCCCAGGTCACCTGATAATCGGTGATCGTCTCGCCGGGCTGATCCGTGCCGCTGGCGGACTGGTAGACCGCGGCGTTCAGCAGGTTCTCACCCTCGGCGATCGTGGCGACGCGCTTGCTGAGGCGCTCTTGCCCGCCGGGTGCTGCCAGCATCTCGGAGAGGTTCGGGATGCCGTACCGCGTGATCTTCGCCTTGCGAACGAGAGCTGCGAACCAGCCGTTGACCTCGTCGGACCGGCACACCTCGCGCAGAACGGCGGACAGGCGGGAGTCACCCCAGAACGCCTGCTCCATCGAAACGCAGCCGCTGGCGGGCAGGGGATCGCCGCGGAACGTGATGACGCGCGACGGATGGATCTGGGTGTTGTTGCCGCCGTTCGACCGGACCTCGAACATGCGCGGCTGCCCGTAGGTCAGTGAGGCGAGATCCTCGTCCCAGTCCTTGCAGGTCAGCTGCCACCGCGAGACGACGTTGACCGCGATCAGGCCGCGCTCGCCGAGGGTCGTGGGGGTGAGCTCGTCGGCGTGGCTGCCAGCGGTCACCAGGATCAGGGCACCGCCGCCGAGCCCGCGCAGGATCTCCGCCTGCTTGATCTTGGCGCGCAGCCCTAGGCGGCGCTCCTCGGCCTCGATCTTGCCGATGTCGTCGCCCTCGGCCTGCCAGTCGCGCCATTTCGAGGTGCGGTCGGCGGCGGGGATGCGGATGACTTTCCTCAGGAGGCCTGACGACAGGTAGGCCTGCAGCCCCGCCTCATTGGAGAACGCCAGGTCAACCGGCGCGGAACCACCGCGGAAGCCGAGCATGGACCGCACGTAGCTGAATGCGGTGGTGAGGCTATCCCCGACGAACATGGGTGGGAGGGTATGGGGCAGGGCTGGGGCGAGTTACCGCCGTCAGAGGAGGGCGTCGACGTTGTAGCCCCCAGTACCGAGCATCAGCTCCGTCATCGCCCACACCAGCGCATCTCCACGGTCAGGCGAGCCGTCCCCGACATATCCCGACGTGGTGAAGTTGCAGAGCTGGTCTTCGAGGTCGGGAAACACGCCGGCATGGCTGACCTTGCCGCCCTCGTAGATGGCAGCGACCGGCTCGGCGCGGACGTGCTTGCCGCGACTGGCGGTCACCTCCTTGAACCGGGCACGCGGGTTCGCCGCCTGGACGACTGCCTTAACCATAGCCCCGCCGAAGTTCCGCTCGGCCACGATGCAGTCAGCGCCCCAGCGGTTCGCCACGTCCACCGCGCGCTTGGCCCAGCCTTCAGGGGAGAGGTTGCAGGTGGCATCCTCCAGCACATAGCCGCGCCCGTCCTCGCCCTTGGCAGCCGCGATGATGCCCACGTCGTCGCCCTTGCCGTCGCCCTTGGTGCCGCTGGGATCGATCGCGACCACCACCCGGCGCAGGCCGATCAGCGAGCCGTCGTAGCGGATGCGCGGATTGCCGTCGTCGAACTCCACGGCGGCCCGTACGCCGTCGATACCACGGATCGTGCCGCCATCCTGCGCCTGGCGGTCCTCAAGCGCCCACAGAGCCCCTGCCACCTCGCTGGCCCATTCCCCTGCCTCGAAGCGCAAACGCTGCGCTGCGGACATGCTGGCGAGCACCTCGAAGTACTCCGCGGGCAGGTTGTCCTTGTTGTCGCTCGGGTTGACCTTCATCTCCGCATAGTCGTCTGGCTTTGGCAGGGGCTCCTTGGTGCCCGGCTTCAGCTTCTGCCGGAAAAGCTGGTAGCTCCAGTGCAGTTTCGAAGGCGGGTTGCAGTCGAAGTAGGCCTTGAGCGACAGGTGAGTCCGCCCGGTTGCCGTGGCGATCTCCGGCGCCAGCTCGCACTTCTGCGCCAGGCGGGACATCGCCATCTCGATCGAGCCCCACGGGATCTGACTGGACTCGTTGAAGTACAGCGTGGCGTACTCGGCGCCGAGGATCTTCTCCACGCGCTCCTTGTCGTCCAGGCCGGCGATCCAGATCTGCGAGCCGTTCGGGATCTCGACGTAGAAGTCCGTCTTGTCGAACCGCACCCGCAGCGTCGGGAAGCACAGCTTCAGCACCTTGGGCAGCGTGTCGGCCCAGATGCTGGTCTTGGCGTGGTTGAACCGGAAGCGGAACATGACATGCCGGCTGCCAGGTGCGTTGATTGCCCGCTGGATGATCGCGCGAACGAGCAGGAACGTCTTGCCCGAGCGCGAGCCGCCGCGGAGCATGATGTTGCGCGCGGGGCCGGCTAGGAGGCGGTTGGCCTCGCGTTGGCGGGGGGTTAGGGCGGCGGGGGTGGTCACCGAGGCCGCTTGCCCAGCTTGATGCGCTCTGCTTCTTCGAGGGCAGCTTGCGCCAATAGCAGCAGCGTTTTCCGTTGCTGCTGCGGGGTAGCATCGATGCGAGGCAGGTCGTTATCGTCGCAGAAGTATGCATGAGCCGCTTTAACTTTCACAGCCCGGCATCCTCGCTGGAGACGGTGACCTCAATCCCGCCGGTGTGCTCCACCTTGTCCTTGAACGCCTGCACGTCGATGTGCTTGCCGATCAGCTCGATCCGCTTGATGCGATCGGACAGCTTCACCTCGCGCACCATGCCGACCACGTTGCCGCGTTCGTCGCGCTCCTCGACGGCCTTGATCCCGGCAACCAGGCCCTTGCGCCAGATGACCGGCCAGTCCTTGACCGGCTTCAGCGCGCCCGCCTCGTCGTACAGGTCGGACATGTCGGCTTCGGCTTCCTCGGCAAGGCGGGTGAGTACCCAGGCTGCATCGATACGGGTCCGTTCCGAACGGTCTGCCTTTGCCTCAGCGATGGCGGCGGTAACTTCAGGTTTGCTCAAGTTCTCGTGACCGATCGCGTGGGCCGTCTGCTGGCTATACCCAGCCCGGATAGCCGCCTGCGTTGCGTTCAGGTCGATGAGGTACTCCTCGACGAACCGCTGCTGTTTCGGTGTCAGACTCACCGTACCTCCTCCATCAACTCAGCATCGAAAAACGTGGGCGTCCGCATGGTCCGCAGTCGGAGCCCGAGCACGTAATTCCGTGCGGTGCGCGACCGGCGGGTCGGGTGCAGCTTGGATCCTGTCACCTCAGCGCGCCGGCGTCGGAGCTCATCCCCGCCGCTCAGTTCGATCCACCGCGCCACACACCGCCAGTTCGTCCGGTAGTGCTCCTCGATCTCCTTGGACTGTCCCAGGCGCAGGAACACCTCGACGAAATCCGGCGGGACCGGGCGGTAGGGGCGGATGCACCCCGTGTCGGGCTTGCGGCGGGTCATCGGCCGCGCCCCGGAATGTTGAACGTGGGCCAGCTGTTCTTCACGCCCACGACAGGGATCAGCAGAGCCCGGGCAGCGACCTTCGTGAGCCATTCGATCAGGGAGATGGGCCAGCCAATCACCGGCCAGTCGCCGAAGGGGGTGAACTCGCTCTGGTACTGGATCAGCGGCTCCAAGGCCCAGTCGATTTCCGCATCCGTGGGTACGGGGCACGGACGCCGCGTCACCAGCGACTTAGAGCGAGCGAACACCGCCGCGTGGGCAGCGATCAAGGCGCGGAACTGCTGTACGGCTTTGGTCATGCTCGGGCTCCTCGGGTGGTGGTCATGCTGCCGAAAGCCGCCATCCGATGAGCTCCGCAGTTGCGAACCTCAGGCCAAGCGTTCGTGATCTGGAAGCATTCAAACGGAGTCCCGCAGGCGCGGCATTCCGCCTGCCAGACAGGATAGGTTGCTACATCCCCAGACTGACGGGTCGCGGTGTCGATACGCAGCACTGTGTACCGCTGCGGTGCCTGCCCACGAACTTCGATATCAACGGCGAACCCAACAGGCGGGACGTTTGCAAGCTGAACCTTCATCACCGTTCTTCCTTCTGCCATTTGCCCCACCTCGGAGCCCCACCTCGAAACCCGACCTGCCCCACTGCCCCACCACCCCACCTCCCTACGGGAGGGAGGTGGTGGTGGGGCAGGTTGCAGGGTATCCATTCCGCCCCACTGCCCCACCTTGCCCCACCACCCATTTTTCGTGGTGGGGCAGTCATGCTTCGACCCACCTTCCGACCACGACGAACTTCCGGATGTTCCGCTTGCGATCCTCCTTCTCGACGATTTCGAGGACGCCTTCCTGAACCCACACATGCAGCAGGGTTTGCACCCGCTTGCGGTCGTGCTTCTTCTCCAGATCAAGTCCCAGGACGGCTGCAACGGGGTTTCCAGCCCATGCATCCTTGGTCTGGATGTTCTCGCGCCACTCACCCTCAGAAAGCGCCCTCTGGACCGCATAGAGATGCTGCCGGGTGATGCCGGCAAAGGCATCGGGAGGCGTCCAGCTGCAAGCTACGCCGACGCTGTCCCCGTTCGCCAGGTCCTCGTTGTTCATGCGGTACCAGTCACCGCGCTCAGGCGGGGCGAGGTTGGCCTTGTCGTTGTCGACCCGGAAGTAGAAGAACCGCTCGTCCTCGGGGACGTTGAGGCGGGCGGCCTCGTCCTCGGTCATGCGATTGTAGACCAGCACCGAGCGGGCCTTGCCGATCAGCGAGGACGCGCCCCGGGCGCTGTCTGCCGTGGCTTCGGTGCCGTTCTGCTTGCGGACGTGGTGCACCAAGTTGATGGCGGCACCCGTGCGTTCTGCGACGACGTTCCATTCGCGGGCCACAATGTCGATCGCGTTGTTGTCGTTCTCGCTGACAGCGTGAGAGCTGACGAATGGATCGATCTGCAGAACGTCGATCTTCCGCGCGATCATCTCCTCGATGAGGGCATCGACAACCGGGCGAACAATCTTGGCGCCGTCCGGTCCCTCCGTGGCCATGACAAGCGGCTGGTCGCGACCGCTATCTACGAACAGCCGGTCCTCGATCTCCTCGGGGCGCACACGGAAGCGCTGAGCCGTCGCGTGCAGGCGGCGCTCGATCTCGTCGTGCGGATCCTCAAGGTTCCACATCCAGACGCGCAGCGGGCCTTCGGGGAGACCTTTGTTGTAGAAGTCGCGACCGGTCGCCATGGCCAGCGCCTCCCCGATCTTCAGCGAGGACTTGCCGACGCCGCCAGCTGCCACGTCGAGCGACAGGAACTTGCGCAGCAGGTGCTTGCCGTAGAGCCACTGGCGCTTGGGAATGTCGGCGGTTGGGCGCCAGGTGAAGGGCGTCGCCTTGATCTTGGTGTCAGGCGCCGCCTCGACCGCCGCAGCCGTCTCCGGCGCGACACCGACCATCATCTCGTAGTCAGGCTCGTCGCCTTGCTGCGCCCATTCCGGCATCTCCTGATAGCCGGGATCCTGATCGTCGCCGCGGAAATTGGCATGCACGACGTTGGAGCCGCTCTGCTCGCGCCCGATTGCCCGATAGGCTTCCTTGTGGTCGCCGTTGTGCTTGAAGTGGACGTAGAGGTCATAGGCATCGCCGAAGCAGCCCGCCTTGCACTTCTGGCCCAGCCCCGAAGCCGCATCGCTGCCGGAGAGGCTGAACCACTTCCCGTCGATGACGCGCGTCGCATAGGTTTCGCCCGTTTGCTGGGGCGAGCGCCAGTCTTCGGGGCGCTTCGGCGACTGCTGATAGCCGCACAGGCTGAGCATCGTGTCCACGCTGGTGGAGGCGTTGAACTGCTCAATCAGGTTGCCGCCTGAGCGCTGCGGCCGGCTGGCATACTTCGCCTCGGCGATCTTGCGCATTTCCTCGCGCTGGCGATCGTCCTCGACTTGCTGGCGACGCAGCGCAGCGATTCCGCCGGCCACGATCCCGCGCTTGATGTCGATGCCGGGCAGGTCAACGCCGCTATGGGCGTGCTGGTAGAAGAAAGGCTGCCCCTCGGCGTCCCGTAGTGGGGTGCCGTCCTTGTAGCGCTCCGGCACGTTCGGCAGATAGATCGGCTGCCCGGCGCGGGCGAGCGCGTGATCCATCGGGATGCCGCGGTCTTCCATGAACGCGAACAGGGCGCATTGCGCGTCGTGCCACTCGCTGAAGCTGCAGGGTTGGCAGAGTGGGAACAGGATCCGCCAGCGCTGGTCCCCATCGCGGGAGTGGGCGCTCGAATAGATCAGCCAGGCGGCACCATCCGCGAAAGCCTCGGCAGCCGCGCGGATGGCAGGCAGGCCAAGGTTGCCGTTGTCGACGTCCCCGACGAGCGCCACAAACGAGCCGTTGTTGCGCTGGGCATCGTGGCTGCGGGCATCATAGTCGGCATAGGATGACGCCAGGATCGCATCGCCGGCCATCTTGGGCTTGCACTGCGGCTGCATCGTGAAGACCGAAGCCAGCGAGACGGTCGAGTAGTCTTCGCCGGTCTTGATGTGGCTATCATGCTGGCCAGCAAAGGTGGCGACGCGGAAGCTATTCCAGGCCTGGGCAATTCCGGTGTTTGGCATACTGCTCACGCTGCCATCCTCTCAACAATCGCCATCTTCTCCGCCGCTTCCTCGGGCGTGATGATGCCGCAGCGTTCCGCGATCTTGATCCGCTCGAGCTTGGTCCGCAGGCATGGGCATGTGTCGATCGCCGACAGGACGAGCCCGCGCACGATGATGCCGATGGGCTTGGCGTCGGTCATTTGCGCTGCTTCCGGTCGCCGTGAAATCCAACGACAAAGGCGCCTGTGAGCAGGCTGCAGACGGCCCTCCGCTCAAAACCAGCATCACCAAACCAAATGGCGAACAGGCCAAGGACGCCCAGCGCAATCGAAGTGGTGAGGCAGAAAAGCCGAAAATTGCTCACAGCCGGTTCTCCCGCGTGATGAAAGGCGCACCCCACTCGCGGAACAGCTGCTCAGCGAACTCCGGTGTGCGGACGCAGGCGACGCGGAAGCCACGACGAACCATCGCGTTGCCCCAATCGATCTGCGCCTGAGACAGCGAGCCCTTTCCATCTTTCCACTCAAGGACGACGTAGGCGTGGTTCCAGGCATAGTGCTCGTCATGCACGCCGGCGGTGAGGCCCTCGCGCTTGCTCTGGCGTTGGGCCTTGAGCCCGCGCTTGCCAGCGTTCGGTACGCCCCACGAAATCACTTCCGGCGCAATGATGTGCAGCCGATTGCGGAATGCCTGCTGACGATCGACCTCGCTGCCGGTGAGCTTGTCCTTGGGCTCGACGGGGAAGATCGGCTGCTCGCGCAGGTCCTCGCTGAGGAAGTGCAGGGCGCAGTTCATGCGGCGGCTCCCAGCGTTCGGAATTCCACCGGCAGCCCTGCTGCTTTGGCTGCCGCTATTCCGTGCTCCATCCCGCGCGTGATGCCGCGATCGGTGTAGACGACACTGCCGTGCGCAACCGCCTTCCAAGCGAGACCGGCATCGATACCCCACTGGCGCTCGGCGGGGTCATCGTCATCGAGGATGCCCGGCTGCGTGTAGAGCAGGTGCGACGCGATTGGCGCCTCACCGCGTGCGAGGCTATCGCGGACACAGCGGCGGGCGTATTCAACGTTCGCATCAACATCGCCGGCATATGGGCTCTCGAGGATAACCAGCTTCATGCCGCCTCTCCAAACATGTCAGCCTGCTTCTCGGCAGCTTCGACACGGCGCAGCGCGCGCTCGAAATAGACGGGATCGCTCTCAATCCCGATCGAGGGGCGACCAAGACGTGTCGCCGCAACGAGCGTCGACCCGCTTCCCATGAACGGGTCGAGCACAGGACCAGCGGGCAACTTCTCAAGCAGTTTGCAGAGCAGTGCGACGGGCTTCTCGTTCGGGTGCTGGCGACCGTTCTTCGCCATGCTCTGAACCGGCGGGCAGTAGATCACCGACCCGCAATCGCGCCGTCCGACAAACTGCGAGGGATCGCCGAGGACGTAGATTTCCTCATGGTCCGGCTTCCAGGGCAGGCGGAGGTCGCCCATTCCGAGCGCGCCGCCCTTATCCCAGACGAGCACCATGCGAGTACCGGCAGGCGCTTCCTTGGCCCACTTCCCGAACGCGAGCGTGGGCACGTTGCCAACGAGCGCCAGCACGGCGTCGCGGACAGACGTGTCGCCATCGTTGCGGATGTTGCTTTCAGACCAAAGCGCATCTGTGCGATGCCCGCTCTGGTAGCCGTCGCCATACGGCGGATCGGTCAGGCAGCAGGCATAGCCATCGAGGTCGGGAAGGACATCGAGCGAGTCCCCCAGATACAGCGTGGCGCGGCCGATGACCTCTTTGCGCTGGTACGTCATGCGATCACCTGCAGCAGGCTCAGCTGTACATCCGGGCACGCTGCGAGGCGGGCGTTCGCCTGCTCGAGCGCGTCCAGCGGGTCAGACATTTCGCGGTTCGCCGCGCGCTGCTTCACCGCGGCTCGGGTGACTCGCTTCTCAGCGTGCAGGACGATCAGCGCCAAGCACTCGGGATCGGCGTTCATCGTGCTTCTCCCGCCCGGTTCTGACGAGCCACCATCAACCGGTACTCAGCGACCTTCGCCGGCACCCGGTACATGCGCTGGATGCTCTCGACAGTGAGGCTGTCGAGCATCGTCGGGCGGCAGTTGTAGAGGAACGACACCAGCTGGATCTCAGCCTGCTGTTGGGTCAGTTGCTTGTCGGGCTGCTTGCGGGCGTTGCCGCGGGGGCGATAGCCGCTCACGCCGCCTCTCCAATCTGCTTCCATGCATCAGGATCGAAGCCGCGCTCTGCGGCCGCCGCGATGATCTCAGCCGCGGTGTGCGCCTTGCCGCGCCACTTCCAATGCGTGCCGCCCAGTTTGAACCGGCCAATGAAATCACAGCGGAAGATCGGCCCGCGCTTCTGGAGGAAGTCCGCCGCGCGACCAGCGAGCGACATGTCCCGGTTCGTCGGCGCGACCTGGGCGGCGGCGACGTTGCGCTTGCCCATGTTCTGCATGACGACGAGCTTGTTGGGCTTCGGCGCGAAGCCAGTTTCCCTCAGCCAACGGAGCACGCGGCGGCGCTCCACCCGGTAGCGAACGCAGAGCATCTCGACGGATGTCGTCCGGGCAACTTCTGCGAAACCGGCAGGCGGCGGGCTGCGATCGCGGCCCTCGAGCGGCCTGCGCGGCGCCTTCACCCCTAACTCACGGCGCCACCGGATGATGGTGGACTTGCCGCAGCCATACTTCTCGGCGAGGGCTGGATTGCCCAGCAGTGCCGCGCTCTCCTGAAAGTCTGCCGGGATCTCGATCCGCGGCCGACCTGTCCAATTCGCCGGGCGTTCCGAGCTCGACAGCTCGTTCAGCCAGCGAGTGACGGTATCCGCGCCAGCCCGATAGTGGACGATCAGTTGTTGCCGTGACTTCTGCAGAGCGAGCTGCGTGAAATCATCCGGCATGGGGCGAAGCTGGCGGCTCATGCTGCACCTCGCAGGGCTGCTGCCTCGTTGACGATCTGCGCCAGAGCCGCGAGGTGAGGCTGCAGCTTGTCGGCGACTTCGATCGTCTCCTGATGGTCG
The DNA here is from genome assembly GCF_036731925.1 of Sphingomonas sp. Classification (GTDB taxonomy): domain Bacteria; phylum Pseudomonadota; class Alphaproteobacteria; order Sphingomonadales; family Sphingomonadaceae; genus Sphingomonas. The sequence continues at coordinate 728,475 of NZ_DAINDJ010000001.1, forward strand.
CGGTGGTTGTCCTCCAGCGCGCGAACGAGTGCCGCCATTGCGTCCATGACGCCGGCAGCAGTGGCGATGTCATTCGCGGGGCACGCGGTCAGCGGGACGGCGCGCACGCCGTAGTGATTCAAGATCTCGTCCAGCGCCGTCGGATCGACGAGGAGCGAATTGAAGATCACGTGAGCGCCGGGGAGGTTGGAACCGCTCAGGCCACGGTCGATCGCGTCCGTGTCGCGCAGCCCCATGGCGGCAGCGATCTTCACCTTGTTCCGGTGGATGGCCCACATCCGCGACCACGCGACGGAGAGTTTCTGCTGAAACTTCTCCTTTGTGAGGGCTCCAGTGGGTGAGACTTTACCGCGCTGCAGCATCATACACCTCCGCATGATTACGGAGTTCACCACCCTGATGCTGCCCGAGCAGCCCAGCAGCCCAGCGCAGGACAACTGCGCGAACGAGGCCGAACAGGCCGGTGGCAAACAGGTACAAGCCGGCGCAACCAAGCAGCGCGGCAACGCAGAAGCGAAGCACGTCCATTCAGCAATCCTCTCGAGTGGTGTGGTTGGCGCCGTTCCGAACCTTGGCCGCTACATCGTCACCCGCTCGCCCGACGGCGTTGACGCACCCGGCAAGGTGCGCAGGATCGGCCTCGCAGCGGCCGGCGTGGTCCGCTGTCAAAGGATCGGGACGGGTATAAAGGGCGCGGTGTGCAACAGGCGCCAGGAAGCCGGGGAGGGGACCCGGCTGGGAGATCGTGCGCGGGGAGCGCAGGGAAGCTGGGAGGCGTCTCACGCGACTGATACCCGGCGAGACCAAGCATGATCGGGGCATTCACAGAGCGCGCGGCCGCAGGTGGCGCAGCTGGTCTGTTCAGGCCTGAAGCCAAGGACCAAAACGACCGCACGCCCTTGGAAAAGGGCGGTGGCGCGGCGCAGGTCACTGATGACCGAGGTAGGAACCGGGTGGACGCTCATGCTGCGCGGGCCTGCGCAGGAACGGCAAGCACTGCTTGGAGATGCTCATCGGGTATCTTCCCGCGCTCCCACCAACCTTGTACGGTCGTGTGGTTCGTGTGGCCGAGGGATCGTGCGAGCGGTCGGATGCCGCCGCGGTCCCGGATGAGCTGAACGTGGTCGTGCATACGCAATACGTACGTACATGCGTACACCCTGTCAACGTGGAAATGGCGGGTGTGTTATGCGACACACCGTACGTGTCTGATCAGATCTCTATAGGTTCGCGTCTACGCGAGTTGCTCGCGCGCTCTGGTCGCTCGATGGCTAAAGTGGCCAGGGCTGCCGGCTACAATTCGACCAGCGGCGTGCAACGATTTTTCGACGATGGGTATGAACCCAAGGCACTTCCCGTGGATATTGCCCGGAAGCTTGCGGACGGGTTCGACGGGACCAACGTCACACGAGAGGAGATCTTCGCGCTCGCCGATCTGCCGGCAGAGCCCGAGGTTTTGCCGTTCAAGTTCGAGGGTGCCGCCGACGTGCGCCTGCCTCGCGATCTGCCTATTTTCGGGACGGCGCTGGGTGCTCCGCGGGACATAGACGGGTTTGCAATTGAGCAGACTTACCTCGATGAGAGTTCGGTGGTCGAATATCTCCCGCGCCCGACAGTTCTGCAAAGCCGTTCTGATGTGTACGGCTTCTACATCCAAGGTTCTTCGATGGCGCCTCGCTTCGAAGAGGGCGAGATGGGATTCGCCGAGGCCAGGAGACCGCCCCAAGTGGGTGACGACGTGGTGGTCTATATGCGTGTTCCGGATGATCATGATGGCGACCGGGTCAGTGCGGTGTTGATCAAGCGCCTGGTACGACGAACTGCGCAGTATGTTGAGCTGGAGCAATTCAACCCCGCTCGGGTGTTCCGGGTGGAGGTGGAGAAGGTCGCGCGGATCCACCGTGTGCTGCCTTGGCGTGAGATTCTTTCGTGAGTTCTCATAGGCTTACGTAAAATGTACGCATTGCGTACGCATTGCCGTTGACACGTACGTACGCATTCCGTACGTATACCTCCATCGCCGCACAACGCGGCCTTGGAGGTTTCCGGTGCAACACACCTCACCAAACTGGCCCAGTGATCCGCGCGCCGTAGAGCTGCTGGCGGACATCGCGGCCAACCCGCCGCGGATGAAGCCGCAGCTTGGCCGCTTCAGCTGGAACGAAGTGGTCGAGACGGTCCTCGTCTATGACGACAGCGACGACCGGGTCGATGAACTCAAGCGGTTGTCGAACAAGGCTTTCACCTACGCGCTGGACGTTGAGGGCATCGCCGCCGCCAAGCTGGTGCCGTCGCTCAATGATGTGATCGGGCTGGCTGTGCTGCGTGGTCGGAAGGTGGCGGCGTGAGCGCGGGGCACACTCCGGGGCCGTGGGTAACCGGCTGCGATAGCGAGTGGTCGGTGGACACCAGCAGCGGCAACGTGTTCGTCCACGTTGGCCCAGAGGGATGCGATCCTGTCGCTATCGTCGTTCACACCGACGAGTATTTCGACTGCGAGGAGCGTGTCGATGCTGATGCGGCCCTGATCGCCGCCGCCCCGGATTTGCTGGAAGTGGCCAAGGATGCACTTCGGGTGATCCGAGGCACGGACAAGGTGCTGCATGCGAACGGCATTATGGAGGGCATCGACAACCCGGTGATCGCTCCTCTCGTCGCCGCCATCGCCAAGGCCACCGGCCAGGAAGGCGGTGCGCTGTGAGCCGCAAGCTGGCAGCCGCCGACAAGAAGTTCCTTGCACGCGTCACGGAAGCGGGCGGCGAGGTGCTTGCCCCAACCAATCCCTACGAGGTGATGCGCTTCAAGACCTCGCTTGGGGTCGGCGTGGTGTACGAGAAGGCGAACGGCCAGCGCACCTGGAACACGGAGGCAGCGCAGGTTCGCGAGCACCTGGCGGCCTGTGGCGGTTCGTTGGCGCCGGTGGAGGTGAAGGGGCGACGCAAAGGCAAAGGCAGTGTCGCCCGGCTCATAGAGCGCGACGGTTCGGCATGCTTCTTCTGCGGCCTCGCACTCGGCGACGACATCACCGTCGAACACCTAGTGGCGGTCGCCCACGGCGGTCCTAACCACATCAGCAACCTCTTTCTCGCGCATGGCGAATGTAACCGAGCTGCTGGGCACCTCAGCGCGCCGGAGAAGGTCGCCATCGCCTTGGAACGGAGGGCAGCATGACCGCCGCCCTCTACGCCCCCTTCATCGCCGCCGGGCCCATCGCGCTCGCGGTCGTCATCCACAGCTACGCCCGCTTCTGGCGGGTCTGGAACGAGAGGAAGTGCTCGTGATCATCGACAACCCCTTCGCATTCCCGTGCGTCGACCAGCGCGACGCCAACGGTGTCGGCCTCACCGAGGGCTCCCCCGGCATGACGCTGCGCGATTACTTCGCGGGGCAGGCCCTTCCAGAAACAATCAAGCTCGCGGAAGCGGACCCTCGGGTAACTTCCTCCAACATCGACGCAACAGTCGCTCGGGCCTGCTACGCGCTCGCCGACGCCATGCTCGCCGAACGCGCGAAGGGCGGTGCCGCATGAGCGCCGTCAACCTCTGGGACGCAGCCGACCGCTTCCGCCCGTACATCCGCGATGATCACCCCGAGATCGACCGGCCGGAGATGGTGACGCAGAACGCGGTGAAGCTGAACACGAGCCTCTACCCGCCGTGCCCGCTGTGCTCGCTCGACGTGATGCGGTGCGCGTGTGACCCCGACGAGTACCAGGCTGCTGCGCTCGCTGTGATGCGGGGGCGGGCATGAACGCGCCGGCCCGCTTCACCCGCTACAGCCCGCCAGGCAAGCCGCACATCACGATCCACGCAGAGTATGATCAGGGCAGCGAGCAGTGGCTGCAGGCGCGGTGCGGGCTTCTGACGGCCAGCGAGATGAAGCTGATCGTCACGCCAACGTTGAAGATCGCGAGCAACGACAAGGAGCGCGCCCACCTCTACGAGCTGCTTGCCCAGCGCATCACGCAGTATGTCGAGCCTCGGTATATCAGCGACGACATGCTGCGTGGGCACGAGGACGAGGTCCGCGCGCGGCTGAAGTACGAGGAAGTGACCGGCAACACGGTAGATACCTGCGGCTTCATCACCAATGATTGCTGGGGCTTCACGCTCGGATATAGCCCGGATGGCTTGGTCGCGCACGACGGCGGCATTGAAGCGAAGTCGCGCCGGCAGAAGTTCCAGGTGCAGACGATCATCGAGAACCTCGGCGACGATCGGGGTGAGACGATCCCGGCTGACTACGTGATGCAGTGCCAGAGCGGTCTGCTGATCAGCGAGCGGCAGTGGCTGGACTTCCTTTCGTACAGCGGCGGGTTGCCCATGGCGATCATCCGCGTGTGGCCAGATCCGAAGATCCAGAACGCGATCGTGGAGGCAGCGGGCGAGTTTGAGCGCCGCATTGCCGCGAGACTGGAGACCTACCGCGCCGCATCGGCCGACTTGGCCATGACCGAGCGCGTGATTGAGCAGGAGATGTTCGTATGAACGACATGAGCGCCGTTATCGTCGCCAAGAGCGACCAATGGAACGCCGACGACTTTGCCGCCGGACCGCGCACCTTCACCATCGAAGACGTGGCGATCCGCCCCGGCACTGAACAGCCGGTGCAGATCAAGCTGGCAGGCAGCGACAAGTTCTTCCGCCCCTGCAAGACCGTCAGCCGCGTCCTCGTCGCCGCATGGGGTGCCGATGCCAATACATACCGTGGTCGTTCCCTGACGCTCTACACCGATCCCGGCGTGACTTGGGGCGGCATGAAGGTCGGCGGCATCCGTGTCAGCCACATGAGCGACCTCGAGCGCCCGCTGGTGATTGCCCTGCAGGAAAAGAAGGGCAGCCGGAAGATGACGACGGTGCAGCCGTTGAAGGAAGCACCTCGGCCGCAGCCCGCCGAGGACCGTGCCGCCAAGTGGGCCGCCGGGTTCGTCTCCGCGGTGGAGAACGCCGCCGACCTCGAGGCCCTCGATGCTCTGAAGGTGCAGCACAAGGGCAAGCTCGACGACCTGACGAACAAGCGCCCCGAGCTCGCAGCGGAGGCATTCGCAGCATTCGACAGCCGCGCACATGCGCTGTCCGCGGAGAAGCGGACCGACGAGCAGCACGGCGATCAGCACACCGGGGAAGGGGAGGAATTCTGATGTTCAACGGCAAGCTCAAGGCGGAGATCGCCAGCCTTACCGCAGAGAATGAAGCCCTCAAGGCGGACAATACGGTTCAGCGGACCAACGTGGCCCTGCTGACCGAATACCGGCGGCAAGACGCCGAGCGCATCCAGAGCCTCGAGCAGGACCTCGCCAATGCGATGCACGACCTCGCCGTGGTGAGCGCATCGCTGGCCGCCAAGGTCGACCAGGTCACGCACTACCGCGAGACGCTTCAGGGCATCCGTGCGCAGTCCACCCCCGGCGCGAACGCCACGGTCAAGCGGATGGCGCGGAAGGCCGATGAGGCGCTGCAGCTGTACGCCGTGGTGCAGGCGGAGGCGGCTTGAGATGGGCTGCGACATCCACGCCTACATCGAGTTCGCCCAGAAGCCTGCAGGCGATGATCGACCCTACTGGCAGTCGTTCACGCGGAACGGTGGCGGCCGAAATTACGTGATGTTCGGCGTGCTTGCCGGCGTCCGCGTGCCTGAGGCGCAGCTTTTCGAGCCGAAGGGCATGCCGGAGGGGCAGCTTAGCTCGGGCGTGTCGGGCGACCACTGGATTTTGGTTGCGCCGGAAGTTCACCCCGAGTGGGCCGACGATGAAGGCTATTGCTCGCTCGCAAACGCGGAAGCTTGGGTCAAGAACGGCTACAGCGTCGGCGAAAATGACGAGAACCGCAGGCTTCGGCGCGTCTCCAATCCAGATCACCACTCGCACAGCTGGCTGACAGCGGATGAGCTCCAGCAGGCGCTCGACCACTACGGCAAGGTAATCCCGACCTTCTGGTCATCCGACCATGAGGTGCCGGCTGAGTGGCAGGAGATGTTTGGCGCGATGCGGTCATTCGAGGCCGCTGATTGCCTGACGCGGCTGGTGTTCTGGTTCGACAACTAACCAGTTGAAGGCCCCTGCACACCGCAGGCGCCGGGCCGGTGTCGCGACCCAATAGGCACCGGCCCAAGCAATCCCCAGAGGGCAAAGCCCCCGGGTCGCAAGCCCCCGCTGCTGAGGTGGCGGGGGCACCACGAGACGGAGACGAACATGAGCCATTGGGAAGCAGCACAGGGCGCCACCTACGAGTGGTACACGCCCGCTTACATCTTCGACGCGCTCGGAGAGCGGTTTGACCTCGACGTGGCACATCCCCAGCGCGACACGCACGTCCCGGCGCGGCAGTTCTTCACCGTCACCGACGACGGCTTGCGCTGCAACTGGCGCGGCTTCGTCTGGATGAACCCGCCGTTTGGTGGGCGCGGATCGCTTCGTCCTTGGCTGACCAAATTCTTCCAGCACGGCAACGGCATCGCGCTGACACCCGACCGCACCTCGGCCGACTGGTTCCAGGAGACTTGGGAGCGGTGCGACCTCGCGCTGTTCATGCCGAAGGTGCGGTTCATTCGACCCGATGGCTCAACAGGTAATCAGCCCTCGAATGGAACCTGTCTGTGGGCAGCGGGCGAGCGTGCTGCCGATGCTCTGCGCCGTGCCCATTCCCTCGGCATTCTCGCCAAGCCTGAAAGGATTGCAGCATGACCGCGAACATCATCCGCATCCCGAACCCCGAGCACGAGGCGCGCTGTGTCGCTGCCATTCGTCGCCGGCGCGCGAACGAAGCGACGTTCTGGGTGGCGCCGCGGAAGCAGGAGAAGGCAGCGTGAGCCACGATCCCATGACCAATAACACCCCCGAGGTAACTGCTGCGGATCGCGAGTTACTGGATGCCATTCGAGAGATCATCTCCCACGAAGAGAAGGCGGTCTGGGAAGGGGCTTTCGAGTACGCGATAGCCCGCCACCGCCACACCTCCACCACCGCACTGGAAGCTGAAAACCTGCGGCTGCGGGAGGGGATGCGCTTGGCTACGCGAGCGCTCCACAATTACGCTGATGCCTGCGGCTATACTGACAACAATGGAGAGCCGTACACGGCAAATGACCAGCACCACCCCGGCAGGCTGGCAGAGGCCACACTGGACCAAATCGCCGCCCTCTCCACCCCCTCCGAGGTGAGCGAGCCTGTTGCCGACAATGCCAAGGACTGGGAAATAACCCCGGTGCCCGAAAGTGCCGCGCAAGCAGCGGAGGAAGCGGCGCTGGGCAATTGGCCGAAGTCGGAAGACCGAGTTCTCAATAACATGCACCGAAGCAGGCGGTGCGCCTTCATGGAAGGATTCTACTTCGCACATCAGAGTGATGCGTCAATACAAGCCATTCGGGAGGAGAACCAGAAGCTGCGGGAGGCGGTCACAACGATCATCGGACGCTGCGAGGCGCTTGAGTACGAGGCGTCCGATCGGTTGGCAGCGGAGGACTACGGCGACATCGAGCGCGGGTATTTCAACGGCCAGAAGGCAACCGCGAAGTCACTGCGCCGCCACCTGCACGACATGACCCGCGCAACCCGCTCCACCCCCTCCAGGGTGAGCAGCCCTGTTGATGACGAGATCGGTGGGGAGAAGACGGTAGGCGAGGAAATCGCCGCGTCTGCCCATCGGTCCGACGTATTCCAGAAGCTGTCGTTTGCCGCCGTCACCGTTCAGGGGCACTTCCCGGCCGCCGCACAGATGATCCGCGACGCCACGGATAAGCTTCCGGATGCCGAGACGCTGTATCGCTTTGAGCAGTCCGGCACACTCCCATCCACCGGGGATGCTGTGCGGGAGGCGCTGCGGAAAACGCTGTACGAGGGCCTTTGTTGGTTCGGGACGCTTCCTGAGCCTGAGGGCGATGTGCCGGAACGCTACCATCGCTGGGACGATCTCTGCGAACTGGCAGACCGCCTTCTCGCCGCCCTCAACCCCACGCAAACTGAGGGAGAGGGGCGGTGAATAACCAGACACCCGACATCACCGGACTGGTGGAGCGCGTCGCAGACCTTGGGCTGGCCAATCTGGCGCAGGATGTCGGCCAAGCCCTCCAATCCTCCCACACCACCGGCTATACGCAGGGGTTACGTGATGCGGCGGAGAAGGCCGAGGCGTATGAACCGCTAGGTTATATGTCGGATCGGGAGCGCGAATACTGCCGAGACCATGGCGTCGAGATCTCCACTGCCATCCTCTCCCTCATCCCAAAGGAGTCCGATCATGGGTGAGATGCAGTGGCAGCCGATTGAGCAAGCACCAACGGATGGCTCTCCCTTCATCGCGGCTATCGAGGTTCACAACCTATCTGGCCAGCGCTGGTGGGAAATGCACATGGTGTGGATCGATGATGAAACGGGCGACATTCATCAGGATGCGGAATGCGGCTGGTCCTTATCAGACTATTCGCATTTCCATCCGGCTCCAGAGCCCCCTTACGCCCTTCTCTCACACAGGGAGGGAGAGGGATGACCAATCACCGCGCATTCGCGAAGCTCGATGCAGCGATTGACGATCTGCACGACAAGTCGCTCGCAATCGGAAAGCGCCTCGGCCTGCTAGAGGCGCACCGCATCGCCACCAAGAACGGCGCCCACGACATCGCGGCCCACATCATGGCCGAGTACCTGTGCAGGGTCGAAGCGCTTCGGGAGGGAGAGGGATGAGCGCAACACTACCCGACCTGGACCGGCGCCTGTCGCGGCGGATCGAGAGCGGCCGAAGCATCCAGCTAAGCCCGGAGGATCTGGACTTGTTCGTTGCAACCGGCGCTTATGACACCTTCCGCAAGGCCGTCGCCGAATACCAGAGGAACCAATGCCGCGAACGAAGCGCCCGAAGCCGCTCTATCAGCGGGGGGAATACAAGCTCTACCCCCGCGAAGGGCGAAACCTCGAGATCGTCTGGTACGATGCCGAACGCCAACGCGAGCGAAGCGCTTCGGCAGGTACAGGAGATGTTCGGGAGGGGCGGCTCGCACTAGACCGCATGTACCTCGCGGCGACCGGGCAACGGTTCTGCGAGACATGCGGGCGACCGTTCGATGGTGAGGCGGCCCCGCTGCTCAGCCTCGCGATCAAGGACTATCTGCTGCTGAGCGAGGACAAGGCGGGCTTCAAGGCAACCAAGGGCCGCCTCGCCCATGTGATCGACTATCTCGCCGCGACGAACCCGGCGGTCACTTGTGCCAGCATTGACCAGCGATGGGTTGACGGCTTCCGGAAGTGGCTGCTGGCAAAGCCGGTCACGCGCGGCAGCAAGACGACTACGCGGACGCTCGGAGCTGTAGAAGGATGCGTCCTCCAGCTCGCCGCCGCAATCAATGCCACGCCAGGCCAGCGGGCACAGTTTACCGCCGAGCAGCCGAAGAACGTCGCAGCCTCTCCCCGCTACCGGGCCGATGTGGCGACGATCGCGGCCATGTTCCGATTCTGCCTACAGCCGGCGGGAGAGCATATCCGCAGCGACAAAGAGCGCGACGTGTACATCGGCTACCGCGCTAACCTCCTGCGCTACCTCCGCGCCGCTGTGGCGACATGGGCGAGGCCAGAGGAGATATTCGACCTGGGCGAAGCACAGTGGACGCCTAGCGCGAGGGTGCTGGACCTGAACCCGCCGGGGCGCCGCCAGACGAAGAAATACCGGGGCCGCGTTCCCGTCGCCAAGCAATTCGCCCCGCACCTGGATGCGATGGGCAAGCGCTATATGCCGGTCACGACAATCCGGGCAAGCTGGGAGGGGATGCGCAAGGAGCTTGGCCTACCCGGTGAGCGCGAGGCTGGTATCAAGCTTATCCGCCGCTCCATGGCGACGATCGCGCGCCGCCGCGTCGGGGAAGCCAATTGGCGGCAGGGCGAGATGATGCTCGGGCACGTCAAGGCGTCCATCAGCGACATCTACGCGATACCCGATCCGGCCAACCTCGGGCTGGTGCTGTCAGCTACCGAGGCGATCATTGACGACATCGAGCGGCTTTGCCCTGGGGCGTTTGGGAAAGTGACTGTAGTCAAGCTTGCGGCTGGATAATGTCCGCTTGACATGCGGACAGATTGGGCGCATATGTTGCGTACAGGAGGACGCAATGGATATCGTTCAGTTCACCGCAGAAGATGAAGCAATGTTTCCGGTCCTTGGACCGGAATACGGAGCCAGCAATCGGCTTGCTGAAGCCATGACCGCCAAGTTCAATGAGGAGCACCTGAAGCCGCTGGTTGAGAGCGTCGCCGATGCTTTCCGGGAAAAGCTTTGGGATGACGTTCGTGATTGGCTGCTCGCTGATACGGAGCAAAATGTCGCCGGGGCAGTCCGCGACATGGTCGGCCAGACCATTGACGCGCTTTTAACCGGCAAGGAATGGGCAATGGCTCGCTATCCTTATGCAGACTACAGCCGGGGCGAAGAGATCCGAAAGGCTGTCGCGCGCCACGCGGGCGACACCATGCTGACACGCAGGGTCGCCGAGCTCGAGGCTGAAGTCGCCAAGCGGGACGAGACGATCCGCTATCTGCGCGATAGCCGCTACTAATGAGTTGGCGCGATTACCTGACGAAAAGTGAGACCCGCACGATCGCCAGGATTGAGAAGGCGCGGGCAGAGGTCGCGGCCATGAACGCGCAATTTCGGGCCATCGCCGAACGCGCCCGCAAGCGCATGAATCGCGATGCCGCTGACACTGAAAAGTGACGTGTTACCGCGCCGTTACCGCGCGCTGATTTGCTTGATGGAGGAAAAACCCATGTTTTTCAAGGGAGCGGGTGAAGGGAATCGAACCCTCGTCGTAAGCTTGGGAAGCTTCTGCTCTACCATTGAGCTACACCCGCAAACGCTGCACCATGGCAGGCCCGCGTTTCGCTCCCAAACTGCAACCAGGCTGCAACGGGAGCGGGTGTCGGCGGGATAGCGTCGTGCGCCGTTCCTTGCAATCGGATTGTTGGCGGTTGCGGCGCAGCCATTTCCGGTCGGCCATGGTACACCAGCCGTGCCGCGCCGCAAAGGCGCGATGCTCCCAGTTGGCGGCGCCTCCTGCGGCGGATAAGGCCGGTGCCTGCACGCCGTGGACCGCAGGCACCCTGCGCCACGGCAATGATCCGGTTCGGTCGCACGGAGAGAGCGCGTTGGAAAAGTTCGATATTCTGATGGTTGGCAGCGGCCATGGCGGGGCCCAGTGCGCCGTTGCGCTGCGCCAGGCGGGGTTCGGGGGTACGGTGGCGGTGGTCGGCGAGGATCCCGAACTTCCCTATGAGCGCCCGCCGCTGTCGAAGGACTATCTGAAGGGCGAAAAGAGCTTCGAGCGCATTCTCATTCGCGCACCCGGCTTCTGGGAGGAGCGTGCGGTGACGATGCTGCGCAGCCGCCGGATCGTCTCGGTCGATCCGCAGGGCAAGACCGTCACCGACGCGGCGGGCGCGGTGATCGGCTATGGGGCGCTGATCTGGGCCGCCGGCGGCAGCGCGCGGCGGCTTGCCTGCAGCGGGCACGATCTTGCGGGCGTCCATGCGATCCGCAGCCGCCAGGATGTCGACCAGCTTCTCGCCGAACTGCCCGACACCCGCCGCGTGGTGGTGATCGGCGGTGGCTATATCGGGCTGGAGGCCGCGGCCGCGCTGGTGAAGATGGACAAGCAGGTGGTGGTGCTGGAGGCGCTGGACCGGGTCCTCGCCCGTGTTGCCGGCGAGCCGCTGTCGCGCTTCTACGAAGCCGAGCATCGCGCGCAGGGCGTGGAAATCCGTACCGGCGCTCTAGTTGAGTGCCTGGAAGAGCGGGAAGGGAGGGTCTGCGGAGTACGGCTGGCGGGCGGCGAGGTGCTGCCGGCAGACATGGTGATCGTCGGCATCGGCATCGTGCCCGAGGTGGGGCCGCTGCTCGAGGCGGGCGCCGCGGGCGGGAACGGTGTGCGGGTGGATGCCCAGTGCCGCACCAGCCTGCCGGACGTCTATGCGATCGGCGACTGCGCACTGCACGTGAATCCCTATGCAGACGACGCCGAGATCCGGCTGGAATCGGTGCAGAACGCCAACGACCAGGCGAATGTCGTCGCCAGGCTGCTGACCGGGCAGGATGCGCACTATGATGCGGTGCCCTGGTTCTGGTCGAACCAGTACGACCTGAAGTTGCAGACGGTGGGCCTCTCGATCGGCCATGACACGACGGTACTGCGCGGCGATCCCGCCACGCGTGCCTTTTCCGTGATCTACCTGAAGCAGGGCCGGGTCATCGCGCTCGACTGTGTCAATGCGATGCGGGACTATGTGCAGGGTAAGCGGCTGGTCGCCGAGCGGATGGTGGTCGATCCCGCGAAGCTCGCCGATTCGGCGGTGGTGCTGAAGGAGCTTTGAGTTGCGCGCATCGTGCCGTCCGGGCATCCCGTTTCCCAACCAGAAGGAGAAATGAGGATGTCCGACGCGCCGGTGCTGCTTGCCATGGAAGGCGATGTCGCGGTCGTGCGGCTCAACCGCCCGGACCGGCTGAACGCGCTTACGCCCGACATGCTGGATCTGCTGGCGGCGACGCTACGGCGCGCGGCGGACGACGGGGCGCGGGCAGTGTTGCTGACGGGCGAGGGGCGGGCCTTCTGTGCGGGTGCGGACCTGACGGCCAGCGTCGGCATGCGCGATTCGGGCGAGGCGCTGCGGCGGCACTATAATCCGGTGATCGCCACTATGACGGGGTTGCCGATCCCCATCGTCTGCGCGGTCAACGGCGCCGCGGCAGGCGCGGGGGCCTCCATCGCGCTCGCCGCCGACATCGTCGTCATGGCGCAATCGGCCTATCTGCTGCTCGCCTTCGCCAATATCGGCCTGGTCCCTGATGCCGGCGCGACCTGGCTGATCGGCAAGGCCGCCGGACGGGCTCGATTGCTGGAAATGGCACTGCTCGGCGAGCGGATGCTGGCGCAGGAGGCGCTCGATGCCGGACTGGTGACGCGGGTGGTGGAGGATGGCGCGCTGGCGCATGTCGCCCATGGCCTGGCGAGCAAGCTGGCCGCGATGCCGACCGTGGCGCTGGGCCTGATCCGCAAGCAGGTGGGGGCGGCCCTCTCCGGGACGCTCGCCGAGGCAATGGAGATCGAGGCGGATCACCAGAGCATCGCGTCCAAGACCGAGGATTGCCGCGAGGCGATCGCCGCCTTTCTGGCGAAGCGCGAACCCCAGTTCCGGGGTCGCTGAATGCGGTGACGGCCGGCCGCGGCCGCGCTCGCGTCGGTAAGCTGGAAGCTGATCGAGCCGGCAGAGGCGCTATGTCTTCGCCAGTCTCGACGGGCTGGCGGAGGACGCGCGGGCGCACGACCGTTGTTCGTCCCCGAGGCGAACAACGCCGGCGATCCGCGTGCAGCGGCCAATGCCTTTCTCGTCGTTGGTGCGCTGAACCGATCGGCTTCAGCCCGTTCTCCATCGACTCCATCGCCGCACCGGGTGCAGCGCGTACGGCTCTACGGCTACTGATCGAGCACGCCACGAATTCGGTTGTCGGGCGTTACGAGAGCCTATGCAGACGCTGTGGTTCATCACCAATCCGAATTCCGGCACCACCTCGCAGGCGAAGTGCGAGGCGATGGAAGCGGTGTTCGAGGAGCGGGGACTGGCCCTTGCCGGACGCACCCGCTTCCCCGCCGATCCGCTGCCCGAGGGGGCCGCGCTCGACGCGGCGGGCGTCGACACGGTGGTGCTCTTCGCCGGCGACGGGACGATCAATGCGGCGCTCCGCGCGCTGGCGGATTGGGAAGGGGCCTTCCTGATCCTGCCGGGCGGCACGATGAATCTGCTCGCCAAGGCGCTGCATGACGAGACCGATCCCCACAAGATCATCCACGCCGCCCATGGCTGCGACCGGCGGGTGGCGCTGCCCTATGTCGTCGCCGGCGAGCACCGGGCCTTCGTCGGCCTGATCCTCGGCCCGGCGGCCAGCTGGTTCCGCGCGCGTGAGGTGGTGCGCAAGGGGCGCTTCGGCAGGCTGCTTGCGGCGGTGCGCGGCGCCTGGCGCGCTACCTTTCACCGGCGTGGGGTTCGAATCGACGGGGCGCGCGGCCTTGGCGACCGCTACCAGGCGGTGTTCGTCACCCCCGCGCTCGACGGCCTGGAAGTGGCCGCCGTCGACGCGCGCGACTGGGGATCGATCGCGCAGCTCGGCTGGGAGTGGGTGACGGGCGATTGGGTCGCTGCACGGGCGGTTACCGAGAGCCGCACCGAACAGCTTCGCCTGGGCGAGCGCAGGCCGGTGCTCGCCCTGTTCGACGGTGAACCGGAGACGCTCGATCCCGGCATGACCATTCGTGCGGGCCGAAGTCTGGAAACCTTCATCGCAACCCGCAACGAGGCACCGGCTGCATGACCCGCTTCTTCCACGTCAGCGACGTCCATTTCGGGCGCGAGAACCGCGAGGCCGTCGACTGGTTCGATGCCCGGGTGCGGGAGGAGAAGCCCGCGGCGGTGATCATGACCGGCGACCTGACCATGCGCGCGCGGGCGAAGGAGTTCGCCGCTGCCGCCGAATGGCTGGAGGGGCTGGGGGTGCCGGTGACGGTGGAGGTGGGCAACCACGACCTTCCCTATTTCAATCCGTTCGCCCGGCTGGCCATGCCGTATCGGCGCTACCGCGCACTGGAACGGATGATCGAACGCCCGCTGGATATCCGCGGCGTTTCGATCGTGCCGCTCAAGACCACCGCCCGCTTCCAGTTCCGGACGAACTGGTCGAAGGGCCATGTGAGCATGCACGCACTGCAGAAGTCGCTGGCGTTGGCGGAGGCGGTGCCTACGGGCGATCTGGTGTTCGTCGCGGCGCATCACCCGCTGATCGAGGCGGGCACCCGCGCCACCTCGCGCACCCGTGGCGGGCGGCGGGCACTCGAGGCACTGGCACAGGCCGGCGCCCATGCGGTGCTGAGCGGCCATGTCCACGATCCGTTCGATATCGAGCACCGCATCGGCGATCGAGCGGTGCGGCTGATCGGGGCGGGTACGCTTTCCGAGCGCACCCGCGACCAGCCGCCCTCGTTCAACGAGATCACCGTCGATGGGGAGCGCTTCGCCACCCGCGCCCGCTTCCTCGGTGAACCGAGCGTCGCGCTCTAGCGCCGGAACAGCGGCAGCGGTCACAACGAAGAAGGGCGGCCCGTTGCCGGACCGCCCCAATTTCTTGGCCGAAGCCGAGACGCTTAGCGTCTTGGCCGAAGCCGAGACGCTTAGCGCTTCGAGAACTGGAAGCTGCGGCGGGCCTTCGCCTTACCGTACTTCTTACGCTCGACGGCGCGGCTGTCGCGGGTCAGGAAGCCGGCCTTCTTCACCGGGGCGCGCAGCACCGGCTCATACTTGGTCAGCGCCTGCGAGATGCCGTGCTTCACGGCACCGGCCTGGCCCGAGAGACCACCGCCCTTGACGGTGCAGATCACGTCATACTGGCCCTCGCGCTCGGCGACACCGAACGGCTGGTTGATGACGAGACGCAGCGTCGGACGTGCGAAATAGACTTCCTGATCACGACCGTTGATCGTGATCTTGCCGGTGCCCGGCTTCAGCCACACGCGGGCCACGGCGTCCTTACGACGGCCGGTGGCATAGGCGCGGCCATACTGGTCCAGCTCCTGCGCACGCAGCGGCGTGGTCGGGGCGGCCGGCTCGTCGATCTGGCCGGCGAGATAGGCGTCGGCAGCGGCGGCAGCCGGAGCGGCGGCCTGGCCTTCGGTCGGCGCGGCGGGCTGCTGGCCCAGCGCTGCGCCCAGGTCGGAAAGCGACTGGCGGTTGTCAGACATTATGCACCCACCTTGTTCTTGCGGCTCATGCCGGCGATGTCGAGAACCTCGGGGTTCTGAGCTTCATGCGGATGCTCCGAACCGGCGAAGATGCGCAGGTTGCGCATCTGCTGGCGACCGAGCGGACCGCGCGGGATCATGCGCTCCACGGCCTTCTCCAGAACGCGCTCCGGGAAGCGGCCCTCGAGAACCTTGGCGGCGGTGACGCCCTTGATGCCGCCCGCATAGCCGGTGTGCTTGTAGTACACCTTCTGGCCGAGCTTCTTGCCGGTGAAACGGATCTTGTCCGCGTTGATCACGATGACATTGTCACCGCAGTCGACGTGCGGGGTGAAGCTGGTCTTGTGCTTGCCGCGCAGGACGTTTGCGATCACCACCGCTGCACGACCGACGACGAGCCCTTCGGCGTCGATGATGTGCCACTTCTTCTCCACCTCGGCCGGCTTGGCCGACTTGGTGGTCTTCATCAGCGCCTTCATGGCCTGTGACCTTTCGCGTAGGAAATGCATTCGCGCCACCGTTGCCGGCAGCGCGATTGATGCCCCTCTGACGATATGGACCCCGAAAGTCAAGAAATGCGTGGGTTTGCTGACGGGTAAAATGATACCTGCGAGTTCAACGGGTCTCGTCGGCGATCCAGCGGGCGACCGCATTGCCGGCCTCCACCGGCCATTGCTCGATCACCGGCAGGTCATAGCCGTGGATCGCGGCGATCCGCTCGCGCAGGCGCACCGCCAGGGCGGGGCGGGTCTTTAACAGCGCCGGGACTTCCTCGCCCCGCTCGATGCCGCCCTGCCAGCGATAGATCGAGGTGCAGGGCGCGAGGATGTTGACGCAGGCCGCCAGCCGCTCCGCCAGCACCGTTTCCGCCACCCGCTCGGCATCCGCGCGGCTGGCGAAGGTGACGTAGAGCAGCGCGGTGTCGGTCACCGTGCCCGGCCGACGGCGTGGACGCCCCAGACGGTGGCGCAGACCAGCAGCGCGCCGACCAGCTGGTGGGTTGCGGCGACATGGAGGCTCACGCCGGTCATCACCGTCGCGATGCCGAGCAGGATCTGAATGCCGAAGGCCGAATGGATCGCGATCGAGGCGCGGCGATCGCCGGCGGCCCTGGCCCTGCGGGCCAGCACGATCAGTCCGGCGACGGCGACCCAGGCCCACCAGCGATGGATGAAGTGGACGATCGCGGGATCGTAGAGCGCGGCGTGGAGCGGGCTCTCGCCAATCTGGCTGACGCCGGGGAAGAAGCGGTCGTTCATCAGCGGCCACTGATCGGTGACCAGTCCCGCATCGAGCCCGGCGACCAGCGCGCCGTAGAAGAGCTGGATCGCCAGCAGTACCAGCACGCCTGCGCCGAGTCCGGTCAGCCGAGCAGGGCGCTCGGCATGGTTGGCGGCGAGCGCGCGCAGGTCGAGCATCGTCCAGACGATGCCGCCCAGCGTGAACAGCGCCGTCATCAGGTGCGTCGCCAGCCAGAAATGGCTGACCGAGGTGCGGGTGTGGTTCAGCCCGGATTTCACCATCCACCAGCCGAACGCGCCCTGCAGTCCGCCCAGCGCCAGCAGCGCCACCAGCCGCCAGCCATAGCCTTGCGGGATCTGCTTGCGGACCCAGAACCACAGCAGCGGCAGCGCGAACACCATGCCGATCAGCCGGCCGAGCAGGCGGTGGACATATTCCCAGAAGAAGATCGACTTGAAGCCGGCGAGCGTCATGCCCTGGTTGAGCTGCTCATATTGGCCGATCTGCTTGTAATGGTCGAACTCGGCCTGCCACTGCGCGTCGTTGAGCGGCGGGACGATGCCGGAAATCGGCTTCCATTCAGTGATCGACAGGCCCGATTCGGTCAGTCGGGTGATTCCCCCGACGACGACCATCGCGACGATCATCGCAGCGACGACGAAAAGCCAGTGCGCGAGCGCACGGGGGCGGGCGGTGAGGGGCAGAACGGTCATCTTCAGCACGTACCGCGATGTAGGCCTTGGGGGAAGCCGGTGCTAGCTGGTCCCCGATGGACTTTCGGGAAGGGCCGGGGGCGCGGGCGGTGGTGCGGCGGAGCGCTTCATCGCGATGTCGATCAGCGTTTCGAGGCGGATGACTCGTTCACGCGTTTCGATCGAGTGGCGCCGGGCCTCCTCGGCAGTGGTCAGCGCCTGATCGACCTTGTGCTGGAGGAGCGCGACCTGCTGGAGGGCGCGTAGCGCATCGGTCCAGAAGCTCATGCGCGCGCCCAGCCGGACAGGGCGGTGGAGAGCGCGTCCCAGTTGATCGTGGAATCGGCCAGCAATTGTTCGCGGACCCCGGCGCGATAGGCGTCCTCATCGAACTGCGCGGCGGCCGCGCGCGCGGCTTCGAGCCGCGCAAAGGCCGCATCGGTGCGGGCATTGGCCTGTTCAAGCTGGGCGAGCAGATCGCGCATCAGGGCCATCTCTGCGTCGGTAGGTTCGGTATAGCGTTCGGCGGCGGTGCGCATGAAGTCGCTGACCGTCATGTCCGCCGCTTCCGCATTGGCGGAGATGCGCCGCTTTTCCTCAGGCGATACCAGCACGACGACACGGCTGGAGCGAGTCTCTGGAAGCTGCGTTGCCATGCACATGTACATAACATGTGCATGTAGGAGGTTCAAGAAGGGCTGCGTGGATCCTCCCCGACATGGGGAGGATCCGTAGCAGGTTTACGCCCGCGCTCCGTCGGCCAGCTCGGCCTCGTTGTAGCGCAGCGCCTTCAGTACCGTGTCGACGATGTGCGCGGCATTGAGGCCGGCATCGTCATACTGCTTTTCGGGCTTGTCCTGGTCCTGGAACAGGTCCGGCAGGCGCATGGTGCGCAGCTTGAGGCCGGCGTCGATCAGACCGGTGTCGCTGGCCAGTGTCAGCACATGCGCGCCGAGGCCGCCGATCGAGCCTTCCTCGATCGTCACCGCCACTTCATGGGTGGTGAGCAGGCGACGGATCAGATCCTCGTCGAGCGGCTTGGCGAAGCGCAGGTCGGCAACCGTCGTCGAAAGCCCCTTGGCGTCGAGCGTGTCGGCTGCCTTGAGCGCCTCGGCCAGGCGGGTGCCGAGCGACAGGATCGCCACCTTCTTGCCTTCGCGCACCACACGGCCCTTGCCGATCTCCAGCCGCTCCGGAACCTTGGGAAGCTCCAGCCCGACGCCGTTGCCGCGCGGGTAGCGCAGCGCAATCGGGCCGCTGTCGTGCATCGCGGCGGTGTGCGTCATGTGGACGAGCTCGACTTCGTCCGCTGCCGCCATCACCACGAAATTGGGCAGACTGGCCAGGTAAGTTACGTCGAAGCTGCCGGCATGGGTCGCCCCGTCGGCACCGACCAGCCCCGCGCGGTCGATCGCAAAGCGGACCGGCAGGTTCTGGATCGCGACGTCGTGGACGACCTGATCATAGGCGCGCTGCAGGAAGGTCGAGTAGATCGCGCAGAACGGCCGCATGCCCTGCGCGGCGAGGCCGGCCGCGAAGGTGACGGCGTGCTGCTCGGCGATGCCCACGTCGAAGGTGCGCTCCGGGAACATCGCCTGGAACTTGTCGAGCCCGGTGCCCGAGGGCATCGCCGCGGTGATCGCGCAGACAGACGCATCGCGCTCCGCCTCGGCGAGCAGCGCGTCGGCGAAGACCTTGGTATAGGCCGGCGGTCCCGGGGGCGCCTTGGCCTGGGCGCCGGTGATCACGTCGAACTTCTGGACGCCGTGATATTTGTCCGCCGCCGCTTCGGCCGGGGCATAGCCCTTGCCCTTCTTGGTCACGACATGGATCAGGATCGGGCCCTGCTCGCTGTCGCGGACATTCTCCAGCACCGGGATCAGATGCTCGAGATTATGGCCGTCGATCGGGCCGACATAATAGAAGCCCAGTTCCTCGAACAGCGTGCCGCCGGTCGCCATGCCGCGGGCGAATTCCTCCGCCTTGCCGGCGGCTGCGGTGAGGCGGCGCGAGAGCTTGCGGGTGAAGCGCTTGGCCAGCTCGCGCAGGCCGAGATATTCGGACGAGGAGATCAGCCGCGCCAGATAGGCCGAGAGCCCGCCTACCGGCGGCGCGATCGACATGTCGTTGTCGTTGAGGATCACGATCAGCCGGTTGCCGGCCGCCTCGGCGTTGTTCATCGCCTCATAGGCCATGCCCGCGCTCATCGCGCCGTCGCCGATCACCGCGATTGCCTTGCCGGGCGCCTCGTTCAGCTTGTTGGCGATTGCGAAGCCCAGCGCCGCCGAGATCGACGTCGAGGAGTGCGCCGCGCCGAACGGGTCATATTCGCTCTCGCTGCGCTTGGTGAAGCCGGAGAGGCCGCCACCCTGGCGGATCGTACGGATCCGGTCGCGCCGGCCGGTGAGGATCTTGTGCGGGTAGCATTGGTGCCCGACGTCCCAGATCAGCCGGTCGTCGGGGGTGTTGAAGACATAGTGAATCGCTACCGTCAGCTCGACGACGCCGAGGCCGGAGCCGAGATGTCCGCCGGTGGAGCCCACGGCACTGATGGTTTCGGCGCGGAGCTCGTCGGCCAGCTGGCGCAGCTGGGCGGGGGCGAGCTTCCGGAGGTCCTGCGGCGTGTCGACCGTGTCGAGCAGCGGCGTCTTGGGTAGGTCAGCCATGACGTTTGTTAGCGTAGTGTTACGCCCAAGTCGAACGGTCAAATGGGCAGCTCAGTCGCACTTGCCGCACTTGCCGCGCACCTCGATCACCGGGCGTACGGGCGAGAAACCAGCATGTTGCGCTGCCGAACGGACGTTCTTCGTGATCGAATCGTCATCGATATGCGTGGTCTGGCCGCAGCTGTCGCACACCAGGAAGATGCAGTCGTGCAGGCATTCGGGATGCGCGTTGGCGACATAGGCGTTCGCACTTTCCACCCGGCGCGCCAGATTGGAACCGACGAACAGGTCGAGGATGCGGTAGACGCTGTTGGCCGCGACGCGGCGGCCCTCCGCCTTGGATACGGCTTCGGCGATGTCATAGGCAGAGGCGGGCTTGTCAAAGCCGGCCAGCGCCTCGAATACGCGCTCGCGCATCGCCGTCCACTGCTCGCCAGCCTCTTCCAGCCGGATACGGGCCGCCTTGGTGAGATCGGCCCCGTGGTGTTCGTGATGATGATGCGCGGACATGGGGCCGATCTAGGAGGTGTGGCCGGTTCCGGCAAGCGGCGGCCCGGCGGGGCTCAATAGGTGGCGCGGCGATTCAGATCGTGGCCGAGCGCGACCAGCGACACGCCGACCAGCGTCCAGAAGGTCTCGAATCCGCCGTGCGGCAGCGACAGCGCACCGCCCATGATGCCAAGACCAAAGGCGCCGACCACCGCAGGCGCCATATAGCCGTGATGCAGGATGCCGCGGCCGAGCGCATAGACGCCGAAGCCGATCGCCAGCGCCAGGCCATATTCATGGATATGCGGGTTCAGCAGGCCGCCGGCTGTCGACAGGAGCGTGAGGAGAACCGTGGTCGCGATGCAGTGGATAAGGCACAATCCGCTGATCCCGATCGCGATGCGATCAAAGGCGCCATCCAGGCCCGCCCACCAGCGGGCTATCGGGGTACTCAGCGACATTGCCGCCATATAGTCCCCTTGGGCTGGCGGTACAATATATCATGGCGCAATTTCGTGGTGAATCGGTGAAACGGCGGCGGACGCGCCGCCATACCCGCTTGCCAGTGATGCGCCGGCCGCGGCGCATGGATGATCTATCGAATGTGGCTGCGCTGAATTGCAATAATTGCAAGAGCGCCACGCGCAATACACAGCGAATGGATGAAGATTTGCGGCATGCGGAGAGGGTAGGCCGGATGACGCTCTAGGGTACGTCACCCGACCATGCCCATGCTGATTACTATAGATTATCCTCCCTGAATTTACCAGCGTGCTTGCGCGGATTTGATCGTGTTTTGTGCGGCGTTGGTCGGACGGGCGCCAAGGTAATGCGCCTGCGCCGCATCAGTGGCATGCACTGCCAGCAGCGAGCGCGCCTCGGCGGTGGTGCGCACGGTGCCGCTGCGCTCGGCTGCGGTATCCAGCAGCCGGTCGAGCAGCGCCTGCCCTTCCTCCCACCAGCCGATGCCGCTGGCTGCGTTGAGGTGGCCCTGCGGCCCTGCGCCGACGAACAGGCTGCCCCAGCCGCGCGCGAGATCCTCGGATCGCTGGATCGACATCCAGGGATCGTCGCTGCTCGCCACGACCACGCTTGGAAAGGGGAGCAAGGTCGCAGGGGTGGGGCGGAAGGCGTGCAGTTCCTCCGGCGCCGAGTCGCGGTCGACATCGGCGGGGGCAACCAGCAGCGCGCCGGCGACCGGCGTGCCGAAGGTCTGGCCCGCCAGCGTCGCCCACCAGGCGACGGCAAGGCAGCCCAGGCTGTGCGCGGCGAGCACCACCGGCGCCTGCGCCTGCCGGATCGCCTGGTCGAGCTTGGTCACCCAGGCATTGCGATGCGGCGCATCCCACATGCCTAGCTCGACTCGGTGCGTATCGGGGCGGGACTGTTCCCACAGCGTCTGCCAGTGCGACGGCCCGGAGCCACCGAGGCCGGGGACGGTGAGGATGATCGGCGAGCGATCATCGATCGGCGAAAAGATCGTCATTGCGTTCCTCTCCTTGGTCCCTGGGAGGGACTGGCCGGACCTCTTCTATAATCCCTATCAGATTAGTGGGCAATAAGCCTTGCGCCGAATGGAGGAGCGGTTGCGCCGGGGCGTTGGCCGCGCCTAAAGGGTGGGCATGGCAAAGCTTCGCGCCGATCAACTGCTTGTCGACCGCGGGCTCGCCGAGAGCCGCACGCGGGCACAGGCGCTCATCATGGCGGGGCTCGCCTTCACCGGCGAGCGCAAGATCGAGAAGGCGGGCCAGATGCTGGCCACGGACGCCGCGATCGAGGTGCGCGGACGCGACCATCCCTGGGTTTCGCGCGGCGGCATCAAGCTGGCCCACGCGCTCGAGCATTTCGGCTGGGACGTGACCGGCGTGGTGGCGATCGACGTCGGTTCCTCCACCGGCGGCTTTACCGACGTGCTGCTGACGAACGGCGCGGCGCGCGTCTATGCGGTGGACAGCGGGACCAACCAGCTCGCCTGGAAGCTGCGGCAGGACGAACGCGTGGTTGTTCACGAGCAGACCAGCGCGCGCATCCTCACGCCTGCCCATATTCCGGAGCCGCTCGACATTGTCGTGTGTGACGCGAGCTTCATCGGGCTGGCCAAGGTGCTCGACGTGCCGCTGGGCTTCACCCGCCCGGGCGCACGGCTGGCGGCGCTGATCAAGCCGCAGTTCGAGGCCGGGCGCGAGGAAGTCGGCAAGGGCGGGGTGGTGCGCGATCCCGCCGTGCACGAGCGGGTCTGCGCCGAAGTGGCTGCGTGGCTCGAGGCAAAGGGCTGGCAGGTGCTCGGCGTGACGCGCAGCCCGATCACCGGTCCGGAGGGCAATGTCGAGTTCCTGATCGGCGCGGTGCGGGGCGGCTCGGCCTAGGGCCCATCCGCGCATGCGCAGCGTGCCGTCTGCGGCACGCTGTCGATCAGCTGTCGTCGGCCGGCGGCTCCTTGCCCTTTTGCGGCATGACGAAGCGTACGATGTCTACGCAACCGACGCGCCCGCTTGCCGACGGCGCCTGGCGCGCCTGCATCACGATCTCCCGCGCCTTCTCGCCAAAGGCTGCGGCCGGTTCGGCGGCGAGAACGCGGACATTGCCGGTCTGTCCCCAGGGTGCCACGTCGTAGCCGATGATCGCCCAGCCTTCGATGCGCCGCTCGGCGAAGCCGGCGGGGAATTGCAGTTTCGGCATGCTGGTCCAGCCGGTCTCGCCGTCTGAGCAGCGCGCATCGGCAGGTCGGAAGCTGGCCTTGTCGGGCGGCGTCGGCGCGGCGATCGTCTCTTCGCTGCGGCGATAATAGGGGTAGGTGCAGCCATGCCGCGCCTCGGGCGCGAAGCGCGACTGTTCCACTGCCCGGACGGAGGCGCGATCCAGGGCCGCGTTCCCGTCGGAGCCGATGATTCGCACGTTCACCGGCTTGCCCTTCGCGTTGATGTCGAACGCGGCCATCGCATAGGTCCAGCTGCCGGGGGCGACGGCGATGTTCTCGAAGGCGGGGTAGGCGCGGAGGCGCACCCTGGGGGTATCGGTGCCGATGCAATTGGTGTCGGCGGGGTGAAAGCGGCGGAACACCGTCCGCTCGCCTGGCAGCCGGGTATGCGGCGCGACGACATAGCGCATGGCCACCAACGGCGGCGCCTCGCCGGCGGCAACCGGCTGGGGTTCAAAACGGATCGTGCAGTTGTTGCGCGCGCCGGGTGCGAAGCGCGATGCGGCGAAAGCCGGGATCACGTCGCCCTCCGGAAAATACAGGCGCTTGGGGTTCCATTCGCCGGCATCGGCGCGCTTGATGCCGAAAGGCCTGCCCTGCGGATCGATTTGGAAGGTAAGGGTGATCGGGAGTGGTGCATTCCCGTTGCCGTAAACGCCGGTGGGAAAAGGCGCTTCGCGCCGGGCGAGTGCCACGGGCCCATCGTCACAGCGGGCTTCGCCCGCGGTTGGCGCGATGAGGAGCAGAGTGGGCGCGGGCCTCGGCTGTCCCGAGCCCGGAATGGGCGGCGGCAGTTCCTGCGCCGACGCGGTGGGAACGGCAAGCGACAGGAGCAGCGCGGGAAAAGTCATGATGAGAAGTTGCCGCGACTTTACTGTTGTTTCAAGAAAAAACTCGCCATCTTTATTGTCGTGGCGAAAAAATCGATTTCATCTCTTTGACTGCTGCTGATGTCTTCATGGTCGTGCCCGGCGGCAGGAGAGGCGCGCGTGCGCTTCGGGATTGCCGTGCGCCTTTGCAGATGCGCAGCGATCGCCTAGGTCGTGGCGTTGATCCGGCAACGACAACAGGGGAGATCGCGTGAACGCACTGGCATCGAAGGCGCAATTGCGCCGTGGCTTCTGGCGCCGGGCGCTCGTAACGGTTCCGCTGGTGGTGCTGCTCGGCTTCGGATCGGCGATGGTCGCGCCCGCCGGCGACCAGAACCCCTGGTTCACGGCACTCGCCAAACCCGCGATCCAGCCGCCGAACATTGCCTTCCCGATCGTCTGGACGATCCTCTACGTGCTGATGGGCCTTGCGCTGGCGCTGGTGCTCAGTGCGCGGGGCGCGCGGGGACGGGGCGCGGCGGTCACGCTGTTCGTGGTGCAATTGGCGGTGAACCTTGCCTGGTCGCCAATCTTCTTCCGCTTCCACAAGCTGGACCTCGCCCTGATCGTGATCGTGGCGCTCGCGGTGCTGGTGGCGGTGACGATGGTCGCTTTCTGGCGCGTCCGCAGCCTGGCCGGGCTGATGCTGCTGCCCTATCTAGCCTGGGTGTGCTTCGCGAGCGTGTTGTTCTCGCAGGTCCGGGACCTGAATCCCGATGCGGAAAAGATTGCGCTCGCGCCCGTGAACGTCCACATCGCGGTTCACACGCTTTGAGTGGGATAGATTTGACATGCAGACCGACAACCGCCTGTTCGACGATCTGGTGAAGATGGTGAACGGTGCCGCCGGCACCTTCGCCGGCGTGGCACGCGAGGCCGAAGCCGGCGCGCGCGAACGCGCCCGCGAGTGGATCGGCGGCCTGGATTTCGTCAGCCGTGACGAGTTCGAAGCCGTGAAGGCGATGGCCGCGGCGGCGCGTGACGAGGCCGATGCGCTGAAGGCGCGCCTCGAGGCGCTCGAGGCGAAGCTGAACCCGCAAGGGAATGCGTGACGCTGGCTAGGCTTTCCTTGTCCACAGCTTTCGGCAGCGGGGCGCAGGCGCAAGCTTGTGCCCCGTCCGTGTGCTTGGCACTAGCGGGCATGGCTACACGACCGGGGGCGACATGGGCATGCTAGACGAAGCGGAATTCGACCGCGACGCCGCGGCACCCATCGACATGCTCGAAACCTATTTCGCCGCGCATGGCTGGACGCACGAGCGCGAGGACGACGAGATCGTCGCCAAGGTGAAGGGCAGCTGGACCCAGTACGAACTCCGCGCGATCTGGCGCGAGGACGACGGCGTGCTGCAGTTCATGGGCTTTCCCGACGTGCGCGTGCCCGAGGAGCGGCGCGGGCTGGTCTACGAGACGATCGGGCTGGTCAACGAGCAGCTGTGGATCGGCCATTTTGAGCTTTGGTCTTCGACCGGTATCCTGCTGTTCCGCCATGCCGCGCTGATCGACGGCGACGAGGGCGCGTCGCTGACGCTCGCCCAGGCCGAGCTGCTGGTGGAAAGCGCGATCGACGAGTGCGAGCGCTTCTACCCCGTCTTCCAGTTCGTGCTGTGGGGCGGCAAGACGCCGAGCGAGGCGATCGCCGCCGCACTGATCGAGACCCAGGGCGAGGCCTGAGATGGCGCTGCTGGAGCGGATCTGGCTGGTGGGTGCCGGCAATATGGGCGGCGCGATGCTCCGACGCTGGGCAGGGGCGGGCATCGATCCGTCCGCGATCACCGTCATCGATCCGGGCAGTCCGGCAGTTCCCGAAGGTGTGCGGCATGTGACCGCACCGCCCGAGGGCGAGCGGCCGACCGCGCTGGTGCTCGCGGTGAAGCCGCAGCAGCTCCACACTGTCGCACCGGTGCTTGCGCCGTTCGTCGCCGGCGTGCCGCTGCTCGTGTCCATCCTGGCCGGCGTCGAGGTCGCCACGCTGGCGGACGCGCTGGGTGCGCAGACCGTTGTGCGCGCGATGCCCAACCTGCCGGTTGCGATCGGCAAGGGCGTTGTCGGCCTCACCACGCCGAGCGACGATGCCGAGGCGCGTGCCGCCGCCGAAGCGCTGATGCAGCCGCTCGGGCTGGTCGAATGGGTGCGGAGCGAGCCGATGCTCGACGCGCTGACCGCGCTGGCCGGCTGCGGCCCTGGCTTCGTCTTCCGCTTCGTCGATGCGCTGGCCGAGGCGGGCGCGGCGCTGGGCCTGCCCGCCGATCAGGCGCAGCGTCTGGCACTCGCGACGGTGGAAGGTTCGGGGCTGATGGCGGCAGCGGCGAGCGAAAGCCCGGCCGTGCTCGCGGATCGCGTCGCGAGCCCCGGCGGCTCGACGCGTGAAGGGCTGAACGTGCTCGACCGTGACGCTGCGTTGAAGACGTTGCTGCGTGAGACGCTCGCCGCCTCGGCCCGCCGCAACGCCGAAATGGCCGCCGAAGCGCGCAAATAGCGCGATCCTCTACGGAACGCCTAGTATTCCCAGCGGTTAAGCCTCCGATCTCATGTATCGACGGAGGCTGACATGGCTACGACGACCGAACCGAAGCGGACTGCGAAGACCAGCGCCAAAGACACCGGCAAGACGAGCAGCGGCACCAGCCTGGGCGTGATCGCCGGCGCGGCAGCAGGCGGCGCGGCGCTGGGCCTGCTCGCGATGCTCGGCCGCAAGGCGGCGGTGCAGGCGCCGAGCGCGCTCGCCGGCAACTGGGACGATGCGCTCAAGGCCGAGCACAAGGCAGTGCTCAAGGCGTTCGACGCGCTCGAAGCCACCGACGACAAGGCGACGATCCGTCGCAACATGCTGCTCGCGCACATCAAGCATGCGCTGGTGAAGCACGCGATCGAGGAAGAGAACGTCATCTACCCGGCGCTCCGCGAAGCGGGCAAGACCGAGCAGGCGGACGAGCTCAACGCGGAACATGGCTATGTGAAGCAGTTCCTCTACGAGCTGGAGAACATGCCGAGCACCTCGCCCAAGTGGCTGGAGAAGGTGAAGGAATTCCGCGCTGCGCTGGAGAAGCACATTCGCGAGGAAGAGGATGAGCTGTTCCCCGAACTCCGCGCCCAGCTGAGCGAGGAAAAGAACAAGGCGCTCACGCTTTCGATGAACAAGGAAGGCTTCAAGGTCGCCTGAACCACGCGGCGACGCGGGGGAGCGCTTCAGCGCCCCAGCGTTGCCGCGCGGCCGCGCTCGTCCTCGGGCATCAGCCCTTCGAGCACGGCCCAGAATCCCCCGACGGCTCCCTGGCCGGCGCTTGAATAGGCGCCGGCCATTTTTTCGCGCAGTGCCTCGAACAGCTCCGATTCCAGCTTGGCGCCCGCCTCGGTGAGCCGCAGCAGCCGCTGCCGCCGGTCGCGCGTGCCGGCTCGCGTTTCCACGAGGCCGCGCTCCGCCAGCTCGCTCAGAACGCGGCCCAGCGACTGCTTGGTGATCGCCAGCAGCGAGAGCAGCTCGCTCACCGTCAGGTCGGGCTTGCGGGCGATGAAATAGAGCGCGCGGTGGTGCGCGCGGCCCAGCCCCTGGCGCGCCAGTCCGTCGTCGATCGAGCGGGTGAGGTGCGAATAGCCGAAATAGAGCAGCTCGATGCCGCGCCGGATTTCGGGTTCGCGCAGGAAGAGAGGAGAGGCAGGAATTGGGGCAGCCATGTTGACCGTTTCTGCCACCGCGCCTAGTCCTGCGCAACCCGAGGCTCTGGGGACGAGAAAGACCGAGTGATGGAAGACGCGACGATCCTGGATTTCGAATTCGAGGCCCACACCAACCCGCGGACGGCCGACGACCGCGCGACGATCCTCGCGAACCCCGGCTTCGGCAAGACGTTCACCGATCACATGGCGGTGATCCGCTATTCGGCCGACAAGGGCTGGCACGACGCGCGCATCCAGCCCTATGCGCCGCTCCAGATCGATCCCGCCTGCGCGGTGCTCCACTATGCGCAGGAGATTTTCGAGGGCCTGAAGGCCTATCGCCTGCCCGATGGTGGTGCTGCGCTGTTCCGCCCGGGCGAGAATGCCCGTCGCTTCCGCGAATCGGCCGAGCGCATGGCGATGACTCCGCTGCCCGAGGACCTGTTCCTCGCCTCGATCCGCGCGCTGGTGAAGGCCGATCGCGACTGGATCCCGGAGGGCGAGGGCGCCTCGCTCTATCTGCGCCCGTTCATGTTCGCGAGCGAGACGTTCCTCGGCGTCAAGCCGGCGAGCGAATATCTCTACCTGGTGATCGCCTCCCCCGCGGGCGCCTATTTCAAGGGCGGCGCGCCGTCTGTCACCCTGTGGGTGTCCGATCACTATACCCGGGCGGCGCCGGGCGGAACGGGCGCGGCCAAGTGCGGCGGCAACTATGCCGGCAGCCTGGTTGCCCAGGCCGAAGCGATCCGCCAGGGCTGCGACCAGGTGGTGTTCCTCGACGCGGTCGAGAGTCGCTATGTCGAGGAACTGGGCGGCATGAACGTGTTCTTCGTGTTCGATGACGGCAGCATCTCCACCCCGCCGCTCTCCGGCACGATCCTGCCGGGCATCACGCGCGAGTCGCTGATCAAGCTGGCGCGCGACGCCGGCGTGGAGGTTCGCGAAGAGCGGTACGCGATCGACCAGTGGCGCGAGGACGCGAAGAGCGGCCGCCTGCGCGAGGCGTTTGCCTGCGGCACGGCCGCGGTGGTGACGCCGATCGGCGCAGTGCGCGGCACCGGCTTCGAATTCCAGATCGGCAATGGCGGTCCGGGCCTGCTGACCGAAAAGCTGCGCGAGCAACTGGTGGGAATTCAGCGCGGAACCGCAGCGGACCCGCACGGATGGCTTGAACGTCTCTTCTGAGGCTCTATAAGCCCGCTTCCCGTTGGGGCGTCGCCAAGTGGTAAGGCAACGGTTTTTGGTACCGTCATTCGGAGGTTCGAATCCTCCCGCCCCAGCCAGAACATTCTTCTGGCCCAAGTTATTGAGATATAACGAGTTTCTCTTCGGGTAAATTCGTCGTGGTACCCTGCCGTGGTACCCTGTCGTGGTGTTGATTTCGACACCATGATTCGACCGGATTCGAGGCGCAAGCCTTCATTTTAAACCGAGCCGCTTTTCCACGAAGGAAAGCGCGACGGGGGATCTTCTGCGAACGCGTTTGGCGGTGTTACTTGCCGAGCGGCTTGCATTCATGAACCGCTTTTAGCCCGTCGCCGGCCGGCACCTTTGGGCGGCGACGATCAAGCTGTTGCCACCGTTCAAGTGGTTGCGCACCGGGTCACTTCGCGACCGGAAGCAGAGGTCTGACCTAGCCACATCCAAACGTCGATGCTCTACCTCTTTACCCATGGCATGCGCTCAAGCCCGGGTTGTCGAGCAGCGCGCTGCCCATAGTACAGCATATCCGATGTTCAGAGCGTGCCTGGAAGGCCTTCCTCGGGACATGGGCCGTAGAGCCGGTCTAGATAGTGACTGGCCAGCGCGTAATGTGCTCGGACCGCCGCTGGATGGTCACATTGCTGCGCCTGCTCCAGTTCCTGTTCCGCGCGACGGTAAAGGTATTTGCTCTCGTTTCTCAGGTCTGTTCCGGTCATTGAGACCGTCTGCTCCCAAAGCGCCGATTGCCCATCCACCTAGGTGGGTGAAAAGAACATTTTGCCGCAGCTGGTACACACGTCGCCGCTACGTCGCGTAGGTTACGTTTCAAACCCGTCCTGTGCCGATCCGCGGTAGCAATACCGATGTACCCGCTGCTCAGCGCGGTCGACCATCGTCGTCAAGGCTGCGCACGCGCGTCCGAACCCAGATTGCCAGCCCCGCAAAGAGCGTCGCGCTGGCCAGATGCAGCCCCAATTGAAGGGGTCCTCCGTAAGGTACCATGGCCACCAGGACCAGATCACCCGCCGGAATGACAAGTGTCATTGACAGCACGATGAGCACTGCCCGCGTCGAGGCGAATAAGGTGAGCAGCGCAATATAGCCAGCCAGCGCCACATCGCGCATCCCGACGGCGCGGACATATACCAATTCTGCCACCGTGTTTGCAGGAATGCCGAACAGCGCGGTTGCCTGCTCTGGCTGACAGACGAACAGCACGCCCAGGCTGGCAAAAAGCAGGCTTGTCCCAAGCAGAGCCCAGCGCAGTGGTCCAGCTGTGATCATCGCCGCATTTCTTCCGGCGCGAGTGCGCGCAGCAAGTCGATCGTGGCCTGGGCATCTTGATGGTGCACGAAAATGCCGCCGGCTTCCTGCCATAGCGCCTGGTACTTCAAGGTATCATCGACCAATATGTCACCCGTCCGCGCGTGGTTTCGCTTGTCGACGGCCAAACAGGTGATGATCCGCGTGCCCGGGAAATGTTCAGCCGCCCAGCGGATCTTTTGTGGTGCCGCCCAGGTGCCGCGCGGGAGGCCGGTCAGAATGATCGGGTTGAGATGGTGCACGGCGTCGAACAACCGCATCGCATCCGGCATCAGCGGCAACGATCCATAGAAGTCCCGGTGCGCCTCCAGCCGTTTCCAGAATGCAGGCAGGCCGAACCGCTTCTGAAATATCCGAGGGGGCAAGCCCAGCACCGCGGTTGCCGCCCGATCGAAGTCGGCGAGAACGCCGTCGCAGTCCAGGTAGAGCTGCATGCCTCAAAATCTGGCGGGCCGAAGCGTGATCGGAACGGGGCTTGAGAGTGCGAGCCAGCCCAGTCTCGCGATAACATCGTTGCTTTCGACCGCGCGGCGGCCCTTTGCCCGATCCAGCGACCAGGTGATGTGGTACGTGCTACCGTCGGGCCGGTGCGTTGTTCCGCCAATCGCGACTACCAGCGCCTGCACCCCCCTGCCGTCATCGACCTGCCCGACGATTTCCCCGCAATCTTCTTGCGGCAAAGATGCGCCGCCGCGGCGCAAGGTCACGTGGTCGGCCACGACGTCCGGAAAGAGGGGGGCGAAGCGCGCGAGCAAGTGGCGGCGCTCCTCGGGATCCAGCTTCCAGCCAGTTACAGGCGCGCTGCCGCCGTGTTCCTTGCTCATCGTTCGAACCACCCCAGCGCCGCCCGCAGCCGGTTCGCACCGTCGCGAACGAACCATTCGCCATGAGCAAAGATCACGCGTTCCGGTGCAAGCTTCAGCATTTGGTCAAATGAGGAAGCGACTTGCCGTTGACGCATCCGCAGGATGGCGCGCAAATAGCGGGGCGTAGTGCCCGCATATGCCCCGGACAGCAGCACGAACGCCCGGGTCCATAGCGAAGAGCGATCCGCCGGCAGGTGCTGCACCACGTCCGTGAGGACGAGCGTATGCGAAGCACGATGAAAGAAATAGACTTCGGAGAAGCCCGCGCCGCAGACGAGGCCTTGATCAACCTCCCCGCGCCAGTCGGCGGGCGCTTCCTCGCGCAGATCGCGGTCGATGCGGAGCGCCGACGCTCGGACCTGCGCCCGGTCGCGCAGGCCGGGGGCTCCCCACGTCAGGGCGTCCGGGAAGCGGTCCTGCCAAGCCGCCAGGAGCGTCCAATGTGCGATATTCGGGGCAATGAGGTGCCGCACGGGGCCGAGTGCCTTGAGTTCCTCGACCAGCGCCTCGGTAAGCTCCGTCGGCGAATGCAGCATCAGGTCACCGTTCCCGAGCCGCAAGATCGTCATTCGGATGGGAAGGAACACGCCGCCCGGCCGGATCGGCCCGCTGTCCACGATCCAGATGTCATCCGCGACGGCCTTCAGCGTGTTGAGCGGCGGAAAGGTAACAGCCTTCCCCACCGCGCTTTCCTCCTTTGGCGAGCGTGCGACGCTCTTGGCGGCGAGCAACGCGACTGCGCTACCGGCAATGGCTAGCCCAGTGATCTTGGCGCTTCGGGTAATAGGCATCGGGTTGCCGCTCCAGACTGATGCTGAAGGATCGTCGCTCGGCGCCATTGGTTCCCGGCGCTGATCTAGAGCAGTTCCCGCCTTTATGGTGCCGCTCGAACGGCCAGTTCGACATGGTACCTGAGAGGCCGACGCATCATAGGAGGGGCGATGAGCAGTCACGTGAAAGCGGAGCCCGTGCAACATCGCGGGCGCTTGCGCTGCTCGGCAGCGTTCAGAAATTCCTTTACTCGCAATCTCTTACAGAAGCGCTGGCGAGTGTGTGCAGTCATGGCAACTTACGGGCTCAACAACGTTTTCTCCCGATGACTGCACGATCCAACCCTTCCGAACCATCGCTCGCCAGCGGCGATGAGCGCGAGCGTCTAGCGCAGCTGTTCGAGCAGGCGCCTAGCCTGATGGCGTTGCTGCGGGAGCCGAGCCATCGCATCGTCCTCGCCAACCACGCCTTCCAGCGGCTGTTTGGTGAGCGGCAGACAGTCGGCCGCACGGCGGCCGAGATCCTGCCGCCGGCGCTCTCCCTTGCTGCCCTCCGTCGCCTGGATGAAGCATATCAAAGCGGCGAACCCGTTCGCCTGGAAGCAGTGCGGCTTCCGACCGGCCTCGCGGAGGGCGATGCACGCGACGAACGCATTCTCGACCTGATCCTCCAGCCTGTGCATGATCCGAACGGCGCGGTCATCGGAATCTTCGTCGAGGGCACGGACGTTACCGATCGGGTGCTGGCAGAGCGTCGTCTCCAGAGCAGTTTCGAGATCAGGACGGTCGGAATCATCTACTGGGGCCCGAGTTTCGGGCTCACACAGGTGAACGACGCATTCCTGCGGATGACCGGGTACTCTCGCGAGGAAGCGCTGGGCCTGACCTGGCAGCAGCTGACACCGGCGGAGTTCTGGCCGGCTTCCGAATTGGCTGTTCACCAGGTGAATACACTCGGTGAGGCGGTCCCCTATGAGAAGCAATATTTCCGCAAGGACGGGAGCCGCTGGTGGGGCCTGTTCGCACCCCGCCGGGTCAGCGATCAGGAAGTCGTCGAATTCGTGCTTGACGTCACGGAGCGTAGGGATGCCGAAGACGCGCTGCGCGAAGCCGAAGAACGTTATCGGTTGGCCGTGGAAGCGACCGACGACGTGGTATGGGACTGGGACCTCGCAACCGACACCATTCGACGGAACGAAGCGCTCGAGAGGCTCTTCGGCTATGCTGAAGGCGACCTCGTGGAAACCCTGGGTTGGTGGAAGAACAGGATTCACCCCGACGACGTCGAACGCGTCAGCACCAGCCTGGATCGCGTGACCGGC
The DNA here is from genome assembly GCF_036731925.1 of Sphingomonas sp. Lineage (GTDB taxonomy): Bacteria > Pseudomonadota > Alphaproteobacteria > Sphingomonadales > Sphingomonadaceae > Sphingomonas. The sequence goes on from NZ_DAINDJ010000001.1 coordinate 762,031, forward strand.
GGCGCCGAACAGACGTGGAGCGTACACTATCGGTTCGCACGCAATGACGGGACGTACGCGGACGTACTCGATCGAGGCACCCTGCCGCGGGACGAAGCCGGGCAGCCCCGCCGCATGGTCGGCGCCATGCACGACCTTACGCCACATAAGCAGGCCGAGGCCGCGCTCCGACAGCTGAACGAAACGCTGGAGCACCGCGTGCTCGAGCAGGTCACGGCGCGCATGAAGATCGAGGATGCGCTTCGCCAAAGCCAGAAGCTGGAAGCGATCGGTCAGCTCACCGGCGGTGTCGCCCACGACTTCAACAATCTGCTGACGATCATCCGGAGCGCGGCGGAGATGCTCCGCCGCCCAGGCGTCGCAGAGGAGAAACGCGCGCGCTATGTCGACGCAATCGCAGAAACCGCCGATCGTGCCGCGAAGCTCACCAGCCAGCTGCTGGCGTTTTCCCGACGCCAGGCACTGAAGCCCCAAGTGTTTAATGTGGGCGGCCGCATCGAGGCGGTTCGGGACATGCTTGCGACCGTTGTTGGCAGTCGCGTGGCGCTCGAGATCGATACCGATTGCGAGATCTGCTATGTTGAGGCGGATCCCAGTCAGTTCGATACCGCGCTCGTCAACATGGCCGTGAACGCCCGCGACGCCATGAAGGACGTGGGCCAGCTGAGGATCGGGATCGAGCCGGCCAGCTGCGTGCCATCGGTGCGCGGACACTTTGCAAGCAAGGGGGACTTCGTCGCGATCCGTGTTGCGGATACCGGCTGCGGTATCGAACCCGACAAGCTCGCCCAGATATTCGAGCCGTTCTTCACGACCAAGGAAGTGGGCAAGGGCACCGGCTTGGGCCTCAGCCAGGTGTACGGCTTCACCAAACAGTCTGGCGGAGAAGTCTCCGTGCACAGCGTGGTGGGCCAGGGCACCACCTTCACCATGTTTCTGCCGCGGGTCCCTGCACAACTTGGGCAAGCGGCGTCCGACCAAACCGAGCAGGAGGCGCAGGGCAGGGGGCATATCCTCGTGGTCGAGGATAACGAGCAGGTCGGCGCCTTTCGACCGACCTTCTGGAAGAGCTGGGCTTTACCACGACCTGGGCGCCCAATGCAGACGCGGCGCTGCGGCTTCTTGACGACAATCCCCGGACCTATGCCGCCGTCTTCTCGGACGTGGTCATGCCGGGCATGAACGGCGTCGAGCTCGGACTGGAGATCCAGCGCCGCGCGCCGGGGCTGCCGGTGATCCTCACCAGCGGATACAGCCATGTGCTCGCACAGGAAGGCAGCCACGGCTTCGAGCTTCTGCAAAAACCCTATTCGATCGAAGACCTGACGCGCGTCCTCCGCAAGGCCATCCTGGAGCGGTCTGAAATGCCCGCCTGACCTGTGCTGCTGGAGTGGAGCGCCACAGGGACGTCTCCACTCCGCGAAGCGAGGGACTTACAGGATCGGCTGCCCGCCTGTTACCGCGACGGTGGCGCCGGAGATATAGCTGGCTTCATCGGTGGCCAGCATCACATAGGCGGGAGCCAGTTCTACCGGCTGGGCCGGGCGACCGATCGGATAGCTTTGGCCGAACTCCTTCACCTGCTCGGGCGGCATGGTCGAGGGGATCAGCGGCGTCCACACCGGACCCGGCGCGACGCAGTTCACCCGGATGCCGCGCGGCGCGAGCAATTGCGCCAGGCCGCCGGTGAAGTTCTGGATCGCACCCTTGGTCGTGGCATAGGGCAGCAGCGTCTGCTTCGGCATGTCGGCGTTGACCGAGGTCGTGTTGATGATCGCGGCCCCTTCGCGCATGTGCGGCGCCGCGGCCTTCACGAGATAGAACATCGCGTGAATGTTGGTGCGGAAGGTTGCGTCCCATTCCTCGTCGGGGATGTCTTCGAGGCTCTCGAAAGTCATCTGGTGCGCGGCATTGTTGACCAGGATGTCGATTTGTCCGAACGCCTCGACGGCGCGATCGATGATCGCGCGGCAATGGTCTGCGGCGCCGATGTCCCCGGGCACCAGCACCGCCTTGCGCCCGGCCTTCTCGATCCATTCGGCGGTATCCTTGGCGTCGTCGTCCTCGTTCAGATAGGCGATCAACACATCGGCGCCCTCGCGCGCGAAGGCGATTGCGACCGCCCGGCCGATGCCGCTGTCGCCGCCGGTGATGATCGCCTTCTTGCCTTCGAGCCGCCCTCGGCCCTGATAGCTTGTCTCGCCATGGTCCGGGCGCGGGTCCATCGCGGCGATGGTGCCCGGCACGTCCTGCTGCTGTTCGGGAAGTGGCGGCTTGATCGTCTCGGTCGTCGTCATGGGATCGTTCCTTGGCTATGAGGAAGGCGGCGCAGGCAGCACCCGCGAACCGCATCGCACCTCGTCCGGATCGCTTCCTGAACCGCTCGCCCAAGGCGGCGTTCCGAAGTTTTGGCGGTAAAACGCCCATGTTTGACGTGCGTTAGCATGAAGATCATTGCTTCGCTTCACGCGCGGGGCGGCCGTTCACGCCGCGGACAGCGCGGGAAGGTCGACGATATAAACCGGCACCGGACGGGGCAGGTCGAAGCGCTGCTCGGCGGCGCCCGTGCCGACGGGTGCGGTGCCGCCGAACAGCCAGCGGGCAAGCCGCTGCGCGTCTTCCAGCCGCACGCAGCCCGAGCTGAGACGGCGATCGGGGTTGGCAAAGGCGAACTTCATCGGGGTGTCGTGCAGATAGATGCCGAGCTGGTTGGGGAGCATAAACTTGATACGGCCCATCATGTTGTCCGGCCCCGGCAACTGCCGCATGCGCAGCGTCTGCGTGCCAGCCGCCACGGCTGGCCAATTCACCCTCCTTGGATCCACGACACGCGGGGTGTCGCTCCAGTCGGACAGGACTTCCAGCCGCTCCCGAGCGAGCAGGCCCGTGTCGCCTGCGAGCATCTTCCGTGCCCGCTCCCGCGCCAAATCGGGTGGGAGGTTCCAATAGGGGTTGCGCACCGCGTAGCGGATCAGGCCCGCCATGTTCGGCGTGGCCATGCCGGGCTTGCCGACGATGACGCGCATATGGTCGGCAATCCTGCCGCCTTGGTCGAACATCCACAGCTCGGCCGAGGCGATGTTGACGACGATGTGGCGGCGCCCGTCTCCCGGCAGTGCGCGGGCGGCATCGAGGCTGGCGCGAAGTTGTGGCGCTGCAGACGGGCCGGCGCCGGCAAGCGCTTGGCGGAGCCGGACATAGAAGGGGTGGCGCGGCTGCAGATCGGCGAGGTAGCGCTCCAGCGATGGTGCACGCGCCGCCCCCCGCAACAGGGCTGCCGGGTCGGTGCGCGGTGCTAGCGCGCCGTCGACATAATAGAGGCGGCGCCCCGCGCTCGGTTGCATCGCGTCGGCCACATAGTCGGCCAGAGCCTGGGATAGGGCCAGATCGAAGGCAGCTTGCTGGCTCGGTCCTGCCGCAGCAAGGGCGCGCAACTTGGGAAGATCGTAGCGCGACGTGTCCAGACCTTCGCGATCGGCATGCGCGAGCATCCCCAGGAGCGCCTGCGCTGCGGCCGTAGGGCGACCACCGCTGGTCCAGAGCGGACGATAGCCGCGCTCCGCATATGCCGGGGCGAGGGCAGGGTGGATGCGCAGCACCTCTGCCATAGCGGCGGGAGCGGCGGCATACGCGGTCGGCGTGGCGAGGGGCGCATGCAGGTTCACGCTGCCCCACAAGGCCAGGGCCGCTACGCCGCAGAATACAAGGGATCCGGCCAGGCGGAGGTGCCTGGCCGGATCATCTCCGCCGCGTTTCCGGGGGCGAGGGGCGGCGGGAGACGGGTGAGAGTCTGGGTTCAGCCGCGTTCTCCGGCGCGTGCCGTCCCGCTGCCGGCGCCGCTGCCGGTGGTGCCATTGCCGGCGCCGCCAGCGCCGCTGCCGGTGGTGCCATAGTCCGCGCCGCCGCCGTTCCTGCCGCTGCGCGCCCTCGTGCTGCTGCCGGTGGTGCCGCTGCCGGTGGTCCCATAGCTGCCGCTGCTGGCGCCGCTACCAGTCGAACCATAGCCGCCGCTGCCGCTGGTGCCGCTCGATCCGGTAGTGCCGCCTGCCTGACTGCCGCCTCCGGCGCTGCCGCCGCTACCAGATCCGGTCTGAGCAACAGCGAGTCCGCCCAATGCAAGCGCCGCCAAGGCACCTGCCGTCGCAAGTCTTTTCAACATCGCCACTCTCCATCTAGTTGATTGGCGTGAAAAAAACCGGAGTGTAGGGGCTATGTTCCTGAATTATTTACGTAAACCTTGTTGCTAAACTGCATTAGGCGGGGGCCGTTATGTAGTCCGGCGCTGCTCGGGTACAGCTCTTGCCCGTGTGGCTGACGGATCGTGTCTAAGGCGCCGTCAGTCAGCGGGCGCAAGAAGCGCCACCAGTATCGAATCTACCATATGAGCCTTGAACAGCTTTCCGACACGCGGAGTATCGACGACGTGGTCGGGTAGCTGCTCGGAACCCGGTAGGCACGTTGCAGTGAACTGCTGCAGCCGGAACCTAGCGAAAGATGCGGCAAGCCCCGGGCGGAATATATGTCTGTTGTCGCTGAACTGTAGACGATGCTGGCCGTTGGTTCGGAAGCAAAGATACGCAATATCATATAGTTAAATAACATTGATTAGGAGCTCTGCATGTCTCCCAAGTTGAAGCCGCTCGCCGATCAGACCATCGTCATCGCCGGTGCCAGTAGCGGCATCGGTCTCGTGACCGCCCGCATGGCCGCGAAGGCGGGGGCTGCGGTCGTGGTGGCGGCGCGAAACGGAGCTGCGCTCGAGAACCTGGTGCACCAGATCCGCGAAGAGGGCGGCCGCGCCGCGCATGTGGTCTGCGACGTGGGCAAGGAAGCCGATGTCGCCCGGGTCGTGCAGACCGCGGTTCGCGAGTTCGGCGGCTTCGACAGCTGGGTGAACAATGCCGGCATTTCCATCTTCGGTCGGCTCTGGGACGTTCCGATGGACGATTGGCACCGGATGTTCGACACCGTGTACTGGGGAACCGTCTATGGCTCGCTCGCAGCGGTGCGCCACTATCGCGATCGCGATGCGCCGGGTGCCATCGTCAACATCGGCAGCTTTTTCGGCGACAAGGCGCCGGCCGTGCAGAGCAGCTATTCCTCCGCAAAGTTCGCGCTGCATGGCTTTACCGGCTCGCTTCGCCAGGAAGTCGAGCATGAGGGCTGGCCCATATCGATCTCGCTGATCCATCCGGGTCGGATCGACACGCCCTATAACGAGCATGCCGGCAACTACATGCCGATGCAGCCGGTGCATCGCGGCATGATCTACCCGCCCGAAGCCGTAGCGGAGGCCATCCTGTGGTGTGTCGCGCACCCGAAGCGCGACATGTTCGTCGGCAGCCAGGCCAAGTTCGCGGCGATGATCGGGGCCGTAGCGCCGCGCCTTACCGACCGTATCATGGAGATCATCATGTATACCGGCCAGCAATCGCGCACCCGCAAGGCGGACGGCGATCACGAACGCGCGTTGTACGAAGCTGGCTATGGCGGCCATGAGCGCGGCACCCACGAACCGCACTGGCTCCGCGGCGGGAGCCTCTATGTGAAGGCGACGAAGCGCCCGACCCTCACGGCCGCGGCGCTCTTGGGTGTCGGTGCCCTGGCCGTAGCCGTAGCGCGGCGTCGGCATGCCGGCGTGTCCTATGGCCCGACGGCGCCGCCCGTGCCGGGCCGCGACAAGCCGGCGCCCGATCCCGATCCCAACTTCGGCGTCGTCGAAGTTGCCCTTCCCGTCGAGGCCTGAGGCGTGCGCGCCCGCCTGCTGCTCCCGGCACTTCTGCTCGCAACCGCCTTGCCGGGCTGCGCCGTGTCGACCCATCTTTCGCGGCATGAGCTGAGCCGTGTTGGCGGGCGGACCTATGTCGTGACCGGCGCCTCCAGCGGCTTTGGCCGTGGTCTCGCATTGCGGGTGGGCGCGTTGGGCGGCAATGTCGTGCTCGCCGCGCGGCGAGCCGATGCGCTGGAGGAGGTCGCCGCACAGGTGCGCGCCGCCGGGGGGCAGGCGCTGGTCGTCCCCACCGACGTGTCCGATCCCGCACAGGTGGAGGCGCTGGCGGACGCTGCCACCCGCCGCTTCGGCCGGATTGATGTGTGGATGAACATCGCCGGCGTCGGCGCGAACGGACGGTTCTGGGAGATGCCGGTCGCCGATTATTCCCGGATCGTCGATGTCAATCTGAAGGGCGTGATTTACGGGAGCCACGCCGCGCTTCGCCGCTTCCTTGCGCAAGGGCAGGGGACGCTGGTCAACATGGGGTCCGTGGAAAGCGAGGTGCCGCTGGCGTATCACGCGACCTACGCTTCAACCAAGGCAGGCATTCTCGCCCTAGGCCGCGCGCTCAACGCGGAAATCCGTCACACCGGTCGTGGGCGCACGATCCGCGTGGCGACGGTGATGCCTTGGGCGGTCGACACGCCCTTCTTCCAGCACGAGGCGAACTATAGCGGCACGGCCGATCGCATGGCGATGATGGACGGCCCGGAGAAGGTGGTGCGGGCACTGGTTTGGGTATCGCTGCATCCGCGGGAGGAGCTTCCGGTGGGCGCCAAGGCGCAGATGGCTTCGACCGCGCACCATCTATTCCCGGACCTGACCGAGCGGATCTCGGCCAGCATCCATCGGGCGGAGATGAAGAAGGGGCGACCGCAGCCGCCGAGTAGCGGCAATGTCCACCAGCCGATGGCGGATGGCCGCACGGTGGAAGGTGGCGTTCGCGCGCGGATGAAGGCGGAAGATGGGGCGACGGCAAAGCCGCGCTGATGGATACGCTCGATCCTGTAGAGGAACATCTCGACTTTGGGTGTTCTGGTTTTTGGAACGAAGGAAGTTGACGGCACGGGGCTCATCCTAACACTGCCGGCTTCCAGGAGCGCTGTTCCCCCGACGCTCTGATCGATATGCACCGCACGGACGCGTCGTGGATGAAGAGCACACCTGCAGCTGGCAAGCAGGGCTGCTCCGGTGATTCTGCCTGATCTAAGTCACTCAATTCGCAAGGAACTCTTTGCGAGCGCGCGGTGTTCGATCTCCTCTGATGGAGGTTGAAATGGCTCAGAAAGGCGCAGGCGGAAACCCGGGTGCTATCACCACGAAGGGCGGCGACGGCGCGCGAGGTAGCACCGGCACCGGCAGAGGTGGTGGGTCACGAAGCGGCGCTAAGGCAGCGGCACCGGGCAAGTCACTCGATAAGGTCGAGAAGGAGACCGGCCGCGATGGTCGATGACCCCGCCCTTCGCGGACCGCAGGACCGGTCCCGGATCGCGCTCGAGGAGGACTATGAGGTGCGCTACTGGACGCACAAATGGGGTATCTCGCAAGAGGAGCTCACACAGGCAGTCCACCAGGTCGGCCATAGTGCTGCGGCTGTAGCTCGCCATCTCGGCAGGTCAGAATACGACTGAACGCTAAGCGCGGAATCTGCTCACGGCCCGTCATCACCGGTCGTCATTCGGATGCGGCAGCTTGGTGATGCCGGCGGTTCGTACCGTGGTGCCGAAATATCCATACCAAACCCGTTTGTCTGCGATCTCGGTGATCCGCTTACCACGTGAAGCGGCGACCTCCTGCGGTCGACCGGAGCACGACGCAACCTCGCCGCCGGTGCCTGTTGGCGACAACGAGTGAAGATGCGGGGCGATGATCCAGTCGTTCACGTCGCCTGCCATGCGTTGTTCGCCCAGGCCACGGCCCTGCTTCAGGGTGAAGCGAACGCTCCGCCTTGCACCGAGCGGGTGCGCGTAGTCTGTCGGCTGAAGGTCTTTTCGTGTGGCAGTTGATTGGCTACATTGACTAATCAGTCGCAGATGTTCGCCTGTGAAATCATTGGTTTAGAAGGTTAATCTTGCGGTGTGGCCATCCTCCCGCCCCAGCCAGCTTCTAGAAATCGTTATTTTCAGCGCCTTACCTGCCAATTTTCCGCTCGTTGGGGCAGGTCTGTTGGGCAGATAGCCGTGCCTTCGGCGGCGCACCGTGATATGCGGGACACGATTCGCAGATCATGGTTGAATTGCTTCGCGCGCGAGGCGCGGGGGGCTGCTTGGCCGTATCGTTATCGGCGTATGGTACCGGGGCTGTGTTCAGGGAGCGCAGAGATTTGCAGGTGAGGCCTGCGCCTCATGGACCTACGGCCCGGCAGCGAGTGCATCTTCAACTGCCCGCTGGACTCGCGCCAGGGCGAGGACCCGTGAACGGCAATCCCGCGGCACGAGAAAAGTGATTCACGCTCTCCGTGGATGTGGAGCGTGCTTCGCCGGGAGCGTTCTGGCTGAGCGACGAGCAGTGAGAGCGGCTACGGGCGCTGCTGCCAAACAAGCCGAGAGGTGTGCGGCGGGTCGACGACCGTCGGGTGATCAGTGGCATCGTCCAGGTGCTGCAGGCTGGCTGCCGTTGAGAGGACGCGTCCACCGACGCGGCGGGATCAGATTTGCGGATTTAAGTGAAACGTTTCACTGAGCCGTAACATGCTGCTGCGATCACCCGCCCCGACTCGGAACAAGGGGTAGGGACGTGAAGATGGGAAAGCGGTCGCAAGCGTGGATTTCTGGTATCGGGATTGGAGCGTTTCTCGCCGGCACGGCCATGCCCGCGCTGGCGCAGCAATCGGGCAGTGTGCAAACGACGGCGGAAGCGGGGGAGTCATCTGAAGACGGCGGCGTCACCGTCACCGCGCGCCGGCTCGGGGCGGGCAAGGCCCGCGCGACCTTCGAGCTGGACCGCGCCGATATCGCGGATCGCCCGCTGGGCGCTGACGTGACGCAGAGCCTCGCCAAGGTACCGGGCGTCAAGATCTCCACCGGCGATGCGCGCGGGGGCTCCTTCTCTTTCGAGCTCTTCGTGCGCGGGCTCAACAAGGAGCAGGTCGGGCTTACCCTCGATGGCATTCCTACCGGCGATGCGCGGTTCAACGGCGGCTCGCCGCCACAGCGCTTCATCGATTCCAGCAATATCGGCAGCATCGTCGTGTCGCAGAGCGCGGGTGATATCGGCGCTCCGTCCCGCTTCGCGCTTGGTGGCTTCATCGATTTCCGCACCGACGATCCGGCGAAGGATGCCGCGATCACCGCGGAAGGCGGCGTCGGTACCGACAACTATACTCGCGAATATGTGCGGATCGACACGGGGAACCTGCCGGGCGGGTTCGCGATGTACGGCAGCTACTCGCACCAGTATAACGACATCTGGGCTGGGCCGAAGGCGCGGCGTTCCTATCGCGACCATGGCGAGTTCAAGGCCGTGAAGACGTTCGCGGGCGGCTCGTTCCTGAAGGCGCGCGCGGCGTACAACAGCCAGTTCGACAACGACTTCAACCTCGTCACGCTGCCGCAGTTCCGCGCCAATCCCCGGGGCGACAATCTCAACGACACGCTGACCGGGATCACCAGCCAGGACCTCAACTATGGCGGCACCTTCGGGGGCGCACGGCGCGATTTCCTGGGGTACCTCAATGGCAGGCTGATCGCGGGCGAGCAGGTGACGATCAGCGTCAATCCGTATTACCAGACGCTCGACGGCTATTCGACCAGCTACCAGAACCGGCATCGCCAGCTCGCCGGCGGGGACCCCGCCGCGGTGCTGGGTTACAACGCCACCGGCGGCGCCATTCGGCCTGCGCTGGCCACCACCTCGAACCCGAACGTCTTCGGCGGCCCCGCGGATATGCGGGTGACCCCGCGCACCCGCGAACGCTATGGCACGACGGCGGAGATCGCGGTGCGCGACCTGCTGCCCCGCAACAGCTTCCGCATGGGGCTGTGGTATGATGGCGGGACCTCCACCGAGACGCGCAACTTCTTTCCCATCCTACCCTCGACGAAGCAGTTGGCGTGGAAAGAGGGGCGTCCGTCCTACGTGCTGTATGACCGGTGGACGTCGATCACCACGGTCGAGCTCTACGGGCAGGATTCGATCGAGATCATTCCCGAGGTGCTGCGGCTCGACGCGGGGCTGACCTGGTACACGATCCGCTACAAGGCGCGCTCGCCGCTGGAATATGCCGCACGGCTGAACTTCCGGCAGAACGCGCCCGTGCAGCCCAAGCTGGCGCTGAGCCTGAAGCCCGCCGCGCATGTCGAGATCTTTGGCGGCTATGCGCGCAATTTCTCCGGCATCCCGGAAGACGCCTTTCTGGGATCGACCGCGGTCATCCAGCCCAAAGACCTGAAGCCGCTTCAGTCTATCAACCTCGATGCCGGCTTGCGCTACACGACCGCGCATTACGCCTTCTCGGTGCAGGGCTATCATGTCCATCTCAAGAACGGCGTCGGCATCGTTCCCAACGATCCGACCGTTACGGACCCGATCGACATCCAGCGCGGCAACGTCGCGACGCGGGCAGCGACGATCCTGGGCCAGACCACCGACGGTCTGGAGCTGTCGGGCCTCGCCACCTATCCGTGGATCGACCTGTACGCGACCTACTCGTACCAGCGTGCACGCTATGACGACGCGGTGGTCGGGTCGCGGGACCGGCTGAATCTGGCATCGGTCGGCATCATCGCGGGCAGCGACGTTCGCGATATCCCGCGGCACAGCGTCTATGGCGAGCTCGGCCTGAAGCCGCTTGCTGGCGTTCGCCTGCAGGGCAATGTCCGCTATGTCAGCAGCCGCGTCGGCGGCGACATCATCGCCCCGACCAGCTTCAGCGAAGTCGGCATCGAGCGGATTCCGGGCTATGCGCTGTTCGGCCTGTCGGCCCGGTACACGCTGCCGCCGCTTGGCGCGCTGCGCGAGAGCATGGTCCAGCTCAACGTCGATAACCTGTTCGACAAGCGTTATATCGGTTCGGTGAGCAGCGCGACGGCAACGGCGGCCGAAACGGGGCTGCCGGGCAGATCGCTCGGGCGCTATTTCCTCGGTGCCCCGCGCAGCGTCACTGCCTCGTTCCGAATGAAGTTCTGAAGCCTGGCGAGCATGGCTGGTCGGCGCGCTGGCGGGCGTTTCGCCCGCTGGCGCGTCCACGCCGGCCGTGCAGGAAGCCAAGGTGCTCGCCACGATCGACCTGCCGCCTGTACCTGGCGGGCTTGAACGTCGCCGGTATCCGACCGCATGACGGGATGGCGGGTTCGCAACCAGGCGCCTGTTGATCGCCTGACGCCGAACGGATCGGGTAACCTCGGGCGATGGCATGATGGCGGGGCAATCCTGGCCGCTGTGTGCTGATGGCCGAAGACGACGATTTCGGTAACGGCGCAGCAAGTCGACGGATCCCCATCGCCGTGCCGGACGATCCCGCCCTGCGCTGATACGCCTTGGCATACGGCCCTCGCGAACCTAACCAAACAGAAGCTCCTGTAGACGGATGATATGTGGGCAATACGGACCAACCAAAGACAGCGACGTTGAAGGATCTGGCGCGGGAAGCAGGCGTATCGCTGACCAGCGCCTCCTACGCCATCAACGGCACCGGCTCGGTCGGCCCCAAGACCCGCGCACATATCCTGGAAGTTGCCGAGCGGATCGGCTTCCGGCTGAACCTCAACGCCAAGGCGATGAAGTCGGGGCGTTCCGGGATGCTGGCGCTGATCGTCCCCGATCTTGGCAATCCGTTCTTCGCTGCGCTCGTCCAGGCCGTTTTCCGCGAGGCGCGCGGGGCGGGCTATCAGATCTACATGATGAACACCGAAGGATCGGAGGCGCTGGAGGCCGAGGCGCTGGCGACTGCGGCGGGCCTGCGCGTCGACGGCGTCCTCTGGTTCTCCATTCGCGACAAGGATACGTCTGCGGGCGTCCTGTCGCGCACCCCGGCAGTCGTGCTGGACCGTACGATCGACGGCTATGACATGGTGACGGTGGACTATGTCGCCGCCGGACGACTGGCTGGGCAGCATCTTTGGGATCATGGCCACCGCCGCATCGGCATCATCGCCGGTCCGCTCGACATTGCCGCCATGCGGGATCGGTGCACGGGCGTGGAAAGCGTCTTTGCCGGTCGCGGCGAGATCGTTTTCAACCTCGAAAACGCATTCTCGTTGGACCTCGAACCAAGCGTGAAGGCAGCCCTGGCGAAGCGGCAGGTGACTGCAGTGTTTGCGGGTGCCGATCTGATCGCGATCGGTGCCATGCGCCATGTTCAGGCATTGGGGCTTTCCGTTCCCCAAGACCTTTCGATCCTCGGTTTCGACGATATCGACCTTTCGGCACTCACCCAGCCGGCGCTGACGACCGTGGAACTGCCGATCGAAGACATGGCGCGCGAGGCAGTGGTTACCCTCGTGTCCCGCATCGGCGCCCGCGAAGGTGATACGCAACATTTGATGCTCGGCACCAGGATTGTCGACAGGGAATCTGTGGGCGCCGCGCCGATCTGACGTCCGGCGGCCTGCGCCATTCCGCTGGGCACGCTGCCGCAGCGGAACAGGCTGCAAGACTTCTCGCAAACCAGCGCGCACCGATGCCCGGTGCAGGCGGCAGCTGTCGTATAAAGCCCGATCGGTGAACAACGCATTCTGGTCGACTGCCGCAGAAGATTGAGTCGGCGCTTGATGGGCGTTTGCGGCCGCTTCTGCGAACGGCTGCAATCAACCGCTTCCTTCCTCTAAGCAGACATTCGGGCGCCCGGGATGCAGCCGAATTCCGCCACTAAAGCTATCGTAGCGTCGCTGAATGGCAGCGTGGAAACTGGGCTAGGTCGAATGGTGCGCACAAGCGTCTGATTCCCAGCCCTCGTTTTCCAGCTTTAGAGACAAGATGGCTACCGCGTAGCCGTTGATCTCCATTTCGGGCAGCGTGACGAACTCCGAGGGCCAGCAGCGATAGAAATTATACCCAATCACCTTCTGGCCCACCTCGTCATACAACTCCAAAACAATATTCTTTCGGAAATCGAGCAAGGGCACATGCTGGTTGCCGGTGTCGCCCTTCTGATGTTCGACACCTGAATCTGGGTCGTCCGACACCTGCTTGGCCCATTGCACGAAGGCGGGGTCGTAGGTGACGCCGCGCTCCAGGGTGATCGCGGAAAATTTGCTGTGGCCGGATATACGCTCGTGGCTGGCAAGGGCGGCGGCGGCACGGCAGGTGACCCCGTGCGCGGCACCTGTCAACGAGCTTACTTTCGATACGCCCGCCACATATTTGCCGTCGCATTTCAGCCTGCACTTGTAACCGCTATAAGTTTCGGCGGGGATTTCCTTGTTTTTAGTCATCAACGCCAGTTCTGCCGCTGCCTGGGTCATGGGTTTTCGATGGTAACAACGCCAACTGCATAAGCAGCAGATAATTGATAAGGCATCTGCAAGCTGGACCACAGCGTCGCCATTTCCAGAGCGGTCATCTCCAAGCGGTTGATACGCAGCGCCCCGACCTGGGCATTGTCGACGAACGGCGACCCGTGCATCACGGACATGGCAGCACCGAGTACACGGTGGCAAATCAACTCGCCATCGTCGTCGTCGGGACCATAGGCGGTGAGCAGATAGTGCAGTGTAACGCCGAGGATGGGCATTGCGCCCTCTGGTGCCTCAGGGCGATCGGAGGTACGGAAGGTCCTATCCGCAGACACATCGAACAAGAATAGATTGAGCTGCGGTGCGCCGTACGCGCTGCGCGCTTGATTGGGTGATCTGGTCGTAACCAAGAGATCTGCAAGGTCGGGAGCGATCTGCGCGATGCGGCTGCGCAGCATATCCCGCAGGGCAGTGGTGGCCGTGGCGATAGCCGTGCTCATGTTCTGGTGTACGGGCGATTCCCGCAAAGCTCGCATTCTGCGGGGCTGATCGGGCACAACTCCATGCCGATGTTGGCGATGCTCAGGCTGATATCGGTTTGCATGCTTGCACTCATCGCATGTGGCAGAGGCGCCGTTGCACGATTATTTCTGGAGCATATGCCGGGGCGCCTGGACCCCTGCGCCGCGTGTCCGGATAACCGGTGTGCCAATGCCCTCCCTGCTCGGCGCGGCTAGCACAGGCATTACTCATTTCAAGAGATGGCTTGCTCCATTCGGAGCCCTCCAGAACCGCTCCGGTCCTGCCTGTCAGGGGCCCTGGGTACGGGCAATCAGTTGCGTTGCCGTCTGCGCCAAACTCCAGCTTGGCTACTTCGCACATGTCGTGCGCAAGGCTGCGAACCTGGCGCGCCGATGAAAGTCGAGTTGTTCGTCCAGCATGGGAGGTTCGCTGGGGGCGTGATCACCCTCTCGCCCTGCGCAGCGAACTTCTGACGTTCTGAGAGGCTGTTTGGAAATGCGCCGCAGCGCATTTCTCGGCACCGCCTTGCAATTCGCTCTTTCGCGAATTTTGACGCCGGCTCCAAGCCGGGAAGGAGCGCGCCGTTCGTGGCGCGCTCCTTCGGGTCAGGCGCGCAGTTGCTTCACCGCGTGGTCGGCGGCGCGCATCGTCAGTGCCATGAAGGTCAGCGAGGGATTGACGCAGGAGGCCGACGCCATCTGTGCCCCGTCGGTGACGTACAGGTTCGATGCGTCATGCGCCTGGCTGAACCCGTTCAGCACCGAGGTCCGCGGATCGGCGCCCATGCGCGCGCCGCCCATCTCGTGGATGGCGTCGCCGGGGACGTGCTCGCCTTCGTTGCTCGTCACGTTCTGCAGGCCGGCCGCCCGCAGCATCGCCTCGCCCTGCACCTTGGCATCGGCGATAAGCTTCAGCTCGTTCTCGCGGAAGGTCACGTCGAACCGCATCAGCGGCACCCCGAAGCGATCCACCTTGCTCGGGTGGAGCGAGACGCGATTGTCCTTGTAGGGCAGGCATTCGCCAAACGCGCCCATGCTGAACCGCCACGGACCATAGCGGCGCATGCCGTGCTTCATCGAGGCGCCGAAGCCGACCGGTGCGGCCGGTACGCGCCAGGCGCTGCCCTGATAGCCATAGCCGCGCTTGAACCCCACGCCTTCCTCGCCGCCGATGTTGCGGAAGCGGGGGATGTAGACGCCGCCGGGGCGCCGGCCATATTCGATGAAGTCGGTCATGCCCGGGATCTCCCCGTCGACGCCGACGCGGAAGATATGGTCCATGACGTAGCGACCCAGCGTGCCGCTGCTGTCGAAATGGCTGCGCTCGCTGCCGGGCGCGCGCGAGTTGAGCAGGATCTGGTTCGATCCCATCGCCGAGGCGCAGAGGAACACCAGATCGGCATTCACCACCTGCGCCTGGCCGGTCTTGGCATCGACATAGCGCACGCCGGTGACGCGCTTCTTCGCCGCATCATATTCAATGTTGGTCACCACCGCGTCCGACTGGAGCGTCAGCTTGCCGGTCGCGCGGGCGGCGGGGAGGGTGACCGCCTGGGTGGAGAAATAGGCGCCGAACGAGCAGCCATTGCCGCACTGGTTGCGATATTGGCACTTGGTGCGGCCCTGGTCCGGCTTGTCCTCGGTCATGTTGGACAGGCGGGTGTTGATCAGCTTGCGGCCGGGGAACTTGGTTTCCAGCTGCTGCTTCAGCCACTTCTCGGCGATGTTCATCGGCATCGGCGGCTGGAAGTTGCTGTCCGGCAGATAGGGCAGGTTCTCGCGCGAACCCGAGACGCCGATATAATCCTCGACCTTGGCGTACCAGGGCTTGAGATCGTCATAGCCGATCGGCCAGGCGCCATCCACGCCTTCGCGCTTGTTCGCCTCGAAATCCTCGGGCGCCCAGCGGAAGCTCCAGCGGCCCCAGATCAGCGACTTGCCGCCCACTGCACCCGGACGAATCCAGTAGAATTTGCTGCCCTCGTCGAAGGCATAGGGGTTCATCCGGTCGTTATTGTAGAAGCCCATGTTGCTGGGCTGCACATAGCCGCGCTTGGCGATGAAATAATCCCGCTCCTGCAGCGGCTTGGGCATGATGTTGTGCGCGGGTACGTCATAGGCGGGCTTGCCGTCGTACGGATAGTCCTCGCCATGTTCGACCATCCGGCCGCGGTCGAGCATCAGCACGCGAAATCCCTTTTCGGTGAGTTCCTTCGCGGCAAAGCCGCCGCTGACGCCCGAGCCGATGACGATCGCGTCGAACCTGTTGGTTGCAGCCATTTCGTTTCCCTCTCCCAGGGAGTGTTATTGGTTTAGAAGCGCAGCGTTTGCAGCGTCTTGAAGCTGGTGGTGATGTCCGGAAGATAGGGCGCGGGCGCCTGATCGTTCTCGACATAGAAGTGGCGGACGTGCGCGCTCGATGGGCGCTTGAACAGCGCTGCGAAATCGATCGTGCCGGTGCCCACGGCTGCCATGCTGCCGTCGGCGCGCATGTCCTTGACGTGATAGGAGTAGATGCGCTTGCCCAGCCGGTCGACCAGCTGGCCGAGATCCTGGCCCGCGTGGCGGGCCCAGTAGAGGTCGAGCTCGATCTTCACCAGCGCCGGGTCGGTTTCCTTGAGGAACCGATCGTACAGGCTCACGCCGCCGGGCTTGATGGCGAACTCGAAATCATGGTTGTGATAGGCGAAGTCGAACCCGGCCTTCTTCAGGTCGCGCGCGAACTTGTTGAAGTTTGGCAGCGCTGCGTTCCAGCCCGCTTCGGTGCGGTGCTCGTCGGTCATGTACGGCAGCACCACCGTCTTGGCGCCGAGCGTGCGGGCCATCGTGACGGACTTGTCAAACTGGCCGAGCAGCGCGTCATAGCCGATGTGCAGCGACGGGCAGCGCAGGCCGAGCTTGTCCATGGTGCGGCGGAGCATCGCCGGGTCCATGCTGTCATAGCCGCCGCCGCCGAACTCGATCTCGCGATAGCCAATCCGTGCGATCGCCTCGAGCGTGCCGGCGGGATCCTTCTGGAAGATATCGCGCACGGTGTAGAGCTGGATGCCCACCGCTGGGATCTGGGCGGCGAATGCCTGCGGGATCAGGCGATCCATTACGGCAAGGGCGGTAACGCCGCCCGCACCGGCGAGCAGGGTACGACGGGTGATCATCATGCGCTGTACACCTTGTTGACCTGGGAATAGGGGAAGGCGCCGTTATATTCGCCCGGCACCGGCAGATATTCGCGCTCCTGGGTGATCCCGATCTCCGAGGTGTAGTACCCCGTGATCACCAGCTGGC
The DNA here is from genome assembly GCF_036731925.1 of Sphingomonas sp. Taxonomy (GTDB): domain Bacteria; phylum Pseudomonadota; class Alphaproteobacteria; order Sphingomonadales; family Sphingomonadaceae; genus Sphingomonas. The sequence continues at coordinate 779,004 of NZ_DAINDJ010000001.1, forward strand.
GAAACGCCTCGAAGAAGGTTTTGCCGCCCGGGATCTGGTCGTTCATCGCCAGGGTGAGCAGGGCGTCCTGCTGCTCCGGCGTCGCCTTGGCGCCAGCGACCTTGTAGTCCTGCTGGGCACGCGCTTCGATCGCATCGAGCCCGGCGACGATCGGCACACGGTCTCCAGGCATCGCCCAGTCGGCGAGCAGCTTCTCGATGAAGGCCGGCACCCCCGCGGCGATCGCGCCGGGGGTATCGGTGGTGGGAATTACCCGTTCGCTCAGCGCCGTCATCAGCGCGCGCTGGGCGGGGTTGAAGACGGCGACGCTCGGCGGCCCCTCGGGAATCAGCTGCGCGGCGGTCATCTGCGCGGCACGGGCGATGGGGGCGAACACGCTTGCCCCGAACAGCGCGAGGACGCCGGTGAGCGCGGCGCGACGGTCGATGTTCATTTGCGGTCTCCCGGAAGGTCCTGGGCGATCGCGGCCTCGGGCAGCGGGCGGACCCAGATGTTGCGGAACGATACCGGCGAGTCATGGTCCTGCAGCTGGATCGGCAGGGCATCGGCATGGGCGGTATATTCGGCGACGTGCCGCCAGTTGGTCGTCCCCAGCATCGCCTGGTGGTTCTGCACCAGCACACCGTTGAGGAAGGCCGTGATATAGGCGGGGCGCAGCAGCTTGCCGTCGGCTGCGAAGCGGGGGCGCTCGAAAACGACATCGTAGCTCTGCCATTCGCCCGGCTTGCGCGACGGGTTCACCAGCGGCGGCTTCCAGCCATAGACCCCGCCCACCGTGCCGTCGGCATAGGTTGGGTTCCGATAGCCGTCGAGGATCTGGATCTCGTAGCGCTGCATGAACCAGATGCCGCTGTTGCCGCGATCCTGTGAGCTCTTGGTCGGCGGATTGGGCGAGCGGAACTCGAGGTGGAGCTGGACGTCGCCGAAATTCTGTTTGGTGATGAGCGCATTTTCGCCGCCGCTGCTCGCACGGGTCGGCACGGTGAGCACGCCGTTCGCCACCGGCCACAGCTTGCGCTGTGCGGTCCACGCATCAAGCGAGCGGCCGTCAAACAGTATGATCGCATCGGAGGGCGCACCGCCGGGCACCGCCGCGGGGGTGACGACATCGGGGTAGGGCCGGTCCGAGTCATGGACGTGCCAGTTGCCGCCCCCCGGCAGGATGGGCGTGTCCTTGAACCCCGGCTTCTCCTGTGCCGCTGCAGGCGTCACGGCCAGTGCCGCCAGACCCGCGAGCAGCACGCTTGTGCGTCTCGACATCCTTCTCTCTCCCCTCAGACGGCGTCGATCGTGCGATAGGCGGCGATCAGCCGCTCCTCGCCCGCCCGCCCCTTGATCGAATTGCCATGTTCCATGCCGATCACCCCGGCATAGCCGCGCTGGCGCAGCCAGCGCACGATGGTGGCGAAGTTCACTTCGCCGGTGCCCGGCTCGTTGCGGCCGGGATTGTCGCCGAACTGGATATAGCCGATCTCGTTCCAGCACGCGTCCAGCGTCGGGATCAGGTTCCCGGACTGGATCTGCTCGTGATACAGGTCGGCCAGGATCTTGACCCCCGGGCTGTTTGCCCCGCGCGCCACCGCATAGCCTTGCGCGATGCTCTGCATGTACACGCCGGGATGGTTGGTGCGGGTGTTCAGCGGCTCCATCACCATGGCAATGTTGTGAGGCGCGACGATGTCGCCCGCCCGGCGCATCACGTCGATCACGCGGGCGGTCTGGATGTCGAGCGGCACCTTGGGATCCAGGAACCCCGTCACCACCGTCATCCGCGTCGCATTCAGCCGCTTGGCCACGTCGATCGAAGCACGGATGTCCGCCAGGAATGCCTCGCGCTCGGCACTGTCATTAGCGCCCAGGATCGGCCGCGACTGGGCCCATTTTGGCATCGAGGCCACGAACACGCCCATTGTCATGCCGCGGCTGGACAGCGCCTTGGCCGTCGCCACCTGTTCGTCGACCGGGCGGCCGGCTGCCTCGTTATCCTCCCAGGCGGTGAAGCCCTGGTCCGCGGCGAAGGCGATCTGTTCCAGCCGGTTGCCGCGGCTGGCGAAGCTGCCCTCGTGCGGCGCGTAATGGAGCGAGAAGCGCGCCGCGTTCGACTGGCCGCGCGCAGCGGAGGAAGCCACCAGCGGCGCCGCAGCGGCGCCGGCCAGAACGGTGCGGCGCGACACGCTCATTTGCCGCTCATCGCCTTCAGATAGGCGATTATCTGCTGGCGCTTCGCCGGATCCGCCATGCCGATCGGCATCCGCGTGCCCGGCACCTTCTTCATCGGTGCGGCGATGAATTGGTCGAGCGACGCCGGATCCCAGGTCAGCTTCGAATTCTTGAGCGCGGCCGAATAGTTGAAGCCGGGCGCCGAAGCCGCCGGCCGACCGACAACGCCGTTGAGGTTGGGGCCGACGCCGTTCCTGCCGCCCTTTTCGACGGTGTGGCACGCCTTGCATGCGGCAAAGGCGGGCGGGGCGGCGGTCTGCGCCCAGGCAGGCGCGCTCGCCGTCAGCGCCGCGGTTGCGGCAAGTGCCATCCAGAACTTCATTTACGCTCTCCGGTTACGATCTCGGTCCATTTGATGTCGGCCTTCGCGTTGGCGATCATCGCCTCCACGAACGCCATCGTCCGCAATCCGTCCGCGACGCCCGGCACCTGCGCCGAATCGCCGCGAAGAAGGCTCGCGAACCCACGATAAAGGTTTGCAAAAGCTTCGATATAGCCTTCGGGATGCCCGGCCGGGGTACGAAGCAAGGGGGGCGTGCTCGCCCCCAGGCCGGGCCCGCCCGCGCGGAGCGTCTCCGCGGGGCGATCGAGCCAGCGCAGGGTGAGCGTGTTCGGCTCCATCTGCGCCCATTCCAGCCCGCCGCGCTCGCCATGGATGCGCAGGCGCAGGCCGTTTTCCTCGCCGGCAGCGACTTGCGTCGCCTTCAGCGTGCCGCGTGCGCCGCCTTCGAAGCGGAGCAGCGCGCTGACATCGTCGTCCAGTCGCCGGCCGGGGACATGGGTGGCGAGCTCGGCGGACAGGCTTTCCACGCGCAGGCCGGAGACCAGCTCGGCAAGGTGGAAGGCGTGGGTGCCGATGTCGCCCAGGCAGCCGCCCAGGCCGGCGCGCGCGGGATCGGTGCGCCACTCGGCCTGCTTGTTGCCTTCGGTGTCGAGCGGCCCGCTCAGCCAGCCCTGAATATATTCCACCTGCACCAGCCGGATTGCACCGAAATCGCCGCGGGCGACGCGGGCGCGCGCCTCCTCGACCAGCGGATAGCCGCTATAGGTGAAGGCGAGGGCGAACTGCTTGCCGCTGGCCTGCGCGGCGGCGGCGATGGCGCGGGCTTCGTCGCTGTTCATCGCCATCGGCTTTTCGCAGAAGACGTGGAAGCCGGCGTTCAGCGCCGCGATCGCGACCGGGGCATGGAGGTGATTGGGCGTGACGATCGCCACGGCGTCGATGCGGTCCGCCGCGGGAAGGGCTGCTTCGCCCGCGAGCAGCGCGTCATAGGTCGCATAAACCCGTGCAGGGTCGAGCCCGAGCAGGTCGCCGGTGCGCGCATTCTTGCCAGAATCTGTGCTGAACGCGCCTGCCGCCAATCGCCAGTCGCCGTCGAGCGCCGCGGCCATGCGGTGCACGGCGCCGATGAACGCGCCTTCGCCGCCGCCGACCATGCCGAGTTTCAGCGGGTGCCGGATCATGCGTCCCGGCTTCCCAACCCGAGCAGGTTGCGGATCGCGGCCTTGTCGACCCCGCTCGAGGCGAAATCGTCGAAGGCGCGCTCGGTGACTCGGATGATATGGTCGCGGATGAAGGGTGCGCCTTCGCGGGCGCCGTCCTCGCTGTTCTTCAGCGCGCATTCCCATTCGATCACGGCCCAGCCGCGATAGCCATATTGGGCCAGCTTGCTGAAGATGCCGACGAAATCGACCTGGCCGTCGCCGGTCGAGCGGAAGCGGCCGGCGCGGTTTACCCAGCTCTCATAGCCGCCATAGACGCCGCTGCGGCCCGTGGGATTGAACTCGGCATCCTTCACATGGAAGCACGCAATCCGGTCGTGATAGCGATCGATGAAGTCGAGATAGTCGAGCTGCTGCAGGACATAATGCGAGGGGTCGAACAGGATGCGCGCGCGGGGGTGGTGGTGCACCGCCTCCAGGAAACGCTCCCAGCTGGCGCCGTCGTGGATGTCCTCGCCCGGGTGGATCTCGAACGCGCAGTCGACGCCCGACTCCTCGAACACGTCGAGGATCGGCAGCCATCGGCGGGCGAGCTCCGCGAACGCCTCCTCCACCAGCCCGGACGGGCGCTGCGGCCACGGATAGACATAAGGCCAGGCGAGCGCGCCGGAGAAGGTGGCATGCGCCTTCAGCCCAAGCCGCGCGCTGGCACGGGCGGCGAGCTTGACCTGCTCCACGGCCCAGGCCTGGCGCTCGGCCGGGCGCCCATGCAGCTCGGCCGGCGCGAAGCCGTCGAACAGCGCGTCATATGCGGGGTGCACCGCCACCAGCTGGCCTTGCAGGTGGGTCGAAAGCTCGGTCGGCTGGATGCCGAACCTGTCGAGCCGGGCGCGAAGATCGTCGCAATAGGCCTGGCTCTCGGCGGCTTGGCGCAGATCGATCAGGCGAGGGTCGCAGGGGATCTGGACGCCGAGATAGCCGAGGCCCGCGGCCCATTCGGCCATGTGATCGAGCGTGTCGAACGGCGCCGTATCGCCAAGGAACTGGGCGAGGAAGATGCCGGGGCCTTGCATCGCGGTCATGCCTGCGCCTCCTTGGCGGTATTCTTGAAGGTGAACTGGAAGAGCAGCGCGATCACCGCCGCGGCGATCGCCGGATACCACCAGAGCTGGTGCCAGTCGGCGACGGTCGCGTTCGCCGGCAGCTGCGCATAGAGCAGGCCGCCGATCTGCGAGCCGAGCAGCATGCCCACGCCATAGGTGAACAGCGTCAGCATGCCCTGCGCTTGGGCGTTGACGCCCTTGGGCGTGGCGATGGTGCCGGTGTAGATGGCGCCGGCGACGAAGAAGAAGTCGTAGCACACGCCGTGCAGCGCGACGCCGAGATAGATCGCCCAGATTCCCGCGCCCCCGTCACCGATCGCGAACAGCGCATAGCGCAGCGCCCAGGCGATCATGCCGACGAGCAGCAGCGGCTTCACCCCGAAGCGGCGATAGAGAAACGGCATCGAGAACATGAAGACGAGCTCGGACATCTGCCCGATCGCCAGCGTGCCGCCGACATTCTCGATCCCCGCCGCGCCGACATAGGGCGAGGCATAGGCATAATACATTGCCAGCGGGATGGAGATCAGCGTGGCGCAGAGAATGAAGACCAGGAACGAGCGGTTCCGCATCAGGCCGAAGGCCTCGGTGCAAAACACCTCGGCGGCGAGGCTTTTGCCCTGCGGTGCATCGGGCTGAACGTTCGGCAGGGTGATGCTGTACAGGCCCAGCGCCAGCGAGACGACGCCGGCCACCTGGAAGATTTGCGGGCTGGCGGAAAGGTGCGCCCAGCCGATGATCAGCCCTGCCACGATCCAGCCCAGCGTGCCGAACGCGCGGACGAAGGGAAAGCGGTCGACCCGCTCGCCGAAGCTCTTGAGCGCGATCGTGTTCGCGAGGCCCACCGTCGGCATGTAGAGGATCATGTAACCGAGCAGCAGCCAGACGAAACTGGCGCCATGCTCGGGCGTGAGCAGCCTGGGCAGGACGAAGAGCAGCACGCCGCCGACCAGGTGGAGCACCACCATCAGCATCTTGGGGCTGAGGAACCGCGCGGCGGCCATGCCGAGCAGGAACGAGCCGACGATCGAGGCGATGGGTCCCACCGAGAAGGCATTGGCGATCAGACTGCCGACGCCGACGGTCTGCATCACCAGGCCGAGTGTGACGTTCCACGCACCCCAGACGAAGAACTGCATGAACATCAGCGCGCTGAGGCGCCCCGTAAGCAATCCCGATACCGGCTGTGCGCTGTTCGCGACAAACCCTTCAGCAGCGACCATGCGCGTCCTCTCCCCCGAATGCGGCTGTGCCGCTGTTCGAATCGCAGCCTATGCAGGCTCGGATACGATGTAAAGGATTACATCGCAGGGGCTCGACACGGTTCGCCGCAGGCTACAAAGATATCTGCATGGCTACGATTATCGAGGTCGCCGCAGCCGCAGGCGTTTCCACTGCCACGGTCTCGCGCGTGCTGAGCCAGCCCGGGCGGGTGGCGGAGGCGACGCGGGCGCGGGTGATGGAAGTGGTCGAAGCGCTCGATTACCGGCCGAATGTCGCCGCGCGCACGCTGCGCACGCTGCGCGCCGCCAAGATCCTGCTGACGGTGCCGGACATCTCCAACCCCTTCTTCGCCAGCGTCATCCGCGGCGCCGAGGAAGCGGCGCGCGATGCAGGCTATGCCGTGGTGCTGGGCGATACCCGCCACGATCCCGAGGTCGAGGACCAATATGCCGAGATGCTGTCGCGCCGCGAGGTCGACGGATTGGTCTTCCTCGGCCATCGGTTGCCTGCGAGCCTGGAAGCGCTGGTGGCGCGGCAGGGCGCCTCGGCGCCGATCGTGAACGGCTGCGAATACAGCCCGGAACTCGGCGTGCCGAGCGTTCACATCGACAATGCGGCGGGCAGCGCCGACGCGATCGAGCATCTGGTCGAACTGGGCCACCGCGAAATCGGAGTCGTCACCGGGCCACCGATCAGCCCGATCAGCCGCGACCGCCTCGTCGGGGCGCTGCGGGCAGCGGAGCGGCACGGCCTCAAGGACCGGTTGCACCTGCGCGAGGGTGATTATGGCGCGGACTCCGCCCATCGCGCCGCGCGCGCGCTGCTGGGGGAGGGCGTTACCGCGCTGTTCTGCTTCAGCGACGAGATGGCGCTGGGCGCGATCAGCGCAGTGGGGGCGGCGGGGCTCTCCTGCCCGGGGGACGTTTCGGTGATCGGGTTCGACGACCTGCCCCTCGCACGCTTCTTCCACCCGGCGCTCACCACCATCGCCCAGCCCAAGGCGATGATCGGCCGGCGCGCGGTCGAGTTGCTGGTCGGCATCCTGCGCGGCGCCGAGCCTGCCGAACGGCAGCTGACGCTCGCCCACGAACTGATCCGCCGCGCCAGCACGGGACCTGCGCCGAACCCCCGGTGACACGCCGCGCCCCCGTGCTATGCTCCGGAAAAGGCGCGCAAAAGCGCCGGCTCACGGGAGAGAGACTATGCCCAGACTTCCCCTGCTTCCGCTGCGCCGTTGCGCCGCGCTTGCCTTGATCGCCGCCACGATGATCGGGGCCGCGCCGCCGGCGGCGCAGCGTCCCGCGATCACCGGCATCTCCCATCTCGCCGTCTACGCGACCGACATGGCCGCCACCGATCATTTCTATCGGGTGGTGCTCGGCGCACGGAAGGGCGCGGATCCTGAGGATCCTGCCGGCGTGCGCTACCATTTCAGCTCGCGTCAGTTCGTGGAGGTGCTGCCGGCACCTAAGAACCACGGGCCGAGCATGCTCGCCCATGTCGGCTACGTCACCGTGGACGCCGCGGGCCTGCGCACCTGGCTCCTCGCGCACGGTACCCGCGACCTCACCGAGGTGCAGCGCGGGGTGGGCGGCGACCGATGGTTCGGGGGGCGGGATCCCGAAGGCAACGCCGTCCAGTTCGTCCAGCCGGGCAGCCGCGATGTCACGGCGGAGAGAGGCGCGATCAGCGGCCGCATTCTCCATGTGGGCTATGCTGTGTACGATCGCGCGAAGCAGGACGGCTTCTATCGGACCCTGCTTGGCTTTCGCCCCTATTGGTACGGCGCATTCCACGCCGACAAGGTGGACTGGGTATCGCAGCAGCTCCCCGACGGGGGGGACTGGCTGGAATATATGATGGTCGGGGAGGGTTCGGACGTGACGCTCGACAAAGTCGATGCGCGACAGCTCGGCGTTCTGAACCATGTTTCGCTCGGCGTCGTGAACATGCAGGCGGCGGTGACGACGCTGTATCGGGAGAACCGGCTGAGCCCGCGGCACGATGGGCCGCAGATGGGGCTGGACGGCAAATGGCAGGCCAATTTCTACGATCCGGATGGCACGCGCGTCGAGCTGATGGAATTCAGGCCGGCGATGAAGCCATGCTGCTCTCCCTTCACGGGGGAGAGCCCGCAACCCTGAACCCCGCTTGTATGCCGGCGATACAACCCGCGCGGAAGATCCTGTTCAAAATGCAACGGTTGCGTTACGAAAATCGTGTACATGGGGGCAGTGCAGGAACAGCGTAACCTACAGGTGCGGGCGGAAGCGCCCGGCGTCCCCTATTTCAATGTCTCAAACGCGCCCCCGGAACTGCGTTTCGATGCCTATGCCCAGTCGGTCGATCCGATCTTCGACACGCGGCGTGAGGCGGTGCAGGGGGATTTCAGCGTCGGTCTGGACGGGTTCAACGCCGGCCCTGTGCTGATCGGCCGCTCGCGCATGTGGGGCGCGGCGTTCCACTATGACCGCGACGTGCGCAAGGTCGCGCACACCGGCGTCGAGGCGGTGCTGGTGCAGATCATCACCCGCGGCAGCGACGTGCGGCTGCACGACGGCGAGGCGACGGTGACGCGGCCGGGCGACATCTGCATCGCCGACATGACGCGCCCCTTCGCCACCCGCACCGACGGGTGTGAGAATATCAGCATGGTCGTGCATCACGGCGCGTTGGACCTGGACGAGCCAAGGCTGGACCGGCTGCACGGGAACGTGCTCCGGCGCGAAACGCTGGCGGCGCAGCTGCTGGGCGAACATGCAAGGATGCTGGTCGAACGGCTTCCGCAGGCGGGTGCAGAGGATGCGCTGGCGGTGGCACGCGCGACCGGGCTGATGATGGGTGGCCTGATTGCCCCCAGCGTTCAGGAAGGCGGGCAGCGTGCATCCGTGGCGGTGGCGGCGCTGTTCCGGATCAAGCGGTTCATCCGGGCCAATCTTGCGCATCCGGAGCTGGGACCGGAGATGGTCGCGCGGGCGATGGGCATGTCACGCGCCACGCTGTACCGTGCGTTCGCGCCGCTTGGCAGCGTGGGCGACTTCATCCGCCGGCAGCGGCTGGAGCGGGTGCTCAGCGATCTTGGCGACCCGGGCCAGCGCGGCAAGTCGATCGCCGAGATCGCCTATGGCTGGGGCTTTGCCGACTGGTCGACCTTCTCGCGCGCGTTCAAGGCCGCGTTCGGAATCACCCCCAGCGAGGCACGCGCGGGCGCAGGGATCGCTGCGGGTCAGGCCAGGGCAGGCGCGGGCGATGTGCTGCTGCCGCAATGGATCCGGACCATGGACGTACTGCGGCTGCACGGCTGAGCGGCCTCACATCGCCCGGGCGAGCGTCTGGCCGGCCCGGCCCGGTTCCTCGAACGGGCGCGTTGATCGTCCCTCTTCGGCTGCAGGATCGAGCAGCAGGACATAGCGGCGCAGCAGCCATACGCAGCGCTCGAACACCGTCGTTGCGGCGAAGGCGCGCTGCTGGGCGTCGTGCGGCATCGCCTCGGCTTGCATCCGGCGCCGAATCGAATCCATCAGCTCGGACCGATCGTGCGTCAGCATGCGGAGCATCACCAGGTCCTCCTCGTCGGGCGTCGCTGCAACGTCGGCGAGCGTCTCCAGCATGAGATGCAGGCTTTCGACCAGGCTGTGGAGCAGCGCGCGGACATTGTCATAATCCGCGCCGCCGGCACTTTCCGCCAGTTCGACCAGCGAGGTCTGCAGCGCCACGATCAGCTCGTTGCGGTCGCGCAGTCGCAGCGTCTGGTCCAGCACGTCGCGGCTGGTGTAGCGTTCGGCCAGTTCGGCAAGGAACATGTTGCACTCTCGCGTGACGGTGCGGTCCACCTCGCAGCGCCCCTGGACGCCGAGATCGTCGGCAGCGCCGTCCTCGCGCAACGCATCGAGATAGCGGGGCAGGCTGGCGAGCAGCCGCGCCTGTTCACGATTGGCGACGAGGATGGCAGTATCCGCATCGCCCATCGCGGCTTCGGACAGATATTGCGGCTTGCCGAGCACTTCCTCGATCGACGGCGGTGCCTGCGCCTCGATCAGGCGGCTGATCGGTGCATCGAGCAGCGCGATGCAAAGTGTCGAGGCAGCCTGGAGGGCCAGATACACCGCCGCCAGTTCGGCTGATCTGGAAAGGCCGAGGCGATCGAGCAGCGGGATCACCAGCTGGCCGCCGGAAATCCAGTCGGCGAGGAATACCAGCATCAGCGCGCCCACGCCCACTGCCTTGAGCGCGATCTGGTAGAGAACCAATTGCCGCGCGCTACCGGTGAGGCGGCCGGCAAGGGTTAGCCCCGAAAGGCCGGATCCCAGTCCGGCCCCGATCACGATCATCGCGCCGGCGGCGAAGGGAAGCAGTCCTGCACCGGCCATCGCCATCGCCACCACCGTGACCGTGGTGGAAGACTGGATGACCATCGCCACCGCCAGCCCGATCGCGAAGCTGATCGGCCAGAAGCGCGCGGACATTTGCATCGCCTCGCGCAGCATCTCCGAATCGCGCAGCGCATGGGCCGCCGTCTTGATCAGGTCGACGCCGAGGAACAGCAGGCCGACGCCCAGAAGCGCACTGACCAGATAGCGATAGCGGCTGGACTGATCGAGGTTGAAGTAGAAGGCGAGCCCCGTCGCGCCGATCAGCACCAGGATGAAATCGTGCATGCTCAGCGCCGCGACCAGCACCAGCAGCGAGGTGCCGAGATTTGCCCAGCTGATCACCGGCATGGCCTTGCGCTTGTCGATCGCGCCGGCGCTGACCAGTGCGACGAGCACGAAGGTGACCGCATTGACGCTTTGCATGATCGCCCCGGCCAGCAGGCCGAAGGCGGCGGTGGAGCCGGCGCCGCTCACCGCGCGGGTGATCAGCCGGCGCAGCTTGCGGCCGGCCATCTGCTTGAGATTGGCCCCGATCAGCCGGATGCCGATGAAGAAGAGCCCCAGGCCGGCAAACAGGCTGGCGACGAAATCCATGCTGCGCGTGTACCCTCAAATGCTGCGTCGCGGACGGTTGCTCAGACCGCGCTCTCTGCCATCCCTGCGCCGCCGATATGACGGCAAAAAGTAACGCGGCGCATCGATGCAGTAACGATCATGGCAAGGCGTCTCAAAGATGATGCAAATTTTCTCATGCGCCGCGTTGTAATCACCTCGTCACAAAGTTGTTTCTACAGCTGCGCGCCGGTTCATCACGGGGGTTGAAGGGCGCGTCGTCGGGGGGCGGTGCGTCTTTCTGCAAGGTGATGCACCGGCGAATACAAGGCGGCGCACTCGCACGGGACACAGGAAGCGCCGCCGCACGGTGGGAGGGATGGCATGCACGCCATCCCGTGGGGACGAGTACAACGGATGAAGAATGTCGCAGGCGCCGTTCGGGGCGTCGGGGCGAAATCCTGGTCGGCGCAGGTCGTGGCCGGGCTCGTCGGCAGTGCTGCGCTGATCGGCCTGGCGCCGGCACCGGTGCATGCCCAGGAAGAGCCGTCAGCAGTGTCGGATGCCGCACCGGAAAAGGCGCCCAGCAACTTCCATGTCTCCGGCTTCGCCACCGTCGGGTTCGTCTATAACGACAATCGCGACGCGGGCGTGATCACCGCCTATTCGGATGCCCACCCGTCGAAGCATGGGCTCTCCGCGGATCTTGATTCGGTGGTCGGGCTGCAGGCCGTGTGGCGGCCGCTCCCCGGCACGTCGCTGACGGCGCAGGGTGTCGCCCGGCCGTACGGCGACAGCGTGCGCGTCGACCTGCGCATGGCCTATCTGCGCCAGGAGCTCGGCCGCAACGTCGCGGTGCGCGTGGGCCGCATCCGCAGCCCGCTCTATTTCGACTCCGACGTGGCGGAGGTAGGCTATGCCTATCTCACCGCGCGGCCGCCGATCCCGCTGTACAGCATCGTCAATAGCGTCGGTGCGCTCGACGGCGGCGACGTGCAGCTCCGCCACGCCTGGGGCGATACAGCGGTGATGGTGCAGGGCTATGTCGGCGACAGCCGCTATGACCATCAATTCTACAACCAGGGCAACGCCGCCCGTGCGCGGGTGACGGGCATCCACGGCGCATCGGTCAGCCTGATCCTGCCCTGGATCACCGTCCGGGCGTCGCGCACCTGGGTGCATCGGTACACGATGCGCGGGGCCAATATCGACCAGCTCAATGCGGGTCTCGCGCAGCTTTCCGGCGGCCTGTCGATGGCAGCGGCGAACCCGTTCCTGCCAGCGCCCTATGCCGCGGCGCTCAAGGGCAGGGCGGCAGGGGTCGCGGCGCTGGCCGATCCGTTCGACAACCGGCCGATCTATACGAGCGTCGGGTTCGACGGCTCCTACCGCAAGCTGCGCGTGCTCGGCGAATGGACCGCGCTCGACTCGCGGTCCGCCATGATCGGCAAATATGAAGGGTTTCAGGGCACGGTGGGCTACGGCATCGGCACGGTGACGCCTTATGTCACCTATGCCAAGAACCGCCGCATCGACGGCCCGCTGGATACCGGCGCGCTGAACCCGACCCGGCTCGATCCGGCGCTGGATGCGGGGCTCGGCCAGCTGCAGGGCGCCTTCGCGCTCGCCCGCAGCTTCGCCGATCTGTCGATGCGTTCGCTGAGCGTCGGCGCGCGCTGGGATCTGCGTGCGAACATGGCGGTGAAGCTGCAATATGATCGCCTGACCACGCCGGCATCGACCGTGCCGGGGATGTTCGCCGCGCCGAAGCTGCCGATCGACCGCACCGCCAATCTGGCGACGCTCGCCCTGAACCTGGTTTTCTAGGAGCTGCCAGCCATGAACCTCTTCCTTCCCATCATGGCCGTGTTTGCGGTCCAGTCGGGCGCGGGGCGCGGCGGCGACGAGCTGGTGGTGATCGCCAACCGCTCGGCGCCCGTGGAACGGCTCGACAACCAGAAGACCACGCAGATCTTCCTCAAGCAGATCCAGACCTGGTCCGACGGCAAGCCGATCACGCCCGTGGACGTGGCCGAGGGATCGCCGCTGCGTGCGGAATTCTATGCGCGCGTCACCGGGCGCAGCGTCGGGCAGATCCGTGCCTATTGGGCGCGGCAGGAATTCACCGGCATGGGCTTCCGCCCGCGCCAGGCCGCGAGCGCAGCCGATGTCGCGCGGGTGGTGCAGGCTACGCCGGGGGCGATCGGCTATGTCAGCCGCAAGGCGGCGACACCCGCGGTGAAGGTGGTGCTGGACGTGAGCCGCTAGGGCAGCATGGCAAGCGCGGCGCCTTCCTCCTGGCACCAGGCCTATGCCCGCTTTTTTGGGCCGACGGTGTGGATCTCCGGGCGGCTGAGCTTTCCGCGCAAATATCTGCTGATTGGGCTGCTGGTGCTGGTGGCGCTCGGCACGCTGAGCGCGCCGTTGCTCGATCAGCTTCGCAAGGACGTTCACAGCACTGCGACCGAGCGGAAGGGCCTCGATCGTATCGCCGCCCAGACGCGGCTGCTGGGCAACCTGATCCGCTGGCGGAGCGCGCTGCTCGGGGGCAGCGCGGCGCCGGCGCTGTCTGCGCTGGATAGATCGGTGTCCGCGCAGGCGATAGTGGCGCGTGGCGACGGGCTGTCGGCGGGGGCCGACCGGCTCGAGCAGGCGTGGCGTACCGCAGCTGGGGCAGGGGACACCCCGCAGGTGCGCTTCGCCGCCTCGACCGCCGTGATCAACGCGAACCTTGCGCTGATCCGGGACGAGGCACGCGTCTATCGCCTCAATGTCGATCCGGAGCTGGATGCGACGCTCGACATGCTGAGCGATCGGCTGCCGGTGGTGATCGACACGCTGGGCAAGCAGCATGATGCACTGGCGATCGGCGGCACCGACATTGCCTCCTATGCGCTGGGCGCGCAGGTGGTGCTGACCGAAAGCGCCCCTGCCCTGCGGGCGGGGATCGCCCAGCTGAGCGGCAGCGGCGGCGACCTTTCCGGGCGGCTCGACCGGCTGCTCGCCGGCATCGCCCGGCAGCAGGATGCCGCCGATCGCAGTCTCGGCATGCCCTCGGCGCTGGGGGAGCTGGCGCGGATCGCGCGGGCGAACGTCGCCTCGGCGCAGGCGCTGCTGCAGCGCGTGCAGGCCGAGGTCGACCAGCGGCTGGCGCGGCGCTCGGCCAGGCTCCAGCGCTTCCAATGGGTGATCGGGCTGCTGATCGCAGGCGCGCTGGTGGCCATCGGCTATCTGTTCGCGGGGATCTACATCTCCACCCTCCGTTCGCTGAAGAGCCTGTCCGATGGCACCGAACGCTTCTGCGCGGGCGAGTTCGACACGCGCATCACGCTGGAGACGCATGACGAGCTCGTCCTCGTCGCCCGCAATTTCAACACGATGGCGACCGAATTCGGCAGGTTGCTGGGGGTGATCAAGCGCCAGAACGAAACGCGTGAGGCGGAGCTCGAATCGCAGGTCCGGTTGCGCACCGCCGAGCTGGCCGAGCGCAACCGCGAACTGCACCGTGCCGCCCGGCGTGTGGCGGAGGAGCTCGACCTCGCGCGCAACATGCAGCAGGCGATCCTGCCGCAGACCTTCCCGGACGAGCCGAGCTGGTCCGTAAGCGCGGCGATGCACCCGGCGCGCGAGCTGGGCGGCGACTTCTACGATTTCTTCGGGCTGCCCGGCGGCCGCTACGGCATGCTGGTGGCGGATGTTTCCGGAAAGGGCGTCGGCGCGGCCTTCTTCATGGCGGTATCGCGCACGGTGATCCTCGATCTGGCGCTGTCCGGCCTGCCGCCGGAGCAGGTGCTGGCCCGCGCCAATGATCTGCTGTGCGAGCGCAACCCGATGGAGCTGTTCGTCACTGCCTGTTACGCGGTGTTCGACCCCGCCGACGGGAGCCTGCGCTATGCCAATGCCGGGCATCATGCCCCTCTGGTGCGGCGTGCCGGCGCCCGGGCCGAACCGCTGCCCTGCGCGCGCGACATCGCGCTCGGCGTGCTGCCCGGCATGGACTATCGCGGCATCGATGCGGCGCTGGGCGTCGGGGAGTGCCTGCTGCTCTATACCGACGGCGTGACCGAGGCGTTCGACCGGCATGGCGCCGCCTATGGCGATCCGCGGCTCCAGGCCTGGTTCGAGGCGACTCCGCCCGACGCGGCGGCAGGCGAACTGGTGGAGGCGCTGGTCGCTGATGTCGCTGCCTTTGTCGACGGCGAGGAAGCCTCAGACGACTTGACGTGCCTGGTACTGTGTCGAAAGTCGGGAGTCCGCATGGAAGATACGCCCCCTTCTGGTTCGCACGCCGCACCGCCGGTGATCCTGGGTGCGAAGGCGCAATTGCTCCATCACCGCCTGCCGTCGCGTGTCGAGGCGCTCGCACCGCTTGCCGAGGCGGTGGAAGCCGTGCTGCCCGACCGGCCGGATCTGGCCTTCACCGCCAATGTCTGCCTGGAAGAGCTGATCACCAATACGATCGTTCACGGCCTGGGCGGCGCGCCGGATCACGAGATCGAGGTGTTCGTCAATCGCTCGGACGAATGGCTGGAGATCATCGTCAAGGACGACGCGCCGAAGTTCGATCCCTTCGCCGAGGCGCCCGCGCCCGACCTCGATGTCGACCTGGACGACCGGCCGATCGGTGGGCTTGGCGTGCATCTCGTCAAGACGATGATGGACATCGCCCATGCCTATAACGACGGCAACGGCAACCTGATCATTCTGTTGAAGACGCTGCAGGCGTCGACCCCTTCTCAAGCGTAGCGGAGATGGTAGGAGCAGCCATGGCTTTTCACTCCGAACTGATCGTCGAGGACGGCATCCACTGGCTCGCCTTGCAGGGCCGGCTGGACAGCGCCACCTCGGGCACGCTCGAGCAGACCATCCAGCCGCTGTTCGAGAGCGCCGGGGCGGTGGTGCTGGTGATGGATCTGGAGCAGCTCGCCTATATCTCGAGCGCCGGCCTGCGCGTGGTGCTGATGGCGGCCAAGCGCGCCAAGCAGTCGGGCGGCCGGCTGTTGTTGTGCGGTCTCTCCCCGGCGGTGCGCGAGCTGTTCGAGATCAGCGGCTTCCTCAAGATCCTGGAGGTGTGCGCCGACCGGGCCGCGGCGAGCGGGCTGATCGCGGCCTGACCCAAGATAGGGGCTGTGCTGCCCGCCCGGACGCGCTCTTGATGCCGATCCTCGCACGCGCGGGCGCCCTCCCGGCCGCTCATGCTTGCGCTGGTGTGCAACCAAATGGCCGGCCGGCCTTTTGATGCGCCGCAACCATAAAAGGGATTCGGGATGAAGCGTGGGACTTGGCGCGCGGGGCAGGGGGCCCTGTTGGCGATCGTGGCGATGGGCGCAGCAATGCCTGCCCCGGCGCAACAGGTCGATGTCGGCGCACCGCCGCCGCCGGCGGACGAGATCGACAAGCCGAAGCCCGACGCCACGCAGCAGGATGCCGGCTCGGGCCCGCGCGCCGATACCCAGCGCCGCGCGCGCAGCCATGCGCTCCACCCGCGCGACCCGTCGCCTTCTTCGCTGGCTGGTGACACGCAGAGTGCGCCGCCGCCTGGCCTGATCGGCGACTGGCAGGAGATCCGTACCCGCCTGGGCGAGCGCGGTATCGGCCTCTCGGCCCGCTATGCCTCGGAAACCGCCTACAACTTCACCGGCGGCGACCGCGATCTGGTGGCGGAAACCGGCCAGTTCGATTTCGGAGCGCTGCTCGATCTCGACAAGCTGGTCGGCTGGGGCGGGGCAGCGCTGCAGGGGACGGTCACCTGGCGGCGCGGCATCGACCTGACCACCACCGCCGGTCTCGGCACGCTGCAGCAGGTGCAGGAAGTCTATGGCCGCGGGCAGACGGTGCGCGTCACCCAGCTATGGCTCCAGCAGAAGCTGGGCGACAAGGTGGAGGTGAAGCTGGGCCGCACCAATCCCGGCGAGGATTTCGCGGTGTTTTCCTGCCATTTCCAGAATCTCAGTTTCTGCGGCGCGCAGCCCGGCAATCTGGCGGGCGATTATTGGTACA
The DNA here is from genome assembly GCF_036731925.1 of Sphingomonas sp. Lineage (GTDB taxonomy): Bacteria > Pseudomonadota > Alphaproteobacteria > Sphingomonadales > Sphingomonadaceae > Sphingomonas. The sequence goes on from NZ_DAINDJ010000001.1 coordinate 795,919, forward strand.
ACTGGCCGGTCAGCCAATGGGGGGCGAACGTCCATGTCGACGTCGCACCCGGCGTCTATGTGCAGGGCGGTGCCTATGAGGTGAACCCGCGCAACCTCGAAAGCACCTTCTTCATCGGCCATTTCAAGGGGGCGACCGGCGTGCTGCTCCCCGCGGAGATCGGCTGGACCCGCGGTGGCGACGAGGGGCGCGTCGGCTCGTACAAGCTTGGCGGCTGGATCTCGACTGCTGATGGCAACGACCTGGTGCTTGACGTAAACCGCCAGCCACGTGCGGTGACGGGCCTCGCGCCGCTCCAGCACTCGAGCCGCTACGGTGTGTTCGCCAGCGTCCAGCAGCAGTTGACGGGCACCTCGAAGGATGGTCGATCGCTGACGGGCTTCAGCATGTTCGCGAATGTGACCTTTGCGGACCGGGCGACGACGCTGACCGACAACCAGGTATCGGTCGGGCTGTTCTACAAGGGGCTCGCGCCCAGCCTGCCGGGGGATGTGATCGGCCTGGCGGTGGCACGAACCAATGTGAACGGGCGGATCGACACGGCGGATCGGCTGGCGGGCAAGCCGGCGCGGGACGCGGAATATGCGGCGGAACTCTATTACAGCGTCTCGCCGACCGAGTGGCTGGTGGTGCAGCCGAACGTGCAGTGGATCCACCAGCCCGGCGGCGTGAAGAACGCCAAGGATGTCGGCGTGCTCGGATTGAAGTTCGCGCTGACGTTGTAGGGTAGGTTCCTAAGCCCCTCCCCTTCAGGGGAGGGGTGGGGGTGGGGGCTGAGCTGGAAGCGAATCCGCTTCTTGCACGTCATGCCCCACCCCCAACCCCTCCCCTGAAGGGGAGGGGCTTAGAAGAAAGGGATCACCCCTCCACCACCGCCGCCAACTGCTCGAACTGCTCGGCGATACCGCCTTCCATCCCCTCGAAGGCTTCGTCGAGCGACTCCTTCGATCCGTGGCGATCATGATAGGTGACCAGCGTCTTGCCGTCAGTCTCCTCGAAGGTGACGGTCGTCAGCGCGCCGTCAACGCTCTCCTCGTTGGTCCAGACGATCTTCTCGTTGGGGACCACCTCGACATAACGGCCGAAAAACGCGTGGACTTCGCCCTCGTCCGCGCCGAATTCCAGCCGGTAGCTGCCGCCGGTCCGCACGTCCATTTCGCAAGTCCGCAGGGCGATCGGCACAGACTTGGGCACCCACCAGCAGCGGAACAGGTCGGGGGTGCTCCACGCCTGGAAGACCAGCCGGGCAGGGGCGTCGAAGGTGCGCCGGACGACCATGTCCACGTCCGAGGTACGCTCCACCCTGGTCCGCGACGTCGCGGCGTCATGCATGCTCAAGCCCATCCTACTGCTCCTTGCGTTTGAGTTCCTCTACAATGTCGTCCAGCGCATCGAACCGCGCGTCCCACAGCTGCTGCAGCCCTTCGATCCACGCGGCTTCCGCCATCAGGCCGCGACCGCCCAGCCGGCAGGTCCGCACCCGCCCGACCTTCTCGGTGGTGACGAGGCCTGCCTGTTCCAGCACGCCGATATGCTTCTTCATGCCGGTGAGGGTCATGTCGAACGCGTCGGCGAGCGCCGAGACCGAGCTTTCCTGCCGCCCGAGCCGCTCCAATATGCCACGCCGGGTGGCATCGGAGAGCGCGGCGAACGATGCATCCAGCGCGGCGCTGCTATACTGAACCATGTGGTTCAGTGTTACTTGGAGTCGTGGGGAAGAGCAAGGGGCGACGACAATAGCCCCTCCTCCTTGGAGGAGGGGTTGGGGTGGAGGGATTCCAGAACGTAGGTTGGTCTCGGTGAGACACGGCCCCACCCCAACCCCTCCCCTGAAGGGGAGGGGCTTAGCGCGCCACTTACCCCAGCGTCCGCCGCAGGGCGTCGTGCCAGCCGGCGAGCAGCGTCGTGCGGTGTGCTGCGTCCATCGCCGGTTCGAAACAGGCTTGGCGCGACCAGATGGCCGAGAGCTCGTCCAGCCCGGACCATAGCCCCACCGCGAGCCCGGCATGGAAGGCAGCGCCACGGGCGGTGGTCTCCAGGTCGTCCGGCCGCTCCACCGCGACATCGAGAATGTCGGCAAGGAAGCGGCACAGCCAGTCGTTCGCCGCCATGCCGCCGTCCACGCGCAGCATCGCCGGGCGCGTGCCACCATCCTGCACCATCGCGGCGACAAGGTCGTAGGTCTGGTAGGCGACCGCCTCCAGCGCCGCGCGGGCGAGGTGCGCCTGGGTGGCGCTGAGCGTCAACCCGAAGATCGCGCCGCGCGCCTCCGGATCCCAGTGCGGCGCGCCAAGGCCGACGAACGCCGGGACCATGTAGACGCCGTGGCTGTCGGACACCCGCGTCGCCATGTCGTTGGTCTACCGCGCATGGGTGATCACGCCGATCCCGTCGCGCAGCCATTTGATCGCCGCGCCGGCGACGAAGATCGAGCCTTCGAGCGCATAGGCGGTGCGGCCGTTGATCCGGTAGGCGGGCGTGGTGAGCATGCGATGCTCGGAGGTGACCGCCTTTTCCCCGGTGTTGAGCAGCAGGAAGCAGCCGGTGCCATAGGTCGACTTCGCCGTGCCCGGTGCGAAGCAGCATTGGCCGAACAGTGCCGCCTGCTGGTCTCCGGCCATGCCGGCGATCGGAATCGGTAGGCCGAAATATTCGGGATCGGTCATCCCATAGACATGGGCGTTGTCGTGCACCTCCGGCAGCAGCGCCATCGGAATGCCGAACAGCCGGCACAATTCCGCATCCCACGCGCCCGTATGGATGTTGAACAGCGAGGTCCGCGCGGCATTGGTCACGTCGGTCGCGTGCACCGCACCCTTGGTCAGTCGCCAGAGCAGAAAGCTGTCGATCGTGCCGAAGGCGAGTTCCCCGCGCTCCGCCCGTGCGCGGGCGCCCGGCACATGGTCGAGGATCCAGCCGAGCTTGGTTGCCGAGAAATAGGGATCGACCAGCAGGCCGGTGCGCGCCCGCACCTCCGCCTCGACGCCGTCTGCCTTGAGGTCGTGGCAGCGATCGGCGGTGCGCCGGTCCTGCCAGACGATGGCGCGGTGGATCGGTGCGCCGGTCGCGCGGTCCCACACCAGGGTCGTCTCGCGCTGGTTGGTGATTCCGATCGCGGCGATGCTTGCCACGCCCACGCCGCTCTTCAGCAGCGCCTCGCGAGCGGTGGTCAGCGCGTCGTGCCAGATTGTCTCGGGGTCATGCTCGACCCAGCCCTGGTCGGGATAATGCTGTTCGAATTCGGTCTGCGCGGTGGCGACGCGGCGCCCGGCGGAATCGAAGATCACGCTGCGGGTGGAGGTGGTGCCCTGATCGATCGCGAGAATGTGATTCCGGTCCACCAAGCCCCTCCCTCTATTTGTCCGAACGCTCGTAGATTTTCGTTCGCGCGTCAACGCTTTCGTTTCTGTTCACTTCATGCTAAAAACGAACAATAGCGAACATGAGGCGAAGCATGGCGGCCGCGCATTCCGACGAGCGTTTCGATCTGCTGGTGGTTGGCGGCGGCATCAACGGCGCCGGGATCGCGCGCGACGCGGCGGGGCGGGGCCTGTCGGTGCTGCTGGTCGAGAAGGAAGACCTTGCCAGCCACACCTCCTCGGCCTCGACCAAGCTGATCCATGGCGGCCTGCGCTATCTCGAATATGGCGAGTTCCGCCTGGTGCGCGAGGCGCTGATCGAGCGCGAGCGGCTGTGGAGCATGGCGCCCCACATCATCTGGCCGCTGCGCTTCGTGCTGCCGCAGACCCAGTCGCCGCGCCCGGCCTGGATGGTGCGGCTGGGGCTGTTCCTCTACGACCATCTCGGCGGCCGGAAGAAGCTGCCGGGCACCGACACGATCGACCTTGCCCGCACGCCGTTCGGGCGCGGTCTCAAGACCGCTCGGGGAAAGGCGTTCGTCTATTCGGACTGCTGGGTGGAAGACAGCCGGCTGGTGGTGCTCAACGCGATGGACGCGGCGGAGAAGGGCGCGCAGATTCGCACCCGCACCACGCTGCTCGGCGCTCGCCGCGATGGGGCCGAGTGGGTTGCGACGATCGCCGATGAAGGCGGCGAACGCACCGTGCGCGCCCGGGCGCTGGTCAACGCAGCGGGGCCCTGGGTCGCGGACGTGCTCGGGCGCGTTCCGGACGTTGTTGCCGATCGCGGGCTGCGACTGGTGAAGGGCAGCCATCTCGTCGTGCCCAGGCTTTATCCGGGCGAGCATGCCTTCATGCTGCAGAATCCCGATCGCCGGATCGTGTTCATGGTGCCCTATGAGAACAAGTACACGCTGATCGGCACCACCGACGAAGTGTGGGAAGGCGCGCCTGGCAAGGCGCAGATCAGCGCCGCGGAAACCCGTTATCTGCTCGATACCGCCGCGCGCTATTTCGCCGATCCGCCGTCCGAGAAGGACGTGGTGTGGAGCTATGCCGGCATCCGCCCGCTCTACGACGACAAGGCGGGCAATGCCTCGGCGGTGACGCGCGACTATGTGCTCGACCTCGACGGTGAGGAGGGCTGCGCCCCGATGCTGAGCATCTTCGGCGGCAAGATCACCACCTACCGCAAGCTCGCCGAGCACGCGATGGCCGAACTTGCCCGCTTCTTCCCCGATGCGGGCCAGGCCTGGACGGCGGGGGCAGTGCTGCCGGGGGGCGATTTGCCGGACGGTGACTTCGATCGCTTCGTGGCCGGGCTGCAGCATGCGCGGCCGGGCATGCCCGCCGATCTCCTGCGGCGGCTGGCCCGCGCCTATGGCACCCGTGTCCATGCGCTGCTGGGCAACACGATGACGCCGTTCGATCTGGGCAGTGATCTCGGCGGCGGGCTGACGCTGCGCGAAGTCGAGTATCTGCGCGCGCACGAATGGGCGAGTACCGCCGAGGACATTCTGTACCGGCGGAGCAAGCTTGGGTTGCACGTTCCGCCGGGCACCGAGGCGCGGCTGGCGACCTATCTGGCGGGCGATCCGCCGCGTCTGGCACGTTCCGCCTGATGGCCGAGGATCTGCCTGATCTGGTGGCTGGGCGGCATCGGCGCATTCTCGAGCTTGCCCGGCAGACCGGCAGTGTAAGCGTGGAGGCGCTGGCGACGGCGCTGGAGGTAACCCCGCAAACTATCCGCCGCGATCTGAACCAGCTCGCCCGGCAGGCGATGCTGTCGCGCGTGCACGGCGGGGCCGTCGTGACCTCGGGCGTCGACAATCTGGACCGGGAGGCGCGTCGCCAGGTCGCGGCCGGGGCCAAGGCGGCGATCGGTGAGGCGGCGGCGGCGCTGGTGCCGGATGGCGCCAGCCTGTTCATCAACATCGGCACCACCACCGAGGCGATCGCCCGGGCGCTGGTTCGCCACCGGCATCTGCTGGTGGTGACCAACAACCTGAACGTCGCCGACATTCTGGGCGGCGTGCCGACGATCGAGGTGGTAGTGGCCGGCGGCAAGGTGCGCGCGAGCGACCGCGCCGTGGTCGGCGCGCTGGCGATGGATTTCCTGCGCGGCTTCAAGCTCGATTACGCGCTGATCGGTGCCTCCGCGATCGATGGCGAGGGCACGTTGCTCGACTTCGACATGGACGAGGTGCGCGTCTCGCAAACGATCATCGAACAGGCGCGCACCGTGATCCTGGCAAGTGACCAGACCAAATTCGGCCGCCCTGCGCCGGTTCGGATCGCGGAGATCGCAGTCGTTGATCATTTGGTCACTGATCGCCTCCTACATGATGGTATCGCGGCAGCATGCGCGGCGGGGCAGGTGCGGGTGACCGAAACGAGCGCTTGATTGGTCAGGCCAATTGGTGCAGCATGGTCAGGCGATGAGAAGAAGCGGCTGGGGAGCCGTTCCAGAGAGGGGCAGTGAACGGTTATGCGGCGTATCGCCCATCTTCGCTGGTGGATCGTCGGGCTGATCTGCGCCGGCACCATAGCCAACTATCTCGCACGCAATTCGCTGGGCGTGCTCGCGCCCGAGCTGACCAAGGTCATGCGCATGACGACCGAGCAGTACAGCTACGTCGTCGCGGGCTTCCAGCTTGCCTACACCGTGATGCAGCCTGTTGCGGGGATGATCGTCGATCGTATCGGCCTGCGCGCTGGCTTCGCGCTGTTCGGTGCTGCGTGGTCCGTGGCCAACATGCTCCATGCATTTGCGGCCGGGTGGCTGGGGCTCATGTTCTTCCGCGGGTTGCTCGGCGCGTTCGAGTCCGCTGCCATTCCCTCGGGCATCAAGGCCATTGCCGAGTGGTTCCCGGCGCGCGAGCGATCGGTTGCCGTCGGCTGGTTCAACGCCGGCACTTCGCTGGGGGCGCTGCTGGCGCCGCCGGTCGTGGCGATCGTCATGCTCTACACCGATTGGCGCATGGCCTTCGTGGTGACCGGCGCGGTGGGGCTGCTCTGGTCGTTCGCCTGGTGGACCTTCTACCGCAGCCCTGGCGACCATCCGGCGATCACCGACAAGGAACGTGCGCTGATCGCCGAGGGGCGGCCCAAGCCGCTCGCCCGCCGTGCCACCGCGCGCGAGATCCTGGCCACCCGCCGCTTCTGGGTCATCGCGGTGCCGCGCTTCCTCGCCGAGCCGGCCTGGCAAACCTTCAGCTTCTGGATCCCGATCTATCTGGCGAAGGAGCGGGGCATGGACATCAAGCAGATCGCGCTGTTCGCCTGGCTGCCCTTCCTAGCCGCCGATCTGGGCGGGGTGCTCAGCGGCTATTTCTCGCCCTTCCTCGCCAAGCATTTCCGTCTGCCGCTGATCACCTCGCGCGTTACCGGCGTGGCCCTTGCGGCCGTGCTGATGATCGCGCCCGGCTGCATCGGGCTGGTGACCAGCCCCTATATGGCGATCGTGCTGTTCTGTGTCGGCGGCTTCGCGCACCAGGTGATTTCGGTGCTGATCAACACCCTGTCTGCCGACGTGTTCACGGCGGAGGAAGTGGGCGTTGCCAACGGCTTTGTCGGCCAGGCCGGCTGGACCGGCGGCCTTCTCTTCTCGCTGCTGATCGGGCGGCTGGCCGACACGATCGGCTATGCGCCGCTGTTCAGCATGCTTTCCGTCTTCGACATCCTTGGCGCCATCGTGCTGATCGCCGGCCTGCGCCACCTTCGCCTTCCGGAGCCTGTGAAATGAGACGCGCCACGCTTTCCAATCCGCCGCGCTTCACGGTTCAAGGGGAAGGGCAGGGACGCATCACGCTGCAGTCCGACACCGGCGCCGTCGCGCATCTGTTCGTGCTCGAGCAGGACATGGTGCGCCTGTTGCTGCTGGCGAACGGCACTGTGACCAGCCCGCCGAGCTGGGCGATCGCGCCGGGGCAGGAAGACATTGCCGAGCCGGGCCGCGACCGGATGGACGTGTCCGGCTTCACCTGCCCCGCCTATCGGCTGATTCACGATGCCGAGCAGCTGGTGCTGGAGACGGACCGCATCCGCCTCACCGCGCGGCTGCACGGGCTGCATTGCCGCTGGGAACAGCGCGACGGCGACGCCTGGGTGCCCATGGCGGAGGACCGCCCGACCCACGCCTATGACTTCGGCTGGTGGGACGGCAAGGCGCACCATTATGTCGCGCGCCGCCCGGGCGAGCGCTTCTACGGGCTTGGCGACCGCACCGGCGACGCCAACCGCGCCGGCCGCAGCTTCCGGCTGACCAACCTCGACCCGATGGGCTATGACGCGGAGACCAGTGACCCGCAGTACAAGTCGATCCCCTATGTGCTGGTGGCGGACGAGGGCGGCCGCTGTCACGGCGCCTTCTACGACACGGTTGCCGACGTCGCGTTCGATTTCGGGCGTGAACTCGACAATTACCACGGCTTCTACCGCCACATGGTCGCCGATCACGGTGACCTCGATCTGTGGATGATCGCGGGCCCCGATCCGCTGGCGGTGACCCGGCGCTTCACCTGGCTGACGGGCCGCCCGGCGCTGATGCCGCGCTGGTCGCTCGGCTATTCCGGGTCGACCATGACCTATACCGACGCACCGGATGCGGCGGTGCAGATGGCGGGATTCCTCGACAAGCTGGCCGAGCACGACATCGGCTGCACCTCGTTCCACCTCTCTTCGGGCTACACCTCGATCGGCGACAAGCGGTATGTTTTCCACTGGAACCGCGACAAATTCCCCGACCCCAAGGCGTTCGTATCGAGCTATGCCGAAGCGGGCGTCGAGCTGGTGCCGAACATCAAGCCCGCGCTGCTGCGCAGCCACCCCCGCTATGACGAAGTCGCCGCCGCCGGCTATTTCGTCGCGGACGCGGACGGCCAGCCTGTCGAGGCGCAGTTCTGGGACGAGGTTGGCAGCTATATCGACTTCACCAATCCGGACGCGGCGGCCTGGTGGCGCGCGCAGGTGAAGTCCGCCTTGCTCGACCAGGGGATCCGATCGACCTGGAACGACAACAACGAATATGAGCTGTGGGACGCACGCGCTCGCTTCGCCGGCTTCGGCAGCCCGGTTCCCGCCGCGGCGATGCGGCCGGTGCAGCCGCTGCTGATGATGCGTGCCTCGCGCCGGGCCCAGATCGAGGCGCGGCCGGACGAACATCCCTATGTGGTGACGCGATCGGGCATGGCCGGGCTGCAGCGCTATGCGCAGACCTGGACCGGCGACAACCGCACCGAATGGAAGACGCTGCGCTACAATGCGCGCATGGCGATCGGCCTTGCGCTGTCGGGCGTGTCGAACAGCGGGCATGACGTGGGCGGCTTTGCCGGTCCGGCGCCCGATGCCGAGCTGCTGGTGCGCTGGGTACAAGCGGGCGTGCTGATGCCGCGGTTCAGCATCCACAGCTGGAACGACGACCGGACGGTCAACGAGCCGTGGATGTATGCCGAAGCGCTGCCGGCGATCCAGGCGATGCTGCGGTTGCGCCAGCGGCTGGTGCCGTTCTTCTACGACCTGCTGCTGCGCTACCATGCCGACTATGCACCCATGGTGCTGCCCACCTGGGCGGTGTTTCCGAACGATCCGCATTGCTGGGAAGAGAGTGACGAACATCTGCTGGGGCCGAACCTGCTCGCCGCACCGGTGATGGAGGCCGGGGCCACCGAGCGGCGGCTCTATTTGCCGGACGGTGCCGACTGGACCCATGTCTGGACGGGGAAGACCTTCGACGGGGGCGCGCAGGTGACCGTTCCCGCGCCGCTCGACAGCCCGCCGCCGCTGTTTGCGCGCGCCGGGTCGGCGATGCTGGTCGATCTCGCGGAGGGCGGGTGGCGACCCGCGCCGATGCAGCGCGGCCTGTGGCTGTTCCCGCCGCGCGATGGGGATTTCCGCTGCGATGTGCTCGACGTTGCCGGGGACGGCCATGGCGCCCCCATGCACTGGCAGATGGAGGGAACAGCCACCCATGCCCAGGTCCGTGTTCGCGTGACGCAAGTCGGGCCCCGCGGCGCAGAGGACAGTCTGCCGGTGCTGTTGCCCGACGGCGATCCGCGGGAACTGGTTGTGGAGGCTTGACGGCATTCTGTTGCAATCTCGCCACATAATGCTGCACCCGCAGCAAAAAATGCAGCTGGAGACCGTGTTTCTCCGGTATTTCTGAAAGGCGCGGCTCCATTACTGTTCGAGTGTCTAAAGTAGAGATCAGGGTCTAACCTGTAAAAAGAAGGGGAGAGGTTGATGAACGGGTATTACCTGTCGGTGGCGCATGCCGCCTTGGTCGCGGCGTGCATGGCAGGGACGGCGCAGGCGCAGACTGCAGAAGCATCCGCGGCCGCCACGCCGCCCGCCGCCGCTGTGGCGCAATCCGCCGCGCAGGCCGTGCAGGACGACGGCGAGATCATCGTTACCACTACGGCGCAGAAGCGCTTCGAGAACATCCAAAACGTGCCGCTTGCGGTGCAGGTCGTCACGCCGGCGCAGCTCGAGGCGCAGGGCGTTCGCCACTTTCAGGATCTCGGCAAGGTTGCGCCGTCGCTGACCGTCCGCCCTGCCGAGCATCCGGTCAACTCCAACGTCTCGCTGCGCGGCGTCGGCACCTTCGCGTTCGGCATCGGCGTGGAATCGTCCGTCGCGGTTACGGTTGACGGTGTGCCGCTGGCCTTCCAGGCGCGTGCCTTCACCGATCTGCCCGACGTGGCGATGATCGAAGTGCTGCGGGGGCCCCAGAGCACCCTGTACGGCAAGGCCGCTTCTGCGGGTCTCATCAAGATCATGACCACGCAGCCGACCAACAACTTTCACGTCAAGGCGAACCTGCTCGCCACTGACGACAACGAATATGGCGGCAACTTCAGCGTTACCGGCCCGATCAACGAAACGCTCGGCTACGTTCTGTCTGCCAGCTATTCGAACTGGGACGGCAACGTGAAGAACCTGTTCAACGGCAAGCAGTTGAACGGCCGTGAGACCTTCAATACGCGGGGCAAGCTGCGGTGGAAGGCGTCGCCGGACGTGACCTTCACGCTTTCTGGCAACTATCTGAACGGCAACACCACAGTGGGGCGCCCGTTCATCCGCATGGCGCCGACGGCGCTGCTGCGCAACGTTCCGGGCCAGACCAGCAACGTCACGCTGCCGGGCGTCGTAATCAACGAAAAGAACCAGACCGTCAGCAACAACTACGAATCCCGCACCAAATACTGGGGCTGGGGTTCAATGCTGCGCACCGACATCAACATCGGCAAGCTGAACCTGCTCGGCCTGACCTCGTACGACCGGTTCCGGCTGGACGACTATCTCGACCATGACGACACGTCGGCCACCGTCCCCCAGGGCAGCAACATCCAGGTCGGTGCGTTCAAGTCGCGCCTGTTCACGCAGGAAATCCGCCTGCTCTCGCCGGGAACCGACGCGTTCCGCTACGCGCTGGGCATCTATTACGCCAATGTCGGCTTCCAGCGCCCGTTCAAGCGTGGCCCGTCCTTCTCGATCGCCGACTGGTATGCGACCTCTGGTTCCCGCCAGATCGCGGCCTTCGGCCAGATCGACTGGGAGTTCGTCAAGAACCTGACGGCCACCGTTGGCGGCCGTGCCCAGAACGAGCGCGTCAAATACACCTTCTTCGACAAGAACCTTGCGGTACCGACCAGCTGGGCGGGGCATGCGAGCGACAACGCCACCACCTATCGCCTCGGCATGCAATATCAGGCGACGCCGGACGTGATGGTCTTCGGCAGCTATGCCACCGGCTACAAGGGGCAGACCTACGATCTGACCACCGGGTTCAACAAGAACCGCTCCGATGCCGGGCCGATCCGTCCGGAAACGTCCAAGGACACCGAAATCGGCATCCGCACCCAGTTCTTCGGGCGCCGCATGACGTTCAACGTGACGTACTTCAACACGGACTATACCGACCTGCAGGCACAGTCGATCGAGACCTTGCCTGATGGCTCCACGAACTTCCGCCTGACGAACGTGGGTGGCCTGAACACCAAGGGTCTGGAGTTCGAGACGGCGGCGCGTATCACGCGCGAACTGACGATCAGCGGTGCCGCGACCTATCTGGATGCGACCTACACGTCCTTCCCCTTCGCACAGTGCTTCCCCGCCCAGAGCCTCGCTCAAGGCTGTTTCGACGGCGCGCCGCGCTACCAGAACCTGACAGGCACGCGCGCCGTGCAGGCGCCGGAATGGAAGGCCTCCGCCAGCATCGACTTCGCACCGAAGATCACCGACAAGCTGAACGGCGTGCTGCAGGGCAGCTGGCAGTATCAGTCGAGCGTCTATTACGTGGCGCGCGATCCGCAGACGTTCCAGGGCGCGTTCAGCCTGTTCAATCTCAGCGCCGGCATCCGTGAGCACGATCGCCGATGGGAAGCGACGGTGTTCGTCAACAACCTGTTCGACAAGCAATATTATCCGTCGCTGGTGAACTCCGCTGGCAACTTCAACAACCAGCTTGCAACCCAGGCGGTGCTGCCGCGCGACTTCCGCCGCTATGCCGGCATCCGCTTCGGCCTGAACTACTAAGTCGGCGGCCATTCTTCGGAAAACGCCCAGGGGCGGAGGCATCGCTTCCGCCCCTTTTTTCATCGGCATCAAAGCAAACGATTTCACTATTGTTGCATAGCGGCAACAGGGCGGGGCGGTGTTCTGGTCGGCGGGCAATAAAGAGCAAGGAAATTTGGTTATTCCGTCTGTTGTCCTACAATTCTCAGGAATGAACGACTGGCGTGCCACGTTGTGCGCCGGCGCTTCGACGGGGGAGGGGAGTGAAGTTCACCTTCAAAAGGGGCATGATTAATGAGGGGTTACCAGTTTCCGTTGTGCACGCTTGCGCTTGCCGCATCGTTTATCGGCAGTGCCGCGCATGCGAATGCGGCGGACGAGCGTCCTAACGTCGGGGGGGCGCCGGCGCAGGCCGCGACGCCGGTGAAGGACGAAGACGAGATCATCGTCACCACCACGGCGCAGAAGCGTTTCGAGAACATCCAGAACGTGCCCCTCGCGGTGCAGGTCGTCACTCCGGCACAGCTCGAGGCGCAGGGCGTTCGCCACTTCCAGGATCTTGGCAAGGTCGCGCCCTCGCTGGTGATCCGCAGCGCCGAGAACCCGGTCAACTCCAACGTATCCCTGCGCGGTGTCGGCACCTACGCGTTTGGCATCGGCGTGGAATCGTCGGTGGCGGTCACCGTCGACGGCGTGCCGCTCGCCTTCCAGGCGCGCGCCTTCACCGATCTGCCCGACGTAGCACAGATCGAAGTGCTGCGGGGCCCGCAGAGCACGTTGTACGGCAAGGCCGCCTCGGCCGGCCTCATCAAGATCATGACCACCCAACCGACCAACGACTTCCATGTCAGAGCGAACCTGCTCGGCACGGATGACAGCGAGTTTGGCGGCAATTTCAGCGTCACCGGGCCGATCAGCGAGACGCTCGGCTATGTCTTCTCGGCGAGCTATTCGAACTGGGGCGGCAATGTTCGCAACGTGACCGACGGCAAGGACGTCAACGGCCGCGAAACGCTGAGCACGCGTGGCAAGCTGAAGTGGAAGGCGACGCCGGACGTCGTCTTCACGGCATCTGCCAACTATCTGAACGGAAACACCACGGTGGGCCGTCCGTTCATCCGGATGACGCCGGGGGCGGTGCTTCGCGTCCAGCCGGGCCTTACCGCGGATGTCGTCCTTCCCGGCGTCACGATCAACCCGCTGAACCAGAAGGTCGCGAACAACGATCGCGCTGGCACCAAATATTGGGGCTGGGGCAGCATGCTGCGTACCGACGTCAACATCGGCAAGATGCAGGTGCTGGGCCTGACCTCGTACGACAAGTTCCGCATGGACGATTATATCGACCATGACGACACCGCAGCGCCCGGCGCCTTCGGCCGCAACATCCAGGTAGGCGCCTTCAAGTCGCGCCTGTTCACGCAGGAGCTGCGCCTGCTCTCGCCGGGCACCGATGCGTTCCGCTACGCCCTCGGCCTCTATTATGCCAATACCGGCTTCCAGCGCCCGTTCATGCGCGGGCCGCAGTTCTCGCAGCAGAACTGGTATGCCACCTCGGGTTCGCGTCAGATCGCTGCGTTCGGCCAGATCGACTGGGAGTTCGTGAAGAATCTCACGGCGACCGTCGGCGGCCGCGCTCAGAACGAGCGGGTGAAATACACCTTCCGCGACAACAACGCGAAGGCCAGCTGGGCAGGCCGAGCAAGCGACAACGCAACCACCTATCGCCTCGGCCTGCAATATCAGGCCACGCGCGACGTGATGCTCTTCGGCAGCTACGCCACGGGGTACAAGGGTCAGACCTATGATCTGACCAGCAACTTCAATCAGGCGCGTGCCGATGCTGGGCCGATCCGCCCTGAAACGTCGAAGGACAAGGAGTTCGGTGTTCGCACGCAGTTCTTCCGTCGCCGGATGACGTTCAACGTCACCTACTTCGATACGAACTACAAGGACCTGCAGGCGCAGTCGATCGAGACGGTCAACGGTACCAGCTACTATCGCTTGACCAATGTCGGCGGCATGAACACCAAGGGCCTGGAATTCGACAGCGCCGCACGCGTAACCCATGATCTCACGATCAGCGGCGCCGTCACGTATCTCGACGCGACGTACACGTCGTTCCCGGCCGCGCAATGCTATCCGCTGCAGACCCAGGCGCAGGGGTGCAACCCCGGCAAGCCGGCGTTCCAAAACCTCACCGGCACGCGCGCCATCCAGGCACCGGAGTGGAAGAGCAACGCCACCATCGAATATGCACCGGCGCTGACGGAGAAGCTGACCGGCGTGTTCCAGGGCAGCTGGCAATACCAGTCGAGTGTCTATTACGTTGCGCACGACCCCGAAACGTTCCAGCCTGCGTTCAGCATTTTCAACCTGAGCGCCGGCGTTCGGGATCACAAGCGCCGCTGGGAAGCGACGCTGTTCGTCAACAACGTGCTCGATAAGCAGTATTTTCAGTCGCTCGTGAACACCTCGAGCAATTTCAACGTCAGCAGCGCGGCCAATTCGGCCAATGCGATCGCCACCCAGGCGGTGCTCCCGCGTGATTTCCGTCGCTATGCGGGTATCCGCTTCGGCCTGAATTACTGATACACCCCGATGGCAGGGGCGGGGGCACGACCTCCGCCCCGACATCGGGAGGGTAGTGAATGATCGGCAAGAACTGGATCGCGGCCGCCATCTGTGCAGCCGCGATCTTTTCGTTTGGCGAAGGGCGGGCGCAGCAGGCGCCGGCAAGCCCCAGCGTTGACGCACCGGAACTGGCGGCGCTGGGCGGCTATGCTGTCGGCGTGGCCGATCTGGACTTCGTCGACAAGGCGCGCGCCGATCCGCTGCAGGGCGCAGAGGCACCCGCGATCGTCGATCGTCACGTGCCCATCAAGCTATGGTATCCGGCCGCTGCCAAGGGGACGGGCACCCGCTACCGCACCGCGTTGCCCGGCGAGAAGGGAAGCGACGTGCGCTTCGAGGTGCCGGGGCTCGCCACGCCCGGCGCGGCGGTGGCCAAGGGCCGCTTTCCGCTGGTGATCCTTGCGCACGGCTACAGCAACACGCCCGAAGTCCTTTCGTGGCTGGGCGAGAATCTGGCCAGCAAGGGCTATGTGGTGGTCGCGCCCGGCTTTCGGGATCCGCCGATCACCATCCGCACTCCCGCCGCGCGCGCCGGCCCCCTGGCGAGCCGCCCGCTCGACATCGCGTTCGTCGCAGCTGAGGCGCAGCGGCGTGCGCGGGGCGGGCAGGGGGTGTTCGCGGCAGCCGATGCCGGGCGCACCGCGCTGATCGGCTATTCGATGGGCGGCTACGGCGTCCTCACCGCAGCCGGTGCGCCGCTCGATCCGGCGGTGGCGCAGGCGACCCGTGGCGTGCTCGCGCCCTATGTGGCCGGCGGGCCCAGGGCAGAGACGCTCAAGGTCGCCGATCTCAAGGCGGTGGTGGCGATTGCGCCGGCCAGCAACCTCTACGGTACGCCGCTCTGGGCTGCGCCCGGCGTGGCGGCGATCCGCGCGCCGACGCTGTTCATCGTCGGCAGCCAGGACCATGTCGTCGGCTATGCGCCGGGTGTGCGCACGCTGTTCGAGCAGGAAGTCCATGCCCCGCGCTACCTGCTCACCTTTCGCGAGGCGGCGCACAGCATCGCCCTGATCGGTGCCCCGCCTGCAATGCGCGAAAGCTTCTGGGACATGGACTGGTTCGAGGACGCGGTGTGGCGCAAGGACCGGCTGATGGCGGTGCAGGTGCACTTCATCACGGCGTTCCTCGATCGCAACGTGAAGGGCGAGGAAGCCAAGGCCGCCTATCTCGACGGCCTGGTGTCGAATTCCAATGACGGCAAATGGGCAGGGGCCCCCGGCGGCCGCTATGCCGGGTTCAGCCCCGGCGCACCGGCTTCGACCATTTGGAAGGGCTTCCAGCCCAGCCGGGTTTCGGGGATGAACTTTGAGTTCCGACCGGCCCAGCCTTGAGGTGATGGTGGAGGGCGGAGACGCTTTCCAACCTCCCCAACCTCTCCACCGTCATTCCCGCGCAGGCGGGAATCCATTGGCGCTGATGCCGAGGTTTCTTCCCCAGCGCACAGGGCAATGGATCCCCGCCTTCGCGGGGGTGACGTGTGTTTGTGGACGGCGCCGAATTCCGATCAGCGCCGCGGCTCAACACTCGACGACGTTGACCGCCAGGCCGCCGAGGCTCGTCTCCTTGTACTTGGAGCGCATGTCGAGGCCGGTCTGGCGCATCGTCTCGATCACCGCGTCGAGTGAGACCTTGTGGGTGCCGTCACCATGGAGCGCGAGCATCGCGGCGTTGATCGCCTTCACCGCGCCCATCGTGTTGCGCTCGATGCAGGGGATCTGCACCAGCCCGCCGATCGGATCGCAGGTGAGGCCAAGGTTGTGCTCCATGCCGATCTCGGCGGCATTCTCGATCTGCGCGTTGCTGCCGCCGAGCGCGGCGGCGAGCCCCGCTGCCGCCATCGAACAGGCGACGCCCACCTCGCCCTGGCAGCCCATCTCGGCCGCCGAGATCGAGGCCTGGCGCTTGTAGAGGATGCCGATCGCGGCGGCGGTGAGCAGCAGGCGGCGGGCGCCGTCCCTGGTCGCGTTGCCGACGAAGCATTCGTAATAGCGCAGCACCGCCGGGATCACGCCGGCCGCGCCGTTGGTCGGCGCGGTGACGACACGGCCGCCCGCGGCATTTTCCTCGTTCACCGCCAGCGCCCACAGGCTCACCCATTCGAGCACCGAGGCGGGCTCGACGCGCGGACCGCGCGCCATCAGCTTCTGGTGGAGCTTGCGCGCGCGGCGGGGGACTTCCAGCCCGCCGGGCAAAATGCCGTCCTGCGCCATGCCGCGATCCATGCAGGCGTTCATCGCGGCGTGGATGCCGTCGATAAAGGCGAGCGTTTCGCCGTCGTCGCGCCAACCGCGCTCATTCGCGAGCATCAGCCCGGCGATGTCGAGCCCAAGCTCGTCGCAGCGCTCCAGCATCTCGCGCGCGCTGGCGAAGGGGTGGTTGGTGCCAGCGGACAAGCCTGCCGCGGCTTCCTCGCCCTCGCGGCGGATCGCACCGCCGCCGACCGAATAATAGGTGCGCTCGAGCACCGCGCCGTCGACCAGCGTGGCGCGCAGCTTCATGCCGTTGGGATGGCCGGGGAGGAACTGGCGCTTGCGGAACTTGAGGTCGGCCTCGGGATCGAACGCCACGGCAGCGGTGCCGTTCAGCAGGATGCGACGCTCGGCGGCGATCTGCGCCAGCATTGGCTCTACCGCGTCCGGATCGACGCCGTCCGGCCGCTCGCCGGCTAGCCCCAGCACCACCGCGCGATCGGTGGCATGGCCTCGCCCGGTCAGCGCGAGCGAGCCGAACAGCTCGCAGCACAGCTTGGTGACGCTCCGCCCGTCCGCCACCACCCACGCGGCGAAATCGCGCGCGGCGCGCATCGGCCCCACGGTATGCGAGCTCGATGGCCCGATGCCGATGGTGAACACGTCGGTGATGCTGATCGGCCCTGCATTCGGCCCGACGCCTTTGGCACTCGCCACGGAACCCGTCTCCTGAAACACTCGGTTGCGGGCCCCTTCTGTCCGTTTGCCTGAGATCGCTATCCCGTCGGCGGGCGCGCGGGGCGCCACTCTCCAGAATGTGGTGGTCGGAAGGTCCTTTTGCCTGAGAGTTTCCGGGGCGGTTGCTCCTTCGGCGATCCGGTTTCCCGGATTCTCTCCCTTTCCGACATCTTGTGTTTCGCCGTGGGGGCGATCGCTGTCAAACCCTGATTGGGCGAAGTGCCTCCAGCACCGGGAGGAGCTCGGCATAGGAATCGATCACTGCCTCGGCGCCCAGCGTGGCGACCGGCACCGCCGAAAAGCCGAAACTGCACGCGGCCGCCGGGATGCCCGCCGCCTGCGCCGCCTGCACGTCGTAGATCGAATCGCCGACGAACGCCGCCGGAGCGCCGCAACGGCGGAGCATCTCCAGGATCGGCGCCGGCGAGGGCTTGGCGGCGCCGGGCCCCAGCGTGTCCCCGCCGATCACGCAAGCGAAGCGGGGCAGGAGGCCGGTCGCCGCCAGCAGCGGCAGGGTGAGCGCCTCGGGCTTGTTGGTGACCACCGCCAGGGTGACGCCGCGCGCCGCCAGCGCATCCAGTGCCTCAATGCAGCCGGGATAGGGGCGGCTATGGTCGGCGATATGGTCGCCATAGGTCGCGACGAAGCGGGGATGGAGCCGCTCTACCACCCCGGCGTCGCCACCGCCGGTCGCCTGCACCGCCTGTTCCAGCAGGGCATGCACGCCGCGGCCCACCATGCGGAGCACCTGGTCCAGCGGCAGCAGCGGCCGGCCGTCTTCCGCCAGGACCCGATTGAGCGCGGCGGCAATGTCGCCGCTGGTGTCGAGCAGCGTGCCGTCCAAGTCGAAGCCGATAGTTGCGAAGGGGAAATCGGTCATGAGCGGGCCATGGCACCGGCCCACTGGAAATGGCAATCGATGCGTGGCAGTGCCGGGCACCCAACTACCGGAGACTGGCCACGTGACTGCACCTATCGCCGCGATCATCCTCGCCGCCGGCAAGGGCACGCGGATGAAATCCGATACCCACAAGGTGCTGCATCCGATCGCCGGGCGGCCGATGCTGCTCCACCTGATCGACAGCGTGAAGGCGCTGGGCGCCGCGCGCGAAGTGGTGGTCGTGGGCGCCGGGCGCGCGCAGGTGGAAGCTGCCGTCGCGCCGGTGGGGGCGGAGACGGCGCACCAGGCCGAGCAGCTTGGCACCGGCCATGCGGTGCTCCAGGCGAAGGATGCACTCGCCGGCTTCGATGGCGACGTGCTGATCCTCTATGGCGACGTGCCCCTGGTCACCACCGCGACGATGCGGCGGATGGTCGATCGGCTGCATGGGGAGGATAGTCCGGCCGTGGTGGTCCTCGGCTTCCGCACGGCGGAGCCTGGCGCCTATGGCCGGCTGATCCTGGAAGGCGGCGATCGCCTGTCGAAGATCGTCGAGTATAAGGACGCTTCGCCGGAGGAGCGCGCGGTCACATTGTGCAATTCGGGGCTGATGGCGGTGCGCGGTGCCGACCTCTTCGCGCTGCTCGATCGGTTGACCAACGAGAATGCGGCCGGCGAATATTATCTTACCGACATCGTTGAACTCGCCAATGGCGACGGCCGGGTCGCAGCGGTCATCGAGACCGGCGCCACCGAAGTGGCCGGCGTCAACAGCCGCGGCGAACTGGCGGCGCTGGAGGCCGAGTGGCAGCAGGCCCGCCGCGCCCGCGCGATGGCCGAAGGCGCGACGCTGATCGCACCGGAGACGGTGTGGTTCGCCCATGACACGCAGATCGGCCGCGACGTGACGATCGAGCCGAACGTCGTGTTCGGCCCCGGCGTCACCGTGGCGGACGGGGTGGTGCTGCGCGCGTTCAGCCATATCGAGGGCGCGACCATCGCCAGCGGCGCCACCGTCGGCCCTTATGCCCGTCTGCGGCCCGGTGCGGTGCTGGAAGCGGACAGCCATGTCGGCAATTTCGTCGAGCTGAAGAATGCCGTGCTCGGCAAGGGCGCCAAGGCCAACCACCTCACCTATCTGGGGGATGCCAGCGTGGGCGCGGGCGCCAACATTGGCGCGGGTACGATCACTTGCAATTACAACGGCTTCCTCAAGCAGAAGACCGTGATCGGCGCAGGCGCCTTCATCGGATCGAACAGCGCGCTGGTGGCGCCCGTGGCGATCGGCGACGGCGCGATCATCGGCGCCGGATCGGTGATCACGCGCGACGTCGAGGCCGATGCGCTTGCCGTTACCCGGCCCGAAACATTGAAGAAGCAGGGCTGGGCCACGACCTTCCGTGCGACGATGAAGGCACGAAAGGCCGCCAAATGACCGATCGCTACACCGACAAGCCGTTCCTCAAGCTGCTCGACTGCTATGTGCTCGACGCGATCGGCCATCTCCCGCCCGATGCGGATGCCGAACTGACGTCGATCGAGCCGCATTTGCACCGTCTCTTTGAAGCCGAAGGTCCGTGGCGCGGCATCGTCGAGGATAAATTGGGGTTTCAGGACGGCATGCAGGGCGCCATCCTTGAGATATGGCAGAACGGGCGGCAGAAGTTCGTCGAGGCGCAGGGCCATGAGCCCGATCCCGGCGAGTTCACCCGCATCTTCATCGACACCAATTTCCCGCACTGAGGCGCTCGGCCCCGGCTTCGCTACCGCGCGGCAGCCGGGCGCAGCTGCGCGGGGTCGAGGTGCCAGCGCAGCTGGGACGCGGATGCGCCGCTTACATCATTGACGTGGCGCACGGTATAGGTGCCGGTGAAACGCTGGGCGGCGCCGTCATCCCCGATCGCCTCCACCGTTACCGGCACTGTCTGGTAGATCGATCCCGCAGCGCCTTCGCTCGGGCCGAGCGTGCCGATCGTCGCGCGCGTCGAACGGGTATGGGCGAAGCCGTCCTCGAATGCCTTCAGCGTCTGGCCCGGCTTGCCGTCGTCGCCCCATTGCGTCCAGGCGGTGCCGAAGTCGCGCGCGTCGATCGCAGCGTAATAGCGGCGTACCACATCCGCGGCAGCCTGCGGCCCTTGGGATCGGCGATGCAGCCTGGCATCGGCTGCCCGTCGCCGTCGAACATCGCGCAGCTCCGCGCGATCTCCTCTTCGATCATCGCGCAGCTGTTGCCGGCATTGCAGGCCGGATGTCGTTCGCCGGCGCGTGGGCGCGATCGGCGCCGCCGCAAGCGGTCAGCGGAAGCAGGAGGGCAAGCAGCGCGACGTTGCGACGGACCATGAAGCGACCTCCTTTCTTCGAATCTGCAATCCGGTGATTGCGAATCATGCCTGAACGTCGGCCAATGCAGTCGCGAATAGCCTGCTGTTCAGCTCTATAAGACACGCGCTCACTAGGCGCCGCCGCCGGCGCGCGCTAGGGCAGCGGTGCAGGAGGATTGATGCGATGTGCGGGATCATTGGAATCGTTGGCGAGGAAGACGTCGCAGAGCGTCTGTTCGAAGGGCTCAAGCGCCTGGAATATCGCGGCTATGATTCGGCCGGGATTGCCACGGACGTAGACGGCAAGATCGAGCGTCGCCGCGCCTCCGGCAAGCTGGTCAATCTCGGCAAGGAACTCGCCGCCAACCCGCTGCCCGGCACCACGGGTATCGCGCACACCCGCTGGGCGACGCATGGCGGCCCGACCACCAACAACGCCCACCCGCACGCCACCGGCGAAGTGGCGCTCGTCCACAACGGCATCATCGAGAACTTCAAGGCGCTGCGCGAGGAACTCACCGCGCGCGGCCGCACCTTCACCAGCGAGACGGACACCGAGGTCGTGGCTCATCTCGTGAGCGAGAAGGTCGAGGCCGGGATGGCGCCGGCGGACGCCGTACGCGAGGTGCTGCCGCGCCTCCACGGCGCCTTCGCGCTCGCCATCCTGTTCCGCCAGCACCCCGATCTGCTGATCGGCGCACGGCTCGGCTCGCCGCTGGTCGTCGGATACGGCGATGGCGAGACGTATCTGGGTTCGGACGCGCTGGCGCTGGCGCCGCTCACGCAGCGGATTTCCTATCTGGAAGAAGGCGACTGGGTCGTCCTTACCAAGGACGGCGCGGAGATCTTCGACAAGGACAACAACGCCGTCGAACGGCCGATCACCATCTCGGGCGTCACGGGCGAGCTGATCTCCAAGGGTAACCATCGGCACTATATGCTGAAGGAGATCTACGAGCAGCCGATCGTCGTCGCGCAGACACTGCGCTCCTATCTGCAGCGACTGGAAGAGAAGGTCACGCTGCCGATCCCGGACTTTGACCTCTCCGCGATCAAGCGCGTCACCATCGTTGCCTGCGGCACCAGCTTCTATGCCGGCATGGTGGCGAAATACTGGTTCGAGCAGTTCGCCCGCGTACCCGTCGACATCGATGTAGCCTCCGAATTCCGCTACCGCGCGCCGGTGATGGAAGACGGCGGGCTGATGATCGTGATCAGCCAGTCGGGCGAGACGGCGGACACGCTTGCCGCGCTCCGCCACGCGCGCAGCGAAGGCCAGAAGATCGCAGCCGTGGTCAACGTGCCGACCAGCTCGATGGCGCGCGAGGCGGACCTGCTGCTGCCGACGCATGCGGGGCCCGAAATCGGCGTTGCATCGACCAAGGCCTTCACCTGCCAGCTGGCTGTGCTCGCCGCGCTGGCCGCGAACCTTGCGATTGCCAAGGGCAAGCTCGACGAGGCCGAGGAACGCCGCATCGTCCGCCATCTTGCCGAGGCGCCGGCCTCGCTCAACGCCGCGCTTGCCTATGACGAGTCGATCCAGGCGATGGCGGGCGTGATCGCGGCGGCGCGCGACGTGCTGTATCTCGGTCGCGGCACCGATTATCCGCTGGCGCTGGAAGGCGCGCTGAAGCTGAAGGAAATCAGCTATATCCACGCCGAGGGCTATGCCGCCGGCGAAATGAAGCACGGGCCGATCGCGCTGATCGACGACGCCGTGCCGGTGATCGTCATCGCGCCCTCGGGCCCGCTGTTCGACAAGACCGTCAGCAACATGCAGGAAGTGCAGGCGCGCGGCGGCAAGGTGGTGCTGATCTCCGACTATGACGGCATCCAGGCGGCGGGCGACGGCTGCATCGCCACCATCACCATGCCCAAGGTCCACCCGCTGATCGCGCCGCTCGTCTATGCGGTGCCGGTGCAGCTGCTCGCCTACCACGTCGCCGTCGCCAAGGGCACCGACGTCGACCAGCCGCGCAACCTGGCCAAGTCGGTGACGGTGGAGTGACGCCGCGGGGCAGCCGCGGCTGGCGTGCCGCGGTTGCCCACTCGCACGAAATGGCGCCATCTAAACGGATCGCTTAGAGAGAGCCGGCCCGGACCCCGCTAGGATCGTCGCCATTAAGGAGGCGACCATGCGGGATTCGATCGGTTCGACGACAACGGCGCCCTCGACACCAACGCCCACCCCATCCGCTCCGACTGGCCAGACGCGCGGCGTCCGGGTTGATTTCGGTTCCGGCTCCCCGAACCTTTATTGCAGTGATTGCACGGGCATCCCGCTGGAACAGGCGGTGCGATCGGGGGATGCCAAGATCGGCTATGACCTGCAGGCCCAGGCGCGGGGGCTCGATCCTGCCCGGATCATTCGGGGAAGTGCGGAGGACAAGCAGGTCCTGGCCGATCTCGCCGAGACATTGCAGCGCTGGATGGCACAAGGGGCCCCGCACGGGGATGGCATCGCCAGCAACCTCGCCGCATTCCGCGCCGAAGCCCAGGCCACCGTGGCCTTGCGCCCGCAGGCGGAGGATGCGCCGGCTCTGCCGACGCTGTCCGCTACTGGCGCGTCGACCATTCCGGGTGCGGCCGGCGGCCGAGTTCTGCGCGACAATCCGATCCTTGAGGTCGAATGGCGCTCGACGACGAGCCCGGTGACCAACAAGAGCGGCTTTACGCGTCCCCTGGAGCAGCTGCTCGACGCAGGCGGCATCCGGCGGGATGCGCCGGTGCTCCCACGACCGGTTGGCGGCACCACGTCGAACAGCCCTGCCGCCGCGACGCAGAACGGAAATGCGGCGCGCGATGCGATCGCCGACTCGCTGCGCGCCGATCCCCGCTACAGCGAGGTGCAGACCGAGGTGCGGCGGCAGACCTCGCTGGGCGGGCGGCAGGTCGATGTCGTGGCGACCCTTCGTGGCGAGCGGCCGGAGATGAACCGGCGCGTCGAAATCGAATCGAAGCTGGGACGGGCCAGCGCAAGCACCGATGCGCGGCTGCAGGTGGCCAAGGATGTCGAGCGGCTGACCGACAATGTGAAGGTGCGCGGCTTCGGCTCTGCGCTGGAAGGCGTCGGCAAGGTTGCGCGTCCCATCGGGGTGGTGGTCGATGCGGTGCAGGTCGGGCGGGCCTTCCAGCAGGACGGCAACCGGGTGGGCGACCATACCCAGCGCGCGGTGGGCAGCCTGGCAGGCGGCGCCGCCGGTGCCTGGGGCGGCGCCCAGCTCGGCGCGGCGATCGGATCGGCCGGCGGGCCCGTCGGAACGCTGATCGGCGGCGCCGTCGGCGGCATTGCGGGCGGCGTGGTCGGCAGCGGGGTGGGCGAGAAGGCTGTCGACTGGGTGAAGAGCTGGTTCTAAGCTGCAGCGATGTTTGGATGGCGCAAGAAGCGCGAACCGCAGGGAGCAGAGCAGGGCGCGGGGCAGCTGGCTGTGCTCCTTGCCGGCTACCCTCCCTTCACGCCCCGCCACCGCGGCTTGAACATCGCGGTGCGTGGCCTGGACGGGCCCGTGCTCACGCTGGAGCAAGCGCGGGAAAATGGCGCGCAGTACCGGGCCGCGATCCCTGAACGCATCGATCTGCTCCGGCCGGTGCTCGCTGGCATTGGCGTCAACATCGACCTGGCCTATCGCGACCCGGCTGCCTATGTGACCGCGCTTCACTGTGCCTTGCTGGAAGAACTGCCGCCGCTCTACCGGCCGGAAACTGCTGCGCCCATGTCGCGGGAACTCTCCAGCCGGGCCGGCGCCGATATCGTGCTGAGCTTCCTCGGCGATCTCGCCATGCTCGAATGCGACGTGCTGATGCGCGCGAAGCCCGGCAGCTTCGTCGGCCTGAACCTGGATCCGGCAGATCGCGCGATGGCAAGCTATCGGCGGCCCTGCCTGCTGGGCCTTCGCGACAGGCTCTATGCGTCGCCGCCCGAGGCATTGCACGTCGAGGCCGAGTATGTCGGCGCCTATGCCCGGATGGACCAGCCCGCGCGGCTGGCGCCTGCCGATGTCGATCTGGCGCCGGGCACCGCGCCGGCGGTCTTGCTCAACGCCATCGGAGGAACCCTGCTGATGCGCCTGGATCGCTTCGAAACGCACCCGGATCTGGTAATCCTGAAAGCAGAAACCTGGCTCGGCCAAGCCTGAGGGCTAGCCGCCCCACATAAAGCTCGGATATAGGCGGCGTCGGAAATGTGACAGGACGCACTGCGGATCGGCGCACTTGGCGACGTTTAACACTTTGAGTTCCACGCGTTAGAAAAAGTCGAATTTCGGCCCGCTTGCCGCCCCGTTCCGGCGGTCTATATCGCTCGCAACTGCAGCAAAGAACGATAGAATGACCGCAACCACCCGCTCCCATGGGCCCAAAGGCCCCAGTTTGCTCGCATCGATCCACGATGTCGGGCCCCGTTCCGAGGGCGCGGTAGATCAGCTTTCCGAGCTTTTTCTGCGGCATATCGGCGCGCCCCGCTACGCGATGCTGGTCGTGCCGGACCATTGGGGATCGGCGCCGCTGGTGCCCGGCAGCCCGTTCGCGACCCGGCTGCGCGCCTGGGCCGATTCGGGCATCGAGATGTTCCTGCACGGCTGGTTCCACAAGGATGTGTCCGAGCACGCCTCGGCCGGCGCGCGGTTCAAGGCCAAGCACATGACCGCAGGCGAGGGCGAGTTTCTCGGCCTCGACTATGCAACGGCGCGCGACCGGATGGAGCGCGGCCGGGCGCTGGTGGAGGATATCATCGGCCGCCCGGTTACCGGCTTTATCGCACCGGCCTGGCTCTACGGCGACGGCGCCCGCGAGGCGTTGCGCGATCTTGGCTTCGCGCTGGCCGAGGATCACTTCCGCGTCTGGGCGCCGCAGCAGGGCGACCGCGTGCTGGCCAAGGGGCCGGTGATCACCTGGGCCAGCCGCAGCAAGAGCCGGATCGCCTCGTCGCTGGCCGTGGCAGCCCTTGCCCGTGCGCTATTGCCGCGCCGCCCGGCGATGCGGCTGGGCGTGCATCCGGGGGACGTCACCGTGCCGGCGCTGCTGACGAGCATCGATCGCACGCTTGGGGCGCTCACCAAGGGAGGCCGCTTCGGCCAATATCGCGAACTGTTGGAGACGCATTGATGCGCATCCTCGACGTCTGCGCCTTCTACAGCCCCTATGGCGGCGGCGTGAAAACCTATGTCCGCCGCAAGATGGAGCTGGGCGCCAAGCTGGGCCATGAGATCATCATCCTCGCCCCCGGGGAACGCGAGGAAATTCTGGAGGAGCGCGACGGCGCGATCCTGGCAACGATCCCGGCGCCGCTGCTGCCGCTCGACCGGCGCTACCGCTATTTCGACGACGAGCCCGCGCTGCACGCGGCGCTCAACCGCTGGCGGCCCGATTTCGTCGAGGCCTCGTCGCCTTGGCGCAGCGCTTCGATGGTCGCGCGCTGGCAGGGTTCGGCGGCGCGGTCGCTGGTGATGCACGCCGATCCGCTGGCAGCCTATGCCTATCGTTGGTTCGGCACGATCGCCAACCGGGAGACGATCGACAAGGGCTTCTCGTCTTTCTGGCAGCATCTCCGCCGTCTGGACGACGGATTTGACCAGGTGGTGACGGCAGGGCGCGACCTTGCCCGGCGACTGACCGACGGCGGCCTCACCAAGGTGGTGACGATCCCGATGGGTGTCGAGCCCGGCTATTTCCGCCCGGAGCTGCGCGACGAAGGCTTGCGCGCCGAGCTGCTGGCGAGCTGCGGCCTCGGGCCGGAGGCGACGCTGCTGATCGGCGTCGGCCGGCTGGCTGCGGAGAAGCGCTGGCCGATGGTGATCGAAGCCGCAGAGGCAGCGGCGGGGCGGCATCCCATGGGGCTGATCCTGATCGGCACCGGCACCGCCCGCTCGAAGGTGATCACGGCGATCGGCCGCAACCCGCACGCCCAGCTGTTCGAGCCGACCAGCAACCGCGAGCAGCTTGCCCGCGTGCTGGCGAGTTCCGATGCACTGGTTCATGGCTGCGAGGCGGAAACCTTCTGCATGGTCGCGGCCGAGGCGCGGGCGAGCGGCCTTCCGCTGATCGTGCCGGATCAGGGCGGCGCCGCCGACCAGTTCGTCGAAGGGCAGGGCATGCTGTACCGGGCCGCCGACCCGGTGTCGCTGCGCGACGCGCTGACCCAGTTCGTCGAGACCACCCCGATGTTCCACCGCATGCGCGCGGCCGCCGACGCACCGGGCACGCGGACCATGGACCAGCATTTCGAGGAGCTGTTCGCCAGCTACCAGGCAATGGCGTACTCGCGCGCCGCGTGAGAGTGGGTTTGCGCCACAGTGCGCGCTGCCGTTCACTGCTGGCCGAGATGGCGTGTCACGCGGCGGAGCAACAGGAGGCACCGAGCGTGGGTGCCCTGGCTATCTGCTGACGCGCCGGTGCGCAGGAAGTCGAACCGCGCAATCGTGGCGCCAGGGGGAAATTGCTCCCAACTGAGATCGACACGTTCAGCACCGCCGCTGCCCATCGGCGCATTCCAGAAGTGCCGCTCCAGGGCGGTCCCGGTACGAACTTCGCCGTGGACGACTTCAAGATCGGGGTAGAACCACTGGACCACACGGGCGGTGGGGTAACATTGTCCGGCGGCCGGGTTCTCCGGATGGAACCTGCCCTGATAGGCGGTCTGCGCATCCCACGACGCGCGCAGGGCGCTGGCAAGCGCAGACAGAGCCGGCCGCTTGCCCTTCCATGCTTCCAGCTTCGAGATTGCGGTGAAGTAGCCCATGGAGCAACTATCGGCATCCTTGGGATGTCCGCAACCAGGCGCAAGGCGCAAGCTATCTGCTCTTTCCCGACTTACCCCCGCGCCGGTGCCGTGGCTAACTCCATTCGCTTCAGGAACTGGGGCAGCGCGCAGCGATGCTCGGGGCCCTCGTCGCAGCCCTTCAGGCGCAGCGGCGTCCAGACGGCGCTGTCGCGGGCGGCGCGCATGTCGGTGGCGCTCTGGCTGCGATACCAGAGCCGCACCGCCTGGCGGCCGTTCGGGGCTCGCACCAGCGCGATGGCAATGCCGCCCCCCGGCGACGGATCGTTGGTCGCGAAGCCGGGCGCCTTCACCGGCACGCCCAGCACCGCCGCCAGCGCCGCGACGTTGGTGTCGTGGCCGATCAGCACGTCGATCTTCGGTGCATCGGCGCCGGTCAGGTCCTGGGTGATGCGGTCGACGGTCGGCGCCATCTGGAAGGCGGCCATGTAGGGCGGGCGGCTGAACACGTCGAACAGGGCGCCGTGGACCGCGCCAAGCGCCTCCAGCCGCGCCGGTGTCGCGCGGCCCCAGCCGACCTGCGCCAGCGGCAAGCCTTCGAGATATTGCAGCATCAGCACCTGCGCGGTGCCGGAGGCGGCGCGGATCGGGCCCCTGAAATCGATGCCGTGGCCGTCGGCGCTGGGCTGGACTGCAGACGGCTCAACCGGGCTGCATGGGCCGTTCGGGCAGGCCAGCACTTGTTCCAGCAGTGCCAGGCCGGCGGCGTGGCGCCGGGTCAGCGCTTCGGCGCCACCGGTGAAGCGGTCGATCGATTCCACCGCGCGCCTGGCGTCGAACGGCGCAGGGTGCGCGCCGAGCGGCTCGAAGATCGGGTCATTTTCGCCCACAGGCTTGTGGCCGACGGTCAGGGTGCAGCCGGGCGCGAACCCTGCGGCGTAGGATTCACCGCTTGCGATCGTACGGGGCGAGCTGTTGGT
Organism: Sphingomonas sp.; assembly: GCF_036731925.1. Lineage (GTDB taxonomy): Bacteria > Pseudomonadota > Alphaproteobacteria > Sphingomonadales > Sphingomonadaceae > Sphingomonas. Next base: position 824,249 of record NZ_DAINDJ010000001.1, read on the forward strand.
CCAGAGCCGAAGCGCGGCCGGATCGGGGCAGCCGTTCGCCGGGAGCAGCCCTGCGGCCGCAAACCAGCGCCGGTCTGCCTTGGCGAGCGCCTGCAGCGCGGCGGCACCGTGCGGAGTTACCTGCTCCGCCGGTGCATCCCAGCGCGGCCAGGGCTGCCCGGTGCGGGTGGTGGGCGGTACCTCGCCGCCAAGCGGCGCACGGACGCCGTGGCGCATCAGCAGGACCAGCCGCTCGACGTGCGGCGTCTTGGGCGGTGCCGCATGCGCGATGGCAGGCAACAGGGCGAGTGCGGCGGCGGCGCTGAGGCGGACGACAGGAGAAGCGATCATCGGGGGAGGCTAGCCTTGGCGCGTGAAAGCTGTGTGACGAAAAAGAATACCAATTTGTGAATTGGTATTCTTGCAATGATTCTCGCCTCTTGTGCTGCCGTGCAGCAAATCTGTCATCGCAAGGCATTGGAGTTGCCACGGTGGGGTCGCCGAACTGCAGCCCGAAACCGTTAGCGGCGGCAGCGACCAGCCGGCACAGGCTGGCACCAATATCCATCGAAGGACATACCAATGGGACACTGGAACAAGCGCATCGCGCTGCTCCTGGGCGGGGGCACGGTCGCACTTCTCGCACATAGCCAGGCGATGGCCGCAATGCCGCGCGAGGACGCCGTTGCCGCCTCGGAGCCGGACAATGATGATCAGTCGCGCGAAGGCGAGACGATCGTCGTCACGGGCCAGCGCGCCGCGATCAAGACCGTGCAGGAGGAACAGGTGAAGAGCGCGTCGCTTGTCACCATCGTCTCCGGCGAGGAACTGCGCGCACAGCCGCAACAGAACCTGGCCGACCTGCTCACCCGCCTGCCGGGCGTGAATTCCTCGGTCGACCAGTCGCGCAACGCCGCCTCGACCGGTGAGGCGCAGTATCTCTCGATCCGCGGCCTCGACACCGCGTATAATGCCTATGCACTCGACGGCGTGCGTCTGGCGCAGACCGATGCGCGCACCCGCGCCATTTCGATGAACCTGTTGTCGCCGTTCGCGCTCTCCGAAGTCCGCGTCGACAAGGCGCCGACCGCGGCGCAGGACGGCGACGCCATTGCCGGCGTGATCGACCTGCGCACCGCTTCGCCGTTCGATTTCGGCGCGCACCATTTCCAGATCCGCGCGCAGGGCCAGATCGCCGGCCGCGCCGCCGCCCGCAACCAGGATCCCTGGGGCGGCACGATCGCACTCGAAACCGCCCAGCGCTTCGGCAATTTCGGGATCTATGCCTCGGGCTATTACGGCAAGAAGAACATCTTCAGCGAGTCCGTGGCGATCCACAAGGATTACGTGAAGCAGAACGGCAATCTGCCCGGCGCGGTGCGTGACAACCTTGCCAACGCGGTGCCGGTCGGCGTCGAGTGGAACATCTTCCAGAACAAGATCGAGCGTTTTGGCGGCACGGTGAACCTGGAGTGGAAGGGCGACAGCACCGACCTTTACGCGCGCACCACCTATGGCGAATATCGCCTGAAGAACTGGATGGACCAGACCGCCGCGCGCAAGGTGGACCTCACCGCCGGCCAGACCAACCCCAACCCGTCCAACCCGCTCGGTTCGAGCTATGACGCGGGGGGCTATCTGGCGCTCTACGGCGTGGGCGGTACCAATTACTACCGCACCGAGCACAGCAACCAGCGGCTGTTCACCACCAAGATCGGCGGCGAGAGCCGGCTGGGCGACCTGACGCTCGACTATAACGGCGCCTATTCGCGCGGTGCGACCAGCTATCCGCTGCGGATCCAGGCGAAGTGGGGCAGCCCGACTTATATCGGCGCGAACGCCACCGGCCCGGCCACCTACAAGCTCATCACCGGACTCGCCGACCGCACCAATCCGCAGGTGGTGCTGACCGACGATGCGCGCAACACGATCACCAATCTCGACAATTTCGCCCAGGCCTACACCACGGCGCAGTTCGAGGATGCGTGGGAATCCAAGCTCGAAGGCCGGCTGGACGGCACCTGGAAGTTCGGCGAGCGCGGGCTCTCGTCCATCCAGGCGGGCGGCAAGTATGAAGCTTCGAAGCGCTATTCCAACAGCCTCGGCGACGATGGCGCGCTGCAGTTCGACAAGTTCACGTCCGCCGATCCGAAACTGAGTGCGGTGCCCGGCAAGCGCCTCAACGGTTTCATGAAAGACGTGCAGGTGCCGTTCTACATCCCCGATCATGCCTGGATCGAGGCGCAGAACGCCAAGCTGTCGCTCGCCAAGCTGCCGGGGATCGATCCGGTGAAGCTGGAAGAGAACCGGCTCGACGGCAAGGAGCACCGCGCCAGCGGCTATGTGCTCGCCAATTTCGCGTTCGGCGGCCTGACGATCACCCCGGGCCTGCGCTACGAGCACAACTGGTTCCAGGGCCGCTACTGGCAGGACAATGGCAAGACGTCGGGCTTCACCACCAGCGCCCGCAGCTACGACCAGTGGCTGCCGAGCCTCGTCGCTTCCTATCGTCCGGGCGAGAACACCGTGTACCGCTTCTCGGTGCGCAAGAGCTATTCGCGCCCGGCGTTCGACCTGCTGCTCGGGCCGACCAGCGTCTCGCGCGACGACAGCGGCAAGATCACCTCGATCTTCGTGCCCAACCCCAATCTCGACGCGGTGGAGGCATGGAACGTCGATACCTCGATCGAGCACAAGGGCGCGGGCACCGACCTGTTCTCGGCTTCGCTCTACTATAAGCGCCTGAACCATGTGATGTTCTCGACCGGCTCGACCAACGCGACGGGCGATCTCAACGTGTGGACGGGGCCTGACAAGCAGCTCTCTCCGGACGGCGTCGAGATCGAGACACTGGATACCAGCGGCAAGGGTAGCGTCTACGGCGTCGAACTGTTCGCACGCTACAGCCTGAAGGGGCTGCCGGGCCTGCTCGATGGGCTGGGCTTCCAGGGCAATGTCACGCTGCAGCGCGCGGATGCGACGGTCTATGTGTCCAACGGCTATCGCCGCCAGCGCATGCCGCAGGCGCCGCAGGTGATGTTCAACACCGAGCTGTTCTGGGTGCATGGCGGCTTCAACGCCGCGCTCAACTACAACTATACCGGCAACAAACTGTACGACCTGCGCTCGTCGCAGCCGGACACCTATGTCCAGCCGGTCTCCACGATGAACGCGATCCTCAGCTATACGGTGAACCAGCACCTCACCGCCGGCGTGTCGGTGCAGAACCTGCTCGACTCGCACAGCTACTGGGCGACGGCGGGCGTCGGCAAGGCGCTGCTCTCGGTGGATCGCAAGGGCGGCTATGTCGAGGTGGGCCGCACCTACATGCTCAACCTGTCCTACGCGTTCTGAACAAAAAGGCCGGTCCGCCAAGGGAGGGAAGCGGACCGGCCTGTCATGCGCAAGCAGTTCTCTCAATCGGAAAACAAGTCGGCGCCCCACTGGGGGATCGGTTTGTGGAACGCCGACTTGTTCCAAAATGGCTGGGCCCTGCGTCAGTTCAGGGCCGGCCTGTACGCTGTTACCGGCGAAGGGAGCGGGGGGAAGCGCTGCCGATCGCGTACCAGCTGAATAGCCATGCCGCGGCGCGGCGAACATTCGGGGCGACTCCCATCCGGGTTTGTCCGTAACGGTTTTTCAACGATGCTAACGATTGCAGTCGGCGACGGACGCCAGCACCGGCGCCGCCCATTCGCGGCGGCAGATCAGCAGGTCCGGCACGCTGGTGCTCGCCTGGTTGTAGACGATCGGTGATCCATCGATGCGCGAAGCGTGCAGGCCCGCCGCCAGCGCGACCGCAACCGGCGCGCAATTATCCCATTGATGCTGGCCGCCGGAGTGGAGGTAGATTTCCGCCTCGCCGCGCACCACCGCCATCGCCTTGGCGCCCGCCGAACCCATGCCGACATGCACCGCGCCGATCGAACTGCCCACCTCGGCGCAGAGCTGGCTCGCGCGGGTGCGGCTGACCAGCATGCGCGGCGGCTGCCGGGCAGGCGCGAGGGGCGGGGGCGTGTCGCTGGCGAGCGTCAGGCCGAGCCGGGGCAGGGCGACCGCGCCCACCGCCGGCTCGCCGTCGATCGCGAGCGCGACATGCACGGCCCAGTCCTCGCGTCGCTCGGCGAATTCCCGGGTGCCGTCGAGCGGGTCGATTATCCACACCCGGCTGCGGCCGAGGCGGACAGGGTCGTCGGCAGACTCTTCGGACAGGATGGCATCGTCCGGCCGGGCCGCCCGGATGCGCTCCAGGATCAGCGCGTTGGCCTCTGCATCGCCGCGGGCGCCGCCGGCACACTCGCTCTGAATGCGGAGAAGCAGCGCGCCAGCCTCCTCGGCGATGGCATGGGCGAGTTGGGCGTCGTTCACAGCACCGGGCTCCACACGCCCATGATCGCCTCGACGATCTGCTCGGCCGCTTCCTCAGGGGTCGTGCGGGTGGTGTCGATGCGGATCTCCGGGGCGAGCGGCGGCTCATAGGGGCTGGAGATGCCGGTGAAATTGGCGATCTCGCCGGCCCGCGCCTTCTTGTAGAGCCCCTTCACGTCGCGGCGCTCCGCCTCCTCGATCGGCGTGTCGACGAAGATCTCGAAAAACTCGCCGTGGGGCAGCAGCGAGCGCACCATCGCCCGCTCGGCGCGGAACGGCGAGATGAAGGCGGTCAGCACGATCAGGCCGGCATCGGTCATCAGCTTGGCGACCTCGCCGATCCGGCGGATATTTTCCACCCGGTCCTGATCGCTGAAGCCCAAGTCGCGATTGAGCCCGTGCCGGACATTGTCACCATCGAGGAGGAAGCTGTGCTTGCCCAGCGCGTGCAGCTTCTTCTCGACCAGATTGGCAATGGTCGACTTGCCCGAGCCGGAGAGGCCGGTGAACCACAGGAGCCGCGGCTGCTGGCCCTTCTGCTGTGCGTGCGCCTCGCGGGTGATCTCCACCGCCTGCCAGTGCACGTTCTGCGCGCGGCGGAGGGCGAAATCGAGCATGCCGACGCCGACCGTGGCGTTAGTCAGCTTGTCGATCAGGATGAAGCCGCCGAGATCGTGGCTTTCGGCATAGGGCTCGAACACGATGCCGCGATCGGTGACGACCTCGGCCACGCCGATGTCGTTGAGCGCGAGCGTCTTTGCAGGTGCGCGCGCCATGGTGTTGACGTCGATCGCATGTTCGGGCGCGCGGATCACCGCGCTGACGGTCTGGGTGCCGAGCTTGAGCCAATAGGCGCGGCCGGGCAGCAGTTCCGTGGGATCCATCCAGACAAGTGTCGCCTTGAACTGGTCGGCAGCCTGCGGGGGGGCATCAGCCGCCGCGATCACGTCGCCGCGCGAGCAATCGACCTCGTCGGCGAGGGTGAGGGTCACCGATTCGCCGGCCACTGCCACTTCCTTGTCCCCGTTCATCGTAACGATGCGCGCCACCGTGCTGGTGCGGCCGGAGGGCAGGATACGGACGGGATCGCCGGGGCGGACGGTGCCGCTGGCGATCAGCCCGGCAAAGCCGCGAAAGTCGAGATTGGGCCGGTTCACCCACTGCACGGGCATGCGGAACGGCTTGATGCGATCAATGTCCGCGTCGACTTCCACGGTTTCGAGATGGTCGAGCAGGACCGGGCCGGTAAACCAGGGCGTCGCGTCGCTGCGGGTGGTGACGTTGTCGCCCTGGAACCCCGAGATCGGGATGGCGGTGAAGTCCTGGATGCCGATGGACTGCGCAAACGCGGCATAGTCGTCGACGATCCGATCGAACACGCCTTGGTCATAGTCGACCAGGTCCATCTTGTTCACCGCCACGACCAGGTGGCGAATGCCGAGCAGGTGCGCCAGAAAGCTGTGCCGCTTGGTCTGGGTCAGCACGCCCTTGCGGGCATCGATCAGGATCACGGCGAGGTCGGCGGTCGAGGCGCCGGTGACCATGTTGCGCGTGTACTGCTCGTGGCCCGGCGTGTCGGCGACGATGAACTTGCGCGTCTCGGTCGCGAAGAAGCGATAGGCGACATCGATCGTGATGCCCTGCTCGCGCTCGGCGGCGAGGCCGTCGACCAGCAGCGCGAAGTCGATCGCCTGGCCCTGGGTGCCGACGCGCCTGGAATCATTCTCCAGGGCGGAGAGCTGGTCCTCGAAGATCTGCTTCGAATCATAGAGCAGCCGGCCGATCAGCGTCGACTTCCCGTCATCGACCGAACCGCAGGTGAGGAAGCGCAGCATCGACTTCTGCTGGTGCAGTTCGAGATAGGCGGAGATGTCGGAGGCGATCAGCGCGTCGGGGCGATAGGCGGTCATCAGAAATACCCCTCCTGCTTCTTCTTCTCCATGCTGGCGGCCTGGTCATGGTCGATCGCGCGGCCCTGGCGCTCGCTCGTGGTGGTGAGCAGCATTTCCTGGATCACGCTCTCCAGCGTGTCGGCCTTGCTCTCCACCGCGCCGGTAAGCGGGTAGCAGCCGAGCGTGCGGAACCGGATCGAACGCTCGATCGGCACTTCGCCCGGGTGCAGCCGGAAGCGATCGTCATCCACCATCAGCAACATGCCGTCGCGCTCCACCGTCGGGCGCGGCGCGGCGAAGTAGAGGGGCACGATCTCGATGCCTTCCGCCAGAATGTACTGCCAGATGTCGAGCTCGGTCCAGTTGGACAGCGGGAAGACGCGGATGCTCTCACCCTTTGCCTTCCGCGCATTGTAGAGCCGCCACAGCTCCGGTCGCTGATTCTTCGGGTCCCAGCGGTGGCTGGCGGTACGGAAGCTGAAGATGCGCTCCTTGGCGCGGCTCTTCTCCTCATCGCGTCGGGCGCCGCCAAAGGCTGCATCGAAGCCGTATTTGTCGAGCGCCTGCTTCAGCCCCTCGGTCTTCCACATATCGGTGTGAAGGCCCCCATGATCGAAGGGATTGATGCCGCGCGCGATCGCCTCCGGGTTCTGGTGGACGAGCAGCTCCATGCCCGCCGCAGCCGCCGAGCGCTCGCGCAGCGCGTACATCGCCTTGAACTTCCACGTCGTGTCGACATGGAGCAGCGGGAAGGGCGGGGGCGCCGGATAGAAGGCCTTGCGGGCGAGGTGGAGCATCACCGCGCTGTCCTTCCCGATGGAATAGAGCATCACCGGGCGCTCGGCCTCGGCGACGACTTCGCGCAGGATGTGGATGCTCTCTGCCTCGAGCCGCTGAAGATGGGTCAGCGGCGAGGGGGATGCGGTGGCGGAATCCATGGTGCTCGTTTGCAGCATGGAAGGGCATGTAAAAAGCCCGGCGCGCGCACGCGATCTAGTTATTGTTTAGCGCGGCATACCCGCCCCCGCCGTTCGACCGGCGGGGGCGGGCAGGCGATCAGTCGTGGCTCGGCTTGCCGACGCCGGTGTACTGCAGGCCGGCGCGCTCGAGTTCGGCCGGCGGATAGATGTTGCGCAGGTCGACCAGCACCGGGCTGTTCAGGCTGTTCTTGATGCGGGTAAGGTCGAGGGCGCGGAACGCATCCCACTCGGTCACGATCACCAGCGCGTCGGAGCCTTCGGCCGCCGCATAGGGATTGGCGACGAACTCGACGTCGGTCAGCATCTTGCTCGCCTGCTCGACGCCCTCGGGGTCATAGGCCTTCACCGTCGCGCCCGCATCCTGCAGCGCCGCGATGATCGACAGGCTCGGCGCGTCGCGCATGTCGTCCGTGTTCGGCTTGAAGGTGAGGCCGAGGATGCCGACGGTCTTGCCACGGACGTCGCCGCCCATCGCCTTGATGACCTTGCGGCCCATCGCGCGCTTGCGGGCATCGTTCACCTGCACGGTGGCCTCGACGATGCGCAGCGGCGTCTCGTTGTCGGCCGCGGTCTTCATCAGCGCCAGCGTGTCCTTGGGGAAGCACGAGCCGCCATAGCCCGGGCCGGCGTGGAGGAACTTGCCGCCGATGCGGTTGTCCATGCCGATGCCGCGCGACACTTCCTGCACGTCCGCGCCCACCTGCTCGCACAGGTCCGCGATCTCGTTGATGAAGGTGATCTTCACTGCGAGGAATGCATTCGCCGCATACTTGATCAGCTCGCTGGTGCGGCGGCCGGTGAACAGGACGGGTGCCGACTGGTTGAGCGACAGCGGGCGGTAGATTTCCCGCATCACCTGGCGGGCGAACTCGTCCTCGGTGCCGACGACGACACGGTCGGGGCGCTTGAAGTCCTCGATCGCCGCGCCTTCGCGCAGGAATTCGGGATTCGAGACCACCTTGGCACCGCTGTTCGGGGCGACCTCGGCGATGATCCGTTCGACCTCGTCGCCGGTGCCCACCGGCACGGTCGACTTGGTGACGATCACGCTCGGCTTGGTGAGGTTCTCGGCGATCTCGCGCGCGGCGGCGAAGACATAGGAGAGATCGGCATGGCCGTCGCCGCGGCGGCTAGGCGTGCCCACCGCGATGAACACCGCGTCGGCATCCTTGACACCTTCCGCGAGATCGGTGGTGAAGGAGAGACGGCCTGCCTTGACGTTGCTGGCAACCAGATCCGCAAGGCCCGGCTCGTAGATGGGCATCACATTCTGGTGAAGCAGCTCGATCTTCCGCGCGTCCTTGTCCACGCAGACGACTTCGTGGCCGAAGTCCGAGAAACAGGCTCCGGATACCAGGCCCACATAGCCCGTGCCGATCATCGCAATGCGCACTATTTTCCCCTGTGCCGAGCGTGCTGTTGCCAGCGTTCGACCACGGCTCTTAACCGAACCTGTCGCGACCGCAAGCCACCGCAGTGCAGCATCTGCATCAGTGCGTTGGGCCGAAACGAAAAAAGGCCCGCAGGAGCGGGCCTTTTTTCACGGCATTGTTTCGGCCGGCGGCAAGGCGCCGCCGGCCTTTTACAACGGGGTTCAGAGCGGACGGATGTCGGTGCCGCCGATGCCGTCACGGAAGAAGAGGGTGAAGAAGGTCATTTTTTTGGCTCCCATTTCTGCGCTGTTCCGCGCAAGTCATTTCGTTAATGAAAAATTTACTTTCCCGCAATCGGGGATTCTGCGGAGGAAGAAGGCTGCGCAGATGTGCAGTTTGGCGTTTACCTTTCCTTCAATCACTTTCCGTAACCCTCCTTGTCCGGCGTTTCAGGGCGGGCTGGCGGCGATCGGATTAGGTTCGCGAGGACCTAAAAACCTCGGCAAATGTCGGTTTTTGGGCGAGTTTCTGCATCAGACGGTAGTTTTTCGCGTACCGGTCCATTATCGATAGGTGGCCGAACAGGCGGCGGGAGGGCATTCGGTGAGCCAGGGCTTGAAGGTGTCGGCATTGTGCCGCGTGACCAATTTCGAGACAGCGCGCCGTGTTCTCGGCAAAAATGAGCTGCATCGTGTTGCAGAAGCATTAGCAGTCCGAATCGCGGAAGGTTCGCACGCATGCGAAGTGATCGGCGTCGGGCGGGACCTGATTGAGTTCTCCCTGCGCGCGGACGACCGCGAGGCAGTGACCGCCACGCTGGAGTCGCTGCACGCGGCGCTCGATGTCCAGCAGCGGGCGTTTCTGGGCGAAACGCGTCTGGAATTTGCGGTCGGTGCCGCATGCGCACCATGCGACGAAACGGACTTGCTGCGTCTGCTGGAAGCCGCCGAGATCGCTTTGGCGCGTGCCGGCGACGAACGGGGGCTGGAGATCATCGATCTGTCCGTGGCGGACCAGGCGGTGGATCGGCTGACGCTGATTGCCGATTTGCCCCGGGCAATCGCTGCGGGGGAAATGTTCCTGCACTACCAGCCGAAGATCAACGTGCGGCAGCAGCGTGTTTCGAGCGCAGAAGCGCTGATCCGCTGGCAGCATCCCGAACGCGGCCTGGTCATGCCGGGTGACTTCATTGCTGCCGCGGAAGAGTCGGGCCAGATCGGAGCGCTGACGCTGTGGACGCTGCGCCAGGTCATCTCCGACCAGCGGCGCATGGCTGCGCGCGGGCACGACCTTCCGCTGTTCCTCAACATCTCGGGCATGCTGCTCGCCAACGCCGATTTCGTCGACGAGGTGTGCGAGATCATCACCGCCAATCCATCCGCGAAGCTGGGCTTCGAGATCACCGAGACGGCGGTTATCCGAGATCCGGAAAGCGCGATCCGACACCTGCAGCAATTCGCCGATCACGGCGTGGTGCTGGCCATCGACGATTATGGCGCCGGCCTGTCGTCGCTCGCCTATCTGAAGCAGCTTCCTGCCAAGGAGCTGAAGATCGACAAGATGTTCATCACGCAGCTGACGTCGAGCCACCGGGATCCGTTGATCGTGCGGTCTACCATCGATCTGGCGCATGCGCTGGAGATGGAGGTCACTGCGGAGGGTGTGGAAACGCCGGCGGCGCTGGCCCTCCTCAGCGTCATGGGCTGCGACCTCGTCCAGGGTTATCTGATTTCGCGTCCGGTGCCCTTTGCCGCGTTGTGCACCTATCTCGACGAGCAGGACCAACTGGCCGAGACGATGACGAACCGTCCCGTGTTTCTCCGGTCGGGAAGTTCGTGGACGCGCGCGTGAGCCGACGCGCCCTGCGCGTCGTGACCCGTCATCTTATCGGCATTATGATGGTCGCCGCTCCTAATGCGGTGTTCGCCCAGCAATTGCCGGCGGATGTCATTGCCCTTGTGGCCGATGCGAGAGAGCGGGTCGTTGATCAATCCGCCGATCCCATGCCGGTGATCGACCGGATTGATGCGATCGCATCCCGGAGTGTCGATCCAGCGCAACAGGCACTGGTTCGTGGTACCGCGTTGTGGCTCCGAGCAGAACAGCAATTGCGTACCGATCGAGTTTCCGAAGCGCGCGCGTCTTTAGATTCCGCCCTGCAGGTTGCCGCGAAGATCAGCAAGCCGGTGGTTCTTAAGGGTGATCTCCAGATCGCCTTGGGTAATCTTTTGCTGATGCAAGATAAGGCGGCGGATGCGCTTCTTGCCTTCCAGCGTGCATACCGCTTGTTCGAGGAGGTTCGTGAGCCGAGAAGCCAGGCGATCGCGCTTCAGAGCATCGGCACGTTGTATGCGACCGCATCCGATCATAATCGCGCTGAACGCTATTATCGGCAGGCGGCCTTGCTCTACGGTGGCGATCCGCTTTTTTCGCTGGCGCTGCATAATCGTCGCGGCAACGTCCTGCTGGTGCTGGAGCGATATCAGGAGGCTGACGCAGAATATCAGGCGGCCGTTGCCTTGGCCCGAAAGCTTGGCAAACCCATTCTCGAGGCGCGTATCCTCGACAATCTCGCACGCAGCCAAGTGGAAGCCGGCCATCTTGGCGCCGCGAAGTCCACCCTTACGCGTGCGATGTCGCTTTCTAGCTCAAGCGAGGCGAGCGGCTTGCGGCGTCTGTTAAACGCGACGGCAGCCAAGCTTGCCAATGATGAAGGGGATACCAAACGCGCCGCGGCGTTGATCGGAGAAACGTTCAAGGGTGTGGACCTGGCGACGACGACACAGGATTTTCGCACCCCCCATCAGATCGCCTACATAATCTACCGCCGTCTCGGCGACGATCAGCGGGCGCTCCGGCACCTGGAAGCACTGAAGCGGCTGAGCGACGAGTCGGCGAAGGTCGCAACGACCAATAGTGCTGCGCTGATGGCGGCGCGGTTCGATTATGCGAACCAGGAACTCACCATCCAGCGGCTCAAGACCGAGCAGCTGCGCAAGGCCGCACATTTCCAGCGCGTGCTGTTCCTTTCGCTCGGCGTTGCGACGCTGGTCGTCATCCTGCTGCTCAGCTTTGGCCTGTTTACCATCCGGCGCAGCCGCAATCAGGTGCGGGCGGCGAACACGGTGCTCGCCTCGACCAATGCCGCGCTCGAAAAGGCACTGCGGGCGAAGACCGAGTTTCTGGCGACGACGAGCCACGAGATTCGCACGCCGCTCAACGGCATTCTCGGCATGACTCAGGTGATGCTCACCGACAAAAGCCTGGCCACGGAGTTCCGCGACCGGCTGGAAGTCGTCCAGGGTGCCGGGCTGACGATGCGGGCGCTGGTCGACGACATCCTCGATGTCGCGAAGATCGAGAGCGGCAACCTCAGCGTGGATCCGGTGCCGATGGATTTCCGCGGGCTGGCGGAAGAAGTCGCCCGCCTTTGGACCGATCCCGCACGGGCGAAGGGGCTCGCGTTCGACGTTCGCCTGGGGGACGCGCCGGGCTGGATCGTCAGCGATCCGAGCCGGCTGCGGCAGCTTCTGTTCAATCTCCTTTCCAACGCGCTGAAGTTCACCTCCGAAGGGGCAATCGGCCTGCACGTCGCCGTCGCCCATGGCCAGGAGGGCGAGGGCGATCGGCTGCGCATCGCGGTCTCCGACACCGGCATCGGTATCCCGGCCGACAAGCTGGAGGAGATTTTCGAGAGCTTTCGGCAGGCGGATTCCAGCACGACCCGTCAATATGGCGGTACCGGGCTGGGCCTGACGATCTGTCGCAATCTGGCGGAGGCGCTCGGCGGCGGCATCGTGGTCGCGAGCGTGCCGGGTGCGGGATCGACCTTCACGATCGATCTGCCGCTCGTTCCTGCCGAAGCGCCTGCTGCGGTCCCGCCGGTGGACGAAGCGGGCACCGGAGTTCTGATTGTCGAGCGCAATCCGATCACTCGCGCGATGCTGCGCACCCTGTTCGAGGCGGTGGCCGATCGGGTGCGATTCGCCAAGGATGGTGATGAAGCGTTGCAGCTACTCGAATTGGAGCAGTTCGCCGCGCTAGTTATTGACGAGGCGACGCTCGCCACCGCAACGAGCACTGTATTGGAAGACCTCGCAACCCTTTGCCGGGCACAGCCCCATCTGCGTTCCACCCTGCTGTGGAGCGGTGGCAGCGCCGAACAACATGCGCAATTTCTGGACGCCGGCATAACCCAGGTGATAGAAAAGCCCGTCGCCGGGACCGAACTGGTAACTGCGGCAATGCCCGCGTCCGCGCGGAAAAACGACATTCTGGGGAACGACCCGCTTGTTTCGCAAGCGGCTTAGGGCGATAACACACCTCGACATGCAAATCTTGGCCGGAACGCTGGTGTCTGCCCAGAAGGGCGAGCGTCGATGAACGTCCTGTTCATCGAGGACGATCCGATGAATCGGCGCGTCGTGAAGGACATGTTGGACGTGGCCGGCGCGACCATGGCCGAGGCCGCGTGGGCGGAGGAAGGTCTTGCTCGGATCGACGATGAGTCCTTCGACATCATCCTTGTCGATCTGCGCATGCCCGGCACCGACGGGTTCGAGACGATCCGCCAGATTCGTGCGCGTGCCGACGCCAAGGCAGAACTGCCGATCATCGTCGTCACGGCCGATACCGCACTCGATCTGCGCGAGCGCTGCCTGGCGACCGGCGCCGACGACGTGCTTTTCAAGCCGGTGGCGATGGACGCGCTGTTCGATGCGATCGGGCGGGTGCTGGCGAAGCGCGGCGGAGCGATCCTCGCCTGAGCGTCAGTCCTCGGCGATCCGGCTGTTGCGGGCGGTGTCGCGCATCGTCGCATAGGTGATCAGCGAGATGCCGATCATCGCCGTGACGTACCAGTAGAAGCCGCGTTCCCAGCCTTCGTGCTTGAACCACAGCGCGACGGATGGCGCCGTGCCTCCGAAAATCGCGTTCGCCAGCGCATAGGGCAGCGCGACGCCCAGCGTGCGAATGTGCGCGGGGAACAGCTCTGCCTTCACCACGGCGTTGATCGCGGTGTAGCCGGTCACGATCAGAAGCGCGGCGGTCATCAGCCAGAAGGCGCTGATGCCGTCGCGGACGCTCTCCAGCGCGACGAAGATCGGGTAGGTGAAGCACACGCCCAGCACGCCGAAGCCGATCATCAGCGGTTTGCGACCAACCCGATCGGACAGCGCGCCCGCAAGCGGCTGGACGAGCATGAATACGAACAATGCCGCCGCATTCACCTGTGTGGCGGCTGCGTCGGAGAAGCCGGCGGTCTTCTTGAGGAAGGTGATCGGGTAGATGGTATAGGCATAGAAGGCGAGGGTGCCGCCGGCGGTGAGCAACAGCACCAGCATCGCCTCGCGCGGGTGCTGGCGGAACAGCGCAAAGGCGCCCGATTCGGCCTGCCGATCGCGTCTGGCGAAGCTTTCGGTCTCGGCCAGGCGGCGGCGCAGCCAATAGACCAGCAGCGCCAGCGCGCCGCCCAGCGCGAAGGGCAAGCGCCAGCCCCATTCGCGCAGGCTTCCCTCCGGCAGCACCGCCTGCAGCCCGATCAGCGCCACCAGGGCGGTCAGCTGGCCCGAGATCAGCGTGACATATTGAAAGCTGGAGAAGAAGCCGCGGTGCCGCCGCCCGGCCATTTCCGAGAGATAGGTGGCGCTGGCGCCATATTCGCCGCCGAGGGACAGCCCCTGGAGCAGGCGCGCGAGCACCAGCGCGGCGGTCGCCAGCCAGCCGATCGCGGCATAGCTCGGCGTCGCGGCGATCAGGAGGGAGCCCGCGCACATCAGCGTCACCGACAGACTGAGCCCCGCCTTGCGGCCATGCCGGTCGCCGTAGACGCCCATCAGCCAGCCGCCGATCGGCCGCATGAAGAAACCGATCGCGAACACGATCCAGGCGTTCAGGTCCTGCGCGGTGCCGGGCGCGAAGAAGTGCGGGGCAAGGTAGCTGGCGAGCGCGGCATAAGCGTACCAGTCATACCATTCGACAAGGTTGCCGGCCGATCCGCCGAGGATCGAGCGAAGTCGCGTGCCGCGATCGAGCGGTGCATCGGGAGCATGGGCCATGCACTCGTCTATAGCAAAGCGCCGCCCGCCGGAAAGGCGCGTGCAGGGGTACTGCCCCTCGGCGAGCGGCGCAGATCGCGCGGAAAGCCTAGCGCGCGATCCCGATCACCGCGGTGGCGGTGTAGCCTGTGTCGACGCTGCCGCGCATCGCGGGCGTCTGCTGCGCGATCTGGGCGGCGCTGTTGTCGCCGAATACATTGTCGCGGGCGATCGACACGCCCGACAGATTGCTGAGGCTCGAACTATAGCCGCTTGCCGAGGCGTAAACCGTGCTGCACGTGGCGGCGGGCATCGCCAGCTGCGAGACCAGCGTGGCGTAGCGGCCGCTGGTGGCGGTGGCGAGGCTTGAGAACACCTCGAAATGGATATGCGGCCAGCGCCCGGCGTAGCAGCCGGGGAAGATGGTGGTGAAGGTCACCTGCCCGTTGGCATCGGTCACGCCGACGCCGCGTAGATAGCTCTCATTCGGCAGATCGTAGAGCGAATATTTCCCGTTGCGGTCGCAGTGCCACAGATACACCGCATAGCCGGCCAGCGGCGCGCACTTCGTGTTGACGTCCACCACCGTCAGGGTGAGCGTCAGCTGGACGCCCGCGGCCACCGTCGTCGCGCTGCCGATGAAGCTGGGCCGGATGTCGCTTCGGACGACGTTGCTTGCGGTCAGCGCGTTCGATGTCAGTCCCGAAGAGGTGTTGGTGCCGTCGGCAGGGTAGGGGCCGTTGGTCTCGGTCGGATCGACGACACAGCTGCCCCCGCTCGCCCCCGTCGGTGTCGGCGTCGGGGTGGGGGTGGGCGTCGCGCTCGGGCTTGGTGTCGGGGTCGCGCTGGCGGCGGTGGCGCTGCTCCCGCCATTGCCGCCGTCGCAGGCCGCCAGCACGGCGGCAGTGCCCGCGCCGGTGAACCAGCGCAGCGCGCGCCGCCTGCTGGCGAGCGCGTTCATCGCGCGGAGATCGTCCGCCAGCCCGTGATCATGATGTTCGGTGTCGTCCAAGCCTGCCCTCCTATCGTGGAGGATCAGGTGGCGGGCGCAGATCGCATGCCGATTTCACGCCCGTTTCATTGTTGCTTCATGTTGCAAGCGGCAAGCGCACCATCACGCGTCCGCCGGCACGGTCGGGACGGTTCTCCAGCGTGACGGTGCCGCCGTGCAGTTCGACGATCGATCGGACGATGGCGAGCCCGAGCCCGGTGCCGCCCGTCGCGCGGTTGCGCGAGCTTTCTCCCCGCACGAAGGGGGCGAAGAGCTTCTCTGCCTGTGCAGGATCGAAGCCCGGCCCCTCGTCGTCAACCTGGATCTCGCCATGCCCGTCGCGCACGCGCCAGCCGATTTCCGCCCGTTGGCCGTAGCGGATGGCATTCTCCACGAGATTCCCGAAAAGCCGTCGCAAGGCCTGCGGCTCGCCGATCAGCACCATCCGGGGGCCCGGCTCCACGGTCACTGGCTTTCCCGCCGCGGCGAGGTCGTCCGCGAGGCTTTCGATCACGCTGCCGAGATCCAGCCGGACCATGTCGCCGTGCTCCCGGATGTCGCGCGTGAACTGGAGCGTGACGGAGAGCATCGCGCGCATCTCGCCGATATCGGCCACGGCGCGCTCCCGGGCTGCCTCGGGGAGCTGCTCGATCCAGAAGGCGAGGCGCGAAAGCGGCGTGCCCAGGTCATGGGCCATGGCTGCCAGCATTACCGTGCGATTCTCCGCCTGCTGGAGGATGCGCGCCTGCATCGCCTCCATGGCGCGGCCCAGCTCGCGAATCTCGCGCGGGCCGTCCAGCGGGATCGCCTCGGGCGCGCCCAGCCGCGCGCGGGTGGCGGCCTCCGCCAGGCGCCGGATCGGCCGCGAGATGCGCCGCGCGGCCGCCCAGGCGAGCAGGGACAGGATGATCAGCGTGAGCAGCATCCATTGCAGGATGGCGATGCGCCAGCGTCCAAGCGCGGGGCCCCGGCTGACCGACGCCACCAGCCAGCCCCTGTCGGTGCGGCGACCCACCGTGAAGCTGCCATGGATGTCCTGGTCCGGATCGTTGGCGGGCCATTCATAATAGCCGCGGATCTGGTCTGCAGGCACGGGCAGGAGGATGGCGATCGCGCGATCGCGCTCGGGCGAGGCGCGCTCCTCGCTGCGGCCGAAACGGTCATTCTCCGCGAGATACAGGCTGATCTTCTGGCCGTGGTGCGCGGGTGGCGCGCGCCCGGTGCGGAGCGCATCCGCCACCCGGGCGATCGGAATGGGGGCGGAGCCGGGCGGGGGGCCCTGGAACACCACGGCGAACTGCACGAGCATCACGACCGCCGCCGAGGTAATGGCGAACAGCATCATCGGAACGACGATGGATGCCGGTCGGCGGATCACTTGGTAGTGACTTCGGCGACGAACATATAGCCTTCGTTGCGGATGGTGCGGATCAGCTCGTCGGCATCGGAGCGCGCGAGCTTCTTGCGCAGCCGGCTCATCTGGACGTCGATGGCACGGTCAAAATGCTCGGCATGGGCGCCGCGCGAATAGTCGAGCAGGGCGTCACGGGTCAGTACCCGGCGCGGCCGTTCCACCAGCGCCAGCAGCAGGCGGAACTCGCCGTCCGAAAGGTTGATCAGAACGCCTTCCGGATCATAGAGCTGGCGCCCCACCGGATCCAGCCGCCAGCCTGCGAAGCGCAGATAGCTGCGCTCCAGCGCCCCACTGATCGTGGGGGCGGCGACCGCGCGACGCAGCACGGAGCGGATCCGGGCCAGCAATTCGCGCGGGTTGGCCGGCTTGGCGATATAATCGTCTGCACCCATCTCCAGGCCGACGATCCGGTCGATATCCTCGCTCAGCACCGAATGGAGGATCACTGCCGGGCCCGACTGCCGATCCATGGTCCGCAGGATCGACAGACCGTCCTCGCCCGGCATCATCAGGTCCAGCACGACCAGTGCATAGCTTTTCGATGCGACGGCGGCGCGCATGGTGGTCGCGTCCTCCGCCGTGTCCACGACATAGCCGTGCTGGGCCAGGAAGGCGGCGGTAAGCTCGCGGATCCCGGGGTCGTCGTCGACAATCAACAGGCGGGTTTCTAGATCCACGGAGGAGACTGACTGCATCATGAATGGGTATTGCGACCCGAATCTATCGGCCGGGTTACGGCGCTGCAATCTGGTGTAATGCATTTCTCGCCGCTCGTACCCGCAGGATCGGCTCTTTGCGGCGAGGCGCACACGCTTTTGCTTGAAGAATCGCAACGGCGCTGATAGGAGGCCCGTTCGACGCCGCAACTATGGTTTCGGCGGCCCCTTGCTATTGAGTTTGATCGGAGCTGTACGACTTTATGCAAATCATCGTTCGCGACAACAACGTCGACCAGGCGCTGCGGGCGCTCAAGAAGAAGCTGCAGCGTGAAGGCGTTTATCGTGAGATGAAGCTGCGCCGTCACTACGAGAAGCCCAGCGAAAAGCGCGCTCGTGAGCGTGCCGCCGCCGTGCGTCGCGCCCGCAAGCTGGAGCGCAAGCGCATGGAGCGCGACAGCGCCCGTTGAGGCCTGCCCGGCGCGCGTGAACGTGCGCGCGCCGTATTCTCTGTTCTCATCATAACAGGGGCGCGAGCCCCTGCCGGAGTCCGATCATGTCGGTGACCGCCGTTCCGCTCCAGCCCGTCAAGGGCAGCTACAAGCTCTGGATCTGGTTGGGGGTGCTGGCGGCGGCCGCCATCGCCTTCGCGCTCGCATGGGGTGGCACCCGCACGCCCGTCGCATCGCATCTCGATGCCGATGGGTTCATGGCGTGGCACAAGAACCAGCCGGGTATCCAGACCACTGCGTCGGGCCTGCAGTATCAGGTGATCGAGGCCGGAAGCGGCGCCAACCCTGCCGAGCAGGACGGTGTCGTCACCGAGATTCGCGGCGTGCTGCGTAGCGGCAAGGAATTCCAGCCGAAGACGCCGATGCGCTTCCAGATCGGCCAGCCGATGATCCCGGGCTTCACCGAGGGCGTGAAGCTGATGAAGAAGGGTGCCCGCTATCGCTTCTGGCTCCCGCCGAAGCTGGGCTATGGCGCCGAGGGCGGCCAGCAGAACGAACTGTCCGACCAGGTGCTGATCTTCGACGTGAACATGCAGGAACTGGTGCCTGCCGCAGTCATCCGCCAGATGATGCAGCAGCAGCAGCAAGGCGGCATGCCGCAGGGCGCAGGCGAGCCCACGGGCGAGTAATCGGCTTCCCAGACCAGCAAGTTTCGAAAAGCCCGCGAGCGATCCTCGCGGGCTTTTTCGTGTCTGTTTCAGATAGCGGTGGCGAGGAAGCGACGCTGGGTGCCGTCCAGGCAAAGTGCGGTGAGCCTGCCGGTTGCGCTCGCGCCGGTATCGATCGCGATGCGATTCGGGTGGACTTCCGGTTCGCCCACGACGGTGTGCCCATGCACCACCAGCACGCCGTGCTCGGCGGTGCTGCGCAGGAAGGGGGTGCGGATCCAGCGAAGATCCTGCGGGCTTTGTGCGCCAAGCGGTACGCCGGGACGAATGCCGGCATGGACGAACAGCACATCCCCCAACCGCAGCGAATCGGGAAGCGCGCGGAGCAGCGCCTGGTGTGCCTCCGGGATCGCCGCGCGCAGCAGCGCGGGCGCCGCGGCGGGATCGGCCAGCAACGCGATCGGATCGAGGCCGTAGCTCATCGCGCATTCCTCCCCGCCGAAATGCAGCCAGGTCTCAAGGTCGCGCAGATCGCCGTCGAGCAGCGCGACCAGCATGGCCTCGTGGTTGCCGCCGAGGATCGTCAGGCGCGGATCGATCGCCTGCCGCGCCAGCAGCAGGTCGAGCACCCCGCGTGACTCCGGGCCGCGATCGATCAGGTCCCCGAGCAGGATCAGGTGGTCGCAGGGGCGCGGATCGGTCGCCCGCTCCGCATCGATTCGAGTGAGCAGGTCCTCGAGCAGGTCGCGCCGGCCATGCACGTCACCGATCGCATAGGCGCGCGTGCCCGCCGGCAGGCGATAGTCCGCCGGCCCGGTGCGGCGGAACAGCGCGCCGAACATCCTCAACCGGCGAGGCGCAGGCCGGCGGCGATGCTGTCGGGCGCTGGCTGGTCGGGCCAGATACCGCGCGTGTCGTAGACCAGCTTGCCCGCGCGCTCGTCGATCGGGACCGACTTGAAGAGATCATGGTCCACGAGGACGATGAAGATCGGGCAGCTTTCGATCGCGCTGTCGATGTCGGTGAGCGTCGCGCCGGTGGCGGCGAGGGGAGGGGGAAGCGCCTGCGCATAGGGCTCGACGATGCGGACGCGCGGGCCGTGCCGCTCGGCGATCGCCTGCGCCACCTTGAGCGCCGGGCTCTCGCGGAAATCGTCGATGTTCGCCTTGAAGGCGAGGCCCAGGCACGCGATCGGCGCGCCGGGCAGCCTGGCGATCAGCGCCTCGGCGCGGTCGATGGTGTGGGCGACCTTGCCGTCGTTCACTTCGCGGGCGGTGCGGATCAGCGGGCTTTGCGCGGGGTTGGAATGGACGAGGAACCACGGATCCACCGCGATGCAGTGGCCGCCCACGCCCGGGCCCGGCGAGAGGATGTTGACGCGCGGATGCCGGTTGGCGAGGCGGATCACTTCCCACACGTCTACCCCCATGCCCTCGGCCAGAATCGACAGCTCGTTGGCGAAGGCGATGTTGACGTCGCGGAAGGCATTCTCCGTCAGCTTGGTCATTTCCGCCGCCCGCGCGGTGGTGGTGACGCAGGCGCCGCGGACGAAGCGGCGGTAGAAATGCAGCGCCTTGCGGGCGCACCGCGGGGTGATGCCGCCGATAACCCGGTCATTCTCGATCAGCTCCACCAGGATGCGTCCGGGCAGCACCCGCTCGGGGCAGTAGGCGATAGCGATATCGGCGCTTCCGTTGCTGTGGCCGGGCACCTTCAGGTCCGGACGCAGTGCCGCGAGCAGCTCGGCGACCTTCTCGGTGGTGCCGACGGGCGAGGTGGATTCGAGGATCACCACGTCGCCCGCCTTCAGCACCGTCGCGATGGTGGTCGTGGCCTGCAGGACATAGCCGATGTCGGGCGCGTGGTTCGCGCCGAACGGGGTCGGCACGGCGATGACGAACACGTCCGACGGCTCGATCGTCAGCGCGGCACGAAGATTGCCGCGGGCGACCACGCCCGAAACCAGGCCGTCGAGGTCGATCTCCTCGATATGGACCCGGCCGGAATTCACGGTCTCGACCACGTCTGCATCGACGTCGATGCCCAGCACCTGTGCGCCGGTTCGCGCGATCACCGCCGCGGTGGGAAGCCCGATATAGCCGAGGCCGAGCACCGCGACCTTCGGCTCTGTGGTGACAAGCATCGCAAACTCCGGGCGAAATCAGGAGCCGCGATCATGGCAGAGAGGCGTTAAAATATCGGAAGACGGCTCAGCCGAGGCCGAAGCCCGCGCGGATGATGGTCGCGATGCGCGTGGCGGCATGGCCGTCGCCGAACGGGTTGTGCGCGCGTGCCATCGCCGCATGGGCGTGGCGGTCATCCAGCAGACGGCCGACCTCTTCGACGATCCGGTCTGCATCGGTGCCGACCAGCCGCGCGGTGCCGGCTGTGACGCCTTCCGGCCGCTCGGTCGTCTCGCGCATCACCAGCACCGGCTTGCCGAGCGCGGGGGCTTCCTCCTGCACGCCGCCAGAATCGCTCAGCACCAGATCGGCCATGCCGAGCGCGCGGATGAAGTGCGGGTAATCCAGCGGATCGATGCGGGCAATGTTGGGCTGCTCGCCCAGCGCCTCGTCCATCACGGCGACGACATTGGGGTTCGGATGCACCGGGAACAGGATCGCCGTGTCCGGCCGCGCGGCAAGTCTGCGCAGCGCTTCGGCGATTGCCGCCATGCCGCCGCCGAAATTCTCGCGCCGGTGGGTGGTGACCAGGATGATGCGCTTGCCCGCGAACCGCTCGGCGATCGGGTCCAGGCCCGCGGCGAGCACCGGTTCGTCGGCGATTCGCGCGCGGGTGGCGAGCAGCGCATCGATCACCGTGTTGCCGGTGACATGGATGCTGGCGGGCGGGATATTCTCGTCGCGCAGGGCATTCGCCGCCGTCTCGGTGGGCGCGAAATGCTGATCGGCGATCGGCGCGACGATCCGGCGGTTCACCTCCTCCGGCCAAGGCCGATAGATATCCCCCGAACGCAGCCCTGCCTCGACATGGCTGACGGGAATCTTGCGGTAATAGGCGGCAAGCGCCCCGACCATCGCGGTAGCGGTATCGCCCTGCACGATCACTCGATCCGGCCGAACCGAATCCAGCGCGCCGCCGATGCCGGTGAGCAGCCGCGCGGTCAGCGCATCCAGCGATTGGCCCGGGGTCATCAGGTCGAGGTCGATGTCCGGCGTGATCCCCGCTATGGCCAGCACCTGATCCAGCAGCCCGCGATGTTGCGCGGTCACGCAAGTAACGACTTCAAGTTCCGGCGTGACCTGCAGCGCCCGGATTACGGGGAAGAGCTTGATGGCTTCGGGACGTGTCCCGAAGACGACGAACAGTTTTTTGCGGACCTGTGCCATTTGCGCCGATTAGCGTAATTGCCTGACCGAACCATTACGGATCCCGCGCGTTTGCCACCCGCGCGGTATATGGTTATGCCGCACTGCACCCAAAGATCATCACAAGGGGGGTTATGACGATCAAGCCGCTGCGTAAGGCCGTGTTCCCGGTCGCGGGTCTCGGTACCCGGTTCCTGCCCGCCACCAAGGCGATGCCGAAGGAGATGCTGCCGGTCGTCGACCGGCCGCTGATCCAGTACGCCGTCGACGAGGCAGTGGAAGCGGGCATCGAGCAGATGATCTTCGTCACCGGCCGCGGCAAGTCCGCGCTCGAGGACCATTTCGACATTGCGTACGAGCTGGAAGCAACGATGGCCGCGCGCGGCAAGTCGCTCGAGGTGCTCGACGGCACCCGGCTGAAGCCCGGCAACATCGCCTATGTCCGCCAGCAGGAGCCGATGGGCCTCGGCCACGCCGTGTGGTGCGCGCGCGACATCGTTGGCGACGAGCCGTTCGCGGTGCTGCTGCCGGACGACTTCATGTTCGGCCAGCCGGGCTGCCTGAAGCAGATGGTCGACGCCTACAACAAGGTCGGCGGCAACCTGATCTGCGCCGAGGAAGTGCCGGATGACCAGACGCACCGCTACGGCATCATCACTCCGGGAACGCAGGACGGTTCCCTCACCGAGGTGAAGGGCCTGGTCGAGAAGCCGGCGCCGGGCACCGCCCCGTCGAACCTGTCGGTGATCGGCCGCTACATCCTCCAGCCGGAGGTGATGCGCATCCTGGAGAACCAGGGCAAGGGCGCCGGCGGCGAGATCCAGCTGACCGACGCAATGCAGCGCATGATCGGCGACCAGCCCTTCCACGGCGTGACCTTCCAGGGCACCCGCTACGACTGCGGCGACAAGGCAGGCTTCATCCAGGCCAACCTGGCCGTCGCGCTCTCGCGTCCCGACCTCGAACCGGCAGTCCGGGCCTTTGCGCAGAAGGCGCTGGGCTGACGTGCTTTCTGCCCTGCCATCGTCGCTCTCGCTCGGTGGCCAACCGGTAGTCGTGATGAGGTCGGGCGTAGCTTTGGTGGCGAAGGATCGAATATGTGGACCTGCAGTGATCTGAGGATGCCGTTCACAATTCGATCCGGCCCGGCCGGACGCTACGGCGTCAGTCTTGATGGGGATGGGCCGGCGCGGCATCGGGGGAGCGCTGTTGTGGTGCAGTTTCGGTGCCGAATTTCGGATCGACGATTCTGATCTGTCGGTACGGACGTGTCACAGCTTCGTCACACGCAATTGCACTGGCCGCAATTCGTTGACTTGGGCTGTGGGGGATGATGAAGCGTCAGTGGAACCCGGTGCGATTTCGGGACGAGCAAAACTCCAGGAGTGTGAGATGAAGTCCTTGGCATTCCCTTCCGCAAAAATCGCGCCTTCTGGCGAGTCAATCCGTTCTTCTAGCGCGGCGCTCGATCGCGCTACGCGACTAGCTGGTACGCGCTGCATTGCCATGGCGCTGCACAGTTACACCGGCCACGGGCCTGGGCAGACGTTCATCGAAGTGGTTAACGGGATGCAGGTTGCCGGGGTTGACGTAAGGGCCTTTCTTCCACGCCTGCGGGTGTCCCCGGCAGGCCAAGCTAGCTTCCGGTCGACGATTCCGCTGCCCTTGTGCCGGTTGCCATGGAAGTGGGTGCGCGGCATCGGTGCCCGCACGACCGAACACGCCATTCTCTCGGCTCTAAAGGGGGCTGATCCCACGCATACTGCAGTTTTTAGCTTCCCGGACATGTCTCTGAAGACCGCGAAGTGTGTTCGCGATCGAGGCTACGCGCTGGTCCGTGAGTTGACGAATCTGCACCGGGGCACCGCACGGCGCATTATCCGGGCGGAACATGAAGCCGAGGATCTTGCCCCGTTCGAAGACATCACGCTGGAGTCTGTCGAACAGGAAATCGAGAATCTGAAGTTGGCGACGCACATCATCGCGCCCAACCCGCACGTCCGACTATCGCTAATCGAACATAATGTTCCGTCGGAAGACATTTTCGATGCATCCTATGGCTGGAGTCGGAAGCGCTTCCAGAATCGTGGCTTGAGAGCGAAGCGGGCGCCGGGCGAGCGCATCGCCATCTTCGTGGGTCGCGTCTCCTACCAGAAAGGCGCGCATCTCCTGCTGCGCGCGTGGCACAAGGCCGGTTGTCCCGGCAAGCTGGTGCTGGCCGGCGCCATCGAGGACCAGCTCAAGGCTAGGCTCGGCAACCTTCTCGCCCACCCCTCGATCGAGAAGCTTGGCTATCTGCAGGACGTCGGTGCCGCCTATGCGGCTGCCGACTATTTCATTTTCCCATCGCTGGTGGAGGGCGGGCCGCAGGTGACCTACGAGGCGGCTGCCTACGGGCTTCCGCTGATCCTCTCGCCGATGGGCGCAGGCAGGTTCACCGAAGACAACGGTGCGGGGCACATCATGGATCCACACGATGTCGACCAGATGGCGGCAGCGATTTCCGATTTTGCCGTCAGAAGCGACCTTGGCGATCTCGGCGAACACGCTGCGAAGTGGGCTGATGCGTTTGAATGGAGCGTCATCGGGCCGGACCGCGCGAACATTGTGGCACTCGCGGTGGCCCAGCGCGCGGCCCAGCTGGGTTCTCGCTAAATCTCCGCACGTCCGGCAATACCGATCGCTCTAACCCGCGTTCCTGGCGTGCAGGTGCGCCGTCTTACGCTCGCGCGATGTTCTCGCCCGTAACGCCTGCCTTGCCGCAGGCGTTGCGCGTGTCGATCACCAGCTTCGCCGAGGCCGCCAACGCGGCATAGTCGACGGCGTCATGGTCGGTCGCGATCAGCACTGCATCATATGCGGCGATCGCCGCTTCGTCCCACGCCACCCCGTGGCGATAGTTGAGCGTCGGATGCTCGCGCGTGCCATTGATCTGCGCGACGTGCGGATCGTGGAAGTCCGCACTGGCGCCGCGCGCCTCGATCAGTTCCATCAGGCGCAGCGACGGGCTCTCGCGGATGTCGTCGACATTCTTCTTGTAGGCCGCGCCCAGCACCAGGATGCGGGCACCGCGCAGGCCGCGGCCGAAGCGGGCGTCGAGCGTGTCCGCCAGCACGCGGATCACGTGCTGCGGCATGTCGGCGTTGATCTGGCCGGCCAGCTCGATGAAGCGGGTGTGCTGGTTATACTCGCGGGCCTTCCAGGTGAGGTAGAAGGGGTCGATCGGGATGCAGTGGCCGCCCAGGCCCGGGCCGGGATAGAAGGGCATGAAGCCGAACGGCTTTGATTTGGCCGCCTCTATCACTTCCCACACGTCGATGCCCATTGCGGTGAAGATCAGCTTGAGCTCGTTGACGAGCGCGATGTTGACCGCGCGGAACACATTCTCCGTGATCTTCACCGCTTCCGCCGTCGCCGCCGAGGAGACCTGGATCGCCTGCGGCACGATGTGTCGGTAGAGCGCCATCGCCAGCCCTGCCGAGGCAGGGTCGTCGGCACCGACCACCTTGGGGATCTTGGTGGTCGAGAAGGTCGGGTTGCCCGGATCCTCGCGCTCAGGCGAATAGGCGAGGAAGAAGTCCTTGCCGGCGATCAGGCCGTTCTCTTCGAGGATCGGCTGCATCACCTCGCGGGTGGTGCCAGGATAGGTGGTCGATTCGAGGATCACCAGCTGGCCCTTGCGCAAGCTGTGGGCGATCGCGCGGGTGGTGTGCTCGACATATTTGAGGTCGGGTTCGAGGTGGCGGGTGAGCGGGGTGGGTACGCAGATCAGCAGGACGTCGACTTCGCCCAGCCGGTCGAGATCGGCGGTGGCGGCGAGGCGCTGCTCGGCGACGAGCGGGCCAACCCGGTCGCCGGGAATGTGCTTGATGTAGCTGTCGCCCCGGTTGAGCGCGACGACCTTCGTCGGGTCGAGGTCGAAGCCCAGCACCGAGCATCCGGCCTCGCCGAACGCAACCGCCAGCGGCAGGCCCACATAGCCCATGCCGATCACGCCGATCGTCGCCGCGCGCGTCTCGATCCGGGTCTGCAGCTTCAGTGCGTGCGCCGGCCATTCAAAGGTCATGGGTCCGCTCCATTCGGGAGCGGCCCTCATGCACCAGGGCCGGTTTCAGCTTCGATAATGCTCGAGATACCAGCGCACGAACTGCGCCACGCCTTCTTCCGGCTCGGTGGAGGGGGCATAGCCGGTGAGGCGGCGAAGCAGGTCGGAAGAGGCTTCGGTGGCGGGAACGTCGCCTGCCTGCATCGGCAGGAAGTTCTTGGATGCCGTGCGGCCCAGCGCTTTCTCGGCAGCGCCGATATAGTCCATCAGCGGGGTCGGGCGGCCGGCACCGATATTCACGATGCGGAAGGGCGCGACGGGCGAGAGGCTGTCGCCTTCCACCGGCATGTCGCCAGGCACGGCATCGATCAGACGGACGATCGATTCGGCGAGATCGTCAATGAAGGTGAAATCCCGCACCATCTCGCCATTGTTGTACACGTCGATCGGCTCGCCGGCGAGGATCGCGCGGGTGAACTTGAACAGCGCCATGTCCGGCCGGCCCCAAGGGCCGTAGACCGTGAAGAAGCGGAAGAAGGTCATCGGCGTGCGGAACAGGTGCGCGTAGCTGTGGCCCATCAGCTCGGTCGCGCCCTTGGTTGCGGCGTAGAGGCTCATCGGGGTGGCGGTGCGCTGGGTCTCGCCGAACGGCATGTCGGTGTTGGCGCCGTAGACCGAGCTGGTGGAAGCGGCAAGGAAGTGGCGGACCGGATGGTGCCGGGCCAACTCCAGCAGGTTGAACGTGCCGACGATATTCGCGCCGATATAGCTGGCGGGCTGCTCGATGCTGAAGCGCACGCCGGCCTGTGCGGCGAGATGGATCACCACGTCGGGCTTGAACTCGGCCCAGGCGGCGGCGAGGGCGGGCTGGTCTTCGATCGACAGGCGCGCCACGCGGAAGTTCGGGTGGTTCGACAGCATGTCGTTCCGCGCTTCCTTGAGCGCGACGTCGTAATAATCCGAGAAATTGTCGATGCCGAGCACCGTCGCGCCCGCCTGTAGCAGGCGGCTGGCGGTGTGGAAGCCGATGAACCCGGCGGATCCGGTGACGAGCACGCGCGGGGCTTGAGCGGTCGGATCGGGCATCGTGGTTCCTGTCCTCTGGTGGTGCGCCAGTCAGTAGCGCCCGGTCCTTACCGGAGCGTTCCCGTGCCGCAAGCCGGGCAGCCCGAATCCTTGGGAAGCAGGAGCGTGCGGAAGCGGAAGCCCAGCGCGTCGACCAGAAGCAGCTTGCCGGCCGTGTCGTCGCCAAAAGGTGCAACGGCGCGGATCACTTCCAGCGCTGCAAGGCTGCCGAGGATGCCGGTCAGCGCCCCCAGCACGCCCTGTTCGGAGCAGCTAACCCCCTCGCGCTCGGGATCCTGGCCGACGAAGCAGCGGTAACACGGCTTGTCCGCTTCCCAGCCGCGGAAGGTGCCGAGCTGGCCCTCGAACTCCGCCACCGCCGAGGAGACCAGCGGCACCCGGGCGGCAAGCGCCGCGTCTGCCACCGCAAGCCGCGTCGCGAAATTGTCCGTGCCGTCGAGGACGACATCATGGCCCGCGATCATCCCGTGCGCGTCCGACGCGGACAGGCGGCGCGGCTCTGTGCGGACGGCGACATTGGGGTTGATCGCGGCGACTCGTGCGGCGGCAGCTTCTGCCTTGCCCGCGCCGATGTCCGTAGTCGCGAACAACACCTGGCGCTGCAGGTTGGAGCGATCCACGCGGTCGTCATCGACGATGGTCAGCGCGCCTACGCCTGCAGCCGCAAGATACTGGATCGCCGGTGCGCCGATTCCGCCCGCGCCGACCACCAGCACCCGTGCCGCCTTCAGCTTCGCCTGTCCCGCTCCACCGATTTCGCGCAGGATGATATGGCGGGCGTAGCGTTCCAGCTCCTCGTCAGAGAGGGTCATTTCGGCCAGGTGAAGGTGACGGTCGCCCGGTACCATTGGTCGGCACTGGCCATCCGCGGCAGCAGGTTGCCGCGCGCTGCGCCCGCGACCATCGCGGCGGCATATTGCTCTACCGTCGGGCACTGGATCGCGCGCGGCACCGTCGTGCGGATATTGTCCTGCGCATCCACCAGCACGGCGACGTCAACCGTCAGCGTCAGCCCCGGCCCGATGGCCAGCGGGCATTTGCGCGCCGTGACTTCGCTGGCGACAAAGGCAAGCATGTCCGGCGTGATCTGCGGCTCTGCGCGATAGGGAAGCGGCGCGAGCGATGGCCAGTCGATGCGCAGCGGGCTCGCCTGGAAGGCAAGCGCCAGGGCGAAGGCCGCAATCATCGGCCGGTAGAGCCGAAGCCGCCGGCGCCCCTTGCGGTCTCATCAAGGGTAGCGACCTCGTCCAGGTCGGCCCGCTGCACCGGGGCCGGGACCAGCTGCGCAATGCGGTCACCGCGCGCGATCGGGAAGTTCTCGCTGCCAAGGTTGGCCAAGATCACCTTGATTTCGCCGCGATAATCGCTGTCGATGGTGCCCGGCGTGTTAAGGCACGTGATGCCGTGCTTGAGCGCCAGGCCCGAACGCGGACGCACCTGCACTTCATAGCCCGGGGGAATCGCCATCGCGAAGCCGGTGGCGACGGCATGACGGGCGCCGGGGGCCAGCGTCAGCTCCTCCGCGGCGACCACGTCCATGCCGGCCGCGCCTTCCGTAGCATAGCGGGGAAGGGGGAGGTTCTCGCCATGGGGCAGGCGTTGAATCGCGATACGGATCGGCGGCAGCAAGGTCAGCCTTTCGTGGGAAGCGCCGCCGCCAGCCGGGTGGTGGCCGCCAACACTTCGGAGTCGTTGAGCAAGTCATGTCCCCGCCCGGGGACGATGCGCAGATCGGTAGCGATGCCGCGAAGTGCAAGGGCCTCGGCATAGGCGCGCGAGAGCGCCGGCGGCGTGATCTTGTCGTTGAGGCCGACCAGCACGGCGGCGCGCAGGCCGGGCATCACCCCGCCTGCGGTCTTGAGCGGATCGAGGCTGGCGACCGGCGTTCCCCAGGCGGCGCCATGCCGCTGCTTCTGCATGCCTTTGCGCCATTCGGGCAGCGCGCAGGGGCAGCCAACCAGCACCATCGCGTCGAGCAGCTCCGGGCGGATGCCGGCGATGTCGGCGGCGATCGCCGCGCCGCCTGAATCGCCAACCAGGATCAGCCGCGCGGCAGCGAAGCGGCGGCGGAGGATGCCGAGCGACTCCGCGATCGCGTCGATCCGCTCTTGGGTATAGTCGTCGCCGACGCCCATACCGGCCTGGCCCGGCGAGCGGTTGCCTGCCGTGTCGCCATAGCCCGGGCGCAGCAGCGCGACTGCGGCGCTGTTCGGAATGGCCTGGGTGACGCTCTCGGCAAAGCGGTAATGGTCGCTTCTCGCCTCCGGGCTGCCGTCGCCGTGGAGAACCACGACCAGCGTACGAACCGTGTCCGGCGTGGTCGCGCCGAAGTTGCGCGCGTGCAGGTTGAGCGCAGGCTCGGCCTTGATGGCGGTATGCTGCGTCACGACGGGCGCGGTGCAGCCGGCGACGAGGAAGAGACCGGCAAGCGCGGGCACTATCCTACAGCGCATCGGCGATCCGATCGGCGAGGCGGCGGGCGACATCGGCTTTCGACGCGCGTTCCCAGGATTCCACGCCTCCGGCGGTGACGAGATGGACGGCATTGGCTTCACCCCCCATCACATCGCCGGAAACATCGTTGGCGACAATCCAGTCCGCGTTCTTGCGCGTGCGTTTCGCGACGGCATGTTCGATCACTCGTTCGGTTTCCGCCGCAAAGCCCACCACGAGCTGCGGCCGACGCGCGCTGTGCGCCAGGCTGGCAAGGATATCAGGATTTTGTGACAGGTGCAGCTGTGGCGCGGCGTCGCCCTTCTTCAGCTTCTGGGGTGCCGCATCGACATGCCAGTCGGCGACGGCGGCAACCATCACTGCGGCGTCGGCAGGAAGGGCCGCTTCGACGGCAGCCGCCATCTCGCGCGCGGTTTCCACGTCGACCCGGATGACGCCCGGCGGCGTCGGGAGCATGACCGGTCCCGCGACCAGGGTCACCCGGGCGCCGAGTGCCGCCAGCGCCCCTGCGATGGCGAAGCCCTGCTTGCCGGAGGACCGATTGGCGATGTAGCGCACCGGATCGATCGGCTCATGCGTCGGCCCGGCGGTGACCAGGACGTGCCTGCCGGCGAGCCGCGCATCGGCGGGGGTGAGCGCCTGCCGGATCGCGGAGAGGATCGCCTCCGGCTCGGGCAGGCGGCCGGGGCCGAATTCGCCGCATGCCATCGCGCCTTCATCCGGTTCCAGCACGGTCACGCCGTCTGCGCGCAGTTGCGCCACGTTGCGGCGGGTGGCGGCATGGCTCCACATCCGCACGTTCATTGCCGGCGCCGCAAGCACCGGCTTGTCGGTGGCGAGCAGCAGGGTGGTGGCGAGGTCGCTGGCGATGCCGGCCGCCATGCGGGCGAGCAGATCGGCCGTGGCGGGCGCGACGACGACCAGATCGGCCTGGCGGCTGAGCTGGATATGGCCCATCTCCGCCTCGTCCTTCAGGTCCCACAAGGTGGTATAGACCTGGTTCTCGGACAGTGCCGCCAGCGTCATCGGAGTCACGAAATGCTGGCCGCCCTCGGTCAGCACGCACGTGACGCCGATCGCGGCCTTGCGGCACAGACGGACGAGCTCGCAGGCCTTGTAGGCGGCAATGCCCCCGCCGACGATGAGCAGGATGCGCTTCATGGGCCTACCGTTGTAACCGTGATCCGCCGCCTGTCGAGCGCGCGGTGCCAAAGGTCCGCCAGCGCATCGGGCACGAACACCAGCCCGACCAGTGCGGCGGGCGCTACCATCAGCGCCCAGTAGAAATTGTCGAGCCGGGCGAAGAGCGCGATTACCGTGCCATAGGCGACGAGCAGCGCGAACATGCGCAGGCCGAGCGAGTCGTCCCAGCTCGCCCAGCCCACCAGTGCGAGCGTGACGAGGATCGCGCTGAGCGCGAGCGGCAGCGCCTGGAAGCCGGTCGAGGCGACCAGGGCGCTGAGGAAGAAGCCGGGGCCGTTGAACGCCGCCCAGCCCGGCGAAGCAGGATCGAGCGGCCCGGTGACGCTCGCTACCGCATGGGCATGCAGGGCCAGCACCCCGCCAAACAGCAGCAGCGCCACAGCCCAGCCCAGCGCCTCGCCACGTCGGTCCTCGCGCCAGGCGAAGGCAAGCATGACAAGCACGTAGAGCGCCGCCGTCTCCCGGATCAGCATCGCGGCAAGGCCGAGCGCGATGGCCTCCATCGCGCGGCCGGGACGGCGGAGTGCCAGCGAAAGCGCGACGAGCAGCCCGGCCCAGATCTCATGGAACAGCACCAGCCCGGGCTGGAGGAAGGCCAGCATCGAGGCGGCGAGCAGCATCATCATGACCGCGCGCGGCAGCAGGCCGGCAAGCGCTACGCCCACCCGCGATGCCCAGGCGAAGGCAGTCAGCGCCGCCAGCGCGAGGAGCAGCGCGACGCTCGCCCAGCCGGGGATCGCCGCCTGCAGCGCCGCGAGCGCAGGCAGCCGCATCGTGAGGAACGGGTGGAGCGGATAGGCGCCGGCGCGCATCGCATCGCTGGCAGCGATGTAATAGGAGTCGCCGCCCTTCATGCCCGCAACCACGCGTTCGTAGAGGCCGATGTCCGTCATCCGGTCTGCCGTGCGCACCGCCCCCTCGCCGGGGCCGGTAAGCGAAGGCACCGCCAGCGCAGTCAGCGACGCGAGCAGCAGCACGAGCAGCGCGACCCATGCCAGCCGCGCGTGGCCCCGCGAGAGGGCGGCAAAGCGGCTCGGCTGGAGGGTCCAGACGCGGCGCGTGCGCCCGCTCATGCGAGCAGCAGTGTTCCGAGCACGCCCGCCGCCGCCGCCAGCAGCGCGACCACCGCATAGCGCCAGCCGCCGCCGACGCGCACGACCTGGATCTCGCGAAGCGGCGGCTCGGGCGGAGCGCCGCCCGGGGCGGGGAAGCGAAGTTCGATGTTGCGGACCAGCTCGGGCAGGCGGGCGAGGGTACGCAGGTCCTGGATCAGGCGATCGGCGACCTTGGCTTCCGGCCCCAGCTCCGTGCGGATCCATTCGCGGACGAAGGGCGCCGAGACGTCCCACAGGTTGATGTCCGGATCGAGCCCGCGCGCGACGCCTTCCACCATCACCATCGTCTTTTGGAGCAGCAGCAGATGCGGCTGCGTCATCATGTCGAAGTCGCGGGTGATCGAGAACAGGCCGTCGAGCATGCCGCCGATCGACATTTCCTTCACCGGCAGTCCGCGCATCGGCTCGCCCACTGCGCGCAGGGCGGTCGCGAACTCGGCGACATTGTGGTGCGGGGGGACATAGCCCGCCTCGAAATGGATCTCGGCCACGCGCTTATAGTCGCCGGTGATCAGGCCGTAGAGGATCTCGGCAAGCCAGACGCGGGCGCGGCGATCGATCCGGCCCATGATGCCGAAATCGATCGCGGCGATGCGGCCGTCGGGCAGGGCGAAGAGATTGCCTTGGTGCATGTCCGCGTGGAAAAAGCCCTCGGCGATCGCCTGGCGCAGGAACGCCTTGATCAGCCTGCCCGCCAGACCCGGCATGTCGTGCCCGGCACGGACGAGCGCGTCGCGGTCGCTGAGCTTGATTCCGTCGATCCACTCCAGCGTCAGCACCTTGCCGGTGGTGCGCTGCCAGTCGATTTGGGGAACCATGAAGTCCGGCTCGGCGGTCATCGCCTCGGCAAGTTCGGAGGCCGAGGCGGCCTCGCGGCGGAAGTCGAGCTCCCGCACGGTCCAGCGCTTGAAGCTTTCGATCACCAGCCGCGGGCGCAGGCGGCGCGCCTCGCCGCCATAGGCCTCGAGCTGGGCGGCTGCCCATTCATAGGTGTCGATCGCACGGGCGAAGTCGCTCTCGATGCCCGGGCGCAACACCTTCACCGCGACGCGCCGGCCGTCCGTCGTAATTGCGCGGTGGACCTGGGCGATGGACGCGGCGCCGATCGGGCGCTCCTCCACCTCGGCGAACATCGCGGAGAGCGGACGGCCATAGCTGGTCTCGATCCGCTCGCGGATGATGTCGAAGGGGACGGGCGGCAGCGCGTCCTGCAGGCGGAGCAGATCGTGCGCGGCTTCCTCGCCGACGAGATCCGGGCGGGTGGCGAGCGTCTGGCCCAGCTTGATCGCGGCCGGGCCGATCGCCTGGAAGGCATCGGCATAGGCGGGGACCACCGGCACGCGGGCGCCCAGCCTTGCGAGCCGGGCAAGGCGGCGCACCGGACGCGGCGTGTTCGCGTCACGCTCGATGCCGCGTAGCGCGCCGTGGCGCGCGAGGATGCGGCCCCATTTCAGCAGGCGCCAGAGATGGACGGCGGGTGCGGTCATGCGGTTAGCCCCTCCTCCTTGGAGGAGGGGAGGGGCTTAGGATCCGACGCGCTGTCCGTCCGCAGCCAAACCGCCATCAAATCTTCCAGCCGCTGTGGATCGCGACGAGACCGCCGAGCAGCGGCTCCACCTTGGTCTGGCGGAAGCCGGCGTCGGCGATCATCCGCTCGAAGCTGGGCATGTCCGGGAAGCGGCGAATCGATTCGATCAGGTAGCGATAGCTGTCTTCGTCCTGCGCCAGCAGCTTGCCGAGCTTGGGGACCAGCTTGTGCGAATAGGCATCGTAGATTTCGGCGAAGCCCGGCCACTGGGTGGTGGAGAACTCCAGCACGAAGAAGCGGCCGCCGCGCTTGAGCACGCGGTGCGCCTCGCGGAGCGCCTTGGGGATGTCGGTCACGTTCCGGATGCCGAACGCGATCGTATAGGCATCGAAGAAGCGGTCGGGGAATTGCAGCGTCTCGGCATTCGCCTCGGTCCACACCAGGCCGTCGATCCCGCGCTGGGCGGCGCGCTCGACGCCGACGCTCAGCATTTCCGGGTTGATGTCGGCCACGGTGATCGCCGCGCCGGTTTCCGCCATGCGGAAGGCGATGTCGCCGGTGCCACCGGCCATGTCGAGAATGTGCTCGCCGGCGCGCGGCTTCACGCGGCGGACGAACCGATCCTTCCACAGCCGATGCATGCCGCCCGACATGGCGTCGTTCATCAGGTCGTATTTGCTGGCGACATTCGAGAACACCTCGCCGACGCGGCGGGTCTTGTCCTCTGGGGCGATGTCTTCGTAACCGAAGGAGACGGTATCGGGCATGGGCGTGCCTTAGCGGGAGGCGGCGGCCAAACCAAGGGGGCTGAGGGGCAGGTGACAATCGGCCCCGCACTTCCTAGCTCTGGGGCCAGATGCCTGAGCTTCCCGAAGTAGAAACCACCGTTCGTGGCCTTGCCCCAGTGCTGGAGGGGCAGCGGATCGAGCGCGTGCTGCTCAATCGTGCCGACCTGCGCCGGCCGTTCCCGGTCGATCTCGGCCAGCGGCTGACCGGGGCGACCGTCACCGGGCTGGCCCGGCGCGCGAAATACGGCCTTATATATACGGACCGAGCTGACACGCTGGTATTCCACCTCGGCATGTCGGGGCGCTGGCGGATCGATCCGGCGGAACTCGGCAAGCACGACCATGTGGTGATCGAGACGGCGCGGCATCGATTGTCGCTCAACGATCCGCGGCGATTCGGTTCGATGGACCTGATGCCGTCCGCCGCGCTGGCGGACTGGCCGGCGTTCAAGGCGTTGGGGCCCGAGCCGCTGGGGCCGGACTTCACCGCGGCGCATCTGGTCGAGGCGTTTCGTGACCGAATCGCCCCGGTGAAGGCGCTGCTGCTCGACCAGCGAATCGTGGCAGGCCTCGGCAATATCTATGTCTGCGAGGCGCTGTTCCTTTCGGGCATCGCGCCGACCAAGCCGGCGGGCTCGATCAGCCGTGCCAAGATCGAGAAGCTTGTCCAGGCAGTGCGCGAAGTGCTGGAGGCCGCGATTCGCGCCGGCGGTTCCACCTTGCGCGACTATGCCCGCCCGGACGGCGAGCTCGGCTATTTCGCCAAGGAGTGGCGCGTCTATGGGCGGGAAGGGGAGCCGTGCAGTTGCGGCCGCCCCGTGCAGCGCCGCGTGGATTCGGGGCGCTCCACCTTCTATTGTGGCAAATGCCAACGCTGAAAGGATTGACCCGAATCGCTGTAGCCGGTAAGGGGCCCGTCTTCCGGCGTGGGCTCGCTTCCGCGCCTTACCCATTTCGAGCAGGAACAAGACCGAATGGCGAATACGCCGCAAGCGAAGAAGCGCATCCGTCGCAACGACCGCCGCGCCGAAATCAACGGTGCACGCGTTGGCCGCATCCGTACCTTCGTGAAGAAGGTGGAAGCAGCGCTGACCGCCGGCGACAAGGCCGCTGCCACTGAAGCGCTCGCCGCTGCGCAGCCGGAAATCGCACGTGGCGTCGCCAAGGGCGTGCTCCACAAGAACACGGCTGCGCGCAAGTTCTCGCGCCTGAACAAGCGTCTCCAGGCGCTCGCCTAACCGTAACCAATCGGTAACTAAAAAGCCCTGCCGGACTAGTCCGGCAGGGCTTTTTGCGCATGTGCGCCACAACAGATGGTTAAAATTCGGGCAAGATCCTCGAGTGGCGCGAATCCACGAGTCGTGTCGATTCGCCGGGGGCGCCATCCTCGTTTTCCACGTTAAACAGCTGGAATAACTTGGCAATTTTGGCACCCCCACGGTTTTCCTAGGGGTTCGGCCTGTCAACAAAACTATTTCAGAAAGTTTACATGGGAGGCCCTTGCTCGACTCAGTTCGAGCTTCCTACAACGAGCCTCCCGGCCACGTTGCTGGACGGGGCAACGAGTTCATCGCGCGTCTCCGGGGGATTGACCGGCTGCGGTGAGCCTCATGATCGATATTGATTTTTGAACGCGGGAATCGAGATTTCCGCGAAGGAAGGGTGCGTCAAAGTGACTCAGGTTCAACCGCTGGAACGTGAGGAAGGCCGCGACGTCGCCAAGGCTTGGGCGCATGTGCGCACCAACCTGCGCCGCTCGGCCGGCCAGCGGCTGTTCGACCAGTGGCTGAAGCCCGTGGTGCTGATCGACGGCAGCGATTCGCATGCCGTTCGCCTGGGCCTGCCGTCGCCGTTCCTCACCCAGTGGGTGAAGAATCACTATGCCGAGCGCCTGCTGCTCGAGTTCCGCGCGGTGCTGCCCAACGTGCGCAGCGTCACGCTGGAGACGCTGCAGGACGCCGAGCAGCGCGTGCTGAGCGCCGAGCCCGCAGCATCGCCCGCGCCGCGCAAGGAAACGCTGGTCGAACCCGCGGAGCGCCCCGCCTTCGATCCGCGCTTCACGTTCGATCGTTTCGTGGTGAGCACGACGAATCGCGTCGCCTTCAACGCTGCGCGCACTGTCGCGCAGCCGGGCGTTCCGATGTTCAGCCCGCTCTACCTCCATGCCGGCACCGGCCAGGGCAAGACGCACCTGATGCACGCGATCGGCCACGCCTTCCTCGAAGCGAACCCTGGCGCGACGGCGATCTATTCGACCGGCGAGCGCTTCATGTTCGAGTTCGTCCAGGCGCTGCGCAACAAGGATACGCTGGCGTTCAAGACCCGGCTTCGGTCGGTCGACCTGCTGATGATCGACGATCTTCAGTTCATCGGCGGCAAGGACGCGACCCAGGAAGAATTCTTCCACACGGTCAACGAGTTCATGAGCGCCGGCAAGCGGCTGGTGATCGCGGCCGACCGCGCGCCCCAGGCGCTCGAAGGCTTTGAGCCGCGTCTGGTCGGCCGCCTCGGCGCCGGGCTGGTTGCCGACATCAAGCCCGCCGAGCTCGACCTGCGCCGCGCCATCGTCGAGCGCAAGCTGAAGGACATGCCGGCGGTCGATATGCCGGTGGAAGTGGCGGACCTGCTTGCCGCACGCATCACCACCAACGTTCGCGAGCTGGAAGGCGCGCTGAACCGCTTGGTTGCCTATGCCAGCCTCTCCAACGAATCGATCACCATCGACTTCGCGACGAGCGTGCTGGGCGAGGTGCTGCGTACCAGCCAGCGCCGCATCACGATCGACGAGATCCAGCGCGCGGTGTCGACGCATTTCGAGGTGAAGCAGCTCGACCTGATCTCGGCGCGCCGTGCCGTGGCGATCGCGCGCCCGCGCCAGATCGCGATGTATCTGGCGAAGCGGCTGACAACGCGGTCACTGCCCGAGATCGGCCGCAAGTTCGGCAACCGTGACCACTCGACCGTGATCCACGCAGTGAAGCGGATCGAGGATCTGCGCAGCAAGGACGTGGAGATCGACGGCGCCGTTCGCGCCCTGATGCGCACCCTGGAGGGGTGAACCCGGTGATCCGCCCTGCCGCGCCGGAAGACGGCGCGGCTGTCTGGGCGATCCTGGAGCCGGTGATTCGTGCCGGCGCCACCTACGCGCTGGACCGCGACATGCCCCGTGATGCGGCGCTGGCCTATTGGCTGGGGCAAGACCGGGTGAGCTTCGTCGCCGAAATAGCCAGACAGGTACTCGGCACCTATTATCTGCGCGCCAACCAGGCGGGCGGCGGCGCGCATGTCGCGAATTGCGGCTATGCCACGCACGTCGAGGCCCGCGGGCGGGGCATTGCGCGGGCAATGGCGGAACACAGCTTCGAAGAGGCGAGGGCACGTGGCTTCCGTGCGATGCAATACAACTTCGTGCTCGCCAACAATGTCGTGGCCGTCCGGCTCTGGCACGCGCTCGGCTTCAACACGATCGGGCGGGTACCGGCGGCATTCGATCATCCGGATGCCGGTATGGTGGACGCGCTGATTCTTCACCGACAGCTTTAACGACACACGCGAACCGCTGAGGAGGCGAAACGGGCGGCGATGGTCGCCGCACAACAACTGCGCGGCACCGACCTGTGCGCTGGCGCCCGTAGGCGCTGCAGCGCTCGTCGGGTGCGGACATGCGCTGGTTGCGGTTTCGCGTCGATCCGCGATCGGCTTGATGAGCGTCCTCTGGGGTATGGGTAACATTGCACCCACGAGCGCGTCTCACGAACAGGCCGGATTCAGGAGGATCGCCTCGTCCGCTGGAGGCTCTATGAGCGTGCGGGAGCAACGCATCAGGAGCTTGCGGTCGCCATCCTAGAGCACCTCACCTGGTCGGCAAAATTCTTGGGCAGCGCTCACCTCATGAGCGGCGAGGCCGGCGGACCGCCGTTCAGGCCATTTCTGCCCGGTGCTGGCTGCGCTAACCGAGCAGCCCCGCCACGAGCGCGATGAGGCCTAGCGCCGCGGCGCCGCGCGCCAGACGCACGTCATAGCTCAGCCCCAGCAGCACCAGCGCCGCCGCAAGCGGCAACAGGCCGAACCAGGTGACCAGGCCGCGCGGCCAGTCCGGCGCGGCGAGGGTCGCGGCTAGGGCGGCAAGGAGCAGCGCCCAGCCTGCGATCCGGAGGCGCTGCGGAGGGAGGCGCGTCTGCCAGCCGCCCAGCAGCGCAGGCGCGTGGCGCGGCATCGCGGCGGCCAGCGCGAAAAAGCCGATCAGGGTCAGGCCGGCGGCGATCAAGCGAGCTGAGTCCTGTTGCGGCGGCGCGGCGTGGCAGCAGGGCGGCGCCATTGCCGCCACGCCAGCCAGCCCGTGCCGGCGGCGGCTGCGAGCAGCGCCGCGCTGACACCGCGCTGCACGTTATCGGCAAACGCACCGCACGGCAGCGCCCCCGCCGCGCATTCCAGCGCCAGGAACGCCATCAACAGCGGCCAGCTGCGCTTCGCTGGGAGGACTGCGCCCACCACCAGCGCCGCGGCGGCGCTCCAGAGCGCGACCGAGACTTCGGCACCGGCGCGATCGGCTGCGCCCAGCGGCACCATGCGGTTGGCGAGCAGGAACGTCACGCAGCCGATCGGCACGCCGGCGAGGACACCAGCGTTCAGCCGCTCGACGATGCGGTTGCCGAGGCTGAGCGGCGCTCGTTCGCGGCGCTTGACCACCCACAGCACCATGCCGCTCGCCACCGCCAGCGTCAGCATCGCGCCGCACAGGAAATAGAGCCAGCGCGTCGCGAGCGGCGCGAAGCGGGCGAGGTGGAGCCCGTAGGCGACGCCATAGGTCTGCAGCGCGGGGCGGTTCTCGGTGAAGTCGGCGAGGACCCGGCCCGTGGTGCCGTCAAAGCTAATCGCGCCCGCCGCATAGGCGATCTGGCGGGCATCGTCGCGGAACATGGTCACCACGGCGGCCGCATCGCCCGGATGCGCGATCGTTACGCGACCCACGGGCTGCCCGCCGAAGCGGCGCTCGGCTTCGCGCAGCATGGGCGCAAGCGGCGCGAGGCGGGCAGGCCTGCCAACCGCGGCGCGGTCGATCTGGCCCGGCTGCAACGCCTGGTACATCGCCGCCATGTCCTTCCCGTAATTGGCGTTGATCGCCCAGGGCATGTTGAGCGTGGCCAGCGTCAGCAGCCCGGTGAAGCTGATCATGACATGAAAGGGCAGGGCGAGCACACCCAGCGCATTGTGCCCGTCGAGCCAGGAACGCTGGCCCTTGGCGGGGCGGAAGGTGAAGAAGTCCTTGAAGATGCGGCGGTGGGCGATGATGCCGGTGATCAGCCCCAGCAGCAGCACCATCGCCCCCAGTGAGGCGAGCAGCCGGCCCCAGGGGAAGGGCAGCTGCAGCTCGAAATGGAGGCGGTAGAAGAATTCACCGCCAAGCGTCTCACGCGGGGCGGGCGCGCCGGTCACCGGATCCAGCGCGCGGTAGACGAAGCCGGTGCCGGGGTCGTAGGTCGCCTCGACGGTGTTCATCCGTTCATTGGGCAGCGTGAGGTACCAGCCGAAGGAATTGGGCGCGTTCCTTTCCAGCCAGCTGCTTGCGGCGGTGAGCGCAGCGGCGCGGCCGGCTATGGCGGTGGTCTCGGGTCGCATCCAGCGACCGATCTCGGGCTTGAACACGCTAAGCGTGCCGCCCAGGCACATCACGAACAGCAGCCAGCCGAGCAGCAGCCCGGTCCAGCCGTGCAGCCACGCCATCGCCTGGCGGGCGCCGTCGCGCACGGCGCTCATGCAGGCGGCATCCCGGCGACCCAGGCAATGCCCGCGAGCAGCGCCGAGGCGGCGAGGATGCCGCCCAGCGCCCGCAACGGGCCGGGGGCGAGAAAGGCCCAGATCGTCGCCACGGGGGCCACGACAAAGGCGAGCATCGTCGCCGGGATGACGGCGTCGAGCCGAGGGAGGGGCAGGGTGCGCGCCGCCGCCGCGGCGAAGCACGCCGCGACGAGATAGGCGCCCAGGCTGCCCGCCACCGCGCGCACCGCGATGTTCGCCCGATAGCTCCAGCCGCGGCGAAGATGCGCGCCCATGCCGCGCCTCAGTAGCTGAAGGTGATGCTGCCCAACACGCTGCGCGGCGGGGCGTAAAAGGCCTGGCCCCACATGATGCTGCCCAGATAGGTACTGTCGGTGACGTTGCGCACGTTGATCGCGGCGCGGACATGGTCGACGATGCGGATGCTGCCCATCAGGTCGAGCACGGCATAGTCACCCTGGGTCACGCTGAAATCGGGGCTGCGGATCGCGTTCTGCCAGCGCAGCTGGGCGCCCAGCTTCAGGTCGCGCAGATCGGGCACCGCATAGGTGGTGGCGAGCTTCAGGCTTTTGGTAGGAATGAACACGCGGGCGGCCGTGCCGGCATTGTCCTCGATCTCGAGGCCGGTATAGCCGCCGCTGATCGTCCAGTTCTCGGTCACCTTGCCGGCCAGCTCGATCTCGAAGCCGCGCGAGGTGGTGTCGAGGCCGGTATAGTAGCTCGTGCCCGCCTGGCCGGGGTCGCCGGGGCCGAAGGTTCCGGCGAAGGTTGCCAGGCCCTTCTGCTTGGCGCGGAACAGCGACGCGGTGGCATAGAGCCGGCCGCCGAACCACTCCGACTTCACGCCGCCTTCGATGCTGGTGCCGGTCACCGGATCCAGCCTGCGGCCACGCGAATTCACTTCGATCTGCGGATTGAAGATGTCGGTATAGCTCGCGTAGAACGAGACGTTCGGCGTCAGGTCATAGGTCAGGCCGGCATAGGGGCTGACCCGGCTGTTCTTGCGGTACTGGTCGGCGCCGTAGGAAACGCCGCTGGACTTCAGCCACGTCGCGCTGCCGCCGACCACGGCCTTCAGCCGATCGGTGACGTTGAGGTGCGCGGCGCCATAGGCGCGGGTCACATCCGTCCGGCTGTCCGCCTGAAGCGTAATCGGGCCGGTGCCCGGATCCGCGACCACTGCGCTGGCGAGGTTCGGCACTGCCGGGTAGGCGATGAGGCTATTGCCGTTGCCTTCCCAC
This sequence comes from Sphingomonas sp., assembly GCF_036731925.1. GTDB lineage: Bacteria > Pseudomonadota > Alphaproteobacteria > Sphingomonadales > Sphingomonadaceae > Sphingomonas. The sequence goes on from NZ_DAINDJ010000001.1 coordinate 865,624, forward strand.
TGGCGATTGTCGAGCCGGCCGCTCGAAACGCCGAACGCCAGCTGGTGTTCGCGGCCGAACAGGTGAAGCGGGCCGGACGCGGTGAAATCGCCGAGATACTGATCGGTCTCCGACGGGTAGCGGCCGACCTGTCCCTTGATGCCGAGGCCGGTCGCCTTGTTCGGCGCGTCATAGGCGTAGAGCAGCTTCGCCTGCTGCTTGTTGTTGATGTAGGTGAACACGCCCTTGGCCTGCCAGCCCTTGCCCAGATCATAGGCGAGTTCGCCGAAGGCGCGCTGGTCGGTGGTGTCCCAATAGGTCCAGGGCGCCGAGGTGGTCGCCGAGCGCGCATAGGGGATGCGGCTGCCGTCGGTGTAGGTGAGCGGCAGCGCACCCCAGAGGACACCGTCCGCATCATTGTCCTGGCGGCTGTAGCCCACCGTTGCGGTCAGCTGCGGCGTCACCTTCCAGTCGGCGATCAGGCCGTACACGTTGCGGTTGACGTGGTTGTAATCGAGATAGCTGTCGCGGCTCTCATGCGCATAGATGCCGCGCACGGCCACGGTGTCGGTCACCGGCACGGACACGTCGGCCTCGGCGCGCCAGCGGTTCCACGAACCGGCCTGCACGGTAGCGCGCGCCTGCAGCGTCTCGGTCGGCCGCTTGCGGACATAGTTGATCGTGGCGGACGGGTTGCCCACGCCGGTCATCAGCGCGTTGGCGCCGCGGATCGCCTCCACCCGTTCGAACAACGCGGTGTCGAGATCGCCATATTGGATGCCATAGGGCATCGGCAGGCCGATCCCGTCGACCTGGAAGTTGGTGATGTCGAAGCCGCGGGAGTTGTAATAGGTCCGGTCGCTCTCCACGCGTTCGACATTGATGCCGACGGTCTGGTCCAGCAGGTCGTTGACGTTGGTGAGCTGGAAGTCCTGAATCCGTGCCTGGTCGATAATCGTGATCGACTGCGGCGTATCGCGCGGGGTGAGGGTGAGGCCGGTGGCGCTGCGCGACGGCTGGGTAGCGATGCCCGTCACGATGATCTGGTTCTGCTGATCGTCGGAGTCCGCGGCACTATCTGGCCCGGCAAAGGCGGTGCCGGGGAGCGCAAGCAGCGCAGAAGTCAGCAGGGCGGTACGCAGCGACAGAAGCATGATCCAGCTTTTCCCTTTGGGTCTCGTTATGAGCGTGCCTTTAGGGAAGCTGAATATTGCGAGTCAATCTCATTATCACAAACGGTGGCGAAATCTGGCTCAACGCAGGCCGCGGGCGATCCGCAGGACGTAGCTGATCACCTCAGCCACCGCGGCATAATGCTCGACCGGAATCGGCTGGTCGAGCTCGGCGCTGGCGTAGAGGGCGCGAGCGAGGGGACGGTTTTCCACCAGCGGAATCTTGTGTTCCGTGGCGACCTCGCGGATCTTGAGCGCGATCGCGTCCACGCCCTTGGCGACGACCACCGGCGCGCCCATGCTGCCGTGATCATATTGCAGCGCGATGGCATAGTGGGTGGGGTTGGTGATGACCACGCTCGCCTTGGGGACGTTGGCCATCATCCGGCTGCGCGATCGCTGCATCTGCATGCTGCGGATCTTCGCCTTGATCTTGGGGTCGCCTTCGCTCTGCTTGTACTCGTCCTTCACTTCCTGAAGGCTCATGCGCATGCGCTTCATGAAGGAGCGGCGCTGCCAGACGAAGTCGAACAGGGCGAGCGCGCCGACCAGCGTCGCGATCGGGCGGAGCATGGCATGGACGATGTCGCTCGCCGCGCTGCCGGTATCGACCAGGTCGGCGCCGACCAGGCGGTCGATCGTCGCGGCGTGCGGCCAGGCGATCGCGGCGGCAATGCCGCCGACCAGGCAGAGCTTGGCGAAGGTCTTGGCGAACTCGACCAGCGCCTGCTTGCCGAACATGCGCTTGGCCCCGTTCATGGGGTTGAGCTTGTTCCACTTCGGCTTGATGCGCGACCAGCTGATCATCGGCCGGCCCTGGAGCACGCCGCCCAGGATCGCGAAGCCGAACAGCGCCGCAAGGATCGGGGCCAGCGCGGTGCCCACCGCCCCGAACAGCCCGGTCGCGAAGCTCTGGGCGCCCGTCGGCTCCATCCGGAAGTCATCCGCGCCGCCCCAAAGGCGCACGAACAGGTTGCCGAACTGCTGGACCGTGTAGGTGCCAAGGCCGCCCATCACCACCAGCGCCGCGACGAACATCGCGGCGTGGCGCATCTCGGGCGCCATCGGCACGTCGCCGCGCTTTCGCGCGTCTTCGAGCTTCTTGTCGGTAGGTTCCTGGGTCTTGTCGTCCGAATCGTCGCCGCCGCCCGCCATCACCAGCCCTTTTGCAGCACGTCACCCATGGTCTGGGTGAAGACGGTGAGCATGGTGCCGATGGTGGTGATCACCAGCGCGAGGCCGAGCAGCAGGTTGAGCGGCTGGGCGATGAAGAAGACCTGGATCGCCGGCGCTACGCGCGCCGCAAGGCCGAGGGCGACGTTGAAGACGATGCCGTAGACGAGGAAGGGAGCCGCCAGGCTGATGCCCAGCGTCATGGAGCGGCCGATCGCTTCCACCGCCAGCTCGGCGAAATCGTGCATCGGCGGCATGCCGCCGATCGGGAAGGTCTGGTAGCTGTGGACGATCGCGCCCAGCCACAGATGATGGACCTGCATGCCCATGCAGGCGAGCGCGGCGACGAGGCCGACGAGCTTCGACAGGATCGGCGCCTGGCCGGACTGCGAGGGATCGAAGATCACTGCCGAGGACAGGCCGATCTGAAGGCTCATCAGCGAGCCGGCCATCGAGATCGAGAAGAAGAGGATCTTGACGATCATCCCCATGGCGAGCCCGGTGATCAGCTCGGTCACCAGGATCGCCGGGAGCACGGCGCCCGCCTGCACGGCTGCGCGCGCCGGTTCCCCGATAAGGCCGTACAACGCGAACGACATGGCGAAGGCGATGAAGAGGCGGATGCGCCCGGGGATCGCGTCTTCGCCGAAGACGGGGAGCAGCATCAGCACCGCCCCGACCCGCGCGAAGACGATGAAGAAGGCCGAGGCCTGCAGCGCGAGATCGGGGGGGACGATCATCCGTGGATGATCATGTCGCTGATCTTGCCCATGAACTGGCCAAGTGCCTGGCCGATCGTGGGCAGCATCAGCAGGAACACCAATCCCATCGAGACCAGCTTGGGTACGAAGGTGAGAGTGGTTTCCTGGATCTGGGTGAGGGCCTGGAGCAGGCCGACGAACACGCCGACGATCAGCGAGGTCAGCAGCAGCGGTCCGACAACGGTGAGAATCAGCATGAGCGCGGATTCGGTGAGGCTGATCAGCTGCGCGGGCGTCATGATCGTGCGTGCCTGCGTCAGATCTGCATGCGCATGATGTCGGTATAGGCGCCGACCACGCGGTCGCGCACCGCGACCATGGTGTCGAGCGCGGTCTCGGCAGCGCCGATCGCGGTGACGACGTCGATCAGGTCGCCCTTGCCGGCAACCTGCTTGGCCGAGGCGGTCTCCGCGGTGCGCAGCTTGTCGGCCGTGCCGCCGACCAGGTTCTCGACCATCGCGCCGAAGCCCGAAGGCTGGTCGCTGCCGATTTCACCGCCGCCGGCAGCCTTGCCGAGGGTATTGCCGAGCGAGGCGACCCGGCCATAGGCCTTGGTTGCGTCCAATGCTCCGATAGACATGGCGCTGGTTCCTTACTTGAGCAGATCGATGGTGCGCATCGTCAGGCTCTTGGCCGCTTCGATGGCGTTGAGATTGGCTTCGTAGCTGCGCTGCGCTGCCTTCATGTCGGCGGTCTCGATCAGGCCGTTGACGTTGGGGCGCATGACATAGCCCTGCGCGTCCGCCGCCGGGTGACCGGGCTGATAGACCTTCACGAAGTCCGACTGATCGGCCTGGATCGACTTCACCTTGACGCCGGTAGCGCCGCTGGCGCGGTCGACCGCCGCCTGGAAGCTGATCACCTTGCGGCGGTACGGGTTGCCGCCCGGGGTGTCCGCGACCGAATCCTGGTTCGCGAGATTTTCCGCGATCGTCCGCATCCGCAGCGATTGCGCGCGCAGACCCGAGGCGGAAACGCCCAGCGAAGCATCCAAATCCATTGTTGATCCTCCACGGCCTGGAAAACGGCCCACGCCATCATTGTAGGCAAATTTTGCCGGGCAGGGCGCCGAGGGCGGAAAAAAGGTTCCTATAAGTCAGGGGGAAAGGGAGACGCATGTCCGTACTCGATGGAATCATGATCGAAATGTCGGTGGTGCTCGGTTCGACCGAAGTGCCGGTCCGGCAGATCCTGCAGATGAGCCGCGGGGCAATGATCCCGCTGGACTGCGGCCAGGACGATCCGAGCATGGTCTATGTCAACGGGGAGCTGGTCGCGCTGGGGCGCATCCTTGTCGACGGCGAAGTGATGTCGCTCGAAATTTCTGAACTCGTGAAGAAGCAGCGCAACTAATGGATCTCCTGTCGATGTTGCGTACCATGGGCGCGTTGGGCCTGGTGCTGGGGATGCTCGCGACGGCCCTGTGGGTGGTGCGCCGCTATGATCTGAAGCTCCCGGGCCGCGTGACCGGCGGCGGGCGCAAGCGCGTCGAACTAGTCGAGCGGCTGGCCGTGGACGCCAAGCGTTCGGTTGCGCTGATCCGCCGCGACGGGTGCGAGCACCTGATCCTGATCGGGCCGGAAGGCCATGCGACGATCGAGACCGGCATCACCCCGCCGCCGCAGCCGGTGGTGGAGACCACGCCTGCTGCCGCGGCGCCTGCAAAGATCGAGGACGATCTGGCGGTGCTGAAGGCCGGGGTGACCAAGCTGGCCGGCAAGCTCGACTTCAAGGCCATGGTGGATCGCGTTCGTCCGGATGTGGCGCCGCAGGCCGGAACCACGCCCGAAGCGCCGGCCGCCGAGGTCGTTGCCGTGGCCGACGAGGCTGCGCCGGGCCTCCCGCTGGCGGCGAATGATGCCGAGCCGGCGACCGACGCGGTCGAGGTTCCCCAGGCTGCCGCCGAGCCCGCGCCGCGCAGCCGCGCCCGCAAGTCCCAGGCGGCTCCCACGCGTACCCGCGTCCCGCGCGACACCACGCGGTGGAACAAGCGCGCGGTACGTGAGGCGCTGAATGCGTAAACTTCTTGCCGCGGCCGCACTGCTGATCGTGCTGCCGGTCGCGGCGCACGCCCAGGCTGTTGCGCCCGCCGCGCAGGCGGCGGCCCAGGGCGCGACCATCAGCATCGGCGGCGAGGGACCCCTCTCGGCCAAGGCCATCCAGCTGGTGCTGATGCTCACCGTGCTCAGCCTGGCCCCGGGCCTGCTGATGACGGTGACCAGCTTCACCCGCATGGTGGTCGCGCTGTCCCTGCTGCGCACCGGCATCGGTACGCCGGGCGTGCCGCCGAACCCGGTGATCATCAGCCTTGCCCTGTTCCTCAGCTTCTTCGTGATGGCGCCGACCTTCGAGAAGGCGTGGAACGAGGGCGTCGACCCCTATACCAAGGGCAAGCTGACCGAAGTCGCCGCGTTCGAGAAGACCACCGAGCCGTTCCGCCAGTTCATGCTCGGCCAGGTCCGCGACAGCGACCTCAAGCTGTTCGCCGACCTTGCCAACAAGAAGATCGCCACGCGGGCGGAAACGCCGCTGACGACGCTGGCGCCTGCCTTCATGATCTCCGAGCTGCGCCGTGCATTCGAAATCGGCTTCCTGCTGCTGCTGCCGTTCCTCGTGATCGACCTGGCGGTATCTGCGGTGCTGATGGCGATGGGCATGATGATGCTGCCGCCGCCGACGATCGCGCTGCCGATGAAGATCATCTTCTTCGTGCTGGTCGATGGTTGGGCGCTGGTCGCCGGCTCGCTGGTGAAGAGCTTCACGCACTGAGCTTAGCCCCCTCCGGGGAGGGGGCCAAATCTCCCTCCCGCAAGCGGGAGGGAGAGTTAGGTCACACCTGCAACCCCACCGCCTGCTGCGCAGCCTTCAGCGTCGGCGCTGCCAGTGCACTCGCACGCTCCGCGCCCTTCGCGAGCTTGACGCCCACTTCCGCACGATCATCGAGCAGCGCCGTGAGCCGTTCGCGGATGGGTCCGAGCACCGAGATGGTGAGGTCCGCCAGCGCCGGCTTGAACGCGCCGAAGCCCTGGCCCGCATATTCCTCCACCACCGATTGCGGATCCCTGTCCGCCAGCGCCGCGAAGATCGTCACCAGGTTGCGCGCCTCGGCGCGTTCGGCGAGCGCGTCGAACGAGTCCGGCAGCGGCTCGGGATCGGTCTTGGCCTTCCGGCACTTGGCGGCGATCGTGTCGTTGTCGTCGATCAGGTTGATGCGGCTCAGGTCGGACGGATCGGACTTGGACATCTTCGCATTGCCGTCGCGCAAGGACATGATCCGCGGCGCGGCCTTGCTGATCAGCGGCTCCGGCAGCGGGAACAGCTCGACGCCGAAGTCCTGGTTGAACTTGGTGGCGATGTCGCGGGTGAGTTCCAGATGCTGCTTCTGGTCCTCGCCGACGGGAACGTGCGTCGCCTGGTAAACGAGGATGTCCGCGGCCTGGAGCACCGGGTAGGTGAACAACCCGACGCTGGCGCCGTCGCGGTTCTTGCCGGCCTTGTCCTTCCACTGGGTCATTCGGTTCAGCCAGCCCATCCGCGCGGTGCCCTGGAGGATCCAGCAGAGCTCGGCATGGGCGGGGACGCGCGCCTGGTTGAACAGGATCGATCGATCGTCGATGCCCGCGGCGAACAGCGTGGCAGCCATCTCGATCGTCGAGTTGGCAAGTTCCTGCGGGGTAATCGAGCCGGTGAGGGCGTGGAGATCGGCGAGGAAGAACAGGCATTCGCCCTGATCCTGCATCGCGACCCACTGCTTGATGGCGCCCAGATAATTGCCGAGGTGGAGATTGCCGGTGGTCTGGATGCCGGAAACGACGCGCATGGAAGGTTCACTCCGCACCCGGTTGACCGTTCGGCCGTTGGACGGGCCGCGGGTCCGTGGCGGCGGGGGTGCTTGTGGCCGCGCGATCTGCCAGGACGCCGCGGCTCTAGAGCAGCTTGGGGCGAAGGGGAACCGGGCTCAGCGTGCGGCGCGGCGGCGGGCCAGCGCCTTGAGGTCCGAAAGCAGGAAGGCGCGGGTGGCGAAGCAGGCCGCGACGTAGATCGCTGAACCGGCGCCGACGAGGATCACGAGGCCGGTATAGCGTTCCCACAGCCGCCCGTTGAGCCACGGGTCGAGCAGGCTGCTGCCGCCCCAGAGCGCAACCCCCATCAGGATCGCGGCGAGCGCCAGGCGCGGCAGGCGACGGGCGAGCTGCGCGTCCACGGTGAAATGACCGCGCTTGCGCAGCGTCAGGTACAGCATCGTCACGTTGACGGTGGAGGAGAGCGCGGTCGCCAGCGGCGGCCCGAGATGGGCGATCAGCGGGATCAGGGCGAGGTTGGCGGCGATGTTTACCGCGACCGAGATCATCGCGAAGCGCACCGGCGTCCTGGTGTCCTGGCGGGCATAGAAGCCGGGGGTCAGCACCTTCACCAGGATATAGGAGGGCAGGCCGATCGAGAAGCCGGCCAGCGCCCAGGCGCACTTCACCGTGTCCTCCGGCGTGAAGTGGCCGTACTGGAACAGCCCGCGCACGATCGGCTCGGCGGCGACGATCAGCGCGACCATCGCGGGCAGGGTGAGGAACAGCGCCAGTTCCATGCCACGGTTCTGCGTCTCCATCGCTTCCGCCTCCTTGCCCGCGCCGAGCAGGCGGGAGATGGTGGGGAGCAGGATGGTGCCGAGGCCGATGCCGATCATCCCCAGCGGCAGCTGGTTCAGCCGATCGGCATAATAGATGTACGAGATCGAACCCTCGCCGAGCAGCTTGCCCGAGAGCGAGGTGGAGATGACGAGGTTCAGCTGCACCGCGCCCGCGCCGACGGCGGCGGGCAGAATCAGCTTCATCAGCCGACGCACATCGTTGTCGATGCGGGGCAGGCGAGGGCGCAGCGACACGCCCGAGGCGCGGCAGGCGAGCGCCAGCCAGCCGAGCTGGAGCAGACCGCCCACCGGCACCGCGATCGCCTGCACCCGCGCGGTTTCCTCTGGCGTGCCGTGGAAGAAAAACAGGCCGGTCACCATCGCGATGTTGAGCAGGATCGGCGCGGCGGCGTTGACCCAGAACTTGTCGAGCGAATTGAGGATGCCGCCCAGCAGGGAGGCGAGGCAGATCAGCATCAGATACGGAATGGTGATCCGCGACAGCTGCACCGCGAAGGCGAACTGCTCCGCCGTCGGGTGTTGCTTCTCGAAGCCCCATGAAAGGGCGAAGGTAAGCGGCCAGGCCGCGGCGAGCGCCACCAGCGTTAGCGCCAGCAGTACCGCAAAAAGAACGGAAAGCGTGCGCTCGGCGAAATCATAGGCCGCACCGCGCTCGCCGTTCACGCCCAGCTTCTGGTTGAACATGGGGACGAACGCCGATGCGAACGCCCCTTCGGCGAAGAAGGCGCGGAACATGTTGGGCAGGCGGAAGGCGACGAGAAAGGCGTCCGACGCGAAGTTCGCGCCGACATAGCGCGCCTGGAGCGAATCGCGGACCAGCGCGAGGATGCGACTGGCGAGCGTGAGACCGCCCACCGAACCCAGGCTACGCACAAGCTTCATCGAGATTTCGCCGTCCTATTAAAGAAAAGGGGGCGCCACCGACGTGCGGCGCGCCCCCATATTCAGGCTGCAGCCCGGATCAGGCGTGGCCGGCTTCTTCGAAGCCGATCGCGCCTTCCTGCTGGGCACGCTGCTGCATGTAGATGCCGGCGAAGTCGATCGGCTCCAGCATCAGCGGCGGGAAGCCGCCGTCGCGAACCTGATCGGCGAGCACGCGGCGCGCGAAGGGGAAGAGGATGCGCGGCGCTTCGCCGAGCAGGAACGGATCGAGCGCTTCCTGGGGAATGTTGCGGAGCGCGAACAGGCCCGCATAGGTGAGGTCGACGATGAACGCGACCTGCTCGCCGGCCTGGGCGCGGACTTCGATCTTCAGCGCGACTTCGTACACGTCCTCACCGACCTTGTTCGAGCCGATGTTGAACTGCACGTCGATCGCGGGCGCGGTCTGCTGCTGGTAGATGGCCGGTGCGTTCGGGTTCTCGAACGACAGGTCCTTCACATATTGCGACAGCACGCCAGCCTGGGGCGCCTCATCCGCGCCATCCGCAGCGCCGATTCCGGCGAAGGTGTCGTTCTCGGCCATCCAACTTTCCTCTTTATGCAGGAGATTTTCGCGCGCTCGGCGCGTTACCGGGCAAGCGACTAGCAGGCGTGTGCCGGTGGTGCAATCGCACGGCCCATCGTACGGTTTGAAACCTAAGGCACGAAGCCCTATGTACTAGAGACGGAGGCTTTGGAGGGCCAGTGTTCTACGTCATTCTGTTCGCGATGGTGGCCGGTTTCCTGGCGCTTCGACTGTATGCGGTACTCGGCAAGCGTACCGGCCATGAGCAGCCGCTGCCGAAGCCTGCCGAGGAGCGCGTTGCCGCGCCGCCGGTAACGCGGACGATCGAGGCGCTGCCCGAGGTCCGCGACTCGGGGAACCGCACGATCGATTCGGGGGCCGAATCCGGCCTGCGGTCCGTCGTGTCCGCCGATCCCAGCTTCGACGTGGCCAAGTTCCTGGAAGGCGCCAAGTCGGCCTACCGGATGGTGCTCGAAGCCTTCTGGAAGGGCGACGAGGAAACCTTGCGCTTCCTGGTCGACGACGATGTTCGCGGTGCGTTCGAGCAAGCGATCGCCGATCGCAAGGTGACGGGCGAGGTGCTCGACAACCGCCTGATCACGATCGAGCGCGCGACGATCGCCGAGGCCGGCGTCGAGGGCAAGGTCGCCCGCGTGACGGTGCGCTTCGATGCGGACATCGTAGCAGTGACTCGCGACGCGGAAGGCAATGTCGTTGCGGGCTCGCTGAGCGACGCTGTCACCACGCATGATGTGTGGACCTTCGCGCGCAAGCTGCGCAGCGACGATCCGAACTGGAAGCTGGTCGAGACCGACGAAGCCTGAGGGGCACCATGCGGATATTCGGGGGATTGGCGCTCGCGGGGCTGCTCGGCGCATGTTCGAGCGGCATCGTTCCCCCGGAAGCGGGCACGCGGCCCGCGCCGACCCGTCCTGCACCTGTAAAGCCGGAACCCGCGCCCGAGCGTCCGCGCCCTGGAGCCGCGCTTCCCGAGACGCCCGGCAACCTGCCTGCGCGCCAGCCGACCGCCGCGATCCCGCTGCCGGCGCTGCCCGCTGCGCCCGCGCTTGCCGGCGCGACGACCGCCGCGACCACGGGCCTGGTCGCCGGCCCTGCCGTCGAGACGCTGCCGATCACCGCCGACAATGCCCAGCGCGCGCTTGCGGCGTTCAGGTTGAGCTGCCCGGGACTGATGCGTCGCACCGATGCGTCCGGCCTTACGACCGGAGCGGATTGGACCAATGCCTGCGCGGCGGCGGCCAGTTGGTCGGGTGGTGCCGCACCCTTTTTTGCCCAATGGTTCGAGACGGTGCAGGTCGGCACCGGCGCGGCCTTCGCCACTGGCTATTACGAGCCGGAGATCGCCGGGGTGCGCGAGCGGCGCTCGGGCTATGACGTGCCGGTCTACGGCCTTCCGGACAATCTGATCGAGGTCGATCTCGGTCTCTTCTCCGATGCGCTGAAGGGCAAGCGGATCAGGGGCCGCGTCGACGGCCGCCAGTTCGTCCCCTATTATGATCGTACCCAGATCGAGCAGGGCGCGCTGGAAGGCCATGCGCCGGTGGTCGCCTGGGCGGCGGACCCGATCGAGATGTTCTTCCTGCAGGTGCAGGGTTCCGGCCGGCTGAAGGGGCCGGACGGGAAGGTGCTGCGCATCGGCTATGCCGGGCAGAATGGCCGCGACTATACCGGCATCGGCAGGCTGATGAAGGATCGCGGGCTGCTTGGCCCTGGGCAAACCTCGATGCAAGGTATTGTCGCCTGGCTGCGTGCCCATCCCGAAGACGGCCGCGCGATCATGCGCGAGAACAAGAGCTTCGTCTTCTTCAAGGAACTGACCGGCGCAGGGCCGCTGGGCGCGATGGGCTATCCCGTCGCCGGCTGGACCAGCGTGGCGGCGGACCCGAAGTTCATTCCCTTGGGCGCGCCGCTGTTCCTGTCGATGGACCGCACCGACGCGACGGGCCTGTGGGTGGCGCAGGATACCGGCGGCGCGATCAAGGGCGCGAACCGCGTCGATACCTTCTGGGGAGCCGGTGACGATGCGCGGGCGATCGCCGGCGGCATGTCCGCGCGCGGCACCGCTTGGCTGCTGCTGCCCAAGGGCACGCTCGCCCGGCTCAGCGCGGCCACCCCGCCGGTTACGCCGCCGGCGATTCCCCAGCCATGAGCGGGCGCGGGCGCCGCAATCTGGCGCCCGAGGAAGCGGCGCTGTGGCAGAAGGTCATCCAGACCGTCACGCCGCTCCACGTTCGTGCCGCGCCCCGGAAACTGCCGCCGGAACCGGCCATTCCGCCCGTAGCTGCGCCGGCTGCCAAACCGACACCGCTTGCCCGACGGATCGAGGTGCCGACCGGCAAGCTGGTACCGACTCGACCCGCCCGGCCCGCGATCACGCTCTCCACGCCGATGCCGGATACCCATGAGCGCCGGACGCTTGATGCCGGATGGGATCGGCGCCTGTCGCGCGGACTGGTTGCGCCGGAGAGCGCAATCGACCTGCACGGCCACAACCTCCATGCCGCCTATGATCGGCTGGACGTGGGGCTGGGCCACGCCATCGCACGCGGCGACCGGGTGCTGCTGCTGATCACCGGCAAGCCGCCGCGGCCCGAATCCGAGCGGCCGCACGCACGCGGTGCGATTCGGGCCGCCGTCGGCGACTGGCTGGCAGCATCGCGCCATGCAGACCGCATCGCGGCGGTGCGCCAGGCACATCCGCGCCACGGTGGCTCGGGCGCGCTGTACATCGTGCTGCGGCGTCCCCGCGCTTCGTAGAAGACCTGAATTTCTTAACTAATGCATGCGAAGGGTATCGCTGCGCCATTTACTGTCGGCGCCGCATGGGGATGGTTTGGAGCGTCGATCGGCAATGCGCTGGGGGGAGCTGGATTTCGGGAGAGGGATGGCGGGCGCTGCTGCGCTTGCGGCCTGTCTGCTCATCGGCGGCGCACTCGCCGCGGGTGTCGCGCTCCAGGTGGTTGCGGTCGCGCTGCTGCTCGCCCTGCCGCTCGTCATCCTTGCCGTTTTCGCGGTCTGGGCGTTGATGCAACCCCGCCGTAACGCCGCGCTGGCCGCGGCGGTCGATCGGCTTCACGCCGCGGCGTTGGGCGACCTCGAAAGTCCACTGCCGCCGGCTCTGGTCCACGGTACACCGCGCCTTGCCGAGTCGATGGACGAGCTGTTCCTCAAGCTGCGCGGCAATCTGGAGAGCGTGCACCGGCTCGCCATGTTCGACACGGTGACCGGCCTTGCCAATCGTCCGCATTTCCGCCGCAGTGCCGAGCGGATGCTGGAAGACGCGGCGGAGCATGCGCGGGCCGTGCTGTTCTTCATCGACCTCGATCGGTTCAAGGCCGTGAACGACACGCTGGGGCACGCCGTGGGCGACGTGCTGCTGGGCATGGTGGCGAACCGGCTGCGCGCGGTGGGCGATCAGTGCGCGGCCTTCAACCATGGCGAGACCCCGCTGATCGGCCGTCTTGCCGGCGACGAGTTCACCCTGTTCTTCGCCGACCTTCCCGATCCGCAGGCCCGCGAGCGGGTGGGGCAGAAGGTGCTGGAGGCGCTTTCCGAACCCTTCGACCTCGCCGGCCAGCAGGTTTCGATCGGCGCCTCGGTAGGACTTGCGCTGCACCCCGAGCACGGCGTGACCCTGCACGAGCTGATGGGCGCAGCCGATGCGGCCATGTATCAGGCCAAGACTCAGGGCCGCGGGCGGGTGGAGACGTTCAGCGATCGGCTCGCGGCCCAGATGATTGCCCGCGCGCGGCTTGAGACCGAACTTCGCGCCGCCATCGAGCATGATGAATTTGCGCTGGTGTTCCAGCCGCAGGTGTCTGCGAACACGGGCGCGATCGTGGGCGCGGAAGCGCTGCTTCGATGGCAGCACCCGGACGGAACGAAGCTGCCGGCGTCGTTCCTGCCGCGCGCCGAGGAGACCGGGTTGATCGTCGAGATCGGCGACTGGGTCGTTGCCACCGTTGCCAACACCATCGCGCGCTGGGGACGTCTGGGTATCGAGCAGCGGCTGGCGGTGAACGTCAGCCAGCGCCAAATCGATCATGCGAGCTTCTTCCGTCATCTGCGCGCGGCGATGCTCGCGGCGCAGGCGCCCGCGCGGCTGCTGGAACTGGAGATCAGCGAGACGCTCGCGATGCATTGTTCCGAGGACGTGCTGCGCGCGATCGCGACGCTGCGCTCCGCCGGTGCGACGATCGCCGTCGATGATTTCGGCACCGGCTATTCCAATCTGGCGCGGCTGCGGCGACTGCCGATCGACCGGGTCAAGCTCGACCGCAGCCTGATCGAGCATGTCGCGACCAATCCGGAGGCGCGTGCCGTTGCGCAGGCGGTGATCGGGCTGATCCACGGCATCGGCTGCGAAGCAGTGGCCGAGGGCATCGAAAGCGAGGCGCAGGCCGCCGTTCTGCGCGTGATCGGCTGCGATGTGCTGCAGGGCTATGCGATGGGCGCGCCGATGGGCGAGGCGGACTTTCTCGCTTGGGTGCGCGACATGGCGCCGCGCCGCGCTACCGCCTGAGCGGTCATACCCGCCGCAGGATCTCCGCATAGACGTCGGTCAGCGCGCGCAGATCGTCCAGCGCCACGGCTTCATCGAGCTTGTGCATCGTTGCGTTGAGCAAGCCGAACTCCACCACCGGGCAGACGCGCGAAAGGAAGCGGGCATCGGAGGTGCCGCCGGTGGTCGAAAGCTCCGCTTCCACCCCCAGCACGTCGCGGATCGCGCCGCTGACCAGTTCCGATAGCGGGCCGGGTTCGGTGAGGAACGCTTCGCCATAGACGCGGCCGTTCACCTCGGCATGCGGGGCGTGGGCGGCGACGACGTCGCGTATCCGTTGGATCAGGTCGGGCCCGCGCTGCTGGTCGTTGAAGCGGATGCTGATGCGGGCGGCGGCGCGGCCGGGGATGACATTGGTCGCCTTGTTGCCGACCGCCAGATCGATCACTTCGATGTTCGACGGCTGGAACCAGGCATTGCCCTGGTCGAGCGTGATGGCGTCGATCTCGGCGAGAGCGCGGACGAGGCGCGGCACCGGGTTGTCCGCGAGATGAGGGTAGGCGACATGGCCCTGGCGACCGATCACGGCGATGTCGATCACCGTGGATCCACGCCGCCCGATCTTGATCGTGTCGCCCAGCCGGTGCGCGGAGGTGGGCTCGCCCACCACGCAGCAATCGGGGACGAGGCCGCGCTCGGCCATGCGCTCGATCAGCCTGGGCGTGCCGAACGTCGCCGGACCTTCCTCGTCGCCCGTGATGATCAGGCTGGTGGTGCCGCGTTCCGGCACCCGCGCGGCAGCGGCGACAAAGGCGGCGATCGCCCCCTTCATGTCCACCGCGCCGCGGCCGTAGAGCAGGTCGCCGCGGATCTCGGGGGCGAAGGCGCCGCTGGTCCAGCCCTCGCCCGGCGGCACCACGTCGAGATGACCGGCAAAAGCGAGATGCGGGCCGCCAGCGCCGCGCACCGCGAGCAGGTTTTCGACCGGCCCGTCGGGTGCCTCGCCTTCCACGAAGCGCTCGACACGGAAGCCGAGGGGGGTGACCGCCGCCTCCAGTATGTCGAACACGCTGCCGCGCGCGGGCGTGACGCTTTCCGCGCCGATCAGGGCCTTGGTGAGTTCGACAACGTCCGGCACATTAGTCTCCACACATGAGGGAGGCGACATTGCCCAAGCTGGATCTGGATACAATCCCGCAGACCAACGCCACCGGCTATCCGGCGCCGTATGACGCGCCGGTGGCGGGGCGCTGGTACCGTCGACTGGCACCGCCGAGCGGGCTGACGGCGATGGGCGTCAGCCATGTCGTGCTGAAGCCCGGCGGATGGTCGTCGCAGCGCCACTGGCACGACAGCGAGGACGAGTTCGTCGTGATGCTCGCCGGTGAGGTGGTACTGGTCGAGGACGGCGGCGAGACGCTGCTGCGTGCCGGCGACTGCGCGGCGTTCCCGGCGGGCGTGGCGGACGGGCATCACCTGCAGAACCGGTCCGACGCGGATGCGGTGTTCCTGGCCATCGGGGCAGGGCCGCGCGGGAGCGGGGAGTATCCCGACATCGACATGGTGTTCACGCCGGAGGGATATTTCCGCAAGGACGGCACGCGGTACGAGACGGAGCGGTTGAAGTAGGTCGTGGATCTAAGCCCCCCTTCCGGGGAGGGGTTGGGGTGGGGCTGTGTCTCAAGGAGAGCAACAGGCGTTCTGGAATCCTTCCACCCCCAATCCCTCCTCCGAGGAGGAGGGGCTAAGGACGAAGGGTCACACCACCGGCAGTTCGTACTTCTCGATCACCCATTCCTCTTCCTGCGCCCCGGCGATCCAGTCCTGCAGGTAGGGGTGCTGGAGCACTGCGAGCATGTAGCTCTGCGCGAAGCGCGGCACTGGCAGCGAATAGGTGACGATCCGCGTCACCACCGGGGCGAACATGATGTCGGCAGCGCCGAACTTGCCGAACAGGAACGGTTCCTCGCTTCCGTAGCGGGCGCGCGCCTGGGCCCAGAGCTCCATGATCCGCGCGAGATCTGCCTGCACATCGGCATCGACCGGCGCGGCCGGATAGACCTGGCGCACGTTCATGCTGTGCTTGCTGCGGAGGGCGGTGAAGCTGGAATGCATCTCCGCCGCCATCGAGCGCGCCATGGCGCGCGCGGCGGGATCTTCCGGCCAGAACAGCGTGTTGCCGGTCTTGTCATTGAGATACTCGACGATCGCCAGGCTGTCCCACACCACGGCGTCGCCGTCCCACAGGATCGGCACCTTGCCGGAGGAGGGCGCGAACTCGGCGCCCTGGCGGCGCCTGTCCCAGTCCTGATCGTACATCGGCACGACCGTTTCCTCGAAGGGAAGGCCCGAGAGCTTGCAGGCGAGCCAGCCGCGCAGCGACCAGGAGGAATAGGCCTTGTTGCCGATGATGAGCTTCATGGACCTCCGGATAGCGGTGCCCGCAGAGGACGGCAACCGCTCGTGCGGCGCGGCGCCGAAGGCCATTGCGCTTGTATCGGAATGTTTCCAGGCTGGCCCGGCGGCAGGGGGCCGCGAATCGGGGATGGAACGAAATGCGGAAGAAGTGGAGCCTGTTCGCGGCGGTGGCGCTCGCGGCGATGGGTGGGGCGTACGGTACGGCGGGCGCGCAGGAACAGGCTGCCGGGCAGGCCAGGCCCGCGCCGGCAAAGGTCGATACCGCGGTGTTCGCCGAGTTGCCGATGCTGGTGGATCCGCGCATCTCGCCCGACGGCAAGCGCGTCGCCGCGCAGCTGGCGGTGCAGGGCAAGCAGTATTTCGCGATTGTCGGGCTTGACGACGGGGCGAAGCCCTTGCTGATCGGCACCGGCGACACGGATCTCAACGAGTGGCACTGGGTCAACAATGACTGGCTGGTGCTCGGCGTCGGAAGAACCACCCCGGTCGACGGCGACGAATGGTACATCAAGCGCGCGTTCGGCGTGAACGCCGCGACCGGCAAGATGGTGCTGCTCAACAGTGCGGAGACGGGCCAGGACGGCGGTTCGCTGCTCTGGATCGCGCACGACGGCACACCTCGCGTGCTGCTGGCGGCCCAGACCTCGATCTTCACCAACGACGCGGGCTTCTGGCCGAAGGTGGACGAGGTCGACGTGTCCACGGGCAGGCACAAGACCGTGCTGACCGGCCGCGAAGGCGTGATGAGCTGGTATGCGGACGGTGCCGGCGTCGTGCGGATGGGCATCGGCCGGAGCATGGACGGCCGCCAGCGTCGGCTGTTGTACCGGCCGACTGGCCGCAGCGATTTCCGAACTGTCGATCGCGCCAAGGGGCTGCATGACGGGCTGCTGGTGCCCTCGCTGTTCCTGCCGGATCCCGGCAAGGCACTGGTGGTGCAGGATGACGACAAGGGGCTCTCCGCGCTGTGGGAGTTCGACCTGGCCACGATGCAGGCGGGCAAGCAGGTCTTTGCCTCGCCGGGGTACGACATCAGTGGGCCGGTGGTCGATCCGGTCACCTCGACGCTGCTCGGGGTGGAGGTGACCGAGAACCGTGCCACCACCCACTGGATCGACCCGGCGATGGCGGCGCTGCAGAAAAAGCTGAGCGGTAAGGTTCAGGCGGCGCAGGTGGAGATCACCAGCTTCACGGCGGATCGCTCGGTAGTGATCGTCAAGGTGGGCGATGCCACCGCACCGGGCGCCTATTTCGTCTATCGCGCCGCGGACGAGTCGCTCCAGCCGCTGGCGATGAACAACCAGACGCTGAAGCTGCGTCGTCTCCACCCGGTGAAGACGATCCGGTACAAGGCGCGCGATGGACTGGAGATTGCCGCCGTCCTCACCACGCCGCGGGGCAGCGCCGGCAAGAACCTGCCGCTGATCCTGATGCCGCATGGCGGGCCTGCCGCACGCGACGAGGAGGAATGGGACTGGTGGACGCAGTTCCTCGCGGACCGCGGCTATGCGGTCATTCAACCCAATTATCGCGGTTCGACCGGCTATGGCACGTCCTTCACTCGCAAAGGGGAGGGCCAATGGGGCCTGGCGATGCAGGACGACCTGAACGATGCGGTGAAGGCGCTGGTGGACCAGGGTATTGCTGATCCCAAGCGGGTGTGCGTCGTTGGCGGCTCCTATGGCGGCTATGCGGCGCTGCGGGCGGCGCAGCGCGACGGCAAGCTGTTCCGCTGCGCGGTTTCGTTTGCCGGCGTTTCCGATCTGCAGCGGCTGCTGGCCTATGACTCGAACGCACTGGGGCATGAGGCCTCCGCGGACTGGCTCAAGGCGCAGGCGCCGGACTTCAAGGCGATCTCGCCACTGTTCCATCCGGAGGACTTCTCGATCCCGGTGCTGATCGTGCACGGCAAGAAGGATCGCCGCGTGCCCTTCAAGCAGAGCAAATTGATGGCCGATCGACTGGCGGCTGCGAGCAAGACGTTCGAATTCATCGAGCAGCCCGAAGGCGACCATTTCTTCACGCGGCAGGAGGATCGGCTGAGCTTCCTCAAGGCGCTGGAAGCCTTCCTCGCCAAGTACAATCCGGCCTAGGCCTTCACATACACCCAGGCGCGGGTGCCCGAGGCGAGGGGCACCCGCACCCGGACGTAATTCTCGCTTTCATAGATGTCCGCGGTTTCCAGTTCCTGCGCCGTCAGCTGGAACACCTTGCCCGCGATCGGCGGGCCATCGCCGGGGACGAGCGCGAGGTGGGTCTCGACCCCGCTCGCATCCAGTACCGCTGGATCGCGGATCTGGATCTCGGTGACGACATAGCCGTGGAGCACGTCGTCGGTGCCGTCGAGCAGCCGGCCGAACTGGCTGCGCTGCACCTGGTCGAGTTGGAGCGTGCCGTAGGAGAAGAGCGGCTCCATGCCCGCGCTCAGCTGATCGCTTCGAGCACCGCGGCGCGCAGCTCCGGCAGGCCCATGCCCTTGTCGCTGGAGGTGGCGAGGATCTCGGGATGTGCGGCGGTGCGCTTGCGCGCCTCTTCCACCGTGCGGGCGGTCACCTTGGCCAGTTCGCTCGCCTTGATCTTGTCGGTCTTGGTGAGAACCAGTCGGTAGCTGACGGCCGCATTGTCGAGCATCTCGAGGATTTCGCGGTCGACATCCTTGATGCCGTGGCGCGAATCGATCAGCACCAGCGCGCGCTTCAGCTCCTGCCGGCCGCGCAGATAGTCGTTCACCAGATAGCGCCACTTGCGGACCATGTCCTTGGGCGCCTTGGCAAAGCCGTAGCCGGGCATGTCGACGAGGCGGAAGCGCAGCGGCTCGCCTACGTCGAAGAAGTTCAGCTCCTGCGTGCGCCCCGGCGTAACCGAGGTGCGGGCGAGGCTGTTCCGGTTGGTCAGCGCGTTGATCAGCGACGACTTGCCGACGTTCGAGCGGCCGGCAAAGGCAATCTCCGGCACCGTCGGCTGAGGCAGATGCTCCAGCGCCGGCGCGGACTTGAGGAACGCGATGGGGCCGGCGAACAGCTTGCGCGCGGCTTCGATCTGGTCGGGGTCGAAGGACATCAGGAAATCAGCTGCCTCAGAGGATGAGGCCCTTTCAAATCCTCCCCTGAAAGGGGAGGTGTCGCGAAGCGACGGAAGGGTGTCGACGGTGCGAGGGCGGTCCTCCGACGCGAACGGGGACACCCCTCCGTCAGGCCTTCGGCCTGCCACCTCCCCTTGCAGGGGAGGAGCGTGGAGGGGCGCGCCTCCATCACTTTGCCTTGACCGCTTTCGGCTTTTCCACGGGGACCTTCATCTCCGGGTGACGCGCATAGAGCCACTGCTGCTGGAGCACAGTCAGCACGTTGGAGGTGATCCAGTAGAGCTGCAGGCCGACGGCGAACGGCGCCATCAGGAACATCAGCATCCACGGCATGATCGCGAACATCTGCTTCTGCATCTCGTCCATCGGGGCCGGGTTCATCCGCATCTGGAAGAACATTGACACGCCGAGCAGCACCGGCACCACGCCGATCGCGAGGAAGCTGGGCGGGGTATAAGGCAGATAGCCGAACAGGTTGAGGATCATCGCCGGATCCGGTGCCGAAAGGTCCTTGATCCACGCCACGAAGGGCTGGTGCCGCATCTCGATGGTCAGCAGCAGTACCTTGTACAGCGCGAACATGATCGGGATCTGGAGGAGCATCGGCGCACACCCGGCGAGGGGGTTCACCTTCTCCGCCTTGTACAGCTGCATGATCTCCTGCTGCTGACGCTGCTTGTCGTCCTTGTAGCGCTCCTGGATCGCCTTCATCTTCGGCTGCACCTGGCGCATCTTCGCCATCGAGGCGAACTGCTTCTGGGCAATCGGGAACAGCAGGCCGCGGATGGTGATCGTCAGCAGGATGATCGCCACGCCGAAATTGCCGACGAGTTTGAACAGCCAGCTGAGATAGGTGAAGATCGGGCGCTCGATGATCTCGAACCAGCCCCAGTCGATCGCACGCTCGAACTTCGCGATGTCGAACTGCTTCTGATAGGCATCGAGCAGCTTCACTTCCTTCGCACCGGCGAAGAAGTGGCTTGTATAGGTCGCTTCCTTGCCGGGGCGGATCGCGATCGGCTGGGCGAGCGACACATCGGCCTGATACTGCTGGGCGGCGGTGCCGCGCTGCTGGATGCTCACCCCGCCGCGCTGGTCTGGGATCGCCGCGGTCAGCCAGTAATGGTCGCTGAAGCCGACCCAGCCGCCGGTGGTGGCGAACTGCTGGGGCGTGCTCTCGATGTCCTTCCAGTTGATGTAATGCGCCGCATCATTGGTCGCGGCCACCGGGCCGACATGCGCGGCCCACTGGCTGGTATCGGCCGAGCGCTGGCCGCGCGAGATCAGCGTGTAGGGGGTAACGGCCACCGGCGCCGCGCCGCGGTTCGCGACGGTCTGGCGCACGGTGAACATGAAGTTCGAGTCGACACCGAGCTCGACCGTGAAGGTCTGGCCCGCGCTGTTGGTGGTGGTGAGCTTCACCGGGGTGGCGGGCGTCAGCGTCTCGCCATCGGCCTTCCACACGGTGTTGCCGTCAGGCGCGCCGGCACCCTGCCAGCCGAACTGCGCGAAATAGCTCCCCTCCGCGCCGCTCGGCGAAAGCAGGCGGATCGGCGGCGAGTTCTTGGCGACGGTCTGGTCGTACTGGCGCAGCACGAGATCGTCGATGCGCAGGCCCTTGAGGTTGATCGAGCCCTTGAGCGCGGGGGTGTCGATGGCGACGCGCGGGCTATCGGCCAGCACCGCTTCCCGGGCCCGAATCGTCTTGGGCGCGTTGGCCGCCGGATCGACGCCGGAGTTGGGCATCGGCTGGAGCTTGCCGTCCACCATCTTCCCCGGGACGGCGGGCTGCTGCGGGAAGACCCAGCGGCTGATCATCGGCCAGCCGAGCAGGACAAGCGCCGCGAACGCCGCGAAGAGGATGAAGTTCTTCTGTTCTTCTTTCACCGATAATCCCCGGAAGGAAACTCAAGGAACGGGATCTGGGCCGTGCCCGCCCCATGGATGGCAGCGCGCGATGCGCCGGAGCGCAAGCCAGCCGCCTTTCACCGCCCCATAGCGGCGAAGCGCCTCGATTGCATAGGCCGAACAGGAAGGCTGATAGCGGCAGGTGGGCGGCAGGATCAGCGACGGCCCCAGCTGCCAGGCGCGCGCGAGCAGCATGAGTGCTCGCGCGATCATGATTCTACCTTGGGGTCGGCCTTGGGGCGAACGCGCCGAAGCGCCTTGGCGAGTTCCGCCTTCAGATCGGCATAGGGGCGTTCGATTCCGCCGTTCCGGCCGATCAGCACATGGTCCGCGCCGGCGATTCCCGCTTCGGGAAGCACTTCGCGCGCGAGCATGCGAAAGCGCCGCTTCATCCGGTTACGGATAACGGCGTTGCCAACTTTCTTGGATACGGTAATGCCGATCCGCATCGACGGATCGGCATCGTTCCGTTCGCGCACCAGCAGGACGAAACCGGGCATCGGTGCCCGCTTTCCCCCGTTGGCGGCGAGATAGTCCTTGCGCTGCGTGAGCCGGTCGAGGCTCAGCAAGGGCGTGTCGGTGCTTACGCCGACAGCTTCTTGCGGCCGCGGGCGCGGCGGGCGCGGATCACATTGCGACCGCCCGGGGTCGCCATCCGTGCACGGAAGCCGTGCCGGCGCGCACGCACCAGGTTGCTCGGCTGAAAGGTCCGCTTCATCGCTCATCCTCGAGTATCTAGAACGTAAAAGGGCCGCCACAGGGGCGGCCGCGTGTCGAGCGCCCTTAAGCAGAACTGCCGCACGAGTCAACGCAGGATGCGGAATTGGGCGGACTTCGGAGCACATTGCCGCGAAGATGGGAGAGGTGTTGTGTCGATGCAATACGCCTGTTGGTAATCGTGCCGCTTCCGTAGCGATGAAAAGCCGCTATGGTCTGAACCCGGGGAGGGGGCTCTCTTGGTCGCCAGTGTCTCGACGGTAGCCTATCTGGGGTTGGAAGCCCGTGCGGTGGAGGTGCAGTGCAACCTCGTCGCCGGTCTGCCCAAGTTCGTCGTCGTCGGAACACAAGACCCCGTATTTACCCGTAGCCGACCGGACTGCCTTTCCAGTGCTTAACTTATTGCGACGCTACGCGCTGCCCGTCTCAGTAGCGTCGGGTGTTGGCACCTTTGCGAGCCTTTGCTTCCTTCTGGCTGCTTTAAGCGGACCTCCCCGATGCCGCGACGGATGGCTTTCCCCGAGCATAGGCCATCGCGGCGCTTGCTCATGGCACGGGGGCGTCGATCGCAGCGGCGACGGCCGTGCACTCCTGTTGCCGTTCGGTGCGCTTTCTTGGTTCATCGGCTTCTACGTGTTCGACGCATTGGATCGCGGCTTCCTTCGTGATCGCGGCGAACGCAAGGGCTCTCTGACGCCAGAGCCTGGGGGCGACGAAGCATCGTCGTCTGATGAGTCGGCTCACTTGTCGGATGATCGCGCCGAGATAAGGACTCCGGTCGCCGATAGGAGCCGCGAGGGACGCCGAGCAGCGACAAGTCCTTCGTGCCCCGCCTGTGGCTCGCCGATGCGTATCCGGACAGCGAAGAAGGGACCTCGCACCGGGCGGCCGTTCTATGGGTGCGCAAACTTCCCGAGATGCAGGGGTACTAGGCCCTTTCGTGGTCGAGCAAAAAGGTAGAATGATGCAGACGGTCCGCAACTGCAGAGCTTAAATCTAATGATGTCATCGCTGTAAACCTGTAATTCCGGCTTAGTGAGTCGGGAGGTCGTGTTGATTAGGCTTGTGGATGGTCGATGGCTAGTTGAGTTTCATTCAGAGTCCGGGGCTGTTTCGTCTAAGAGCTTTGCTTCCGAAGGTAGGGCGAAGGCATGGGTGACCCTGAGGCAGGCGGCGTTGGTGCGCTACGCCTCCCCTGAGCAGGTCCCTGATCCTTACGCGGACACCCTTGGTGACTTGCTGGAGCGATACGACCGAGAGGTATCCTCCAAGAAGCGCGGGGCGTCGGCGGAGGCTTATCGGATCGGCAAGCTGCGGAGGTCGCTATTGGCGGCCCTGCCGGTCGCTGAGCTGACGAGTAAGGCCGTCGCTGACTATCGGGCCGAGCGGTCAAGCGAAGTGTCCTCCAGCTCAGTCCGAAGTGAAATCAGCCTGATTCGGCGGACCTTGGAGACTGCGAGGCGCGAGTGGGGCTATCAGCTCCTTACGAACGTCGCGGCCCTGGTTGCCTTGCCGGCGCCGGGTGCTGCTCGGGACCGGAGATTGCGGGCAGGCGAGTACGAAGCCCTTCGGGACGCTTTAGTGGGCCACCCGCTTGCCTGGGCCTACGTCCGGTTTGCAATCGAGACCGCAATGCGCCGGGGTGAAATACTGTCGCTGCGATGGCGCGATGCGTTCTTGTCCCTGGGCTGCGTTCATATTCCCAAGACGAAGAACGGCCGGCCGCGTACCGTCCCATTGACCGACGAGGCCTTGTATGTGCTGCGCGGGCTGAAACCACAAAGCGAGTACGTCTTCCCCATCGACATTCACGCTCTTCGCTGGGCTTGGACGACGGCCTGCACGCGAGCGGGCATCGAGGACCTTCGGCTGCACGATCTGCGACACGAAGGCGTCTCCAGGCTACTGGAGCTGGGCCTGTCGCCCCCGGAAGTTGCCACGGTCAGTGGGCACCTGACATTATCTCAACTGATGCGCTACACTCACCCGGACGCGCAGCGCATTCGTGCCAAGCTTGCTGGGCGTAGGACCGGGCAATCGGTCGAGTGACGGGCTGCCGATGATCTCCGAACGATCTTAGCGGCCGCCTAGGCTTCAGGCGGACCGACGAGCGGAGGGCCTGGGGGAACCCCTGGGCCCTTTTGCTATCCGAGGCCACGCGGTCACTTCGCGATTTAGTGATGCTTGGTAATCTGCTCCTGTATCAGCTCGGCCAGCTTGCCGTAGTCGTAGGGTTTCGGTAGGTACACGCCAGCGTCCGGTATCTCCCCGTCGTTTAGCTGCCGTACGCCAGAGGTGACCACTAAGCCTACTCTAGGGTGCCGCACAGCCACGATGTCGGCCAGCTCTAAGCCGTCGATTGGGCCGGGCATGTGGATGTCGGTAAAGAGCACCTCGACGGGGTTAGCCGCGAGAAGGTCCAGCGCCTCTGTGGCGTTTTGTGCTTCGAGGACGGCAAAGCCACTATCTGCGAGAATATCGGCCGCGAGCATCCGCACGTACAGCTCATCCTCAGCAACCAAAACCGTTGGCTTCATCGCGCGTTCCTTCCCCTCCGGACGTGTTGACTAACGCTCATATTTATGAAGGGTTCTAAACAGCGACGAATTTTTCGCATCATCTAAGTTATCCACGGAGCCTCCGCTTCATCGCCTGGAACTCAGCATGCGTCCTAGGCCGAGCGGAGACGGTGCGCTTACGACGGTCGCGGCGCGTTTCTTGCATCCGTCTCAGCCTCGACAACAGACGCGATGAACGGGGCTGGGTCTCGGGCGATCTGCTCAGCAACGCTGTTTAGTGCGTCGTATTCCGCTTTCTTCGCTGCGGGCGTGGAAGCCTCCCGGCTCAGTATAGTACAGACCCTGCTGAACCACCCTGAAATGCCGCTGGAAGTTCTTCGAAGCCTCACGTTTACCCAGCCGTACGACCGTTCTGCCAGCACTCCGCTATCTGACACGATAGCAAGCGTAAGCCCCTCTTGCTTAAGTCGCTTACATAAGGCGTCATAGCCCTTGAAGCTGAATCCATCCTCATGAATCGATTCCTTCAAAGTTCCTTCTGCCGTATGGCGGATGGCGCACGTCTCGGATTGTTGCACAGGCGATACCGAGATGAGGGTCCCGATAACTGAAGCTATTCCGGACGCGATAAACGGCATATTACCTCACGCAATTAAGACATCCTATTGTGCG
Organism: Sphingomonas sp.; assembly: GCF_036731925.1. GTDB lineage: Bacteria > Pseudomonadota > Alphaproteobacteria > Sphingomonadales > Sphingomonadaceae > Sphingomonas. The sequence goes on from NZ_DAINDJ010000001.1 coordinate 890,639, forward strand.
ATATCAAGAGACATGACGCAACAGCTGAAGCATAGATTTAGCCGCAAGGATTCATTCGGTAGGCGTTAGAAAGGTGTTCGTGGGCTCGAAAGAACTTTTCACGCTATTCACGGAACCGTCGCTTCATCACCTGAAATTCGGCTCGCGTTCGGGATCGAAGAAGCGGGACATGGAAGAGGCTTGCCGGCGTCGATTGCGTCGAGCAAAGAAGGTGGAAGGGGGACGTAATGCTCAAAGCTTTAGCGGCAGTTATCGCCGGCACTCTAACGATCTTCTCGTACGTCAATGCCCAGTCTGAGGTGATCGAATCTAACGCAGTACGGTGCCGTGAAGCGCCAAAGGCAAATGCTCGTGTCGTCGTTGTGCTTAGCCGAGGTACCGAGGTATTCGTGCAGTCGCGGCTTGGTGATTGGCGTTTGGTACTGACGAAAGGACGCTCGTGCTGGGTGCCGAGCCGGTATGTTGTCACTGCGGAAAGCAACCTGCAGCAGCGTGGCGCCGAAAGCGGCGCGGTTCATATGCCCTCTGATCGCGTCCAGCATCACACGCGGGCCGCCCCAGCGGCTAAGTGGACGGGGGTACATATCCCCACGGTGACGGCAAAGAGGACTCGCAGTACTCGAAGTGCTCGGAGCCATCGCGGTGGCGGCAGACTGCATGGTTATACGCCGATCCCGAAGCACCGCTCATTTGGATTTGGGGGCGGGGGGTCTTGTCCCTGCTCGGGCGGCAACGTGTGCGTTGGTCCACGAGGTGGGCGCTACTGCATCACGAGCGGCGGCAACAAGAGGTATGGCGTGTAGGACTGCGCAGTGGCGCCATCTCTGGGTGGTGAGTGCACCCGACTCGATCGGGCGCGATGTGACAAGAAGTAAGCGAAACCTGAGGGGGCTAAGGTGCGGGACGGCGAGATCTACTTCGGCATTGGTTTCTGTCTGGCCTTCGTCGGCTTCGTAGCCACGTGGTGGCATTTGGCGGCCACTTATTCGAGTGTCTGGACCATTGCGTTCGGATGGGTGCCGGGGCTGGCTGTCGGCGCCGCCGTGTGGATTGGATGGCCGCTTGTGCTTATCGGCTTCGGCGCCTGGTTTCTGCTGGGCCATTGATTCGGAAGGACAAAAGCAACGGTCCTCGATCCGATTTATGATCCTCGGGCCTGACCCCAAGAACTATTTGGGGTCTAGGTGCTCCGGGCGCCGAGGACCGTTTAGCCGCATCCTCCGCCCCCGTTGTTCACGAGGGCCGCCAAAGTCGCCCGGAGCGACCACACGATACCACAGCATGGCGAGTGGTCCAGAGGGGCGCTGGATCAGCTTGAACAGGCCGGGGCGCGACACAACTGTGAGGGGTGTCTTAGAAAAACTAAGACTCTCCACCCGTCGCTCATCCAGTCGAGCCAGCGCAGTGCGAGGCGCCGAGGTCCCTGCGAAAAGATCAGGGGGGTGGCTCGCTTCACCGGTCGGCACTCGTCTACCTCTAGGTTCTGGACGGGGCGGGCCTCAGCTTGCCGCACCCACAGGAAAACTGTGGGTCCTCGCCGCAGCGTCCCGAAGGGCGCTCCAGGTGCCGAGAGGCGTTTTGCCGCGCCCTCTGCCCCCGTGGAAACGAGGGCCTGCAAGTTCACCTGGAGCGCCTCGACGGTACCGCCGGTCAGCGAGGCCGGCAAGCGTCCTCAGGCGGCCGAGATTTCCTCCTGGAATGCCCCCGTTCTTAGGTACGCTCTAAGCTGCCTCATTCACCGATGTTTGATCATCAATCATGATCTTTGGGGCCTCACGGCGCTCTACGGTCAGCGCGGGGATGACCACGGTGGCGCAACGACGAACCTCTTCGATGTATGCGGCGAACGCCGATCTAATGGCCTCCTTACCGGCGTCCTCGGCGCTCAGCGGCACGATGAGACAATCATGAACCGGCAAGCTACCCCATCCGGCGGTCCTAAGTGTGGCCATGGCTCGCATCATTATCTCAGCTTCGTGGTAGTTGAGGTCGTGCACGGTCCGCCCCGGCGCCCCGGCGTAGACCAGGGCCTGCATAGCGACGCACACAGCGCTCTTGGCTGACCGAAAGCTCAGCGCCTTGTCCAACTTCTCCCCAGGGTGCGCTCGGGCGTAGTCAGCACGGGCCTTATCGGACCAGGTTGTGGCGTTAAGATCGCCCCGGCCAATTGCCTGGACCACGATGTTCTTCACAAGGTCTCGAGGCACGCCCTCCACATAATATGGGTCCGTCACTTCGGGGCCGAAGGCGTAACCGGAGAGAGCGCATAGCAGGGTGTAGTGGGACGCGCGGATGTCGATTTCGACAACAGGCTCCCCGCCGATGATCATGTTTTCAAGCCGGTCACGCTTGGTCTCGGTCTCGTAACCGGAGGGCCCGCGCGACGCGATCTTGCCGCCCCACTGCCACGCAAAGCCATCTTGATCGCCGTTGTTGAAGACGCGCTTGAGACCATAGAACGATGCACCTCGCACGCCTACTGCGGCCATGAAAGCGTTGTGCTCTTCCAGCTCGGCGATGATCCGTGCGACCTTGGGGTTCTCGGGGTTGACTGAGAGCGCTTCCCGCGCCTGCCGAACGGGTGACGAGATGACCTTCGCCGCCCGCAGCTCGACCAGGGGGCCGCCGACAACGGCAGAGAGGGCCGCGTCTTCACGGGTCCAATGCGCTCGCCAGTCTCTCAGCCTCTCCGCGTCGATCCCGGCCGCATCCAGGCGCTCAAGGGCGCTTTCGGTCAGGCCGAACGTGGTGACAGATGAGCCAGTCTTGATTGTCGCCCCGCCGTGGAACGCGCTCTTCGACGTCCACCTCCAACCGGGGCGCTCCTCCAGCAACCCCGCGCCCTTCAGGGCATCGGCGGTGCGACGAAAGACGTCGCGACCAAACGGGGCGCCCACGAAGTCGCTGTTGCCCATCCCGTGCTTTCCTCGAAGGCCGCGGATGTCGAAGCGCTGAAGCTCTCCGATTAAGACCGCGAGGGCCCGCCGGTGCTTCTCAATGGTCGTCTTGCGCCGCTGGAGACCTTCAGGCCACGCCGGCAACACGACATCGTTCAAGAGGCCCTCGACGAGCTGGACAGCCGCCTCCGAGGCCGCAGCGACCGCGAGCGACATGAACTCAGCCGTCTCGGCCTCCTGCCATGTGATAGCGAGCGGGTTAGTCACTCCCCGACGCTCACCAGCGCACGATAGACGCTTGCCCGGCCGATCCCCAGTTGCTTAGCAATTGCCGCAGGGCCCATGCCGGCCTCCCGCAGCTCCCGAACCTTCGCGACATCCACAGACGGCTTACGGCCCTTGTAGACGCCACGGTCCTTAGCCTTGGCGATCCCCTCCATCTGGCGCTCGCGGCGAATGGCGGTCTCGAATTGAGCGAAGACCCCCAGCATCTGGAGGAATGCGACGCCGGCCGGGGACGACGTGTCGATGGGCTGCTCAGTGGCTCGAAGGAACGCGCCGCGATCCTGTACGCTCTTTACGATGCGCTCCAGGTCAGCGACGGAACGAGCCAGGCGGTCGACGCGCGTGACCATGAGTGTGTCACCTGAGCGCATGAATGACAGGATGGTTTCCAGCTCCTGCCGACCCTCGGTCGTCGTGCCGCTCCGCTTCTCGCTCCGAATGATCGTACAACCCGCCGCCCTAAGCGCCTCCTCTTGCAGGGCGCAGTCTTGATCGTCCGTGCTGACGCGGGCGTATCCAACGAGTGCTGACATGATCCATTCAGTCCCAATAGGCTCTAGACCCGGTCCTGCTAGTCGCCCCAAAACTCCAAGTCAACCCTATTGAGACGTCGATATCGTCTCACGCCCGCATCTCCCACGGGTATACCCATCCGGACATCAAAGGCGCTGAAGGCGCGTCGGGCGCCATTAGTACGGACATTCGCACAACATAGTGTGGTCCACGCAGCCGCGTGACGATCCTGCTGCCCTTCGGAGATGTTCTCGTGAGCGACTATTTCTCAATGCCCTGCGACCCCTCAAGCGGCAACTTCCTCGTCTTCCTGAAGAATCTTTATCTCGGAGAGTCTGTAGATGAAGCCGCAAACCGAGCGGGCCGTCCCCCGGCCGCACCATTGGCGTCGAACGCTGCGGCGGAGGTCGCGGCGATCGAGGCAGAGGACGTGCAAGTTTCGGCAGCGGCGGTGAGGTCATTTCTCCGGGCCTGCTGCGTCTCAACCAAGGGGAGGGGGCCCCTGCTCGTCGGCGAACCCGCTGACCGCGCCTGCTATATGGCTGTAAGAATGCGGAAGGTTGTGGAGGCGCTCGATTACCTCATAGAGCGCGTTGACGACTTAGAGGCTGATTTCGCGGACGACGTCGCTACGGTTGGGCAGGGGACAGTGACCCGCCTGCGTGAAGTCCCTCCCCATACGTTAGCTTCTCAGGTGTAGTGTGCAACCGACACACTCTACCCCCGCCCCTAATGTCCCCGATGCCATCCCGCCGCTTCCAAACGGCCAATCCTATCGCGTTCCCCCACGCACCCTAAGCCCCGCACTGGCTTCTACATCCAGTAGGAAACCGCAGTTTCCCTAGGCATTCGGGCAGGGTGGGGGACGGCATGGTGGGGCAATCAGCCACTTCGGGTCCCTTCCGCCGCCCCCGATGGAACCGCCCGGACGCGATCGGATGCGGTTCGCAACTGGCGGTTTCGCTGAGCCGCTGCCAGCGCCACTCCGACCCTTGGTGACGCAGCGGTTCCCCTGAGTTTTCTGAGAGTTACCTGGAGTTTCTTGCCGCTCTCGCCGTTCACTCCGCGTCCGGAACGATCACCCGATTATTTTAGGGTCCCATTGGGTCCCCTTTGGGCGCCTGGAGGGACCCGCAGCCCCGTTCAGCAATCGACTGATTGAACAGTTACCTCTTCTGGCCTGAGGGCGCCATAAGGGTCCCCTGGGGCGCCCTAGGCCCGCAGCGAAACTCCCGGTCCGCCACGTCGTTCGCATGGAGCAGCTCGCCGAAGCAGGGAGTCTCCTCGATCCGATAAAGCCGCGTGAAAGCCCCGCCGAGGTTATCGAGATCGCGTTGGCTCAGCAGTCCTACGGCTACGATACGTTCCCCATCGGACATATTGATTCCTGAAGCTGATGCGTTTCCAAAAGGTTAACATTCACTTCATAGAAAGTTTCCGGCGGGTCCCTTCAAACGCGATCAGCGGGTCCCCTTTGGCCCCGTGGAGGGCCTAAAGAGGCGTTCGGATGCGGCGAGATCGACCCGTTACCTGTTTGAAGCGGGAAGAGCCGGTGGGATGGGCAGCCGCTGCCTAGATGCCTAAAGCCTTGGCAACATCGAAGTCGTAGCCTGCTGCTTTGAGTTCGCGAGCTAAGCTCATTTTCCAGGCGTCGGCAGAATCCATCGCAGTCCACACCACTCCAGCAATGTCGGATGGCAGCTCTAGCTCGCCCTTCTTCAGAGCTGCAACGCGCCCCCGGCCCAATCGGCCGGCGAAGTATCCTAGCTCTAGTATGACATTCTGCCGCGCACGCGCCTTCAGATCGTCGCTTGCAATCTGACCGCCTAAACGGATTCCGCCCACATCATCTGGAGTCAAAAGAACGACGGCAAATCCAACGTCCGCTTCTTTCTCAAATTTTTCGATAACGGTACGTCCGCCATTGGCCTGTTCGTGAAGAATGATGGGTTCTAAACTGCATGACGCGATGAAACGAGCAACGACAGCCTTAGCCTCATCGTCTTGTCCGTGGACTAAAAATATCCTATTCGTGGTAGGAGTTGCATGATTTTCCAGCCGCAGCGGATTTTCTGGAACCGCAACGTTGTCCACGCCCGGAAGTTCATCGATCAAATCCAAACGCTCTGCTAGTGACCTCAGTCGCTCCACGCGCGTGCCTAGCTTCTCGTAAAATTCTCCCACTCGATCGTAATTTGAACCGGGGCCAACAAAAAAGACTCCTGCTCCGACGTAGTGGTTATATTTCTCGGCGTACTCTTCTGTCGTGAAGGCTCTGCGCAGAAATTCTGCATTGTAATCGTTCCATCTACTATATGCCTCCTTGGCATTCTCAAAGCTACCGGAGCCTCGACTAGCTACAATGTCATTGCCTAAGTCGATGCGAGAAAGAAGCGTTGCCCTCACTTCTTCACGCGGCTTTGCCAGCAGCGCTGGTGCCCGGTTTGCTGTAGTCGCAGGTGTCGTCTTTCGGGCCATTCACGATATCCAGTTCTGATGCGTCTTGGGGCACCTTGGGTATACCGCTCAAAATAATCAACGTCCGACACGCCTCGTTTCTCACAAACCGAAAACGGGCCATCCGGTGTAGTTCCATCCCAGGATGGTTGCCCGTGTACACATCCGGCAAGTCGAATATTTGCAGAGGCGTGAAAATCTATCCTTGTCGAGCTTTATGTCTGCCTGTATTTCAGCGGGATAGCGGAAGCGAGCCGGGCTTGTTCTTCAAGTCCTACAATGGCGCCTTAGGCCGGTTCGCACACAGTCGAAGCGTGGTCCCTTTGCGGACTCTGAGGACGCACCCTCCTCAGTTTACATGCTCGGTGACTGGGATACCCGTGGGCCGGCTTCGCTCGGCTCTCTCCTCAATTCACATGCAGCCACGAAAGGCCGCCATGATCACCGATCGAACTTTAACCTATCGTAAGAAGCCCATTCGCGTGCGCGTTTGTGCCGCTGGGGCATTCTACGCAGCGCACGACATCTATTTGGCCCATAGGCGGCGCGTTGACCGCAAATTCCTCTCCCGCTTCGACCCGGCCCATCTGCGGCTGGAGACTTTCATGGGCGACGATGGTCCAATCAAATTGACCGCTGTGACCTGTCTCGGCGTTGCCACGATTGCCACCGATGTCGGCGCCGTAAGTGACCGTATGCTAGATGGCTGGGTGCGGCGAAACAGTGCGGAACTCGCGGATGAGTTTGGCTTCGGCCCACTTGGGCTCACGCTCTGCGCTAATGGCACGTTACCGGCAAAGCCGCTGGTCTCGCACGACCGCTACGAAGCATGGAAGAATCTGCGGGATGTCAGCGGTCCCATCCATCTGTTCCCATCCAACCTCCATGAGCCTGCCCTGTTCGATGAGGACCCGATTCTTGGTGCACACGATCCGGACGGGGACGCGGCGAAGGCAGAGGCGCAGCGGGCCGCAGCTGAAGAGTATATGAATCAGCGAGAGGCCCCGGACGGCCCTACCCGGTGGGAGGCGCTGCAAGCCAAGGTCGCTGGGAGGCGTTGGCTGTGAAGGGGGGTGCCATGTCATTCGAACCGAACGTAGACGCCGCCGGCTTCACTTCAGTGGGATTAGATGCAGGGCCCAAAGGAGACGAATGGCGAGAGCGCATTTCGTTGTTAGAGCGCGGGGAATCGGAAGGCCGATTGCGTCCAGAGCATCAAGCGGAACTGGAGGGCTATAGAGCCTCAGGGCGCGTGCAGCGTTCTCAACACCGACCAGACGGGCCGAGCAGGCACGCGGCTTCCGGCTCTGCCTTCACCGTCCGGGCCCCCGATGGCACGGAGTACGAGGTCCAGGCTCCGGCCGGAGCGACCGAGCAGGACATCATGGCCCGTGTCCAGGCCGAGCATGATGCAGCCCCCAAGCGGATGTCGAAAGACGACGAAGCCGGGTACATCAAGCTCGCCAAGGACCCGAACGCCACGGCGGACCAGCTCGTGGACTTCGTGGCCTCCAAGGGCTTCTCGCTGGACCCTAAGCTCGCTGCCGACTTCATCGAGCAGCGCTCGGCAGCGGGCGGCCAGGCCGGCGACAAGGTCTTCTACACCGACGAGCTGAAGGGACCCGCAGCAGCGGCCCCCGAGCAGCCTCAGGCCGCCCCGGAGGCGCCCCAGGCCCCCGAGGAGCACAACAGCCTCCGCGAGGACATCCGCGCCGCCGCAGGTCGCTTTGCGGACGGGGCGCTCCCCGGCGCAGCGAGCACCATTCGCGGCATCCGTGGCGCGATCGACAATACCTGGGACGCTCTAGTTCACGGAAAGGACTGGGAGCCCGGCAAGGCGTTCGACGAATACTCGGACGACATGAAGAAGGTGACCAAGCGCTTCTCGGACGAGCACCCCACGCTTGGGGACGGTCTCGGCTGGGCAGGCCTCGGCGCGAGCTTTCTGGCTCCCGAGCTGCGAGTGGCGAGGGGCGGAAGCCTCGGGGCTCACGCGATCAATGGCCTTGCCACTGGGGCGGCTTACGGCACTGCCGGCGGGCTCCTCAATGACAGCGGCGAGGGCCGCATTGCTAACGCCGAGAACGGGCTCATGTTCGGCGGTGCCGTTGGTGCCGCTGCCCCTGCACTCTTCCGGAGTGGGGCCGCAGCCGGCTCCTATGCGCTACGCACCGTCCCCTTCGCCGATCGGGCCGTAGAGGCCATTGGCGACGCCGCAAGCCGCGTCCGTGGCCTCCCAGTGCCGCCTCCGAACCGCGCTGCCCGCGCTCAGGCCGAAAGGCTCGTCGGGAGCGAGATGGGCAACGGCCACATCGCGCAAGGCATGGGCGCAACCGGCGCCGCAGCGACCCCGGCGAGCGTCGAGGCCGAAGTGGCCCGGCGGCAGGCTCTCGGGACCCCCGCGACGCCCGCAGACACCACCGAGGACCTCCGCCGGCTCACGAGCTGGGCGCTGCAAGGGCGCGGTCCGATGACGTCGCGAGCACGGGCGGCCCTGAGCGCCAGACAGGCACAGCAGGGGACCCGCATCCGGCAGCACGTGCAAGACGAACTCGGGCAGGCCGTGGACCCAATCCAGGCCGCCGAGGACATCAACCGCCGCGCTTCGGATGCCGCTGGCCCAGGCTACCATCAGGCCTATGCGCAGCCGATGGTGCTCACGCCAGAAATCGAGAGCATCATGCGGACCCCGGCCTTCCAGGAGGCCCTTCCGCAGGCCGTGCGCAACATCCGCAACGCTCAGCGCAATCCGACCGAGCTGGGCTTCAGGCTCCACCAGGACGGATCGATCGAGGGCGCCAACACGCTCAGCGTCGAGGGCTTCGACCAGGTCATCCGGGCCATGCGGGACGCGGCTTCGGACGCTATGGATACCTCTGGCTTCCGCCCGAGGAACACCACCAACTCCGTCCATATCGACAACCGTCGCCGGGACCTTCAGCGCCTCATCGGGGAGCAGAATGAACCCTACCGCGACGTGGTGGCGAACTATGCGGACGAGATGGCAATTCGGGATGCCTTGGGCAACGGCCAAGACGTGGCGAAGCTCACCGGCCCCGAAATCGCAGGCCAGATGCGCGACATGCCCCAGCACGCCCAAGAAGCGTGGATGACAGGCGCTCGGACTGCTCTGGCAAATAATGCGGTGCAGTTTGGGCAGAAGCACGAGAACGCAAACGTGGCGCAGCGCGTGCGGCAGGGCCTAGGCCTTTCCGGTGCTGGCAACTATGCGGCTCCAGGTGATGTCGCCAAGCTACAGGCAATCGAAGCGATGTCGGGGCGGGAGGGTGTGCTGAACCGTCTCGACGACCGTCTGGAGGCAGAGGATCAGGGCTTCAAGACCTTCTCTGAGACGTTCGGCAACTCGAAGAGCTACGGGCGTCAGGCGTACGACGAAGCCATCTACGGTGGGGATGCGAAGGTCGCCGCTAAGTTCCTCACGGGCCGCGTGATCGACGGCGCTATGGACCTTCTGTTCCGTGGACGTGGCGCGGGCCGCTTCAAGCAGGCGGTCCAGGAACGAGTGGCCGAAGTGCTCACCGCCGCGAACCCGGCGGACGTCACCGAAGCCATGGCGGCCATTCAGCGCCGCGCCGAGACCGACCGAGCCTTCAATGCCTCCCTTCAGCGGGCAGGCATCAAGCTCGGCCAGATCACGGCAATCCAAGCAGCCGGGATGCCCACTGAAGCGGACCCCGTGTCCCCCGCAGCCATCCCCGGCTACCGCTAACCACCTATCAACCCCGCCGGCACCTGTCCGCTGGCGGGGTCTCATCACGAGATTACACCATGCCCTCTAAGCCGACTGGCCGCCCCCGTGGGAGACCACTGGGGGTCAAGAACAAACCCAAGACGATCGAAGCGTTCGTGGTCGAGCAGATCAGCTCCCCGATCGCTCCACCCCCCTTACCGCCCACCAAGGCGCCGCGAGGACCATGGGCCAACATGACCTCTGAGCAGCGGAAGGAGTACTCTGCGAAGCTTGTAGCCTCCCGGAAGGGCAATCACCCGAACACCAACATCCCTGGCAAGCCTCGCGGCCTTACCCATGCTCAGTGGACTGCGGTTAAGGAGGAGGCGAAGCGGGACGCAAAGCGGATCATCGCCAAAATGAAAGACGCCGGACAGCTCCCGGATGACCCCCGCGCCGTAGAGGCCCTCGAAAAGGCCGTAACGACCTTGCGGGCCTCCCAGAGCCCCAAGGACGTAGCGGCCCTCGGGCGCCTCATCCTCGACTTCACCAAGCCCAAGCCCGCCCAGAAGATCGACCACACGGTCCGCACCGCTGAGGACATCCTCGACGAGATGGCGGCGGACGAATGACCCTGCCGGCCTCTTCGCCGTTCCGAGCTACAGCTAGATGCTAACTACCCCCAGCGCCCTCTTCGGGTGCCGGGGGTATTTTATCGACCAGACTCCGAGTTAGCCGCGCAGCTTGGCCAACAGCAGCTCAAGGTCGTTCTCGGTGAGAACTACGCGATGCCGCATTTTTCTTCCGGGCTCTGCCTGATCAACGACGATCAGCCCATCGCCCATGAGTTCTGCGACGATGTCATTCTCGGGGATGTGGATGGTCAGGCGATCGGAGGAGGCTACCAATTCGGGGGACATCACGACGCCTGCTCCAAGTTCGATTCATGATTGCTGGACGCCTGCACATCAAAAAGGATGGCGTAAGTGATCCGGCACAAGCCGCCAGCCTTCCACTCAAAATCTATGGTCCCATCTGGCCAGTTGATTATGACCCGGCTGAACAGGGTTCGGAGTGCTTGATTGGCAGCCGCTCGGTCTATTTCGCCGTTGGTCTGGCTCAGAGCTTCGATGGCGCGATCAACCCTCGTGGCGATGATGGCGTGGTCAGCGGCGACGTTTAGTTTCCTCAGGCGCTCCAGCTCTTCGCTTTGGCCCTTCCGCGCCTCGGCGAGTTGCCGCAGCTTTTGGCGCAGAATGCGACGGACATTCTCATCGTCCTCCGCAGCCAGATCATCAACCAAGCGGCCGATGTCGTCGCTCACGTGACTAAGGCGATCTTCTGTTTCGGCTATCCGGACTGCCAGGTCACCATCGGTCGCATCCAGGCCTTCGCGCTGCCGGAGCCTAGCGGGAAGGTCCTTCAGCAAACGCTCTTCGATCAGAGAGTACCTTACGGATCGATACTCACACGCCTTGCCCGCTTTCGCCATCGAGCAGACCAAGCTGGGGTATGAGCGCTTGCCCTTCATCACACGGACCATGCTGCCCCCGCACTTTGGGCAAACAGTCAGCCCGGCCAGCAAGTTCTGCGTGGGAAATAGCGCCCTCGGAGCACGGACGCGGTCGCCCCGTGCAGATGTAGCGGCGTTGGCTTCCCTGAAGACTTCCTGAGTTACCACAGGCGGATAGTAGTCTCTCACCGTCTCTTGAGGCACCCGCGACATCACTCCTTCTTCATCATGCGAGGTGCGGTGTAGGGTGATTTCTCCAACGACAGCGGGGTTCTTGATGATGCGAGCGATATAGGACCGGTGCCACATCTTGGCCTTGCGCTTCCCTCGCGCCCACGTGTCGATGCCTTCGGCGTTGAACGTGTTCGCTATCGCCTCCACGCCAGTGCCACCGATTGCCATCTCAAAGATGCGGCGAACAAGGACGGCGCGATCGTCGATCAGTTCCAGTTTGCCCGTCGCGTCGTCCAAGGCGATCCAAGCGGGCGTCATTGAGGTCAGGGGCTTCGAGCCAATCTGCGCCATCTTGTTCCCCCATGCGGCGCTGCCGCGCTCTGACTTCGTACGGCTTTCCTCATTAGCCCTCATGAAGAGCACCACGGCCATAATCAGGGACGTGAAGTCCTTCTTCAAAGACTCCCGAGTGTACTCCCGGCCGTCGCTGATCGTCACCACCGTTACGTCGTGCCGCAGGATGTCACGAAGGACGTCGATTGCGTCCAGCGGGTCCATTCGGCTGATGCGGTCTAGCTGTTCGACTAGGAGCACGGAGCCGGGCTCTACGTGTCCGGCTGCGACCGCCTCCATGAATACGGCGAGCCTTCCAGCCTTCCAGTTCGCGCCCCGGTATCCCGAACGGCCGACGTCATGGAATGTGAGCGTCTCGTCCAGTTCCAACCCATGCTGCTCGGCGTACTGCTTTGCTAGCTCGTGCTGGCGCCGGAAGCTGTCTCCCTTGCGCTGCTCTGGCGAACTGAATCTGATATAGGAGTAAGCTTTCCGAGGGCGCCCACCCGCCGTGCTGTCCATGTCCATTTCCAACCAATCTTCGTCTTGGTAACTCATAGATGCCTCGGGCCCCGAGAAACGCGCCAGGCTCAAGCGCTTTGGCTCCCCGCTCTCTGTGGGTCAACTGTCCCTACAAGGGTCGTCGTCGGCCTGCCCGACAAGGCGGTGGCGGAAAGCCGCGAGCGCGTCCGCGCTGCAATGGCCGCGATCGGCCTCGCCCTGCCGCCCAAGCACATCGTCCTCAATCTCTCGCCCGCCGATCTTCCCAAGGAAGGATCGCATTTCGACCTGCCGATCGCGCTGGCGTTGCTCGCGGCGATGGGGGTGGTCGATGCCGAGACGATCGCGGGCTATGTCGTGGTGGGCGAACTGGCGCTCGACGGGCGGATCGCGCCGTCGCCGGGCGTGCTGCTCGCGGCGATGCACGCGGCCGAGGCAGGCAAGGGGCTGGTCTGCCCCGCCGCGCAGGGGCCCGAAGCGAGCTGGGCGGGGCAGGTGGAGGTGCTCGCCGCGCCCGACCTGATCAGCCTGCTCAACCACTTCAAGGGTAACCAGCTGCTCCCCGGCCCGGTGCCGGGCGAGGTCGATCCGCCGGGTCAGGGGCCGGACCTCGCCCAGGTGAAGGGGCAGGAAACCGCCAAGCGCGCGCTGGAGATTGCCGCGGCGGGCGGGCACAATCTGCTGTTCGTCGGGCCGCCGGGCGCGGGCAAGTCGCTGATGGCCGCGTGCCTGCCCGGCATCCTGCCGCCGCTGGAGGCTGCCGAGGCGCTGGAAGTGTCGATGGTCGCCTCGGTCGCGGGGATGCTGCAAGGTGGCCGGCTGACCCGCACCCGCCCGTTTCGCGCGCCCCATCACAGCGCCTCGATGGCAGCGCTGACCGGCGGCGGGCTGAAGGTGAAGCCGGGCGAGGTGAGCCTCGCGCATCTGGGCGTGCTGTTCCTGGACGAACTGCCGGAGTTCCAGCGCGCCGTGCTCGATTCGCTCCGCCAGCCGCTCGAGGCGGGCGTAGTGAGCGTCGCGCGCGCCAATGCGCATGTCACTTTCCCTGCCCGGGTTCAGTTGATCGCCGCCATGAATCCGTGCCGCTGCGGGCATCTAGGTGACCCCGCACTCGCCTGCGCGCGGGCGCCGCGCTGCGCGGCGGACTATCAGGCCAAGGTTTCCGGCCCGCTGCTCGACCGGATCGACCTGCATGTCGAGGTCCAACCGGTCACCGCCGTCGACCTCGTCCTGCCACCGCCCGCGGAAGGATCAGCGGAAGTGGCGGCGCGGGTGGCGGCCGCACGGGCGCTGCAGACGAGGCGCTATGCCGGAACCAGCATCCGCACCAACGCCGAGGCGGACGGCGAGCCGCTGATGGCCGTCGCCACGCCCGACGAGGCCGGTCGCAAGCTGCTCGCGCAGGCAGCCGAGGCTATGCGGCTCTCCGCGCGCGGCTACACCCGCGTGCTGCGGGTCGCGCGAACGATCGCCGATCTGGCGGGCGCGGAGGGGGTGGGGCGCATTCATGTCGCGGAGGCACTCAGCTACCGGCGTCAGGCGCCGCGGAGTTGAGGGGGCCATGCTGATCGAGGCGATCCTTGCGTATTTAGGCGCCGTTGGCGGACCGGATCGCGCGACGTGGAAGCTGTGGCTCGGGATCATGGCAACGGGCGCTGTGGCCTGCGTCCTACTCGCACACTTTCGTTAGCGCGGCAGCTTACGCCCAGTTGCGGTCATTCCGATTGATGCGCTACGCTTGTGAAATGGCAATCCATCCCGATGTCGCTCGTCTCGCGGGTACGCTAGGCTCAATGAGAGCTTTACTGAACGCACACGGCTACGATGCATTGGCGGAACAGATCGAGCGGTGCAGATCCATCATCGTAAGGTCTGACTACCACGGCGTCGAGCGGCTCTTAGGTCTCTACGGTGGAATGGGATCACTGAACGACGTGATACTACAATCTGGTGGGATTGCTCCAGCAGAAGACAACGAAAGGCTCGACGCGCTTCGGACGATTGCCTGGGAACAGGCCCAATCGCTGGCGCTCGACGAAGCGAGCGGGAACGGCAACTGACCACCACTTTCAGTCATTCCTTCGCTCGGTAGCAACCTCCCGCCAACCTCTACGTTGAGCCCCGGTGCAACAGCCCCGAAACGAAGCGCCCGATGGCGAAGAACCCGATCTTCCTCCCGACGAGGAAGAGGACGTTCAGGAACGCGAGGCCGCGTCCTCGCGCGTCATTCACGAGGTCATTCGACGTCAGGGTGACGAGGAACTCGACCGGCCGGCGAGCTCGCTGTTCTTCTCCGGCGTGGTCGCCGGGGTGGCAATGGCGGCGTCGGTGCTCGGGCGCGGGCTGATCGAGAGCCATCTGCCCGACACCGAATGGCGGCTGCCGGTGGCGAGCATCGGCTACTGCCTGGGCTTCGTGATCGTCGTGCTCGGGCGGTTGCAGCTGTTCACCGAGAGCACGCTCTCGGCCGTGATCCCGGTCGCAGCCAGCCCGACACTGCGCAACTTGAGCCGGCTGGGGCGGCTCTGGGGGCTGGTGCTGGCGGCTAATCTCGTCGGGACGCTGCTGATCGCTGTGCTGGCAACCACGGGCTGGGTGGGGACAGAGGCGAGCACCAAGGCGATGCTGGATACCTCGCGCAGCCTGCTCGAGCTGTCCGGCTGGGACGCGGTGCGCGCGGGTGTGCCGGCGGGGTTCCTCATGGCGGGCGTCGCCTGGTCGCTGCCGGGGGCGCGGCGGCAGGAATTCTTCGTGCTGGTGTTCTGCACCTATTTCATCTCGCTCGGCGAATTCGCCCATGTCGTTGCTGGGGCCGTAGAGGCGTGGATGCTGTGGCTGGCCGGCGAGGCGAGCCTGGGTTGGGTGCTGGGCGGCTTCCTCGCGCCGGCGCTGCTCGGGAACATCCTTGGCGGATCGGTGCTGTTCGCGCTGCTCGCACACGCCCAGGTGCACGAAGAGACGTGAAGCGGGTTGCGGCGCGGCGAAGCTTCGTCTAGCCGTGCGCATCCTTCGCTGCCCCTGTGGCGAAATTGGTAGACGCATTCGACTCAAAATCGAACGCCGAAAGGCATGCTGGTTCGAGTCCGGCCAGGGGCACCAACGCTTACCGGGAAGCGTGCTGGAAGCCGCAAGTGCGCGGGTCCGACAGGCTCCGCGCTCCCGAATGCGGATCGGCCCGGCTAGATCCAATGGCAGGCGGCGGACTGCGGAAGCTGCTGCTATAGCCGCTCGCCAGCAGAACGGGAATGTTGCCACCCGCTGGCGGGCCTTGAGGTCCGCGGGAGCCAAGGCTCGAACCGCGTGCCTTTGCCCAACACGGAGTGGATGTTGGCCGAACCGGCCGATTGCAGGGCATAGCCGTGGATCTGCGAAAGCCTGAGCGCGTCGTTCGATTGGCCTTTCACTGTGCTTCCGAACCGCTGGGCGCGGGTCCATTGCACCGACGCGCAGACAAAAGGTTTGCGATCAACCAGCGTTCGGCGGATGCAGGGTGCACATCTTGAGCGCGGACCCTGCAGGCATGCGCAGCTTAGAGGAAGCTGCAACGCCTCTACGGACCTATTCTTCGCCGCAGCAAGTCGCTTCCGGGGCGGAGCGCGAAGAATCTTGATGATGCAAATCAATCTGCAATCGATCTCAAGGCGGTGATACGTAGAACTACCCGGCCCGGCGTCCCTGCCGTCCCTCTACCATGTAAGTTGTTGAGTTTACGCGCCATGATTGCGGAGGCGCGAAGGGGTGGCAGATGAATATATTTTCCGATCTCAAAATACAGCTGAAGATCATGTCGCTTCTGGCGATCCTCGGGCTCGTCACGGTGGGCGTGGCCTGGCTTGGCGGCAGCCTGATGACCAAGGCGGATGCGAGCTACAGCGATCTGGTGACGAAGACACTGCCGGACTCGGTCAAGCTCGCACGCGCCAATCGCCAGGCGACGCAGATGATGTACTCTGGCTATCGCACCGTGGCCTATGACGGTGCCTCGGCCACGGCACGCCAGGCTGTGGACGACGAGAAAAACGCCTATGGCAAGGCTGCAACGATCCTTGACGACACGATGCGTACCGAGCCTGGACTGGCCGACGTGCTCATGCCGTTGCGGCGCTCCCTCGACGGGCTGCATGAGCAGGTCAGCAAAGCGATGGAGCATGGCCTGCGCAACCAGAATGCGGAAGCAAATGCCCTTCTGGCGCATGCCGACGCCATCGCAGCCGATTTCACTACCAAGCTTGTCGCATTGAATGACAGCCGGGTCGAGCAGGCGAGCACAACGGCCACGAAGCTGAGCGGTTCTGCGGCGGCGTCGCGGACGATGATGCTGCTGACTGCCTTTGGCGCGCTGGCAGCGACGATGATACTGGCTGCCATCGTGTCCAAGAAGCAGGTCGGTGAGCCGCTGTCGCGGCTGCAGGATGCGATGGGCGCGCTCTCCGCCGGCAATCATGCGGTGGAGGTGCCGGGCGTCGACCGTCGCGACGAGGTGGGGGCGATGGCCAAGTCGGTCCTGATCTTCAAACAGGCGGCGGTCGAGCAGGCTGCAGCTGCTGCACGCAAGGCAGAGAGCGATGCCGCACAGAAGTTCGTGGTCGATACGCTGGAAGAGCGACTGACGAAGCTCGCGAGCGGGGACCTCACGGCTGCGATCGATGCACCGTTCACGGCGGAATACGAGGCGCTGAAGCACAATTTCAACGCGGCCGTGTCTGCTCTTCGGGATCTGATCGGCGCCGTGCTGGAAAGCGCGGAGACCATCTCGACGGGCTCAGCGGAGATCGCGCATGCCAGCGAGGATCTGGCACGCCGCACGGAAGGTGCCGCCGCGAGCCTCGAGGAAACGTCTGCCGCCGTGGCGGAGATGGATTCCCGCATCAAGGCGACGGCGGCCGCCGCGACGCAGACGGTCGCTCGCGCAACTGGCGCGATCCAGGTCGTGGGCTCCGGTCGCAGCGTGGCGGACGAAGCCATGCAGGCGATGAGCCGGGTGTCGGAAAGCGCGAAGGGAATCGACACGGTCATCGAGGGTCTCGACAAGATCGCGTTCCAAACGCGCGTTCTGGCCATGAATGCTGCCGTTGAGGCAGGCCGGGCTGGAGAGGCCGGCCGAGGCTTTGCAGTCGTTGCTGATCTGGTCTCGGCGCTTGCGATGCGTGCCGAAGAAGAAGCGGGTCGCGCGCGGGATCAGTTGACGGCAACGCAGTCGGACGTGAACGCCGCGGTGGACATGGTTCGCCGCGTCGACAGCGCCCTTGGCGAGATCGTGTCGGACGTGAATCAGGTGCATGGCCTGCTGGAGACCATGGCGATTGACAATCAGGCACAGGCCACCACGGTCACCCAAGTGTCCACGGCGGTTGGCAGCATCGACCAGATGACCCAGCAGAATGCGGCAATGGTGGAGCAGACCTCGGCAGCTGCCCGGAACCTGAGTTCGGAGGTGACATCGCTGAAGGAGCGTGCGTCACGATTCCAGACGGGCAGCAGCCGGATGGAAGGGAGCCGCGTTCGCGCTGTGCAGAAGCGCCCCGTAATGCCCTTGCCGGTCGCCGGGGCGGCTCGGACCGTTGCAGTCGCGGCGGAGGACTGGACCAGCTTCTGACCCCACTGCACCTGTACCCCAGCATGCAACGCTACGGGGGTACAGGTGCATGCAGGGGCGGGCTCTTTGCCGCGCAGGATCTCCGCATCTTCGACAATGACGCCTTCGCCGTATGCTGAGCGAAGGGTGGCGTAACGCGAGTAGCGACCTGCATGGCAGACCACCACCATCGATCAGTCCTGACTGATCGGGGCACGTTGGCCAACGGTCCAGGCATTGTCGCCCGGCATGGAACGCGGGTCGAACTGCATGGTGGTGCGATGCTACCATCGCGCTTTTGTCCGACATGCCTATGCAAGCGCGTCGCCGCTTGCCACTATCGCGCCGGCAATGGGTGCGGACACGTCGAGCGGCGGCCGCCGGGCAGGGAGAGAATGCGATGGCGATCGGGGAGGGGGCTGCGGCGCCGCAGCACCATGTGGCGACGCGAAGCGAGAAGCTGGTGATCACGGCCAGTTCGCTGGGTACGGTGTTCGAGTGGTATGACTTCTACCTCTACGGGCTGCTGACGACGATCATCGCCGCGCAGTTCCTGACCGGCCTGAACCCGACGACTTCGTTCATCATGGCGCTGCTGGTATTCGCCGCCGGCTTCATCGTCCGTCCCTTCGGCGCGCTGGTGTTCGGCCGGATCGGCGACATGGTCGGGCGGCGCTACACCTTCATCCTCACGCTGCTGGTGATGGGGCTTTCCACATTCCTCGTCGGCTGCCTGCCGACCTATCAGACGGCGGGGGTCGCAGCGCCGATCCTGCTGGTGGTGCTGCGCATGTTCCAGGGGCTGGCGCTCGGCGGAGAATATGGCGGCGCCGCCACCTATGTCGCGGAGCATGCGCCCGAGGGGAAGCGCGGCTTCTACACCAGCTGGATCCAGATCACCGCCACCGCAGGGCTCGCCATGGCGCTGCTGATCGTCATCACCGTCCGCTCGCCCGTCACCGGTCTTGGCGAAGCGGCATTCAAGGCCTGGGGCTGGCGGATTCCCTATCTGCTCTCCGGCCTGTTCCTCGCGGTAGGGCTGTGGCTGCGACTCAAGCTCCATGAGTCGCCGGTGTTCCAGAAGATGAAGGACGAAGGCACCGCCTCCAAGGCACCGCTGACCGAGGCGTTCGGCCAGTGGAAGAATGTGCGGGTCGTGCTGATCGCCTTTTTCGGCGCGATCGCAGGGCAGGCGGTGGTCTGGTACACGGGCCAGCTCTACGCGCTGTTCTTCCTGGAGAAGATGCTGAAGGTGGACGGGCTGACCGCGAACATGCTGGCGATCACCGCGCTGATGCTGGCAACGCCCTTCTTCCTGTTCTTTGGCTGGCTGTCGGACAAGATCGGCCGCAAGCCGATCATCCTCACCGGCTGCGCGCTGGCGGCGCTGACGATGTTCCCGGTGTTCCATGCGCTGACCGGCGCGGCCAACCCGGCGCTCGCCCGCGCACTGGCTTCCGCACCTGTCATCGTCACCGCCGATCCGGCCGAATGCTCCTCGCAGTTCGACCCCGTAGGCCAGAACAAGTTCGACACGACGAGCTGCGACATCGTCAAGAACGCGCTCGCCAAGGCGGCGGTGAACTATGAAAACGTCGCGGCCGCTCCTGGCACGGTGGCCACGGTGACGATCGGCGGCGCGCGATTCACCGCACCCGATCCCCGGGCGGTGACCGGGGAAGCACGGAAGCAGGCGGTGAAGGCCTTCACCGCAAGCCTTGCCGGCGAACTCGCCAAGGTCGGCTATCCCGCCAGGGCCGATCCGGCGGCGATCAACAAGCCGCTGGTCGTCGCGCTGCTCTTCTACCTCGTGCTGCTGGTGACGATGGTCTACGGCCCGATCGCGGCGATGCTGGTCGAGCTGTTCCCCAGCCGCATCCGCTACACCTCGATGTCGCTGCCCTATCATATCGGCAATGGCTGGCTGGGCGGGCTGCTGCCGGCGATCGGGTTCGCGATGGTGGCGGCGAACGGCAACATCTATTTCGGGCTGTGGTACCCGGTGGTCGTCGCGGCGGCGACGGTGGTGCTCGGGCTGCTGCTGCTGCCCGAGACCTTCCGCCGAGACGTGGACGGCTGACACCTACTCGCTGCGCAGCGCCCAGGCGGGCGAGGCGCGGCTGGCGCGCAGCGACTGGCCGAGCACCGTCAGCACCGCGATGGTCGTGGCAATCAGGCTCGCGCCGAGGAAGTAGAGCGGGGAAAGGGGAATGCGGTCCCCGAACCCCGCCAGCCACGTCCGCGATGCTGCCCAGGCCAGCGGCCAGGCGAGCAGGTTGGCGAGCAGCACCGGCCGCAGAAACTGGCCGACGAGCAGCCGCACGACGTCGCGCGCCGAGGCGCCCAGCGTCTTGCGGATACCGATCTCCTTCACCCGACGCGCCGTGCTGAACGCGGCGAGGCCCCATAGCCCTACGCAGCCGATCAGCACCGCCAGCGCGGTGCCGATCCCGACCAGCCGCATCGCACGCTCGTCCTCGGTGTAGAGATCGGCCAGCCGGTGATCCGCCGTCGCGGCACGGAACGGCACCTGCGGGATTACCCGCCGCCAGGCTTGCTGCAGCGTGTCGAGCATCGTGCGCGGATCGCCGGTAAAGCGAACCGCGCCGATATGCTGGTACACGGCGTTCGGCGTGTAGATGTAATAGGCCGCGTCGTCCGCGCTGCGCGGCGAGAAGAATCGCAGCTCGTCGATAACGCCCACGATGGTGCGAGGGCGGGGATTGCCCACGGTCTTGCCGATCGCCTCCTCGGGTGTGCGGAAGCCGAGCGCCGTCACTGCCCGGCGGTTCAGCACGACGTTGCGGCCGAAGTTCCAGCGCTTCCAGTCGCTCGCATCGTCGGCGGCATGGGCGTCGTCGAGCAGGCGTCCGGCGAGCAGCCGCGGCCGATAGGTCTCGAAGAAGCCGGGCCCGGCGCTGATCAGCCGGAGCAGCGGGCCCGTACCCGGCGGGCCGGGCTGCTCGACCACGTCGATGTTGCTCGCGCCCTCGCCACCCGGCGCGGCATTGCCGGTCCCGACGCGCTGCACACCGGGGAGCGCGCGCAAGGCCGCGATGAACGCGCGGGCCTGATCGGGCCCTATCTTCGGATCGGCAAGCGATTCGATCGTGATCAGGCCTTCGCGGCGAAAGCCGAGATCCGCCTCGCGCAGGTGGCGCATCTGCATCGTCATCACCACCGTCCCGACCAGAAAGGCAATGGCCAGCCCGAACTGCAGTACCACCAGCGCCTCGCGCAGCCGCGCGCCCGCCTTGCCGCCGCCGGGCGCGCCGGCGGAGGCGAGCACCGTCGCCGCAGGGAAGCGCGACAGCACGAGGGCAGGGTAGAAGCCGGCCGCCAGCCCCACGAACAGCGTGATCCCCCCCAGCATGGGCAACGCCCAGCCATAGGGCATGGTTAGGGACGTTCCCCCTGCGGCGTTGACCAGCGGCAGCCCCACTTCCGCCAGCATCAGGCCGAGCAGCGCGGCAAGGGCGACGGTTGCTATCGCCTCGCCGAGGAACTGGGCGATCAGGGCGGCGCGGCTGGCGCCCAGGACCTTGCGGATCGCCACTTCGCGGGCGCGCAGCCCGGCGCGGGCGGTGGCGAGGTTCACATAGTTGACGATGCCGATCAGCAGCGTGAGCAGACCGATCGCGCCGAGCGTGGTGACCATCAGCTGGCGGCTGGCGGTTTCGGCACCCGCGGGCCTGAGATGCGCCTTAGCGATCGGCACCAGCGGCAGCGACAGCCACTTCGACACATTGGGCCCCGAACTGCTGAGCGCGCGGCGGTCAATGAACGGCGGCAGCTTGGCCGCAAAGGCGCGCGCTGCCTCGGGTGTTTCAAACCGCAGATAGGTGCCGACCGACGCCGTGCCCCATTTATACCAGGCCCATTCGGACGGCGGCGGCGTCTTCGGGATCGGGATCAGGATGGTGAAATGCAGGTCGCTGTTCGCGGGCAGATCCTCGAACACGCCGGCGACGCGGTAGTTGGCGGGCGCATCCATGCTGATCGTCATGGTCTGGCCGATGGGATCGGCGCTGCCGAAATAGCGTCGCGCCGCCGATCGGCTGAGCAGCACCGCGCTGGGATCGGCCAGCGCGCCGGCACCGTCGCCTTGCACCATCGGAATCGCGAACACGTCGAAAAAGCCGGGATCGACCTGCGCGACATTTTCGGCGGTGATGGTCCCGCCGCGCAGGACCGCGCCGCTCCTGGGCCCATCGGGCGTGGCGACACCGCCGCCGCGGATGCGGGTGCCGATCAGCCCGGGAAAATCCTCGCGCATCTGTTCGAACATGCCCGGCATGGTTGCCGGATAGGCGCCGTTGAACGGGCTGCCGGGAAACTGGATCGCGGTATCGACGCGGTAGACCCGGTCGTAGCGCGGCACCCAGCGCTCGAAGCTTGTCTCGAACCGTACATAGAGGGCGAGGACCAGGAAGGTGGCAATGCCGACCGCCAGCCCTCCGATGGTAAGCACAGCATAAAGCTTGTCGCGGGTAAGCGCGCGGTACAGCGTGGTCAGGGCAAGGCGGGGCATGGGCGTCTGCTCCTATTCGTAGCGCAGGGCGCGGGCAGGTTCGGCGCGGGCGACGCGCCACGACTGGCCGAGGACGGTCAGAATCGCGATTCCGACGGCCAGCATGGAGGCAAGCAGGAAGTACCAGGGGGTGAGCGCGATCCGATCGTCGAACCCGGCGAGCCAGCGCTGCATCGCCACCCAGGCGAGCGGCCAGGCGATCAGGTTGGCGATCAGCACCGGGCGCAGGAACTTCGCGACCAGCAGCTGGAGCACGTCGCGGGTGGAGGCGCCCAGCGCCTTGCGGATGCCGATCTCCTTGATCCGGCGCGTCGTATCGAAGGCAGCGAGACCGTACAGCCCGATGCATCCGATCGCGATCGCCAGCACCGCGCCCATAGTGAACAGGCGACCGCGGCGGGTGTCCTCCTCGTAATAGGCCTTGTAGAGGTTCTCCTCGATCGTGCGGCCCTGAAACGGCTCGGTCGGCACGATGCGCTTCCACGCGGCTTCGACGGCGTCGGCCATCTTCTGCGGATCACCGCTGTAGCGCATCGTGATGAAGGCATCGTTCAGCGGGCGGGTGTCCAGCCGATAGAAGGTGCCGCTGATCGCCTGACGGGGACCGCGGAATAGCAGATCGTCGACGACGCCGATGATCGTCATCGAGGCGTCGCCTTCGATCTGCTTCCCGATTGCCGCCTGCGGGCTGGCAAAACCGAGCAGGCCGACGGCCATGCGATTCACCACCACGTTGAAGGGCGCGGTGCTGCCGTTGACGCGGAGCGCGCGATCATCGGCAGGGCGTGCGCGATCGAACAGGCGCCCCGCGATCAGCCGCGCGCCGAACGTGTCGAAATAATGATCGCCGATCCGCACATCCATCAGCGACGGCGCGCGGATGCCCTGCATGCCCGGCTGGTACATGGACGCGAAATTCGTGACGCTCTGATCGCCAGGCGCATTCTGCGCCATCGTGAGGTGGCTTACCCCAGGCAGGGCAGCGAACGCGCGGAGCAGCGCGGTCTTCTGCTCCGGCAGCACGGATCCGCTGTTGAGCGAGCGCACGACGTAAAGGCCGTCGCGACGGAAGCCGAGATCGGCGTTGCGGACATGATCGGCCTGGGCGAGCATCACCGTGGTGCCGATCGCGAAGGCAATCGCGACGGCAAATTGGACAACGACCAGCCCGGCGCGGACGCGGGCGCCCGCACGTCCGCCGCCGGGCGCGCGCGCGGCGGCGAGCACCGCGGCGGGGCGGAAGCCCGCCAGCACCGCTGCCGGATAGAGGCCGGCAATCGCGCCGACGAGCAGCACCAGCGGCACGAGCAGCAGCAGGACACTGTCGGCGCCGAGATAGGTGAGGTGCAGCGACATTCCCCCGGCGGCGTTGACCAGCGGCAGCGCTACTTCCGTGAGCGCCAGGCCGATCAGCGCCGATAGCGCCACGGTCAGCATCGCTTCGGCCATGAACTGGCGGATCAGCGTGCGCCGTGTGCCGCCCAGTACCTTGCGTACGGCCACTTCGCGCGCACGCAGCCCCGCACGGGCAGTCGCGAGGTTGATATAGTTCACGATCGCGATCAGCAGCGTGAGCACCCCCACCGCGCCCAGGGTGGTGACCACCGCGCGATCGGAGGCATCGTAGAGGTGGTTCTCCACCAAGGGGCGCAGTGACTGTTCCCACTGCCCCTTCTTGATGTTGTCGCCGTACACGCGCCGTTGCGCGAACCGGGCCAGCTCGCTTTCAAACTGCTTGGCAGCGGCGCGATCTGGGAAGCGCAGCAGCGTCACCAGCGAGGTGCTGCCCCAATGATCGAACCATTCGTTGGCGAAGCGAGATGCGACCAGCGGCACGAACAGTTCGGCGGTGTAGCTCTGGTCTTTGCGCATGTCGGCGATCACGGCGCCGACGCGGTAGGTGTAGGTGGTGCCGTTGGCGATGACGGTAAGGCTGCGGCCGATCGGCGACTTGAGGCCGAAATAGCTGGTTGCGGCGCGCTGCGTGATGACCAGCCCGTCCGGATCGGCCAGCGTACGCGTGGGGTCGCCGGCCAGGACGGGCAGCCGCATCAGCGAGAAGAAATTGGGGTCGACGGCCGCCATGGTTTCGCGGGTGTTCGAGGTCCCCTGGCGCACCGTCGCGTCCATCTGCGCGATGCGCGTTCCCTGCAGCTGGGGGTAGTCGGCGCGCAGCTGGAGCAGCTCGTTGCCCATGGTGTTGGGGTTCGGCGTCTCCGGATAGCCCGGCATGTGGTAGCGTTCCTGGATGATGTAGAGCTGGTCCGCGCCGGGGATCCAGCGGTCGAACCCGGTCTCGAAGCGAACGAACAGGGTCAGCACCAGGAACACGGAGATGCCGAGCGCCAGCCCGCCGATGTTGAGTGCGGCGAACAGCTTGTGGCGAGTGAGCGAGCGGTAGAAGCTGGTCAGCGCCGAGGTCATTGCGTCACTCCCGGTTCGCGGGTGGCGGACAGATGACGAAGCAGGGCAACGGCGAGGAGCAGCAGCACCAGCACCGTCAGCGCGCGATCGAGCTTCACGCCGCCCGCCGCACGGCGGAAAGGATCCGCCCGTCGAGCATGTGCACCGTGCGCTTGGCGATATCGGCATGCGCGGGCGAGTGGGTGACCATCACGATCGTCGCGCCGTCGGCATTCAGCCGGGTGAGGATGTCCATCACCTGCGCGCCGTTTTCCGTATCGAGGTTGCCGGTCGGTTCGTCCGCCAGGATCAGCTTCGGCTCGCCGACGATTGCGCGGGCGATGGCGGCGCGCTGCTGCTGGCCGCCCGAAAGCTGGTGGGGATGGTGGTTGCGGCGGTGGGCAATGCCCACCCGGTCCATCGCGGCGTCCACGCGCTCGCGCTTCTCCCGCGCCGGCATCGAGCGATAGGCGAGCGCCAGCGCGACATTCTCGGCGATGGTCAGCTCGTCGATCAGGTTGAAGCTCTGGAAGACGAAGCCCAGCCGGTCGCGGCGGAGCTTCGCCAGCTGCGCCTCGGGAACCTTGGCGATGTCCTCGCCCTCGAACCGATAGGTGCCGCTGGTGGGGCGATCGATCGTGCCGAGGATATTGAGCAAGGTCGATTTGCCGCAACCCGAAGGCCCCATGATCGCGAGGAATTCGCCGGCCTGCACGGTCAGGGCGATGTCGGCGAGCGCGGTCGTCTCCACTTCGTCGGAACGGTAGGCGCGGTGGATGGCATTGAGTTCGATCATGGCGGGTTCCTATCGGATGAGCAGGGTCTGGTAGGCGGCGTAGGTAGCGAGCGGGGTGGTGACGATGCGGTCGCCGGGGGCGAGCCCGCTGGTCACTTCCACCTGGTCGGGGTTGCGGCGTCCGGTGGTGATCGCCCGCCGCACGGCATGGCTGTCGCTGGTCAGCACAAAGGCGGTGGTGCCGCCCGCATCCAGCCAGCCGCCCGAAGAGGCGACGACCGCCGGTCGGTCCGCGCCGAGGACGAGCCGCACGTCGAGCGTCTGACCACGGTTGAGACCGGCGGGAGGCGGCGTCCTGAAGCCAAGTTCCACACGAAATCGCCCCTCGGTGACTTGCGGCAGCACCTTGATCACGGTCAGGGGCAGGCTGCGACCATCGAGATCGGCAACAGCGGTGAGGCCGATACGCACGCGGCCGAGATAGAATTGATCGACGTCCGCCGTCAGTTTCCAGGCGCGCTCGGAATCGACCTGACCCACCGCATCACCCGGCTTGATCATCTGCCCCGGCTGCAGGGTGAAGGCAGTAAGTCGACCCGCAACCGGCGCGCGCACCACCAGCGCCGCGAGACCGGCGCGGGTCATCGCCAGGCTCTCGCGCAGCTCGCCGGCGGTTGCGTCGACGCCCGAGGACTGGTCCGCAAGCATCCTCCCGGCTTCCGCGGCGCTGCGGGTAAGCGCGGTCAGTCGCGCGCGCTGATAGGCCACTTCGTCGCGCAGCGGGGTGACCGCGGCGGCGGTGACGATCTGCTTGTCGAACAGGATCTGCTTCTGGCGGAGCAGCGCCTCTGCCTTGGCGAGTTCGTTGCGAGCGGAGGCGATGTCGCGCTCGGTCTGCTCGCGGCTCTGCTGGATCGACAGGCGCTGGCCGCTGATCGAGCTGAGCTGGCCGGCGATGTTCGCCGAACGACTGGCGACGTCGAGCGCGAGCGTGGGGTTGGCGAGCCGGGCAAGCGGCGCGCCGGCGGTAACCGATTGGCCGTCGCTGGCGATCAGCGCCTCGACCTGACCGCCGCTGATCGCAGTGACATAGACGGTCTGGAGCGGCGCCACCTGTGCGCGCAGCGGCACGTAATCGGCGAAGGCGGCGCGGGCGACTGGGGCGATGCGGATCGTCGCGGCGTCGACCGCGAGACTGCCCGAGCCGGGCAGGAACCACCACAGCGCAGCGGCTGCCATGACCACCGCGGCGCCGAGGCCCATGCGGACCAGCAGCTTGCGGCGGCGCGCGTGCGGGCGCTCGATCCGCCGATCCATCGCGGCGCCGTTGGTGTGAAGAGGCGTAACGTCCATGGCGGACAGTGTACGGCAGCGAAGCGTTCGCTCCTAAGCTACTGCAATAAAGAGAGCTTTCGGAAAGTGCTGGCGCTCTTGGCGAACAGTGTTCAAGCTAGTGTCCGATTTCGAACACTCGCCAGGAGCGGTCAAGCCAGTGCCAACCGAATCGCCGACCATCCTGGTGATCGACGACGATCCCGACATCGTCCGCGCGGCGACGCTGCTGCTTGAACGGAACGGCATGCGGGTGCTGGGCGCCCCGGATCCCGATGCCGCCTGGGTGCGGCTGGCCGAGGGACCGGCCGATGCGATCCTGCTCGACCTCAATTTCGCGCGCGGACGGACGAGCGGGGAAGAGGGGTTTCGGATGCTCGACCGGCTGGTGGCCGCCGATCGCAACGCGGTGGTGATCGTCGTCACCGGCCATAGCGGTATCGCCGTCGCGGTACAGGCGATGCGGGGCGGGGCAAGCGACTTCGTGATCAAGCCGTGGAGCAACGAGCGCCTGCTCGCCACCGTCGAGCGGGCCGTGGCGCTGCGACGGGCGAAGCTGGCAGCCGCACCGGCAGCGACCGGGGAGGAGGCCCTGCTCCTGCTGGGCGAGGCACCCGCGATCGATGCGGCGCGGGGGATGATCGCTCGTGTTGGGCCAACGGATGCGGCGGTGCTTCTCACCGGCCCGGCCGGCAGCGGCAAGACGCTGGCGGCACAGATGCTCCACCGGGCCTCAGCGCGTGCCGAACGCCCGCTGGTGACGCTGGATGCGGCCGTGGCGGATCTGGCGACGATCGAAGCGCGCGCGGCGGCGGCTGAGGGGGGGACGCTGCTGATCGAGGATGTGGACCGGCTCGCACCGGCCCTGCAGCCCGAACTGGTGCGGCGGCTGAGCGGCCTGCGCCTGCTCTCCACCAGCCGGGGCGATCGGGCTGCCACGCGCGCGGCGCTCAGCGACGACCTGCGCTTCCGGCTGAACACGGTGGAGATCGAACTGCCGCCGCTTGCCGGCCGCGGCGGCGATGCGCTGCTGCTGGCGCGCCATTTCTGCGCGCTGTTCGCGGGCCGCTATGGCCAGCCGTTGCGGCCCCTCACAGACGAAGCCGCGCGCGCGATCGCTGCCGATTGCTGGCCCGACGGGGTGCACGGACTGCGCCAGGCCATCGAGCGGGCAGTCCTGCTCGGCGGCGGTGCGGCGATCGATGTGGCGACGCTGGGCCTCGCGCTGCCGGAGGACACGCTGGAGCCGCGGGCCATCAAGGCGGACCTCAATCTGGGGCGGAGCGAGGCGGCACTGGTGACGGCGGCGCTCAAGCGCCACGCCTTCAACGTCAGCCGCGCGGCGGCGGAACTGGGGCTGACGCGCGCGGCCCTATATCGGCGGATGGCAAAATATGGGCTCTAGGGGCTGGGCGGCGCTGCTGCGCGGGGTGTTGCTGCTCGTGGCGGGGGGCGCCTTTGCCGTCGCCTGGGGCTCGGGCCTCTATGCGAGCGCGCTGGTTGCGGCGCTCGCGGGGCTGTGGGCCATTGCGACCGGAGTCGTCGCAGCGCGCAAGCCGCAGCTGGTGCCGGTCGCTGCGCCCGGCCCTGCGCCGGACCCAGCGCACCGCGAGCGGCGGCTGACGGCGCTGCTCGATCTCTCCCCAGCGCCAATCGTCACGCTGGACGGCGAGGGGCGCCTGCACGCGATCAACCGCGCCGCACGACGCCTGTTCGGGGCTGCGGATCTCATCGCCGATCCGCCCGCGCTGCTGGTCAAGGCGATCGGCGACTTCGCTGCCCAGGCGGCGACGGTGGCGATCGGGGGGCGAAGCTATGCGCTGACCACCAGCGACTTCGCACTGGGCGGTACGCAGAGCCGGCTGGCGGTGCTGATCGACATCGATGCCGAACTCAAGGCGGCCGAGGCGGCGACGCTGCGCGATCTGGTGCAGGTGCTGAGCCACGAGATCGTCAACGCGCTGACGCCGATCGCCTCGCTGAGCCGCACGGCAGCGGACATGCTGGACGAGCCGGCCCCGGCGCTCGCCGCGCTGCGTGATGCCGTGGGCACGGTTGCGCGGCGCGCGGAAGGGCTTCAGCGCTTCGGCGAGGCCTATCGCTCGCTGGCGCGGCTGCCGCCGCCGCGCCTGGCGCCGCTCGACCTGCGCACGGTGGCGACCGATCTCGCGCGGCTGTTCGCGACCCGCTGGCCGGACTTGCCGCTCGTCTTCGATAGTGCGGCGCCGGTGCGCCTGCAGGGCGATGCGGACCAGCTGAGCGCGGCGCTCTGGGCGTTGCTGCAGAACGCCGCAGAAGCGGTCGGCGGGGCAGGCGAGGGCCGCATCGGCCTGTCGCTGTGGCGCGACGAGCGTGCCGCATATTGGCGGGTGTCGGACAATGGGCCGGGCGTGGCGGCCGGCGATCGTGGCGCCGTGTTCCGCCCCTTCTTCACCACCAAGCCGCAGGGGAGCGGCGTGGGGCTGGCGCTGGCGCGGCAGATCCTGCTCGGCCATGGCGGCGATCTGGTGCTGGTGGAGGGCACAAGCGGCGCGTGTTTCGAGGCGATGCTGCCGATCGTGCCGATGGGCTGAAAACGGGCCCGCGCCGCCCAGGGAGGCGGCGCGGGCCAGGCACCCCAACCCTCAGGCCAGCAGCACCTTGTCGACGGCGATCCGGAACTTCTCCATGTCCGCCGCCGAGCCGACGGTGACGCGCGACATCATCGGATAGGCCGTCCAGGAGCGGCCGATCTGGACGTTCTGGGCGAGCAGCGCCGCCATCATCTCCTTGGGCGCTTTTCCCTTCCACTCGGTCATGAACATGTTGGCGTGGCTGCCGGGGAGCACCTTCAGCCCGCGGCTCTGGAGATGTGCGATGGTCTTCTCGCGCACCGCGATCATCTCGTCGCGTCGCGCCTTGATCTCGGCGGCGAGAGGGATCGACGCGGTTCCGCAGGCGACCGCGGTCATCGGCAGCATGTTGGTCACCTGCATGCCGTCATAGCGCATCATCTTTTCGTGCAGCGACGGCGCCGCGAAGGTGAGCCCCAGCCGCATGCCTGCCATGCCGAACAGCTTGGAGAAGGTGCGCATCACCAGCACGTCGTCGCGGGCCGCAACGAGCTTGGCCGCGTTCGGCGCGTCGGCGAAGTGGATATAGGCCTCGTCGACGATCAGCACCGCGTCCTTGGGCTTGTTCTCGGCCAGCCAGACGATGTCGGCGATCGGGGTCAGC
This sequence comes from Sphingomonas sp., assembly GCF_036731925.1. GTDB lineage: Bacteria > Pseudomonadota > Alphaproteobacteria > Sphingomonadales > Sphingomonadaceae > Sphingomonas. The sequence goes on from NZ_DAINDJ010000001.1 coordinate 920,796, forward strand.
GTGCCGGTCGGGTTGTTGGGCGAGCAGACATAATAGAGCCCGGCGTTTGGATCCGCCGCCAGCATCGCCTTCACGTCGTGCTGATACTGAGGGCCGAGCGGCGCCTTGGTGACCTTGGCGCCGATCCAGGCGGCGGTGCGCCAGATCTGCTCATAGGTGGGGTCCGCGGTGACGATGCCGCGGGTGGGCGAGGCAAAGGTGACGGCGGCGCGGTTGAGCGGGTCGCTGGAACCAGGCCACGCCTTGATGTGGGTGGCGGGCAGCCCTTCCACCGCGGAAACGGCGGCGAAGAGCTGGTCGTGCTCGCCGTTCGGCTCGTAGCGATTGCCTTCGGTGACGATCTTCATCGCGGCCGCCGCGCCGGCGGGGAGGGGGCCGGTCCAGCATTCGTTCGATCCGATGCGAACGGCGCCGACCACAGCCTTGGCGGATTGCTGGGCGAAGGCAGGTGCGGCGCGACCTAGCGCGACCGTACCGCCGAGCAGCGCGGCGATCCGCCCCATGTCGCGGCGCGAATAGCCGCGACCGCGCAGGTCCTCAGCGACTTCAGGCTTCTTGAGCGTGTCGAGAATGGTCATGTCGTGGGTCTCCCTGTTTCGATCGAGACGCGCGTCAGAACTTCAGCGCGTTGTGGAACATCACCAGCGCGATGACGATGAGGTAAATGCCGAATACCCGTTTCAGCATGGCTGGTTGTAAGGCGTGGGCGGCGGCAACCCCGAGCGGGGCGGTGAGCATCGACATCGAGGCGATGGCGACCGTCGCGGGCAGGTTGACGAAGCCGAGCGAGCCCCAGGGCAGCCCCGGCTCGCGCAAGCCGATGATCGCGAAGCCGATCGCGCTGGGGATGGCGATCAGCGTGCCGATGCCGCTCGCGGTGCCGACCGCCCGGTGAATCGAGCGGCCGCACAGCGTCATCACCATGATCGCAATCGTGCCGCCGCCGATGCCGAGCAGCGAGGAGAAGGTGCCCAGACCTCCCGCGATGGCGACCCGCGCGACGCCCATCGGCATGGTATCGCTGATCACCCGATTGCCGAGCCGCGGCACCAGGAAGTTGACCGACATCAACAGCACGCCGCTGGCGAACACCAGGGTCAGCACCCGCCCGTCGACATGGCTGGCGAGCAGCACGCCGATGCCGTCGCCCAGCACCACCCAAGGCGCCCAGGTCTTGAGGATCTCGAAATCGACCGAACCGCGCTTGTGGTGGCTCAGCACCGATCGGATCGAGGTGATGATGATCGTGGCGGCAGAGGTGCCGATCGCGACATGGGCATATTGGCTATGCTCGCCGCCGAGCAGCGGCAGCATCAGCAGCAGGGCAGGCACGACGACGAAGCCGCCGCCGATGCCGAACACGCCCCCGGCGAAACCGGCGGCGAGCCCGGCGACCAGCAGCCCCAGCAGCGGGATCAGCCAGTCCGTGGAAGACATAAGCAAGACGCATCACTCCCATGATATGTTCTGGCAAGCACAGGCCGGACCGGAAACATGCTCCCGGCCCGGCGAGATTTTAGAATTTCAGACTGATCCGGCCGTAATAATAACCGCCGTTGATCCCGTAGGGTGAAATCGTCGGGTAGAGGTTCGACGAATAGCCGCGCGATCCGGCGGCCAACTGCGCCGAGCGGATATTCTCGAACGAACGCTGCGTCGGGTAATGGTTGAATAGGTTGTTCGCGCCGACCGAGAGCTTGATGCCACCGGTGATCTTCACGCTGCCTTCGAGATCGGTGATGAACGCCGCGTTGACCGGCACCTCGAGATCGGCGCCCTTGAGCGGGCTGTTTCCCGGTGTCGATTCCAGCGCGTAGACCTTGGAATAATAGCTCTCGCGGAAGTTCAGGCTGAACCGCCCCGATTCCCAGAAGGCGCCTAGCGTCGCGCGGAACTTGGGCGTGCTGTTTTCCAGCTCGATGATCGAATAATTGTTGATCAGCGCCGACAGCGCGGGATTGGCCTTGTTGACGTAGAGCGCCGAGGGCAGGGCGGCGATGTTCTTGACCTTGTTGTCGTTGTAATTGGCCGAAAGCGTCCAGTTCACCTTCCCGATCGGGCTCATCATGTCGTAGCTGGCGACGAAGTCGACGCCGCGGGTGCGCATCTCGGCGCCGTTGACGAAGGTCTGCACCGAGACGGTCCCGTCGATGTTGCGTTCGCCATTGACGTCGCTGAGCACATAGCTGGGGATGGTGCCGCCCAACGCGGTGGCGACGGCGTTATACACCGCCTGCTGGTTGTACGTGTTGAACGTATCCGCGTTGTAGACGACGCAGTTCGCTCTGTTTGAGCCGGCATAGCCCTGCGGGCAGTATTTGCCATTGAAGCCGTAGAAGGTGCTCGAGATCAGGATGCGGTCGCGGATCTCGATCCAATAGGCGTCGAGCGTCACGTTGACGTGCGGGCTAGGCGTGAAGACGAAGCCGGCGCTGAAGTTGGTCGACTTCTCGGGCTTGAGGCCGCCAAAGCCCAGCGCCTTGGCGCCCGGCGAGTTGGCGGGCAGCACGCCGGAGACGCTGTTCGGGCCGACATTGATGCCGGAATAGAAGCCCTCCGCCAGCGTCGGCGCGCGGAAGCCGGTGGAGACGGTGCCGCGGATCGCGATCGCGTTCGTGATGTCGTAGCGGCTGGTCAGCTTGAAGACAGTGGTGTCGCCAAAATCGCTGTAATGTTCGTGGCGGAGCGCACCGTCGACCAGCCAGGCATCGACCGGCTTCACGCTGATGTCGAGATATTGCGAGAAGTTGGTGCGCGAATGCTGGCCGGCGTCGTTCGGGCTGTAGCCGAAGAAGGATTGCGCGCCGCTGCCGTAATAGGAGGCCGGGTCGCCCGAGACGATGCCATAGGTTTCGCGGCGATATTCAAGGCCACCGGCCACGTTGAGCGGCTCGGCCAGGCCGATGTCGAAGGGGTGGGTCAGGTCGAGCGTGCTCGTCCACTGGCTGGCCTTGAAGTCGCCATTGTGGAAGTTGGTGGGGGTGAAACCGGTGTCCTTGTAGAGCGCGGCGTTGGCCGAATTCTGCACATAGACGCCGACGAAATCGTCGCCATAGGTGGAGGCGATGTCGAAGGTGGTGGCGCCGATGCTGCCGCGGAAGCCGCCGGTGACGGCATAGTCGGTTTCCGAAATCGCCTCGAGCGGCTGGAAACCCATCGGGTAGAAGGGTACGCCCGCCTTGCTGGTGACCACGTCCGGCGTGCGGACATTCTCATAGGCACGGGCATTCTTGTGGCCGTAGCTGCCGAAGCTGTAGAATTCGAACCCGCCGAAATCATAGCCCGCGTTGACCATCACCGAGCTCTGATCGACTTCCGGATCGCCCAGAATGCGGTTCGTGTACGGGTAATAAGGCAGGTTCTTGATCGCCGGATACAGCGTCAGATATTTGGTGGCGTTGGCATTGTTGCCATATACCTGCGGGTTGACGTCGCCGCGGAAGCTGAAGCCCTTGTGCTTCTTCTCGGCAGTGATGTTCACCCAGGCATTCTCGATCGGCGCGAAGCCGATATTGCCGGAGAAGGCGTAGGTCTTCCCGCCCTGATCGTAATAGCGGCCGCCGGTGACATCGATGATGCCGCCATGATCGGCCTTCTTCTGGATAATGTTGATCACCCCGGCGATCGCATCGGTGCCATATTGGGCGGCGGCACCGTCCTGCAGCACTTCGATATGGTCGATCGAGTCCGGCAGGATGAAGCTGATGTCGGGCGCGGCGCTGCCGCCATAGGGGCCGCCTGCAACCGACACGTTCGCGGTGCCGTGGCGGCGCTTGCCGTTGAGCAGGATCAGCGTGTGGTTGGGGCTGAGGCCGCGCAGCTTCATCTGCAGGTTGTGCGCCTGAAGATCGCTGCCGAACGCCTGGGCCTGCACGCTGGGCAGGTTCTGCGCGAGCGCCTGGATCAGGTCCGGCTGGCCGGTGCGGGAAAGGTCCGCCGCGCTCAGCAACTGGATCGGCGCCGGGCTGTCTGCGGCGCGCAGGCCGGTGACGCGGGTTCCGGTAACGATGATATCGTCGCCCTGCGGAACCGGCGCGGTGCTGTCCTGCGCGAAGGCCGGTGTGGCGGCCAGTGCCAGCGTGATGGCCAGAACCGTGAAGGATGCCGTTTCTCGAAATTGCATTCGATGGTGCCCCCCGAAGGCTGATGGTTGTCGTTCGTTCGCTCCTGCGTGGTCTTTTCTCTCGTTATCTCGTCGTCCGGCATCGGCGGGACAGGGTTGTCCATTCCCCGAAGCGCAGGCGCGCTACCGGGGTAGATCGATGCCGACACAGGGGTACGCTCCGGCGACCGTCGCCATGGCCAGGGTCGCACGTCATCCTGACGCGCCGGAACTGGCCACTGCGAGGCGCATCAAATCGACGCTGAAATGCGGCTTCTATCGCAAGCCCGAAGCACAGAGGCAGCATCAGGCAGACTTGGCTGCCGATCTCGAGATGTTCAGGGACGCGCGGCGATAATGCTTGGGCAGACCCTGAAGGGATCGTCAGCCGATCTCTTCAATCTATTCTGGCCATGTGGTGAGGCTTGGTTGAATGCGGCTGGTGCAGCGTCTCGCTGCGAAAGCCCGCGGCAAGTGATGGTCGGCCATTTGATCACCCCTTTTTTGATCAAGGCGCCGATTCGGGTATCCAATCCCTGCGGTTTATTATTGCTTGTTGCAGGGATGCTATCCGTGGAGCGGGGGAAGTCAATGCGCGAATGACGTATATCGTAACGTTTGTGTCGCGCTTATGTCACATGGCCCGCTCCACTGCTGGAACGGGCCATCAACACATATGCAGGTGCCAAGGCGCTGTGCGCGCTGGTCAATGCGCGGCGCTGGTATCCACCTTGCCGCGCGGGCGGGGCGTGAACCAGATGATCCCTGCCGCGAAGACGAAGATGATCGCCGACAGCAGGAACACATGGGTGGTCGCCAGCGTGAGGCTCTCCTGGCTCACCAGACGCTCCACGGCGCTGCGTATCTGCCCGACCGAGAAGCCCTGCGCCGTCAGCGCGCTCACCGTCGGATCGGTGTTCATCCGCGAGACGATCTCGCTGCGGGCCACGCGCGAACTGTCGTCCCAGATGCTCGTGGAGATCGAGGTACCGATCGCGCCCGCCATGGTGCGCAGGAAGCTCATCACGCCCGCCGCCGAAGCGGTTTCCTCCGGCAGCACCGACCCCAGCGCGAGCGTGGTGAGGGGGATGAAGAAGAAGGGCATGCCGAAGCCCTGCAGGAACTGCGGGAAGGCAAAGGTCCAGAACCCGGCCTGGCTGTTCCAATAGACGCGGATCAGCGCCGAGAGCCCCAGCCACAGAATGCCGAACGACACCAGCAGCCGCGGATCCACCTTGTTCGACAGCTTGGCGACGACGGGCGACATGAACACCGCCGCCACGCCCGAGAAGGCCGTGGCATAGCCGGCATAGGTGGCCGTGTAGCCCTGACTCGACTGGAGCCATTGCGGGATGATCACCGCCGAGGCGAAGAAGGTGGCGAACGCGAAGGACAGCGATATCACGGAAACGGTGAAGCCGCGGTGCCGGAACACGCGCAGGTCGACAATGGGGTCCTTCGCAGTGATCTCCCAGGCGAGGAAGACGAGGAAGCCGATCGCCGCGACCACGCCCAGCCACACGATGGTGGCATCGTTGAACCAGTCGTGCTCGCGGCCGAGGTCGAGCATGATCTGCAGCGCGGCGATCCACAGGACCAGCAGCCCGAGCCCGCCCTTGTCGACCGACAGCTTCTGGGTAGGCGTCTCCGCGCGGCGCAGCAGACGCATCGCGCCGAACGCGCAGAGTGCGGCCACGGGAATGTTGATGAAGAAGATCCAGTGCCACGACCAGTTGTCGCTGATCGTGCCGCCCGCGATCGGGCCGAGGATCGGCGCGACGACCGTGGTCATTGCCCACAGGCCCATCGCCTGGGCGTGCTGTTCGGGCTTGAAGATGCGCAGCAGCAGCGTCTGGGTCAGCGGCATCAGCGGGCCGCCGCACAGCCCCTGGCCGATACGGCAGGCGACCAGCATGCCGAGCGTCGTCGACATGCCGCACAGCACCGAGAAGATGCCGAAGCCCATCACGCCGAGGATGAACACCCGCACCACGCCGAACCGGCCGGCGAGCCAGCCGGTAAGCGGCACGCAGATCGCTTCCGCCACCGCATAGGAGGTGATGATCCAGGTACCCTGGCTCGCCGAAATGCCCAGGCTGCCGGCGATGTGCGGCACCGAGACGTTGGCGATGGTGGTGTCCAGCACCACCATGAAGTTGGTCAACGCCAGCACCACGCCGGCGAGGATCAGCGAGGGCCCCTCAAGGAAGCCCCCGCGCTGCATCTGGCCGCTCATGGCAGGCAATCCTTACTTGGCCGAGGTATCGATCTCGGCATCCATCGACAGGCCCACGCGAAGCGGATGCTGCTGCAGTTCCTTCGGATCGAGCGCGACGCGCACCGGCAGGCGCTGGACCACCTTGATCCAGTTGCCGGTGGCGTTCTGTGCCGGGATCAGCGCGAAGGACGAACCGGTGCCGCCCGAGAAGCCGATCACGCGACCGTGATACTTCACGTCGCCGCCATACAGGTCGGACGTCAGCTCCACCGGCTGGCCGACCTTCACGCGGGTCAGCTGACCTTCCTTGAAGTTGGCATCGACATAGAGCTGGTTGAGCGGCACGATCAGCATCAGCTGCGCGCCCGGCGCCACGCGCTGGCCGACCTGGACGTTGCGGCGGGTGACGACGCCGTCGAACGGCGCACGAATGGTGGTGCGGGCAAGGTCGAGCTTGGCCTGATCCACCTTGGCGCGCGCAGCGAGCACTTCCGGTGCCGTGTTCGCCGTGGCGCCATTGACCAGCGCCTGGTTCGCCGCCAGCTGGCCGCTCGCTGCAACGCGGGTTGAGGTCGCCTGGGCGAGACCCGCCTTGGCGAGTTCGAGATTGGCGCGCGCCGCCGCGAAGGCGTTGGTCGCCGAGGTCAGTTCCTCGCCCGAGACGGCGCCGTTGGGCGCGAGCTTCTGGCGACGGGACAGATCGATGCGAGCCTTTTCGAAATCAGCCTGCGCTGCGGTGACCTGCGCACGGGCACGGGCGATGTCCGCCTCGCGCGCCTGCACCTGCGCCGCCAGCGCTTCGCTGGTCGCCGAGGTCTGACCGAACTGGCGGGTCGCGCGGGCAAGATCCGCCTCGGCCTGGGCCAGCGCGATCCGGGCGTCGCTGTCGTCGATTTGGACGAGCACGTCGCCCTTCTTGACCGTCTGGGTGTCGGCCACCGCAACGCGGAGCACCTGGCCGCCGGTCATCGGCGTGATGCTGGCGCTGTCGGCACCGACATAGGCGTTGTCGGTGCTGACGAAGTGGCTGCCGACGGCCATGTAATAGCCGCCATAGCCAAGGCCGGCGATCAGCACGAGGCCGCCAATGCCCAGCATCAGCCGCTTGCGCAGCGACTTGCGGTTGCCCTCGTCCGCGTCGGCGGCGGCCGGGGCGGGCGAGGGTTCCTTGCGATCGGCGGCATCGCCGCGGGCGGCGTGGATGGCGGGTTCTGCGTCAGCCATGGGTCTTGACCTCGGAAGCGGCAACCGCCGCGTTGTTGGTGGAAAAGCCTCCGCCGAGCGCACGGACGAGCTGGACGTCGAGCGTGAACGCGCGCGCTTCCAGTTCGGCAACGATCTGGCGGTTCTGCAACACCCTCTCCTCGGCGGTCAGAACGTCGAGAAACCGCGACAGCCCGCCTTGATAGCGTTGCTGCGCAATTCCATAGGCCTGTTCGGAATCTTCGAGCGCCTGGCGGCTCTCGGCAAGGCGCGTGGCGAGCGCCTTCTGACTGGTCACCGCATCGGCCACGTCGTGATAGGCCGTGGTGACGCTGTTGTCGTAGTTGGCGACCGCTTCGTCATAGGTGGCGCGGGCACCGGCATATTGGCCGCGCAGTTCGCCCCCATGAAAGATCGGCAGGCTGATCGCCGGGCCGGCCTGGAGCACCGAGGCGCCGCTACCGTCGACAAGGTTGTTGAGGCCGAGCGCACCATAGCCGGCGAGCGCGCTGAGGCGGATCGACGGATAGAAGTTGGCGCGGGCGACCTTGATCCGGCTGGCGGCGGCTTCGACCCGGGCACGGGCGGCGGCGATGTCGGGGCGGCGACCGATCAGGTCCGTGGTGACGTCAGCCGGTATGCCGCGCGCTTGGGCCGGTGCCGCGGGCAGTGCGATGTTGAGCCCGCGGTCCGGACCCTGGCCGAGCAGCGCCGCGATACGGTTGCGCGTGAGGCCGATCTCTTCGTCGATCGCGGCCAGCTGGGCGCGCGCCGCAGGTACGGCGGCGGCGGCCTGCTTCTCTTCGGCACGGGTTTCGAGGCCGTTGGTCACGCGGTCGGTAACGAGCTTCTGTGTAGCAAGCCGCACTTCCAGCGCGCGCTCCTGCACCCGGCGGTCTGCGGCAAGGCGCGCGAGGTCCGCATAGGCGGCAGCGATGTTGGTCGACAGCGCGAGCCGCGCCTGTTCCAGCTCCAGTCGTGCTGCCTCCGCCTCGGAGGTGGCAGCCGCCAGTTGCGCGCGGTTCTTGCCCCAAAGGTCGAGATCGAAGGCGAGGTTGAGCGTGCCATAACCGATCGTCTGGACATTCGACGGAATGTCGATCGGCAGGCCGCTCCCGGTATCGATCCGGTTTGCGGCTGCGGAGCCGCTGGCATCGACGCGCGGGAGGCGCGCGGCGCCGGCCTGCACCGCATAGGCCTGGGCCGAACGCAACCGGGCGGCAGCGGCGGCGAGGTTCGGCGCACCGCGGAAGGCCTCATCCATCAATGCGTTGAGCTGCGGATCGTTATAGGCGGTCCACCAGTTGGTGACGGGCCACTGCGCCTCGGCACTGCCGGCAAGCGACTGGCCGGCCGCATAGCTGTTGGCGGCGCGCACTTCGGGGCGAGCACCGAGATCCGGCACCGGCGCACACGCCGCCAGCGCGGAGGCTGCAGCCGCAGACAGCAACAAGGGCCTTGTTGGGAAACGACTCATCATGGTCTGGAAAAACCGTACTATTGGGTACGAGTTCCAGATGGAGAGCGCTTCCGCTCTTGTCAATAGAAAATCGTACCCTATAGTACGGTTATGGAAATCGTAACCCCCAAATGCCTGGGCAAGCGCGAGGCGCGGAAGCAGGATCGGCGTGCCGCCATCCTTGCTATCGCCAAGCGTCACTTCATGGAGCAGGGCTATGCCGCCGTGTCCATGTCGGCAATCGCGGCGGAGCTGGGCGGTTCCAAGGGCACGCTCTGGAGCTATTTCGCGTCCAAGGAAGAACTGTTCGACGCCTGCGTGGACGAAGCCACGCGCGATTATCGCGAACAGGTGATGCAGTTGCTGGTCCCTTCGGACAATCTGCAGGCCACGCTGTGTGCGTTCATTCGCAGCCTGTTGCGCAAGGTTACCTCGCGTGAGGCAATCCAGCTGCACCGGGTGATCCATGCCGAGGTGGAGCGCACGCCGGAAATGGGCGAGATCTTCTTCCGGCGCGGTCCGCAGCGCACCCGCGAGATGCTGGCCGCGCATCTGGACGACGCGATGCACAAGGGACAATTGCGCGCGTCCGATCCGTTGAAGGCGGCCTTCGCGCTCACCAGCCTGTGCATGGGTTCGCAGCAACGGGCGATGCTGGGCCACCAGTTCAGCGACGCCGAGATCGACGAAGAGACCGACTATATCGTTGATCTGTTCCTGCGCGCCTTTGCACCGGAGCCGCTCCGCGCATAAGCTTGCCGCAGGGGGAGCGCAGGATGGCGACGGCGGAACATCGATATCACGGGTGGTGGCGCGCGGCGGCGCTTTCTGCTGCGCTGTTGGCAGCGGGTTGCCATTCGGAGCCTCCCGCGCCGCCACCTCCCTCGATCAGCTTCGCGGGGCTGCCGGTGAGCGGCAGCCTGGCCGATGCGAAGCGCGCGGGTTTCGACAATTGCCTGCAAATGGATGGCGGACATATGCGCTGTCGCCGCTCCGGCGTGATGTTGCTGGGCGAAGGCCCCTATGAGGCGGCGCTCGACCTGCTCGAGGGCGATGGCAGCGGTGGCTTCCGCCAGATCACGCTGTGGCATGATCGCGACCAGTCGGCACCGCTGAAGGTCGGCGACGCGCTGAAGAAGCAGGGCTGGTCCTTTCGCTATACCGGCGAGGGCGCGCGCGGCGACCAGATGATCCTCGTCCGCAAGGATGCGCCGGTCCATTTCTCGATCGATCTCAGCTATTGGGGCAAGCGCCGGGTGCGGATCCTGCCCGAATAGGGCGATGCACCTGATGTTGTGCCGCCCATCGGTTCGGCGCGAAGCCATTGCCGCCGCACGGACGGCGTAATACCGGGCCGGCATGAGAATCCCGCACCTCCGTCAAGCCCTGGTCGCTGCCCTGCTTCCGACTTCCGCCTTTGCCGCGCCACCGCAGGATAGCGCGGGCGCCCGCGACGACGTGGATTTCAGCACCATCGACATCAAGGATGCGATCGAGTGTCGCCTCGATGCACCCACCTATAACGGCTTCGCCACGGCGGCGACCGACGACGCAACCCTTGCGACCAGCCACTGGAAGCCGGTGAAGTCCGCCAACATGCTGCTGGCAGAATATGAGCTTCCGAACCCGATCGTCGTGGCCGGGGGGTATAGCACCCGCCGCATCGCCTTCACCTCCAGCGGCGTGCTCGCCGTGCTGGATGTCGCCGATCCCGGGGTGATCGCGGCCAAGGTGCATATCCGGAACACGATGGGATCCGACGGCCTGGTCGATGCACTTGTCGCCTCGGGCAAGGTCACGCGGGCAGAGGCGGAAGCGGAGATCAAGTTTCACAAGTTCCTGGGCGAGCGCGTGATCAGCGATGTCACCGATCCGGCCGATGGCGAAACATATCGTGCCCGCACGACCATCGCCCTCAACGTCTCGAACGTCGTGACGCATCCCGGCAAGACTTTGTACGGCTGTTCGTACAAGATGGAGTTGCTGGACAAGGACGGTAACCCGCTGTGATTGCGATCAGCGCAGTCGGGCGATCAACCGCCGTCGGCGCTGCGCTGCTGGCGCTGGCGGCGCCGGCACCAGCGGTTCTAGCGCAAGACGCGGAGGACATCGCAGATGTCTTCATCGGCACGCTGGAACGGGACGGCAACGACGTGATCTTGCGGCGCTGCGATTTTGTGAAGAACCGATATGTGCTAGTCGATGCGGCCGGTCGCCACGCCGTCGGGGCGGTTCGCAAGGCGAAGCTGCCCGCCTATGGGGAAGTGATCGCGCACTATGCCGAAGGGGAAGGTCGCTCGATCCTGCGGGTTGAGCGCGTCGAGAAGCTGACCCCGGGCAAGAACTGCCATTTGCTGGATGCGCTCGACAAGGCGGGTTAGCGACTGCGGCGGCCTTTGCCGACCAAGCCGCCCGCCCAAAGCGCCCACCAGCAGACCAGCGGCTGCACGAACAGGCGCGGCGCATGATAGGCCCAGCCCAGGCCGGTGCCGGTCGAAAGGTCCCGCACCGCGTGCTGGAGGTTTGCCGGGAACACGCAGACCGCGTAGAGTGCCAGCATCGCGCCCGCGAGATTGCGCAGCCGCACGGTCAACAGCGCGATCGCCGCCGCGATCTCACAGAGCCCGGTGCCCGCGATCACGAGTTCGGGATGGGGCACCCAGGCCGGGGTGATGTGCAGGAACGGGCGTGGCACAGCCAGGTGCAGCACGCCCGCCAACAGATAGAGGCACGCCAGCGCGATGCGCGCGCGGCGGCGCCACGGCGTCTCGGCGGGCGTGCCCATGGCCTCAGGCCTGCTGGAGCAGGCGTTCCTTGGCGATCTTTTCGCGCCACACCAGCGGGCCGGTGTGGTGGACGCTCTCGCCCGTCGCATCCACGGCGACGGTGACCGGCATGTCCTTCACGTCGAACTCGTAGATTGCTTCCATGCCGAGATCCTCGAAGCCCACCACGCGCGCGCCCTTGATCGCGCGGGCGACGAGATAGGCCGCACCGCCCACTGCCATCAGATAGGCGGCCTTGTGGTTGCGGATCGCGTCGATCGCCACGGGACCGCGCTCGGCCTTGCCGACCATCGCGATCAGGCCCGTCTGGGCGAGCATCATCTCGGTGAACTTGTCCATGCGGGTCGCAGTGGTGGGGCCGGCGGGGCCGACCACCTCGTCACGTACCGGATCCACCGGGCCGACATAGTAGATCACCCGGCCCTTGAAATCGACCGGCAGCTCTTCGCCCTTGGCCAGCATGTCCTGGATGCGCTTGTGCGCGGCGTCGCGGCCGGTGAGCATCTTGCCGTTGAGCAGCAGGCGATCGCCCGGCTTCCAGCTGGCCACCACTTCCGGGGTCAGCGTGTCGAGATCGACGCGGATCGATTCCTTCGAGGGCGTCCATTCCACCTTGGGCCATTCGTCGAGGCTCGGCGGGTCGAGATAGACCGGGCCGCTGCCGTTGAGGCTGAAATGCGCATGGCGGGTGGCGGCGCAGTTCGGGATCATCGCGATCGGCTTGGAGGCGGCATGGGTCGGATAGTCGAGGATCTTCACGTCGAGGATCGTGGCCAGGCCGCCCAGGCCCTGCGCGCCGATGCCGAGCGCGTTGACCTTGTCGAAGATCTCGATGCGGAGCCTCTCGATATCGTTCTGCGGCCCGCGCAGCTTGAGCTGGGCCATGTCGATATCCCCCATCAGCGACTTCTTGGCGAGCGTCACCGCCTTCTCGGCGGTGCCGCCGATGCCGATGCCGAGCATGCCGGGCGGGCACCAGCCGGCGCCCATCTTCGGGACCATCTCGAGCACCCAGTCGACGATGGAGTCGCTCGGGTTGAGCATGGCGAACTTGGACTTGTTCTCGGAGCCGCCGCCCTTGGCCGCGAGCTCGACATGGACACGGTCGCCGGGGACCATCTCTACGTTGAGCACGCAAGGGGTGTTGTCCTTGGTGTTGACGCGGCTGAAGGCCGGGTCGCGCAGGATGGAGGCGCGCAGGCGGTTCTCGGGGTGAAGATAGGCGCGACGCACGCCTTCATCGACCACGTCCTGCAGCGAGCGCTCGCTGTCCAGCACGCACTTCTGGCCCCACTGGATGAACACGGTGACGATGCCGGTATCCTGGCAGATCGGGCGATGCCCTTCCGCGCACATGCGGCTGTTGGTCAGGATCTGGGCGATGGCGTCCTTGGCGGCGGGGCCCTGCTCGGCCTCATAGGCGTCGCCCAGCGCGCGGATATAATCCATCGGGTGGTAATAGGAGATGTACTGGAGCGCGTCGGCGACGCTCTCGATCAGATCGGCTTCCTTGATGAGGACGGTCATGGATCTTGCCTGCGATGATGTGGTCGCCCGGGGCGGGCTCCTGGTCCCTGTATAGGCCAAGGCGCGGCAGGACTAGTCGGGTCGGGCGCGGAGCGCGTCACCGTTGACGGCGGGCAGCACGCCCAGCGCTGGTCGGGCATACCAATAGCCCTGGTGATAGCGCACCCCGAGTTCCCGTAGCGTCGCGGCCTCGGCAGCGGTTTCGATCCCCTCGGCGATCAGCAGCGTGTCCAGTTCGGCGCAGAGGCCCGCGACGGCGCGCACGATTGCCTGGCGACGACGATCGCCGTCGATGTTCCGCACCAGCTCCATGTCCAGCTTCACTTCGTCCGGCGCGAAGCGCGCGAACCGATCGAGGCCCGAATGGCCGGCACCAAAATCGTCGATCGCGACCTTGAACCCGATCTGCTTGTACGATTCGATGATCGCTTCGACATGCTCGGGCGACCCCATCTGCTCGTTCTCGGTAAACTCGAAGATCAGGCGGTCCGGCGGCAGCCCCGTCTTGCGGGCGGTCTGCAGCGTCAGCTGGATGCAGGCCAGGGGCGAATAGACGGCGTTGGGCAGGAAGTTGATGGAGAGAAGGGCACCGGTCGCCATCAACCCGGCGGCCATGGCGGTTTCAATCGCCTTGACGCGGCAGGCCTGATCGAAGGCGTAGCGATTGGCATCCGTCACCTGCGACAGAACGTGCATCGCGCCTGACCCGTCGGCACCACGTACCAGCGCCTCATAGGCGAAAGGCGCACCCGTCAGCGTGTCGATGATTGGCTGGAACGCCATGTCGAACGGGATGTCGAAATCGACGCCATCGCGGCAGCCGCTGCAGATCTTTCGCATCTCCATCCCCTGCAGCTATCGCAATACCCCGAATTTTTGGCGAATCGGGAGCAGCAATCGGCACCAGCTGCTGGCGCAACGTCTATGCCTTTCCCGCAGTAGCGTCGCGCAGCAGCGCGGCGACCAGCGGGTTCGGGAAGCGCCGGTCCAGCGTGACGGCGTAGAAGCTTTCCGTCACCTGTGGGAGCTGATCGAACTCGATCAGACTGCCTGCCGCCAACTCGTCGCGCACGACGATCGGGGGGAGCACGGCCAGCCCCACGCCATCGCGGGCAAGAAGGCGCATCAGCGCCATGTCGTCCACCTCGGCCGCGATCTGGGGGCGAACGCCCAGGGTCGCGGCGAGTGCATCAAAGGCTGCGCGCACGCTGCTTTCCAGCGTGGGCAGCACCAGCGGCTGGGTGGCGAGCAGCGCCGCAAGGCTGGTATCCCCGGCGATCCCGGGGCGGCCGATCAGGCTCACGCGCTGCTCGGCGATCTTGTGGGAAAGATAGGGCGTGATCGCGTCGCGGGCGGGGGGGCGATTGGCCAGCACGACATCGAGTTGCAGGCCGGCCAGCGATTGCATCAGCTCCGCGGCGCTGCCCGATCGCAACACCAGCTCCACATCGGCGCGGTGGAGCAGGGGCTGGACAAAGCCGATCTGGAAGTTGCGCGAAAGCGTGGCCAGCGCACCGATCCGCACCGCCTGACGGGCGCGGCCGGTTTCCCGCAGCACGTCGAGCAGCTCGTCGCCGGTGGCGAAGATCGAATCGGCATGGTCCAGCGCGATCCGCCCGGCCTCGGTGAGCACCAGGCGACGGCCCTCGCGCTGGAACAGGGCGTGGCCGAGCCGTTCCTCCAGCTTGCTGATCTGGGTGGACAGGGCGGACTGCGACACGGCCATCCGCTCTGCGGTGCGCGTGAGATTTCCGTCATGCGCGACGGCCCAGAAATAGCGGAGATGGTTGTAGTTCAGGTCGCGCATATCGTTCTCATAAAGTGAACATTACGCACCATACAATGAATTTTATCTGATCGTTCCGCAGGCCTAACGCTCCTCCCGCACAAGAAGGAGATCGGGTGTGAGCATGTGGTGGTTGGCCAACGCCGGGCCGGCTTTTCTCGCCGCGGCAGCGCTATTGGCGGGCGCCGGGCGGCAGTTCCGGCCCGGCTGGACGCTGCGGGTGATATCGCTCGCCGCGCTGGGCGCGCTGGTCGCGGCGGTGGCCCTGGCGGGATGGACGGGTTGGATGGGGCCGCGCACACTCGCGCTACCGGGCGTCGACGCGCTGGTGTCGACCCGGCTGGATGTGGTGAGCGTCACCATGCTGGTGCTGGTCAGCTTTGTCGGCTGCATCGTGGTGCGTTTCGCGGCCACCTATCTCGATGGCGAGGCGCGGCAGGGCAGTTTCATGGCCTGGCTGGCGGTGACGCTGGCGAGCGTGATGCTGCTGGTGAGCGCTGGAACGCTGCCGCAGCTGGTCTTCGCCTGGATTGCGGCCGGGCAGGGGCTGCGGCGCCTGCTGCTCTTCTATCCCGAGCGCGCTGCCGCACGCCGTGCCGCGCGTAAGAAGGCGATCAGCACCGGCTTCGCCGACGTGGCGCTGATCGGATCCGCCGTGCTGCTGTGGCAGGCGACCGGCACGACGGACATCGCACGTTTGCTCGAAGCCGCACGCGCCGGCACGGCACCTGGCGCGATGGCGCTCGCCGCCTGGGGCATCGCGCTCGCGGCGATGCTGAAATCGGCGCAGTTCCCGCTGCACGGCTGGCTGACGGAAGTGATGGAAGCGCCGACGCCGGTCTCCGCGCTGCTGCATGCCGGGGTTATCAATGCCGGCGGGTTCCTGCTGATCCGGCTGGCGGACGTGATGCTTGTCTCGCCCTCGGCGCTGGCGCTGCTGGCGGTGCTGGGCGGCTTCACGGCGCTGTTCGGCAGCCTGGTGCTGCCCACCCAGCCAGCGATCAAGACGCAGCTTGCCTGGTCGACCGTCGCCCAGATGGGCTTCATGGTCATGCAGTGCGGGCTCGGCCTGTTCTACCTCGCGCTGCTGCACATCGTGGCGCACTCGCTCTACAAGGCGCATGCCTTCCTCTCCTCCGGCGGCGCCGTCGAGCGGATTGCCGCGGCGCGGCGGCTGGGGCCGGTAGCCAAACCGGACGGCGCGGCCGTCGGGCTGGCGATGCTGGGGGCGGCGATCCTCTATGGTGCGCTCGCGATCGGCTTCGGGGCCTGGGCAAAGCCGCCCCAGGCGGTCGCACTGGGTGCGATCCTGGTGTTCGGCGTCGCTTATCTGATCGTGCAGGGAATGAGCCCGGCCGCGCCGCGCGCGCTGCTCCAGAGCACCCTGGGCTTCGCGATCCTTGCGACCTCCGCCTATTTCATCCTGCACCATGCCGCCGAATGGCTCACCATCGGCACCCTGCCGCCTGTTCCTGCGCCGGGCCCGTTCCAATGGGTGCTGCTCGCCGTCGCCCTGATCGCCTTCGGCGGCATCGCACTGGCCCAGGCCATGCTGCCGCTGTGGTGCGACCATCCGGCGGCGCAGCGGCTGCGCACGCATCTCTCCCACGGATTTTACGTCAACGCGCTGCTCGATCGGGTGATCGGCAGCCGGGTCATCGGAAAGGCTTGATCCCATGTATCGCATTGCCGACCCGCAATCCCACGCGCCGCAGCCCAGCTATGTCGGGCTGCTCCTGGAGGCTGCCGAGCAGGCCGCCCGCGCCGTGCCGCCGCTGTGGCCGCTGGCGACCAGCGTCGCGGTGAACCCGTTCCTCGGCCACACCCGCCGCAGCCTCGCGCAGGCCTCGGCCTGGTTGCGCCGAAGCGGCGGCGCCCGCGCCACCATGCCCCGCGCCTGGTATCGTGACCGGATCGCCGAAAGCGCGATTTACGAAAGCGACCTGCACGCGGCGTGGGAGGCTGCTCCTCCAGCGGAGCGGCCGCAGCCGTTCGAGCGCTTCCTGATCGACATCCGCCACGATGGCGCCGATCCCGTACCCCATCCCACGCTGGCGGAGATGGCCGCGGTGCCGGGGGGCACCGACTGGCCGTCGGTCGTCGCCGACCAGATCGGCAGCTGGGCCGGCAGCTATTTCGATGCGGGACAGGCGCTTTGGGCGGCGCCCCAGGGGCAGGGCGCCTATGCCGGATGGCGCGAACAAGCCGGACGCGATCGCACGCCCGAAATCCATGGCCTTGCCGGTTTTCGCGCCTTTGTAGGTACTGCGCCCTCAACGGCCAGAGATGCGATTGCGGTGAGCGCCGCCCGGCTCGGTCTTCGCGCCGAAGCGGCTGAACGCTATTTCGAGCGGCTGCTGATGAGCCTCGGCGGGTGGGCCCAGTTCGCCCGCTACCAGCGCTGGCAGGCGGAGCTGGCGAGCAGCGCGGACGACACGCTGGTCGAACTGCTCGCGGTGCGCCTGCTCTGGGAAGCGGCGCTGTGGGAACTGGGCGGCGCTGCCCTGCGGGAGCGCTGGGCGGAAGCCGCACGGATCTATGAAGCGCCGATGCGGCCAGGCCAGGATTGCTGCATCGACGCCATCCTCCAGCATGCGGCCGAGATTGCCGAACAGCGGCGACTGGTCGCGCGGCTGCATGCGCCGGTGGTCAGCGCAGCGGCAACGGCACCGGTTGCGCAGATGGCATTCTGCATCGATGTGCGATCGGAGCCGATCCGCGCCGCGATCGAGCGGGTGGCTCCGGGAATCCGCACCAGGGGCTTCGCGGGCTTCTTCGGTCTTGGCACCGCGCATCGGCCGCACGCCGCGTGCGCCGGCGAGGCGCGCCTTCCGGTGCTGCTCCGGCCTGGTCTGACCAGCGACGATGGCGGGGACCCGCATCTCGAGGCGCTGGACCACGCCAATGCGCGCGGGGACCGTGCGTGGGGGCGGTTCAAGCAGGCGGCGGTCTCCTCCTTCGCCTTCGTGGAGTCTGCCGGGTTCGTCTATGCCGCCAAGCTGCTCAAGAACACGTTGGGCCTGGCCGGTGCGAGCCGGAAAGCGGGCAAGCCGCGTTTCCATCCGCCCTTGCCGCAGCGGGACGCCGTCGACGCTGCCGAGCGGATCCTTCGCGCCATGTCCCTTACCAGCGACTTTGCGCCCCTGGTGATTCTGGTAGGGCACGGCGCGGGCGTGACCAACAATCTCCACGCCAGTGCGCTTCAGTGCGGTGCGTGCGGCGGCCATGCCGGTGACGTGAATGCGCGGCTGCTCGCCGGGCTGCTCAACGACCCGGTGGTACGCAAAGGGCTCGCGGAGCGGGGGATCGACATCCCCGCCGAGACGGTGGTGATCGGCGGCCTGCACGACACGACGAGCGATCGCATCCAGCTGTTTCACGAGGATGCCGCAGTGCCCGTACCGCTGCTTGCGGCGGTGGAGCAGGCATTGGCGCAAGCATCGGTCGAAGCGGCTGTTGCCCGTGCTGCCCGACTGCCGCGGGCGCAGGGTGTTCGGCAGATCCTCGCCCGTGGCCGTGACTGGGCGGAGGTGCGCCCCGAATGGGGCCTTGCCGGATGCAGCGCCTTCATCGCCGCGCCGCGCCGCCGCACGGCCGGACGATCGCTGGGCGGGCGCGCGTTCCTTCATGACTATGACTGGCGGGCCGATGCCGATCTGGGGGTGCTGGAGCTGATCCTGACGGCCCCGGTGGTGGTCGCCAGCTGGATCAGCCTGCAATATTACGGCTCCAGCGTCGCGCCCGGCGTGTTCGGCGCGGGCAACAAGCTGCTCCACAACGCAGTCGGCGGGATCGGCGTGCTCGAAGGCAATGGCGGGCTGCTACGGGGCGGGCTGCCCTGGCAGTCGGTGCACGACGGGCAGCGGCTGGTGCACGATCCGCTGCGGCTGACCGTGGTGATCGAGGCCCCGACGGCGGCGATCAGCGACGTGCTCGCCCGTCATGACGAGGTGCGGGCGCTGTTCGACAACCGCTGGCTGCACCTGCTGGCCATCGACGAAGGCGGGAACGTCGCCTGGCGCTACGCCGGCGGGCTGCGCTGGCAGCCCTTCGCGCAGGAGGTTTGACGATGCGAATCGAGATTGCCCCCGCGCTGCGGGTGGCGGAGCCCGAGGTGGAACTCGCCGGCATCGAACGGCGAATTTCGTGGGTGCTCGCGCATTCCGGCACCAGCCCCTGGTTACGGGCTGCGCTGGAGGCAGCGCTGGCGGAGGACCCGGTGGCCATCGCCAACGATGTCGAGATGCTGCGGCATCTGCTGCTGCCCCGCAGCACGGCGCATGCGATCCTCGCCGCCGCCGCCATGCGCTGACGGAGAAGACCGTAGGCGAAGCTGTCATGGTTATGCTTCTATGAAGCTGTATGGACCTGAAGACCCCCGGCTTTGACCAACAGATCAGCTTGCGGCAGCTGCGCTACCTGGTTGCATTGGGCGAGCAGGCGAGCTTCACCCGTGCGGCTGCTGTTTCGGGCGTGAGCCAGCCTTCGCTTTCCCAGGCGATCCGTCAGCTGGAGGAGGCGCTGGGTGCGCCGCTGGTGGAACGCGGGGCACGCGCCTTTCTCACGCCGCTTGGCCGCGAGGTGGCGGCGCGCGCGCAGCGCATCCTGCTGGAGGTTCGCGATCTGGCCGAGCTGGCGGGCGCGGGCGATACCGCGCTGCTCGGTACGATCCGGCTGGGCGTGACGCCCACCGTCGGCGCCTATCTGCTGCCGCGGCTGGTCGCACGGCTGCACCAGCAGTTTCATGATCTGCGTGTGCATGTCCGCGAAAATCCGCCCGCGTTGCTGGTGGAAGGGCTGGCGGCAGGGGCGCACGACGTGATCCTGGCGCAACTGCCGCTGCAGGCCGCCGGGGCCCATGTCGAGCGGCTGTTCCGCGAGCCCCTGCACCTTGCCATGGCTGCAGACCATCCGCTGGCGGCCCGCACGACGATCGGGCGCGAGGATCTTGCCGGGCAGGACCTGCTCACCCTCCAGCGCGGCTATCGCCTGGCCGAGCAGACGATCGCGATCGCCGAGGAAGCGGGAGCACGGGTGCGGGAGGATTACGAAGGCACCAGCCTGGATGCGATCCGCCAGATGGCCGGCATGGGCATGGGGCTGGCGGTGCTGCCCGAACTCTATGTGCGGCAGGAGATTCGAGCCGGCGACGGCGTGGTCGCGCGGCCCTTCCAAGCCGGGCGGCACTATCGCGAGCTGGGCTTGCTCTGGCGCAGCGGGGTGGCGCGGGCCGCGGCCTATAAGAGACTGGCACAGGAATTGGTCGCCTGTGCCGAAGACATAGGAATATCCTATCGGTGATATAGCCGGCGCGCCATTGTGCTTATGGCGCGCCGCACGCACTTCATCGATCGTGAAGGGAGATGACGTAGCGATGGCAAAACAGAAGATCGGCTGGGCGCAGGTGCGCGGCTGGCTGAACGAGGTGATCGGGCCCGATGGCGGCTATCTGCGGCTGGCGATGGTCTATGGCATCGCGATCAGCCTCCTCTCGCTGGCGACCCCTATTTCGGTGCAGCTGCTGATCAACAGCGTAGCCAAGATCGCGCTGCCGGCCCCGCTGATCACGCTGTCGGCGATGCTGTTCACGCTGCTGCTGATCGTGGTGATCCTGAGCGCGCTGCGCGTCCACATCATGGCGCTGTTCGAGCGCCGCCTATTCGCGCGCACCGTGGCCGAGATCACGATCCGGGTCGTGCACGCCCGCAACCCCTTCTTCGCCGATGCCCGCCGGATCGATCTGTTCAACCGCTATTTCGACCTGATGACGGTGCAGAAGAGCGTGCCGAGCCTCGTCATCGGCGGCTTCACCATCCTGCTCCAATCAGTGGTGGGGCTGGTGGTGACCAGCTTTTACCATCCGTTCTTCCTTGCCTTCAACGTGATCCTGATCGCGCTCGTCTGGCTGATCTGGCAACTCTGGTCGCCCGGCGCGATCCGCTCGGCGGTGGCGCTCAGCCATGCAAAGCATGATGCCGCGCGCTGGCTGGAGGGGCTGGGCACCTCCAACGGCTTCTACAAGTCCAGCCGCCATCTCGATTTCGCGATGGACGGATCGGAATCGATGACCGCCGCCTATGTCGCGGCGCACCGCCGCCACTTCCGCTACAGCTTCACCCAGACCTGCGCCTATCTGCTGCTCTACGCCACCGCGAGCGCCGCGCTGCTGGCGATGGGCGGCTGGCTGATCCTGCAGGGACAATTGTCGATCGGCCAGCTGGTCGCCGCCGAACTGATCCTGTCAGGCGTCTTCTACGGCCTGGGCCAGCTCGGACATTATCTCGACGCCTTCTACGACATGGCTGCGGCCGCGGAGGAAGTATCGCTGCTCTACGCCATTCCGCACGAAACGCACACGCGCAGCACCGAAGCACCGGGCAATGGCGAGGTGCGCCTGCGCGAGGTGGAGGCCGGTGACGCCCGGATCGACCTGACCATTCCCGCGGGCGCGCAGCTTGTCGCGATTGGCGCTCCCGCCATGGACAGCCGGCTCGCGATGCTGCTCAAGCGCAATACCCAGCCGGATCGCGGGCTGGTGATGGTGGGCGGCGTCGACCTGGAGGCGCTCGACGTCTACCGCCTCCGTTCGGATGTGATCGTGCTCGATCGGCCGACGATCGTCGAGATCAGCATTCGCGAGTATCTGGGCCTCGCCGGTGCCGGGATCCCCGCCGGCAAGGTGCTGGACGCGCTGGCGCTGGTGGGGCTCGACGCCCGCATCGGGCAGCTGCCGGAGGGAATGGAAACGCCGCTCGCCGCCTCGGGCTATCCGCTGTCGATCGGCGAGTTGATGGCGCTGAAGCTTGCCAATGCGCTGCTCGCCCGGCCCCGGGTGTTGCTGCTGAGCCCGCTATACGACCTGATGCCGACCCAAAGACTTACGGCCGCGCTCGATGCGCTGCGCGAGGCCGGCACCACGGTGCTGTTGTTCACGGGCCGCCCGGAAGCGATCCGCCGAGACGGCTATCTGTGGCTGGGCAAGACGGCCCAGGCCCGCTTCGACACGGTGGACCAGCTGCGTGCCGCGCTCGCCGATCTGGAGGCCCGCAATGCCCTTTAAGCCCGACCATATCGGCCATTTCCCGACCCTTGCCGGCATGCGCCTGCCGCGGATCGCGCGCGCGATCGCGTGGATGATCGTCATCGCAGTGGCGCTGCTCGGCGTCACCATGGTCTATGTCCCCTGGGTGCAGACCGCGCCGGGGCGGGGGCAGGTGGTCGCGCTCGATCCCCATGATCGCGTCCAGTCGGTCACCGCGCTGGTGCCGGGGCGGGTCGAGCGCTGGTTCGTCACCGACGGCCAGGCGGTGAAGAAAGGCGATCCGATCGCCAAGATCTCGGACAACGACCCCGAGCTGCTCGCCCGCCTCGCCGCCGAGCGCGATCAGGTGCTTGCCGAGATTTCCTCGATCGAAAGCGCCCGTGCAGTCGCCTCGATCGACGTCAACCGCGCGCGTACCCTGTTCAATGAAGGGCTGGCCGCGCGGCGCGACTATGAGCAGGCGCAGATCCGGGTTGCCGATCAGGGCGCCAAGCTCGCGGAATCGCGGGCGAAGCTCAACCGGATCGAAGTGTCGCTCAACCGTCAGGCGGTGCAGATCGTTCGAGCCCCCCGCAACGGCCGCATCCAGACGCTGAACGCCGCCGCCGGCGCGACGCTGGTCAGCGCCGGTACGGAGCTGGCGACGCTCGCGCCCGAGGGTGGCACCGAGCGCGTGGTCGAGCTGATGGTCGACGGGCGCGACGTCGCGCTGGTCCATCCCGGGCGGCGGGTGCGGCTGGAGTTCGAAGGCTGGCCCGCGATCCAGCTGAGTGGCTGGCCCTCGATGGCCTGGGGGCTGTTCGATGGCCGGGTGCGCTCGGTCGATCCCTCGGCGATGCCCGACGGGCTGTTCCGCGTGCTGATCGAGCCCATGCCGGGCACCCAGGCCTGGCCCGGCGATCGCTTCGTGCGCCGCGGCGCCAAGGTCCGCGGCTGGGTGCAGGGCGAGACGGTGCCGGTCGGATACGAACTCTGGCGCCAGCTCAACGACTTCCCGCTCGAATTCGGCACCGCTTCGGACAAGGGCGAGGACAAGGGCATGGACATCTACAAGAAGAAAAAGAAATGATCCGGCAGCTGCTCGCTTTCGTCGCGCTGGCGTTCGCGGTGCCCGCCGCGGCGCAGGGCCCCCTCACGCTCGATCAGGTGCTGCGCTCGTCGGCGCAGAACGCGCCGCAGATCATCGAGGCGCTGGCCAAGCAGCGCCAGGCCGAAGGCAAGGCGCTGAGCGCCGAGGGCGCGTTCGACGTGGTGTTCGACGTCGATGCGCAGGCGCGGCCTTTCGGCTATTATGACGGGACCGTTGTGGAGGCGAAGGCCAGCCGTGCGCTCGATACCAACGGCGGCGGGCTCTATGCCGGCTACCGCGTCTCCCGCGGCAGGTTCCCGGTCTACGAGGACAAGGCCTACACCAACCAGCTCGGCGAGATCAAAGTAGGCGCGGTGTTCTCGCTGCTGCGCGACCGGGTGACGGACGAGCGCCGGACCAAGCTGCGGCTTGCGGACCAGGATGTCGACGTGGCGCGGCTTGAGCGCGAGATGGTGGCGATCGGCGTCCAGCGCCGGGCGATGAGCGCCTATCAGGCCTGGGCGGTCGCGGGCCTGCGCTTGAAGGCCTATCGGGATTTGCTGGCGCTTTCCGAACGGCGCCGCTCGCAGCTGGCGCGGCAGGTGCAGCTGGGCGCGCGGCCGCAGATCCTGATCACCGAGAACGACCAGAACCTCGCCCGCCGGCGCTCGCTGGTGGCCCAGGCTGAACAGAAGTTCGCGGAGGCCGCCAATGGGCTTTCCTTCTTCTGGCGCGATGGCAATGGCGTGCCGCTGGTCCCCGCTGCGGAGCAATTGCCGGAGGCGCTGCCCGAACTGGCGATCGCACCGCGCAAGGCAGGGCCCATCCTGCGGCCCGACCTGAAGACGGTGCTGGTGCGGATCGATCAATCGCTGGCCCGGCTGAACCTCGCCGAAAACGACCTGAAGCCCCGGCTCGACGCGCGGGCGGAACTTGGCAAGGACGTTGGCGCCACCGGGCTGGGCGGGCCTTCCCGCACGCCCGCCGAGGCCATCGTTGGGGTCAAGTTCTCGGTGCCGCTCGAGCGGCGCAGCGCGCGCGGCCGGATCGCGGAAGCGCGGGCGGAGATTGACGGCCTGCGAACCCGCCACCGCATGCTGGAGGAACAGATCGCCATCGAGGTGAAGGGGATCGCCATCGGCATCGAAGGTGCCGACAAGGTGGCCGATCTGGCGGCGCAGGAGGCGGAGCTGGCGGGCAAGATGGCGGTGGCCGAGCAGCGTCGCTTCGACATGGGCGCCAGCGACTTCTTCCTGATCAACCAGCGCGAGGAAAGCGCGACGGACGCACGCCTCCGTGCACTGGACGCGCGCTACCAGGCGCTGGTTGCACGGGCGGACCTGGCGGCGGCGACGGCCGATCGCGGCGTGCTGGGGCTTTGATCACCCCGTAATCTCCTTCGCGATCTGCCGCACGGTTTCCTTGATCACGCCGCCGCGCCCGGCATCGCCCTTGGCCATCGAGGACAGGAAACCCTTCGCCTGGGCGAACGTCAGGTGCGGCGGGAAGGGGGCGACGTCCGGGTCGGTCTTCACCTCGAGCACCACCGGCCGATCGGCGCGCAGCGCCGCATCCCAGGCGTCGCCCAGCGCTTCGGGCGTGTCGACATGGATGCCCTGCAGCCCGATCAGCTCCGCGAAGCGGGCATAGGGAACGTCGGGAATGTCCTGCGTGGTGGGAAAGCGGGGATTGCCCTCCATCACCCGCTGCTCCCAGGTGACCTCGTTGAGATCCTGGTTGTTGAACACGCAGACGATGAAGCGCGGATCGGCCCAGCGCTGCCAGTATTTGGCGACGGTGATCAGCTCGGCCATGTTGTTCATCTGCATCGCCCCGTCGCCGACCAGCGCCACCACCGGTCGATCAGGATGCGCGAACTTGGCGCCGATCGCATAGGGCACCGCTGCGCCCATCGAGGCGAGCCCGCCCGAAAGCGAGGCGCGCTGCCCGGCCTTCACGCGATAGTCCCGCGCATACCAGTTCGCGCAGGAGCCTGAGTCCGAGGTGACGATGGCATTGGCGGGCAGCCGGGGCGACATTTCCCAAACTACCCGCTGCGGATTGACCGCTTTTGCCTCGGCCATGGCACGCGCTTCGATCGTCTCCCACCATTTGCCGACTTCATGGGCGATGCCTTCTTGCCAGCTGCGGTCCTCCTTGTGCTGCAGAAGCGGCAGCAGCGCCTTCAGCGTCTCCGCCGCGCCGCCGTGCAGATTGCATTCGACCGGATAGCGAAGGCCGAGCATCGCCGGATCGATGTCGATCTGCACCGCGCGTGCCTGGCCCTCCTTGGGCAGGAACTCGGCCCAGGGGAAACCGGTGCCGATCATCACCAGCGTATCGCAGCCCGCCATCATGTCCGACGAGGGCTTGGTGCCGAGCAGTCCGATCGCGCCGGTGACGAAGGGCAGGTCGTCCGGCAGCACATCCTTGCCGAGCAGCGCCTTGGCCACGCCCGCGCCGAGCCGCTCGGCGAGTTCGATGATGGGCGCTTCCGCCCCGCGCGCACCGGCGCCGATCAGGATGGCGACCTTCTTGCCGGCGTCGAGGATTTCCGCTGCCTGCGCCAATGCACTCGCGGGCGGCACGATCTGCGGGCGCACATAGCCCGGGCCGGAGCGGGTGAAGCCGTGCTGGAGGGGCGGCTCTTCATAGGGTTCGTCCTGCACGTCCTTCGGCAGCACGATAGCGGTCACGTCGCGATTGGCGATGGCGATGCGGATCGCGCGGTCGGTAACGTGGCGAAGTTGGGCCGGCGCGGAGACCTCCTGCACATAGCCGCACACATCGGCGAACAGCCGGTCGAGGTTGAGCTCCTGCTGATAGTTTGCGCCGCGCACCGTCGTCTCGGCCTGACCGGCGATGGCGAGCAGGGGGACGTGATCGAGCTTGGCATCGTACATGCCGGTGACGAGATGCGTCGCACCGGGCCCACCGGTGGACAGGCAGACGCCCAGCTCGCCGGTGAACTTTGCGTGCGCTGCCGCCATGAACGCGGCCATCTCCTCGTGGCGGACCTGGATGAACTCGATGCCTTCGCCGTCGGCTTCGGCGCGTTGCAGCGCGCCCAGGACGCCGTTGATGCCGTCGCCCGAATAGCCGTAGATCCGCGTGACACCCCAGGCCTTCAGCCGCTCCACGAAAAAGTCGCTCGTCTGCTTTGCCATCTGCCGTCTCCTGAAGTCATCGGGGTAACCGACGGGATCGGGGATGGTTCAGGGCGATTTCCCTCCTGCGAGCGGGAAGGGGGGCGTGTGGCCATGGCCGCCCGCGCAACAGCCGCCCTCCGGGCTTGCGAGGAGGGGTTAAAGCCGGGTACCTCCTTCCCCTCCTATCCCTTTGAGATTTCATATGTCGCCCACCCAGCGCAGTCGAAAGCCCTCGCTTCCCCTCTATGCGGGGCTCGCCGCTCTGCTGCTGTTGCCGTTCGGCGCCGATACCGTGCTGCCGCTCGGCACCGCGACCTGGGCGGGCTATCTGCTGCCGACCGTGATCGCCTATGTCGCGCGCCGGCCGGTAGCGCCGCTCGTCATCGCGGCGCTGGCGACGCTGCTCAACTTCGCCGGCTTCACGCTCGCGCCGCCGGGCGTTGATCCGCAGGTGGTGCTGGTCAACCGCATCCTCGGCACGGCGATCATCTGGATCCTCGCGGGCATCGGCTTCGCCTTCATCCGCAACCGGCTGGCGATCCAGCGCGAGGAATGGCTGCAATCCGGGCAGGTCGGGCTCGCCAGGGCCGTCGCCGGCGAATTGCCGCTCGACGAACTCGCCACCGCGGCGCTGCGCTTTCTGGCGGACTATTCGGGTGCGCAGGCTGGCGCGATCTTCGTGCGCGACCCCAGCGGCGCCGGCTTCCGCCGCCGCGGCACCTATGCGGTGCCTGGCGACGCGCCGCTGCCCGAATGGGTCAAGCCGGGGGAGGGGCTGCTCGGACAGGCAATTGCCGACCGGCGCCAGTTCCTGCTGGAGCAGGTGCCGGAGGGCTATCTTTATTATGGCTCCGGGCTGGGCCAGGCGCAGCCGCGCACGCTGCTGATCGGCGTCACCGAGGCCGATGGCGAGATCAATGCCGTACTCGAGCTCGGCTTCCCGGGCACCGCCGATCCGCAGGTGCAGACGCTGCTGGAGCGGATCAGCGGGCAGCTTGGTGTCTCGATCCGCTCGGGCAAGTACCGCGCAAGGCTGCGCGAGCTGCTTGAGGAGACGCAGAAGCAGGCCGAGGAGCTGCAGGTCCAGAGCGAGGAGCTGCGCGTCAACAATGACGAGCTGGAAGCACAGAGCCGGGAGCTGCAGGATACCGCCGCCCGGCTTGAGGCGCAGCAGACCGCGCTCGAACAGAGCAATGCGGAGCTGGAAGCGCAGACGCGCGCCCTTGAGCTGCAACGCGACGAACTCGCCCGCGCGCAAGGATCGCTGGAGCAGCAGGCGGCGGATCTGGAGCAGGCGAGCCGCTACAAGTCCGAATTCCTCGCCAATATGAGCCATGAGCTTCGCACGCCGCTCAACTCGCTGCTGATCATGGCGCGGCTGCTGGCGGAAAATCGCGCAGGCAATCTCAGCCCGGACCAGGTGCGCCATGCGGAGACGATCGAGACGTCGGGCAACGACCTGCTCACCCTGATCAACGACATCCTCGACATCTCGAAGATCGAGGCTGGCAAGCTGGAGCTCCAGCCTCGTCGCGTCCGCATCGCGCCGCTGCTCGACAAGCTCAAGGCCGTGTTCGGCGCCTCGGCCACGGCCAAGGGCCTGGCCTTCCATATCGAGCAGGCAGCGGGGGCGCCCGGCGAGATCGAGACCGATCCGCAGCGGCTGGAGCAGGTGCTCAAGAACTTCCTGTCGAACGCGATCAAGTTCACCGCCAAGGGCGAGGTGACGCTGGGCGTGGCGCAGCGGCCGGATGGGCGGATCGGCTTCACCGTCCGAGACACCGGCGTCGGCATCCCGGCCGAGCAGCAGCAGGTCATTTTCGAGGCGTTCCGCCAGGCCGATGGAACGGTCAGCCGGAAATATGGCGGCACCGGCCTTGGCCTGTCGATCTCGCGCGAGCTGGCGCGGTTGCTCGGCGGCGAAGTCGTCGTGGAAAGCACGCCCGGTGCGGGAAGCGCCTTCACGCTGATCCTGCCCGACGCCTATGACCCCGCGCTGGTTCAGGCGCCGGCGCCGGCGCCGCTGCCAAGCCCCAGCCCGGCGCCGATCAAGCCCCCGCCGTCCAACCCCAAGCCGGGGCGCCGCCGCAACGTCGAGCCGTGCGAGGACGATCGCGAGAAGCTGTCGGGCGATTCCCGCGTGATCCTGATCGTCGAGGACGATCCCGTGTTCGCGCGCATCCTCTGCGATATCGCACATGACCTCGATTTCCAGTGCCTCATCGCGGGCACCGCCGACGAGGGCGCGCTGCTCGCGCGGCAATATGTGCCGAACGCGGTCATCCTCGACATGAACCTGCCGGACCATACCGGCCTGTCGGTGCTCGACCGGATCAAGCGCGACGTGCGCACGCGGCACATCCCGGTGCATGTTGTCTCCGTCGACGACGACAGCCAGGCGGCGCTCTCCAGCGGCGCGGTCGGCTATCTGTTCAAGCCGGTGAAGCGCGAGCAGTTGGTCGACATGCTCGAAGGCCTGGAGGCCAGGATGTCGCAGCGGATGCGCCGGGTGCTGGTGGTGGAGGACGACGCCCAGCAGGCGGAAAGCGTCAAGGCGCTGCTCGCCTCGCGGGAAGTGGAGACGGTGCAGGCCCATTCCGCCGCACAGACCTTCGAGCGCCTCGGCCAGGAGACCTTCGACTGCATGGTCCTGGACCTCAACCTGCCCGACGCTTCTGGCCTCGACCTTCTCGACCGGTTGAGCGAGGACGACAGTGTCGGCTTCCCGCCGGTGATCGTCTATACCGGCCGCGACCTGAGCCAGGACGAGGAACTGCGCCTGCGCAAATATTCCAAGTCGATCATCGTGAAGGGCGCCAAGTCGCCCGAGCGACTGCTCGACGAGGTGACCCTGTTCCTCCACCAGGTCGTGTCCGAATTGCCCGAGCCGCAGCAGGCGTTGATCGCCAAGGCGCTGGGCCGCGATGCCGCGCTGGAAGGTCGCTCGATTCTCGTGGTCGAGGACGACATTCGGAACGTTTATGCACTTACGAGCATTTTCGAGCCGCATGGGGTCAAGGTTCGTATCGCTCGCAACGGCCGCGAGGCGCTGCACGCGCTCGATGAGTCCGCGCGCCATCTCACCGATCCGGTTGATCTCGTGCTGATGGACGTGATGATGCCGGAGATGGACGGACTCACCGCCACGCGAGAGATCCGCAAGCAGCCCTGGGGCAAGACGCTGCCGATCCTGATGCTTACCGCCAAGGCGATGGCGCGCGACCAGCAGGAATGCCTGGATGCCGGCGCCAACGATTACCTCGCCAAGCCGCTCGACATCGACAAGCTGCTGAGCCTGGTGCGAGTGTGGATGCCGCGGTGATCGACGACGACTTTCCGGCGCATGAGGAGATCGAACTAGATCTGCTGCTCGAAGCCATCTGGCGGCACTATCAATATGACTTCCGTGGTTATTCACGCGGTTCGCTGCACCGGCGGATGGAGCGGGCGTGCCAGCGTTTCGGCTGCGAGGGCTTTTCGCAGCTCCAGCACCGGCTGCTGCGGGAACCGGCGGTGTTCGCCGAGCTGATGGGCTTCCTCACCATCCAAGTGAGCGAGATGTTCCGCGATCCCGCCTACTTCCGTTCGCTGCGCGAAAAGGTGGTACCGCACCTGCGTACCTGGCCTTCGCTCAAGGTCTGGATCGCCGGCTGCGCCAATGGCGAGGAATTCTACTCGCTCGCCATCCTCTTCCGGGAGGAGGGGCTGGAGGACCGGACGATCTTCTACTGCACCGACATCAGCCCGGCGGCGCTGGCGAAGGCCGAGGCAGGGATCTTCGATTTGGCACGCATTCCGCAGTTCACCGAGAACCACCGGCTCTCTGGCGGGCATAGTTCGCTTTCCGATTACTATACGGCGGCTTATGGTGGCGCGGTGTTCGACAAGAGCCTTCGCACCCGCGCCGTGTTCGCGGAACATAGCCTCGCCACCGATCAGGTGTTTGCGGAGGCACAGCTGGTGTCCAGTCGTAACGTGCTGATCTATTTCGATCGCGGGTTGCAGGATCGTGCGCTGGGGTTGTTCGGAGAGTCGCTGGTGCGCGGCGGTTTCCTTGGGCTAGGCGCGCGCGAGACTCTGCGCTTCTCGCGCCACGCCGACGCCTTCTCCGATTTCGACGCGGGCGAGCGCATCTATCGGCGCAACACTGTCGAACTGCAGGCAATCGGCGATGCGTGATGCCGTGAAGGTCCTCGCCGTCGACGACGTGCCCGAAAACCTCGTTGCGCTGGAGGCACTGCTCGCGCAGGAGGGGCTGGAACTGCTCACCGCGGCATCGGGCATGGAGGCGCTGGAGCTGCTGCTGGTGCACGACGTCGCGCTCGCGCTTCTCGACGTGCAGATGCCGGGGATGGACGGGTTCGAGCTGGCCGAGCTGATGCGCGGCACCGAACGCACCCGCCGCGTGCCGATCATCTTCCTGACTGCGGTCGCCACCGACGAGCGCCGCCGTTTCCGGGGTTATGAGACAGGCGCTGTCGATTACCTCCTCAAGCCGGTCGATCCGCAGATCGTCCGCAACAAGGTGGAGATCTTCGTCGAACTAGCGCGGCAGCGGCAGGAGATCGCGCATCAGCGCGACCGGCACGCCGCGGCGCTCGCCAGACTCAAGGCGCATCGCGACAACTCCCCGCTCGCGATCGTCGAGTTCGATGCAGAGCAGCGGATCATCGCGTGGTCGGCGGGCGCGGAGCGAATGTTCGGCTGGCGCTCGGCGGAGGTCTCCGGCTTCCGCCCGTCCGAGCTTGAATGGCTCGACGCCGAACATGCCGCCCGGTTCGACACGATGATCCGCGGGATGATCGCAGGCGAACAACTGCGTGACATGCGGCCGCTGCGCATGCGGACCGCGGTCGGCGTGACGCTCGACTGCGAAGTCTTTGGCTCCGCGTTGCTGGGGGGCGATGGGTCGCTGATCTCGGTGAACACCCAGATCCTCGACGTCACCGACCGGGTACGTGCCGAGGAGACGCAGCGGCTGCTGATCGGCGAGCTCAACCACCGGGTGAAGAACACGCTCGCTTCGGTGCAGGCGATCGCCACCCAGACGCTGCGCCATTCGTCCGGTCCGTCGGACTTCGCACCGACCTTTATTGGCCGCATCCACGCGCTCGCCCGGGCCCATTCACTGCTCAGCAGCACCACCTGGCAGGGCGCCAGCCTGCAAGAACTGGTGGAGGGGCAGCTCCAGACGGGCACCATCGATCCGGCGCGCATTGATACCGGCGGCCCTTCTGTCGATCTCGCCCCCGAGCCAGCGCTCCATCTCGCACTGGTGCTGCATGAGCTGGCGACGAACGCGCACAAATATGGTGCCCTATCGGTACCGGAAGGCCGAGTTGCGCTGCACTGGGGCGTGCGCGGCGGCCTGCTCGAGGTCGATTGGCAGGAGAGCGGCGGCCCGCCCGTGGCACCGCCCACCCGGCGCGGCTTCGGAACCGCGTTGATCGAGCGCAGCCTGAAGGCGGAGGGCGGCAGCGCGGTGCCCAGCTATGGCAACGATGGTGTCTCGTGGAAGCTGACCATCCCCTATGCAAGTGCGGTGCGACTACGGGGAGAAGCGCGCGGGGGCCGTAAGACGATACCGATGCTCCCAACCAGCGGCGGCGCAGCCTTGCTAGGCAAGCGCGTGCTGATCGTCGAGGACGAGCCGCTGGTCGCGCTGGAGCTGACCACCATCCTCAATGATGCAGGGATGGTAGCGGTTGGCGTAGCATCCACTGCGGAGGAGGCGCTGGCGGCGATTGCCGATACGTCGCTGGATGCCGTGCTGCTCGACGGCAATCTGCAGGGTGCTCTGGTGGACGAAGTCGCTGCGGCGCTGGTCGCGCGCGAAATTCCCTTCCTGTTCGTCAGCGGGTATGGCCGCGACCATCTGCCGATTGGGCTTGAGTCGGTCACGGTGATCGACAAGCCGTTCGATGCCCCCACGATCGCGGCGGCATTGCATCAGGTACTGGTCGCGGCCGACGCCTGATCGGCTCAGGCGGAGTCGCGGATGATCAATTCGGGCAGCATCGCCACCGATCCGACACTCTGCCCAGCGATGCGCGCCAGCAACAGATCAACCAGCAGGTCGGCGCCGTAGCCCACGTCCTGGCGGATGGTCGTGAGCGCCGGTGAGGTGTAGCCGGCGAGCAGGATGTCGTCATAGCCGATCACTGCGACATCCTCCGGAACCCGCAGTCCGCCTTCCGCCAGCGCGCGCATCGCGCTCATGGCGATTACATCGGAGGCGGCGAGGATCCCGTCCGGTGCCTTATTGGCGGCGAGATAAGCAGCCATTTCGCGATAGGCGTCCTCCATCGTCAGATGGATGGGCACCACCGTTTCCGTAACTCCGGACTCCTCGGCGATCGCCGAGTGGAAGCCGGCATATCGGTCGGCGAACTCCGGCGCCTCGGGATTGCCGAGAAAGGCGAGGCGCCGACATCCGCGCCGTAGCAGGTGCTGCGCGGCCAGCTCGCCACCGGTGACATTGTCGGTGCCGACGGTGATCTGGTTCGACCCCAGCCGTGCGGCGCCCCAAACCACCATACGCTGGTAGCTGGTCGCCACCCGCTCGATCACCTCGAGCTGGTCCGACTGGCCGATGAGGATGATGCCGTCGACTCGGCCCGAGGCGATGATGTCGTCCAGCCAACGTGGCCCCTGCGGCACGACGCGCGACAGGAACAGGTCGTATCCACGCTTCGTCAGTGCATCGGCAAGGCCGCCCAGCAACCCCATGAAGAAGGGATCGGACAGCGCCTGATCGACTTCATGCCCCAGCGGCACCACCACCCCGATCACGCCGGTACGCTGCTTGCGCAGCGCACTGGCGGTTTGATTCAGGCGAAAGCCGTGTTCCTGCGCCAGCGCGACAATACGTTCGCGTGTACCCCGCGCAACTCGCGGATGATTGGACAAGGCGCGGGAGGCGGTCGAAACCGACACACCCGCGATCTTCGCCAGCTCGACCAAGCCTACTGACTTCAATTGTCCGGCCCCCCAGATACGATTTTTATTCTGTCAGCGCTGACAGTATCGCGTCTAATCGATTTGGGAAACCTTAACATTGGTCAGCGGCGGCTCCGACCATCCATCGCTGCCATTTTCGATCCTTCCGGCAAGGCGGCGACGGTAACCGGGCGCATCGGGATCGCTGAGCACCAGATCGTACCATCCGCCGGTCGCGCTGAGCGGCACGCGCGTTTCGCCGGCGCCGATCGGACGCAAGGCCGGATGGCGCGGCCACGCCGATACCAGCGACGCGGGCGCCTGCACGATCAGCTGGGGGGCGCCGGTGCGTCGCTGCTGCCACCGCACCATCCCGGCATGGATTGGCCCCTGGCCGGCAAAGTGACGGTGGAAGCCGTTCGGCCCGAGCAGCCACAGGTCGTAGCGCCCCTCGGCGTCGAGTGCCCATTCTGCGTCGATCGTGCCGCCCTGCTTCAGCGTGTAGCGGCGCGGGAGCGCATCTAGTCGCAGCCGGTCATAGACATGCACCACCGCCGGCGCTCCCGGGCATTCGAACCGCAGCGCGATGTGGCGGGAGTCGAGCGCTGCCTCCTGGACGTCCAGGGCATAGGGCAGCGCTCGTGCGCGGCGAATGCCGGGCTCCTGTGCAGGCGCATGACCCGCGGAGACGGGTGCGCTCGGCTCGGGCTGCTTCGGTACGGCGGCGGCGCGGGCCGCGAGCGGGCGCGGGTCGGGCAGCTTGGGCGAAACCGGGCGATTGGGCGTGCGGAAATCGAAGGCGCTGGTGAGGTCTCCGCACACCGCGCGTCGCCAGGCAGAGATGTTGGGCTCCTGCACGCCGAAACGCTTTTCGAGGAAGCGGATCACCGACGTATGGTCGAACACCTGCGAGTTGACCCAGCCGCCGCGGCTCCAGGGGGAGATGACATAGCAGGGGACGCGGGGCCCCAAGCCATAGGGGCGGCCGATCAGTTCGGGGCGTTCGGACTTTTCGTCGGCGACACTGGGAATCTGGTGATAGTCGTTGGCGGTATCGATCTGCGAAATGCCGGCAAAGGCCCCCGGCAGCGCCGGATCGCGCGACGGCGGGCAGGGCGGGGGCACGTGATCGAAGAAGCCGTCATTCTCGTCGAAATTGACGATCAGCACGGTGCGCGCCCAAACCTCCGGATTGGCGGTGAGCGCGTCGATCACCGCGGCGGTGTAGGCCGCGCCCTGCGCCGGGCTGGAGGGGGCGGGGTGTTCGCTGCCCTTGGCGTCGGCGATGATCCACGAGACCTGCGGCAGCTTGTTCGCGAGCACATCGGCGCGAAGCTGGTCCAGGCCGTGCGTGGTCAGCGCCCGCTCGTGCAGCGGCGAACCGGGCTGCGCCTCGCGATAGGCGGCGAACCCGACAAGCGGATTGTCAGTGAAATTGTCCGCCATGTCCTGGTAGATGCGCCAATCCACCCCGGCGGCCTGCAGTCGCTCCGGATAGGTAGTCCAGCGATAAGAGTCAGGGTGGCCGCCCTTGGTCGCCAGCTCGTCGTGCGAGTTGCCGATCGCGGGGCCGCCCATCGTGCCGCTGGGATCGTTGGTCCCGGACCAGAGGAACAGCCGGTTGGTGTTCGTGCCGGTATGGACAGCGCAGTGATAGGCGTCGCAGATCGTGAAGCTCTCGGCCAGCGCGAACTGGAATTCCAGGTCCTCGCGCGCGAAATGGCCCATCGCGCGATCCGTCTTGGCGGCGGCCCAGCGCTGCATCCGGCCCTGGTCCCAGGCAGCCTGCGCGTCCGGCCAGCTATGCGGCGTGCTCGCCACCCGCATCAGCTCGAAATGCTCCTTCGTGGAGAGGTGGAACGGCGCGACGAGGCGGCCGTCCGCGGCTTCCTGTGCCCACACGCTGCGGCCCTCCGGCAGCGGCACCGTCAGCGGATCGCCGAAACCGCGCACACCCTTCAGCGTACCGAAATAATGGTCGAAGCTGCGATTCTCCTGCATCAGGATAACCACATGGGCTACGTCCGCGAGCGTGCCCGTGCGCACATCGGCAGGAATGGCAGCGGCGCGCGCGATCGAGGCGGGCAAGGTGGAGGCCACCGCCGCCTGTGCGCCTGCCGCCAGAAAACGCCGCCTTGTCGTCCCGCTGCCCGTCATTTCCGTCTCAACTCCGTCCCATGCACACCAATATCTGCGAGCGGTTGCAGCAACGGGATGACGGATTGATGACGGTTGTCAGCGCCGAGCCCCGAAAAGATCGTCAAGTGCCCTATCGTGCGTGCCGGTCTCATAGCCATGCGCCGAGCGCCACGCGGCATCGAAGCAGGTGGACGCATAGCGGCGGCCATCGTCGCACAGCAGCGTGACGATCGAACCGGACTGGCCGGCTTCGCGCATCTCCCGGATCAGGGTCGCGCAGGCCCAGATGTTGGTGCCGGTAGAGACGCCGCAGGGGCGGCCGAGCACATCGCTGATGCGAAGCGCAGCGGCGAGGCTTGCCGCATCCGGCACGGTGATCATGCGATCGACCACATCGGGCAGGAACGAGGGTTCGAGCTGCAGCCGGCCGATCCCCTCGACGCAGGAAGGCGCACCGTCGACGGTGGTGATGCTGCGATCGGCATAGTGGCGGTGGAACACCGATGCCGCGGGATCCGCGACGCACAGGCGCGTCTCCATCCGCCGGTAGCGTAGATAACGGCCGATCGTCGCCGAGGTGCCGCCGGTGCCGGCGCCGCAGACGATGTGCGCCGGAACAGGATGCGCTTCCTGCGCCATCTGTTCGAAGATGGACTGGGCGATATTGTTGTTGCCGCGCCAGTCGGTAGCGCGCTCGGCATAGGTGAACTGGTCCATGAAGTGGCCTCCCAGTTCACTGGCGAGGCGCTGTGCCTCTGCCCGAACTGAGCGAGGGTCGGCCACTTCATGGCAGCGACCGCCGTGAAACGCGATCGCCTCGATCTTCTCGGGCGAGGTGCCCTGCGGCAGCACTGCCACGAAGGGTAGGCCGATCATCTTCGCGAAATAGGCTTCCGAGACCGCGGTCGAGCCGCTCGACGCCTCGACGATCGTCGTTTTCGGTCCAATCCAGCCGTTGCACAGCGCGTAGAGGAACAGCGAGCGGCCCAGGCGGTGCTTCAAGCTGCCGGTGGGATGGCTCGACTCGTCCTTCAGATACAGCGTGATGCCTGGTGCGCCCGGCAACTCCACGCGCACGAGATGGGTGTCGGCGGAACGATTGAACTCGGCGTCAATCGTGCGGACGGCGTCGTCCACCCAGGCACGGTCGCAGCGGGTGGCGTGGATCGGGGTGGCATGGGTCATGGCGCGGGGCTTTAGCGGCTCGACCGATCGTCCGTCGACTCTGGATGCGTAGATTGTCCGGCGTTGTCCTGATCCACGCAAGCGCCGACAGCGGCGCACGGGTGTAGCGTACGCTTCGCAACGAGGAGTGCAGCGCATGCCAAGTCCCGAAGATCGAAGCTATTTTCAGCGTCGCGCGCGCGCTGAGCTGGCCATCGCATCGACGTGCGAGGACAATGCCGCGGCGCTCGCGCATTTCCGTCTGGCCGATGAATATGAGCGCAGGCTTCGCGCCATGGCTCTGCCGGCGCTGCGTTCGCCTGCGATGCCGCCGCCCCGACGTTGATCTAGCGGGAGAGGAGCATCTTGCGCGGTGCGGGGAGCGCGGCGCCCGGTCGGACACGCTCCCGGGCATCGCCGTGCGTCGCCGCCGTGATATCCCGCTTGAGACGAACCGTGCCGCCGCGCCATTCCAGCACGCCCTCGCGCCGCATCGCCTGCACCGTCCGGTTCACATGGACGCTGGTCAGTCCAAGGGCATCCGCCAGCATTTCCTGGGTCAACGGCATTGCGAAGCTGTCCGGCCCCGCGCGCCCGGCGAGGAACAGCCGCTCATGAACCTCCAGCATCCAGTCATGGATGCGCTCGAAGGCGCTCATACGGCCGAGCCGAGCCACGTGGCGAAGCAGGTTTACCTCGTCCAGCGCCGCGCTGGCAGCATAGGCTTCGCGCAGACCGTCCCCATCCGCGGCGGGGGCTGTGCAGAGGACAGCATCGCAAAGCGCAGTGATGGTGCTGGAGGCGACGGGCTGAAAGGTGCGGGGTTCCTGGATCACGTCGCCAGGCAGCAGGAAGCTCAGGATTTGGCGCCGACCGTCGCTGAACAGCTGTACGCGTCCGAGCCACCCGTCCAGCACGATCAGGGAGCCCGGCGAACGCTGCCCGCCGAGGATCAGATCGCGCGCTCCACGAATACGCTGCGGGGATTCCGCTGCCAGCCTGAGGGACCGGCGCTCGTCATCGCTTAGCGATGCAAGCGCACCGAGCCGGGTGGAAGCAGATGCGTCCGCCGCCTGGGAGGGAGTGGTCAGCATAACCAGCAGGTAACGCAGGGCGAACGCGCATAGTTCAGCGTAAACCTATTAACTCAGATCAGCCCGCCACGACGCGATCGGGACCTCGATCACGCATCTGACTCCGCCGGGAAGTAGATCGAAGTGAACGTCTCCCCCCGAAAGCGCCGGAAGATTACGTTGGAGGAACGCACAACCCAAGCCGGCACGCACCTGTTCTATGGGGCGCAGAATTGCTACCCCCGTCTCGCGCCAGGTGAGGTCGACGCCCTGCGGGTGGTGGCGCCATTCAAGGTGCAGTGCGTGGCGCCCGCCCGCACCGCCTAGGGCACCGAACTTGATCGCGTTGGTGACAAGCTCGTGCAGCGCGAGGATGAGGAGACGTGCCGGTGAGACGCGCAAGTAGGTGGTCGGGCCTTGAAGGTGGATACCGTCCGCGTCTCCGAACTGGAACGGCCGCAGCACGTCGCGGATCAACAGTTCCAGATCGACTGCGTCGTCGCAGCTGTCGATCGATGCTGCCAGCGCCAGCGCCTCCATGCGGCCCGCATGATGGAACCGAGCATCGTCCTCGCCACCTCCGCCTGGGAGCGCCAACGTGGCGTGATGCAGACGGACCAGATAATGGAGCCGCCACAACATTTCGTCCGCCGACAGGTATGCGCCGCTGTTCTTCGCCCCGGCTCTTCCTAGCCAGATCGGTTCATCATGACGGACAGTGCGAGCAGGTTCCACGCGAAGCTCAGTCACCTGGCATCATTCCTTCCACCAGCAGCTGCGGGATCGCAGTGCGGCAGCGTCCAGGGCGCTGCAACAGCCACACGTCGCGGCACGATCGTGCCTATGCGGCTTGCTGGCGGAAGAAACTACGGCACAAGGGGCAGGCTGGATGCACCCGCTGTCCGGAAACGTGCTAAAATCACTCCGCTGCGGCTTCCAGCGGCACCGTGTCGGGCATGGCTACGTCCATCGCACGGGCGAACCAGGCGCAGGTGCGCTCGAGCCCTTCCGCAAGCGGTACGCGGGGTTCCCAGCCGAGGAGCTCGCGCGCGCGACCAATATCCGGTTTGCGGCGGCGGGGATCATCCGTGGGCAGTGGATGATACTCAATCGCAACATCCTCCCCGATGAACTCCGCGACACGCTCCGCCAGTTCACCAACCGTGATTTCGTGCGGATTACCGAGATTTACGGGTTCCATGCCAGTGATATCGCTATTCATTAGCAGGACTAATCCCCGCACCAGATCGGAGACGTAGCAAAAGCTGCGCGTCTGGCTGCCATCCCCGTACAGCGTCAGCGGCTTGCCCGAGAGTGCCTGCACGATCAGATTGGAAACGACCCGGCCGTCATCGAAGTGCATGTGGGGGCCGTAGGTGTTGAAGATGCGCGCTACGCGCACTTCGGCCCGTCCGGTGCGGCAAAAGTCGTAGGTCAGCGCCTCGGCTGCGCGTTTTCCTTCGTCATAACAGGCGCGCGGGCCCGTGCAGCTGACCCAGCCGCGATATTCCTCGCGCTGCGGATGCATCTCCGGGTCGCCATAGACTTCCGACGTGGACGTCAGCAGGAAACGGGCACCCGCGTCGGCGGCAAGCCGCAACAGGCGGTCCGTGCCAACCACATTGGTTAGCATCGTGTGCTCGGGATCGACCTGATACTGGGGCGGAGAGGCTGCGCAGGCACAGTTGTAGATCTGCTTGAAGCGGTGCGCCCGTTCGAGAATGGAGGCGGGCAGCGCCTCGACGATGTCGCCGCGGACGAACTCGAAGCCTGCGCGCCCTTCCAGCCCGTGCAGGTTGGCAAGGTTCGAGGTCTGCAGATTGTCGAGGCAGACGACCTGCTCGCCGCGATCGAGCAGTTCGGCGCAAAGATGCGATCCGATGAATCCCGCGCCGCCCGCTACCAGGATCAGGGACTTGTCGTGGTCGTTCGTCATGCGGGCATTCCTCTCCTGGCGCGTGCCGCCTGGCCGCGCTCTTGCTTCTTCGAGATGGGCTTCGAGTTCGGCTGCGCGGTGCGCTGCATCGTGACCTTCGAACAACCGCCGCCGAGCAGCGTTGCCGATCGCCTCGGCATCGCGGTTGAGCGCAGTGATGGCGTCCTCCGTCGTATCGGCGAGCAGGATCTCGTCACCGGGGACGAACAGGCTATCGATACCTTCCCAGCGGTCCGACAGGATCGGTGTGCCGCAGGCGGCAGCCTCGAACAGCCGTACCGAGGGCGACCAGCCCGCTGCGATCATGTCTGCGCGCGTTACGTTCAGTGTCATGCGCGACGCGGAATAGAAGCCGGGGTGCTCGGCAGGGGGCAGATGCTCGATCCGCTCCACATTCGCCGGCCAGTCGATATCGTTGGGATATTGCGGCCCAGCGACGGCGAAGCGCTTTTCCGGGCATCGGCGGGCTGGTTCAAGCAACAGCTTCTCGAGCGTCGGCTGGCGATCGGGGCTGTAGGTACCGAGATAGGTGAGGTCCCACCGCTTCGGCACATCGAGCGGCCGGTAGGCATCCGTGTCCACCGAGCAGTAGAGCGCACGAGCGGCAGGGCTGCCCAGCGCGCGCTCGATCCGGCCTAGCGTGGGGCCACCGGTGAAGCTGAGATACACGTCATAGCCGGGAATCAGCGCCGGCGTGAGATACTCGAACTCGCCGCGAGCCAGCTTGGCGAGGGTGACGGGCGTGTCGATGTCGTAAAAGGCGGTGACGCCCTTGGCCGTTCCCTGCACGAACTCGCCCACTGCGACGCCGTCGGGCACATAGGATCCCACGATCACCGCGTCGGCGCCCGCGATAGCTTCCCGCCAGGCGTCGAGATCGGCAAGCGTGCGGTAATATTCGAGCCGGCAGAAGTCGGGATCGACAAGATCGCGATGCGCGCCGGCATACCAGGGTACTTCGCGCTCGAGGAACAGCACGTCATGTCCCCGCGCGGAGAACGCCCGCAGCAGCGCGCGGAAGGTGGTGGCGTGACCGTTGCCCCAGGAGGAGCCAAGACTGAGGCCGAGGACAATCAGCTTCATGCGGCTTTCCTTTCGCGCGGGCGCCGGGACTTGAGGATGGCATCGACCTGCGCGCCGCGAAGGTCGTAGCTGTGCTCGGCAAGCACGCGGGCGCGTGCCGCCTCGCCGATCGCGCGGGCACGATCGGGCGTCAGCATCGCGATGTGCTCGGCAACGTCCTGCCCGTCCCGTGCGACCAGCACCTCGCTGTCGGGCTTCAGGAACATCTCGATTCCTTCCCAAGCGTCCGTAATCAGGCAGGCGGCGGCGCCGGCGGCTTCGAACACGCGAGTGGCCGGGGAAAAGCCGATGGCCGCCATCGAATCCCGGGCTACGTTCAGCACCGCCTGCGGCGTGCAGTTGAAGGCGTTGTGGTCGGCGGTGCCGACATGACCGATTGCACGGACATTCGCCGGCATCGCCTTGTCGTGCCAGCCGTTGCCGCCCAGCAGGAAGCGGCGCTCGGGCGCCAGCGATGCCGCACGGAGGAAGAATTCCTCGATCCGCGCCTCGCGATCCGGAAGGCGATTGGCGAGCAGCGCCAGATCGGCCTGGAAGCGCGGATCGGCGGGAGCGGGGTGATGCGTCTCCGGATCCAGCGCGTTGTACACGGGAATGCATTCGCGGGCGCCCATCGCCGTGTACGCGTCGATCACCGGCGGGCCGCCGCCATAGGTGAGGACCAGATCGATCTCAGGCAGCGTGGCGCGAACCGGGTGCGCGGGATCGCTGCGCATCTCCTCGAGCGTCGCGGCGGCGTCCACATCCCAGAAGATGCGGAGCGCATCGGGACGCGGGGCGGTACGCATCGCCTCGATCAGTTCGCGGTCGAATACGCCGACGCCGCTGGCCTTAACGACGATATCGGCCTTGTGGGCTTCGGCGAGCACGCTGCGCAGGCCGTCGTCCGTGGCAGGATAGACTACCACCTTCGCCCAGGCGGGCGGATCGATATCGCGGTGCTGCTGTCGTTCGAACGCGTCCGGCTCGTAGAAGGTGATGTCATAGCCGCGGGCGGCCAGCGCCTTGAGAATGCCGCGATAATAGGTCGCGGCCCCGTTCCAGTAGGAGGAGAGCAGGCTGGATCCGTAGAATGCGATCTTCATGCAGCGTCCTTGGCAAGATGTGGGCGGGCGAGACCGGCGACGATCGCGAGCAATTCGTCGACGCGGTGCGCGCAGCTGTGGCGGGTGCGGATCGTCTCCAGGCCGTTTGCGACCAGCGAGGCGCGCAGATCGGGATCGTCCCGGAGCGCGGCGAGGTGGCGGGCCATCTCCGCGCCGTCGCGGGCGACGAGATAATCGGTGCCGGGGCGGAACAGCTGTTCCGCGTCCTCCCAGGGGGCGGAGACTAGAGGGATGCCGCAGGCGAGCGCCTCGAACACGCGGATCGTGGGGATGCCCGGCAGGATCGTCGCGTAATAGCGGCGCGGAACATGCACCGTCGCCAGGTGACGGGCGAAGATTTCCGGCGCACGGGCATTCGGCGCCCAGCCATGGTAGCGCGCGCCGTGCCGCGCGAGCATCGCCCTGGCTTCGTCCGGATAGCGCACGCCGTAGATGTCGAGCGGAAGCCCGGCCTCGGCGGCCGGCCGGAACAGGAACTGCTCCAGTTCCTCGGTCCGCTCGCCGTCGCCCCAATTGCCGATCCACACCAGGCCCTCCCGATCGCCCTCGTGCGCGGGAGGCTGGAAGCGGCGCAGGTCGGCGGCCTCGTGCCACACCCACACGCGATTGCCCCAGCCCCAGCCGCGATACACCTCGGCCAGTGTCTCGCCGAACGCGAGCACGCCGTCATAGTCGTTCAGGTCGTAGGCCTGCATCGCCGCCGGTTCGCTGACCGCACGATGGTGCGTGTCGTGGAAAAGCAGGGTGAAGGTGCCGCCCATCGCTCGGGCATGGCCGATGCGGGAAACCAGCTTGGGATCATTCCACTCATGGACGATCACCAGATCGGCGTCCCCGATCATCTCGGCGGGAGTGCACATCGGCGTGTAGGTGCAGGATTGCAGCTCGGGATATGCCTCGCGATACGGCGCCAGCCCCTCCTGGCCATGGTCCGCCAGCAGGTTCGTGAGGCTCCAGGCGCCCTCCGGCTCCCATACCTTCACGTCATGGCCGCGGGCGATCAGTTCGCTGAGCACGCCGCGCAGGAAATGCGCGTTGCCATGGTTCCAGCACGAAGCGAGGGAATGGGTGAAATAGGCGATCTTCATGCCGCGACCTTTCCGGCGGGCGCAGGCTCGGCGAGGAGCTGGCGGTAGAGGGGGAGCATGGCATCGGCCATGCGTACGGGCGTGTAGCGGCGGGCGAGATCGGCGGCGGCGTCGCCCAGCATGCGGCGCAGGGGGAGATCGCCGATCAGTCGTTCGATCGCGGTGCGATAGGCATCGGCATCGCGTGGCGGCACGAACAGCGCGACGTCGCCCCAAAGCTCGCGGAACACCGGAATGTCCGCCAGTACCAGCGCGCAGCCGGCAGCGGCGGCTTCCAGCACGGCGAGGCCGAACGGCTCGAAACAGGCGGCGGAGACGAACACGGGGCGTGCGGCTAGCCGGCGCGCCAGCGCTGCGCTGTCCAGCTGGCCCAGCAGATGAAGGTTTTCCAGCCGCACCGTTTCCCCGTGCGGGCCGGTGGCGGCACCCGCCGCGTGGAACGGCACCGGCAGCCTGGCCGCTACCGTATCGAGCAGTTCGGCGCCCTTCACCGAGTCCCACAGGCGCCCGACCGTGAGCACGCAATCCTGCACCGGCTCGCCTTTTGGCGTCACCAGGGGCGCGCGTCCGTTATGAACCACGGCCGGCAGCGTCGGCAGGCCGTAATAGCCGCGAATGACCTCAGCATAGCCTGCCGAAGGGGCAATGACGCGATCCGCGGCGCGAAGCCCCTGCTCGGTGAGCGCGCGGTGCCAGTGGAACCCTGGATCGAGCGGTACGCCGGGGCGGGCATGCTGCCACCAGGTGGAGACACAGCCATGCGTCACCGCCAGCACCGGAACCCCGGGAGCGGCGGCGGCGGCGAGGGTGGGCATGTTGAGCTGCACCAGGTCGACGCCGTGCAGCCGCGCCAGGCGGCTGACTTCCGCGCCGGCGGCGAGGACGGGGGCGGGGCCGTCGCTAAGCCAGTCGAGCGGGAGCCCGGATTCGATGAACGTAACCCCGGCAGTGGCCTCCGCCTCTGCGCGCTGCGCATCGCTCGGCGGCGGCCCAAGCTGTACCAGCACCGTCTCGACGCCCTGCTCTGCCAACGCGCCGGCAAGGTCGAGGCTGTACTGCCATACGCCGCCGATCGCGTCGGTGGTGAGCAACAGTCGCAACGGTGCCGCCATAGTCACAGCGCGATCGCCGCCACGCGCTCGCGCTGCATCGGCCGGCCGAGCGTGAGACCGCGCTCTTCCCCCAGCCAGCGGGCGAGGGCGGTAACGCCGTCCTGCCACCCGGTGGGCGTGCCGAGCCCCAGCGCAGTGCGGACCTTGCTCGTGTCGGCGACGAAGTAGCGCTGGTCGCCGGCGCGCCAGTCGTCGAAACGGAGATCGAGCGGCCGCCCGGTAATCGCCTCGACATGCGAAAGCAGGGTGCGCAGGCTCACTGCATTGGCAGGCCCGCCGCCGAGGTTGAACGCCTGCCCGGCGACGCGGTCGATGTGCCGCCATGCCGCCAGATAGGCGTCGACCGCATCCGAGACGTCGAGAATGTCGCGCACCTGGTGTCCGTCACCATACAGGGTGATCGGCGCCCCTTCGAGCGCGCGGATCAGGAA
This sequence comes from Sphingomonas sp., assembly GCF_036731925.1. Classification (GTDB taxonomy): domain Bacteria; phylum Pseudomonadota; class Alphaproteobacteria; order Sphingomonadales; family Sphingomonadaceae; genus Sphingomonas. The sequence continues at coordinate 965,208 of NZ_DAINDJ010000001.1, forward strand.
GTGCGCGACCCAGCCCTGGTCCTCGGTACCCATCTGGCGCTGGCCATAGATGCAGCTCATCCGCAGCACCGCCGTCGGCAGGCCGTAGCTGCGGGCATAATCGAGCACATATTGGTCGGCCGCACCCTTGGAGCAGCCATAGGGCGTGTGGAAATCCAGCGGCCGCGCCTCGCCGATGCCCGCCGCGTGCACCTTGCGATCAACCGGCTGATATCCGTTCTCGCCCAGCTCGAAATCGAGGTCGGCGAGGTCGCCATAGACCTTGTTGGTCGAGGCGAAGATCACCGGGGGCGGCGTGGCCGCCGTGCGGGCGGCTTCCAGCAGCGCGAACGTCGAGGCGATGTTCACCTCGAAATCGCTGGTCGGGTCGGTAAGGCTCGTGGTCACCGCCACCTGTGCGGCGAAGTGGAACACCGCGCGCGCGGAGCGCACCGCCTCGACCAGCTTGGTCGTCTCGCGAATGTCGGCGATCAGCGGGCGAATGCGGTCGCCATGCCGCGCCTGCAGCCAGGCGAGGTTGCGCTCGACGCCCGGGCGGCGCAGCGCGTCGTAGATCACCACCGTCTCGCCCTGCCGCGCCAGCCGGTCGGCGAGGTTGGAGCCGATGAAGCCGGCGCCGCCGGTGATCAGGATCGGCCGTTCGCCGCCGCCGTTCATGCGACGAGGCCCCGCTTTTCGAGCTCGGCACGCGCCTGCCCGACACGGTCCTCGGCGGTCTGCAGCTGCACCCAGTCGGCGAGTTCGGCGAGACCGGCCTCGAAGTCCTGCCGCGCCTCGAAGCCCAGCTTCTCCCGCGCAAGGCTGGTGTCGCAGAAGCAGTGCCGGATGTCGCCGACGCGTGCCTTGCCGACGATTTCCGGCGCGGCATCATTGCGGCCCATGGCGCGGGCGAGCGCCTCGGCCACCTGCGTGACGGAGCGATCGTCGCCGGAGCCGATGTTGAAGGTCTGCCCTGCGGCCTGGGGCAAGGTGAGGGCTTCGGCGAAGGCGCGGGCGACGTCGCTGACATGCACGAAGTCGCGGCGCTGCTCGCCATCCTCGAAGATCATCGGGCGCTGGCCGTTGAGCAGTCGCGAGGCGAAGATCGCCAGGACGCCGGTATAGGGGTTCGAGAGCGCCTGGCCGGGGCCATAGACGTTGAAGAGGCGCAGGCAGGTCGTCTCGATGCCATAGGGCGCGCCCATGATGTGCGTGGTGCGCTCCTGCACATATTTGTTCAGCGCATAGATCGAGGCGAGGCTGGGGCGCTTCCATTCGGGCGTCGCAACGGGCTCGAGCGGGCGGCCTTGGGAATCGAGGGGATTCCACTGCTGCTGGCCATCGCGCACGATGCCGCGCTCGGCATTCTCCACGAGCGCGCCGTCGGCATCGCGGTACAGGCCCTCGCCATAGATGCTCATCGAGGACGCGGTGACGACGCGCCGCACGGGATTGTCGATAAGCCGCTCGAACAGGACGGCGGTGCCGACGTCGTTGGCCGAGGTGTAGCGTTCGACTTCGTACATCGACTGGCCGACGCCGACTTCGGCGGCGAGGTGGATGACGCTGTCCACGCCTTGCAGCGCACGGGCCACCGCATCGCCGTCGCGCACATCGGCGCGGATCAGTTCCACGTCCTTGTCCAGTGCTTCGGGGCGCTCGCGATTGCCATGGACCTGTTCCAGCATCGAATCGAGCACACGGACCTGGTGCCCCCTGCGAAGAAGCTCAGCCGAAACCTGACACCCGATGAACCCCGCGCCGCCCGTTACGAGCACCTTTTCTGCCATGTCGATGCTTTCCTGCCGTGAAAACTAACCTGGGTAAGTCGTGACAGAATGATGACTTGCTAGGGAAACCATCTGCCTACGAAACAAACAGCTTCTTCTTCATCTTGTTCCCTCCAGCAGTTTCGCAGCGCCAAGTTCTAAATGGCTGAACATGTGAAGCTAACTTGGGTTAGTTGGAACCATTGGGCCGGGGCGTTTGTTACGGAAGCATCTAAGTTGATGCTGGTAGGCTGCAAATCTTCTGATGACGGCGAAAGTACATCTCATACGGCACGGCGCGCATGATGATGTTGGTCGCGTGCTGAGCGGGCGGAGCGAGCGATCCCCGCTATCTCCTGTCGGACATGCGCAAGCGCAGTGGCTCGCCACGCGCTTTGCCCGCGAGAGCCCGATCACGGAAATTCATTGCAGTCCGCGTGAACGCACCCGAGCGACCGCTGAGATCATCGGCGCGCGTATCGGCGTGCGTGCGCAAGTGGTGGACGCCTTGGATGAGGTGGATTTCGGCGCATGGACGGGCCGAGGCTTTGCGGAATTGGAGCGCGATCCCGAATGGCGCGAATGGAACCGCCAGCGTTCTGCCGTTCGCCCGCCCAATGGAGAGCGCATGGGGGAGGCCACGGCTCGCGCCGTCGGGCACCTTGATGCGTTGGTGGAGCGCGGATGGACCGGCACGCTGCTTTGCGTGAGCCATTGCGACATCATCAGGGGCGTCGTTGCCCATTATCTCGGGCTGGGCCTCGATCGCCTGCTCGCCTTCGACGTGGATCCCGGATCGGTCAGCACGCTGTTGCTCGGCCGCTGGGGCGCACGTCTGCTCAAGCTCAACGAGGGACAAGAATGAGAAATCTCGCAGCTGCGCCGAGTGCGCCGGCGGAAGATCTGCGCACGCGCATCGAGGCGTTGGGGCCGTGGTTTCAGAACATCCGCATCCAGGGGGTGGAAACCGCGCCGGAGCATTTTCTGGGCGATTATCCCGCTTTCAAGTTTGCCCGCTTCGCCGACGCGCTTCCGGCCGACCTGGAGGGGCGTTCGGTGCTGGATATCGGCTGCAACGCCGGCTTCTACGCGTTCGAGATGAAGCGGCGCGGGGCAGGTGAAGTGCTCGGCATCGACAGCGACGAGCGGTACCTGGCGCAGGCCCGCTTCGCCGCCGAGGCGCTGGGCTTCGATGACGTGCGGTTCGAGAACCGCTCAGTGTATGACGTAGCGGCGCTCGGCCGGCGCTTCGACATCGTCATCTTCATGGGCGTGCTCTACCATCTGCGCCACCCGCTGCTGGCGCTGGACCTGATCCGCGAGCATGTCGCGGGCGAGTACATGCTGTTCCAGACGATGCAGCAGGGATCGAACAGCGTCGCCGAAGTGCCGGAGGATCATCCCTTCCACGTGCCGGGCACCTTCGATCCGCCTGCCTATTTCGACGATCCGGCGTATCCCAAGCTGCACTTCATCGAGCGCAAGTTCGCGCATGACTGGACCAATTGGTGGGCACCGAACGCCGCCGGAAGCCAGGCGATGCTGCGTGCAGCGGGTTTCACGATCGAGGCAAACCCCGAATCCGAAGTCTATTGGTGCCGCGTTGCCGAAGTGCCGTTCGCTGCCTTCGGCCCCGCTGCGGTCTACCCTGCACGCGGAGACGCCGTATGATCGAAGCGGCGATGCTCTGGAACGAGCCCAACAACAAGTCGCACTGGGATCCGGCGATCGACCCGGACTGGTCGATGTTCGCGAGCCACGTCATCGCAGCGGGGAACGCCATCCGCGCGGTAAACCCCACGCTGCCGCGCGTGCTGGGCGGCATGTCGCCGATCGATCCGCACTGGCTGCAGCGGATGGAAGCGCATGGCGCGCTGGACGCAGTCGATGTGGTCGCCGTCCACGGCTTTCCGCTCGACTGGAACCTGTGGCCGCTTTCCGCCTGGCCGGACAAGATCGCCGAGATCCAGGCCGTTACCGACAAGCCCGTCTGGGTCACCGAGGTGGGGGTGAGTTCGTTCGGCGCGGAGGAAGTGCAGGAATTCGGCCTTCGCCGCACCGTCGAACTCCTCCGCGGCAGGGCCGAGCGCGTCTTCTGGTATTCGCTGTTCGACCTGCCGACCAGCTGGGGCGCCGAAACCCGCCACCGCGAGGCGGAAGGCTCCTCTTATTACCGACATTTCTATCTCGGCCTGATCCGCGAGGACGGCACGCCCAAGCCTGCGCTGGACGTCTATGCCGAACATGCCGCCGAAGTGGGGCTGATGCAGTGGTTCCATTTCCACGATCCCCGGCTGGACGAGGCAGTGGCGTGGATGAAGCGGCTGGGCACGCGGCGTATCCGCACCGGGCTCAGCTGGGCGGACAGCTTCCGCGAGAACGCGGTGGACTGGTTCGACCGGCAGATGGAGGCGCTGGCGGACTTCGACGTCACCGTGACCTTCTGCTTCACGCCCGAACATCTCGGCGTCGCGCCGCATCACACCAGTCCGGCGCGCGACCCACAGGCCTTTGCCGATTTCTGCGCCTGGATGATCGATCGCTATGCCGGCACCGCCACGGTTGCGCCGCCGGTTTCTCCCGTCGCGCTGGCGACCAGCCAGCCCGAACTCAACCCTTTGCTGTTCAACCGCGACGAGCGTCTCGCCGCCGAACGGAGGTCTGCCTGATGCTCTCCCCTGACCGCCACGCCATCAATGTCGCGCTTGTGGGGATCGGCAATTGTGCCAGTTCGCTCGTGCAGGGTATCGAGCATTATCGCGCCGGCGCCAACGACATGGTCGGCCTGATGCATCCGGAGCTGGGCGGTTATGCCCCCAGCGACATTCGGGTGGTTGCCGCGTGGGACGTCGACAGCCGCAAGGTGGGGCGCGACGTGGCCGAGGCCATTTTCGCCAACCCAAACTGCACCGCCGTGTTCTGCGACGAGGTTCGGCACACGGGCGCCAAGGTGCGGATGGGGCGCGTGCTCGACGGTGTCGCCGATCACATGGCGGACTATCCGCAGGAACGCACCTTCCTGCTAGCCGAAGGCGCGGCGGAACCGAGCAAGGAAGAGGTCGTCCAGGCGCTGCGCGAGACGAACACGCATGTGCTGATGAACTACCTGCCGGTCGGTTCGCAGGCTGCGACGGAATTTTACGCGGAGTGTGCACTGGAGGCGGGCGTGGCGTTCGTGAACAACATCCCCGTGTTCATTGCCAGCAATCCCGAATGGGCGGCGCGCTTCGAGGCGGCGGGCGTGCCGATCATCGGCGATGACATCAAGGCGCAGCTGGGCGCAACCATCGTCCACCGTGTGCTGACGGACCTGTTCCGCAAGCGCGGCGTGAAGCTGGAGCGGACCTACCAGCTGAACACCGGGGGCAACACCGACTTCCTGAACATGCTCAACCGTTCGCGGCTGGCCTCGAAGAAGGAGTCCAAGACCGAGGCGGTGCAGTCGGTCGCGGAAACGCGGCTCGACGACGAGAACATCCATGTCGGCCCCAGCGACTATGTCGCGTGGCAGAACGATAACAAGGTCTGTTTCCTCCGCATGGAAGGGCAGATGTTCGGCGGCGTGCCGATGAACCTCGAACTGCGCCTGTCGGTGGAGGACAGCCCGAACAGCGCGGGGGTGGCGATAGACATGATCCGCTGCGCCAAGCTGGCACGCGATCGCGGACTCGCGGGTCCGATCCTGCCCGCGGCGGCGTGGTTCTGCAAGCACCCGCCCGAGCAGATGCCGGATGACGATGCCTATGAAGCGGTGGAAGCGTTCATCGCGGGGAACTGAGGTGGCATCCTCAGTCGATCCCCTTTTCCTTTCGGCTTTGATCGAGCGCATCGAGCACCTGGACCGGCTCTACATTGGCATGGATCTCGGCGAAGGCGGGATCGTCCGAGCGAATGTCGAGCTTGTCGGCGATCCGCTCCACCAGCCCGGCCAGCTTGGTCAGCTCATGCTCGGTGAGAAGGCTGACGTGCAGGTCCAGATCGGCCCGCCGATCGGCAGTGGCTGCCATGCGGTTCTGGCTGATCAGCACGAAGGTCGAGAGGAAGATCGCCTCCACAGACGCAATCATCGCCAGCGCCACAAAGGTTGGGTCGAAGCGCGGCACCCCCGGAATCACTCCCAGATTCACTGAAATCCAAGCCCCGAAGAGGACCAGATGCAGCACGACGAACGTCATCGATCCCGTGAAGCGGGTGATCCGATCCGCCACCTTGTCACTGAGCGGTGCGCGCTCGGTATCCTCGCGCTGCCGCGTCGTGAGATCTTCGATGTTCTGGCGGAGCGTGGCCCCCATGCCATGGCGTGGTTCGATCATCGTGCCAGAACCGGTAGGAATTCCAATTGGTTGCAGGGGGAGGGCGCATGATGCGTGCGGCAATCCTGGAAGGGCCGGAGCAGATCCGCATCGAGACGGCGACGTTGCCTGCGCCCGGGCCCGGCGAGGTCCGCATCCGGCTGGAAGGCTGCGGAGTCTGTGCCTCCAACGTCGAGCCCTGGCAGGGCCAGCCCTGGAGCCAGTTCCCCGGCGATCCCGGTGGGCTGGGCCATGAGGGCTGGGGCGAGATCGACGTGGTGGGGGAGGGCGTGGAAGGACTGCTGCCGGGCGACCGGGTGGCCTCCCTCTCCTTCCGCAGCTTCGCCGATTACGACGTCGCCAGGGCCGACATGGTGGTGAAGCTGCCCGACACGCTCTCTGGCCAGCCGTTCCCGGGCGAGCCGCTTGGCTGCGCCTTCAACATCTTCCGGCGCAGCGACATCCGCGAAGGCCAGACGGTGGCGATCATCGGCATCGGCTTTCTGGGCGCGGTGCTCACCAAGCTGGCGAGCGACGCCGGGGCGCGGGTAATCGCGATCTCGCGGCGGCAGGAATCGCTGGATCTCGCGAAACATTATGGCGCGGCCGAGACGATTCCGATGCACGACCACTACGCCATCATCGACGCGGTGAAAGCGCTGACGGAAGAGGCGATGTGCGCGCGCGTCATCGAGGCGGTAGGCAAGCAATGGCCGCTCGATCTTGCGGGCGAACTGGTCGGCTTCGGCGGCAAGCTGGTTGTCGCCGGCTACCACCAGGACGGGCCCCGACAGGTCAACATGCAAGGCTGGAACTGGAAGGGCATCGACGTGATCAACGCGCACGAGCGCGATCCCGCGGTGCAGATGCAGGGGCTGCGCGAAGCCGTGAACGCCGTGGCGAGCGGCCGGCTCGATCCCACACCGCTCTACACGCATCGCTATTCGCTGGAGGAACTCGGCGACGCGCTGGCAGCGACGCGCGACAAGCCGGAGCATTTCGTCAAAGCGCTGGTGATGTTCCGATGAGGCCGCGGGTTGGTTTTCTCGGCACCGGCTGGATCGGTCGCCACCGGATGGAGGCGATGCTCGCCACCGGCGCCATCGAAGCCGCTGCCTTTGCCGATCCTTCGCCCGAGTGCGCCGAGCAGGCGCGGGCATTGGCGCCCGATGCCCAGGCGGCGGATGGACTGTACGCGATGCTGGCAATGGGGCTCGACGGCATCGTCATCGCTACGCCCAGCGCAATGCATGCCGAGCAGAGCATCCGTGCGCTGCAGGCCGGCGTGGCGGTGTTCTGCCAGAAGCCGCTGGGCCGCACGGCCGCCGAGGTCGAGGCGGTCATCGCCGCCGCGCGCGCGGCAGATCGGCTGCTCGGTGTCGATCTCTCCTATCGCCACACAGAAGGGATGCGCGCCATCGCCGAGCTGGTGCGCAGCGGCGCCCTCGGCCAGGTGTTCGCGGTCGATCTGGTGTTTCACAACGCGTACGGCCCGGACAAGCCGTGGTTCTATGATCCGGCGCAATCCGGTGGCGGATGCGTGATCGATCTGGGCGTCCATCTGGTCGACCTCGCGCTGTGGACTCTTGGTTTCCCGAAGACCGAGAGTGTCACCGCTTCGTTGCGGGCGCAGGGGCAGCCGCTCGGCGCCGATCAGGTCGAGGATTATGCCACGGCCGCGTTCCGGGCCGGCGACACCGATGTGCGGCTCGCCTGTTCGTGGCGGGTGCATGCCGGCACCGATGCCGAGATTTCGGCGGTATTCTACGGCACCGAAGGCGGCGCGGCACTGCGCAACGTCGGCGGCAGCTTCTACGACTTCGTCGCGGAGCGGTTCACTGGCACGTCGAAGGCGGTGCTGGCCAGTCCGCCGGATAGCTGGGGTGGCCGTGCGGCCGCGGCGTGGGCGGAGCAATTGGCTCGCTCGCCGCGCTTCGATGCGGAGGCAGAGCATTTCGCGCGCTCGGCTGAGGTGCTCGATCGGATCTACGGGCGGAACTGAGCTTCCCTGCCATCTGCGGTTCCATACAAGGCAGTCATTCCCGCGACGGCGGGGAGGCATCGGGTCTGACGTTGCGGTTCGTGGCGCTACGTACGCTGGTGGATCCCAGCTTCGCGGGATGACAATCGAAGCGACGTTGCCGATTGCTGGCGCCGTATCGGCCCAGTCGTGCCCAACCCACGTCGCGCGCAACAAATATTGCAACCTGCAGTCTTGCCGGTGGTTTCCTTCCGTACTCCCTCCCCCAAGTGCAGGAGACTGGATCATGGCTACCCCGCCGCAGGATTCCGAGGTTCGCGACGAGCAGCGCGACCCCGGTTCGACCGAGACGAACCCCGCCGGCACGTCCACGCCGGCGCCAGCCGAAGGCGACGGCGACCTTCCCCCGAAACAGCCTGGCTCGCCCCGCGGCTGAACCGACAACGGAGGCTTTATGGCTGACACGATGAACCGCGCGTCGCACGACGACGCGCCGCTGAGTACTGCCAATGACGAACGTCGGGCGATCGACGCAGCGACCGACGGCCTGATCGTCCAGCGCGGCGACAAGCTTGTCGCCCGCGCCGTGACGATCAATCGCCCGCGCGAAGAACTCTACGCTTTCTGGCGCGATTTCAGCAATCTGCCGTCGGTCCTCGATAATGTCGTGCGTATCGACGTGCTCGATCGCGAGCGTAGCCACTGGGTCGTCAAGTCGCCCGGCGGCGGCATTGTCGAATGGGACTCGCGGATCACGGAGGATCGCGACGGCGAACGGATCGCCTGGGCATCCGAGGAGGGCGCCGACATTCCCAACAGCGGCTGCATCGAATTCCGCGATGCCGGCGGCCGCGGCACGGTCGTGGTGGCGACAATCAACTACGACCAGCCGTTCGGCACGCTGGGCCGCGTGATCTCGCGGATCTTCCAGCGCGAACCGAAGATGCAGGCGCAACGCGATCTGCGCCGCTTCAAGCAGCTGATGGAGACGGGCGAGGTCGCCACCTCGTCCTGGACCAAGCAACAACGCGAAGAGGAGCGGGGCTGATGCGCGCACTTACCTGGCACGGCAAGCACGACGTTCGCGTCGATTCGGTCCCGGATCCGGAGATCCTCAATCCCCGCGACGCGATCATCAAGATCACCTCGACGGCGATCTGCGGATCGGACCTCCACCTCTATGACGGCTTCATCCCGACGATGATGGCCGGCGACATCCTCGGCCACGAGTTCATGGGCGAAGTGGTGGAAACCGGCGCGGGCTCGACCCTGAAGAAGGGCCAGCGCGTGGTGGTGCCGTTCACCATTTCCTGCGGATCCTGCTACCATTGCGGCAAGCACCAATATTCCGCCTGCGAGAATGGCCTGCCTGCCGACAATCAGGACATCGCGCAGGAGATGTACGGCCAGCCAATGGCGGCGCTGTTCGGCTACAGCCACATGACCGGCGGCTATGCCGGCGGTCAGGCGGAATATGTCCGCGTGCCGTTCAGCGATGTCGGCCCGATCGTGATCCCCGACGGCGTCGAGGACGACAAGGTGCTGTTCCTGTCCGATATTCTGCCTACCGGCTGGATGGCGGCGGAAAACGCCCAGATCGAGCCCGGCGACACCGTCGCGGTGTGGGGCTGCGGCCCGGTCGGGCTGTTCGCGGTGCAGTCGGCATTCCTGATGGGTGCCGAGCGCGTGATCGCGATCGACCATTTCCCGCGCCGCCTCGAACTCGCCCGCCGCTTCGGCGCGGAGACGATCAACTTCGAGCAAACCGATACGGCGGCGGCGCTGTTCGAGATGACCGGCGGCATCGGCCCGGATGCGGTGATCGATAGCGTCGGCCTGGAGGCGCACGGCTTCTTCGCCGACAACGTGCTCGACCAGATCAAGAAGTCGACCTTCCTGGGTACCGATCGCATCCACTCGATCCGTCAGGCGATCCTCGCCTGCCGCAAGGGCGGGCGGGTCTCGATGCCGGCGGTCTATGGCGGGTTCGTGGACAAGTTCCCGCTCGGTGCGCTGATGGAGAAGGGGCTGACGCTGAAGACCGGCCAGACCCATGTCCAGCACTACATGCCCGCGCTGCTCAACGCGATCATGGAAGAGAAGATCGATACCACCTTCCTGATCAGCCACACCCTGCCGCTGGAGCAGGCGCCGCAGGGCTACAAGATGTTCCACGACAACCAGAACGAAGTGACCAAGGTCGTGCTGAAGCCCGGCATGGCACTGGCGGCCGAATAAGCGGAGACACGGAAATGGCAGACAAATTTGCGATCGTTACCGGTGCCTCGAGCGGCATCGGCTTGGAACTGGCGCGCCTCGCGGCGCAGGACGGCTATGACCTGCTGGTGGTGGCGGATACCCCGCTGGTGGATGCCGCGGCTTCGCTGAAGGGCGAGGGCGTCGACGTGCAATCGGTCGAAACCGACCTTTCGACCATCGAAGGCGTCGATCGGCTGCTCTCCGCCGCTGGCGGGCGCCGCATCGACCTGCTCTGCGCCAATGCCGGGCACGGCCTGGGCGGCGGCTTCCTCGACCAGGAAGTCTCCGAATGGCGGCACGTGATCGACACCAACATCGTCGGCACTGCCTATCTGCTGCAGAAGGTATTGCGGCAGATGCGCGACGCGGGCGCGGGCAAGGTGCTGATCACCGGATCGATCGCTGGCTGGATCCCGGGCAGCTTCCAGGCCGTGTACAACGGCTCCAAGGCATTCGTGGACAATTTCGCCGCGGCGATCCGCAACGAGCTCAAGGACGTGGAGGGCATCACCATCACGACGCTGCAGCCGGGACCGGTCGAGACCGAGTTCTTCAAGCGCGCCGGCATGATGGACACCAAGGTCGGCCAGAGCGAAAGCAAATCCGATCCGGTGGACGTCGCCAAGGATGGCTGGAAGGCGCTGATGAAGGGCGAGGATAACATCGTCTCCGGCATCTCGAACAAGCTGCAGGTCGCCGGTGCCGGCGTGCTGCCGCAGTCGGTGACGGCCGAACAGCACCGCAAGATCGCCGAGCCCGGCAGCGGCGAATGACCGGCGCGGCCGGGCGGTTGCCAGCCCGGCCCCGATAATGCCATGGCTTCCCGCTCAGAACGGGAGAGGGAAGCCATGCGTCTCAGGTCGCTGTTGTTCGTGCCGGGCGATCGCCCGGAGCGTTTCGCCAAGGCCGCAGCGAGCGGCGCGGACGCGCTGATCCTCGACCTTGAAGACTCGGTGGTGGCCGAGCGCAAGGACTTCGCTCGCGAAGCGATCGCTGCATGGCTGGCCGACATGCCCGCCACACCGTGCTTCGTGCGGGTAAATCCGCTGGGCACCGCCGCGATTGCCGGCGATCTCGCAGCGCTCGCCACCTGCCGCCCGGCGGGGCTGGTCTTGCCCAAGGCGGATGGCGCCGCCGCGATCCGCACCCTCGTGGCCCTGGTCGCGCAAAGCGGCGCGGTGTGCCCGCCGATCCTGCCCATCGCGACCGAAACGCCCGCGGCACTGTTTCAGCTTGGCAGCTACGGCGAAGTCGCGGCGCACCTCGCCGGGCTTACCTGGGGTGCCGAGGATCTGCCCGCCGCGATCGGCGCGGTGAGCGCGCGGGAAAGCGACGGCAGCTACACGGACCCTTTTGCAATGGTACGCTCGCTCGCGCTGTTCGCCGCGCATGCTGCCGGGGTGTCCGCGATCGAGACTGTGTATCCTGACATCGCCGACATCGACGGCCTGGCCGGCTACGTCGCGCGGGGGCGGCGCGACGGGTTCACCGGCATGCTCGCCATTCACCCCGCGCAGATCGATGCGATCAACGGCGGCTTCACGCCCAGCGAGGCGGAGATCGCCGCCGCGCGGGAGATCGTGGAGGCGTTTGCCGCCAGTCCGATCGCCGGGGCGCTTCGCCTGCACGGCAAGATGATCGACCGGCCGCATCTCGAGCAGGCGCGCCGCTTGTTAGCGCGCGCGGAATAAGGCCGGGCGCGCGATCGCGCCGGTGTAACCCGTTTCAGTCCAACAGATTGCGGCGATGCCGCAGCATCTGCAAGTTTGTTGCACCAGTGAAAGTCAATTTCGGCGTGTAACCTTGAAAACACACCGGCGGACAAAATCAAACCTGTCCAACAGCTTTCTGTTTCCAACATTGACAATGTCCCGGCCGATGGTAGCGATATCGCGGTCGCGAATGCATCGGGGTATTCGCAACTATAACGGTTTCCGACAGACAATGTCGGCAGAGGAGGGGACATGAAGAGCGTATCGCGTTCGACTCTATGGTCGCGCTCGGCTTCCATGATGGCAGTAGCTGCCTGCATGGTCTTGCCAACGATTGCACAAGCACAGACCGACAACGTTGCCAATTCGCCCGCGCAGCAAGAAGGCGAGCAGGGCGACGAAGTCGTGGTCACCGGTATTCGCGCTTCGCTGGAGCGATCCATTGCCATCAAGCGGGAAGCGCCGGGTATCGTCGACGCCATCTCGGCGGAAGACATCGGCAAGTTCCCGGATACGAACCTGGCGGAATCGTTGCAGCGCGTGCCGGGCGTGTCGATCAATCGTACGAACGGCGAAGGCTCGCTGGTCACCGTCCGCGGCTTCGGTCCGAACTTCAACATGGTAACGCTGAACGGCCGCCAGCTCGCCTCCGGCAGCATCGCGGTGGTCGGCGGCGACCAGAATGCCGATCAGGCGCAGGGGACCACGCGTTCGTTCGACTTCTCGAACCTCGCGACCGAAGGCGTCCGGACGCTGGAGGTCTACAAGACCGGCCGCGCGGCGGTGCCGTCGGGCGGCATCGGCGCGACGATCAACGTCATCACCCGTCGGCCGCTCGATAGCGGCAAGGCCGGCCTCAGCGGCAGCCTCGGCGCCAAGGCAGTCTACGACACCAGCGTCGACGGCTGTCTCGATTGCGGCTCGAAGGTGACGCCGGAATTCTCGGGCGTGATGAGCTGGAGCGACGCCGAGCAGCGCTTTGGCGTCAACCTGTTCGGCAGTTACCAGAAGCGCAACTTCACGTCGATTTCCGCGACGTCGAACGACTGGAACATCATTCCGTACAGCACCTTCCTGAGCGGCGGCTTCGCCCGCAGCGGCGGCGCCTGCACGGGCACCCCGACGCAGACCTGCACCGTCGTCAAGAATGCGCCGAGCAATCCCAACCAGTTGGTCGCGATTCCGAACGACAGCCGCTATCACTATGCCGAGGGCAGCCGCGAGCGCATCAATGGCCAGGCCACGGTGCAGTTCAAGCCGACCGATACGCTGACGCTGACCGCCGATGCCCTTTATGCGCAGAACAAGCAGCGCGAAGTGCGTTCGGACGTGTCCAACTGGTTCAATCGTCCGTTCGATGAAGTGACGTTCGACAGCAACCCCACCGTCGCCACGGCCACCTATCTGCATGAGACCGGCCTGAAGGACGAAGGTTTCGAAGCCCAGTCGCGTGCGCAGAAGAGCAAGATCGAAGACTATGGCCTGAACGCCAAGTGGGAAATCTCGCCGACCCTGACGCTGAACGTCGACGGCCATATCAGCAGCGCGTCCAGCCGGCCCGACAACCCCAATGGCTACAGCTCCACGCTGATGGGAATGGGTGCCAACGTGGTCGCGTCGCACTCGGTGACGTACCTGTCGGGCATTCCGCAGCAGGACATCACCCTGGCGCCGGGCAAGGCGATCGACCTGACGACAGTCGGCTCCTCGATCGGCCGCACCCGCACCTCGCTGCAGGACCAGAAGGTCAAGGAACTTCGCGCGGACTTCGGCTGGGATCTCGGCGGCGAGAGCCGCTTCGACTTCGGCGGCAACTACCGCAAGGTCGAAACCACGCAGACCTATACCGAGCAGCAGCAGACGCTGGGCGACTGGGGCCTCGCGAACCCGGGCGATGTCCAGCGCCAGGCGCCGGGTGCGCTGCAGGCCTTCTGCCTGGTCTGCAAGTTCGAGCACTACAACCCGGGCTCGGATCCGGAGTCCCAGATCGCCTATCGCGGCGATGCGGCGAAGATCTTCTCGGTCATGTCGCCTTACTATGCGGCGCGCGGCAATGCGCTGACCGTCAACAGCCGGGCCGACAACCGCGTCAACGAGGAAATCTGGGCGGCCTATGGCCAGCTGACCTGGAAGGGCGAGATCGGCAACGCGCCGGCACGCCTGGTGGGCGGCCTGCGCTACGAACACACCAAGTCGCGCACGACGTCCCTGACGGCGGTGCCGGCGGGTATCGAGTGGGATTCGGACAACGACTTCACCGTCGTCCTGTCGAACCAGAGCCAGTATCTGAGCGATGGCGGCAGCTACGACAACATCCTGCCGCAGGTCGACTTCCAGGTGGAAGTACAGCGCAACTTGCTGGCGCGCATTTCGTACAGCAAGACGATCGCGCGGCCGAACTACAATAACCTCTACACTTCCGTCACCGTTTTCGGCCCGCCGCGTCCGAGCATCAACGGCGGTATTCCGACGGCAAACACCGGTAATGCTCGCCTTCGTCCGCTGATTTCCGACAATTTCGACGCGTCTCTGGAATGGTATTTCAAGCCGGATAGCTATGTCTCCGCGTCGTTCTTCGACAAGCGCGTGCGGAACTTCATCGGTAACGGTCAATACAACAGCGCGCTGTTCGGCCTGCGCGATCCTACCTCCGCCGTGGCGGGAAGCCGTTCGGGCGCCGCACGCGCGGCACTGCAGGGGATCGGTGCGGATACCAGCGACGAGAACCTCTATGCGTTGACCTCGCTGATCCAGGCGACCGGATCGACGGCAACCGCGCTGTCGCAGTTCAACGCGAACTACAACGCGCAGACCCGCACGCTGGACCGCAACTTCCTGCTGTCGCTGAACAATGGGCCGCGGATCCAGGCCAATGGCGCCGATGCACTGTGGCAGTTCCAGGTTACGCAGCCGATCAACAATAAGGATGCCGAAATCTACGGCGTCGAATTGGCTGGACAGTATTTCCTGGGCACCACCGGGTTCGGCATCGCGGCCCAGTACACGCTGGTGCGCGGCACGGTCGGCTTCAACATCGGCGCCGATCCGTCGCAGGACCAGTTCGCACTGGTGGGGCTGAGCGATACCGCGAGCGGTACCCTGATCTACGACAAGAACGGCATCTCCGCGCGTCTCGCCTATAACTGGCGCGGCAAGTCCTTGTCGGGCATCAACCGCCAGGGGTCGCGCAATCCGGAGTATACTGCCCCGTTCGGGCAGCTGGACATGAACATCAGCTACGACATCACGCCGCGGATCGCCGTGAGCTTCGAAGGTATCAACCTTACCGAAGAAAGCGTGCGCACCTATGCGCGTGACGAGAAGCAGCTGTGGTTCGCGCAGGAACTCGACCGCCGCTTCCTGCTGGGCGTGCGCTTCAAGTTCTGAGCTACCGCGCCTTGCGCGAGTGGAGAGGGAGGGTCGCTGCCTGGTGCAGCGGCCCTTTCCCGTTTCCGCGGCGGAAGCGGCGGGTTGAGGGGCCTGCGGCTTTGCGCCATGGTCCGGCTGAACCGGGCGCGATGCCCGGAAAGATGGATGTGTTTCGAATGACGAACCCGGTCGCGCTGGACAATGTGGTCCACCAGGACCTGCGCGTCGCCTTCCGCTACGGCGCGGAATTCGGCGATGCCGCCAACCAGATTCTGATCTTCCCCACCGAATTCGAGGCCGTGCAGCGCGAATTTCCGATCCTGTTCCGCGAGGCGGAAGGCGAGGGGATGCAGGCCGTGGCGCTCACCGGCTTCGATCTGAACGAGAACCTGTTCTTCGACGGCGCGCGCTGGACCAGCCGCTACGTCCCCGCGCTCCAGCAGCGCGGGCCCTTCTCGATCGGCATCCCCGGCGACGGCGGCGACCCCGAGGAGGGGCCGACAGTGCATGTCGACCTCGACGACCCGCGCGTCGGCATGGAGGTGGGCGAACTGCTGTTCCTGCCGCAGGGCGGGGCGAGCCGCTATCTGGAGCATGTGTCGCGCGTGCTGGGGCGCATCCATGCCGGCATCGGCGCCGCTGCACCGGTCTACGGGCTGTTCCAGGAACTGGGCCTGCTGGAGGCCAACGTCATCGAGGTCACGCTGCACGACGCGCGGCGCTACCGGATCGACGGGTTCCAGATGCTGTCGCGCGAGCGGCTCGATGCGCTGGACGGTGCCGGGCTGGCCCGGCTGCACCAGGCCAATGTGCTGGGGCTGGCTTATCTGGCGGCGGGGTCGCTCGGCAACATCAGCGCGCTGATCGAGCGCAAGAATGCAGGTCCCGCGCAATGAACGTGCTGGCCGGTTCCGCGCCTGCCGTTCGGGTCGTCGAAAGGGTCTCACCAGACGCCATTCCGTTCGACCAGCTGATGGCGGAGCAGCAACCGGTCGTTCTGAAAGGGATTGCCGCGCAGTGGCCGCTGGTCCGCGCAGGGCTGGAATCGGCGGATGCCGCAATGGCGCTGCTGCAGCACTTCGACGCGGGTCGCCCGGTGGTGACCTTCACCGGCGCGCCCGAGATCCAGGGGCGGTTCTTCTACGACGAGAGCGTCACCGGGCTGAATTTCACCGGTCGACGCGAACCGCTGACGGCGCTGCTCGAGGCGATGCGCCCGCGGATCGGCGAGCTCGACGCGCCGAGCTTCTATGTCGGCTCCACCGATCTGGACGAATATCTGCCGGGCTTTCGCGCCGAGAACGACCTGCAGCTGGATCACCCGATGTTTGCCCAGCATCTGGCAAGCATCTGGATCGGCAACCGCACCACCGCGACGTGCCATTACGACATGTCGCACAACCTTGCCGTCTGCGCGGTGGGGCGCCGTCGCTTCACCTTGTTCCCGCCGGATCAGGTCGCCAATCTCTATCCTGGCCCCCTTGAGCCTACGCCGGGCGGGCAGGTGGTCAGCATGGTCGATTTCTCTGCCCCTGATTTCAACCGGCACCCTGGCTTCCGGGACGCGATGGCGACAGCGCAGGTGGCGGAGATGGAGGCGGGGGATCTGCTCTTCTACCCCGCGATGTGGTGGCACCATGTCGAGGCGCTCGCGCCCTTCAACGTGCTCGTCAACTACTGGTGGAACACCAGCCCGGCCTGGCTCGACACGCCGCAGTTGACGCTGCTGCACGCGCTGCTCAGCCTGCGCGATCGGCCGGAACCGGAAAAGGCAGCGTGGCGATCGCTGTTCGATTATTATGTGTTCGGCGATCCGGATCGTGCCGCGGCACACCTCCCGCAAGCGGCGCGCGGCCCCCTGGCGCCGATCGATGCGATGGCCGCCCGACGGCTGCGCGCGCAACTGCTCCACCGCCTGAACCGATAGCCAGCGCCCGCTTGCGCGGGCGGTCGACGGAATCCGGCGGTCTGCCGCGATGTGGTTAATTTCTCCGGTAAGCCGATGCACATCCACGACAAATGGACGGAACTTGCTGCACTGCCGCACGGTTCGGGGGCTGCCATGATGCGGGCATGATCCATGCGGCCGTTCCTGGCGCGTTGTACCCTGTTCAGGAGGATTTGCGGATGATTAAAGGCGCTCTGAGCGCGGCAGCCCTGGTTGCGGGCCTGTCGCTTACCCCCGTCGCGGCTTCGGCTGCTCCGATCATCGGCGGCGCGACCGCCATCGACATCACCGCTGCCAGCGCCTTCAAGTCGCTCGGCTACACGGTCGCCACCTATGGTACGGCCAGCGCGTTTCCCGTGGGGAACGATCTGATCGCGGCGTTCCTGATCACCGGTGGCAATCGCAATGAGTCGACCGGGGCGATGGTGATCAATCATGCCGGTTCGGGCCTGAACTTCTCGCTCGGCGGCAACACGCTCAGCATCGGCAATTTCGAGATCGACACGGCCGCCGGCCTGGTTCGTGGCAGCGCCTCGGCCAATGGCTTCACGCTGGGCAGCAACCTCTCGCTGTTCAACCTCGGCGCCGGTTCGGTGCTGACGCTGACCGATGAAGCTGCGGCCGCCTTCAATACCACGCTCGGCACCACCGGCCTTGCTGGTGCGACCATCGGCACCGCCAATCCGGTCGCCGTGTTCGGCCCGAGCGGCGTGCCCGAGCCGGCAAGCTGGGGCCTGATGATCGCGGGTGTCGGCTTCGTCGGTGCGTCGCTGCGCCGTCGCGCCCGCATCGCGCGCCCTGCCGCCGCCTGAGCGCCACTGCACGGATAATGAAAACGGCCGGGAGATCGCTCTCCCGGCCGTTTTCTTGTGCGCGATCGGGTGAGGCTCAGAAGCTCGCCCATTCCCCTGCATCGGCGCTCGCCACCGCGGCGACGGGGAGCGGCTTCACCGGTGAGACATAGCCGCCCCGCGCCGGCACCTGGCGCTGCGGCGCACGCGGCGCAGCCGGAGTGCGGGTGGCGGGCTGGCCGCCAACCTCGAACCTGTGCGCCTGATCGCTGAGGCTCGAGACTTCGGCGTTCAGGTTACGCGCGGCGGCGGAGGTTTCCTCCACCATCGCGGCGTTCTGCTGGGTGCTGTGGTCCATCGTCTGCACGGCGGCGGCGATCTGCGAGATGGCCGTGGCCTGCGCCTGGTTATCGGTGGCCATTGCGCTGACCAGCTGATGGACCTCGGTCGTCGCGCTCGAGATGCTGTCCAGCGCGCCTTCCACCTGATGCACCGTCTGCACGGCCTCGACGATGTCCTTCTGTGTGGCGCTCAGCTGGTCGCGGGCACGGCTGGCTTCCTCTTCCGAGCGCATCGCCAGCTGCGAGACCAGATCGGCGACGACGGCGAAGCCGCGGCCCGCCTCGCCGGCGCGACCGGCTTCGACGGCCGCGTTCATCGCCAGAACGCGCGTCTGGAACGCGATCTTGTCGAGTCCTTCGATCACGCTGTCGATGCCCTTTGCGCCCTCCGAAACCCGCGTCATCGCCTGGACGGCGGTGTCGGTGATCGCGCGACCGTCATTCACGGTCTGAATAGCGCCATTGGTCCGCTGGACGGTGCTGTCGGCAGCGCGTGCGGTTGCCTTCAGGCGCTGGTCCATCTGGGTGACGGCAGCCGCGGTCTCCTCGAGGCTGGCGGCATTGGCCTCGGTCCGCTTCGCCAGGTCCTCCGATGCCGCGGCAATCTCGCCGGAGCCGGTGCGGATCGTCGTGGCGCTTTCCAGCACCTGGGCGATCAGCTGGCGCAGATTGGCCACCGCACGGTTGAAGTTGCTCTTTACCGGCTCGAATTCCGGCGCGACCTGCACGTCGATCGAGGCAGTCAGGTCGCCCCGCGACAGCGCGTCCAGGCGGGTGTCGAGCGAGTCGAGCAGGCGTCCCTGCGCGGCATCGGCCGCCTCCTTGGATTGTCGGGCCGATTCCTGCGCCATGGCGTTTTCGCGGAATACCGCGACCGTACGCGCCATCGCGCCGAGCTCGTCGCCTCGATCGGTGCCGGGGACGGCAGTGCGGAGATCACCGCCGGCAACGGCCTGCATGGCAGTGCGGAGCACGTCGAGCGGTTCGGTGATGCCGAGGCGCGACACCAGATAACCGAGCGTCATGGCAAGCAGGATCGCGATGACGCTGATCGCCACCAGCGTCCACACCGTCGTCTGTCCCGCGGCCTGCAGCGTGTGCGAGGCATCGGCGGCATCCTTCATCCGCTGGTTGTTGAAGGTCGAGAGCCGCTGGGAGATCGTCTGGATCGCCGGATCGACTTCGCGCAGAAGCGCCAGTGCGGCGGCGTTGTCGTTCCGCAGGCCGCGCTCGATGGCGGTGGCCGTCTTGTCCTGCAGGCTGTCGATCGTGCTCCGAACCTCGTCGACCACCGGCTTGGTGGAGGCATCCTCGTGCTCGATTTCGTCGAGCAGCGCCTTCGCCTGGGTGTAGCTCTGCTTTTCCTCGGTCTGTGCCTGGCGTGCCATCGGGCTGTTGCCGTCATAGGCGACGGCGCGGTAGCCGGCATAGGGCATCGATTCGAGCAAGCGGTTGAGGCGCGCAATGTGCGCGGTGCTGGGCAACTTGCCGAGGGTGAGCTCGGAATATTCGCGGTTGGCGCGATCGAGGCTGCTGGCGCCGATCCAGGTGACGACCAGCGTCACGAGGCTGATCATGGCGATCACCGTCAGGATTTTGACGGGCACGCGCATCCGCGCGAGTAACTGTTTCATTCCGTGGGTCCCTCATGCGCCGGCCTGGACGAAGCGGGCGGCAAGACCTTCATTATAGCGCCCAACTGCTCCGGGACGGGGTCCGCAAACCTATTAAATGCTGGATAACGCGCTGGCTCCAAAGCAAAGTCGCATGGGCTTTTCGACAGGGGAGGGGCGGGCATGTTCTGCACGCCCTGGCGCGTGGCTGGCGCGCATCGCCTATAATGCGGTCGAGGCGCCGTGGCGGTGCCCCGGGGAAGGCGCACGTGACACGGTTGGCTTTGGTGATGATCGCGCGAAACGAAGAACGGGCGATCGCGCGGGCGCTCGACAGCGCGCGTCCCCATGTCGACCGGCTGATCGTGCTCGATACCGGCTCCACCGACGCCACGGTGGCGATCGCCGAAGCGAACGGCGCTGCGGTCTTCCGGTTCGACTGGTGCGACGACTTCGCCGCCGCCCGCAACGCCGCGCTGGACCATTCCGACGCCGACTGGAACCTGGTGCTGGACGCCGACGAATGGCTCGACGGCGGAATCGAGGCACTGAACGCAGGGGCGCTGCCGCGCGGCGGCGCGCGGGCCGGCTTCATCGGCTGCGCGCAGCTGCGCAACGAGGGGGTGTCGGCCAATGCCACGCGCCGTTTCCTCCCCAGGATCCTGCCGCGCGGAGTGCGCTATGCCGGGCGCATTCATGAGCAGCCGGTATCGCCGTTGCCACTGGTGCCCTGCGCGCTGCAGATCGGCCATGACGGCTATGCCGAGGCGCAGCTGGCGGCCAAGCACGGTCGTAACCTTGCCCTGCTGGAGGCCGCGCTGGCCGAAGCACCGGAGGACGGCTATCTCTGGTACCAGCTCGGTCGCGAGCACCTGGTCCGCGGTGCGCCCGAGGCCGCGGTGGCGCCGCTGCGCAACGCCTGCCGACTAACTAGGCCCGATGCCGCCTATCGGCATGCCGTGGTGCTTTCCACCATCCGCGCGCTGAAGGAGGCGGGGCTCCTGCCCGAGGCCCTGGCGCTGGTCGATGCCGAGCAGGCAGCCTGGCCGCAGTCGCCCGACTTCTACTTCGCCGTGGCCGACCTGTATCTGGAATGGGCCAGCCGTGAACCGGCGATCGCGATGGACGAACTGCTGCCGGTCGTCGAGGGTGCATGGTTGCGGTGCCTGGAGATTGGCGAACAGCCGCTGCTCGACGGATCGGTGGTCGGCTGCGGCAGCTACCTCGCTGCCGGCAACCTCGCCATGTTCTACGATCGGCTCGGCATCGAGGATGAGGCCCGGCGCTTCGCCGCCATGGAGCGCACGCTGCGCGCTGCCTGAGCGGGTGCCCCCTAGCACAACCTTGCTTCGTCCGAACGCCGCATGTCCCGTTGACGCGGCAATTTGACACCGGTATCAAATCGCGAAGGCCGCTGCATGTCGCAGGGGGCTGGCGGCGGAGAACGCCAGCGGCAGGACCGCTGGGGACCGCACAGGGAGAGGGGTGAAGCATTGGCGGAGCAAGCGACGGCGGAGCGTATCGCACAGGCCTTCGTGGCGGCACGGCGCGCGCGTGAGGGGTTCGCCGAGTATCCCGGCGTGATGCCCCAGACGCTGGACGACGCCTATGCCATTCAATCCCGCGCCATCGCGCTGTTCGACAGGCCCGTAGCCGGCTGGAAGGTCGGCCGCGTGCCGGATGCGCTGGTCGAGCGCTACGGCGCCAATCGCCTTGCGGGCCCGATTTTCGCCGACAGCATCGTGCACGCGGAGCCGGGGGACACGCCGGCCATGCCGATCTTTCGCAACGGCTTCGGCGCGGCGGAAGCGGAATATCTGGTGCAACTGGGGGCTGTGCCGGCGCATTTCGATCGGCCCTGGTCCAACGACGAGGTGCTCCCCTACATCAGCGAGATCCGGGTGGGCATCGAGATCGCCAGTTCGCCCTTTGCGGGCATCAACGAGCATGGCCCGGCAGTAACGATCTCCGACTTCGGCAACAACAATGGTCTCTTGATTGGATACCGTATATCTTCTGAAGAGGATTTTCATCACTGGCCAGTGTCGCTAACGATTGACGGGGAGGTCGCTGGAACCGGCACTGCGAGCAACATGCTCGATGGACCGATCGGAGCGGTGCGCTTCCTGTTCGAACGTGCGGCCAAGGGGCTCCCGCTGGCGGAAGGTCAGTGGATCTCGACAGGCGCAGTGACCGGCGTGCACCAGGTAGAGCCCGGTGCGCAGGTCGAGGCGCGGTTCGGGGACGCGCTCAGCGTACGATGCTCGATCGGGATCGCCTGATTCCGGGGGCAGGGAGTGGGATTGGAGAGTTGATGGCGAGCAAGGGCGAAGCCGCAGTAAGCGGCGCCGTGACACGCGTAGGGCGATATCGCTGGGTGATCTGCGGGCTGCTGTTCGCAGCCACGATCATCAATTACGTCGATCGTCAGATGATCGGGGTGCTCAAGCCCACCCTGATGGCTGACCTGCATTGGACGGAACAGGATTTCGCCAACGTCATCATCTGGTTCCAGTTCGCCTATGCCATCGGCTACATCATCTTCGGCAAAGTGGTGGATCAGGTCGGCGCGCGGGTCGGCTACACCATCGCGTTCGTCATCTGGCAGGTCGCGCATATCATGCACGGCGCTGCCAACAGCCTGATGCATTTCGCCCTGGCCCGGTTCGCGCTGGGGATCGGCGAGTCCGGCAACTTCCCCGCCGGCATCAAGGCGGTGACCGAGTGGTTTCCCGCCAAGGAGCGCGCCTTCGCCATTGGCGTGTTCAATGCCGGCGCCAATATCGGCGCGGTGCTGACTCCGCTGGCCATCCCGTACATCGTGCTGGCCTGGGGCTGGCGTTCTGCTTTCGTCATCACCGGCGTCGTCAGCTTCGTCTGGCTGATCGCCTGGTGGACCCTGTACCGCAGCCCGCGCGAGCATCCGAAGGTCACCGAAGGTGAGCTCGCCTGGATCGAGCAGGATCCGGCGGACCAGGTGCAGAAGCTTGGCTATGGCGCGGTGCTCGCCAAGCGCGAGACCTGGGCCTATGCGCTGGGCAAGTTCTTCATCGATCCGATCTGGTGGTTCTTCCTGTTCTGGCTGCCGGGCTATCTGTTCGAGCGCTATCACCTGGACCTCAAGACCTTCGGTATCCCGCTCGCGGCGATCTATCTCGTGTCCGACATGGGCAGCGTTGCCGGCGGCTGGCTCTCCTCGCGGCTGATGCGGGCAGGCTATACGGCGAATGTTGCCCGCAAGGTGACGATGCTCGTCTGCGCCTTCGCCGTTCTGCCGGTGCTGTTCGCGGAATCGCTGAGCAGCGTCTGGATGGCAGTGGGCGTGATCGGCATCGCAACCGCCGCCCACCAGGCCTTCTCGGCCAATCTCTATGCGCTGCCGGCGGACATGTTCCCCCGCGGCGCCGTGGGTTCGGTGATCGGGATCGGCGGCACGGTCGGGGCCGTGGGCGGCATCCTGATGTCGCTGTACGCCGGCGTGGTGCTGGAGCGGATCGGCAGCTACTGGCCGCTCTTCGCGGTGGCGGGCAGCGCCTATTTCGTGGCACTCGCCTGCGTACACTTCCTGTCGCCGCGGCTCGCCCGCGTCGACATGAGCCGCTGATTCAACACCACCGTATTCGGAGTATCCGATGGCCAAGCCGCTGAAGCTCGATCCCGACCGGCTGCTGCCGGCCGAGGATCGCACCCGCGCGATCGCGCGCGACCTCTACAGGCATGTCGCGGACCTGCCGATCATCAGCCCGCATGGCCATACCGACCCGACCTGGTTCTCGACCAACGCCAACTGGTCGAACGCCACCGAACTGCTGCTGTCGCCGGACCATTATCTCTACCGCATGCTCTATTCGCAGGGCGTCTCGCTCGACGCGCTGTGCGTGCCGAGCAAGGCGGGGATGCCGGCTACCGATCCGCGGGCGGCATGGCGGACCTTCGCCGAGCATATCCATCTGTTCCGCGGCACCCCCTCGGCGATGTGGCTGGGCCATGTGTTCGGCGAGGTGTTCGGCTTTGAGGTGGCGCTCGATGCCGAAACGGCCGATTTCTATTATGACACGATCAACGAAAAGCTGGCGGGGGATGCTTTCCGCCCACGCGCGCTGTTCGATCGCTTCAACATCGAGTTCCTTGCCACCACCGAGGGCCCGCAGGACGACCTGTCGCCGCACCATGCCATCCAGCAATCCGGCTGGGACGGGCGCGTGGTCACCACCTATCGCCCGGACGCCGTGATCGACGTGGAGCATGAGCAGTTCCACGGGGCGCTCAGGGTCTTCGCCGAGAAGACCGGCGAGGACGTCTATAGCTGGGACGGCTATCTTGCCGCGCACCGCAAGCGCCGCGCCGATTTCCGCGCCGCCGGCGCCACCGCGACCGACCATGGCCATCCCACCGCGCGCACCGCGGACCTGGGCAAGGCGGAGGCCGCGGCGCTGTTCGCCAGGATCCTCGGCAACGACTGGACCCCGGCCGATGCCGAGCTGTTCCGCGCGCAGATGCTCACCGAAATGGCGGCGATGAGCGTCGAGGACGGGATGGTGATGCAGATCCACCCGGGCAGCTTCCGCAACCATAATGGCGGCCTGTTCCAGAGCCATGGCCGCGACAAGGGCGCCGACATTCCCATGGCGACGGACTATGTCCATGCGCTCAAGCCGCTGCTCGATCGCTTCGGCACATCCACCGACCTGTCGATCATCCTCTTCACGCTGGACGAGACGGTCTATGCGCGCGAGCTGGCGCCGCTGGCCGGCCATTATCCATGCCTGAAGCTGGGCCCCAGCTGGTGGTTCCACGACAGCCCGGAAGGGATGCGCCGTTTCCGCGAGCAGGTGACCGAAACGGCAGGCTTCTACAACACGGTCGGCTTCAATGACGACACGCGCGCCTTCCTCTCGATTCCGGCGCGGCACGATGTCGCGCGGCGGATCGATTGCGGCTTCCTGGCGCGGCTGGTGGCGGAAGGCCGGCTGCTCGACTGGGAGGCGGCGGAGCTCGCCTTCGAGCTGACCAACGGGCTGGTGCGCAAGGCCTACAAGCTCGGCGACCCGGCAGGGGGCCAATAAATAGTTGAAAATCCGGGTGCGGCTCTCGAGATGACCGCTGCACCCACAAAATTCGGGCGTCGCCGGATCGGCTATGGTAACCGGTGTCGCTGCAAGCAGAAGGGACGAGGACGATGAAGATTGCGCTGATCACCGAGAACAGCCAGGCCGCCAAGAACGGCATCATTCACACGGCGCTCACCAATGTCGCCGAGCCGCTGGGCCACCAGGTGTTCAACTACGGTATGTATTCGGCCGAGGACACGGCCTCGCTCACCTATGTGATGAACGGCCTGCTCACCGGCATCCTGCTCAATTCCAAGGCGGTGGATTTCGTGGTGACCGGCTGCGGCACCGGCATGGGCTCGATGCTCGCCTGCAACGCGATGCCGGGCGTGTTCTGCGGCCTGGTGATCGATCCGACCGACGCTTTCCTGTTCGGCCAGATCAATGACGGCAACGCGATTTCCATGCCTTATGCCAAGGGCTTTGGCTGGGCGGCGGAGTTGAACCTGGAGGACGTGTACCGCAAGCTGTTCGAGGGCGAGCGCGGTCTCGGCTATCCCAAGGAGCGCGCCGAGATCATGCGCAAGAACCGCGGCATCCTTTCGGACCTGAAGCGCGTGACCTGCAACGACATGCTCACCGTGCTGAAGAATGTCGATCAGGACCTGCTGCGCGCCGCAATCGCCGGCGAGAAGTTCGCAGAGCATTTTTATGCAAATTCGCAGGACGAGGCGATCAGCGACTATCTGCGCAGCCTTTCGTAAGCGCTACGATAACGCCCTCTCCCGCCTGCGGGAGGGGG
>NZ_DAINDJ010000001.1:991214-1980925 GCF_036731925.1 Sphingomonas sp.
TGCGCAGCCTTTCGTAAGCGCTACGATAACGCCCTCTCCCGCCTGCGGGAGGGGGCTGGGGGGTGGGCCCCCGGCCTCCGCGCGGGGTGCACGAAAATGGATAGCGGGGGCCCACCCCCCGGCCCCCTCCCTAGCGCGGGCGGGGGAGAGGGGACCGCCATGACCAACCCGTTCGATCTTACCGGCCAGGTGGCCGTCATCACCGGCGCGAATACCGGCATCGGCCAGGGCATCGCGCTGGCGCTTGCCGCGGCCGGCGCGGACATCGCGGCCGTCGGCCGCACGCCTGCGGAGGAAACCGTGCGCAAGGTGCGCGATCTCGGCCGCCGGGCCGAGATCCTTTCCGCCGATCTCTCGACCATCGAGCCTGTGCAAAGGGTTGTGGACGAGGCTGTGGATAAGCTGGGGAAAATCGATATCCTGGTGAACAATGCCGGGATCATCCGCCGCGCCGACAGCCTTGATTTCACCGAGGAAGACTGGGACGCGGTGGTCGACACCAACCTGAAGTCGGTGTTCTTCCTGTGCCAGGCCGCGGGCAAGTTCATGGTCCGCCGCTTCGGCGAGACCGGCGAGCGGGGGCGCATCATCAACATCGCCTCGATGCTGACCTTCCAGGGTGGCATCCGCGTGCCGAGCTACACCGCGTCCAAGTCGGGCATCGGCGGCCTCACCAAGCTGCTGGCGAACGAGTGGGCGGCGAAGGGCGTGAACGTGAACGCGATCGCCCCGGGCTATATCGCCACCAACAACACCGCGGCGCTGCAGGCCGACGAGACCCGCAACCGCCAGATCCTGGAACGAATCCCGGCCGCGCGCTGGGGCGACCCGGAGGATCTGGGCGGCGCGGCGGTCTTCCTTGCCTCGCGCGCTTCGGACTATGTGCAGGGCCATGTTCTCGCGGTCGACGGAGGCTGGCTGGCACGATGACCTTCGCATTCTTCGGGGAAATGATGCTGCGGCTGTCGCCGCCGGGCCGGGAACTGCTGCTGCAGACGCCCAAGCTCGACGTGGCGATCGCCGGAGCGGAGGCCAATGTCGCGACCGGGCTCGCTTGCCTGGGCCACGACGTGGCGATGATCAGTGCGGTGGCGGACAATCCGCTGGGCGCCGCGGCGATCGGCGAGCTGCGCCGGCGCGGCGTGGATACGCGCCAGGTGGTGTCCGAAGCCGGTCGCATGGGCCTGTATTTCCTCACTCCCGGCGCCGGGCTGCGCGCGTCGGAGATCGTCTATGACCGCGCGCATTCCGTGTTCGCGGACCGGCCGGCTGCGGCATGGGACTGGGATGCGCTGCTGGCCGGCGTCACCCGGCTGCACCTGTCGGGCATCACGCCCGCACTGGGCCCGAACACCGCCGCTGCCGCCATTGCCGCGGCGGAGGCGGCGAGCGCGCGGGGCATTGCCGTGTCGTTCGACGGCAATTATCGCGCCAAGCTCTGGGAGGCGTGGGACAGCGATCCCCGCGGCGTGCTGACCCGGCTGATCGGCCATGCCGAGATCCTGTTCGGCAATCACCGCGACATCTCGCTGCTGCTCGGCGAGCATTTCTCCGGCGACGGCTCCGAGCGGCGGCGGGAAGCAGCGGAAGCGGCATTCGCGGCCTTCCCCAAGCTGCAGCTGATCGCCTCGACCGCGCGGCATGTCGATGATGTCGACAGCCACCGGATCGCTGCGCGCGTCGACACCCGCGAGGGCCATCACCAGACCGAGGAACTGCGCGTCAGCGGCATTGTCGACCGGATCGGCGGCGGCGACGCCTTTGCGGCCGGCGTGCTTCACGGCCTGCTGGAAGGCGGCGACGCTCGCGCCATGGCCGAAGCGGGGCTGGCGCTCACCGCGCTCAAGCACTCGCTGCCAGGCGATGCGAGCCTGTTCACCCGCGCCGACCTCGCCGCCTTCGCCGAGGGCGGTCTGGACGTGCGGCGGTGACCAGCCGGCGCGCGGTGCTGGCGGGCGGCGTGGCGCTTGCCCTTCCGCTGCGCGCCTGGGCGGCCGGCGACCCCGTCGTCGATGCCCCGGCGGGGCGGTTCACGGGGGCACGGGACGGGGGGCTCTCGCGCTTTCTCGGCATCCGCTATGGCCGGGCGGCGCGGTTTTGTGCGCCGGTCGCCGAACCGCGCGCGGCGCGCGCGACGGCGCAGGCCTTCGGGCCGATCTGTCCGCAGCGTGGGCTGAAGGACGAGCCCCAGTCCGAGGATTGCCTGTTCCTGAACGTCTGGACGCCCGGCGCCGAACGCGCCGTGCGGCGCCCGGTGATGGTCTATTTTCACGGCGGGGCCTATTCCAATGGCAGCGTCACCGATCCGCTGAACGACGGTGCTGCGCTGGCCCGCACCGAGGACGTGGTGGTGGTGACGGTGAACCACCGCCTCAACGCCTTCGGGTATCTGTATCTCGCCCGGCTTGACCCGCGTTTCCCGGACAGCGGTAATGCCGGCCAGCTCGACCTGATCCTCGCGCTGCGCTGGATCCGCGACAATATCGCGGCATTTGGCGGCGATCCGAGCCGGGTGTTCGTGTTCGGCCAGTCGGGCGGCGGTGCCAAGATCGCGACGCTGATGGGCATGGAGGCGGCGCAGGGGCTGTTCCACAGCGCTGCGACGATGAGCGGCCAGCAGGTCACCGCATCGGGACCGATGAACGCCACGGCGCGGGCCCAGGCGTTTCTCGATCGCGTCGGCGGGCTGGAGGCTGCCACCACGCTCCCGGCGGAGAAGCTGGTCGAGGCGCAGGATGCCCGCGATCCGATTCTCGGCGGCGGCGTCTATTTCGGGCCGGTGCTCGACATGCGCTGGCTGGTGCGTCACCCCTTCTGGCCGGATGCGAACCCGCAGTCGCTGGCGATACCGATGATCCTCGGCAACACGCATGACGAGACGCGCGCTTTCATCGATCCCGGGTCCGAGCGTATCCGCACCTTGACCTGGGACAATCTTGCCGCGCGGATGGCGCCCGAGCTGAAGATCGACGTGCTGCCCGAATGGGTGGTGGCGCAGTATCGCGTGCGGTTTCCCGGCGATACGCCGCAGGACCTCTTCTACCGCGCCACCACCGCGGGTCGCAGCTGGCGGGGGCAGGTGATCGAGGCGGATGCACGCGCCGCCGCGGGCGCGAAGGCGACCTGGGTCTATCAGGTGGATTTCGCGTCCCCGACCCACCCTGAACGCGGCGCGCCGCACACGATGGACATCGCGCTGGCCTTCGGCACGCTATCGGCACGTGGCGCCTTCACCGGCACAGGTGCGGCCGCGCAGCGGCTCAGTCGGCAGGTCATGGGCGCCTTTGCGTCGCTGGCGCGCAGCGGCGTGCCCGCGGCACCGGGCCTGCCGGCCTGGACCCCCTATGCGTTGCCCGACCGCGCGACGATGCTGTTCGACGTCGACAGCCGGATGGCGAACGATCCGCGCCGCTGGGAGCGGGAGCTGTTCGCGCGCATCCCTTACATCCAGCCGGGCAGCTGAATGGAACGCCGGTCCGCCGCGCTGGCCCGGCCCCGCTCGGCTATCGCAATCGTTCGCGCCGCCGTGTAGCATCGCGCTATGGAAAAGACGGGAAAGCCCACCATCAACGACGTCGCCCGGCTCGCCGGAGTTTCGAAGAAGACGGTCAGCCGCGTCATCAATCGCTCGCCGCTGCTGAACGAGGATACGCGCGCCAAGGTGGAAGCGGTGATCGCCGACCTGGGCTATGTCCCCAATGTCCAGGCCCGGGCGCTGGCGTTGCGGCACAATTTCCTGCTCGGCCTGATCCACGACAATCCCAACGCGCAGATGGTGATGAACGTCCAGGCGGGCATCCTCGAGGCGATACGCGATACCGAATTCGAGTTGATCGTCCGCCCGATCGATCGCGGTTCCTCGACGATGCTGGCGGATGTGCGCGCGTTTCTCGAGCGGCAGCGACTGTACGGCGTCCTGATCCTGCCGCCCGTTTCCGAGAACGACATGCTTGCCGAGGTGTGCCTCAGCCTGGGCACGCGCTATGTCCGCATGGGATCGGCGCCGCTCGACACGCCCGAGCACATGGTCGCGTCGAACGACAGCGAAGTCGTGGTGGAGGCGGTGCGCCATCTCGTCTCGCTTGGCCATCGCCGGATCGGGCTGATCGCCGGACCGCACGGCTTCCGCTCGGCGCGCGAGCGGCGAAAGGGATTCGAGCAGGCGCTGAGCGATGCCGGGATCAGGCTGCCACGCAGCCTGATCGCCGACGGCAACTACACGTTCGAGAGCGGCCTTGCGGCAGCGGACCGGCTGCTGGACCTCTCGCCGCGCCCGACCGCGATCTTCGCCTCCAACGACGAGATGGCGGCGGCGACGCTGCACGCAGCTCGGCGTCGCGGCATGAGCGTGCCGGAGGATCTGTCGATCATCGGCTTCGATGATACCGCCATTGCGTCGCATATCTGGCCGCCGATGACGACCGTGCACTGGCCGATCATCTCGATGGGCCGCTCGGCGGCGCTCAAGCTGCTCGGCGACTTCTTCGGTGACGATCAGGCGGTTGAGGAGCCCTCGCTGTTCCCCTCGACGCTGATCCACCGTGCCTCGGTCGCGCCGCCGCGCGCGGACTGACCTGCCTGATACGTGTTGCCGCACAGCCGCGCTGGCCAAAAATGTCTCAAGATGGCTTATGACACCGGTTGACATAGGCCCGGACCCTGCAACAATGCACGTCAATCAAGCGTGACGCAACGCTTGCGCCAAGACGAACGCAAGATTCGCGAGGGCGTGGGAGAGGATTGTCGCGACCCTGTTCTTGAGTCGATCGTCGGCGATGGCCGTCTTTCGAATCCTGGTCGTTCAACCACTTGCCCGCCATCCGGTGCAGCCGCGCGCATGCTCAGGCACGAGGACAGGGGAGGTTCGAATGGCGAATTCCGGCGATTTTGGGATCCGTGAGCGCATTGGCTTGCAGTTTGGCGCGTCGATGGGTGCGCTCGGAATGGCGCTCGTGCTTGCCGGTACGGCCCATGCGCAGGCACAGCAGGGCAACCCCGTTGCCCAGACCGACGCGGCGCGCGACGCCAGCGTGCAGGAAGAGCCGTCTCCCATTGATCCGCAGACCAGCGACGAAATCGTTGTCACCGGTTTCCGCGCATCGTTGCAGAACGCCTTGAATCTCAAGCGCCGGTCGAACCAGATCGTCGATGCGATCACGGCCGAGGACATTGCCGACTTTCCGGACGCCAACCTGGCAGAGTCGATCCAGCGCCTCCCGGGCGTGTCGATCGACCGTGACAATGGCGAGGGGCGCTCGATCACCGTCCGCGGCCTGGGCGGCGATTTCCAGTCGGTGCGGCTGAACGGCGCCGATGCGCAGAACGTCGCTGGCGGCAACCAGTCCGACGCGGGCGCCAATCGCAGCCGCGGCTTCGATTTCAACACCTTTGCCTCCGAGCTGTTCGGCGGCGTGAAGATCACCAAGTCCACCGCGGCCGAGAATGACGAAGGCTCGCTGGGCGCGATCATCGACCTGACCACCGGCCGTCCGCTCGCCTACAAGGGCAATCGCTTCGCGCTGGGCGGCGAGGCCGAATATCGCGAAAACGGCAAGACGTGGAACCCGCGCTTCACGGGGCTGGCCTCGGTCAAGCTGAGCGACAATTTCGGCGTGCTCGTCTCCGGCGCGTACCAGAAGCAGGAACAGCAGATCGACTCCTACCGCCGCGGCATCGGCGTGTTCGATTACGTGTACCGGAACTCGCAGATCAACGGCGTGACGCCGCCGGTCTATGGCTTTGCGCGGCCTGGCGGCACCGGGGCAACCTTCGGGTCGGACCCGGCCGCCTATGCGCTGCTGACGCCGACCACGATTATTCCGGGGCTTCCCTCGATTAACCGGCAAAAGCTCAACTACGAGCGTCTCGGCCTGACCGCGACGGCACAGTGGCAGCCAACCGAGCGCACCGAGATCATCCTCGACGGCGTCTATTCCAAATATGATCAGGACAGCGAGCTGGCCGGCATCACGCCGATCGGCCTCAACCGCAACGGGACCAACACCCGCGTCACCCAGAACACGCTCCGCCCGGTGGGCACCACCAACGGCAATGCGGATCGGGTCGCGCTCTATCCCAACTGCGTGCAGAGCGCGATCGTCGATTGCGGCCAGCAGCTCAACGGCACCAGCGTGCTGCCCGGCTATTTCAACAGCTACAATCCCAACAACCTGAGCGCGTTCGACTATTACAACAACACGCGCTCGCCGGGCTATGTCGCGACAAGCAATCAGACCGGCTATTACAACCAGCTCATGGGGCGCCCGAACACGGTGGTGCGCGCTGCCAATGTGAATGCCGCAGGGCAGGCCGATTACCTCCAGCTCGACCGTGTCGATTGGCGCAGCTCGATCGACACCCAGAGCGGATCGACCGAGTTCAAGCAGGCCACACTCAACCTGCGCCAGGATTTCGGCGAGCGGCTGACGATGGAAGGCACGCTCGGCTGGTCGAAATCGGTGTTCAATGCGACGGGCTATCTCGCCGAGGTGAACGCGATCGATCAGAATGGCTACATCTTCGACGAGCGGAGCGGCGGCAAGATGCCGGTGTTCACCCCCGGCTTCAACGTCTCCGATCCAAACGCGTGGACCCTGGTGAAGGGGCTTTCGACGATCCGCGTGTTCAAGAACCAGGTGACCAACGAGTATCGTGTCGGTCGGCTGAACTTCGCCTTCGAAGCGGTTCCGGAGATGACCATCCGGTTCGGCGGCACCTACAAGAAGTTCAAGTATTTCGCCGATCAGCAGCGCCGCGCCCAGTCGATCGAGGCACTGAATCCGACCCTGGCGGAGGCCAAGCTCAACGTTACCGATCTCGGCAGCGTCTATGGCTTTGGCCAGGGGCTGAACGTGCCGGCGGGCACGCCGACCAGCTTCTTCGCGCCGGAAATCGGCAAGTTCGTCAACGCTTTCGGTATCAACTGCAACTGCGTCAACAAATGGGGCGACTTCCGCGTCGTGCCGGACGGTCGCCAGGGCGGCGGGGTCGACGAGCGGGACATTTCGGGCTTCTTCCAGGTCGATTACGACCTGACGCTGTTCGGCGGCCCGCTGCGCGGCAATGCCGGTCTCCGCATCGCCAACACGCGGGTCAACGGCCGCGGCAATGTGGGCGGCGCGGACGGCATTCCCGGCATCGCGGTGGTGGCCAAGAACGAATATTGGGACTGGCTGCCTTCGACCAACATCAACTGGGAGGCGAAGCCGGGCCTGCTGATCCGCTTCGCCGCGGCCAAGGTGATGTCGCGCCCGCAGCTTTCCAGCCTCACGCCGGGCACTACCTCCTTCTCCAGCACGCTGGCGGTCAACGGATCGGCGCCGTCGCTTACCGTCGGCAACCCTTATCTCAGCCCGTTCCGCGCGACCAATCTCGATCTCAGCATCGAGAAATACTTCCGGAACAACGGCCTGATCGCGGTCGCGCTGTTCAAGAAGAACCTGGACAGCTTCCCGCAGCAGCTGGCCGGCGAGGCGCCGCTCTCGACCGTGTTCGAGCCGGCGATCTACAACCAGATCGTCGCTTCGATGACCGATCCGCTACTGCGCGCCTATACGCTGAACGGCGGTACCTGGGGTGTGCGCCAGTTCAAGGATGCGCCGGGTGGCACGATCAAGGGGGTCGAGGTCAATGTGCAGACCGATTTCTGGTTCCTGCCGGCGCCGTTTAACAAGATGGGCGTCACCGCCAACTACACCCACATCGATTCGTCGCTGAGCTACCTCACCGGCACCGTATTGGCGACGACCCAGGCAGGCGGGGCGGCAACCGCGCAGAACAGCTATGCCACCGCGCCGTTCCTCAACACGTCGCCAGATGCGTTCAACGCCACGCTCTACTACGAGAACGAGCTGTGGTCGCTGCGCTTCTCGGGCGCCTATCGCACGCGCTACGTCAATCGCTTCCCGCTGGCGACCGGCACCTGTTCGGTGGGAACGACGACCAATGCCGGCGCTGCGTGCAACTCGCCGGTGTTCGCGGACTTCGGCTACAACGAGAACCAGTTCAATCTCGACGCCGCCTTCGCGATCAACATGACCAAGTTTGCGCGCTTCTCGCTGGAGGCGCGCAACCTGACCAACCAGCCGCAATATCGCACGATGTATGCCGCGAACCCGGTGTCGCAAATCTATGGCAGCACCGGCCGGATCGTCACCGCCGGCGTGCGGCTGAGCTTCTGATGCGGCGGGCGGCGCTTGCGCTGCTGCTGGCCGCGCCCGGACCCGCCCTCGCGCAGGCGAGGGCGGCGGTTCCCGCCTTTCCGGGCGCCGAGGGGGCAGGCGCCCACGCGCTGGGCGGCCGGGGCGGCAAGGTGCTGTTCGTCACGACGCTGAATGATCGCGGCCCCGGCAGCCTGCGCGAGGCGGTGGAGACTTCGGGCCAGCGAACGATCCTGTTCCGCGTCTCCGGCACGATCCAGCTGGAGAAGCCGCTGCGAATCCGCGAGGGGCGGGTGACGATCGCCGGCCAGTCGGCGCCGGGGGACGGCATCACGCTGCGCGACCATCCTCTGGAGGTCGCGGCGGACGATGTGGTGATCCGCTATATCCGCTCGCGGCTGGGCGACGAGAGCCGCACCGAATCCGACGCAATCTGGATCCTCGGCGGCCGCCGCATCATCCTCGACCATGTCTCGGCGAGCTGGTCGGTGGACGAGACGCTGTCCGCCTCGGCCAATTACCGGGAGGCAGGTCAGGGCTTCTGGGATCTGACCGTACAATGGTCGATCATCGCGGAATCGCTCACCCATTCGCTCCACGCCAAGGGCGAGCATGGCTATGGCAGCCTGATCCGCGGCGGGCGGGGGGCGCGGATCAGCTTCCACCACAATCTCTGGGCCAATCACGAAGCCCGCATGCCACGGCCCGGCAACTATAGCGGACCGGAGATCGATCCGGAGGGCGCCTTCTTCGACTTCCGCTCCAACGTCTTCTACAACTGGGGCAAGAGCTGGTCCGGCTACAATGCCGACAAGGCGACGCTGGCGCGCTACAACTTCGTCGACAATGCCTATGTCATGGGGCCGCAGTCGGAGAAGGCGATCGCCTTTCACGAGAGCAACACGCTGGCGAGGGCGTGGTTCGCCGGCAACAGCATGAACGGCACGATCCCCGCGGACCCGTGGAGCCTCGTCGACGGCTTATCGCCGGAGGGCTATCGCCTGACTGCAGCGGTGCCGATGCCGCCGGTGACGCGCGATCCGGCAGCGACCGCGTATGAGCGGGTGCTGGCCAGCGCGGGCGCATCCCGGGTGCGCGACAGCGTCGATGCGCGCGTGGTCGCAGGCGTCCGCGACCGGACCGGCCGGCAGATCGACAGCCAGCGGGACGTGGGCGGCTGGCCGGTCCTCCGGAGCGCGCCTGCGCCGCGGGACAGCGATAATGACGGGATGCCCGATGCCTGGGAGGTCGCCCACGGCCTGAACCCCCACGACCACCGCGACGGCAATGCGGACCGCAATGGCGATGGGTGGACCAACTTGGAGGAATGGCTGGCCGAATGCGCGGCGCCGCACGCCTGACCGCGCCTGCTGCCGGCGGCGCGGCGGCGCGATCCTGGCGCATTGCCGGACTCAAGAACATCGGTTAGCCCTCTGATTCTCTGCGGAAGCAGCCGGGGCAAGGCTGCTGATGTGCGGGAACATTCAAGGGGGAGATTGCATGAAAGTCACTGGATGCGCGCTCGTTGCGCTGGCTGTAGCGCTGGGCGGTTGCAGCGGCGGAGGCGGCGGCGGCGGCAGCAGCGGGCCGGGCTTCATCCCGGTGCCCGCCGCGCCAACGGACCAGCGCAACACGACGCTTACCGACCTGCGCTTCACCGAAGGCTTCGCCGGAGCCGCGGGGCGCATCCGCTACGCGGTCTCGGGGACCGGATCCGCGAGCGACTTCGACGGCACGGTGCCCGTCTCGTCGAACACGGTCGCCGTGCGGTACGACGCAGCGGCGCAGAGCTACACGATATCGCTGTCGCCCTTCACCTCGCCCAGCTTCGGGCCCGGCGATCGGACGTCCAGCTCGAACACGCTCACCAATTACGAAAAGCGCTCGGGCAGCCGGCAGGAGAACCTGTCGCTGTTCAATCCCGGTTCGGGCAATCCCCGGCTGGTGCTCACCTATGCGAGCTATGGCGCCTATCAGGCGATCACCCAGGGAAGCCCGATCGGCGTCGACACGATCTTCTTCGCCTATGGCATCCGCACCGCGCCGTCGGACATGCCGAAGACGGGATCGGCCAGCTATACCACCATCGTCGACGGGCAGTTTGCCGGCGCCAGCGGCGTGTATGCGATGGGGGGCGACAGCAGTTTCACGGCAGATTTCGCCGCCGCCACGGTGCAGGCGACGCTGCAGCTGCGCGGACAGAATGTCGTGACGAACGGCCTGCGCGATTTCGGCATCCACGCGCTCACCGGTACCATCCGTTCGGAGACGACCGGGGCGGTCTTCTCGGCCGCGGGTGGCTCCAACGGGGCGACGGTGTACATGCAGGGCGCGTTCTTCGGCCCGGGTGCGGCCGAAGTCGGGGCGAATTTCGGCATCGTCAACGCCGACGGCCGCGGGGTGGGTGCGCTTGTCGGGCGCAAGAACTGATCGGACCGGAACGAGGCGCGGGGCCTGCAATTGCGCGGCGGCAGGCCCCGTGCCAGACATGCGCGGTCCATTCGTTCCGAGCCATTTGGGGGTACACATGCGCGCACTTCGTCTGGGGCTTCTGCTCGCCACCGCTGCGGTGCTGCCGGCAGCAGCGCAAACGCAAAAGGCCGATCTGCTGACGCCGCCGGCCGAGGCGCGGCATTTCACCATTACCTCCACCGCGGGCAAGCATGGCGACGTCTGGTCCTGGACCTTGCCCGACGGGCGCATCGCCTATCGCATGTCGATGTCGCTGCGCGGCTGGATCACCGAGACCGACGAAGTGGTGCGGCTGGGGCCGGACCAGCGCCCGATCGACATCGCGGTGCGCGGCTTCACCGACACCGGCGACGCCACGGAGACCTTCACTGTCGATCCGGCGGGCATCGCACACTGGAAAACCGCCGTGGATGCGGGCGACAAGCCCTTCGGCAAGGCGCGCTACAGCAGCTATGGCGGCCCGTGGCTGGCCTTCGAGAACGACGTCGATGCCCTTGTCGCGGCAGGACCGGCGGGGATCGACCTGCTGCCGGGCGGCCATGCCAGCATCACCATCGGCAAGGCAGTGGAAATCGACGGGCCGGCCGGCAAGAAGACGGTGAAGCTCGCCTATGTCACCGGCACGGGTTTTTCGCCCTCGCCGGTCTGGCTTGACGCACAGAACCGGTATTTCGGGTCCGCCGGGGGCATGTCGCTGCTTCCCGAAGGCTATGAGGCTGCCGGGCCCAAGCTGAAGGACATTCAGGACAAGGAAGCCGCCGAAATGGTGCGCGCCGTCGCGCATCGTTTCCTCGTGCCCGCCAATCGCACGCCGACGCTGGTGGACCATGTGCTGCTGTTCGATTCCGTCGCCGGCAAATATCTGCCCGACCAGGCCGTGCTGATCGCCGATGGCAAGGTGGCGAAGGTGGGGCCGGCGGGCAGCATCGCCGCGACGAGGGCGATGACCGTGATCGACGGCCGCGGCCGCACGCTGCTGCCGGGGCTGTGGGACTCGCATCAGCATGTGGGCGACGACTGGAATCTGCTGCAGAACGTCGCCACCGGCATGACCAACTATCGCAGCCCCGGCTCGTCGATCGAGGACGCGCAGAGCATCTTCAAGCGGCGCGCAGCGGGCGACCTGCTCGCCCCGGACGGCAAGGTTTCGGTGATCATCGACAAGAAGGATCCGCTGGCGGCACAGGGCGCGCTGACGGTCTCGTCGGCGGCGGAAGCC
Source organism: Sphingomonas sp. (assembly GCF_036731925.1). Classification (GTDB taxonomy): domain Bacteria; phylum Pseudomonadota; class Alphaproteobacteria; order Sphingomonadales; family Sphingomonadaceae; genus Sphingomonas. The sequence continues at coordinate 1,003,065 of NZ_DAINDJ010000001.1, forward strand.
GTGGCAGCGGTCGACAAGATCAAGGCGGCGGGCATGTGGGGGGTGAAGTTCTACACCTCGATGGACCCGGCCTGGATCGCCCCGGCGGCGGCCGAGGCGCACAAGCTGGGGCTGCACGTCCACGGCCATGTGCCGGCGCGCATGCGGCCGCTCGACGCGGTGCGGGCGGGCTATGACGAGGTCACCCATATCAACTTCATCCTGATGCAGGCGATGCCGCAGGACGTGGTCGACAGGGCCAACACCGCCGCGCGGCTGGAAGGGCCGGCGCAGTATGGCAAGGACCTGAACCTGGATTCGCCCGAGCTGCGCGCCTTTTATGCAGAGCTCGCCAAGCGCAAGACGATCATCGACCCGACGCTGACCGTATGGGAGCCGCTGCTCACCTCCGACGGCAGCACCGTGCCGCCGGAATATGCAGCCTATACCGACATCGCGCCGCCTTCGGTCGCGCGCGGGTGGAAGATCGGCGGCTATCCACTGTTCGCCGGGCTGACCCGCGCCGATTTCCGCAAGAGCTTCGGCAAGATGGTCGAGGTGGTCGGGCGGTTGCACAAGGCGGGGGTGCCGATCGTCGCCGGTACCGATGGCTACGGCCTGGAACTGGTGCGCGAACTCGAGCTTTATCAGGAAGCCGGGCTCACCAATGTCGAGGCGCTGCAGACCGCGACGATCGTGCCCGCGCGCATGGTGGGCATGGCCGATCGGGTGGGCGCCATCGCGCCCGGCAGGACCGCCGACATCATCCTCGTCGAAGGCGATGTTTCAAAGGACATCGGCAACCTGCGCCACGTCCACACCGTGTTCCTCGACGGCTACCGCCTGGAGGGCGACGCGCTGCGCAGGGCCAGCGGGCTGAGCGGCATGCCCAAGTAACATTTCGTTACGGCACCATCACGCAACCGGTGCGTTGGGCGCGTGATGGTCCGTTTCTCCACCTGTGTGCTCGTCCCGGGCAGGAACCGGCGCCTCGCGCTGCCGGTGGCGGTGTGGACTTTCCTATTCGCGCTGCTGTTCGGGGCGATTGCGCCGCTCGGCCCGCCGGAGACGCTGGTGCACGGCGCCGCGTTCAATCCTGCGACGACCAGTGTAGCGATCACCGGCAAGCGCAGCGAGCAGAGCGTCACGCTCGTGGGCGGTCTGCGCGAATCGGGGTTTGATGGGGCGAGCGGCAGCGGCCTCCCGTCGTTCGCACCGGCGCTGGATGCGGTACTCGTCCTTTTCGTCCTCCTCTTTGCCCGGGAGGCCAGCCTTCCGCTCCGCCCGGTGGAGTGTCACGCACACCGCGCGAGGGCGCCCCCATCGCATCGACATGACGCGCTCCCGCGCCTTCGCGCCTGAACTTCGTCATCATCGCCGCTAGACGGCGGAGGAGGACACCATGCGCAAAAATCGAGGCAAGCGGCCCCCTTGGTGGTTCGTCATCGTCCTCTGGTCCGGCATCGCCGGCGCCGCGGCGGTGGTGGCAGCCGCCATCGGCACGGCCCAGCCCTGACGCGCATCGACATCGGCCGCCGTCTGGCGCGGCCGATGTCGAACCAGTATATCCGTGCAAAGGAGAATCGATGCCGCATCATGCGCCCTTGATCGCCACCATCGTGGCCGGACTCGTCGTCGCATTCATTTTCGGGGCGATCGCGCACCGGATCAAAGTTTCGCCGATTGCCGGGTATCTGCTCGCCGGCGTGGCGGTGGGGCCGTTCACGCCCGGTTTCGTCGCTAACTCAGGGCTTGCCAACGAGCTCGCCGAGATTGGCGTGATCCTGCTGATGTTTGGCGTCGGGCTGCATTTCTCGCTGCGGGACCTGCTGTCGGTACGCAAGATTGCCGTGCCGGGTGCCGTGGTACAGATTGGTGCCGCCACTGCCATGGGCATTGGGCTGGCCCATATTGCCGGCTGGGGATTGCAGGCCGGCATCGTCTTCGGCCTGGCGCTGTCCGTAGCCAGCACGGTGGTGCTGCTCCGCGCGCTGCAGGGGCATGACATCGTCCAGACCGCGCGCGGGCGCATCGCGGTCGGCTGGCTGATCGTCGAGGATCTGGCGATGGTCGTGGCCCTCGTGCTGCTGCCAGTACTGGGGGAGGTGATGAGCGGTGAAGGCGGCGGATCGCTGCTCGAGCCCTTGGTCTCCACCTTCCTGAAGGTCGCCGGCTTTGTTGCGCTGATGCTGGTGGTCGGCCGCCGGGTGATCCCGTGGACGCTGCAATGGGTGGTCGGCACCGGATCGCAGGAGCTGTTCCGGCTGGCGGTGCTGGCGATCGCGCTGGGCGTGGCATTCGGTGCGGCGCTGGCGTTCGACGTGTCGTTCGCGCTGGGCGCCTTCTTCGCCGGCATGATCTTGGGCGAGACCTCGCTCAGCCGGCGCGCGACCGAGGAAACGCTGCCGCTGCGCGACGCCTTTGCGGTGCTGTTCTTCGTCTCGGTCGGGATGCTGTTCAATCCCTCCGTGCTGGTCGATCAGCCCTTGGTGCTGCTGGCTGCGGTGGCGATCATCCTCGTCGGCAAGTCGCTGGCAGCCTACGCGATCGTGCGGCTGTTCGGCTATTCCAACCAGACCGGGCTCACCGTCGCGGTGAGCCTGGCGCAGATCGGCGAATTCTCGTTCATCCTTGCCGGCCTCGGCACGGACCTGGGGCTGATGCCCGCGGCGGCACGCGACGTGATCCTCGCCGCGGCGATGTTCTCGATCTTCCTGAACCCCTTCCTCTTCAACTGGGTCGCCACGCGCTACGAGAAGGCGGAGCCGGACAGAGGGGCAATTGCGCCGGTGGACCTGCCGCCGGGCCATGTGATCCTGATCGGCTATGGGCGGGTCGGCAAGATGATCGCGGAGAATCTCCAGCAGCACGGCAAGGCCTTCGCGCTGATCGAGGATCAGGGCGACATGGCCGAGCAGGCGCGCAAGGCGGGCATCACTGTCGTCGAGGGTAATGCGCTGGAAGCGCGGACCCTCGTCGCCGCCGGGATCGGGCAGGCAAGCAAGCTGCTGATCGCGATCCCCGGCGGATTCGAGGGTGGGGCGATCATCCAGCATGTTCGCCTGCTCGCCGCAGGCGTGCCGGTGGTGGTGCGCGCGCATTCGGCCGATGAAGTAGCCCATCTCGAAGGTCTTGGGGCCGACGAGGTGGTGATGGGCGAGCGCGAGACGGCCAACCGGATGATCGAACTTGCGCGGGGGATGCCGGCGGGCTCCGATCAGCCGGCGACGAGGCCGGCGTAACCCGGAAGGTGGTGGAGCGTCGCGCCGTTCAACGCCTCCACCACCGCCAGCCCGTCGAACAGGGAAGGAGGCAGATCCACCGGATCCGCCGCAAGGTTGAAGGCGCAGACGAGCCGCTGGTTTCCGGTGCTGCGCGCGAAGACGAGCAGGGCATCATCCGCGTGCAGCACCGCCATCGCGCCTTCCACCAGAGGCGGATGCTGGCGGCGCAGGGCGATCAATCGGCGCGTCAGCCGCAGCAGGGAAGCGGGGTCCGCCTCCTGTGCGTCGACGGCGCGGCCGAGATGGTCGGGGCCGATCGGCAGCCAGGGGCGGGCAGTCGAGAAGCCGGCATGGTGCGCGTCCGCCACCCAGGGCATCGGGGTGCGGGCGCCATCGCGGCTGAGGGTCAGCGGCCAGTTGGCGATTGCCTCGGGATCCTGCAGGTCCTCGAAGCCGATCTCGACCTGGGTGAGGCCCAGCTCCTCGCCATAGTACAGGATCGCGTTGCCGCGCAGGGTGAGCAGCAGCAGCATCTTCAGCGCGGCGAAGGTGCCGCGGTGCTCGGGCGCTACCCAGCGCGAGAGGGCGCGGGGGGCATCGTGGTTCTCGAACGCCCAGCTCGGCCAGCCGACGCCCGCAGCATCGGGCCATTCGGCGACCGCGTCGCGTACCAGCGCGGGCGTCAGGCGATCTGCGTAGAGGAAGTTGAAGCCATAGGCGCTGTTCAGGCGGGTCTCGCCGGCAGTGAACAGGTGCATCTCCGCCTCGGGCGCAGGGCCGCCGACTTCGGCGACGGTGAAGCGGCCGGGATAGCGATCTGCCAGCGCACGCAGCTTCTCCAGCAGCAGCGGAATGTCTGCATGGCTCTGGTTATAGACATGCTGCTGGAAGTCGAACGGGCGGCTGCGCGGGGCACCCGTGTCCGGCGCGGGCGGATTATCGCGCAATTCCGGATCGTGCATTGTGAAGTTGATCGCATCGAGCCGGAAGCCGTCGACGCCGCGATCGAGCCAGAACTTGGCGGTGGCGAGCGTGGCGACCTGCACTTCCGGGTTGTGGAAGTTGAGGTCGGGCTGCTCGCGCAGAAAGTTGTGGAGATAATATTGGCCGCGCCGCGCGTCCCAGGTCCAGGCGGGGCCGCCGAACACCGACTGCCAGTTGTTGGGCGGGCTGCCGTCCGCCTTGGCATCGGCCCAGACATACCAGTCGGCGCGTGCGTTGGTGCGGCTGGTGCGGCTCTCCTGGAACCACGGGTGCTGGTCCGAGCTGTGCGAATAGACCTGGTCGATCAGCACCTTGAGGCCCAGCGCATGGGCGCGGGCAACCAGCGCGTCGAAATCCGCCAGCGTGCCGAAGACGGGATCGACATCGCAGAAATCGGCGATGTCATAGCCGAAGTCTCGCATCGGTGACGTAAAGAAGGGCGAGATCCACACCGCGTCCACGCCCAGCGCCGCGACATGATCGAGCCGCGCGGTGATGCCCGGCAGGTCGCCGACGCCGTCGCCGTTCGAGTCCGCGAAGCTGCGGGGATAGATCTGGTAGATGACCGCGCCACGCCACCAGGGTCGCGTTTCGGTGGAAAGGGCATGCATCGACATCAGGTTCACTTGGGTGCTCCGGCCGCGCAGACCCAGTAGCCGAACGCGGGAAGGGAAAGGGAGAGGCTGCCGGGGGCAGCGGCGCTGGTGGGGCAGGCGCCCGCCAGGGTATGGAAGGCGGTGGAGCCGGTCTCGACCTGGACGTTGCCGGTCCAGGGCTCCGCGCTGGTGTTAAAGGCGATCACGGTCTCCGCGCCGGTCTTCGGATCGAAGCGCGAGACGGCGAACAGGCCGGGCTTGTCGCTGGCATAGCGGGTCACCTGGCGACCGCGGGTCAGCGCCGGATGGCTGGTGCGCAGCCGGGCGAGCGTGGCAATCTCTCGGAACAGCGGGTGGTCCGCGTTGAAGCTGGGCGTGGCAGTGGTCGCGTCGGTGCCGAGCAGCACGTTGTCGTTGTAGCTCGCCACCTTGCTCCCGAACATGTCCTCGCGGGCATCCTGGTCGTTGCCGTCGCTGACGAAGCCCTGCTCGTCGCCCGCATAGATGGTCGGAACGCCGCGCAGCAGCAGCAGCATCGCCTGGGCGAGCTGGACGCGCTGGAGCAGCTCGGCCTGGCTGATCTTCGGATTTGCCTGCCGGATGAAGGTGGCGGCGCGGCCGGCATCATGGTTGCTCACGAAGGTGGGCAGGCGGTGGGCGGTCTTCTCGCCGCCCTCATACAGCACGTCCGCCGCGAAGACCTTGGCGAGCCGATCGGTGCCCTTGCCCCCGGCGACGTCGATCACCGCCTGGTTGAACGCGAAGTCGAGCACCGCGGGGAATTTGTCGACGCGGGTGTGCTGGGCCAGCGCCGCCACGTCGGGATCGGCGACTTCGCCGAAGATGTGAAAATTGGGGATGCCCCTTGCCTTGGCGCGCGCGAGCATCGCGGGCACGAAGGCCTGCCAGAATTCGGGGTTCACGTGCCGGGCGGTATCGACGCGAAAGCCGTCGACGCCGAAGCGATCGATCCAGCCGCCGAAGATGTCGATCATGCCGGCGACGACCCGCGGATGCTCCGTCATCAGATCGTCCAGCCCGACAAAGTCGCCCATGGTCGAGCTCTCGCCCGTAAAGGTCGAGTTGCCGCGATTGTGATAGTAGATCGGCTCGTTGAGCCAGGCGGGCACCTTCACGTTCCGCTCCGCCTCCGGGACGACGGGCGTATAGGCATAGTCGGGACGGGTGAACCTGGCGAAGTTGGCGGCGCTGTGGTCGTCGTCGCCGGCAAAGCCCGGGTTGATCGCGGGCCCGGCGAGGCCCCCCTTTCGACCGTACGGATAGTCCGCGCGGCCGCGATAGCTGCAGTCGCCGCACTCGCGATACTGGATCACGTCCGCCGTGTGGTTCACGACGATGTCCATATACACCTTGATGCCGCGCTTGTGGGCGGCGTCCACCAGCGCCTTGAAGTCTGCATTGGTGCCGAAATGCGGATCGACCTGCGTGAAGTCGGTGATCCAATAGCCGTGATAGCCGGCGGATTCCTGCCCCTTGGGCCCCTGCACGGGCTTGTTCTTGAAGATCGGCCCGACCCAGATCGCGGTGGCGCCCAGCGCCTGGATATAGTCGAGCCGGTTCAGCACGCCCTTGAGATCGCCGCCATGGTAGAAGCCCTTGGATGCGGGGTCGAAACCGGTGACAAGCCGGTCGCCGGCCAGCCCGCCGCGATCGTTGGCGGTGTCGCCGTTCTCGAAACGATCGGGGAGGAGGAAGTAGAGTATGTCGTCCTCGGGCAGGCGGTCGCGATAGGTTTGCGCCGCAGCCGGCATTGCGGCGAGCGCGGCGGCGAGCAGGGCGAGGGCGGTCGAACGGATCATGCGGCAATCTCCGCGTCCGCGGCGCCATGCGCGCGGACGAAGTCGCTATGGGAGGGCATCTGCGCGAATTCGCGCGCATTGAGCTTGGCGAGAAGGTCGAGATATTCGGCGATCTGCGCGACCGGCGGCTGGTCGGCGAGGGGATGATGTCCCTCTGCGGGGATGCCCTGGCCGGCGAGCACCTGCAGCCAGGCGACGTCGCTGAACAGGTCGCCATCCTCGCGGACGATCTCGCCGCTCCCGCGCCACAGCGCGATCTTTTCGGCCAGGCCGTCGGGCAGGGGCGCTTCGCGGCGTTCGCGCCAGAAGGGCTCGTCCCGGTCGTTCGCGCAGTAATGCAGGATGAGGAAGTCGCGGATGCGGTCCATCTCGTGTGCCGCCTGGCGGTTGTAGCTGGCGCGCAGCGGCGCAAGGGGGCGGGGGCCGGGCAGCAGCTTGAGCACGCGCTCCACCGCCGACTGGATCAGGTGGATGCTGGTCGATTCCAGCGGCTCCAGGAAGCCGCTGGAAAGGCCGAGCGCGATGACGTTGCCGGCCCAGCAGACCTCCCGCCGCCCCGCCAGGAAGCGCAGCGGGCGCGGATCGGCGAGCGCGGGCTCGTCCAGTCCGGCGAGCAGCCGCGCGGCGGCCTCGTCGTCGGAGAGATGCCGGCTCGAATAGACGATGCCGTTGCCGGTGCGGTGCTGGAGCGGGATCCGCCACTGCCAGCCGGCATCGTGCGCGGTGGCGCGAGTATAGGGGGTGAAATCGCGGAGGCGGGCGCTGGGCACCGCGAGCGCCCGGTCACAGGGCAGCCAGTGCGACCAGTCCTGATAGCCGACGCCCATCGCCTCGCCGATCAGCCGGGCGTGGAAGCCGGTGCAGTCGAGGAACAGGTCGCCTTCGATGCGGCGGCCGTCGTCGAGGTGGAGCGCCTGCACATCGCCGTCCGCACCCGCCCGAGCGATGGTTTCGATCCGCCCCTCGTGCCGCACCACGCCGCGCGCCTCGGCATAGTCGCGCAGGAAGCGGGCATAGAGGCCCGCGTCGAAATGGAAGGCGTAGGGCATTTCCGGCAGCACGCGGGCGGTCCGCGCCGGTCCGCGCTGCATCCGGTTGGCCAGCGCGGCGACATTGTTGAGCGCATAGGCGGCGAGCGGCTCGGCCACGCCCTCGGCTACTCCGCGCAGCCAGGTGTGGCGGAAGGCGAGCAAGCCGTTGTCGCGGCCGACATCGCCAAAGGCGTGCATGTAGCGCCCGCTTTTGGTCCAGCCGACGAACTCGATCGCGAGCTTGTAGGTCGCCTGGGTGGCGGCGACGAAGGCGTCTTCGTCGATGCCGAGGCCGGCGTTGAACATCCGGATCTGCGGGATGGTCGCCTCGCCTACGCCCACCGTGCCGATGGCGTCGGATTCGACGAGCGTCACGGTGAAGCCCGGCCCGAGGAAGCGGACCAGCGCCGCCGCGGCCATCCATCCGGCCGTGCCGCCGCCTGCGACGACGATGCGATATGGTGCTGCGGTTGCCATGGCCTACCCCCTCCGGTGCCGATGGAGCGGCCCGGTTCCCGCGCGGGGAACCCGGCCACCGAACATCAGAACTTGTACGTGATGCCGAGATAATAATCGCGGCCGTAGCGCTGATATTCGCGCACCAGGCGGGTATCGCCCGCCTCGGTGGTGATGAACGGCGCGTCGGTCAGGTTCTTGGCCTGCGCCAGGATCGCGAGACCCTTCAGCGGACCGGACTGGAACTCATAGCCGATCTGCGCATCCAGCACGCCTTCGGACTTGCCGGTACGGAACTCCGGATTGGCCGAGAGGCCGGCCAGCTCCGCGAGGAAGCTGTCGCGCCAGCGATAGGTGGCGCGCGCCTGGAAGCCGTTCTTCTCGTAATAGGCCGTGCCGGTGGCGATCCACTTGGACTGGCCGGGCAGGGTGACCGGGCTGTTCGGGTTGCTGCCATAGACGACCCGGCTGTCGACGTACGAGCCGCTGGCGAACACGCCGAACCCGTCGAGTGCCTGTGCGAACATGCTGAACGGCACCGACGCGGTGGCTTCCACGCCGAGGATGTCGCCGCGGCCGGTATTGTCCGGCGTCTTCACCAGGCCGAACTGCGCGTTCTGCGCCCGCACGATCGCCTGTGCGGCCGGGGGCAGGGCGCTCAGCAGCGCGGAGAAGTCGTACAGCGTGCTGTTGTTGGGATCGACGAAGTCGGTCAGGTGCTTGTAGAAACCGGCAACCGACAGATAGCCGCCGCCGCGCAGATACTTCTCCAGCGAGATGTCGATATTGGTCGACTGGTAGGGGCGCAGGCGGAAATTGCCGCCGTCCGAGCTGAACGGGCTGTTCTGCGGCAGGCTGCCGAGACCGAGCTTGGCGAAATCGATGTTCACCGCCTGGGTGATCCGCTCCTGGTCGAGGCGCGGGCGCACCATCGTCTGCGCCGCGCCCATCTTCACGTAGAAGGTGGGGACCAGTTCCAGGCTGAACGTCGCCGAGGGCAGGAAGTTGGTGTACTTGGTGTTGTCGGCAACCGGCGCGGTAGTAACCACGCCCCCCTGCAGCGCCGCAATCGCGCCCGACGAGCCCTGGTCGGTATGCACCACCTGCAGGCCTAGTGTGCCCTTGAGCGACTTGCCGCCCACCGTGCCGTCGATCGTCAGCTTGGCATAGCCGGTATAGACCTTCTCGGTCACCGTGTTGTCGCGCACCAGCGAGCCGGGGCGGTTGTCGAACACCGGGCGGAGCAGGCCGTAGACCTTGAGCGGGTCATAGGTCAGCATCTTCGGCACGCCGAGATACGCAAGCGCCACCTGCTCCCCGAGCACCGCATCGGCCGGAACCGCGAAGCTGGTCGGCGTGCCGCTGGCGATCGTGCAGCCGGTGCCCGCGCCCGGCGGGCAGAGGAAGTAGGAGGTGTAGCGGCTCTGCTTCTCGCGACGGCTGAAGTTCGCGCCGACCTCCCAGCGCGTGAGAACGCTGCCGCTGATCTCACCGTTGAAGCTGGCGCGGAGCGATTTCAGGTCGTCCTCGAAGTCCGGGCGGTTGAGGAAGCCGGCCTGCACCACCGACTGGGTTCCGTTATAGCCCCAGCCGCGCGGATCGGTGAGGCTGATCACGCCCGTGTTGCTGTAGTCCAGCGTCGGCACCATGCTGTAGGTGCCGTTCGCATTCTGGCTGATCTTGATCGTGTCCTTCGCGCCGGTCTGGTTGTAGCCAGTCCCCGAATAGGTCTCGAGCAGGAAGTCGGTGCGGGTCGCGTGGCTCCAGCTCGCGTCGACGACGAAGTGGATGCTGTCGCTGAGCTTGAAGTCGTTGTTCCAGCCGAGCGAGATGTTCTCCGCCTTGCGCTTGTTATAGTCGTTGCGCTGCACGGCCACGACGTTGGAGATCGTCGCGCTCGTCACCAGGCCGTTCTGCACGGTGTACCCCGGCTGGATCGTCGCGTTCGAGCCATAGGCCGGCGCGATCGGGAATTCGATGCCGCGCAGCCGCTGGGTTTCCTCGAAATGCGAATAGAGGCCGTCCAAGGTCGAGTGGAAATTCTCGCTCGGCTGCCATTCCACCGTCGCCACGCCGCCATAGCGCTTGAGCAGGTTGGATTGCACATAGGGCTTGGCACCGCCGAGGAAGAGGTTGTTGCCGGCGTTGGATTCAGCGGGGAAGCCCCAGGCGGCATAGCGCTCGATCTGGGTCGGCGTGTTCTGCGCGGAGACGCCGACGGCAATGCCCAGCGTGTCATTGGCGAACTTGTCGACATAGGTTGCCGAGGCGCGATAGCCGTAGCGCGTGCCATCGGGATTGAGCTTCTTCTGCTCGTTCATCTGGCCGCGGGCAGCGACGACGAAGGTGCGCTTCTGGTCGAGCGGGCGCAGCATGCGCAGGTCGACCGTGCCGGCGATGCCGGCGGCGATCAGCGAGGCGTCGGCCGACTTGTAGACATTGACGTTCTTGAAGAATTCCGAGGGATACTGGTCGAACTCGACGCCCCGATTGTCGCCGACCGTCACCTGTTCGCGGCCGTTGAGCAGCGTGGTGGAGAAATCGGGGCCGAGGCCGCGGATCGAGAGGCGCTGGTCGCGGCCTTCGAGGCGCTGGGCGGTCACGCCCGGGATGCGGGCCAGCGAGTCCGCGATCGAGACGTCGGGCAGCTTGCCGATGTCCTCGGACGAGACCGAGTCCACGATCATCGTGTTGTTGCGCTTGATGTTCGCCGAGCTCTCCAGCGCTGCGCGGAATCCGGTGACGACGATCGGCTCGGCGCTATCCTGCGCCGACGCGTCCGCTGCGGAAGCAGCGTCCTGTGCGAAGGCGGCGGTGGTGAAGCTGAAGGCGATCGCGGCAGCGCTGGCGCCAAGGGCGATGCGGGCGGCTCGACGGCCGCGGAACGTGCTGAATACCATGTCTCTCCCCAATCTTGTCTCTACTCCCGGCTCTTGGGTGGCCGGATGATGCCCGCCCCATGCGGGATGCGCTGAACCTGCGCTGTGCGGCAACCAATCTTGCAAAAGGGGGTATGGAGGCCAGTCGCTCACATACGTATTCAGGCCCGTCGAAGGCCCGCTATGGCCTTTTGGCACCACCGCCGCGATTGACGCGGTGCCCCGTCCGCGCCCATGCATAATATGCGATGCGGCGAAGACGGCCGTACGCGGGGAGGAAGCAGGATGGGCATGCAGCGCAAGCCTACATCGTTCGACATCGCGCAGCTTGCGGGGGTTTCGCAGCCGACGGTGTCGCGCGCCCTGCGCGGGGAGGCCGGTGTCAATCCAGCGACGCGGCTGCGTATCGAATCGATCGCCAAACAGTTGAACTACCGTGTCGACAAGGCGGCTTCCAATCTCCGTACGCGCCACTCACAGACGCTGGCGCTGCTGTTCTTCGAGGATCCCACGTCGGACGATTCACTGATCAATCCCTTCTTTCACTCGATGCTGGGCTCCATCATCCGTACGTGTGCAGAGCACAACCATGATCTGCTGATCAGCTTTCAGCAACTATCCAGCGATTGGCACACCGATTACGAGGATGCCCGCAAGGCAGACGGCCTCATCCTGCTTGGCTATGGCGATTTCGAGCTGTACCGCACGCGGCTGAAGGCGCTGCAAGATGCGGGCACGCACTTCGTACGCTGGGGATCGGTGCTGTCCGAGGGCGCCGGGCTGACGATCGGGTGCGACAATCGCGGCGGCGGCGGCGAAGCGACGCGGCACCTGCTCGGGCTTGGCCGAAAGCGGATTGCATTTCTGGGTACGGCCTCGAGCCATTATCCCGAGTTTCACGAGCGCTACCGCGGCCACGTCGCGGCGCTGGAGGCGGCGGGCTTCGCCGCCGATCCGAACCTGCAGATCGATGCGATCACCACGGAGGAATCCGGGGCGGCCGCGGCACAGGCGCTGCTCGACAGCGGCGCAGATTTCGACGCGATCCTCGCGGCGAGCGACCTGATCGCGATCGGCGCGATGCGGGCGCTCCAGGCGGCAGGCAAGCGCATTCCAGAGGATGTTTCGGTGATCGGTTTCGACGATATTCCGGCGGCCAGTTCGGCGAACCCGCCGCTGACCACCGTGATGCAGGATGCCCGCCTCGCGGGGCGTACGCTGGTGGAGACGCTGATAGGGCGGATCCGTGAGCGGCCGGTGGGTCCGGCGCTACTCTCCACCAAGCTGGTCGTGCGCAAGTCGTGCGGGGCATGAGCGTGGAGAAGCCGCGCCAGTCCTTCGCGGGCCTGTGGAACATCAGCTTCGGCTTTTTCGGCATCCAGATCGGCTTCGCGCTGCAGAACGCGAATATGAGCCGGATCTTCCAGTCGCTCGGTACGCGATTGGATGACCTGCCGGCCCTGTGGGTGGCGGCGCCGCTCACCGGCCTGCTGGTCCAGCCGATCATCGGGCATCTGAGCGACCGCACCTGGCTCGGGCGGCTCGGGCGGCGGCGGCCCTATTTCCTCGGCGGCGCGATCCTTGCGGCCCTTGCCCTGCTGCTGATGCCGGAGAGTCCGGCGCTGTGGTTCGCGGCAGGGCTGCTCTGGGTGCTGGATGCCTCGCTCAACATCTCGATGGAGCCGTTCCGCGCCTTTGTGGGCGACATGCTGCGCAAGGACCAGCACAGCGCCGGCTATGCGGTGCAGACCGCATTCATCGGCATGGGCGCGGTGCTGGGGTCGATCTTCCCCTGGGCGCTCGAGCATCTCGGCGTGTCGAACGCGGCGGTTGCGCACGGCGTGCCGGACACGGTGCGCTACGCCTTCTGGTTCGGTGGGGCGGCGCTGTTCTGCTCGGTTTTGTGGACGGTGCTCACCACGCGCGAATACAGCCCGGCGGAGATGGCCGTGTTCGAGGGCCCCGCAGCGGCAGAAGAAGGCGCGTCGGTGCAGCTGCTCGCGGCCCGCCACCCGGCGGTGGGCGTGCCCTGGATCGTCGCGGGCGGGCTGGTCGTGCTGGCGGTCGCGCGCTTCGGGCTGGAGAAGGAAGTGTATCTGCTCGGCGGGCTGCTCGCTGCCTATGGCCTGGCGCAGATCGTCGCGATCCTCCGGGCGCGGGCGGGCAGGGCGAGCATGCTCGGCCATATCGTCGGCGACTTCGCCGGCATGCCGTCGCTGATGAAGCGCCTTGCGGTCGCGCAGTTCTTCAGCTGGTCGGCGCTGTTCATCATGTGGATCAACACCACGCCGATCGTCGCCGGCGCCTTTTACGGCGCGCCCGATCCGAAGAGCGCGGGCTATCAGGAAGGCGCCAACTGGGTGGATGTGCTGTTCGCGACCTATAACGGCGTGGCGGCACTGGCGGCACTCACCCTGCTGCCGCTGCTTTCGGCGCGGTTCGGCAAGGCGCGGACGCATATCTTCGGGCTGCTCTGCGGGGCGGCCGGCTTTGCCAGCTTCTTCCTGGTGCATGATCCGGCCTGGCTGATCGCCAGCGAGATCGGCATCGGCATCGCCTGGGCGTCGATCCTTGCCATGCCCTACGCGATCCTCGCCTCCAGCCTGCCGCAGGCGAAGCTGGGCATCTATATGGGGCTGTTCAACGTCTTCGTGGTGGTGCCGCAGCTGCTGGTCGCCACCGTGATGGGTTCGATCATGAACCGCTTCTTCCCCGGCGAGCCGATCTGGACGATGGCATTCGCGGCGACCACGCTGCTCCTGGCGGCGGTGGCGATGCTGCGGGTGGCGACACTCTCGCGCGACTGATGAGGGGCGTGGTGCCGGTTGCAGGAATCGAACCCGCGACCTTCGGTTTACAAAACCGCTGCTCTACCAGCTGAGCTAAACCGGCGCTGATGCTGGAGCTGCATCTGAAAGCTTTGGCGCCCGCGGTCAAGCCGGAAGCGCCGGTGCGGAAGGTGGGTCGGCCTATAAAAGTCGTGCTCGCCCACACAGGTGGGCGAGCACGGATAGTTCAGTTTGCAGGGAAGATCAGAACTTGACGGTGGCACCCACCGCTACCTGGCGACCCAGCGAGTCATAGCGGGCCGACAGCGTGTTGTTGCGTGACAGGCCGTAGTTGTACGAGTTGGCAAGGATCGGCGGATCCTTATCCAGCAGGTTGTTGGCCGAGATGCGGAACGAATAGATCTCGTTCACGCGGAAATTCACCGCCAGGTCGAAGTAATTATACGGCGAGATGCGGTAGAAGGTCGTCCGCGCATTGGCGGCCGTTCCACCGAGCGCCGCATCACCCGAGTTGGTGGTGTTGGTCAGCGGGCCCAGGTAGCGCCAGTTCAGCGAGAGCTGGAACTTCTGGTCAGGCGTGGTGTAGGTCGTGCGCAGCGTGTGCGACCATTTCGGGATGAACTGGCTGCAATTGTCGCCGAAATAGCCTTCCGCACAGTTCTTCACCGGGAGGATCGGCGAGTCCTGGCCTCCAAGCAGCGTCGACAGCGAACCGTTGAAGTCGAAGTCCAGCTTGCCGATGCGGTCGCCTAGACGCAGCGCATACTGTGCCTGGAAGTCCCAGCCATGCGCCTTCGACTTGTAGTAGTTGGTCGTGCCCTGACGGATGAAGCCCGTCGAGGGGTTGGTGTTCGGGTTGCTGTACAGCGTGCCGTCCGCATTGCGCACGAACGCCTTGCAGAAGAAGTCGCTGGCAGTCTGGGCGCAACCTGCCGAGAAGTAGGAGTAATCGTTGTAGCCGATCGAGTTGTTGAGATCGATCAGGTAGCGATCCGCCGACAACGTCAGGCCCGGGATGAACCGCGGGCGCAGCACCACGCCGACCGTCTTGGTGTATGCCGTTTCCGGATCCACCGTGAAGCCGCCGCTGCGATAGGTGCAGCCGACGTCGGTCGGGCAGAGCAGCGTCGCGCTACCATACTGGTTGTCGGCAAGGCCGGTTGCACGGCACGCATCACGCGAGGCCTGCGGCGCGCCGTAGACCGGCACCTGCTGCCCGGTGCTCGGGTCGGTCGTCATGCGGACGAGCGTGGGGGCGCACGGGTCGCTATAGGCGGTGGTGATCCGGCCATAGCTGATGTTTGCACCCTGGCTGGCTTCCACCACGGTCGGCGCACGCTGGGCGCGGTTGACGGAGCCGCGGAAGGTGATGTCCCGCACCGGCGCCCAGACCAGTTCGGTCTTCCAGGTCGAGAAGGTCTTCGGGTTGGTGTTGTACTTGGAGAGGCGGAAGGCGCCGTTGAACTGCAGCGTCTCGGCGAACGGCTTGTGTTCCACCAGCGGCGCCTGGATCTCGGTCATGCCTTCCCAGACGTGCTGGCTGAGGCTGGAATCGGTGCCGCCATTGAAGCTGCGATATACCGGGTCAGCGTAGCTCTTGAACCTGTCTTCACGATATTCGGCGCTGAACGCGATCGCGACGCCCTGTTCGGCGAACGGGCTCTTGATGCCCATCTTGCCTAGGTCGCCCTGCACGGTCGCGACACCCTGGTACATCGTGTTGATCGTGGTGGTGGTGCCGTAGGTGCCCTGCGAGAGGTAATTGAACAGCGCCTGGTTGTTGGTTGCCGAAGCCGCGCTGAACGGATCGAAGGGCAGGCAGCCGTCCGCGGTGCCCGAGGCGCATGCCGCCGCGCCGTTGACGAGCACCGTGTCGAGCGACTTGTTCACGCGGCTGAAGTCGACGGCACCGGTGGTGAAATCCTGCCGGTTGCGAGCGTAGACACCGCCAACGTCGTAGCTCCAGCCGTCCGCGAAGTTGCCACGGACGCCGCTGCTGATGCGAAGGCCCTGGTTGATATAGGTGTCGTCCTGGTCCGGCACGCCCGAAAAGCGATAGCGCAGCTCGATCGGGACGGCAGTGGCGGTGCCGGCATTCGCGCCGCAGATCGCCTGCGACTGTGCAGCCGACATGAACGGGTTGTTGCACTTCACCGTGTAGGGCGTCGTGCCCAGGGCGGTGTAGCTCAACACCCGCGCCGGGTAGCCGTTGACCGACTTGTCGCGGAACCACATCGCATCGGTATAGAGCGTCGCTGCGTCGGAAATCTCGAACTGGGCGAAGCCGCCGGCATTCCAGCGCTGCGAATTGCGCTGGAAGGAATAGCCGTCATACGGATTGGCAGCCAGCGCGTCAGAATAGGGCAGGAAGTTACGGCTGCCATCGGGATTGTTCACATAGCCGCTGCCGTTATTCGGGCCGGAAAGCGGCGAGACATACCCCGTCTTGGTGTAGGTCGACGTGGTGCAGCCGAGCGGGCCGTCCTTCACCGACTGGATCAGCTGACAACCGGAGCTTTCGCGCGCCGAATAGGGCACGAGATCACCCTGGCGATAGTTCACATAGCCCTGCAGGCGCAGGCGATCGTCGAACAGCTTCTTGCCGACCGTGAGGTTCACGTCTGCGCGGCCGCCGTCAACGGCAAGCCCGCGCGCGGGCTGCGCGAAGTTGTAGTTGCGGGCAACCTCCGAGATCAGCCCGGGCGTGTTCTGGTGGACGTAGAAGTTGTAGTTACCGTCAAGACGGATGCCCGTGAAGTCGCGGTCCATCACGAAGTTGACGACGCCGGCGACCGCGTCCGAGCCGTAAACGGCCGAGGCGCCGCCAGTGAGAACGTCGATGCGCTTCACCAGCGCGGTCGGGATCATGCCCGTGTCCTGGCCGTTCATCGTGCCAAGGCGCTTGCCATCGACGAGCACCAGCGTGCGCTCGAAGCCGAGATTGCGCAGCTTGATGCGCTGGCGACCGTCGGAGTCCTGATAGTTCTGCTGGCTGTCCGGCGCGACCTGGGGGAGGCGGTTCAGCACGTCTTCGATGTTTACTGCGGCCTGGAGCTTGATCGCTTCCGAGGTGACCGAGGTAATCGGCGCGGCAGCGGCGATGTTGGGACGGCTGATCCGCGACCCGGTGACAACGATGGCGTCCCCGGCCGAGGCCGCGGCCTCGTCTGCGGGCGCCGCATCCTGTGCCATCGCGGGTGCCGCCATGAGCGCGGCGAAGCAGCTGGTGGTTACCAGCAACTTTTGAATGGTACGCATGTAATCCCCTTTACTTCACTGACAACTGGCGCATCGCTGGTGCGACACGCAAATATCGGGAGCGCCGATCCTAGGCGCTGAGCACGTTGACGATCGAGTGGGCCTTGCGCTTCGTCATGATCGAGCCCGCGATGTTCTTGCGGGTGCCAATGACGACAGTCGCCGCTGCGACAGCGGAATTCTGCAGTGGAACCTTGAACGTCATAGTCTTTTCACTCCCCAGAGATCAGTTGTGGCCCGCGCCTCGCAAGCTTTGCGCCGGCAGGACCTTCGTCGCGCCGGAGAGATCGGTAACCGCGTAGGTAAAGCCCGGCTGGAGCGCATAGGCGCCGACTTGGCCATCGCGATCGATTGCGAGGAACGCGACCTGCGCGTCCTTCACGGCATCTCCGCGCAGCTTGGCGATGTGCAGCACCGCCTCGCGGCATGCGGCCATCGGATCCATGCCGGCGCGCATCGAAGAGACGACGCGTGCCGAACCGGCGATCCGCGTCACTTCCTCGCCCACCCCGGTCGATGTCGCAGCACCGACCCCGGGCTCGACCATCAGCCCGCAGCCCGCCTGCGGTGAGTCCCCGACCCGCCCGCGAAGCTTGTATGCCATGCCGGACGTGGTGCAGGCGCCGGCCAGGCGACCATTGGCATCACAGGCGACGATACCAATGGTGTCGTGATCGAGCGACGAACCGCGCTGGTTCTCGATATTGGCAATAGGCTTGTACTTGGCGGTCTTCAGCCATTCGCGCCAGGCGGCTTCCGCCTCCGGCGTGAGCAGGCGCGTCTTCGGGAAGCCCTGTTCGATCGCGAACTGGCGCGCGCCTTCCCCCACCAGGAAGGTGTGCGGCGTCTTTTCCATGACGCGTCGCGCGACCGAGATAGGATGGAGAATGTCTTCGAGCGCGGCAACGGCGCCGACATTGCCGCGATCATCCATGATAATCGCGTCCAGCGTGACATGGCCGTCGCGGTCCGGATAGCCACCCAGACCTACCGAGTGGTTTTCGGCATCGGCTTCGGGCACCCAGCCGCCGGCCTCCACCGCATCGATCAGCGAGCCGGTCTTCTTCCACTGGGCGTAGGCAGCCGCGTTGGCGGCTGCGCCGAAATCCCAGGTGGAAACAATAAGCGCGCGGGGCGCTTCAGCGCGCGCCAGTGCCGAACCTGCGGGTAGCGCCGCTGCGCCCGCCAGCCCCAATCTCAAAGCTTCGCGTCGACCCATTCCCATCGATGCATCCCCCATACGGCGCCGTTGCGCCGCTGTCCCAGCTGAAGGCGGTGCGTCATGATTTCGTCACCGCTTAGAAGGGATGCTGTCATAGGTTCCATTGGTATACAATACCAAATTTGGAAAGTGGTTTTACATATGGCAGGTGCTGGTCTTACCGCCTCCACTTTTCCCGCCGTTGTTGCTCAAACGCAACGCGCCGGAGCTCGGCGGATGGCAGCCCCGGCGCGATCGAGTGTGCAGACGTTTGACGCGGTCACCGCGGCGCGGTGAAGCCGCCGATCTCGGCGATTGCAAGCCTTGGCTGCGGCAGCGCCGTCTCGGCGAAACGAAGACGCAGATACCGCGCGGCTCGCGCTTCCGAGAAGGCGATGCGCTGCGTCGACAAGGCATAGGCGATGTTGCCGAACTCGCCGGTTGCCGCGGGCGTCCACTGCGTGCCGTCGATGCTGGTCTCCGCCTGATAGCCCTTTGGGGGCGCGGCGTCGGTCATCACATGCCGCGAGGGCGTGAGGCTGAACCCGGCGAGCGCAGTTTCCGTGCCAAGGTCGATGGTCACTTCCACCGGGACGCCGGGCTTGGGAGCGGGCACCATCCAGATCGTTCCAGGATCGCGATCGATCAGCGCCTTCGCGCCCGGAGCGCCTGCCGCGATGATCGTCCAGGCGCGCGTGTCGATCACGGTCGGATCGGAGGAGACGATCGGCGCGACCGGGACCGGGGCCACCGCGCGGAACAGCGCGAACTCGGCAATTGCGGGGCAGGCGGGCGCTTCGAGGATGCGCAGCCGCACCCGGCGAGGCGCGATCGGCTGGGGCAGGCGAAGAATGCGCTGGGCGGAGATGCAGACCTTTTCGGCTAGCTGCTGCCACGCCCCGTCAATCTCGGCATCCACGGCGAAGCGAGTCACGCGCACGCCGAGCGGCAGATACTCGCGCAGGCGAATGACGTCGAAGGTGGTGCCAGGCTTCAGGTCCAGCGTGAGCGTGGGCGTGGTGGTGCCGTCGGGCGTGGACCAGTAGGTTTCGCGGTTGCCGTCTAGCACGCGGGCGGCCTCGAAGCCCCGGCCCCGCGTCGCGCTGGCATGGGCCACCGCGCCTTTTGCCAGATCCTGCGCGAAGGTGGCGCGGATCGCGTCGCCGAAGCTCTTGAGGATCTTCACGTCCTGATCGGCGATGCGGCCGCGCCGATCGGGCGGCAGGTTGAGGTTCAGATTGGTCCCACGACCGACCGATTCGTCGTACAGCCGCACCAGCCGCTCGGGGCTTTTCACCCGCGAATCCTCGTCGGCATGATAGAACCAGCCCGGGCGGATCGACACGTCGGTCTCCGCCGGCCACCACAGGGCGCCGCCGCGCACACCCGCATTGCCCTCGCTCTGGACATAGGGGTGGTTCGGCATGGTCGGCCAGCAGGGATCGCCGGCCACGCCGTCCTCATTGCCTACCCAGCGGATGTCTGCGCCCAGCGGATCGAAGGTGCAGGCATCGGGCTGGAGCTGGTGGACCAGCGCCACGATCGACGGCCAGTTGTAATAGGCCGGGGCATCGATCTTCCGCGTTTCGCGCGCGCCGCCATAATAGCCGTCGCCGCCGTTCGCACCGTCGAACCACACCTCGAACAGCTTGCCGTACCGGGTGCAGAGCTCGGTCAGCTGCGCGCGGTAATAAGCGATATAGCCCGGGCGGCCATAGTCGGCATGGTTGCGATCCCAGGGGGAGAGATAGACGCCGAACGGCAGGCCGGCGCGCGCGCAGGCGTCGGACATTTCGCGCACGATGTCGCCCTGGCCGTTCTTGTAGGGGCTGTTGCGGATGCAATGCTCGGTCAGCGTGGTCGGCCAAAGGCAGAAGCCGTCATGGTGCTTGCACACCAGGATCAGGCCCTTCAGCCCGCCCGCCTTGGCCGCGCCCACGATCTGGTCGGCATTGAAGTCGCTGGGGTTGAAGGTCTTGGGATCCTCGTCGCCATACCCCCATTCCTTGTCGGTGAAGGTGTTCATCGAGAAGTGGATAAAGGCATATTGCTCGCGCTGATGCCATTGCCACTGGCGCGGCGAGGGCGTGGCACCGAACGGCCTGGGGGCGGCGGGGCTGGCGGTGCGGGTCGCGTGGGCGAGCGCAGGCGTGGCGAGGCCGGCGGCGACGAGCGCGCGGCGGGAGAGGGTCGTCATTTGCGTTCTCCGGAGAGGGATTCGGGAATATGCCAGGTCTCGGCGACGTGATGGCCGCTGCCGCTGCCGCCCATGCCGGCGGGCCGCCTGTCAAAGTGCAGCGGCCGGGCGCCGGTGCGCAGATACCATCCTGCACCGCAGGCCAGCCCGCGCCTGCCGCGCGCGGCCGCCACCTCGCCGCCGGCGCCGGCGGCGCCGCAGGGCGTCGTCGTCAGGAGCGCGGCAGCAAGCAGCATCAGGCGGGCGCAGGTCCGTTGGAGGGCGGCCGGTCTGCGAGCGCCCGTCCGAAGGCGGGGTTCGGCTTAGCCGACATGGTGAAGCGCAGCGTGCCGCCCTTCACCAGATCGGCATGGGAGATCCAGCTCTTGCGCCACGGCTTGCCGTTCCAGGTGACCGCCGCGACATAGGGCGTGTCCGCGCGGTTGCCCGGTGCTTCGATCACCAGCCGCTTGCCGGGGCCCACCGTCACCTCGGCCCGCTCGAACAGCGGCGAGCCGAAGACATAGGCCGCCTCGACCGGATCGACCGGATAGAAGCCGAGCGCCGAGAAGACGAACCAGGCACTCATCTGGCCGCAATCGTCGTTGCCGATGATGCCGTCAGGATCGTTCCTGTACATCTCGGTGCACAGCCTGCGCACCATGGCCTGCGTCTTCCAGGGCACACCGGCATAGGCGTAGAGATACGCCGCGTGCTGGTCCGGCTCGTTGCCATGCGCATATTGGCCAACCAGCCCCGAAATGTCCGGCGGCGCATTGGCGGGCAGGGTGGATGGCGCGTTGAACAGCGCGTCCAGCTTCGCCTCAAACCGGGCGTCGCCGCCCATGTGCTGGATCAGCCCATAGACGTCGTGCTGGTTCAGGAAGGTCGCCTGCCAGCCATTCGCCTCGGTGTAATCGCGCCACCAGGGCTTGGGCATGTGGCCCAGCTGGATGGGGTCATAGGGCGTCCACCAGCTGCCGTCGGCGAAGCGGGGGCGCGCAAAGCCGATGCTGCCGTCGATCACGTTGCGCCAGCTGGCCGATCGCTTGCGCAGCCGCTCGGCATCGCCCTTCTCGCCGATCGCGGCGGCGATCCGCGCAGAGGCCCAGTCGTCATACGCATATTCCTGGGTGCGGCTGACGCTCTCGAACCACTTGTCCGCAGGCACATAGCCAAGACGGTCGTACAGATCGCGACCCTTGCTGTTGTCCTTGTCCGGCGCAGTGAAATCGAAGCTGCGGCGGCGGATCGCGGGCCAGGCGGCGGCATAGTCGGCGGGGATGCTCTTGGCCTGTGCCTCCGCGAGCGGCACCACGCCGTGCCAGCCGATCATCGTGCCCGTCTCCTTGCCCTGGAGCGGCCAGACGAGCGGGCCATAGGAAGACTGCGCCGTCTGGCGGATCAGATCGTCGATCAGCGACTTGGTGCGCGCGGGCGCGATCAGGGTGAGCAGCGGGTGGAGCGCCCGGTAGGTGTCCCACAGCGAGTAGCTGCTGTACGCCGCGCCGCCCTTGGGAACGGCGTGGATCTGCCCGTCCATGCCAAGGTAGCGGCCGTCAACGTCCGAGAACAGAGTCGGGGCGAGCTGGGCATGGTACAGCGCCGTGGTCAGGATGGTACGCTGGTCCGCCGTGCCGCCTTCGACGCGGACGGCTTCGATCGCGGGTTGCCACCGGGCGGTGGCTTCGCGGCGGGTGCGATCGAAGTCCCAATGTCGCGCTTCGGTGACAAGATTGGCGCGGGCCCCGGCGACATCGACGCCCGAAAGGCCGCAACGCACGATAATCGGCGCGTTTCCGGCATCCGCATAGTGCAGCACCGCCTTCAATCGCCGCCCGGTGACCTTGCGGCTGCCGGCGGGCTGTTCCACATCCTCATCACCGTAGAAGGTGATGCGATCCGGCTGCCGCGAGAGCTGGAGCGCGAAGAAGATCTTGCGGCCCTTCGCCCAGCGGAAAACTTGTCGCTGGCCGGTGATCGTGCCGTCCAGCGCAACTTCCATCACTGCGTCAGCGATCAGCGGCGGACTGTCCGAACTCTCCAGCACAAGGTGCGACAGGTCAAGCAGCAAATGGCCGGCGCCGGCGGGGAAAGTGTAGCGATGCCAACCGGTTCGCTCGGTGACGGTCAGCTCCGCCTGCACGCCGTTCGCCAGCGCGACGCGGTAATAGCCGGGCTCGGCATGCTCGTCCTGGTAACGCTGGCGATAGCCGGTTTCCGGCTTCTCCCGTGTACCCGGCTGCAGCATCACCTCGCCGCGCCCCGGGGCTACGAGCAAGTCGAGCATGTCGCCGATGCCCGTGCCCGACAGGTGCGTATGCGAGAAGCCGAGAATAGAGCCGTCGCTATGATAATAGCCCGAGCAGGTCTCCCAGCGTTCCACGCCGGTGTCGGGGCTCAGCTGCACCATCCCGAAAGGCAGCGTCGCCCCCGGATAGGTGTGCCCCGTTCCGCCGGTGCCGATGAACAGATTGGGTGCGGCGCGCTCAGCTGATTTTGCCATAGCGGTTCGCGCGCCGCCAGCAGCGGCAAGGCCGATGGCGCTGGTGGCGAGCAGGCGGCGACGGGAGAGGATCACAGCGTTTCCTGAAGAAGCTTGGGCTGGGCCGCAGCCAGGTGAAGGATCAGTTCGCCGAACAGGCCATTGGCCCAGGCAAACCAGTCGCGGGTGAATTTGGATGGATCGTTCTGGTCTACCGCCTCATGGATAAAGCCCGTGTTTGCATCGCTATTGCTAAGCATTCGCAGAATTTTGCGAAGCGTTCGCACGTCGCCGTCGTAGCTGAAACCGCGCATGATCAAGGACATGGGCCATACATGCCCAAGCCCGACATGGGGCCCACCGATGCCTTCCACCGCCGTCCCGCGGGACCAATAGGGGTTGGCCTCGCTCCAGGCGGCGGCGGCGGTGCGCTGCCACAAGGGATCGTCGCGCTCGACGCAGCGGAGATAGGCGAGGCTGGAGAGCGACGGCACATTGGCGTCGTCCATGAAGATGGCATTGCCGAATCCGTCGACTTCGAACGCGATCACCTCGCGCCCGTCGCGCAGCCGCATCGTGCCATAGGCGCGCAGTGCCGCGGCGACCTCTTCGGCGAGCGCCTTGGCGTCACTCGCCAGCGCCGTATCCTGCCGCGCCGCCACCGCGAGCACGGCCAGCTCGCGCAGCGTCGCGACCGTGAAGTAATTGGACGGAATCAGAAAGGGATAGACGCAAGCATCGTCCGAGGGACGAAAGCCCGAATGGATCAGCCCCACCGGGCGACTGGGCGGGCCATAGCCGTCGAGCATCAGCGTTTCGGTCGGCCGATCGCTGCTGCGCAGGAAGCGATAGGGCCCGGGGCCGTCCTTCCGCTGCTGCTCCCGGAAGGTCCGGATCGTCGTGCGTGCTGCCTCCGCCCATGTCGCGTCAAAGGGCGTGGTGTCGCCGGTGGCCTTCCAATAATCGTGCGCGAGGCGAATGGGATAGCAGAGGCTGTCGATCTCCCATTTCCGCTCGGCGACGCCCGGCTTCATCTCGGTCTTGTCGTGCAGCGCCCAGCTCAGCTCGGTGCGGGCGTTGGTATCGGCCAAGAAGGCGTTGGCGTAGGGATCCAGCAGGATGCACCGCGCCTGGCGGGCGATCAGACCCTGGTAGAGGCGGCGCAGATCGGCATCTTCCTTCGCCAGATGCAGATAGGGACGCACCTGCGCCGAACTGTCGCGCAGCCACAGCGCGTCGATGTCGCCGGTGATGACGAAGGCGTCGGGCTTGCCGTCCACCACGCCCATTTTCACGGTTGTGTCGAGCGTGTTCGGATAGCAGTTGCCGAACATCCAGCGCAGCTTGGGGTCGGCGATCTTGCTCGAAACGCGTGCGATTTCGCGTTCGACCGCCTTGCTGACGAAGCGGCGGTCGGCAGGCGCCGGGCGCTTGCTGACGAAACCGGCTTTGTCGGCGGAAGCAAAGGCGGGCGTGGCGGCGAGCGCGAGGCCCGAGCCGATGAGGGTACGACGGTCGATCATTTCGGCAGCACCTGTGCGTCTCCGTTCAGGGTGAATTCGGCCCACTGGCCGGCGCCGTCGCCGGGCTGGCCGCCGCCGATCCAGACGCGGTATGTGCCCGGCAGCACCCGGCGGGTGCCGTCGCGCGCGACGCTGCTGATGCTGCGCGGATCCAGCGTGAACGACAGGCTGGCCGATTTGCCCGGCGCCAGCGAAGCCCGCTGGAAGCCGGCGAGCTGGCGCTGGAGCACGGGCGTGGTGAACCCGCCTGGTTTGCCCGCGTCAGGTGTCACGACATAGACCTGCGCCACTTCCTCACCGCTGCGGTTGCCCGCATTGGTGAGCTTCGCGCTGACCAGCACCGGTTGGCCGATGCCGGCCGCCTTCACCGTCACGTCGCCATAGGCGAAGCGCGTGTAGCTCAAGCCATGGCCGAAGCCCCAGAGCGGCTTGCCGGTGAAGAAGCGATAGGTCCGCTCCTTCATGCCGTAATCGACAAAGGCGGGCAGATCGTCGACCGAGGCATAGAAGGTCAGCGGCAGGCGCCCCGAGGGATTGTTCTTGCCGGCCAGCGTCTCGGCGATGGCCGTGCCGCCTTCCTCGCCCGGATACCAGGCTTCGAGAATTGCGTCGGCGAGACCCGGGTCGACTGCGACCGCGCTGCCGCTGGTGAGGACGAGGACCAGCGGCTTGCCGGTCTTGCGCAGCGCCTTGAGCAGCTCGAGCTGCGGGCGCGGCAAGGCGATGTCCGTCCGGTCACCGCCCACGAACCCGGGTATCGAGACGCTGAGCGCCTCGCCCTCCAGATCGGGCGACAGGCCGAGCACGGCGACGATGGTATCGGCGCTCTTCGCGGCTTCTAGTGCCTGAGCGAGCATCGACTCGGCCGGCGGCTGCCACATCAGGCGCACGCCGCCATCTTCGCTGCGATGGTCGACCTCCATGCGGAAGGGCACGGGCCTTCCGTCGCTGGCGACCTTCACCGCTATGCGTGCCTTGCCGAGCGGACCGTCGTGGAGGAGCTTGCCGTCCACCCACAGCCGCACCGCGTCGTGCGTGGTGCAATCCATCCAGCAAGCGGGGATGTCGATCGCGAGCTCATACTCGCCGGCACCCGGGGCCACGAACTCGCCGCTCCAGCGCACCGCGAAGCCGGTGGGGTTCAGCCCCGGCACCGGCACGGCGCGGGTATAGTTGAAGTCGATCCGGCGATCCTGCCGGGTCGCGACCGGCGTGCCGGTCACCGTCGGCGAGGCGAAATATTCCGCCTTGAGGCCCGGCTTGCCCTCGGCGCGGAAGGCGGTTTCCGGCATGATCACCGCGCCGGCCTCGGCCAGCTGCGAGCCCTGCGCATACACCACCTTGTCGGCACCGAACTGGCGGCGGATGCCGTCGAGCGGGGTCACCGGATCCTTGGCGGTGCCGTGGTAATTGCCTTCCAGCACGCCGAGGTCATCGGCATTGGCGCCGATCACCGCGATACGGCCGCCGGGCGTGAGCGGCAGGCGGTCGCCGTCATTCTTGAGCAGCACGATCGCCTTGCGCGCGGCTTCCAGCGCCAGCGCGCGGCGGGCCGGGGTGCCGAGCTCGCTCGGCTTGATCTTGCTCCACGGATTGGCGCCGCCAAAGGCGATGCCGAGCGCGCGGCGAGCATCAAGCGCGCGCTTCAGCGCCACGTCGACTTCCGCCTCGCTGACCAGCCCGCGCTTCACCGCCTCGGGCAGTGCGGCATAGCTATTACCGCAGTTGAGATCGTTGCCGCCCTTGATCGCGACGGCGGCCGCTTCGGCGGCGTCGAGGCTGTAATGGTGGAAGCTGTGGATGTTGGCCACCGCGTCGCAGTCCGAGACGGTGAGGCCGGTAAAGCCCCAGTCCTTGCGCAGCTTGTCGTTGAGCAACCCGCCCGAGGCGCAGGCCGGGGTGCCGTGGATCGAGTTGTATGCGCACATCAGCGACTGCGCCTTCCCCTCGGTGATCGCGAGGCGGAAGGCGGGGGTATAAGTCGATTCCAGGTCCTGCGGGCTGGGATCGACGTCGAAGCCGTCGCGCCCGGCCTCGGGCCCGCTATGCACCGCGAAATGCTTGGGCGTGGCGATCACCTTGGGGTGCGCCGGGTCCGGCCCTTGCAGGCCCTGGATGAAGCCGATCGCCAGGTGCCCGGTGAGGAATGGGTCCTCGCCATAGGTTTCCTGGCCGCGGCCCCAGCGCGGATCGCGGAAGATGTTGATGTTGGGCGACCAGATCGTCAGCCCCTCGTAGATCTTGCGATCTGCAGTGACCGGCTTCGCGTTGAACTTGGCGCGCGCCTCGGTGGCGACGGTGTCGCCCACCTTGTGGAGCAGCGGCACGTCCCAGGTCGCGGCGAGGCCGATCGCCTGCGGGAACACCGTCGCATAGCCGTCGCGGGCGAGGCCGTGCAGGCCCTCGTTCCACCAGTCATAGGCGGGCAGGCCGATCACGGGATCGGCGGGCGCGGTGCTCTGCAGCTGCGCGGCCTTCTGCTCGATCGTCATCTTGGCGATGGCGGCGGCGACCGGATCGGGATCGCCGGCAAGGAGGAGCAGGGGGAGGAGGGGCATCAACGGGGTCCCAGCGTACGAAGGGTGAGGGCGCGGGCGAGCGCGGCGGCATTGGCCTCGGACGTGACGGTAAGCGTGCGGCTCTCGCCGGGCAGCAGGTCGAAGCCATTGTCGCTCGGCTGCGCGACGGTGGCGCCGAAATCGAGCATCACCGCACGGGCGAGTGCGCCGGCGGTGACCGTCACCTGCTTGCCCTGCCAGCGCACCGACAGGCGGGGGGCGGGGTAGGCCATGTCCTTGGGCAGCAACCGCTCCAGGATTGCGCGCGAGACCGGCTTGCCGTCGATCCACAGCTCGGCAACGGCGTAGCTGTCGGCGGGCGCGGCGGCGCCGAACAGCTCCGCATCGGCGATCTTGGCGAGCTCGAGCGCGCCCGGCGACAGGTCGAACTTCTCCGTCTTGGTGCCCAGCGGCTTGCCGTCCATGGTGAAGCCGCGCACCCGCCATTCGGCGGCAATCAGCTTGGCCGCGTCGGACACCGCGGCGAGGCGGGTGGCGCCGTCCTTGTGCTCGGCAACGATCGCCTGGGGCGCGAACATCCGGCGGGCCTCGTACTGGAGCAGCTTCCACTGGCCGTCATAATCGATGCTCGCCCAGCTGATCGCAGGCCAGGCATCGTTGAGCTGCCAGAAGAGCGAGCCCATCGTGATCGGCGCGCAGGCGCGGTGGTGGCGCGCCGCCATGCCGATCGCCTGCATCTGGTTCACCTGGGTGAGATAGACGAGATCGGCGAAGTCGGCGGGCTTGCGCAGCCGCTGGTCGAGATAGAGCTGGAGGCGGCTATTGCCTTCGCCCGCCAGGAACTTCTGGTGCGCCTTGAGCACCGGGCTGTCGATCGCGAGCGGGCCGCCCCCGGCAAAGCCGCGGATCGTCGACAGGTTCGGCATCGCCTGGAAGCCGTACTCGGACATGAACCGCGTGCAGCCGTCGAGATAGTTCTCGACCGGCTTGGACCCCGACCAGACGTCCCAGAAGTGGCGGTCGCCATTGGCGTCGGTATCCGTGGAGCCAGTGTAATCGGTGGACGGGGAGCCTGGCCAATAGGTGGTGCCGGGTGCTTCCTTCAGCACTGCGTTCCGCAGCGTGCGATCGAACAGCACCGCCATGCCGGCGCCGATCCGCTCCTGTTCGTCCGCGCCGACATTCTTCTTGAATGCCTTGCGATCGGACCAGTTTTCCCAGCCGGACAGGATCTCGTTGCCACCGTTCCAGCCGATGACCGACGGATGCGGCTGGAGCCGGGCGACCTGCTCCTCCGCTTCGATCCGCACATTCTCGCGGAACGCCGCATCGGGCGGGGTGATCGAGCCGCCGAACATGAAGTCCTGCCACACCATCAGGCCCAGCTCGTCGGCGGCAGCGTAGAAGGCGTCGTCGAGATAGTATCCGCCGCCCCAGACGCGGATCATGTTCATGTTGGTGTCGCGCGCGTCGGTGAGCATGCGGCGCATGCGGGCCTCGCTCACGTTGTTCGGGAACATGTCGAACGGGATCAGGTTCGCGCCCTTGGCGAAGATCGGCAGCCCGTTGACGCGGAAGCCGAAGCCGCCGCCCTGGGTAATCAGCTCGACGGTGCGCAGGCCGATACGCTGGGAAACGCGGTCGCTGATCGCGCCGTCTTCCTCCAGTACCGCCTCGACCTTGTAGAGCGGATGCGCGCCGTACCCCGCCGGCCACCAGAGCTGCGGCCTGGGCACGGTGAGCGGCACGCTGACGGCGTTCTCGCCCGCGCCAAGCGTGAGCGTGCGCGCCGCCTCCACGGTCTGCCCGTCGGGGCCGGTGATGCGGGTGCGGACGGTGACGGCGCGGGCGCGGTCCCCGAGCAGCTTCCACCGCGCCACGAGGCGGGCCTCGGCGGGGTTGAGCGCTTCCTGGTCGACACGGAAGCCGTCGATGCGGGCGTCGTCCCATGCCTCCAGCCGCACCGGCCGCCACAGGCCGATCTTGACGAGGCGCGGTGCCCAGTCCCAGCTGTAATCGTACTTGGGCTTGCGGATATAGGGCGAGGTCTGCTTGCCCTTGGGCTCGTCGCCGAACGCGGAGTCATATTCGCCGGGGAGCGGGAATTTCTCCGCCAGCACCATCGGCTGCAGTGTCCTGATCGGCGAGGCGATGGTGACGACCAGCTCGTTCGCGCCGGCCCTGAGCGCCTGCTTGGCGTCCACGCGCCAGCGGCGATGGGCGTTGTCGGTCTCGATCAGCTTGCGGCCGTTGAGCGTCACCGTGGCGAAGGTGTCGAGCCCGTCGAACACCAGGTCGAGATGGTCGCGCGCCAGCATTGCGGGCGTGACATTCAGCGTACGGCGGAACTGCCAGCGGGTGAGGCCGGCCCATTGGATCGGCGCCTCGTTGATGCCCCTGTAGGGATCGGGCACCCGCTTCGCCGCGATCAGGTCCTGCTGGACGCTGCCCGGCACCTTCGCGGGGAACCAGACCGCCTCCTTCGGATGTGCCCTGGCGGCGTCGGCGTCGCTGGGGTCGATCCGGACCTCCCAAGCGCCGTCGAGCGACACCGACTGGCGGGGATCGGCCCAGGCCGGAGTGGCAAGCGCCGCGAGCGAGACGAATGCCAGCCCACACGCCTTGGCCGTCATCCCCGCGAAGGCGGGGATCCATTGGTGGGAACGCCGCGGCGCTTGCTGCGAACGCACAGGTTGATGGATTCCCGCCTTCGCGGGAATGACGGCGGTAGAGGTGGAACCGCCGGTCACTTGCCGCCCTCCGTCAGCACGACGCGCTCCACCGTGTAGAACGGGTCACTAAGCGGTGAAGTGAACTGGAAGCACAGATCCTCGTCGCCGTTCAGCTTGGGCAGCGTGCCGGAGAAGCGGAACTGCTGCGGCGCCTTGGCGGGATCGGGCAGCGGGAAGGTGCCGACGACGATCGGCGTGATCGACTTGTCCTTGGCGGCGGCAATGCAGCGCGCGCTGACGATCAGCTCGCCATAGGTGCTGACATTGTAATGCGCCCGCACCTTGTTGAAATCATGCGCCAGGCCGTAGTTGCGCGGCAGGCGGGCAACCTCGACGGTGAAGCCGGTCGCCACGTCGAGCGGTGCTGCCGGATAGGCGGTGCAGGTGTCGAACAGATTGACGTTGAACACCGGCGCATTCTCCTGCGCTTCGGCATTCAGCGGCACGCGCAGGCCGAGTGCGCCCCTGGGGCACGCCACCATGTCCGAGCTGGTGCGGGTGAGCAGGGCGGTGCGGCTCGTCTCGAAGGCGCGCGGCGTCGCAGTGGCCGCTCCAGCGGCATCAAAGGCGGCTGCGGTGATGGTCGTGCCCGGCTTGAGCGTCAGCGGCGCCTTGTACACGGGCGACTTCGCAGTCGGCTGCTTGCCGTCGAGCGTGTAGCGGATCGTGCCGAAGCCGGTCTGGGTGGCAAGTGCCACCTTTGCCTGATTCGTCCGCAGCGCCTCGCCGCGGGTGCCTTGCAGCTTGTAGTCGACCGCGAAGGCGCTGTCGGCGACTTCCATGCCCGAACGGCGCCAGCGCGCCATCTGGGGCTGGAGGCGCGTGACGAACGAGGCGAAGTCGCGCTTCTCCTTGCCGGACCAGGTGATCTCCGCGATCGCTGCGGCGCGCGGGAACAGCATGTGCTGCACCTGGTACGGCGTGATCAGATATTCGCTCCAGGCATTGCCTTGTGCACCGAGCACATGGCTCGCCTTGGCTGCGTCGATGCCCGCGGGCATCGGCTCGTACTTGTAGACATCGGCAAGCGTCTGGATCGAAAGCCGGCCCGGCGGTTCGTCGCGGCGGTCGCTCTGCAGGCTGTCCAGGTATAGCGTGGGCGCGGGCGAGAGCACCACGTCATGACCGGCATTGGCCGCATCCACCGCGCCCTTCTCGCCGCGCCATGACATCACGGAGGCCGATTGCGGCAGGCCGCCTTCGAGGATCTCGTCCCAGCCGATCAGGCGGCGGCCATGCTGCTCGAGATAGGCGCCGAACTGCTCGATCATCCAGCTCTGCAGGCCGTTTTCGTCCTTCAGTCCAAGCGCCTTGATCTGCGCCTGCACCTCCGGCGAGCGCTCCCACTGGTCCTTCACTGCCTCGTCGCCGCCGAGGTGGATATAGGTGCCGGGGAACACCGTCATCAGCTCGTCGAGCACCTCCTTGACGAAGGCGATGCCCTTGGGGCCGGGATTGAACAGATAGGGGTTCACGCCCCAGTCGTGCGAGACTTCGGTGTGGTCGCCGAAGATGCCGAGCTCGGGGTAGGCGGCAACCAGCGCCTGGGCGTGACCGGGCAGGTCGATTTCCGGGACGATCGTCACGCCGCGCTCGGCCGCGTAGGCGACCAGCGCCTTCAGCTGTTCCTGCGTGTAGAAGCCGCCGACCTTGGGGCCCGGCGCGCCGCCGGTGCTCGGCGGGGTGCGCCAGCCGCCGACTTCGGTGAGCTTCGGGTAGCGCTTCACCTCGAAACGCCATCCCTGGTCATCGGTGAGGTGGAGGTGCAGCGTGTTCAGCTTCACCGATGCCATCTGGTCGACAACGCCGTAGACGAACTCGATCGGCTGGAAGTGGCGGGTGACGTCGAGCATCAGCCCGCGCCAACCGAAGCGGGGCGCGTCCTCCACATTCAGCGCCGGCAGCTTCACGGGCTTTCCGAAGTCGTGATCGGGGCTGAGCAGCTGGGCCAGCGTCGTTGCGCCGTACAGCAGGCCGCGGTCGCCAGAGGCGGCGATGCGCACGCCCTTGGCGTCGACGGTCATCCGATAGGCTTCGTCGCCCTTGATGCCCGCGTTGCGCTCGAAGCGGATCGCGCCGCTCGTGCCGGCGGCGCCGAGCGTCAGGCCCCGTTCGATTTTCACATGCGCCGCGAGCAGCTTGGCGGCGGCCGCCGCGGCCGTGTCGCCAGCGGGCACGGCGATGCCGGTGCCGCTCGCCACGGTGAAGCTGCCCTGGCCCAGCGTCACGCTCGCGGGGAGGGGGGTGAGCGGCGGCACGGTCTGGGCAATCGCCGTGGAGGACAGCAGCAACGCTGCCCAGCCGGAATGCCTTGCCTGCTTCAGAAACGCGTGCATCGGAAACTCCCCTCTCGTGCGGCCGCCGAACGGGGCCGGAGCAAGGGTGTAACCAATTTAGATCCTATCGGGCAACAGGCTTGCGCGCAGCGACATAGTTCTTTGCAATTAACCCCTTGACCAAGTCGCTTGAGGCTGTTGGTATCATCGTACCAATGTAGGTCCGTAGGCGAACGTTTGCGCATTACGGGGACCTGCGGTGGCGTCGCTGCTCCGGTTGGGCACCGGTGTCAGACAAGGGGGAGGACGAATGACGTTTTCGGATCAGATTGGCCGGTTCCGCGAAGGCAATCCGTCGCCGCTCTATCTGCAGTTGCAGCAGCTGATCCGCGAGGCGATCAGCGGCAAGATCTTGAGCCAGGGAGACGCGATCCCGCCGGAACGCGACCTTGCCGTCGAGTATGATGTGTCGCGCATCACCGTGCGCAAGGCGATCGGGGGGCTGGTCGAGGAAGGTCTGCTCACGCGCCGCCGGGGTGCCGGCACCTTCGTTGCCGAGCGCGTGGAAAAGAGCTTTTCCAAGCTTTCCTCGTTCAGCGAGGACATGGCCGCGCGCGGTCGCGCCGCCAGCAGCAGCTGGATCGCCCGCTCGGCCGGCCAGGTTACGCCGGAAGAGGCAATGGCGCTGGGCCTTTCGCCGGGCGCGGGGGTGCTGCGCTTCTCGCGCATCCGCTTCGCCGATGGCGAGCCGATGGCGCTCGAATTCTCCACCATCGCGGGATACTGCCTGCCTTCGGTCGATGCGGTGGGGGATTCGCTCTACACCGCACTGGAAGCCGCCGGAAATCGCCCGGTGCGCGCGCTCCAGCGGCTGCGCGCGGTGCCGTTCCTCGGCGAACACGCCAAGATGCTGGGCGTTGATCCCGGCCATGCCGGCCTGCTGATCGAACGCCGCGCCTTTCTTCGCGACGGCCGCCCGGCCGAAGTGACCCGCTCCTATTATCGGGGCGATGCCTATGATTTCGTGGCGGAGCTCAGCGACGTCTGAGCCTGCCGCTTTCCGTTTCGATTGTTGGAGATTGCCGCATGGATCGTCGCCAGTTGCTGCTCGGCAGCGCGGGGTTGGGGGTGCTTGCCTCGCTCGGATTGCCGGAAGCAGAGGCCGCCGCACGCGCGGGGGAAGGTGACGGCTTTCCGATGCCCGCGCCCAAGGCGGCGCTGATGCCGCGCCTGCCGGACGGCGATCCGACGCGTACGCGCATCGAACGCGGCTGGCGCTTCCACGAGGGCGATGTGCTGCCTGCGCCGCTCAAGGACCACGACGATACCTATGGCAGCGTGAAGGCCGGCAACGCTCGCGGCGCGGCCGCACGGGACTATGACGATAGCGACTGGGCGGAAGTGCGGCTGCCCCACGATTGGGCTTCGTTCCAGCCCTTCGAGAAGACGGCCAATGTCTCGCAGGGCTATCGCAAACGCGGCATCGGCTGGTATCGCCGCCGCCTGACGCTGGACCCCGCTGATCGCGGCAAGACGATCGAACTGCACCTGGACGGCGTCGCCACCAATGCGACGGTGTGGGTAAACGGCAGCGTCGTCGCGCATAGCTGGTCCGGCTATGCCAGCATCCTGATCGACATGACCCCCTTCGCGCGCTTCGGCGAGGAGGACAATGTCATCGCCATCCGCGTCGATGCAGAGGCGATGGAAGGCTGGTGGTACGAAGGCGCCGGCCTCTATCGCCACGCCTGGCTGGTCCGCCGCGGGCCGGTGTCGATCGTCACCGACGGCGTGCATTGCGACCCGCGCAAGACCGAAACGGGCTGGAACGTGCCGGTGACGGTGACGGCCGGCACTATCGAGCGCGCGCCGGTGGCAGTTGCGGCCGAGGCGGAACTGCTGGACCCGAGCGGCAAGCGCGTCGCGTTCGGCACCACCGCGGGCAGCGTGCCGGTGCTCGACCGCGCCGAGCTGGCGCTGACGCTGACCGTCGGCAGCCCGCAACTCTGGTCGGTCGAGACGCCAACGCTCTATACGGTCCACACCCGGCTGCTGCGGGACGGCAAGCTGGTCGACGAGCGCCGTACGCAGATCGGCTTCCGCACCGTCCGCTTCGATGCCGACAAGGGGCTGTTCGTCAACGAGAAGCCGGTGATGCTGAAAGGCGTGTGCATCCACCAGGACCATGCCGGCACGGGTGTTGCGCAATATGACGCGCTGCTCGGCTGGCGGCTCGAGCGGCTGAGGGCAATGGGGTGCAATGCGATCCGCATGTCGCACAACGCGCCCACCGCCGAGCTGCTCGACTGGTGCGACCGGATGGGCTTCCTCGTCATGGACGAGAACCGCCACTTCAACCCCGCGCCCGATTACCTGGCGCAGCTCAGCTGGATGGTGCGGCGTGACCGCAACCACCCCAGCGTGATCCTCTGGTCGGTGTTCAACGAAGAGCCGATGCAGGGCACCGAGGCCGGCGTGGAGATGGTCCGCCGCATGGAAGCCGCGGTGCGCAAGCTGGACGATAGCCGCCCGGTTACCTCGGCGATGAACGGGTCGTTTTACAACCCGTCCAACGTTTCCTCCGTCGTCGATGTGATGGGGTTCAACTATTATCAGGGCGAGTATGACAAGTGGCACGCCCTGAACCCCGGCCGGCCCAGCACCAGTTCCGAGGATACCAGCGCGTACGAGACCCGCGGCGCCTTTGCCAGCGATCCCGCCCGCCATGTCATCACCTCCTATGACGACGAGGCTGCGCCCTGGGGCAATACCCACCGCAAGGCCTGGCAGCTGATCGCCGCGCGCGAATTCATCGCCGGCGGGTTCGTGTGGACCGGCTTCGACTATCATGGCGAGCCGACGCCCTATGCATGGCCGACCATCGCCAGCTTCTTCGGCATCATGGACCTGTGCGGCTTCCCCAAGACCGCCTTCGGCATCCACAGCGCCGCCTGGATCGATGACGCGCCGGCGGTATGGCTCGCGCCGCACTGGACCTGGCCGGGCAAGGAGGGCCAGAATATCAAGGTGTTCGTCGCCTCCAACGCCGAGAGCGTGACGCTGCTGCTCAACGGCAAGGCGATCGGAACGCAGAAGGTCGATCGGCTGCAGGGCAATGAATGGCAGGTGCCCTATGCGCCCGGCCGGCTGGAGGCGCAGGCGCTGCGTGGCGGCAAGGTGGTCGCGCGCATGGTGCACGAGACCGCCGGCAAGCCGGTGGCGCTGCGGCTCACGCCCGCGCGCACCGTGATGGCGGGCGACGACGAGGACGTGCAGCCGATCACCATCGACGCGGTGGATGCGCAGGGCAGGCACGTGCCCACCGCCAATCTGATGACCAATTTCACGGTCGAAGGTGCGAGCATCCTCGGCGTCGGCAACGGCGATCCGAACAGCCATGAGCCGGAGAAGGGCAATGCCCGCTCGCTGTTCAACGGCCTCGCCCAGATCCTGGTGCAGGCGGCCACCGGCCGCGGCAAGATCACCGTGCGCGCGACGGGCGAGGGCCTCAAGCCGGCGCTGCTGACCATCGACCGCGCGGATATTGCGCCGCGCCCGCAGGTGGGCGTCACCCCGCCGCTGATGGTGCTGGGAGACTGGCGGCGCTCGGCGACCTTGGCGGACAAGCCCAAGCCGGGCCTGGTGCCGGATAACAACAGCTGGGCCTTCCTGCGCAGCGCCATGCCGACGCCGGCCGAACCGCAGCCCGGGTGGCGCGTCTACAACAACCGCCTGACGCCCTGGAAGCGGATCGCTGCGGAAGGCGGCATGCTGCGCTTCGCGAGCGTCGGCGGCAGGGCGGAACTGTGGGTGGACGGCAAGAAGCTCGCCGAGAAACCGGATCCGGCGCCCGCACCGCTCGAGGTCGCGTTCCCCGCCGGCATGGGGCAGCGCATGGTGGAACTGATCGTCCAGGCTCCGGCGGGCCAGGCATCGGGGCTGCTCGGCAAGGTTGCCCTCACGCCGCGATGAGGATGTCGGGGGAGGCACGTCTGGCTGTGCGGCCGGACGTGCCTTTGCGATCTTAACCATGCCCGTTCACCGCGGGTTGGTACCGCTACCCTAGGGCTCCCTGCCCAGGGGGACGCGATGCACCTATTGATGGGATGGCTGGTCGGCGAGCGCGTCGGACGCGCTTTTCGCGCGCACGACGTCGCCAGCGGCAATGCGCTCTGGGGCCTGTTCCTGTGGTGGGCCCTGGGCTGGCTGGGCGCCACTGCAGCCTATTACAATCTCGGCAGAGAATGGGCGGTGCCCGGTTGCGTGGCTGCGCTAGGAACAGGGCTGGCGCTGTGCCTGCATCGCCCGCTTGCCTCCGGCATCAAGCAGGCGATGCTGAACGCGATCGGGTACACAGCGCGGTGGGTGATGGTGCTCAGCGGCGGCTATGTGGTGGTCCGCATCGCCTGCGCGGTGCTCTTCGGCGAGCTGAAGGCCTATGGGCTCGCGGGAATCCCGTGGCAGAGCCTGCAATCGGCTTCGTTGCTGTGCGTCGCCGGGGGCAGCGTGGCGATGATCGTGGGCCGGATCTTCGCCGCCGATCGGCTGCGCCTGGCGAAGGCGGCGAAGGCGCGCCTCGAATGGCAGGCAGCGGCGCGAAAGGCCGGGGCACAGGCGCGAGCGCCTGCGCCGCCGCCGGCACCCGCCGAGGATGCATGGTGGATCGTTCTGGAACTCGATCCGAACGCAGGGCGCGCCGAGGCCGAGGCCAAAGCGCGCGAGATGCTGAAGCAATATCACCCGGACCGCTGGGTGGCCGCGCCGCGCCACCTCAGGGCACAGGCGGAGCACCAGACAGTCCGCATCCTCAAGGCGCGCGCCGCCGCACGCGCCGCCTGCAAGGCCGATTGCTCGGCTTAGCCGCGCAGCGCAGCCAGCGCCGCGTCGTTGCCGAGCAGGTGCACCACCTTGGCCGAGGGGCGGGCGAGGCCGCGCAGCCCCAGCGCCAGGAGCGCATCCGCGTCGATCTCTGCCGGATCTGCCAGCTCGACGCGCAAACGGTGGTCATGGGCACTTACCGCGACGATGTTCGCGGCGCCGCCGAGCGCGGCCAGCGCCGCCGGCTGCAGCGCGACGGGCAGCGCACCGGCAGGCATTGCGGCGGCAGCGGCGGGAGCCGCTGCACCACCGCTCGCCGTCGCGTCGCGAATTTCGACCGCCACCACATCGGCGATCGGGCCGAGCACCACCTGCAGCGCGCGCTCCGAGGGGCGCAGGATGCCGTGCGCGCCGAGGGCCTTGAGCGCAGCATCATCGACCACGCTCTGATCGGCGACGATCAGGCGCAGGCGGGTGGTGCAGGCGCCGATTTCCACCAGATTGGCCGCGCCGCCGAGCGCGCGGGCGAAGGCTTCGCCACGGCTCGAGGGTGCGGTGCCACCGGCTGCTTCGGCTGCCGCCGGCGCCTCTGCCTCACGCCCCGGCGTCTTCAGGTCGAAGCGGCGGATCGCCCAGGCGAAGATGCCGTAGTAGAGCGCGAAATAGACGATGCCGACGGGGATCAGCAGCAGCGGCCTCGTCGCCTTGCCGAAGTTCAGCACGTAATCGAACAGGCCGGCGGAGAAGCCGAAGCCGAGCTTCACGCCCAGCAGATCCATCACCACCATCGCCGCGCCGGTCAGCACCGCGTGGATGACGTAGAGGATCGGGGCCAGGAACATGAAGCTGTATTCGATCGGCTCGGTCACGCCGGTCAGCAGCGAGGTGAGCGCGAGGCTGAACAGCAGCCCGCCCACGGCCTTGCGACGCTCGGGAAGCGCGGCGCGGTACATGGCGAGGCAGGCGGCGGGCAGGCCGAACATCATCACCGGGAAGAAGCCCGCCATGAACGCGCCCGCGCTGGGATCGCCCGCGAAGAAGCGGCGCAGGTCGCCCGTCGCGCCGTTGTAATCGCCCTGCACGAACCAGAAGACGTTGTTCAGGATGTGGTGCAGCCCGGTCACCAGCAGCACGCGGTTGAGCACGCCGAAGGCGAAAAGGCCGAAGCTGCCCGCGCCCGCGATTCCGCGGCTGAGCCCGTCGACGCCCGCGCTGATGTGCGGGAAGCCGACGCCGATCACCACGGCGATGGCCAGCCCGGCGAGGCCGCTGACGATCGGCACGAAGCGGCGACCGCCGAAAAAGGCGAGATAGGACGGCAGCTTGATCGCCGAGAAACGATTGTAGAAGACGCCGCCGATCAGGCCGGAGGCGATGCCGATCGGCACGTCGAGCCGGGCGACGGCCTTGGCTTTCCACGCTGCTACGGCGAGCGCCGCCTGATCCTTGTCGAGGCCAGCGCCGATCGTGTCGGGTACGGCGAGCAGGCTTTTGCCCGCCTCTGTCGAGACGAGGAAGCAGACGATACCGGCAAGGGCAGCGGCGCCGTTGCCGTCCCTGGCATAGCCGGTCGCCACGCCGATCGCGAACAAGAGGCCCAGATGCGAGAACAGCGCATCGCCGGCCGCGCTGACGAACGCGATGTTGAGCAGGTCCGGCTGGCCGAGGCGCAGCAGGAGGCCGGCGACCGGCAGCACGGCGATCGGCAGCATCAGCGCGCGGCCGAGCGGCTGGAGCGTTTCGAGGATCTGCTTCATGCGGTGAATTCCCGGGCAAGACGGCGGATGTCGGCGGCGGTGGCGCAGGCCAATGCGGCGGCGGCATGGGCGCGGGCGCGCTCCAGCGTGAGGCTGGCCAGCAGCGCCTTCACCTCGGGCACCATGGAAACCGTGGCCGAAAGTTCGGTAACGCCGAGCCCGACAAGGATCGGCACCGCCAGCGGATCGGAGGCGAGGCCGCCGCACACGCCCACCCAGCGGCCCTTTGCAGCGGCACCCCGGCAGGTATCGGCAATCAGGCGCAGCACCGCCGGGTGCAGCCCGTCGATGCCGCTGGCGACTGCCGGGTTTCCGC
The DNA here is from genome assembly GCF_036731925.1 of Sphingomonas sp. Classification (GTDB taxonomy): domain Bacteria; phylum Pseudomonadota; class Alphaproteobacteria; order Sphingomonadales; family Sphingomonadaceae; genus Sphingomonas. The sequence goes on from NZ_DAINDJ010000001.1 coordinate 1,041,884, forward strand.
GGTCCATGGCCAGCGTGTACTGGGTGAGATCGTTCGTGCCGATCGAGAGGAAATCGGCTTCGGCGGCAAGCAGGTCGGCAGTCGCGGCGGCGGCGGGCGTCTCCACCATAATGCCGAGTTCCACCTTCTCGCCGATCCCGAGTTCGCCGCGCAGCCGGTCGAGCACGGCGCGAACGCTGCGTAGCTCGCCAACGCTGGCGATCATCGGCAGCATGATCCTGGCGACGCCGATCGGGCGGACGCCAAGGATTGCGCGCAGCTGGTCCTCCAGCACTTGCCGGTGGGCAAGGCCCACGCGGATGCCGCGCAGACCCAGCGCAGGGTTCTCCTCTGCCGCGATCGGCAGATACGGGGCGGGCTTGTCGCCGCCGATGTCGAGCAGGCGGATGATCAGCGGGCGGCCCTGCAGCGCATCGGCAATCGCCTGGTATTCGGCGGTCTGCTCGGCAACGCTCGGCGGCGTCTCGCGATCGAGGAACAGGAATTCGGTACGCAGCAGGCCGCTGCCTTCGGCGCCGGCCGCCACCGCACGTTCGGCATCGCCGACCGAACCGAGATTGGCGAACACTTCGATGCGAGTGCCGTCCGCCAGCTTCCCCTCGGCGCCGGCGGCGGCGCGCGCCGCCGCAAGGGCTGCCGCGCGCGCATCCACCCGGGCCTGGGCTTCGGCACGCCGGGCATCGTCCGGCGCGACACGGATCGTGCCGGCGCCGGCGTCCAGGATCAGCGTCTCGCCTTCCGCGACGCCGCGAAGCGGCGCCCCCATCGCGACAAGCGCAGGGATGCCGAGGCTGGCGGCGAGGATCGCCACATGCGAGGTCGGGCCGCCGCGCACGGTGGCGAAACCGCGCACCTGCAAGGGATCAAGGGCGGTGACCTGCGACGGCAGCAGGTCGTCGGCCAGCAGGATCGTATCCGGCGGGAAGGTCAGCGGCGCATCTTGCACGCCTTCGATCACCGAGACGACACGCCGTTCCAGATCGACCATGTCGTCCGCGCGCTCGGCGAGGTGGGCGTCCCCGCTCGCGCGCATCGCGTCGGCCTGCGGGCGCAGGGCAAGGCGCCAGGCGTGCCCGGCGCTGGCGCCGTCGAGGATCGCGGCACGCGCCGCCTCCAGCAATTCGGGATCGTCGAGCATCGCGCGGTGCGCGGCGAGGATCGAACGCATCGGTCCGGTGGCGTGGCCGAGATCGGCTTCGATCACGCGCACGACGCGGGCGATGCCGTCTTCCAGCCGCGCGCGCTCGAGGCTCGCACCCTTGCCGACCGGATCGATCGTCAACTCGGGCAGTCGGAAGAAGCGCGCGGTGCCGATGGCCAGCCCCGGCGCGGCGGTCACGCCCGTCAACACACCCGGCTCGTGCGAGACGGGCGCCACGACGGGCGGAGGGGGCGGGGCAGGGGCTGCGGCGGGATCTGCCTTCTCGCCCATGCCGCTTTCGATCAGCGCCGCGAGAGTGGCCGCCGCTTCTTCGGCGCGCCCGCCCTCGGCGGAGATACGGATCGTGTCGCCCAGCTTGATGCCCAGCGTCATCAGCCGCACCGGGCTGCGCGCATCGGCACTCTGCTCGCCCTTGGTGATCGTCACCTTGGCGGCAAAGGGCACCAGCACTTCGCGCAGCTTGGCGGCCGGGCGCGCATGGATGCCGTGCGCCAGCGGCACGCGCACGTCGCGAACGGCGGTCTCGCCGGTCCCCTCGGTTGCCGCGCCGGCGGCGCTGGCGCCGCGCTGGAGGGTGAAGATCGGATCGCCGGGCGCGACCATGCCGCTCCCGCGCTTGCCGGTGAGGATAAGCCCGTCCTGGCTGATCAGCAGCACCGGCGTCACGATCGACGGCGCGCCGCATACCACCGCGTCGAGATCGAAGCGGATCAGCACGTCGCCTGCGCGCACCCGATCGCCCACCTTCACCTGCGGATCGAAGCCCGCGCCGCCGAGCTGCACCGTATCGATACCGATGTGCATCAGCAGTTCCACGCCGTCCCCGGCCCGCAGCGTGATGGCGTGGCCGGTCGGCTGCAGCACCGTCACTTCGCCGTCGCATGGCGCGTAGAGGCACCCCTCGACGGGATCGATCGCCACGCCGTCGCCCAGCATCCGCTGCGCGAAGACGGGATCTGGAACCTCCTCCAGCGGCATCAGCCAGCCGGCCATCGGCGCGCCGATGGCAAGGGCCCCGGCAGTGGCGTCGTCGTGAGAAGAGGGCGGCGCGGTCGTGCTCAGGGCGGGTCTCCGAGGGCTCAGGGGAAGCGGGTTGCGCCGATCCAGCAACCGGCGGGCTGGAAGTCGCGGGTCATCTGCACCCAGTCGGCACGCAGGCCGGGGGCAAGCGTGCCCCGCTCGTGCGACAGGCCGAGGAAGGCGGCGGGGCTGGCCGAAGCCATCATCGCAGCATCCTCCGGCGAGGTGCCGACGCGCGTGACCATGTGGCGGAACGCGCCAGTCATATCGAGCGCGGAGCCGGCCAGGGTGCCGTCGACGCCGAGCAGCCGGCCGCCTTCGACGCGGATGTGCTGGCCGTGCAGATCGAACGACGTCATGTTCGAGCCTACGTTCGGCATGGCATCGGTGACCAGCAGGAAGCGATCGTGCGGGCGGGCGGCGAGCGCGATTCGCAGCGCCGCGTCATGGACGTGGAAGCCGTCCGGGATGATGCCGCAATAGGCGGTCTGGTTTTCCAGCGCCGCGCCGACCACGCCGGGGGCGCGGTGGAGCAGCGGCGACATCGCGTTGTACAGGTGCGTCACGCCGGTCATGCCCGCGTCGAACGCGGCACGGGCGGTCTCGTAGGTCGCGTCGCTATGGCCGATGGCAAGCAGCACGCCGGCATCGGCCAAGCGGCGGACATCGGCGAGATCGACCATTTCCGGCGCCAGCGTCACCAGCACCTTGCCCCGCCGCGGGCGGCTGAGCAGTTCGACCATCGCGGCATCGAGTCCACAGAACTTGTCGGCGTCGTGAATGCCCTTGCGCGCCTTGTTGAGGATCGGGCCTTCGATATGCACGCCCACCACACCGGCCACGCCTGCGGCGATCGCGGCGTCGGTCGCGTCGAGCGCCCGGGCAATCACTTCCGGCACGTCGCTGATCAGCGTCGGCAGGAAGCCGGTGGTGCCGAACTTGGCATGCGCTGCGCCGATCGCCGCGATACCCTCGACGGTGGTCGCGTCGTTGAACAGCACGCCGCCGCCGCCATTGACCTGGACGTCGATGAAGCCCGGCACGATCCATCCACCGTCGAGGTCGATCGTGTCGGCGCCCGTACCATCGGCGGAAATCGAGACGATGCGGCCCTGCTCGACCTCGATGACCGCGTGCGGCAGCGTGCCGGCGGCGGTGACGATATGGCCGTTGACGAAGCGGAAACTGCTCATCGAGTCTCGGTCACCTTGCGGAGATACAGCGGTGCGTCCGGGTTGTTGCCGCGCGCCAGCGAGAGCGCGTTGACCATCGGATAGAAGCTCTGGACCATCAGGATCGGCTCCAGCGCCGGGTGGCCGGCGAGCACCGGCAGGGGCGAGGCATCGCCGGCCTTGGCGTCGGCCAGGCAGAGGCGGGCGCTGCGTGCGGCAAACTCGGCCGAGGCTTCACGAACGCTGTCGCCTGCGACATCGGACGTTGCGAAGGCAAGCACGGGGAAGCCTTCGCCGACGATCGCCATCGGGCCATGGCGGACCTCCGCAGCGCTGAACGCCTCGGCGTGCAGGCTGCAGGTTTCCTTGAACTTCAGCGCAGCTTCCTGCGCGACCGCGAAGCTGTAGCCCCGGCCGATCACGAACAGGTTGGTGGCGTTGCGCAGCGTCTCGACGACCGGGCTCCAGTCCAAGTCGCGCGCCTGCTCCAGCTGTTCAGGCAGCGCTGTCAGCGCCGCGCCCAGGGCTTCGTCCTGCGCCCATTCGGCAACCAGCGCGGCAAAGGCGGCGAGGGCGGTGATGTAGGACTTGGTCGCCGCTACCGAGCGCTCCGGGCCGGCCTTCAGGCCGATGGTCGTGTCCGCGATTTCGGCGAGCGGCGATTCCTCGTCGTTGACGAACGCGACCACGCGGGCACCGGCCTGCTGGTACGCCTTCACGGTGGCGAGCAGGTCCGGGCTGCGGCCGCTCTGCGACACGGCGATGCACAGCGCGCGGGAGGTGGAGACAGGCGCCTCGAACACCGATGCGACGGAGGGCGCGGCGGACGCAACCGGCACGCCGATCATCGTCTCGATCAGATATTTGCCGTAGGTGGCCGAGTGATCGGACGATCCCCGGGCACAGGTGACGACCAGCGCGGGCGGGTTCGCTCGCAAGTCGCGCGCGAGTGCAGCGATCGCGGGCGCATTTGCGTCGAGCAGGCGGCGGACCGCTTCACCAGCTTCGGCAGCCTCGGACGCCATCAGCGTCGCACCGCCTGCGGGCTTTTCGATTTCAGCGATCATGTCCCCCATTGCCTCCACTGGCTATGACCGAGTCAGGGATAAGTTACATATTGGTATTGTTCAAGCGCTAGCTTGCGCTTGGAGCAATTTACCCAGCGCGCAAACCTTTGCCCGATCGGTGGCAAGACGAGGGCCGGCCTGGAAGCCAAAGGCGATCTCTTGGGCATCGCCGCTTTCAAGCGGGCTGCGGCACGAGGCATGCACCTCGCGCACGCCGGTTTCGAGGATCGCGGGCAGCGTCGTCGCGTCGATCCCGCTGCCGGCAAGGATGGTCAGCCGGTCGCCCGCCGCGCGGACGAGCGCCGCCAGCGTCTCGCGCCCGTCGATCGCCTTGGGGGCACAGCCCGAGGTGAGGATCCGATCGAAGCCGAGGCCGATCGCCGTTTCCAGCGCCGCGAGGGGATCGGAGCACAGGTCGAATGCGCGGTGCAGCGTCAGCGACAATGGGTGCCCGGTTCCGCGCGCAACCTCGACCCAGCCAGCGAGCATCGCGGCATCCAGCCGGTAATCGGTGCTGCAGGCACCGATCACAACGCCGGCGAGGCCGGCTTCTGCCGCCGCGCGGATGTCGGCGGCGACCAGCGCCGCTTCGGCGGCGGTATAGCTGAAGTTGCCGTCGCGCGGCCGGGCGAGCAGGTGTACCGGTATCGGCGCCTGTGCGGCGGCCGCGATCAGCGACGCAGGGGGGGTGAGCCCGCCTACCGCCAGCGCGGCGCAAAGCTCCAGGCGGTCCGCGCCGCCTTCGATCGCGGCTTCGATGCCGCCAATGTCTTCCACACAGACTTCGAGCAATCGACGCATGCGGTATTCGGCCTCGTACGGAAGGTTATAAAAAAGTCCTATTCCTTAGCGCACGCCGAAGGTCCAGCCCTCCGTGCGCGCCAGTTCGGGTGTCAGGCCGGCGGGTTCCCACAGGCCGGACTGCCGCGCCGCGACCCGCAGCCAGGCCGCGCTCAGGACGGCGTCGGTGGCATGATCGTCATAGCGGGGGAGCGGGGCGTGCGGTGCCGAGCCGAACGCGGCGAGCATGGTGTCCAGCGTCCCGGCATCCCGAATCTTGGAGATGCCCTTGCGCATCCCGGCCAGCCGCGCGGCAAGCGATGTATAGATTTCCACCAGCACGGGGCCGCGGTCCGGCAGCGGATCGAACGGCCACAGGCCAACCCGGCCGCGGAGCCGGTGCAGCACGCGCATCCCGGTCAGGCTCGATTTGCCCACCTGGCTTGCGCCCACAAGGTTGAAGCAGCTGTACGGCGACAGGGCCATCGCTTCCTGGCCGATCTCGCACACCCGGAACCGACCGCGGCCGCCGGGAAACAGGTCTCCGCAATCGCCCATCTGCCGGAAGTGCCGCCGCGCTTCGGCATGCCGGACGAAGCTGGTGGCCGCCAGATGCGGATCCGCTTCCGACAGGCGATCGACCAACGCCCAGAGCGCGGGGCCATCTGCGGGGCTCTCGGTCCAGCCGGGGAAGTAGGCACCGGCGTCGGCGAAGGGGAAGGCGGGGGAGAGATCGAGCCCGATCAGCGCGCGCGTGCCGGCCAGCGCCAGCTCCTCCAGAAAGCCAAGGATGTCCCCCCGCGACCAGGCGCGGTCGATCAGAATAGGGGCGGCGTCGCCAGTCCGCGCATGCGCGACAGCGAGGCCCTTGGGCCGCTCCACCGCCTGGCCGGACCAGTCGATCGCGATGAAGTCGGTGAAGTTCAGGGGCGTGGCCTCGTGTCGGCGGCGAGGCGCCGCGCCTCCCCGGCACAGCCCCGCTGCGCTGCCACGAACATGTCGGGCAGCGGCATGCCGACGGCGCAGGCATTCTCCCCATCATCCATCGCGTCGCTGCTCCCGCATCGCCGCCCACCAGGCCAGCCGTTCCGACACGCGTTTCTCGTGCCCGCGATCGGTGGGGGTGTAGAAGGTCTGCGGCTCCATCCCCTCCGGCCAGTAATTGTCGCCGGAGAACCCGCCCTCGGCATCGTGATCATAGGTGTAGCCGGTGCCATAGCCGATCTGCTTCATCAGCTTGGTCGGGGCGTTGAGGATGTTCTGCGGCGGCATCAGCGAGCCGGTTTCCTTCGCCACCTTCCATGCCGCCTTTTGCGCCTTGTAGGCGGCATTCGACTTGGGTGCTGTCGCCAGGTAGAGACATGCCTGGACGATCGCCAGCTCCCCCTCGGGCGAGCCGAGAAAATCATAGGTGTCCTTGGCCGCCATGCACTGCACCAGCGCGTTCGGATCGGCCATGCCGATATCCTCCACCGCCATGCGAACGAGCCGCCGCAGCAGGTAGAGCGGCTCCTCGCCGGCAGTGAGCATGCGCGCGAGATAGTAGAGCGCGGCCTGCGGATCGGATCCGCGGACGGATTTATGCAGCGCCGAGATCAGGTTGTAATGCCCCTCGCGGTCCTTGTCGTACACCGCGACCCGGCGCTGCAGGAAGGCGGAGAGCCCGGCCGGATCGAGCGGCGCCTCGAACTGGACGGAGAACAGGGTTTCGGCCTGGTTGAGCAGGAAGCGCCCGTCGCCGTCTGCGCTCGCCACCAGCGCGTCACGCGCTTGCGGCGTCAGGGGCAGGGGGCGCTCCTCTAGCGCCTCGGCGCGATCGAGCAGCTGGCTCAGCGCTTCGTGACCGAGCCTGTGCAGGATCAGCACCTGCGCGCGGCTGAGCAGCGCGGCGTTCAGCTCGAACGAGGGGTTCTCGGTCGTCGCGCCGACCAGCGTGACCGTCCCGTCCTCCACATAGGGGAGGAAGCCGTCCTGCTGGGCGCGGTTGAAGCGGTGGATCTCGTCCACGAACAACAGCGTGCGCTTGCCGATCCGGGCATGATCGCGCGCCTCGGCGAAGACCTTCTTGAGGTCGGCGACACCCGAGAACACGGCGGAGATCGCCACGAAACGCAGCCCCACGGCATCCGCGAGCAGGCGCGACATGGTGGTCTTGCCGGTACCCGGCGGCCCCCAGAAGATGATCGAGCTGAGCTTGCCCGCCGCCACCATGCGACCGATGGCCCCTTGCGGTCCGGTGAGATGCTCCTGCCCGACGACCTCGTCGAGCCTTTGCGGGCGCAGGCGATCAGCCAGCGGTCCGCCGGTGGGCGTGGTCTCGGCGGCGGGTTGTTCGTGGGTCGCAAAAAGGTCGGCCATTGCGGCCAAGATAGGCGGCTGTGCTGCGATTTGCATCCCGCAGGTTGATCGGGCGCAAGGCTGGGCAGCGGCTGCTCCTCCAAATCCTTCGTCATCCCGGCTTCCGCCGGGATGACGGCCGGTGGAGGCGTGGCCGCACCCAATGGGGCGTGGATTCGAGGTTAGGAGGATCGGGCATGGACTGCGACGTCGTCATTGTCGGGGGAGGGCCGGCGGGCCTCGCCTTCGCGCGTTCGCTCGAAGACAGCGGGCTGAGCATCGTGCTGCTCGAGCGCGCGCCGCTGGAAGCCCTGGAGAACCCGCGCTTCGACGGGCGCGAGATCGCGCTGACCCATGGCTCGAAGCGCATTCTCGAACAGCTTGGCGCGTGGGCGCGGCTGCCGGCGGACGAAATCGCGCCGATGCGCGCGGCGAAGGTGGTCAACGGTGATTCGCCCTTTTCCCTCAACTTCACTGCGGGCGAGGGGGACGCGCAGCTCGGCTATCTGGTGCCCAACCACCGCATCCGGGCGGCGCTGTACGACGCCGTGCGGAACCAGCCGAGCGTGCGGCTGATCCCGGGCGCGGAGGTGGTGCATGCCCGTTCCGGCGCGACCGGGCCGCGCGCGGAGGTGTTGCTCTCCTCCGGGGATGTCGTGCGGGCACGCCTGCTCGTGGTGGCGGATTCGCGCCTCTCCAAGACGCGCGAGTCCCTCGGCATCGATGCCGACATCAACCCGCTCGGCCGATCGATGATGGTCGTCCGCGTCCGGCACGAACTGCCGCACGGCGAAACGGCGCTCGAATGGTTCGATCACCGCCAGACGCTCGCCTTGTTGCCGCTGAACGGGAACTTGGCGGGTGCGGTGCTGACGCTGCCGGAAGACGCGGCGCGGCGCGTCGCGGCGTTCGACGATGCGGCACTCGGCCGCGATCTCACCCGCCGGTTCCGCCAGCGGCTGGGGCGCATGGAGGTGGTGAGCGATCGCAACGTCTATCCGCTGGTCACTACCTGGGCGCACCAGTTCGTCAGCGGGCGGGCGGCGCTGATCGGTGACGCGGCGGTTGGTATGCATCCGGTGACCGCGCACGGCTTCAACCTGGGGCTCAGCGGACAGGCGCTGCTCGCGGCCGAGGTGCGCGACGCCGTCCGGCGAGGCATGGATCCCGCGCTGCCGGCGGTGCTGCGGCGGTTCGAGAACGGGCACCGCGCGGCCTGCAAGCCGCTCTATACGGGCACCAACCTGCTGGTGCGGCTGTTCACCGACGAGCGGCTGCCGGCGCGGGCGATGCGGCACGCCGTGCTGCGGCTGGGGGCAGGGCTGCCCTTCGTGCGCCCGACGGTGCGGGCAATGCTGACGCATTGACTGCATTTCTTGGCCCCTTCCCTTCCGGGGGAGGGGTTGGGGTGAGGCTGTGTCTCACCGAGACCGAACTTCTGGTCTGTACGCCCCCCACCCTAAACTCATTCTCCCAGGAGGAGGGGCTAAAGAGAGACTTGCACAATCGCTTTCAAGATATATCTTGTGCGCATCGAGACTCGCACAGGATGCTGAACACCATGTTTTTCCACTTCGGCCGTCATGGCCATCATCACCATCATCACGGCCGTCATTTCGGTCCCCGCGGACGCGGCGGCTGGGGCGGGGGCTTTCCCGGCGGCTTTGACATGGCCTTCGCCATGGGCGAGCGCGGCCAGGGCGGGCGGGGGCGCCGCATGTTCGGCGGCGACGAGCTCCGCCTCCTCCTGCTCAAGCTGATCGAAGAGGCGCCGCGCCACGGCTATGACCTGATCCGCGAGATCGAGGCGCGCTCGAACGGCGCCTATGCGCCCAGCCCCGGCGTCGTCTATCCCACATTGACCATGCTCGACGACATGGACCTGATCGCCGAGCACAAGAGTGAGGGCGCCAAGAAGCAGTTCGCGATCACCGCCGCCGGCACCGCGCATCTCGCGGAGAATGCAGCAGAAGTCGCAGCGTTGTTCCAGCGGCTGGCGGATCTGGGCGAGCGCCATGCCCGCACCAGCGGCGGCCCGGTCCGCCGGGCGATGCACAACCTCAAGACCGTGCTCGCCGCCAGCGTGTTCGACGAGGACGTCGATCCGGAGCGGCTGCACGCGATCGCCGAGATTCTGGACGAGGCCGCGCGCAAGATCGAGCGGCTCTAGGCAACGATGCCGCGGATCGAGGTGTTACGCCGGCGTCTGGGGCTCGTCCCCGCCGCCGCGAAGGAGAGACGAATGACGATTGCCCGCTACACCAGCCACGCGCTCGTGCCGACCGAGCATGCCAGCCGCTACCTTCAGCAGCTGTGCAAGCATTGGCAGCATAATCTGCAGGTGGAGTTCACGCCGGAGAACGGCACGGTGATCTTCCCCAAGGATGCGCGCGGCGCAGACCATCCGGGAGATGCGGTGGTGGCGTTCGACGTCGCCGAGACCGGCCTGGAGGTGCGGATCGACGCGACCTCGGACGAGCAGCTGGAGGGCCTGAAGGGCGCGGTTGCCCGGCACCTTGATCGCTTCGCCTTTCGCGAGGGCGAGCTGCAGTTCGACTGGCAGTAACGTATGAAAAGGGGCGGGAACACGCGGTTCCCGCCCCTTGTTTTCGGCCGTCCGGATCAGAAGCTGAAGCGGACCGAGCCCGTGATCGTGCGACCGGTGAGGGTCTGCGCGGTGGCGACACCCGAGGCCGGCACCGCCGCCGAATTCACCGACACGAACGCCAGCTTGTCGAACACGTTGTAGACGTTCAGACCGAGCTGCAGGCCGTTGACCGGGCGGAACTGCACGAACGGGCTGACGATGGTGTAGCCCGGCTGCTTCAGCAGGTTGCCGTCCTGCGCAAAGCTGCTGGTGGTGCCGATCAGGTTGGTGCCGATGGTGAAGCGCTTGACCTCGAACTGGGGAGTCGCCTGGAAGATTAGGTCCGGCTGGTGGCGCGGGGTGTTGCCGACTAGCGTCTTGTCCGCCTTGTCGGCATCGATCTTCGCCTTGGTGTAGGTCGCGCCGAGGCGCAGGCTCAGCGGGCCATGCTCGAACAGGCCTTCCAGCTCGATACCCTTCGCGCTGTAGTCTCGGTCGATCTGCAGCACGACCGTGCCGCCGCTGGCGTCGGCGCCGACCTGCAGGTTCTTGTCGGTGGTCGAGGCCCAGAAGCCGGTGGCGAACAGCGTCACGCCGTCCTTTCGAAACTTCACGCCCGCTTCGGCCTGCTTCACCGGGCCATAGGCCATGGCCGGATCGGTCAGCGCACCCGAGGCCGGGTTCACCGCCGGCGAGAAATAGAGGCGCTCGGCACTGGCACGGGCGCCGCGGCTGTAGCGCGCGAACACCGAGAGCGGCTCGGCGATGCGATAGTTCACGCCGACCGAGTAGGATGCGTAGTTGTAGCTGTAATCTGCCTGGCCTGGCTGCGACAGCGGCAGCACCGCCACGTTGCGCTCGGGCAGCGAAATGGTGCCGTCGCGGTTCATGTCGACCGGAGCGGTGCCGACGCGGCCGCCGCCGAGATCGGCACCGTAAAGGGTGCCGGTCACCTTGCCGAAATCATAGCGCAGGCTGCCGCCGATCGACAGCGCACCGATCTGGTAGTTCACCGAGCCATAGGGTGCGAACACGCGGAACTGCAGATCGTAACGGCGGCGATAGGCGGCGGTGCCGCGGACGCCATAGGCAAGCACGCCGCCCTGGGTAATCGGAGCGCCGCCAGCGGTGAGCACGTCGACATAGGCGGAGTTGCCGCCGCCGGCGACGTCGAACACGTCGTTGATGAAGTCCAGGTTCTGCACCATCGCCTGCGACGAGGCGTAGAAGCCCGCGGTGGTGGTCAGCTTGGCGTTGCCCATGTTCCAGACGCGGCTGCCACGGAAGTCGTTGGTGAAGTTGTCCAGCTTCTCGAGGTCCGAATGGAGCTCGAGCCCGTACACCAGCAGGCCGTTGCCGTTCAGCGTCGACGGGTTGGCGATCGCCTTGCCGGCATTCGGGCCGGTCGCGTAGCGCAGCGTCGCGCCGGGGCCCGCAAAGCTGGGGGCGAGGGCGGCGGCGGGCAGCAGCGCCAGCGAGCTGCTCTCGTTATAGCTGCCCGAAATCCCCGCGTAGCGCATGCGATCGCTGAACGTCCAACCGGCGACGTCGAACTGCGCCTCCAGGCCGATCGAGGCGACCTTGCTGTGGTTGCCGTCGCGCAGGTCGACATTGCTCACGTTGTTGTTGCCGTCGAGCGCGAGGATCGACGACTTGTAGCGCGAATAGAGCGTGTCCTTGCGCGGATCGAAACCCGCGATGGTGCTGTACGTCGGGTCGGCGTTGGTGCCACGCACCGCCACCGGCACCATTGCGTAGTTCGGCTCGCGGTCGTCGAGATACTTGCCGTACACGCGGATATAGCCGTTGCCGAACGTCTTGGTGACGTTCATCTTGATCTGGCCGCCCTTGAAGGCGTCGTAGCCGGTCGCGCGAGGGCCTTCGCCCTGGCGATAGAACCCGCCGATGTTGAAGCGCACGGTCTTGCTGAGATGGCCGCCATAGTTGAAGTCGGCGCGGCCCAACTCATGGTCGATCCCGGACGAGAGCTGCAGCGTGCCGCCGTCTTCCTCGCCGGTCTTCGAGATGAAGTTCACCAGGCCGCCCGGCGAGTTCGACGCGAACGTGGAGGCCGAACCGCCGCGGATAGCCTGCACCTGCGACAGGCTGAGATCGGTGCGCAGGAACGCGGTGGTCGAGGCGAAGTGGATGTCGCCGAACTCCAGCACGGGAAGGCCGTCTTCCTGGATCTGCAGGAACTTGGAGCCGTCCGCCGCCATCGGCAGGCCGCGAATGGTGACGGCGGTCAGGCCATCGGTGCCCGCGGTCTCGGCGCGGATGCCCGGCATGTTGCCCAGCACTTCCGCGATCGAGCGCGTACCGATCTTCTGGATCTCGTCCTCGTCGATCGAGCTCGCCGAAATCGCCGAATCGAGCAGGTCACGGCCCTTGGCGACGCCCGTGGTGAACGCCTGCTTCGGCGCCTGGGGCGCCGTCGGTGCGGACTTGGCGGCGGGGGCGGGGTCGGCCTTGTCGACGTTCTGGGCGTGGGCGGGAAAGACGAACAGCGCGCACGAGGCGGCGAGCGTCAGGCGAAGGCGATGCGACATGGAAGACCCCTTATCGGTTTGTGCTTGTTGCGGGATCAGTGGCGCAGGCCTCGTTAAGGCTTTGAAATGATGTGTGTAGGTACAAATACGACTGCTCGGCGACGGCCATGACTTTGCTTTGGCATCGTTTGCCAGGGAAGTGCCGGGCGCGCGGGCCGATCCTGCGATTGAGCAGGGAAGCCTTGTCGATATAGATTGTCGAAAAATGCGGTGGCGCAGCGGCGGAGGGGAGAAGACAGATGGTCGATCTACGAATGCACGGCAGTGAAACCAGCGCAGGAGACCGTCGCGAGGCGCGCTTGCTTGGCTTGCTCGCCGACTGCGCGGGCAAAATGCTGGGCGCATCCGATCCAACGGCGATGATCGATTATCTGTTCGGGATGGTTCGCGACGAGTTGCTGCTCGACGTTTATTTCCACTACCGGGCCGAACCGGAGAATCTTCTCGTGTTGGAGGCCTCGGGCGGCCTGACGCAGGCCCAGAGGGAAGCGGGCGCACGCCTGCAGTTCGGGCAGGCCGTGTGCGGCATGGTCGCCCGCGATCGGACGCCGCGCGTCGTTGCCCAGGTGCAGGGCAGCGAAAACCCGATGACCAATTTCATCCGCGACGTGGGGCTCGACAGCTATGCCTGCACGCCGCTCCTGCATGGGGAAGTGCTGCTCGGCACGCTCGGCTTCGGGCGGCGCAGCGGCGTTCCCTTCACCGAAACCGAGCTGCGGTTCCTTCGCACGATCTGCAGCTATGTCGCGGTCGCCAAGAACCGGTTGCTGGTGGAGGCGGAGATGCTCGCGGCGATGAAGGCACGCGACGCGCTAGAGAAGGCGCAGCGGGCGCTGATCGGCAGCATTTCGCGCAGCGGCGCCGAAGAGGAGGCTGCAACCGCGGCGATGCTGGCGCACGAGATGGTGCAGCCGCTATCGGCGGCGTCGAACTATATCGCCACGGTGGAGATGGCGCTGCGCGGCACCGGGGGCCCCGACGTGCTCCGGCAACTGGCGCGGGCGCGGGCGCAGATCAGCCGCTCGTCGGAGATCGTTGCGCGGACGCGCACGCTGGTCGAGCGCGGCGAACTCCATGCCGAGTTCGTTGCTGCAGAAGTGCTGTTCGACGAAGCGCTGGAGCTGTTCCAGGCCGCCTGGGCTCGCCCTGCGCCCACGATCGACGTGGAGATCGAAGCCGGGCTGGGGGCGTTGCTCGCCGACCGGGTGCAGATCGGCCAGGTGCTCGCAAACCTGCTGCGCAATGCCGCGCAGGTGCTGGGCAATACCGAAAGCCCCAGGATCGTCCTTTCCGCCCGTGCCGTGAGCGACGGCATCGAGATCGCCGTCGCCGATAACGGACCGGGCTTTCCCGGCGGTGCCTTCCCCGAGCGGGGGTGCTCGAGCAGCGGCGGCCAGGGAATCGGGCTGGCGGTCACCCGGCGGATCCTGGAGGCCCATGAGACGGCGCTTGAACTGGAGAGCCGCGTGCAGGGCGGATCGAAGCTCCGGTTCGTGCTCGCCGCCCGCGAAGCCCTTGTCTAGGCGCGCCGGGCGAGTACTTCCAGATAGCTGTCGAGCACTGCGCGGTTGACTCGGTCCCACACATAGGCCTGCGCCTTTTCGTGCCCTGCCGCGCCCGCCGATGCGGCGAGCGCCGGGTCCGCGATCAATCGGCCGATTGCGCCGGCATAGGCGTCTACGTCGCGCGGGGGCACGAGGAAGCCGTTCACGCCCTCTTCGACCAGGTCGATCGCGCCGGTTGCGCGTGCCGCGACAATGGGAACGCCGCACGCCATCGCTTCGGAGGTGACGTTGCCGAAGGTCTCCGTGACCGACGGGTTGAACAGCACGTCCATCGAGGCGACCGCGCGGGCGAGATCGTCACCCCGCTGGAACCCGGTGAAGATCGCGCCCGGCACATGCTCGGCGAACCACTGCCGCGCAGGGCCTTCGCCGATCACCAGCACCTTGTGGGGAATGCCGCGCTCGGTGAGCCGGTTGCAGACCTGCGCGAAGATGTCGAGGCCCTTCTCAAGCACCAGGCGGCCGAGAAAGCCGACGGCGAATTCCTGATCGCCGATGCCCAGCGAGCGGCGCCATTCGAGGCTGCGGCGCGCAGGGTTGAAGCGATCATGGTCGACCCCGCGCGACCAGATGCGGATCGGCGTCGTCACGCCCCAGCCGCGGATCAGCTCGGCGGTGGAATCGCCCGGCGTCACCACCTGATCGACGCTATTGTAGAACCGCGTCAGCAGCTTGATCAGCAACGGTTCGACGAAGCCGAGATGGTAATAGGCGGGATAGGTCTCAAAGCGCGTGTGCAGCGACGCCAGCGTGGCGACGCCGTTGCGATCCGCCCATTTCACTGCGCCGTGACAAAGGAATTCGGGAGCGGAGACGTGCACCATGTTCGGGGCAAACGCAGCCAGGTCCGCGCGGATGCTCTTCGGCAGCCCCGTCGCGAACTTGTATTCGGCGCGGCCGCCCGGCACCGGCCAGGCCGGCACGCTCACCAGATCGCCGGTGGGCGGGAAGGCGGGCGTATCGGTTGTCGGTGAATAGACGCGAACGGTTACACCCTGATCGAGAAGGAAGCCGACGAGCTTGTTCAGGGCCTGGTTCGCACCGTCGCGAACATAGTTGTAATTGCCGCTGAAGAGCGCGACGCGAAGATCGGAGGGTTGCATTTGGCTCGGGGCCTTAATCGGCTGGAGCGGGCCCGGCAAGCGGACGCGGTGTCCCAGCGCCGGAACACCGCGCGAATTCGCGCGATTATCGCTGCATGACCAAGCATTTCGCGAAGGGCGCCGCGGTGCGCTGGAACTGGGGCGGCAACCAGGCCCACGGCAAGGTGGCCGAGCGGTTCGATCGCCGCGTGCAACGCACGATCAAGGGCGACAAGATCGTGCGCAACGGCTCCAGGGAAAATCCCGCCTATCTGGTGGAGCAGGCCGACGGGGGCAGGGTGCTCAAGCTGGAAAGCGAACTGGAAGCCGACTGAGGCAAGGAGAGCCCCTCCCGATGAGGAGGGGCTCCTATCCATCATCGCGTATACAGGACGCGGGCGTCGGCCTTGAACGCCTCCGCACTCGCGCGGCGCGAATAGAACATGTGGCCGCCCGGATAGACTCCCAGTTTCACACGCTGCTCCACCCCGAAGCGCGGCAGCTGATCGATGATCAGTCGGGACCCGAAATAGGGGCAGGACAGATCATTGTACCCGTGCACGATCAGCACGCCCATCTTCGGATCGTTCGCGATCGCCTTGCGCAGCTCGCTGACCGGGGCATCATCGGGCGTGCCGCGGTCCCACGCCGCGTTGACCGAGAAGGAGAGCGCATTGTAGCGCGCATCCGTCTTCCAGCCCACCTCGCGGGTGATGAAATCGACCATGGCGCTGGTGGTCGGCGCGATGATCCCTTCGAGGATCGGGTCGCCGGACTTGCGCTCGGCGGCGTGGGGGAAGGGGTCGAACGCGTCGACGTTCGAATCATAGACGCTGCCGATCTTGCCGTCGTCGCGGTGGACTTCGCGCAGATAGGTGCCTTCGTCGATTCGGCCGTCCAGCCGGCTGACCAGCCGGGAGTCAAGCCCGGTGAGCTCGGTGACCTTTGCGCTGAGCCGCGCCGTCGCCTGCGGGTCCGATCGACCGGCCAGGAGATCGGTCGCGAAGGCGCCGCGCGTATAGGCTTCAATGCCGGCCATCGCCTGCGGGGTGAGCTTGCCCTGGCGCTCCAGATGCCCGGCGGCCATCGAGGGAAGAGCAATCATCCACGGCAGCGGCGACAGCGCGTCGGAACCGGAGGTGGCGGCGGGGTCGAGATAGGGGGACACCATCACGATGCCGTTCACCCCCACGCCGAGCTGGGTCTGCAGCTCGTAGGCGATCCGTGGCGCGCGATAGCCGCCATAGCTTTCGCCCATCACGAATTTCGGCGACCGCAGCCGCTCGCTTTTGACCAGCCAGTCATAGACGATGCGCGACAGATATTTGATGTCGGGCTCGTTGGCGTAGAAAGCCTTCTTGGTCGCTTCCTCATCGACCAGGCTGCGGCTGAAGCCGGTGCCGATCGGATCGATGAACACCAGGTCGGTCATGTCCAGCCAGCTGGCGGGGTTGTCGATCAGCAGCGGCGCGTCCGACGGTGCATCGCCCTTGTCGCCGAACTGGACGCGCTTCGGCCCGACCGCTCCCAGGTTGAGATATACCGAGGAAGCGCCCGGCCCGCCGTTGAAGGCGAAGGTTACCGGCCGCTGCGGTCCGCCGCCGGGCACGACATAGGCGGTATAGACCACCTCGCCGATCTTCTTGCCCTTGGCATCGTAGACCGGAAGCTTGCCGATCGTCGCCTGGTAGCGAACCGGCTTGCCGCCGATCACGGCGGTCTGGCTGATGGTCTTGTCGGCGGGCAGCGGCGGCAGTTCGGCCTTCTCGGCCTTGTCCTCGCCCTTTTCGGCGGCGGCGTCTGCCTTCTTGTCCTGTGCCGGCGCTTGCGGCGCGAGGAGAAGGGCGGCGAACGATGCCGCAATCACGATGCTGTGGCGCAAGAATGGATCCCCCGGAAGCGATGATTGGGCAGCCTAACGCCGCGCGCGCGGCGAATCCACACTTCGTCGGTCAAAGCGGCCGCGACATCCACTGCGCGGTGGGCCCGTACTGCGCGACCTTGGCCGCGAGCGCGGGGGAAGTGCTGCCCGTACGGAAGCCGAGGCGCTGCCAGAAGTCGGCCGCGCCTTCCACGGCGATCAGTTCGGCGCGCTCCAGCCCAGCGTCAGCGGCGAGATCGAAGCAATGCGCCACCAGTGCTTGCCCGATACCCATACCCCGCGCCTTCGGGGAGACGGCGAGGTCGTGCAGATACAGCGTGTCTCCGCTCAGCACCGGGTCGAGCACGGCGCCGACCGGTGGCGGCGACTCGCGCGGCCAGCCATGGGCGAGCAGATAGGCCAGCAGCTGTCCCTCCCGCTCGACGACAAGGTTGAAGGGCGCCGCCACGTCCAGCCGGCTTGCAAAGGCTGGCTCCGGCTCGAGCAGAAACGCCGGATAGGCCTGCGACTGCAGGGCCAGGGCCTGCGCAAGATGACGCGGCTGGAACGGAACAGGGACGGGAGCGCGCATGCCCAACGCTCTGCCATCGTCGTGGCGCTACGAACAGCCCGAAGACCCGCGACGCGCCGCATGCGGGAAATTCCGGTACGGCACCGCTAATCTACCAGAACGGCAGAAGAATATACAGTTAACAAGCTATTATCCCTTCCCGATAACCAAGCCGCTAAACCAGATGTTTGCGCCCGATACGACACAAGAGGCCGATCTATTCGGCCGGTCCACGGTCGAAGCACGTGGAGTGTCTTGTGGCTGGTGTGCGTATTGCAGTGCGCGCCATCTTGGCAGGTGGTGCATGCATCCTGATTGCGGCAAGTGATGCGCCGAGCCTTGAAGATCAGGTGCTCGATCGCATCAACCATATTCGCCAGAATCCTGCCGCCTATGCCGAACGCCTGCGCCAGCTTCGGCCGCATTTCCGCGGGAACACGCTGTATCTTCCGGGGCGTGCGCGCGGGCAGAGCACGCGCGAAGGCGTGGATGCGGTGGAGGAAGCGATCGCCTTTCTCGAACTGCAGACGCCGCTGCCGCCCTTGAGCCGCGGGGAACTGCTCGGGCTGGCGGCACGCGACCATGCCGTCGTGCAGGGCGCGCTCGGGACGCGGGGACATTTCTCGCCGGACGGCGCGTCGCCCGGGGATCGTGTCCAGCGGCGGGGCGGCGGCAGGCTGGTGGGAGAGGACATCTCCTATGGCTATGCCGATGCCGATGATGTGGTCCGCCAGTTGGTCATCGATGATGGTGTGCCGGACCGCGGCCACCGGGACCTGCTGTTCAACCGCGAGCTCCGCTATGCCGGGGTCGGCTGCGGCAGCCACACCGCGTATGGTCACATGTGCGTGATCGACGTGAGCCGCACGCGCAACGGAATGTCGATCTATGCGGCTTTTGCCCAGAACGAAGAGCGCGTGACGCCCCTGCCGGGCAAACCCTGACACGCGTCCTCGCATGGGCGCCGCGCATCAGCATTGCCCGCCCTGGGCGTCAGCGCACCCGGCCTTTGAGCGTCAGCGTGCCAAGCCTCGAGCGTCGGCGCATCTTGGCCTGCGCATCAGCGTATCCCGGCCTTGCATATCAGCACCCCGGCCTTGGCGTCAGCGCACCACCGATACCAAGTCGCCGCGTTTCACCACCCCGAACAGGCGCTTCGCAAATTCCTGTGGCACGCCAATGCAGCCATGGGTTGCAAGGCCCTGGCGGACGTTGCTGCCGTGGATCGCAACGCCGTCGCTGGTCAGCCACAGCGTGAACGGCATCATGGCGTCATAGGTGTTGGAACGGTGGTTCCGCTCCATGCCGCGGATCGGGAAATTGCCGATAGGCGTGGGCGTTTCGTCCTGACCGTACAGGACCACGCTGGTCGCGATCTCGTCTTCGCCGCGAAATACCGAGAGGATCTGGCGCGACAAGTCTATGCGCAGCCAGATCCTCCCCGGGGGAACCCCAGCATCGTTCCAGACAAACTCGCCGAACTGCATGCGGTTCGGCACCTGCAGCAGGCTGCGGACCACCCGCGTGCTGCCGTCGCCCAGCCGGAGCTGCTGCTGATCGCTATCGGAGAAACGGATGCGATCGCTGCTTGCTCCGGTGGACATTGCACGCGCAGCCGCGGCCTGCTGCACGGGCTTCGGCACGAACGCCTTGGCCGCGAGCGTGATCAGCAACAGCGAGGCCGCTCCGAGCGAGATCCAGAGTCCGAGTTGGCGCCGCATCCCCATCAAGCCGCGGCTTTGCTCCGGTTACGCCGACGCATCACCCCGCCCATGATCCCGAACGCCGTGACGAGCATAACCCACTGCGAAGGCTCTGGAACGCCCGGCGGGACAGGTGTCGGCGTAGGAGGAGGGGGCGGCGGCGGAGGAGGAGGCGGTGGGGGTGTAGGCGTCGGCGTCGGAACGGGGGTAGGCTGCGGCGTCGGCTGCGGCGTCGGCGTTGGCTGCGGGGTCGGTTGCGGCGTTGGTGTCGGCTGCGGCGTCGGAGTCGGCTGCGGCGTCGGTGTCGGCTGCGGCGTCGGTGTCGGCTGCGGCGTGGGTGTAGGCGTCGGAGTCGCAATGCCGAGCGGCGGCACACCACCGCCACCGCCGCCGCCCATGCCGCTTGGCACGATCGAGTTGCCCGTGAAACTGCCGGGGCCCGGCGCGGGAACAATGTCCGCGAACGGGGACAGCGTGTCGAAATTCGACGCGAGAACCATCATCCCATCGAGCGGAACGTCCGCGGGGAGCGGCAGCGAAGCCGGCACCGGGGCCTGGTCTGCCGAAAGATCAAAGGCCGTGGGGTAGGCCACACCATTCTTGGCGAGCGAATCCGGGGTCACCGAGTCCCGCGGCTTCTTGGCGAGCGCGCTATATTTCCGCTTGCCCTTGACGCTGTGGGCACCGGCCTCCCGTACGCCTGGCGATCGTGCTGTCAGCACGTTGAGAGCCTTGGAAACCTCCTGCACTCCAGCCGCCACCGTGGGCACCGCGATGCCGGCAGAGGTGGCCGAAAGGAGAGTGACCGCTGCAGCCGCAGCGCCCAGCCTGCCTATGGGATTTCGCCCCAGAGAGTCCTTTCCCACCTTCAAGTCAATGCTCCCCACCCGTTTGCCCGCATCTGCGCGCATGTGTTAACTATTCGCAACTGTGGCAAACACTTAACACGGTTGAACTATAAAGATCGTCGAATAGTTCCGGGGGCGTGTGGCGGCAACGTCTAAGCTGCAGACCGTGGCCTCCGGTTATGTACTGGATGTATCAAAACGAGGCTGTTCATACCAGCATAAATACGCATTAATGCAGATATGGAGCTATTTGCCGAGCAGCCGCTCCACCAGCGCGGCAAGGCTTCGGTAATCCGCCACCCGCAGGGGCATCGGTTCGCTCTCCTTGGCGTGGGGAGAGGCGGGTGCAAGCGCCTGCTCGAATCCCAGCTTCGAGGATTCGCGCATCCGCAAGGCGGCATGGGCGACGGGACGCACCTCACCGGAAAGCGCGATTTCCCCAAAGACCACCGCATCGGCGGGGATCGGCCGCTCCGACAAGGCGGAAACGAGCGCGGCCGCGACCGCCAGATCGGCGGCCGGATCCTGGATCCGGTAGCCCCCGGCGATGTTGAGATACACTTCGCACGCCGAGAAGCTGAGGCCGCAGCGCGCCTCGAGGACGGCCAGCACCATCGACAGACGCGCCGAATCCCAGCCGACCACCGATCGCCGTGGCGTTGCGCCCGATCCCAGCCGCACGGTGAGCGCCTGCACTTCCACCAGCACCGGCCGGGTCCCCTCCAGCGCGGGAAAGACGACCGTCCCCGTGACGTTTTCGTCGCGCTGGGTGAGGAAGAGCGAGGAAGGGTTGGCGACTTCGGCAAGCCCCTCGGTCTGCATCGCGAACACACCGATCTCGTCGGTACCGCCAAAGCGGTTCTTTACCGCACGCAGGATCCGGTAGAGATGGCTGCGTTCGCCTTCGAATGCCAGCACGGTATCGACCATGTGTTCGAGCACCCGCGGCCCGGCGATCGACCCGTCCTTGGTCACGTGCCCCACCATGACCAGCGCGGTCCCGCGCTCCTTGGCGAAGCGAATCAGTTCCTGCGCGCTGGCACGGACCTGGCTCACCGTTCCCGGCGCGCCCTCGATCAGGTCGGAATGCATGGTCTGGATCGAATCGATGATCAGCAGGTCCGGCGGCGTGCCCATGCTCAGCGTCGTCAGGATGTCGCGCACCGAGGTGGCGGCGGCGAGCTGCACCGGCGCTTGCCCGAGGCCGAGTCGCCGCGCGCGCAACCGGACCTGGTCCGCCGCCTCTTCCCCCGATACATAGGCGACCGAAAGCCCGCGCATGGCGATCTTCGCGGCCGCCTGGAGCAGCAGCGTCGACTTGCCGATGCCGGGATCGCCGCCGATCAGCGTTGCCGACCCCTCCACGAAACCGCCCCCCAGCGCGCGATCGAATTCCGCGATGCCGCTCGGCATCCGCTCGGGCAGCGCAATTTCGGTATCGAGGCCCGAGAGCAGGATCATGCGCCCGCCCGATTGCAGGTGGTGCTTGGCCTGGAACGGCGTGGCAGGGCCGCCGGCCTCCTCGACCAGCGTGTTCCATTCCGCGCAATCGGCGCATTGCCCCGCCCATTTCGAGGTCACCGACCCGCAGGCCTGACAGACATAGCGCTTCTGGAGTTTTGCCATGCGTTCGCTGTAGCGAAGTGGAAACGAAAAGGGAACGCGGCGCGTGACGAGCGGTGCACGCCACCTCTTCACCGGCGTCGTCACGCTGCTAAGGAGCGGATATGACCGGGCTCGACATCATCACGCTTCTCATCATCGCCGGCGCGGCGATCCTCGGCTTTCTGCGCGGCTTCACCACCGAAGTGCTGGCCTTCCTCGCCTGGATCCTCGTCGTCGTGGCGGTGAAGTTCTTCCATGCCGGCTTCACCGCGCTGCTCGCGCCGATGATCGGAACCGAGGGCGGGGCGGCGGTGCTCGCCTTCGCGCTGCTCGCCGGGCTCAGCTATTTTGGCGGGCGGCTGATCGCCAACACGCTGGGCGGGCAGATGCGCAATTCGATGCTGGGGCCGATCGACCGCGCGCTGGGCGTGGGCTTCGGCGTTGCCAAGGGGCTGATCCTGGTCAGCATGGGCTTCCTGGTGCTGATGCTGGTGCTCGACACCTTCGAGGGCGGGCGGACGCACCGGCCGAAATGGATCACCAGGTCCGTCACCTACCCGCTGCTCGACACCACCAGCGCCGCGATCGGCGACTTCGTCGATCGCCGCCGCAAGGGCGCGCCGGTGTTCGGCATCGACAATGCCAGCACGGAGGCGGCCGAACCGGACGCCGCCCGCCCGCGCCGGCGCAAGGTGGACTGATCCTCCCCGACTCGGGAAAGGCGGGCCGCGCGCAAGCTATACCAAGGAAGGGCAATTCGCGCTCGCAACTGCGGGACGCCTATCCTAGATCACAGGCATGAATGCCCCGCTCTACAACATGGAAATCCTGCGCCTGGCAGCGGCTATCCCCCATCACGAGCGGCTGCTGGAGCCCGGCGGTACCGCCGAGAAGCGGTCGCCGGTGTGCGGTAGCCGGGTGACGGTGGATATCAGCGTCGATCCGTCAGGGCGGGTCGAGCAGGTGGGAATGCTCGTTCGTGCCTGCGCGCTTGGCCAGGCATCGGCGGCGCTGCTGGGGGAGGCGGTGGTCGGCCGCACCCCGGCCGAGATCGCCACCGCGCGCGACCAACTCACGGCCTGGCTCGCCGGCGAACGCGACGCACCGCCCGACTGGCCCGGCATGGCGCTGTTCGTCCCGGCGTTGCCGCACCGCGGCCGCCACGCCTCGATCCGGCTGGCCTTCGAAGCTGCGGCCGAAGCCGCGGCGCAGGCAGCGGAGGCTCGGGTCTGATGGAGCATGCTTCGGATGGTTCGGTGCTGGCGGATGCGGTGCCGATGCTGGGCTTCGCGCTGTTCTTCGTGCTGCTGTTCCGGCGGCTCGGGCTCGGTGCGACCCTGGGCTTTCTCGTCGCCGGCGCGCTGGTCGGCCCGCATGTGCTGCGGCTGGTCGGCGATGCCGAGGGCAAGATGGGCATTGCCGAGCTCGGCATCGCGCTCCTGCTTTTCCTGGTCGGGCTGGAACTGAGCCCGTCGCGATTATGGCGGATGCGGCGCGACATCTTCGGGCTCGGGCTGCTGCAGGTGGCGCTTTGCGGCCTCGCCATTGCGGCGATCGTGTGGGTGGTGACCGGATCCACGCTCGCCGCGGCGCTCGCGCTGGGGTTGCCGATGGGGTTGTCCTCGACCGCGCAGGTGCTCCCCCTGCTGCAATCGGCGGGCCGCCTGCGTACGCCCTTCGGCGAGCGCGCCTTCGCGATCCTGCTGTTCCAGGATCTCTCGATCGTCCCGCTGATCACCATCGTCGCCGCGCTGTCGCGCAATCCGGCCGATCAGGGCGGGCCGCCGGGCTGGCTGCTGGGGCTCTACACCGTCGGCGCGATCGTCGGGCTTGTCGTAGCCGGGCGATTCCTGCTGCGGCCGCTGTTCCGGCTGATCGGCAATCTCGACGAGCGCGAGATGTTCGTCTTCGCAGGCCTCCTGACGGTGATCGCCAGCGCTGCGGTGATGGAGGCGCTGGGCCTCTCCGCCGCGCTGGGCGCGTTCATCGCCGGCGTGATGCTGGCCGATTCGCCGTTCCGGCACGAGATCGAAGCGGACGTGGAGCCGTTCCGGGCGATCCTGCTCGGGCTGTTCTTCGTCGCGGTCGGCATGACGCTCGACCTCCACGCCATCGCCGAGAGGCCCTTCTTCGTCGCCGGCATGGCACTGGCCCTGATCGCCGCCAAGGCCGCGCTGATCATGGGGCTCGCGCTCCTGTTCGGCATGAAGCCGCGTGGCGCCTTCGCGCTCGGCGTACTCTTGTCCCAAGGCGGTGAATTCGGCTTCGTGCTGTTCGCCCAGGCGCAGAAGGCGCTGCTGATCGAGCCGCAGGCCGCCAGCGTGTTCAGCGCGATCGTCACCGTCTCGATGGCGACGACGCCGTTCCTGATGATGGCCACTCGGCGCTTTCGCGCGGAGCCGCCCAAGGCAGGCGCGCTTCCGGACGGGCCGCGACAGGAGGGCGCCAACGCCGTGGTGGTCGGCTATGGGCGCTTCGGCCAGACGGTGGCCCAGATGCTGATCGCGCAAGGCATTCCCGTCACCATCATCGACCGCGACGTCGAGATGATCGAGACCGCCGGCAGCTTCGGCATGAAGGTCTATTATGGCGACGGCACCCGGATCGATCTGCTGCGCCAGGCGGGCGCCGGGGAGGCCGAACTGCTCCTGTTCTGCCAGGATGGCGACGCCGTAGACACCGAGGTGGTGGAAGGCGTGCACGCAGCATTCCCCAAGGCCAGCATCTTCGTGCGCGCCTATGATCGGCGCAGCATCATGAAGCTGAAGGGCGCGCCGCTGAGTGGCGTGGTGCGCGAGGTGATGGAAAGCGCGGTGGTGATGGCGCGCCGGGCAATGGACGCGGTCGGCGTCGACGGAGCCGAAATCGACAAGACCGAGGCTGAATATCGCCGCCGGGACATCGAGCGGCTGACGCAGCAGAAGGAGACCGGCGATCTCTATGCCGGTCGCGACGGCATGTTCAGCCAGTCGGCTGCGGCTGCCGCGGCGGTGCAGGACCGGGGCGATGGTTGAGTTGGGAGCGGAAGCATGAACTGGATCGCAGCGCTGGCGGCGCTGTCGGGTGCGATGGCGGTGACGGCAGGCGCCTTTGGCGCGCACGGTGCACAAGGCGAGGCCGTCGAGTGGCTCAAGACCGGCGGCCAGTATCAGCTGGTTCACGCGGTGGCGGCACTGGTGGCGCTGCAATTCGCCGCGCGGGCGCCGGCGGCGTTGTTCGTCGGCGGCGGGTTCGTGTTCGCAGGAACGCTGTACCTGATGGCGCTGGGCCTGCCGCGCTGGCTGGGCGCGGTGACGCCGATCGGCGGCGCGGGGTTGATCCTCGGCTGGCTGTGGCTGGCCTGGGCGCTGGCATTCAGGGCTCGCGCATGACGGACGCGCAAGCGCCCTGGGACCCGGCACAGGTCCGCCTCTGGCTCGAGCGGCGGATCAAGTCCGCGCGATCGGACCAGGACGTCGCAGACCGCTACGGCCGCGATCGCGAGGACGAGTATGACAAGGCCGCCGCCGAGGAATGGGTGTGCGAGCAGTTCCGCCACAGCGATGCGGTGGACGATCAGGTCCGGCTGGCGGAAGCGCTGAAGGCACTGCTGGCAAAGGATGATTTCTACCGGGCCGGGGTACGCAGCGAGCAGCGCTTCGAGCGCGAGGTGAAGGCCTATATCCGCAAGCTCGCCAAGATGACCAAGACGAATACCGGGTTCGGGAAAACGCTGCGCTATCAGTGATGTCCAAGCCCGTCCCCTTCGGGGGATGGGCTGGGGCGGGGCCTGAACCCGAAGCGAGTCCTTCGCTCGCCGGTCGTCCCCCACCCCAACCCCTCCCCTGAAGGGGAGGGGCTTGATAGATGCTGCTACTTCCCCGCTCGCCGGCAGCGATCGGAGCAGTAGATCACCTTCTCCCAGTCCCGCTCCCACTTCTTCCGCCAGGCGAAGGGGCGCTGGCAGACCGGGCAGGTCTTGGTGGGCAGATCCCGTTTGGCGACGCCGCGCGGCACAGGATCACTCCGCGCCGACGATCTTGGCCACGCCCGCCGCGACGGTGGGGTGGTAGCTCGCCTTCGAGGCCTCGTAGAAGCGCCGCGCGATCGGCTTGCCCCAGTCGCCCTGCGCCACCAGATCCTTGTAGATCGGGTAGATCAGCAGGCCTCGGCCGACGCTGCCGACCAGCTTGCCGATGCTCGGCACCGCGGGATCATAGCGGTTGGCGATCGCCAGCTCGCCCCAGGCGGAGCGGACATAGGCGTTGTTCGAGGCCGACAGACCCAGCGTCTCGTCCAGTTCCTTCAGCCGCGCCGGCGTCTGCTGGCGGTTCAGGCCATTGAGGAAGCGCAGCCATTGCTGGGTCGCCCAGCCCTGCGGGTGCACTGCCGAAACCGGGCCGCCGGCGTTCACCGCCGCCAGCTGTGCGTCGACCGCCTTGAGCGTCGCCGACTCCACATGGACGGCATTGTTCGGCAGCCCGGCGGCATAAGCCCATTTGTCAAGCTGGAGATTGGCCTCCAGCCCGGCATCGCCCTGGATCAGGTTCGCGCGCAGGTCCGCCAGGAACCCGGCGGTGGTCTGGGGCTGGAAGGCGTGGCGATCGAAATAGCCGCGCAGATAGACGTCCCAGCGCGCACGGCCGACCGTCCGCTCGATCGTGCGCAGGAAGGTCGAGCCCTTGAAGTAATCGAGCTGGCCGAAGGTCGCGCCCGGATCGCCGTGCAGCCGCGTCGTGGCGGCCTCCATGCCGCCGGCATTGGCGATGTCCTTCTGGAGGCCGTCCCATTCGAGATCGGCGTCGGTTGCGGCGCGCTCCTTGCCGTACACCGCCTCCATGATGCGGTTCTCGAAGTATGTGGTGAATCCCTCGTTCAGCCAGCTGTCCGACCAGGTGGCGTTGGTGACGAGATTGCCTGACCAGCTATGCGCCAGTTCGTGCGCCACCACGTCCACGTTCGACTTGTCACCGGTGATGATCGTCGGCGTCAGGAAGGTGAGGGTGGGGTTCTCCATGCCGCCGTACGGGAAGCTCGGCGGCAGGACGAGCATGTCGTAGCGGCCCCAGCGATAGGGGCCGTACAGCGCCTGCGCCGCATCGATCATCTTCTCGACATCGGCCACTTCCTTCGCGGCGGCAGCCAGCATGCTCGGCTCGGTCCACACGCCGGCGCGCGGGCCGACGGGCTGGAAGGCGAGGTCGCCGACCGCGAAGGCGATCAGGTACGGCGGCACCGGCTTGTCCATCCGGAAGCGGAACTTGTGCCAGCCCTTGCCCGCCGGCACGCCCTTGGCGCCGTCGATCCGCTCGCCGCTCGCCACTGCTACGAGATCGGCAGGGACGGTGAGCGTCGCGGACCAGGTCTGGCGGATGCCGGGGCTGTCCTGGGTGGGGATCCAGCTGCGGTTGTTGATCGGCTGGCCCTGGCTGAACAGGTACGGCTTCTTCTTGCCGGCGGTCAGCGCGGGCGCGAGCCATTGCAGCGCCGACGCGCCGGGGGCGGTCGCATAATGGAGGATGATCTTGCGCGCGCCGTTCAGCTGAACGTTAAGCGGCGCGCCGAGATCGGGCTTGGCGACCCCGACCGTGAAGGGCAGCGGCTTCCCGGCTGCGTCGGTCACCTTGGCGATCACCAGCCCGTCCTCGTCGAGCACGATCTCCGTCGCGTTCGCGGCGGCGAGAAGGTCGAGCGTAGCGGTTCCGCGCAATGTCTTGGTGGCGAAGTCCGCGCGCAGGTCCAGCGCGACATGGGTTACGCGGGCGACTTCCGGCCGCGCATAGGTCCACACATCCTTCGCCTCGGGTGTGGTGAGGATCGGCGCCGGCGCCGCCTGCTGGGCGAGTGCGGGGGAGACGAGCATGGTCGAAGCGGCGAGGGCCAGGGTCAGGATGCGCATGGCATCGAGCTAGGCCCTGGCGCGGCGGGGGGCAAGGGCAGGTCGGCCCTGTAGGAACGCGCGCAGTCCCCGTGGCGTCACTTGCCGTGGATCAGCCACTTAACCCGCCCGATCGTGGAGCCTCCGCCGGCCTCCCGGCGTTGATGCGGGGATTGATGACGGGGGTATGCATGGGATTGCTGGTGGCGGAACGTCCTGCGGTGTCGGATGCCGAGGCGGTGCTGCAGACGCTGATCGCCTTTCTGAAGGCACAGGATTACCGCTTCATCACGCCCACGCCCGCTACCCATGCGCGGATATTGGCGCGGCCGGATCGGCAACGTGCCGCCGACCTGCGGGACATTTTCGGCTGGAGCCTCCCTTTCGACGCCGACCTGCTCGACGCTTCCCTGTGCCGTGCGCTCGAATCCGCGGACCTGATCGAGACGAAAGGCGCGACGCTGCGGAGCAAGGTGCGCGTGTCGACGCTGGGCCCGGATCTGCTCGTGCATTCCGCCTATCCCACGGAGGACCGGGACGCGGTGTTCTTCGGCCCGGACAGCTATCGCTTCGCGCGCTTCATCGCCGAGGAGCTGCGGCGGTGCCCGGAGCGGGAGGGCGCGACGCTGGTGGATATCGGCACCGGCACCGGTGCGGGAGCGATCGCCGCCGCGCATTGCTGCCCGAAGGTTGAGATCGTGATGACCGACATCAATCCGGCGGCGCTCCGCTTCGCGCAGGCGAATGCGCAAGCCGCGGGCGTGGCGGCGCGGTTCGTGGAGGGCGACGACTTGTCGGGCATCCGCGGCGACCTCGATCTGGTCCTGGCGAACCCGCCCTATATCATCGATCCAGCAGGGCGCGCCTATCGAGACGGCGGCGAACTGCATGGCGCTGGTGTCGCCTTGTCCATGGCGTGCGAAGCGGTGCCGCGGCTCGCACCGGGCGGGCGGTTCCTGCTCTACACGGGCAGCGCGATCGTGCGCGGTGCGGACGGGTTGCACGATCGGCTGGTGCAGCTTGCCGCGGCGGAAGGCTGCCGGCTCCGTTACGGGGAAATCGACCCGGACGTGTTCGGCGAAGAGCTGGAGACGGCGGCGTACGCGGACGTCGAACGCATTGCGCTGGTGACCGCGGTAATCGAGCGGGCGAACCGCTAAAGAGAAAGGTCCCTCCTCCCGGGAGGAGGGGTTGGGGGTGGAGGGATGCCAGACCGGACGTTGGTTCCGGTGAGACACAGCCCCACTCCAATCCTTGCCGGAAGGGTAGGGGCTTAAGATCGGTTCAGCGCTGCGTATCCAGGAACGCTGCGACCTTCTCCAGGTCCACCGTCTTGTCCAGATAGGTCTGCCCAATGCCGCGGGCGAGCAGGAAGGGCAGGGTGTTCCCCTCCATCTTCTTGTCGTGGAGCATGTGGCCGACCAGCGTCTTGCCGTCCGCCGTTACCCCTGCAGCCGCCAGCCCGTCCGGCAGGCCCACCGCGCGCAGATGCGCAGCCACCCGCACCGCACCCTCGGCCGGGCAAAGCCCCTGTTCGGCCGAGAATGCAAAGGCGAGCGCCATGCCTGCCGCGACCGCTTCGCCGTGGAGCAGCTTGTCCGAAAAGCCTGTCTCCGCTTCCAGCGCATGGCCGAAGGTATGGCCCAGGTTGAGCAGCGCCCGGGTGCCCGTGGTCTCGCGCTCGTCGGCGGCGACGATCCGCGCCTTTGCCGCCACCGAATGGCCGATCGCATGCGCCCGCGCGTCGGGATCGCCCGCGAACAGCGCGGCGGCGTTGGCCTCGCACCAGGCGAAAAAGTCGGCGTCGTCGATCAGCCCGTATTTCGCCACTTCGGCATAGCCGGCGCGCAGCTGGCGCTGGGGCAGGCTGTCCAGCACCTGCGGGTCGATCAGCACCACTGCCGGCTGGTGGAACGCGCCGATCAGGTTCTTGCCTGCCCTGGAATTGATCGCCGTCTTGCCGCCCACCGAACTGTCGACCTGCGCCAGCAGCGTAGTGGGGATCTGGACGAAGTTGCAGCCGCGCTTGAGGATGCTGGTCGCGAAGCCGACCAGGTCGCCGATCACGCCGCCGCCCAGGGCGATCACATGATCGCTGCGCACCACGCCCTGATCGAGCAGCCAATCGGTCAGCGCCTCGAGCTGCGCCCAGCTCTTGGTCCCTTCACCCGCCGGCAGCGTGAGGACCGGCGCGGAGACGCCGGCGGCGGCAAGGCTGGCGACCAGCGCTTCGCAATGGGCGCCCAGGTTGGTGTCGGTCACGATCGGCATCGGCCGTCCGCGCGACAGGGGTGCGAGGACCTCGCCCGCACGTGCCAGCAAGCCGGGTTCGATGCGCACGTCATAGCTGCGTGCGCCCAGGGCAACGGGGATAATGGTCACGTGCGGAGAGCCTTCAGGATCGCTTCGACGGTGGTTTCGTGGGGTGCGGCTACGCTGGGCACCCGGATCTCGGCAAGCGCGTAATAGGGATTGCGCACCTGCGCGAGTTCGGTGAGCGTCGCCAGCGGGTCCTTGCCGCGCAGCAGCGGCCGCGTGTCGCGACGCCGCACGCGGTCGGCCAGAACCGCGGGCTCCGCGTCCAGCCAGATCGAGATCGCCTGGTCGAGGATCAGCGCCCGCGTCTCGTCGTTGATGAACGCGCCGCCGCCGGTGGCGATCACCTTGGGCGTGCCGTCGACCAGCCGGGCAATCACCCGCCGTTCGCCGTCGCGGAAATGCGGTTCGCCGAACTTGGCGAAGATGTCCGACACGGACATGCCTGCCGCCGATTCGATTTCCGCGTCGGCATCGACGAATGGAAGCCGCAGGCGCTGGGCGAGGCGGCGCCCTACCGTGGTTTTTCCGGCTCCCATCAGCCCGACCAGTACGATCGGCTTGCCGGTCCAGTGTGGAAGTTGCGCATGCGTTTGTAACATCGTGCGAAGGGCTATACAGCGAGGGACCGTCTCGGGCAAAAGGCCCGTACGCTCAAGGAATGGACTGTTTTTCATGCCGCGTATGCTTGTCGTGTTGCTCGTGATTCTGGTGGTTCTGGTGGGTGGCATGTTCGCCCTGGCCGGCCGCAACACCGTCAAGGAGCCGGTGCGCATGGAGAAGGCGGTCGCGCTTGAAAACCTCGCCAACTAGGGCGTCGCGCCTCGCGATCGCCGCAGGCCTGCTTGCCGCGATCGGGGTGCCGGCGTTCAGCCAGCAGCAGAAAGCGCCCGAATCGCTGTTGCCGCCCGGCTTCGACCAGCCGGCGCCGCGGCAGCAACCTTCCGCGCGCCCGACGCCGACGCCCAGCGCTGCGCCGGCAGCAGTGCCGTCTCCGCGTGGTGATGCGGCGCCAGCCGGTGGCGACATGGGCCCTGACGCGTTCGACGTCGAGGAAAGCAATGCCAGCGTCGCCGCCGCACCGGCGATCGACCTCTCGCAATATGATCTTCCCAAGGGCGTGCGCCGCCCGCTCAATCGCGTCGGCATCCTGGCCGCAGGCAACGCGCCGTTCCCGGCCGATGCGTTCGGCGACGTGCCCGGCGCCACCCAGACGACCCTGATGCGCCGCCTGGCTGCGCCGGTCGCTTCACGCTGGGTTTCGATCGCGCTCCGCCGCGCGCTGATGTCGCCGCTGGAGACGCCGCGCGGGCTCGACGGCGCGGACTATGCGGCCGAGCGCGCCTGGCTGCTGCTTCGCATGGGCGAGGCGACCGCCGCGCGCGGCCTGGTCAGCTATGTCGATATCGACGATTACACCAACGCGCTCGATCGGGTGGCGATGCAGGTGGCGCTCGCGACCGGTGATCCGGCATCGGTGTGCCCGATCGTCGATGATGCAGCCTCCAACATCCCGGATCGCGGCTGGGCGCTCGCCCAGGCGATCTGCGCCGGGCTCGCCGGCAAGCCGAGCGAAGCGGACCAGCGGCTGGACGCGGCAGGCAAGGGCAGGCCCCGCAACGACCTCGATACCCTGCTCGCCACCAAGGTGGTGGGGATGGGCGCCGATTCGCGTCGCGCGGTGACGATCGACTGGGTCGGCGTACCGGCGCTTTCGGCCTGGCGGTTCGGGATGGCGATCGCTGCGGGCGTCGATATCCCGGACAATCTGTTCGCCACGGTCGGCCCGGAGTTTCGCTACTGGCAGGCCCTTTCACCGGCGGTGTCGCCCGTCAACCGGGCCGGAGCAGCCGAACTGGCCGCCGCCGCGGGCGTGCTGTCGAACGCTGCGCTCGTCGATCTCTATGCCGAGCTCGACCAGGCGAGCGACGTACCCGATCCGCTGCAGAAGACGGTGCGCGACCTGCGCGGCGCCTATACCGGTTCGGCCAGCGAGCGGGTGCAGGCGATGAAGAGCCTGTGGGATGCGGCCGAAAGCCCGCGCCTTCGCTATGCCCGTCTGGTGCTTACCGCCAAGGCCGCTGCCTGGATTCCCGCCAACAAGAACGTGGCGGAACCGGATCGGCTGATCGCCTCGATGTTGTCTGCCGGCTATGATTCGGCGGCGCTGCAATGGCGCGGCGTCGTCGCGCCGGGTAGCGAGGGCTGGGCGCTTCTCGCGCTCGCCGAGGGATCGGGCACCGTCGGCTACGGCGATTTCGAGCGCTATGCCGGGTCGGCGAGCCCGCGCAAGGCGGCGATGCTGCTGGCGGGACTGGCGGGTCTGGGGCGGCTGTCGTCGGCGGACGCGCAACGCGGTGCCGAGGCGACCAAGGTAGGCATCGGCGGCGTCAACAGCTGGACCCAGGCGATCGACCGCGCCGGGGCCCGCAACCAGCCCGGCATGGTCGCGCTGCTCGCCGGGGTGGGGATGCAGTCGCCGCGCTGGGACCAGGTGACGCCGGAGGCACTCTACCACATCGTCGCAGCGATGCGGGCGGCGGGGATGGCCAACTATGCCCGGATGATCGCCGTGGAGGCGGTCACGCGCGCCGCGTGAGCGCCGATCGCGACCTGATCGAACGCTTCCTGGAGATGCTCCGCGCCGAATCCGGTGCGGCGGCGAACACGGTCGCGGCCTATGGCACCGACCTGCGGCTTGCATCCGAGGCACTCGGCGGTCACCTGGCGGGTGCGGGCCGGCAGGAGATCGAGCGCCTGGCCGGCGGCTGGGAGGAACTCGCCCGCTCCACCGTCGCGCGCAAGTCGGCGGCGCTGCGACGCTTCTTTGCCTTTCTGGCGGAGGAGGGGCACCGGGCGGACGATCCCGGTAACGCTCTGCCGCGCCCCGGCACTGCGCGGCGTCTGCCCAAGATCCTCAGTACCAGCGATGTCGACGCGATGTTCGCCGCGATCGCCGAGCGGCAGGCGCGGGTGCCGCCCGATCCGCTCGACCTGCGGCTCGCCGCGCTGATCGAGCTGCTGTACGGCTCGGGCCTGCGCGCGACCGAGCTGGTCTCCTTGCCGCGGAATGCCGTCCATCCCGATCGCCCGTTCCTTATCCTCAAGGGCAAGGGCGGTCGCGAGCGACTGGTGCCCATCTCCGATCGCGCCCGCGCGGCGGTGGCGGTGTGGCGCGGACAGGTGCCGCCGGATAATCCATGGCTATTCCCCTCGGGCAAGAAGCACCTGACGCGCGTGCGGCTCTACCAGATTGTCCGCGCGCTGGCCGGCATCGCCGGAATTCCCCCCGAGCGGGTAAGCCCCCACGTCCTCCGCCACGCCTTTGCGACCCATTTGCTGGAAGGGGGCGCGGACCTGCGCGCGCTGCAGGCGATGCTGGGCCATGCCGACATCGCCACCACCGAAATCTACACCCATGTCGACAGCCGCCGGCTGGTCGAACTGGTCAACGAGAGACATCCGTTGGGCGAGGCCCTCGTTGACGCGAAGCGCGGCTCCGCGTAGCGCCACGCCCATGACGACATTCCTCGACTTCGAGAAGCCGATTGCCGAGCTCCAGGGCAAGATCGACGAGCTGCGCAGCGCCGCCCAGGGTGGCGAAGTGGACATCGCCGCCGAGATCGCCCCGCTCCAGGCCAAATCGGACAAGTTGCTGCTCGACACCTATGCCAAGCTGACGCCGTGGCAGAAGACGCAGGTCGCCCGCCATCCCGAGCGCCCGCACTTCAAGCACTATGTCGCCGGGCTGATCGAAGACTTCATGCCGCTGGGCGGCGACCGTGCCTTTGCGGACGACGCTGCGATCATCGGCGGCCTCGGCCGGTTCCGCGGCCGCCGCGTGATGGTGATCGGCCACGAAAAGGGCGACGATACCGCCAGCAGGCTCAAGCACAATTTCGGCATGGGCAAGCCGGAAGGCTATCGCAAGGCGATCCGCCTGATGAAGCTCGCCGACCGGTTCGGGATCCCGGTGATCACGCTGGTCGATACCTCGGGCGCATTCCCGGGCGTGCAGGCAGAGGAGCGCGGCCAGGCCGAAGCCATCGCGCGTTCCACCGAGGCGTGCCTCGCACTCGGCGTGCCGCTGGTCGCCTCGATTCTCGGCGAAGGCGGTTCGGGCGGCGCGGTGGCGCTGGCGGCGGGCAACCAGGTACTGATGATGGAGCACGCGGTCTATTCGGTGATTTCGCCGGAAGGCTGCGCCTCGATCCTGTGGCGCACCGCCGACAAGGCGGCAGACGCCGCCGAGGCGATGAAGGTCACTGCGCAGCACCTGAAGGAGCTGAAGGTGATCGATGGCATCGTGCCGGAGCCGCTCGGAGGCGCGCATCGTGCGCCGGGCCAGGCGGTGCAGGCGCTGGGCGATGCGATCGAGAAGGCGCTGGAAGGACTTTCCGCCATGTCGCCGGAATCGCTGCGCCAGGCGCGTCGCGCCAAGTTCCTGGCGATGGGCCGCATCTGAAACGCAAAAGGGGCTGACGCGTTGCGCAGCCCCTTTTTTCAGCCAGCAGGAACAGCGTCCGTCAAGACGGCTGCATGTTCGAGCTGACGTTGCTGAAGGTGGTGTTCAGGCTGCTGCCCAGACCACGCATGGCAGCAATCGCGGCAACGGCGATCAGCGCGGCGATCAGGCCGTATTCGATTGCGGTCGCGGCCTTGCTGTTCCCAATCAGCTTGCGAAGCGTTCTCATGCGGAAACTCTCCTCTTCGAAGGTCAGGGTGACGGAGATGCCCGGCAGCGCCTCCGTCGACTCACATGGGCGAGCCGTGGCTTAGCCCTTCATGGCCGAGCTGACGTTGCTGAAGGTGGTGTTCAGGCTGCTGCCCAGACCACGCATGGCGGCGATCGCGGCGACGGCGATCAGGGCGGCGATCAGGCCATATTCAATGGCCGTCGCGGCCTTGGAATTCTTGATGAACTTGCGAATCTTAAGCATAGCCGTCTCCATCGTCCCAGAAACTTCAAACACCGGCCCGTCGGCACTCCGACGCGGCAGGGGGACCTTAGAGAAGAGCGGTTAAGAACCGCCTAAATCCAGTACTTAGCGAAAGCTTTACGGGGCTTCGTGGCCCGCCTGCTGGACCTGCTGGGACACATTGTTCCACATCGAGGACGTCGTCTCGCCGAAGACGCCGATCGCGCCCACCATCGCCAGCACGATCAGCGCGACGATCAGGCCATATTCCACGGCAGTGGCACCGCGATCAGCGCAGGCAAGGGTGCGCAAGGCGTGGATCAGGGCTCGCATCGTCAACCAATCTCATACAAAAGCGAAGCGGATTTTCTCAGGATTTGGTTGCGAAGTGATTAGCGAAGCGCGCGCGATACTGTTGGTGGTGGCAGCGGCGATGGTCGATAGAGGCAGGGTGCTGGTACAGCAACGCCCGGAGGGCACGGCACTTGCCGGGCTGTGGGAGTTTCCAGGCGGCAAGATCGAGCCCGGCGAAAGCCCGGAAGCGGCGCTGGTCCGCGAGCTCGAAGAGGAACTGGGCGTAGTGGCCGATCCGGCAGCGTTGACGCCGATCACCTTCGCCAGCGAGCCGCTTGCCGACCGGCACCTGATGCTCTTGCTCTACCGCCTGGACCGGTGGGAGGGCGTGCCGGAGCCTCGCCACGCCAGCGCGCTCACCTGGGCGGACTTGGCGACGTTGCGCGGATTGCCCATGCCGCCGGCGGATCTGCCGTTTATCGATGCGTTGGCGCCGCTGCTGTCACCAACCGGCCATTGAGGCGGAACCCTGCTCAGTCCTTCGGCTTCAGCGCGTCGATCAGCGACGCGGTCGCGCTGCCGGGCCGCGCCGGCTTGGGCTGCGAAGGATCGGGCGCCCAGCCGGTAAGGTACACGATCGAATATTTTTCGGGCGTGCGGCCGTCGGGGTCGGCCCGCTCGGCAAAGGCTGCGGCGGTGCCGAGCAGCGTCTCGCGGCGGAGGGGCGGCGTTTTGGGCAGCAGGTTGGTGGCCGCCATGCCACGCAGATCCCGGATCAGGCCGCCCAGCCCGCCATAGCGCACCGTCAGCGTCTCCACGTCCGCCACCGGCAAGGCAAAGCCGGCGCGGGAGAGCAGGTCGCCTGCCGCGCGCACGTCGATCTGCGGATGGAAGCGCGCCACCGGGCGATCGGCTTCGGCGGCGAGCAGGCAGGCGCGCAGCGTGGGCAGGCTGCCGCCGCCGAGAAACGCGCCGAGGAACAGGCCGTCGGGCTTCAACGCCCGGCGCGCGAGGGCCAGCGCCCCCGGCACGTCGTTCACCGTGTCGAGCACCCCTGCCGAAATCACCAGGTCGAAGCTTCCCTCTGGAAAGGGATGCATGTCCTCGTCGGCATGGATCGCGCCGCTCGCCGCGGCGAAGGCGGGGCCGGCTTCCAGCCGCGTGATCGTCGCGCCGGGCCACACGAAGCTGCCATCCGCGCTGCCGAGGTCGAGCACGGTGCGGAATTCGCGCTTCACGCCTTCCAGCCGTTCGTAGAGGCCGTCCAGCATATGATCGCGAAGGAAGCTTTCGTAGCTGCGGGAGGCGCGATCCCGGCGCTTGCGGCGCAGCGCGCGATCGAAGATTTCGGAGTCGGACACAGGCGGCTTGTGCAGCGGCGCGCGGCTTGGAACAAGAGGGCGTGGATCCGCGCGCGCCCTTCCTCCGGCTGATCGACCTGGCGCTGCCTCCGCGCTGCCCGGGATGCGGCGCGATCGTCGAGGCGGACCATCGCTTCTGTGCAGGCTGCTGGGGCAGCCTCCAGTTCCTGGGACGCCCCTGGTGCGCCGCCTGCCATCTGCCGTTCGACTATGATCGTGGGGAGGCCGCGCGGTGCGGCGACTGTCTCGCGCATCCGCCGCCCCATGACGGCGTGCGGGCAGCGGTGGCCTATGGCGAGGTTGCGCGGCGGCTGGCGCTCAAGCTCAAATATGGCGGTCGGCTGGCGGCGGCGGAGACGATGGCGCGCGCGATGGCGCGGCTGGTGCCGGAAGGCGCGGAGCTGCTGGT
The DNA here is from genome assembly GCF_036731925.1 of Sphingomonas sp. GTDB lineage: Bacteria > Pseudomonadota > Alphaproteobacteria > Sphingomonadales > Sphingomonadaceae > Sphingomonas. The sequence goes on from NZ_DAINDJ010000001.1 coordinate 1,078,949, forward strand.
GCCCGTGCCGCTCCATCGCTGGCGGTTGTGGTCGCGCGGCTTCAACCAGGCCGTGCTGATCGCGCAAGGGGTGGCCCGGCAGACCGGCCTTCCCGTCGAGACCGATCTGCTGCGCCGCGTGAAGGCCACGCCCAAGCTGCAGGGGCTGGGCCGGCGTGCCCGGGCGAAGGTGGTCGCGGGCGCCTTCGCGCTGGCGCCCGATGCGCGCGCGCGGCTGCACGGACGGACGGTGCTGCTGGTCGACGACGTCCATACCAGCGGCGCGACGGGGGATGCCTGCGCCCGGCTGCTCAAACGCGGCGGCGCTTCGCGCGTTATCCTTCTTTGCTGGGCCCGCGTCCTCGCGGACGATCCCCTGGATTGACAAGCCGGGGCCTCGCGCACACCTCTGGAGACATTATGGCAAAGGTCGAAATCTACACCAAGGCGTTCTGCCCCTATTGCACGCGCGCCAAGCAGTTGCTCACCAGCAAGGGTGCTGCGTTCGAGGAATATGACATCACCATGGGTGGTGCGAAGCGCGCGGAGATGCTGGAGCGGGCACCGGGCCGCACCACGGTCCCCCAGATCTTCATCGACGGCCAGCATATCGGCGGCTCGGACGATCTCGCCGCCCTCGATCGCAAGGGCGGATTGGACCCGCTGCTCGCCGCATGACGCGCGCCGCGCTGCTGCAGATGACCAGCGGGATCGATCCCGCTGCGAACGCCGCGACGCTGGTCGACGCCGTGGCGCAGGCAAAGGCGGGCGGGGCGGCGATGCTGTTCACGCCCGAAATGTCCGGCCTGCTCGACGGCGATCGTGCACGCGCGCAGCCGCACTATCGGCCCGAGGACGAGGATCGGGTGCTCGCGGCGGTGCGGGAGGCGGCGGCGAAGCACGGCATCTGGGTGCATCTGGGCAGCCTTGCGGTGCTGCGCGATGACGGGAAGCTCGCCAACCGCGCCTTCGTGATCGACGCGAGCGGCGCCATCCGCACACGCTACGACAAGATGCATCTGTTCGACGTCGACCTGCCGACGGGCGAGAGCTGGCGCGAATCGAACAGCTACACGGCGGGCGAGGGGCCCGTGGTGGTCGAGACGCCGATCGGCGCGCTGGGGCTCGCAATCTGCTACGACCTGCGCTTCCCGGACCTGTTCCGTACGCTCAGCAACGCGGGTGCGACCGTCCTTGCCGTGCCGGCGGCGTTCACTCGCCCGACCGGCGCGGCGCATTGGCACGTCCTCTTGCGGGCGCGCGCCATCGAGGCCGCGGCCTTCGTCCTGGCCGCCGCGCAGACCGGCGACCATGCCGACGGACGCGCCACCTACGGGCACAGCCTCGCCATCGATCCCTGGGGCGAGGTCCTCATCGACATGGGGGCGCCGGCGGGCCTGGGCTTTGCGGAGATCGACCCGGCGCGGATCGCCGACGTGCGGACCCGGGTGCCGGTACTGCGCCATCGCCGCGCCATTCCAGAGGCGACCGCTGCGTGATCGTCTTCGACCTGAAGTGCAGCGGCGACCATGTGTTCGAGATATGGTTCAAGTCGAGCGGCGCCTATGAGGAGCAGCGTGCGCAGGGGCTGATCGCCTGCCCCTTCTGCGGCGATGTGGCGGTCACCAAGGCCGTGATGGCACCGGCGGTCTCCCCGAAAGGCAACCAGGCTACGGAAAAGGCGCCTGCCGGCGCCGATGCGTTCAAGGCGGCGCTCGCCGCGATGGCGCAGCTCCAGGCCAAGCAGCTCGAAAGTTCGCAATGGGTCGGCAAGGCCTTCGCCGAGAAGGCTCGGGCAATGCACCAGGGAGAGGCGCCGGAAGCACCCATTCACGGCCAGGCGACGCTGCAGGAGGCGAAGGCGCTGGTGGAGGAGGGGGTTCCGGTCGCGCCGCTGCTGGTTCCCGTCGTCCCGCCCGAGGCGCGCAATTGATTTGGTCGGCGCAGGCCTATACGAGCATCTCCGTGGCCCGGTAGCTCAGCAGGATAGAGCAAGCGATTCCTAATCGAGAGGTCGGAGGTTCGAATCCTCTCCGGGTCACCACGCATCACGTCCCACATGGTCCGTCGCGGCCTGACGGTGATGCGCCGAGCATCATGTAGGGATGCGGCCGTCAGCGGCGTCGGGCCTGCACCTATCGTGCAGATCCGGCTGCTCCGCGCGTCCAGTGCGGCGTTGCAGTCGGACCCCATTGCGTTCGACGCGATCTGGGACCGTTTGCTGCGGGTCGGTATGCCGGAGTTTCAGCGGATTAGCGCGAATCGCTGAGCAGGGCGTGGGACAGGCTCGCGCCAGTCTGCGCCGCCACGTGCACGCAGCACCGTCCCGGATTTTTCCTCAAATCTCTATAAACAAGATGGGAGCCGCGACCCTAGATCGCGGCTCCCAGTCGCTCCCCCGCTGGAGGGGTGAGGCAATCACAAGCGGGGGAATTCGACGTCAGAAGCGCGTGCCCACGCCGAAGCCGAACACCAGCGGATTGATGTTGACCTTGGTCTGGTTGATCACGCCCCCGGTATCGAGCCGGGCAGTGGTGCTCATGTCGATGTACTTGACGTCGAGGTTCAGGAAGAACTTCTTGTTCAGGTCGACGTCCACACCCGCCTGCAGGGCGTAGCCGAAGCTGTCCTTCAGCGAGAGGCTGGTCTTGCCCAGGGCCTTGTTCAGCGAGTCGCTGGTCTTGGCCGAATAGAAGGTGGTGTAGTTGACGCCCGCGCCGACATAGGGGCGCACTGCCGCCTTCGGCATGAAGTGATATTGCAGCGTCAGCGTCGGCGGCAGCACCCAGGTGTGGCCGACCTTGCCCAGCGACGAGATCGCCTCGCGACCCTGAATGTCGTGGCGGGTGCTGGAGACGATCAGCTCTGCGCCGATATTGTCGGTGGCCATGTAGGTGAAGTCGACTTCGGGCATCACCGCGTTGCCCACGCCGACCTTGCCGGTGGGGATCCCCGGGTTGATGCCATCGGAAGACTCGTTCGGCGCGACGACGATGCCGCGCAGGCGGACCAGCCAGTCACCGGCCGCGATGCCCGCCTTGTCCTGCGCCTGGGCACTCGCAGTGGAGGCCAGCAGGCCGGCAGCGGCCAGACCGATAAAAAGCGAAGTACGCATGGTTCATTTCTCCTCGTGTTCGACGAGGCACCGGGTACGCCCAAGCGCCGCGCACCGTTTTGATCGGGCGCAACGTTGCGCGTAGGTAATGTTCCCAAGGAGGCGGGTTGCGGACCTATACGTAACGACAGGCTACGCGCGCGCGCGGCATGCAGCGCGCGGAGGCGGATATGTACATGGATCGAAACCAGCCGGATTTGGGCGCAGCAGAATGGACGCTGCCGGCACGTTGCGCGGCCTGCGGCGTGCGGATGGCCTCGTTGTGCGGCGGCATCTCGGCGGGGGCGCTGGAGGCGCTGAACCGCATCGGCCGCAAGCGCGTGCTGCGCCGGGGCGAGGCGCTGATCTGGCAGGGAGACGTGGCCGAACAGGTCGGCATCCTGCACCACGGCCTCGTCAAGCTCTCGGCATCGCTGGAGGACGGCCGCGAGCAGATGCTGGGCCTTGCCTTTCCGGCGGACTTCGTCGGCGCGATCGGCGAGCGCCCGTCCAGCCACTGTGTCACCGCGCTCACCGAGACCGAGCTGTGCGTCTTCCCGCGCAGCGCGCTGCCCGCGCTCGTCGAGGCGCATCCCGAGATCGGCCAGGCGCTGCTCACGCGCGCCTATGACGAGCTGGACCAGCTGCGCCGCTGGATGTTGTTGCTGGGGCGCAAGTCGGCCGAAGAGCGCGTGGCGAGCCTGTTGCTGCAGTTCGCTGCGCGCGGCACCTGCAGCCCCGGCGCCCCGGTTTCGCTGCCGCTCACGCGCCAGCAGATGGCGGAATTGCTTGGGCTGACGATCGAGACCGTCAGCCGCAAGCTGACCGCGATGAAGCGAGACGGCGTGATCGGCTTGCCGGATCTCCGCAGCTTCGTGATCCTGAACTCCGGCGCGCTTGCAACACTTGCAGCCGAGACTCCGTAACTAACCGCATGTCGATGCCCAGTGCATCTGCCTAGCTTGTGCTCATCCGGGAAGAAAACTTGGATGCGATGGAGGCGACCATGAAGAATATACTCGTTCTGATGCATGACGACGCCGGGCAGGAAGCGCGATTCCAGGCTGCCGTCGATTTGACCCGAGGGCTCGAAGGGCATTTGCGCTGTATCGACGTCGCGATCGTCCCGGCCTATGTCGGCGATTATGTGGAATTCGGCGGGGGTGCCGCGCTGCTCGCAGACGAGCAGACCCGCGAGGCGGCCAATCGCCTCCGCATGGAAGCCCGGCTGAAGACCGAGGATGTGCCCTATGACTGGGTAGACGCGACAGGCTTCGCGCGCGAATGCCTGCGCAACGCGAGCGCGCTTGCCGATCTGGTGGTGCTCAATCGCGAGCTCGACAAGATCGACTATCCCGACATGCGGGACCTGATCGGCGACACGATCCTCAAGACCGGCAAGCCGATCGTGGCAGTCCCGGAGAGCGGGCTTGGTTTCGATCTGTACGGGCACGCTGTGGTGGCGTGGGACGGCTCCCGCACCGCCGAGGCTGCGCTTCAGGCAACGGTATCCCTGCTCAAGCATGCGGGCACCGTTACCCTGCTGGTCGTGGATGAGGGGCAGCTGCGGCTGCCCGCGGCCGAGGCGGCGGAGTATCTGTCGCGCCACGGCATCCGGCCGGAAGTGCGGGTCGTCCCCAAGGCCGGCACGGTAGGCGATGCGATCCTCGGCGTCGTCCGGTCGGTGAAGGCCGCCTATCTGGTGATGGGTGGCTTCGGCCACAGCCGCTTCCTGGAGGCGGCGTTCGGCGGCGTTACGCGGCGGATGCTGGCCGAAAGCCCTGTGCCGCTGGTGCTGGCGCACTGATCGGCGCGAATCGCGCACCATCTGGGTGCGCGCCGAAAGCAAAAAAGGGGCAGGCATCGTGGATGCCTGCCCCTTTTGTTGTTCGCTCGGCCTGAAAAGGCCGGCGACCTCGCTTACTTGACGTGCTTCGCGAGGTGCTTGTTCATCTCGAACATGGTGGCCTTGTCGCCGCCGAAGATCGGCTTCAGCGTCTCGTCCGCCAGGATCTCGCGCTTGTTCGCCGGGTTCTGCAGGTTGTGCTTCTTGATATATTCCCACACCTTGCTGACGATCTCGCTGCGCGGCAGATCGGCGGTGCCCACAATCTTCGCCAGTTCGGGCGAAGGGGTAACCGGCTTGGCAATGCCACCGCGTGCTTTGGTCTCGGCCATCGTGTCTAACTCCTGTTCGTACCCCTTAGTGGGGCTATTCCTTCGTCAGCGCCTCGGGATCGAGAGGCTTCCTCCCCCTTGTCGCAACCAACGATGTACTGCGGTTCGTGCGGTGTTGCACGCCCCTGTACGCCTTTGATCGCGGGAAAGGGCTTCTGTCCAGCGCAGACAGCACCGAACTACGCCGAACCGTCATTTTGCGGCGTTGCGGTGGTGCAGGGGCGCAACACTTTGGCGCAGGGACGCAGTATAGTTGCGCTCAGGCGATAGCGCGGGTGCGCACCAGTCCGTCGAACGTGCCGCGGACGTCCGGCGCCGCGTCGGCGGTCAGGCGCTGCACGTCCGCCAGGAAGCCGGCAGCGTCCGCGCCGGGAGCGCGGTGCGCCATTTCCCAATGGCCGAACTCGCGCCGATCGACGATCCGGCGGGACAGCAGGACGATGGCGCGGTGGCGGGGGTCCCGCTCGATCCGGGCATAGGCGGCTTCCACCGCGTCCTCGGGCCCCTCCAGCGCCTGGAGGAAGCGGCCGGTATCGGCGTAGAGGAGGCCGCTGATCCGATCCCGCGCATTGTTGCGGCGGGAAACCGTCAGAATGTCCTGGGTAGGGCAGGGCGCGGCCGGATTGACGGAACTGATATAGACGAGCTGCAGCATGAAATTCCTCTCCTGCGAGCACGCTTCTTCGGCGTCTGATGGTTAATAACCGATCAATGTGCCGAAAGCTCCCTTATTTTGCAGGTATTTAGCCCAAGCTGGACAAGATCGTATAATTCCGGCATTACAGCGGGGTGAACACCGCCGCGCGCCTTACCCTGCGACTTATCCGCCCTTAGGGGCCGATCTCGCACGCGCGCGTCTCCCCTAAGGGCAAACGGAAGCTTCCCTAACGCATATTGGCTGCGCTAGGCGCGGCCCGACCTTGAAGAGAGACACGGCACATGTTGCGCGACCCCAGCGTCAAATATCGTCCCTTCCCGCAGGTGGATCTGCCCGATCGGCAATGGCCCAGCCGCACCATCACCAAGGCACCGCGCTGGCTTTCCACCGACATGCGCGACGGGAACCAGGCGCTGATCGATCCGATGGACGGCGAGAAGAAGACGCGCTTCTTCGAGCTGCTGGTGAAGGTGGGGCTGAAGGAGATCGAGGTCGGCTTCCCGAGTGCCGGCGCCACCGAGTTCGACTTCATCTCCGGCCTGGTTCGCGAGGGCAAGGTGCCCGACGACGTGACCATCCAGGTGCTCACCCAATCCCGCCGTGACCTGATCGAGACGAGTTTCCAGTCGCTGAAGGGCGCCAAGCAGGCGATCGTCCATCTCTACAATGCGGTTTCACCGGCCTGGCGCCGCATCGTGTTCAACATGAGCCGCGACGAAGTGCGCCAGATCGCCATCGAAGGCGCCAAGGTGCTGCGCGACGAAGCGGCCAAGCAGCCCGATACCGACTGGCATTTCGAATACAGCCCGGAAACCTTCTCCACCGCCGAGCTCGATTTCTCGGTCGAGGTGTGTGAGGCGGTGATGGACATCCTGCGGCCAACGCCGGAGAAGCCGCTGATCCTCAACCTGCCGGCAACGGTCGAGGCGGCAACGCCCAACGTCTATGCCGATCAGATCGAATGGTTCTGTCGCAACATCCGCAATCGCGACAGCGTCGTCATCAGCCTGCACACGCACAACGACCGGGGCACCGGCGTCGCCGCGTCCGAGCTGGGCCTGCTGGCCGGCGCGGACCGCGTCGAAGGCTGTCTGTTCGGCAATGGCGAGCGCACCGGCAATGTCGATCTGGTGACGCTGGCGCTCAACATGTACACACAGGGGCTGAACCCGGGTCTGGACTTCTCGAACATCGACGAGGTGATCCAGACGGTCGAATATTGCAACCAGCTGCCTGTCCACCCGCGCCATCCCTATGCGGGCGACCTGGTGTTCACGGCCTTTTCGGGCAGCCACCAGGACGCGATCAAGAAGGGCTTCGCCTCGCAGGCGGCGCGCAACGATCAGGTGTGGGACGTGCCCTATCTGCCGATCGATCCCAAGGATCTCGGCCGCGACTATGAAGCGGTGATCCGCGTCAACTCGCAGTCCGGCAAGGGCGGGGTCGCCTGGGTGCTCGAGCAGGACAAGGGCCTCAAGCTGCCCAAGCGGATGCAGGCGGAATTCTCCAAGCATGTCCAGGCGCTGGCGGACGAGACCAGCCGCGAACTGAACGCCACCGACATCTGGAGCCTGTTCGAGCGGGTGTACCTGCCCGGTGACAAGGATCGGATCGCGCTGGTCGATTACGAGGAAACCGGCAGCGCGGGCAGCCGGGTGTTCGTCGGCCGGATTTCCATCGACGGCACGGCGCAGTCGATTTCCGGACGCGGCAACGGCCTGATCTCGGGCGTGGTCGACGCGCTGGCGGGATCGACCGGTCCGCGGCTCGACGTGGTCGATTACAGCGAGCACGCCATTGGCGGCGGTGCGGATGCGCAGGCGGCGGCCTATGTCGAATGCCGCACCGAGGACGGACGCACCGTGTTCGGTGTGGGCGTCGACGCGGACATCGCCACCGCATCGGTGCGCGCGGTGCTGAGCGCCGCCAACCGCGCCTGAGCGGCGCCGGCGCAGCAGGCTGCGCCGGACTCCCGCACAACAACAACGGGGAGCGGAGCACCGGCGTGCTTCGCTCCCCGTTCACGTTCCTGTGCCTGGAGGCGTGGGACCTAGTGGACCGCGGCGGGGGTCCGCTCGAACGTGGCGGCCTGCCGCGTGCCGCTGCTCCGGTCGAAGCGGAAGGCGCCGGCCCGCTGGGCAAGCGCATTGACTTCGCTGGACAGGTTCTGGATCGCCGCCGAGGTCTGCTCGACCATCGCCGCATTCTGCTGCGTCACCAGATCCATTTCCTTCATCGCCGTCGAGACCTGGCTCACCGCCGTCGACTGGGCATGGTTGTCATGGTCGATGGCGGCGATCAGGTTGTGGACCGCCTCGACGTCGCCCGAAATGGTGTCGAGCGCCGTATCGGTTTCGTGCACGGCGTTGGCCGCCTGCAGGATGGTCGCCTGGGTCTCGCTCAGCATGTCGCGGGCCTGCTTGGCCTGATCCTCTGCGCGCAGTGCCAGGGCGGCGACCAGATCGGCGACGACCATGAACCCGCGCCCCGCCTCGCCGGCGCGGCCCGCTTCCACGGCGGCGTTCATCGCGAGCACGCGCGTCTGGAAGGCGATCTTGTCGACGCCTTCGATCACCCCGTCGATATTCTTGGCGCTGCCGCTCGCCCGGTCCATCGCCTCGACGGCGCGCGCAGTCGTGCCGCGGCCGTCCCGCACCGCGGTGGTCGCTTCGCCGGCGCGCTTCACGGTGGTGTCGGCGGCGATCATCGTGGCACGTAGGCGTTCCTCGATCTTGCTCAGCGCTTCGGTCGCCTGGGCGAGATTGGCGGCGCTCTTCTCGGTGCGGTGCGCGAGATCTTCCGATCCATGCGCCACTTCGGCCGAGGTGTTGCGAATATTGTCGGCGCTTTCGCTGACCAGCTGGACGCGGGCGCGCAGCGAGGCGATCGCCTCGTTGATGTTCTGCCGCAGCACTTCATATTCGGCCGGGAAGCGGCGGTCGATCGTGCGGGTCAGGTCGCCCTCGCGCAGCGCCAGCAGGCCGTTGCCGAGCACTTCGGTGACGTCGCGCTGCTCCGCCAGCTTGCGCGCATCGGCTTCGCTCTGCGCCGCGGCAGCGGCCCGGTAATGTTCGAGGCCAGATGCGATGCGGCCCATCTCGTCGGTGCGATCCTGATAGGGAATGGTCGCCACTTCGCCGCGGGCTAGCCGGTCGGTGAGCGCGGAGAGCGTGCCCACCGGCTCCAGGACCCGGCGATACATGGTGAGATAGAAGTGCGCGGCCTGGCCGCCGACGACCAGCGCCAGCACCACGACGATGCCGATCGCGAGGTAGAATTCAGAGACGCCATCCGCCTCGATGCGCTGCTGCTCGCTCCGTGCCAACGCGACCAGCTTGTCCACTGCGGCGCGATGCTGGCCGTACAGGCCGGTCAGCTTGGCGTAGCTGGCATCCACGGCGGCGCGGTCGCCCTTGCGGGCGGCGGGGATGAGGCCCTGCTCCAGCTCGCTCCAAAAAGCCTGTGCGGCAGGATGGGCCTGCTGGAGCAGCTGGTTGCGGAGGGTCTCGTCGATGCCAGCGATCTGCCAGAACTTGTTACGTTCGGCATAGAGCTTCCGCAGGCCGTCCAGCTTCTCGGCATGGGCGGTCACCGTCTCCGGCGCGCGGGCGATCAGCGTCGCTTCGAGATAGGGCTCGATGATATATTCGGGCGGGGGGAGGATGTCGGCGATAAGGTCAGCGTTCACCTGCTGATGCAGCTGCACGTCGCCGCCCATGCGGATGCGATCCAGCCGCCACGCCGCCAGCAGGCCGCCGGCGACCAGAAGCGCCATCATGGCCAACGCACTGTTGCGAACGAAACTTGCAATCGACATCCACAATCCTCTGGCGGCAGGCGCACGTATCCCCTGATCGGCCCTCCAGCAGGAAGGCCACATCGTAGATTATAGGGGGGCGGAGGAGGGCAGATGGCCCGACGCGGGATTATTCCTGCATATTCGGAAGAATACGGATGATTTCGCAACCAACACGAGCGTCCGGGTAAATGTCCTGCTTGGCGGAGCGAACGCGGACCTGCACGACGCGCGGATCGCGCATCGCAAGCGCGGCCACTTCCTCGCACAACACTTCCTGCAACTCGAAATGCCGCGACCGGACAAGCGCGTGGATGCCTTCGCGCAGGAAGTCGTAGTCCACTACGGCGTCGATCCGATCCTCGGGGACGGCGGGGTAGCGACAGGTCATTGCCACGTCGATCCGCACGCGCTGCGGCGCGGCGCGCTCCTCCGGGTGGATTCCCAGTCCCATCGAGACTTCGAGTGCTTCGAGATGGATCACATAGTCAGGCATCGGGTCGGTGCTCTCGCCCTTCGAACATCACGTCGCTGTCGCGCGCCAGGAAATGCTGGCCGCAATCCACGAAGACATTCTGCCCGGTCATGCTGCGGCATTCGAGCAGATGAGCCACGGTAGCGGCGATGTCGGCGGGATCGACCGGGCGGCGGAGCAGGTTCTGCGCGCCGGTGCGCGCGAATTCCTCCTCGGTCTGATCGAGGCTGGGCAGCGTGAGGCCGGGAGACACCGCGTTCACCCGCACCCGCGGTGCCAGCTTTTGCGCCAGCATATGGGTTGCGCCGTGCAGGGCGAGCTTGGAGCAGGTGTAGCTGAAGAAGTCGGGATTGAGGTTGCCCACCTTCTGGTCGAGCAGATTGACCACCGCGCCCTCGGCCAGGTCCGGTTGCGCGGCGAGCGCCATGGCGAGGCCCACCGGCGCGGCAAGGTTCACATGCATGTGCCGATCAAGCAGCGCATAGTCGGCGATCGGCGCCTGGTCATAGGCGAACAGCGAGGCATTGTTGACCACCGCGTCCAATGGCGCGCCGAATGCAGAGCGGCAGGCCTCGACCAGTGCGGCAGGCGCGGCGGGATCGGCCAGTTCGCCGCAGACGACCGCGACCGTCGCGCCGCTCGCCTGCAGCTCGGCGGCGAAGACTTCGGTTTCCGCCGGCGAGTGATGGTGATGGATCGCCACCGCCCAGCCGCGCGCGGCGAGGCCCCGGCTGATCGCCGCGCCGATCCGCCGCGCACCCCCGGTCACCAGCACCCGCCCGGGCATCAATAGCCCATCAGCTTGAGCACTTCGGCCCGGCTGCGCTCGTCCTCGCGAAACACGCCCATCATCCGGCTGGTCACCATGCCGACGCCCGGCGTGCGTACGCCGCGACCGGTCATGCAGCCATGCTGCGCCTCGATCACCACCGCGACGCCGATCGGGTGCAGATGGTTCCAGATGCAATCCGCCACTTCCGCAGTGAGCCGTTCCTGCACCTGCAGGCGACGGGCAAAGGCGTGAAGGACGCGCGCAAGTTTCGAAATGCCGACAACGTGGTTCCTGGGCAGATAGGCGATCGATGCCTTGCCCGTAATCGGCGCCATGTGGTGCTCGCAATGTGACTGGAAGGGAATGTCCTTCAGCAGCACGATCTCGTCATAGCCACCTACTTCCTCGAACACGCGCGCCAGATGGTGCGACGGATCCTCGGCATAGCCGGCGCAATATTCCTTCCAGGCGCGGGCGACACGCTGCGGGGTATCGAGCAGGCCCTCGCGGCTGGGATCGTCCCCGGTCCAGCGGATCAGGGTGCGAATGGCGTCGGCCACGTCCTCGGGGACGGGAATCTTGGGAGATCCGGAAACGAGATCGCCGTCTTCCGGATCGTGGTGGTGATCGTGCATATTCGTCCTTTCGCTCGCCGCTGCGCCTTCCCTTACGGCAAGCGCGCTTTGCCAGACAGTGATCGGGAACGCCGGCCGAAGTGGCAGAAAACCTGGGATTTCTGCGGTCTTGGTAACGTTTGGCCCGTTGACCCCCGGAAAAGCCGGGCGTTAGCTTGCCCTTGCAGAAACAGCAAAGCCGCGACCGACGCAAGGTCGGAGCAACCAGGGAGAGGGCCATGACCGGACCAAAGGGCGATCTACTCGTCGCGACGGCGCTGATGCTCGTGATTGCGATACCCGCGGCCGCGCAGGATCGGCAGGCCGCGCCTGCGGCTTCTCCGCAGGATCAGGGCTATGTCTCGGCCAACGAGATCATCGTTACCGCCACCCGCCGCAACGAGACGGTGCAGGACGTGCCGGTGGCGATCACTGCCATCGGCCCGCAGCTGCTGGAAAATGCCGGCGTCGACAATGTCCGCGATCTGGAGCAGCTGGCGCCATCGTTGCAATCCTCGATCGGCCAGTCCTCGTCGACGGGGACCACCATCTATATCCGCGGCATCACCACCGGGGGCGACAATCCGGGTTTCGAGCCGGCGGTGGGGGTGTTCATCGACGGCGTGTTCCGTGCGCGCTCCGGCGTGGCGGTTTCCGAACTGCCGGAGCTGGAGCGGGTGGAGATCCTGCGGGGGCCGCAGGGTACGCTGTTCGGCCGCAACACGTCGGCCGGCGCGCTCAGCATCTTCACCGCTCGGCCGATGTTCAAAACCGGCGGCTATGTCGAGGCGGGGTACGGCAACTACAACGCCTATGCCGCGCGCGGCGCGGTCACCGGGCCGGTGGCCGAGCATGTCGCGCTGCGGCTGGACGGCGCGTATCGGAAGCGCGACGGCTATCTGCAAGATGCCAATAGCAGCCGCGCGGTCAACGATATCAACCGTTGGCTGGTGCGCGGCCAGGCGCTGTTCGACAATGGCCCGCTCAGCATCCGGCTGATCGCCGACTATTATCAGACGGACGAGCAGTGCTGTGGCGTCGTCTCGGCGGTACGCGGGCCACTTGCGCCGGTGATCCAGAACATCGCTGCAGCGCAGGGACTTGTGGGCCTCTACACCGGGTCGACCGATAACCGGGTCCAGGCGATGTCGCCCAACCGCGCCTACGGCGAGAAAGTGCGCGACTATGGCGTCTCGGGCGAGCTCGGCTATGATCTGGGCGGCGCCAAGCTGACCGCGATCACCGCCTATCGCCGCTGGCGGGTGCTGCGCTCGCAGGACATCGATTTTTCCGGTATCGATCGCGCCTATCGCGACGGCTATCGGAATGCACTCACCGATCTCACCCAGGAAGTGCGGCTGCAGGGATCGGCGTTCGGCGGCAAGCTCGACTGGCTGGTCGGCGGCTTCTACCTCAACGAGACGAACACGCTGCGCGACACGGTGCGGGTGGGCAACGACTCCAACCGCTATGTGGATTCCATCTTCTCCGCACAGCTGCGGCCGCTGTTCGGCACGCCGGTGCAGTTCTATGGATCGCTGGGGGCGGGGGTGCCGAGCTTCGGCCAGGTGCTGCTCAACCCCGCCGTCCGTCCTGCGGCCTATGGGCAGCTTGCGCCGCTGGTGACGCTGTTCCGCGCCCAGGCCGGTATCGCGCCGCTGCCCGGAATCGCCGTGGTGCCGGGGCTCGCCGCGCTGGCGGTGCAGCCCTTGCCGGGCAACGCCCCCGGCCAGGGGAACAACGATAATGCTTTCCGGGTGAAAACCAGCGCCTTCGCGCTGTTCACCCACAACATCGTGCAGGTGACCGATCGGCTGTCGCTCACGCTCGGCGCGCGCTGGAACCACGAGAGCAAGGATCTCACCGCGACGATCGCCAGCAACACCGGTGCCTGCACCTTCTTCAATCAGGCGCGCACCGGCAATGCGGCGGCGGCGGCCTATGCGAATATCCTGCGCCAGGTGCCGGGACTGTTCAGCAACCTGTTCCTGCTGAGCTGCAATCCTGCGGTGAACAGCGAATTCAACGGCGCCTATGCCGACAGGCGCAGCGAGGACCAGCTGACCGGTACGGCGAAGCTCGCTTACAAGTTCAGCCCGCGTGTGCTCGGCTATGCGAGCTATGATCGCGGCTACAAGTCCGGGGGCTACAATCTCGACCAGGCGACTTTCGACTCCGTGCTGCTCGGCGGCAACGGCGCGCAGGCCGGCGACCTGCACTTCTCGAAGGAGACGGTGGATGCCTTCGAGCTGGGGCTGAAGACGCAGGTGAGCCGAACGTTCACTCTCAACCTGGCCGGCTTCTACTCCACCTTCTACAATCTGCAGAGCCTGGTGTTCAGCGGCACCAATTTCGTTGTGCAGAACGTGCCGAAGACGACCAGCAAGGGCCTGGAGGCCGAGGCGACGATCCAGCCGGTTCGCGACCTGATCTTCCAGCTCGGCTACAGCTATATCGACGCGCGCTACAACGACAATGGCAGGAACTTTGCCGGCACCGCGCTGCAGGGCAAGGGCAATCTGCAGATCGACAACCAGCCGCGTCACACGGTGACGATCGCCGGCACCTGGACCCCGCCGATCGCCCGTGGGGTCAACGGCCTGCTCCATGTCGACATGCGCTACAACAGCGAGGTCAACATCCCCTCCAGCCCGCCCGACGCGAACGGGCGCAACGCGCTCTACAACCAGGGGTATCCGCTGGTCTCGGCGGCGATCGGGGTGCAGAGTCCCGACGGCCGCCGCAGCCTGGCATTCTGGGTGGAGAACCTCACCAACCAGAGCTATTTCATCAGCGGCTTCGGGGTGCCGGAGCAGAACGGCAACTATGCCGGCTATCCGGGCACACCGCGCTTCTACGGCGTGCGCGCCAGGTTCGGCTTCTAGATCAGTGCTCGAACAGGCGGTCCAGCGGGCCGTCGGCGAGGCACCAGAGCAGCGCGACGGCAGCCGCGCAGGCGAGACCGGCCGGGGGCGAGACGATGGCTACGGCCACGCCTGCAAGGTACAGGCCGGAGGCCAGCATGCTCTTGCGCAGCGTGCGGCGATGGTAGCGCTCCGCCTCGGGGGTGCGGGCGCCGGTGCGGCGGATGACCCGCTGCAACCAGTTATAGGCGAAGGACGGGAGCAGCATCACCAGCATGTACAGCAGGGTGGCCTCGCCGCTGAAATGCTGCTCGCCCAGATAGGCGGTAGCGAAGGGCACCAGCGACAGCGTGAACAGCAGCACGATGTTCGCCCAGAGCAGCGCATTGCCCGCCCGGATGGCGAACTGGAACAGTCGGTGGTGATTGACCCAGTAGATCGCCACATAGGCATAGCTGAGCGCATAGGCGAGGAAGACGGGCCATTGCCCCAGCAGCGCCCGCAGCCCCGGGGCCTCGGGGGCGTGCAGTTCGAGCACCATGATGGTGACGATAATGGCGATCACCCCATCCGAAAACGCCTCGACGCGCTTGGCGCCGTCTCGGCCTTCCTGATCCTGCATATCCAACCTCTTGCCTAGCCCGCTGGTGGCGCAGGCAGGAGGTTGGGGCAATCAAACCAAAGGTTTACTTGGCCGTGAATGCCGCGTTGATGTGCAGCTTCACTTCGTCCGAGACGAAGGGGACATACTTGTCCATGCCGAACGCGCTGCGCTGGATGGTGGTGGTCGCCTCGAAGCCGAAGTTCAGCTTCTTCATCATCGGGTTGGTGCCCGCGCCGACCAGGCTGGTCTCGAGCGTGACGGGCTTGGTGACGCCGTGCAGCGTCAGGTCACCGGTGATCTGCGCCTTGGTACCGCTGACGACCACCTTGGTCGAGACGAAGCGGATCGTCGGGTACTTGGCCGCATCGAAGAAGTCCGGCGTGGCGAGGTGCTTGTCGAGCGCCGCGACGGTGGTGACGATGCCGCTGGTCGGGATGGTGATGTCCAGCTTGGCGTCGTTCGGCTTGGCCGGATCGATCGTCAGCGAACCGGTGGCACCGCCGGCCTGGCCGGTGAACTGGCTGAAGCCGAAGTGATTGACGGTGAAATCGACCTGGGTGTGGCCGGTGTCGACCGCATAGGTGCCGGCGGGAACGCGGGCAGCGTCGGCCTGGCCGGGCAGTTCCTGGGCGAAGGCGACCGGAGCGGCCGCGAAAAGGGCGAGAGCAAGGAGAGCGCGCATGGATGTTCCCTTCGGGTGGTTGCGTCGCTCCCGTAATGAGGCCGCCGGCCGCGCATTGCTAGTGCGCAGCCGGCAACCCATGGTTTCCGTGTCTGATCAGTTCTTCGACTGATCGACCAGCTTGTTCGCGCCGATCCACGGCATCATCGCGCGCAGCTCGCTGCCGACCTGCTCGATCTGGTGGCGCTTGGCGGCGATGCGGCTGGCCTTCAGCTCGGGCTGGCCGGCGCGGTTGTCGAGCACGAAGTCCTTGACGAAGCGGCCCGACTGGATGTCGGCGAGCACGCGCTTCATCTCCTTCTTGGTCTCTTCGGTGATGATGCGCGGGCCGGTCTTGATGTCACCATATTCGGCGGTGTTCGAGATTGAGTAGCGCATGTTGGCGATGCCGCCTTCGTACATCAGATCGACAATCAGCTTCAGCTCGTGGAGGCACTCGAAATAGGCCATTTCGGGAGCATAGCCCGCCTCGACCAGCGTTTCGAAGCCGGCCTGGACCAGCGCCGTCGCGCCGCCGCAGAGCACGGCCTGCTCGCCGAACAGATCGGTCTCGCACTCTTCGCGGAAGTTGGTCTCGATGATGCCCGAGCGGCCGCCGCCGACGCCCGACGCATAGGCCAGCGCCACGTCATGCGCGTTGCCCGAGGCGTCCTGATGGATCGCGATCAGGCAGGGGACGCCGCCGCCGCGGACATATTCGCTGCGCACGGTGTGGCCCGGACCCTTGGGCGCGATCATGATCACGTCGATATCCGCCGGCGGCTCGATCAGGCCGAAATGCACGTTGAGACCGTGCGCGAACGCGATCGCCGAGCCCGGCTTCATGTTGCCCTTGAGATCGGCCTCCCAGATGGCGGCCTGATGCTCGTCGGGCGCCAGGATCATCAGGATGTCGGCCCAGGCGGCCGCTTCCTTGTTCGGCAGCACCTTGAAGCCGGCCGCTTCGGCCTTGGCGGCCGAAGCCGAACCCGGGCGGAGCGCAATCGCGACTTCCTTGACGCCCGAATCGCGCAGGTTCTGCGCGTGCGCATGGCCCTGGCTGCCATAGCCGAGAATGGCGATCTTCTTGTCGGTGATCAGGTTCAGATCGGCGTCGCGATCGTAATAGACACGCATGTTGTTGTTCTTCCCTTTCAAATCTGCGGTGCGCGGATGCGCGGAAAACGTCAGGCGGCTTCGCGGCCGCGCGAGATCGCGACGATACCGGTGCGGGCGACTTCGATCAGCCCCACTTCGCGCATCAGTTCGACGAACTTGTCGATCTTGTCGATCGTGCCGGTCACTTCGAACACGAAGCTGGAGATGGTCGCATCGACCACGCGGGCGCGATACACTTCGGCGAGGCGCAGCGCCTCGATCCGGTGATCGCCGGTGCCGACGACCTTGATCAGCGCCAGCTCGCGCTCGACATGCTCGCCCTTGGCCGTGAGATCGACCACCTTGTGGACCGGCACCAGCCGATCGAGCTGGGCGATGATCTGCTCCATCACCGGCGCCGACGCGAAGGTGACGATGGTGATGCGGCTGATCAGATCGTCGTCGCTGACCTCCGACACGGTGAGCGACGAGATATTGTAGCCGCGCGCCGTGAACAGGCCGGCGATCCGCGCGAGGATGCCGGGCTCGTTATCGACGATGACCGCCAGCGTGTGGCGCTCGATGGCTTCTTCCTTGATGTGCATTTCTACCCCTTCGATCCTTGCCCCTTGCAGGGAGGATCCAAAATCCGGTCAAACCAGCGCCTTGGCCTCGTCGTCCATTTCGCCGGAGACTTCGCTCGCCTGGAGCAGCATCTCGGTGTGCGCCGCGCCCGATGGGATCATCGGGAAGCAGTTGGCCAGCTTGGCCACGCGGCAATCGACCAGCACCGGGCCGTCATGGTCGAGCATCGCCTGGATGCCGTCCTCCAGCTCCGCGCGCTTCTCGATGCGGATGCCCTTCCAGCCATAGGCCTCGGCCAGCTTCACGAAATCGGGCAGCGCATCCGAATAGCTTTCCGAATAGCGCGACTGGTAGGTCAGCTCCTGCCACTGGCGGACCATCCCCATATATTCGTTGTTGAGGATGAAGATCTTCACCGGCAGGCGGTACTGGGTCGCAGTCGCCAGCTCCTGGATGTTCATCTGGATCGAGGCCTCGCCCGCGATGTCGATGACCAGCTCGCCAGGATTGCCCAGCTGCGCGCCGATCGCCGCCGGGAGGCCATAGCCCATCGTGCCGAGGCCGCCGCTGGTCAGCCACTTGTTGGGCGCCTCGAAGCCGAAATGCTGGGCCGCCCACATCTGGTGCTGGCCGACTTCGGTGGTGATGATCGGCGCGCGGTGCCTGGTCGCCTCGTACAGCGCACGGATCGCGCGCTGCGGCATGATCGCTTCGCCCGCCTCGGGGAAATCGAGGCAGCGGCGCGCGCGCCAGCCCTGGATGCGGCTCCACCACTCGCCGAGATCGGGCTTGGGATGGCCGCGCGACTTCCAGCTTT
The DNA here is from genome assembly GCF_036731925.1 of Sphingomonas sp. Classification (GTDB taxonomy): domain Bacteria; phylum Pseudomonadota; class Alphaproteobacteria; order Sphingomonadales; family Sphingomonadaceae; genus Sphingomonas. The sequence goes on from NZ_DAINDJ010000001.1 coordinate 1,097,144, forward strand.
CCACCATCGCATCCAGTGCACGGGCGCAATCCGCAATGATCGGCAGGTCGACGCGAACATTCTTGTTCACGCTGGAACGGTCGATGTCGATGTGCACCTTGCGGCTGTTCGGCGCGAAGGCGTCGAGCCGGCCGGTCACGCGATCGTCGAAGCGCGAGCCGACGGCGATGATCAGGTCCGCCTGGTTCATCGCCATATTGGCTTCATAGGTGCCGTGCATGCCCAGCATGCCCAGCCACTGGTCCGACGAGGCGGGCAGGGCGCCCAGGCCCATCAGCGTCGAGGTGACCGGCGCACCGGTCAGCGCCGCCAGCTCGCGCAGCAGGCGCGTGGCCTCGGGTCCGGAGTTGATGATGCCGCCGCCGGTGTAGAAGACCGGACGCTCCGCCGCCGCCAGCATGTCGACCGCTTCCTGGATCTTCGCCGCGTCGGGCTCGGTCTGGGGGCGATAGGTCTTGTGCTGGATCGGGCCCGGTGCCTCATAGCGCGCGGTGGCGACCTGGACGTCCTTGGGGATATCGATCACGACCGGACCGGGACGGCCCGAGGTGGCGATGTGGAACGCCTCATGGACCGTCGCGCCCAGCAACTCCGGACGCTTCACCAGGTAGTTATGCTTGGTGCAGTGGCGGGTGATGCCGACGGTGTCCGCCTCCTGGAAGGCGTCGGTGCCGATCAGCGCCGTCGGGACCTGCCCGGTGATGACGACCATCGGGATCGAATCCATCAGTGCGTCGGTGATGCCGGTGATCGCATTGGTAGCACCCGGGCCCGAGGTGACGAGGACGACGCCGGGCTTGCCGGTCGAGCGGGCATAGCCCTCCGCGGCATGGGTCGCGGCCTGTTCGTGGCGGACCAGGATGTGCTTGATCCGGTCCTGCTTGAACAGGGCGTCGTAGATCGGAAGCACGGCACCACCCGGATAGCCGAACACGACTTCCACCCCGAGGTCGGTCAATGCCTCGATCAGGATGTCTGCGCCGCTCTTCTCGGTCACCTTTGCCTCCACGCATTCGCAAATGAGTTACTGTACGGAAACTATCCGTCGGAGAGGGGCTGCTAACCGCACGAATATGATAGGTCAACCCCTAAAGAAAAAATTTCCTTTCAATCTGCCCTAGATTTTCGTACGTATCTGTCTCCGTCGTCAGCTCCGCCCCCCCTGGAGTCTGGCGGCGGAACCAGGTGTACTGCCGTTTGGCATATTGGCGGGTGGCCAGGGCGCCGGCTTCCTGCGCGGTCTCCTCGCTCCATTCACCGGTGAGAACCTTGCCGACTTCGTGCACACCGATCGCGCGCAGCACCGGCGCATCCGTCGGCACATCGGCGCGGGCGAGCAGCGCGCGCACCTCGTCCTCGGCGGTGGCGAGCATCGTTGCGAAGCGGCGGTCGATCCGCTCGCCCAGCCAGGCGCGATCGGGCAGCAGGATCATCGCCGCGAGCTGGACCGCATTGCCGATGCCGCCCTCACGGCGATCCTGCCAGTCGGCGAGGGTGCGCCCGGTCGAACGGACCACTTCGAGCGCGCGGGCGACGCGGGTGGTGTCCGCAGCGTTCAGCCGCGCGGCGGCGGCAGGATCCGCAAGCGCGAGCGCGGCATGGGCTTCCGCAACGGGCAGGGCGCGAACCTCCGCGCGGATCGCCGGATCGATCTCGGGCACCGGCGCGATGCCGTCGATCAGCGTGCGCAGATACAGGCCGGTGCCGCCGACGAGAATCGGCAGACGGCCTTCGGCATGCGCCTCGGCAATCGCGGCGCGAGCATCGGCGGCCCAGCGGGCGGCGGAACAGGCCTCGGCGCCGTCGATATGGCCGAACAGCCGGTGGGGCACGCGGGCTTCCTCCGCTTCGGAAGGGCGCGCGGTGAGAATGCGGAGATCGGCATAGACCTGCATCGAATCCGCGTTGATGACGGTGCCGCGATGCTTTTCGGCGAGCGCCAGCGCCAGCGCGGACTTGCCGCTGGCCGTTGGCCCTGCAATGAGCGCGACGCGCGGTAGCCCAGGGGAAATCATGTTCATTGCGACGCTGATAGCAGAAGGTCTTTCGTCAGGGCAGCTGGACACGGCGGCCGAGCGCCTCGTGGCGGCGGGGTGCAGCCCGGCGGGCTGGCGCTGGCTGGACGAGGGCATCGCGGCCGATCTGCCCTTCGCCGCGCACCCGGAGGCGGCGCGCACCGCACTCGAAGGCGCGATCCCCGATGCCGACGTAATCGTGCAGGTTGAAGCGCAGCGCGCCAAGAAGCTGCTGGTGGCCGACATGGATTCGACGATGATCACCGTCGAATGCATCGACGAGCTCGCCGACTATGCCGGCATCAAGCCGCAGATCGCCGAAGTAACCGAGCGGGCGATGCGCGGCGAGCTGGACTTTGCCGAAGCGCTCGATGCCCGCGTGGCGCTCCTCAAGGGCCTGCCCGAGACCGCCATCGACCAGTGTCTCGAAGAACGCGTGCGGCTGATGCCGGGTGCGGAGGCGCTGGTGAAGACCATGCGCGCGCGGGGTGCGCACACGATTCTGGTCTCCGGCGGCTTCACCCGCTTTGCCGAGCCGGTCGGCACCCGGATCGGCTTCGATCGCCGCATCGCCAATGTGCTGGAGATTGAAGGCGGCAAGCTCACCGGCACCGTGACGAAGCCGATTGTCGACAGCAGCACCAAGGAAACGACGCTGCTCGGCGCGATGGCCGAACTGGGCCTCGAACCGGAGCAGACCATGGCCGTGGGCGACGGCGCCAACGACCTGGCGATGATCCGCAAGGCCGGCTTGGGCGTTGCCTATCATGCCAAGCCGATCGTCGCGGCCGCCGCCGGCGCGCGGATCGATCATGGCGACCTCACGGCGCTGCTCTATGCGCAGGGCATCGCACGCGCCGAGTGGGTCACCGCCTGAAGCTTAGCGAACGCCCCGCCCGAAGGTGTAGCTGAGCGCCAGGCCGCCGGAGAACTGGTTCTTCGAGCCCAGTCGCTCGGTAACCGGGGAGCGGGCGGCGTCGCCCGTCAGCCGGTCATAGGCGAGGTAGCCATAGAGCCCCCAGCGCGTCGTCAGCTGGCGGATGCCGGTGGCGGCGATGCCTGCGCTGTGCACGACATTGTCGCCGACCTGATAGGTGGGGATGCCCGCGGCGGTTGCGTCCCGCTGGCTCACGCCGAAATAGGCGCGCCGATATTTCGCGTCGGACAGGTTCACGCGCGGGCCGATGGCGAGCAGCCAGCGATCGCCGTCGCGCTGTACATAGTCGAGCGCCAGCATGGCGACGCCGCCCTTGTGCCCGCTCACGCCCTTGCGAAGCTCGCCATAGGCGCGGAGCTGCGAGGTCAGGTAATAGCTGGCGAACACCCCCGGCTCGACCGAGAAGCCGACCTTGCCGAGATCGGCGCCGACGCGCCGCCGGGTTCGCGCGCTCTGCAGGCCGATGGCGATTCCTGCCTCGAAGCCATTGCGATCATAGAGCGAGATGTTCGGGCTTTCGTCGGCCGCTTCATATTCGAACTGCGCGTCGCCGCGGGCGGTGGCGAAGTCGAACAGCGGTCGCACGGCGTTGTGGTCCGCGCCGGGGTAGCTCGGCACGGCCTGCGCGCCGATGGCGATGCGGTACCGCCGCGGCGCATTCTCGCCTTCGGACTGCGCGTGCGCCGGCGCGCCGAACGCCAGCAGAACGGCCGCGCATGCTATGGATCGCTGCATCATCTATCTCCCTGTTATTGCTGGACTGCCATGCAGGGCTTGATGACGCCACAGGCTTTTTGGGCATCGGCCTGCGACGCGAACGGGCCGACGAGCAGACGGGTGATCTTGCCGCTGGCAGGATAGAAGGGGCGGCGTCCCGGAAAGTGCCCGCGGACCTGGCTCCAGAGCCGCTCGGCGTTGCCCGGCATGGCGAAGGCGCCGAGCTGGATGCGCCAGCTACCGGTGACGGGCGTCGCGGGCGTTGCTGCCTTGGGCGCTGCCGGCGCCGTCGGTCGGGCAGTTCGCGCGGCGGCGGGGGCAGGGGGCAGTTTCGATGCCGCTGCCAGCGCCGGTGCGGCCGGGCCGCGCCGGGCGGGGGCGGCGGCAGGCGGCGCCACCGCCACGCGCGCCTCGGCCTCATAGCGTTGGGCGAGGGTGCGACCGGCTTGGCGGTCGGCAGCGGGGATATACTGGTCCATCTGGCCAAGGGTGCGGGTGGCAGCGTCCAGCCCCCCGGCCGAGGCGCGCAGCATCAGCGCATAGGCGCGCACCCAGTTCTTGGCGACGCCATCGCCGTTGAACAGCATCACGCCGAGCAGATACTGCGCGCGCGGCTCGCCACGGCCCACCGCGCGCTCGAGCCACGGCACGGCGGCTTCGCGCTTGCCGTTCTCGAACAGCATCATGCCGTAATTCGCCTCGCCCAGATCATGGCCCTGGAGCGCGGCGAGGCGGTACCATTTCTCCGCCTCCACCATATCGACGGGCACGCCGCGACCCAGCTTGTAGATCTGCCCGACGTTGTACTGCGCGTCCGCATCGCCCTTCTCCGCGGCAGGTCGCCAGGCGCGCAACGCCCCGGCATAGTCGCCGCGATCATAGGCCTCCACGCCGGCCTTCACGGCGGCGTCCTGCGCCCGGGCGGCGGCGGGTAGGCTCAGGCCGGCAAGAAGAAGCAATGCGGCAGGCAAGCGCATGATGTGAGAATCCCCTGTTCGGCCGCGCCTTGCGTGACGCGCCCGTGGCTTAGCGGCTTATCGGGCGCCCGTTAACTCGATCTTATCCGCGCCTGTGCCAAGCATTGCGCGAGTTTCCGTCGATTTCGAGAGGGTGAATGCGCGTCCTGGCGCTGGCTTCGCAAAAAGGTGGATCGGGCAAGACGACCTTGTCCGGCCATCTGGCGGTGCAGGCGCAGCGGAGCGGCGCCGGCCCCGTGGCGATGATCGACCTCGATCCGCAGGGCTCGCTGACCGACTGGTGGAGCGAGCGCGAGGCCGAACTTCCCGCGCTCGCGCAGACGACGATCGCACGGCTCGCCGCCGATATCGAGGCGCTGCGCCAGCAGGGCTTCCGGCTGGTCGTGATCGACACGCCGCCGGCGATCACGCCCGCGATCTTCACCGTCATCCAGGTTGCCGAGCTGATCGTCATTCCCACCCGGCCCAGCCCGCACGACCTCCGCGCGGTGGGGGCGACGGCCGACTTGTGCGAGCGTGCCCACAAGCCGCTCCTCTTCGTCGTCAACGCCGCCACGCCGAATGCGCGGATCACCGCCGAGGCGGCGCTGGCGCTCTCGCAGCACGGTACGGTAGCGCCGATGATGCTGCACCATCGCACCGATTTCGCCGGCTCGATGATCGACGGCCGCACCGTCATGGAGGTCGATCCCGGCAGCAAGTCCGCCGCCGAGGTGGCGAACCTCTGGTCCTATGTGTCCGACCGGCTGGAGAAGAATTTCCGCCGCACGGTGTTCTCCGCGCCCGCGGCCGCCGCGGCCTTCGCCCCGGCGCGGCCGGCGGGCGGCTTTGGCCGCCGGGTGGTGCCGTGAAGCCGGCCGACGATCTTGCAAGCCCCGTCGCCGCGCTGACCGGAGGCCTGCTGGTGCGCAAGGGGCGCGCGCGCAAGCCGGTGCTCGCCTCGGTCGGGGAGGAGGCTGCGGCGACCTCCGATGCGCTGGCGGAGCGGCTCGCCCGCACCGCGCGCGCGACCAAGGACCGGGCGGCCTTCACCCTGCGGCTGGATGCGGAGCGCCGGCTGCGGCTGCGGCTGGCAGCGGCGATCACCGGACGATCGGCCCAGCAATTGGTGACCGAGGCAATCGACACGATGCTGGACGACATGGCCGAGCTGGAACCGCTCGCATCCCGGGTCGCCGCGATCGAAGGACAATGGCAAAGATGAAGTCGCGTACATTCCTCTCGATCGGCGCCGTGCTCCTCGCGCTCGGCAGTGCGGGGGCGACCGGCGTGGTGGTGCATGGCGCCGCCTTCGCAACGGCAGCGCCCAACGCGCAGAAGGCGGCGCACGAGGCCCGCGCGGCGCAGAAGGCGCTTGCCGCGCGCAAGGCAGCGGCCGCCGTTGCCCATGCCGAGCAGGCGGTGGCGAACGATCCCCAGCGCGGCGCGTATCGCGCATTGCTGGGCCAGGCCTATCTGCTAGCCGGCCGCTTCACCTCGGCGGGGCAGGCCCTTCGCGATGCGCTGGCGCTGAACCCGGAAGACGGCCGCGCGGCGCTGAGCCTAGCGCTCGCCAGCATCGGGACCGGCGACTGGGGCGGGGCCCGCGCGTTGCTCCAGACCCATGCGGCGCGCATTCCGGCGACCGACCTGGGGCTCGCCATGGCGCTGGCGGGCGATCCGAATGCCGCGGTCGAGATCCTGGCGCCGGCGGTGCGTGCACCGGACGCGACCGCGCGTACCCGGCAGAACTTCGCGCTGGCGCTGGCTTTGGCCGGCCGCTGGGGCGAGGCCAAGGCCGTGGCGGCGATGGATGTCGCACCCGACCAGCTCAACGCGCGCATGCTGCAATGGGCGAATTTCGCGCGCCCCGCCAATGCCTATGACCAGGTCGCTTCACTGCTCGCCGTACAGCCCGTGCAGGACGGCGGTCAGCCGGTTGCGCTGGCCCTTGCACGCCAGCCGAACCTGGCGGCGCTGACGCCTGTGCCTGCGCCTGTGCCCGCACCGGTCGCGTCGCCGGAGCCGGAACCTGAGCCGTCTGCCGAGCCTGCGGCCATGCCGGTGCCGGAAGCGGCGCCGACGCCCGTGTTCACGCCGGCGCCCGTGCGGGTCGCCGCTGCCAAGCTCCCGAAGCCGCAGCCGCCCAAGGCCGCGCCGGTTCGCGTCGCGGCGGGACCCTTTGTCGTCCAGCTGGGTGCCTTCGCCAACGCCGGGGTGGCGCGCGACGCATGGCAGAAGCTCAGTGGCCGGGTATCCGCGCTGGGCCGCCTGAAGCCGCAAGGCGCGACGGTGCCGAGCGGCGCCGCCAGCCTCTATCGCCTGTCCGTGGGCGGGTTCGCCCGCACGGATGCCGATGCGTTGTGCAAGGCGGTGAAGACCGGCGGCGGCAACTGCTTCGTGCGCATGACGGCGGGCGACGCGGTCGCGAGCTGGTACAAGCCCGCGACCCGCGTCGGTATCGCCGCACGCTGATCCCTCAGACCAGCGTACCGCCCTTGTAGAGCTGCAGCACCCGGCCCTGGGTGGGCAGGCGATCGAACGGCGTATTGCCGGCACGCGCGTTCATCTTGCGCGCGTCGATGATCCAGGGCGTTTCCGGGTCGAGCACGATCAGGTCGGCCGGCAAGCCGGCCTTGAGCGCCCCGCTCTCCAGCCCGAGGATCTTCGCCGGATTGGCGGCGAGCAGCGCGAACAGCCGGTCGAGGCTCAGCTTGCCGTCGCGCACCAGCGTAAGCGACAGCGCGAGCAGCGTCTCGGCACCCGCCATACCGGGTTCGGCATCGGCGAAGGGCAGGCGCTTGGCCTCGGGGCCGCGCGGATCATGGCCGGAGGCGATCACGTCGATGGTGCCGTCCGCCACTGCCGCCAGCGCCGCCTGCCGGTCGCTTTCGTCGCGCAAGGCCGGCGAGAGGCGGGCGAAGGTGCGGAAATCGCTGATCGCGATGTCCGACAGCAGCAGATGCGCGGGCGTGATGCCGCAGGTGACCTGCACGCCGCGGCGCTTGGCGGCGCGGATCAGGTCGAAGCCGGCTGCGGTGGTCACCTGTCGGAAGTGGAGCTTCGCGCCGGTTTCTTCCGCCAGCATCAGGTCGCGGGCGATGGCGAGCGGCTCGGCGATCGACGGCGCGCTCGGCAGGCCGAGACGGGCGGCCGTCTCTCCCGCGGTGGCGACGGTGCCGTCGGCCAGCCCGCCGTCTTCGGCGTGCGCGACCACCGTCAGGTTCAGGTCGCGCGCATAGAGCAGCGCCTTGCGCATCGTGCCGGTGTTCGCAATCCAGCGCCGCCCGGTGGCAATGGCGCGGGCGCCGGCCGAGGCGTTGATCGCGATCTCCGCCAGGTCCTCGCCGTTCAGGCCCTGCGTCGCCGCGGCGAGCGGGTGGACCCAGAGCTGCGGCTTGCCCGAGACGGCGGCACGGCGGACGATGCCCGGATCGTCGAGCACCGGCGATTGATCGGGCATGAGGCCGACGCGGGCAATGCCGCCGAAGCGGCAGGCGCCCTTGTCGACCGCGAACACGCCGAGATCGATCAGCGCCGGCGCGAGCATCTTGCCGGCGACGTCGACCACCTGGGCATCGGCGGGCGCATCGACCCGGCCGACCGCCGTGATGGTATCGCCCTGGACCAGCAGGTCGCCGTCGGACAGGCCGGTCTCGGGGCAGACCAGCTTGGCATTGCGGAAGAAGATGCTGCTCATGCCCAGCCCTCCACGCCGCGCGATCGCCTTGTGAGCACGTCGAGGCAGGCCATGCGCACCGCCACGCCCATTTCCACCTGCTCGGTGATCGCGCTGCGCTCCGGATGGTCGGCGACGATCGAGTCGATCTCGACGCCCCGGTTCATCGGACCCGGATGCATCACCAGCGCATCGGGCTTGGCCCGGGCGAGGCGTTCGGGAGTGAGGCCGTAGCGCATGTGGAACTCGCGAGTCGAAGGGATGTAGCCGCCGGCCATGCGCTCGTTCTGGACGCGGAGCATCATCACCACGTCGGCGCCTTCCAGCGCGGCATCGAAATCGGTGAAGGGGGTGACGAACATCCGGTCCATCGCCGGCGGCATCAGCGTCGACGGCGCGACCACGCGCACTTCGGCAGCCAGCGCGGTGAGCGCGAGGATATTCGAGCGGGCGACGCGGCTGTGGAGGATGTCGCCGCAGATCACCACCCGTTGACCTGCTACCGATCCGCGACGTCTCCGAATGGTGAGCGCGTCCAGCAGGGCCTGGGTGGGGTGTTCATGCCAGCCGTCGCCGGCGTTGAGCACCGGGCAATCGACCTTGTCGGCGATCAGCCGCACCGCGCCCGAGCTGGCGTGGCGGATCACGATCACGTCCGCGCGCATCGCGTTGAGCGTGACGGCCGTGTCGATCAGCGTCTCGCCCTTCTTCACGCTGCTCTGGGCTGCGTGCATGTTGACGACGTCCGCGCCCAGCCGCTTGCCCGCGATCTCGAACGACAGCAGCGTGCGCGTAGAGTTCTCGAAGAAGGCGTTGATCTGGGTGAGCCCTTCGAGGCGCTTGTCGCTCTTGGCGCGGGTGCGATTGGCCTCGACCCATTGTTCCGCTTCGTCGAGCAGGAACATGATCTCGTGTGGCTGGAGTCCCGAAATGCCGGTGAGGTGCCGGTGCGGGAAAACGGCGCTGCCCTGTATCTGGGCACCGGGTCGATGATCGGAGGTGTGCATTAAAGCCGCCGCCTAGAGCGGGGGCGGGTCCGGCGCAAGGCCGCGACTCCGGATCAGGCGACCTTGTCGAACAGCGACAGGATGATCTTGGGTTGCTCATTCGCTATCGCGAGCGCCTTCACGGCGAGCTGCTGCTTGATCTGCGCGGCCTGGAGCTGGGCGGCTTCCTTCGCCAGATCGGCGTCGACCAGCTCGCCGATTGCACCATCAAGCACGTCGCCGAGCTTGGAATTGAACGACGCTGCGCCGTCCAGCGCGCGGGCCTTGCTGCCGAAATGGCTGAGCGCTTCCCGGATCTGGCCCTGCGCGCGGGTGACTGCATCGACGATCGTGCCCGCGTCGGCACCGTCGAGCCCGGCAAGTCCCAAGCCCCGGGCCGTCACGTCGCGCGAGCGGATCGTGTTCCTGTCGCCAGTCAGGCTGGTCGTGACGTCATAATCGAACGTGTCGTAGCGAATGTCCGAGCCGTTGAGCACGGTTGTGACGGTCGGCTGGACGATCGGGCTGCCGACAGGGCTGAGCGCCATGCCGGTCACCGCCCAGGCGGAGCCCGCCGGAGCACCGCCCGCATTGAACTTGAAGGTCAAATCACCCTTGGCAGGATCATAGTCGAAGCTGACGACCTGCTTGCCACTGACCGCGCTCGCCGCGCCCACCGCACCGCCGCCGGGGGTGTAGGACTGTCCGGTCGCGGCGATACGAACACCGTTCTGCATCACTTCCATCGTGTCGCCGACGCCGAATGCATCGAACGCAACGTCGATCCGGCCAGCCTGCGCTCCCGGGTTGTAGGTATAGGTCGCGCTGGGCTGTTGCACGGAGGCGGGCTGAAGCTGCATCGCCGTCTCGGGATCCAGCGACGCGGGAGCGGGCGTCGCGACGTCGGCGGGGAGCGAGGTGTCCAGCTCGAAGCGCGTGTGCGTGGTGCCGACGGAATTGGAATGTTGCGCCAGCCAGGTGTTGTTCGGCAGGCCATGCATCGGCGGATAGATCGGGAGAACGTAGCTGCCGGCCATGGTGGTCTCGGTCCGGGTGCTGAAATGCGGCGTCTTGCGGCCTGCAAGCATGTTCGTGCCGTTGAAATCTGCCGATCTGGCAATGGTGTCGATCTGCGAGACCAGTCCGTTGATGTCCTCGTAGATCGCCCGGCGGGCGCCCGCGTCGTTGGTCCCGGTCAGCCCATAGGCTTTGGCTTTGATCTGATTGACCAGATCGCTGATCCGCTCCGCACCGCTGGCGGCAACGTCCATCACCGAGCTTGCTCTCGCCATGTTCTGGCTGATCGCGCTCCGCACACCGACATCGCCGCGCAGCGACTGGGCGATGATGTAGGTGGCGCTGTCGTCCTTCGTGCCGTTGACCTTGCGACCAGTGGCGATGCGCTGTTGATGCAGCGCGACCTCGGCGGTCGCATCATTCAGTGCCCGTACCGCCTGTGCGGCAGCCGCATTGGTGTTGACCGAAAGCATTTCCGAGTCCCCCTCTTCGCCCCGTAATGAGTAGCGAATCCGGGTAAACGGAACGTCACGTCCGCTTCATTTTTTAGCTATTCACAAGTGCATCAACGGCGCCTTGCAGAATATAGGCGGCGGCCATCTTGTCGATCAGTTCGGCGCGCTTGGCGCGGCTGGCATCCTGTTCGATCAGCGTGCGCTCCACCGCGACGGTGGACCAGCGTTCGTCCCACATCAGGATCGGAAGCCCCATGTCCTCGCAGTTGCGGGCGAAGGCGCGCGTGGACTGGGTGCGGGGGCTGTCGGTGCCGTCCAGGTTGAGCGGCAGGCCGATCACCATGCCACGCACCTGCTGGGCGGCGATCAGCGCGACCAGTTGCGCCTTGTCCTTGCTGAACTTGGTGCGGCGGATCAGTTCGGCAGGGCTGGCAAAGCTCCAGCCGGCATCGCAAAGCGCGGTGCCGATGGTCTTGGTGCCGACATCGAGACCGATCAGGCGCCCGCCTTCGGGCAGGACGGCGCGAAATTCGCTGGGAACGGTGGTAATCACGCGCGGGCTATACGCGGGTCCTGCGCGGTGCGCGAGGGTCAGATCGGCAATTCGGTGGTCGACTTGATCTCGGACAGCGCCACGATCGAATTGATTTCCTGGACCCCGGGCAATTTGCTGAGCTTGTCGAAGAAGAAGCGCTCATAGGCATCGATGTCCTCGGCGACGATCCGCAGCATGAAATCCATGGTGCCCATCAGCACATAGGCGTCGAGCACCTCGGGAAAGCCGCGGATGGCGGCGCTGAACTCGTCGAGATTGGCGCGGCCATGCGCGTTCAGCTTCACCTGGGCAAAGACATGGGCGTTGAGCCCCACCTTGCGCCGGTCGATCAATGCCACGCGCTTGCGGATCACACCCTCGCGCTCCAGCCGGTCCACCCGGCGCCAGCAGGGCGAAGGCGACAGGCCGATCCGCTCCGCGAGTTCGGCGGTGGTCAGGCTGGCGTCGCGCTGCAGTTCGTGGAGAATCTTGCGCTCATATGGGTCGAGATCGGTCATCTTGACCGCGCATATGTCAAAGCCGGGATGAATTCACCTGCAATCGCATGTGCGGCTCCCGATTCAGGCAAGCATCACCCGTGCGCCCCTGTCAGATTGATCCCCATCAAAATCAGGGAGTGTTCGAGATGGTGCTGCAAGTGGAGGGCAATAGCCTGGTCGACGAAGTCGTCGTGCTGAAGGACGCGGCAGCGGGGCTGGACGGCGTGATCGCGATCCATTCCACGGTGCTCGGGCCCGGCGCCGGCGGTTGCCGCTTCTGGCAATATGCCGATGGCGAGGCCGCCTTCGCCGACGCGGTGCGGCTGGCCGAGGGCATGAGCTACAAGAACGCGATGGCCGGGCTGCCGCTGGGCGGCGCCAAGGCGGTGCTGCGGCGGCCGCAGGGCGATTTCGACCGGACGGCGCTGTTCCGCGCCTTCGGCCGGGCGGTCGCGCGGCTGGACGGGCGCTATGTGACCGCCGAGGATGTCGGCACCAGTGTCGCCGACATGGAAGTCGTGGCGGGCGAGACGCGCCACGTCGCCGGCCTCACCCAGCGCGCCGGGCGGCCGGGCGGGGACCCGTCGCCGCACACCGCGCTCGGCGTGTTCGTGGCGATGGAGCATGCCGCCCGCCGTCGGCTGGGGCGCACGCTCGGCGAATGCACCGTCGCCATCCAGGGTGTCGGCCATGTCGGCGAGGCATTGGCGCATCTGCTGCACGGGGCGGGGGCGCGGCTGATCGTCGCCGATGTCGATTCGAGCCGGGTCGCGCGGGTGGCGGTGGAGACCGGCGCGGAAGTCGCGTCGACGGCGCACATCCTGTCGGCACCGGCAGACATCTTCGCCCCCTGCGCGCTGGGCGGCGTGTTCCATGCCGACACGGTGGAGGTGCTGCGCGCCGCGCTCGTCTGCGGTGCGGCCAACAACCAGCTGGCGACTCCGGCCGATGGCGAGCGGCTGGCGCGGCGCGGCATCCTCTATGCGCCGGACTATGTCGTGAACGCCGGCGGGATCATCAATGTCGCGGGCGAGTATCTCGGCTGGGCGCCGGAAGACGTGGCGCTTCGGGTGGAAGCAACGGGCAAGCGCCTCGCCGCCGTGCTCGACCATGCCGAAGCGCAGGGCGTGCCGCCGCATGTCGCCGCCGACAGCCTGGCGCGGGCGGCGATCGCCGCGGGCCGGGTGCGCGCGCCGGTTCCCGCCTGAGGTTCAGCCCGGGCGCCGCTCGAACGTTGCGAGGCGGCGCCCCGCATCCGCACGGACATTGGCCCAGAACAGGCTGTAGTCGAACACGTGGTAATTGTTCCCCGGCAGCACATATTGGCCGAACTCCGGCGGGGCGGAGCCGATCGTGAGAATGCCGCGTCCGGTGCAGCGTGCCGGCACGCGGCCGGGCGCGAGATGGGCGGACTGCAGATTCGCGTCCGGGATCAGCGCGCCAAGGTTGGCGCTCGCCGGGGCCGAATCGTTCGGCTTGCCGGTGATCGGGTTGGTGCAGAGCATTTTCGTGCCGGCGCGCGGCTGCCCGGTGAAGCCGGTGGTCGCATCGAAGGTGTCGAGGATCAGCGCCGGATCGGCAGGCTCGGCGAAGCTCTGCCAGGACAGGATGCAGCCGGCCTCGTCCGGCCCCGTGCAGCCGGGCAGCCCCATCCTGGGCAGGTCCGCGGTGAGGGATACCGGCCAGCCGACCACATAAGCCGCGACCACGCGGGCGGCCACGGGCGTGCCCGCGACTCGCTCGGCCAGCAGCCGGGAGAGATGCAGCGCGCCCTGGCTGTGCCCGGCGAGGATGATCGGCCGGTCACCTGCCTCCTGCAGGAACGCCTCGAAGGCGGCTGCGACGTCGCGATAGGCGAGATCCAGTGCCTTCTGCGCCTGCGCCTTGCTGGTCAGGAACGCGCCGAAGGTCGCCTGGCGGTAGCGCGGCGCCCAGATCGCGGCGCTGGCGTTGAACGCGCTGGCCTGGCCGCGCAGGAACAGCTCCGCCCGGGCATTGGCGTCGGGGTTGTCCAGCGGCGCGTTCCACTGCTTGGTGTCGAGGAACGAGGTGGGATGGATGAAGAAGAGCGCGGCGCGGGGTGCGGCCGCTGCCGTCTGCCCGGCCGGTGTCCACAGCGCCGGATTGCCCGGCTTGTCCGGTCGCGCGAGCCACATTTCCGCCCTGGCGTAATCGCGCGGTGAGACGGGCGGCAGATCGGTGGCCTCCCCAGCGGGCACCATGAACTGGCGCATCAGCTGGATGCCGTAGAGCCGATAGGCGAACAGGGATGCAACGCCCAGCATGATCAGGATCGCAACCGCATAAAGAAACTTTCGGGCCAATCGGCCTCTCCATTGTGCAATGCAGCATGAACGGGCGGCGACGCAATCGCGTTCCGGCCAGTGTTGCGTGCGAAGGATGCAACCGCAAGTGCCGATGCACGATGCGGGCGCTTGAAGGGGCGGGGCTCCGCTGTTAGGCGCAGAACCATGTCCGTAGACACCGCAACCGTGAAGAAAGTGGCGAACCTGGCGCGCATCGCGATCAGTGACGCCGACGCCGAGCGCCTCGCGCCCGAACTCAACAACATCCTGGGCTGGATCGAACAGCTCGGCGAAGTCGACACGCACGATGTCGCGCCGATGACTGCCGTGATGCCCAACGCGCTGCGCCTGCGGCCAGACGTGATCACGGATGGCAACCAGCGCGACGCGGTGCTGGCGAATGCGCCGCAGGGCGAACATGGCTTCTTTACGGTTCCGAAGGTGGTGGAATGAGCACGCTGACCGATCTGGGCGTCGCCGCCATCCGCAACGGCGTGCGCGACGGCGAATTTTCCGCCCGCGAAGTGGCAGAGGCGTTCAACACCGCCGTGGCCGGTGCCGACGCGCTCAATGCCTTCATCGTCAAGACCCCCGAGCATGCCCTCGCCGCCGCCGACGCTGCCGACAAGGCACGCGCCGCGGGCGAGACGCTCAAGCCGCTGGCCGGCGTGCCGATCGGCATGAAGGACCTGTTCGCCACCAAGGGCGTGCAGACCACGGCTGCCAGCCATATGCTGGAAGGCTTCAAGCCGGAGTATGAGTCCACCGTCTCGCACAAGCTGTGGGAAGCCGGCGCGGGCATGCTCGGCAAGCTCAATCTCGACCAGTTCGCGATGGGCTCGTCGAACGAGACCAGCTATTTCGGCAACGTGATCTCGCCCTGGCGGCGCGGGGAGAGCGACACCACGCCGCTCGCGCCGGGCGGCTCCTCGGGCGGCAGTTCGGCAGCGATCGCCGCGCGGCTCTGCCCGGCGGCGACCGGCACCGACACCGGCGGCTCGATCCGCCAGCCGGCGGCGTTCACCGGCATTTCCGGTATCAAGCCGACCTATGGCCGCTGCTCGCGCTGGGGCGTGGTGGCGTTCGCCTCGTCGCTCGATCAGGCGGGGCCGATGGCGCGCGACGTGCGCGACTGTGCAATCCTGCTCGAGGCGATGACGGGTTTCGACCCGAAGGATTCGACCTCGCTCGACATGCCGGTCCCGCAGTGGGAGGCGGGCCTTTCCGCCGATCTGCGCGGCAAGCGCGTCGGCATTCCTGCCGAGTACCGGATGGACGGCACGCCCGCCGCGATCGAGGCGCTGTGGCAGCAGGGCATCGCGTGGCTGAAGGATGCGGGGGCCGAGATCGTCGAGGTGAGCCTGCCGCACACCAAATATGCGCTGCCGGCCTATTACATCATCGCGCCGGCCGAAGCCTCCTCGAACCTCGCCCGCTATGACGGCGTGCGCTACGGCCTGCGCGAGCTGGCCGAGGGCCAGAACCTGCAGGACATGTACGCCGCCACCCGCGCTGCCGGTTTCGGCGACGAGGTGAAGCGCCGCATCCTGATCGGCACCTATGTGCTCTCGGCAGGCTTTTACGACGCCTATTACACCCAGGCGCAGAAGGTGCGCGCGCTCATCGCCCGCGACTTCGACAATGCCTGGAGCCAGTGCGACCTGCTGCTCACGCCCACCGCGCCGAGCGCGGCGTTCGGGCTGGGCGAGAAGGTCGATCCGCTGGCGATGTACCTGAACGACGTGTTCACCGTGCCGGCGAGCCTTGCCGGCGTGCCGGCGATGAGCGTGCCGGGCGGGCTGGATTCCGCGGGGCTGCCGCTGGGCCTGCAGATCATCGGCAAGCCGTTCGACGAGCAGGGCGTGCTCAACGCCGGCCTTGCGATCGAGCAGCGCGCCGGGTTCACGGCGCGCCCCAAGGCCTGGTGGTAAGCAGAGGATCGAGGGGCGGTGGTTCGGCCACCGCCCCTTGGCTGGCTTTCAGCTCAGCGCAGAACGATCGGGGCGCAGCCTGCGGAGCAGGCGATAGGCGAAATCCGCGCCGAGGAAGAGCAGCGGCAGCAGCACGATATAGCGATAGCGTGGAACTGGCTGGGTGATGATGTACGGAAGTACCGGCACCACCGCCAGGGTGGCCAGATAGAGCATCCGCGTCCGCCATGCGAACAGCGCTGCAAAGGCGCCGATCAACCCGAGGGCGCTTATCGTCCATAGCAAGGGCTGGCGCACCAGGACGCTCTTGCTGATCTGGCCAGTGTAGATGTTCCACTGCCAGCGCGGCGGGAAGTAATATTGCGCGGCATGGCGAACGCACAATTGTGCAAAATCGCCGGGATGCGCGTGGATCCAGGCTTTTGCCTCTTCGCCCATCGCCTGCGCGTACGGGATCTCGCCGCCCATTGCCTGCATCCGATCGAACGCCGCCTGGTTTTCGAGCGGGTGAATGGTTTGCAGGCGCTCGACGAACGCTTCCCGCTGACCAGGGTGCATGGCCGCTGGATGGTTGCCGACTGCCAGCTCCAGCCCGAAATTCCCGCGTAGCGGCATGATGCGACCAAAGACTTCGTAGTTGCGGATCGTCCAAGGTGTGAGCACCGCCGCCAGGACGGCAACCACGATGGCGCCGTGTCCGATCCAGGTGCGCGGATGCGCTCTGCGCAACAGCAACAGGCCAACGACGCCATAGGCTGCCAGGCCCAGCGCCGGATTGATGAAGAAGAGGAAGGCTGCGGTCAGCGACAGGACGAGGATGTGGCTGTAGCGAAGCGCTGCAGCCTTATCCGCGCGCAAGGCCAGCAGGAGAACGGTTGCGCCGAGCAGACTGGCCAAGCCGCCTTCCCAAACCCTGAACGAGATTGTCTCCAGATCGGGCGATATGGGCAGCAGCGCGAAGATGGCCAGCGCTCCCAATCGTGCGGGGCGAGGGATGCCGGCAACGCCGGCCGCGCGGCAAAACACCGCGCCCGCGGCCAGCACGGTCGAAATGGAGAGCAGCGCCAGAATCCATTCGGACAACGCGCTCTGAACGCCGAACACGCGATAAACAGAGCCGGCGAGCGATGGGAGTACCGGGTTCACGTGCGCGGTCAGGCCGCTACCGCGCGCGAAAACATCTGCGATGCTTCCGTCGCGCGCTACGGACAGGGCAACGTTCTCGGCCTCTCCCAGCGCGTGTTGCACGCCCTGCAGCGCCAGGAAAATGACGCGCTCGACAAATCCTATCAGCAGGATCACTGCCGGGAGAACGCGCGGGGATCGAAAATCGACCAGCGATGGCAGTTTCAAGCTGTTCTTCCCCTTTGCCGGCGCTCCTTGTCCGAAGTGCCACTTCACCTATTTGCGAGGACGTCGCTTGTCGTGACCCGGATTTGCGGCGGACGAAGTGCGGCCGTGCCGCGGCGCCCTCTCAGGCGCGCGGTGCAGGCACCCCGAGATAGGCCAGGCGGCGCACCTCGCGCCGGCCCCGGACCACCGTGTCGAGGATCAGCCCCGTGAAGATGTTCAGGAGGCCCACGATCGCCAGGCCGGTGACCAGAACCGCCGTGGGCAGGCGTGGCACCAGCCCGGTCTGGGCGTAGGTGATGGCAAGGGGGATCGCCAGCACCAGCGCCAGCAGCATCGCGATGCCGCCAAGGATGCCGAAAAACAGCACCGGCCGCTCGATGCGGAACAGGTTGACGATCGTCCGCAGGATCCGCCAGCCGTCGCGGTAGGTGGAGAGCTTCGAGGTCGAGCCCTCCGGCCGGGCGGCATAATGGGTCATGATTTCGGATACCGGCATGCGCAGTTCGAGCGCGTGGATGCTGATCTCCGTCTCGATCTCGAAACCGGCCGACAGCACCGGGAAGCTCTTCACGAAGCGTCGCGAGAAGACCCGGTAGCCCGAGAGGATGTCGGTGAAGCTGCGGCCGAACAGCTGCGCCAGCATGCCGGTGAGCATCGCGTTGCCGAACCGGTGTCCGCGGCGATAGGCAAGCTCGACTTCGGACTTGCGCGCGCCGACCACCATGTCCAGCTGCTCTTCGATCAGGCGTTCCACCAGCTGCGGCGCCGCGTCCGCATCATAGGTCAGGTCGCCGTCGGACAGGACATAAACATCCGCCTCGACGTCCGCGAACATGCGGCGGACGACATTGCCCTTGCCTTGCATGCGTTCGGTGCGCACCACGGCCCCGGCTTCGGCCGCGACTTCGCAGGTCCGGTCGCGGCTGTTGTTGTCGTATACGTAAACCGTCGCTTCGGGCAGTGCCGCGCGGAACGCGGCGACAGTCCTGCCAATCGCGACTTCTTCATTGTAACAAGGAAGCAACACGGCGATCTTCAGCCCAGCGAAACGTCCGGCGCCGATGGTGTCTTGCGGCGACATGTTGCTACCCCCGATATTCAGTATGCCAGAATCTGTATATTCTCGGTCGGGGTAGTGGATCGTGCTTCGTTGTGCAATGCCGAACAAACTCCCGCGCGGCACTGTTCGTCCCGCCCTTGCACCGTCGCCGAATGCCACCTTGGCCGCGGCGTAATTGCCCGCTGGACCTGAACGCCGCGACGCGCGATAGGCGGGACCACGCATATTCCCATTACCTTGTGAAGAGCACATGGCGACCAAGACTGCATCGAGCTACCGAATCCAGGGCGACACCGGCGAATGGGAGGTCGTGATCGGCCTCGAAGTCCATGCGCAGATCACGTCGCAGGCCAAGCTGTTCTCCGGCGCGGCCACGGCATTCGGGGCCGAGCCGAACAGCCAGGTCAGCCTTGTCGACGCCGCGATGCCCGGCATGCTGCCGGTGCTCAATGGCGAGTGCATCCGCCAGGCGGTGCGCAGCGGCATGGCGATCGGCGCCGTGATCAACAAATGGTCGCGCTTCGACCGCAAGAACTATTTCTACGCCGACAACCCCCAGGGCTATCAGATCAGCCAGCTCTACCACCCGCTGGTGGGCGAGGGGCAGATCACGATCAGCCTGGACGAGAAGGATCCCGAGGCCGAGGTGAAGGCGATCGGCGTCGAGCGCATCCATGTCGAGCAGGACGCCGGCAAGCTGATGCACGACCAGCACCCGACCCGTTCCTATGTCGACCTCAACCGCGCGGGCGTCGCGCTGATGGAGATCGTGTCGAAGCCCGACATGACCTCGCCGGCCGAGGCCGGGGCCTATCTCGCCAAGCTGCGGTCGATCCTGCGCTATGTCGGCAGCTGCGACGGCAACATGGACCAGGGCTCGATGCGCGCCGACGTGAACGTCAGCGTCCGCAAGCCGGGCGACCCGCTGGGCACGCGGACGGAGACCAAGAACGTCAACTCGGTTCGCTTCGTGATGCAGGCGATCGAATATGAGGCGCGCCGCCAGGTCGAGGTGCTGGAGAGCGGTGGCCGTGTCGTCCAGGAAACGCGCCTGTTCGATCCGGACAAGGGCGAGACCCGGTCGATGCGCTCGAAGGAAGATGCGCAGGATTACCGCTATTTCCCCGATCCCGACCTGCTGCCGCTGGAGCTGGATGACGCCTTTCTCGAGGAATGCCGCGCCAGCCTGCCCGAGCTGCCTGACGCCAAGCGCCGCCGCTACGAGGAATCGCTGGGCCTGACCGCCTATAACGCCGCGGTGCTCACGGCCGAGGCGGAGACGGCGCGCTGGTTCGAGGCGCTGCTCGCCGAGAGCGCGCGGATCCAGAAGAAGGGCGAGCAGGAAGTCGCGCGCGCGGCGGCCAACTGGCTGCTGTCGGACCTGTACGGCGCGCTCAACCGCCTCGGCAAGGGAATCGACGAGAGCCCGGTCAGCCCCGAACAGGGTGCCGAGCTGCTCGCGCTGGTGGCCGACGGGACGATCTCCAACACGCTGGGCAAGCAGGTGTTCGAGATCATGCTCGAGACTGGCGATGCGCCGGGCAAGATCGTCGAAGAGCGCGGCATGAAGCAGACCAGCGACACCGGCGCGATCGAAGCCGTGATCGCCGAGATCCTGGCCAAGAACCCGAATCAGCTGGAACAGTATCGCGCCGGCAAGGAGGCGCTGTTCGGCTTCTTCGTCGGCCAGACGATGAAGGCGATGGCCGGCAAGGCCAACCCCGCCGTCGTCAACGAGCTGCTGAAGAAGGCGCTGGCCTGAGGGGAGGGGGCCCGGCGGCTTCGGCCGCCGGGACCCGCCCGACTTACTTCGCGGCGACCTTGCCGCGAGCGGCTACCGCCTTGCGCTCGTTGTTGGCGAATTCCTCGAAGTTCTTCTTGAATACGACGCCCAGCTCGTCGAGCGCGGCGATCGCATCCTCGCCTTCCTTGGGCGGGAACAGCTTGAGGCCGTTGCCGCCCCACGCCTTGTATTCGAAATCGATCTTGTCGTCGTTGCCGAAGTCGCGGACCATGAACAGCGTCCGGAGCGAGCGGCCGTAGATCGCCGCCTTCTGATAGAACACGTCCGCGACGATCAGCTCCGCATAGCAAGCAGCCTTCGAATCGGAGCGGCGCGTCTTCACCTTGTTCATGCTGTGGCGCTCGAGCGGCTGCTCATGGCGTATGATCTGCGTGTCGGCGGGCAGCGACAGCAGCGTCTTCAGATCCAGCGCCTGCAGCGAATCCAGCTGGGTGGGGCTGTCCAGCGCGCTTGCCAGCTGGGCCTTGTTGCGGGCGTCCTTCGCGCCGTGAAGCGCCGCATCGAGGAGGCCGCCGCCCAGAAGCCCGCTGGTCATCGAAACCATGCGCTCCGCGGGCCACACGTGCAGTTCGCACGGTGCCGTCTGTGCCGCGGCGGTGCCCGTGCCGATCCACAGGCTGGCTGCCACCGCGGCGGCCAGCATTCCCTTCTTCGACATGTTTGTCTTCCCCTGTTGGTACGCGTTCAAATGCGGATTCCGCCGGCGCTCAGAACCTGGTGTTCAGCGTTTGGTGCGCGGCGGCTTGTTCACCGCCTCGGCGAACTGGATGAGGCTGGTTCGAAAGGCCTGGACGACCTCGGCAATGCCCTTGCCGGGGTCTTCCGCCGGCTTGGGGGGGAACGCCGTCAGCTTGACCAATGTCCAGCTGCCGAAGGCGCGGGTCGGCGCCGGATCGGTGCCGAACGTGCGGAAACGGAACGATCCGCGCAGGCCGTTGCCGCCGCTGATCGTGTTCTGGTTCAGGATCAGATCGTCAACGATCAGTTCGGCATAGCAGGGTGCGGTGCTTTCCGCGATGCGGCCGCGCGTCGTGCGGATCGTGCGGCTGTCGAGCGGCTGAGGGTGCAGCGTTACGCGATAGCCCGGCAGTTTCAGCAGCTCGGGCAACCCGGCTTCGGACAGCAGCTCGGCCTGGCGCTCGGCAGACAGCGGATTGTCCGGTGCTGCAGGATACCCGTCGCGCCCCTTGGTGCTGCCGTCGATGATGCCGCCGTGCCCGAAGCCGAGATACAGGTTCATCGGTGCCGTCGCCGGCCACACATGGAGTTCGCATGCCCCGTCGGCCTGCGCGTGCGCCTGTGCCGAAAACACCAGCGCTCCGGCAGCCGCCAGACGCAGGAAACGCGGTCCGATCACGTGAATTTCCCCTCCCGCGCGGTCCCCCGACCGCTGTCCTGACCCTAGGCTGATTTCCGAGGCGAAACAATAGCACCGCAAGCCTGCTGCCAATGGTTGCTTGCCAAGAGGATCGCGGCTTCGCATCTTCCGCCGGAAGAAGCGGAGACAGGCGATGGTGGCGAGAATGTTGGCTTGGGTGATGATGCTGGCGCTGTCACTGCCCGCTGCGGCGCAGACCGCATCCGCGCCCGCTTCACCCGCCGCCAATCCGCGCGTTGCGATCGAGACGAGTGTCGGCCGGATGGTGGTGGAGGTGTATCTCGACAAGGCGCCGGTCTCCGCGCGCAATTTCCTGCGCTATGTCGATGCACGGCGGCTGGACCAGGTGGTGTTCTACCGCACGGTGAAGCCGGCGGACCATTTCGGCTTTGTCCAGTTCGGCGTGCAGAACGCGCCGGCCAGGATGTTCCCGCCGATCAAGCATGAGGCGACGAGCGAGACCGGCATCAAGCATCTGGACGGCACGCTCTCGCTCCCGCGACTTGCGCCGGGGACTGCGCGCGGCGAATTCACCATCATGGTGGGCGATCAGCCGTCCTTCGATGCCGATCCGAGCAAGCCCGGGGACAATCTGGGCTATGCCGCGTTCGGCCGCGTGGTCGAGGGGGAGGAGGTGCTGCTCAAGATCTTCGATGCGCCGACGTCGCCGACCAAGACGCTGATGGGAAGCTTCAAGGGCGAAGTGCCCGAGGTGCCGGTGAAGATTGTCTCCGCCCGCCGGATCGCCGGCTAGGCGGGCTCAGAGCGGGCGCGGCTCGAGGTAGAGATACCCCGGATCGAACTCGGCGAGGCGCTTGAGGCCGCTCAGATCCTGGAAAGACACCCTGCCGTTCCGGAACTCCACCAGCCCACGTTCGCGCAACTCGCGCAGGACGCGGTTCACATGCACCGGCGTCAGCCCCAGGCACTCGGCAAGCTCGGCCTGGCTGATCGCCAGCTTGTAGCCCTGTTCATCCGCCAGCCCCACGGCGCCAAGCCGGACATGCAGTTCGCAGAACACGTGCGCGGCGCGCTGGATCGCAGAGCGCCGGCCGAGCGACACTTCCCATTCGCGGTGGATCGCCGCGTCGACATTGGTGGAGAACCACATCACCCGGGTGAGATGGGCATGCTTCTCGGTGATCTCGCGCAGCCGCACATGCGCGGCGCGCGCAACGGTGCAGGGCGTCAGCGCCAGGAGTGAGTGGTCGAGCCGTTTGAGGGTGAAGCCGTGCAGATCCGCGAAGTCGCCCGCGACATGGACATGAGTGATCTGGCGCTGGCCGTTCTTGAGATCCTTGTAGCGGCCGATCAGCCCGTCGAGCAGCAAGGTGGAATAGTTGAGCTCCTCGCCGGCGCGGACGATCGTCCGGCCGGCCGGGTGGCTTACCGTGTCCACGATCGTCTCCCGCAGCGCAGCCTCTTCCGCTGGGTCGATCGTGTCGCGAAGCCGTAGTTTCAGCAGGTGGCGTTCGATCATTGCGGGTTATGGCTCCAGCCAAAGGCAGCGGCTCTACCACCATCGGGGGAAGCCGCTGCCATCGCAGGTTAGGGGTGGGGACTATTGCTGGTTGAGGTCCTGATTCTTGACGACGCCGTCGGCACCATTCTCGCCGCCGGCGCCCAGCGGCACCGCGCGCTTGAGCGGCGTGCCTTCCTCGGCGGCAGCATCGGCTGCGTCGGAGCGGGCCTCCACTGCCTGCTGGATGTCAGGGCGGGGATCGTCACGGTCGTTGGTCAGATCGGGCATGGTATGTCCTTCAGGTTCAGGCGACCGGCTGGCCGGGGGTGATGCCTGGATCGATGCTCGGCGTCGTCTCAGGCGCGGGTACGTCGATGTCTGGGCCGGGAGGATTGATCTCCGGCGGCGGCCCGCCCGGCTGGCCGGGATCGGGCGCGGGCAGTTCGGACGGCGGCGTGGCAGGCTGGATAGGCGGCTCTACCGGCATGGGGCATCTCCTGTTCGTTTCAGCCCCAACGCGTCGCGATGGCCAATCGTTGCTTCGTACTTGCCCCCAACCCCATGACTGCTATAGAGCCCGCCGACCGGCGGTGTCCCCTGCGGGCGTGGCGGAACTGGTAGACGCGCTGGATTTAGGTTCCAGTATCGAAAGATGTGGGGGTTCGACTCCCTTCGCCCGCACCAGTCCTCGCGGCTGATGTGTGGTACACCGCAATTCCGATTCTTTTAGAAAGCGTGAGAATGCAGACTGTCGAGACGTTGAACGAGGGCCTGAAGCGCGCCTTCACGCTGAAGATCACCGCCCAGGACATCGACTCGAAGGTCGATGCCGAGGTCAAGCGGGTCGCTCCGCAGATTCGCATGCCTGGCTTCCGCCCCGGCAAGGTGCCGATCAACCTGGTCCGCAAGATGCACGGCGAGGCGCTGACCCAGGATGCGCTCAACAGCTCGATCCAGGAAGGCATCCAGCAGCTGATCGCCGATCACAAGCTGCGCCCGGCGATGCAGCCTTCGGTCAGCCTCGAGGGCGAATATGCGCCCGGCGGCGACGCGGAAGTGAAGGTCGAGCTGGAAGTGCTCCCCGACGTTCCGACGCCGTCGATCGAGGGCCTGAAGCTCGAGCGCCTGACCGTGCCGGTGCAGGATTCGGAAGTGCAGGAGCAGCTCCAGCAGCTCGCCAACCAGCAGAAGCGCTTCGACGACGCGGCCGAGGGCCACGCGGCGACCACGGGTGACCAGGTCGTCATGGACTTCGTCGGCAAGGTCGACGGCGTCGCTTTTGACGGCGGCACCGGCGAAGGCATGGCCGTCGAGCTCGGCTCGGGCCGCCTGATCCCGGGCTTCGAGGAGCAGCTCGAAGGCGTGAAGGTCGGCGACGAGAAGCAGCTCAACGTCACCTTCCCGGACGATTACGGCGCCAAGGATCTGGCCGGCAAGGCCGCGACCTTCGACGTCAAGATCACCGCAGTGCAGACCGCCGGCGAGACCAAGATCGACGACGACATGGCGAAGGCGTTCGGCCTCCAAGACCTGGAGCAGCTGACCGGCCTGCTGAAGGGCCAGATCGAGCAGCAGCTCAACGGCCTGACCCGCACCCACATGAAGCGCAAGCTGCTCGACCAGCTCGCCGCCGGCCACGACTTCCCGGTCCCGCCGTCGATGGTGGAAGCCGAGTTCGACCAGATCTGGCACCAGCTCGTCCACGAGACCGAGCATGAGGAAGATCCGGCCGCGGCCCTGGCCGAGCTCGAAGGCGAGCGCGACGAATATCGTGCGATCGCCGAGCGCCGCGTGCGCCTGGGCCTGCTGCTCAGCGAGATCGGCACCGCCAACGGCGTCGAAGTCACCGCGCAGGAAATGAACCGCCTGATCGCGCAGGCTGCGCAGCAGTATGGCCCGCAGGATCGCCAGCGCTTCATCCAGTATGTCCAGCAGGAGCCGATGGCGGCTGCCCAGCTGCGCGCGCCGCTGTTCGAGGACAAGGTTGTCGACTTCCTGTTCGACAAGGCCGAGATCACCGACCGCGAAGTGACCAAGGAAGAGCTGGAAGCCGCGATCGAGAGCGAAGACGGCTTCTCGTCGGGCACCCACGTCCACGATCATGACAACCACAAGCCGAAGAAGAAGGCCGCCAAGAAGGCCGACGCTTCGGACGAGGCCGGTGAGGAAAAGGCTGCCAAGAAGCCGGCTGCGAAGAAGGCCAAGGCCGAGGAGGCTCCGGCCGCCGAGGGCGACGCCGAGCCGGTGAAGAAGGCGGCCAAGAAGGCTGCGAAGGCCGAAGGCGAGGGCGAGGAAGCCGCGCCGAAGCCGAAGAAGGCAGCGGCCAAGAAGAAGGCCGACGCCGAGTGATCCCAAAGGGGCCGGAACGAAAGTTCCGGCCCTTTTTCTTTCTACCCAAATCCTCCCCTGAAAGGGGGGGGCGAAGCGCGGCGGAAGGGGGTAGACGGCGGTGTGTCGGATGCCTGCCCAGGGGGACACCCCTCCACCACCGCCTTCGGCGGCGGTTCCCCTCCTTCTCCGGGGGAGGATCTCTTGGTTCAGCGCAGCGCCACTACCAGCGTGGTGATCGATCTGGGCTCGGCGAGCGGCACGGCCGACACACTGGTTGCCGCATGCGTGGCGTCGGTGACGATCCGCTCGACCAGCCGCGCGCCCGGCACTCCGATGCCCAGCCGCCGCGGCACCACGCCCCCATTGACGTGCACCAGCACCAGCCGCCGGCCGTCCGGCGATATCGCGCCGACCGTATCGGCATCGCCCACCGGCACCAATCGATAGCCCGGCCGGACATAGCGGCTGAACTGCGCCATCGCCCAATATTTGCGGGTGACGTGGATCGGATGTTCGGCGGCGGCGGCAGGCGTGTAGGCCATCTTGATCAGGCCCCAGTTGCTGCCGCCGCCGGTGCTGTCCCCCTTGCCGTCGCCCCGGCGCTCCACTGCCTGCCAGAACACCCACGCGACGGGCTCCAGCCGCTTGAGATCGTAGACGACATGCTCGGCGAAGGCGAGCGGCGTGGCGATGCCGTCGAAATGCTCCGGGTCCTTGTCGAGCGGCGTGTCGTCTTCGCTCATCCACAGGCGGATGCCGTGGGCGCGGGCGATGTCGCGCACCGCCGTCTGGTGGACGGTGCCATAGCTATGGACGTTCAGCTGGCCGATCCGCGCCCGCGTGGCGGCCGGGTAGCCCTGCCAGTCGCGCACGAAGAGGTGCGCAGCGGTTTCGTCCGGCGCGGCGATCACCGTTTGCAGGCCATGCGCCTTGAGCGCGCGATCGGCCGCATCGATCATCATCGCCTGGCGCGCCGGGCTCCAGTGCGCACCTTCCTGCGTATTGGCGGCGAACCAATAGGGGGTGTTCGGTTCGTTGACCGGGGAGAGCGTGCGGAAGGTAATGCCGTGCGCCTTCTGCAGCCGCTCCACCACCGTCGCCAGATATTCGGCGAAGCGTGCTTCCTGGTCGGGGCGGAGATTGTCGTCGGTGCCCTTCTCGGCGCCGGAGACGCGGCCGCTGACGGTCATGAACCAGGGCGGCGAGTTGGAGAAGGCCTCGAAGATCGGCGCCTGCACCCGGCGCTTGATCGCATCCAGCCACCAGCGCTGGTTGGCGTCGGCGGACCAGTCCCACATCGCCGGATCGGCCGGGTTCCACCAATCGGCGCCGGCAGCACCCGTCGGGCGGCGCCAGAAGCCGGGCACGTCGGCGCCGGGGCGGAGATAGGGTTTGGTCTCGGGCGCGTCGCCGCCGCCGATATTGTAGCGCGCGATCGTCCAGCCGAGCCCGTCCGGCCCGTAGAACAGGTCGGCGAGCTTCTCGCGCACCGGATCGGGGTAGCCGCCGGTCACGTGCGCGAACCAGGCGAGCGCCGTGCCCCAGCCCTCGAAGGGCGGGCCGGCATGGTGCAGGTCCGGGCGCAGCGTTAGCGTGACCGCCGGCTCGGCTGCGCGGGGTGCGGCGCTGGTCTGGGCAAGCGCGGCGGGGGAGGCTGCCAGCAGCAGCGACACAGCGAGCGCGCGGATCATGCCGCCGTCACCCGGTAGAGGCCAGCGCCGTGGCGCGGCAGCGTGCGGGCGAGGCGGAGCGGGCTCGTACCTTCGGCCTTGGCCTCCCACAGGTTGCGCACCTGCACCGTTCCCGACAGGCCTAGCAGCCGCAGGTCGAACGCCGCTTCGCCCGGCTTCTCGCCGGTGTTGAACAGCGCGACATAGTGGCCGCCTTGCCCCGCGCGCGCCGTCCAGACCCGGCGATCGTCGGCAACGAACCAGGGCCGGTTGTCGCTGCTCGCCTGGTTGACCGCCAGCACCTCGCGATTGGTGAGCAGTGCCCGGGTGGGGGCATCCAGGTGGCGCAGGTCGCCGCCCATGATCAGCGGCGAGCGGGCGATCGACCACAGGGTCATCAGCGTGCGCTGCTCGTCGGGGGTGAACCTGGTGTCGCGCTGGCCGAGCGCGAGGCGGCCGAGCGGCAGCATGTCGGCATCGGGCCAGGCACCGGGTCGCACGTGCGGGCTCCAATTCTCCAGCCGGGTGAACTGCGCCTCCAGCATCTTCCAGTCGTCCCAGAAGTCGTCGGAGATGCGCCACATCTGGGCATGGCGCGCTACGTGTTCGGCCCGCGGGACCGGGGTCTCGCCCGGCGACAGGCTGAGCAGGATCGGTCGACCGCTCGCCTGGATCGCCTTCGCGGCGGCCTCGATCTCCGGCGCATGCGCGTCATAGGGGCGGCTCATGTCGTCCATCTTGACGAAGTCGACGCCCCACGACGCGAGCAGCGCGAAGACGCTGTCATAATAGGCCTGGGCGCCCGGCTTGCGCATGTCGACGCCGAACATGTCCGGGTTCCACGGGCAGATGCTCGACGTGTCGGCGATATCGGCGGCGCGGATGCCGCTGGTGCCGAGCACCGGCAGGTTGCGCGCCACCGCCAGCCGGGGAATGCCGCGCATCAGATGCACGCCGAACCGCAAGCCGAGCGCATGCACCTTGGCGGCGATCGGCGCGAAACCCTTGCCGTTCGCGGCGGAGGGAAAACGGTTCGGCGCGGGAAGCAGGCGGCCATGGCCGTCCAGCATGGGCACCGGCTTGGCGTTATAGGTGTAGCTGCTGGCTTCCGGCTCATACCATTGGATATCGATGGTGAAGATGTCGTAGCCGAACGGCAGCAGCTCGCGCGCCTGGATGGCCGCGGTCTCCAGCGCCTGCGTTTCGGTGATGGTGGTGGCAAAGCTGTTCCAGCTGTTCCACCCCATTGGCGGCGTGGGAGCGAGGGGCGCCGCTCGCGCCGGCCGCGCCGTGGCGGTCCGGGTGGTTGCTGCAACGCCGCCGAGCGCGGCGGCTCCCTGCAGCACTGCGCGGCGGCCGATTCCCGCGCCGTCGTTCCGGAAATCAGGCATCTCTCTCTCCCCTGGAATATTGTCAGACTAGAAACGGCAAGGAGAGGGGTCAATGATGCGCGTGTCTGCCGTATATCGCTCGGGACTGATCCGAAGATCCTCCTTTTCTGGCGCGACGCGAATACACGTTGTTCGTGCGAACATACCGAGCAGTCACAAAAAATTACGATCGCTCAAGCGCGGAAGCGGCTTGCCTCCACGCCGCCGGCCGGTATGTTTGTCTGACAAAACTACAGCGCCCGGAGGGGGAGGGGAAATGCTGGCGACGCGCGTTCCGCAACCGTTGTGCGATCGTGGCTTTTCAAGCCGCAAGTTGCAAGCCGCTGCCCCGCGGTGCTGCTAGTGAGCAAGATCGGCTTGCTGGCCGCTGTAGCGACCATCGCGCTCGCTTCCGGCATGGCCCTGGCACAGGATGGGCCGAAGATCGGCGATGCGCCGCAGGTCCAGCCGGTGCAGGTCGATCCGCGCCGCCCCGATTGGGAGAACCCGGCGGTGTTCGCGCGCGGCAAGATGCCCGCCAGTGCAACCCATTTCGCCTATGAAAGCCGCGCCGCCGCGCTCGCCGGCGATCCCGCCAGGTCCAATCGCTACCTGTTGCTTGACGGCCAGTGGCTGTTCCACTTCTCCCCCTCTTCGGACTCGGTGCCGGACGGTTTCGAGAAGCCGGACTATGACGTCGCCACATGGAAGCGCATCAAGGTTCCCGCCGACTGGCAGGCGGAAGGCTTCGATCAGGCGCGCTACAACAACATCACCTATCCGTTTCCGGCCAACCGCCCGCTGATCCCCCACGCCACCAACCCGGTAGGATCCTACCGGCGCGACGTGCAGTTGCCGGCGACCTGGTCCGGGCAGGACGTGATCCTGCACATCGGCGCCGCCGGCTCGGCGGTTCGCGTATGGGTGAACGGTGTCGAAGCCGGTTATTCAGAGGATTCCAAGCTGCCCTCCGCGTTCGACGTGACCAGGCTGGTCCATGCCGGGCGCAACACGATCGCCATCCAGATCCATCGCTGGTCGGACGGTTCCTATCTCGAGGACCAGGACTTCTGGCGCGTCTCCGGGATCGAGCGCTCGATCTACCTGGCGGCCGTGCCGAAGGCCCGCGTGGCAGACCTGTTCGTCCATGCAGGGCTTGATGCTGCCTACAGGGACGGCAAGCTCGCGACCGAGCTGACGCTGACCGATCGCAGCGCGCCGCTCACCGCGCGGATGACGCTGCTCGACGGCGACAAGCCGGTGCTGGTGCGCGAGACGGCGGTTGCCGCCGGTCCGGCGCAGAAGGTGACGCTCGCCGCCGACGTACCGGGCGTGCGGCCCTGGACCGCGGAGACGCCCCAACTCTACACGCTGCTGGTCGAGCTGATCGATGCCGAGGGAAAGCTGGTCCAGGCGACGCCGCAGCGGATCGGCTTCCGCACCGTCGAGATCAGGAACGGCCTCGTCAGCGTCAACGGCAAGCCGATCACGATCCGCGGCGTCAATCGCCACGAGCATGATCCCGAGACCTTTCATGTCGTCAGCCGCGCGTCGATGGAGCACGACATCCAGCTGATGAAGCGGGCGAACATCAACGCGATCCGTACCTCGCACTATCCGAACGACCCCTATCTGTACGAACTCGCCGATCGCTACGGCCTCTATGTGATGGACGAGGCGAACATCGAGAGCCATGCGTACATGGACTATGCCAACAAGCATGGCGAACGGCGCGCCGAGCTGCAGATCGGCTTCGATCCGGCGTGGAAGGACGCGCATGTCAGCCGCGTCGTCAACATGGTCCAGCGGGACAAGAATCACCCCTCGGTGATCTTCTGGTCGCTGGGCAACGAGGCGGGGATCGGCCCGAACTTCGAGGCGGCGGCGGCGGCGGCCAAGGCGGTCGATCCGGGCCGGCTCGTCTCCTATCTCGGCTGGGGCACCTGGGACGGGATCCAGGACCACCGGCCGAACTATTATGCCGACATCTACGCGCCGATGTACGATCCGGCGGTGAAGCTGGAGGATTACGCCACCAACTGGAACTTCAAGCAGCCGGTGATCCAGTGCGAATATGCCCATATGATGGGCAATTCGGGCGGCAACCTGAAGGAATATTGGGACACGATCTACGCCCATCCGGACAAGCTGCAGGGCGGCTTCGCCTGGGACTGGGTCGACCAGTCGATGTATCGCTACACCAAGGACGGCAAGCGCTATTGGGGCGACGGCGGCGAATACGGCCCGAACCCGGGCGGCGACATCGAGTTCGGCGACGGTCTGCTCCAGTCGGACCGCACCCCAAATCCGCAGCTCTACGAGCTCCGCAAGGTCTATGCGCCGATCCAGTTCGACGGCTTCGATGCCGCGGGCGGCACGGTGACGGTGCGCAACCGCCACGACTTCCGCGACCTGTCCGGCTTCACCTTCGAGTGGGAAGTGCAGGAGAATGGCGTCGCGGTGGCGAACGGCACGCTGCCGACGCCGGACGTGACGGCGCACGGCGCAGGCACGATCGCGCTGACGCTGGCGGGCATCGCTCGCAAGCCGGGTGCCGAGTATTTCGTGACGATCCGCGCCCGCGCCAAGGCCGATGCGGTGCCGCTGGTGCCCGGCGGAACGGTGATCGGCTGGGAGCAGTTCGCGCTCGATCCGGCTTATCGTGCGGTCGAGGTCGCGGCGCCCAAGGGCCGGGTGGCGACGCAGGATGGGCAGGGGGCAGTCACGCTCTCGGCCGGCGGCGCGACGCTGGTAGTGAACCGCTCGACCGGCCTGGTCGATCGCTATGCCTCCCGGGGGAAGACGCTGCTCAGCGGCGGCGCCCCGCATTTCTGGCGCGCGGTGACCGACAACGACATCGGCATCGGTACCAACAAGCAGCTCGCCGCCTGGAAGCAGATGAGCGAGACTCGTACGGTCGACGCGGTGCAGGTGCAGGATCTGGGTGCGGACGGCGCCGAGGTGCGCGTCGCCTACACCATGGGTGCGGGCGCGGTGCGCTTCACGAGCGTGTACCGCATGGCGGCGGACGGATCGGTCACCGTCGACGGCCGGTTCGAGCCGGTCTCGGGTCCGCTGCCGCCGCCGTTCCGCATCGGCCTGGCCTTCACCACGCCGGGCAGCTTCAAGACGGTCGAGTGGTATGGTCGCGGCCCGCACGAAAGCTATGTCGACCGCAAGACCTCGGCGCCGATCGGCCTGTGGCGCGGCGCCCTTGCCGAGCAGAACCACGATTACATCCGCCCGCAGGAGACCGGCAACAAGGTCGATGTCCGCTGGATGGAACTCGGCGGCGCCGGCGCCGGCTTGCGGGTGCAGGGCGACGCGCCGCTGATGATGAACGCGCTCGCCTTCCCCTATGCCGACCTGGATCGGCACGCGCCCGGCAGCTGGAAGAGCAGCGACGTGGTGCCCAAGGCTCAGGGCACGCTGCTGATCGATGCCGCGCAATGGGGCGTCGGCGGCGACACCCAGTGGAGCGAGTTCGGCAAGCCGCTCAAGAAGTATCGCACCCAGCTGGTGCCTACCGCGATCCATTTCCGCCTCACGCCCTTCACGGGGCAGGGCACTACCCCAGCAAAGGCGCGCCCGGCGCGCGCGACGGAGAAAGAATGATGCGAAGCCTCATCAGTGCAATTGCGCTCATCGCGGCCATGCCGGCGGTGCCGGCCCTGGCGCAGAACGCGGGCGATGCCGTGACGGTGCACGGCGACAAGCCAGGCCCCAAATATGATCGCCGCCTGTTCGGCCAGTTCGCCGAGCATCTCGGCACCGGCATCTATGGCGGCCTGTATGTCGGCGCCGACAGCAAGATCCCGAACGTGAAGGGCTTTCGCCGCGACGTGATCGATGCGCTGAAGGCCATCAAGGTGCCGGTGATCCGCTGGCCGGGCGGCTGCTTCGCCGACGAATATCACTGGCGGGAAGGCATCGGGCCGAAGTCCAAGCGGCTGGTGAAGGTCAATACCAATTGGGGCGGCGTGACCGAGGACAATGCGGTCGGCACCAACGAGTTCATGGACTTCACCGAAGTGGTCGGCGCAGAAGCCTATGTCTCGGGCAATGTCGGCTCCGCCGCGCCGAGCGAGATGGCCGAGTGGGTCGAGTACATGACCTCGCCCACCAACTCGACCATCGCGAACCAGCGCCGCGCGAACGGCCGCGACAAGCCATGGAAGCTGCCGATGTTCGGCATCGGCAACGAGCTGTGGGGCTGCGGCGGCAACATGCATCCGGAATATGCCGCCGACGTGACGCGCCGCTACGCCACCTTCGTCAAGGTGCCGGAGGGGCAGAACCTGATGAAGGTCGCCAGCGGCGCCAACTCGTTCGACTATACCTGGACGGACGTGATGATGCGCAAGGCCGGCAACGTGATCGACGGCATCGGCGTCCACTACTACACGGTGCCCGGGCCCTGGGAAAAGAAGGGGCCGGCCCTCGGTTTCAACGAGGAAAGCTGGGCGCGCACGCTCTCCAAGACGCTCAAGATGGAAGAGCTGCTGACCGAGCACGGGAAGATCATGGACAAATATGATCCCAAGAAGCGCGTCGCGCTGCTCGTCGATGAATGGGGCACCTGGTATGATGTCGAGCCGGGCACCAACCCGGGCTTCCTCTACCAGCAGAACAGCCTGCGCGACGCGATGGTCGCCGCGCTGAACTTCAACATCTTCGCGCGCCACGCCGATCGCGTGCGCGGCGCCAACATCGCCCAGATGGTCAACGTGCTGCAGGCGATGCTGCTGACCGACGGCGCCAAGATGGTGAAGACGCCGACCTATTGGGTGTTCGACCTGTACAAGGACTATATGGACGGCACCGTTCTGCCGGTCGACGTGCAGTCCCGCTGGTACAACAAGGACCAGTGGACCATGCAGGCGGTGAGCGCCAGCGCGGTGCGGGGTACGGACGGCGTGGTCCATGTCGGCCTCGTCAATGTCGATCCGAACCAGCCGGCAAGCGTGAGCGTGAAGCTGGACGGCGTGACCGGCACGCAGGTTACCGGCCGTCTCCTCACCGGCGCGGCGATGGACACGCACAACGACTTCCAGGCACCGGACGCGGTTCGTCCGGCGGCGTTCACCGGCGCCACCCTTTCGGGCGGCACGCTGACCGTGCAGGTGCCGGCGAAGGCGATCGTGATGCTGGACATCAAGGGCTGAGGGGCGCGGGGCGGGGGCGGGCATGCTCGCCGCCGCCCGGCCTGTCGGCCCGCCCTCGCTGCCGCATCGCTGCATTGGCCGAGGTGCGCGACAGAGTGCGTCCGCGCCCGGCTGATCGCCCGTGTCGATCAGGGGTGAAACAAAAAATGTTGCGGCGCGAGCCTGTCCCGTGCGTTAGGCGAGCGCACAAGCTTTCCAATGCCAGAGGAGCATGACATGGCCTTCGAACTTCCCGAACTGCCGTACGCCAAGGACGCGCTCGCGCCGCACATGTCGGCGGAGACCTTCGACTTTCACCATGGCAAGCACCACAAGGCCTATGTCGACAACTGCAACAAGCTGGTCGCCGACATCCCCGAGCTCCAGGGCGCGAAGCTGACCGAGGTCATCGCCTACGCCAAGGAGAAGGGCAACAAGGGCCTGTTCAACAACAGCTCGCAGATCTGGAACCACAGCTTCTTCTGGCAGTGCCTGACGCCGAACTACGCGGCGCCCACGGGCAAGCTGGCCGAGATGATCACCCGCGATTTCGGCAGCCACGAGGCCCTGCTCGAGAAGCTGAAGGCGGAGTCGGTCGGCCACTTCGCCAGCGGCTGGGGCTGGCTGGTGCTCGACGGCGACACGCTGAAGGTCACCTCGTTCCACGACGGCGACTCGCCCGTCGCACACGGCGTGACCCCGCTGTTCACGATCGACGTGTGGGAACACGCCTATTACATCGACTATCGCAATGCGCGCCCGTCGTTCGTCGACACCATCCTGTCCAAGCTGGTGAACTGGGATTTCGTTGCCCAGAACCTCGACGGCCAGGGCGCGTCGCGCGCCGACCAGCAGGGCTGAAGCCCTTCGGGTCCCTCCGCCCGATGGTCGGGCGGGGGGATCCCCTTCAACTTTCCCCGTACAGGTCGCGCTGGGCCTTCTCCAGCTCTTCGGCATAGCGCCGGCGCGCATGGCTCTCGGTGATGAGCCCCAGCACTGCGCCGTCGGGCGCCAGCACCGCCAGATCGTCCGCCACGCTCGCGTCGAAGGCTTCCAGCACTTCCGCGATCGTCATGTCCGGCGAGAGCGCGGTGTCGATGAACTTCGCCAGGCCGTCCACCCGATCCGCCGGATTTGCGGCCGGACCCCACACCGCCGCGGTTTCGGCAATCCCTGCATAATGGCGGTTCCCGTCGAGCAGCACCGCCCGCTTGGTCGAGCCGAGCGGGAAGCGGGCGCGAAACGTCGCGACGTCGGTGTCGGCTGCGATGGTGGCCACGTCGCGCCGCATCATCCGCGCCGCGGTGAGCGCGCGAACCCAGCCGACGTCGCGGCCGCTGCGCAGCGTCTCGCCGCGCAGGTGCAGCCGCCAGGTGGAGAAGCTGTAGCCGAACGCCTCGCGCATGATGGTGCTGGCGATCAGCGTCGCGGCGATGGTCACGCCGGTGATGCTGAAGTCATGGGTCACCTCCAGCACCAGCAGCGACATCGTCATCGGGCCGCCGACCACCGCGACGGCGAGCGCCGCCATGCCGACGACTGCCGCGTCATCGGGGTTCAGGGCATGAAGGCCCGGCACGTCGGCGAGCACCAGCTGGTAGAAGCGGCCGATCAGCGATCCCAGGAACAGCGAGGCGAAGAACAGGCCGCCGCGAAAGCCGAAGCCGAGCGACACGGCCGAACCGAGCAGCTTGAGCAGGATCACCAGTCCCAGCGAGGCGATCGTCGCGGTGGCGGCCAGGTTGATGTCCAGCGCGCCGTGCCCGCTCGACAGCACCTGCGGCGAGAGCAGCGCGAGCGGGATCATCAGCACGCCGCCGACCAGCGGGGCCCAGGCCGGCCGGATCGGGCTGCGGCGCACCCCCGCCTCGACCAGTGCCACCAGTCGCATCAGCGCAATGCCGAAGCCGGCGCAGAGCACGCCAAGCAGCGCATAGAGGAGAT
Source organism: Sphingomonas sp. (assembly GCF_036731925.1). GTDB lineage: Bacteria > Pseudomonadota > Alphaproteobacteria > Sphingomonadales > Sphingomonadaceae > Sphingomonas. Next base: position 1,132,694 of record NZ_DAINDJ010000001.1, read on the forward strand.
AGTCGGCCGTCCCGATCGGATGGGCGGCGCCCGCGCTGATCACATAGGGATGGATGCCGAGCGTCCGCGCGATCAGCGCCGCGGTGAGCGAGGCGAGCACCACCGGTGCGACGATCGCGGGGGTGTAGGCCCCCAGCACGATCTCAAAGGCGTAGAAGGCACCGGTGAGCGGTGCGCCGAACGCCGCGCCAAGCCCCGCGCCGGCACCGGCGGCCATCAGCGTGCGCAGGTCCGCGCGCCGCAGTTTCAGCCGCTGGCCGAGCAGCGAGGCGAGGCCGCCGCCGGCCTGCGCATAGGCGGCCTCCAGCCCCACGGATGCGCCGAAGCCGTTCGAAAGCAGCGTCTGGCCCACCACGGTCGCGGTGTCCCGCGCCGGGATGCGGCCGCCGTGCAGGGCGTTGGCCTCGACCACGTCGACCGTCTTGCGGCGGCGAAGCAGCCATAGCGTGAGGCCGAGCAGCGCGCCGCCGGCCGGGAGCGCCAGCAGCCGCAGCGGGTCGAGGTGGCTGGCCGCACTCAGATGCTCGCCCACGCCCAGGCCGAACAACAGGCGCTGCATGCCGCGCGCGGTCTGGCCGATGGCGATCGCGGCAAGGCTGGCCGCCGCGCCGACGCCGATCGCCAGCAGCAGGAACAGCAGAGAGTTCGACCGGATCTGCCGCCGCAATCCGTTCGCGGCGCGCACCGCGTGGAAGGTCGCGGGATGGCGCGGCAGCCCCATGGCGGAATCAGCCTTCCGGCGGGACGGGCGCGTCCTCGGGCTTTTCCAGCTGCAGGCCATGGCGCAGCAGCATGGGCACGTTGGCGATGGCGAAGACGAGGGTCAGCGGGATCACCACCCAGGTCTTGAACGTCACCCAGCGATCCCAGTCGAGCATGTGGCGCATCACTTCGTTCAGCACCGCCATCGCCACGAAGAACAGCGACCAGTTGATCGTCAGCAGCCGCCACCCCCTGGCGCTGAGCCCGGGATAGGCCGAGCCTAGCATCGTCTCCAGCAGTGGCTTGTCCGCGACCAGCCCATAGCCGAGGATCACCGCGAACATCGCATAGACGATGGTCGGCTTGATCTGGATGAAGGTCTGGTCGTGAAAATAAAGGGTGAGGCCGCCGAACACGAGCACCAGCACGCCGGTGATCCACAGCATCGGCGAGACGTGGCGCGTCTTCCACCAGGATATCGCGATCGCAAGCGCCATCGCGATCATGAAGGCGAGCGTCGCGGTCATGATTCGCTGGAGCTGGATGCCGGGCGCGAAGCTGTTGACCGCGAAGAACACGATCAGCGGCCCGTAGTCGAGCGCCATGCGCAGGCCAGCGGGTGCCTGGGGGCGGGGAGCTGCCTCAGCCATTGGCCACCTCCTCCACGCCGGCGATGATGCGGGCGACTTCATTCGCGTCGAAGCCGCGCAGGTCGTCCACCTTCTCGCCCACCCCGATCGCATGGATCGGCAGGCCGTATTTCTCGGCCGCGGCGACCAGCACGCCGCCGCGCGCGGTGCCGTCGAGCTTGGTCATGACGAGGCCGGTCACGCCCGCCACTTCCTTGAACACCTCGATCTGGTTGAGCGCGTTCTGGCCGGTGGTGGCGTCGAGCACCAGCACCACGTCGTGCGGGGCTGCCGGATTGAGGCGGCCGAGCACGCGGCGGACCTTGGCCAGCTCGTCCATCAGCTCGCGCTTGTTCTGCAGGCGGCCGGCGGTGTCGACGATCAGCACGTCGGTGCCGATCTCGGTCGCGCGCTTGACCGCCTCGAACACGATGCCTGCGGCATCGCCGCCCTCGGCGCCGGAGACGATCGGCACGCCGATCCGTTCGGCCCAGGTGCGCAGCTGACCGATCGCGGCGGCCCGGAAGGTGTCGCCGGCGGCAACCATCACGCTGTAATCCTGATCCACCAGCTGCTTGGCGAGCTTGGCGATCGTCGTCGTCTTGCCCGATCCGTTGACGCCGATGACGAGGATTACCTGCGGGCGCGGAAACGCCTCGATCTCGAGCGGCTTGGCGACCGGCTCGAGCACCTTGGCGACTTCCTCGGCGACGATCACGCGGATGCCGAGTTCTTCCAGGTTGCGCTCGAACTGCCCCTCGGCAAGCCGCGCGCGCACCTTGGCGGCGGTGGCGGGGCCGAGGTCCGAGGCGATCAGCGCCTCTTCGATTTCGTCCAGCGTCGCCTCGTCCAGCCGCGCGAGCGACAGGCCGGCCAGGTTGCCGAGCAGCCGATCCGACGTCTTGCGGAAGCCGCCGAGCAGCTTTTCATGCCAGCTGGGTCCGCTCATGCGACCAGCTTTCCGTCTTCGACGCGTGCAATCGTCACGTTCACCATTTCTCCAGTCTGCCCGGGCGCGGTCAGGCGCACCTCGGCGAAATTCTCTGCGTGGCCGCGGTCGCCCGGGCGCTCGACCAGCACCCGCTGGCGGCTGCCGACCAGGCGCTCCAGCCAGAGCGTCCGCTGCTCCGCCGCCGCGGCCCGCAGCCGGGCGGCGCGGTCGCGGACGGTGGCGGGGGCCACCTGCGGCATGCGCGCGGCGGGCGTGCCGGCGCGCGGGCTATAGGGGAAGATGTGCGCATGCACCACGCCGCAATCGGCGATCAGGGCAAGGGTGTTGGCGGCCATCGTCTCGTCTTCGGTCGGAAAGCCGGCGATCAGGTCCGCCCCGATCGCGATCTCGGGCCGTGCGGCGCGCAGCCGCTCGGCCAGCGCTACCGATTGCGCACGGCTGTGGCGGCGCTTCATGCGCTTGAGGATCAGGTCGTCGCCGGCCTGCAGCGACAGATGGACATGCGGCATCACGCGCGGCTCCTGGGTGAGGAGCGCGAACAGCCGGTCGTCGACTTCGATCCCGTCGAGCGAGGAAAGTCGCAGGCGCTGGAGCGCTGGCACATGGCGAAGGATGCGTTCCACCAGCGATCCCAGCGTGGGACTGCCGGGTAGATCGTGGCCATAGCTGGTGAGATCGACGCCGGTCAGCACCACCTCGCCATGCGCTTCCGCCAGCATCGCGATCCGATCGATCACCGCGCCGGCGGGCACCGATCGGCTGTTCCCCCGGCCATAGGGGATGGCGCAGAAGGTGCAGCGATGGTCGCAGCCATTCTGCACTTCCACGAACGCGCGGGCGTGGGTGGAGAAGCTTGCGGCGAGGTGCGGCGCGGTTTCGCGCACGGCGAGGATGTCCTGCACCTGCACCCTCGCCTCCGACGCCCAGGCCTCGGGCAGCAGCTTCTCGGCATTGCCGATCACCCGGTCCACTTCCGGCATCGCGGCGAAGGCGTCCGGATCGATCTGCGCCGCGCAGCCGGTGACGACCAGCTCCGCCTCGGGCCGTTCGCGGCGGGCGCGGCGGATCGCCTGGCGGGTCTGCTTCACCGCTTCGTTGGTCACGGCGCAGCTGTTCACCACGATCGCGTCCCGGCCGGCCAGCAACGCGCGGATCGACTCGCCTTCGGCTAGGTTCAGCCGGCAACCCATGTTAAGGATAAGGGGCGAGGAGAGGGACATTGGCCAGCGATCTAAGGACGCCGACCGCAGAAGTCCAACACCGGGCGGGCCAGGTGCTGGCCTTCTGGTTCGATGCGCTGCTGCCCGAACAATGGTTCCTTAAGTCCGAAGGGGTCGATCGCGAGATCGCCGACCTGTTCGGGGATCTGCGGGATCGGGTGCTGGCGAGTGGCGCCGAAGGGTGGGACGAAGATCCCGACACGCTGCTCGCCGCGGTGATCCTGCTCGACCAGTTTTCCCGCAACATCCATCGCGGGCGGGCAGACGCCTTTGCCGGCGATCCGCTTGCGCAGCGGCTCGCGCAGCATGCGATCGGGCGCGGCTGGGACCGGCACATGCCCAAGGAGCATCGCCAGTTCCTGTACATGCCCCTTGAGCATGCCGAGGATGCGGCGCTGCAGGCGATGAGCCTCCGCTGCTTCGAAGCGCTGCAGGACGAGACCCTGCTCGCCTATGCGCGCGATCATGCTGAGGTGTTCCGGCGCTTCGGCCGCTTCCCCGCGCGCAATCAGGCGCTGGGACGGATCTCCACGCCGGAGGAGCTCGACTATCTCAGCCAGCCTGGAGCTGGCTGGTAGCGTCGCCGCCGTCCAGCCGCGGGCCGGGCTGCAGGATCAGCCGGCGCTCGGCCAGCAGCCGCCGTGCGCCTGCGATCGACAGCGGCTTGCCATAGAGCCAGCCCTGCGCCTTGGCGCAACCGATCGCGCGCAGCCGTTCCTCGATCGCTGCATCTTCCACCCCTTCCGCGGTGATCGGCAGGTTCAGGCTTTCGCCCAGCCGCAGGATCGTGTTGACGATCGCGGCAGAGTCCGCGCTCTGGTTGAGCGAAAGGACAAAGCTCTTGTCGATCTTGATCCGGTCGAAGGGCAGGGCACGGAGATGGGCGAGGGACGAATAGCCCGTGCCGAAATCGTCGAGCGCCAGCCGCACGCCCTGGTTCTTGAGGCTGCCGACGATCGACTGGGCAAGCGCCAGATTGTCGAACAGGGCGCTCTCGGTGATCTCCACTTCCAGCCGGCTTGCCGGAAATCCGGTCTCGGTGAGCACCTTGATGATCTTCTGCGCCAGCCAGGCATCGCGCAGCTGCACCGGCGAGATGTTGACCGACAGGCTGAGGCCCGGATCCCAGTCGCGCGCGGCGTGGAAGGCCTGGCGCATGATCGACAGCGACAGGTCCGCGATCAGCCCGGTTTCCTCTGCCACGGGGATGAAACGGTCGGGCGGGATCATGCCGTGGCTGGGGTGATCCCACCGGGCCAGCACCTCGAACCCGTGCAGGCGGCCGGTCGCCAGATCCACCTGCTGCTCGAAATAGGGTATGATCTCTTGCCGGGGGACGGCCGCGCGCAGCCCGCTTTCCAGCGCGCTGCGTACCTGCAGTGCGCGCTCCATCGCGGGATCGAACCAGGCAAAGCGGTTCTTCCCCGCCTTTTGTGCCTGATGCATCGCGATGTCGGCCGTGCGCAGCAGTGCATCGATGTTTGGGCAATCGAAGTCCGACCGGGCGACCCCCAGCGAGCAGCTGATGTGCAGCGAAAGCCCCTCGACCTCGAAGGGCTGCGCGAGTCGGCTGACGATGCGCTCCGCGATCCGCTCCACCGGCGCCGCATCCCGCGAGTCGAAGGGAAAGGCGCACGCGAATTCGTCGACGCCGAGTCGTCCCGCGAGCGCCATCTGCGGCAGCGCCTGGGCCACTTCCCGGGCGACCTGCGCGATCAGGGCATCGCCTACCGCATGGCCATGCAGGTCGTTGATGCCCTTGAAGCGATCGAGGTCGAACACCAGCATGGCGACGGCCTGGCCGCGCCGGTGCGCCCGCGTGAACATCGCGGCGCCTTCCTCTGTCAGGCTGTTGCGGTTGAGGAAGCCGGTGAGCGAATCGCGGCTGGCGAGGCTTTGCGCGCGGTCGACCGTGGGCCGCGCGGCGCGGGCCGCGAGGCGGCGCCAGCAGAGCAAGGTGAGGGCGACGTGAACGCCTTGCGCACCCAGCAGCCAGCCGTCGAGAGTGGCGCCTTCCAGATAATCGAACGCCAGTACGCTGCCGATCGCGACGGCAAGCAGCACAGAGGCTAGACCCAGCGCGCTGTAGATCGCAGCGCTGCGATCTGCGCCGCGCCCCTCCCGATCCTGTTGCTGTTGCCGCGTCATCGACGCACTACGCCCCTCTACCGTACAAAGCGGCGTTTTCCCATGCGAGGCGTGTAGATCGGGTTAAATCCCCGGAGGTTGCTTTCCGCCGCCACTGCCGCTAAGGGGACCCACCGTTCCTCCGTGGACGCGAGACATATGCCACCCCGAGGGGTGACGCCGGCCGACGAGGTTTCGTCCGCCGGCGTGTTTTGCGTTTGGCGGGACAACGACTGATTGTGGAGTGATCTGGGCATCATGTTCGAGAGTTTGAGCGATCGGCTGGGCGGCGTCTTCGAGCGCCTGCGCGGACGTGGCGCGCTCGCCGAGGCCGATGTCCGGACCGCGATGCGCGAAGTACGCGTGGCGCTGCTGGAAGCGGATGTCGCGCTGCCCGTCGCCCGCGAGTTCGTCGACAAGGTAACCGAGCAGGCCGTCGGCCAGCAGGTGTTGCGGTCGGTCACGCCGGGCCAGCAGGTCGTCAAGATCGTCCATGACGCGCTGGTCGACATGCTCGGCGCCGATACCGCCGAACTGCACATCGACGTCACGCCGCCGGCCGTCGTCATGCTGGTCGGCCTGCAGGGCTCGGGCAAGACCACGACCACCGCCAAGCTTGCCAAGCTGCTGAAGAAGCAGGGCAAGAAGGTGATGATGGCGTCGCTGGACGTCAATCGTCCGGCCGCGCAGGAACAGCTCGCGGTGCTCGGCACCCAGACCGAAGTAGCGACGCTGCCGATCGTCACCGGCCAGCAGCCGGTCGAGATCGCGCGCCGTGCGCTCCAGTCGGCGAAGCTTCAGGGCTTCGACGTGGTGATGCTCGACACCGCCGGCCGTCTCCACGTCGACCAGGCGCTGATGGACGAGATGAAGGCCGTGGCCGACATCTCCAAGCCGCAGGAAATTCTGCTCGTCGTCGACTCGCTCACCGGCCAGGACGCGGTCAACGTCGCCAGCAACTTCTCCGCGCAGGTGCCGCTGACCGGCGTGATCCTGACGCGTATGGACGGCGATGCACGCGGCGGTGCGGCGCTGTCGATGCGCGCGGTTACCGGCCAGCCGATCAAGTTCGCCGGCATGGGCGAGAAGCTCGACCAGATCGAGCCGTTCCACCCGAAGCGCGTTGCCGGCCGTATTCTCGGCATGGGCGACGTCGTCAGCCTGGTCGAACGCGCCGCGGCGTCGATCGAGCAGGAAGACGCCGAGCGCATGGCGAACCGGCTCGCCAAGGGCCAGTTCGACATGAACGACCTGCGCGCGCAGCTGGCGCAAATGCGCAAGATGGGCGGCCTGGGTGCGCTGGCGGGGATGATCCCCGGCATGAAGAAGGCACAGGCCGCGGTCGACCAGGTCGGCGGCGACAAGGTGCTGATCCGCATGGACGCGATCATCAGCTCGATGACGCCCAAGGAACGCGCCAAGCCCGAGCTGCTCAACGCCAAGCGCAAGATCCGCATTGCCAAGGGCTGCGGCCTGACGGTGCAGGACGTCAACAAGCTCATCAAGATGCATCAGGAGATGCAGACCGCGATGAAGCGCCTGAAGAAGATGGGCGGCCTGAAGGGCATGATGGGCATGCTCGCCAAGGGCGGCCCGGGCGGCGGCATGGGCGGCATCGGTGCGGCCCTGGGCGGCGCCGAGATGGGCGACATGATGGACAAGGTGGGCGCCGGCCTGCCGGGTCTGCCGGGTGGCGCCAAGCTGCCGCCGGGCTTCGAGAATTTGCTGAAGAAGAAGTAATTTAGTTCAACCTGTTTCAATCGTATCTCTAGAAGGAAGTGAAGTAGAATGGCTCTCTCCATGCGTCTGTCGCGCGGCGGCTCCAAGAAGCGCCCGTACTACCGGATCGTCGTTGCTGACGCCCGCGCGCCCCGCGACGGCAAGTTCATCGAGAAGATCGGCACCTACAACCCGCTGCTCGCCAAGGATTCGCCCGAGCGCGTGAAGCTGGACCACGAGCGCGCGACCTACTGGCTGAGCGTCGGCGCGCAGCCGACCGACCGCGTCCTCCGCTTCCTCGACGCCGCTGGCGTCAAGGAGCGTGCGGCCCGCAACAACCCGAACAAGGCGGTTCCGGGCGAGAAGGCCAAGGAGCGCGCCGAGGAGCGTGCCGAGAAGGCCAAGGCAGCCGCCGAAGCCGCTGCCGCCCCGGCCGAAGAGACCGCCGAAGCCTGAGCTTGAACATCCCTCCCGCGCGCTGGTGCGGGAGGGATGGCTCGTGCGTCGCTGCATCCCATCATGGCAGAACCTTCCGCTCCCTCGAACCGCGGCGATCGCCCGGTGACGCTTGCCGCCGTGATCGGCGCGCACGGCATCGCCGGCGAGGTGCGGCTGAAGGTGTTCGCCGAGGATCTGGCGGCGCACAAGAGCTTCAACGGCGGCACGCTGACGCTCAAGTCGGTGCGCGGGGGATCCAATGGCGTGATCGCCCGCTTCGCCGAAGTGGCCGACCGCAACGCCGCCGAGGCGCTGCGCGGCACCGAACTGACGGTGCCGCGTTCCGCCCTCCCGCCGCTGGGCGAGGGCGAATATTACCATATCGACCTGCTCGACCTGCCCGTGGCGGGCGAGGATGGCACGCCGATCGGCCGCGTGGTGGCGATCGACGATTACGGCGCGGGCGACGTGATCGAGATCGAGCGCCCCGACGGCAAGCGCTTCATGGTGCCGATGCGGCCCGAGGCGGTGCCGAGCTGGGATGACGAAAAGCTCGTCGTGGCGAGCGCGTTCCTGGAAGCATAATCCCGCGATTTCTGCTATCACCCGGGCATGACGATCCTTGCCTGGTGCATAGCGCTGTCGTTGATTGCCTTTGCCGCCTGGCTGACAGCCGGCGCCATTCTGAGGCTGTCCCACCTTGGGCGACTGATCGCAACCTTGTCAGTGCCGTCGCTGGCGAGCGCCGCGGTGGCGTGGCTCGCCTATCTCGACATCCGGCACGCCGACGGCGAGTGGGACGTCGTATTTTTCCTGCTGAGCGTGGGGGCCGGCGGCGCAACCATGATCATGGTCCTGCCCGTCTGGTTTCTGGCGGAGGAGCGGCTGGGCGGGCGCATGCGCCGCTAGCGCCAGAGGGGCGTCTCGGCATTCAGCATGTTCCGGATCGTCGTGGCGGCGACGCCGGCTTCTCCCATTGCGTGGCTGATCTGGTCCAGGCCCTTGGCGACGTCCCCCGCGGCGAACAGGCCGGGGAGCGAGGTGCGCTGGTGGTCATCCACTTCCAGGCAGCCGCTCTCGTCGGCGCTGGCACCCGCCTCGACGGCCAGCTCCGAGCGGATGTGCGAACCGAGCGCGGGGTAGAGGCTGTCGAACGCCAGGTGACCGGCAGCCGTAGATAGCGCAATCTGCTCGCCCTCAATTGCCCAGTCGCGCGCCGGGCCGTCGACCAGCGCAATATCGGCTGCGGTGAGCTGGGCGAGCTGGTCCGCCGGCAGGTCGTGGCGATCGGGAGCGATCAGCGTCACGTCCTTGGTGAAGCTGCGGATGAACAGCGCCTCGCGCGCGCCATGCTCGCCGGTACCGTACACGCCGACACGCCTGTCGGTCACCTCATAGCCGTCGCATACCGGGCAGTAGCGGATCTGCCCCCGCGCCAGTGCGACGTCGTGCAGGTCGTCCGGCATCGGCGGGCGGTGATTGACGACGCCGGTGGCGAGGAGGACCGAGCGGGCGCGCACCTCGCGTTCGCCGATCCACGCCGCGAACCCGCCATCGATCGGCCGCAGGCTCGTGACCTTCGCCGCCTCGCGCACCGTGCCGTATTTCTCCGCCTGCGCGCGCATCGCCGCGAGCAGGTCGATGCCGGAGATGCCCTCCGGATATCCCGCATGGTTGTGCGTGCAGGGGATCAGCGCGGCCCTGCTCGATCCGCAATCGAACAGGCGGATCTTCAGATGATAGCGGCTGAGATAGATCGCCGCGGTCAGCCCCGCCGGCCCGCCGCCGATGATGATGCAATCGTCCATCGCGCGCCAGCGCGTCAGGGCGCGACAGGTTCCGCCGCCCATTGTAGGGCAGGGCATGGCCACGCCCGACTATCTGCTCGATACCTGTGTCTGCATCCGTCTGTTGCGGGGCGGCGGGGTGCCGGTCGCGCGGCGGATCGCGGCAGCCGAGCCGGGGGCGATTGCGATTTCCGCGATCAGCCTTGCCGAGCTGATGGACGGGGCAGGGGGCGGGCTCGAGGTGTTGATCGCCCGATTGCCGGTACAGGCCTTCGATGCGGCCGCGGCGCGCGTCTTTCCGGCAGCACATGCGGCGCGTGGGCGGCACGATCGGTTGATCGCCGCGCATGCGCTGGCGCTCGGTGCCACGCTGGTCACCCATAATGTCCGCGATTTCCGGTCGGTGCCGGGGCTGGTTATCGAAAACTGGTTCTGACCTGCGTTGCGCGGTGCGGCGAATGTATATACATGTCGTATATACGGAGGCGGCATATGGGCGAGGAATATCGCGCCAGGATCTTCAAGTCGGGCAATTCGCTGGCGCTGCGCCTGCCCAAGGCGCTGGGCCTGAAGGAAGGCACCGAAGTCGTGCTGCGCGAGGAACGGCGCGGCTTCTCGGTGGAGCCCGTAGACGGCGAGGGCACCATCGACTTGACCGGCATCGCCGGTGCGCTTCCCTGGCTCAAGCCGGTGCCGCCCGAAGATCGCGAGATCGAGGAGCGTGCGCTCGACTGGGAAGGACACAGGCTGCGGCGCGATGGCTGATCCTCGCTTTCTTCTCGACACCAACATCTGCATCTACATCCTTAATGACGCCCATGCGCCGGCCGCTCGTGCCGTGGCTACCCAGGCGAGGGGAAGCGTGGTGAGTTCCACGATCGTGCTGGCGGAGGTGTTGCGCGGCGTGCCCGAAGGCAACGCGCTCGGACGGCTGGTGGTCGAGCGGTTTTTCCGACTGGTGGAACCGCTTCCCTTTGATACCGCGGCCGCCGACGCCTATGCCCGGCTGCCGTTCCGCCGCGCCCGGCTCGACCGGCTCATTGCGGCGCAGGCACTGGCGGCAGGCCTTACGCTGATCACCAACAACGAACGGGATTTCGCCGACATCCCCGACCTCAAGCTCGAGAACTGGACGCTGTGACCTTCGCTGCTACCGTTTTGACGCTCTACCCAGAGATGTTCCCCGGACCGCTCGGCATCTCTCTGGCGGGCCGGGGACTGCGCGAAGGCCTTTGGACGCTCGATACGGTGCAGATCCGCGACTTCGCCACCGACAAGCATCGCTCGGTCGACGATACGCCCGCCGGCGGCGGGGCGGGGATGGTGCTGCGCGCCGATGTCGTCGCGTCCGCGATCGACAGCGTTGCGCAGGAAGGGCGCCCGCTGCTTGCGATGACGCCGCGCGGTCGTCCCCTCACGCAGGACCGCGTGCGCGAGCTCGCGGCAGGCCCGGGCGCCATCGTGCTGTGCGGCCGGTTCGAGGGTTTCGACGAACGCATCTTCGCGGCGCGCGACATCGAGGAAGTATCGATCGGCGATTACATCCTCTCCGGCGGCGAAATGGCGGCGCTGACGCTGCTCGATGCTTGCATTCGGCTCGTTCCCGGCGTAATGGGCGCGGCTTCCAGCGGCATGGACGAGAGCTTCGAAACGGGGCTGCTCGAATATCCGCAATATACCCGACCTGTTGAATGGGAAGGGCGCACGATCCCCGAAGTGCTGCGATCGGGGGATCATGCGAGGATCGAAGCCTGGCGCAGAGCCATGGCGGAGACCGATACACGGCTAAGGAGGCCGGATCTGTGGGAGCGCCATGAGGGCGCTCGGGTCCAGTCTCCCTCTGGCGCGCGGCGAAAACATGGGACTGACTGAGATGAACCTCATCCAGACGCTCGAAGCAGAGCAGATTGCCAAGTTCAACGAAGCCAAGAAGATTCCGGAATTCCGCCCGGGCGACACCGTCCGCATCGGTGTGAAGGTCGTCGAAGGCGAGCGTACCCGCGTGCAGAACTTCGAAGGCGTGTGCATCGCGCGCGCCAACAAGGGCATGGGTTCGAACTTCACTGTCCGCAAGATCTCGTTCGGTGAAGGCGTGGAGCGCGTATTCCCGCTCTATTCGCCGAACATCGATTCGATCGAGGTCGTGCGTCGCGGTGTCGTGCGTCGTGCGAAGCTCTACTATCTGCGTGGTCGTACCGGCAAGTCGGCGCGTATCGCCGAGCGCCGCGATACCCGCACCGAGGCGCAGGCCGCCGAATAAGGCTGGCCTTCCCAGGACGCGAAGGGCGTGCGGACCTTATGGTCCGCGCGCCCTTTTCGTATGGGGTTTGTTCAAGGCGCGCTGTCGCTCACCCGCCGTACGCCTCGCATCGGCTGGTGGCGTTCCTCCTGGGCAACATCCTGGGCTCGCTGCGACTGCGCGGGATTCAGCGCCGGCGAGGCAACGCGGCTGCGGAAAGGCTGCACCCGTTGCGCGGGCAGCATCGCTCGCGGGAAGTCATCGCCCGCAAGGCGTTCCGAACCTCCCGCATGCAAAAATGCGCCGCAGACGGTTCTCGTCCCGGCGCATTGCTGTGTAGCGGGGGGGGGGCCAGGGGTCAGGCGGCTGCGCGGAAGCTCTGGCTTTGCAGGACTGCCCGGCCACGCGCGGTGAGGGCGGCATCCCGAACCTCGGGGCCGCCAATGCCGATCAGCAGCGCCTCATAGGCCAGGAGGCCGCGGTCGCAGAGTCCCTGAACGGCGGCGATGAACGCATGGTGATGATCCAGCGACGCGCCGAGGTTGAGGGCTGTCGGCGTCAGGGTTGCGCTACCCGGCCAGCTGCGCTGCAGCACGCCGGCGATAGCAGCGATGCAGCGCGAATCGAGTGCGCCAAGCGCCTCGCCGCCTTCCCCGCTCATCGACATCAGGTCCTCCTCAACACCATGGTCCGCATGCCGTTCAGCTGCTCGGAAGCGCCGAAATGGCTCTATCCGAAGACTTGCTTGAAACTGCATGTATCAGAACCACGCCATCGACCCTTGGCCGGTTCCGCAACATTCCTACCCGCCCGCGCTGCGAATCGGATTTTCCGTATCCGCGCACTTGCTGTGGCGCATCATTTACGATGCTAGGCAAAATCTGCCTAGATGTGGTTTGGATCCGAAACGAATTTACCGGTTGATAACTTCTTCGTACCGTCTCGTTCTGGAACAGGGCAGGGGCGAGACCCCCGGGCATGTGCCGCTGGTACAATCCCGTACTGCATCGAGGCCCGCGAGTCGCATAGTGTGCAACCGTTTTCACAGGGTGTGTCTATGTCGAGTTGGAGTGTGGCCGGTTCAGCGCCGGTGAGTCGGTTGGCGCAGAATGTCGAGGCGGAGCAGGGAGCAGAAGAGAGCCGTATTGTCCGTGCAGCGGTGGCGCTGCTGCGCGGGGACGTTGCCGTGCTTCAAACCGGGGGGCGCACGGTGCTTGCGGCAGCCGAAGGTATCGAGACCGACGAATCCGCGCGGCGACTGGCGGACCCGCTGGAGGCGCTCGCCCTCGGCTATCGCAGCCAGCTGTCGGTGCCCCTGCGCCGCGATGGTCGCCGTATCGGTGCGCTGGCCGTGCTCGATCGCGACCTGCGCGCTTTCGACGATGCGGACATCGCGCTGCTCCGCGCGCTTGCCGGGTGCCTCGACCGCGCAATGTGCAGCGTTCACTGATCGGCAGGAGGCGGCGCCGTTCAGTTTGCGCGATCTGCCTCGCGCGCGAGCATGGCGCGCCCGCGCGCGGTGAGCGTCGCATCGACCAGCATCGGCCCGTCGCTGTTGAAGACCAGCGCCTCGTAGCTCAAGAATCCGGCGTCGCTAAGCCATTCCACCAGACCCAGAAAGTCGGCGGTGGCCGTTTCCTCGCTGCCCAGGCCGATATCGGCGGGCGTCAGCAGGGTAGAACGGGGCCAATGCTCCTGCAGCAATCGTGTGGCGCATTCGACTGGAGCACCCGTACGCATCCTGGAAAGACGATCCACCGACATGCGGTACTTCTCCTGATCGGTTGAGCGCACCCCACTTCGCGGCTCCACCGTCGGCCGCGGTCTTTCCTTCAACTTACGTGAACCGCATATTAACATGAATTTCTCTGCCGTCGAGGTTGTTCTTTCGATTAGGTGAAGATGTTCCACTCCATTATCCTTTTCCAAGCGGTGCAAAGGATTTGCAGGGCTATTTGCTGATGTTTGCGTTCCCGTCCCTCGAGTGGGGCGCGGGTGCGGTGGCGGTCGGCGGCTATGCCGTTGCAGGGCCTTTACGCGCCCGCCGCCGACGATAAACCATCGCCACCGGCCGACAGGTGCCGGCTTGGCGGAGTATTGGATGCGCAAATGGATGCTGGGCGTTGCCGGGGCGGCGATTGCAATCGGGGCGAGCATGACTGAGGCTGCGGCGCAAGCACAGACCGCGCAGCCGCTGACGCTGCAGCGGATCTTCGGCAGCCCCGCGCTGGACGGGCCCGCCCCGCGGGCCGTGCAGCTGTCGCCCGACGGCAAGTATCTGACGCTGTTGCGCAACCGCGACGACGATCGCGAACGCTATGATCTGTGGGCGCTGGATACCGCGAGCGGCCAGTGGCGCATGCTGGTCGATTCGAAGAAGCTCGGGTCGGGCGCCGAATTGTCGGAAGCGGAGAAGATGCAGCGCGAGCGGGCCCGCATCGGCGGTACCAAGGGCATTGTCCGCTATGACTGGGCGCCGGACGGGCACTCCATCCTGGTGCCGCTGGACGGCGAGCTCTTCCGTGCGCGGCTGACCGGCGAGGTCGACAAGCTGCCGGCCGGAGCAGGCCCGAAGCTCAACGCCGCGCTCAGCCCGGCCGGCAAGTTCGCCAGCTATCTGCAGGACCAGAATCTCGTGATCATGGACCTGACCAGCGGCAAGGCGGCGCGGGTCACGCCCGATGGGGCGGGCACCGTGCACTGGGGCGAGGCGGAGTTCGTCGCCCAGGAGGAAATGGCGCGCAGCGACGGCTATTGGTGGGCGCCGAACGACGCCTATGTCGCGGTCGAGCGGTTCGACGAAGCCCCGGTCGGCATCGTCACGCGGGCCGCGATCGGCGCCGAGGGCACCAGCATCGTCCAGCAGCGCTATCCCAAGGCCGGTACGCCCAACGCACTGGTCGAGCTCTACGTGCTCGACCCCGCGGGGCAGAAGCGGGTGAAGGTGGACCTGGGCCCGGATCCCGACATCTATCTGGCGCGCGTCGACTGGGCGGCGGACGGCAAGACGCTGTATGTCCAGCGCCAGAACCGGGCGCAGACCCAGCTCGACCTGCTCGCGGTCGACCCCGCCACCGGCGCGGCGCGCGTGCTGTTCAGCGAGAAGGCTGCCCCGAAGAGCTGGATCAACCTCAGCTACGGCCTAAAGCCGCTCGACGACGGCAGCCTCATCTGGTGGTCTGAACGCGACGGGCACGGCCATCTTTATCGCTGGCAGGCGGGCACGTTCACCCAGCTGACCAAGGGCGCATGGGAAGTTGCGCCCGACGGCATCAGTGTCGACCAGAAGCGCGGCCGCCTCTATTTCCAGGGCAACAAGGACGATGTGCTCGAGCGGCATCTCTACTGGATCGACTATCGCAAGCCCGCCGCGATCACCCGGCTGACCGAGCGCGGCTGGTGGAACGCTGCCAGTATGGACGCCAGCGGCACCCGCGCGATCGTCAGCCGGTCCAGCCCGAACCAGCCGCGCCAGGTGTATCTGGCCGATGCCGACGGCAAGCGGATCGCCTGGGTGCAGGAGAATGCGGTCAGCGATCCGAAGCACCCGTACCAGCCGTATCTGGCGGCGCATCGCGAGCGGACCTTCGGCACGATCAAGGGGCCGGACGGCACCGATCTGCACTGGGAGATGATCACCCCCAGGCTGGAGCCGGGCAAGCGCTACCCGGTGTTCTTCCAGCATTATGGCGGCCCGCATGTCCAGACGGTCAGCCGGGCCTGGGGTGGCTCGCTCCAGCAATATCTGGTGCAGCACGGCTATATCTGGTTCCAGATCGACAATCGCGGCTCGGCCAATCGCGGCGTCGCGTTCGAAAGCGCGATCCGGCAGGCGATGGGCAGCGTGGAAGTGCAGGACCAGCTGGCGGGCGCGGCCTATCTCAAGACGTTGCCCTTCGTCGATCCGAAGCGCATTGCCACCTATGGCTGGTCCTATGGCGGCTACATGACGCTGAAGATGCTGGAAGCGGCGCCGGGCACCTTCGCGGCCGGCATCTCGGGGGCGCCGGTGGCGAAGTGGGAGCTGTACGACACCCACTATACCGAGCGCTACATGGGTGATCCGCGCCAGGTGCCGGAAGCGTACAAGGCGTCCAGCACCTTGGGGGATGCTGCCAAGATCGCCGACCCGCTGCTGATGATCCACGGCATGTCGGACGACAATGTCGTGCTCGAGAACGGCACCGCCATGTACGCGGCGCTGCAGCAGCAGAAGGTGCCGTTCGAAATGATGCTCTACCCCGGCCAGACCCACCGCGTGGGTGGGCCGGGCATCAGCGAGCATCTGTGGAATACGATTCTCGGCTTCCTGGACCGGTCGTTGACCAAGTAGATCCTTAAAGCACGGGCAAGGATACGTAGAAAACCCGGGGCGCGTCGCGACAGTGCGGCGCGCCTTTCTTCTATAATGCGCAGGTGGGAGATCTGCGCCCCTCCTGGGGTGCCTAGGAGGAACTGAGCGTGCAATTCCTGGCCAATCTCAAAATTCAGTTCAAGATCATGATGATGCTGGGAGTTCTTGGCATCGTTACTCTTGGCGTCTCCTGGTATGGCGGGAGCGTGATGCGCGACATAGACGCGCGCTATTCACAGCTGACCGACCTGAAGATGCCGAACACCGCCAAGCTGATTCGTGTGAACCGGCTCACCAACTTCATGATGTACACTGCCTACAAGACGCTGGTCTACGACGGCAACTCCGCCCAGGCGAAGAAGTCCGCCGCGGATGAGGCTGACGCGTATAAGCAGGCGCAGGATTATCTGAACGAGGTTTCCGCCGCCGAAAAGGACAGCGCCGCAGAGATTGCGCGGATCGACAATGCTGTCGACGAGCTGCAGAACGTGGTCGCCCCGGCTATTCAATTGGGTCTGTCGAACCGGAACGATGAGGCGAAGGCCGAGCTCGCGAAGGCCGACGAGCTTGCCGATTCGCTGACCAAGGCCATCAAAGCCTACAACGACAGTCGCACCGATTCCGCCAAAAAGCAGTCCGCCGGCATGAGCGTCAGCATCAGTGCGGCAGCGATGACTTTGCTCGGCATCGCGCTGGTAGCCGTGGCCGGCAGCATGGGACTGGCAATTTTTGTAACACGGTCGCAGATCGCCGGTCCGCTTGGTCGCTTGCAGGATTCGATGCGCGCGCTGGCCGGCGGCGACAACCATGTCGACGTGCCGGGTACGGAGCGCGCCGACGAGGTTGGCGCCATGGCGAAGTCCGTGCTGGTCTTCAAGGAAGCCGCGTTGCGCCAGGAAGAGCTCACCGAGGCGAAGAAGCGTGCGGATGCGGCACAGGCGCTCGTCGTCGAGACGCTCGAAGACCGCCTTGGCAAGCTTGCCAGCGGCGATCTGACGGCCAGCATCGAAACGCGCTTCGAAAGCGAATATGAAGGTCTGAAGCAGAACTTCAACGCTGCCGTCTCGTCGCTCCGCGAACTGATCACCGCTGTGATCGAGAGCGCCGAGACCATCTCCACCGGCTCGGCGGAAATCGCGCAGGCGAGCGAGGATCTTGCTCGCCGCACCGAAGGTGCCGCCGCCAGCCTGGAGGAAACCTCGGCCGCCGTCCACGAGATGGACCAGCGCATCAAGGCGACTGCCTCCGCCGCGACCAAGACCGTGGAACGCGCCACCGGCGCGATCGGCGTGGTCGACTCCGGCCGCAGCGTGGCGGACGAGGCGATGCAGGCGATGAGCCGGGTCTCCGAAAGCGCCAAGGGCATCGACAACGTGATCGAGGGCCTGGACAAGATCGCCTTCCAGACCCGCGTTCTTGCGATGAACGCGGCGGTGGAGGCCGGTCGTGCGGGCGAAGCGGGCCGCGGTTTCGCGGTCGTGGCGGACCTGGTCTCCGCGCTCGCGATGCGCGCCGAAGAGGAAGCGGGCCGTGCGCGCGACCAGCTGACCGCGACCCAGACGGACATCAATGCGGCCGTCGACATGGTGCGCCGCGTCGACAGCGCGCTCGGTGCCATTGTCGGCGACGTCAACGAGGTCCACTCGCTGCTGGAAGTGATGGCCAAGGACAACCAGGTCCAGGCCACGGCGGTGACCCAGGTTGCCACTGCCGTGAACAGCATCGACCAGACCACCCAGCAGAACGCGGCGATGGTGGAGGAGACCTCGGCGGCGGCGCGTAACCTGAGCTCGGAAGTCACTGCGCTGACCGAGCAGGCTTCGCGCTTCAACGCCGGCGACCGCAGCCACCGCAAGCCGGTCCGCTCGAAGGTCCATGCGCTGCCGGTCGCGTCGAACGCGCCGCATGCCGCCACCGTCACGGCGGTTCGACAGACCAGCGCCGAAGTGGAGGAATGGGCCAGCTTCTAAGGCCTGATCTTCGGACTCGACTCCCAATTAACCAAACTATAGGCTCGCCCTCGTCTATATGACGGGGGCGAGCCATGGCTTTGGAGGCGGGGGCGCAACTTGCGCCGGTGCAGGGAAAGGCGAGGATCGACATCCTCGATATCTTGCGGGGACTCGCCATCCTCGGCATATTTTTCATGAACATCCCGTTCGAGGGTCAGACGGCGCTGGTGATGTTCAACCGCCCGCAGATCATCGGGTGGACTCCGCTCGATCAGTGGAGCTGGGCCTTCGTGCAGGTCGCGCTCGAAGGCACGCAGCGCGGGTTGCTGGAGATATTGTTCGGCTGTGGGCTGATGGTGCTGGCGGCGCGGGCGATGCGGCCCGATGGCCCGGTCGCCGTTGCGGACCTCTACTGGCGCCGCAACCTGTGGCTGCTCGGCTTCGGGCTGCTCGACATCTTCGTGTTCCTGTGGACCGGAGACATCCTGCACGTCTACGCGCTTGCCGCCCTGTTCCTCTTCCCGTTCCGGCTGCTGGGACCGCGCGTGCTGCTGGCGCTGGGATCGGTGTTCGCCCTCGGCATGGCGATCTCGGCAGTGCCGATCTATGTCGAGCGGGGCACGTTCCAGGCGGCTGCACACAAGGTCGAGCAGAAGGTCGCTGCACACCAGCCGCTGACCCGGCAGGAGCAGGACACGCACAAGCGGTGGCAGGCGCTGCTCGAGCGGCGCGCGACCGGGGGCGAGGAAGGCAAGAAGATTGCGGAGATGGAGAAGAAGGGCCACGCCGGCGGCTTCCTTGCCTATGCCACGATGTATATCGGCTTCTATTTCGAGTTCATGCTGCCGCAACTTGCCATGGGCGTGGCCGAGGCGTTCTGCATGATGCTGGTGGGGATCGCGCTGTGGAAGTGGCAGATCGTGCAAGGCGGGCGCAGCACCCGCTTCTATGCGGTGCTGCTGGTCTGCTGCTATGTGCCGGGCATGATCGCTCGGGCGGTGGGCGCGCATGAGGCACTTTCACCCGTGCCGACCCTGCACAGCTATTGGATCACCCAGGAGCCGGCCCGGATGCTCGTTTCGATCGGCCATGTCGCGCTGATCAACCTGGCGGCGCGCAGCGCGGCGGGGCAGGTGATCCTCGCGCCGTTCAAGGCGGCGGGGCGCACGGCCTTCTCGCTCTATTTCCTCCAGCAGTTCCTCGCCATCTTCATCCTGTTCGCGCCCTGGGGCGCCGGGCTCTGGGGCAAGCTGGGCTGGGGCGGGCTGTACGGGGTCGCGCTGGCCGTGCTGGTGTTCGAGGTGGTGCTCGCCAATCTCTGGCTGCGGGCATTTGCGATGGGGCCGATGGAATGGGCGTGGCGCTCGCTCGCCTATGTGCAGCGCCAGCCGTTCCGGCGGCCGCGTGCGGCCAAGCCGGAGGTGGTGCTGGCCGCGGCATGAAGTTGCGCAAAAAGACGCTCGCCACGCAGCATTGTTTCTGCTAGCGCCAATTTCGATGCTTCGAAAACGCGCCAAATCCACGCGAATTACGCCGCGCCCGTAAGCCGGGCGCGATAGCTGCGCTTTATGCAGCGAAGCAGCGGAATGCTGGTGCATTCCACCTTCCATCCCCACTAAAGAGCCTCCACGCCGCAGGTGCCGGCGCGGGCAAGGAAAGAGGTACAAATGGGTTACCGTGTCGTCGTCGCAGGCGCCACCGGCAATGTCGGTCGCGAAATGCTCAACATCCTGGCCGAGCGGGAATTCCCGATCGACGATCTCGCCGTGCTGGCGTCGTCGCGCTCGACTGGCGACATGGTCGATTTCGGCGAGACCGGGAAACAGTACAAGGTCCAGAACATCGAGCATTTCGATCCCACCGGCTGGGACATGGCGCTGTTCGCGATCGGCTCCGAAGGCAGCGCGATCTACGCGCCCAAGTTTGCCGCTGCGGGCTGCACGGTGATCGACAATGCCTCGCTTTACCGCATGGACCCCGATGTGCCGCTGATCGTGCCGGAGGTGAACCCGGAGGCGATCGACGGGTACAAGGCACGCAACATCATCGCCAACCCGAACTGCTCGACCGCGCAGATGGTGGTGGCGCTCAAGCCGCTGCACGACAAGGCGAAGATCAAGCGCGTGGTGGTCGCGACCTATCAGTCGGTCTCCGGCGCGGGCAAGGCGGGGATGGACGAACTGTTCAACCAGAGCCGCGCGATCTTCGTCGGCGACCAGGTGGAACCGTCCAAGTTCACCAAGCAGATCGCGTTCAACGTGATCCCGCACATCGACAGCTTCCTCGACGACGGCTCGACCAAGGAAGAGTTCAAGATGGTCGCCGAGACCAAGAAGATCCTCGATCCCAAGGTGAAGGTCACCGCCACCTGCGTCCGCGTGCCGGTGTTCGTCGGCCATTCCGAAGCGATCAACATCGAGTTCGAGGACGAAATCTCGGCGGAGGAAGCGCAGAACATCCTGCGCGAGGCGCCGGGCATCATGCTGGTCGATAAGCGCGAGAATGGCGGCTATGTGACGCCGATCGAGTGCGTCGGCGAATATGCCACCTATGTCAGCCGCGTGCGCGAGGATTCGACCGTCGAGAACGGCCTGTCGCTGTGGTGCGTGTCGGACAATCTTCGGAAAGGTGCCGCGCTGAACGCGGTGCAGATCGCCGAGCTGCTCGGCCGCCGGCACCTGCAGAAGGCCTGATCGTTAGCGTCTCCTCCCTCGGTGATGCCGGGGGAGGAAACGCTCTGTTCAAAGCCGCGGCAGGGTCACCCCGCGCTGGCCCATATATTTGCCTGCACGGTCGGCATAGCTCGTCTCGCAGGGCTGCTCGCCCTTGAGGAACAGGAACTGGCAGGCGCCCTCATTGGCGTAGATCTTGGCCGGCAGCGGCGTGGTGTTGGAGAACTCCAGCGTCACATGGCCTTCCCACTCGGGCTCCAGCGGCGTGACGTTCACGATGATCCCGCAGCGCGCATAGGTCGACTTGCCGAGGCAGATCACCAGCACGTCGCGCGGCACCCGGAAATATTCCACGGTGCGGGCCAGGGCGAAGCTGTTCGGCGGGATCACGCACACATCGGTCTTGCGGTCGACAAAGCTGTTCGCGTCGAAGTTCTTCGGATCCACCACGGCACTGTCGACATTGGTGAAGATCTTGAATTCGTCAGCCACGCGCGCGTCGTAGCCATAGGAGGAGAGGCCGTAGCTGATGCAGCCCTCGCGCCGCTGGCTCTCGACGAAGGGCTCGATCATGGCGTGGTTGAGCGCCTGCTCGCGAATCCAGCGGTCGGAAAGAATGGACATGGCGGCGGGTAGTGCGGGGCAGGCGGCGCGGCGTCAAGTTTGGGGGTGCCTGGTTAAGCTGCTCCCGAGCTTGCCACGCTCCGATCGTCATTCCCGCGAAGGCGGAAAGCCATTGGCGCTGACGCTGCGGCTCTGGCCCCCAACGTCCTGGCAAATGGATTCCCGCCTGCGCGGGAATGACGGCGGGCGGATGGATGACCGTTGGGAGGAGCGGTCGCGTTCCCCTCAGCTGATCCCCAGATCCCCCGGCCCGAACGCCTGGGGCAGCAGCTCGGAAAGCCGGTAGCTCGCCACCGCTTCGCCCTCGGCCGCGCCGCAGTGGACCGGCAGGTCGCGCTTGCCCAGCTGGGCCGCCTCGTTGATCACCTGGCGGCACCGCCCGCACGGGCTCACCGGCGTCAGCCCCGTGGGCACCCCGTCCGGCCCGATCGGCCCGCCGATCACCGCGATCTCCGCCACGTCGCGCAGCCGCCCCTGCGCCGACACCGTCGCCAGCGCCACCGTCTCCGCGCAGAGCGACAGGCCGTAGCTGGCATTCTCGAAATTGGCGCCGGTGACCACCGTGCCGTCGGTCAGCAGCACCGCGGCGCCCACGCCGAAGTTGGAATAGGGCGCGTGCGCGTTTCGCGCGGCGGTGCGGGCGGCTGCGATCAGCGCGCGGGTGTCGAAGTCCATGAAATTCATCCCTTGATGTGGAGCACGCAGATCAGCGTGAACAGCCGCCGTGCCGTATCGAAATCGACGTCGATCTTGCCCTCGAGCGCCGTCCGCAACAGCTCGGCGCTGTCGTTGTGGATGCCCCGCCTGGCCATGTCGACCGTCTCGATCTGCGCGGGCGTCGCGGCGCGGATCGCCTGGTAATAGCTGTCGCAGATCGCGAAATAATCGCGGATCGGCCGGCGGAAGCGGGCGAGGCCGAGCACGATCGTCTCCAGCGGCGTATCGTCCGCCCGCCGGATCGCCAGCGCCAGCCGGCCTTCCTCCACGCTCAGGTGGAGCTTGTAGGGCCCGGCATAGCCGTCGGGTTGTTCGCGCTGGGGGGCGAAGTGGTTGTCCTCGAGCAGATCGTAGATCGCGATCCGGCGTTCCTGCTCGATATCCGCCGAGCGCCACAGGATGGTGCGCTCGTCGAGGGTCACGTCGATGATCCGCGGATCGGCCATAGGTCCCAGCTTTGGAAGCATTCCCCGTTTTCCACAAGCCATGCCAGTTGCCGAGCCCCCGACATAGGCCGATGAGGAGGGCATGGCACAGCCGATTCCCTTTCCTGCACCCGAGCCCCAAGAGGGCCTGAGTCTCCCGCAAAATGTCGAAGCCGAAGCCGCCCTGCTCGGCGCGATGATGATCGACAACCGAGTCGCCGAGGACGTGCTCCAGAAGCTGCGACCCGAGCATTTCTTCGAGCCGCTCCACGGCCGCATCTATGAGCAGATCGCGCATCTGGTGGGCGACAATCGCCTCGCAACCCCGGTGACGCTGCGCCCGCTGTTCGCCAATGATTCCGCCATGAAGGAGCTGGGCGGCCCGGCCTATCTGGCCCAGCTGACCGGCAATCCGGCCAGCCTGATCGGCGCGCGCTCCTTCGCTGACCAGATCTACGATCTCGCCCAGCTGCGTGCACTGGTGGACGTGGGCCGCGGCATGGTGGAGGGCGCGCTCGACACCAGCGAGGACATCAACCCCTCCAAGCAGATCGAGCAGGCCGAACTCCGCCTCTACCAGGTCGCCGAGCAGGGCGATTCGGAAGCCGGCGTGAAGTCCTTCACCCGCGCCGCCACCCTCGCCGTGAAGCAGGCCGAAAAGGCGATGAACTCGGGCGGCGGCATCTCGGGCATCACCACGGGGCTCAGCGACCTCAACGCCTCGACCGGCGGTTTCAACCGATCGGACCTGCTGATCCTCGCCGGCCGCCCGGGCATGGGCAAGACCTCGCTCGCCACCAACATCGCGTTCAATGCGGCCAAACGCTACATGGACGATCTCGACGCGGGCATTGCCGAGGAGAAGTCGATCGGCGCGCCGGTGGCGTTCTTCAGCCTCGAAATGTCGGCCGACCAGCTGGCGATGCGTATCTTGTCCGAGCAGGCCGAGGTCGTCTCGGAAAAGCTGCGTACCGGCCAGCTGAGCAATGCCGAGTTCCAGAAGTTCGCGCGCGCCGCGGGCGATCTGGAGCGGCTGCCGCTCTATATCGATGACACGCCGGGCCTCACCATCGCGGCGCTGCGCACCCGCGCGCGGCGGCTCAAGCGCCAGCACAAGATCGGCATGGTGATCGTCGACTATCTCCAGCTGCTCACCGGCTCGGCCAAGGCGTCGGGCGACGGGCGCGTGCAGGAAATCTCGGAGATTTCGCGCGGCCTCAAGACGCTGGCCAAGGAACTCCATGTCCCGGTGCTGGCGCTCTCCCAGCTGAGCCGTGCGGTGGAAAGCCGCGAGGACAAGCGCCCGCAGCTCTCCGATCTTCGCGAATCCGGCTCGATCGAGCAGGACGCCGATATCGTGCTGTTCGTGTATCGCGACGAATATTACCACGACTTCAAGGCGCCGACCAAGGTGCCCGACGGCACCGAGACCGCCGAGGAGCGCATGGCCTATGAGGAATGGCAGGCCAAGCAGCTGGAAGTGGCGAACAAGGCGACGGTAATCATCGCCAAGCAGCGCCATGGTGCCACGGGCTCGGTGCACATGCGGTTCGACCGGCAGTTCACCAAGTTCAGCGATCTGGCCCCGGAGGGGTATTGAGGCTTTCCGGCGGCTAAGCCTGCTCAGCCCCTCCCCTTCAGGGGAGGGGTTGGGGTGGGGAACATCGCTTCGGCTGTGGGATGCGCTTCCCGGTCATGCCCCCCCAACCCGTCCGCTGAAGGAAGGGGGGCTAAATTTTAGATATTTTGCGCAAGCGAGATGCGATCGCTACCGTTTCAGAGCGGCACAATCATGATTCGACATTAGGACGTGGCTTTGCTGGAGAAATGCAGCTCCTCATAACTGTAGCTGAGACCTGCTGCTAACGCTTCCCTAGTCGTATGGACGATGTCGCGGCCACCGAAATTGGCCGGGATCGTAACCGTGGCTTTTGCTCGACCTTCGCCGAGCGGGGTAATCGCCGATGCGATCAACGGGATTGGGGCGGACCCTTGCAGTTTTACAAAGCGCTCAACGCCTGCGCTGGTGCCGGTAACAGTGATCTTTTTGATCGCAGTGGCTGTAGCATCCTCGCTTCTGCCACAGCTGCTCAGTGTAGTGGAGAGCGCAAGGAGCATAACTGAAACGCACGTGTGGCGCATAAATCAATTCCCCAACTATATACACTATACGTCCCATAGAATCACAGCATCGGCAATATTCATTTCTTCGTCAAAGCGGCGTGAGGTGTTGCTCCTTTGCGCCTGCTCAAACACTCGTCCCCACAACCCGCCCGATCCCCGCCGTCAGCGCCATCGCCAGCGCTCCCCAGAACACCACCCGCACCACCGGCTTCATCGGTCTGGCCCCGCCGGTGATCGCGCCCAGCGCGCCGAGCAGGGCGAGGAACAGGATCGATCCCGCCGCTTCGCCTGCCGCCATCCAGCGCATCGGCAGCAGCGCGGCGAGCAGCAGCGGCGGCGCCGCGCCCGCCGTGAAGGTCGCAGCGGAAGTGAGCGCGGCGACAACTGGCCGCGCGGTCGTCATTTCGGTGATGTGCAGCTCGTCGCGGGCATGGGCCTCCAGCGCGTCATGCGCCATCATCTGCTCGGCCGCCGCTTTGGCCGTGGCGGGATCGACGCCGCGGCCGACATAGATGGCGGTCAGTTCGGCCAGCTCGGCCTCGGGCGTGGTGGCGAGTTCCTGCCGCTCGCGGGCGAGGTCGGCGCGTTCGGTATCGGATTGCGAGCTGACCGAGACATATTCGCCCGCCGCCATCGACATCGCACCCGCCACCAGCCCCGCCACGCCCGCGACGAGCAGCGCCGGCCGCGCCGCGCCCGAGGCGGCGACGCCCAGGATCAGGCTGGCGGTGGAGACGATGCCGTCATTCGCCCCCAGCACGGCGGCGCGCAGCCAGCCGATCCGGGCGACGAGATGCTGTTCGCGGTGCGGGCGCATGGGGTTCCTCCGGCGATGGTCTCGCGGGGAGGATGGGGCGGGGCTCCGGCACGGGCAATGGGGGACATCCCGTGGGTGTAGCGGGAGGGGCGGTTGATGGCCTTTCCTCTCCACCGTCATCCCGGCGGAAGCCGGGATCCATTTGCCACTCCGCCGCAGCAGGAGCTGGTACGGAGACCCCAATGGATCCCGGCTTTCGCCGGGATGACCGCTAGAGGGGAGCGGCGGCTCAGTCCTTCAGCGTGAGGAACGCCGTCACGCCTGCCGCGACCGCCAGCGCTGCGCACACCAGCGCCGCCACCTGAAACCCGCCGACCAGCGCCGCGCCGGTCTGCGAGAGCACCGCGCCGGCCAGCGCGGTCGCGACCAGCCCGCCGGTCCGCGCGATGGCGCTGTTGAACCCCGAGGCGGTGCCCGTGAAGCGGTCGTCGACCGAGGCGAGCACTGCCGTGGTCAGCGGCGCCACCGCGCCGGCCATGCCCAGCGACAGCACCAGCATGCCCGGCAGAATGCTCGTCCAGTAGTTCGCCTGCGGGTCCGCGCCCGAGAGCAGCCAGAAGCCGATGCCGGTGACGATCGGGCCGATCGACAGCGGCCAGCGCCCGCCGATCCGCGCCGCCAGCCGCCCGGCGAAGCGCGAGGAGACGCCGATCACGATCGAGAAGGGGAGGAGCGCCAGCCCCGCCTGCGCGGGCGGATAGCCGCCGCCGACGATCAGCAGATAGGGCAGCAGCAGGATCAGCCCGCCCAGCGCCCCGTAGAGCAGCAGGGTCAGCACGCTGAGGCCGACGAAGGGCAGTGAGCCGAACAGGGCCAGCGGCATCATCGCGCGCTCGCCCAGCCGGTGCTGGTGGAGGACGAAGCCGGCCAGCAGCGCAACGCCGCCGACCAGACCGATGCTGGACTCGGCGGAGACGGCATGGCTGCTCGACCAGAGGGTGAGCGCCCAGGTGAGGCTGCCGAGCCCCGCGGTGGCGAGCGCCGCGCCCAGCCAGTCGAGCCCGCCCTTGCCGCGCGGGCTCTCCGGCACGAACCGCCAGGCGATGGCGATGGCGGCGGCCGCGACCGGCAGGTTGAGATAGAAGATCGCGCGCCAGCCGACCGCGTCGACCAGCCAGCCGCCGAGCGGCGGGCCCACGGCGGAGGCGATCGCCCCGGCCGAGGCCCAGGTGCCGATCGCGCGGCCCCGCGACTCGCCGTGGAAGCTGCTGCCGAGCAGGCCGAGGCTGTTCGGCATCAGGATCGCCGCACCGATCCCCTGCAGCGCGCGCGAGGCGAGCAGCAGGTCCGTGCCGCGGGACAGGGCGCAGCCGAGCGATGCCAGCGCGAAGATCCCCACGCCCAGGATCAGCATCCGGCGGCGGCCGAAATAGTCGCCGGTCGCCCCGCCGAACAGGAGGAGCGCGGAGAGGGGGAGGAGGTAGGCGTTGATGATCCAGGGCAGCGTCGCGGGATCGGCGGCGAGGCTGCGCCCGATCGTCGGCAGCGCGACGTTGGTCACCGATCCGTCGAGAAAGGCGAGGCTGGAGGCGCACATGCACGCCGCGATGATCCAGCCGCCATGGCGCGGCGCGGGCGGGGCGGTGTCGCTCATCGGCGGGGGAGGCTCTGCATTGCGCTGCCGTAGCCGCGGCGCAGGTGCAGAGCCAGCCGAGTCAGAAGCGCGTACGCACCGTCAGGCCATAGGTCCGCGGCTCGGCAAGGAACGAGCCGAACATCGCGTTCCCGGCCGCGAAGCTCGGGGCGCCGAATGCCTGCACCTGCGAGCGGCTGCCCGCGCCCTGGAAGGGCAGGTTGAACGCGACCTGCTGATAGTTGGTGTCGAGCAGGTTCTGCGCCCACAGTTCCACCGCCCATTTCTCGTCCGGTCCGCGCACGCCGATGCGGGCATTCATCGTGACGAAGCCGTCCTGCAGCTTCTCGATGAACAGGTCCGATCCGGTGTTGTAGTCGCTGGTCATGCGGCCATCGACATAGAGCAGCCCGGTCATGCCGCTGCTGCCGATCGACGGCGTCCAGGTCACCGCGCTGGTGACGGTGTTGCGCGGCGCGTTCGACATCTGGCTGCCGGGGAGCAGGAACAGCGCCGCATTGAGCGGCTCGCCCGTCTTGGAGCCGACCAGGTCGTGCTGGTACTTGGCGTCGGCCAGCGTGTAGCCGAGGTTCACGGTGAAGTTGGAGGTGGGGTAGAAGCCGAACTCCAGTTCCACGCCCTGGGTTACCACGCCCTTGCCGACGCTGCCGGTGCAGGCGCCCGTTGCCGAGCTGTTGTCGCGGTCGGCACCGTTCAGCGCGGTGCTGCAGCCGCCGATATTCTGGACGATGTAGCTGGTGCCGTTGAAGGTGTTGAGCTGGAAGTTGGTGAACTCGGAGCGGTACAGCGCCATGTTGGCGGTGATGTGCCGCGCGCTGTACTTGGCGCCGATCTCGAAGGCGTTCACCGTCTCGGGATCGAAGCGCAGGTTGGTGACGGCGGACTGGCGCGGGGTGGCGAACACCGTCGCCGACAGGTCCGAACGATCGAGATTGTAGCCGCCCGCCTTGTAGCCGCGCGCATAGGAGGCATAGAAGAGCGTGCTCTCCGCCGGCTTCCACGAGAGCACCGCGGTGCCGGTGAGCTGGCCTTCCTTGAACTTGTCCGCGAAGGGCACCCCGGTCAGCGCCGAGGTGGAGTTGCCGGTGCAGGTCAGCGTGACGATGCCGCCGGCCAGCGACTGGAGCGTCGCGTTGGTGCTGGCGAGCAGCGGCGCCAGCGCGGCCTGCTGCGCCGGGCAGACGGTGTTGTTGTTGGCGAACGCCGCCTGCAGCGACTTGCTCTCGTGCGTGTAGCGCGCGCCGAGCGTGAAGCTGAGCTGCTTGGTGAGCTTGTAGATGTTGTGGGTGAAGAAGGCCCAGTTCTCGCTGGTCTGGTCGTACAGGTCGAGCGTCGAGCCGAGGTCGTTGAGCGTGCTCAGGCGGTCGATGCCCCCGATGATCTGCGGCCCCACGGCGGGCGTGAGCGCCGCGCGGCCCGTGGCGCTGAGGCAGCCGGGGCGGGTGGGGTCGCGCAGCGCCGACGCCGCGTTGATCGTCGCCACCATGCGGCAGGCGGCGAAGGCACCATATTGGGTGCCGAAGCGGAGATTGTCTGCCACGCGCAACTTCTCGTGCGCGTAATAGCCGCCGACCAGCCAATCGAGCTTGTCGCCCAGGATCGTGCCCGAGAAACGGCTCTCATGGCTGAAGGTATGGAACTGGCGATAGGCGTTGCCGTCATCCGGGCGATAGGCGATGTCCACATTGCCATAGTCGATGTCGCCGGCACCCGCCGACTTGTACTCGCGATAGGCGGTGAGCGAGGTCAGCTGCGTGGCGCCGAGGTTCCAGCGGACGCGGGCGGACAGGCCGTAATCGGTGGTGAGATTGGCATAGGCGCGGCCGCGCGTCAGCGCGATCTGGCGGTTATAGGGTGCGTTCTCGCTCGGCAGCACGCCGCCCATGCTGCGCAGGATCGCGGTGATGCGGTTGCCCGCCGGGTTGACCGCGAAGTCGCCGGGCACGCCGGGGGTGGGGTCCAGCTTCTCGCGCGTGTCCATGTAGACGGCGCCGCAGCACTTCTCGTTGCGATGGGTATAGTCGGCGATCAGGCGGATGCCGAGATCGGGGTTGACCGTGAAGAGCAGCTGGCCGCGGACGAAATAGCGGTTGCGATCGTTATAGTCGGTATTGTTGACGACATCGTGCAGATAGCCGTCGCGCTTCGAATAGACTCCGTCGATGCGGAAGGCGACCAGGTCCTTCACTACCGGCCCGGTCAGCGCGCCAGAGAGGCGCACGGCGTTGAAATTGCCATAGGTTGCCTCGGTGAACCCGCCGAACTTGAATTCGGGCAGCTTGGTGTAGATGCTGATCGCGCCCGCCGAGGAGTTGCGGCCCGACAGCGTGCCCTGCGGCCCGCGCAGCACTTCGATCCGCTCGATCTCGCCCATGTCGTTGAGGCCCGAGCCGGTGCGGCTGCGATAGATGCCGTCGATGAACACCGCGACCGAGCTTTCGAGGCCGGGATTGTCGCCGACCGTGCCGATGCCGCGCACGCGCGCCGAGGCATTGGCCTCAGAGCCGGTGGAGGAGACGAGCAGCGACGGCGCGATCTGGGTCATCTGCCGGATGTCGGTTGCGCCCGAATTCTGCAGCGCCGCCTGGCCGAACGCCGACACCGCGATCGGCACGTTCGACAATCGTTCGGAACGGCGCGTGGCAGTGATGACGATGTCGGCCGTATTGGGCGATTCTTCGGCTTCGGCCGGCGTGTTGGCGGCCGACCCGCGCAGGTCCTGCGCCGCGGCCGGTGCGGCAAGTGCAAGAACCCCGGCGGACAGCAAGAATGCACATTTCGACATATCGGCTCCTCTCTTTTCCAAGCTTTTGCTTTGGTTTGACTGCCTGGTTTGCCGAAAGAGCCATAAATTTCGGTGAACGTCTCCTCGGGTTTTCGACGGGGGCGCCGGCGATGCGGACGTTTACGGTCGGCGGCGCGGGCCCGGTTCCAGCGCTTCGCTGGCCTTCAGCGCGAACAGCGCCGTGACGGCCGGGCTCCCGCCATCGGCGCCCATGGCTGTTCTGCGGGTGGCCGGGCTGCTGCGCGGGAAGAGGCTCGCCGGCCAACCGGTCGGGCCGGGGGCAAGGAGCGGGCGGACCTGGCCGGGCAGCGCCGAGGGGAGCGCGGTGCGGGTCGTCGCCAGTGCGAGCACCGCCAGCGCGGTGGTCAGTGGTTCACGGCCGCGCGCGCCCCACCCGCCGCCGCCGTGCCGCTGTTCGTGCAGAAATCCGGCGGCTCGGCCCACGGCAGGATGATTGGGCATCACGGCCCCGAGCAGCCGCAGCGCCTGCCAGCTGCAGTACAGGCCGTCGCCCTCGGTTGCGGGGCACCAGCTGCCGTCCGGCTGCTGCCGCTCCGCAACCCAGCGGGCACCAGCGACGATCATGCCGAGGAAGCGCCGCGCGTCCCAGCGTGCAAGCCCATAGACGAGGCCTGCGATCGCCGCGACCGCATCCGGCGAGGCGCGCTCGGGCAGGGCCCATGCGGGGATCGCACCATCCGCCTCGGCATAGGCGAGCAGTATCGCAATCGGCGGTGCGCAATGCGCGGCGATCAGGTCCCGCCGGCCGACCCGTGCGAGCAGGAGCATCGCCTGCGCGATCTGCGCGACCTCGTCCGCCATGTCGTCGGGCGCGGTGACGCGGCGAGGGGACGTGCCCCCCTCTGCCGGGTAGCGCCGCATGATGCCGCGGACCGATGCTTCGATCCGCGGATGTCGCGGCGGCACGCCGGCATCGAGCAGGGCGTCGGCGATCAACATGTCCACGAGCGGGTCGGAGGCAGCGGGGCCCGCCGACGCCTCCGTGGCGGCAGTGCCTTTCGGATCGACCGGCAGCGTGCGCTGGGCTGGCCCTGGCGCCCCTTCCAGCAATTCGGCGACGGCGCGCCGTGCGATCGCGTCGCGGAGGGCGGGACGGACCGGCGCTGCAGGCGGCGCGCGAAGGTTCGACCGGTCATCGGGGAGCGTCTCCGCCTGATGCGCGCTTCCCTCGAAGGCCGGGGTCGATACGGGCGCGGCCGCGAGCCCTTCGGGTGCATTCGGTTCGCAGATGTGCATGGCGCCCTCCTACAGCCACCATTCGGTATCCCCGGCGGCGCGGCGGCCCGTCACCGGTACGACGACGAGCGGACTGGCTCTCTATCCGCGGATCGCGCTCGCCGTTCCCGCAATGTTCGGGCGATTGATCGCGCAGGCGGCGAGGGTTGGAAATGGCAAGCTGGTCCGGAACGGATCGATGCCGCGTTCCGTGGCGCAGCCCGGCGCGCGGGGTGCCGCGCGAATTCTGGCCATGGTGTGCGGAACCGCCGCTCCAATCCGGATTTGAACGCGTTCGTTGCGGAGCACCCTTGCCGGCTTCGGCAAGGGCCTCGCACTGTGGTGCAAGGGGAAGGATCGGCGGCCTTCCCTAGAGGGCGCTTGCTCTGCCTCGGCAGCGCGGTATGCGGAGCGCGGGGCTATTTTCGGGATCAAGTGCATGAAGCGTCGGAATTTGTTGCAGGACTCCGGCGGCAGGTCTGCCTGGATGACGGTCGGGCTCGTCATCGGGCTCGCCTTCTTCCTCGTCAGCGGCGCACTGGCCTATCGCAACGTGCTCGCGCTGCGGCAAAGCGACGCCGCCATCCGGCACAGCCACACGGTGCTGATCGCGCTCGACGAGCTTCTCTCGACCGTCCAGGATGCGGAAACCGGGCAGCGCGGCTATCTGCTCACGGGCGCGCAGAACTATCTCGAGCCCTATACCAGGGCTACCGACACGCTCGACATGCGCCTGGTGCGACTGCAGAAGCTGGTCAGCGACAACGACGTGCAGCAAAGCAATATCGTGCAGCTGCGCCGCCAGCTCGATGCCAAGCTCGGCGAGCTGCGCGAAACGATCGAGACGCGGCGGAAGCAGGGCCTCGCCGAGGCGCTGGCAATTGTGGGCACCGATCGCGGCAAGAACAGCATGGACGCCATTCGCGCCCAGCTCACGGTAATGGCCCAGGAAGAAGGGCGGCTCCGCCAGATGCGTCTGGAGGAGATGGCCACTGCCTCGCGCGCGGCCATTGCCAGCGGCGTGGTGTCGAGCCTGATCGGGGCCGCGCTGACGCTGATCATCTTCGTGCTGCTGCGTCGCAACCTGCGCGCGCGGGCGCGCGAGGAATGGCTGCAGAACGGGCTGCTGGGCATCTCGGCCGCGGTGCGCGGTGATCGCTCGGTGGAAGAGATCGCAGAGTCGGTGCTGGGATACCTGGCCGGCAAGCTCGGGTTCCAGGCCGGCGCGCTGTTCAAGGGCGAGGCGGGGCACTTCCAGCGTGTCGCGACGCTTGGCGTGCCGGGCGATGCCGATGTGCCCCAGGCGTTCGGCCTGCGCGAGGGGCTGCTGGGCCGGGTTGCGGCGGAAGGCGCGCCGATCCTGCTCGACGACGTTCCCGACCATTATCTGGAAATCGGCTCCGCCTTCGGCAGCGACAAGCCGCGCCATCTGCTGATCGTACCGGCCAAGGCCGATGAAACGGTCAACGCCGTGCTCGAGATGGGCTTCTTCTACCCGACCGATCCGCTGATGCTGGACCTGCTGGAGCGCGCATCGCCGGTGATCGGCGTGGCGCTACGTTCCGCGCGCTTCCGCGCTCACCTCCAGGACGCGCTGGAGGAAACCCAGCGCCAGGCGGCCGAGCTGCAGACCCAGAGCGAGGAACTGCAGGTCAACAACGAGGAACTGGAGGAGCAGGGCAGGGCACTGCGCGAATCCCAGGCGATGCTGGAGCAGCAGCAGGTCGAGCTGGAGCAGACCAACAGCCAGCTGGAGGAACAGGCCCAGGCGCTCGAGAGCCAGCGCGACGCGCTGGAACGCGGCAGCGCCGCGCTGCTCGCCAAGACGCGCGAGCTGGAGCAGGCGAGCCAGTACAAGAGCGACTTCCTCGCCAATATGAGCCACGAGCTGCGCACGCCGCTCAATTCGCTGCTGATCCTGGCCAAGCTGCTTGGCGACAACGCTCCCGCCACGTTGACGGCCGAACAGGTGAAGTTCGCCCGCACCATCGAGTCTTCGGGCAACGATCTCCTCACGCTGATCAACGACATTCTCGACCTTTCGAAGATCGAGGCCGGCCATGTCGACATCCGGCCCGAGCCGGTGAGCCTGGCGCGGCTGGGCACCGATCTGCGCCAGGTCTTCCAGCCGGTGGCGGCGCAGCGCGGGCTCGAGCTCGAGATCGTGCTCGACGAAACCGCGCCCAAGGGCCTGGAGACCGATCGACTGCGGCTGGAGCAGATTCTCAAGAACCTGCTGTCGAACGCGCTCAAGTTCACCGAAAAAGGTTCGGTGCGGCTGCAGGTGCGGGCGGCGGGCGACCAGATCGCCTTCGCGGTCCGCGATACCGGCATCGGCATCTCGCCGGAGCAGCAGCGAATGATCTTCGAGGCTTTCCACCAGGCGGACGGCACGATCAACCGCCGCTATGGCGGCACCGGCCTGGGCCTTTCGATCTCGCGCGAGCTGGCGCGACTGCTCGGCGGCGGCATCACGCTGGAAAGCCGGGCGGGGGAGGGCAGCACCTTCACGCTCACGCTGCCGGCCAGCTACGATCCCGCGGCGGTGGCCCCGCGCCAGGCGCCGGCCGCGCCCGCCCAAATGGCCAAGCCGGTGTCCGCTCCCGCGTCGAGCGCCCCCGTTGCTGCCCCCCGGCGCTCCGCCGCGCCTGCCGACTGGGCGCTGGAGGACGATCGCGGCGCGCTCGCGCCGGGCGGTCGTCACCTGCTGGTGATCGAGGATGATCCGGTGTTCGCATCGATCGTCTGCGACCTTTCGCGCGAACTGGGCTTCCAGTGCCTGATCGCCAACACCGCGGACGAGGCACTGCATCTCGCGCGGACCTACCGGCCGAGCGCAGTGGTGCTCGATCTCGGCCTGCCGGACCAGTCCGGGCTGATCGTGCTCGATCGGCTCAAGCAGGAGGAGGCGACGC
This sequence comes from Sphingomonas sp., assembly GCF_036731925.1. Classification (GTDB taxonomy): domain Bacteria; phylum Pseudomonadota; class Alphaproteobacteria; order Sphingomonadales; family Sphingomonadaceae; genus Sphingomonas. The sequence continues at coordinate 1,166,722 of NZ_DAINDJ010000001.1, forward strand.
GGCACATCCCGATCCACGTCATCTCCGCCGCGGACCAGAGCCAGACGGCGCTGTCGCTCGGAGCGGTGGGCTATCACATCAAACCGATCAAGCGCGAGCTGCTCGCCGAGGTGCTGCAGAACCTGCAGGAACGCACTGCCAGCCGCGTCCGCCGCGTGCTGATCGTGGAGGACGATCCCGTCCAGCGCGATGCGGTCGCCCGGCTGCTCCAGACCGACGATGTCGAGACGGTGGGCGTCGCCACCGCCGCCGAATGCCTGGAGATGCTGCGCGGCCAGACCTTCGACTGCATGGTGCTCGATCTGTCGCTCCCCGACGCCTCGGGCTATTCGCTGCTCGAGACGCTGAGCCAGGAGGAGGGCGCCCACAGCTTCCCGCCCGTGATCGTCTATACCGGGCACGACCTCAGCCCCGACGACGAGCAGAAACTGCGTCGCTATTCGAGTTCGATCATCATCAAGGGAGCGAAGTCGCCGGAGCGGCTGCTCGACGAGGTCTCGCTGTTCCTCCACCAGGTTGTCTCCGAACTGCCGAGCGCGCAGCAGGAGATGATCCAGGCGGCCCGTCGCCGCGATGCGGTGCTCGAAGGGCGCCGGGTGCTGATCGTCGAGGACGACGTGCGGAACGTCTATTCGCTGACCAGCGTGCTGGAGCCGCGCGGCGTGGTCGTTCGCATTGCCCGCAACGGCCAGGAAGCGCTGCGTGCGCTCGCCGAAGCCGCGGCGGATCCGGCGCAGGGTGTCGACCTGGCGTTGATGGACGTGATGATGCCCGTCATGGACGGCCTCACCGCCACCCGCGAAATCCGCAAGGACCCGCGCTGGGCCAAGCTGCCCATCATCATGCTCACCGCGAAGGCGATGCCGGACGACCAGGAGCGCTGCATCGAGGCGGGCGCCAGCGACTACATGGCCAAGCCGATCGACGTCGACAAACTGCTGTCGCTCGTGCGGGTGTGGATGCCGCGATGAGCGAGGATGTTGCCGAGCCGGATATCGATGATATCGAGATCGAGCTGCTGCTCGAGGCGCTGTTCCGGCGCTATCACTATGATTTCCGGCATTATGCCCGCGCCTCCATCAAGCGGCGGCTGATCCAGGCGCGTGGCCGGCTGGGGATGACCAGCTTCTCGGCCCTGCAGGAGCGGCTGCTGCGCGATCCGGACATGCTGGCCAAGCTGCTCAACTACCTCACCGTGCAGGTGAGCGAGATGTTCCGCGACCCCAGCTATTTCCGGGCGCTGCGCGAGAAGGTGATCCCGCACCTGCGCACCTATCCCTCGCTGAAGGTCTGGGTAGCGGGGTGCAGCAACGGCGAGGAAGTCTATTCGCTCGCCATCCTCTTCCGCGAGGAGGGGCTGGAGCAGCGCACGCTGTTCTACGCCACCGACATCAACCCCAAGGCGCTCAGGGCGGCGGAGGCGGGCGTCTATCCGCTCGACCAGATCCGCAAGTTCACCGAGAACCACCAGAAATCGGGCGCACGCACGTCGCTCTCCGACTATTATGTCGCGGACTATGACCGGGCGATCTTCGACAGCAGCCTGCGCGACAATGTCGTCTTCTCCGATCACAGCCTGGCGACGGACTCGGTGTTCGCGGAGATGCACTTGATCTCCTGCCGCAACGTGCTGATCTATTTCGATCGCGGGCTGCAGGAACGCGCGGTGGGGCTGTTCGAGGAGTCGCTCGTGCGCCGCGGCTTCCTCGGCCTGGGCCGCAAGGAGAGCCTGCGCTTTTCGGACCGTGCCACCGGCTTCAGCGACTTCGTCCGCGAGGAGAAGATCTACCAGCGGCGCGATCGATGAGCGGCGCGGTGGTGATCGGGGGATCGGCGGGGGCGGTGCAGGCACTCCTGACGCTGCTGCCCGCCTTGCCGGCGAACTTTGCGCGGCCGGTGCTGATCGTCGTCCATGTGCCGCCCGACCATGATCACGGGCTGGTGACATTGTTTCAGGCGCGATGTGCGATGCGGGTCTGCGAAGCGGAGGACAAGCAGGTGCCGGAGCCCGGCACCATCTATTTCGCGCCCGCCAACTACCATCTGCTGGTCGAGCCCGATGGCAGCATGGCGCTGTCGGCCGACGATCCGGTGAACCACAGCCGGCCTGCGATCGACCTGTTGCTTGAAAGCGCGGCCGACGCATTGCGCAGTCGCCTGATCGCGGTACTGCTCACCGGCGCCAATCAGGACGGGGCGGAGGGCCTCCGCGCCGTTGCGCGCGCCGGCGGCACCGCGATCGTCGAGGATCCGGAGACCGCCAAGGTGCCCACCATGCCTGCCGCCGGCCTGGCGCTGTGCCCGGAAGCTATCCGCCTGGCGATCGATGCCATCGCCCCATACCTCCTTCGATTGGCCTGAGCCCGCATGTCCGCTGCCGACCTCGTGAAGTTCCTGCTTGTCGACGATCTCGACGAAAACCTGCTGGCGCTGGAGGCGCTGTTGCGGCGGGAGGGCCTGGAGTGCCTGAAGGCGCGCTCGGGCGAGGAGGCGCTGGAGCTGCTGCTCGTCCACGACGTCGCGCTGGCGCTGCTCGACGTGCAGATGCCGGGCATGGACGGGTTCGAGCTGGCCGAGTTCCTGCGCGCCAACGAGCGCACCCGACATATTCCGATCATCTTCCTCACCGCCGGCAGTGCCGACGCCCAGCGGCGCTTCCGCGGCTACGAAACCGGCGCGGTGGACTTCCTGCAAAAGCCGCTCGATGCGGGGATCCTTCGCTCGAAGAGCAACGTGTTCTTCGATCTCTACGAGCAGCGCCGCCAGATCATCGCCCAGCGCGACGCGCTGGAGCGGATGACTCACAGCCTGCAGCTCGCCGACCGGCGCAAGAACGCCTTCCTGGGCATGGTCGGGCACGAGCTGCGCAACCCGATCATGGCGCTGGGGGCGGGGCTGCACCTGCTCTCCCGCGGCAGATCGGCGGATGCGGCCGAGCAGCTACGCGGCCAGATGGCGCGCCAGGTCGATCACATGACCCGGCTGATCGAGGACCTGCTCGACGTCGCCCGGATCGATCAGGGCAAGATCGTGCTGCGCGCCGACAGGATGGACCTGGCCGATGCCGTCGCGCTGGCAGTGGAGATCAGCCGCCCGCAGATCGATGCGCGCGAGCATCGGCTGACGATCGAGCTGCCGGAGGCGCCGGTCTGGCTGCATGCGGACGCGGCGCGCATTGCGCAGGTGGTGAGCAACCTGCTCGCCAACGCGGCCAAGTACACGCTGCCGGGCGGCGCAATCCACCTCGTCGCACGGCGTGAGGGGGCGCAGGTGGCGATCGAGGTCAGGGATACCGGGGTCGGCATCCCGCCGGAAATGCAGGCGCAGGTGTTCGACCTGTTTGCGCAGGTGGAGCGGGGCGGCGAGCAGAGTGACGGGCTCGGCATCGGCCTTGCCCTGGTGCGCCAGCTCGTGACGCTGCACGGCGGCACGATCGCGCTGAAGGAAAGCGTGGTGGGGCAGGGCTCCACGTTCCTGGTGCGCTTGCCGTGCGAGAATGGCGTCTCTGATGACCTTGTGCTGGACGCTATTGCGAGAAGTTAGCAAAGAACCGAGCGCAGGATCACCGGGGCGATACTCGATGTTGCGATTGGTTCGCATATCAGGCGTGGCCGTGTCGCGTTCGAAAGCAGCGTCGGCGGCCCCTGGCTGCGCCGGACTCCGCGCTTCTGCGGCAGCATTGTCGGCCCGGCGTCTAAGCGTTCCGTTGAGTTACGGGACGCAGGGCACATGGCATTTTGCCCCCTTCAGAGCGCGAACGCGCAGCAGGAGGTTGAGCAATGCCCGAGATCAGTCGCGTGGGTGCGATCCCCGGTCACCGCAGTTCGCCGCCGGAAGGCGGCAACGAACATGTGGTGCGGCGCGGCGACAGCCTGTGGAGCATTGCACGACACTATGGCGTGTCGCTGGCCCAGCTCGAGCGTGCAAATCCTCAGCTCGCCAGCCATGACTTCATTCTGCCAGGTGACCGGGTGCGCATCCCGAACCAGGGCGGCGCCAGCCATGTGGTTCGCGCCGGCGAGACGATCAGCGAGATCGCGAGCGAGCACGGCATCTCACCCCAGGCGATCGTCGACGCGAACGGCCTCAAGCGGCCGGACCTGATCCATCCAGGCGACCGGCTGACCCTTCCTGCGCCTCGGCCAGTCCCCCATGCCACGCGGGCCCCGGCCGCGCCGGCGCCGAGCGCGACGCGCACCGCACCCGCCACGCCGCAGCAGCCCGCCAGCGACGTGCGCACGATGTTCGACCCCGCACTGGGCAGCCGGGCGCGCGGCGCGGTCATCATCGGTCAGGCCGAGGGAACACGCACACCGAGCGGCGGCTTCCGGGACGCCTATCACGGGCATATCGATCCGGGTAACGGCGTGGGCAATCGCGGCTCCTTCTCGCTTCAGCACGCCGGCAATCTGACGCCCGAGCAGGCGGATGCGCAGCAGCTCGCAAGATTGAGCCGGCAGATCCCCGCCTTTGAAACGGCAGCGCGTGCCGCCGGACTGGACCCCAACAACGCGACGCTCGCGACCGGCTATCTCGACCTGTACAATCAGTCGCCGACCGCCGCCGCCCGCTTCCTCGACCAGATCGGTACGCTCCGCGAGACCGGCGTGACGCGCCAGAGCGTCACCGATCTTCGCATCCATGCCTATATCGATCGAACAACCGGCGAGCGCTTCCCGCTGCCGGGCGGAGGTCGCGCGGGATCGGGCTTCGTCAACATCGCCCAGAAGGCGCTCGGCCGGATACCGACGGAGGCCGAGGTCCAGCGGACGCTCCGGGCCGACCAGTCGCGGCGGATGCAAGCCATGGACGCGGCAATCACGGCCGGCGGGGCGACGACGGCTGCCACGCCGCGCCCTGCGACGCCGGGCGGTCCCGCCCGCTTCACCAGCAGCCCGGGGATCGATCTGACGCCGGCGGCAACGCGAAGTGCGAACGCGCTCCATGACTCGGTGCAGGCAGCGACCGGCTTCTCGATCCACGTGACCAGCGGACGGCGGGGTCCCGATCGCCAGGCATCGGCGATGTACAACAATTTCGCCGACAACAGCTCGCCCCGCTACGCCAACCAGGCCGCCTTCAACGAGGTCCGCGATGCCTATCTTTCCGGCAAGCGTGCGGGTCTTGGGCGGGCGGCGATTGTCGATCGCATGGCGAACGTGCTTCAGCGTCAGGCCGATCGGGGGGTGCTGATCTCTCGCCACATGTCCGATCGCGCGCTCGATATCCGGATGCCGCCTGCGGCGAACCGTCAGGCCGTGGTGGCCGCCATGCGTGACAATCCCGCCGTCCAGTCTGTAGGGATCGAGGATGACCATCTCCACGTCCAGCTTCGCTAGCTTTCTCCGGTTCGCCTCCGTGCCTTGCGCGCTGCTGCTCGCCGGCGCGTGCGATCGGGCAAGCAGCGCACCCAACGCATCGGCTGGCGCCGAACCCCAGGCGCAGGCGCAGGTGCAGGGTACCGCTGAGATCCATGCCGCGGCGAGCCCGAGCGCCAGCCCGGTTGCGCTCTACAGCGCCGATCTGGCGCAGGCGGTGGCGGGGGCGAAGAAGGTGCGCTTTCCGGCGGCAGTGGCCGGCATCGGCGGCATGGACTGCTCGCCCGCGACGCTCCGCGGCACCGATCCGACTTCCCGCGCCTTCACGCTGACGCTGCCGGCCGATGCGGCCGCGCGCCGGCATGTACTGGCGGTGGTGACCCCGGAACGCGGGCTGCTGGAGATCTACTCTCCCTATGATGGCGACGCTGCGGAGGCGGGCGACCTGCTCCTCCCGTCGCAGGCGATCTCCTGGGCGAAGGCCCGCACGCAGAACCGGTTCGCGGTCAGCACGGACGATCTGGACGGCCTGCGGCCCGGCGCGACCACGCCGGAAGTGCTGTTTCTGGAGCCCGGACGCTATCGATTCGCGCTGATCAACGGCATGGATGCCGCGCTGCTGAAGGCCAATGGCACGGCGGTGAAGGTGACGGCGGCCTGCTCCGTTGATTGGGCACCGCAAGACGCTGGATCAGGCGGTACCTAGCGACAGGCCGTAGCCGGGGGCAGCTCGGCTGCAGCAGCCCGCAAACGAAAGCGAACCGTGATAGCCGTCAAGTTTTGGAGGGTTTGCACCAACGTGCGGCCATTCAGCAATTGCGCCTAAAAAGGCTGGTGACCCCTACGAGAATCGAACTCGTGTTTTCGCCGTGAGAGGGCGACGTCCTAACCGCTAGACGAAGGGGCCATTGCTTGGCGGAGGCGGCCGAATACGTTTCGTGGCCGGCCCCGTCAAGCGGTGTTTTCAGACTTTTTTCAGCCTGCCACCGGAAGGCGCAGATTGCCGTCCTGTTCGTAGTGCACTTCGCTGTACGCCGTCACCGCGTCCAGCGGCAGCGGACCGTAGATGTGCGGGAAGAGCTGGCCGCCACGGGACGGCTCCCAGCGCACCGTGTCGCCCAGTGCGGCGAGATCCACCGCGGCGAGCCACAGGCCGCTCTGGCCGGCGAAATGCTTCTCCAGCGTCTCCTGTGCCTGCTCGGCGGTGGAGAGATGGATATAGCCGTCAGCCAAGTCGATCGGCGCACCCAGGAAGACACGCTCGTGTTCGAGCGTGTCCATCTGGTCCTGGGTCAGGATCTTGTAGGCGGTGAGGGGCGTGTCGGCCATGCTCAGGCCTCGCCGCCATCGGCAAGGTCTTCGCCCGGGGTCGCGTCCGGGGTTGCTTCGCCTGCCACCGCGCCGTCGCCCAGGTTCATCTCGGCCTCGTCCTCGCTCTCTTCGATGCGTGCCGCCGAGACGACATGCTCGTTCTGCGCAACGTTGAACAGCCGCACGCCCGCCGAGTTCCGGCCGATGACGCGCAGGTCGCCCAGCGACATGCGGATCATCTTGGCCTGGTCGGTCACCAGCATCAGCTGGTGGCCCTTCGTTGCCGGGAAGCTCGCCACCACCGGCCCGTTGCGGGCGATATTGTCGATGTTGGTGATGCCCTGACCACCACGACCCGTGCGGCGATATTCATAGGCCGAGCTGAGCTTGCCATAGCCGTTGGCGCAGACCGTGAGGATGAACTGCTCGCGGTCCTTCATCTCCTCGTACCGCTCGGCCGGCAGGTCGTGCTCGCCTTCGCGTTCTCCCTTCCAGGGGGCGAAGCGCAGATAGGTGTCGCGCTCTTCCTGGCTGGCGCCCGAGCGATGCAGGATCGACAGCGACATCACCTGGTCGCCGTCCGCGAGGCGCATGCCGCGCACGCCGGTGGAGGCACGGCTCTGGAACGCCCGGACGTCCTCGCCCGGGAAGCGGATCGCCTTGCCGGCGCGCGTCGCCAGCAGCACGTCGTCACCCTCGTTGAGCAGGGCGACGCCGATCAGGCGATCGTCCTCGTCCTCGCCTTCGAACTTCATCGCGATCTTGCCGTTCGAGGGCACGTTCGTGAACAGATCCATGCTGTTACGGCGGACATTGCCCTTGCACGTCGCGAACATCACATGGAGGTTCGCCCATTCATCCTCGTCCTCCGGCAGCGGAAGCACGGTGGAGATGGTCTCGCCATTGGCGAGCGGCAGCAGGTTGATCATCGGCCGGCCGCGGGTGGCGGGGCCGCCCTCGGGCAGGCGCCACACCTTCATGCGATAGACCCGGCCGAGCGTGGAGAAGAACAGCACCGGGGTGTGCGTCGAAGTGACGAACAGCTCGGTGATCGCATCCTCGTCCTTGGTCGCCATGCCGGCGCGGCCCTTGCCGCCGCGCGCCTGGGCGCGAAAGGCATCGAGCGGGGTGCGCTTGATATAGCCCTGGACCGTGACCGTCACGACCATGTCCTCGCGCTCGATCAGGTCCTCGTCGTCGATGCCGTCGGCGGCAGCGGCGATTTCGGTCTTGCGCGGGGTGGCATAGGTGTCGCGGATCAGCACCAGTTCGCCGCGCAGCACTTCGTAGAGCTTGGCGCGGTTGCCGAGGATCTCGAGCAGCTCGGCGATCGAATCGGCGAGTTCCTTGAGCTCGTCGCCGATCTCGTCGCGGCCGAGGGCGGTAAGGCGGTGCAGGCGCAGGTCGAGGATCGCGCGGACCTGGGTGTCGGACAGGCGGTAGCTGTCGCCGGTCACCTCGGTGTCCACCGCCTCGACGAGGCGGATGTACGGCGCGATTTCGGCAATCGGCCAGTCGCGCGCCAGCAGCGCTTCGCGCGCGGCGGCCGGGCTCGACGAGCTGCGGATGATCTTCACCATCTCGTCGAGATTGGTGACCGCGATCACCAGGCCGAGCAAGATGTGCGCACGGTCGCGTGCCTTGGCCAGCTCGAACTTCGAGCGGCGGGTGATGACCTCCTCGCGGAACTTGACGAAGGCCTCGATGATGTCGCGCAGGTTGAGCAGTTCCGGGCGACCGCCGCGGATGGCGAGCATGTTCGCCGGGAAGCTCGACTGGGCGGGGGTGTTCCGCCAGATCTGGTTGAGCACCACCTCGGGCGTCGCGTCGCGGCGCAGGTCGATGACGATGCGCACGCCCTCGCGCGAGCTTTCGTCGCGGATGTCCGAGACGCCTTCGATCCGCTTTTCCTTGGCGGCCTCGGCGATCTTCTCGACCAGCGCGTTCTTGCCCTGCTGGTAAGGGATTTCGGTGAGCACGATCGAGCGGCGCTCGCCGCGCTGCTCGAACTCGTGGCGCGAGCGGACGAGGATCGAGCCGCGGCCGGTCTGATAGGCCGAACGGCAGCCCGAACGGCCGAGGATCACCGCGCCGGTCGGGAAGTCCGGACCGGGCACCAGCTCCATCAGTTCCTCGAGCGTGACCGCGCCGTTGTCGATATACGCAAGGCAGGCGTTGATCACTTCGCCGAGATTGTGCGGCGGGATGTTGGTCGCCATGCCCACCGCGATGCCGCCCGCGCCGTTGACCAGCAGGTTCGGGAAGCGGGCAGGGAGAACCGACGGCTCGCTTTCCGAACCGTCATAGTTCGGCACGAAGTCTACCGTGTCCTTCTCGATATCGTCGAGCAGCGCCGTCGCCACGCGGGCGAGGCGCGCTTCGGTGTAGCGCATCGCGGCGGGCGGATCCGGGTCCATCGAGCCGAAATTGCCCTGACCGTCGATCAAGGGCACGCGCATCGCCCAGTCCTGCGCCATGCGGGCCATTGCGTCGTAGATCGAGCTGTCGCCGTGCGGGTGGTACTTACCCATCACGTCACCGACGAGGCGGGCGGACTTGCGGTAGGGCCGTCCGGCGACATAGCCGCCTTCCTGGGCGGCATAGAGGATGCGGCGGTGTACGGGCTTCAGGCCGTCACGAACGTCGGGCAGGGCGCGCGCCACGATCACGCTCATCGCGTAATCGAGGTACGAGGTCTTCATCTCGTCGACGATCGAGATCGGGGTAATGTCGGAAGGGTCGGCGAGCATGGTCTCGTCGGTCAATGCAACAGACTTTCGGGTTTTTGTTACGCTGATATGGCTCTAGCCGCCCGCATGCCTCCTGCCAACCCCGCGCCCGCGCGTACGTGCGCGCGTGGGGAGCATGGGAGCCAAGTCTGGACCCAAACGTTTCCGCTCCGCAATGGCGCTTGTTCAAAGCCGGTTCAGCGTGCTTCGCGCACGGCAACCGCGCTTGAATGGTGTACAGGGCGCCTTTAGAGGAACGTGCGACGCCGCCTGGCCGACGAGGAGAGTTTCACATGAAGTTTGTTTCGAAGCTTGCGCTGACTGCAATGCTTGCGCTGGGTTCCACCGCGCTGGTGTCGACGCCGGCGCTGGCCCAGAAGGACAAGAAGGGTGCCGCAAAGGAGGATCCCAACGCGCTGAAGGTGGGTGACGCCTTCCGCAAGGCGGCGGCACCTGCGGTGGAGGCCGTGCAGGCGAAGAACTGGGCGGTCGCAACGCCCGCGCTCGACGCGCTCGACCAGGTCGCGCAGAACGACGACGAGAAATACTACGCCGCCTATCTCCGCACGCGCGTCCAGATCGGCCAGAACGACATGGCGGGCCTCACCAAGACGCTGCCGGTGCTGATCGCCAGCCCGCGCACCCCGGCGAACGAGCTGCCGATCTACAAGCGTCAATATTACACGATCATCGGCAACCAGGCGCTGACCGACAAGAAATATGCCGAGGCGATCGATGGCCTGACCAAGGCGCGCGAAGCCGGCAACAATGACTTCGACGTCTCGATCGCCCTTGCCAATGCCTATGCGCAGTCCGGCAAGCCCAGCGAGTCCGTCGCCGAGGTCGATCGCGCGATCCAGACGGTGAAGGCCACGGGCCAGAAGCCGCCGGTCGCCTGGTACCAGTTCGCCATCCCGCGCGTCTACGCCACCGGCAACCGCGCCGCGACGGCGGAGTGGATGAAGAAGATGATCGCCGATTATCCCACCAAGCAGAACTGGCGCTGGGGCGTGCTGGTGATGCGCGGCAGCGCGGATCAGGCGGGCGGTCGCCTCACCGCGGCGCAGCGCATCGACCTGTACCGCCTGTTGCGTACGACCAAGGTGCTGGCCGATCAGAACGACTATCTCGACTATGCCGAGTCGGTGAACGCTGCCGGCCTTCCGTGGGAAGCCGTGGCCGTGATCGAAGAGGGCCGCGCGGCGGGCAAGCTGCCGGCCGGCAACGCCGACGCGAACCGCATCTACGCCTCGGCGCAGACCAAATCGAAGGCGGAAGGTTCGCTGGCGCCGCTCGTCAAGCAGTCGCAGGCGGCCGCCAACGGCAAGATGGCCGGGCAGACCGGCGACGCGTTCTTCGCGTCGGGCGATTATGCCAAGGCCGTCGAATTGTATGACGTCGCGCTGCAGAAGGGCGGCGTGGCGGCCGACGAGGTCAACCTGCACCGCGCGATCGCGCTGTACAATCTCGGCCGCAAGGACGAGGCGCGCACCGCTTTCGGCCAGGTCAAGGCTGCTCCGGCAGTGGACCTCGCCGCACTCTGGACCGTGGCGCTGGACCTGCCGGCGCTTTCCTGATCCGGCGCAACTGGCGCAAAAAGGAAGGGGCGGTCCCGCGGGGCCGCCCCTTTTTCATGTCTCTGGCCGCGCGGGACATGCCGATGCGGTCAGTCCTTGAATTCCGGCACCGGAACGCCCGGCAGGGCCTTGGCCGTACGGATGGTGAGCGACGTCTTGACGTGCTCCACATTGGGCGCGGTGGTCAGCCGAGTCGTAAGGATGGTCTGGAAGCTCTGCAGGTCCGGCGCGACGATCTTCAGGATGAAGTCGATCTCGCCGTTCAGCATGTGGCATTCCCGAACCTCGGGGATTTCCGCGACCAGCTGCTCGAAGGCGCGCAGGTCGCTTTCAGCTTGACTTTTCAGGCTTACCATCGCGAAGACGGTGAGGTTATATCCCAGTGCGCCGGGATCCAGCGCAGCGTGATATCCCTTGATCGCACCTTCCTGTTCCAGCGCGCGAACGCGGCGGAGGCAGGGCGGGGCTGTCAGCCCGACCCTTTCGGCAAGCTCGACATTGGTCATGCGGCCATTTTCCTGGAGTAATCCTAGGATCCGGACGTCGATCTCGTCGAATCGCATTTTTTTCTGGGGCTCCTGCGTGGGTTCGTTTCTTCTGGCTGCTTGTTAGCATAATAAAATTACGCTTCAACGCAATTGTCCCACATTGCGACGTGCCGAAATGGACTGTTCCCTCCGTGTGTTGCGGGACGGTATGAGGTACGCGTACGAACAATTGAACGAACTTCGGGGGACGACGGCTTTGCCGCTGCGCTTTGACGATACGCTGGAAACCGTGCTGGCTGGCGACCTGCGCTCGCCCACGGGGGCGCCCCTTGTCTGGCGGCAGCTCGTCGATCTGCTGGGCCGGCGCCGTGTGCCTGTCGAAGCGCGTGCGCTCGACCTGCTGGAGTCGCTTCGTCCAATGGTGGCGCTGGAGGTTCGCGCCGCAAGTGCCCGGGCACTGGACGGCGCAACGCCGCCCGCCGCGCTGGTGCGCCTGCTCGCGACCGACGACTTGATGGTCGCGCTGCCGATGCTGCGTAGCGCCGATCTCGCGGAACAGGAGTGGATGGACCTGCTGCCCGTGCTGGCGCCCGGTGGGCGCCATGTGCTGCGCAACCGCCGGGACCTGCCGCCCGCCGTCCGCCGCGCGCTCGAGAGCTTCGGGCCGGCGGACTTCGTGCTCGCGGACCACCGCACGGCCGATGCGATCGCCGAGGATATCGGCAGCCAGCCCCTGGCCGCGCCCCAGCCGGTCGAAAGCGATGCCGGGGAGGGGCTGTTCGCAGTCGCCGATCTGGTCGCGCGGATCGAAGCCTATCACCGCGATCGCGACGCTGCCGAAGCGGCAGAGCGCGTCGGCGAGCGTGCGCGGAACTTTCGGTTCGAAACCGACGCTGCGGGTGTCGTTCGCTGGGTCGAGGGGGTGAGCAGGGCGCCGCTCATCGGGCTTTCGCTCGACCTGCAGGGGCTCGCGCGCGGCAGCAGGCTGGACGGGGTGGCGGCGGGTGCGTTCCGTCGGCGCGCCGGTTTCACGAACGCCCGGCTGACCATCGAAGGCGAATCGGACGCGGCCGGGGACTGGCTGGTTTCCGCGCTTCCGGCGTTCGAGCAGGTGACCGGGCGGTTCACCGGCTATCGCGGTACCGCCCGCCGCCCCCGCGCGGACGAGCGTGCCGAGCCCGCGCGTGCGCCGATCGAAGCGGATGCGCTCCGCCAGATCGTGCATGAACTGCGGACGCCGACCAACGCGATCGCAGGTTTCGCGGAAATGATCGAAACGCAGATGCTCGGGCCGGTTCCCGAACCCTATCGGGATCGGGCTGCAGCGATTCGGGCGCAGGCACGTGACCTGCTCGGTGCGATCGATGATCTCGACCTTGCCGCACGAATCGAAAGTGCGGCGCTGTCGCTGGGGGAGGGACGGGTGGCGCTGCGGCCGCTGTTCGCTGGCATCGTCGCGGATCTGGACGAGTTGCTTGCGCTGCGCGGCTCGGCGATCCTGCTCCCGCCCGAAGACATGGCGGTATCCGGGGATCGGCGCGCCGTGGAGCGGCTGCTCGCGCGGCTGCTGGCAACGCTGGTCTCGGCCACGGCGCGTGAGGAGCGGCTGCACATCCGGTTCGCGCAGGACGGCGAGCAGCGGGTGGTCATTGCCATCGATCGGCCGCGGGCACTGGGGCATTATCCCGGCGAAGCGGTTCTCGGCATCGACGACGAGCAGGACGAGGATGGGACGCTGCTCGGCACCGGGTTCGCGCTGCGACTGGCGCGCAACCTGGCGCGGGAACTGGGCGGCAGCCTGATCATCGCGCCCGACATCGTGACGTTGCGCCTGCCGGCTGCAACGCCGGGCACGCGCGAGCAGGCGAACCGGAGCTGATTTGCCAGGCCTGATGGCGAGAGGGCGATCAGCTTGGGCTTGCAGCGAAGGCTGGGGGTCCGCTAGGGGCTAGCCTGTGCTGGGGGGCCTGTAGCTCAATGGTTAGAGCTGGCCGCTCATAACGGCTAGGTTGCGGGTTCGAGTCCTGCCGGGCCCACCAGCGCAAGCGTGCGATGTGTTCGACAAATGCTCGCGGCGCCCCGGGTGAGCGCTGCCAGAGGCTCTCATGTTTACTAGATGTCCTCCCACATGGCGCGAGCCCGCAAAAGGCACCTTCTCGGCTGTGCGCAACCGGATCGCGCGGGCCGCAAGATCGTAAGCTGAGGCAGCCGCCTGGGTATTGCACCTCTATGCGAGAAGAGTCGAACCTATCAGCTTTCAATGCAAGCGGCCGTCATGCTCGCACGGCGGCATACTGCTGCATACAGAGAACGCCGCCAGTCGGCAGGGCGACACTGTGTCGCCTCTTCGGGGACAACCCTTCGACGATCCTATCGCCCTGCTTGCGCTGAGCAGGCGAGATCAAGCATCGTGTCTCGAGCGCATCCGATGCGTTTGAGGTCAGCCAGAAGGGGAGGGCCGAACGGTCCAGCGAAGAACGCTCTACTATCCCTGACATCAACCCGCAAACCAGCCGCCCGGAGATCGTGGATTGGTTGTTCATCGAAGCGTTGAATGGTGTACAGGTTCATCGCCGAGGAGAGCGCGAGCCGCCCGTCCGGCGTGGCCGGGATCTTCTGCGCATATCCCTTCGCCCAGGCGTTGTTGGCCTGCCCCGACAACGCAATGATCGGAACGCGGCAGTGATCGCGCCGGTCCGTGAATTTGCAAGCCTCATCGGCGGCAACCGCGGCGCCTTCACCGCTAACCACGAGGACCCCTTTCGGATCCTTCAATACGCGGGCGATCGCGCCATCCCAGTTTTCAGCCGAGAAGCTCTCGCGCACCGCAGCAAGGTTCACAAGCCCGGCAGCCATCAGGGTGATCGTGAGAATGAAGAAGGCGCGTGACCCGCGCAGGGTGGTTGCGCCGGCCGCAGCAAGCGTGGCGGGAAATATACCCATCCAGACCAGTGTCCGCTCGACCATTACGGGCTGCTTTAGGCTGACTACGAAAAATAAACCGGCTGCGCCAACCCAGCACAGTGTAGCCAACTGCGTTTCTTTACGTCGATACGTTCTCACGATCCCGAAGATCGCTGCGGCAAGAACCGCTCCAGCGCAGATCGCCTGAAGTCCCCGAGGATTCCGGGCCAGCAACGTGCTCGACCAATACAGCTTGGCTGATCCCAGGATGCCCAGATAATGCAACCAGGAGATGTTCGCGTTTGCTGTCTTTGTCTGCTGGTAGATGATGTAGACTGCCCATGCCGCTCCGATCGCTATCGCCAGATCGGCTGCTGCCAGCCATAGCCAGTCGCGCCCGACGAACGGAATGAAGCGGCGATCTACCATCATCAGCGCCAGCGTGGCGACGGGCACCCATAGAACAGCCGTATCATGAAGATAGATGGCTGCCAGCGCACCGGCAACATAGCCGAGCCAGGCCAACACTGGCTCTCGTTCGCCTCGCTCGCCTGCCGCGGCGATCCGCATCAGGCTGAAAAACGAAATCGATAGGGCCAAGATGAGAAAGCTGTAGCCACGAACCTGATGCGCATAGGCGATTTGCTGCGCAGAAACCGTCAGCAGCAACGCACCCAGCAGCGCGGCGCGCGCCCCATAGAGGCGGGCCAAACCGAAATAGGCGACCGCTATCGTCAGCATGCTCGCCAGGATCGTCGGGACGCGCAGAAGTATCCGATCTCCCGGCCCGACCAATTCTATCCAACCCCTCAGGATCGAATAGAACAGGGGTGGATTGGTTTCCCGAACCATCCACCCGCTCCAGAGGCGCGCATATGGCTGGTTGGCGAAGAACAGCGACGCATATTCGTCGAACCACAAGGAATAGTCCGCCAGGGCGAACCGGAGGCCTGCTGCAAGAAGCATGATGCCGGCGAATACTGCCAGCGTACGATGCGAGCGCTCCCCCCATAGGGGGGCAGGCAGGCGGTTGCCGCTGGCGGAGGCGGCGTTCACCGGCGCTTCCGCCAGGTGAAGATCGACGACATCGAGTAATTCCACACCGTCGTGACTGCAATTCCCGCCAGCGCGGAGACCACGAGGTAGTTGTGCCGCTGGTACAGCCACCTTGCGATGCCGACATTGGCGAACAGGCCGATCCCGCAGACGATGTTGAACGTCAGCCAGCCCCACCACAGGCGACCGCCCTTCAGTCGCTGGTCGCTATAGGTCAGCACGTTGTTGAGGAAGAAGTTGCTCGATGTCGCCACCAAGGTGGCTACGCCTTGCGCAATCGCGAACCACTTCGTTTCTTGCGTGGCGCCGAAGGTCATGAGCAAGCTCTGCAAGACGATCGTCAATACCAGAAAGTGAACGAAGACACCCGACCCGCCCACGAGCGCGAAACTGATAAAGCGGACCGGAACGATGTGGCCAAATGCCTTGTCGAGCAGTAGCTCGAGATATTCCCAGAGCACCAAACCATCAAGCTTGCTCTCACCGTGCTGGCGCGTACGAAAGGTGAAAGGCACCTCAACCACGCGCAACGGGGTGGGCGACGATGCTGCGATGTCGAGCAAGATCTTGAAACCCACGGACGAAAGCCCGGGCAGCGAGCCCATGAACGCTTCGCGCGTGAGCATGAAGAACCCGCTCATCGGGTCGCCGATGGTCGTTCTGGTCAGCTTGTTTGCCAAGGCAGTGGCAAGCTGGCTCATCGCAATTCGCCGCTTGCTCCACTCCCCCATGCCGCCCCCTTCGACGTAGCGGCTGCCGACGACGAGGTCGACGTCGCCGCGGCGAATGACCGCGAGCATGTCGAGCAGGATGGCCTCATCATGCTGCATGTCGCCGTCCATCACCGCAACGTAGGGCGCGGACGTTGCGAGGATGCCCTCGACGCAAGCCGATGCGAGCCCGCGGCGATCAAATCGATGAACGACGCGGACGCGAGGATCCTGCAGTGCGAGCGCACGCGCGATGTTGGCGGTGCCATCAGGTGAATCGTCGTCGACGAAGACGACTTCCCAGCGTGTGTCACCCAGCGCGTTGCGCAATGCTTCCACCAGCAAGGGCACGTTACGCGATTCATTGAAGGTCGGAACGACAATCGCCAGTTCGGCTGGCAACAGTTGCTTCCGACTGACATCGTTGACGTGCTCGCTCGGTGACTGGTCGAGCGAATTGCCTAGCCTATGCATTTTATAGTCCCCCGTGGCCGGTGCGAATCGCCACCCGCAATCTCCCGTTAACTAACTCAAAATCGAAAGCCAATATACCCGCTGCGACTCTCGGTCCCGACCCGCCAGGATCCCGGAATGGAGCTCTGCGGGGTAATCTGAATCATGCTTGCGTTAACTTTTACATGTTGGCTGCTGGCTGGAGCGCGGACAGCAGGCCGACAGTCCGGGCCCATGCGTGTTATCCTTGGGGGCGGGTATTTCACTGATGGGTCGGCGCTAAGCTGTCGGAATGAATAGTTGCGTCGATGGGGTTTAACCCAATTTTCCCGTTTCCGATTGAGGATGAGTATATGTCGGAATTGCGTGGTGTCACCGGGCGGTTGCCCTGGTGGCTGTCTTCGGAGTGAAAGAGTCGGTCGGTAGGTACGACGAAGAAATGGGATGATGGCGTTGTAACAGCTGATATAGATATTCGTAACGCGGCTGCGGCATGTCTAAGTTTTTTATCCAAATTGTTGATATCGATGTTTTATGTTTGAATTCGACTGGCTACAAAAAGATGTTGTTTGAGGTGGGTTGGAGAAATTTGCAATTTACCTTTTACCGATAGTGCTATTTCGATTTCTGATGCATCGGAGATGAAAAGCCTTGTTGATCTTCCCGGACTCATCCGCAACGGATGAGACGCGGGATCGCGTTGCTGCCGGCGCTATGCCGCCGTTGGACGAAGATGGGCGGGTAGGTGTCGCGCTAACGGGCGCATATGTCGCTTTGCCTTGTGTCCGCCGCGCGGACGTTCTAAGCGCGGCGGCTCGTCGGGGAGTAGCGCAGTCTGGTAGCGCATCTGGTTTGGGACCAGAGGGTCGCAGGTTCGAATCCTGTCTCCCCGACCACTTTATCGTGAAAACGACGGAAATCCGCCACTTTGCGCGGTCCGATATTCTGGTTTGTGCACATCGCAGGTACACACATGCGGTACACAAAAGAGTGTCGGTCCGCGCCGGAAAGGCGATGCCGTCATGTGTTCCATCCCCCACGTCCGCCGCATCTCGGGCCGATACGTCTATCGGCGCAGGCTCCATTTCCGGAAAATTATCTCCAAGCCGCTTAGCGTCGCGCTGCGGACTGCCGACCCGTCGGTTGCCCGCACGCGTGCCGCCTTGCTGTCGGTGCGCTTCCTGGCGGCGAAGGCGAAGGTGGAGCGAATGTTGGAGAGTGGCCCGGCCCTTACGGGCGAGCAGATCGAGGCCTTGTTCAGGCATGCGCTGGAGAAGGAACTCCAGGGGCTGCTGAACGATGCCTACGCAAATGCGCCGTGGTCCGACTCGGTGCCCGACGTCGCAGCATCGATTGCGTCGGCCTGCCGCGAGTTGCGGCGCCCGAACCGCCCGATCAGCCCGATCACGTCGGACAGGAGCGCCGATCCAGACCTCGATGAATTCGTACAGCTCGACGGGACTGCCTTCTACGCGGCACAGATCGTGGCGAACCTCGGCAGCGAGCAGGTGGCAGCCCTGCTCAAGACGATGCAGATGCCGGTTACCGGCGCGAACCTCGAAGTCGCCCGGACGCATCTCATTCGTGGCATGGGAGCTGGCGCCAAGCTCGCCCAGCGCGCCTTCGACGATGACGTGCTGGATGCCGCGAACCCGATCCGAACCCTCACTGCTGACCTGGGACTAGCCCCGCTCCCAGCGGCTTCTCAGCCCGAGCCCGCCGGCGCCTCGATGAACACGGCGACTTCGTCTAGCATCCCACCGAACTGTCCCTTCACCGACTACGATCCGCGTCCGTTCAGCGAGGTGATCGATGACGTCGTGGAGAACCTGAAGCTGTTGAGGACTTGGAAGGGTGCTGCTTCACAGCAGCGGCGCATCATGCAGACGTTCGCGTGGATCACCGGGAACAAGCCGCTCGGGGCGTACAGCCATCTTGACGTGGCGAAATTCAGAAGCGGCCTGCTGAAGCTTCCCAAGAACTTCAGGTTCGGCAGCCCAACCACTGGTGCCATGTCTCGTCCGTTCGAAGAAGTGCTAGCGGAGCTGGAACGGGTGAAGGATACGGAGAAGCGGCACATCAAGACGCTCAACCGAGACCTCAGCACGATGCAGACCGTGTCTCGATATCTCGAGCAGGGGGCCTGGAAGGCGCGCGTCCCGGACGCTCTCGTCCTCAACTTCGGGAAGTCACGGGGTAAGGTGGAGAAGACGAAGGAAAAGCCGCGTCCGCCGTGGACCAAGGAGCATCTGGCGTGCCTGTTCAACGCGCCACTGTACACCGGATGCGACGGAGCGCTGCATCGCCTGAAGGATGATGGTCCGCGTCTCGCCATCTGGCACGACGCGGCGTATTGGGCGCCGCTGATCTGGTTCTACACGGCGGCTTGCCGCGAGGAGATATGCGGCCTGGAGATTCAGGATGTGATCCTCGATCATCCTACGCCGCACTTCCACATCCGGGATAACCTCACCCGGGGCCGCGATGGGGAAAAGGCGGGCGAAAAGACCGTTGCCCGCAACCGGCTTCTGCCTATCCCGTCCGAGGTTCTTCGTCTCGGCTTCGCCGATTACGTGCGGGCCATCGCGGCAGAAGGGCATGTCGCGCTGTTCCCCGAGCTGTACTACAACGAGGAGAAGCGCGGTGGAGGGTTCTTCTACGACCGCGCATGGCGACACATGGTGGCCTATATCGGCGATCGCATGCCGCTACCCAAGCCGGTGAACGGTAAGGGGGCCGACATCCACTCCATCCGCTCTTTGGGCAGCGGCTTCTACGAGGTGGATGGCGTCAACGATATCCTGCGCGCCGACGTGATGGGGCATTCCCGGCAGGGTACCAATGCGGTCAGTTACTCGCAGCGCGAGAAGACCGAAGGCGAGGAAGTGATCCTGGCCGAGCGGCTCGCATTCATGAATCGGTATGTGCCGGTGATCACAGGGCATCTTCGCGCAGCGCCGATCAACCTGCTGCCTCTCGCTCAGCGATCCCGCACTGGATCGCCTCGCGAACGAAAGCAAAGGTCGGACATCGGCAGCGCTAAGCACTAACAAGTTATACCCATATATGGGCATTTGATTGACATTTCGCCGTCAAATGCTCATATATGATCTATGATGCGCACACCTGCAGAGTTGATGGAGAGCCTAGGGCGCCAGGTTCAGGCTCGACGGGCAGCATTGGGCGTGACGCAGGCCGAGGCAGCGGAGAGATCCGGCGTATCCTATAGCACATGGCGTCGTCTCGAGACGCAGGGGAAGGCGTCGGTCGAGGACCTCGTCCGGGCGGCCATCCTGCTGCGCTGCGAACACCGGCTGACCGACCTGTTCCCGCCGCCCGTTGCCGCGAGCATGGACGATCTGTTGAAGCAGCAGAAGCAGGAACAGCCTGCTCCAGCGCGACGTCGCGCACGTAGCCGGGCATCGATGTGACGCGGTTGGCGCCGGGGACGCCGATTGCGATCGGCTTGCGGTTTGGCGATCCCGTCAACGACCGTTCCGTCGGCCGGGCCGTCATGGCGAACGGGCTGGCGATGCTCGAGTGGAGCAGGGAGATCATGAGCTCCCGCATCGCCGTCTCGCCGCTGCTCTACCCCCAAGAGCAAGGGCTGATCGAAGCGCGAGGTCGTGCATTCGATGGGCTGCATGGGTTCCTGGCGGACAGTCTGCCCGATGGGTGGGGCGCGCTGCTGATGAAGCGCCGGGTGGAGCGCCTCGGCACGCGTTGGGAAACGCTGGATCCGGTCGACCAGCTTGCCCTTGTCGGCGAGGAGGGGCGCGGTGCGCTGGTGTTCGCACCGGCGACCACGCCGCCCGCCGAGGTGGTTGCGCTGGACCTCGACGCGCTTGCCGCGCAGTCGCAGTCTATCCTTCTTGGCGACGACGCAGCGCTCGCGGACGTCCTCGCTCGCCTTGGTGGTGCGTCCGGCGGCGCCAGGCCCAAGGTTCATATCGGTTTCGACGCAACGGGTCAGATCAGTATCGACGAGGGCAATAGCGCGCCCGGCTTCGAAAGCTGGATCGTGAAATTCCCGGCATTGCTGGATCCGGTGGACATCGGACCGATCGAGCAGGCCTATGCTGCGATGGCGCGGGCTGCCGGCATCACCATGGCCGATAGCCGCGTATTGCCGGCTCGAAACGGCCCCGGACATTTCGCCACGCGCCGCTTTGATCGTCCGGCCGGCGGGAAGCGGCTGCACATGCTCAGTCTGGCCGGCGCCGTCGAGGCGCCGCCGCATCTGCCCAGCCTCGACTATGACGGCTTCCTGCGCGCAACTTCGGCGATCACCCGCGATGTGCGCGATGTGGAGGAGGCGTTCCGCCGCATGGTCTTCAATGTGCTGGCCTTGAACCGCGACGACCATACCCGCCAGCACGCCTATCTGATGGACCCGGACGGACGCTGGCGACTGGCCCCGGCTTACGACCTGACCTATTCGCCCGGCCCCGGCGGCGAACACTATCTGGCGATTGCCGGTGAAGGTCGTCGACCGACGCGCCGGCATGTCGAGCAGGTTGGCAGGCTTCACGGCATCTCGAACCGCCAGATCGCGGACATCATCGACGCGGTCGACGGTGTGGTGTCGGATTGGCTGCGTTTCGCCGCCGAAGCTGGTGTCGGTCTCTCGCTAGAGGAGATCACCGGACGGCTGCAGGGAATGCGGAGAATGTTCTTCGATCACTGAGGTGGGTCTTGGATGGCGGCCCGCTTTGTCGCCCTGGTCACGCGATGGTAAGGCTCGGTGATGTGCAATCTTTATACCCTGCGCCGCTCGATGTCCGAAGTGGCTGCGCATTTCGATGCTACGCCTGTCGCTGCCTCTAATGCCAGGGAAGAGGTATATCCGGGATACCCGGGGATGGTGGTTCGTGCCGCCGAGGGGCAGCGCCTCGTCCAGTCGATGGTCTGGGGCTTTCCCTTGCGGCTGAAGACGATGAGCCCCACGGCGAAGCCGTAGCCCGTGAACAACATCGCCGATCTGCGCAAGCCGATGTGGGCGGGCTTGGCGCGCAAGCCGGAGTGGCGCTGCCTGATCCCGCTGACCGGTTTCGCCGAGGCCGAAGGCGCCAAGGGTGCCAAGACCCGTACCTGGTTCAGCGTGAAGGACGAGCCGATCTTCGCCTGGGCCGGCTTGTGGCGTGACAGCGCGGAATGGGGACCGGTCTATTCCGGCGTGATGACCGACTGCAACGAGGCGATCCGCCCGGTGCATGGCCGCATGCCGGTGCTGCTCCACCGCGACGAGCATGATCGCTGGCTTCATGGCAGCTTCGACGACATCATCGCCCTGCAGGAGCGATGCTTCTTGGATGCGCTGATCGTTACCGAGCGTACGAGCGAGCCTTGGGTGAAGCGCAAGGGCGCGGAGGCGACGCCTTGGCTCTTCTAGGCGCGAAAGCGGCTAACAGCGAGGCGCCAGGCTACGTCGTTGGGCAGCGGCAGATCGACGATCGTCGGTGGGTCGCGGGTGAGCTCAAGCTGCGTTCCCCGTCGTCCGCATCGCGAGCAGCGCAGGCGAGCGCCGGCGTCGACCAGACGGTCCGGCCATTGTCGCCGCTGGAACAGCCACCACAGGGCGGCCGCATGGAACACGGCCTCGTTGCCGCACGCTGGGCAGCGTGCACGAAGGGTGCGATGGAAGGCGGCGGCCTCGAACAGCGTGCGCGGGATTTGGCCGCCATCCGCGTCGTACCGGGCCATGTCAGCCGACCAGTCGCAGCCTGGGGCCCGCGGCCTCCGGCGCGCGCTGCAGGTCCAGCAACGGGAGCTGCGCCTGCGGCACGACCCGCAACAGCGCGCCCGGCCAAGCCGGAAACATCGCGCGGACCTTGGCGGACAGCAGCGTTGCGGCCGGCATGTCGATCAGCAACGTCGCGTCATAGCCGCACCACAGCTCCGGCGGCACACGGCCCAGCCGGTAGTTGCCTGCGACCACCAGCACTACCGCGGGATGCAGTTCCCGGCGCGCGGCAATGAAGCGTGCGAGGCATAGCGGCCGCTGCTCGGCTACCCAAGCCTCGTATTGCGTCTGCGAGTGGGTCTGCACCACGCGGTGACCTTCCACCTTGCCAACATGGATGGTCCATTCGCCATAAGGGAAGGTTTCCAGCTCGACCGGCCAGCGATGCGCCAGCCAGTTGATTCGCTCGATCGCATCCACGGCGCAGCAGTTCAGGCGCGCGCCTGCTCCGGAAACAAGCCCGGCTGTACCGCTTGGTCCAGCAGCGCCAAGCGCGCCTGCTGCGCAGCGCCGACGGCCTGGCGATATTGGACGGTGGCATAGCGTTCGGCCTCGTTGAAGCCGAGCGGTGCCCATTCCTCGCTCGGATAGCAGGCATCGTAGATCGCGCGCGCAGCCGCGCGCAGCTGGAGGTCGTGGTCCATGCTGAAGCTCCCATTGCTGTCGAATCGCCGGCAGGTCGGCGGGAGCACAAGATAGAACAAAAAAAGAACGTCCTGCAACGGGCTACGGCGCCGGTGCAGGACGTAGAAAATGCCGCCGCGGTGCACGCCAGAGTGGATGGGACGACATCAGCGCTAGCTTCGCTCCCGTTTCCGTAGGGCCTGCGATTGGCAACTGCAGGCTGGTGACGTATATTACGGCTGCTGAGCGGTAGCGAGGGGCGTGCGGGCCGATCGGCCATATGACCGGCCCGCTTGGCAACTCAGGAAGACGCGTCGTCAGGCAGGTCGAACTCCATCGTCTGTTGTTGCTCGGAGCCCTCCGCATCGGCCTTGGAAGGCTGTGCCTCCGAAGGCGCGACGACCTCGACAGGGTTCGCTGCTTCCGCATGAACCCTGTCGCTTGCTTTGGTGGCCTCTATCTGGAGCTGCTCCAGCCTGCCCTGCAACCGCCATGACTGTTTCTCGGCCTCTGCCAGCTGCTCCCGTAGCGTCTCGATCTCGGCGTGTGCGGCTTCAAGGTCCGCTTCCGCCTTCTTGCAGATCTGCAGCGCTGTCTCTGCGCGACCCTCTGCCGCCTCCGCCCGTCGGTTGGCTGCCATGACGGGAATATGCGCGGATTGATGCATGGTCGCTCCGATCAGCCGAGCCATGCGAACGAACGCCTGCATGTTTTTCTCGAGCCCTTCGGTCAGGACCTTTCGATACTCCTCCTCCGCGCCAGCCGGAAGCTCGATATGTGCCAGTTCGCTCTCGCGTTCGCGTCGGCGGCACCAATCCGTCGTCTTTTCGTGGATCGAGCTGTTCGCCGAACAGCCTAGTTCGACAGCAATCTGATACGCCGTGACCTCGCTCGGCGCGCAGTTTTGGTCAGCCATGATCTTGTCGCCCGCCGCGTCCACAGCCGGTTGGCGGTTCCAGTCTTTCTTGTGCTTCATTCCAACTCTCTCGTTCCCGGGAGCGGCTCCGTGGACCTGCGACAGCTGCAGTATCGCAGGTCTCGCAGCTATCGCAGGTGGAGCAGTCATCGCTTCCGCAATGTCATCAACATGCGCACGTCGTCAGGCAGTGCGCGGCGTCGTTGACGGCGAGGGACTATGGAGCGGCCCAGCAGCCTGGGGGACTACGGAGGAACCGCAGTTCCACGTCAGCAGCACGCACCAACTGTTGCCGAATGGTCGAGGTCAACCGGCGCACCGATGCCACCAGCGCCATCGCGGCGAGCGTCAGGACGATCGATGCGCAGTATCGCTCCACTCCAGGCCCGCCGCGTCGCCGCGCTGCTTTAGCTGCAAGCATTCTGGCTACGACTGCCAGCAACTCCCCAATCATCGCAGCACTACCAGCAGTAAGCGATGGTCGCTCATGCAAAGCGAGGGATGGCTTCTCTGGAGGTGTCTGGCTCATATCTGCTTTATATGTTCGTCGAAAGCAGGAGAGAAGCGATATTTATACACGCGAATGGCAAAAATGTCCTCGCTTGATTTACCAAGTCGCCGAGGATGCTGAGGTTCGATCGCTTCGAGCCAGGTAGAGGCGCGGATGCAGAAATCGTCCGCTCCGCGCCTTTGCCCTGCGGGCTGGCGCATCAATCCAGCCGCCAGCCGACTTTCATGGCGTCAACCGCGAGCGCGCAGTGCCTCCGCCAGCTCAGCTCTAGCCTTCGGTGTGCCTGCCATGACGGGAGCCACCCAGGATGGCGCTTCCCATGCCTCTCGCCGCGCCGCCAATATCTGGCCGTCACGACGAGGTGGACGTGCGGCGCGATGATCCAGTCGTCCGCATCGCCTTCCATGGCATGGATCGCCCACGCCGCGATCGCCCCCTTGGCTACAAGCTCCCGCTCGACGAAGCTGGTCGCTAGCCGCTTCCAATCCTTCGACGGCAGCGCTCTGGGGATCTCCATCACCACGTGCCAGGCCGATACCTCGGTGAAGTCGTCCGTCGCCGCTGCCGCGGCGTCGGCGGCCTCCCAGATGGTGTAGCCCTCGGTCGCCCAGACGGGGGCCTTGGCGGGCAGCAACAGGCCCGAGCCCCGCAGCTCGCAGCGCCGTTCGCTGAACGCGCGCGGCATGGGCCCGAACTGGTCGACGGGTCCGCTGTCCCGCCAGATATAGGCGACGTTGGCGACTGCCGTTCGGTAGGCCGGGGAGCGGCCGGCGATGCGCCACGCCTCGCTGATCGGCCGGATGTTGAACTGCAGGCCGGAGGCTGGGCGGCGTTCCCGGCGGTAGCTGGTCCAGGCGCGGCGGGCGGTGTCCACGTCCTCCTGACGGAGGAACGGTGCGGTAATGTCGGTCATGATGGTCTCCGGAAACGGCAACGCCGCCCGAAGCAGGGGCGGCGTTGCAGGGGGGGGCGATTTGGGGGAAGCGGATCAGCAGGCGATCTTCAGATCGTCCAAAGGGCAGCTGTCGGCGATGCCGCGACCTGCAGGCACAAGCAGATTGCCCTCGAGCCGCAGCGACTGCTGCCTTTCGAAGACTTGACGCCAGCGCCGCAGGGCGATCTGCTCGCCGGCATCACGCCGGTGGTTTGGCGGCAGCTTGGCGCTGGTCAGGACATGGCGCGGGCCAATGAACCAGCGTCGATCGCTGGCCAGCAATTCCACCCGGGCATTGTCGCTGGCGGCATAGAGCCGCAATCCGCCCCGGAAGCAGATGTTCATGCCGTCGCGGACCGCAAGCGCGAGCTCGCGCGGCGCTTCGTCATTCGCCGGCATCACGATCTGCACCATGTCGCGCTGCAGTTCGGCGGCAACGCGCGTCAGCTGGGGCTCCTGCAGCGAACCGGTGCATCCCGTCGCGCACCACCCGATGGTGTGGAACGGCGGCGCCTGCCGCGGATATCCCATCAGCACGCGCAGCGCGAAGGTCCAGTTCTGTGCGATCGCCAGATACGGGGGTAGGTCAGTCATTCACTTCTCCAATGTTGATAAGGCCCTGCGGGCCGACAGGCGTTTTTCCACCCCACGGCGGACGCCGTTCTTCCGATGCTATGTCCCTGCTCATCTGGCTGCGCAGACGAAGCCCGCGGTCTTGCCGCGGCGCAGCCAGTCCTCTGTCGCTGCCTCGGCCGACAGGCCCGCCATTCCGGCGTCGCGGGTGAACACCCGCCACAGCGCCAGAGCCTGTGCCTTGAGGTCGGCCTGGTGCTGCTCGCAGCGGCCCGTTGCCCAGGCCGAGAAGATGGACGGCAGATCCATGCGTGGCGCGGAAATCGCCATCTCCGCCGCGACATCGGCAAAGGGCGACGCAGCCGCCCCGCCGCGAGGCACGGCCAGATCGACCACCCCGCCGGACAGGAGCCGGTGCAGCCGTACGAGGAAGTGCTGGGCGATCTCCGGCTTCGCCGTCGCTGCGGCATCCAGCAGCATCGGCATCATGCCGTGATCCACCTGCCAGCCAATGAAGGTGGCGTTGCCGGGAAGCCGGTCGGCTGCCCATTCGAGCAGCGCCTCCTCCGGCGTGCCGGCGGATAGCGCGTGGCCGTGCAGTTCGAAGCGCCAACCTCGCCTCAAGTCGCGCTGCGCAACGAGGATGCCGAGACCGACGAGGTGGCGTCCCTCCGGATGCGCTCCGTCTGCGGACGCGGGAACGGGTACGTGGGACAGGGTGAGCGAAACACAGGTGGTAACGGTAGGCGTGGTCATGAAAAATCTTTCGTAGGCGTGCGCGCACGCGCCGCCGCGGGCGGCAACGTGCGGACGATGGGATGGAAGGGTGGAAGCGCGGCCGATCAGAACGGATTGGTGTCGCTGCTCGCAAAGGCGGCTTCGTCGCGAAGCTGGTTCAGGCGAAGCTCGGCATCTTCGAGCGCGGCGGAGGCTCGCAAAGCGGGGGCCCATTGGCGCGCCAGTTTCACCGGCCGGCAGTCGACGAACGGCAGGAGGTGCGCGAGGTCCGGATCGGCTTCGATCCATGCCGCTAGATCCGCCATCGGCAGATACCACAGGCGGTCGTCGCTCTTCTCGAAGGCTATGTAGTGGTACCAAGCGAGCAGCGTGCAGACGCAGTCCTGCATGACGTACTCCAGCACCTTGCGACGCTGGCCTGCACGCCAGAGCGTGCCGACCTGCGATCCGTCCGTATCCAGCTTCGCCGGAATGCCGAGTGCGGCGCAGATCTCGGCCATGGCGACGGGCCTCGTCGCGCCCATGCCGGCAAAGGCATCGGCCAGGTCGCAGTGTGCGCCGTCATAGCGTCCGGCGCGCACTTGCCGGGACAGGCCCTGCAGCGGCGCGCCCGGCAGGTGACGCATGGCGCCCAGCGCCAGCACGCGATTGTCGAAGCCGCGGCCATTGTACGTGATGCCGGTGGCATCGACCGGCAGCAGCCTGTCGATCTGCTCGTAGAAGTCGGCTTCCTCGCCGGGCTGGCAGACCAGCGCGTCGATGGTGAACCGGTAACCTGCCGGTGTCCAGCAGGCCGACAGGAAGGAAGCCGCCACGGGCTTGTGGCGTGGCCAGGGCGGGAAGGAGCCGTCTGCCGGCTCGTTCTCGACGATGGTCTCGATGTCGTAGGCGACGACATGATGCGGGTTGTATTCGGTGCGTTGCGGATAGGGCGCTTTGCGCATGGTCTTCTCTCACATGGGGACGCGCCGCCGGCTGGCGGACGCGGACCGATCGCGAGCTGCAGCGAGCGCTGCCTTTTTCCACTCACTTCAATCGATCGAAGATCCCTGCGATTTTCAAATCTAGTAGGAGTAAAGCGGCGCCATAAAGGCTGCCGCAACCGAAGGCACGCTGCGCGGGCCGCCCAGAGCCCTGCCAAGGGCGACGCGTTCCGCTCTCGGGACGCGACGCCAATGCGGCTTGATAGCCGTCACGGAAGGAATTGGGTCGATTGCCTGCGTAGCAGGCCTTCATCTAATGTTACGCGAAGCCGCGTAACATTAGAGGTATTGCGCCTGATTCCGGCGCTAAAATATGATGGTGTCGCATTTTAGCAAGGCTGTGGCTCGCCACAGCTTAGCGGTTTTGCGCCTATTCCCGAGGCTAAAATTTGATCTGGTCAATTTTAGCTATTTGGTGGCTTTGGAGATGTTCAGGAAGGCAGCTAGATTTGCAGTTGCAGGTGCCGAATGCATGGTACCGGTGGTGCATCAGGCAGATTCCTGAATTTTCGTGATGTCGAAATTTCCGCTTGGAAATTTCGTTCGACTATCCCTTATACCCGGGATGACAAACCACGTTCTTATCGACAGCTTGGCCGAGCAGGCTAGCACAGTCACGTATGAAATCGAGCAGCGGGTCAATCGCGAGTTCGAAGAGCTCGAGGAGGATGCTCGCGAGTGCGACGAAGCGGGGAAGCTTACCGGGAAAGCGAAGCTCGCGCGCCAACGCCTCGCCAACCCAGGATATGCTTCCACTAGTCTGTCTGAGGCGGTGGAGGCGCAGGCACGGATGCGCATGGCACTCATCAAGAAATGTGTACGGTCCGCTGCGGCCGTCGAGAAGGCATTGGCCGACCATGCTGCCAACTACGTGGCGCTTCGGTGGCACGAGAAGAAACAGCAGCTGTACGAGGCGGCCAAGGCGGCTCACCCGTCCCGCAAACACAGCCCTGCCGAGGGTGAGGTCACGGCGGACGAGATGAAGTTTCTGAAGGAGATGCGCGACCGTGACGTTCCACTGCACGCGCTGGGCGAAGGTAACGAATATGACCGTGACCATATCGCCTTCCTTCTGAAGGATCTGGCGAAGCCGATCGGCGAGCGCAAGCGCACGGGCGCCTGGGGTCGCGCGTTCAGCGCCGGAGCGCTCAACATCGCGGTCAGCGAGATGTCCGCTGACGAAGCAGAGGTATTACGGCTTGTCTGGGGCGAGGGCTATCCCGAGGGAGAGGAAGCGAAGAAGGTACTGGAGGAGGAGGCTGGGCGTCCGCTCGACATCTCGCCGAGCTTCGCGCACATGGTCTTGGGAGTAGCCGAGCATCATGACGTCGAGTTCCTCAAGGGGCTGCAGCGCAACATTGCAACGGCTGAGCGGCTTGGCGCCGAAAGTCGAGGCTCAGACGCGGTCCGTAGGCATCCGGACACAGCTATCGTCCAGCTTGAAGATCAGGCAGCAGAGACTGACGACGGCCAAACCACGCCAAGCGGCACAATGCGTGACCTGTCGCAGGCAGGCGATGCCTCTTGTGACGGCGTCCGCGAAAGTGAACCTGACCTCCCACTGGCAGGCAGCGAACCTGTTACTTCGGCCATGGACGATCAGTCCGCATGTCTGAGAGGCGCTCCGTACCATGCGGACGCTTACCGCCAGACTGCGAGCAGCATCATATCAGAGACTGTCGAGAAAATAGCCTTGAACTACAGGCTCCCTTTCGACCAGTTCGACGCTGCGCTATCGGTCAAGCTGCTAGAAATATTGACTAAAATCGGAGTTGAGGAGGTCCGCGTCAGGTCTATCGCGTGGCTACCTCCGACAGAGCGGGCCGCCGCCATCCAGGATCTGACTGGCTCGGAGCAGGAGAGGGTCGCCGAGATGCTGCTCTCGGATGTTCGCCTCAGGGATAGCCTCCGCGTAGCCGGTTACGAGGTGCCATAGTCGGCCGGCGCATACCGGACGTCCGCCTAGCCTTGGAAACTTCACGTTGCTGGTAATGCGACCTTCGCCGTCAGGATCTGATCGCCGCCCGTTGCTGCGACTATGCGCTGGCGGCACGAGCCTTGTTCGCGGCGCCCATGAAGCGCTACAGCGGCTGCGAAGTTACTGGATGCGTGGGGGCTAGGTGCCGATACTGAATTGGATGACGCGCGAGGCGGACGTGCGCGCGGCGGCGGAGGTGCCGTATCGGTTGCTGGAAGGCGTGCCCGCGTTGGACGGCGGTGATGCCGCTGGCCGCAACATGCTTATCCAGGGCGACAATCTCGACGCGCTAAAGGCGCTGCTGCCCTACTACAAGGGCGCGGTGAAGTGCATCTACATCGATCCGCCGTACAACACACGGTCGGCCTTCGAGCATTATGACGACAACCTGGAGCACAGCCAGTGGCTGGCGATGATCTACCCTCGGCTGGTGCTGCTGCGCGATCTCCTTGCCGAGGATGGCAGCATCTGGGTGTCGATCGACGATCATGAGGGACACTATCTCAAGGTTCTCATGGATGAGGTGTTCGGCCGAAGAAACTTCGTGGCGCACGTTGTCTGGCAGCGGACCCACACTCGTGAAAACCGGACTGATGTGTCCGACGTGCACGACACCATTCTTGTCTACGCCACTGATCGTCCGCTGTGGGGGGAAAGGCGAAATCCTCTGCCGGCTAGTGAAGATCAGTTGGCGAGATATCAGAATCCTGACAATGATCCACGCGGTCCATGGGCCTCTCTGCCAGCGCATGCGAAGGCTGAAAGAGGGCGGCGTCAATCGCAGTTCTTTACGATAACTACGCCTAGCGGGCGCCTGATCGATCCACCCGCCGGTAGATGTTGGCTGTACACTGAAGAGCGATTTCAGGCTATGGTTGATGATAATCGCATTTGGTTCGGTGATAGTGGAAACAACGCACCGCGTGTTAAGAAATTCCTATCAGAGGTTCAGTCCGGGCTCGTCCCGTCAACTTGGTGGCCACACCAAGAGGTGGGCACAACGGGTAAAGCTAAATCGGAGATCACCCGGCTGTTCCCGGGCGACGTGCCGTTCTCAACGCCTAAGCCAGAGGCATTGCTCGAGCGCATCCTCCACATCGCCTCCAACCCCGGCGACCTTGTGCTGGACAGCTTTCTCGGCTCTGGGACGACGGCGGCGGTCGCGCACAAGATGGGTCGGCGCTGGATCGGTATCGAGATGGGAGACCATGCCGAGACCCACTGCAAGCCGCGCCTCGACAAGGTGATCGCCGGTGAGCAGGGCGGCATTTCCGAGGCCATCGGCTGGACGGGCGGGGGCGGCTATCGCTTCTATCGCCTCGGCGCGCCGGTGTTCGATGCCGATGGTAATATCACCGACGGCATTCGCTTCGCGACGCTCGCCGCGCATGTCTGGTTCAGCGAAACCGGTGCGCCGTTCACTGGTGCCGCCGATACCCCGATCCTTGGGGTGCATGACGCCATGGCCTATTGCCTTCTGTACAACGGCATTCTCGGCGATCGGTCTGTCAGCGGCGGCAATGTGCTGACGGCGGCATTGCTGGCGAAGCTGCGCGCCGACAGCGACTGGACCGGGCCGATGACCATCTATGGTGAGTGGTGCAAGCTGGGCGCGGCGCGGCTAGCCGAGGCGGGCGTGACGTTCAAGCAGACGCCCTATGATGTGAGGGCGCGCTGATGGAACTGAAGGCATATCAGCGGCGCGCGCTCGATGCGCTGCGGACGTTCCTCGATCAGGCGTCGATCCGGGATCACGCTCAGGCCTATGCGGCCGCCTGTGCGGTGGGCGAGCCTGGTGCCTATGGCGCGGCCTATCGGCCACTCGCCGGTTTGCCGGACGTGCCATATTGCTGCCTGCGCCTGCCAACAGGCGGCGGCAAGACGCTGCTCGCGTCCCACGCCGTCGGTGTCGCGCGCGACACCTATCTCGGCCGGCGCTATCCGGTGGTGCTCTGGCTGGTGACCTCGACGACGATCGCCGAGCAGACGCTGGGTGCGCTGAAGAAGGTCGGCCACCCGTATCGGCAGGCGCTGGAGGCGACGTTCGGCGGCGCGGTGCGTGTCTATGGCATCGACGAGCGCCGGCAATTGCGTCCGCAGGACATGGCGGATGCCGCGACGGTGATCGTCTCGACGGTGCAGGCATTCCGCGTTCGCAATGCGGAGGACCGCAACGTCTACCTCGACGACGAGGAGCTCGAGCCGCACTTCGCCGCGCTGCCGGCCGGCGCCGATGTGGCGCGGCATGCCGAGGGGCCGCGTCGTGGCAAACCGATCGCCAGCTTCGCCAACCTGATGAAACTGCACCGGCCGCTCGTCATCGTCGACGAGGCGCACAACTTCACCTCGACCCTGTCCGGCGAGACCTTCGGCCGCCTTGCGCCGGCGGCTGTCGTGGAGTTCACCGCCACGCCCGTGCGCTCGAACGTGATCGTCTCGGCCACGGCCGCCGAGCTGAAGGCGGCGGACATGATCAAGCTGCCGATCCACCTGTCGCATCATGGCAGCTGGCAGGCGGCGATCGCCCATGCGGTCGACAATCGCGCCTGGCTGGAAGGCATCGCCGCCAAGGATGGTGGCGGTATTCGGCCGATCGCCTTGTATCAGGCGCAGCCCGCACGCGAGGGCGCCGAGGCCACGGTCGATGTGGTCAAGCAGCACCTGATCGAGGATTGCCGCATCCCCGAGAACAGGATCGCCGTGGCGACGGGCGATCAGCGCGAGCTGGACGGTATCGACCTGTTCGACCCGGCGTGCACGATCGAGCACGTCATCACGGTCGACGCGCTTAAGGAAGGCTGGGACTGCTCCTTCGCCTATGTGTTCTGTTCGCTCACCAGCATCCGCAGTCGCGGTGCCGTGGAGCAGCTGCTGGGGCGCGTGCTGCGGATGCCGTTCGCCACGCGGCGCTCGTCGGAAGAGCTGAACCGCGCCTATGCCCATGTGTCCGAGCGCGACTTCTTCCTTGCGGCCGAAGGGCTGAAGGACCGCCTCGTCGACATGGGCTTCGACGAGCGCACGGCGTTGGAAGCAATCGTCGAACAGCCCGAGTCGTTCGAGTGGAACGAGAACCAGCCGCTGTTCACGCCGGTGGAGCTGCCCGTGCTGCGGGTGCAGGACCGGCCCGACCAGAGCAGCTGGACGCCGGAAATGCTCTCCGCGACTCGCATCGCCGACGATGGTGCGGGCGGCGTCGCCATTACGTTCGACCGCGATGCGCCAGACCAGGTGCTACGCGATGTGGCGACAGCGATCACGACGCCGGAGGCGGCGCCGATGACGGCCGTCGAGGCGTTCATCGCGCGCCGGGCCGAGACGCTTTCGCCCGCCGAGCAGGGCGAGGTGCTGACGCTGCCGCAGCTGGCGATCGAGCGAGATGGCCAGCTGGAGATCGTGTTCCCGGAGACGTTGGTCGATGTGGGCGGCTGGGATCTTCGGCAGGTCGACACCAGCCTTCCGGGCTTTGCGCTGACCGATCGTCCCGATACGTTCGAGATGGACATCGAAGGCGACCATGTTGTCTATTCACGGATCGACGCGGCCGCCGAATTGGCGCTGGACGACGCCACGGACTGGGACGCAGCGGCGCTGTCCCGCTGGCTAGATCGGACGACGCGGCAGCGGGACGTCGCCCAACCGATCTTCCTCGAATATTGCCGTCGCGTCGTGGAAGGCGTGGTGGAGGGCATCCCGCTGCCGCAGCTGGTGCGCGGAAAATATGCGCTGCGCCGGGCGATCATCGCGCGGGTGGCGCAGCTTCGTCGCGAGGCCGGCGTAAGGGGCGTGCAGCTGCTGATGACCGACATTGCGCCGGTTCTGGCGCTTGGGGAGAACGGCTTTAGCTTCTCCAAGGCGGGCTACGATCCGCGCACGCCCTATGCGGGGCCTTGGCGCCCGCGGAAGCACCTGTTCGCGCAGGTCGGTGACCTGAAGCATGGCGGCGAGGAGTGGATGGCAGCGGTGCAGATCGATGATCATGCCGCTGTGCACCGCTGGGTCCGCAACGTGGATCGCACCCCTTGGTCCTATGCGCTGCCGACCTCGACCGACATGTTCTACCCGGACTTTGTGGCCGAGCTGACTGATGGGCGGAAGCTGATCGTCGAGTACAAGGGTGCCGATCGCACCGACAATGCCGACAGCCGCGAGAAGAAGAACATCGGTGCGCGGCTGCAGGAGGTCAGCGGGGGCAGCGTGGTGTTCCTGTGGGCGGAGTTGGATCGCGACGGCAACGTGGCGCGGCAGATCGATGCGGCGGCGGCCGCCTAAATCTGGGCGACCCTTCGTTCTAGGGTGCGATCTGGAAGGGGATCTCCTTCACGAGTTCTCGTTGAAGTTCCGCCTGCGCGCTTCCATCACGGCCAACGCCCAGTCATCCCCAAGCTGTATAAGCACCTCGACGACAGGCACGCCCTGAAAGTTGGCCGGCAACCAGCCTAGGCGACTATCGACCAGTGCGCTGCGATTCGCTCGGCGGTGTCGAATCCGCCATCACCACTGTTCGCGGCCGTCTTGTCCGCGATGCGTCTGATGTCCCTGACGGCAGACTCGCTCATCCACGGGTTACGCTATATTTGGCATCTATTGGGTGTCTGGTTTCCTGTGAGCGCACTTTGCCGGTGTGGGGTTAACCAAATCCTGCACGCGGCATGAGCGATTTATGAAGCCTTGCCCATCTTGACATCCATCTCGCCAATCTGCTCCATCGCGTCATGGGGAACGCGATCTCCCCACGAGGCGTCAGGCTGAAGTATCGTGTCCCCAACTGCCAGAGGACGCGTCATGCCTTCTACGAACGCCATTACGGCCGACAAGCTCGCCCGTCTCATCGCCACGCCCCGCAGCCCCGCCGTCATCGACATTCGGGCGCCTGCTGATTTCGACGCTCTCCCAAGGTTGATCCCGGGTGCAGTCCGCCATGGCATTGGGGAGCTGGAGCACTGGGCAGGGTCGCCCGTGCTGCTCGTCTGCAGCGATGGCCGCGCAGCAAGCCAGGGCGCGGCCGCCTGGTTGCGCCAGGCCGGCACGCCGGCGGAGGTACTCGAAGGCGGCATGTCCACCTGGATCGCCGCAGGCCAGCCGACCATCGACACCGCCGCGCTGCCGCCGCGCGACGCGGCCGGCCGCACGCTTTGGGTCACGCGTGCTCGGCCCAAAGTGGACCGGATCGCGTGCCCCTGGCTGATCCGCCGATTCGTCGACCCGCAGGCACAATTCCTGTTCGTTCCGGCGCCGGACGTGCTCGGCGTCGCCGAGCGCATGGCCGCCACGCCCTTCGACATCCAGGCGGGCGGCCTGCAGTGGACGCATCACGGCGAGCGCTGCACGTTCGACGCGATGGTCGAAGGCTTCGGGCTCGCCGGTTTCGCGCCGCTGGAACGGCTGGCGACGATCGTGCGGGGTGCCGATACCGATCGCCTCGATTTCGCGCCCGAGGCGGCAGGCCTGTTGGCGATCTCGCTGGGGCTGTCGCGCGCTTATACCGACGATCTCGAGCAGCTCGAAGCAGGACTGCTGGTCTATGATGCGCTGTACCGCTGGTGTCGCGACGCCACGGGCGAAACGCATGACTGGGCGTCGCATACGCCCACCACCAAGCGGGTGCTGGCGTGACGGCGGCGGTGATGTCGGACGCCTCGGCTCGCGGCAGGCCGGAACCCGTGTCGCTGGGACAGGCCTTCTGGGTCTGGCTGCGGATCGCAGCACTCTCGTTCGGCGGTCCCGCCGGCCAGATCGCGGTGATGCACCGCATCCTGGTGGAGGAGAAGCGCTGGATCGGCGAGCACCGGTTCCTCCACGCGCTCAACTACTGCATGCTGCTGCCCGGCCCGGAGGCGCAGCAGCTGGCGACCTATATCGGTTGGCTGCTCCACCGCACACGCGGGGGCATCGTCGCGGGCGTGCTGTTCATCCTGCCGGGCGTGATCGCCATCATGGCGCTCTCCTGGATCTACGCACTCTATGGCCGCCTCGGCATCGTCTCCGCACTGTTCTTCGGCCTGAAGGCGGCAGTGCTGGCGATCGTGCTGCAGGCGGTGACGCGGATCAGCGCGCGGGCGCTCAAGAACGGCGTGATGCGGGCGCTCGCCGCGATCGCCTTCGTGCTGATCTTCTTCCTCGGCGTGCCGTTCCCGCTGATCGTGCTGGCGGCGGGGCTGATCGGGTTTCTCGGCGGCCGCGCCGGCATGGCGGTGTTCCGCGTCGGTGGCGGGCATGGTGCGGCCAAGGGCGCCATCGTCGAAGACGCGGACACGCTGCTGGGGGAGGAACTGCCGCTGCATGCGCAAGTCTCTTGGCGGCAGGCGCTGCGGACGGCCCTGGTTTGGCTGGCCTTGTGGCTGGCGCCGGTCGCGGCCTTGCTGATCGGCCTAGGCCCCGACCATGTGTTCAGCCAGATCGCGACCTTCTTCTCGAAACTCGCGATGGTGACGTTCGGCGGCGCCTATGCCGTGCTGGCCTATGTCGCGCAGGCGGCGGTGCAATCCTATCACTGGCTGCAGCCCGGCGAGATGCTGGACGGACTGGGCATGGCGGAGACGACGCCCGGCCCGCTGATCATGGTGCTGCAGTTCGTCGGCTTCATGGGCGCCTATCGGGCCCCCGGCATGCTGCATCCCCTGCTTGCCGCCACCTTGGGCGGGCTGATCGCCACCTGGGTGACCTTCGTGCCGTGCTTCCTGTGGATCTTCCTCGGCGCGCCGTTCATCGAGCGGCTGCGGGGGAACGCCGCGGTGGCCGGCGCACTCTCTGCGATTACCGCCGCCGTGGTGGGCGTGGTGCTTAACCTCGCCTTGTGGTTCGCCATCCATACACTCTTCCGCGAGGTTCGGCCCATCGTGGCCGGGCCGCTCCATCTCGACGTGCCCGTGCCCGCGAGCATCGATCCCTGGGCATTGCTGCTGTCGGCGGCGGCGGTCCTGGCGATGCTGCGCTTCAAGGTGGGCGCCATCCCCACGCTCGTCGTCGCTGCGGCGGCGGGCATCCTCCTGCACTTCGCCGGTTTCACCCGATAGTCACGTTGCCCAAGGAGTTTCATCATGACGGAAGCTAGCCTCGATCGCCGCCGCCTTCTCGCTGCCGGTGCTACCCTCGGCGTAGGGGCGGTCGCCGGCATTGGCAGCGAAGCAATAGCGGCGACGGCCCCCGCAGCCGCAGGACGCAGCTTCACGCCGCAGCCGCTGCCGTTCAACCCCGCGACCATCCCCGGGCTGTCCGAGAAGCTGCTCGTGAGCCACCATGACAACAACTATGTCGGCGCGGTGAAGCGGCTGGGCGCGATCACGGCGCAATTCGCCGGCCTGGACCCCGCCACCGCCCCCGGCTTCACCCTCAATGGGCTGAAGCGCGAGGAACTGATCGCCTGGAACTCGATGATCCTGCACGAGCTGTATTTTGCTGGCTTCGGCACGGCGACGGCGCCCGCAGTGCCGCTGGCGCAGGCGATCGAGCGTGACTTCGGCAGCTTCGGTCGCTGGGCGGCCGAGTTCGCCGGGGTCGGCAAGGCGCTGGCCGGCGGTTCCGGATGGGTACTACTCACCTGGAGCCACCGCGACAACTGCCTGGTCAACCAATGGGCCGCGGATCACACGATGACGCTTGCCGGCGCGACACCGATCCTTGCGCTCGACATGTACGAGCATGCTTATGCGATCGACTATGGCGCAAAGGCCGGCGCCTATGTGGACGCCTATATGAAGGTGATCGACTGGCGGGAGGCTGGGCGGCGGTTCAAGGCCTTCGCCTAAGGACTGAGCCGGGCGGCAGGTCGCCGCCCGGCTCGCCGGCTACGATCGGACCGCGACCGTTGCCGCTCGGCCCGGCCGCCAGCGTGCGGCGAGAGCGGTTATCGCCGGAAGGACAAGCAACGTCAGCGCCGTGGAGGTGATGAGACCGCCGATGACCACCGTAGCCAGCGGGCGCTGGACCTCGGCACCGGTCCCGGTAGCGAGCGCCATCGGCACGAACCCAAGGCTGGCGACCAGTGCGGTCATCAGCACGGGACGAACCCGCTCCATTGCCCCGCCAAGGATGGCATCGGGCTCGTCGGCGCCATCCTCCCGACGCTTCCGAATCGCACTCATCATCACCAGCCCGTTGAGCACCGCGACCCCGGACAGCGCAATGAAGCCGACGGCCGCGGTGATCGAGAAGGGGATGCCGCGCAGCAGGAGGGCGAATACGCCGCCAGCCAGCGCCATCGGAACTGCGCTGAAGACGATCGCAGCGGGCACCAACCCGCCGAGCGCCAGGTAGAGCAGGCCATAGATGGCGAGGAAGCAGAGCGGCACGACGATCATCAGCCGCAGCCGCGCGGACTGCAGACTCTCGAAGGTGCCGCCCCATTCGGTGTACATGCCCGGCGGCAGCGTCAACGCGCCGATCTTCGCCTGCGCCTCCTGCACGAAGCCACCCAGGTCGCGCCCGCGGACATTGACCTGCACGACGACCATGCGCTTGCCATTCTCCCGGCTGATCTGGTTCAGGCCTTGGGTGTAGCTGAACCTGGCCACCTCTCGCAGCGGAATAGAGCGTGCCGTTTGTCCCTCCTCAGTCGGCAGCATGATGGGGATGGCCCCGAGCGTCTCCAGATCGTCGCGCTGCGCATCGGGCAAACGGACGACGACCGCGAAGCGGCGATCGCCTTCGAACAGCAATCCTGCCTCACGCCCACCGAGCGCAGCCGCCACCGTGTTGGCGACCTCCTCGACAGACAGTCCAAAGCGGGCTGCTGCCTGTCGATCGATCTTGACGTCGAAGGTCGGCGCGCCGTCGGTCTGTTCGGCGCTGACATCGCCCGCGCCGGGGATCGTGCGCAGCACGCCCGCGATGCGCTGTGCCTGCCGGGTCATGGCCTCCAGATCGTCGCCATAGAGCTTGACCGCGACGTCGGCCCGCACGCCGGCGATCAGCTCGTTGAAGCGCATCTGGATCGGCTGCTGGATCTCGGTGCGGTTGCCGATCAGCGGCTTCATCTTCGCCTCGATCCGGCGAAGGATGTCCGCCTTCGACTTCACCTCTGCCGGCCACTCCTTCTCGGGCTTCGGGATGAAATAGGTGTCGGAGGCGTTGGGCGGCATCGGATCCGTGCCAAGGTCGGCGTTGCCGTTCTTGGAGAAGACCAGCGCCGCTTCGGGGAGCGACTTCAACGCGTTCTCGATCTGGAGCTGCATCTGCGTCGACTGGTCGATCGACGCCGAAGGGACGCGGAAGTTGGTGACGGTGATGTCCTTCTCGTCCAGCTGCGGCATGAATTCCTCCCCGAGCAGGCCGAAGCAGAACACCGCGCCGACGAACACGCCCAGACCGCCCAGGACGAACGGCAGCGGATGTGCCACGGCCCGCGCGAGCAGCGGGGCGTAGCGCGTCTTGAACCAGCGGATCGGCCTGACCTCGGTCTCGCTGACTTTGCCGGTGATCAGCACCCCGATCATCGCGGGGACGAAGGTCAGTGACAGCAAGAAGGCGCTGGCCAGCGCGACCATCAGGGTGATGGCCATCGGCGAGAAGGTCTTGCCCTCGACGCCCTGAAAAGTGAGCAGGGGCACGAAAACCAGGAAGATGATCAGCTGTCCGTAGACGGTGGGGCGCACCATCTCCTGCGCGGCAAGCGTGGTCTCCTCCAGGCGTTCGAGCCGGGTGAGCAGCCGGCCTTCCTGCTCCTGTCGCTCCGCGAGGCGACGCAGCGCATGCTCGACGATGATCACCGCGCCGTCGACGATCAGGCCGAAATCGAGTGCGCCGAGGCTCATCAGGTTGCCCGATACCCCGAGCCCATTCATGCCCGCGGCGGTCATCAGCATGGTGATCGGGATCACCGCCGCCGTGATCAGTGCGGCGCGAATGTTGCCGAGCAGCAGGAACAGCACGACGATCACCAGAAGCGCACCCTCGACGAGGTTCTTCTCGACGGTCTCGATCGTAGCGTTCACCAGCTTCGAGCGATTGTAGACCGGCTCGGCGAAGATGTCGGGTGGCAGCGAGCGGTTGACCTCGGTAAGCTTCTCCGCCGCGCTATTGGCGACGATGCGGCTGTTCTGGCCGACGAGCATCAGCACGGTGGAGATCACCGCCTCCGATCCCATCCGGCTGCCGGAACCGGTGCGGACGGCGCCGCCGATCACCACTTGGCCGACATCCTTGACCCGCACCGGCACGCCCTTGCGGGTGGCGACCACGGCATCCTCTATGTCCGCGATGGACTTCAGCCGGGCGTCGGCCCGCACCAGGAAACTCTCTCCGGCGCGACGGACATAGTTGGAGCCTGCGGAAAGGTTCGCCCGCTCGAGGGCATCGGCAAGCGCGGTGATCGACAGGCCGTAGCTGGCCAAGGCCGTCAGGTTCGGCTCGACCAGATACTGCTTCACATAGCCGCCGTTCGAATCGACGCCAGCCACGCCCTTCACGTTGCGCATCTGCGGACGGATGACCCAGTCCTGCACGGTGCGGAGATAGGCGGCCTTGGCGAGCTCGGTCGTCAGCCGCTCGCCTTCCGGCGTCAGATAGCTGCCGTCCGACTGCCAGCCGGGCTTCCCGTCGACGACCTGCACGCCCTTGCCGTCCGGATGGCGGAAGGCGACCGAGTAGAAGAAGATCTCGCCCAGGCCCGTGCTGAGCGGCGCCAGATTGGGCTGGATGCCGGCGGGCAGACTGTCCTTGGCCTGGGCGAGCCGCTCGGTCACCTGCGCCCGCGCGAAATAGATGTTGGTGTCGTCGGTGAAGACCGCTGTCACCTGGCTGAAGCCGTTTCGAGAGAAGGACCGGGTCATCTCCAGGCCAGGAATACCGGCGAGCGCCGTTTCCACCGGGAAGGTCACCTGCTTCTCGATGTCTACCGGCCCCAGCGTCGGCGCGAAGGTGCTGATCTGGACCTGCCGGTTGGTGACGTCGGGCACCGCGTCGATCGGTAGCTTCGAAATCTGCCATGCGCCGAACGCGACGACGAGCAACGTCAGGAAGACGACGAGCCACCGCATTCTCACGGAGCGGGCGAGGATACGGGCGATCATCCTTCACCGCCTTCGTTTTTCTCGATCTCGGCCTTGAGCAGGAAGGCATTGGTGGTAGCGATGGGCGTTCCGGCGGCGAGGCCGGATACGATCGCTACCAGGTCTCCCGATCGACTGCCGACCACCACCGGCTGTGCCTTGAAGCCGGTTGTAGTGCGGACGAAGACGACGCTGCGCTCGCCCAGCGTCTGGACCGCATCCTGCGGCACCATCACGCCGCCCTTGGTAGCTCCACCGCTCGCGAACACCCTTGCCTGGATCAATTGGCCCGGCACCAGCGTGGTTGCGCCCGCGCCCGGCGTAATCACGATGGTCGCGGCACGCGTGGTGGGATCGACGACGCCCGTGGAAGAGCGAACCCGACCTTCGCTGCTCCGTCCGTCGCTGGTTGCAAGCGCGACACGGTCGCCCGGACGTACCCTCGCGGCATCGGCAGGCGGCAGGCTGGCGCTGATCTGAAGACGCGCCGGATCCGCAACCCTGAACAACTCGGTCTCGGCGGACACGAAGGTACCGAGGGTTCCGCTTGCGGAGGTCACGCGGCCGCTGATCGGGCTGACCACAGCCACCGAGCGCCCGTCTCCAGCGACCCGTGCCGCCCCTGCGGCAGCGGCGGCGCGGCTCACTTCGGCACGCGCCAGCGCCAGGTTCGCCTGTGCTGTCTCATAGTCC
The DNA here is from genome assembly GCF_036731925.1 of Sphingomonas sp. GTDB lineage: Bacteria > Pseudomonadota > Alphaproteobacteria > Sphingomonadales > Sphingomonadaceae > Sphingomonas. The sequence goes on from NZ_DAINDJ010000001.1 coordinate 1,207,946, forward strand.
GCACGCGGACTGACGCCCTGCTTCAGAAGACTTCCCTCCCGTGTGAGCTGCTGCTCGGCGAGCCGGAGGCGCGCGGCGGCGGTGCTGCGATCGGCAGCGATGGCGGATGCATCTCGGCTCTCCACAAGCGCGATCGTCTCGCCGGCACGGACGGGATCGCCGATGCGCTTCAAGATGCGCGTCACCGTGCCTGCGGCCCGGGCGGTCAGCACCGCCTCGGCATCCGGGGCTGAATCGACCGTGGCGCTGGCGGCGATCGCCGCATCGAGTTCTCCCGCCGTGGCCGGCGCGATTACGATCTGAGAGGCCCGGATCGCATCGGCCGAAAGCGCGATGCTGTCGCCGGGTTCGGCGGGCTTCTCGATGGGCGCCTGCGGTGCCGGGGCCGAGGGCTGGGTCAGTCGGGCGAGCCCGAAGCCTGCGGCCGCCGCAAGCGCCAGCGCGATCGCCGCGCCCGCATAAAGCCTGTTCCGATTGTCGGTCATTGGATGCGGTCCCCCGTTACGGTGCGACCCTGCAGACGGGCCAAGGTGGCATAGGCGGTGAATTGCGCTGCGCGGGCGTCGAGCACGACGCCCCGGGCGGCACCGAGATTGTGGCGCGCCGACAGCAGTTCGATCAGCGGCGCCTTACCGGCCTCGTAGGCGATGCGCGCGAGGCGGTAGGCTTCCTGCGCCGTGGCGAGAGAGGCTCGCGCTGCCTTCACCCGCAGCGCGGTGGCTTCGATCTGGGCAAGGGCACCCCGCCGCTCGGCTTCGCTTTCCAGCCGGACCGCTTCTGCGCGAGCGGTGGCCGCGCGAGCATCTGCTTCGGCTGCAGCGATGTTGCCGCGATTGCGGTCGAAGATTGGCAGGGGCAGGGCGACGCCCACGACGAGCGCGGTTGCACCGTCACGCTCCAGTCGCCGGACGCCGAGGGAGCCGGTGACGTCGGGCACGGCCCGCTTGCGTTCCGCCCGTATCCGCAGGGCAGCGGCATCCCGCTCGGCAAGGGCGGTCTGATAGACAGCGGATGCCGCAGGAGCCGATGGCCCGATGGCCGGGCCGGCATCAACCAGGCTGAGAACCGAGCCCGTTATGCCGGTGAAGCTCTGCGGCGAACCCACGAGTGCCGACAGCCGCGCGAGTGCCGAAAGCTGTCCGGCCTTCGCAAGCTCGAGCTCCGCCCGCTGCGCGTTCAGCGCGGTCTCCGCCTGCAGGCGCCGGAGGGACGCTTCCTTGCCGGCTTCGACAAGGGCACCCGCCAGGCGCGCATCTGCCTCGGCCTCCTCGACCTCGTCTTCGGCTAGTTCTATCCGCCCCTGTGCGACTTCGACCGCGGCATATGCCGAGGCGAGATCATGGGCGAAGGCGATGCGCCCTTCCAGACCTCGCGCACGCGCCGCCGTCACCGCGGCATCCGCGGCGGTGACGCGTGCACTGCGCTTGCCGCCCAGTTCGAAGGGCTGGTTGAGCTGTACCGTGTTCTCGGCGCCCCCGAGCCCCGAATAGGGGCCGCCGCCGGCTATGTTTTCGGCCAGCAGGCTCACCGTAGGATTTGGGCGGGCACGAGCCTGCTCGGCCAGTCCCTCGGCGCGCGCGATCTCGGCGGACAGGATAGTCGCACGGGGTGCGCTTGCCGCTTCCCGCAGCAACGTCTGATAGGGTGGGGCGTCCTGCGCTTTCGCGACGCCACCTAGCGCCGTGCCCAGAAGCACGGCAATAAGCCTGACAGCCGCATGGCGCGGCAGCCGGCATGAAAAGCCAGTCATGTTCATTTCCTTCGCACGGACAGGGAAGGGCAGCCAAGGCTGCCTGGGCTTAGGCTCGCGGCGGTCGAAGGATGCTGGCAGACGTGGCGAAGGGGTGCGCCGCATGCGCCGGACGCAGCCAGCGGAGGCGCTCTGCCGGTATTTCCGCGACGATGACCAACGCACCGGGCAGGGCCACGCCCTGCAGCACCGTATGCGCAGCGACATGGATGGGATCGGCTGGATCTGGCAGGTCGCCCGGGTGATGGTCTCCCAGGTGCACCGAATATTCGGTCCCGACGGCAACATCGAAATGCGGCTGCGCATCGTGCCAGCCAGTGAGCATGATGGTAGTCAGCAGCGCGCATAACGCAAGCAGGAGCGCGGCACCTCGGCTCCTGGCACGGTCTGGGCGAAGGGGCGCGTGCGCTCTCACAGCTCGCACCCTATCGTAGGGGCTGCGGTGCGGCAATCCGGTCAACTGCGGGGCCAGCGAGGATGCAGGTCGTCGATGACGAATGCATGCGATGTTGCCTCGCTATGCCCTTCCCGGAGATGTGGATGGCCCGCTGGAAGGTCGTCGTGTCGGTGCGGCATCGCCTCTGGATCTTGAGCGGGCCACAGCCAAAGCGAGGCGACGAAGCCGATCGCTGCGAGAACTGCCATGGTAGCGAACGCAGCCTGCATGCCGATGCGTGCACCCACTTGGCCCGCAAGCGGATAAGCGATCAGCCAGCAGACGTGGCTGAGGGCAAACTGGGCCGCGAACAGCGCCGGGCGGTCCTCCGCTTGGGCCGATCGACGGAGCAGTCGCCCGCCCGGGGTGACGCTCATCGAATATGCGATGCCCAGCAAGAGCCAGCCTGCTAGGAGCATGTGCCAATAGCCGGTGTTCCCGGCGGTGCCGGTGCCTATCGTTGCAAGGATGGTAAGGCAGGCCACTAGGGCAGCAGACGCGGCGAGCATGATGGGCCGATCCGCTACCCGGTCCAGCAGGCGCGGAAGCGCGAACGCGGCAGCCATGGAGCCAGCGCCGAAGGCAGCGAGCGTAAGCGCAACCTCCCGCTGGCCGAATCCGAGGCCGCCAACCAGTACCACCGTGTTTACAATCACCATCGCACTGGCCGAAGCCGCAGCCAGCGTCACCGCGAGAAGACCACGAAGCCGAGGGGTTCGCAGATAGATGCGAATGCCGAGCGTCGTCTTCCGATATATGCCGCGCTCGCTCCCGACTTTGGCGATGGGACGAGGAAGCACCGCCGTCACCACAAGGGCGGCAGATGCGAGAAAGCCAATAGCGGTGCCGGAAAACAACCAGTGAAAGTTGACGACCGTCAGCAGGGCGGCGGCGAGGATGGGACTGGTCAAGCTCTCCATGTCGTATGCCAGGCGCGAAAGCGAGAGCGCGCGCGTATACTCGGCTTCTTCGGGCAGCACGTCCGGGATGGTCGCCTGGAATGTCGGCGTGAACGCCGCCGAGGCCGACTGCAGGACGAAGATCAGGAGATAGACCTGCCAGACTTGTGTGACGAACGGCAGGAAAATCGCGACACCTGCCCGTACCAGGTCCAGCGCAACCAGCAGCGCCTTGCGCGGCAGCCGGTCCGCGAACGCTCCTGCGATCGGCGCAACGCCGACATAGGCGATCATCTTGATGGCCAGTGCAGTCCCCAGCACTGCACCTGCATCGCCCCCGGCAATGTCGTAGGCGAGCAAACCGAGGGCCACCGTCGCGAGGCCCGTGCCGATCAACGCGAGGACCTGCGCGACGAATAGATGCCGATAGGTGCGGTTGGAGAGAACGTGCAGCATAGTAGCGCGTATATCCCCCTGGGGGGGATACACGCAACATCCTCCCCGGGGGATATATGGACGAGGTTGCTTCCGCGGCCTACATTGCCCGCATGAGCCATTATGCCCATTCCTCGCACCCGGAGATCGTCAAGCGGCTCAACCGCGCGGCAGGACATCTTCGCAGCATCGTGACAATGATCGAAGATGAGCGCCCCTGTGTGGATATCGCGCAGCAACTGCACGCGGTCGAGAATGCGATCGCCAGCGCCAAGCGAGCGCTGGTCAATGATCACATTGACCATTGCCTCCTCCACGCGGAGGAAGGCGAAGGGCCAAAACATGCGATCGACGAATTTCGAGCGATATCGAAATATCTCTAGGGAGACCTGCGTGCGCCGCGATCTGTCCCTGGGCATCCGAGACACCAGCTGAGTTTATCGAATCGGGGGCAGTGCACCGTAGTCGCGCTGGCTCTAGATCGATTAGCCGCTGCCCTCTCGAACTCCTTCCGTTCGATGGCACTGGACACGTACACAAAGCCCCTGCACAAGGCACAGGCGATCCCGCAAAAACCGCGGATTTCCGTGGGTCTGGGCGGCAGCTATTCTGGTCTAGAATCCTGTCTCCCCGACCACTTTATCGGTACATCGGCGGAAATCCGGTAATCAACGCAGTGTCTACTCGGTACTGGTGCGCCACAAGTGCATGTATCGGCGTCAATCTTCCGCCTGTATGTCGCGCCTGCGCCTTGTGCCAGCCTCGCTCGAGCCTGTTGCCAAATCTCCCGGAGCGACTGAGGACCTGCCGCGTAGCGTGTATCGGCTTACCGGCTCGCAGACCGCGGGGCGCAGTGCATTGTCACGCGCTTTCACGCGGCTCGACCGCTGAGACCTGGCGACTATCGGGTGTGTGCGGCTCGCGAAGGCGTCGCAGCTGCGGGAATGGCAGAGACAAAGGTTAAGTAATTGTCGACGCTTGTTGGCTAACGAGGCGCGATGTGCAGCTGGCCGCTCCTTCGCGCACCGTGTCCACGGCTTTCGCTGGCCGCAGATGTGCGGGGCGCGGTGGCGGTGATCGGTGCGCTTGCCCTGTCGATGCTGCTGGGAATGGCGGCAATCTCGGTCGACCTGGCGCGGGGCTATAGCCAGTTGATCAGCAACCAACGCGCCGCGGATGCCGCCGCGCTGGCCGCTGCAATCGCCTATCAGCGCGCGAACGCCAGCGCGGCGATCCTGTTGCCGACGGCGCAGGATCTCGCCGTGGCCAACGGCCTGACGAACGCCACGGTGACCGCGACGGTGGTGAACGATGTGCCAACGAGCGGGGCGCAGGCCGTAAAGGTCACCATCTCCACGCCGGTTGCCTATGCGATGGCGACGGCGCTCGGCTATCGTGGCAGCTATGCGGTGGGCGCGACGGCCTATGCCTCGCTGAGCGCGCCCAGCGCCATCGCGCCGCCGTGCATCCTCGCGCTCGCTCCCACCGGCACCGGCATCAGCACCAGCGGCGGCGCGACGATCGACACTCCGGATTGTTCGGTGGCGGCGGTGGCGGACATCGCCAATCGCGGCACGCGCATCGCAGCGAAGAACATCGTGTCAGGCGTGGGCAGCGTGGTCAACGACTGGGGGACGCTGACCACGTCGCTGCTGCGCTATGCGGGCAGCTTCACCAATCCATCGTGGAATGCCAACGTGCCGCCTGCCGACAAGCGCGTGAACGCGGCCACCACGATTACCGATCCGTTGGCGGACAATGCCGATCTTTCGGCGGCACGCCAGGCGATCGGCACCAGCGTTGCCCCGCAGACGATCGGCAACCCCGTCACTCCTGCCGGGGCGGACTGGGTGATCGGCTGGTCCCCCTCCAGCAATGTCGCAGGGTTCCAGAAGGGCAATTCGGGCAACTTCGTGATTCCGACCGGCAACTACACGATCGGTCGGCTGACGATCGACGGCGGCGTGACCGTGCAGTTCCAGCGCGGGTCCACCATCACGGTTGCCAACGGCCTCGTGATCGGCGGCGGATCGTCGGTAACGTTCGGCGACGTTACCCTTTCGGTCAACGGCGGCTTCGACAGCGGCTCGGCGGGCGTGACGATGGGCAATGGCAGCCTGGCGATCGGCAGCGGCAGCATCAATTTTCAAGGCACCAGCAGCTTCGGCAACGGCCCGGTGACGATCAACGGCACGCTGGCGCTGGGTGGCGGCTCGAAGCTGACGCTCGGGTCGGGCAATCACGGCTTCGGCGCGATCAACCTTTCGGGCGGCGGCTCGATGCTCCTGGGGGCGGGCGACCTCGACGTGCGGGCCGGGATCGCCGTTGGCGGCGGATCGACGCTGGCGGCGGGGGCAGGGAGCTACCGGATCGGCCCGGACGCGAGCGGCACCGCCATCAACTTGTCCGGCAGTGCCGTCTTCCTCATGGGCGACGGGGCGTTCAGCGCAGGCGGCGATATCATCACGTCCGGCGGCAGCAGGATCGTCTTCGGTCGCACGGCCAACCACCTGATCAAGGGAAACCTGACGGTCGCCGGATCGGTGTTGTTCGCCACCAGCCGCTACACGATCGCCGGCAATCTCACCAACGGCACCGGCGGCACCCGATGGCCCTATCAGGACACGGCACTCACCGACAAAACCTATGGCAATACCCTGGAGGGCGTGGACGTGACGGGGTACGACATGGCCGGGATCAACGTCTCCTTCGTGCTGTCGGGAACAGTCAATCTTGCGGGGGGCGCGTACACCAAGCTCATGGCAAGCGGCACCAGCGTGACGGGCGGCGCGATCGCCGACCTGCTGATCGACAGCCTTACCGGCAGCGCAACCGACTGGGCGGCAGGCGCCCAGAACCTCTTCGTGGGCGCGGTCCATCTCCCCAATTCGGACCTGACCATGTCCGGCGGCAGCAGCACCTTGTCGAACGGCCAATGCTTCATGCTGATCGCCCGCACGATCACCGCCACCGGCGGCGCGGCGGCGGGTTCGGCCTGTACCGGCATCGTCGGCAGCGGCAGCGGCAGCGGCGGCAATACCACGATCGGGCTGGTGCGATGAGCGCGCCGACCTGCTCACGGCCGCAGGAGGAGGGGGCGGCGACGATCGAGTTCGCACTGCTCACCCTGTTCTTTTTCCTGTCGGCGCTGCTCACGCTGGACGTCGCGAGCTTTTACATCCAGCGCAGCCAGCTTGCCCAGGCGGTGTCGGCCGCCTCGATGTCGGCCTTCTCCAATCGTACCGCAGTGCCGTACCAGAGCTTGCCCGGCTACATCCAGAACGCCGCCCGGCTGCCCACTGCGCCGCAAGTCGGCATTGCCTGCAACGGCGTAGCTAACGGCTGCGTCAACACGGGGCGCAGCTGCGCCTGCCTCACCAAGGTGGGTAGCTACAGCAGCGCAGCTTGCGGCAGCAGCTGTCCGGCGGGAACCACGCCCAACTCCACGGCAGGCTATTATCTGCAGATCACGGCTTCGTCGCGGTATCGGGCAATGGTGCTGCCGAACGGCATGTTGAACGGCATGCCGATCACGCAATCGGTGACGGTGCGGCTGGAATGATCTGCACGAAGATCCTTGCCGATCGCCGCGGCGCAACCGCGATCGAATTCGGGCTTCTCGCGCCCGTGTTCTTGTTGCTGCTTTGCGGCTTGGTCGAAATGGGCCGGCTTCTGTGGGTCAAGCAGGTGCTGACGGAGACCGCGTATAGCGCCGCGCGATGCGGCGCACTTCAGGCGCCCTGCAAGACTCAGGGCGATATCCGCGGCTTTGCCACGGCGCGTGGAGTGCGCTGGGGCCTCCGGATCGACTCGGGCCTGATCGACTATGCCGCAGTTGCCACCTGCGACGGCAATGCCGGAAGTGTGCAGGTCACGATCCGCTACAATTTCGTGTCGCCTTTTTCGAGGCTTATCGCTGCACTCCCGCAGGAGGTGCAGGCACGTGGGTGTTTTCCCAAGCTGTCCTGACCTGGCTGCCGGCAGGACGACTTTTTTGCGTTGCTGACGCTCGATATGTGCCAATTCGATACAGATTGGCGGCTGGCGGTATGGGATGCCGGCCGGTGTAGGAGTTCCTCGCGACGTCGCCGGAAGACTGCACCCGCCTGTGTCAGCGGCGTGCCTGCGGGACAAAACCAGCAATGTACTGCGTCTTAATGAGCGCTCGAAGAAGGGAGTGTTCAATAGAGGCCGCCGATCGAACGCAGCAGTGTGCGGAGCCCACGGCAGAAAAATCGCAGCATTGCTAGTATCTTACCTTCATCAAGCATCCAAAAACGCGTTGTTTTCTACCGCTGCCTAAAACATATCGAGTCTCCGTAATAACGCAGACGCCGGTACGTTTATGTGATCAGAAGCGAGTAAATTAATGCGTAAACAACCTCGAAATAAACTTGCGGTTTCATCGAATAACCTGATGTATCTCGTTTCAGGTGAGTTCGTGTGGGTATTCGGATGTCCGACGTGAAGATGTGCATATCAACCGAACTATAGCTAAATCGGATTGATTGTCGAAGTTGTTGAGAGATTTCCTGCAGGTAAACGGTAGTGTGATTGGATTGTGTCTGGTCTGTAGTTGCGATTGGACTTTTGCTGCACTGCGGGAACCAAATCGTTAAGATCGGGTTAACAGCAAATGTTAGCCATTTTGGCTACCGCGCTTGCGCTTGGCTCCGGCTATACTAGATGTTTTTGAGCGCCTGGAATAAGTATAATGCTCGTACGGCCAGGCGGTACGAAAGCACGTGTGAGTATAAATAACCTTCATGAATGTGAAGGAATACTATTTCGGTCTATTCTGCAGTCGCAACATGTTGTGATTTCGAGGGTGAATTGGCTGATCGAGCAGGTGTGTCCTGCAAATTGAGGCGGCTCGGAGTTCCCTTGTTTCACTGTGCTTGCCGGAAGCTATATTATCATTGACGAGGGCGGCATTTCCGTGGAGGAGGACGCGGCCGGCATTCCGTCGGTCTGTTAACCATTTAGGGGGTTTTATGCGCACTCGTGTTCTCACCCTGCTGGCTGCTGCGACCGTCGCGGTTGCAGCCCCGGCTACCGCTTCGGCGGCGACCGTGATCGGCGGTTTCTCGGCCGGCCTCGTCAACGTTACGAGCAGCACTGCGGCGATCGGCGCCGACAGCACCTTCTCCAACAGCGGCAGCGCCGTTCTCGGTTCGAGCGGCGACCTGTCGACGGTTGGCGTCTTCACTCCGTTCACCACGTCGTCGGTCACCGCGACCAAGGGCGCGGACGTGACGTTCAGCGCGCTGTTCGGCTCGTTCAGCGGCAAGGTCGCGTCGATCGCCACCGGCCTCAACTACGTCACCGTCTACACCCTGGGCGATTTCATCCCGGCGGCGTCTTCGGGCTACGACGCGGGCAAGGCGTCGATCGCCTTCACCTTCAACCAGGCCGGTGGCGCTGGTTCGGACATCTCGGGCAGCTTCAGCTTCGCGTCGCCGCCGAGCGGCGTTCCTGAGCCGGCTACCTGGGGCATGATGATTGCGGGCGCAGCCATGGCCGGCGCTGCCGTGCGTCGTCGTCGCGCCAGCACGAAGGTTGCCGCCGCCTAACCGCGACGGAAATGCTTTCCAGAACGGGCGGCGCCGGCAACGGCGCCGCCCTTTTTGTTTCGAGCGAGGCGCGCCCGGAGGCGCTGAGAAAGATGGCGTCGATCGACGGGTTGTTGCCCCCGCCGGCGGACGTGCCGAGGCGGCTGCTGCGAGCTTGCATCGACCGCGGATCGTCCATCCTGTTGGCAGGGGGGGGGGGGGGGGGGGGGGGGGGGGGGACCGGTGGCCATCGGTCGGGTACAACGCGCACCGGCGTGCATGACCGCGCCCGCGGTCCAGGGCGTTATCCGCTTTCACTCGCCAAGGTCAGCAGCCGTTGACGGTGGGCCAGTCCAGCCCGAAACGCGCCAGATATTTCCGCAGGCGGTCCGCGTCGTTGGCGGAAGTCCGCCGCGCAAGCGAAGCGGCGAACAGCATGCGGCCCGCCTCGGACAGGGTGCGGCTGCGGCGGCACGCTTCGACAACGGCGGCAAGCTGCACGCGGTCGAACCGGTCCATGTCAGCCAGTGCTTCCGCCGGCAGCACGCCGGCCAGAATGTCCTCTTGGTCCTGCCGTTGTCCCGTCCACAAGCGCTGCAGCCGGCGAACTTCCGCATCCACGCAGTCCGTATCGATTCGCCCCTTCGGGCTGAGTGTCGCCATGCGGGTGACGCTGGCGGCGAGGTCGCGGAAATTGCCCGGCCAGCGCGCGTCGGGGCTGGTGGCGAACGACAGATAGCGCTGGCGGGCCTCCTTGTTGAAGCTCACCCGGTCCCCCTCGCGCTCGGCATGGCGATCGAGCTCATAATCGAGATTGGGTTCGATATCTTCGCGGCGCTGGGCGAGGCCCGGCAACTGGAAGGTCCATAGGTTGAGTCGCGCATAGAGATCGTCGCGGAAGCCGCCGGCGGCCACCGCATCGCCCAGGTCGCGATTGGTGCCCGCGATCAACTGGAAGTCGGACACGGCTTCCTTGTCCGAGCCGACGGGCAAGAAGCGTTTGTCCTCAATCGCTCGCAGGATCATCGCCTGCTCGTCGGGCCCGAGTTCGCCGATCTCGTCGAGGAACAACATGCCCTTGTCGGCAGCGCGAAGCAGCCCCGGCCGGTCGGCGACTGCGCCGGTAAACGCGCCCTTGCGGTGCCCGAACAGTGCCGACATGGCGCCATCGCCCTTCAGGGTCGCGCAGTTCACCTCGACGAAGGGGCCGGCGATCTGATGCTTCAACCGCTTCAGTTCGTAGATGCGCCGTGCGAGTTGGCTCTTGCCGGCGCCGGTGGGGCCGGTGAGCAGGATCGGCGCCTTGGAGCGGAGTGCCACGCGCTCGATCTCGTCGATCATCCGGTTGAAGGCCGGGTTGCGCGTCTCGATGCCCGACTTGAGGAACGACGTCCCCTCCTGCGCGGCGACGGCGAAGCGCGTGGCGATGCTGTCGTAGCGCGACAGGTCGAGATCGATCGTGTTCCAGCGCCCCAGGGCGCCGCCGTCCTCGCCGCGCTTCGCGGGCTGGGTCTGGAGCAGCCGGGCAGGGAGGTAGCGCGCCTCGGTGAGCAGGAAGAGGCAGATCTGCGCGACATGGGTGCCGGTGGTGATGTGCACCAGATAATCCTCGGCCTCGGGATCGAACGGCTCGGCACGCGCGAAATCGAGCAGCTTGCCGTACACCTCCTCGAAATCCCAGGCGTCGCGGAAGTCTAGCACGCGCAGGTCCACGCGGGTTTCGGGGGAAACCGCAATCACGTCATGGGCGACATATTCCGCCAGCCGTTGGTGCTGCGAGCCGTGGATCAGGATCAGACGATCGACGCGCAGATCCTCGTGCATGGCGAGCGCGACGGTGGGCCGCCACTTCGTCCAGCGCGACGGACCGAACTTGCTCGCATCGAGCGTGGAGCCGAGGAAGCCGATAACGGTGATTGGTCGCATGATCGATACCCTAGGATAAAAACCGATAGGGTACGATCGGAAAGCTGAAAGCCTGCGAAATTCCGGCAATAGGGCTATCGTGGCGATCGGTGGAAAAATAGTGCGCGGTTGCAATGCTTTCCGGCAGGATTGGATCGCGCCGCCTAGACTTGGCACGCCTTCTGCAAAGCTGTGGGCATCGGATCGGGCACTTCCTGGATCCGATGGAGCGGAAAGGTGGGGCGGCTGGAATGGGCCGGTCGCCCCCGGGATCCGCAGAAGGATAGGAGGCAATGGCGAACAGGGGGCTTTTCGCTTCGGCGATCGCGAAGCTGCTTCCGGCCGATACGCGCGCTCACGAAGCCGCCCCGGAGTCTTTCCCAATCCTTGTCGGCGCGACGAGCCATCAGGCTGGCGAATGCGGGCGGGACCCCCGGTCAGAGCACCCGCAGAAATGCGGGAGGTTGGCGGTCCGACTCCGCCTCCGGCAAGCCGGATGGATCCGGAAAATGTCTCGCCACGCCTCGTCGCCGGCATCAGAAGAAACTAGGAGGTCAACATGACTGCGATCTATGAACACCAGCATGTCGAAGGCGGCGTGCCGATCAAGATGTGGACCCGCGGCGTGCCGGTCGAAGACGGCGCGCGCGCTCAGCTTACCCGCGCGGCGCAGATGCCGTTCGTGTTCCGCCACGTGGCGGCGATGCCCGACGTGCATGTCGGCATCGGCGCGACCGTCGGCTCCGTGATCCCGACCAAGGGTGCGGTGATTCCGGCGGCGGTGGGCGTCGACATCGGCTGCGGCATGATGGCCGCGCGCACCTCGCTGGTGGCGAGCGATCTGCCCGACAATCTGGAGGGCATCCGCTCAGCGATCGAGCAGGCGGTGCCGCACGGCCGTTCGGTCGGCCGGGGAAAGCGCGACCATGGTGCGTGGGGCGCGCCGCCCCCGGCGATCGTCGAGGCATGGGCGACGCTCGCCGCCCGCTTCGAGCGCATCACCGACAAATATCCGCGGCTGAAGAACACCAACAACCTCAGCCACCTGGGTACGCTCGGCACCGGCAACCACTTCATCGAGCTGTGTCTGGACCAGGAGCAGCGGGTGTGGGTGATGCTGCATTCTGGCTCGCGCGGCGTCGGCAACGCGATCGGCACCTTCTTCATCGAACTGGCGAAGCAGGACATGCGCAAATGGCACATCAACCTGCCCGATCAGGACCTCGCCTATTTCCCGGAAGGGACCGACCATTTCGACGACTATGTCGAGGCGGTCGGCTGGGCGCAGGACTATGCTGCGCTCAATCGGCGGATGATGATGACCAACGTCATTGGCGCCTTGCGCGGGCAGATTGCCACGCCGTTCGACGCGGAGCTGGAGGCGGTGAACTGCCACCACAACTATGTGACGCGCGAGAACCATTTCGGCGAGAATGTGCTGGTCACCCGCAAGGGGGCGGTGCGCGCGGCTAAGGGCGTGCTGGGGATCATCCCGGGTTCGATGGGCGCCAAGTCGTTCATCGTGCGCGGGCTGGGCAATCCGGAGTCGTTCGACAGCTGCAGCCACGGCGCGGGGCGCGTGATGTCGCGCACCGCGGCAAAGAAGCTGGTGACGCTCGACGAGCATGTCGCCGACACGGCGGGCGTCGCCTGCCGCAAGGACGAGGGCGTGATCGACGAGACGCCCAGGGCCTACAAGCCGATCGAAGCCGTAATGGCCGCCCAGGCCGATCTGGTGGAGATCGTCCACACGTTGAAGCAGGTGGTGTGCGTGAAGGGGTGACCTTTCGCGCGCATCACCCGCCTGCCACAGGAACGGATCATGGTTTTCGACGGGGCTATAGCCCCCAATATCCGCCGCGACATCGAGACGCGACTGGCCGACATCGAGGCGCGTGAAGGCGTGCGCCTGCTGCTCGCGATCGAGTCCGGCTCGCGCGCCTGGGGGTTTCCGTCCCCGGACAGCGACTATGACGTGCGCTTCCTCTACGTGCGGCCGCGCGACTGGTATCTTTCGCTGTCGCCCCGTCGCGACGTGATCGAGCAGCCGATCGTCGACGAGATCGACCTGAATGGCTGGGACGTGCGCAAGGCGCTGGGCCTGCTGCTCAAGTCCAATGCGACGGTGAGCGAGTGGATCGAATCCCCGATTCGCTATCGGCCGGACGATCCCTTCGTGCCCCGGTTGGCGGCACTGGCAGACGATCTGCTGAACCCCCGCGCGCTCGCGCATCATTATGCGAGCGCCGGGCGGCAGTCGGCCGAGCGCTGGCTCGGCGGTGACGAGGCGGTGCCGGTGAAACAGTATTTCTACGCGCTCCGCCCGGCGCTCACCATCCGCGCACTCCGCCTGAACCCCCAGGTGCGGCCACCCATGAACCTGCAGGCGCTGGTCGCCGCCAGCGATCTGCCGGTGCCGTTGGCGGCGCAGATTGACGCGCTGGTTGCGGCCAAGGCGCGCACCAACGAGCGCGCGAACGGCACCAGGCTGTCCGAACTGGATGCACTGATCCGCAGCGAGCTCGACCGGGCAGGCGATCTGCCGGCCCGCACCATGCGCGACGATTTCGTCGGCCGCGCAGATGCACTCTTTTTGGAAATGGCAAATTCATGATTACCATCGACGGATCGGAAGGCGAGGGCGGCGGGCAGGTGGTGCGCAATGCGTGCGCGCTGTCGCTCGTCACCGGCCAGCCCTTCCGCATCACCAATGCGCGCGGCAAGCGCGAGAAGCCCGGGCTGATGCGCCAGCATGTCACTGCCATCGAGGCGGCGTGCGCGATCGGCGGCGCTACTTGCGAGGGCGTGGCGGTGGGCGCCGCCAACTTCAGCTTCACGCCGGGCAAGGTCGTGCCGGGCGAGTATCGTTTCGCGGTAGGCACCGCCGGCAGCACCGGCCTGGTGCTCCAGACGCTGCTGATGCCGCTGCTGCTGGCCGACGCGCCCTCACGGCTCGTGCTGGAGGGCGGGACGCACAACATGCTCGCACCGCCGCTCGAGTTCGTCGCCAAGGCGTTCGTGCCGGTGCTGCGGCGAATGGGTGCGCAGGTGGATCTGCGCCTGGTGCGCCACGGCTTCTATCCCCGCGGCGGCGGCCGGATCGAAGTGGATATCCGGCCAGGCGCGCTCACGCCGATCGACTGCGTCGATCGCGGCGATCTTCGTGCGGTATCGGCGACGGCGCTGTTCGCGGCCTTGCCGGACAACGTCGCGGAGCGCGAACTCGCGACCGTGCGGCGGCTGCTACCCGAATGGCCGGATGCAGCGTTCGCCGTGCGCCAGCTGCCGGACGAACAGGGGCCCGGCAACGTGCTGCTGCTCGAAGCCGAGTTCGAGCACGGAATCGAAATCGTCAGCGGCTTCGGCAAGCTCGGCGTCTCGGCGGAGGCGCTCGCGAAGACGGCTGCACGTCGCATGGCGGGGTTCCTGACGTCGGACGCCTTCGCCGGCCCTTATCTCGCGGATCAACTGCTGCTGCCGTTCGCCCTGGCCGGCGGCGGTAGCTTCACGACGGTGAAACCCAGCCAACATGCTTTGACGGCCTGCGACATCATCGCCCGCTTCACGGGGCGTCGCTGGGCCTTTGAGCAGCAGCCGAACGGGTGTCATCTGGCACAGGAGGCGATCGGGTGACGGTGTCATCCCTGTTGGCGCGCCCGGCTGGATTCGAACCAGCGGCCCCAAGCTTAGAAGGCTCGTGCTCTATCCAACTGAGCTACGGGCGCGCGCGGGGATGCCTTTAGGCGCAGATTGCGTAGCAGGCAAACGCCTCGCATAGTGCAGTGCAATGCATACCCCGTCACGCCCCGCCCACGTCACCGCCCGCAGCCTCGCCGGCGGGCATTTCCGCTATTTTGATTTCGTGATGGCCGCCTTTGTCGCGATCATCCTGCTGTCGAACGTGATCGGCGCCGGCAAGGTGGCGCAGATCTGGCTGCCGGGAGTCGGCTATTGGCCGTTCGGCGCGGGCATCCTGTTCTTTCCGATCTCGTACATCATCGGCGACGTGCTGACCGAGGTCTATGGCTATGCGCGGGCCCGGCGAGTGATCTGGGCGGGGACGGCGGCGGTGCTGTTCATGGCCTTCATGTCGTGGGTGGTGGTGGAACTGCCGCCCGCCCCCGACTGGACGAATCAGGCGGCCTATGAAGTGATCTTCGGCCAGGTGCCCCGGATCGTGGTCGCCTCGGTCTGCGCCTTCTGGGCGGGCGAGTTCGTGAACTCCTATGTGCTGGCGCGCATGAAGCTGTGGACCGGCGGGCGGATGCTGTGGACGCGCACCGTCGGCTCGACGGTGGCAGGGCAGGCGATCGACAGCCTGATCTTCTACCCGCTCGCCTTCTGGGGCGCGGAGGGGTGGACCAACGCGCTGGTGATCAAGGTGCTGTTCACGCAGTGGGCGCTCAAGGTCGCCTGGGAAGTGCTGCTGACGCCGCTGACCTATCTCGTGGTGGGATTCCTCAAGCGGGCGGAAGGCGTGGACGTGTTCGACGAAGGCACGGACTTCACGCCCTTCGCCACCCGCGTCTGAAGCGCGGCCGGTCGCAAGCGGGGACCCGCGCGGAGGCCTGAAACCAAATCTTTCTGGCGTTCGGCTAAAATCCCCGCATGCTGCTGGGAAATCGGTTTCAAGGATTCCCGTGCTCGCGATCAATCCGCTCTATTCCATCGCCGGGGTGCTCGTCGGGCTGCTCGTCGGCATGACAGGTGTCGGCGGCGGCTCGCTGATGACGCCGCTGCTGGTGCTTGCCTTCGGCTTCCATCCGGCGACCGCCGTCGGCACCGACCTGCTCTACGCCTCCGCGACCAAGACCGTGGGGGCAGGGGTGCACGGCTTGCACGGCACGATTGACTGGAAGGTGGTGCGGCGCCTCGCCTATGGCAGCGTGCCCGCGACCATCCTGACGCTGCTGTTCCTGTCGAACGCGCAGGAGCATGCGAAGAACAGCGGGGGGCTGATCACGGTGACGCTCGGCGTCGCGCTGGTGGTGACGGCGATCGCCACGTTCTTCCGGGCACGCCTGGTGACTTTCATGGCGCCGCGGTTCGAACGGCTGGGCGAGGCGCGGATCGGCTATATCACGATCGCGCTTGGCGCCGTGCTCGGCCTGCTGGTATCGCTCACCTCGGTCGGTGCGGGCGCGCTGGGCATGACGGCGCTGCTGATGCTCTACCCGCACCAGGAAGTGAAGCGGCTGGTCGGATCGGATATCGCCCATGCCGTGCCGCTGACCCTGCTCGCCGGGCTGGGCCACTGGATGCTCGGGTCGGTCAACGGCGCGCTGCTGGTTTCGCTGCTCGCCGGATCGATTCCCGGGATCATCCTCGGCAGCCTGCTGGCGACGCGCACCTCGGACAAGGTGCTGGTGCCGATCCTGGCGGCCACGCTGGCGGTGGTGGGGCTGAAGATGCTTTTCTGAGAAGGAAGACGCGGTCGCAGCGAGGTGACCGCGTAGATCAGTGGAAAGATGCCGCGGTCAGGCGACCGCGGCGAGCAGCCCTTCAAACAGCCGGCGACCGTCGGTGCCGCCATGGGCGGCTTCGATCTTGCGCTCCGGATGGGGCATCATGCCGAGCACGTTGCCGGCAGCGTTCATCACGCCTGCGATGCCCCGCGCCGAGCCGTTGATGTTCCGGCCATAGCGGAATGCCACGCGGCCCTCGCCCTCCAGGCGATCCAGCGTCTCGGCATCGGCGAAGTAGTTGCCGTCATGATGCGCGACGGGGATCGAGAGCGTTTCACCCGCCTGATAGGCGCTGGTGAACATCGACTGCGCATTCTCCACCGTCAGCGGCACGTCGCGGCACACGAAATCGAGACCGGCGTTGCGCATCAGCGCGCCCGGCAGCAGCCCGGTTTCGGTGAGGATCTGGAAGCCGTTGCAGATGCCGATCACCGGCGTGCCGCGATTGGCCGCTTCCACCACTGCCTTCACGACCGGCGAACGCGCAGCGATGGCGCCGCAGCGCAGGTAATCGCCATAGGAGAAGCCGCCGGGCAGGGCGATCAGGCCCAGGCCTTCCGGCAGTTCGCTGTCGCCGTGCCACACCATGTGCGGCTTGGTGCCGGTCACGCTCTCCAGCGCGACCGCGATGTCGCGATCGCAGTTGGAGCCGGGGAAGACGATGACCGCGGTCTTCACAGCTTTTCGACCCGGTAGTTCTCGATCACCGTGTTGGCGAGCAGCTTGCGGCACATCTCGTCCACAGCGGCGTCGCTGGTCGAATCGGCGACGTCCAGCTCGAAGATCTTGCCGGCGCGGACATCCTCGACGCCCTCGAAACCGAGGCCGCCAAGCGCGTTCTGAATGGCCTTGCCCTGCGGGTCGAGCACGCCGTTCTTCAAGGTGACGATGATGCGGAGTTTCATGGCCGGGCCTATGGCGCGACGAGGCGAAAGTCGCAACGGTAAAACGCGGGGCAAGGCATGAAGATCCTCCCCTGCAAGGGGAGGTGTCGCGAAGCGACGGAGGGGTGAAAACGGCGAAGGGGCGCCCCGCCGTACCAACGGGGACACCCCTCCGTCATGCCTGCGGCATGCCACCTCCCCTTGCAGGGGAGGATCTGTCGAAACTTACTTGCCCCGCTTCTTGCGGTGCGTCTCGAGGTCGAGAACGTCGGAAGCATCGCCTTCGGGGAACAGGCCGAGACGGCGGGCCACTTCCTGATAGGCCTCGACTTCGCCGCCCAGATCGCGACGGAAGCGATCCTTGTCGAGCTTCTCGCCCGAGGCGATATCCCACAGGCGGCAGCCATCGGGGCTGATCTCGTCGGCCAGGATGATCCGGGGATATTCATTCTCCCAAATCCGGCCGAACTCCAGCTTGAAGTCGACCAGGCGGATGCCGATGCCGGCGAACAGGCCCGAGAGGAAGTCGTTCACGCGGATCGCCATGTCGGCCATGTCGTGCAGTTCTTCCTGCGCGGCCCAGCCGAAGGCCAGGATGTGCTCGTCGGTGACCATCGGGTCGCCGAGCGCATCGTCCTTGTAGTAATATTCGACGATCGTGCGGGGCAGCGGCGTGCCTTCCTCGATGCCGAGCTTCTTCGCCAGCGAGCCGGCGACGACATTGCGCACCACAACCTCGATCGGCACGATCTCGACCTGGCGGATCAGCTGCTCGCGCATGTTGAGGCGGCGGATGAAGTGGGTGGGAATGCCGATGCCGCCGAGCAGGGTGAAGACATGCTCGCTGATGCGGTTGTTGAGCACGCCCTTGCCGTTGATCGTGCCCTTTTTCTGGGCATTGAAGGCCGTTGCGTCGTCCTTGAAATACTGGATCAGCGTGCCCGGCTCCGGACCCTCATAGAGGATCTTAGCCTTGCCTTCGTAGATTTGCCGGCGGCGTGCCAT
Organism: Sphingomonas sp.; assembly: GCF_036731925.1. Lineage (GTDB taxonomy): Bacteria > Pseudomonadota > Alphaproteobacteria > Sphingomonadales > Sphingomonadaceae > Sphingomonas. The sequence goes on from NZ_DAINDJ010000001.1 coordinate 1,226,277, forward strand.
GTCGGCCTAGTCCCTTGGAAATGCGTTGCCCCGGCTCCACGGGATTTCTCCGCGTGACCGCCGGGGCTCTGGAAGGCCTCGCGCTATACCCCAAGGGGGGCGGGGGTGCAATGCGGCGTAGATCCAAGGCGGTGCGCCGGATCGGCGGTGGCGTTGCGCCCCGCAAAAGTGGCTGATGTGCCCGGTTGCGCCCGGAACGTCCTAAAATGGGAAGAAGCACAGGTTAGGGGTGGAACGAACGATGACGCGCTTGGGCAAGGCATTGCTGGTGGGGCTCGACCACACGCCGGAAGCCGGCATCAAGCCCTATGTGTCGCAGGTCGCCGCCGGAATTCGGCGGGACACGCGCGTCGGCCGGCTGCGCCACACGGCGTTCTACAATTATGCCTACAACTACATCTTCTGGTTGCGCTGCAAGTCCAATGATCCCAGTCGACTGCGCAAGCTCGGCCGGATCGAACGGCTGCTGCGCGCGCCGTTCGCCCGGGTAGGCCGCACGCCGCGCGCCGCCGAGTTCAACGATCTCGACTTCCACTTCGCCGAGAAGATGCTCGATCCTGCCCTCGTCGATCGCATGGCCGCATCGATGTTCGCGCCGCAGACCTTCACCGATCCCTATCTGCCCGGGTTCGAGCATGTGGGTGCACCGGAGGCTTCGGATCACCCTTTCCTCTACATGGATGCGCAGCGCCTGTTCGACGATCCGGCATTTCTGGAGATTTGCAGCAATCCGGATCTCATCGCCTTTTGCCGCGAAACCCTCGGGCCGCGCGCGGCGCTCAGCTGGGCTTGGGCGTGGATCTCGCAGCCGGTTGGCTTCGCCTACCAGAACCAGAAGTGGCACCGCGATTGCATCGAGCCGCTCAACTTTATCCGCGTGTTCGTGCCACTCTCGCCGATCGAGACCCGCGCGGACGGGCCGCTGGAGCTGATTCCGAAGACGTCCGGGCTTCGTGACTACTACGAGGCGCGTCGCTTCCGCGACGAGGAACTGGAGGCGGTCCAGCAATCGATGGGCGCCGGGGTGGTCCTGGCGGACAAGGGCGACGTGTACTTCGTCAACACCTTCGCGCTGCACCGGGGAACGCCGCCGGCCAACCGCCGCGGCATGCTCTCGCTGCTCGTCTCCATCGGCCCATCGCATCGCACACCCTTCATCCGCAAGCTGAAGCTGCGCGACGTGCCGGAACATCTGCGGCCGATGATTGCGAGGAACCGCAGCTTCTTCCGCCACCTGATCGGCTGATCCCGAAACAATCTGGTGAAGGATGCGGATCATAAGGGGAACGCCCTTGGCGTTTTCCCCTCGTGCCTGCTATCCAGTGCGTGATGACCCTCGATACCGACGTTTCCGAACCCTCCGGCGCCTCCGACGTCCCCTTCGACAGCGCGCTTTCCGAGCGCTACCTGGTCTACGCGCTGTCGACGATCACGGCGCGCTCGCTGCCTGACGTGCGCGACGGGCTCAAGCCGGTGCATCGTCGGCTGCTCTGGGCAATGCGGCTGCTGCGGCTCGACCCGGCGAGCGGGTACAAGAAGTGCGCGCGCGTCGTCGGTGATGTCATCGGTAAGTATCACCCGCATGGCGACGCCTCGGTCTACGACGCGATGGTCCGCCTCGCGCAGACCTTCGCGCTGCGCTATCCGCTGGTCGACGGGCAGGGCAATTTCGGCAACATCGACGGCGATAACGCTGCGGCCTATCGCTATACCGAGGCGCGGCTGACCCAGGTCGCGATCGACCTGATGGACGGCCTTGACGAAAATGCCGTCGACTTCCGCCCCACCTACAATGGCGAAGACGAGGAGCCGGAGCTGTTCCCCGGCCTCTTCCCCAATCTGCTTGCCAATGGCGCCGCCGGCATCGCCGTGGGCATGGCAACCAGCATTCCGCCTCACAACGCCGCCGAACTGATGCAGGCCGCGGTCGCGCTGATCGACAATCCACAGGCGAACGTGCTCGAGTTCGTGAAGGGGCCTGATTTCCCGACCGGCGGCATCGCGGTCGACAGCCCTGCGGCGATCGCGGAGGCCTATACCACCGGGCGCGGCAGCTTCCGCGTGCGCGCCAAGATCGAGAAGGTGACCGAGAAGGGCGGGGGCTGGCACCTCGTCGTCAGCGAGATCCCGTACGGCGTGCAGAAGGGAAAGCTGATCGAGGGCATCGCCGCGCTGATCAACGACAAGAAGCTTCCGATCCTCGGCGACGTCCGCGACGAATCGGCGGAAGACATTCGCATCGTCCTCGAACCGCGCAGCCGCACCGTCGACGCCGATACGCTGATGGACAGCCTCTATCGCCTGTCCGACCTCGAAGTGCGCGTACCGCTCAACCTCAACGTGCTCGACAAGAACCGCACGCCGCGGGTGATGAGCCTGGCCGAGGCGCTCGCGGGCTGGCTGGAGCACCAGTTCGTGGTGCTGCAGCGCAAGTCGCAGCACCGGCTGGAAAAGATCGCCGACCGGCTGGAGCTGCTGCGCGGCTATATCACCGCCTATCTCAACCTCGATCGGGTGATCGAGATCATCCGCACCGAGGACGAGCCCAAGCCGATCATGATGGCCGAGTTCGACCTGACCGACCGCCAGGCCGAGGCGATCCTCAACATGCGCCTGCGTTCGCTGCGCAAGCTGGAGGAAATGGAACTCCGCCGCGAGCAGGAGAAGCTGGAGAAGGAGCAGGCCGAGCTGGACACGTTGCTCGGCTCCGAAGCCCGCCAGCGCACCTGGATGAAGCGCGCGCTCGGCAAGATGATCACGCGCTATGGGCTGGAGACGCCGCTCGGTGCCCGCCGCACCGCGATCGTCGAGATGGCGCCTGCCCGCGAGATCCCGCTGGAGGCGATGATCGAGCGCGAGCCGATCACCGTCATCCTTTCCCAACGCGGCTGGATCCGCGCGATGAAGGGGCATGTCGAGGACGTCACCGGCGAGGCGCTGAAGTTCAAGGAAGGCGACGGGCTGCTGCTGGCCTTCCACGCCCAGACCACCGACAAGCTGCTGCTCGCCGCCGATAACGGTCGCTTCTACACGCTCGGGGCGGACAAGCTGCCCGGTGGCCGCGGCTTTGGCGAGCCGGTGCGGCTGATGATCGACCTCGAGGCGGAGCGGCACATCGTCAACCTGCTGCCCGCCAGTGCGGCGCCCAAGCTGCTGGTGGCGGCCAGCGACGGGCGCGGCTTTGTCGTGAGCAGCCAGGAAGTGATTGCCGAGACGCGCAAGGGCAAGCAGGTGGTCACGCCGCGGCCGGGCGCGCACCTCAAGCTCGTCCGCCCGATCGGCCCCGAGGACGACTTCGTCGCGGCGATCGGTGACAATCGAAAGATGCTGGTCTTCCCACTATCCGAAGTGGCGGAGATGACGCGCGGGCAGGGGGTGCAGCTCCAGCGCTATCGCGACGGCGGCCTGTCGGACGTGATCACCTTCAAGTTCGCTGACGGCCTGCGCTGGCGCATGGGCGGCGAGCAGGAGCGCTACCGGTCCGAACCGGACGTGATGCCCTGGCGCGCCGCGCGCGGTGCCGCCGGGCGGATGCCGCCGACCGGCTTCCCTCGCGACAACAGATTTTGATCGTCAAAACCGTGTGATGCACGCGCCCTTCAGAGCGCCTTAACTAGTTTGCGGCTATAGCGGAGGGGATGGCGTTTCGTAGGGTCCGGGCTTTCAGTGTGCGTACGGTGGAGCCTGCTCCACGGACGGATGACCCCGCATTGCCGCTGCCGGCGGGCACCGACGGGCTGCTCGAGCTCATGCCGATCCCCGCGGCGGTGCTGGAGATCCAGGACGGCCGGTACGTCTTTGCCGCCGTCAATGCGCCTTTCCGCGTCGCCGGGCTGGGCTGTACCGCACAGGAATCGCCCGTCGTCCAGCTGCTGGGTGCGCGGATCGGGCAGTTCCTTGCCTCTGACAGCGACCGCGAGGAAATCGCCTGGCGGTTCGGCGGCGAGGTCGACAGCCGTCACTTCCGTGTGGTGCTCGCGCGCCGCGCGCCGTCGGAGCCGCGCTGCCTGATCACGTTGGTCGACCAGACTTCCGAGCTGCGCACCGAACAGAGCCTGCGCCGTGAAATGGCGACGGACAGCCTCACCGGCCTGCCAAACCGCGCCGGCTTTTCCGACGAGCTGGAAACGCGCACCGGCGCGGAGGATGCCGCGCATTATTCGGTACTGGTGATCAATCTCGATCGCTTCAGCCGCGTCAACGCCTGCATGGGCGCGCTGGCGGGCGACGAACTGCTGATCTCGGTCGCGCGCCGCATCAAGGGGGCCCTGCGTGGACGGGACGTGCTGGCACGCATCGGCGGCGACGAATTCGGCGTGCTGATGGCGCTGGACGACGGTGCCGACGATGCCGTGCAGGTAGCCAAGCGTGTGCACGCGGCCTTCACCAACCCGTTCCGCCTTTCGAATTTCGAGATCCGCGTCGACTGTTCGATCGGCATCGCGCTCGGTCAGGACATTGACGGTGACCCCGAGGATCTGGTGCGCAATGCCCAGCTCGCGGTGCGCCGCGCGAAGAAGAGCGGCCACACCGAATTCTACCACACCCGCGCCTTCGACCTTGCCCGCGAGCAGTTCGCAATCGAGACGGAGCTGCGCCGCGCCATCGAAAATGGCTGCATGACGCTGAACTTCCAGCCGATCTGCGATCTGGGCACCGGCCACATCACCTCGTTCGAGGCGCTGGCCCGCTGGACCAACGACGATGGGGTTTCCATCTCGCCCAACGCATTCATTCCCGTCGCGGAAGAATCGGGCCTGATCGTCCCCCTCGGCCGGTGGGCGATGGAAGAGGCCGCGCGCACGCTGGCGGAATGGGATGCGCGCGCCGGCGGTGACTGCGGCGTGAAGATCGCCGTCAACCTCTCGGCGATCCAGCTCCAGCGCGACCAGATCGGTGCGATGGTGAAGACCGCCCTCGACCGGCACGCCATGCCCGGCTCGCGCTTCACGCTCGAGCTGACCGAGAGCGCGATCGTCAGCGATCCCGACCGTATCGCCCAGACCATGTCGGCGCTGAAGGACCTCGGCACCACGCTGGCAATGGACGATTTCGGCACAGGCTATTCCAACCTCGCCTATCTGCAGAAGCTGCCGATCGACGTGCTGAAGATCGACCGCAGCTTCGTGACCGGCATGCTTGCCGATCGCGACAAGGTGGCGATCATCCGGGCAATCCTCAGCCTTGCCTATGCGCTGGGCATGCAGACCACCGCCGAAGGGATCGAGACGCCGGAGCTTGCCCAGACGCTGGGCGCGCTAGGCTGCACCTATGGCCAAGGCTATCATTACTCCCGGCCGGTGCCTGGCGACGCTGCCTTCGCGCTGATCGGGGCGTTCAAGGCCTGAGCGACCACGGCATCGGCGATCGCCTCCGCACGGGGCGCATCGGCGAAGCCTTCCGCGATCCACTGATCCTCGATGGCACGCAGCGCGCGCGCCACGTCCGGCCCCTTGGCGAGGCCGCGCTCGACCAGGCCGCCGCCCGTCACCGGCAGCCGGGGAATCTCCCAACCGGCAAGCTGCTGCCAGCCGTGCATCGCTTCCCCGTCGCTCGCGGCTGCCAGCAACAGGCGATCTTCGGCTGCTTCCCGGCCAATTCGGTAGGCGAGCGCCCGGGCATTGTCCGTTCCTCCATCGGTCAGGGCGAGCACGAGGCGCTTGCGCTGCGCGTTGGAGAGCTTGAGGCGAGCGCCGATCCCGTCGCCCAGTGCCGCATCGCGGGGCAGGAGGGCTGCGAGCCGCCGGACCGGATCCGGCATGGCCCCCAGCTGCGCTTCCCGCGCTGCCAGCGCGTCCAGCCGATCTGCCGTCACGATCTCCGGCACCACCGGCTCCAGAATGCCCCGGGCCAGCATCAGCGTGACGACGCGAACGGCATCGCGCGCGACCAGCAGCTTGAGCAGCTCATCGCGGATCCGCTCCCGGCTCAGCGCCATCAGGTCGCGCGCGCGCACGGTGCAGGCGTCCAGCCCCTCCGCATCGGGCGTGTCGCCGAAGCGGGCGAGGAAGCGGAAGAAGCGGAGGATCCGCAGATGGTCCTCGGCAATCCGCCGCAACGGATCGCCGATGAAGCGAACGCGCCGTGTGGCCAGATCCTCGAGCCCGCCGAAATAGTCGAACAGGGCGCCGGTATTCGGATCGGCATAGAGCGCGTTGATCGTGAAGTCGCGGCGTGCGGCATCCTCGCGCCAGTCATCGGTGAAGGCGACGGTGGCATGCCGGCCATCTGTCGTCACGTCGCGGCGCAGCGTCGTGACTTCCACGGGGCCGCTCTCAAGGACGGCGGTAATCGTGCCGTGCTGAAGGCCGGTGGGCACGGCACGGATGCCGGCCGCGCGCAGCCGCGCCAGCACGTCGTCCGGGGAGAGCGCCGTGGCGAGGTCGAGATCGGCGACGGGAATCCCGAGCAGCGCGTCGCGCACCGCGCCGCCGACGAAGCGCGACAAGCCTTGCTGCCCCCCCAGCACATCGGTCAGCGCGTCGAGGCCCGGGCGTGTCCGCCAATCGGTCTCCGGCAGTGTCAGCGGGGCCATGCCATCCGCCGCGACAGGTTGACCAGCATCGCCGCCGTGGCGCCCCAGATCCGATAGTCTTTCCACATTATCTCGTAATAATGGCGCTCTTGTCCTTGATAGAGCGCGTGTTTTTTCTGATGGTTCGCTTTGTCGAGCAGGAAGGCGAGCGGCACCTCGAACACTTCCGCCACCTCGGCTTCCGAAGGAACGAGGGTCAGGTCCGGCGGGACGACGCCGATGACCGGCGTCACCTGGTAGCCGGTGATCGTGCGGTACTCTTCCACGATGCCGACCACATCGACAAGGCGGCGGGGCAGGGCGATCTCCTCCTCGGCTTCGCGCAGCGCCGCGTCGACGGGATCCTTGTCCTCCGGGTCGATCCGCCCGCCGGGAAAGGCGATCTGCCCGGCATGGCGGCGGAGATTGGCGTTACGACGCGTGAGCAGCACGCCGGGCATCTCCCGCTCGGTGACCGCGAGCAGCACGGCCGCCGCGCTCGGCACCTGCGCCGGATCGAAAACGGCATGGTCGCCCGGCAGCAATGTTGTCGCCTGGGCCGGCCGGCTCGCCAATGCGCGGCGGAGCTGCTCGGCAAGCCTCATGCAGCCGGCTCTAGCGGGAAGAACATGCCCTGGCTCCAGACGCCAGGCAGTGCACCCTCTCGTGCCAGGGCAAGCTGGGCGAGCTCATAATATACGGTGCGCGCAATCAGCGCATCGAGCCCGCCGCGCACCCTGAGATACGGGTGAGGGCCATCGTCACGCGCCTCGACCCGCAGCGGGTGCTCCGGCCCCGCCACTACCACGTCTCCGGTGTTCAGCCGGAAGGCGAGCCGCATGGCCTCGCCTTCACCTTCCACCTTCACCTCGACCGCGACGAACGGCGCGTCCTCCACCGCGATGTCCAGCTTCTCGACCGGCGTGACCAGCACGAAGCGGCCATCGGATTCGCGGCGCAGGATGGTGGAGAACAGCCGCACCATCGCCGGGCGACCGATCGGGCTGCCCTGATGAAACCAGGTGCCGTCGCGGGCAATGCGCATCTCGCTGTCCCCGCAATGCGCCGGGTTCCAGCTTTCGACAGGCGGCAGGCGATGTTCTTCGGCAAGCCGGGCGATCTCGGCGAGCGACAGGCTGGCGAAATCGGGAGGCGGCGTGTTCGGCATGGCTTTTCCTTAGCGTGCCGGGAGGCTTTGTCGAACCCCCGGCGGTTCAGGCGACCTTGCGCAGCCGCGGGACCAGCATGCCCGAGCAGTTCGGCACAGCCGCACCCCGTGCGAGCAGGCGGTGCGGTTCGAACGGTCCGGGCAGCCGCCAGCGGGCGGTGCGGCTGGCGTCGAAGCCGAAAAAGCGGCCATAATATTCGGGGTCGCCGATCAGCATCAGTCCTTCGGCGCCGGGGAGAGCGCTGACATCCGCTGCATCGAGGGCTTCCTGCATCAGCCGGCGCCCGATGCCGCCCTGCTGCAACGCGGGGTCCACCGCTACCGGGCCCACCATCACCAGCGGCACCATCGGGCCCGAATCGCTTGCAAGCGCCACCGGCCAGGTCTGGATCGTGCCGGCGAGCTTGCCCTCCGGCGTGAGCGCGGCAAAACTGAAGGGGCGAATAGGCTGCGTGCCCTGGCGGATGCGATAGGCAGTGCGCAGGTGTCGATCGGTCCCGAAGGCGCGGTCGAGCAGCGCCTCGACGGCGTGCGGGTCGACCGCATCGAGCGCAACCATCTGAACCACAGCGAATCCTTCCCCGCCTCGGCCCCATGCCGAAAGGCGGGCGCCTTAGCGTGGCTGACGCGCAGCGCAAGCGCGGATTTCAGCGACAGACATGCAGAATCTGCACGGGAAGGCCCGGGCTTTTCCGGGCGGCGCGATCTGCTATGGCGCCCGCCTGTTTTGCCCCACGAAAGGCCGTTGGATTGCCCGATTCATTGCAGCTTCAGGTCATGGACCTCGAGGTGGAAGTGCTCACCGGAGTGTACTCGGAGGAGACGCATCTGCCGCAGCCGCTGCGCATCTCCGTCATCGCGGATCTGGATCTGCCGGAGCGGTTCCTGCCGGATACGCCGCTCAGCGCGTCCAAAAGCTATATCGATCTGAAGCATGCCGCGACCGACGCGCTCCCCAAGGATGTCCACTTCACGCTGATCGAGGCGGTCGCCGACCATATTTGCGAGACGCTGTTCGTCTCGGATGCGCGGGTCCGCCGGGTCGAGGTGCGGATCGTCAAGCTGGCGATCGCCGAGGCCGACGAGTCGATCGGCATCACGCTGGTCCGCCACCGGCGCTGAGCGCCGGCAGCGGAGACGGCCTCAGGCGCAGGGCCCCAGGTCCCGAAGAACGATCTGGTAGTCCTGCCGTGCGGCTTCGGCATTGTCGGGCGTCTCGGCATTGACCGCGTCGTCCGGCAGCGCCTTGGGCAGGCCGCAGGCGAGGCGGTACCAGGCCAGCGTCTCGGGCTTGGGCGCGCCCGCATTAGGGTCGACGATGTCGCCGAGCGACACGCCCCAGTGCGGCTTCTCGCCGGGGCGCCGCAGGATCTGCAGCGAGATCGGCGCGCCGTTGGCGGTCTTCAGAAAGACTTGCGTCTCGCCTTCGCCCGGCAGCGCGCCAGGTACGTGAAAGGCATTGCCGATCCCCGTGATCGCCGGCGGCGCATCGCTCGCGAGCACTTCCCGGGTGATGCCGCGGGTGCGCGCATCCAGCTCGGGCGTCCAGAGATACTGGCTGTCGATGCCGGTCAGCTGGACCTCGCCGGGCTTGTTGCCGACGGGGCGCGCGAACAGCAGCACGCGCTGCTTCTTCAATTTGGGTAGCTTGCCGCGAGAATCGAGCGGCACGTCCGCCAGGTACGAAATCTGGGTGGGAAGGGCGCTGCTACCGCGAATCAGTGCCAGAACATCGGCCGTGACGTAGATGCGGGCCCGTCCCGCTGCGAGACCGGGCGCTGCATTTTCCTTGATCCGGATCATGTCGCTGATCCGTGCGTCGATCACCAGCGGGGCCTGAACGATGGCCGTGGCGACGGTGGCGTAACTGGGTAAGCCACTTTGCGCTTCTTGGCGGATTTGCGCCGTTTGCGGGGCGGGTTGCGCAAGCGCCGGGAATGCCGCAGCGCAACAAAACAGCAGGGGTAGGGCGTGTTTCATGCCCGTGCCGGTACCGGATTGTGCCGATCTTATACAGAAATAATTCTGCCATGGGCGCGTTGTACGACCAATTCGTCCGACAAAGAGTTTGCGTCGTCGGAAGGGCCACGATACAGACTCGGTGCTCTCGCCATCAGGGGCGCAGTGTGACCCGAGGCGAGCGGACTTGTGCGCGGCTGCCAGCCGGCCAGGGTCGCAAGCAGGATTAGAGGGAGTGACGTTGCCGAATGGCTTACGCTGACCGGAATGTAAGTGGCAGTCGTGTGGTAGCGATCGTGATCGTCGCTATCATCGTGGCTGGCATGGGTTATGCCTTCGTCACAGGTCTGGCATACCAATATATCAAGAAGAAGGCGGAAGAGCTGAAGACCTTCGAGGTCGAAGAGCCGCCGCCCCCGCCGGAGGAAATTCCGCCGCCGCCGCCGCCGCCGGACACGCCGGTGCCGCCGCCCCCGACCCAGGTCGTGGTGCCGCCGGCCATCGTGCAGAGCCAGTCGCCTGCGCCGCCGATCCAGAATACTCCGATCATCCCACCGGCCCCGCCCGTGAATCCGCCGGCGCCTCCCGCGCCGCCGGCTCCGCCGGCACCGGTCGCGCCTACGATCAGCAAGGCCGCGGCTGCGAAGGGCAACCCCGCTTCGTGGGTGACGCCTGAGGACTATCCTCCTGCGTCGCAGCGTGCGGGCGAGCAGGGCACGACCGGCATCACCTTCTCGATCCAGCCTGACGGGCGTATCGCGGACTGTCAGGTGACGTCGTCGTCGGGCTCGCGTGCTCTCGACGATGCAACCTGTCGATTGGTTACCCGTCGTGGTCGCTATTCGCCAGCGCTCGACGCTGCGGGTAATCCGGTTTCCGGTGGTCGGAAGACGCTCCGTTTCACTTGGCGTCTCCAGGATCAGTAATGCAGCGCCGGCTGGCGGCGTGCCAGCCACGATAGATATTCTTGCAAGGGAAAGATTCGACAATGCTCACGACCATTCTCGCTGCCGGTGCCGCCGCAGCTAAGGGCGGCGAAAGCCCCTACGGCCTCCAGCAGGCGCTGAAGGAAGGCGGCCTGATCTCGCAGTCGGTGTTCACCATCCTGGTGCTCATGCTCTTCGTGTCGCTCTACATCCTCTTCACCAAGCTGTTCGAGCAGCAGAAGATCATCAACCAGTCGAAGCGCGTCCGCCAGTCGTTCTGGAGCTCGACGAGCCTCCGCGAGGGTGCGGCCAAGCTCGAGAAGAACTCGGCCTATCGCCAGATCGTCGACGACGGCCTGGAAGCGCAGGAGCAGTACAAGCTGCTGACCGATCCGGTCGAAGCGCATGACTGGCTGCACGGTTCGCTGGCCCGTTCGGAAGGCTCGATCAACTCGGCGCTGGGTGGCGGTCTCGCCTTCCTCGCGACCGTCGGCGCTACCTCGCCGTTCATCGGTCTGTTCGGTACGGTTATCGGCATCTACCGCGCGCTCATCAAGATCGGTTCGGCCGGTCAGGCTTCGATCGACGCCGTCGCCGGCCCGGTCGGTGAAGCGCTCATCATGACCGCACTCGGCCTCGTCGTCGCCGTGCCGGCCGTGCTCGCCTTCAACTTCCTGCAGCGCCGCAACAAGGCGATCGCCGAGAACCTGAACGCGTTCTCGAACGACGTCCTCGGCTACCTGGCCTCGGACGGCCGCGTGAAGCCGGCCACCGCCGCTGCCGCGAAGAAGCCGGCCGCTGTCGCTGCTGCGAAGCCGGCGACCACGACCGCTGGCCAGACCGGCGGCACCCCGACCCGCCCGTAAGACCAAGGTCGCAGGGCTGCGCACGCGGCGTAGCCCTGCCGCCGGATCCGATCCGGCGCACAAGAGGATAGGATAGCGCCCAATGGCGATTAGCACAGGCAGCGGCGGCGACGACGCACCGATGTCGGACATCAACACCACGCCGCTCGTCGACGTGATGCTGGTTCTTCTGATCATCTTCCTCATCGCCGTTCCCGTTGTGGTCCAGACGATCGACCTCGCGTTGCCGAAGGTGCAGTTCGAGCCGACGACTACCAAGCCGGAGAATGTTTCGCTCTCGGTCAAGGGCGGCCCGGACGGTTGTGAGATCTTCTGGGGTCTGACCCGGGTCAATCACACCGAGCTGCTCGACCGCGCGGTCGCCAAGCTGAAGGCTGAGATCGACCGCCAGGGTGGCCCGAACGCCGCCGGCCTTGAACTTCCCGAAGTTCATATCCGCGGTGACGTCAACACGCCCTATCGCTGCATCGGCGGCACCATCTACACGATGCAGATGGCGGGTTTCGTGAAGGTCGGCTTCATCTCGGAACCGGAGCCCGGTTCGAACAACGCCCGGCTCTGAACGGTCTCGCTTAAGGAGTTACGACAATGGCAATGAGCGCAGGCCGTGATGACGGCGAGCCGATGATGGACATGAACACGACGCCGTTGATCGACGTCATGCTCGTGCTCCTCATCATGTTCATCATCACCATTCCGGTCCAGACGCATGCGGTGAAGGTCGATCTTCCCCAGCCGAGCAACAACAGCGCACCGCCCGTCGAGCCGGACAAGAACAAGGTCTATATCGACGCGCAGGGCCAGGTGTTCTGGAACAGCATGCCGATCAACGACGTGATGCTGCGCCAGTATCTGGACGCGTCGCTGCAGAAGTCGCCGGAGCCCGAGCTGCACTTCCAGCCGGATCCGCAGGCGAAGTATGATGTGGTCGATCGCGTGCTGGCGATCATCAAGCGGGCCAATGTCACGAAGCTCGGCTTCGTCGGCAACGAGCAGTACCGCAACGATTTCTGATCCGCAGCCCGGTCAGAGCATGTTGAGAAGGCGGCCTTTCGGGGCCGCCTTTTTTTGTGCCTGTTGCTCGCGGCGGGTGCGCTCAACCAGGTGTGTCGCGCAACACGGCTTGCGGTTCCCCGGAACGTGCCAAACGTCGGGTCGCGTGGCTCGATCTTGGATCGCACACCCAGTGGTGCGCGCTTGCTGGCAAGCTGCGGGGGCACCAAGGCAGTCGGCCATCGCGTGCCGCCCACATCCGTCCCATGGCAGAGGTGCCTGCAGGTGCTCAGGTTGCGCAGAGCAATAAGATCTGCGTGAGCACTGCGAGCGGCGCTCGCCAGCCTAGGCCCAAATGCGGGGTTGCGGCCTGGTCGCGAACGTGTCACTTCTTCGTCATCCAAGTGTCATAAAAATGCAACCTTGGTGTAACGACGAGAAGGAGAGCGTTATGTCGATCAAACTTGTGGCGGCGGCCGCGGTGTCGGTTCTGAGCCTTGTCGCGCCCGCGATGGCGCAGGACTCGAGCCTCGCGGCCCGCGAAATCATGAATGGCTCCTATTCCAGGGCCGAGCAGAAGCTCCTCACCCAGCTGCGGTCCGACGCGCGCCCCGAAGTGCAGTTGAACCTTGCTGCCGTCTATTATGCGACCGGCCGTGCCGAGCAGGCGCGTTCGCTGTATGAGCAGGTGCTCCAGAAGGACGACGTGCAGATGACGGTCACGACCGATCGCACCGCAGGCTCGCACGCGATCGCGCAGGCCGGCCTTCGCTATCTGAGCCAGCGCCAGCATATCGCCTCGCGTTGAGCCAAGCGGTAGCGGACCGCCCCCCGGTCCGCTTCCTTCCTGCCGACAAAGAAAAAGCGCGCTCGGCCCCGCCGGCGCGCTTTTCCTTTTGCCGCGAAGTGAATGGGCGAAGAGGGCCGGGACGATCAGGCCCCGGGAGACGCCGCTTGGGGGGCAGGTCCTGGGGCAACAAAGGGGAGCGGAATCGGAGCCCGAATGCGGCAAGCTCCCTGGCGCGAACTCGCAGCTACTCCAGCCTTCTTCAACAGATTCCGGCGCAATCGCGGTAGATGCATTGCGGGGCGTTGGCCGCAGCCCTTCTGGCTGCCTGCCGAGGTGCGACGATGTATCGGCCTTCTGATCTTGCCGTACTGTTGATGTTCTGAGACCATACGTGCCATCGACTTCAGTACGATGCTCGAAAGATCGATTTGCTCGATTGTTGGAGAGGGGCGGGACCGATGGCCGTTTCAAGAGCTGGATTCTGCCTCTTGTCTTTCATGGCTTTGCTGGCTTCCTGCTCGCCCGCGCAACAGCCGTCGGCGGAGCTGAGCCAAGCGCAACGGATCAGCGCGATCAACGTGGCGACGGAGATCGCCAGGCGATACTACAAGGTCCCGACCTGCAGCGACACGAACGCGAACTGGCATTACATCACGAAGCGAGAGGGTCGTTTTCTTCTTGTCGAGGTGGGGCCGGGGCAAGCTTGGGGTCACGGGGTTCGCGTGACGTTCGAGCGCGACGGCAGCACAGTGGTAGCTAGTCAGCATCGTGCGTGAGCCCGCGGTCTTCCACGCCTGCCGGAGCTGAACGCGGGCTTCGGCCTGGCCGGGCAGTTGTCGGGGAAGCTGCCGCAGCACGGGGGATCAAGGTCGGGCGCAGAAGGGTTTCAGCCTGCGCCCCGTTGAGCCTGGCGACGGGGGCCCCGGTCAGCGCGGACGGTTCGGCGGTCCCCCTGTGCCGCGGCCTCGCTGATCGTTACCTATGCACCGGCCAACTGCTCGGGTGGCGCGCGCGGGAAGAACCGACAATCCTTCGGCAGCGCGCGCCGCCGCCTCTCCGAGCCGCCTTCTAGAAGCTGGCCCAGTCTCCGCTGTCGGCCATCGCCTGCACCGGAACCGCGCGCGTAGCCCCGGCGTCGGTTGCCGCGTTGCCCTGCGAGCGCAGGACGGGGCGGCGAAGCGGCGCCTGCTGCCCGCCGGTGCGGAAGGTCGAAGCATGCGCGTCCAGCCGGGCAACCTGATCGGTGAGCTGGCGGGCGGCCGCGGAGGTCTCCTCGACCATCGCCGCATTCTGCTGCGTTGCGCGGTCCATTTCGCCGATTGCGGTGCTGATCTCGCGGATAGCGGTCGACTGGGCACGATTGTCCGCCGCCATGCTGCCGAGCAACTGGTGCACCTCGCCGACGGTGTCGACGATCGCGGCGAGCGCGCTGTCCACCCGTTCGACCGCGCCGCGCGCCACCACCACCTCGGACTGGGTGACGGTCAGCTGGTCGCGGGCCCGCTTCGCCTCTTCTTCGGCGCGCATCGCGAGCGCCGAGACGAGGTCGGCGACGACCGCGAAGCCGCGGCCCGCTTCACCCGCTCGGCCGGCTTCGACCGCCGCATTCATCGCGAGAACGCGGGTCTGGAACGCGATCTTGTCGAGGCCCTCGATGACGCTGTCGATGCCCTTGGCGCTGTCGGACACGCGGGACATCGCCTGCACCGCCTCGTCGGCGGTCGAGCGGCCCGAGCCGACCACGCCGATCGCCTGGTCAGCGCGCTCCACCGTTACCCCGGCGGCGGTCGCGGTGGCGTCGATGCGCTGGTTCATCTGCGTGATCGCGGCGGCGGTCTCTTCGAGGCTCGCTGCATTGGCTTCGGTGCGGCGCGCCAGATCCTCCGAGGCGCTGGCGATTTCCTGCGAGCCGGTTCGGATCGAGGCGGTGCCTTCCAGCACCGTGCCGATCAGTTCGCGCAGGCTGCCGATCGCGGTGCGGAAGTTGGTGGCGAGCTTTTCATAGTCGGCCGGGAAGTCGTGCCCGATGTCTGCGGTGAGATCGCCACCTGCGATCTTGGCCAGCGCCTGTCCAAGCGCCTCCATCGCATGCTCGCGTTCTGCCTGCGCCTGCCGGTCGCGCGTCTCTGCCTGCTGGCGGGCGATTTCGGAGGTGCGGAAATGTTGCAGCGCCTCGGCCATCGCGCCGATCTCGTCGGTGGCGGCGTGGGCCGGAATGGCGATGTCGACCTTGCCGGCGGCGAGGGCGCGCATTGCCTCCGTCATCTGCACCAGCGGCGAGAACATGCGGCGGCCAGCGTACCAGGCAGCGCCTGCGACGAGCACCGAGATCACCGCTGCGGAAAGTGCAAGCGTCCAGCGCGCGCCCCCCACGGCACCCATTACATCGCTTTCCGGGATGCCGACGAAGAGGATGCCGATCGTCTTGCCCGACGCATCCTTGATGGGATCATAGGCGGTGAAGAATGGCTTGCCGAGAATATCGGCCTTGCCACGATAGGTCTGGCCCTTGTCCAGCACCGTTTCATAGGCGGCGTTGCGCGCCAGCGGCGTGCCGACGGCACGGCCGCCCTCCGGCTTCATCACATTGGTGGCCACGCGCATGTCGCCGCGGAAAATGGTGGCGGTGCCACCCACCAGGCGCTTCACTTCATCGACGGGCTCGTCCCAGTTGTTCAGCTTGTGGTCGCCGACATAGAGGTCCTCGCCGTCCACCCGGAAGTCACTGCCATAATGGTGCAGCACGCTCCAGGCCACGCGCATGTTGACTTCCTGCCGCTGCTCCGCGGTCTGCGCCGCGCGCTGCGTCAGCGCCCGGTCGGCGACAAAAAACGTCGCGATCGCCAGAAGCATCATGCCGCCGACGGTCAGGATCGTCGTCTTGGAGGCGAGCGGAAGGTTGTTGAATCGCTTGAGCGTGTTCATCCTGTGGCAATGGACCCGCGACGCCTGGCGCGCCTTCAATGCGGTAATCTCCGTATTCATTATAGCGCAGGGAAACCCGGCCGAGCGCTTCGCACTTGTACCTCCGGTCATCTACGGAGACATGCATGTCTCCCATTACGAGGAGTGAAGGGATGGACGAGGAAGTTACGGGTGGATGTCAGTGCGGCCGCATCCGCTACCGCGTGCGGATCGAGAATGACGACGCCTATCTCTGCCATTGCCGCATGTGCCAGCGGGCGACCGGCGGCGTCTCGATTGCGTTCAAGGGCGTGGCCAGGGCGGCCGTTACCTGGGAGCGGGAGCCCGACCGCTACCGGTCCTCGCCGATCGCCGAGCGCGGCTACTGCCGGGAATGCGGCACGCCGCTGACCTTTGAATTCCTCGATGGCGAGACCATGGACCTGACCATCGGCAGCTTCGATGCGCCGGGCCGCTTCCAGCCCCGCCACAACTATGCGGTGGAGAGCATGCACGAACAGTGGCTCGACACGACCGCGCTGCCCCGATACCGGACCGAGGACAACCCGAACGTCGTCAAACGATGGATGGACAGCATTGGCCGACTACCCGACTGAAACGCACCGCTTCGCCAGCTTCGACGGGCAGGAGATTGCCTGGACCGAAATGGGGGAGGGGCGGCCCGTGGTGCTGATCCACGGCTATTTCTCCACCGCCGAGGTCAACTGGATCAAGTACGGCCATGCCGCCAAACTCGCGGCGCGCGGCCGGCGGGTGATCATGCCCGATCTGCGCGCGCACGGGCACAGCGCCAAGCCGCACGATCCCGGCGCCTATCCGCCCGACGTGCTGATGCGCGACAATTTCGCGCTGATCGCGCATCTGGGCCTGACCGACTATGATCTGGGCGGCTATTCGCTCGGCGCACGCACTGCCGTCCGGATGCTCGCCAACGGCGCCGCGCCGGACAAGGTGGTGCTCTCCGGCATGGGCCTCGACGGGCTGGTCGCTACCAAGGGGCGGGGTGCCTATTTCCACCGCGTGCTCACGAATCTCGGCAGCTTCCAGCGCGGCAGCTCCGAATGGCTGACCGAGGCGTTCCTCAAGACCACCAAGGGCGATCCCGTCGCGCTCCTGCATATCCTCGACACCTTTGTCGACACCCCGCGCGACGAGATCGCAGCGATCGCCCAGCCGACCGCGGTGATTTCGGGTGCCGAGGATTATGACAATGGCTCGGCCAAGGAGGTGGCGGACCTGCTGCCCTATGGCCTGTTCGTCGAAATCCCGGGCAATCACATGAGTGCCGTCACCCGGCCCGAGCTGGGTGACGCATTGGTGGAGTTCCTCGCTGGTTGACGGGAGAGGGGAAGGCGCGGCAGGGTCGCGCCTTTCTTGATTCCCGGGGACTTAGCATCATGATCCGTACCGGCCTTTCGCTCGCGGCGCTCGCCGCGATGCTCGCCGCACCCGCCCAGTCGCAGACCAGCACGAGCGCGCCTGCGCCTACCGCAGCCGACGCAGCCGCCTTCCTGACGCGCGCGCAACAGGAAATGGCGGCGTTCACGCTCACCTCCTCGCGGGTCGCCTGGGTCAACGCCACCTATATCACCGACGATACCGATGCGCTGGCCGCCGACTACGGCGCCAGGGGCACCGAGATGGCGGTCCGCTTCGCGCTCGACGCCGCCCGCCTGCAGAAGGCGCCGGGCCTCACGCCCGAGCAGCAGCGCCAGCTCACCATGCTCCGCGCCGCGCTGGTGCTGCCTGCGCCGACCACCCCGGGCGCCGCCCAGCAGCTGAGCGACATCTCGACCAAGCTCGGCTCCTTCTACGCCAAGGGCAAGGGTACGCGCGGCGGCAAGCCGATCAACGGCAGCGACATCGAAGCCGCGATGGGCAAGAGCCGGGATCCCAATGAACTCAAGGAGATGTGGGTCAGCTGGAACGACAATGTCGGTGCCCCGATGCGCCCCGACTACACCAAGCTGGTCGGCATCGCGAACCAGGGCGCGAAGGAGCTGGGCTTCGCCGACACCGGCGCGCTGTGGCGCTCAGGCTATGACATGCCGCCCGCCGAATTCGCGGCGATGACCGACAAGCTGTGGAACGAGGTGAAGCCGCTCTACGTGGCGCTCCACACCTATGTCCGCCGCAAGCTCAACGAGAAGTACGGCGATGCGGTCCAGGCCAAGAACGGCCCGATCCGCGCCGATCTGCTGGGCAACATGTGGGCGCAGGAATGGGGCAATATCTACGACGTGGTCGCGCCCAAGGGCGCCGGCGACCTCGGCTATGACGTGGGCGACCTGCTCAAGGCCAAGAACTACGACTGGAAGAAGATGGTCCAGACCGGCGAGGGCTTCTATTCCTCGCTGGGCTTCGCAGCCCTTCCGGGTACCTTCTGGGAGCGGTCGCTGTTCCTGAAGCCCGCCGACCGCGAAGTGCTGTGCCACGCCTCGGCCTGGGACATCGACGAGAAGGACGATATTCGCATCAAGATGTGCATCAAGGTGGATTCGGACGATTTCGTCACGATCCACCATGAGCTCGGCCATAATTATTATCAGCGTGCCTATCAGGCGCAGCCCGCGCTTTACCGCAATGGCGCGAACGACGGCTTCCACGAGGCGATCGGCGACTTCGTGGCGCTCTCGATCACGCCCGAATATCTGGTGCAGATCGGCCTGCTCGATCGCGCCCAGGTGCCGAGCGCCGACAAGGATATCGGCCTGCTGCTCCGCCAGGCGATGGACAAGGTGGCGTTCCTGCCGTTCGGCCTGCTGGTCGACAAATATCGCTGGCAGATCTTCGACGGCACCATCCCGGCGAGCCAGTATGAGGCGGGCTGGAACAAGCTGCGCCTCCAGTACCAGGGCATCGTGCCGCCGGTGGCGCGCGACGAGACCAAGTTCGATGCCGGCGGCAAGTATCACGTCGCGGGTAGCGTGCCCTACACGCGCTACTTCCTCGCGCGGCTGCTCCAGTTCCAGTTCTACAAGGCGGCGTGCGACCAGTCGGGCTGGAAGGGCCCGCTGCATCGCTGCAGCTTCTACGGCAACAAGGAAGTCGGCGCGCGGCTGAACAAGATGCTCGAAATGGGCGCCTCCAAGCCCTGGCCGGACGCGCTGCAGACCTTCACCGGCAGCCGCGAAATCTCCGGCAAGGCGATGGTCGAGTATTTCGCGCCGCTCAAGAAGTGGCTCGACGAACAGAACAAGGGTCAGCCGCAGGGTTGGTAACAGCGGACGGGACTTTCTCCTCCGATTCGTGCAGATGTGCGGCGAATCGGAGGAGATGTTCATGCGTACCAAGGGTTTTCTACTGGCGTTGGCGCTTGTTTCGGCGGGCCCTGCACTGGCCCAGTCCGGCAATTCGGGCCACGCGGTGGCGCTGGAGATCGTCGGGAGCGCCGGCGTCGATGTGAAGCCCAGCCGCGTGATCATGATGTTGCGCTACAAGGGCGAGGGCAAGACCAAGGCCGAGGCCGAACGTGCGCTCGCGACCAAGTTCGCAGCGATTCAGCGAGCGCTCAAGACGCAGGGCATCGCCGCCGCAGCGATCGGAAACCCGACGCCGCAGGAATCCGCCAAGATGCTCGCCGACAGCGCCGAGATGGTCTTCACCGCCGATGAGGATAGCAGCGACACAACCGAGCCGAAGGAGCCGAGCGTTGCGCTTCGAGGCATCAAGAAGCTCACGGTCGCGACGGTCGATCAGGCGGACGCAGTCAAGGCGAAGCTGGCGGAACTGGACGTGAAGGTCGAGGACGGCATTATCGAGCCGGATGCAGCGGGGATCGATGCCGCGCAGCGCGAAGTGAAGGCACTCGCGCTTCGGGCAGCGCGCAGCGACGCGGAGATCTACGCCAAGGAAATGGGCATGCGGGTCAACCGGGTCGTGCGGATCAGCGAGACGGGCAACGGCCCGCTGCTCCCGGGCATCCAGGCAAAGCTGGAGCAGGCCGTGATGCAGGGTCCGAAAGCCTTGGCGCGAATGTTCAAGCGGCCGGACGGGGCGGTGCGGATCGAGACGTCAATCGTGGTCGAGTTCGAACTCGCGCGCTGAGCGCAAGGCCCCGGTGTCGCAGGCACCGGGGCGGAAGGCTCTAGGCGAAACGCGCCGCGCCGCGTTTCCAAACAGTCTCTTGGCCGTGGATGCTCAGCCTGCGGGGTCCTGATCCGGGATCATGTTCTCGTCCGCAATTTCCGCTTCCCATTCGGCCGAACTATCCGTGCCGTCCGGCTGATGGGCGGTACCTGGCTGGGCTTCGGGCGTTTCGCGCGTGGGTTCGGGGTTCATGGCACTCTCCTCTGGCGGAGAAACGCGCCGGCCGCCTCGCGGTTCAGCCGTGCGTGCGGAACAGGAAGAAGGCGCCCGCCGCGATCAGCGCGAAGCCGATCAGGTGGTTCAGCGTGATCTTCTGCCCCAGATACAGCACCGAGAAGGCGGCGAAGACGGTAAGGGTGATCACCTCCTGCATCCCCTTGAGCTGCGCGGCCGAATAGACCGCGCTGCCCATCCGGTTGGCCGGCACCGCGAAGCAATATTCGATCAGCGCGATGCCCCAGCTGGTGAGGATCACCAGCAGCAGCGGTGCATTCTTGAACTTGAGATGCCCATACCAGGCAAAGGTCATGAACACGTTGGAGACGAACAGCAGCCCGATCGGCAGCAGGCGGTCCATCATCGGCATGCGCGTTCAGCCCGGATAGGCGCCGCGCAGCCGATCCATCGACTCGCGGTGGGTAAGATCCAGGTGCAGCGGCGTCACGGTGACGAACCCGGCCTCGATCGCGTCGAGGTCGGTATCCGGCGCGGCCTGGTGCGGCATCCGCCCCATCGCCAGCCAATAATAGGGGAAGCCGCGCGGATCGAGCCGCTTGTCCAGGGCCATCCGGCCATAGTCGCGCAGGCCCTGCGCAACCACCTTGATGCCCTGCACCGCGTTCGCCTCGATCGGCGGGAAGTTGATGTTCACCATGGTGCGCGGTGCCCAGTCCATGTCGAGCAGCGGCCGCAGCGCGCGCTCACCCCAGGTTTCGGCAGTGTCGAACGGCACCGCATCGCCCATGCCGCTGCGGGCATAACGCTGGCTGAGCGCAACCGAGCGGATGCCGGCCAGCGCGCCTTCCATCGCCGCCGAGACGGTGCCCGAATAGCTTACGTCCTCGGCCAGATTGCCGCCGCGATTCACGCCGGACAGGATCAGGTCCGGCTTGGCGTCCTTCATCACCTCGGCGAGCGCGAACATCACGCAGTCGGTCGGCGTGCCCTTCACCGCATAGCGGTTGTCCCCGTGGCGGCGGACGCGGAACGGCTCGGTGAGGGTCAGCGAGCGGCCCTTGCCCGATTGCTCCTCGGCGGGCGCGACGACGGTGATGTCGTCCGACAGCGTTCGCGCGATGCGCTCCAGCACCGCGAGGCCTCGGGCGTGATACCCGTCGTCGTTGGTGAGGAGGATCCGCATCAGCCGCGCGGCTCGAGCACGGTGAGTCCGCCCAAATAGGGCTGGAGCACCGCCGGCACCGCCACCGCGCCATTCTCCTGCTGGTAATTTTCCAGCACCGCGACCAGCGTGCGGCCCACCGCCAGGCCCGAGCCGTTGAGCGTGTGGACGAAGCGGGTGCCCTTCTCGCCTTCGGGGCGGTAGCGCGCGTGCATCCGGCGAGCCTGGAAATCGGCACAGGTGGAGCAGGACGAGATCTCGCGGTAGCGGTCCTGGCCCGGCAGCCACACTTCGAGGTCGTAGGTGCGCGCCGCGGTGAAGCCCATGTCGCCGCTGCACAGCTTCATGCGGCGGAAGGCGAGGCCCAGCTTGGTCAGCACGTCCTCGGCGGCGGCAGTCATCCGCTCATGCTCGGCCTCGGACTGGTCGGGCGTGGTGATCGACACCATCTCGGCCTTCTCGAACTGGTGCTGGCGGATGAAGCCGCGCGTGTCGCGCCCTGCCGCACCGGCTTCCGAGCGGAAGCAGGCGGTGAGGGCGGTCAGGCGGAGCGGCAGTTCCTCCTCGCTCAGGATCTTCTCGCGCACCGCGTTGGTCAAGCTCACCTCGGCGGTGGGGATCAGCCAGCGGCCGTCGGTGGTCTGGAACAGGTCTTCGGCGAACTTGGGCAGCTGGCCGGTGCCGAACAGCGCCTCGTCGCGCACCAGCAGCGGGGGCACGCATTCCTCATAGCCATGGCTGCCGGTCAGCGTGTCCAGCATGAACTGGCCGAGCGCGCGGTGCAGCCGGGCGGCCTGGCCGCGGAGGAAGGTGAAGCGTGCGCCGGACATCGCGGCGCCGGTCTCGAAATCGAGGCCCAGCGCCGGGCCGATCGTGTCATGCTCCTTCGGCGCGAAGCCGAAGGTGGGGCGCGTTCCGCGTTCGTGGACGAACACATTGTCATTTTCGTCCGAGCCGAGCGCCACATCCGGATAGGGGAGGTTGGGGAGGGCGGCGAGCCTGCCCTCCAGTTCCTCGCCAACCGCCTTTTCCTCGGCTTCGAGCATCGGCAGACGCTCCTTGAGGATCGTGACCTCTGCCATCAGCGCGGCGGCGGCGTCCTCGTCCTTCTTTGCCTTGGCGGCGCCGATCGCCTTGGAGGCTTCGTTGCGGCGGGCCTGGCCGGCCTGCAGCTCGGTCACGAGCGCGCGGCGGCGCTCGTCCAGCGCCAGCAAAGCCTCCGACTGCGGCTCCAGGCCGCGCTTGGCCAGGCCCTGATCGAAGGCTTCGGGATGTTCGCGGAGGAAGCGGATATCGTGCATGGCACGAGCCTATGGCCGGGGCCCGTTCCCCACGCAACCCCGCCGCCGCCCGCCCGTTGGTTCCTTCCAACCGAACAGCCGAAAGGAGAGCGCGATGCAGGTTCCACATGATGCGATGGTGGTGGTCGCCGATGGCCGCAAGCTGCTGATGCTGCGCAACCAGGGCGATGCCGAATATCTCAACCTCGAAGTGGTCCGGAAGGAGCTTCACGCGAATCCGAAGGACTCTGATCAGAAGACCGATTCGTCGGGCCGTTCGTCGTCCACCCAGTCGGGCCCCGGCGCGCCGGCGGTGGCGCAGGGCGGGTCCATGCACGCACAAGGCGGCGGTGCCCAGTTCGCGCCTGCGCGGGGAACGATGGGCGAAACCGATTTCCACCAGTTGGAAGAGGATCGCTTCGCCGCCGAAGTCGCGGGCATGCTGAAGGAGGAAGCGCTGCGGAACAGCTTCGAGTCGCTGATCATCGTCGCGCCGCCCAAGACGCTCGGCGAACTGCGCAAGCATTACCACGCCAGCGTCAGCGATCGACTGAAGGGCGAACTGGCCAAGGATCTGACCGATCATCCGGTGCCCGACATCGAAAAGGCACTGCAGGCAGCCTGAACGTTGCGGCGGGCGAACTAGCGCTTCGTCCGCCGCCAACGCATGAATAGTCGTTTCAAGCCCGGCGCAATGTGCGAATTCAGGACAAGGATCGTTGCGGGACGGCCTGTGTGCGGTATCTGTCTCGACCTGAAACCGAAAAAAGTGCAATCGGTTCAGGCGGGGCTAATTTCTACTGAAATATAGGGAATTCCCGCCAAAAAGCTTTCGCGACATTGGCTTGTTAACGGCTGCTTGCGAAAGTATAGCGCCTGCGGGCAATGCGGTCTCCTGGCGGCACGCCACCGGGGGACTGGTGTGGAGAGTGGGAATGGCAACTGTTTTGGGCCGTTTTGACGAGCACGATAAAGACGTTCCTCCGGCCGCGAACGACGGCGACGACGGGTACCGGCCGAGCGACGACGAACCCTTCATGAATCCGCGGCAGCAGGAATATTTCCGTGCCAAGCTGAATGCCTGGAAGGACGCGATCTATCGCGAGGCGGCAGGCACGCTGAACCAGCTGCAGTCCGAGCCGCTGCGCGAGGCGGACCTCACCGACCGCGCCTCCAGCGAGACCGACTGGTCGATCGAATTGCGCACCCGCGACCGCCAGCGGAAGCTGATCGCCAAGATCGATGCGGCACTTCGCCGGATCGAAGAGGGCGAATATGGCTATTGCGAAGTGACCGGCGAGCCGATCCCGCTCGGCCGCCTCGAAGCCCGCCCCACCGCGACGATGACCGTCGAGGCGCAGGAGCGGCACGAACGAAACGAGAAGATCAGCCGGGACGAATGAAATCTACGTTAAAAATCCGCTCCGGCATTTTCCCGGAGCGGATTCCGGTTAATCCTTTCGTTAAGAGTTGTTGGTCTACTCCCCTTCGGGTGCGAATCCGCGTTTGAGAGCCAACAATGGACCAGCAGTCTTACATTCCCGCCAGCACGCTTTCCGCCGATGATTTTGCGGGGAAGCGCAGCGGTGTCCGCGACAGCCTGTTGCTGACCGCGCAGTTCCGCGTGGAAGGCGAGGACGTCGGCACCGTGCGGGTCCGCAACCTTTCCGCGGGCGGGCTGATGGCCGAATATACCGGCCCGGTGGGCCTGCGTACGCCCGTCGAGGTCGAAGTCCGCGGCGTCGGCTGGGTGAAGGGCAAGATCGCCTGGGCGGCCGAGGGGCGCGTGGGCGTCGCGTTCGATAACGAGATCGATCCCAAGCTGGCCCGGAAGCCGGTCGGTGGCGGCACCCAGACGCCTGTCTACGTGAAGCCGATCTTCACGCGCCGCTAAGCGGCAGGACTGGCCTTTCCCTTTCAACGGTACGCAGCGGGGCGTATTTCCCCGCATTCTGATCGACGTTGGAGTCCACCTGAACCAGGCTCGCGCAACAGATTGCGTCGCGCGAGTCCAAGTTCGGGGTAAATAACCTGTTGATGAAACCGCTAGCGCTGCATCTCTTCCTTGACGCGCAGTTTCTCTTTCTTCAATTGCGCTATCAGCATCTGGTCTGGGAGGGGGCGTTGCGTTTCGGAGGCGATTCGCTGGTCCAGCTGTGAATGCTTGGCGCTAAGTGCCGAAAGATGCCCGGTGTGCATGAAGCAGTCCTCCTTCAATGACTCTGAGGGGAGCGAACTACATCATGTTTTGCTCCCTGTGTCGCGTGCAGAATCATCACTGATCGACAGATGGCGGAAAAGCCGCGATGGTTCGTGTGCCGGGTAAAGGCCTGGCGAGTCGGGCGCACTGGGGGCAAGGAATGGACGAAAGCGAGATCCGGCGGCGGCTGGAGCCACTGCGCGCCGAGCACCGCGACCTGGATGCCGCCATTGCCGCGCTCGTCGAATCCGGCCCGGGGGACCAGCTGCAGATCGCCCGGTTGAAGAAGCGCAAGCTCAAGCTCCGCGACGAGATCTCGCTCCTCGAGGACCAGCTCATCCCGGACATCATTGCGTGATTGTGCCGGTTTGTTGCGCTGCAGTGCAATTCGGACTTTCCGGCGCACCGGCTCCTGTGGCAGCTAGGTTTGCATGAAAGGTCGGGACGCCATCACCTTGCACCGCCGGCTGGTCGACTCGCTGTACGTCGAGGCGATGGTGCTTGCGGATGAGGCGCGCGGCTATTTCGACCAGCTCGGTCGGGACGAGCGCGATGCGCTGAGCGCGCTGAGCAGGGTGGCCTTCTCGTGCGAGTCACTCAAGGTGACGACGCGGCTCATGCATGTGATCGCGTGGCTGCTCACCCAGCGCGCGGTGGATGCCGGCGAACTGCAGCTCGACGATGCGCGGGCGCCCGGGCGGCGTCTCGGGCCTGCGCCCGAGACCGATGCCGCGCTGCTGGACGACATGCCGCTTCAGGCCGTCGCCATCGTTCGTGCCAGCATGGATCTCTACCGCCGCGTAGCTCGGCTGGATTCCGCGTTCGACGTGCCGGCCGTGGCGGTGCCGAGCCCGGCACGCCGCATGCTCGACCGGCTCGCAGGCGCCTTCTGAGCGACTAGAGTGCCAGGCGTGCCCGCGCCGCCGCATATTCCGCCTGCAGGCGCTGGATGCGGGTTGCTGCCGGCTCGATCGCGTGGACGGCGCCGATGCCTTGGCCGGATCCCCAGATGTCCTTCCACGCCTTGGCGCCGCCGAAGTTCATCGCGCTCGGATCGCCTTCGGGAAGATTGTCCGGATCGAGCCCGGCGTTGACGATCGAGGCGCGCAGATAATTGCCGTGCACGCCGGTGAAGAGGTTCGAATAGACGATGTCATCCGCCCGGCCGTCGACAATCGCCTGCTTATAGGCCTGGACGGCGTTCGCCTCCTCGGTGGCGATGAAGGGGGACCCGATATAGGCGAGGTCCGCGCCCATCGCCTGGGCCGCCAGCACGGCTCCGCCGGTGGCGATGGAGCCCGAGAGCGCGACCGGTCCGTCGAACCATTCGCGGACTTCCTGAACGAGCGCGAACGGGCTCAGCCTGCCTGCGTGGCCGCCGGCCCCGGTCGCGACCAGGATCAGCCCGTCCGCACCCTTCTCGACGGCCTTGTGGGCGAACCGATCGTCGATGACGTCGTGCAGGGTGATGCCGCCCCAGCCATGCACTGCGTCGTTGAGTTCCGGCCGTGCGCCCAGCGAGGTGATGACGATCGGCACCTTCCACTTGGCGCAACTCGCGACATCCTCTTCCAGCCGGGGGTTGGAACGATGGACGATCTGGTTGACCGCGAACGGAGCGGCGGGCGTCTCCGGGTGGTCGCGATCCCAAGCGGCCAGTTCCTCGGTGATCTGGTGCAGCCATTCGTCCAACTGGCTCTGCGGCCGCGCGTTCAGCGCGGGGAACGAGCCGACGATGCCCGCCTTGCATTGCGCGATGACCAGCTCTGGGCCGGAGATGATGAACAGCGGCGAGCCGATGACGGGAAGCCGCAGACGATCGAAAAGTGCCGGTAGCGCCATGGCTGCCAGTGATACCGCAGCTACGAAGCCTGTCTAGGCGGGTGTCGTGGACGCTACGGCATCCCGCAGTGAACGAGGACCGTGGAGGCAACTTGATCCCGGAACTCCGGCGAATCAGTCGATCCGTACCAGCCCTTCGGCATATTCACGCTGCTTGGCCGCGTAGAGTGCGGCGCTTGCGCGGACCATCGCGCGCTGCGCTTCGTCCAGCGGGCGCACCGCGCGGGCAGGGCTGCCGACGATGAGGTGGCCCGCCGGGAATGTCTTGCCTTCGGTGACGAGCGCGCCTGCGCCGACCAGGCACTCGGGCCCGATCACCGCCCGATTGAGGATGACCGCGCCCATCCCGACCAGCGTGCCGTCGCCGATCGTGCAGCCATGGAGAACCGCGCGGTGCCCCACCGTAACTTCCTCTCCGATCGTCAGCGGCGCGCCGGGATCGGAGTGGAGCACGGCGCCTTCCTGAACATTGCTGCGTGCGCCGATCCGGATCGGCGTATTGTCCGCGCGCACCACCGCGCCAAACCAGATGCTTGCCCCTGCCGCCAGGTGAACGTCGGCGATCAACTCGGCGCTCGGCGCGACCCAGGCGTCAGCGGCGATTTGCGGGGCTTTCCCGCCAAAGGCGTAGAGCGGCATGCGGCTTAGAGCGTGAAGCTCTCGAAGCCGGCCGGCAGCGGCATCTGCATGCCGAGCGCGAGTGCGAGCGCGACGGCACCCAGCAGCAGCGCAAGCGTGGAGGAAAGCGAGAAGAGGCCCCAGCCGACCATGGTCACGATCGGCGCATTGGCACGCTGTTCACGACGGTTGCGTTGCATCGTCAGCAGCACGAAGCCAGACGCCATTGCATACATGAACACGAAGAATTCAGCCATTCCGTCCACCCGATCTCTGCCCGCTTCAAGGCCTAACCCGTTCAGGTTGCGGCATCAATCCAGGGGAAATGCGGATCGCCGCGATGCAGCACGCGTTGGTCGCATCATCACGGAACAAAACCGGGCTTAAAGCGTGACGCCCCGCTTCCAGATTGCGATCTCGCGTTCGCCGTTGCGCTCTGCGGCCGTAGGCTCGCCGGACGCGATGGCGACAATCCGGTCGAGCAGGGCGTCGCGCGCCTCGTTCATGCTTTCGGCCAGCACCTGGCCGGCATCGAAATCGATCCACCCGGGCTTGCGGGCGGCAAGGTCGCTGTTGGAGGCGATCTTCACGGTAGGCACGGGGAAACCAAGGGGGGTGCCGCGCCCCGTGGTGAACAGGATGATGGTGGCCCCCGCGGCCGCAAGCGCGGTGCTGGACACGGCATCGTTCCCCGGCGCTTCGAGCAGGGCCAGCCCGCGATAGCGGACGCGGTCACCATAGTCGAGGACATCGGTGACGGTCGCGTGGCCCGCCTTCTGGACCGCGCCCAGCGACTTCTCTTCCAGTGTGGTGATACCGCCCGCCAGATTGCCGGGGGAGGGGTTTTCCGAGACCGGCTCGCCGTGTCGGGTGAAATAGGCCTTGAAGCCATTGACCATGCCGACGATTCGCTCGAACACGGCTTCGTTTTCGGCGCGCGCCATCAACAGCTGTTCGGCGCCGAAAATCTCCGGGATCTCGGTGAGAATGGCCGTGCCGCCAGACGCAGTAACCGCGTCACTCATGCGCCCGACCAGGGGATTGGCGGTCAATCCTGAGAATCCGTCTGAACCGCCGCACTTTACCCCCAGCACCAGTTCCGCGAGCGGTTCACGTGTTCGCACCGATTGTTCAGCCTGTACGACAAGTTCTTCTACCAGCGCGATTCCTTCCTCGATCTCGTCGCCGGCCGACTGGGCGCCGATCGTTCGCAGGTTGGGCTGAGAGATGCCGGCAAGCATGTCGCGCATCTGGTTGGATTCGCAGCCTAGCCCAACCAACAGGACGCCGCCGGCATTAGGGTGGTTGGCCAGCGCGGTAAGGATCGCACGCGTGCCCGCAAGATCGTCGCCCAGCTGGGAGCAGCCGAACGGGTGGGCAAAAGCGTGGATGCCGTCGACCCGTCCGGCGAAGCGCTGTGCTGCCCGCGCCGCGATCTTCTCGGCAGTCCGGCCGACGCAACCGACCGTCGGGAGGATCCAGATTTCGTTGCGGGTGCCGACCCGACCATCGGCGCGGCGATAGCCGAGGAATGCCACTTGCGGTGCCGGCTCCGCCGCTTCCGCGGTGGGGCGATAGGCATAGCTCCCGCTCGTCTCGAGTGCCGTTTCGACATTATGGGTGTGAACATGCTCGCCCGGCGCAATCGCGCGAGTCGCCCGGCCGATCGGGAACCCGAACTTGTGGACCGCTTCTCCGGCAGCGATGGGGCGCAGCGCCACCTTGTGGCCCTGGGCGATATCGGCCGTGACGGTGACGCCGAGCGCGTGCGCGCCGGCATTGAGGGGGCGGAGCGCGGTGGCCACGGGGTCGCGCGGATCGATTTGGAACAAGGCTGCCGTCATCGCAACTGGTATACGCGCGGATGGCGGCTGCTCCTAGAGGCGGCGCGCGGCGGAATAATTGCGGCCGCCCGTAGTTTTCCGGAGCGGCGAGTTGCAGCTGCTTGTGTTTCGGGGGCGTTAAGCCATTGGGCACTAGGGGGTATCCAGGCAGTGGGGGAGTTGGATCGCGTGATGGCACCGCCGCCAAAGTCGGCCTTGATCAAGGCGATGATGCGCAGTTTCCGCTGGACGATGCGGCTGAGCACCGGCCAGGCCCTGGTGGTGGTCTGCGCCGCGATGTTCGCGACCGTATTCGCCGACTGGATCAGCGGCCCCAGGGTCTCGCTGACCATCGGCTATCTGTTCGTCGACGTCCTGGCGGCGTGGACCCTGCGCGAACGTGTCGGCATCGCATTTGTGCTGGCATCGATCGCGCTCGGATCGGCCGTGAACGGATTCGGCTCGGTTCCCACGGTGGACCAGAACGGCCTTTCGACATCGGTGGCGATCTGGAACACCACAACCCGCGCGGCCGGCGCGATCATGATCGTGCTGATGGTGGCGACGCTGCGGCATACCATCGATGGCGAGCTGTGGCGCGCCTCCACCGATTATCTGACCCGTTCCTTGAACGGCGGCGCTTTCCGCACCCAGATCGAGCGCGTGGCACAGATCGGGCGCAGGCGGGGCTCCACCCTGTTGCTGCTGTACATGGACCTGGACGGCTTCAAGGCAGTCAATGATCGGCACGGCCATGCCGCTGGCGACAGCGTCCTGCGGCGTTTTGCCGACGAAGCGCGGGCCCGGATGCGCCCCGACGACCTGTTCGCCCGGCTGGGCGGCGACGAGTTCTGCGCCTTCCTCGCGATCGAACGGGGCGTGGCACCCGAGCAGGTGGCCGAGAGCCTGCATGCGCGATTGAGCGAGGCGCTGCGCTCGACGGGGCATGCCGTCACCTGCAGCATGGGCGCGGTGGTCATCGATGCAGCGGCCGCGCACGATACCGAACGGATGATCGGATTGGCGGACGAGGCGATGCTGGAAGTGAAGCGCAACGGCAAGAACGCGATCCGCATTGCCTTCGATACGCCGGACGCGGTGCGGCGGGCGGCATGACGCTGCATTTCTTCTCCGCCGCCTTCCGGCCCGAGGACGAAGGAGACCGCCAGCGGGCGGTCGACGGCCTGCCGTCGATCAAGGCAGGCGATCCGGTGCTGCGCGCATTGCTGGAGACCACGTGCGAGCTGCTGCGGACCCCGATTGCAATGATCACGCTTGCCGATGGCGACGTTCAGCGGATCGTCGATGCGGTGGGGATCGAGCCGATGTCGCTCCCGCGCTCGATCGCGTTCTGCTCGCACACCATTGCCGCATCGGAGGGTTTTCTCACGGTGCCGGACCTGCGCGCCGATCCGCGCTTCCGGGCCAACCCGCTGGTAAGCGGCGGGCCCTGCGCGCGGCATTATACCGGCGCCACGGTGCGGGTAGGGTCATTGCCGGTCGGCGCGCTTTGTGGGGTCGACCTTCGACCGCACGGGCCGGCTTCCTTCCGGCAGCGGGCAGAGCTTGGCCAGCTGGCGATCGCCGTTGCCGACCGCATCGGTGCCGCAACGCGGACCAACTGACTCGTCGGATTTTCGTGCCGGCCGAGCCGGCGTTGCTTGGAAACGCGGCGCGTTGCCGGTAGGCCGCAGCCTCACGGCAACGGGAGAACCGCATGATCCGCACCGGCCTTATCGGCTTCGGCCTAGGCGGCACCGCCTTCCACGCACCGCTGATCGACGCTGTCGACGGGCTCGAGCTTGCAGCCGTCGGCACCTCGCGGCAGGAAGCGGTTGCGGCGGCCTACCCGAGCGTCCCGGCGATGGCGGCCGACGCCCTGATCGCCGATCCCACGATCGAGCTGGTGGTGGTTTCCACGCCCAACCCGACCCATTTCGGCCTGGCGCAGGCGGCGCTGAAGGCGGGCAAGCATGTGGTGGTCGACAAGCCGCTGACGCCGACCGCCGCCGAAGCCGAGACGCTGATCGCACTCGCGAATGCCCAGGTGCGGCTGCTCGTGCCTTTCCACAATCGCCGGTGGGACAGCGACTTTCTTGCGGTGAAGGCGCTGGTCGAAAGCGGCCGGCTGGGCGAGATCCTGCTGTTCGAGGGGCATTGGGACCGGTTCCGTCCCGAACTGTCCCAGGCGTGGAAGGAAGCGGACGGGGCGGGGCAGCTGCTCGACCTTGGGCCGCACATGCTCGACCAGGCGCTGGTGCTGTTCGGCATGCCAGAAGCGGTGCAGGGCGATGTCGTGGGCCAGCGGGGCAACAGCCCGGTCGACGACTATTTCACGATCACGCTGTTCTACGGGGCGCGGCGGGTGGTGCTGGCGAGCTCACGGATGATCGCCGCGGCGCGGCCTCGCTTCGCCCTGCATGGCCGCGGCGGCAGCTTCGTGAAATACGGTCTTGATCCGCAGGAGGCGGCGATGCGTGCCGGCGGCTCGGTGCGCGATCCCGGGCACGGGGTGGAGGATCCGGCGCAACACGGCGTGCTGACGCTGCCCGACGGAAGGCAGGAACGCATCGCCTCCGAACGCGGCGATTATCGACGTTTCTATGCCGAGGTTGCAGCGGCAATCCGCTACGGTGCGCCTGCTCCGGTGGCGGCAACCGATGCGCTGGCCGGGCTCAGACTGATCGAGCTGGCGCGGCAGAGTGCCGCGGAAGGTCGCAGGATTTCAATTGGTTGAGGGTTGCTCCCCGCACGCTGTGTGAAGGCGTGCGGGGAGGAGCGATCAGGGATGCCAGCTCACCGGCAGCGTGCGGGCGGGCACAGTGACGGCGGTGGTGGCGACGATGTCCTCGGACGACTGGCCGAGGAGCACCTTGTAGCTGCCGCCGGCAATCTTCCACTGGTGGGCCGCGTCGTCGAACGTGGCGAGCAGGCGCGGATCCACCGTGACCGAGATGGTCTTCGATGCGCCCGGTGCCAGCGACACCTTCTGGAAGGCCCCCAGCCGCTTCGGTGCTTCCCAGCCCGCGCCGGAGACATAGACCTGCGCCACGTCCGCGCCGGCGCGCATGCCGGTGTTGCGCAGCGTGAAGGTCACGGTCACCTGGCCCTTGGGCGCGGTGGCCTTCAGGCCCGAATAGGCGAAGCGGGTGTAGGACAGGCCGTGGCCGAAGGCGAATTGCGGCTTGTCGCCCTTCGCGTCGTACCATTTGTAACCGACCGCGGCGCCTTCGGTGTAGCGGGTCTCGCCTTCGTTGGGCACGCTCGGCTTGGGCAGCTGCGAGACGCTGCGCGGGAAGCTGGCGGGCAGGTGGCCCGAGGGGTTCACCTTGCCGGTCAGCACGTTGGCGATCGCTTCGCCGCCGGCCGTGCCGGGATACCAGGCCTCCAGGATCGCGGCCGCCTTGTCGGCCCAGGGGGTGAGCACCGGACCGCCGGTTTCCAGCACCACCACCGTCTTGGCATTGGCGCCGGCAACGGCATCGATCAGGGCGTCCTGATTGTCGGTGAGGCTCAGCGACACGTCGAACGCTTCGCCGGCCCACTGGGTGGCGAAGACCAGCGCGACGTCGGCCTGCTTGGCGGCAGCGGCAGCCGCGGCGAGGTCCTTGCCGTCGACATAGCTGATCTGCGCGTTCGGCAGCTGGCGGCGCAGCGCTTCCAGCGGCGAGGAGGGGTGGTACATCACCGGCCCCGGCCAGATCTGCGGCTCGAGACCCGGCACCGCATTGCCGCCGACCGGATAGACCAGCGACGAGCCGCCGCCCGCCAGCACGCCCTTGTCTGCATGGCCGCCGATCACGACGATCCGCTTGGCCGTGGCCGCCAGCGGCAGCACGTCGCCCTTGTTCTGGAGGAGGACGATGCCTGCCTCGGCATCGGCACGCGTGACGTCTGCATGTGCCTTGAGCATCGCGGGGGCGAGATCGAGCGGCGCGGCGGTGATCGGGTGATCGAACAGGCCGTGGGCGAACATCGAGCGGAGGATGCGGTGCGCCATCTCCTCGAGGCGCGCCTTGCTCACGTCACCCTTGGCGATCGCGGCCTTGAGCGGTTCGCGGAAATAGGGCTGCTCGTCGAACGGCCAGCCCGATTGCTGTTCCAGGCCTGCATTGGCGGCAGCGACGGTGGAGTGGGTAGCGCCCCAGTCCGACATTACGAAGCCCTTCCAGCCCCAGTCGCGGCGCAGCACGTCGGTCAGCAGCCAGGGCTGTTCGCAGGCCCACAGCCCGTCGACCTTGTTGTAGCTGCACATTACCGAGCCGGGATTGCCCTTCTCGATCGCGATGTTGAAGGCGAGGAGATCGCTCATCCGTGCAGCGGTGCGATCGAGCACCGCGTTCATCTTGTTGCGATCAGTCTCCTGATCGTTGATCGCATAATGCTTCACGGTCGAGATGATGTGGTTCGACTGGATGCCGGCCATCTGCGCACCGACGATCGTGCCGGCGAGCAGCGGATCTTCGCCGCCATATTCGAAGTTGCGGCCGTTGCGCGGTTCGCGCAGCAGGTTGACGCCGCCGGCGAGCATCACGTTGAAGCCAGAGGCGCGCGCTTCCGCGCCGATCATCGCGCCGCCCTTGAAGGCAAGCGCCGGATCCCAGGTTGCGGCGGTGGCGATGCCCGAGGGAAGCGAGGTGCGGCCGCGCTTGTTGGGCGCGCTGCCCTGCGTCGCGACACCGACGCCGGCATCGGTCTGCCACTGCGCCGGGATGCCGAGGCGCGGGATCGCGGGAATGTAGCCGGCCGAACCGGGACGCGCCTCTGCGGGCGTCTTGAAGTTCTTCGGCGTGAAATCGGTGCCGAACAGACCGAACACCAGCGTCAGCTTCTCGTCCTCGGTCATCTGCGCGAGGATCGCCTTGGCGCGGGCGTCGGGCGAAAGCTTGACATTGGTCCAGGGGCGCGATGCCTGCTGCTGGGCCAGTGCGGGGGCGGTGATGGCGGTGGTTGCGGCAAGCGCCAGCAGCGGCGCGGCAAGGGCCAGGGTACGTCGCTTCATGTCGTCCTCTCCTCCCGGATCGTTTGTCAACGTTGTCGCGGACTAAGCACAAGCGCGGCCGCCGACAAGAGCCGGCGGCCGCGTTTGTTGCCCGCATTCCCAATCAGGCGAGGATGCGCACCGGCACCGATTTCGCCGCCGGCGTCTTGGAGGCGCTGTCGTGATGGCGCAGTGCGATCAGCGGGTTGAGCTCCGGATAATAGCCGGCCACGCACCCTTCGGGCAGGTTGAAGGGCAGGACCTCGAGACCTTCGACCCTGCGATCGACGCCGTCCGATTCGTCGCCGACCAGCGTCACGCGCTGACCTTCCTTCAAGCCTGCGCGCTCCATTTCCCCCGGACTGATCAGCAGCACGTCGCGCTTGCCCTCGATGCCGCGCAGGCGGTCCGAATAGCCGTACACCGTGGTGTTGAACTGGTCGTTCGAGCGCAGCGTCATCAGCCGGTAAATGCCGTCCGCATCGGCGAAGCCTGTAGCGTTGAGATGCTCCGGCACGGTGAACTCGGCCTTGCCGCTCTTGGTCTGCCAGTTGCGGTCGCGCGCGCTGTTGCCCTTGAAAAAGCCGCCGGGGGTGAACAGGCGCTGGTTGAAGTCCTTGAACTTGTCCGGATAGGTCTTCTCGATCGCATCGCGGACCAGCGCATAATCATTCGCCCAAGCGTCCCAGGGCACGTTGGGATTGGGGTCGAGCGTCGCCTTCGCGATGCCGGCGACGATCGCCAGCTCGGGCTGCAGGTGCGGGCTGGCGGGCTTGGCCTCGCCGATCGAGCCGTGGATGCAGCTGAGGCTGTCCTCCATCGTGACCACCTGGGGGCTTCCGTCACGCACGTCGCGTTCGGAGCGGACCAGGGTGGGAAGCAGATACGCCGTTTCGCCGCAGAACAGGTGGCCGCGATTGAGCTTGGTGGCGATCTGGACGGTGAGGCCCATGCCCGTCCACGCCTCCTCCATCACCCGATGATCGGGGATGGCGCGCAGAAAATTGCCGCCCAGGCCCAGGAACGCGTTGATCTCGCCCTTGGCGATCGCCTCACAGGCAGTGACGGTCGTGTGGCCCTCGTCGCGCGGCGGCTGGAAACCGTATTGTTCGGAAAGCTGGTCGAGCGGCACCAGCTCGGGCTTCTCCGAAATGCCGACGGTGCGCTGGCCCTGCACGTTGGAATGGCCACGCACCGGCGATACGCCCGCGCCGAGGCGGCCGATGTTCCCGCGCAACAGCATCAGGTTCACCACGCCCGCGACATTGTCGTAGCCGCCGACATGCTGGGTGAGTCCCATGCCCCAGATGCCGATCGAACGTTCGGCCTGGATATAGATTTCGGCGGCTTCGATCATGTCGGCGCGGGGCAGGCCGGTTTCCGCCTCGATCGTCTCCCAGCTGGTGCCGCGGACCTTCTCGGCGAACGCTTCGAACCCGTGCGTGTGTTCGGCGATGAAGGCGCGGTCCAGCACACCGCCGCGGCGATCCTCCTCTGCCAATATGTGCTTGGCCATGCCCAGCATGGCGGAGATGTCGCTGCCCGGCTTCAGCTGATAATAGTGATGCGAAATCTTGGTCTTGCCGCCGGTCACCATCTGGATGCTCTGCGGGTTGCGGAACTCGATCAGGCCCTTCTCGCGGATCGGGTTGAACGTTACGATCTTGGCGCCGCGCTTCCGCGCCGCGGTAAGCGTGTGGATGAAGCGCGGGCTGTTGGTGCCGGTATTCTGGCCGAAGAAGAAGATCGCGTCGCAATGCTCGAAATCCTCGAGGACGCAGGTGCCGACCGGCGCGCCGATGGTGGACTTGAGCGCAACCGAGGTGGTCTCGTGGCACATGTTCGAGCTGTCGGGCAGGTTGTTGTGTCCATAGAGCCGCGCAAACAGGCCCCAGGCATAGCTCGTCTCGAGGCTCGCCTTGCCCGAGGCGTAGAAGATCGTGCTCTTGGGAGCATAGCCGCGCAGCTTCTTGCCGATCGCCTGATAGGCCTCTTCCCAGGTGCAGGGGAGATACTTGTCGGTGGCGCGGTCGTAGCGCATCGGGTTGGTCAGGCGGCCGGCCTGTTCAAGGTCGTAATCGCTCCACCCCTTCAGTTCGCTGAGCGTGTGCTGGGCGAAGAATTCGGGGGTCGCGCGGCGACTGGTGAGATCCCACAGCGTCGCCTTGGCACCATTCTCGCAGAACTCGAACATGTGCGGCTTGGCCGGCTTGGTCCAGGCGCAGGAGGTGCACATCATGCCGCCCGGCTTGTTCTGGCGGGCAAGCGTCTTCAACACGTCCGGGCTCGGGCGTTCGGCACCGGCCACCAGCGCCATGCCGCGCATCGAACCCCAGCCGCCCTCGGCTCCCGAATAATGGATCGTTCCGTCTTTCGCCCGGGCCATCGCCACGCTCCTTGCAATCTGTCTTGCCTCTATACCCGCCGGGCCCGCCCGCCTATCCTGAACCCATGGATATGTGGTTCGATCGCGTGGCCCCCGACGGGTCGGAGACCCGGCTCCAACGCAGCCTGATCGCGGAAGTGCCGGTCGCGATCGAAATCAACGGCCTGGGCTATGCCGTGATGATGGCGACTCCCAGCGATCTGGAGGATTTCGCAACCGGCTTCGTAGCGGCGGAGCGGCTGGGCGCGGCGGTGGAGGTGGATAGTCACCAGGCCGAAGGCGGAGTGGTGCTGCGCGTCACCCTGGCCGATCCGGCAACGGTGATCGAGCGCGTACGCCACCGGACGACCGATTCGAGCTGCGGCCTGTGCGGTATCGACAATCTGGAAGCGGCCTTGCGACCGCTGCCGACCGTGCAAGCGGCCAGTAGCGCGACCCCTGCGGCGATCTTCCGGGCTGCCGGTGCGCTCCGTGATCACCAGCCGCTCAACCGCGCGACGGGCGCAGCGCATGCGGCGGCGCTCTGCTCGGCGGAAGGCGACATCCGCATGGTCCGCGAGGATGTCGGCCGCCACAATGCTTTCGACAAGCTGGTGGGCGCGATGGCGCGGCAGCGGCTGGAATGGGACGGCGGCTTTGCATTGATCAGCGCGCGCTGTTCGTTCGAACTGGTTGAGAAGGCGGTGCTGGCCGATTGTCCGCTGCTCGCCGCGATCTCGGCACCGACGGCGCTAGCTGCGGAGCGTGCCCGCGGGGCCGGGCTGCGGCTCGCCGCGCTGGTGC
This sequence comes from Sphingomonas sp., assembly GCF_036731925.1. GTDB lineage: Bacteria > Pseudomonadota > Alphaproteobacteria > Sphingomonadales > Sphingomonadaceae > Sphingomonas. The sequence continues at coordinate 1,263,759 of NZ_DAINDJ010000001.1, forward strand.
GGCCGGACGCCTTGCTGCAGCTGGTAGCATGAAGCCGCTGGGCGCCATTCTGGCCGGCGGCGAGGCCCGTCGCTTCGGATCGGACAAGGCGCTCGCCCGCCTCGACGGCCGGGCGCTAATCGACCATGTCGCGGCACAGCTCGCCCCCCATTGCGACGGTTTGATCCTGTGCGGACGTGCGGGCGTGGGCGGCGTGCCGGATCGGCCGACGGGTGGGCTGGGGCCGCTCGGCGGGCTCAACGCCGCCTTGCATGCGGCGGCGGGGCGGGGGGCGGCGCGGGTGCTGCTTGCTCCCTGTGATACCCCCGTGCTGCCGCAGCCACTGCTGGCGCTGCTGGCGGCGAGCGAGGGGTCTTGCTTCGTCGCGCAGCTTCCCGTGCTCGGCATCTGGAAAGCGGCGCTCGCACCGATGTGCGACACCTATCTGGCAGCGGGGGAACGCGCCTCGATGAAGGCGTGGGCGGCGCATGCCGGCGCGGTCGCAATCGATTGGGCGCCGCCCATCGCGAACATCAACTCCCCGGACGATCTTTCGGGCCTTACCGGGTTTTTTCCTTAGTTCCGCTTGGTATTCGCATGCGCTATTCGGTTCGCAATTTTCTGTCGGTCACGGGCCGGCGGCAGGGGGATGGATGGAAAGCCTGTTTGCAGCCTTCTGGAGCGGCAATTACTCGCCGCACGGCTATTGCCTCCTGTGGCAGCCGCAGTTGCTGTGGACCCATATCGTCGCCGACACGCTGATAGCGCTTTCGTACTTCTCCATCCCGGTCGCGCTTGTGGCGCTCGTGCGCAGCCGCAGGGACCTCGCCTTCGGCTGGGTGTTCTGGTGCTTCGCGCTGTTCATCCTCGCGTGCGGAATGACGCATGTGATGGGTGTGGTGACCCTGTTTTACCCGCTCTACGGCCTCGAGGCGGTGATCAAGCTGGCCACGGCCGCCGCGTCGGTGACGACGGCGGCGCTGCTCTGGCCGCTGCTCCCGGTCCTGGTGCGCATTCCCTCCTCGGAAAAGCTCAAAGAAGCCAATGGCGAGCTCGCCGCCATGGTCGCGGAGCGGGACGCAGCGTTGGCCGAGCTGAAGACAGAGGTTGCCCAGCGCGAGACCGTCGAAGCGGCGCTGCTGCAGGCGCAGAAGCTGGAGGCCGTGGGCCAGCTTACGGGCGGCATTGCGCACGACTTCAACAATCTGCTGCAGGCGATCGCGGGCAATCTGGAGCTGATTGCCCGAAAGCCGGACGACGCAGACCGCGTAATCCGCTGGACGTCCAGTGCGCTGGATGCGGTGGAACGCGGCCGCCAGCTGACCGGCCAGCTGCTCGCCTTTTCCAGCAAGCAGCGCCTCGATGTGAAGTCCGTGCGGCTGGCGGAACTGATCGACGGCATGGCAGGACTGGTCGAACGGGCGGTGGCGCCGCTCAGCCGGGTCCGCATCGAGCGGATCGATCCGGTGTGGAACGTCCAGACCGATGCCTTGCAGCTCGAGCTGGCGGTGCTGAACCTCGCCTTCAACGCGCGCGACGCGATGCCGGAAGGCGGCGTGCTGACGATTTCGGCCGAGCTGCGCAGCGGCAAGGTCGCACCGGACCTTCCGACGGGCGACTATGTGGCGCTGCGGGTCGCCGATACCGGCCTGGGCATGCCGCCCGAGGTGGCTGCGCGCGCAGTGGAGCCCTTCTTCTCCACGAAAGGCGTCGGCCGGGGCACCGGCATGGGGCTTTCCATGGCATTCGGCGTCCTGCGCCAGTCGGGCGGTACCCTGCTGATCGATAGCGCACCGGGAGAGGGCACCGCGATCACCTTGCTGCTGCCGCTGGCGACGATGGAGCCGCGCCGCGACGTGCAGGACGATGCCGCCCGCGACGAACGCGTAAGCCTGGCCGGCAAGACGATCGCGCTGGTGGACGATGATCCGCACGTCCGCGCATCGCTGGCGGAAATGCTGCGAACCGCGGGCGCTGTGGTCGAGGAAGCTGCCGATGGGAGCGCCGGCGTCGCGCTGGTGCAGACCCGGCGCTTCGACGCGCTGGTGGTCGATTTCGCGATGCCCGAGCTGAGCGGCAGCGAGGTGGCTGCCCAGGTCGCTGCCACGGACCCGCAGCTGCCGGTGATCCTGATCACCGGCTTTGCGGATTCGAACAAGCTCGACGCAATGGCCACGCCCAACGTGACCGTGCTGCGCAAGCCGTTCGAATCGCAGGAACTGCTGCGCAGGATCCGCGAGGTCGCCCGCCGCTGAACGCGATCAGGGCAGGGCGGCGCGCAGTTCCTCGATCCAGGCCGTCGCCACGCTGTCCGACGGCGCGCGCCAATCCCCGCGCGGGCTGAGCGCCGCGGCGCTGGAAACCTTCGGTCCGTTGGGTAGCGCGGATCGCTTGAACTGGCTGATCTGGAAGAACCGGAACAGGAAGGTTTCCAGCCACTTGGCGATGGTGGCGAGGTCATACTGGTTGCGACCTTCGGCTGGGAAACCGATCGGCCACAGCCCTGCCTCGGCATCCTTCCAGGCGTGCCAGGTGAGGAACGCCACCTTCGACGGCTTCAGCCCGAAGCGGGCGATGTGGTGCAGGAAGAAGTCGTGAAGCTCATAGGGCCCGATCCGGTCCTGGGTGCTCTGCATCTTCCCATCGTCTCCCGCCGGGACGAGTTCGGGGGAGATCTCGGTATCGAGGATCGAGAGCAGCACGGTGGCGGCCTCGCCGTCGAACTGCCCGCTCTCGACGCTCCAGCGGATCAGATACTGGATCAGCGTCTTCGGCACGCCGGCATTGACGCCGTAATGGCTCATCTGGTCGCCCACGCCATAGGTCGACCAGCCCAGCGCGAGCTCGGAAAGGTCGCCGGTGCCGAGCACGAAGCCGCTGTTGCGGTTGGCGAGGCGGAACAGATAGTCGGTGCGCAGGCCCGCCTGGACGTTCTCGAAGGTGACGTCATAGACCGGTTCGCCCTGTGCGAACGGGTGGCCGAGATCGGCCAGCATCTGCCGCGCGGCGGGGCGGATGTCGATTTCCGCCGCGGTAATCCCGATCGCGCGCATCAGTGCCCAGGCATTGGACTTGGTGCCCTCGCTCGTCGCGAAGCCGGGCATGGTGTAGCCGAGAATGTCGGTGCGCGGCCGCCCGAGCCTGTCCATCGCCTTGGCGGCGACGATCAGCGCGTGGGTGGAATCGAGCCCGCCCGAGATCCCGATGATCAGCGACTTGCTCCTGGTGGACGCGAGCCGCTGGCGCAGCCCTTCCACCTGGATGTTGAACGCCTCGTAGCAATCCTCCTCCAGCGCCGCCGGCGTGTTGGGCACGAAGGGAAAGCGGCGGGTCGGCCGGAGCAGCCCGCGATCCGCGAAATCCGGCTGATGGGCAAAGGCGATGCGGCGGAACCGCGTCTCCGGCACGCCGGCGTTGCGGGCATTGTCGTTGAACGTGCCGTCGCGCATTCGCTCGAGCCGCAGTCGCTCCAAGTCGAGATCGGCATAGGTGATCGCGTCGGCGAGTTCGAAGCGCTGCGATGCGGCGAGCTTCTCGCCGAACTCATAGATCAGCCCCTGGCCGTCCCACGCCAGGTCGGTCGTGCTCTCCCCGGGCCCGGAAGCGGAATAGAGATAGGCGGAAATCGTCCGCGAACTCTGCGACGCGCACAGCAGCTCGCGCTCGCGGCCCTTGCCGATCACGATGTTCGAGGCGGACAGGTTGCACAGCACCAGCGCGCCGGCCATCGCGCCTTCGGTGGAGGGCGGCTGCGGTGCCCAGTAATCCTCGCAGATCTCGATATGGAAGACGAAGTCCGCCAGGTCCTCGGCGGCGAACAGCAGGTCCGGGCCGAAGGGCACGGTCTGGCCGGCAACCGTGATGCTGAGGTCGCGCAGCCCGGAGCCAGAGGCGAACCAGCGTTTCTCATAATATTCGCGGTAGTTGGGCAGATAGGTTTTCGGCACCACACCCAGGATGCGCCCGCGCGCAATGGCGACGGCGCAGTTGTACAGCCGTCCGTTCCGTTGCAGCGCGGCGCCGACCAGCAGCACCGGCTTCAGATCGCGGCTCGCCTCGGCGATGGCGGCGATGCCCGCAAGCGTGGAAGCGAGGATCGTATCCTGCAGGTGCAGGTCGTCGATCGCGTAGCTGGTGACGTTGAGTTCGGGGAAGACGAGGATGTCCGCGCCGGCGGCATCGCCCTGCCGTGCCAGCGCAATCGTCGCGCGGGCGTTGGCCGCGGGATCGGCAACGGTGCCGACGGGGGTGCAGACGCCCGCCCGGATCATGCCATGGCGGTGAAGGGCGAAGAACGGGTGCGGATCGGCCATGCCTGTTCCTATGTCGGGGACCATGGCCTGCCAACCCCGCGAGGGCGGGATGTATCCGGGGGAAGGTATTTAAGCCCCTCTGGGGAGGAGGGTTGAGAGCGGAGGGATTCCAGAAGGAATTGGTCTCGGCGAGACACAGCCCCACCCCAAGCCCCTCCCCGATGGGGAGGGGCTCAGTGTTTCTTACGCCTTGGTCGCGTAGATCAGGCGGCCGGGGCCGAGGCGATCGAATACCTTGGCCAGCTGCCGCTCGCCGACCGCGAAGCAGCCCTGGCTGCGGCCGAGCTTGCCGTGCTTCGAAATCATGTCCGGGTTTGCGTACCACGCCGAGTGGACGACGATGGCGCGGGCAAGGGCGTTGTTGTTGGTGGGATCCAGCCCGATCAGGCGCTGCGAGTCCCCATGCTTGCCGACATAATAATCGGCGGTGAGGAACGCGCCCTCGCAGGTCGCTTCCGAATTGATCTGGTTCGAGAAGCGCTGGAGCACGCCGGTGTGGCCCGGATCGGACCCAATGCCATGCGCGACGAGCAGCGGCTCGACTTCGCCCGTGCCCATGTTGACCAGGAAAAAGCGCGGCTGCGACGAGGGGAGCGAGAAGTCCGCGATGGCGATCCGGTCGTGCGTGTCGACATGCATGGAGTGGCGATCCAGCGCCGCAGTCGCGCGCTTGAACAGCTCGGGCCGTACGCCTGCCGGCATGATCCGCGCCTGCGCGGCGACCTTCGGGGCCGGGTTGAGCGAGGCGATCGGCGCCGGCTGGATGCGCGGCGGCGGCGGCGCTGCTGCCAGCGTGGTTCCGATCGTGCGCGAGGCGCAGGCCGAAACCGCTGCGCCGCTTGCCATTACCAGCGCCGATTTAAGCAAAGCTCGACGCGATTGTACCGAAGCGTTCGAATCCATGATCTTTGTTCTGCGCCCGCAAATTTCTGTCATTGCCCGGAAACCGTATAGCAGAAGCAGCGTTAACGATGGTCCTGCTTCTGGCCATATTTGGCGCGTTTCGGCGCAGCTGCTGCCCGGTTCACCGAGCTGTCATATCGTTTCGGGACGGGGTTTCTTCACGATTGGCGAATCGCCGGCCCTGCAGCCTGCGTCCTCTGCTGGTTCGCCAGACCGAAAAAATGGTGTCGCGCGCCGGGTGCGAAGCGCTAGAGGCGCGACCATGACCATGTCCTATGAACAGGCCGTCACGGCGTTGATCGAGGTCGGAAGACGGCTCGACGCACGCGGCTGGGCTCCTGCGACGTCCGGCAATTATTCGGCACGGCTGGACGACGGCAGCGTCGCGCTGACCGTCTCAGGCCGTCACAAGGGGCGGCTGACCGGCGACGGCATCATGCGCGTGGCGCTGGACGGGCGCCCGCTCACCGCAGGCAAGCCCTCGGCGGAGACCGACCTGCATCTGGCGATCTATCGCCTGTTCCCGGAGGCCGGCGCCGTCCTCCACGGCCATTCGCCGCAGGCCGTGGGTCTCAGCCGCGCGACCAATGCTGCCGCCTGGACGCTGTCCGGCCACGAGATGCTCAAGGCCTATCCCGGCCACGCTACGCATGAAGCCGAAGTTCGGCTGCCGATCGTCGGCAACAGCCAGGATATGACGGTCATCGAAGCCGAGGTCCGCCCGGCGCTGCTGGCGCCCGGAGCGATTCCAGCGTATCTGATCCGCAGCCACGGGCTCTACGCTTGGGGCAAGGATGTGGACGAGGCCGAGCGCGTGCTGGAAGCGACCGAATGGATGATTGCCGCCGAGCTCGCCGAGGCCGGCTTCAGGCAGGCATGGGCACGATGAGCCGACTTCGCATCTATGCCGAGAGCGGCACGACTCCGCTGCTCGATACCAGCGATCCGATCACGATGGCTGAGGAACTGGCGATGCGCGGTGTGCGCTTCGAGCGCTGGCCATCGCGCGCGATCGCTGCTGATGCCGATCAGGACGCAGTGCTCGCCGCCTTCGCGCCGGAAGTCGCGCGGCTGAAGGCCGAGCAGGGCTATGGCTCGGTCGACGTGATCCGGATGCAGCCCGATCATCCCGAGAAGGACGCGCTGCGGACCAAGTTCCTGTCCGAACATCGCCATGCCGAGGATGAGGTGCGCTTCTTCGTCGAGGGGGAGGGGCTCTTCACACTGCATCTGAAGGATCGCGTCTATGCGGTTCTTTGCAATGCGGGTGACTTGATCTCGGTGCCCGCCGGAACGCCGCACTGGTTTGATATGGGGCCGAGCCCCCGCTTCACCGCAATTCGGCTGTTCACCAACCCCGATGGCTGGATCGCCCAGTTCACCGGCGACGCTATCGCAGACCGCTTCCCGCGCCACGAGCCCGTTTCCGCCTGACGCGGCGTACCGAGAGATATCATGACCCAGCCCAAGGCCGTCCTGCTCGACATCGAGGGGACCACGAGCAGCATCGCCTTCGTGGCGGATGTGCTTTTCCCATATGCTGCCAAGCATTTGGAGCGCTATGTTACTGCAAACTCGGAAGCGGTGGCTCCGATCCTGGCCGACGTGCCGGGCGAGAACAAGGTTGCCACGCTGCTCGACTGGATGGCCGAGGATCGCAAGGCCACCCCGCTCAAGACGCTGCAGGGGCTGATCTGGGAGCAGGGCTATGCGGACGGCACGCTGCAGGGCCATGTCTACCCGGACACGCCCGAGGCGCTGCACCGCTGGTACACGGCAGGCGTGGCGATTTACATCTACTCCTCGGGCTCCGTCGCGGCGCAGAAGCTGATCTTCAGCCACTCGGTGGCCGGGGACCTGACGTCCCTGCTCTCCGGCTATTTCGACACGACGACGGGTGCGAAGCGGGAAGTTGAGAGCTACGCGAAGATTTCGGCTGCAATAGGCTTCGATCCAAAGGAAATTCTGTTTGTGTCGGACGTTCAGGCAGAGGTGGATGCGGCGCGTATGGCAGGCCTGGGCGCCTTGCTGATCGATCGCAACGGCGGACCTGCCGATATTCACTCGCTCGCGGAGATTCGCCTATGATCCTGGAAGGCAAGCCCACCCGGTCGATCGGCCGCACTGCCGACGGGCGGGGGATCCGTATTCTCGACCAGCGGCAATTGCCGTGGGAGATCCGCTGGGTTGAACTACGCGACCTGCAAGCCGCCGCGGTTGCCATCCGCGAGATGTGGACGCGCGGCGCGCCGATGATCGGCGCGACGGCAGCCTATGGGCTTGCCATGGCACTGGCGGTGGATGAGTCTGATGCGGCGCTCGATGCTGCCTATGCGACACTCGTGGAGACCCGGCCCACCGCGATCAACCTGCGCTGGGCGCTGGATCAGGTTCGTGCCGCCGTGCAGGATCTGCCGGAGGTGGGGCGTGCTGCCGCAGCCTTTGCCCGTGCCGATGCGATCTGCGACGAGGATGCGGCGCTGTGCCGGTCGATCGGCGAGCACGGGCTGGCGCTGCTGCGTGACCTGCACGCGCGAAATCCGGGCCGGCCGCTCAACATCCTCACCCATTGCAACGCGGGCTGGCTGGCGACGGTGGACTATGGAACCGCCACCGCGCCGATCTATCTCGCCCACGATGCGGGCATTCCGATCCATGTCTGGGTCGACGAGACACGCCCGCGCAACCAGGGCGCGCTGCTCACGGCATTCGAACTGCGCAATCACGGCGTTCCACACACCGTGATCGCCGACAACGCGGGCGGACTGCTGATGATGCAGGGGCAGGTGGACGCAGTAATCGTCGGGACCGATCGAGTGACCGCCAATGGCGATGTCTGCAACAAGATCGGCACCTATCTGAAGGCGCTGGCAGCGCACGACAATGGCGTTCCCTTCTATGTGGCACTGCCCTACACGACCTTCGACCCCGCAACGGCGCGCGGCGCCGACATTCCGATCGAGGCGCGTTCCGCGCAGGAAGTCACCCGGCTGACCGGGCCGGACGAGAGCGGCCGCATCGCGACCGTCCGCATCACCGATTCCCCGGCGCTCAACCCTGCGTTCGATGTCACCCCCGCCCGGCTGGTGACCGGCTACATCACCGAACGGGGTGTGCTGGACACCATCTGAACGGTCAGGCGAGCGCGTCCCGCCAGGCGGTGATGCGGGCAATCGCCTCGTCGAGCACCGCGTCTTCCTTGACGAAGCAGAAGCGCACGACGTTGGTCACGGCATCCTCGGCGTAGAAGGCGCAGACAGGGATCGTTGCCACCTTTGCCTCCGCGACCAGCCGTTCGCTGAAGGTGACGTCGTCCATCGCGATCCCTGAAGCGGCGAGATCGACCGAGAGGAAGTAGGTCGCAGCGCTCGGCAACACCGCGAGACCTGCCGCCTGTAGCCCGGCCGACAGGCGATCCCGCCCCGCCTGGAAGCGGTGGCGGGCGTCCTGCACCCAGGCGTCCTGCGTCGCCAGACCTTCGGCCACTGCCCATTGGAGGTTGGGCGGCGTGGTGAAGGTGAGGAACTGGTGCGCCTTGGCAAGTCCGCGCGCGAGCGCGGGGGCGGCGCACATCCAGCCGACCTTGAACCCGGTAAGCGCGAAAATCTTGCCGGCGCTCCCGATCTTGACGGTGCGATCGCGCATGCCGGGGAAGCCGATCAGCGGCAGATGGCGTGCGCCGTCGAAGGTGACATGCTCCCACACCTCGTCGCAGATCGCGATCAGGTCGTGCGCGACGCAGAAATCGGCGAGCATCGCGAGATCCTCCGCGCTCGTCATCGTGGCGGCGGGGTTCAAGGGGTTGTTGAGCAGGATAAGCCGCGTCTTGGGCGTCACCGCCGCTTCCAGCGCCGCCTGCTCGATCCGCCATTCGGGCGGGCTGAGCCGCACGAAGCGCGGCACGCCGCCGGCGCGGCGGATCAGCGGTACATAGGCGTCGTAGAGGGGCTGGAAGCACAGCACCTCGTCGCCGGGCTCGATCAGGGCCAGCAGCGTGGCCGCGAGTGCTTCGGTCGCGCCCGAGGTAACGATTACTTCCTCTTCAGCCAGGTTCAGCCCTTGGTGCCGGGCGTAATGATCGGCCACTGCTTGGCGAAGCTCCGGCAGTCCCGCCATCGGCGGATATTGATTGGACTTGTGCAGGACCGCGTTCGCCGCCGCCGCGAGCACCGCCTCCGGTCCGCGGCCATCGGCAAAGCCCTGGCCCAGGTTGATTGCGCCGTTTGCCCGGGCGCGGGCGGACATGGCTTCGAAGATGGTGGTGCCCATCGAGGAATAGATCGGGTTCATCGCACAGCGCTATGGCGGAGTGCGGTTGCGCCTTGCAAGCCGGGGGGGAACCGCCGCATGAAGAAGGCGGTTGATGACCGCGTGTGTCGAAGGAAGATGATGAGCAAGAAACCGCCCGTGCCCGCCGAATCGCAGTCGCCCTATCCCATCGCTGAAGCGCCGCACGCCGGGGAAGGGGAGGCACTCGCCGTCGCCAAGGAAATGGCGGAAGCCGCCAAGCGCCGCGTGCCCAGCACACGCCAGATCGGCATGGGCGCCGCGATCGGGATCGGCTCTGCCGCGATCGTCGCCGGGCTGCTCTATTGGAAGGGCGGCCGTAAGGACCGCAAGTAACAGGTTGATCCTTTGCAGCAGCGCGGCGCGGCAGGGTCCGCGGCCGCGCTGACTGTTCGGCCTCGCGCGATAGAAGCGCGGTGCGGCCGCGCGCGCAAACGTCTGCGCTACGTATAATCCCGCAGTCACCGACGTGTTGCGAAGGTCTATCCCATGCCGACATCAATGGATGCAGGTGCCGGCATGTTGAAGCTGGCGCTTCCCCTCGCGCGTCACGCGTTTGTACGGGGATTGTTTCTGCGCCGGTGACCGATCGGTAAGAGATCGTTCCTATAATGCGATAAACCACAGACCGGGAACGGGATTGGGAACACGCATGCGTCATCGGTTTCTAGCCATTGCCAGCAGTTCGGCGGCGCTTTCCTCGTCGGAACTGCGCCGGACAACAGCGCCGGAACGCGCGTGATCCACTCCCTTCTCTTCACTTCGGCGATCGATTCGGCCCCAGCGCAGGCCGCGATCGACACCAGCACGTTCGGGCGCGCCAAAAGGTATCGGAAAGACCAGCAATGATTGCATCGATGAAAATTCCGAGGAAGCTCGCACTGTCGTTCCTGCTGATCTGCGCATCGGCGGCGATCGTGATGATCGTGTTCTTCATGAACATCTCGATGATCCGTTCGGTTACCGACAAGAACAACCTCAGCCAGCAGATCCACTCGAAGACGCTGACGCTGGAAACGGCGCTGTTGCGCCAGAACAGCCAGTTGCGCGGGTTCCTTGTCACTGCGGATCCGACCTACCTGAAGTCGTATGACGAGGGTCGCACCGAATATGACGAGACCTCGGCCGAACTCGAGAAGCTGCTGACCGATCCGGCGCTGCTGGAAGCGCTGCGCAAGTCGCGCACCGAGACCCTTTCCTGGCGCGAGAAGTGGGGCGACCGCCTCATCGCGGAAGTGAAGGCCGGCAAGCGCGAGGAAGCGCAGGCGCAGGTTCGCGGCGCGGGCAAGGCAGTGCTGGTCTCCGCCGCGGTGCTGCCGCTGCGCTCGATCAAGGACGCGCAGGCCGAAGCGATCGAGAAGAATTCCGCGCGCCAGGAAGGCGCCATCGGCACGGCGACCACCGTGCTGATCATCGGCGCGATCGCGCTGATCGGCATCGCCATCGGCCTCGCCGTCACGCTCAGCAGCATCATCGCGCGTCCGATCAGCCAGCTGACCCGCACGATGGCCGATCTGGCCGCTGGCCGGAACCATGTCGAAGTGCCGGCGACGACGCGGGGCGACGAACTGGGCGACATGGCCCGCGCCGTGCTGGTGTTCCGTGACGCAGCGCTCGCCAAGGAAGCGTCGGACGCCGCCAGCGCCAAGGCAGAGGCGACGCAGAAGATGGTCGTCGAGACCGTGTCCTCGCACCTCGCCGAACTGGCGCAGGGCAATCTGACGGCGCAGATCACCGCGGAATTCCCGGGCGAATACAGCACCGTGAAGACCAACTTTAACGGGGCGCTCACCAGCCTGCGCGAGCTGATCGCGTCGGTGATCGAGGCGACCGCATCGATCCGCACCGGCTCGAACGAGATCGCCCAGGCAAGCGAAGACCTCGCCCGCCGCACCGAAGCCAATGCCGCCAGCCTGGAAGAAACGGCCGCCGCCGTCACCCAGATGGACCAGCGCCTGAAGGCCACCGCCGCCGCTGCCGGCCGCACCGTGGAGCGCGCCGACGGTACGATGGCAACGGTCGACAACGGCCGCAGCACCGCCGACGAGGCAGTGCAGGCGATGACCCGCGTGTCGGACAGCGCCAAGGGCATCGACAGCGTCATCGAGGGCCTCGACAAGATCGCGTTCCAGACCCGCGTTCTCGCGATGAATGCGGCGGTCGAAGCCGGCCGAGCGGGTGAAGCGGGCCGCGGCTTCGCGGTCGTCGCCGACCTCGTCTCGGCGCTCGCGATGCGCGCCGAAGAGGAAGCCGGCCGTGCCCGCGACCAGCTGACCGCGACGCAGAGCGACATCGTCACCGCCGTGCAGGCCGTGCAGCGTGTCGACGGTGCGCTGGCCGACATCTCCAGCGGCGTGGGCGAAGTGCACCAACTGCTCGGCAACATGGCGTCGGACAACAATGCCCAGTCCAGCGCCGTCACCGAGATCAGCGCTGCGCTGGGTTCGATGGATCAGTCCACCCAGCAGAATGCCGCGATGGTCGAAGAGACTTCGGCTGCGGCCCGCAACCTGGCGAGCGAAGTCAGCGTCCTTTCGGAGCAGGCCAGCCGCTTCAACGTCGGCAGCGGCGGCGGCATGCCGATGGCGACCTCGCGCGTGGCGCCCTCCCGGTTCAACGGCGGCAGCGTGAAGCCGCTCCCGGCCGCCGCGGTCTCCGCGCTGGTGCGCAGCAACGGTGCCGCCGACGACGACTGGCAGAGCTTCTGATCCCAGAAGTGCCTGATACCCCGGTGTGGCCGTTCGATCCGATTGCGAATCGAACGGCCCCCGGCGAAAAGATCCGACGCGGCGGTTTCTGCCCGGGAAAATGGTAATGAACATGATCGCTCCCCGGACGGGTATTGCGGAGATCTCGCGCATGGCGCGGGTCGCCATCGACCTCGGATCGCCCTTCATCGGCGCGGTGCTCGCCGCCGGGCTGCGCCAGCTGGGCCGCGGTCCACACAGCCAGGCAGTGATCACGCACTGGGAGGGGGATCCCGCTTCGGCGGCGCTGGCGATGCGCTTCAACGCCGCGCTGCACTTTCTTGCCCGCCGCGGCAATCCGCCGGCGCTGGCCGCGCTCTATCGCCACGAGCATGACGATTTCGACGGCGCGATCGGCGATGCGCTGGCCGCCGAGGACGATCTGATCGCGGGCTTTCTTCGCCGCACGCCGCAGACCAACGAAGTGGGCCGCTCGGGCGCGATCGTCGCGGCGCTCATGCAGGTGCGCCGTCGCTTCGGCCTGCCGTTCGAGCTGCTGGAGATCGGCTCCAGCTGCGGGCTCAACCTCAATCTTGGCCGCTACGGCTTCGACCTAGGTGGCGTGCTCGCGGGAGACCGCCATTCGCCGGTGCAGGTCGCGCCCGACTGGCGCGGCCCGGCGCCGCAACCGGCCCCGCTGGAAGTGGTGTCCGCACGCGGTGTGGACCTGAACCCGCTCAGTGCTGCCGACCCGGCGACCTGCGAGCGGCTGATGGCCTATATCTTCGCCGACCAGCCGCTGCGGCTGCATCGCCTGGAAGAGGCGCTCGGCATGGCGCGACGCCACCCGCCCGAGATCGAGAAGGGCGACGCCTCCGAATGGCTTGCGCGCCAACTCGCCGAACCGCAGGCGGCAGGCGTCTGCCGGGTCGTGATGCACTCGATGGTGCTGCAATATCTGCCGCCGCGGGACCGCGCCGCGGTGGTGGCCATGATCCACGACGCCGGCCAGTACGCCACGCCGGAGCGGCCGCTTGCCTGGGTCGGGTTCGAATGGACCGAAACGCGCAGCGAGGTGCGGTTGTCGCTCAGCTGGTTCCCCGGCGGGGAGGAGCGCCGCGTGCTCGCGACGTGCCACCCCTATGGCAATTCGGTGGACTGGCTGGGCTAGACCTGTACCGCCTGTTCGCTGCGCCCGGCGCTGCCGAACACGCGGAGATAGCGCTCGATTTCGGCCGGTTCGCCGGTGGCCTTGGCCGGGTTGTCCGAGAGCTTGACCGCCGGCCGGGCGTTCGCCGCTACCACCTTGCAGACCAGCGAGATCGGCTCCAGCCCGGCTTCGCCGTCCGGATCGCAGCCGCGGAAATCGTTCGTCAGGTTGGTGCCCCAGCCGAAGCTCATCCGCACGCGGCCGTTGAAGTGGCGATAGGTTGCCTCGATTGATTCGACGTCCATGCCGTCGGAGAAGATCAGCAACTTCTCGCGCGGATCGCGGCCGTGCTCCTGCCACCATCGGATGATCTGCTCGCCGCCGGGGATGGGCGGCGCGCTGTCCGGGCGGAAGCCGGTCCAGTCGCCTACCCAGTCCGGCGCGTGCGCGAGGAATGAGGTGGTGCCGAACGCATCGGGCAGCGCGATCAGCAGGTTGCCGCCATAATGGGCGCGCCACTGTTCGAGCACGCGATAGGGCGCGTCGGCGAGGCTGGCGTCATCGGGCGACAGCGCGGCTTCGACCATCGGCAGTTCGTGCGCATTGGTGCCGATGGCTTCCAGATCGGCGTCCATCGCGAGCAGCACGTTCGAGGTGCCGATGAAGCGATGGCCGAGACCTTCCTTCAGCGCCTCGACGCACCAGCGCTGCCAAAGGAAGCCGTGGCGCCGGCGCGTTCCGAAATCCGAAAGCACCAGATCGGGCAGCCCCCGCAGCCGCTCCACCTTGTCCCACAGCTTGGCCTTGGCGCGGGCATAGAGCACGTCGAGCGCAAAGCGGTCGCGCCCGCGCATGGCGGCGCGCGAACGGAGCTCGTTGACGATGGTGAGCGCCGGGATCTCCCACATCGTCGTGTGGGTCCAGGGGCCATGGAAGTGCAGCACGAACTGGCCGTCGCGGCGCTCCAGTTCATAGGGCGGAAGCTGGAAATCGGCGAGCCATGTGATGAAGTCCGGCGCGAACATCTGGGTCTTGCCGTAGAAGCTGTTGCCGGCAAGCCAGATCAGCTCCTTCTTGGCGAAGCGCAGCGAGCGCGCGTGATCGAGCTGGGCGCGCAGCTCGCTCTCGTCGATCACGTCCGCCAGCCGCACCGACTTGGTCCGGTTGATCAGCGAGAAGGTGACCTGCGTCTCGCCGTGCAACCGCCGGATCATCTGCAGCATCAGCAGCTTGTAGAAATCGGTATCCAGCAGGCTCCGGACGATCGGGTCGAGCCGGAAATTATGGTTGTAGGTCCGGCTCGCAATGTCGGTGAAGGTCATGATCCTCCCTTATTCCCAGCCGCCACCAAGGGCGAGAAAGATCGCGATCTGGTCGTCGGGCAGCCGGGCCTGGGCGGTGGCATAGCTCGCCTCCGCCTGGGCGAGGCTGCTCTGCGCCTGGAGTAGCGCCAGAAAATCGCTGCGCCCGAAGCGGAACAGCCGGCCCGCCTGGTCCGCCGCTGTCGCCGCGCTGTCCCGCGCCTGGCGGAGCGCCTCGGCCTGGTCGCGGTCCCGGGCATAGGTTTCGAGCGCGGTCTCCGTGTCGCGCAGCGCGACGAGCACGGTCGAATCGAACCGCGCAATATCGGCGTCGACCTGTGCGCCGGCGGCATCGATCCGGGCGCGGACGGCGGGGCGGTTGGGGAAGCTCCAGCTGATCAGTGGGCCAAGGCTGAAGCCGAACGAGCGCGGGCTGCCGAGCTTGTCGAGCGCACCGCTGAGTCCGGTCGAGCCGCCCAGGCTGATTTGCGGATAGAGATCCGCCGTGGCGACGCCGATGCGGGCGGTGTCGCCCGCGATGATGCGCTCCGCCTGGCGGATGTCCGGCCGGCGGCGGATCAGCGCGGCGCCGTCGCCTACCGGCATCGGCCGAGGCAGGCTGGGCAGTGCCGCGCAGCTTTCGATTTCGCGCGGATAGTCCGCGGCGGGGCGGCCGAGCAGTGCCGCGAGCGTGTAGAGCCCGGCCCGGCGCTGCGCTGCGAAGACGGGCAGGTTCGCCTCGCTCGTCTGCACCGCCGCCTGGGCGCGGGTCACGTCGAAGGCGGTGCCGCGTCCGGCGCGTTGCAGCCGCTGGGTTGCGCCGAAGGTCTGGCGCTGGAGCGCCACGATCCGCTGGGTGGCTGCGAGGCGGAAATTGGCCGCGCACACATCCGCAAAGGCCCGCGCGGTGGCCGCGGCGACGCTGATGCGAACCGCATCCCGCGCGGCGGCCACGGCATCGCGATCCGCGAGGCTGGCTTCGATGGCGCGGGCGATCTTGCCGCGTACGTCGAGCGGATAGCCGACAGCGATGCCGAGATTGTAGCCGAGCGTGCCGGGCAGGGCGGCGCCGGTGCCTGCGGGGCGCGCGAGGGTGCCGCCGCCGGACAGATCGGTCGTCAGCTGGCGCGAAGCCTCGGCCTGGCGGACCACGGCCTCGGCGCGGCGAAGATTGGCATCGGCCACGCGAAGGTCGGCATTGGCGGCAAGCGCCTGCTCTACCAGCGTGTCGAGCCGCGGATCGGCATAGAGGCGCCACCAATGATCCGGTAGCGGATCATCGGAGAAGCCGGGGTTCTGCGCCGACAGGAAGTTGCCGGTCGCCGATGGTGCGTTGGCCGGGCCGCTGACGGGCGGGTGATAGTCGGGGCCGGCGCGGGTGCAGCCGGCGATGAGCGCGAGCGCGGCGAGGAGCGGGATCCGGCGCATGGTCAGCGCGCCCTGGCGGAAGCGGACGGTGCCGGCACCGGGGTGGGCGTCTGCGTCGGCGTCGGCCTTGTTGCGGGACCGGCGGCGGGCTGCGCCGCCGCGTTCGGCTGCACCGTCACCGTTGCGGTGCGCCCGGCGATCAGGCGCACGTCGGGCGGCACGCGGGTCAGCTTCACCCGCACCGGGATGCGCTGGGCGAGCCGTACCCAGGTGAAGGTCGGATCGACATTCGGCAGCAGGTTGCCCGCGTTGCTGCGCGTGGTGTCGTTGATGCCTGCCGCGATGCTCTCGACGACGCCGTGGAGCATCCGCGGCTCTCCCATCAGTTCCACCGTCACCGGCGCGCCGATCCGGATGCTGGGAAGCTTGGTTTCCTCGAAATAGCCTTCGACGCGGATGCTGTCCGCATCCACCAACGCCATCGCCTGCTGGCCCGCCGCGACATAGTCGCCCGGATGCAGATCGAGGTTGGTCACCGTGCCGTTGACGGACGCCTTCACCTGGGTGCGCGACACGTTCAGCTCGGCACTCTGCACCGAGGTGAGCGCCTGGGCGAGCGCCGCCTGGGCAGTCGCGACACGCGCCACATTCTGTTCGTGTGTCTCCGCGGCGACGAGGTTGCCGAGCGCAAGGTCGCGCCGCGCCTCCCGCTGCGCCTGGGTCAGCGTTGCACGGGCACTTGCCACGCTCGCCCGGGCCTGGGCGAGCGCCAGCGAATAGCGCGGCTGGTCGATCACGAAGAGCAGGTCGCCCGCCTTGACCTGCTGGTTGTCGTGCACTGCCACGGCGGTGACCAGGCCGCCGATATCCGGCGTCACCCGCACCACGTCCGCCCGGACACGGCCGTCCCGCGTCCACGGGCTGCGCGCATAATGCTGCCACAGCCACAGCGCGACGAAAGCGGCGACGACGACGATCAGGATTGTCGCGGCGCTGCGGCCAAGGGCGGGGAGGTAGCGTTTCATGGGTGGAATCCGATCGAGGGGGTGGCCCAGGCGAGCAGGCCGAGCAGGAGGATGAACAGGCACAGATCGACCAGCGCGCGATAGGCGACGAAGCGATACAGGCCGAAGGCGTTGAGCAGCCGCGCGAGCGCGATCGTCAGCAGCATGGCGATGACGCCCAGCAGCAGCATTGTCGGCACATAGACGCCGTCGATGGCGATCTCGCCGGTCACAGCACGGCCTCCGGCTCGGGATCGGCGTTGGGGAAGAGGTTGCGGCGCAACCCCAGCAAGCCGAGCGCGCCGGTGCGGCGGACGGCCGCGTCGTCGTCCCGCGCGATGGCGTGCAGGGCCTGGTCGATATGCGCAAGCAAAGCGGGATCCTCCGGCTTCTCGGCGTCCGGCTCGAGCCGGCGGTAATAGTCCCCCACGTCGCGCAGCACGTCGGTGAGCGGGGCGGCACGCTCCGGCGGCAGCTCGAGGCGCAGCGCGCGCAATTCGCCGATCGCGACGCCGGTGCGCAGGTCGCGGAGCGCATCGTAGAGCGGCTTGCCCGGTGCGCGACCGGCCAGCGCCAGCCGCGGCGCCAGCAGCGCGATCCGGTCCAGCATGCGGTTGATCCAGCCGCGCACGTCGGGCGGGGTCATCAGGTTGCTCCTCTCGGCGATGTCGGCCCAGCCCGCGCGGACGGTCCGCCGGATCGCCTGTTCGATACCCGCCGATTGCAGCAGCCGCGCCATCAGGATCGCGAAGGCGACCCCCATCAGCTGGGCGATCGCGCCGTTGACGAAGCTGGCAAAGGCGCTGGTGTAGCGGGCGGAAATCAGCAGCGGGCTGCCGAGGCCGAGCAGGGTCGGCAGCGCCAGCCCCATCCATTTCGGCGAGTGCATCATCGCGCCGAGGATCAGCAGCGGCGGCGCCATCGCCGCGGCCAACTGCCCGAACCCGTCGAGCCGCGGCATGATCGCATAGCCGTAGATCGCGCCCAGGATCGTCGCGACCAGCGTGCCCCAGAAGAAGGAGCGCAGCGGCAGCAGCGGATCGGGTGCTGCGGCGAACAGCGCGAGGAACACGCCCGCAAGCATCACCGCCGTCGAGCCGTCGGCCCAACCGCTCGCGATCCAGATCGCCGAGCCGACTGCGAGCGTGAGGAAGGCGCCGATCGCTCCGCGCGCCGCGCCCACCCAGTCGATATGGAGTTCGCGGCCGCGGCGCCCTTCGAGCAGTTCCGCAACGCGCGGGCTGACCGGCCGGCGATCCAGCGTGGCGAGCTGTTCGGCAAGATCCCGGCAGTCGCGGTGCGCGGCGATCAGGGCCGCGAGCCGCGAGAGCAGGCTGAGCAGCAGCAAGTCGTGCCACGAACTGCCCGCGTGCACATCGGGCTCCAACGCGGCGCAACGCGCCTCCAGTGCCGCGGCCTGCGCCGTGCGCACGTCGCGGTCACCGTCCAGCGTCTTGAGCCACGCCTGGGCGTCGGCGAGCAGCGTTGCTACCTCGGGCGGAAGGCCGCCATGCGCCTGCAGCCCGACGGTGCGATCGTCCACGGCGGCACCCAGCGGCATGAGCAGCGAAAGCTGGTCCTGCAGGGCGCGGACAGTGCGGACGCGCGGGGTGGTGCGTGCGGTCTCGTAGGGAAGGTGGATGGAAAGCTGGTGCAGCTCGGTAATGTCGGCAGCCAGCCGCCGGCGTTCGGCGTCAACGCCCGGCACCGGCTCCAGCGCCAGGGAGTCGTGCGACCAGCGCTCCGCATCCTTCAGGATCGTCGACACGCGGGTGAGCAGAAAGGCTGCCACCGAGCGGGGCAGGACGACCCCGTGCATCAGGCTGCCGCACAGGATGCCGAGCGTGATTTCCTGCACGCGCAGGCTCGCCACGGTGAAGATCGAGCCCGGCGCATCCACGCTCGGCAGCACGATCAGCACGGCACTGTAGCCGGCCAGCACGAACATGTAGGAGCGGGGCGTGCGATCGAGCAGCGAAACGAATACGCACAGCGCCAGCCAGCCCGAAATGGCGAGCACCAGCAGCTCCGGCGTGTTGATCAGCGGCGGCACCATCGCCACGGCAGCGGCGGCGCCGACGACGGTCCCGATCACGCGGAACAGCGCCTTGGAGAAGACCGCGCCCGCCAGCGGCTGGGCGACGATATAGGCGGTGAGGAACGCCCAGTAGGGCCGGTCCAGCCCGATCGACAGCGCGAGATAGATGGCGAGCATGCCCGCCGCATAGGATTTCAGCGAGAAGACGGCGGCGTCGATGCCCCAGCGATCCTTCATGACTGGGGCCGCCGTTCGGCGAGGCGCGCTGCCAGATGCTCCAGTACCTGCAAGGTCGTCTCCAGCGCGGCGTCGCTCACCCCATCGAGCAACTCGCTGCGCAACGTAGCAAGACGCGTGTCGATCCGTAACGCCAGCGAAACACCGGAATTGGTGAGCCGCAGCCGGTTCGCGCGCCGATCATTCTCATCAACAACGCGCTGCACCAGCCCGGCATCCTCCAGTGCATGCAGAGTGCGAACCAGCGATGCCTCGGTCACGCCAATCGCCCGGGCGAGATCGGCCTGGCGCGTCTTCTCGCCGAGACGCTGGAGGTAGACCAGCGCCCATCCGGTCGAGTTGGAGATGTCCAGCGAGGCGAGCGTGGCGTCGGCCAGCCGCTGCCACGCACGCGACGCAGGGTTCATCCGCGTCGCAAGCGCGCGTTCCAGGGAATGCCGATCGGCCATGGGGCGCTTAGTTAGGACGCTAACTAATTCGATCAAGCCCCTTCCGCTACGGCAGGGCGGTTTTTATCAGCGATGTGCTGCTGCCCAGTCTTCCGCCGCCTTGAGCACGCGCAAGGCGTTCCCGCTCCAGATCTTCTCGATATCGGCGTCGCTGAAGCCTTCGCGGCGCAGGCGGGCGGTGATGCGGGGCAGGGCGGTGATGTCCTCCATGCCGCGCACGCCGCCGCCGCCGTCCCAGTCGGCGCCGATGCCGACGTGGTCGACGCCCATCACGCGAATGGCGTGCAGCAGACTGCGCAGGAACAGCTCGAAGTCGGCGGTACCCTCGTGGGGGCCGAGTGCTGCAATGTCGGCGATCAGTCGTCGTTGCTCGGCTGGCGGCAGCACCCACCAGCGCCGCTGCCGCTCGCCCAGTGCCTCGCCCCCCGGAATTGAAACCGAAGGCGCGAGATACACGCTGTTGATTTGCAATACGCCGCCGGCAGCCGCCAATTTGCGCATCCGCGCATCGTCGAGGTTGCGCGGATGATCGAAGATCGCCTTCGGGCCGGAATGCGATGCGAGAATGGGCGTTTTCGAGAGCGCCAGCGCCTGATCGAACACGTCGTCGGAGGCATGGCTGACGTCGATCACCATGCCAAGCCGGTTCATCTCCGCCACCCATTGCCTGCCGAGCGGACTGAAGCCGTGCCAGCGCGGCGTGTCCGTGGCGCTGTCGGCGAACTGGTTGTTGCGGAAGTGTACCGGGCCGGCGAGCCGCACGCCAAGATCGTGGAAATGGGCGAGCAGGCTCAGATCCTCGCCCAGCGGATAGCTGTTCTCGATGCTCTGGAAGACGATCCGCTTGCCGCTGGCGGCGATGCGGCGGGCATCGTTGGCGGTGGTGGCCAGTTCCAGCCTGTCCGGATGCGCGGCGACGACGCGCTGGATCCAGGTGGCACGGGTGAGCGCGGCGTTGCGGGCCGCGGCATAGCCCGCCGGCGTCAGCGGCCCTTGCGGGGTGTAGATCACGAAGAACCCGCCATCCAGGCCGCCTTGTTCCATGCGCGGGATATCGACCTGGCTGCCATCGAAGGCGCGATCATGCCAGCGGGCGAAATCCCAGCCCGGATGCTCGAACAATTCCGGCGTATCGAGATGGGTGTCGAGCACCAGCATCTGTTCGTGGGCAAGGCGATCGGCGGGCGTGACATCCTCGGCCGGCGCGATCGCGAGCAGCAGGGGCAGGGCGAGGATCGGCTTCATCGGCGAGGCTCCCGGAGGCGTTGCGTGCCCCCAGCGTCGTCTGCCTGCGCCGCGGCGTCAACCAGCGCTATTTGAGCCGCAGCGGCAGGCCGGCGGCGACGAGCTGCACTTCGTCCGCCGCAGCGGCGATCGCCTGGTTCAGACGTCCCGCCACGTCGCGGAAGCGACGGGCCAGGGCGTTGTCCGGCACGATGCCGAGGCCGACTTCGTTCGCGACGAGGATCACCGGGCCTGCCGCCTGCGCCACCGCCGCTGCCAGCGCCTCGGTCTCGGCATCAACGTCGCGCTCGGCGAACATCAGGTTGGACGTCCACAGCGTCAGGCAGTCGACCAGCAGCACCCCGCCCGGTGCGGCATTGGCGACGATCGCGGCCGGAAGATCGAGCGGCACGTCCAGCGTCGACCAGCGCGGGCCGCGATCCGCGATATGGCGGGCGATGCGGTCTTCCATTTCCGCGTCAAAGGCTTGCGCGGTGGCGATATAGATCAAGTCACCGCTGTGAGACTCCGCACGTGCCTGGGCATAGCGGCTCTTGCCGGAGCGGGCGCCGCCGAGGACGAGCAGGCTGGTCATCGGGAGGCCTCCTGGGCGAGCGCGATCAGTGCAGGGATATCGACATGGGTTTCGAGTTCGGCGGCGATGGCGTCCAGCGCCGTGTCGACGGAGGCGGCATAGTCTACATCCGTGGCGGTGACGCCGATCCGCTCCAGCACCGCGCGGCGGAGTGCGGTGCTGGCGAACAGCCCGTGGAGGTACGTGCCCAGCACGCGCCCGCCGGGCGCCATCGCGCCGTCGGGGCCGGTGCTCAACAGGGCGAAGGGCGCGGCGGTGTCCGCGCCGGTGGTGACGCCCATGTGCATCTCATACCCGCTGATCTCCGCCCCCAGCGCCGTGCCGTGCGCGGGGCGCAGCGCCTTTTCGCGGGTGAGTTCGGTTTCCACGTTCAGCAGGCCGAGGCCGGCCGCGCTCCCGGCGGGGCCTTCGATCCCGTGCGGATCGGCGATGGTGCGACCGAGCATCTGGTAGCCGCCGCAAATCCCGAGAATCGCGCCGCCGCGCCGATGATGGGCGAGCAGATCGATGTCCCAACCCTGTTCGCGCAAGCTCGCGAGATCGGCGATCGTCGCCTTGGAACCGGGCAGGATCACCAGCGCGGCATCGCCGGGGAGCGGCTGGCCCGGCGGGATCATCGCCAAGGTCACGCTCGGCTCGAGCTTCAGCGGATCGAGGTCGTCGAAATTGGCGATGCGCGGCAACATCGGGCAGGCGATCAGGGTGCCCCCGTCGGACTTCTGCAGGGTCCGCTCGAGCACGACCGCATCCTCGCTCGGCAGCCGGGCGGCATCGCGCAGCCAGGGGATCAGCCCATAGCCGCGCCAGCCGGAACGTTCCTCGATCTGGGCGTAGCCATCGGCGAACAGCGCCGGATCGCCGCGAAACTTGTTGATGAGAAATCCGCGGATCATTGCGGCGTCCGCCGGGTCCAGCACCGCGCGGGTGCCGACCACCGCGGCGATGACGCCGCCGCGATCAATGTCACCGACCAGTATCACCGGCACGCCCGCCGCACGCGCAAAGCCCATATTGGCGATGTCGCCGGCGCGAAGGTTGATCTCGGCCGGCGAGCCTGCGCCTTCCACCAGCACCAGGTCGCACGTGCCTTGGAGGCGGCGGTAGCTGGTCATGACCTCGCCGAGCAGCGCCTTGCGCGCCTCGCGGTAATTGCCCGCGTGGAGCGTGCCGCGCACCTGGCCGTGGACCACCAGTTGCGACGTGCGATCGGCCTGCGGCTTGAGCAGCACCGGGTTCATGTCCGTATGCGGGGCTACCTGGCAGGCGAGCGCCTGCAGCGCTTGGGCGCGGCCGATCTCGCCGCCGTCCTCGGTCACGGCGGCGTTGTTCGACATGTTCTGCGGCTTGAACGGGCGGACGCGGAGGCCGCGATGAACGAGCGCCCGGCAGATGCCCGCGACCAGCACCGATTTGCCGACGTCCGACCCGGTTCCCTGCAGCATCAGCGCAGCCATGCGACCCCTCCTGCTATCAGCCATAACAGCCCGCACGCGCCGACATAGAGGGCGAGGGCCCGGCGGATGTCGCGCGCGTCGGCATCGGCGCGGCCATCGCCGATCCAGGGCTTGTCGTGCACCGCGCCGTCATAGGCGATCGGACCGGCCAGCCGCAGTCGCAATGCGCCCGCCATCGCGGCTTCGGGCCAGCCGGCATTGGGCGAGGCGTGGTTGCCCGCATCGCGCCACAGCGTCCGCCAGCCGCGCCGCGCCACCAGGCACAGCAGCAGGCCGGCGAGGCGGGCAGGCACCAGGTTGAGCAGATCGTCCGTGCGTGCCGCCGCCCAGCCGAACGCCCGCCAGCGGGGCTCGCGATGCCCGATCAGGCTGTCGGCGGTGTTGATCGCCTTGTACGCCCAAAGCCCCGGCAGCCCTGCGACCAGCAGCCAGAAGAGCGGCGCGACGATGCCGTCGCAGAAGCTTTCCGCGAGGCTTTCGATGGCGGCGCGGGCCACGCCGTGCCCATCCAGCCGCGCCGTGTCCCGACCCACGATATAACCTACCGCGGTACGGGCGGCCGGCAGGTCGCCGCGGGCCAATGCCGATGCCACCGGCCGGACATGCACGTACAGGCTGTGCTGCGCGAGCCCCGGAACGGCGGCGAGCGCAAGCACCATCCACCCCAGGGAAGCGCGTGCCGCCACGGCCTCGATGCCAAGCCCCGCACCGATCGCGGCGGACAGCAGCAGCGCCACGGTCACCACGCCGAACATGCGGCGGCGCCGCTCGGGAATGTCCGGCCGGTTCCATCGCCGCTCGCAGGCAGCGATCAGCCGCGCGAAGCCGCCCACCGGATGACCGATACGGGCATAGAGCCAGCCGGGCCAGCCGAACGCGGCCTCCACCACCAGCGCGGTGAGCGTGACCGGCTCAGCCATGGCGAAGCGCGCGGTCAATGCGGTCGAGCGCCTGCGGATCGGCCGGCACGCCGAAGCGGAGCCAGCGCGGGGCATAGTCGAACGGGCGGACAAGGATATGGGCCCGTGCCAGGCGCTCGAAGAGATCGGCGGCGTCCGGATGGGAAACCAGCCGGAACAGCGGGGAGGCGCCCTCGGGCGCAAGGCCATGGGCGCGCAGCAGCGTGTCGAACGCCGTCGCGCGAAGGGCCAGCGCGGTGCGCGTCGCGTCGATCCACGCACGGTCCCGATAGGCGCGGGTGCCGATCGCCAGGGCTGTCGCGTCGATCGGCCAGTCGCCGAGCAGCGCGCGGTAGCGGGCCACCAGCGGCGACGGCGCAATGACGAAGCCCAGGCGGAGCCCGGCGAGCCCGAAGAACTTGCCAAAGGAGCGGAAGACGATCAGCCGCCGTTCGTCGCCCACCAGCGGCGCGATGCTTGCCGCGGGATGGGCATCCACAAAGGCCTCGTCGACGATCAGCCAGCCACCCGCGGCGGTGCGTTCCGCCAGGAGCGTCTCCAGCGCGGGCCAATCGAGCAAGGTGCCGCACGGGTTGTTCGGGTTGGCGAGCAGCAAACGGGCATCGCCCGGCACGGGAGCGGCGGGGGAGACGGGCAGGCTGTCGGCAAAGGCTGCGCCGTGCGTGCGATAGCCGGGCACGCGATGGCAGGCGCGGCCGCCGAGCAGCGGGCCCAGCAGTCGCAGCCCCATCTCGCTTCCCGGAACCGCGCAGACCAGCGCGGGCGATACGCCGAATTGCGCCGCCGCGGCCGCTTCAAGCTGCGCCAGCGCGGCAGGATCGGGCAGCGGGCCGAGATCGGCCGTCCGGTCTGGCGGGACGGGCCAGGCGACGGGGTTGATGCCGGTCGAAAGGTCCAGCCACGGTCCTTCGCCGAAGCGGGCGCGGGCTTCGGCAAGGTTGCCGCCATGGTGGCGCAGCGGATCGCTCATCGCAGATGCGGGGCGATCGCGAGCGCGAGCAGCAACCCGGTCTCGACCAGCTCGATCCCGGCGCCGTGCGCGTCTCCGCAAATGCCGCCGAGCAGGCGCCGTACGCGCCACCCCCAGGCCACGATCAGCGGCAGCGCCACGAGCAGCGCAGGCGCCGCCAGCAGGGCTGCGAAGGCGAGCATCACCAGCCAGACGATCAGGTCCGCCGGGCGAACGGCGTGGCGGAAGCGGCTGGCCAACCCTTCGTGCAGCGGCGGCAGCCAGCGGGTCCAGACCAGCGGTCCGAAGCGCGCCGCAGCGGGCACGAACAGCACGACCCACCAGCCCGGAACGGCAAGCAGGGCGTGGAGCAGCACCAGCTTGGCGAGCAGCTGCATCCCGATCGCCACGACGCCGAAGCTGCCGACATGCGGATCGGCAAGCACTGCCTGCAGCCGCTCGCGCCCCTTGTGCAGCGCTCCGCCGGCATCGGCGAGGTCGGCCAGGCCGTCCAGGTGCAGCGCCCCGGTGATGCCCACCCAGGCGACCAGCCCCAGCAGCGCGCCCGTCCAGGGATCGAGCAGGCTGCCCAGCCAGAGGCCGAGCAGCAGGACCAGGCCCACTGCCAGGCCGGCCGCCGGAAACCAGCGCATCGACCGCGCGAACGTGGCGTCGTCCGCCACGACCGCAGGCAGCGGCAGGCGCGTCAGGAACTGGAGGGAGAGGAGCAGTTCTTTCATGTCACAAGTCCGATGATCTGGCCGACGCGCGGGGTGCCGGGCCAGATGCGCAGGCTGAGCAGCGCGGCGTGGGGCAGGGCGATGTTCCAGAGTTGCGGGAAATCGATGGCGCACAGGCTGGTGAGCGCCGCCCGCATCGCGCCGGCATGGGTAAGCACGAGGGTGGGGCGGTCGATTGCGTCGAGCGCGGCGCTCACCCGGGAGACCAGCGCCGGCCATGCCTCGCCCCCGGGAGGGACGTGGCGGGCGGGGACTTGCTGGAACGCGGCGAGGGCGCCCGCGTCGATCGCGTCCAGCGCCATTCCGTCCCAGCTGCCGAAATCGAGCTCGCGCCAGCGGGCGTCCTCGTCCGCGTCCAGCCCGAGCCTCGTCGCGATCTGCTGCGCCGGCACGCGGGCGCGGGCCAGATCCGAGCTGCGCACCGCCTCGACCGCCAGACCGGCGCCGCGCGCGACACACGCCGCCACGCCGGCCGCCAGCGGCTGCGCGTCGGTGTGGCCGATCAGCCGACCCTCGGCTTCGGTGACGCCGTGGCGGAGCAGATGCAGGACAATTCCGCTCATGCCGCCCCGGCGACACCCGCTTCGGCAAAGGTGGCCATGCCGTTGTGCGCGGCGAGCGCCGAGCGGATCACCGCTGCCGCAACCGCTGCCCCGCTGCCCTCGCCGAGGCGCATACCTAGCCACAGCAGCGGCTCCAGCCCCAACCGGTCCAGCAGCTGCGCGTGGCCCGGTTCGACCGAGCAATGGCCGGCGATGCAATGATCGACGATTCCCGGCACCGTTGCCGCCAATGGTGCGATCGCGGCGCAGCAGATGAAGCCGTCGAGCAGGATCGGCACGCCGGCGTGGCGTGCGGCCAGCACGGCGCCGCCGATCGCCGCCAGCTCGCGTCCCCCGACCCGTCGCAGCGTCTCGAAGGGGGTCAGCGGCGCGGATGCATGCAGCGCGATCGCCCGCTCGATCAACGCGCCCTTGTGGCGGACGCCGTGGCTGTCGAGCCCGGTACCGGGGCCGACCCAGTCGGCGGGGGTTCCGCCGAAGCTGCGCAGGCAAAGCGCCGCTGCCGCCGTGGAGTTGGCGATGCCCATCTCGCCCAGCAACAGGAGGTCGGTCTCCGGCGTTACCGCCGCGGCGCCCTGCATCAGCGCGGAAAGACACGCCGCCTCGTCCATGGCCGGGCCGGCGGTGAAATCCTGCGTCGGCCGATCCAGATCGAGCGCGACCACCTCGAGCGGCATGCCGATCGCGCCGGTCAGCGCATTGATCGCCGCGCCGCCGGCCGCGAAATTGGCGACCATCTGCGCCGTCACTTCCGCGGGGAATGCACTGACGCCCTGTGCCGCAACGCCGTGATTGCCGGCAAAGATCACCGCCCGCGCGGCTGCCATGGACGGACGGGGACTGCCCTGCCAGCCCGCAAGGAAGATCGCGAGCTCCTCCAGCCGTCCCAGCGACCCCGGCGGCTTGGTGAGCTGCTGCTGGCGGGCACGGGCCGCGTCGGCTGCGGCTGCATTCGCAACGGGCAGGGTGGCGAGTGCGCGGTCGAACGCGGCCACGCTCGAGAGATCGATCATCGCCGGTACTTCCCGCCGCCGAAAAGAAGAATGGAATGCACGTCTGGTTGCTCCGCGGTCCCGCAATGACAATCGCCCGGACGCACGATCGTACGCCCGGCCCGGCTCCTGTCGCTCGAACGGACGATACCGCACCGTGGCCGCACCCTGAACCCGGTGTGAGCGACCCCGCGCCGGCAGGTCTCCTGGCTTGCGGGTCGCCGCGATCCGGACGCCTTCTCGGGATCGCTCCCAATGGCGGTTGTCCGGCCGCTCTCCGCATACAGTTGCAGGGGCAGCTGCGGCATTGGACGCGCATGCGCCCGCACCGCATTCCCTTTTCGCCCGCGAGCGGGCACCGGCATGGGTTTGAAGGTGAACCTTCGACGCCGCTCTAGCGCCGGCGGCGGCGGTACGCCAGAGGCGCTGCCGGCTTATTGATAGAGCTGGGCGGTGCGCGGCAGCAGCTGGTCGATGCGGACGATCAGGTCGAACAGCGGCTGGATCGCCGTGCCGCCGTCGCCGAGCTCCTGCACGGCGCGCAGCTGGTAGGTGGCCGAAACCACGGCACGCGTCGTGCCGGCGATGTCGGGCGCGCGAGCGATGACGGACTCGTTGCGGTTCACCCGGACCAGCAACCAGGCGAGCTTGTGCGCTGCATCGATAAGCTGGATGCGCTCGGCGGTGAGGAATGCCCAGCTTCCCGTCGCCTCGATCACGGCGGCGGAAAGCCCGTCCAGTGCGGCGAGCAAATGGCGCGGGCCGAAGGCTGCGTCTCCTGGCGCCGGCGCGAGATCCTGCGTCGGTCGGTCGAGCTGGATTGCAGCCAGCGCGCCACGATTCGCACGCGAGCGCCCAGGCACGACGGAACGATTGAGGCGCGGCATCTGCATGGTAGTCCCCCGACGATATGCCGCCTTGTATCGCGGGCGAAACGCGCCGCCCGTGACGCTCGTCACGCCGTTCGTGGCGGCCGTGCCGTTGACCCTCCGGATCCTCATCCCTAGGTTTCCGCGCGATGTATGCAGGTGAACCCACGCTTAGCCTTCCCACGATCGTACTGGTCGAGGACGATCCCCAGCTGCGCACCCTCACGGCGCGCGCGCTTCAGGAAAACGGCTATACGGTGCGCCCCGCCTCCTCCGCTCCGGAGATGTGGCTGGCGCTGGAACAGGGGCCGGTGGACCTCGTGCTGCTCGACGTGATGCTGCCCGGCACCAGCGGCATCGATCTGTGCCGTGCGATTCGGCAGAAGAGCTCGGTGCCGATCATTTTCATCTCGGCCAAAGGCAGCGAGACCGATCGTGTCGTCGGCCTCGAGCTGGGCGCCGACGATTATCTCCCCAAGCCGTTCGGCACGCGTGAGCTGGTGGCGCGCGTACGCGCCGTGCTCCGTCGCGGTGCCGGCGAGCGCGACACCACCGAGCGGCCCAAGGGCGAGATCCAGTTCGACGGCTGGACGGTCAATCTTCCACGCCGCGAGCTGCTGTCGCCCACGGGTGCCGTGGTCGACCTTACCGGCGCCGAGTTCGACCTGCTGGTCACGCTGTGCGACCATTCGGGCCGGGTTATATCGCGCGAGCGGCTGATCGAGTTGTCGCGCACGCGGCTGGGCGACAGTTCGGATCGCAGCATCGACGTGCTGGTCAGCCGGCTGCGGCGCAAGCTTTCCGACGCGGGCCACCAGGCTCCGATCGTGACGGTGCGCGGCATCGGCTACACGCTCAACGTACCCGTGACGCGCAGTTGAGGGCGTTCCTCAAGCGTCCCTCCGGACTGATCGGGCAGGTCTTCGCGATCCTGCTGTTGACGATCCTGATCGAATTCGCGGTTTCGACCATGCTCTACGAGCGCGCCAGCCAGTTCGCCGTGCGCGACGACGAGGCGCGGCGGCTGGCCGAGCATCTGGTGATCGCGCGCAAGCTGCTTGCCGAACAGCCGCCCGCGCGACGTGAGGACTTCGCGCTGGAGTTCACCACCTCGCGATACGAAGTGCGGTGGATGGCCCGGCTGCCCAACGGCCTGCGTCAGCAGCCCGATCTCGATCGTCTCTACGAACAGGTGGTGCTGTGGGAGCCGACGCTCGCGTCCGACGGCTTGCGCCTGCGGCTGACTTCGCAAGGCAGCAAGGCGCTGATCGTCGGCGCCGTGCCGATGCCGGACGGCAGCTGGATGTATTTCCGGACGCGGGAGCATGTTCACGCGGCCGACCTCGGCCTCTCTCGCATCCTGCTGGCGCTGGCGCCCGCATTGGCGCTCATCCTGATCAGCGGCATCCTGCTGCGGCGGATGCTGCTGCCGATGCGCCGGCTGGCGATCGCCGCGGATCGCTTCGGCACGGGGGGCATCCTCGAGGTCGAGGAAGCGGGCCCGAAGGAACTGCGCCGGGTGATCAGTGCCTTCAACCGGATGCAGGAGCGTATCCAGCGGCTGATCGCCGACCGCACCCAGGCGCTGGCCGCGGTGGGCCACGACATGCGCACGCCGCTTGCCCGTCTGCGGCTCCGCGCCGACGCGATCGCGGATCCAGACGTTCACGCTGCAGTCGAGACCGATATCACCGAGATGGAAGCGATGATTTCGTCGCTGCTCGCGTTCCTCGGCGGGGAGGGCGACAAGGAAACGCCCGCACGCGTCGACCTGGCTGTGCTGTGCGCGACGATCGCCGACGACAATGCCGATCATGGGCGAGACGTCGAATATGACGGGCCGGACCATTTCGAGCATGTGCTGCGGCCGTTGATGCTCAAGCGTGCGCTCAACAACCTTGTCGACAATGCCGTCCATTATGCGGGCCAGTGCTGCATCCGTCTCGTGCCTGTCGAGGGCGCGGTGGCGATCCGCGTCGAGGACAAGGGGCCGGGCATCCCTGAAGCGGATCTCCAGCGCGTGTTGCAGCCCTTTGTCCGGCTCGATGCGGCGCGCTCCCGCGACACGGTGGGGTTCGGCCTGGGCCTGTCGATCGTCGCGCGGGCGGCGGAGGCGGAGGGCGGCAGCTTCCGCCTCGCCAATCGCGATGGTGGCGGGCTGTGCGCCGAGATCATCCTGCCGCGGGACGGACCAATGGCTTAGCAACGTTTTCTTACGAACCCGCCGCGATGCAGCAAATGCAGATCGGTAGCTTGCGATCCTGAAGAGATGCCCGCGCCGCGGGCCCGTTACAGGAGCAAGCCGTGAACGAAGTGATCGGACGCGTCGTCGATTTCGAGAAGCAGGTCTTCCCGAACCAGCACGCCCTCTACTCCCAGCTCGCCACGCACGGGCAGAGCCCGAAGGCGCTGATGATCTCCTGCGCCGACTCGCGCGTGGTGCCGGAGCACATCATCCAGGCGAACCCGGGCGACCTGTTCGTCTGCCGCAACGCCGGCAACATCGTGCCGCCCTTCGCCACGCAGAATGGCGGCGTGTCCTCGACCGTCGAATATGCCGTGGCGGCGCTCGGCGTGCGCGACATCATCGTCTGCGGCCACTCGGACTGCGGCGCCATGAAGGCACTGATGAACCCGGAAATGCTGGAAGGCATGCCGAACGTGACCGCCTGGCTGCGCCACAGCCACGCCGCCAAGTGCGTTGTCGATGGCGGCTATGACAATCTCCAGGGTGCCGACGCGGTCCGCACCGCCGCGCTCGAAAATGTTGTCGTCCAGCTCGCGCATTTGCGCACGCATCCGTCGGTCGCGGCCGGCATCGCGCGCGGCGAGATCGCGCTGCATGGCTGGTTCGTCGATATCGGCGCCGGCATGGTGCTCGGCCTTGACGGCGAGACCGGTCGCTTCGCGCCGATCCGTGAGGATCGCCCGATGCCGGTGGCGCTGCCCGCCGGCCAGCGGCTGGCACGCGACGTCGCCTATGCGGAGGCCGCCGAATGAGCACGGTCGCAGAAGCACCGAAGCCCAAGAGCTTCGTGCGCGACTTCACGGCGTCGATCGTCGTGTTTCTCGTGGCGATGCCGCTGTGCATGGGCATCGCCATTGCCTCGGGCGTGCCGCCTGAAAAGGGCCTGGTCACCGGCATCATCGGCGGCCTGGTCGTCGGCCTGCTTGCGGGTTCGCCGCTCCAGGTGAGCGGCCCGGCGGCCGGCCTCGCCGTCATCGTGTTCGAGCTGGTGCGCGAGCAGGGCCTGTCCGCGCTCGGACCGATCCTGATTCTTGCCGGCGCCATCCAGGTGGTCGCGGGCGTACTGCGCGTCGGCGGCTGGTTCCGTGCAATCTCGCCGGCCGTCGTCCACGGCATGCTCGCGGGCATCGGCATCTTGATCGTCGTCGGCCAGTATCACGTGCTGTTCGATGCCAAGCCGCTGTCGAGCGGCCTTGCCAATGTCGCCGCGATGCCGGGGCGCCTGCTCGGCCTGTCCACCGATCTTGCCGCCGCCGAAATGGCGCTGGGGCTCGGCTTGCTGACCATCGTGACCATGCTCGGCTGGGACAAGTTCAAGCCGGCGGCCGTCAAGCTCGTCCCCGGCGCGCTGGTCGGGGTGGTTGCAGCGACTCTGGTGGCGTTCAGCCTCGGCCTCGACGTGACCCGCGTGACCGTGCCGTCGAACATCGTCTCGGCCATCGCGCTGCCGGAAAACGGCTTTCTCGCCAAGTGGATGGACCCCGGCGTGATCACCGCCGCGATCGCGCTGGCCTTTATCGCCAGTGCCGAGACGCTGCTTTCGGCTGCGGCCGTCGATCGCATGCATGACGGCGTGCGCACCAACTACAACAAGGAACTGCGCGCGCAGGGGATCGGCAACCTGCTGTGCGGCGTCGCCGGGGGACTGCCGATGACGGGCGTGATCGTCCGCAGCTCGGCCAATGTCCAGGCAGGTGCGCAGACGCGCCTGTCCGCCGTCCTGCACGGCGCCTGGATCCTCGGCTTCGTGGCACTTCTGCCGTGGCTGCTGCGCGAGATCCCGATGGCGGCGCTGGGTGCGGTGCTGGTCGTGACCGGCGCCAAGCTGGTCAACCTCAAGCATGTCCGCCACCTGTTCGCCCATTACGGCGTGCTCCCGGCGGCGATCTGGGCCGTCACCTGCGCGCTGGTGGTGACCCAGGACCTGCTGACCGGCGTGCTGGTCGGTATCGCGCTGTCGCTGCTCGAGCTGGTGCCGAACCTCCGTCGCCTCGGCCTCAAGGTCGACCAGCAGGAAGAAGCCGGTGCACACCGCATCGCGCTGGCGGGCTCCGCGACCTTCATCACGCTGCCCAAGCTTTCGGACCGGCTGGAGTCCGTGCCGGGCGGCAAGTCGGTCCTGCTCGACGTGTCGCGGCTCGACGCCGTCGATCACAGCTGCGCCGAACTGCTCAAGGACTGGCTGCAGCGCCGTCGCGCAGGCGGTTCGCCGGTCGAGCTCCAGGGCGCCAGCGGCAAGACCGCAGTCCTGGCCGGCTAAAAGGGGCACACCCCGAAGACCTGGGGCGGTTTCCTCGCGGAAGCCGCCCCATTTTTTTGCTCAGATTTCCAGCTGGCTGCCCAGCTCGACCACGCGGTTGGTGGGGAGCTTGAAGAACTCCATCGCGCTCTCGGCATTGCGGACCATCCAGGCGAACAGCTTCTCGCGCCAGATCGCCATGCCTGGCCGCGACGAGGGAAGCAGCGTCTGTCGGGCAAGGAAATAGCTGGTTTCCGTCGGCCGGAACGGGGACCCGCAGTCGCTGATCGCTGCCAGCGCCGCGGGCACGTCGACTTCGTCCATGAAGCCATAGTGCAGCACCACCCGGAAGAAGCCGTCGCCCAGCGGCTCCATTGTCCGGCACTCGGCACCGCGGACATGCGGTACCTGCTCGATCGCGACGGTGAGCAGCACGATCCGCTCGTGCAGCACCTTGTTGTGCTTCAGGTTGTGGAGCAGGGCGGGGGGGATGCTGTCCGGCGTCGAGGTGAGGAACACTGCCGTGCCCTTCACCCGCGTCGCCGACTGCGCGGCGGAGCGGATGAACAGCGCGATCGGCATCGCGCCTTCCTGCAGCCGGTCCAGCACCAGCCGACGACCGCGCGACCAGGTGGTCAGCAGCACGAAGGCCACCGCCGCCACGAGCAGCGGGAACCAGCCCCCGTCGGGGATCTTGGTGAGGTTCGAGGCGAAATAGGCCCCGTCGATGAGCAGGAAAGTGCCGGTAACGAGCCCTGCGACCAGCGGATGCCACTTCCAAACCGCGAAGGTCAGCACGCCCAGCATGCAGGCCGTGATGAACATCGTGCCCGTCACCGCGATGCCATAGGCCGAGGCGAGATTGCTCGAGCTGCGAAAGCCGAGCGCGAGCAGCACCACCATCACCAGCAGCCCCCAGTTGACGAGCGGCACATAGATCTGGCCCGCGGCCTTGGCGCTGGTGTGGAGGATCCGCAACCGCGGCAGGAAGCCGAGCTGCACCGCCTGCTGCGATACCGAGAACGCGCCCGAGATCACCGCCTGGCTGGCGATCACCGTCGCCATGGTGGCGAGGATGACGAGGGGGAGGCGACCCCATTCCGGCGCCATCAGGAAGAAGGGGTTCTCGATCATCGCCGGGTTGCGCAGGATCGCCGCCGATTGCCCCAGATAATTGAGCATCAGGCAGGGGAAGGCGATGTAGAGCCACGACACCATGATCGCGCGGCGGCCGAAATGGCCCATGTCCGCATAGAGCGCCTCCGCACCGGTGACGGCGAGTACGACCGATCCCAGCGCCAGGAACGCAAGCGTCGGATCCAGCAGGAAGAACTTCAGGGCGTACCAGGGGTTGAGCGCCCACAGGATCTCCGGCGCGGCGACGATCCCGCGGATGCCCAGCAAGGCGATGACCGCGAAGTAGACGAGCATCACCGGTCCGAACAACTTGCCGACCGCAGCCGTGCCGCGCGACTGAATGGCGAACAGCGCGACCAGGATCGCCACTGTCACCGGCAGCACCAGCGGTGCGAAGCCCTGTTCCACGGTGGTCAGGCCCTCGACGGCGGAGAGCACCGACACTGCGGGCGTGATGATTGCGTCGCCATAAAAGAGCGCGGTGGCGATCACGCCGGTCATGGTGATCGCGACACGCCAGCGCGTGTTGCCCATCACGCGGGTGATCAGCGCCAGCAGCGCCAGGCTGCCGCCTTCGCCGCGATTATCGGCGCGAAGGATCAGCGCGACATATTTGATCGTGACGATCGAGGTCATCGTCCAGAAGATCAGCGACAGCACACCATAGATGTGGGCCGGATCCAGGGCCAGCCGGTGGTGGCCGATAAAACTTTCCTTGAGCGAGTAGAGCGGCGAGGTGCCGATATCGCCGAACACGACGCCGATCGCGCCGACTGCCAGCGCGGCGAACCGCTCTTGATGCGCATGCGCGGGGGCATCCCCGTCGCTCGCCAGCTGCTTCACTGCAGGTCTCCGCCCCGACTGATTCGGGGTGCCACGCGGTACGCCTGCGCATTTTCGTAGACTAGCGGAATCGAGGGCCTGATCGCCCGGTTTTCGACGGATTTCAGGACAGGTGCGGCGCGTTCCCAATACCCAAAAAGGAAAGGGCCGCACCGATTGCTCGGTACGGCCCATGCCTGTTGGTCAGAGTCGCTCGACTCAGCCCTGCGCGTCTTCCGCGGCGGGGGCTTCGGTCGCGATCTCGCCCGGCTCGGCGTTGGGATCGTAGTCCTCGGTGAAGCCGGTCTCTTCGCGCTCGAACATCGCCGACATGACGTCGACGCCCTGCGCCTGCATCTCGGCTTCTTCCGGCGAACGCGCCACGTTGACCTTGACGGTCACCGCGACTTCCGGGTGCAGCGCGACGCGGACTTCGTACAGGCCGATCGCCTTGATCGGACGATCGAGCACGATCTGCGCCTTGTTGACCTTGTGGCCGTCGGCGGTCAGCACGTCGACCAGGTCGCGCACCGCGACCGAGCCGTACAGCTGGCCGGTGTTCGACGCCTGGCGGATCAGGGTCACCGAAACGCCCTCAAGCGTTTTCGATTCCTTCTCGGCCTCGACGCGACGGGTCGCGTTCTCGGCTTCGATGCGCTCACGATTGGCTTCGAAAACCTTGCGGTTCGCTTCGTTGGCGCGCAGCGCCTTCTTGCGCGGCAGGAGGAAGTTACGGGCAAAGCCGTCCTTCACCTTCACCACGTCGCCGATGTGGCCGAGCTTCTCAACGCGCTCCAGCAGAATGACTTCCATGGATCCGCTCCTTACTTAACGATGTAGGGCAGCAGGCCCAGGTGACGGGCGCGCTTGATGGCCTGGGCCAGCTCGCGCTGCTTCTTCGCGCTCACCGAAGTGATGCGCGAGGGGACGATCTTGCCGCGCTCGGAGACGAAGCCCTGCAGCAGGCGGACGTCCTTATAGTCGATCCGGGGCGCATCCTTCGCGGAGAAGGGGCAGCTCTTGCGGCGGCGGAAAAAGGGTCGTGCCATGGTCTATACGCTCCTTATTCGCCTTCGAAGTTGCCATCGCGGTCACGACGGCCGCGACGCTCGCGGTCGCCCTTGCGCATCATCACCGAGGGACCTGCCTCATGGCCGTCGACCTTGACGGTCATGTAGCGGATCACGTCTTCGTTGATCTGCGTCTGGCGCTCCAGCTCGGCGACCACGCCTGCCGGCGCGTCGATCTCGAGCATCACGTAATGCGCCTTGCGGTTCTTCGCGATGCGATAGGCGAGGCTGCGAAGACCCCAGGTCTCGGTCTTGACGACCTTGCCGTTGTTGTCTTCGATGATCTTGGTGGCGGTTTCCGCCAGCGCGTCCACTTGCGCCTGTGCCAGATCCTGGCGCGCAAGGAACACATGCTCGTACAGAGCCATTGGGTTCTCTTCCTGTTGGCCGATCGCTGACGCCGCCCCATGCGGTCGCCCCTCCGGCTGTCGTCTCGATAAAGCAAACGGAGCGGACGCATTGCTGCTCCGCTCCGATCGTTCGCCCTTACGCAAATGCGGGGGCGGATGCAAGCGCAATCAGGCCGCGGCGAAGCGGACCTGCTGGCGCGCGCGGCGGCGGCGCAGCGCAGCCCCGGCCATGCCGACGCCGGCGATCATCATGCCCCAGGTCGCCGGCTCGGGCACCCCCGCCACGGCTTCCGAGCCGAAGAACACGATGTGCGACAGCTCCTTCGGATTCTTCTTGTAGGGAATGTCCGCGGTGCTCCAGCTGCCGCTGCTCAGATCGGCGATCTTGTACAGGGTGAAGTAGCTACCCGCCTTCACCGCCATATAGTCGATCACATATCCCGGCGTCGACCAGGTGCCCGAGGAGCCACCCGCACCGGTGATGAGGTTGGGCGTGCTGCTCGTATCGAACAGATAGTTCAGCGTGATGTTCGGGCGCGCACTCGGCACGAAGTTGTTGTAGGCGTTGTAGGCGAGTTCCGCCTGCTTGTAGCTGTTCGGATTGAGCACATGGTCGTTGCTGTTGATGTTGCCCAGGAACAGGCAACCGCTCGGCGACGCAACCGAGCTGCACTTGCCGAGCACGACGAGCGAGGCATTCGCGGTGCAAGGCGCGGCTGCCATCATCACGGCCGCTCCGGCCAGAATCGTCTTCAACTTCATCCCAAGTCCTCCCGCTTTCCGTTCGATTGACTTGCGGTGAAGGTATGGCGGGCGGGAAAATTCAACAACGGCAATGGTTTGGGTTAACTGTGTCAAATGCAGTCATCTGATCCAGTTTGACACGCCAATTAACTATGCGCCGCCCAAGGTTTCACTTGGACTTTGAATTTTCAGCGGCCGGGGGCTTGTGATGGGGGCAGCCGAGCAGCAGGCTTGCGTCCGGGCCATGTCTCGCCGTAACGCGCTCGGCCATTCACGGCGCTTCCGCAGGAGAGACATATATGCGCGCGTTCCTTTTTCCCGGCCAGGGCAGCCAGGCCGTCGGCATGGGCAAGGCGCTTGCCGAAGCGAGTCCCGCTGCGCGCGAGGTGTTTCAGGAAGTCGACGAGGCACTCGGCCAGCACCTCTTCAAGCTGATGAGCGAGGGGCCGGAGAGCGACCTGACGCTCACCGCCAACGCCCAGCCGGCGATCATGGCGAACGCCATCGCGGTGCTGCGCGTGCTCGAGAAGGAAGGCGGCATCCGCCTGGCCGACAAGGCGGACTTCGTTGCCGGACATTCGCTGGGCGAATACACGGCGCTTTGCGCCGCCGGTGCGCTGGATCTTTCCACCACTGCCAAGCTGCTGCGCAAGCGCGGCGACGCGATGCAGTCGGCGGTGCCGGTCGGCGAGGGCGCGATGGCGGCCCTGCTGGGTGCCGATCTCGTCAAGGCGCAGGCGATTGCCGATGCCGCGGCGGAAGGCGAGGTGTGCACCGCCGCCAACGACAACGATCCCACCCAGGTGGTGATTTCCGGCGCCCGCGCCGCGATCGAGCGTGCGGTGGCGATCGCCAAGGATCATGGCGCCAAGCGTGCGCTGCTGCTGCCGGTCTCAGCACCGTTCCACTGCCCGCTGATGCAGCCGGCGGCGGACGCGATGGAAGCAGCGCTTGCCGAGGTGGCCATCCAGGCGCCGCTGGTGCCGGTCTACGCCAACGTCACCGCCGCGCCGGTGGCGGATCCGACAACGATCCGCACGCTGCTCGTCGAACAGGTGACCGGCATGGTGCGCTGGCGCGAATCGGTGTCGGCGATGTTCGATGCGGGCGTGCATGATTTCGTCGAGCTGGGCGGCAAGGTGCTTGGCGGCATGGTCAAGCGCATCAGCCCCGATGCGACGGTGACCAGCGTGGTCACGATGGACGATATCGAGGCGCTGATTAAGGTGCTTTGATTTTTTCACGCGAAGGCGCGAAGACGCAAAGATGCAGGACATCGAGGCGATTGCATCCGACATCATCGACGCATCGATGAAGCTCCACATGGCACTTGGGCCTGGGCTGCTGGAAAGCGTGTATGAAGCGATACTCGCCGCGAAGCTCGTCGAGCGAGGGCATAACGTCGTCCAGCAGTGCCCGATCGATATCGAGTTTGATGGATTGTACTTTCAAGGTGCGTTCCGTGCAGACCTCATCGTTGATGGCTGCCTTCTAGTCGAAATCAAGTCTGTCGAGCGCCTTGCGGCCGTACATGCGAAGCAGGTGCTTACCTATCTTCGGTTACTCAAGCAGCCCCTTGGGCTGCTGATAAATTTTGGTGGCGAGACGCTCAAAGAAGGGCTTCGCCGGGTCGTAAACGGCCATGATTCCTTCGCGTCTTCGCGCCTTCGCGTGAACCAATAAAGAGGACTATCTTTCGATGTTCGATCTCACAGGCATGACCGCGCTGGTTACCGGCGCTTCGGGCGGCATCGGTTCGGCGATCGCCAAGGCGCTGGCGGCGCAGGGGGCGAAGCTCGCCGTGTCCGGCTCCAATGCCGAGAAGCTGGAGGCGTTTCGCGCCAGCCTTGGTGACGACCATGTCGCGCTGACCTGCAACCTCTCCGATCGCGCCGCGGTCGACGCGCTGGTCCCGCAGGCGGTGGAGGCGCTGGGCGGCAAGCTCGATATCCTGGTCAACAATGCCGGGGTCACCCGCGACAACCTCGCCATGCGGATGAAGGACGAGGAGTGGGAGCAGGTGATCCAGGTGAACCTGGAAGCCGCGTTCCGCCTGATGCGTGCCGCCGCCAAGCCGATGATGAAGGCGCGCTTCGGCCGCATGATCTCGATCACCTCGGTCGTCGGCGCCACCGGCAATCCCGGCCAGGCCAACTATGCGGCCTCCAAGGCGGGCCTGGTCGGCATGTCGAAGGCGCTGGCGCAGGAGCTGGCGAGCCGCAACATTACGGTGAACTGCGTCGCCCCGGGCTTCATCCGGTCGGCAATGACGGACGTTCTGCCGGATGCGCAGAAAGAGGCGCTGCTCGGCCGCATTCCTGCCGGAAAGCTGGGCGAGGGCGAGGATATCGGCGCAGCGGTCGTCTATCTTGCCAGCAAGGAAGCGTCCTATGTCACGGGCCAGACCTTGCACGTGAATGGCGGGATGGCGATGCTCTGAGCCGTAAAGCCGGGGGTGTGGAGTGAAGAGAATATGCGTCTGACAGTTGCCGCAGCACTTGTCCTTGCCACTGCAACCCCGGCCTTCGCGGCGCCGGCGGATCCTGCATCCATCGTCTGCGTCGGGCAGAAGCTCGATGCGGCGGTGAAGGCGCAGCTTGCCGCCGATGTCGAGCGGAACCTCGGGGCCGCCGGTCAGCGGCCGCGATACTCACCGGCCGTGACGCGCGGGCTGAACGACGCTACCACCGCCTGCGCCAACGAGCGCGGCTGGAGCGGCGCGGCGGCAACGGCCTCCGGCGTCTATGCGCTGGCCGAGGTGGGCCTGCCGGTGGCAAAGCGCATCGTACAAGCAAAGGGCTTCGACCCCGCCGCGCTGGACCAGCAGTTCGCTGCCCTGCCGGAAGAGGTGCGCCGCAAGCCGCTGACGCCAAAGGCGACGCAGGACCTTATCCGCGCCGCTGTTACCGACGAGGCGCAGCAGACCCGCGCCAATGCGGAACTGCTCGCGCAATATTTTGCGTTTCTCAACACGCTGGAATATGCTTCAGCCGACTTTTCCCGATAGCGGGACGGGGCCCTTGCGGCTCCCTCTTGCAACCGCCACGGCGGCATTCTAGGTGCGGGGAAACGGATTCAGAGCCCCATCACAAAGGAAAACAGGGACCATGGCCAACCAGGAAGAGATCACCACCCGCGTGCAGGCGCTCGTTGTCGACCATCTGGGCGTCGACGCCAAGGACGTGGTGCCGACCGCGAGCTTCACCGATGACCTCGGCGCGGACAGCCTCGACATCGTCGAGCTGGTGATGGCCTTCGAGGAAGAGTTCGGGGTCGAGATCCCGGACGACGCCGCGGAGAAGATCAGCACCGTCGGCGACGCCGTTGCCTACATCTCCGAGCATCAGCAGGGCTGACGCTCGAACGGCGATACCAGCCCAGATGGGCAGGAATTGCGACTAGGCGGCTTCCCGTCCCGTGCCTTTGGCGATGCGGACGGGGAGCCGTTTTGTATTGAGAACAGAACCGAACTGAAATTGACTGGAGAACTGCCATGCGCCGCGTAGTCGTGACCGGCCTGGGCCTCGTCACCCCCCTGGGGGCCGATGTCGAAACCGCCTGGAAGAATATCCTCGCCAGCAAGTCCGGCGCGGGCACGATCACCAAGTTCGATGCCACCGATTTCCAGAGCAACTATGCCTGCGAAGTGAAGCCGGCGGACCATGAATA
This sequence comes from Sphingomonas sp., assembly GCF_036731925.1. GTDB lineage: Bacteria > Pseudomonadota > Alphaproteobacteria > Sphingomonadales > Sphingomonadaceae > Sphingomonas. Next base: position 1,304,060 of record NZ_DAINDJ010000001.1, read on the forward strand.
TGGCTTCGACGCGGGCAAGCGCGTGGACCACAAGATCCAGCGCCAGGTCGACCCGTTCATCGTCTTCGGCATCGATGCCGCCGGTCAGGCGATCGAGGATGCCGGCCTGCTCGACATGCCGGAAGAGATGCGCTTCCGCGCCGGCTGCTCGATCGGCTCGGGCATCGGCGGCCTGCCGGGTATCGAGAGCGAATCGCTGGTGCTCGCCGAAAAGGGCCCCAAGCGCGTTTCGCCGCACTTCGTCCATGGCCGCCTGATCAACCTGATCTCGGGCCAGGTTTCGATCAAGTACGGCCTGATGGGCCCGAACCATGCGGTGGTCACCGCCTGCTCGACCGGCGCCCACTCGATCGGCGACGCCGCGCGGATGATTGCGATGGACGATGCCGACATCATGCTGGCGGGCGGTGCCGAGAGCACGATCTGCCCGATCGGCATTGCCGGCTTCGGCCAGGCGCGTGCGCTCTCCACCGGCTTCCGCGACGATCCCAGCAAGGCCAGCCGCCCCTGGGATCAGGACCGCGACGGCTTCGTGATGGGCGAAGGCGCAGGCGTCGTGGTGCTCGAGGAATATGAGCATGCCAAGCGTCGCGGCGCGAAGATCTACGCCGAAGTGGTCGGCTATGGCCTGTCGGGTGACGCCTATCACGTGACCGCGCCGCATCCGGAAGGTTCGGGTGCGTTCCGTTCGATGCAGATGGCGGTGCGCAAGTCGGGCCTGGCGCTCGCGGACATCGACTATATCAACGCGCACGGTACCTCGACGCCGCTGGGCGACGAGCTCGAGCTGGGTGCGGTGCGCCGCCTGTTCGGCGATGCGATCGGCGGCATGTCGATGAGCTCGACCAAGTCGGCGATCGGCCATCTTCTGGGCGGTGCCGGCGCGGTGGAGAGCATTTTCTGCATCCTCGCGCTGCGCGACCAGATCGTGCCGCCGACGCTCAACCTCGACAATCCGAGCGAGAATTGCTCGGGCATCGATCTGGTGCCGCACGTGGCGAAGGAGCGGAAGGTCAAGGCCGTGCTGAACAACTCGTTCGGTTTCGGCGGCACCAACGCCAGCCTGGTGATGAAGGCACTCTGAGGCCATGCCGCAGGACGCGCGCTCCCGTGCCCGCACTCGCGCGCCCAAGCGCCGGAGCCGGGGGCCGCGCGTCCTGCTGATGGCAGCCTTGCTGGTTGTGGCTGCCTTTGGGGGCGGGTGGTTCCTGTGGGCGGGGCCCGGCCCGGCGACGCAGGAGCTGAGCGTGGTGGTGCCCGAGGGGGCGACGCTCGCACGGGCGGCGCGCGAGCTGGAAAAGGCCGGGGCGATCCGTTCGCGCCAGACGTTCCTTGCCTTCGCCAAGGTCTTCGGCGGCGGCGGCACAATCCGCGCCGGCGAATATCGCGTCGAGGCCGGGGCGAGCCAGCGCCAGATCCTGGCCATGCTGCAGGACGGCAAGACGCTGCAGCGGCTGGTTACCGTGCCGGAAGGCATGCCCTCCATTCTGGTTGCGGATGCGCTGGCGAAGGCGCCGGTGCTCACCGGGGCCGTCAAGACGCCGGACGAAGGCTCGGTGCTGCCGGACAGCTATGCCTATGTCCGGGGCGAGCCGCGCGCGGCGGTGCTGGCGCGGATGCAGAAGGCGATGGCCACGTATCTCGCCAAGGCCTGGGCCGGGCGCGACAAGGGCCTGGTGGTCAGCACCCCGCGCGAGGCGATCATCCTTGCCTCGATCGTGGAGAAGGAAACGGGCAAGCCGGCCGAGCGGACCACGGTTGCCGCCGTCTACGCCAACCGGTTGAAGGCGGGCATGCCGCTCCAGGCCGATCCCACGATCATCTACCCGATCACCAAGGGCAAGCCGCTCGGCCGCCGCATCCTCCAGTCGGAGCTGCGCGCGAAGAACGGCTACAATACCTACGCGATGCGCGGCCTGCCCGAAGGCCCGATCGCAAATCCCGGGCGCGCCTCCATCGATGCGGTGCTGCACCCGGCGCAGTCCAAGGCGCTGTACTTCGTCGCCGACGGCAGCGGCGGGCATGTCTTCGCCGAGACGTACGAGCAGCACCAGGCGAACGTGGCGAAATGGTATGCCATCCGCCGTGCGCGCGGTGAGATGTAGCCCCTCCGCTTCCCGGCTTGTCTCAAGGTCATGGGCATGTAACAAAGTCTCCCTGAACCAGAAATCCAGGGGGATTGAATGCGCCGTGCCGCCTTGTTGTGTCTGCTGCTCGCTACCACCGCCAGCCCGTCCTGGGCGCAGGAAAAGCCCAGGGAAGCGGCTGCGAAGGGGGATCACCGCGAGCAGATGAAGGCCGAGGCCGAGGCTGCCTGGGCCAAGCCCTCGGTTGAGGAAGCCGCTGCCGTCAGCCACGGCGCGGTTACGGTCGCCGGCCAGCGCATCGCCTATACGGCGACCGCGGGCACGCTCACCATCCGCGACGACGACGGCAAGCCGACCGCCTCCTATTTCTACACTGCCTATACCCGCGACGGTTCGGCCCGCGAACAGCGCCCCGTGACCTTCTTCTACAATGGCGGGCCGGGATCACCGACGATCTGGCTGCACATGGGCAGCTTTGCGCCGGTGCGCGTCACCACTGCCAACCCGGAATATATCCGCCCGGCACCCTATGGCTTCGGCCCCAACCCGGACTCGCTGATCGACAAGAGCGACCTCGTCTTCATCGATGCGCTGGGTGCCGGCTGGTCGCGGCCGCTGGGCGACAAGACCGGCAAGGATTTCTGGGGCGTCGACCAGGATGCCGACGGCTTCGCCCGCGCGATCCTGCGCTACACCAGCAAGTTCGATCGTTGGCCGAGCCCGAAATTCCTGTTCGGCGAAAGCTACGGCACGCTGCGCAACCCGGTCGTCGCCGCCAAGCTGGAGGAAGCGGGGCTGAGCCTCAATGGCATGGTCCAGTTCTCGACGATCATGAACTATGGCGTCCGCCAGCCCGGCTATGACCAGAATTTCCTGACGTTGTTCCCGACGATGGCGGCCACCGCCTGGTATCACAACCGGCTGCAGAACCGCCCGGCCGACCTCGCGACCTTCCTCGCCGAAGTGCGCGGCTTCACCAGCGGGCCCTATGCCGCCGCGCTGGCCAAGGGTTCGACCATCTCGGCCGAGGAGAAGGCAGGGATCGCCAAGAAGATGTCCGACTACACCGGCATCAGTGAGGCCTATATCCTTCGCGCCGATCTGCGGCTCACGCTGCCGCGCTTCCAGACCGAGCTGCTGCGCGACCGACGCCTGGCGGTGGGACGGCTGGACTCGCGCTATCTCCTGAACGTGACCGACGCCAATGCGGACAGCCCGAGCGACGACCCTGCCTCCACGGCGGTCACCGGCGCCTTCGTCGCCACCTTCCAGGATTATGCGACGCGCGTGCTCGGCTACAAGACCGACATGCCCTATCGCATGACCGCGCGGGGCCCGGGCTTCGACTGGGACTGGAAGCACCGCGCCCCCGATGACAGCGGCACGCATCTGATGCCGAACAGCGCCGCCGATCTGGCCTATACCATGCGGACCAACCCGTATCTGAAGGTGCTCTTCATGAACGGCTATTACGACTTCGCCACGCCCTTCTACGGGGCCGAGTTCGACGTCAGCCACATGCTGCTCGACCCGCAGCTGCAGAAGAACATCCGCTTCACCTATTATGATGCGGGACACATGGTCTATCTGAACCCGACGACCATGCCCCAGATGCACCGGGACCTTTCGGCCTGGTACGACGAGGCTCTGCGCGCTGCGGGGTCGAACCGACCGCCGGCGCGGCCGGAGGCGAAGGCGGCGCAGAACTGAGGCCGCTTGGGGTGGCGCGGTCGAACGGGCCACCCCGACAGGTCGACCTAGGGGTATCCCCTTAGCATCCACTTTGAACATTTTTAGAATGTTCATGCACCGCAGCCTGGTTTGCCCGCGGGAGAACTTAAACGCCGGACAAACCGAAATCTTGGCCGAACAACGTTCTATAACGGTCCGGAATGGATTTATCCGGAGGTTGTAGTGCGTTTATTGAATGACATCAGCATTGGTAAACGGTTGTTTATCATAGGCGCGGCATCTCTGGTTGGCCTCGTGCTGGTCATTCTTCTGTCGGTGAATCAGCTGAACAGCTCGCTCAACAAGAGCTTTCAGGCGCGCACCAAGCAGGCAGTCGACATCGCCTACAGTCAGCTCGACTTCTACGAGGGCGAGCAGCGTGCCGGCCGGATGAGCCAGGCGGATGCCCAGGCTGCGGCGAAGAAGGTCATCAGCTCGATGCGCTTCGGCGAGCTCGACTATTTCTTCCTCCTCGACACCAACCACATGATGGTGATGCATCCGGTCAAGCCGGAGAAGGTCGGCAAGTCGACCTTCGACGGCACCGATGCGTCGGGCAAGTTCCATTATCGCGAGATGGTGAAAACTGCGGTCGAACAAGGCGCCGGCTTCGTGGCCTATGACTATGAAGTGCCCGGCAGCAAGGAAGTGAAGCCGAAGATTTCCTATGTCCGGTCCTTCAAGCCCTGGGGCTGGATCGTCATTACCGGCGTCTATGACGAGGAGATCCAGGCGGCGGTACACCGTGCCGTGATCAAGCTCGCCATGGCCGTGGTGCTCATCGTGGTTGCGATCGCGGCGGCGATCCTGGTGGTCACCCGCTCGATCACGCTCCCGCTTGCCGCCATCACCGGGCGCATGCGCAGCCTCGCCGGCGGCGACACCGCCGCGACCATCCCGGGCTCCGAGCGCAAGGACGAGATCGGGGCCATGGCAGGCGCACTCGAGGTCTTCCGTCAGAATGCCGAGGCCAAGGTGCATGCGGAGGTGGCCAAGGCGGCTGCCGACGCCGATCAGGAGGCCATCGTCCAGCTGCTGTCGGAAAAGCTGCAGGCGATGTCCGAAGGTGATCTGACGAGCTCGATCACGACCCCGGTGCCGCCGGCCTATGGCGGGCTTCGCGACAACTTCAACACCGCGCTCGACAATCTGCGCGAGCTGATCAGCGTGCTGTCGGAAGCTTCGCGCAGCATCGAGACCGGTTCGACCGAGATTTCGGCTGCGTCGGACGATCTCGCCCGCCGCACCGAGAGCAACGCCGCCAGCCTCGAGCAAACCTCGGCCGCGCTGCAGCAGATGAACGACCGACTGAAGTCGAGCGCCGACGCCGCCGACCGCACCGTCGGCTTCACCCAGGAAGCCATCGGCATCGTCGACTCCGGTCGCACCACCGCCACCGATGCCACCGCGGCGATGGGGCGCGTTTCCGAGAGCGCGCGCGGCATCGACACCGTCATCGAGGGCGTGGACAAGATCGCATTCCAGACCCGCGTTCTGGCGATGAATGCCGCCGTCGAGGCCGGCCGGGCAGGCGAGGCGGGCCGCGGCTTCGCGGTCGTCGCGGACCTCGTCTCGGCGCTGGCGATGCGCGCGGAAGAGGAAGCGCGTCGCGCTCGCGAACAGCTCACCACCACGCAGGCCGACATCGTCGTCGCAGTGGAATCGGTGAAGAAGGTCGACGCGGCGCTCGCCAACATCACCAGCAGCGTCAGCCAGGTGCACGAGTTCGTGGAAGTGGTCGCGGTCGACAATCGCGCCCAGTCCTCGGCAATCAGCGAGATCGCCACGGCCGTGGGCGTCATGGATCATTCCACGCAGCAGAACGCGGCGATGGTGGAGCAAACTTCTGCCGCCGCGCGCAACCTTGCCGGCGAGGTCAGCGGGCTGACCCGTCAGGCCGCCCGGTTCAAGATCGGCAACGGATCTCCGATGCGGGCGCCGGTGCGGTCGGCCGGCGGTGCCCCGCGGTCTGCTCCGGCTCCACGCGCCGCCCCGGCAATGGCCGGCGCGGCCGAGGAATGGGCCAGCTTCTGAGGGCCCGCGGGCGGCGCCGGTTCGGCCCGCCCGCAGCCTTTTCACACCAATTCCGGAGGGGAGGCGACCTTCCTTCCCCAGGCTCGGCGTTGCTTCGTTCACAGGGACAGGGGCGGGGCAGCGCGGCGCCTTGCCAACATGGACGAACGTCATGTCGCGTACCCACTTGTTCCTGTCCCTGCTTGCCACCGCGAGCCTGTCCCTCGCCGCTTCGCCGACCGCCGCGCAGACGCAGCAGGAGCAGATCGAACCCGCCGCGCTGCTGATCATCGCCGGCAGGTCGCAGGACGGCACCCAGCAGAACATCCCGCCGCAGAAGTCCACGCCGCCGGCCGAGGCGGTGACGCCGCGCGCCCCGTCGTCGCCGGCGACCTTCACCTACCCGTCGCAGGCAGACGGGTTCGGCATCAAGCTTGGCGGCTACAATACCTCGCGCTGGGCGGAAGACTGGCGCAGCATGCGCAACCCGAAGAAGCGCGACGACCCGCTCGACCGGCTCAAATATCTGCCGATCGATGCCGGCGGCGTCGCCTATGTGACGCTGTCCGGCGAGATGCGCCTGCGCGAGAATTACGTCTCGCAGCCGGGTCTGTCGGTGGGGCCGCATCGCCAGGAGCAGTTGCTGCGCATCTTTGCGGGTGCCGACGTTCATGTCGGTCCGTTCCGCGTGTACGGCGAGCTCGCGCATGGCGGCCTTGCCGGCTACAATCTCGGCTCGCCCGCCGCCAAGTCGCGCAACGACCTGTTCGCGCAGCAATATTTCGCCGAGCTGAGCGGCAGCATCGCACCCGGGCTGGTCGCCGGCGTCCGGTACGGCCGGCAGGAATTTACCGACGGCGCACCGGGACTGATTTCCGTGAAGGACGACAACTCGCTGCACACCGAGCTCAATGGCGCCCGGGCGTGGGTGTCGTTCGCGCAGTTTCGCGCGGACGTCTTCGATTTCAAGCAGACCACGCTCGGCCTCGGCGGCAGCGGCGACGACCGGATAGACGACGGCACGCGCTTCTCGGGCGTTACCTTCGGCGTGGTCCTTGCCAATGAAGCCAAGCGCAAGATCTTCTTTGACCCGTTCTTCTGGCGCGAGCGCAACGACGCGCTGAAATGGGGCAAGGCCACCGGCCTGGAAGTGCGCCATTATTATGGCGCGCGTCTGTGGGGCAGCATGAACCGGCTGACCTTCGACTGGCTGGTGAATCACCAGGGTGGCGACTATCGCGGCCGGCCGATCGACGCCTGGTTCCTTCAGGCGGCGCAGACCTACAGTCTGAGCAGCAAGGGGCTGAAGCCGAAGCCCGGCATCCATTTCGACTATGGCAGCGGCGGCGGCGCCTATGGCACCGGGACGATCCGCAACACCCGCACGGTAACCGCCGGTTCGATCGCCTATAGCTACCAGCTGGTGCTGAACCTGACGAACCTGTTCCAGGTCTCGCCGAACCTGACGATCTCGCCGAGCAAGTCGATCGACCTCACCGCCGAGCTGCAGCACAGCCTGCGGGTGAATGAAGCCGACGCGGTCTATCGCGGCGCGGGTACCGCCTATGCGGGCACGCAGCTGGTCAAGGGCGCGCATGTCGGCGATGCGGCGCGGCTGCAGGCGACGTGGAAGGTGAGCCCCAGGGTGTCGGTGATCGGGCGCTATGAGTATTTCGAGCCCGGCGCGGTGCTGAAGGCGGTGGGATCGAAAGGTTCGCATTTCCTCGCCGGCTGGGTCAGCGTTCGCTTCTGATACCCGGCGGATGGTGGCGCTGGCATCCCGCGCCGCCGCCTTCGCCTTTTTGCCGCGGCTGTGGCAGGGGAGGCGCATGACGCTGCGCCTGCACATTTTCGTCGATGCCGATGCCTGCCCGGTGAAGGAGGAGATCTACAAGGTCGCCTGGCGAATGGAGGTTCCGGTCACCGTAGTGAGCAACGCGCATTTGCGTGTGCCGCAGCACCCCCTGATCAGTCGTATTGTCGTCAGCGATGGCTTCGACGCCGCCGACGACTGGATTGCCGAGCATACCGATGGCGGGGCGGTGGTGGTGACCGCCGACATCCTGCTCGCCGATCGCTGCCTTAAGGCAGGCGCTGCGGCCGTGCTGGCACCCAATGGGAAGCCGTTCACCACCAGCTCGATCGGCAGTGCGGTGGCCGTGCGCGCGATCATGGCCGATCTCCGCGCCGGCGGCGACCGGATCGGCGGGCCGCCGCCGTTCGGCAAGGAAGACCGATCGCGCTTCCTGTCCGCGCTCGATGCGGCGCTGGTGCGGGCGAAGCGCGCACTCGCTGGCTGACCGGGCGAACGGTGAAACAACGTTCTGCCCGCTGCCCGATAGCGGGACAGTGGCGGCTGTGCTTGTCTTGACTCGCCCGGCGGTTGGGATAATCAACCGTTAACTATCAATGCATTGGGGTGCATTCAGGGGGAGTATTGCGATGAAGAGCCGAGTTTTGTCGAGCGCAGCATTGCTGCTTGCTGCCGTTTTCAGCACGCCCGCCGTCGCGGCGGACTTCTACCTCTTCAACAATTCGCCCAGCGGCACCGTCAAGCTTGCGGTGAACGGTGCCGGCAGCATCAATGCCCTTCAGACCGGCTGGTTCGACAACAACGGCACGCACTATAATGCGTGGTCCAATTACGTCACCGGTAGCGTGACCAGCTGGGGCTCGACGACGGAATATCGGTCGTTCTTCAGCTTCTTTCCGACGGGACCGGTGACCAGCGCATCGCTGACCATCGGCAATGCGCTCGCCGACGGCTATGGCAATGCGACGGGGCGGCCGCTCCAGCTCACGCTGTACGACGTCACCAGCTCGATCGTCGGCCTTCAGCAATATAATGGGGCCAAGGGGATCTTCGACGATCTCGGCTCGGGGGCGGTACTCGGCAAGATCACCGTGAACGCCGCAGCCTCGGGTTATACGATCGACCTGAACCAGGCCGGCGTCGATGCGATCAACGCGGCTTATCGCGGCTTCGGCCCGTTCACTGTCGGCGCGCGCCTTACCACTGTTTCCAGCGCGGTGCCCGAGCCCGCGGCCTGGGCGCTGATGCTGGGTGGTTTCGGGCTGATGAGCGGCGCACTCCGCGCACGGCGCCGGCGGACGACGGTCCGCTACGCCTGAGCGGGTCGACCCCGGCTCAGTGCAGCTTGGCGATCGACAGCCCGTCGAGCTTGGCCCGTTCCTTCACCGATTCCTCGCTGCGGGTCAGCGCCTTGGCGATGGCACGCAGCGGCATGCCCTTCTTGGCGAGGGTGTGGAGCTTTTGCAGCTCGTCGGGGCGCCACGGCTGGCGATGTCGTTCAAAGCGTTCGGCCATGGCGCGTGCTTAGTCGATCTTGGCGGCCGGGGCCATGCGAGTGCGTAACATCGCCTCGACGCGCTCCGCGCCGGCCTCGCTTGTGCTCGCCACGTCGATCGGGCGGCCGCCCAGCGCCTCGTCTTCGCTGTTGAGGAACAGCAGCGCGGTCTCGCGATCAGGCAGCGACTGAAAGGCGAGCAGCGCGATCCGCGACTGGCGCGCGATAACCTCGGGGGCGAGCTTGGTCTTCGTGCTGCCGCGGAAGCGCTTGCGATCGAGCTCGTCCGACGTCGCGCCGACCGCGACCTTGGTGATCGCGCCCATCAGGCGGCGATCGCCGTATCGGCAGCGCCATGGGCGTGCTGCCAGTGACGAATCCGCTCGGCATAGCCCGCAGCGAGTGCGCGATGCGACGCGCGCGAGGCGACACATGCGGCGGTACCGGCGCGGGTGACGGATTGCCGGTAGCGGGACAGAAGATAGGCAAGGTCCATGAGGATCTCCGTGCTGTGCAAGCGAGAACATGATGGACCCAGCCGCCGGCGCTTACGGATCGGGAAGCCGGCGATGGTGGAGATATGGGGATCTGCGGGCCGTTTCGCAACCGTGGCGACCCCGGTACACTAGTGCGGCGCGCGCTCGTCGCTGCGCAGCGTGAGAACCTCGACGCCGTTTTCAGTCACCGCCACGGTATGCTCGAACTGGGCGGAGAGCTTGCGGTCGTTGGTCACCACCGTCCAGCCGTCGTCGAGCGTGGTCACCTTGCGGGTGCCCTGGTTGAGCATGGGCTCGATCGTGAAGGTCATGCCTTCGCGCAAGCGCATGCCGGTGCCGGGACGGCCGAAATGGAGCACCGAGGGTTCCTCGTGCATCTCGCGGCCGATCCCGTGGCCGCAATAGTCGCGCACCACCGCATAGCCGTGCTGCTTGGCGTGGCGCTCAATCGCCGCGCCAATGTCGCCCAGCGTCGCGCCGGGGCGGACCTGGGCGATGCCCTTCCACATCGCCTCCTGCGTCACCTTCACCAGCCGCCGCGCCTGGGGCGAGACCTCGCCGACCATGTAGGTCTTGCTCGAATCGGCGATGAAGCCGTTCTTTTCCAGCGTGATGTCGAGGTTGATGATGTCGCCGTCCTGCACGATCGTTCCGGCATCGGGCACGCCGTGGCAGACGACATGGTTGATCGAGCAGTTGAGCACGAAGCCATAGCCATATTGCCCCTTGCTCGCGGGTCGGGCGTGGAGCTCGTCGGTGATGTAGCGCTCGACCAGCGTATCGATCTCCAGCGTCGACATGCCGGCGAGCGGCTGGCGATCGAGCATCTCGAACACCTGGGCGAGCAGCCGCCCGGCCTCGCGCATCAGGTCGAGTTCCTGCGGGGTCTTCACCATCTCAGGCGGCCTCGAGCGCAGCGGCGCCGACCTGGGCCTCGGCCAGCTGGCGGCGGACGATCTCGTTGAAGGGCAGGGTAGGGTTCGCCTCGGCCAGCATGCCGATCTTCATCCAGTATTCGGCCTGGGCGTTGATCGAGCGGCACATCACCGCGCTGGCGCGGCGGGCCTCCTCGTGGAGGTCGTCGTCGATTTTCACGATGCCCATGGATGCTCCGGTGTGGATGAGACTATGGAGCGTATATGGTTCGTATATTTGGGAAGGGCAAGGGTGCGCCCACTTAAGCCCCTCCCCTTCAGGGGAGGGGTTGGAGTGGGGCCGTGTCTCACCGAGACCAACCACTGTTCTGGAATCCCTCCACCCCCAAACCCCTCCTCCAAGGAGGAGGGGCTTAGGTGAAAGATATTACCGCGGCAGTGCTGCCGCCTCGCGGGCCTTGGCTTCGACCTCTTCGAGCGAGCCGCTGGCGATCCAGCTGCCGCCGACGCAGAGGACCGGATCGAATGCCAGCCATTCCGGCGCGCTCGCCAGGCTGATGCCGCCGGTCGGGCAGAACTTCGCCTGATAGAAGGGCGCAGCCAGCGCCTTCAGCGCCTTGAGGCCGCCCGAGGTCTCTGCCGGGAAGAACTTGAAGTGGCTCAGGCCCAGATCGAGCCCGCGCATGATGTCGCCGGCATTGGCGATGCCCGGCAGATAGGGCACGCCGCTCTTCACGATCGCGTCGCCGAGGCGGTCGGTGAGGCCGGGGGAGACGATGAACTCGGCATCCTCCTTCATCACCTGCTCGAACTGGGCGGTGTTCACCACCGTGCCGGCGCCGACGATCGCGCCGGGAACCTGCTTCATCTCCCGGATCGCGTCGAGCGCGGCGGGCGTGCGCATCGTCACTTCCAGCACCCGCAGGCCGCCCTTCACCAGCGCTTCGGCGAGCGGACGCGCCTTGGCGGCGTCGTCGATTACCAGCACCGGGATGACCGGCGCGGTGCGCATGATGGCTTCGATGGAGGGGCGGGTGTCGCTCACTGTGCATGCTCCTGGGCGAAGGCGGCGGCTGCGCCGTACAGGCCCGGCTGGGGATGGGTGATCAGCTTGACGGGGATCGTCGCCATCAAGGAGCGGAAGCGCCCCTTGGCGACGAATCGCTCGCCAAACCCCGATTGCAGCAGATGGTCCTTGAGGCGCAAGCCCAGACCGCCGGCGATCACCACCGCAGTGGGGCCATGGGCAAGCGCGAGGTCCCCCGCAACCGCGCCGAGGCTGAGGCAGAAGCGATCGAGCGCGGCGACCGCCAGGCTGTCCTTGCCTTCCAGCGCGAGCGTCCAGATCGCCTTGTCGTCGAGCCGCGGGACGGGGACGCCCTCCAGATCGGCCAGCGTCTCGTAGATCGAGACGATTGCCGGTCCGGCGACGATGCGTTCCTTGGAAACGCGCTGATAGGTGCGGCGCAGGCGCTTCACCAGCGCGTCCTCGATCGCGTCGAGCGGGGCAAAATCGCTGTGCCCGCCCTCGGTGGCGATGATGTCGTAGCCACCGCTGCGATGGCGAAACACCTGCGCGACGCCGAGCCCGGTGCCCGGCCCGCACACGGTGATCGAGCCCTTCGCCGGCAGCGACGTTTCCGGCCCGCACAGGTGCAGGAACGCCTCGTCTTCGAGCTGGGCGACGGCATGGCCGATCGCCTCGAAATCGTTGACGATCGTCCAGGTATCGGCGCCCAGCCGCTCGGGGATCAGCGGCGGGCGGATGATCCACGGATTATTGGTGAGCTTGATCAGATCATTGTTCACCGGCGAGGCGACCGCGATCGCCGCAGCCTTGGGCACGGGACGGCCGAGCTGCTCGCCGAACGCCCGCCAGGCGAGCTGCAGGCTGGGATGTTCGGCCACCTTCTGGGTGATCGGCTCGCTGAGCGAGACGACGCGACCTTCCGCGACCTCCGCCACCGCAAAGCGCGCGTGGGTTCCCCCGATGTCGACGGCGACGACTTCCATCCGATTCCGATCCTCTCTCTGCAGCCCCTGTCAACGTTGCCAGTGGGCGGCCGTTCTTCTTCCCCTCCGCCGCGCGGAAGTAAAGTCCGCGCGGGCGTGCCGGGTATGATTTACATGCGTTACAGGTTTACAGGCCCGCTTCGTGCAGCATGGCGGAGGCGCCCTTCTCGGCCTCGTCGCAATGATGGCGCATCATCGCGAACAGTTCGCGGCCGGTGCCGATCGCGGGCGGGGGGGCAACGGCGTAGTCGCGGGCGTCCCACTCGTCCGCCGGCACCAGTGCTTCGAGCACACCGTTCTCGGCGTCCAGGCGAAGGATGTCGCCATCGCGCACCTTGCCGATCGGGCCGCCGCCCAGCGCTTCGGGCGAGAGGTGGATCGCTGCCGGCACCTTGCCGCTCGCGCCCGACATGCGCCCGTCGGTGACCAGCGCCACCTTGAAGCCGCGGTTCTGCAGCACGCCCAACTGGGGCGTGAGCTTGTGCAGCTCCGGCATGCCGTTGGCGCGCGGGCCCTGGAAGCGGACCACGACGATCACGTCGCGCTCCAGCTCGCCGGCCTTGAACGCCTCCAGCACTTCAAGCTGATCGGAGAAGACACGGGCGGGGGCCTCGATGATCCAGCGCTCGCGCTCCACCGCCGACACCTTGATGCACGCGCGGCCGATATTGCCCTTGAGGATGCGGAAGCCGCCCTCCGGCGAGAAGGCGGTCTCGACGGTGCGGACGATATTCTCGTCGTTGCTCGTCGCGCCGTGCTCGGTCCAGACCAGCGCGTCTTCGACAATGTCGGGCTTGCGGCCATAGGCGGCCATGCCGTCCTTCGCGATGGTCAGCGCATCGCCGTGCATCAGCCCGGCCCGGAGCAGTTCCTTGATGACGAAGGAGGGGCCGCCGGCATCCTCGAACTGGTTCACGTCGGCCGAGCCGTTGGGATAGACGCGGGTCATCAGCGGCACGACGCGCGACAGGCGATCGAAGTCGTCCCAGTCGATGATGATGCCGGCCGCACGCGCGAAGGCGGGAACGTGGATCAGGTGGTTGGTCGATCCGCCGGTAGCGAGCAGCACAATCGCCGCGTTCACGATCGCGCGCTCGTCGACGACATGGCCGATCGGGCGGTAATCGTCGCCGTTCCAGCCGATCTCGGTCAGGCGATGAACGGCGTGGCGGGTCAGTTCCTGGCGCAGCTTGGTGCCCGGATTGGCGAAAGCCGAGCCGGGGACGTGGAGGCCCATCGCCTCCATCATCATCTGGTTCGAGTTGGCGGTACCGTAGAAGGTGCAGGTGCCCTTGCCGTGATAGGCGGCGATTTCGGCTTCCAGCAGTTCCTCGCGGGTTGCCTTGCCCTCGGCGTAGCGCTCGCGAACGGCGGCCTTTTCCTTGTTCGGCAGACCCGAGCGCATCGGGCCGCCGGGGATCAGCACCATTGGCAGATGGCCGAAGCGCAGCGCGCCCATCAGCAGGCCCGGCACGATCTTGTCGCAGATGCCGAGCAGCGCCGCGCCTTCGAACACGCGGTGGCTGAGCGACACCGCGGTCGCCATCGCGATGGTGTCGCGGCTGAACAGCGAGAGCTCCATGCCCTGATAGCCCTGGGTCACGCCGTCGCACATCGCCGGCACGCCGCCCGCCACCTGCGCGGTGGCGCCCGCCTCCAGCGCCCAGACCTTCATCTGCTCGGGATAGCGATAATAGGGCGCATGGGCCGACAGCATGTCGTTGTACGACGTGACAATGCCGATATTCATCCGCGCGCCGGTCTTCAGCGCGTCGCGCTGTTCCTCGGTGCCGGCATAGGCGTGCGCGAGGTTGGCGCAGCCGAGCTTCGGGCGATCATTGCCCGATTCGCGCTCGCGGCGGATCAGCTCGAGATAGGCGGTGCGGCCCGCCTTGGACCGCTCGATCACCCGATCGGTGACGGCTGCGATTTCGGCGTGCAGATTGGCCATTTACAGGCTCCAGTGGATGTCGACAGGCAGTTCGGTTTCGGCAAGGACGCGGCCGATCGGCAGGGCCGAGCCGGCGCCTTCGGAGATCGCGCGCTCGAGTACGTCCTTCTTCTCCTGGCCGGTGATCGCGATCATCAGCGCGCGGGCCGAGACGATGGCGGCGAGCGAGAGGGTGACACGCGGGACGGGTGCCTCGGGCGGCAGCGGATCGGGCATCACGCCGAGCGCCCGGCGCTCCTTGGGGCCGGTCAGCGCCTCGGCGAGGTCGGGTCCCGGGAAGATCGAGGCGGTGTGGCCATCCGCGCCCATGCCGAGCAGACAGAGGTCGAGCGGCCAGTGGAAGTCCTGCAGGCGCGCGTCCGCAGCGCGGCCGGCGGCCTTGTAGTCGTCCGCCTTCTCGCTGACGACGGGGATCACCCGCGCGCCGAGCGGCAGGAACACCTTGGCAAGGCCGGTGACGTTGGACATCGGATCGCCCATCGGCACGATGCGATCGTCGGTGGGGATGATCGTCACCCGCTTCCAGTCGAGCTTGGCCTTGCTCAGCTTGGCGTAGATCGGCCCGGGCGTGCGGCCGCCGGCGAGCGCGATGACCGCGGCACCGCGCGCATCGATCGCGCTTTCGATGATGAACTGGACGTCGCCGGCGAGCGCGTCGCCCATTTCGGCGGCGTCGTCATAGTCCCACCATTCGATTTCGGTCGTCATGTCAGCTCCTTCAATTTGGTGGGACCGGAAGGCGGCAATTTGGCCGCGCGGGTCCGATATAGGGATGGGGAGGCGCCTGCGCTCCCCTCCCGTTCATTCGTGCCAGTGCACCCCGTCGCGCTCGGTGAGCGCGATCGAAAGCGAGGGGCCCCAGCTGCCCGAGGCATAGGGCTTGGGCTTGAGGTCGTTGGCGTCCCAGCCGGCGCGGATCGCATCGATCCATTCCCACTGCGCTTCCACTTCGTCGCGGCGGACGAACAGCGTGGGATCGCCCTCGATCAGGTCGAGCAGCAGGCGCTCATAGGCAATACGGCGCGTGGTGCCGGCGAATTCGGCGTCGAGGCTGAGGTTCAGCGGCACTTCGCGCAGGCGATAGCCTTCGCGGTCGAGGCCGGGCTGCTTGGCCATCACCAGCAGCTGGACATATTCCTCCGGCTGCAGGCGGATCACCAGCGCGTTGGGCTGGAGCATGCCGCCGCGTTCGGCGAAGATCGAGTGCGGCACCGGCTTGAACTGGATAACGATTTCCGAGCGGCGCTCGGCCAGGCGCTTGCCGGTGCGCAGATAGAAGGGCACGCCCTGCCAGCGCCAGTTATCGACATGCGCCTTGATCGCGACGAAGGTCTCGGTGCGCGAGTCCTTGCCGAGGTCGGTGGCGTAATCGCGGACGATCTGCCCCTTCACGGCGCCGCCGCCATATTGGCCGACCACGGTGAGGTTGGGCGCATCCGCCGCTGCGATCTTGCGGAGCGAGCGGAGCACCTTGACCTTCTCGTCGCGGATCGAGGTGCCGTCGAAGCGGGCGGGGGGCTCCATCGCGATCAGCGCAACCAGCTGGAGCATGTGGTTCTGCACCATGTCGCGCAGCGCGCCGGTATCCTCGTAGAAGCCTGCGCGGCCTTCGAGGCCGACGGTCTCCGAAACCGTGATCTGCACGCTGTCGATGCCGCGCGCGTTCCACACCGGCTCGAACAGCGAGTTGCCGAAGCGCAGCGCCAGGATGTTCTGCACCGTCTCCTTGCCGAGATAATGGTCGATGCGGAAGGTGCGCTCTTCGGGGAAGGCTTCCGCGACGATGTCGTTGATCTCGCGGCTGGAGGCGAGGTCGCGGCCGAGCGGCTTCTCCAGGCTGATGCGGACATTTTCGCCGGCGAGTCCGGCTGATTCAAGGCCCTTGATCGTCGGACCGAACAGCCACGGCGCGGTCGACAGGAAGATGGCCAAGCCGCCGGAGATGTCGCCCAGCTTCTCCTTCAGCGCCGCATAGCCTTCGGTCTGCGAGGCATCGAGGGTCTGGTAGTGGACGCGCTGGAGAAAGCTCTCGACAGCGCTGTCGTCCTTCCGATCGGCGGGGAGGAACTGGTCGAGCGCCTTGGCGGCGAAGGCACGATAGCCGTCGTCGTCATGCTCGGAGCGTGCGGTGCCCGTGATGGTGAGGCCATCGGGAAGCAGGCCATCGGCGTGGAGCGCGTAGAGCGAGGGAAGCAGCATGCGCTGCGCCAGATCACCGGTGGCACCGAACAGAAGCAATTTGCCGACGGGCTGCTGCATCATTTCCCTCTCGATTGGTTCGCCCCGCGAGACACCAATGCGGCTGAAAGATCAAGCCGAAGGGGAGGAATAGGTATGCGAAACGGGCAAATTTTGAAGGATTGTTCCTTCGCCTTCTGTCCCCCTCCCGCTGGCGGGAGGGGGATAAGAAGGGCGGAAGGTGGTTACAGCACCAGCCCGGCGGTGGGTTCCAGCCCGGCCATGATGTTGAGGTTCTGCACTGCCGCACCGGCAGCGCCCTTGCCCAGATTGTCGAGCGTCGCGATCAGCCGCGCCTGGCGCGTCTCGTCGTTGCCGAAGACCCGCACCGAAAGGCGGTCCGTGCCGGCATTCTCCTCGATCGACACGGTCGCCACGTCCGCGGGCAGCACCTGCACCACCGGCGAGTCGCGATAAGCGTCGCGCAGCACCGTCTCCAGCGCTTCGACCGAGGGCTTGCGGGTGAAGGCGAACAGCGGCAGCGGCACTTCCACGATCATGCCGCGATAGGTCCGCGCCACCGAAGGCAGGAAGATCGGCGGATGCTCGATGCGGGCATGCTTCTGCATCTCGGGCACATGCTTGTGTGCGAGCGAAAGCCCGTAGGGGCGGAAGGCCGTTTCGGTGCGCTCGGCGCCATCGCCCTCGAACTCGGCGATCATCGAACGGCCGCCGCCCGAATATCCGGAGACGGCGTTCACGCTCAGCGGGAAATCGTGCGGGATCAGCCCGGCGCGGATCAGCGGACGGACCAGCGCAAGGAAACCGGTGGGGTAGCAGCCGGGATTGCTGACCCGCGCCGCCTCGGCAATCGCTGCCGTCTGGCCGGGCTCGAGCTCGGCAAAACCATAGGTCCAATCGGGCGCGGTGCGATAGGCGGTCGAGGCGTCGATCACGCGCGTACGCTCATTCTCGATCATCGCCACCGCTTCGCGCGCCGCATCATCGGGCAGGCAGAGGATGACGAAATCGGCGGCGTTGAGCGCGTCCGCGCGCTTCTTCGGATCCTTGCGGTCCTGATCGTCGAGGACCATCACCTCGATCTCGGAGCGGCCGGCGAGGCGCTCGCGAATCTCGAGGCCGGTGGTGCCGGCGGCGCCGTCGATGAAAACCCGCGCGATCATTCGGTCTCCCCCAAGGCCGATGCGTCGATATAGCCTACCAGCGCCGGGCCCGGGGCGACACCCCAGGCGTGGCTGCCGGCGATTTCAAGGACCTCGAACACATCGCCCTTCTGGAGCACGGTCAGCGCTGGCTCGTCGCCCTTGGCAGAGGCGCGCAGTGGCGTCTCGAAATGGATCACCCGCTGCATCGGCGATGCATAATGCGGCGCGAACACGCGGCCCGCGAGGCGGATGTCGGCGATGTCGGGGCGGACGGCGTCCACCCGGGGATCGATCGCGACCGATCGGCCGCCAAGCGCCAGACGCTTACGCGTCGGCGCGCTCTGGGACTGGCTCGCTGATGGTGTTGCCAGCGAGGAAATGCCCGAACTCTGCAAGAAACTCTGCCCCTTCCGCGGTGCGCGCTACGAAGATGTTGCGCTTGTCGGTGTCGTCGCGCTGGCGGCGCAGATAGCCGAGCGTGCCCAGTCGATTCAAGGCACGCGTGACCACCGGCTTCGAGACGTTGAGCGCTCGTGCCAGACCGCGCACCGTATGGGGGCCCGGATCAAGATACACAAGCATCAGCAGCGCCATCTGCCGATTGGTGAGATCGGGTTCTCCCGATCGCACATAATCGATCAGCGTATTCTTCCACCCCCACAGGGTCTGTTCGGACATAGCGTTCACGGCATCACTCGTTCGTTTCAGGCCCGGCACGGGATTGAACCGTTGAAACAAACGCGCATTCTGCAACTAGGTTTCAGTGCGCGGGCGAAATGTTGTGCGAATTCTGCGACAAAAATGCAGGCCAGCCATGGGGTTGCGCTCCGCCATTGGAATCGGGCCCGGAACAGGCGGTTGATTGCGCGGGACGGCTCGCCTATGTCGCGCCCTTCGCTAACGGGCACCGGATTTCATGTTCACCTTCCTCCTCGTCGTTCAGTTCATCATCGCCGCCCTGCTGGTGGGGGTGATCCTCGTTCAGAAGTCGGAGGGTGGCGGTCTCACCTCGGGCGGCAGCCCGGCCGGACTCATGTCGGCACGCGGCGCGGCCGACTTCCTGACCCGCATGACCGCGATCCTGGCGACCGCGTTCATCCTGATGAGCATCGTGCTCGCCTTCCTGGCGGCGACCCGGCACTCGACCAAGATCGACGCCGGCCTGCAGAAGGCACCGGCTGCCGTCGCCCCGCTGACGGTCCCGACCGCGCCTGCGCCCACCGGCAACGACACCGGCGCAACCGGCAACAGCGCGGTTCCGTTCAGCCAGTAAGCATCCGTAGTTCGCCGCGCTTGCGGCGGATTAACCGTAAAATTTGCGCAACCGGCGGATTCTTACGCTTGCCGGTCTGCGCCCTTTGACGTTAGGCGTTTTCTCCCATGGCGCGGTACATCTTCATCACCGGCGGCGTGGTCTCCTCGCTCGGCAAGGGTCTCATGGCAGCGAGCCTCGCGGCGTTGCTCCAGGCCCGTGGCTATCGAGTCCGCATCCGCAAGTTCGATCCCTATCTCAACGTCGATCCCGGCACGATGTCGCCGCACCAGCATGGTGAGGTGTACGTCACCGACGACGGCGCGGAGACCGATCTCGACCTCGGCCATTACGAGCGCTTCACCGGCGTGACCGCGCGCCAGGCCGACAACGTCACCTCAGGCCGGATCTACAAGACGATCATCGAGCGCGAGCGGCGCGGCGACTATCTGGGTGCCACCGTGCAGGTCGTCCCGCACGTGACCGATGCGATCAAGGCGTTCGCGCAGGCCGAGACCGAGGATCTCGATTTTGTGCTGTGCGAGATCGGCGGCACGGTGGGCGACATCGAGTCGCTGCCGTTCATCGAGGCGATTCGCCAGCTCCGCAACGATCTCGGCCGCGGCCAGACCGTCAGCATCCACGTGACGCTCGTGCCGTACATCGCGGCGGCGGGTGAACTGAAGACCAAGCCGACCCAGCACAGCGTGCGCGAGCTCGCCGCGCTCGGCGTCCAGCCTGACGTGCTGGTGTGTCGCGCCGAACGGCCGCTGCCGGCCGGCGAGCGCGCCAAGATTGCCCAGTTCTGCAACGTGCCGACCTCGGCCGTCATCCCCGCGCTCGACGCCAAGAGCATCTATGCGGTGCCCTTGCAGTATCACGGCGAAGGCCTGGACGGCGAAGTGCTCAAGGCGTTCGGCATCGAGCCCGGCCCGTCGCCCGATCTCAGCCGCTGGAGCGGTATCGTCGAGCGGCTGCAGAACCCCGAGGGCGAAGTCACGATCGGCGTCGTCGGCAAGTATATGGGCGTGCCCGATGCCTATAAATCGCTCACCGAGGCGCTGGTCCATGGCGGCATCGCCAACCGCGTGAAGGTCAACATCCGCTGGCTCGACGCCGAGTTGTTCGATCAGGAAGAGGCCGAAGTCGCCGCGATGCTCGAGCCGATGCACGGCATTCTCGTGCCCGGCGGTTTCGGCGAGCGCGGCAGCGAGGGCAAGATCGCCGGCGTGCGCTTCGCCCGCGAGCGGGGTGTGCCGTTCTTCGGCATCTGCCTCGGCATGCAGATGGCGTGCATCGAGGGCGTCCGCGCCCAGGGCATCGCCGATGCCTCGACCACCGAGTTCGGCCCGACCGAGGAGCCGGTGGTCGGCATGATCACCGAATGGATGACCGCCGACGGCCTGCAGAAGCGCGAAGAGGGCGGCGACCTTGGCGGCACGATGCGGCTGGGTGCCTATCCGGCCAAGCTGGGCGGCAACAGCGTCGTCGCATCGGTATACGGCACCGACACGATCAGCGAGCGCCACCGCCACCGCTATGAGGTGAACACCGCCTACAAGCCGGTGCTGGAAGAGGGCGGGCTGGTTTTCTCCGGCATGTCGCCCGACGGCACGCTGCCCGAGATCGTCGAGCGGCCGGACCATCCTTGGTTCGTCGGCGTGCAGTTTCACCCGGAGCTCAAGTCCAAGCCGTTCGAACCGCACCCGCTGTTCGCGGGCTTCATCGCAGCCGCCGTCAAGCACTCGCGGCTCGTCTAGGCGCGTGCTGCGACGCGCCTTCGTCGCCGGGCTGGCGCTGCTGGCGGTGTCCGCAGCGCCGGCACCGCCGCAGCCGCGAGCCGTGCCCGGGCAGGTCCGGGTGCGGCTGGTGACGAGCATGGGCGCGATCACGCTGGCGCTCGACGCCAGGCGCGCGCCCAGGACCGTCGCCAACTTCCTGGCCTATGTCGATGACGGGCGGCTGGAGGGCACGACCTTCTACCGTACCGCGCGGCGCAAGACCGAGCCGACCAAGGGCTTCATCCAGGGCGGCGTCGGCACCGATGCGCGGCGCATGCTCGACCCGCTGCCGCTCGAGCCGACCAGCAAGACGGGCTTGAAGCACCTGAACGGCACCATCTCGATGGCGCACGGGCCGAACCCCAATTCGGCCAACGGCAATTTCTCGATCATGGTCGGCGACAATCCGGGGCTCGACGCGCGCGGCGCGAACCTTGGCTTCGCGGCGTTCGGTCAGGTCGTTGGTGGCATGGAGGTGGTCCAGCGCATCCTGGCACTTCCCAGCGGCGGCGGGCGCGACGTGATGAAGGGGCAGATGATCCTCAAGCCGGTGACGATCGTCCGCGCCGAGCGGCTGGACGGGGTGGCGAAGCCCACCGGGCGGGTGCGGCCGTGGTTGCTGGGGTTGAAGCCGGCGGGGTGAATTCAGGTGGCGAGGCGGGTAAGCCTACGCCGTCGGCGCCAGAGGCGTGCGGATCGGTCTTCCAACAATCTGAACCATGCCCATGTCCGCTTCCGAACCGGGATCAGGTTGTCGGAAACGAGCGCTCGTTGAGCGTTCGCGCGACAGTGTGCTGCGCGGACCTGCGACGAACCGGTCCTGCTATGACTTTACGACGTTCGCGTTTGTTTCCTTGCTTGCATGACGCCTACGGCCAAGGGCGGCGCGCTGCAGACGGCGGAATGTGGGACATTCGGCATGGCGGATCGCGGGGCAGTTCGCGGCGTGGCGCAGCCCATCATGAAGCGCGGTCATCCTTTTGATGGCACGGTCGATCTGATCTGCTTTTGTCGCGAGCACCTTTCGGTCGATGTGGACATCGCCACCAGAGCCAAGCATGTCGCCGATGTCGGTCAGCGATAATCCAGCCTCTGCCCGAGCGCGATCAGCGACAATCGGTCGACCACGCCAGCATCGAACGTGCGTCGCAAGCCTCGCCGGCCCAGGGACTCGATGAGGCCCTTTTCCTCATAGTAGCGCAATGTAGAGGCCGGCACTCCGGTTCGGCGCGAAACTTCGGCAATATCGATCAGAGCCACGCTTGACCTCAAGTTAACTTGAAGTGGCACGGTGCCGCGAATCATCAACGGCATCAAGGAGGAAGCGGTGGAACATCTTCGAGAAGGAGATCTGGCCTGGAAGGACCGGCGGGGAACAGCGTGGGTCGACCTTCAGCCACTGCTCGACCGGATCTTTCTCCCTTTGGAACGGATCCTAACCGAGGCCGCGTTGGCACATTCGCCACGAAGCGTCCTGGACGTCGGCTGTGGCGCGGGCGCCACCACCCTCGCGATGGCCAAGCGGCTGGCGCCACTCGGAAGCTGCACCGGGATCGACATCTCGGAGCCGATGTTGAACCACGCTCGGCGGCGCGCCGCGACAGACGGTGCGGACAACGCGCAATTTCTTGCGGGTGACGCCCAGCGTTTCAGCTTCGCGACCGGATCGTTCGACGCGATTGTATCGCGCTTTGGAGTGATGTTTTTCGACGTACCGGAGGCGGCGCTGGCGAACATCGGCCGCGCGATCAGCCCCGGCGGCACGCTGACCTGCCTCGTATGGCGTAGCTGGGAGGAGAACGACTTCATGACGGCGGCCGAGCGCGCCGTGGGTCCGCTGCTGGGATGGAGTGACCAGCCCGATCCTGATGCACCCGGCCAATTTGCCTGGGCAGATCCCGATCGAATCAACCAGATTCTAAAGGCTTCGGGATGGCGAAGCGTCGAGATCGTTCCGGTGGACATTCCGTGCACGATGGCGAGAACGGATCTTCGCCGGTATGCGCATAGGATGGGGAGGATCGGAATGGTCCTGCCCGATCTCGATAGCGCCAGTCATGACAGCGTTTCGGCAGCGCTGGATGCCGCGTTCGCCAAGTTCGTCACCGACGATACCGCTCAGTTCCAGGCCGCGTGCTGGATGATCAGCGCGCGATCCGCCACGCAGCGGCTATAACCGTCACGCCTGGTCTGGGGGCGAACGCGATCGAGATGTTCCTGCCGCGCGCTCCCAAAAGAAAAGGCGCCCGGGCCGAAGCCCGGGCGCCCCGTCGCGGCGCCAAAGGGGGAGGGGCGCCGCGCACTTGCCAAGCGGGTTAGGCTGCGTTGGCCGTGCGATGGTCGATCGCCGCCGGCTCGCTGCCGGAACCCACCTGGATCTTCTTGGGCTTCATCGCCTCGGGCACTTCGCGCAGCAGTTCGATCGTCAGCAGGCCGTCGGCCAAGTTCGCATTCTCCACCCGCACGAAGTCGGCGAGTTCGAAGCGGCGCTCGAAGCTGCGGTTCGCAATGCCCAGGTGCAGATAATTGCCCTGGTTGTTCTCATTCTCCCCGGCCTTCTTGCCGGCGACCAGCAGCAGGTTCTGCTGCGCGGTGATGTCGATCTCGTCCGCCTTGAAGCCGGCCACCGCAATGGTGATGCGATAGCGGTCCTCGGCAAGTCGCTCGAGGTTGAAGGGGGGATAGTTCTCCGAAGTAGCCTGACGGGCGCTGGCTTCGAGCAAGTCGAACAGCCGATCAAACCCGATGGCGGAACGACGGAAGGGGGTAAAGTCGAACTGACGCATCTTCATATCCTCCTGTGAGCAATTTGAACGTCATGGGTATCGATGCCCGGCATACTGCCGCGACACCGCTACGAGACCCGTTCGGCGCCTCGCCACGCTGATCTGGTGTTGCGCTCTGCTAATTCAAGAGGGGCCAATCCGGGCTAGGCGGCCCTAAACATCTCCTTCCTCGCTAAACCCGACCGATACAGTGGAGATTGCGGCAACGATTTAGGGGAACACAATGAGCCTGCCGCTGATTCCGCTGCTCTTGCTATCCAGCGCGATGCCTGCCGTGCACGATCGCGACGCGCCCGCGCCCGCGCCCGTCGCCGAGGAACCGCAGCAGCAGGACGGCGACATCGTCGTCACCGCCCGGCGCCGCGAGGAGCGGGTGCAGGAGGTGCCGGTCGCCATTTCGGTGCTGAGCGGCGCGACGCTGGCCGAAGCCGGGGCGTTCAACGTCGCGCGCATCCAGCAGTCGCAGCCGGCGCTGCAATTCTATTCGAGCAACCCGCGCAATACCGCCATCAACATCCGCGGCCTCGGCGCGCCGTTCGGCCTCACCAATGACGGGATCGAGCAGGGCGTCGGCTTCTATGTCGACGGCGTCTATATCGGCCGGGTCGGTGCCTCGACCTTCGATTTTGTCGATGTCGAGCGGGTTGAGGTGCTTCGCGGGCCGCAGGGCACGCTGTACGGCAAGAACACCACGGCGGGCGCGATCAACATCACCACGCGCAAGCCGAGCTTCACTCCTGAATTCCGCTTCGAGGCGAGCACCGGCAACTACAACTTCCTCCAGCTCAAGGCCTCCGCCTCGGCGCCCATCGCCGAGGACAAGCTGGCGGTGCGGATCTCGACCTCGGTAACCAACCGCAAGGGCACGATCTACGACACCCGCAGCGACACGAACCTTCACCGGCTCGACAATTACGGGCTCCGCGGCCAGCTGCTGTGGCGCGCGGCGCCGAACCTGGACCTGACGCTGTCGGGCGATTTCAACCTGCAGAACCCGCTGTGCTGTGTGCAATATTATGTCCGCACCGGCACCACCCAGCGGCCGCTCAACCGGCAATATGCCGCGCTTGCGGCGGCGTTCGGCTACGCGCCGCCGAGCACCGATCCGTTCGACCGCCGCACCGATCTCGATGCCGACATCAACTCGCGCCAGGAGATCGGCGGCGCGTCGCTGGTGGCAAACTGGGATCTGGGCGGCGCCACCGTCACCTCGGTCAGCGCCTGGCGCTACTGGGATTGGCAGCCGGCCAACGATCGCGATTTCGTCGGCCTGCCGATCACCACCGTCTCGCAGAACCGGTCGCAGCAGAAACAGGTGACGCAGGAGCTGCGCATCGCCTCCAATGGCAAGAACAGGCTCGACTACACCGCCGGCGTGTTCGTGTTCCACCAGACGATCGACACGCAAGGTTCGCAGGTTCAGGGCCCGGCGGCGAGCCGCTGGCTGCTCAACCCGAGCAGCGCGGCGGCGAACAATCCGGCGACGCTGAACGGGCTTACCTCGAAGAACACGATCGGGTTCGACAACACCAGCTTCGCGGTGTTCGGCAAGCTCAACTGGGAAGTGGTATCGAAGTTGCGGTTCCAGCCCGGGCTGCGGGTGAACTATGACAAGAAGACCGGGTCCTATCTTGCGGTGGTGACCAACGGTGCGGGCAGCACGACGCTCACCGCCGACCAGCGCGGCGTGCTGGCGCCGCAGAACTATTCGGCGCGGTTCAGCGACTGGAACATCTCGGGCGACGCGACGCTTTCCTACGACTTCGCACGCGACGTGCACGGCTATGCGACCTATGCGCGCAGCTTCAAGTCCGGCGGCATCAACCTTTCCGGCCTGCCGCTCGATTTGAACAACAACCCGATCCTGGGGGCCGCCTCGGTCAAGCCGGAGAAGGTCAACCATTTCGAGCTGGGCCTGAAGACGCAGTTCCTCGATCGCCGCGCGACCTTCAACGTTGCGGGCTTCTGGACCGAGGTGAAGGATTATCAGGCGACCGTCACCAACGGCCAGCTGGGGGTGATCCGCGGCTATCTCGCCAACGCCGACAAGGTGCGCGTCCGCGGTGTCGAGTTCGACTCCAACTTCCAGCCGACCGACCGCTTCAAGCTTTACGTCAACGGCGCCTATACCGATGCGAAGTACGTTCGCTTCCGCGACGCGCCATGCCCGCCGGAGCTGTCGGGTGGCACCACCGGCGCAACGCCGAGCGCGCCGGGCACGCCCGGCGGCGTGAGCCCGGCCAATTGCGACATTTCCGGCCAGGTGCTGCCGGGCATCTCCAAATGGGCGCTGGGCTTCGGCGGCGAGGTGAACGTGCCGGTAGCCGAGGGGCAGGTCTATCTCGGCTATGACGGAAGCTGGCGTTCGCGCTTCTCGTCCAATCCGTCGCCTTCGGCCTATACCTGGATCGACGGCTATGCGCTGTCCAACTTCCGGCTCGGCTATCGCAAGGGCAAGGTGAACGCCTTCGCCTGGGTGCGAAACGCGTTCGACAAGCGCTACTTCGAGCTTCTCTCCGTGCAGTCCGGCAATACCGGCCTGATCGTCGGCCAGCCCGGCGATCCGCGCACCTGGGGCTTCACGATCAGCGGTTCCTTCTGATCGTGCACGCACTGACCTCTCGCCATGGCCGGGGGAGGTTGGCGGGCGGGGCAGGGTGACCTGCTCCGCCCGATAGCGTTGGGACGCAAGTACGCGATAAGGTTGTACAGGCGATCGAGCGGCTGGCGGGAAGGCCGAAAACGAAAACGCCCGGACCGTTGCCAGCCCGGGCGCCTGCGTGACGAATGCTCGTCAGCCCCCTTGATAGGATCCCGCTTCATACACTTGCGATTGATCGCAAATGGAGCTGGGAACCTCCCCGAACCGTGGCCTTTTTGCGCCTGCGCTTCGACGGTTTCTTGGTAGAAGCCTGCGCGGGCTTTGTCACCGGTCGACAGGCTGGCGTCAGCAGATTGCGGCAACCCTGTGTCGAATCGGCAACAGAACGCTTCCCACATTGGCTGACTGGCCCTAGAGGATCCCCATGCTACTCTCGCGCTACGAGCGAATGATCGCCCGCCGCTATCTGCTGCCCGGGCGCAGCGAAGCCTTCATCGCCGTCGTCGCCGGCTTCAGCCTGGTCGCCGTCATGCTTGGCGTCGCCGCGCTGATCGTGGTGATGAGCATCATGAACGGCTTTCGCGCCGAACTGTTCGACAAGATCTCCGGGCTGAACGGCCATGCGGTGGTGCAGGGCTATAACGGCCAGCTGCGCGACTGGCGCCGCATCGCGGACGAAGCCAAGGCAATCCCCGGCGTCACTGCGGCCACGCCGCTGATCGAGCAGCCGCTGTTCACGATCTACAATGGCCGGACCGAGTTCTCGCTGGTGCGCGGCATGCGGGTGCGGGACATCGAGGAGAACGCCACGCTGAAGGGCAAGGAAATCCTGGGCTCGTTCAAGAGCCTGAAGCCCGGGAGCGAGCAGGTGGCGATCGGTTCGCGGTTGGCCGAAGCGCTGGGCGCGTCGATCGGTTCGGAAATCTCGATCGTCAATCCGCTCGGCGTGGCGACGCCGTTCGGGACCAATATTCGCATCGTCAAATATCGTGTCGCCGCGATCTTCGAGGTCGGGGTGTATGACTATGACAAGAGCTACATCATCATGCCGATCGAGGACGCGCAGACGTTGCTGCTGATGGGCGACACGGTGGGCATGGTGCGGATTGATACCAGCAAGCCAGATCAGATCGAGCAGATCGTCGGCCCCTTGGCGAGCAAGGTAAGCGACGTGGCCCAGATCACCGACTGGCGGAAAATGAACAGCGAGCTGTTCGAGGCGCTGTCGGTGGATCGCATCGTCTCGTTCACGATCCTGTCGATCATCCTGGTCGTTGCCTCGTTCAACATCATTTCGTCGCTGATCATGCTGGTGCGCGCCAAGACGCGCGACATCGCGGTGCTGCGGACGATGGGGGCGACGCGCGGCGGCCTGATGCGGATCTTCGTCACCGTCGGCACCACCATCGGGGCGCTGGGCGTAGGGGCAGGGGGCGTGCTCGCCTTCTTCTTCATCACCTTCCGCGAGCAGGTGGTATGGGTGATCGGCGCGGTGACCGGGCAGAAGGTGTGGGATCCGCAGATGCGATTCCTCACCGAGCTGCCCGCCAAGACCGATCCGTTCCAGACCTTCGCGATCTGCGCGATGGCGCTGATCTTCACCTTCCTCGCTACCCTCTACCCCGCGTGGAAGGCAGCGAGCACCGATCCTGTCCAGGTGCTGCGCTATGAGTGATCCGGTTCTCCAGACGCGCGACCTGCGCCGCAGCTTCGAACAGGGCGGGGTGCGGATCGACGTGCTGCGCGGCGTCGACCTCGACGTCCAGCCGGGCGAGATCGTTGCGCTGCTCGGGCCTTCGGGCTCGGGCAAGTCGACCCTGCTGCAGGCCGTGGGCCTGCTCGAGGGCGGATTTGAGGGATCGATCCGCATCGTCGGAGAGGAGGCCGCGAAGCTGCCTGCCGGTGGGCGGACCGAGGTGCGCCGCGACAAGCTGGGCTTCGTCTATCAATTCCACCACCTCCTGCCCGATTTCGATGCGACCGAAAATGTCGTGCTGCCGCAGATGATCCGCGGCGGTACCCGTGCCGAGGCGCAGGCGCGGGCGATCGAGCTGCTCACCCTGCTCGGCCTGGGCCATCGGCTGACGCACCGGCCCAACCAGCTTTCGGGCGGCGAACAGCAGCGCGTCGCGGTGGCCCGCGCGCTGGCCAATCGCCCGCCGCTGGTGCTGGCGGACGAGCCTACCGGCAATCTCGACGAGGCGACATCGGACCGGGTGTTCGGCGAATTCCTGAACCTTGTCCGCAACGAAGGTTCGGCGGCGCTGGTCGCGACTCATAATGAACGGCTCGCCAAACGGATGGACCGCGTGGTGCGGCTGCACGAAGGGCGCCTGGAGGAAATGGCATGAGCGAAGCGATCACGCAGATTCCGGTGACGTTGCCGGACGGCACCACCAGCGATCTTTCCAACTTCACCGGCCAGGTGCTGCTGGTGGTCAACACCGCATCCAAGTGCGGCTTCACCCCCCAGTACAAGGAGCTGGAGCAGCTCTGGCGCGCCTATCGCGATCGAGGTTTCGCGGTACTGGCCTTTCCCTGCAACCAGTTCGGCGCGCAGGAACCGGGCAACGCAGAAGAAATCGCGAATTTCTGCTCGCTCACCTACGACGTGACCTTTCCGGTGTTCGCCAAGGTCGACGTCAACGGCGGCAACGCTGCGCCGCTGTTCCAGGCACTGAAGGCGCAGGCACCCGGCGTACTCGGCACCCAGGCGATCAAGTGGAACTTCACCAAGTTCCTGGTGGATCGCGACGGCAAGGTAGTGGAGCGCTACGCCCCGACGACGGCACCGAGCGCCATTGGTGCGGGCATCGAGAAGCTGCTTTAACGCGCAGGAAGCGCGAAAAAGCACGGCCGGGGCGGGAGGTGTGTGGATGCCCCGGCCGCCCGTTCCGTTTACCATATCTACGCATTTGTGCAGGCGTGGATTGGTCCGATCCGGGGGGATTGGTCGGCCGTGCGCAAAAGCTGTGGAGAAGCCTGGCGGCGGGTTGGCAAATCGGCGCGCAAGCTCCTAGGTTCGGGCATGGCGCATTCCGGTTTCGTACCTCTTCGGGTTTTCTCCTGCTACACCATGCTGGAAGGGGCGATCGACCCCAAGGCGATCGCCAAGCACGCCAAGAGCCACGGTTTCCCCGCCATCGCCGTCGCCGATCGCAACGGTCTCTATGCCGCGATGAGCTTTTCGGATGCCGCCAAGAAGGCCGGCGTCCAGCCGATCGTCGGCACGCTGCTGGCGGTCAAGCGCTCGAACCTCGCCGAGGGGCTGAACGTGCCGATCGACTGGCTCGCGCTCTATGCGCAGGACCAGACCGGCTATGAAAATCTCTGCCACCTCGTCTCGCAGGCGCATCTCGATCGCCCGATCGAGGAAGACGCCCATGTGCCGTTTGCGGCGCTCACCGGCCATACCGACGGACTGATCTGCCTCACCGCCGGCGCCGAGGGTGCACTCGCCCGGCTCTATGCCGAGGGGCAGGACAGGACCGCCGAGGCCTATGTCGCCCAGCTGGAGGCGCTGTTTCCGGATCGGCTCTATGTCGAGATCGCCCGGCGCAACAACGAGGTGGAGACCCGCGCCGAGGCAAAGCTGATCGACCTGGCCTACGCCCGCAACCTGCCGCTGGTGGGTACGAACCCGGCCTGCTTCGCCGACGCCGATTTCTACAGCGCGCACGACGCAATGCTGTGCATCGCCAACTCGACCTATCTCGAAACCGACGATCGCCCGCGCTCCTCGCCCGAGGCCTGGCTCAAGCCGGCCGAGACGATGAAGACCGATTTCGCCGATCTGCCCGAGGCGATCGAGAACACGCTCGTCGTGGCGCAGCGCTGCGCCTATGCCGCGCCCAAGCGCAAGCCGATCCTGCCCAGCCTCGCGGGCGACCGCGAGGGCGAAGCGGCGATGCTGCGCGAGCGCAGCTGGCAGGGGCTGAAGGACCGGCTCGATTTCGCCGGCATCACCGATCCATCGGAAGTGGAGGTATATAACCAGCGCCTCCAGTTCGAGCTCGACATCATCATCCAGATGGGGTTCCCGGGCTACTTCCTGATCGTTGCCGACTTCATCCAATGGGCGAAGTCGAACGACATCCCGGTCGGGCCGGGGCGCGGTTCGGGCGCGGGCTCGGCGGTCGCCTGGGCGCTGACCATCACCGATCTCGATCCGCTCAAGCTGGGTCTGCTGTTCGAACGCTTCCTCAATCCGGAACGCGTCTCGATGCCCGACTTCGACATCGACTTCTGCGAAACCCGGCGCGGCGAAGTGATCCGCTACGTCCAGGAGAAATACGGCCGCGATCACGTCGCGCAGATCATCACCTTCGGGACGATGAAGGCGCGCGCCGTGATCAAGGATGTCGGCCGCGTCTTGCAGATGAGCTATGGCCAGGTCGATCGCCTCGCCAAGCAGATCCCCAACCACCCGACCGACCCCTGGACGCTGGAGCGCACGCTGAACGGCGTGAGCGAATTCCTCGCCGAATATAAGGGCAACGAGGATGTGAAGCGTCTCGTCGACCTGTCGATGCGGATGGAAGGCCTGCCGCGCCACAGCTCGACCCACGCCGCCGGCGTGGTGATCGGCGACCGGCCGCTCGCGCAGCTGGTGCCGCTCTATCGCGATCCACGCTCGGACATGCCGGTCACCCAGTTCGACATGAAGAATGTCGAAGGCGCGGGGCTGGTGAAGTTCGACTTTCTCGGTCTCAAGACGCTGTCGGTGCTCAAGAAGGCGGTGGTGCTGCTCGCCAAGCGCGGCGTCGACGTGAATCTCGACCGGCTCGATTGGGACGACGAGGGCGTCTACGCCCTCCTCCAGCGTGGCGACACGGTGGGCGTGTTCCAGCTGGAATCCGAAGGCATGCGCCGCACGCTGACTGCGGTGCGGCCGACCAATTTCGGCGACATCGTCGCGCTCGTGTCGCTCTACCGCCCGGGCCCGATGGACAACATCCCGATGTTCGGCGCGCGAAAGGCCGGGCGCGAGCCGATCGTCTATCCGCACGATCTGCTCGAGCCGATCCTTGGCGAGACCTACGGGATCTTCGTCTACCAGGAACAGGTGATGCAGGCCGCGCAGATCCTCGCCGGCTACACGCTGGGCGGCGCAGACATGCTGCGGCGCGCGATGGGCAAGAAGGTCAAGGCGGAGATGGATGCCCAGCGCAGCATCTTCGTGAAGGGCTGCAAGGAGGTGAACGACATCCCGGCGGCCAAGGCGAACGAGCTGTTCGACTTGATCGACAAGTTCGCCGGCTATGGCTTCAACAAGTCGCACGCGGCTGCCTATGCGCTGCTCGCCTATCAGACGGCGTGGCTGAAGGCGCACCATCCGCACGAGTTCTTCGCCGCTTCGATGGCGTATGACATCCACCAGACCGACAAGCTGGCGGTGTTTGCCGATGACATGCGTCGCCTCGGCATCGAAGCGACGCCGCCGGACATCAACGCCAGCGAGGCTGACTTCACCGTCCAGGCGCATGGCGACGGGCTGGCCGTACGCTATGCGCTCGGTGCGCTGAAGGGCGTGGGCGAGCGGGCGATGGAGCTGCTGGTCGAGGAGCGCGAGAAGAACGGGCGCTTCGCCAGCCTCGACGATTTTGCCAAGCGCGTCGATCCCCGCGTGCTCAACAAGCGCCAGCTCGAAACGCTGGCCTCGGCGGGCGCGTTCGACAGCATCGAGCCCAACCGGGCCGGCGTGCACGCCGCCGCCGAGACGATCCTCGCGGTCGCCCAGCGCGACCATGCCACCCGCATGAGCGGGCAGGGCGGGCTGTTCGGCGATGCCGAACCGGCGGGCGGCGGCATCACGGTGCCCAAGGACGCCGTCTGGTCGATGTCCGACAAGATCAACGCAGAGAAGGATGCCTTCGGCTATTATTTCTCGGCGCATCCGCTCGACCGCTATGAACATCTGTTCCGCGGCCAGGGTGTTCGCGACATCGCGACGCTGCCGGACATGCAGATCCCCGAGGGAGCGCGCGTGAATGCGCAGATCGCCGCCTTGATCGAGGATTGCCGCTACCGCACTTCGGCGCGCGGCAACCGATATCTGATGGCGACGATCTCGGACCGCAGCGCGCAGATCCAGACCTCGTGCTTCGAGGAGCTGATCGCCAAGGATATGGAAGCCTGCGCCGCCGGCACCGGCTGCGCGATCCTGACGCTGGAGCTCGACAAGCGCCCGGGCGAGGATACGCCACGCGCGGCGGTGAAGCGGGTCCAGCCCTTCGATACGCTGGCAGGCACCACCCAGCTGGTGATGGAGATTCGGATCGAGGATCCAACCGTGCCGGCGCAGCTTGCCGCGCTGGTCGGCGAGCTGCGCGGCGGGGGCAGGGGCGAGATCCTGCTGCACGCACCGATCGACGGCGGCGAGGCGACGGTGATGCTGGGCCGCGGCTTCCGGCTGGATACCGAGCTGGCGGCGCAGATCGAGGGCATGCCCGGCGTGAAGGCGGCGTCGCTGATGCCGGCGAGCATGAAGTTGGCAGCAGCCGCCTGAACGCGATCTCGCCGATTTCTTAGCGTTCGCTGCCAACGCCTCTATAATGCACGAGGATCGGAACGGGCGCGTCGTCGCTTTTGCGGCGGCGCGCCTCGGGGGCAACTGCATGGGCCATGTCTTTGCCTGATACAGCCGGATGGCTGTGCCCTTGGTCGCAGCGCTGCTGGAGCTTGCCGGGCTGGTGTGCCGCGGGCTGAGCGATCTCGGCCACGCCGTTGCGATCGCCTGCAACGAAATCCGCGAGCCGGTGCGGGCGATTCTGCTTCGCCGGCGCGAAAAGCAGGATGCGCGCCAGCCCCCTCGACTCCTTTGGATGAAGGCGTATCCTGTGCCAAAACAGCCACGCAATGGAGAGGCATATGCTGGGCGGCATGCAGGATTTCGAGCTTCGGGTATCCACCCTGCTCGATCACGCGGCGCGGGAGCACGGGCCGCGCGAGATCGTCACCCGCTGGGCGGATGGCAGCGAGACAAGAACGAGCTGGGCAGGTGTCGCACAGGATGCGCGGCGGATGGCGCAGGCGCTGGAGCGGCTGGGCATCCGCAGGGGCGACCGGGTGGCGACGCTGGCGATGAACCACAGCCGTCATTTGGTCGCCTGGTACGGCGCCACCGGCATGGGCGCGCTGATCCACACGATCAACCCGCGGCTGTTCGACGACCAGCTCGCCTTTATCGGCAACCATGCCGAGGATCGGGTGCTGCTCTACGACCGGATGTTCGCGCCCGTGGTCGAGCGGCTGAGGCCGCAATGGACCACGATCGAGCATTATATCTGTTTCGACGATCTCGGTCCTGAAGGGTTCGAGGCATGGATCGCTGCCGAGGACGGCGCCTATCAATGGGTGACCGGTGACGAACGCGAGCCGATGATGCTCTGCTATACCAGCGGCACGACCGGCAATCCCAAGGGCGTGGTCTACACCCATCGTTCGACGGTGCTTCATGCGCTGACCGAGCTGCAGCCGGCCGAATTCGATCTCTCCACGCAATCGGTCGCGATGCCGATCGTGCCGATGTTCCATGCGGTCGGCTGGGGGCTGCCCTGGGCCGCGCCGGCGGTGGGCGCGAAGATGGTGTTTTCGGCGGTCAACGATCCCAAGATCCTGTGCGAGCTGATGAACCGCGAGAAGGTCACGCATTCGGCCGGCGTGCCGACTGTGTGGTTCGCCATGTTTCAGCATATCGATGCGACCGGCGAGAGCCCGAAATACCTCAAGATCGTCACCATTGGCGGATCGGCAGCGCCGCGCTCGATGATCGAACGGCTGATGAAGATGGGCATGCGGGTCAACCACGCCTGGGGGATGACCGAAACCAGCCCGATCGGCACGATGGGGGCGCCCTCGCCCGATTGGAACGAACTGAGCTTCGAGGCGCAGGTCGACCAGGTCAGCAAGCAGGGCAAGGTGCCCTACGGCGTCGAACTGCGCACGGTGGACGACGCTGGTGATCTCCTGCCCCGCGACGGCAAGTCTTCGGGCCGGCTGCAGGTTCGCGGACCCTGGGTGGTGTCGCGCTATTATCGCGAGGAGCAGCCCGCCATCGATGCCGACAACTGGTTCGACACGGGCGACGTGGCGGTGCTGCATCCGGATGGAGTGATGCAGATCACCGATCGTGCAAAGGACGTGATCAAGTCCGGCGGCGAGTGGATCAGCTCAGTCGAGCTCGAGAATGCCGCCGTCGGCTGCGAAGGCGTTGCCGAGGCGGCGGCGATCGGCGTCTATCATCCGCGCTGGGAGGAACGGCCGATCCTGCTCGTCGTCCGCAAGCCGGGCAGCGCGGTCAGCGAGGCGGAGATCCTCACCCATCTGGGGCAGCATGTCGCCAAATGGTGGCTGCCCGACGAGATCCACTTCGTCGACAGTCTGCCGCACACCGCTACCGGCAAGCTGCTCAAGATGGAAATCCGCAAGCGCTACAAGGACTATGCGCTGAAGGCCGCGTGAGGCGCGCTGTGCATTCTCTTCGTCACCCCCGCGACGGTGGGGATGAGATCCGGGACCGGGCGGCGTTGTTCCAGTGTCTGGCGCGCCCTCCCCGGTGAGGAGGGCGCCCAGACCTTACTTCCCCGCGATGATCGCGGCGCTCACTTCGCCGGCCTTGGCGTCGCGGAAGCGGGCGCAGGTGCGGATGGTCTCGATCGCCCGATCGAGGCTCAGCGTGCTGCCGCGGGTGGTCGGCCGGAGCTTGGCGTCCACGGCATCGGCCTGCGCGTTCGAGCACAGCGCGCCGAACATCTGCGCCGCGCGCCCCGAGAACACGCCGCCGCCGCCGCCATTCTGGACGAACTCGTCGAAGTGCGTGATCATGAAGTCGCTGGCGAGATCGCGCGTATAGGGCGATTTCAGGAAGCCGGCGACGGTGAACAGCCGCTGGCGGGCATTGATGCGCGGATCCTTGAAGTCGTTGAGGAACCAGCGCGCGACCTCGGCATTGCCCGATCCGGTCACGCCCTGGCCCAGCGCCTGGAACAGCGCCGGCCGATCCTTGGCCTTGGCAGCCAGCTGCTCGACCAGCGGCACGCCCCGCTCGTTGATCGCGATCGCCGCGGCGACACCGCGATAGTCGGGATCGAGCGCCTTGTCGTCGCCTGCCGCGAAGGCATCGAAGGCGCTGATCAGCTTCCCGCGAAGCACCGCGTCATGGCCGGTCACCGCTACCAGATTGACCAGATCCTTGCGCAGCTCGCGCTGGTCGGCTTCCTCCTTGGCATGGGCATCCGCGGCCGGATCGAAGCCGATCTTGGTGAGCATCGGCCCGTACAGATCGACGAACAGCTTGCGGTAGCCGGGGAGCGCCTGCGCGGTGATCAGCCCACGCTTTTCCAGGTCGCGCAGGCGGTGCGCGTTGTCGAAGACGATCTTGGTGGAGCCATGCGTGGCGGTCGCGCGGGTCAGCGCGATCGGGCGCGTCACCGGGCTGCGACCGGCATAGAAGCTCGCCCAGGCGCTGTCGTCGATGGCGAGCAGTTCGGCTGCAGGCAAAGTGGGGGTTGCGGCGATCAGCGCGTCCCAGTCTGCCGGGTCGAGCTCGAAGCGGTAATAGCCCCAGCCGCCGGCGTTCGGCACGATCGCGCCGCTGCCCTTGGCGGAGACGGTCATGCGGGGCTTGTCGAGCAGCGTGCAGCTCTTCGCTTCGCCCTGGCGGAGGCATAGCGGCACCAGCCATTGCTCGGCGGGCAGATTGGCGCCGAAGAAGCCGTAGCGCGACTGGGTGGCGGTGAGCGCACCCCCTTCCCGATGCAAGGTCACCAGCGGCACGCCCTGCTGGTCGACGAAGCTCTTCAGCGAGGCGAGCACCCGCGGATCATGCGCAGCGTCCGCCAGCGATCCGAAGAACTGCTCGGTGCTGGCGTTGCCATAGGCGTGGCGCTTCATGTGCAGCCGCACGCCGTCGCGGAACTGGGTGTCGCCCATATAGGCGGCGATCATCGCGACGACCTGCCCGCCCTTGCCATAGGTGATCTGGTCGAACGCCGCGTCGATATCGCCGTCGTTCGGGATCGGCTGGTGGATCGGCCGGCCGGCGGCGAGCGCGTCGAGGTCCATCGCCTGGAAGCCTTCCTCGATCGCGTTCAGCTCGATGTTCAGGCCGGGTCGCCATTCGTTGCCGATGCGATAGCCCATCCAGTTCGCGAAGCTCTCGTTGAGCCAGATGTCGTCCCACCAGGCGGGCGTGACGAGGTCGCCGAACCACTGGTGCGCCAGTTCGTGCGCCACCACCATGCCGAACGCCTGCTTGCGCTCGCTCGTATCCTTTTCGTCGAGGAACAGGATGCCGTCGCCATAAATGTCGGCGCCGGCATTCTCCATCGCGCCGGGCATGATCGGCGAGCCGATCTGGTCTAGCTTGGGGAAAGGGAAGGGCTGGCCGAAGTAATTCTCGAGCAGCGAAACGATCTTGCCCGATTCCTTCAGCGCGAAGTCCAGCTTGCCGGCATTGGGCTTGGTGCCGACGACGCCCAAGGGCATCGGGGTGCTACGCTGCGGAGTCGGCGGGATCATCGCCGCGGCGGTGGCGAAGGGGCCGGTGACGAGCGCGACCAGATAGGTGGGCAGCGGCTTGGTGGCCGCGAACTGGTGGCGGACCAGATCGCCTGCCTTGCTCGTGCCGCTCTCGGGTGCGTTGCTCACCGCGGCGAAGCCGGGCCTGGTGGTGATCGAAACGGTGAACGGCGTCTTGTAGCCGGGCTGGTCGAACGACGGGAAGGCAGCGCGCGCCTCGATCGATTCGAACTGGGTCCAGCTGTACCAGGCGTCCTCGACCTTCACATGGTAGAGCCCCTGCGTGCCGCTGCCGAACGCGGCGTCATAATCGAACACCAGCGTCACGCGACCGGCGGGCAGCGTCTTGCCGAAATCAAGCTGGGCCAGGCCGGTGGGGCTCTTCTGGGTGAAGGTGGCGGCGACGGCCTTGCCACCCGCGCGCGCCACGGCCTTGGCGACATGGAGGTCGCGGCCGTGCATCCAGATGCTGCGCGCAGGTGCCTTCAGCTCGACGTCGATTTCCGTATGCCCATTGAATCGGTCCTTCTCGGGCAGGATGGTGAAATCCAGGCGATAGGCGATCGGCGTGGCGGCATCGGAGAGCTTGCCGGTGGGCTGTGCGGGTGTCTGGGCGAGGGCAGCGACTGGCAGCAACAGGGCAGAGGAAGCGAAAAGAAGCGCGCGCATCGAGGTTCCTTGATGGAGGATACGGGATGCTTAGGTCGCCTGCTGCCTTGCTGCAATAGCACACCAGGCGCCAGCCGGTGCTTGCTCTTGGGCACGGGCGCGGTCAGGGTGGCGCCCACAAGAAGGCGGGGAGGATCGGATGGTGCGAGGCATGCTGCGCTGGGTTGCGGTGGGGCTGCTGGCAACGGCAACCGCGCAGGCGACGCCCGGCGGCCGTTGGACGACAGCCTGGTGGACGTCGCAGCTCGCGCTCGAGGGCACGAACGCGCTGCCGGCGGCCGAGCTGACCGACGCCACGCTGCGCCAGGTGGTGCGGCTGCAGGGGGCGGCCACGCAGTTGCGGGTGCGCTTCTCCAACCGTTTCGGAACCACGCCGCTCGTCCTCGACGGCGCCACCATCGCCCGGGCAGTCGATGCCGCCAGTGCACGGATCGACCCTGGAACGCTTCGTCCGCTGCGCTTCGGCGGCGCCACGCTCGTGACGATCCCGGCGGGCGCCGATTACTGGAGCGACCCGGTGGAGCTGCGGGCGGCGCCGGGCACGGACCTCGCCATCTCCCTCCATCTCGCCCAGCCACCCGCGCAGCAGACCGGGCACCCGGGCTCGCGCGCGACCTCCTATCTGGTGCACGGCGACCATGGCAGCGATGCCGACCTGCCCGGCGCCAAGACGGTGGATCACTGGTTCCAGATCGCGGGAATCGAGGCGGTTGCACCCAAGGCGCGTGCAATCGTCGCGTTCGGGGACTCGATTACCGACGGCTATGGGGTGAAGGCCAACACCAACGCCCGCTGGACCGATGCGCTCCAGCGGCGGCTGCGCGCTGCGCCCGGCATGGGCGGGGTGGCGGTGCTCAACGCCGGGATCAGCGGCAACCGGCTCCTCAATGACGGGCTGGGCCCGAACGCCTTGGCGCGGTTCGATCATGATGTGATCGGGCAGCCGGGAGTGACGCACCTGATCGTGCTCGAGGGTGTCAACGATCTCGGCACACTCACACGCGACGCCCCGGTGTCGCCCGAGGCGCATGCCGTGCTGGTGGCGCGGATGATCGATGCCTATCGCCAGATTGTCACCCGGGCGCATGCCCGCGGCATCAAAGTCATCGGCGCGACGATCCTACCCTATGCGGGTTCGGCCTATTACCATCCGGACGCGCAGAACGAAGCCGATCGCCAGGCGGTGAACCGCTGGATCCGCACGCCCGGCAATTTCGACGCCGTGGCGGACCTGGACGCAGCGATGCGCGATCCGACGGACCCGAAGCGGCTGCGCAAGGACTATGACAGCGGCGACGGGCTGCATCCTTCGGTGATGGGCTATGCGGCGATGGCCGAGGCGGTGCCGCTGGCGTCGTTGCGTTAGAATAGCTCGCCCTGCGGCCCCGCGGGTGGGCGGAACAGATCGGTGCGCAGCCGCATCCGTTCCCCGTCTAGCCCGTACCGAGTCACCGCGCGGCTGAAGCGGGTGCGAAGCAGTTCGGCCCAGGGCCCCTGGCCGCGCATGCGGGTGAAGAAGCCGGGATCGTTGTCCTTGCCGCCCCGGATCGACTGGATCGTCGCCATCACCTTGGCCGCGCGATCGGGGAAATGCGCATCGAGCCAGGCGCGGAACAGCGGCGCAACTTCCCAGGGCAGTCGCACCGGCAGGAAGAAGGCGCCGCGTGCCCCCGCCTCGGCGGCGCGCTCGAGAATATGCTCCATCTCGTGATCGGTGACGTGCGGGATCACCGGCGACATCGAGACGAACACCGGCACGCCCGCATCGGTGAGGGTGCGGATCGCGGCCAGTCGGCGTTCGGGATGCGGGGCGCGGGGTTCCACCGTCATCGCGATCTTCGGGTCGAGCGAGGTGACCGACAGCATCACCGCCGCCAAGCCCTGTGCCGCCATCGGGGCGAGCAGGTCGAGATCCTTGACCACGCGGTTCGACTTGGTGGTGATCGTTACCGGATGCCGACACTCGGCGAGCAATTCGAGGCAGCTACGGGTGATCCGCCAGGTCGATTCGATCGGCTGATAGGGATCGGTGTTGGTGCCGAAGGCGATCGGCGTGCACACATAGGCCCGCTTGCCGAGTTCAGCGCGCAGCAGCGCGGGCGCACTGGGCTTGGCGAACAGCTTGCTCTCGAAATCAAGGCCGGGGGAGAGGTCGAGATAGGCATGGCTCGGCCGCGCGAAGCAGTAGATGCAGCCATGCTCGCAGCCGCGATAGGGGTTCACCGATTGCTCGAAGCTGATGTCCGGCGACTGGTTGCGGCTGATGATCGTGCGCGGGGTTTCCACCGTCACCGTGGTGCGCAGCGGCGGCGGGGCGCCGTCGATCGCTTCCTGCGCATCGAGCCAATCACCGTCCGCCTCGCGAGCGGGGAGGTTGAAGCGCGCGCTCGCATCGTTGAACGTGGCGCCGCGAACAGGGCGACTCTTTGCCATTGCGCGATGCTAATGACAACGATAGAACGAAGCAAGAACATTGGGGGCACGGCGATGGCGCGACTGAACTATCTTGAATTGCCCGCGGGCGACGTGGGGACGCTCAAGGCGTTTTATGGGCAGGTGTTCGACTGGCAGTTCACCGATTTCGGGCCGAGCTATGCCGCGACGATGAGCGGGGACACCGGTGTCGGGATCGACGGCGATGCGCAGGGGCGCACGGCGCTGTTGCCGGTGATCGCGGTCGACGATCTGGAGGCGACGCTGGCGGCGGTGGAAGCGGCGGGCGGGACGGTGACGGTGCCGATCTTCAGCTTTCCCGGCGGGCGGCGGTTTCACTTTCGCGATCCGCAGGGGCATGAACTCGCGGCCTGGGTGATGGAGGGCTGACGTTGCCCTTTTTCAAAGTGGCTCAACGCCATAGCGTGCCCCTGCGAAAGCAGGGGCTCAGGGTAGGATAGTACGTCGCTCGTGGCCCTGGGCCCCTGCTTCCGCAGGGGCGCGGCTGAACGGGAAGTGCGCGGAGCTTACCGCTCCTGCAGCCGCCCCATCAGCTCGACGAAGTTGCAGGGCTTGTGGCGGATGTCGAGCTGGCTGGCGAGGATGCCGTCCCACGCGTCGGTAACCGCGCCGGTCGAGCCCGGCAGCGCGAAGATATAGGTGCCGCGGGCCACGCCGGCGGTGGCGCGGGACTGGATCGTCGAGGTGCCGATCTTGGCGTAGCTCAGCCAGCGGAACAGCTCGCCGAAGCCGGGGATTTCCTTGTCCCACACGCGGGCGAGCGCCTCGGGCGTGACGTCGCGGCCGGTCACGCCGGTGCCGCCGGTGGCGAGGATCACCTCGACGCCCGGCGCCGCGACCCACGCCTCGAACTGCGCCGCAATCGCGTCGACATCGTCGCGCAGGATCATGCGGTCGGTGAGGAGGTGTCCCGCCTCCGTCAGCCGCTCGACCAGCCGGTCCCCCGAGCGATCATCGGCCAGCGTGCGGGTGTCGGAAACGGTGAGGACGGCAATGCGGACGGGGCGGAAGGCGATGCTCTCGTCAATTGCCACGCGCAACCTCGCTCGGCAGGGTGGCGGCGCTGATCGTCACGCTGGTACCGGTGCCCGGCAGCTGCAACTGCTGCTGAAGGGGCGAGGGCGCCGCGGGCAGCACCGGCTGCGGCGCCGGGAAGGTCAGCGGCGGCGCGCGCCGGGTGCTGAGCTTCACCGCCTTGGCGCCGGCCATGCCGGGGAAGCGCGGCCACATGCCGCCCGCAAGTGCCACGCGGCTGGGTGAGGGCTTGCCGTCGTGCAGCTCGTACATCCAGTAGTTGCGCAGCACCGTCATCACATAGCCGCGCGTCTCCCAGTACGGGATGCTCTCGATGTAGAGCAGCGGGTCCCCGCCATCGCGCGAGGCCTGGTTCCAGGCGTCGACCGGGCTGGGGCCGGCATTATAGGCGGCGATCACTTTCGGCAGCAGGCCTTGCGTTAGCGGCATGTCACGCAGCTGCTCGAGATAGGACTGGCCGATTTCCATGTTGACCGACGGCTTGGTGAGGTCGCTGGCGGCATAGGTCACGCCCCGCCTGCGGCCCACGTCGATGGCGGCGCCGGTCTTCACCTGCATCAACCCCATTGCGCCCGCCGCGCTGCGGACTTCGGCATTGAAGCGCGATTCCTGCAGCGTGTGTGCGAACACCAGCGAGCGATCTACCCGCCAGCCGCCGTCCGGCGACCAGTTCGGCACCGGATAGCGCGCCTCCACGATCGGCTTTGCGCCGGCCGGGCCGTTATGCGCCAGCCACAGCTCGGTCTGCGGCAAGCTTAGCTGTGCAGCGAGGCGCGTGAGCGCCCCGTGATCGTCGGGCGTGCAGAATTTGGCCTGGTGGCGCAGCACCTGGTCGGCAAGTGACGTCTCGCCAATCTCGTTCAGCGCCGCGGCGACGCGGATGTTGGGGCGCCGCTCGAGCGCGCTCCAGTCCTTGCTGACGAAGCGATCGCCTTCGAGCCGCTTTTCCTCGAGACCAAGGCTGGAGCGGGCGAGCAGGCCGTAAAAAGTCTCGCCATATTGGCTGGCGGCGCGCAGCTTGGCGGCGACACGGTCCGGGCGACCGCACGCCATTTCGGCGCGCGAGCCCCAGAACAGGCCTGCCGAGCGCAGTTCGGTGTCGCTGGCGCGGGTGGCGACACGTTCGAACGCCACAGTGGCGCCGGCGCAATCCTGCTGGCGCCATGCGGCCAGACCATCGGCCCAGTCGGCCTGCGCCGCCCATTCGCCCATTCCCTGCTCGGCCTTGGCTGCCATGCGGCGGGCATTGGCGTCGTCGCCGGCAACATAGTAGATCCAGGCGACCTTCTGCTGCCACTCGGTCAGCGCCTCGGGCGTCAGGTCGCCCGCGAAGCGCGCGACCACCGCCTCGGCGGCAGGGCCGTTGTCGGCCTTCACATAGGGCGACATCAGAATCGCGACTTCGGTCGCGGCATTGTCGCTGCGAACCGAGCGCGCGCGCTTGCGGATCGGCGCGCCGTCAAACCAGATCAGCCGCTGGGCAACCGGCAGCGAGGGCAGGTCGTTGACGCCGCGCGTCTTGGCCAGCCGCACAAGCTGCTCTGCCTGGGGCAGCTCGGGCGCCTCGGTGATCAGCGCGACCAGCTGGTCTGCCTCGACGCGGGGAGAGCCCTTGGCCGTGTAGAGCTGCGCGCGGGCAATCGCGTGGAGCGGGCCCGGCTTCATCGAATCGAGCTTGATCTGCGCGTCTGCCCAGCGGCCGGCACGGATCGCATCGAAAACGAAGCGGTAGTCGGCGCGCTGATCGGCATCGAGCTGCGGCGGGATGCCTTCGCCGGCGCGCTTGGACGCAGCCGGCGCAGGCGCGTCCTCGTCGATGACCGCGGGGCTGGTGTCGTCGGGCAACGCGGCCAGGGCCGGCGTGGCGATCGGCGCCGTCATCAGCGTGGCGGCAAGCAGGATGCGCAAGGTCAAAGGCTCGGTCCCCGGCTCAGCAGCAACAGATGTTTCCAGGTTTCGCTCTTGGCGGCCGGGCGCTCGATCAGCGAGCGCGGATGGTAGGTCGCCACCACCTGGGTATTGGTCTCGTAGCGGTTAACGTCGTGCAAACGAAGTTCCGGAGGCCAGGCTTCCGCCCCAACAACCGCACGGGTCGCCGCATGGCCGAGCAGCAGCAGCTTTTTCGGCTGCACGAGTGACAGGAATCGCGTGGCGAGTTCCACCAGACGAGGCGCCGCATCCGCCGGCACCTGGCCGGTGAGCGGCCGCGCGAAGCAAAGCGGCACCAGCTGCACCGATTCGCGCGACAGGCCCACCGCGGCCAGCATCCGGTCGAGCAGGGCGCCTGCAGGGCCGCTCCACAAGGTGTCGGTGTCTTCCGGCTCGGGCATGTCGACAAAAATCGTCCATGCGGAGTCCGCCACGATCGTGGGGGGAATGACCGGGGTATGCCAACCAGCCTCGGGGGCTGCTTCGCCGGTGCGCCAGGCGATCAGCTCCGGCAGCGTTTGCGGCACCGCCGGGGGAACGGCCGCTACGGCAGGCTCGGGCTGCGGCTCGGCGCGAAGAGGGGCGGGTTTGGCGAACCAGTCGCGGACCTCGCCCTCCACAAGCATGTCGACCCCGGCGGAATCCCACCATTCGAGCACGCTCGCGAGTGACTTGTGCCAGCTATTGTCTGGTTCTACCCCCATACCCATTCTTTGAATCCCGGTTGACGGCGAGGTCAATCTGGCTTCATCGCCGGATAGACAGAACGTTGCGCGCGCGCGACGACAGGTGGCCGCGAGGGCCGTGTTAGTACGAAGGACTTAGGGGAACAAGGATGAGCGAACGGGAGTCGATGCCCTATGACGTCGTGATCGTCGGCGCGGGGCCTGCCGGTCTTTCCGCGGCGATCCGGCTCAAGCAGCTGGCGAACGAGTCTGGCGCCGAGCTCTCGGTGTGCGTGCTGGAGAAGGGCTCCGAGGT
This sequence comes from Sphingomonas sp., assembly GCF_036731925.1. GTDB lineage: Bacteria > Pseudomonadota > Alphaproteobacteria > Sphingomonadales > Sphingomonadaceae > Sphingomonas. Next base: position 1,347,889 of record NZ_DAINDJ010000001.1, read on the forward strand.
CGGCGCGCATATCCTCTCGGGAGCGGTGGTCGATCCACGCTCGCTCGACGAGCTCCTGCCGACGTGGCGCGACGATGGCTGCCCGATGGCGCGCACGCCGGTGACCGAAAACCATCACTGGGTGCTGAGCGAGAAGGGCAAGTCGGCCTACCCCGAATTCCTGACCCCGCCCTATCTGCACAACAAGGGCACCTACACGGGCAGCCTCGGCAATCTCTGCCGCTGGATGGCGGAGAAGGCTGGTGAGCTGGGCGTGGAGATCTTCCCCGGCTTCGCCGCGGCCGAGATCCTCTACAACGAGGACGGCAGCGTGAAGGGCGTGGCCACCGGCGACATGGGCGTTGCGAAGGACGGCGAGCACAAGCCCGACTATCAGCCGGGGCTCGAGATCCACGCCAAATATACCTTCCTCTCCGAAGGCTGCCGCGGGCACCTGTCGAAGCAGATGATCCGCCAGTTCGCGCTGGACGCGGATAGCCAGCCCCAGGTCTATGGCATCGGCATCAAGGAATTGTGGGACATCGATCCCGCAAAGCATGTGCCCGGCCGGGTAATCCACACCCAGGGCTGGCCGCTGACCGATGGCAGCAACGGCGGCGGGTTCATCTATCACCAGGCGGACGGGCAGGTCGCGATCGGCTTTGTCGTTTGGCTCGGCTACAAGAACCCGTGGCTCTCGCCCTTCCAGGAGATGCAGCGCTGGAAGATGCATCCCGAGATCGCCGAGCTGCTCAAGGGTGGCAAGCGCGTCTCGTACGGTGCGCGGGCGATTTCCGACGGCGGCTGGCAGGCGGTACCCAAGCTGGTGGCACCTGGCCTGGCGCTGATCGGCGACTCCGCCGGCTTCCTCAACGTGCCGCGGATCAAGGGCACGCACACGGCCATGAAAAGCGGCATGATGGCGGCCGAGGCAGCGTTCGCGGCGGTACAGGCCGGCCGCGCGAATGACGAGCTGACCGCCTATCCAGAGGCCTATGAGGCCAGCTGGGTCTACGAGGAGCTGCGCGGCGTTCGCAACGTGGTGCCGCTCGTCAAGAAGTTCGGCGACACCTGGGGCACCCTGCTCTCCGGCGTGGCGATGTGGAGCGAGCATCTCGGCCTGCGCTGGCCCGTGACGATGAAGCTCAAGCCCGACCATGAGGGGCTGCTCCGCGCTGACCAGGCGCCGAAGATCGATTATCCCAAGCCCGACGGCGTGCTGACCTTCGACCGCCTCTCTTCGGTGTTCGTCTCGAACACCAATCACGAGGAGGACCAGCCTGTCCATTTGACGCTGAAGGACAAGCATATTCCGATCGGGTACAATCTCCCGATGTACGCCGAGCCGGCGCAGCGTTATTGTCCGGCGGGTGTGTATGAGGTCGTAGGGGAAGGCGATGATCTGCGGTTCCAGATCAACGCGCAGAATTGCGTGCACTGCAAGACCTGCGACATCAAGGATCCCACCCAAAACATTAACTGGGTGGTGCCAGAAGGCGGCGGTGGCCCCAATTATCCGAACATGTAGTCTGGGCGTCGCGCTGCTGCTGGCGATGCCGGCGGCGGCGCAGACAGCGGACCTGACGGATTATGTTCGCGCCCGCGCCGCCGACGCGGCTGGGGCCGCGACGGTCGCTGCGCAAGGCTATGGCCGGGCGCTGGCGGCGACGCCCGAGGATCCGGTGATCGCGCTACGCGCCTATCGCCAGGCGCTGATGGTGGGGGACATGCCGCTCGCCTCCCGCGCCGCCGCGGTGATGGCAAAGGCCGACGTGGCGCCGCCCGATGCGGCGCTGGTCGATATGGCCGTGGCGCTTGCGGCCGGCGATCAGCCCCGCGCCGCCGATGCCGTGAAGCGGCTGAAGGGCACCCCGTTCGATTTCCTGATGCCGATCTTTACCGCCTGGCTCGCCCAGGCGCGGGGGCTGGACGGCGTGGCGGTGATCGACAGTCTCGACATGGGCGCGCTCGCGCGCCGTTATGCGGCACCCCAGCGCGCGCTGATGCTGATGACGCAAGGCAAGGACGATTCCGCCGCGCTCGGCGCAATGGCGGGGCTTGCCGGCGATGGCGACGCCGACATGCGCATCGATCTGGCGACCGTGCGCGGGCGGGAGGGCGGGCGCTTCCTGCTTGAAGGCGGCGGGCCCGAGCTGGAGGCAGTCGCGCGTTCGCTCGGCGCTCCCCAGCCGGTAACGATCACCTATGCGCTGTCGCGCATGTTCCGGGCGATGGCCGCCGATCTGGGCGGGGACCGGATGGCCACGCTGACGATCGTGTTGAGCCGCTGCGCCCTGATCCTCGATCCCGGCGAGACCCGCGCCCGCATCCTGCTTGCGCAGGCGCTGGACGACAGCGGCGCGGCCGATCTCGCGCTGCAGACGCTGGCGGCAATTCCCAAGGACAGTCCCTTCACCCGCCGCGCGACCGGCGTGCGCGTCACCGTGCTCGGCGGCGCGGGGCGCACCGATGCCGCGCTTGCCGAGGCAAGGGCGCTTGCCGAGGACCGCCAGGCGACGCCGCTGGAGGTGGAACGCTACGCCCAGTTGCTCACCGATGCCGGTCGCCACGATGCGGCGGCGCGCGTCTATGCCGATGCGCTGCGCCGGGGTGGGGAAGGCAGTGCCGATCTCCGTATTGATCATGGGCTGGCGCTCGAGCGGGCAGGTCGCTGGAACGAGGCCCTGGCGGAGCTGCGGAAGGCTGTGGAGCTCGCCCCCAACAGGGCGGACGCGCTGCGGACGCTGGGTGCCGCGCTGATCGCGCATGGGGCGGACGGTGCCGAAGCGCTGCGCCTCCTGGAGCGTGCCCGCAAGATCGCCCCTGAGGATGCCGAAGTCGCCGATGCGCTTGGCTGGGCCTATGTGCGCCAAGGCGAGGTCGCGCGCGGCGCGGTGCTGCTGGAGGTCGCGACGCGCAACGACCCGGCCGGCACCACGGCGAACGAGCATTTGGGGGACGCCTACTGGCAGCTCGGCCGCCAGTTCGAAGCACGCTATGCCTGGCGGGCGGCGGCGATCCATGCCGCGCCGGCCGATGCCGAGCGGATCGCCCGCAAGCTCCGTGAGGGGCTGACGGCCGCCTCGTGATCGCGCTAGGGGCGGCAGCGATGCCTGATCTCTGCACCGTCACCGAGCCCGCCCGCGCCAAGCTGAACCTCGCGCTGCACGTTCGCCATCGCCGGGCGGACGGCTATCACGAGCTGGAAACATTGTTCGCCTTTGTGGAGCATGGTGACCTTGTGCGCGTGACGCCGGCAGAGTCTGATCGGTTCACGCTGACCGGCCCCTTTGCGGCGGTACTGGCGGGTGAGGGGGATAACCTCGTCACGCGCGCGGCCGACCGGTTCCGCGCGGTATTCGGCGGCGGCGCGTACGCGATCGAGCTCGAGAAGCACCTGCCTGTCGCCTCGGGCATCGGGGGGGGCTCGGCGGATGCCGCGGCGACTCTCCGCGCGCTCGCAACGCTCCACGGCATCGCGGTGGAGGACCCTCGCTTGTTCGCGATTGCCGATGGCCTGGGCTCGGATGTGCCTGCCTGCCTGTTCGGCCGCACTGCGCTGGGGCGGGGGCGAGGCGAGCAGCTGGCGCCGCTGGGGGGGCTCACAGGCACCCCGACGCTGCTGGTGAACCCCGGCGTCGGCGTTTCGACCGCGGCGGTGTTCAAGGCTTGGGACGGCGTAGACCGCGGCCCCATCGGCACTGGCGAGCTGCTGGCGGTGGCGCGGGCCGGGCGCAACGACCTCGAGCCGCCGGCCCGCGCAATGGCTCCGGCGATTGACACGGTCCTGGCGGCGCTGGCGGCGCAACCCGGCGTCATGCTCGCCCGGATGTCCGGTTCCGGGGCGACCTGCTTCGCGCTGTTCGATACCGATGGCGCGCGTGACGCGGCCGCGGCGGCGCTTCAGGGCCGTGGATGGTGGCTTGCCGCTACACAGTTGCGGTGAGCAGGTAACCGAATCTTTACGGTTTCGGGACATTTCGGCGTCGACGGATCTGGCGCCACGCGAACGTCCGTCCTTGGCCCGCGGGGGCGCTCTCTTGTGTGGAGTCCCCCCGCGCGCCATCGCGTGACTTGCTCGCGCGGATCGGGCACAGCCGGCACATGATCGACGTTCATTGGGATGGGCCGATCGCCACGATCGCGCTCGGGCGCGGCGGGGCGCGCAACGCAGTTCCGGTCGCCGGCTGGGAACAGCTTGCCGCGCATGCGGCCGATCTGGGCGAGGCGCGGGTGGTGATCCTGCGATCGAGCATGCCGGCGATGTTCTCGGCCGGGGCCGACATCAGCGAATTTGCGCAGCTGCAGACGGATCCCGCTGCGCGAACCCGCTTTCGCCTGGCCATGCGCGCCGCGATCGAGGCGGTGGCGGCGCTGCCGATGCCTGTGCTCGCCGCAATTGACGGTGGCTGTTTCGGGGCTGCCGTGGCGCTGATCCTCGCGGCCGACCTTCGCATTGCAGGTGACGCCGCAAAGTTCGCCGTCACCCCGGCGCGGCTCGGCCTCGGCTATCCGCGCGAGGATGTCGCCGGGCTTGCGGCGCAGGTCGGGCAGGGGCGGGCCGGGGAGCTGCTGTTCACCGCCGACGCGATCGATGCCGACGCAGCTGCGCGTATCGGCCTGGTAGAGCGTCGCGTACCCCACGCAGGCACCGGAGCGATTGCGCTTGCCCAGCGCATCGCCGAGAACGCGCCGAGCGCCGTCCGGCAGCTCAAGCGGGCGCTGCACCATCCGGGCGATACGGGGCTCGACACCGCGTTCGAGGCGGCGTTCGCGGGTGCAGAGCTTGTCGAAGGGCTCGCCGCCTTCCAGGCGCGCCGGCGTCCGGTGTTTTCATGAGCGTGGCGGAGGTTCTTCATGGCGCGGGGCAGGATGTGCTGCTGCTGTGCGATCACGCGTCGAATGCCGTGCCGGGGGATATCGACCTCGGCATCGATCCGCGGCTGCTGGACCTCCATATCGGCGTCGATATCGGCGCGGCCGAGGTGACGCGTGCTCTTGCCGCTGCACTGGATGCGCCGGCGATCCTCGCCACGGTCTCGCGTCTGGTCATCGATCTGCACCGCGAGCCGGACCATGCCGGGCTGATCCCCGCGGCCAGCGACGGCCACCTGATCCCCGGCAATGTTGGCGCCGATCGGGCAGAGCGGATCGCCCGGTTCCATGCACCCTATCATCGCCTGCTGCGCGACCAGGTCCGCCGACAGCGGCCGGCGCTGATCCTCTCGATCCACAGCTTTACGCCGCAGCTGGAGCAGGGTGGGTCGCCGCGGCCCTGGGAGGTCGGCGTCCTCTACAATCGCGACGCCCGAGCCGCGCGTCCTGCCGTCGAATGGTTCCGCGCCCAGGGGATCGTGACCGGCGACAACGAGCCCTATTCGGGGCGGCTGCTCAACGCGACGCTCAACCGCCACGCGGAGGCGCAGGGTATTCCCTCTATCGCGATCGAGATCCGCAACGACTGCATCCGCGAGCCTGCGGGCGTCACGCGCTGGGCAACGCAGTTGCACGATCTTACGCTTTTTCTGCGCAACACTCTTGCGCGAAAGGGTGTTCCCGCGACATAGGCTTGCGCGCCATGACCAACCGATTCGACAAATCCAAGCTCCCCAGCCGCCACGTCTCCGTGGGGCCCGAGCGCGCGCCCCACCGCAGCTATTATTATGCCATGGGGATTCCCGAAGAGGATATCGCCAAGCCGTTCGTCGCCGTGGCGAGCGCCGGCAACGACAGCGCGCCGTGCAACACGACCCTAGATTTCCAGGCAGACGCCGCGCGCCAGGGCGTGATCGCCAATGGCGGCATGCCGCGCCGCTTCAACACCATCACGGTGACCGACGGCATTGCCATGGGCCACCAGGGTATGAAGTCCTCGCTCGTCAGCCGCGAGGTGATCGCGGACTCGGTCGAGCTCAGCGTGCGCGGCCACTGCTACGATGCCCTTGTGGCGTTCGCTGGCTGCGACAAGTCGCTCCCCGGCATGATGATGGCGATGCTGCGCCTCAATATCCCCTCGATCTTCGTCTATGGCGGCTCGATCCTGCCGGGCCGGTTCGAGGATCGCGACGTCACCGTGGTCGACGTGTTCGAGGCGGTCGGCAAGTTCGCTGCCGGCAACTGCCCGCTCAAGGACCTGACTGCGCTCGAGAAGGTCGCCTGCCCGGGCCACGGCGCATGCGGCGGGCAGTTCACGGCGAATACCATGGCGTGTGTCGGCGAAGCGATGGGATTGTCTTTGCCGAACAGCAACATGGTGCCCGCTCCGTACAAGAGCCGTGAAGAGATCGCGATCGCGGCAGGTCATCAGGTGATGAACCTGCTCGAGATGAACCTGCGCCCCCGCGACATCGCGACGCGCGCCGCCTTCATCAACGCCGCCCGTGTGGTGGCGGCGACCGGCGGCTCGACCAACGCAGCGCTGCACTTGCCCGCGATGGCCAATGAAGCGGGCATCGAATTCGACCTTCATGATGTTGCGGAAGCTTTCAAATCAACGCCTTACATCGCAGACCTGAAGCCGGGTGGTAAGTATGTTGCCAAGGACATGCACGCGGCGGGCGGTGTCTACATGCTGATGAAGACGATGCTGGCGAACGGCCTGCTCGACGGCAGCTGCATGACGGTGACGGGCAAGACGCTGGGCGAGAATATCGACCAGGTCACCTGGAACCCCGACCAGAAGGTGATCTACGACGTGAAGACGCCGATCACGCCGACCGGCGGCGTTGTCGGCCTGCGCGGCTCGCTCGCGCCCGAGGGTGCGATCGTGAAGGTGGCGGGCATGCACCGGCTCCAGTTCACCGGCCCGGCGCGGGTGTTCGACTGCGAAGAGGATGCCTTCCAGGCGGTGGAGAACCGCCAGATCAACGAGGGCGAGGTCATTATCATTCGCTATGAAGGGCCGAAGGGCGGGCCAGGCATGCGCGAGATGCTGTCGACCACCGCGGCGCTCTACGGCCTCGGCATGGGCGAGAAGGTGGCGCTGATCACCGACGGCCGCTTCTCGGGCGGTACGCGCGGCTTCTGCATCGGCCATGTGGGGCCCGAGGCGGCAGAGGGCGGACCCATCGCGCTGGTCGAGGACGGCGACACCATTCGCATCGATGCCGAGGCGGGCACGATCGACCTCGACGTCGCCGAGGACGTGCTGGCCGAGCGTCGTGCGCGCTGGCAGCCGCGGGTCAACGACTATCAGTCGGGCGCGCTCTACCGTTATTCGCAGAATGTCGGCCCGGCCTATCAAGGGGCGGTGACGCACCCCGGCGCCAAGGCCGAGCGCCATGTCTACGCGGACATCTAGTCTCGTGCTGGGGATGCTTCTGGCGGGCTGCAGTGCCGATCCGGCGCCGCAGCAAGCGCAGCAAGCGGGCGAGACGGTGGCGTGCGGTCCGGTCGGCGAGACGCTGCTGCCGGTCTGCACCCTCGATCGCGACGGCGGCACCCTAGTCCTCCATCATCCCGATGGCGGGTTCCGGCGGCTGCAGGTGCAGGGCAACGTGATCAGCGCGGCCGATGGTGCCGAGGTGGCGGGCGTCTCGCATGCCGGCGGCGCAACCGAGGTGACGATCGGCGGGATGCGCTATCGTCTTGGGAGCAAGGGCGCTACAGCGGGACCATGATCCCGCCAGGCGCCCCGATCCTCACCGCCGACGCGATGCGAGCCGCCGAGGAGGCGGTGTTCGCGCGCGGCGTTTCCCAGGACGAATTGATGGAGCGCGCCGGCGCCGCGGTCGCCCGCGAGGCGGTGCGCTTCGCCATGGGGCGGCCGGTGCTGGTGCTCGCAGGCCCCGGCAACAATGGCGGCGATGCCTATGTCGTTGCGCGATATTTGCGGGACGCCGGGCTCGACGTGCTGGTTGCGGCCTCGGGAGCGCCCAAGCCCGGCGCGGCCGAACGGATGCACGCGCGCTGGGATGGCCCGACGACCTCGCTCTACGGCGCGCCGGTGCGACCGGTGGTGATCGACGGGCTGTTCGGGATCGGTGTCACCCGCCCGCTCGAACGCAGCATCGCCGCCGTTCTGGGGGAGCTGGTGCGGGGCGCGGAGTTCACCCTTGCGATTGATCTGCCCTCGGGCATGGATACCGACAGCGGTGCCGAGCTGGGCGCGCCGCGCGGCGTGAACGCCACGGTTGCACTCGGCGCGCTCAAGCCGGCGCATGTCCTCGATGATGGCTTGTCGCGGTGCGGCCATGTCCTGCTTGCTGATATCGGCATCGCGGTCGAAACCGCCTGGCGCACCGTCGGACGGCCTGCGCTGGCGACGCCCGGACCCCAAAGCCACAAGTACAGCCGCGGCCTTGTCGCGGTGGTGGAAGGTGCGATGCCGGGCGCAGGCCGTCTGGCCGCGCGCGCGGCAATGGCGAGCGGCGCGGGCTATGTGATGCTCGCCGGGCCGGAGCCTGCGGGGCCTGCGCCCGACGCGCTGGTGCGCAGAACGATCGACGATGCGGATGATCTCGCGGATTTCCTCGCGGGCGATCAGATCGACGCGGTCGTGCTCGGCCCGGGGCTCGGCAGAGATCGCCGCGCCGAGGCGTTCCTGCGCGCGGGGCTCGCCGCCGACAAGCCAATGGTGCTGGATGGCGACGCGCTGAGCCTTCTCGGCACCGGAGCGGCCGCCGCCCTGGCGTCGCGGGAGGCACCGGTGTGGATCACTCCGCATGGCGGCGAGTTCGACCGGATGTTCGGCGGCACGGGCAGCAAGATCGATCGCACGCTCCAGGCCGCCGCTGCGAGCGGCGCGACGGTGATTCACAAGGGCGGCGATACCGTGATCGCGGGTCCGGACGGCAGCGTGCGCGTGCTGGCGGGGGCTTCCCCCTGGCTTTCCACCGCGGGCACCGGCGACGTCCTGGCCGGTGTGTTGGGCGCGCAGATCGGGCAGGGCGGCAGCGGCGTCGATCCGGCGGCGGCGGCGGTCTGGCTGCACGGCCGCGCGGCGCAGCTTGCAGGTCCGGCGTTTTTCGCCGATCAGCTCGCCGCTCAACTGGCGGAAGCGTGTTCGGAATGTCTGTGAGCGAAGTGCAAGTGGTGCGCGTTGCTGCGCGGGGCGATGGTGTGACCAGCGATGGCCGGCATTTCCCGCTGACCGCACCCGGCGATTGGGTGAGCGAGAACGGCACGATCCGCTTCGGCCCGCACCACCAGACGCCGCCCTGCCGGCATTTCCCCGGCTGCGGCGGCTGCCAGCTCCAGCATCTCGACGATGCGGCGTGGGGCCGGTTTCTCGCCGAGCGCGTGCGCACTGCGCTTGCGGCACAGGGGCTGGAGACGGAAATCCGCACGCCGTTGCTCTCGCCGCCGCGCACCCGCCGGCGCGCGACGCTCCATGCAGAGCGGCGCGGCAAGCAGGTGCGGATCGGCTTCACCGAGGCGGGCAGCCACAAGCTGGTCGATCTTGCCGAATGCCACGTCCTCGCGCCCGAGCTGTTCGCGCTGCTGGGGCCCCTGCGCCGCCTGTTCGCGACGCTGCTGCCCGATGCGCGGCGCGTGAACGTACATCTCGCGCTGAGCGATCAGGGCCGCGACGTGCTGGTCGAGGGCATCGACCCCGAGGGCTTGGCCGCGGCCGAGGCGATCACCGCCTTCGCGCAGGCCGAGCAGCTGGCACGCTTTGCGATCGACGAGGGCTTCGGCCCCACCGCCCGCTGGGAGCCGGTGCCCGTGACGATCACGCTGGGCGAGGTCGCCGTGCCGTTGCCGAGCGGCAGCTTCCTCCAGGCTACGCCCGAGGGCGAGGCGGCACTGGTTGCGGTGGTCCGCGAGATTGTCGGCGACGCGCGCACGGTCGCAGACCTGTTCGCCGGGCTTGGCACGTTCACCTTCGCGCTCGCCGATGCGCGGGTCTATGCGGGCGAGGCGGCGCGCGACGCCATTCTGTCGCTGAAGGCGGCGGCCGGGGCGACGGGGCGGCAGGTGTTCGGCGATCACCGGGACTTGTTCCGCCGGCCGGTCACCACCGCAGAACTCGATCGGTTCGATGCGGTGGTGCTCGATCCGCCGCGAGCGGGTGCGCGGGAACAGGTGGGCGAGCTCGCTGCCTCCAAGGCGCCGATTCTCGCCTATGTCTCGTGCAATCCCAGTACCTTCGCGCGCGATGCGGAGATCCTGTGCAAGGGTGGCTATCGGCTTGAATGGGTGCAGCCGGTGGGGCAGTTCCGCTGGTCCACCCATGTCGAACTTGCAGCGAAGTTCACGCGCTAGGATATTCTGCCCGAAGGAAAAACAGGCCATCGGGCGGCGCGTTCAATCCCAATGTGCTCCGGTCACGCGCCGCAAGTGCATCTCGCATATCCTCCGGTGCCCATTTGCCCTGGCCGATCAGCGACAGGCAGCCGACCATCGACCGCACCTGGTGATGGAGGAAGGAACGCGCCGATGCGAAGACGCTGATCCGATCGCCGGCCTCGACGATATCGAGACGGTCGAGGGTGCGCACCGGGCTCTCCGCCTGGCAATGGGCGGAGCGAAAGGTGGTGAAGTCATGCCGGCCCACGAGAAACGCCGCGGCCGCCTGCATCGCGGAGATATCGAGCGGTCCGGATAGCCGCCAGGCCAGCCCCTTTTCCCAGGTGAGAGGGGCGCGGCGTGTTACGATCCGATATTCATAATGACGGCTAAGGCACGAGAAACGCGCATGCCAATCCTCGGCAACCTCCTCGCAAGCGAGGATCGCGACGGGGTTGGGGCGAATTCGCGCGTTGAGCGCCTCCATCAGCCGGAACGGCGCGATCGGCTTGGCGATATCGACATGCGCGCGCATGCCTAGGCCGTGCACGCCCGCATCGGTACGACCGGCCGCGTGGACCACCACGTCCTCGCCGGTCACCGCATGGGCGGCATCCTCGATCGCCTGCTGGACGCTGGGGCCGTGATCCTGCCGCTGCCAGCCCATGAAGGGGCGGCCGTCGAACTCCACCGTGAGCGCGAAGCGCGTCAAAGCTGCGTCCCCGGCGGGATGGGCAGGCCGCGCAGCAGTTCGGCCACCGTCATCACGCCGCGACCGGCGCGCTGGATCGAGGTCGGTCGGATCGCACCTTCGCCGCAATGGATCAGCAAGTCGTCGCCGACGGAGCCCGCCGGGCCGCTCGCCTCGACGAGATCGGCGGCGTGGATGCGGAAACGCTCGCTGTTCAGCTCGAAGAACGCGCCCGGCGCCGGGTTGAACGCGCGCACCGCCCGCTCGACCTCCACGGCGCTACGGGTGAAGTCCAGCCGCGCCTCGGCCTTGTCGATCTTGGAGGCGTAGGTGATGCCTTCCTCGGGCTGCGGCACGGCCGGATAGGCGTCGAAGTCGGCAAGTACCTGCACCATCAGCCGCGCGCCCATTGCGCTCAGCTCCGCCCGCAGCTCACCGGCTGTCTTGCGGTCGATCGGCGTGCGCCCCTCCAGCCGCACCGGGCCGGTGTCGAGCCCGGCCTCCATCTGCATGATGCCGACGCCGGTCTCCGCATCGCCGGCGAGGATCGCCCGCTCGATCGGTGCCGCGCCACGCCAGCGGGGGAGCAGCGAGCCATGGACGTTGAGGCAGCCCAGCCGCGGTGCCGCCAGCACCGCCTTGGGCAGGATCAGCCCGTACGCCGCGACCACCGCGACGTCGGCATCGAGCGCCGCCAGTGCCGCCTGCTCCTCCACACTCTTGAGGCTGAGCGGCGTGCGGACTTCGATTCCCAGCGCCTCGGCGCGGGTGTGGACCGGGGAGGGGGTCAGCGCCTTGCCGCGCCGCCCACCCGGGCGCGGCGGCTGGCTATAGGCGGCGGCAATCGTGTGACCGGCTTCGACCAGGGCATCGAGCACCGGTACGGCGAAATCGGGGGTTCCCATGAAGAGGATGCGCATCTGTCCCCTCAACCGCTTGGCAGGCGCGCATGCAAGCCCCTATGTGTCGCACATGGCCTCTCCCGAAATCGAAGCGCTGACCCAGGCCCTGTCGCGGCTGCCCGGTTTTGGGCCGCGATCGGCGCGACGGGCGGTGCTGCACCTGCTCAAGAAGCGCGAGACGACACTCGACCCGCTGCTCGCGGCGCTCAGCGCGGTCAGCCAGAAGCTCACCACCTGCCATATCTGCGGCAATGTCGACACGCACGACCCCTGCGCGATCTGCGCCGACCCGCGCCGCGACGATCGTTCGCTGTGCGTGGTGGAGGAAGTCGCCGACCTCTGGGCGCTCGACCGCGCGCGGCTGTTCCCCGGCCGCTTTCATGTGCTGGGCGGCAAGCTTTCCGCGCTCGACGGGGTGCGGCCCGAGGATCTCCGCATCGACGCGCTGGTCCGCCGCGTAGGCGCGGGGGGCATCGACGAGGTCGTCCTCGCGATGAACGCCACGCTCGAGGGCCAGACCACCGCGCACTATGTCTCCGAGCGGCTGGAGACCTTCCCGATCCGCGTCACCCAGCTCGCCCACGGCCTGCCGGTGGGGGGCGAACTCGACTATCTCGACGAGGGCACGCTGGCCCAGGCACTGCGCGCGCGGCGGCCGGTTGCTTGACGCTGGAGGGCCGCTCTCCTAAATTTAGGCGATGGCCATCCTCCCTATCGTCGAAGTACCCGATCCGCGTCTGCGTCTCGTCTCCACCCCTGTCGAGGCGGTCGATGACGACGTTCGCACGCTGATCGGCGACATGTTCGACACCATGTACGATGCGCCGGGCATCGGCCTCGCCGCCATCCAGGTGGGCGTGCCCAAGCGCCTGATCGTCATGGACCTGCAGGAGGAAGAGGATGAGGAGGGCAAGCCGATCCGGCACCCGCGCGTCTTCATCAATCCCGAGATCCACGAGCCCGCGGAAGAGTATTCGGTCTATACCGAGGGCTGCCTGTCCGTCCCCGACCAGTTCGCCGATGTCGAGCGCCCCGCGCGCTGCCGCGTGACCTGGCTGGATGAGAAGGGCGAGGCGCATGACGAGCTCTTCGAGGGCCTGCTCGCTACCTGCATCCAGCACGAGATGGACCATCTGGAGGGCATCGTGTTCCTCGACCATCTCTCGCGGCTCAAGCGCGACATGCTGCTGAAGAAGCTGAACAAGGCCCGCAAGGCGGCCTGAAGGCTTTCGGGCTTTTCTGATTTCACGCGAAGGCGCGAAGACGCGAGGTCTTTCGCGCAGAGGCGCAGAGAGCGCAGGGCGCCGCCCTCGCTTCTCGCGTCGGCGGGACCAAAGGAACGATCGTGTTCACGCGGAGGCGCGAAGGCGCGGAGATTGGTCTTGCCGCCGCGCAGCGGCTCTCCCTTGCCCGCGTTCAGCGCTGACCGCCGTTGGAAGAGCGGCTCACGCCGCCTGCGATCCAAAGCCTTCGCGCCTTCGCGCCTTCGCGTGAAACAATCTTCTTCTCTTCTCCCCTGCGCTCTCCGCGCCTCTGCGCGAAACGAGAATCCCGCGCCCAACCGACCGCCGCCACCCTTGCGGCCCTGTCCCCGCACGGGTAAGTTCGCGTCCTGTTCCCGGGAGATTTGGTGTTGGATCCGTTCGTCGTTGCCTTTGTGATGGTTGCCCTGGTCGTGGGCGTGGTGGTCGGCTGGCTGATCGGCGCGCGCGGGACGAGCGAGGCGCGGGCGGAGAGCGCCCGGCGCGAGGCCGATTTCAAGGCTGCCATCACCGATCTCGCCATGGCCGAGGAACGCGTCGCCCAGCTCCCCCGCCTGCGCGAGGAAGCCGCGATGCTCCGCAACGAGCGCGACGCCGCCCGTATCGAGCTGGCCGAGCTCAAGGCCAAGGCCGGCGCCTTCGAGGAGCGGCTGACCGAATTCGTCAACGCGCGCGAGATGATGGCCGGCCAGTTCCGCGAATCCGCCGCCAAGATGCTCGACGAGACGCAGCGCGCCTTCCTCGAACGCGCCGAGGCGCGCTTCCACCAGGCGGGCGAGAAGAACGAGGAGCGGCTGCGCACGCTGCTCCAGCCCATCGACACCACGCTCAAGCGCTATGAGGAGGGGCTGCACCGTGTCGAGAAGGACCGCAACGACAGCTATGGCCAGCTGCGCGAGGCGATCAGCGCCGTGCAGGCCGGGCTGGGCGAGACGCGCGCGGAAACCTCCAAGCTGGTCAATGCCCTGCGCGCCGCACCCAAGACGCGCGGCCGCTGGGGTGAGCAGCAGTTCCGCAACCTGATCGAGATCGCCGGGCTTTCCGGCCATGTCGATTTCGCCGCCGAAGTCTCGGTCACCACCGAGGACGGCATGCTGCGGCCGGACTTCATCATCCGCCTGCCGGGCGACCAGCAGCTGATCGTCGACGTGAAGTGCGTGCTCGACGGCTATCTCCAGGCGGCCGAGGCGACCAGCGCCGAGGAACGCACCGCCGCGCTCAAGGCACATGCCAAGGCGATGAGCACCCATGCCGACGCGCTGTCGCGCAAGGCCTATTGGGCGCAGTTCGAAAAGGCGCCCGATTTCGTGATCATGTACATCCCCGGCGACAATTTCCTGTCGAGCGCGCTGGAAGTGGACATGGAGCTGTGGGAGCGCGCGGCGCGCAACCGGGTGATCATCGCCGGACCCTCGGCCTTCCTGCCGCTCGCCCGCACCGTCGCCTCAATGTGGCGCCAGCAGAAGCTGACCGAGGATGCCCGCGAAGTCGGCAAGCTGGGCAAGGAACTGTACGAGCGGCTGGCGACGGCGGCGGGCCACCTCAAGCGCGTCGGCGGCGGGCTGAACAGCGCGGTGGAGAATTACAACAAGTTCGTCGCGAGCTTCGAAGGCCGGGTGATGGTCTCCGCGCGGCGCTTCCAGGCGCTCAATGTGGATACCGGCAACAGCGCGCTGGACGCGATCGACACGGTGGACGTGATCGCGCGGGCGCCGACGGCGGAACTGCCGGCGCCGGATGGGGGCGAGGTGGAGGAAGCGGCTGCGGCGGAGTAAGGGGGCATGTGCCCCTACCGAATGTTCATTGCTCAGCAAGCAAGGCTTCGGAAAAGGTCCACTTCATTTAGCCAATCCCTTAGACATAAGCTTATGAAGCTGGCTGTGCCCACCCCAGCTGTCTCTTGCATTTTTCCGCTCGACGCCTGGCCAACGTCGAGAAGAAAAATATATAGCTAGCTTAACGTAGTCCGATACATTTTGATATGTTTGGAATAGGGCTTTGCGTCGGTCATAGTCGCCATATCTTCCTATGAACATAGCGGCTACCGCTCGAAGTCCATCGTGTCGGTTGGCATCGTTAAGAAGTGCTGCGCAGCTTTTTATGGCTGCTTTGCTGGCCGTCCCAGCCTGCATAAGTGCAGCTGTAATCCACATTTTTTGCCAGTCATAATAGGAGGCTTCGTCGAGAGCTTTAGCAAGTGTGTCTCTTACATTCTGATTACCGGCGACAAACTTCCCGAGGTAGGCCGCATATATTTGCGTCATTGATGGACGGCGCGATAGTTGGTCCAACACATACCCCAAGGCGTAGTCGCTTTCTGCCTTTGTGAACAAAGGTAGGCAAAAGCGCTCAATTGCTTCTTCATGACTAGGGAAGTCGTCGATAGAGTCAAATAGGGCCTTTGTTGCCTCTAATTCAAGGTCGTGGAAATCGCCGCCTCCATCGGAATCATCGTCCTCGCCTTCTTCTTCGTCCTCGTCGTCGTTCCAATCCTTCTGAAATCCATAATCCACGTCCGAGTCTTCGTCGTCGATCTGACCAGATATCTCAGAGACCGCGTTTGAAAAAAGCTCTTCCAAATCTGGTTCTTCTGCGAACAATGCTGATTTAGGCATCACGGTGGATTTCGCTTCGTTCAGGGTCAGGTCGTATGATCGAAGAAATGGAATCAACGTCCTCAGCACATTATCTGCTGCATCGACACTGCTCACGAATGCGTAGATGTCGTCGACGTATCTTGCTGACGGAATTCCTCGATCGTCGAAAAAGGTGTCTACTCCAGACATATAAAACGCGCCAAGGAGATCGGAGGGGTAAATTCCCTGTAAAATTCCTCTTGAACTTCTTTGTCCAGTATAGCTTAGAAGAAGGCGTTCAAGTTTATCGCAGAGGGCGCCATCCAATCCGTACTCTTTTAGAGTGTTTATCAGTATGTGCTGATTTATGGATCCAAAGTAGTCAGCTACATCTACTCTGAGAATGTACTTCGCCGAAGAATCTTGGAGATGTTCTTTGATTGCATTTTGCATGTCGCTCCAGGATTTCCTGGACGATACAAACATTGCATCATCGTCTGAATCGCTAAGCCTATGGCTAAAAGAGCGATCTCTGTCAGTATGTTCTTCCACCAGTGGCGCAGCTTCGTCAGCGAAAATCTGGTATAGAAGTCGGTCTTTGGGGAGCAGGATACTCCCTGGACGAGTGAAGCTTGGGCCGAGTCTTTTAGATAAAGGCCCCCCGACCTTTATTCTGAATGGTTTTGGAACTTCGATTGTCATGGGAATGCCGGGATGAAATGTCCCAGCATTTAGCTCTCCTTTGACGATCTGAATAAGCTCAGCACCAGTCTGAGTGTATATAAAGCGAATATGTGGTGCCCAGATGAAGTCTGACCGGAGATCGTGTATGACCCGCGCCAGCGCCCTCTCCCAATCAAGTGCGTTGGTGGCATTCTGATCAAGACCAAATGACTGTTCAGTCTTTTTGGAAGAGGAATTGTTGGACACGGTTTCCTCGAATGGTGCGGTTTCGTAGGCTACTATCGGACTGACACCATTTTACTGAAAAGCTCAACCCACCGCCCGCACCAGCACCAGCGTCTTCCCCTCGCGCCCGGTCAGCAGCAGCCGGCCGCGATGGCTTTGCTGGACCGCCAGGCGCTGGTCGAGCAGCGCCAGCAGCGCCGCTTCCTGCCGCATCAGCGCCGGCGAGCAGGCACGGCGGGTGGTGATCACGCCGCCGGTGGTGAGATAGCCGCGCTCCACCCGGTAATTGCCGCCCAGCGCGTTGCAGCCGGTATAGCCGCTGATCCGCAGCCCCTCCAGCTTCAGCCGCGCGTGGCTGCCGGGCACCGTCGGGTGGCCGGCGACGCCGGTGATCCGCCACTCGCCGAGGAGGAGCTGCTCCTCGGCGTCGAAGCGCGGGGTTTCGGGGCGCGGGGCTTCGCGGGGTGGGGGTTCGGTCTGTTGGGCGAGGGCGGGGTGGGGGGTGACGAGGGTGAGGGCGAGGAGGGCGGTGGCGCAGTTCCAGCCCTTGTCCCCCTCACCCTTCCCACTGCCTCCGGCAGCGGGCCCCTTCCCTCTCCCACAAGGGGAGAGGGAGAAGTCGCGTCCGGCTCCCTCTCCCCTTGTGGGAGAGGGAGGGAGCGCCGAAGGCGCGGAAGGGTGAGGGGGACACGGGCGCAGTGGTGCCGACGCCTTCAAATCACCCCCGCCGGAACTGGTTGCGTACTTCATAGGCCATCACCGCCGTTGCCACTGCCGCATTGAGGCTGTCTGCCTTGCCGAGCATGGGGATCTTTACCAGAAGATCGCAGGCGGCTTCCATATGCGGCGGCATGCCTTGCGCCTCGTTGCCGGTGAGCAGGAAGGTGGGCGCGGCGTAGCGGGGGGCCTGATAATCGTGGTCGGTATCGAGGCTGAGGCCGACGAGTTGGCCGGGGCCGGCGCGCAGCCAGGGCTCGAACTCCTCCCAGCGGGCGCGGGCGACGGGGACGGTGAACAGCGCGCCCATGCTCGCGCGCACCGCCTCGACCGAGAAGGGATCGACGCAGTCGTCGAGCAGGATCAGCCCGCCGGCGCCCACCGCGTCGCCGGTGCGCAGGATGGTGCCGAGATTGCCGGGATCGCGCAGGCGCTCGGCGACCAGCCAGAGCGGCGCGGTGCTGCGGTCGATCGCGGCGAGGTCCAGCGCGAACTCCGGGTAGACGCCGACGACCGCGCCCGGATTGTCCTTGCCGGAGAGCTTCGAGAGGATGTCGGCATTGGTCTCGATCGCCTCGCCGCCCTGCGCCTCGGTGGCGGTGACGAGCGCGGTGACCAGCGGGTGGCGGGCGCTCTCGGCAGTGTAGAAGAGATAGTCGGGGATCCGGCCGGCCTCGCGCGCCTCGGTGAGGATGCGCAGGCCCTCGGCGAGGAACAGCCCCTCTTCGCGGCGGTGGCGCTTGTCGCGCAGGTTGCGGATGCGCTTGATGAGGGGGTTGGAATAAGCGGTGATTTCGCGTGGCATCGGGCCGCTATAGGGCGGGATGGGGGCGGGGGCTAGTTGGGGGCCTTCTTAGCCCCTCCTCCTTGGAGGAGGGGTTGGGGTGGAGGGATTCCAGAACGTCTGTTGGTCTCGGTGAGACACCGCCCCACCCCAACCCCTCCCCTGAAGGGGAGGGGCTTAGGTTAGTCCTATTCCTCGTTGAACCGCGCTTCGACCAGCTCGACCAGCGCCTGCACCGCGCCCTCCGCGCCATCGCCTTCGGCCCAGATCGTGATCGTGTCGCCCTTGGCGGCGCCGAGCATCATCAGGTCGAGGATCGAGGTGCCGGCGGCGCTGTTGCCGTCCTTCTCGACGGTCAGCTCGCAGGGCTGGGTGCTGGCGAGCGTGACGAAGGCCATGCTGGCGCGGGCGTGGAGGCCACGCTGGTTCTCGATGAGGACCTCGCGCGACACCCGGCTCATTGCGGCGGCCCCAGCATTTCCGACGCGACCGTCACATATTTGCGGCCGGCGTCGCGCGCGGCGAGCACCGCGTCGGTGACGGACATGGTCTTGCGGGCGCTGCCGAGGCGGATCAGCATCGGCAGGCTGATGCCGGCGATCACCTCGACCTTGCCCGCTTTCATCAGCGAGATGGCGAGATTGGAGGGGGTGCCGCCGAACAGGTCGCTCAGCACGATCACGCCTTCGCCCGAATCGACCGCGCCGATGGCGGCGGCGATGTCGGCGCGGCGGCCCTCCATGTCATCCTCGGGGCCGATGCAGATCGCGGCGACCTGCTCCTGTTTTCCCACCACATGTTCCATCGCGACGACGAACTCCTCGGCGAGTCGTCCGTGCGTCACGAGCACCAACCCGATCATTCTATTCTCCGCCCCTAGCCATGGACACCGGCGCCCCCTCCAGGGAGTCCTGTGGCGCGGTCTGCAAATCTCTGTGCGTCACCGTGGGCGAAAATCCTTCTTCGCGCAACCGGCGGGCCATCCGTTCCGCGACATGGACCGAGCGATGCCGCCCGCCGGTGCAGCCGAACGCGATCGTCACATAGGCCTTCCCCTCCGCCTGGTAGCGGGGGAGGAGGAGGAGCAGCAGCGACTCGATCTGCGCCATGGCGGCATCATAGGCCGGGTCGGCGGCGATATAGGCGGAGACGTCGGCATCGAGTCCCGTGCCGGGACGAAGCACCGGATCCCAGTGCGGATTGCGCAGGAAGCGCATGTCGAGGACGAGATCGGCGTCGCGCGGCAGCCCGCGCGAGAAGCCGAACGAGGTCACGCTGAAGGTGGTCTTGCCGCCGTCCGCCGAAAAGATCTGGCGGATCGTCTGCGACAGCTGGTTCGCCTTCATGTCGGTGGTGTCGATCAGCCGGTTGGCCCATTGGCGCAAGGGGCCGAGCAGCTCGCGTTCGCGGGCGATGCCGTCCTCGGCCGGGCGATCCTGCGCCAGCGGGTGGCGGCGGCGGGTCTCGGAGAAGCGACGGACCAGCTCGGCGCCGGTGCATTCGAGGAACAGCGTGCCGACGTCAAGGCCCTGATCCTCGCGCAGCTTCTCGATGCGCTGGACGATGCTCTCGGCGTCGAAGCCGCGCGTCTGGGTGCCGAGGCCGAGGGCCAGCGGGCGCTCGTCGGCGCCGCCGTCGGCCCCGGGCGCGGTATCGAGCAGGCGGTTGAGCAGGCGGAGCGGCAGGTTGTCCACCACCTCCCAGCCGAGATCCTCGAGCGTGCGGAGCACGGTCGACTTGCCGGCACCCGACATGCCGGTGACGAGCAGGATATGTTTGGGGCGACGCCGTTGCATGGTGCTCTCGTTATAGCCTGTCGGGAGCGCGGACGGGTCGACCGGCGAAATCATGCGCGGGCCGCCAATGGCAGCCGCACCACGAAGCGTGCGCCCTGCGATCGATCCTCCCGCGATTCCACGAGGATGCTTCCCTGATGGCCTTCGACGATGGTGCGGGCAATGGCAAGCCCGAGCCCCGAATGCTGGCCGAACGCCTCGCTGGAGGGGCGGACCGAATGGAAGCGGCGGAAGATCGCCTCGCGGGCCTCTTCAGGTACGCCCGGGCCTTCGTCCTCCACCCAGATGGCGAGGGTGTCGTCCTCCTCCTCAGCGGAGATCGCGATCAGCCCGCCGGGGGGCGAGAAGGACAGGGCGTTTTCGATGAGGTTCTCGAACACGCGTTCGAGCCGGGTCGGGTCGCCCATCACTTCCATCGACTGGCCGCGCGGGCGATCGAAGCGGATGCGGATCTCCTCGGGCACGCCGCGGGCCTCGCGCTGGCCGATCAGCGCGGCGATCAGGTCGCCCAGGTCGAACGGCTCGAAGGTGGTGCGACTGAGCTGCGCGTCGATGCGTGAGGCTTCGGAAATGTCGGTGATCAGCCGGTCGAGCCGGTGGACATCGTCGCGGACGATCTCGAGCAGTTGGTCGCGCAGGGCGGGATCCTTGACGTTCGACAGGCCCTCGACGGCGGAGCGGAGCGAGGCGAGGGGGTTCTTCAGCTCGTGCGTCACGTCGGCGGCAAAGGTTTCCGTCGCGTCGATGCGGGCGCGGAGCGCACCGCTCATGTCGGAGAGCGCGCGGGCAAGCATGCCGATTTCGTCACGGCGCTCGGGCAGGCGGGGGACCACCACCTCGCGCGCTCGGCCCAGGCGCACCCGGATTGCCGCCAGTGCGAGTCGTCGCAGCGGACGGACGATGGTGCGCGCAAGGAAGAGCGAGAGCAGCACCGAGACCAGCGAGACAATCGCCAGGACCACGCCCAGCCGGTAGCGCTCGATCCGCACCGTCTGGGTGATGTCGCGGGCGTTGAACGCCGTCATCACGACGCCGAGGCCGGTGATTGGCGCCGCGGCGGTAATTACGGGGGTGCGATCCGGCGCGCGCCATACCGAAGCGGCGGCGGCATGGGTTTCCAGCGCGGTCTTCACGTCCGGCCAGTCGAGGCCGGCGTCGCGCGGCCGCTCGCGGTAGAGCGGCGCGCGGTCGGCACCGGCGACCTTGTCGATCACCGCATCGAGAAACCGGGCGATGGTCTGGCCCACCGGATCCTTGTCCGGGTCGCGCAGCACGAGGTTGCGCAGGCCCAGCTCACGGCTGTCGCTGAGCAGCTTGCCCTGCGGGTCATAGAGGCGGATGCGCGTGCCCATGTCGCGGGCGAGGCTGAGCACCAGCAGGTCGCGGCGCTTGTCGGTGGCCGATGCCAGCGCCTGGGCGATCAGCCGCACCTCGCGGCTGGTCTGCTCGACGCGGCTGTCGACGATGCGGCTGCGATAGCTGTCGAGATAGAAGAAGCCGCCGCACAGCAGCGCCAGCGCGAAGATGTTGACCGCCAGGATCCGCGGCGTGAGGCTGACCCGGCCCGACCATCGCAGCGCCAGGTCGCGCTCGTCATTCATCCGAGAAGCGATATCCGGCGCCATAGAGCGTCTCGATCGCGTCGAATTCCGGGTCTACCTGGCGGAACTTGCGGCGGACGCGCTTGATGTGGCTGTCGATCGTGCGGTCGTCGACATAGATGTCGTCCTGATAGGCGGCGTCCATCAGCTGGTTGCGCGTTTTCACGATGCCCGGGCGCTGGGCGAGCGTCTCCAGGATCAGGAATTCGGTGACCGTCAGCGTGACGTTGACGCCGCCCCAGGTGACCTTGTGGCGCGCCGGATCCATGCTCAGGCGACCGCGCTCCAGCGCTTCGGCCGGCTCGGCGGGGGCTGCACCCTCAGCGGCCGGCGCGGCCGGTTCGGTCCGGCGCAGGATCGCGCGGATGCGGGCGATCAGCAGACGCTGCGAGAACGGCTTGGCGATATAGTCGTCGGCACCCATCGCAAGGCCCAGCGCCTCGTCCAGCTCGTCGTCCTTGCTGGTGAGGAAGATCACCGGGATCTGGCTCTTCTCGCGCAGGCGGCGGAGCAGTTCCAGCCCGTCCATCTTGGGCATCTTGATGTCGAGCACCGCCAGCTCGGGCGGGTTCTCGATCAGCGCCTTCAATGCGCTTTCGCCGTCCGAATAGACCCGGGTGAGGAAACCCTCGGTCTGAAGCGCAATCGATACCGAGGTGAGGATGTTGCGGTCATCGTCGACCAGCGCGATCGTGGCGGTCATCCGGCAACCCGGGGCTGGCGCAAAATCAGCATCTCCACCCGTTAGACCAAAGTTTCTTCCGCCTCAACCGACCGACAACGCTTACCCGCATTGACCCCCTCCGCACGCCCATGTCAGGGAGTGATTGGAAATAAAGTTGCGCGGCGAGGCAATGATATGCTTTGTCATATAAATAGTGCGACAGTGTTTGAGGAGGGTGTTTTGAGCATGCGACAGTCGCGCCATGGTCTTGGCGAGCAGGGAATTGCCACGTCGGCGACCCTTCATTGGAACCTGATTACCGCGCCGCTGGTTGAGCACGCGATCCGCCGTGGCGAAGGTGCCTTGGCGGCAGATGGTCCGCTAGTGGTTGCTACCGGTAAACACACGGGCCGGTCCGCCAAGGACAAGTTCATCGTCCGCGATGCCGAGACCGAAACCGGCGTCTGGTGGGGCAAGACCAACCAGGCGATGACGCCCGAGCATTTCGCCGCGCTCAAGGCCGATTTCCTCACCGAGCTGGGACGACGCGACGAGCTGTTCGTGCAGGACCTGTACGGCGGCTCGCAGCCCGAGCACCGCGTGCAGGTGCGCGTGATCAACGAGCTCGCCTGGCACAATCTGTTCATCCGCACGATGCTGGTGCGGCCGGGCGCCGAGGCGCTGGCGGACTTCGTGCCCGAATACACGATCATCGATCTGCCGAGCTTCCGCGCCGATCCCGCGCGCCACGGCACGCGCGGCGAGACGGTGATTGCGGTCAGCTTCACGGACAAGCTGATCCTGATCGGCGGCACTGCCTATGCCGGCGAAATGAAGAAGAGCGTGTTCGGCCTGCTCAACTATCTGCTGCCCGAACAGGGCATCATGCCGATGCATTGCTCGGCCAATATCGGGCCCCAGGGCGACACGGCGATCTTCTTCGGCCTGTCCGGCACCGGCAAGACGACGCTTTCGGCCGATGCCAGCCGCACGCTGATCGGCGACGACGAGCATGGCTGGTCGGACACGGCGGTCTTCAACTTCGAGGGCGGCTGCTACGCCAAGATGATCCGCCTTTCGCCCGAGGCCGAGCCGGAGATCTTTGCCACCACCAGACGCTTCGGCACGGTGCTGGAAAATGTGGTGATGGATCCGGAGACGCGCACGCTCGACCTCGACGATGCGACGCTCGCCGAGAACAGCCGCGGGTCGTACCCGATCGACTTCATCCCCAATGCCTCGGCCGACAATCTCGGGCCGGTGCCGAAGAACATGATCTTCCTCACCGCCGATGCGTACGGCGTGCTCCCGCCGATCGCGCGGCTGACGCCCGAGCAGGCGATGTACCATTTCCTCTCGGGCTATACCGCGCGCGTGGCCGGTACCGAGATCGGCGTCACCGAGCCCGAGGCGACCTTCTCCACCTGCTTCGGGGCGCCGTTCATGCCGCGGCACCCCTCGGTCTATGGCAATCTGCTCAAGAAGCGGATCGCGGAAGGGAATGTCGCCTGCTGGCTGGTCAATACCGGCTGGACCGGCGGCAAGTATGGCGTCGGCCACCGCATGCCGATCAAGGCGACGCGGGCGCTGCTCAACGCCGCGCTCGACGGCAGCCTGAACGCAGTCGAGTTTCGGGTCGATCCCTATTTCGGCTTCGAGGTGCCGGTGGCGGTTCCGGGTGTCGACTCGGCCATTCTCGACCCGCGCGAGACCTGGCCGGACAAGGCCGAGTATGACGCGACCGCGGAGAAGCTCGTCGACCAGTTCGTCGAAAATTTCGCGCAGTTCGAGGCGCATGTCGAAGCCGGCGTGCGCGCCGCCGCGCCAAAAGCACGGGCGTTCGCCTGAGTGATGCTGCCGACCTTCCGCCGCGGTGCTTCCCCAGCGCCGCGGCGATCGTCCGGATCGGGGAGGGGCTGCTCGCCTGCACCTTGTCGCGCGAGGACTGGACGCACGAGGCGCATCTCGCGGCGTGTGTCTATTTGCTGACCGAGCGGCCAGACATCGATGTGGATGCCGAGATCGGCGGCTTCATCCGCCGCTTCAACGAGCGCCTGGGCGGCATCAACGACGATCACGGCGGCTATCACGACACGATCACGCGCACCTATGTCGCGGGCGTACGGCTGTTCTTGGCGGAGGCGGGGGAAGGGGATCTGCTCGAGCGGGTGAACGGCTTGCTGGCGTCGCCGATGGGCCGACGCGACTGGCCGCTGCGCTTCTACAGCAGGGAGCGACTGTTCTCGGTGGAGGCGCGTCGCGGCCTCGTGGCGCCCGACCTGGCAGCGGTGCCGTGAGCGCTCCCAGCCCGGAAGGCCGGGCCGCCATATCCTCAAACCGCCGTCATCCCCGCGAAGGCGGGGATCCATTCGCCTGTGCGTTGCAGCAAGAGCCGAGACACCGGTGCCAATGGATCCCCGCCTTCGCGGGGATGACGTGGTACATAGCGGTACGCGATTGCCGTCCAAATGGAGAGGCAAACCGCCTCAGGCCTTGGCCGATGCCTCGACGTCGGGATCGAGCATGCGGTGGAGGTGCACCACCACGTAGCGCATCTCGGCGTCGTCGACGGTGCGCTGTGCTGCAGCGCGCCATGCCTTTTCGGCGCTGGCATAATCGGGGAAGATGCCGACCACGTCGAGCTTGGACGGATCGACGAAATCGAGGGTCGTCGGGTCGGCAACGCGGCCGCCGAAGACCAGGTGAAGCTTGCTCATTGCGCCTCCTGGGGGTGGGGGGATGCTGCAGCCCTTACCGGCACTGCAGCATCGCACTCAACCCCCTTATAGGCGGCTCAACGCTTCGAGGTTGCGTCCTTGGCAGCGTCGATCACCGTGCCGAACAGCGCCGAGACGCGCTCCTTGGTGGCATCGCTGTTCGGGATCAGCGATTCGATCTGCTCGCGGCCGCTGTCCTTGGCAGCCTGGACTGCGGCGGCGGCGCCGTCGGCCAGCTTGCGGCCCAGCGGCTCCAGCGCGGCCTTTTCCCGCTCGAAGCGCGGCAGCAGCATGCCGATCACCACGCCCACCGCAATCCCGCCGGCGAGCAGCAGGCCGGGGTTTTCGGTGAGGCGCGATCCGTTTTCGGTTTCGGTGCTCATGGCATCATCCTTCTGCATTGCTGTCTTTATGATCCGAACCCTTGGGCGGTCCGGCGGTTTCGTGTTTGCCCTTGCGGAAAATATCCAGGATCCAGCCGCGGGCGAGGACGAGGCCGATCCCGCTCGTCACCGCAGCGGCGAGCCACGGCCGTTCGCGCACCGCTTCGGTGCCCTCGCGGGCAATGGTCGTGACGCTCTGCTTGGCATTCTCCATCGCCTCGTGTGCGATGTTGCGAGGCTTCAGCCGCTCCTGGACCGTGCCGACCGTCGCCATCAGCTTGTCGCGGGCCGCGCGGGCGCGGGCGCGAGCGGCGTCGGGGTCGCGAGGTACAGTCATGCTTGCGCTCCCATCGCCTTGCGGATGCCGCGCGCCGCCACCCAGCCGAGCAGACCGGCGACGACGAGGCTGACGCCGACGACGATCAGCGTCGCCCAGCCGGGGCCGACCAGAGTCGCCAGCGTCAGGATCGCGCCGACGATCAGCCCGATCGCTGCGGCCAGGGCGAGCGCGAGCGCAAGCACGGCGGCAATCGCCGCGCCCTTGACCTCGGCCACCTTGGCTTGCGCGACTGCCTTGAAATAGTCGACCTCGGCGCGGGCATAATCCTTGGCGTCTTCGGTGAGCTGGCCGATCAGCTCACCGATGCCGGCGTCTTCCGTTCGGGGGGCGTCCATGCCCTGTTCTGCCCGTCCTTAGCTCTGCGTCGTGCCGGGCGACGCCGACGGACCATCGCCGAACCCGACAGGCTCGATCTTGATGTCGTCCGCCGTGCCGGCAGTGGTGCCGCCGGTTGCCGTGGCGCCGCTCGTCCCGGCATCGGTGGTGCTGGTCTCGGTTTCGGTACCGGCCGCCTCGATCCCCGACTTGATCACGCGCGCCAGCACGAAGCCGAGCGCCGCGGCGGTGCCTACCGCGATCGCCGGGCTCTTCTTGACGAAGTCCGTGGCTTCATCGAGCAGCTCGCCGACTTCCTTGCCGCGCAGCGAGTCCGCGAAGCCGGCGATGCCGTCGGCTGCGGTGCGGGCGTACTGGCCGTACTGCGCACCAAGCTTCGCATCGACGTCGCCCGCCGCCGTGCGCATCATCTCCGCCACTTCGTCGAGGGCGCTGGTCGCGCGTTCCTTGCCGGTGCCGGCGAAGCCGAGGATGTGCTCCTTGGCCTGATCGGCGTACTTCGACGCTTCCTCGCGAATCGTGTCGGATGCGTTGCGCGTGAAGCTGGCGCCTTCCGCACCGCTGCCGCCCTCGGTACCGCCGCTTGCCGCGCCGGTTTCGCCCATGTTCCCTGCGAGCGGATCGCCCGCAATGTTGGCCGTTTCGTCTGCCATGATCAAAAACCCTCCATGTCGCGCCGAAACAACAACGGCCCCGTTTGCGAGTTCCCTTGCGAACCGCTAGAGGCACCGCGCGCCTCATTCCAGATATGTTACGGAGACCATGACGTGACCGCAATCATCGACGTCCACGCCCGCCAGATTCTCGACAGCCGTGGCAACCCCACGGTGGAAGTGGATGTCCTGCTGGACGATGGCAGCTTCGGCCGCGCTGCCGTGCCTTCGGGCGCCTCCACCGGTGCCCATGAGGCGGTGGAAAAGCGCGACGGCGACAAGTCCCGCTGGCTCGGCAAGGGCGTCGAGGGCGCCGTCGATGCGGTGAACGGAGAGATTGCCGAGGCGGTTCTCGGCCTCGACGCCGAAGACCAGGCGGATCTCGATCGCACCATGATCGAGCTGGACGGCACCGCCAACAAGGGTCGCCTGGGTGCCAACGCCATCCTCGGCGTCAGCCTCGCCGCCGCCAAGGCCGCGGCCGATGCCCGCGGCCTGCCGCTCTATCGCTATGTCGGCGGCGTCAACGCGCACGTCCTGCCGGTGCCGATGATGAACATCATCAACGGCGGCGAGCATGCTGACAACCCGATCGACTTCCAGGAATTCATGATCATGCCGGTCGGCGCCGAGAACATCGTCGAGGCGGTGCGTTGCGGTTCGGAAATCTTCCACACGCTGAAGAAGAAGCTGCACGAGAAGGGCCTGGCGACCGGCGTGGGCGACGAGGGCGGCTTCGCGCCGAATATCGCGTCGACCACCGAAGCGCTCGATTTCATCATGAGCAGCATCGAGGCGGCCGGCTACACGCCGGGCGACGACGTGATGCTCGCGCTCGACTGCGCCGCCACCGAATATTTCAAGGACGGCGCCTACAAGATGGTGGGCGAGGGCAAGACCCTCAGCTCGACCGAGAATGCCGAGTTCCTGGCCAAGCTCGCCGCCGATTATCCGATCTTCTCGATCGAGGACGGCATGGCCGAGGACGATTGGGAAGGCTGGAAGGCGCTGACCGACCTGCTCGGCGGCAAGGTCCAGCTGGTTGGGGACGATCTGTTCGTCACCAACCCCGAGCGCCTGCTGCGCGGCATCCAGAGCGGCACCGCCAACTCGCTGCTGGTGAAGGTCAACCAGATCGGCACGCTGACCGAGACGCTCGAGGCCGTCAGCCTCGCCCAGCGCTCGTCCTACACCGCCGTCATGTCGCACCGTTCGGGCGAGACCGAGGACGCGACGATCGCCGATCTCGCGGTCGCCACCAACTGCGGCCAGATCAAGACCGGCAGCCTCGCGCGCTCGGACCGGCTCGCCAAGTACAACCAGCTGATCCGCATCGAGGAAGAGCTGGGCGACGCGGCGGTCTATGCCGGCCGTTCGGTGCTGCGCCGCGCCTGACCTAGGTAGGAACCGCAATCTTGCTAAGAGCCGATCGATCAGCGAAAAACACGGGCATGAAGCGCGCTTCGCCCATGTCCACGCTGCTGCGCCGCGCGGGGCTTCCCGCCGCGGCGCTGATCGCCATCGGCTTCTTTGCCTATAACGCGGTTCTGGGGCCCAACGGGATCGTCGCCGCCAAGGAAGTGCAGCACGAGCTTGCCGCCAAGCAGCGCGAATATGCGCTGCTCGACAAGAAGCGTGCCGAGCTGAAGAATCGAGTCGATCTGCTCGATCCGAAGCATGGCGCCGATCCCGACATGGTCGACGAGCTTGCCCGCAAGCAGCTCAACGTCGTCCGCCCCGACGAAGTGATCATCCCGCTCGACAAGAAGTGATCGCCGTAGCGGCACCTGTTGCCAGCCACGGCGGAGCGCCTTAGGGCGGATGAACGTGGGCCGAACCCGCGCGTTGGTTGCAAGCTTTGCAAGAACGCGCGTATAGGCACCCGCCTTTCCCCTCCCCGGATGAGGAATATCTGATCGTGGCCAAAGCACCGGCACGCAACGCACCGACCCCACCCGCCGTACCGAATCGCGAGCGGCCCAGCGAACCGGAACGGTTCAAGGCCTCGAAGGAACAGCTGCTCGAATTCTATCGCCAGATGCTGCTTATCCGCCGCTTCGAAGAGAAGGCGGGCCAGCTCTACGGCCTCGGCTTCATCGGCGGCTTCTGCCACCTGTACATCGGCCAGGAAGCCGTGGCAGTCGGCCTGCAGTCGGCGCTGGACGGCGAGAAGGACTCGGTGATCACCGGCTATCGCGACCATGGCCACATGCTCGCTTACGGTATCGACCCCAAGGTGATCATGGCCGAGCTGACCGGCCGCGGCGCGGGTATCTCGCGCGGCAAGGGCGGCTCGATGCACATGTTCTCGACCGAGAAGAAGTTCTACGGCGGCCACGGCATCGTCGGCGCCCAGGTCTCGCTCGGCACGGGTCTGGCGTTCGCCCACAAGTATAACGAGGATGGCGGCGTCGCCATGGCCTATTTCGGCGACGGCGCCGCAAACCAGGGCCAGGTGTACGAATCGTTCAACATGGCCGAGCTGTGGAAGCTCCCGATCATCTACGTGATCGAGAACAACCAGTATGCCATGGGCACCAGCGTCAACCGCTCCTCGGCGGAAGACCAGCTGTACAAGCGCGGCGAGAGCTTCCGCATCCCCGGCATCCAGGTGGACGGCATGGACGTGCTCGCCTGCCGCGGTGCCGCTGAGGAAGCGCTCGCCTGGGTGCGCGCCGGCAAGGGCCCGATCATCCTCGAGATGAAGACCTATCGCTATCGCGGCCACTCGATGTCCGATCCGGCCAAGTATCGCAGCCGCGAGGAAGTCCAGTCGGTTCGCGACAAGTCGGACCCGATCGAGGCGGTGAAGCGCGAGCTCGAGACGATGGGCGTGACCGAAGAGCAGCTCAAGCCGCTCGAGGCCGAGATCCGCAAGATCGTGAACGAATCGGCGGACTTCGCCGAACAGACGCCGGAGCCCGATCCGGCCGAACTCTATACCGACGTGCTGGTGGAGACCTACTGAGATGGCGATCGAACTCAAGATGCCGGCGCTCTCGCCGACCATGGAAGAGGGCACGCTCGCCAAGTGGCTCGTCAAGGAAGGCGACGTCGTGAAGTCCGGCGACATCCTCGCCGAGATCGAGACCGACAAGGCGACGATGGAATTCGAAGCCGTCGACGAAGGCACGATCGCGAAGATCCTGGTCGCCGAGGGCACGGATAACGTGAAGGTCGGCACCGTGATCGCGATGATCGCGGGCGAGGGCGAGGATGCCTCGACCGCCGCCGCCGCGCCGACCCCGGCCAGCCAGCAGACCGAGCCCACCCCGGCGCCCGCCAAGGCACCGGAAACCGGCACTGCCCAGCTGACCGCCGCCGTCGAGAAGACCCGTCCCGCCGATCCCGCCGTGCCGGCCGGCACCGAGATGGTGAAGACCACGGTCCGCGAAGCGCTGCGCGACGCAATGGCCGAGGAAATGCGCGCCGATCCGCGCATCTTCGTGATGGGCGAGGAAGTCGCCGAGTATCAGGGCGCCTACAAGGTGACCCAGGGCCTGCTCGACGAATTCGGCCCGAAGCGCGTCATCGACACCCCGATCACCGAATATGGCTTTGCCGGCGTCGGCACCGGCGCGGCGATGGGCGGCCTGAAGCCGATCATCGAGTTCATGACGTTCAACTTCGCCATGCAGGCGATCGACCACATCATCAACTCGGCGGCCAAGACCAACTACATGTCCGGCGGCCAGATGCGCTGCCCGATCGTGTTCCGTGGTCCGAACGGCGCGGCCAGCCGCGTCGGCGCGCAGCACAGCCAGAACTATGGCCCGTGGTACGCCAGCGTCCCCGGCCTGATCGTGATCGCGCCCTATGACGCGGCCGATGCCAAGGGCCTGCTCAAGGCGGCGATCCGCAGCCAGGATCCGGTCGTGTTCCTCGAGAACGAGCTGATGTACGGCCGCAGCTTCGACGTGCCGAAGCTCGACGACTATGTCCTGCCGATCGGCAAGGCGCGCATCATGCGTGAGGGCAAGGACGTGACCCTGGTGAGCTACTCGATCGGCGTGGGCGTTTCGCTCGAAGCCGCCGAGAAGCTGGCGGCGGAAGGCATCGATGCCGAGGTGATCGACCTGCGCACGCTGCGCCCGCTCGACAAGCAGACCGTGCTGGAAAGCCTGAAGAAGACCAACCGCATCGTGGTGGTCGAGGAAGGCTGGCCCACCTGCTCGATCGCGTCGGAAGTCGCCGCGTTCGTGATGGAAGAGGGCTTTGACGACCTCGACGCGCCGGTGCTGCGCGTGACCAACGAGGACGTGCCGCTGCCGTACGCCGCGAACCTGGAAAAGCTCGCCCTGGTGACCGCCGACAAGGTGGTCGCGACGGTGAAGAAGGTCACCTATCGCTGATCTTCGGCTTGCCGACGGAAAGTAGGCCCGCCCGACCCAGTGTCGGGCGGGCCTTTTTCGTTAGCCGGAATAAAGGTCGCAGGTGGCGCGGTTGGACGTGGGCGAGGGGTTGTAGACCTGGCCGTAATCGCGATTGTCGCGGACCACGAACGAGGCAACGTAGCGTATCGTCTTCGCGCTGGTGAACCAGCCCTTTCCAATCAGCGGCGTGTAGAGATAGTTGATCTCGACGAACATCACCCCCGAATTCGTCGGTGCATTCACTTGGGCGCCGTTCTCGCCCATGCCGTTGGGGGCGAGCGTTCCCGGATGCTGGGCGCTGTTGTCTCCAGAGGCTGCGGTGTTCACGCCCGCGGTTGGATCGTAAGTCACGCCGTCCGTCTGCACGGTCTTGCCATAGTGCGAGTCGTAGGTCGCACCGCTCTGCACACCGATGCAGCGCTGCCAGTGGATGCGCTGGGTGCCCCCGCTATTCTCCAGGCTCGACAGCGTGATCCTGCCGTTCGCGGTGAGGTTGAACGCCGCGCCCTGCTGCTTGGCGGCGAGCAGCACATCGTTGATGTCCACCTCGCGCAATATGGTCGTGCCGGTGCCGTTGAACAGGCCGACGCGGCTTGCATTGTCCGCGAGTGCCAGCGCAATCTGGCTGAGGCGCTGGTTGGTGACGGCGAAGTTGGTCAGCTCGGCGGCCCAGAGGCCGGCGGTCAGCACCAGCGGCAAGCCGAGCGCAAACTCGAGCAGCGCGGCGCCGGAACGCGCCGCGGCGAGGCGGGGGAGCAGGGCGCGCGCGGTCATTTGCAGAGCAGCTGCGGCGTCGGAATTGATTGGGTACCGTAAGGCTGGTTCTTGAAGCGC
The DNA here is from genome assembly GCF_036731925.1 of Sphingomonas sp. Taxonomy (GTDB): domain Bacteria; phylum Pseudomonadota; class Alphaproteobacteria; order Sphingomonadales; family Sphingomonadaceae; genus Sphingomonas. The sequence continues at coordinate 1,379,636 of NZ_DAINDJ010000001.1, forward strand.
GTCGATGCGCTGAGCACCACCTGGTTGCTCCAGCCGATCAGCCGCGCGAGCGGGAACAGCCGGGTATAGTGGACCGTCACCCTGTAGACGGTCACGTCGCTCGCCCCACCTTGTCCGGCACGGCCAGGATCCATGTCCCACTGGCCATTCCCGTTCACATCGGTGAAGCATTCGCCGGGATCGTGTATCCCGTTGCCGTTGCTGTCCGCGAAATCCTCGGGCTTGATCAGCGCGAAGCTGGCATAGAAGAGGCGGTTCGGCGTGACGCTGGCCTTGCCTGCCACGCGGCGCACGGCGGTGACGACCCGCGTGTCGATCGTGCTGATGTCGGCAGCCTCGATGGTAGAATCGCGCGCCGCCTTCTGCACGGCACCTTCCAGCACCGCCTGGACATAGGCCTGGTAGCAAAGGTCCATCAGCCCCATCAGCAGCGCCAGCAGCACCGGCAGCAGGATCGCGAATTCGACCAGCGTCGCGCCGCGCTCGTCGGGGAACAGCCGGCGCATCATCGGCTCAGGCGCAGCATTGCCACGCGCTTGGCGATCGTCTGGAAGGCTGTGTTGAGGGCCGCGTTGTCGGCCGCATAGAAGGCCTGGCCCGGCGAGGCGCACTGGGTCAGCTGGGTTGTCAGCGTCTGGCCGAAGCCGACCACGAAGATCGAGATGTTGCGGGCCTTGGCCGAGGCGCAGGCGGCGAGGAACCGGGCATTGTGGTTGTCGAGTTGGGTCGTCGCGCGGCAATTGCTGGTATAGGCGAGATTGGTCACGCGCTTGTCGTAATTCTCGATGCCGTACATGCCGTACAGGCACTTGCTCGGCGACATGTCGCCATCGGTCATGAACACGATGTAGCGTTTCGGCGGGTTGCGCCCGGGCCAGGCCGCGGTGTCCCCGGCGAACAGGCCCGTGGGCGAGAGGAGGCGGGTGCCCCAGATCATGCCCGCGTCGTGATAGGTGCCGCCCTGCGGCACAAAGTCCGGCGCGTTGACATAGGCGCTGACGTCCGACCGCGTCATCACCCGCAGGCGCTGCACGGGCTTGCCGCACGAGACATACCCCGCCGAAATGTTCTGGGGCATATTCAGCGCGGTATATTGCCCCAGCTGGCTTGTGCTGGTGCTGTCGCCTGCCGGGTTGGTGCTCGTGCCCCAATAGGTGGAGGAGCTGGTGTTGCCGCGATAATAGACGACATCCGGCCACATCGGGCGCCACCGCGTGCCGTCACTTGTGGGGACGAGATCGGGGTTCAGATCGGGCGGCAGGTTCGAATAGTCGAAGCTGCTGCTCTGCGTCGTGTCGCGTTCCTCGATGCAGCCCTGCCAGCGGGAGGTCGAGCCGTCGATCTTGGTGAGATCGGGGACGGCAGCGCCCAGCTTGTACTGCCGCGTGTCGAACTGGACCTTCTGGTAGCTCCAGGTGCGCTTCAGCGGCTGGACCGTGGCGGTGCAGGTGCCGCCGCTGGCGGGGGACCAGCTATTGATGGTGGTCCAGGTTGCCGTGCCCGCAGCGGTATAGCCGGCCGACGGATTGCGCCCGGCCCAGCTGTAGCAGGTCGCCTGGCTGGTGTTGGTGTAGGCGCTGGTCGTCGCGGATCCGTTGTTCTCGTCGACCAGCACACGGCTGTTGTAGGTCCAGCTGTCGACCAGATACGCCGGTGACAGGGCCGCGATCGCATAACCGGCGTTGACGGTGGAGGTATAGGTGACGAAGCCGTAGCGGAGGTGCGTTGCGGGATCGACCGCCGCCGCCAGCGTATCGTAGAAGTTGAGCACGGCCTGGCGCAGGCCCGAGATCTTCGAGCCCGATCGTTCCTCGGTATAATAGCCGATGGTGCCGCCATAGCCGGGCGCGCCGTCGATGACAGGCCGGGTGTAGCTCACCACCGGCTGGCTGCAGCCGGCGGTGCCGTCGGACGTCAGGCATGCCATCGAGCCCGTCGTGTCCAGCACGAACATGATGTCCGTGTCCGCCACGTCGTAGCGCGCCTCGCAGGTTACCGTCAGCGCCTGGTCACCGAAGCCCATCATGCCGGTGAGGGTCATCGGCACGGTGGCGGTAGCGGTGGCGGCGACCTGGTTCTCGCTCGTCTTGGCGGGCGTGAAGCGCACCGCCTTGGCGCCGAACAGCCCGACCTTGAAGTTGTTGGCGAAGAAGGCATTGGCTTGGGTGACGGCGGCGCTGTCCAGCGTGGTTGCGCTGGTGGATTCCATGAAGCGTCGTCCTGCCAGCGCGCCGGCGTCGCAGGCCTGCTGCAGCCGCGTCTTCACCATATACAGCCGGGCGGTATCCACGGCCGACCCAGCGATGAACAGCAGCGGTATCAGGGCGATCGCCATCATCGCGAGCACATTGCCCGCATGGTTTCCGCGCAGCCGGGCAAGCAGACCGTCCCGGCCCCGCGGCCGGAGGCAGCAACGCCGAAACCGCTCGAGAACCGTTCTGCGCATCGCGACCGATCGAAACTCCCTGACGAGCAAGCGCCGGCTCTTCCTTCACCGACCCTCCCGCCATAGAGAGAACGGGTGAATGCTTCGCTAAACACGCTGCCCGAGGACCCCGAACGGGCGTTGATCCTGTCCTATGCGCCGGCCCAGGGGCGGGCGGCGCTTGCCGCGCTTCTGGCGCTCGATGCGGCGCTGGCGCAGTTGCTGCGCACCACCAGCCAGCCGGCGGTGGGACAGTTGCGGCTCGCCTGGTGGCGCGAGGCGCTCGCCAAGCTCGACACCGCGCCGCCGCCGGCCGAGCCGGTACTGCGCGGGCTCGCCACCGAAGTGCTGCCGCGCGGCGTCACCGGCGCGTCGCTGGTGCCGATCGTGCACGGCTGGGAAGTGCTGGTGGAGGAAGAGGCGCTGGATGGCCTGGCGCTTGCCCGGTACGCAGCGGGGCGGGGGAGCCTGTTCGTCTCCGCCGGGACCGCACTGGGTGCAGTAGGCGACCTGCTGGCATCGGGTGGCGAAGGCTGGGCGCTTGCCGATCTTGCGCGCCATCTCGGTGACGGTGACGAGGCGGACGCAGCCCGGAGCCTCGCCACGCCGCGACTCGCCCAGGCGCTGGCGGCCCGGTGGAGCCGGAACGGTCGCGCACTGGGCGCGCTCGCGCACCGGGCGCGGATGGACCTCATGCTGCCCGCGGATGCTCCCCTGCCGATCGGTGCACCCCGGCGAGTCGCCCGCTTGCTCTGGCACCGCCTCAGCGGCCGTTAGGACTTGGCTGCATTCCCCTGAAGGTGTAAACTCAGGCGACCTTCCGGGGGGAAGCTTGGCATGTGGCGATATGCGGTGGGCGCCGGCGCGGCGCTGTTACTGGCGTTCGGTGGATTTCTGCTGTTCGGACGCGGGCCGGCGCGAACGCCGCTCGCCGCGGTATTGCAGCCGGCGCCGGCAGCGGCGGGTGCGGTGACGCCCATGCCCGACGCTGCGCCCGCGGCCGACGCCGAGACCCGCGAGCAGAAGCGCTTCGACCGCTATGACAAGGATCGTGACGACGCGGTCAGCCGGGACGAGTATTTCGCCGCGCGCCACAAGGCGTTCGCCAAGCTGGATACCAACGGCGACGGACGGTTGAGCTTCGAGGAATGGGCGGCCAAGTCGATCGCCAAATTCACTGGCGCCGATGCCGACAAGTCCGGCACGCTCACCCGCACCGAGTTCGCGACGACGGCACCGACACGCAAGGCACCAGGCACACGCTGTGCCTGCGGAAAGCCCGCGCCGGCACCAAGTCCCGCCGCCAAGGGCGATGAGGAGGAAAACTAGAGCGTTCTCACCATCGGTGAAGACGCCCTAGATCCTTGTTGTCGCATTTTCCGGGTCGTTGCCCGTACACGGTCGACTAAAAATGCTCTGGGAGGTCAGCCGACCCGCTCGAGATGGCCGCGCTCGAAGCCGCCGGCCATCAGCGCGACGATCCGCTCGGCTACCACTTCGGGTGCCTTCACCGTTGCGGGATCCTCGCCGGGGAACGCGCGCGCACGCATCTTGGTGCGCGTGGCGCCGGGATCGACGATGCCGACCCGGACCTGGCTGACATTCTCCAGCTCATGGCCGTAGCTGAGCAGCAGATTCTCGAACGCCGCCTTGGAAGCGCCGTAGACGCCCCAATAGGCGCGCGGCGTGCGACCGACACTGGAAGTGATCCCGAGCACCCGAGCCGACGGCGCGCGGCGCAGCATCGGATCGAAGGCGGCGAGCATCGCTCCCTGCGCGGCGACGTTCAGCGTCAGCACCTTGGCGAACTCGGCAAAGTCGATCGCGTTCACGGCGCTCAAGGTGCCCAGCATGCCGGCGTTGAGCACCAGCATGTCGAGCACCGGCCAGCGCTCGGCGATCGCACCGGCAAGCCGGCCAATCGCATCGTGCTCGGCCAGATCCAGCGGCGCGATCGTTGCGCTTCCCTCCGCCTGGAAGATGGCGTCCTCGACCTCCTCGAGCCCGCCTGCGGTACGGGCGGTGAGGATCACATGCGCGCCGGCCGCGCCCAGTGCGATTGCCGTCGCCGCCCCGATGCCGCGGCTCGCGCCGGTGACAAGGGCGGTCTGTCCCGCCAGCGGACCGTCGCTCACCGGTTCAGCCGACCTTCTCGGCGAGCAGCGCCAGCTGGTCCGGCGGCGGCGCCAGCTCGTCCTGGTCGGTCAGCGTCGTCGGATAGTCGCCGGTGAAGCAGGCGTCGCAATATTTGGGATGGATGTCCGCGCGGCGCGCTTCGCCCAGCGCCTTGTACAGCCCGTCGATCGAAACGAAGGCCAGGCTGTCGGCATGGATGAAGTCGGTCATGCCGCCCACATCCATCTTCGCGGCGAGCAGCTTGGCGCGCTCGGGCGTGTCGACGCCGTAGAAGCAGCTGTGGCGCGTCGGCGGCGAAGCGATGCGCATATGCACTTCCTTCGCGCCGGCATCGTGCATCATCTGCACGATCTTGAGGCTGGTGGTGCCGCGTACGATCGAATCGTCGATCAGCACGATGCGCTTGCCCGCGATCAGATCGCGATTGGCATTGTGCTTCAGCTTCACGCCGAGGTGGCGGACCTTGTCGCCCGGCTGGATGAAGGTGCGGCCGACATAGTGCGAGCGGATGATCCCCAGCTCGAACGGAATGCCCGATTGCTGGGCATAGCCGATCGCCGCCGGCACGCCCGAATCGGGCACTGGGACGACGAGGTCGGCCTCGACAGGCGACTCGATCGCCAGCTGCGCGCCGATCGCCTTGCGCACCGAATAGACCGAGCGATCGTCGCTGATCGAATCGGGGCGCGAGAAATAGACATATTCGAAGATGCACGGCCGCGGCGCCTGGGGTGCGAACGGCTTGTGGCTGCTCATCTCGCCATTGGCCTTCACGATCACCAGCTCGCCCGGCTCCACGTCGCGGACATATTGCGCGTCGCACACGTCGAGCGCGACGGTTTCCGAGGCGAACACGATTGAGTCGCCCTGACGGCCCATGACGAGCGGGCGGATGCCGAGCGGATCGCGGCAGGCGATCATGCCTTCCGGCGTCATCACGATCAGCGAATAGGCACCCTCGACCTGCTTCAGCGCATCGATGAACCGGTCGATCAGCGTGCGGTACTGCGAGGTGGCGACGAGGTGGATGATCACCTCGGTATCCGAGGTCGACTGGAAGATCGCGCCGCGGCGGACGAGATCGCGCCGCAGCCGCATCGCGTTGGAGATATTGCCGTTATGCGCGATCGCGAAGCCGCCGCTGGCCAGCTCGGCATAGAGCGGCTGGACGTTGCGGATCGCCGAGCCGCCGGTGGTGGCGTAGCGGACATGGCCGCAGGCGACGAGGCCCGGCAGCGCGCGGATCACGTCGTCGCGATCGAAATTGCCGGCGACATGGCCCATCGCGCGATGCGAATGGAACTGATTGCCGTCCCAGCTGGTTATGCCCGCCGCCTCCTGGCCGCGGTGCTGGAGCGCGTGCAGCCCGAGCGCGACCATCGCGGCCGCGCCTTCGCTGTTGGAAACGCCGAAAATGCCGCACTCTTCGCGCAGCTTGTCGTCATCAAACGGGTGTGTGGTAAGCATTGGCCCTCGGGGGGAACGGCAACGGTTGCCGGCCATATAGGCGCTTCGTCCCGCTTTGTCTCCGGTCTGTAACAGCGAAAAGGACCGTTTACCCTTTTTGCAGGTTAACCCCCTGAGAAAGGAGAGGGATCATGGCCAGGGACCACGGTTCGCAGATCAAGAACGACGGCCTCTACGAGAAGCTTCGCCAAGAGGGCGCCTCCAAGGAAAAAGCAGCACGGATCGCCAATGCCCGGGCGAACGGCAGCCTCGATTCGGGCGGCGGCAAGCTGGAGGAACGCACCAAGGCCGAGCTGTACGACGAGGCAAGGGAGATCGGCATCGAAGGCCGCTCGAAGATGGACAAGGATGCGCTGGTGCGGGCTATTCGAAAGGGTTGATACCGAGGCCCGACCATATACTGTCCTCTTGAGGCTGGCAGATTGCCGCCCTGACGGAGAGGTGGCGGGCAATGCTGGGCGTGGCGGCATGGGTGCTCAGTACGGCTGTCTGGCCGGAGACACCGGATCGTAGCGATCCGTCCGCTGGCTATTGGAGCCCGCATGCCCGGAAGATTGCCTCGGTTGCCGGAGCAGATGCGAGGCCGGCCTGGTCGCCCGATCGCACGCGGTACGTTTCCCAGGACGGCGGCGGGGTGTATCTGGGTGTAGGCCGAAAGATTGTTCGGTTCCATGTGTCGTTCACGCCGAACCTGGTCGAGGTGCTCTGGGCGCCGAACGCACGGTTCGCCGCCATCACGGGGAGCGATGGCGGTGCCGTCGGCAGCTGGTCGATCCTGCTTATAGATGCGCGCGGGGAGGATGTTTCCCAGCGCCTGAAACTGGCCCTCCGCAAGAAGATCCATCTGCCCGCGAAGTGCGTGGAGGCGGAGGCTCCAAACTATGCCGCCCTCCGGTGGCGCGGCGGCGATGTTCTGGTGGTCAAGGTCCAGGTCCCGCCGCATTCGAACTGCGCGAACTTGGGACAGTCGGTGGAAGTCACGATCAAGGTATCGGATCTTCGTCCAATTCGCGTTCGGCCGGCGACGAACCTGAAGCGCCGCACCTGAACGAAGTGTCGCTTCCCGCGATCTGCTCGATCGGTGCCCAGAGGCCGGGGATGACGACCGCAAGGAACCCGGCTAGACGACGCACGTGACAAACCTTCGCGAAACGGGCGCTGCGCTCGACCCGAAATTTGATGCCAACGGCCTGATCACCGCCGTCGCCACCCACGCCACCACCGGCGAGGTGCTGATGCTCGCCCATATGAATGCCGAGGCGCTGGCCGTGACGCTGGAGACCGGCAAGGCCACCTTCTGGTCGCGCAGCCGCGGCCGATTGTGGACCAAGGGCGAGACCTCGGGGCATTTCCTCCACGTCGTGGAGGCGCGGATCGACTGCGACCAGGATGCGCTGTGGCTGCGGGTGGAGCCGCATGGGCCGGCCTGCCACACCGGGGCGCCAAGCTGCTTCTACCGCCGGATCGAGAACGGAGCGCTGGTGCGCGACGCATGAAGCGGGCGGGGGTGGCGCTGCTGCTGGGGCTCGCCGCGTGCGGCGGCCCTTCGCCTGCGCCGCGCGATGGGGTCGCGACCGATCTTGAAACGGCAGCGATCCGGCGCGGTCTGGTCCGCGATCCCGGGCATGTCAGCATCGCAGGTGCCTATGCCCGCGGCTCCGATCGGCTCTGCATCGTGCCTGCCGGCGTCGCCCACCGGATCGGCATCGTCATCGACTATGGAGAGGACAATGGCTGTCGTGCGACCGGCACCGGCCGGCGGACAGGCGACGGGCTGGAACTGGCGCTCGGTCCGCAGGGCACGTGCCGTTTCACCGCCCGGTACGACGGCAATCACCTCGCGCTGCCGGGCGCCTTGCCCGACACGTGCACCCAGCTCTGCACCGGGCGCGCTGCCTTGGCGGGAACGCAGTTCGTTCGGCTGGGCGAGTCGATCGCCGAGGCACGCGCGATGCGGGATTCGCGCGGCCGGCTCCTTTGCGGCGAGTAGACGCAGGGCAGGGATGTGATAGCATCTCTCCGGCAGCCGTCTTGTCGCGGCATGCCCGTACAGGAGAGAGCCCATGCGTGTGCTGGTTCTTGCAAGCGCGGTCGGCCTGATCGCCGTGCTCCCTTGTTCCGCCCAGATCTGGGGCGGGCCCGTTCCCGCCAGTGCCAGGGGCAGCGTTGCCGGTCGCGGTATCGTGGTCGCACCGCAGCCCCGCACTCCCCGCAGCGAGATTCGCGCCGGGGAGCGTAGCGGCCAGCTCACCCGCCACGAGGCGCGGCAGCTGGGACGGGCGGATACCGTGAACGCCGATATCGCCGCGCGCCTGTCCAGCAACGGTCTTACCGAGTCCGAGGCGGCGGAGCTCAACACCCGCTCCATCCTGCTCCACGAGGATATCGTGCGGGCCCGCTTCAACGGCAGTACGCGGCCGAAAAGCAGATAGCCGCCCGCTTGACGTTCACGTAAAGGTAAACTACAAAGGTGGCATGACCGCTGCTGCCGCTCCGATCGAGGCCCTGGCGCCGATCGAACCGCGTCCCGACCGCGACGCCTTTTCCATTTCAGACCTGTGCGCCGAGTTCGGGGTCACCCCGCGCGCACTGCGCTTCTATGAGGACGAGGGGCTGATTTCGCCTGAGCGGCGCGGCACCCAGCGCATCTATACCCACCGCGATCGTGCCCGGCTCGCCTGGATCCTGCGCGGCAAGCGCGTCGGCTTCAGCCTGGGCGAGATCAAGGAGATGATCGATCTCTACGACCTCGGCGACGGGCGGCGCGTGCAGCGCCAGGTGACGCTGGAACGCTGCATGGACCGCATCCGCCATCTGGAAGCGCAGAAGCGCGACATCGACGCGCACATCGCCGAGCTCGCGCAGTTCGTCGACCTGATCAAAAGCAAAGACAACGAGCACTGAGGAACCTGAAATGCCGCAGTTTACCCCGCCTGTGCGCGATACGCGCTTCGTCCTCGATCGGGTCATCGGGCTCGATCGCTACACCAACCTGCCGCACTTCCAGGCGGCGACGCCCGACGTGGTCGATGCGGTGCTGGAAGAAGGCGGCAAGTTCGTCGCCGAGGTGCTGTTCCCGATCAACCACAGCGGCGACCAGCAGGGCTGCACCCGCCACCCCGACGGCAGCGTGACGACGCCCGACGGCTTCAAGGAAGCGTACAAGCAGTTCGTCGAGAGCGGCTGGGGCACGCTCAGCGCGCCCGTCGAATATGGCGGGCAGGCCATGCCGCATGTCGTCGCGACCGCGTACGAGGAATATATGATCGCCGCGAACATGGCCTTCGCCATGTATCCGGGCCTCACCCACGGCGCGATCGCCGCACTGCTGGTCAAGGGCTCCGAGGAGCAGAAGGCCAAGTATGTGCCGAAGATGGTCTCGGGTGAATGGGGAGGCACGATGAACCTGACGGAGCCGCAGTGCGGCACCGATCTGGGCCTCATCAAGACCAAGGCCGAGCCGAACGCTGACGGTTCCTACAGCATCACCGGCACCAAGATCTTCATCTCGTCGGGCGAGCACGACCTGACCAGCAACATCATCCATCTGGTGCTCGCGAAGACGCCAGGCGCGCCGGACAGCACCAAGGGCATCTCGCTGTTCGTGGTGCCGAAGTTCATCGTCAACGACGACGGCTCGATCGGCGAGCGCAACGCGGTGACCTGCGGCTCGATCGAGCACAAGATGGGCATCCACGCCAACTCAACCTGCGTGATGAACTATGATGGCGCCAAGGGCTGGCTGGTCGGCGAGGAGATGAAGGGCCTGGCGGCCATGTTCATCATGATGAACGCCGCGCGCCTCGGTGTCGGTCTGCAGGGCCTCGGCATTGCCGAAGTCGCGATGCAGAACGCGGTTCAGTACGCCGGCGACCGTCGCCAGGGCCGCGCGCTTACCGGCCCCAAGGAGCCGGCGGAGAAGGCCGACACGCTGTTCGTCCACCCCGACGTGCGCCGCATGCTGATGGAAGCCAAGGCGCAGATCGAGGGCCTGCGCGCGCTGTGCCTGTGGGGCGCGCTCCAGGTCGACATGGAACATGCCGCCGCCACCGAGGAGGAGCGCCAGCTGGCCGGCGATCTGATCGGGCTGCTGACCCCGGTGATCAAGGGCGTCGGCACCGATATCGGCTACAAGGTCGCGACCGATTGCCAGCAGGTCTATGGCGGCCATGGCTATATCGCGGAATGGGGCATGGAGCAGTATGTCCGCGATGCCCGCATCGCGATGATCTATGAAGGCACCAACGGCGTCCAGGCGATGGACCTGGTCGGCCGCAAGCTGGCGCTGAACGGCGGCCGTGCGGTGCAGGCCTTCTTCCGCGTGGTGAGCGAGGAAGTTGCAGCCGCCAAGGGCAACGAGAAGCTGGCGGGCTTCGCGGAGGCGCTGGAGAAGGCGCTTGGCCACCTCCAGGGTGCTACGATGTGGCTGGCGCAGAACGGGTTCAAGAACCCGAACGAAGTGGGCGCGGGCGCCTATCCGTACATGCAGCTCACCGGCACGGTGGCGCTCGGCCTGATGTGGCTGCGCATGGCCAAGGCCGCCGCCGAGGCGCTGGCCCAGGGCGCCGAGGACGTCGCCTTCCTCGAGGCCAAGCTGGTCACCGCCCGCTTCTATGCCGAGCGGTTCTTGCCCGATGCGAGCGGCCTGCGCCGCAAGATCGAGGCCGGCAGCGAGGCCGTGATGGCGCTCGATCCGGAGATGTTCAAGGCAGCCTAATCGCTGCTGGAAGTCGACGAGGCCGGCGTTGCGGGAACCGCAGCGCCGGCCTTGTTCTGTGCGGGTGCCTTGCGGCGGACGCCGTCGAGCGGCGCAGGCTCGGCGGCAGGAGCAGACTCTGCACTAGCGGCAGGCGCGGGCTTTGCCGCCGGGACGGGAGGGAGCTGGCGGCGCATGCACTGGGCAGTGCTGGGGCGGCGAAACTGCTCGCAATTCCACAGCGCCTTCACATACTGCACCTTCTCGTCGCGCAGATAGCTGAACGACATCGCCGCTGCCTGGTCTCCGGTCGGCGGCAACCGGGCCGGCTTCTTGGACGAATCGAGCCAGGCCATGAACTTGCAGTAAGGCCGGTCGCCACAGGTGCGGAGCGCCAGCGCCGGGTAGAGGTCCGGCACCATGTCGTCCGGCAGCGTCACCAGGAAGACGTTCTGGTCGCCGGCCACCGCTGCAGGGACCGCGTTTGCGGGAATGGCACTGGCCGCCTTGTTGACGTCGAACAGCAAACCCGTGGCACCCGGGTCACCTGCAGGTGTGGCCGCGTCGGTTGCGCCGCCCAGATGTGCAGGCGAGAGCTTCGCAAGCTGCGGGACGTTGGGCTCGTCGGCGACATAAGCGCGGTTGAAGGCGGGCGGGGTGCCCCACCAGCCGGCCCAGCGGAAGAACAAATGCGTGTGCAGCGCGACGATCTTGTCGAGGCTGGCGCTCCAATAGGGCACGACCCAATCGGTGTGATAATGGGTCGCGTGGCCGACGGGGCGGAACACGGCCCCGTGCAGCGCCATCCTGGCGATCTCGCGCGCGCGCGCCCAGGCGGCGGGCGTGGGCGACCAGCGGGTGAGCGCGCCGTCGCAGCTGAAGGTGAACTGGCAGCCGGTGCTCCGCTCCGCTCCCTGGAACACAACCCCGCACACGGTCTTCGGAAAGGCGGGATGGCGTACGCGGTTCAGGATCACCTGCGCCACCGCCCGTTCCCCGAGCGCATCGTCGCCTGCCTCGTAAACCTCGGCAGCGGCCAGACAGTCGACCGCGCGCTCCTGGCTGTCGCCCGCGCCGACGAGGTGAAAGGGTCGTGCCGCCGGGTTGGGATCGGTCGAAAACGGGATCGACTCGTTGAACGCACGCGCATCATCCGGCGTGAGATCGGCAATGGCGATCGGTTCGACCGCCGGCAGCTCTTCCTTCGGTACGACGCGGTTGGGCAGCGCGACGGGCGGCACGCGGTGACGCCGGTGCGGTACCCTGGGTGCGTTGAGCACGAGCAAGGCCGGCACGACCAGCGCCGCAAGGGCGATGATGCCGATCGCCAGGCGGAGCCAGGCAGGCGTGGGGGCGATGGAATTGCTGGGCGTCACAGGCGGTTGTGGCGTTCTCGATCGAGGGTGGTCGCCCTTATCCCAAAGCATCGGTGAAGGAAACAGGCACAGGCGCGAACCTGAAACGGAACCGATACGGTGCCGCAACCGTATTGTCCCAGGGCATGATTTCCTGCGAACGAATGAAGATAGGTTTTTCGAATGCATCAACCCGCGCTTGTCATCGCGCTGATCGGTGCGCTCGGCATCGGTGCGCAGTGGATCGCCTGGCGTACCGGCTGGCCTGCGATCGCGTTGATGCTGGTCGCCGGCGTGCTCGCCGGGCCGGTGGCCGGGGTGATCGAGCCGCACGCGGTGTTCGGCGAGCTGCTCGAGCCGATCGTCTCGATCGCCGTCGCGCTGATCCTGTTCGAGGGTGGCCTCAGCCTCAACTTCCGCGAACTGCGGCGCACGGACGGCGCAGTGACGCGGCTGGTGCTCCTGGGCGTGCCGATCGGCTGGGGGCTGGGCACGCTGGCGCTCTACTACGCGGCCGGGCTCGTCTGGCCGGTGGCGACGCTGTTCGCCGGCATCCTGGTCGTCACCGGGCCCACCGTGGTGCTGCCGCTGCTCCGCCAGAGCAACGTCGCGCAGCGTCCGCGCGCGATCCTCAAATGGGAAGCGATCGTCAACGACCCGATCGGCGCGCTGTGCGGGCTGGTCACGTATGAATATCTCCGCCGGTCCGCCGATGGCGGCACGCTGATCAGCGTGCTGGGCTCGCTGCTCGCCGCCAGCCTCGTCGCCGGATTGATCGGCTATGTCGTCGCCAAGGCGATCGGCTGGGCCTTCCAGCGCGGCCATGTGCCCGAATATCTGAAGGCGCCGGTGCTGCTCGTTGCGGTGATCGGCGTGTTCGTCGGCTCGAACCTGATCCAGCAGGAGACCGGGCTGATCACCGTGACGGTGATGGGCGTGGCGCTCGCCAACATGCGGCTGGACTCGCTGCGCGACATCCATCCGTTCAAGGAAAACGTCACCGTCCTCTTGATCTCGGGCGTGTTCGTGCTGCTCTCCGCCTCGCTGGATTTCGAGGTGCTGCGGCATTTCGAGTGGCGCTTCCTCGCGTTCCTCGCGGCGCTCCTCTTCCTCGTGCGGCCGATCACCGTGCTGCTGAGCCTCGCCTTCACCAAGGTGCCGTGGAACGAGCGGCTGCTGGTCGCCTGGATCGCGCCGCGCGGTATCGTAGCGGTGGCGATCTCGGGGCTGTTCGCGCTGCGGCTGGACAAGCTCGGCTATAGCGACGGTTCGATCCTGGTGACCCTGTCCTTCGCCGTTGTGGTGGCGACGATCGTCGCACACGGTTTCTCGATCGGTCCGGTCGCCAAGCTTCTAAAGGTGACCGGCGCCACCGAGCGCGGGCTTCTGATCGTCGGCGGCACGCCGTGGAGCCTGGCGCTGGCCGACCAGCTCCGCCAGCTCGAGGTGCCGGTGACGATCTGCGACACGAGCTGGCAGCGGCTGCGGCCGGCGCGTTCGGCGGGCATCCCGACCTATCATGGCGAGATCCTTGCCGAGGCGACCGAGGACCGGCTGGACATGTCGCAGTTCCAGGTACTCGCCGCCACCAGCGACAACGAGGCGTACAACGCGCTCGTCTGCAACGAATTCGCGCATGAGATGGGGCGCGACAATGTCTACCAGCTCGGTAGCGGCGGCGATGACGAGGATGCGCGGGCGCTGCCGGAATCGCTGCGCGGCCGCGCGCTGTTCACCAGCGGGCACGGCGTCGACGAGATCGTCGAGCGCGAGCGGGAGGGCTGGACCTTCCGCAAGACCCGGCTGACCGAGCAGTTCGACTTCGATGCCGCCAAGGCCGACCTGCCGGACGCGGCCGACATGCTGCTGCTGGTGCGGAAGGGTGGGCTGCTGCGCTTCTTCTCGCACGCCAGCCGGCCAACGCCGCAGCCCGGCGACACGATCATCTCGTACGTGCCCCCCGTGCCGGCGGCGCGACGACTGCAGGAGGAGGTTGCATGACCAGATGGGCGATGCTGGGGCTCGCGGTGGCGCTGGCGGGCTGCAATGTGCGGGAGCCCGCGCGCGACAATGCAGCGGCCGAGAACAAGAGCATCCTCCCCGAGGACGGTATCGCCAACAACAGTGCGGCTGAGGCGCCGAAGTCTATCCTGCGCCCGGATGTCGTGCCCGAGGCGCCGGAGAAGCCCGAGCTCAAGCCGCTGGACCTGGTAGTGCCGTTCGGCGCTTCGGGGCTCAAGCTGGACGATTCCGGCAGAGAGTTGCTTGATGCGATGCTGGGCAACTCCAGCCTCGCCGCCGGCGGACCGATCACGATCGGCGGCCACAGCGACACCCGCGGCAACGACCGCGATAATCTCGCCGCTTCTCGCAAGCGGGCCGAGGCGGTTCGTGAGTATCTGCTGTCGAAGGGCGTGCCGGCCGAACGCATGACGGTAGTTGCCTTCGGGGAGACACGGGCGCTGGTGCCGAATTCCAAGACCGACGGCAGCGACGATCCCGACGCACGCGCAAAGAACCGCCGGGTGGAAGTGCATGTGGCGCTGCCCGCGGCCACGGAGCCGCCGGCTGCCGCGCCTGCCAATGAAGCGGCAGAAGTTTCAGAAGCTGGCACTAAGTCGCAGCAATAGCCCGCAATGGCCTGCGATATAAGCCTGAGGCGGGATCCGTTGTCCTCAGCGATGCGGCTCTTGCTGCAACCGAGTGGCGAATGGATCCCGACTCTCGCCGAGATGACCGTGGAGGGGCAGCGCCCTCCACCTTTCGATCAGATCTCAGCTCTCAGGCAGGAAGTCCGGTACGCTTAGATAGCGCTCACCGGTGTCGTAGTTGAAGCCAAGCACGCGCACGCCGTCGGGCAGGTCGGGCAGCTTCTGCAGGATCCCCGCCAGCGTGCCGCCCGAGGAGATGCCGACCAGCATGCCCTCTTCGGCGGCCGAGCGGCGCGCCATGTCCTTGGCCACCGCCGCGTCGACCTTGATCACGCCGTCGATCGCGTCGGTGTGCAGGTTCTTCGGCACGAAGCCCGCACCAATGCCCTGGATCGGGTGCGGACCGGGCTGGCCGCCCGAGATGACCGGCGAAAGCTCCGGCTCCACCGCATAGACCTTGAGGTTCGGCCATTCCTTCTTCAGCGCTTCGGCGACGCCGGTGATGTGGCCGCCGGTGCCAACGCCGGTGATGATCACGTCGATGGGCGTGTCGCGGAAGTCGTTGAGGATTTCCTGAGCAGTGGTGCGCACATGCACGTCGATGTTCGCAGCATTTTCGAACTGCTGCGGCATCCAGGCGCCAGGCGTGCTCTCGACGATTTCGAGCGCGCGCTCGATCGCGCCCTTCATGCCCTTCTCACGCGGCGTCAGGTCGAAGCTGGCGCCATAGGCGAGCATCAGCCGGCGGCGTTCGACCGACATGCTCTCCGGCATCACCAGGATCAGCTTGTAGCCTTTCACCGCCGCGACCATCGCCAGGCCGACGCCGGTATTGCCGCTGGTCGGCTCGACGATCGTGCCGCCGGGCTGGAGGCTGCCGTCCTTCTCGGCCGCCTCGACCATCGCGAGCGCGATGCGGTCCTTGATCGAGCCGCCCGGGTTCGAGCGCTCGGACTTGATCCACACTTCGGCGCCCGGGAACAGCTTGTTGATGCGGACGTGCGGCGTGTTGCCGATCGTCTCGAGGATCGAATGGGCCTTCATGTCGTCATCTCCTTGGGAGGAACTTCGAGGGTGGCCGGGGGATCGAAGGTTCGAGCCCGCTTGAGCTCAGGGAATAGCTTCGCCCACAGGGCCGTGACAAGGATCGCGCCGATGCCGCCGCCGATCACCGCGGCGACCGGCCCGATCAGCGCGGCAAGGAAGCCGCTTTCGGCTTCGCCCAGCTCGTTGGAGCCGGAAATGAAGAGGGTGGAGACCGCGCCGACCCGGCCGCGCATCTCGTCCGGCGTGTAGAGCTGGATCAGCGACTGGCGAACGTACACCGACACCATGTCGGCCGCGCCCAGCACGAACAGCGCGGCGAGCGACACCAGCACGGCGGGGGAAAGGTCGGTGCCCACCGCCCTGGGGCCGAGCACCGGCACCAGCAGCGGGGCCGCCGCGCCGAACACCACCGTCGCCAGGCCGAACAGCGCGACCGCGACCAGCATCTTCACGCCCACATTGGTCTTGAGCGGGCGCCACGAGAAGAACAGGGCCGTCACCACCGCACCCAACGCAGGCGCGGCGCGAAGGTGCCCAAGGCCTTCGGACCCGACCTGGAGGATGTCGCGCGCATAGACCGGCAGCATCGCCGTCGCACCGCCGAGGAGCACCGCGAACAGGTCGAGCGAGATCGCGCCGAGCACCAGCCGATTGCGGCGGACGTAGTGGAGGCCGTCGACCATCTGGGACAGGGGGCTGCCGGTGAACTTGCGATTGGCGACCGGCACCGGGCCGATCAGGAACAGCATCAGCAGCGAGACGAGGAACAGCCCGCCCGAGACAGCATAGGCTGCCCATGAGGCGGCGGCGTAGAGATATCCGCCCATTGCCGGGCCGATCACGGTGCCGCTCTGCCACGCGAGCGAGCTGAGCGCGATGGCCGTGGGAAGGATCGCCTTTGGCACAAGATTGGGCGCCAGCGCACCCAGGGCGGGGCTGGCAAAGGCGCGCGCCACCCCGAGCAGCGCGGCGATGCTGAACAGATGGGTGAGGGTGATCGTCTGCTGCCAGGTGAGCCAGGCGAGTGCCAGCGCGCAGAACGCCTCCAGCGCCACGGCCGCGCGCGCGATCCAGCGCCGGTCGATTCGATCTGCGACCCAGCCCGCGAACAGCGAGAGGAACAGCAGCGGCAGGAACTGCGCAACGCCAATCATGCCCAGCTGAAAGGCCGCTTCCTTGATGCTCATGGAGCGGCGGGCAATGTCGTACACCTGCCAGCCGATCACGATCACCATCGCCATCTGCCCCAGCGTGGCGGCGAGGCGGGCGACGAAATAGGCGCGGAAATTGCCGATGGCGAAGGGATGTTGGGCCATGTCTCGCTCTTGGCGCGCGGTGGGTCCCCACGCAATGCTTCGATGGTTGGGGGTGCTAAAGCTTTACCCTAATTGTGCGGGCTGCGCCTGATCCGCCTCGGTTTTGGCAGGATTGCGGATCGAGGGGCGCAGGCGGGCGAGGCTGCACAGGCCCGCAATCAGCGCAAGGCCGGCGGCGACCAGCGCGGGGGCCATGCCCGCGCCGACGCCCATGGCCAGCAGTGCTGCGACCAGCGTCGCGCCGGTGGTCTGCCCTACCATCCGCGTGGTTGAAATGAGGCCGCCCGCGGCTGCCGCACGCTCCACCGGTGCCGAACCGATGATCAGCCGCGCATTGGGGGACAGGAACATGCCGAAGCCCGCGCCGGTGAGCGACATGCGCCAGGCGATGTCGAAATAGCTCGGGTCCTGCGGCAGGAAGGCGAGGGCGGTGAGGCCGGCGATCGCGATCGCCATTCCGATCCCGCCCAGCGCGCCTGCCGGATAGCGATCGGACAGCGACCCGGCGAGCGGCGCGACGAACATCGTGGTCAGCGGCCACGGCGCAATCACCGCCCCCACTTCGGAGGGCGCGAAGCCATAGCCGTGCTGCAGCCGGAAGGGCAGCGAGAGCAGCAGGGTCATCGTCGCGATGAAGGCGGTGAACGCGCCGATCGTCGACAGTGCCAGCACCGGGCGCGCGAGCAGGTCTACGGGCAGGATCGGCTCGGCCTCCCCCCGTTCGCGCCGCACGAAGATCACCCCGATGGCGATCCCCGCGAGCACCACTGCCGCCGACACGACCGGGCTGTCGCCATGCACCGCGCTTTCCAGCCCGCCGATCACCAGCCCGAACATCGCCGCGCACAGCACCGCGCCCAACACGTCGAACGGTGCCTTGGAGCGCGGGATGTCGGGGAGCGAACGCCCGAGCAACAGGCTCGCCACCGCGAAGGGTACGGCGGAGGCGAACACCCAGGGCCAGGGGCCGACGGCCAGCACCAGTCCGCCCAGCGTAGGCGCGATCGCGGCGGAGACCGACACCACGACCGAGTTCACCCCCAGCCCGCGCCCGAGCTGCCTGGCAGGGTAAATCTGCCGGACCAGCGCCGAGGAGACGCTGAGCGCCGCCGCCGCACCCGCCGCCTGGGCGGCGCGGACGATCAGCAGGAAGGGCAGGCTCTTGGCGAAGAAGCACAGGATCGTCGCGACGGTGAAGACGATCTGCCCCCATTGGTACAGCCGCTTCAGGCCGATGCGATTGCCCAGCCCCGAGAAAGGCAGGAGCAGCATCACCAGCACCAGCTGGTAGACCGTCACCACCGCGACGGCGGCGGAGGAGTCGACGCGAAGATCGCGTGCGATGGTGGGGAGGGCCACCGTGGCGATGGCGCCGTCGATCACGACCAGCGCCGTACCGAACGACACGGCGGCAATGGCGGTGAGGCGGCGGGGCATGGGAAGACCGTCGATCTGCATCGCGGACTTAGTGCATCAGCCTGCACTCGGTTCCCAGCCCGGAACTCAGAACCCAACCCATGGTTTAGTCGACAGCGAAACGACGCTTTCAGGAGATTAAAATGGGTAAGGGCATTCTGATGTGGCTGGTGGGCATTCCGATTCCCATCATCATCCTGCTGCTGCTCTTCTGGCATTGAGGTTAGCGGGTCCGGCGCATCTCCGCCGGACCCCAACCCTCGTCATCGGCGGCTCGGCACCAGTGCCAGCTGCGCGGCAGGCGCCGGCAGGTAGAGGTGCAGCCGATCCTTTACCGCCAGCTTGTGCTTCTTGAGCTGCGCCACGCGAAATGCGTCCGGCATGCGGCGACGCAATTCGCTGCGGATGTCGCGCTCGAGCATCCGGTGGGTGGCGACAAGGCGTTCTACAATCGTCATCGTCATGGCTCCAATCGATGGATTTGCATCGATCAAGCGGCCCGATGAGAGGGTGGTGCGAGGGAGTGGAAACACCGCCGATCCTGCACCGAGCACGCTCGATGCGGTCCGACATCACGGGGCTTCAGGTGAAGCCGCCGCCAGAGGGGCCCGGTCCCGCAACATCAACATAGGTTTGTGCTCGAGGGAGACAAGGGGCTTCGCGACGAACCGTGCGAAGCCCCGAGCGCGCGCCTCAGCGGCAGCGCACGTCCTGATTGTTCATCTGGTTGTTGCGGTCGATCGAGTTGCCGATCGCACCACCGGCGATTGCGCCCAGCAGCGTGCCCACCGTGCCGGAGCGGCGGCTGGAGATGACGTTGCCGAACAGTCCGCCCGCCGCCGCACCCACGATCAGGCCGGTCGTGCCGTCCGGGCGCTTGCAGTAATAGCGACCGTCATCGCCGCGATAGACGCGATCGTCGCGGGTCAGCACGCGCTCGCTGCTGCCCGGCCGATAATAGCGGGACGGCTCCCAATCGCCTTCGTCGCGGATGTCGACGCGCGGCGGGGGCGGCGCGTGCGCCAGCCAGTCGCTGTAATTGGCGTAGCGCTCCGAAGCCTGCTGGAAGAGGCGGTATTCGCGGTCGAACCGGTCGCGCGCTGCCTCGAAACGCGCGCGCTCCTGATCGGGCGAGGCATATTGCTGCGCCGATGCCGGTGCTACGACCGAAAGGCCGGCGGTTGCCAGCGCAACCAGGGCCAGGACATGCTTCATGCGAGTCTCCTTCATCAACACGCCGGCGCTGCCGCCGGGAACGCCGCGTTCATCCGGTCTTGCGCGTGAAGCGCGGCTGAACGAAGCTGGCACCCGAATATCACTGGGAGAGGGGGTGTCCCATGGTCTATGCGCTTTGCGCTTGCTGCTCTGCAGCATTGGTATCATATTTGTCCCATGAACGTTAGCGCTGCCGTGACCGAAGCTCCTGTGAACAACACGCCGTTTGTCCTTGAAGGGATCGTGCGCCTGCGGTGCCTGCAGGTGACCTATAACCGCACCCGGATGATCGTGGCGCCGCACATCCTCTACACGCGAAACGAGTCGCTCTATACCGACGCCTTCATCGTGTCGCGGGAAGGCATGCTTCCGCGCGAGCCGAAGATCGCCACCTTCAAGGTCGACGGTCTCAAGGAAGTCTCGGTGCTCGACCGCGCATTCGAGATCAGCGATCTGTTCGACCCTGAGCTCGACAAATATGCCGGCACCACGTTGATGAAGGTCGAGGCTGAGGCCTGACCGCGCCCGTCAGTCGTTCAGGCTGACGAAGCTGTCCATCACGCGCTTGCGGCCGGCCTGCTCGAAGTCGATCTCCAGCTTGTTGCCCTCGATCTCCGCGATGGTGCCATAGCCGAACTTCTGGTGGAACACGCGCATGCCGAGCGCCAGGTCCACGCGCGGCTTCGCGCCGAAGCTCACGGCGGAGGCGCGGCTTTCCAGCACGCGCGGCTGATCCCGGGTGAAGGTGCGTGCCGTGAAGGCGCCGCCCGGATTCTTCGGATCGACGCCCGCCGCACGCTGCCAGCCCGGGCCCCGGCCAGCACCGCGCGCCACATCGGCAAAGGGGTCGCTTCGCTCGCTCCAATTCGCGCGCCACAGGCTCTCGCCGCCGGTCATCGTGCTTTCCGACTCGACATGCTCGGGGGGCAGTTCGCCGACGAAGCGGCTCGGCAGGCTCGAGGTCCACTGCCCGTAGATACGGCGATTGGCCGCATGCAGAATGATCGCCCGCCGCCGCGCGCGCGTGATCGCGACATAGGCGAGTCGGCGCTCTTCCTCCAGGCTGGCCAGCCCGCCCTCGTCGAGCGCACGCTGCGACGGGAAGATGCCTTCCTCCCAGCCGGCGAGGAACACCGTGTCGAACTCCAGCCCCTTGGCGGCGTGGATCGTCATGATCGTGACCTTGGGCTCCTCGGCGGAAGCCTCGTTGTCCATCACCAGGCTGACATGCTCGAGGAACGCCGAGAGGCTCTCATATTCCTCCATCGCGCGGACGAGTTCGTTCAGGTTTTCCAGCCGCCCGGCCGCCTCGGCGGTGCGATCGGCCTGCCACATCGCGGTATAGCCGCTTTCGTCCAGGATGATGCGGGCGAGATCGGGGTGCTGGAGGTCGTCGCCCATGCTCCGCCAGCGCGCCATGTCGCCGATCAGGTTGCCGAGCGCGCGACGGGCCTGCGGGGTCAGCTCGTCGGTATCGAGGATGCGCGCCGCCGCCGTGGCCAGCGGCAGCCCTTGCGACCGCGCGAACAGGTGCACCTTGGCCAGCGCCTTGTCGCCCAGCCCGCGCTTCGGGACGTTGACGATGCGCTCGAAGGCGAGGTCGTCCGCCGGCTGGGCCACGACGCGGAGATAGGCGAGCGCATCGCGGATTTCCTGCCGCTCGTAGAAGCGGAAGCCCCCGATGATGCGGTAGGGCAGGCCGATCGCAATGAACCGGTCTTCGAACTCGCGGGTCTGATGCTGGGCGCGGACGAGGATCGCGGTTGCGTCGAGGCTGAGGCCATCGCGCTGCAGCCCCTCGATCTCCTCGCCGACGCGGCGGGCTTCCTCGGGCCCATCCCAAACGCCGAGCACCTTCACCTTCTCGCCGACATCGACTTCGGTCCACAGCGTCTTGCCAAGGCGCCCGCCATTATTGGCGATCACCCCTGAGGCGGCGCCGAGGATGTGCGGCGTGGAGCGGTAGTTCTGCTCCAACTTGATCACAACAGCCCCAGGGAAGTCCTTCTCGAACTTCAGGATATTTTCCACCTGCGCGCCGCGCCAGCTGTAGATGGACTGGTCGTCGTCGCCCACGCAGCAGATGTTCTTGCGCTCCTGCGCGAGCAGTCGCAGCCACAGATACTGGACCGAGTTGGTATCCTGATACTCATCCACCATGATGTAGCGGAAGCGCTTCTGGTAGAGTTCCAGCACTTCACGATTGGTCTTAAGAACCGTGAGCATGTGGAGGAGAAGGTCGCCGAAATCGCAGGCATTGAGCAGCCGAAGCCGCTCCTGGTACTGGGCGTAGAGCGAATGGCCGCGGCCATTGGCATAATGCTCGGACTCGCCGGCATCGAGGTCGGCGGGGACGAGGCCGCGGTTCTTCCATCCGTCGATCAGGCCGGCGAGCTGCCGCGCCGGCCAGCGCTTCTCGTCAAGGTCGTTGGCGATGATCAGCTGCTTGAGCAGGCGCAGCTGGTCGTCGGTATCGAGGATGGTGAAATTGCTCTGCAGCCCGACCAGCTCCGCATGGCGGCGAAGCATCTTGGCACCGATCGCGTGAAACGTGCCGAGCCACGGCATCCCCTCGACCGCCTCCCCGACGAGGCGGCCGACACGCTCCTTCATCTCGCGTGCGGCCTTGTTGGTGAAGGTCACGGCCAGGATCTCGGAGGGATAGGCGCGCCGCGTCCACAGGAGATGCGCCAGTCGTGCGGTGAGCGCCGCCGTCTTCCCCGTGCCGGCGCCGGCCAGCACCAGCACCGGTCCTTCAGTGGTCAGCACGGCTTCGCGCTGGGGATCGTTCAGGCCCTGGAGATAGGGGGCGTCCTGGGGAGAAGGGGCAAGCGACATCCGTGAACAACTAGGGAACGACGCCGCCGCCCGCAAGCTTTAGGCGATCGCAGCCGCCGCCCGGCACGCGCGCAATGCCGCTTCGGGACAGGCGCCCTACCGCAAAACTACGGAGGGCCGCATTGCCTCCCATCCCTCGGGCGACTATGGGGTGCCGCGAGATTAACCCATGACAAGTTCCAAAGCCTCCCGCCGACTGAAGGTGCGCCTTGCAGTCGTGCTGACGCTCGCGATCATCGCGGCGGTCGTCGCATGGCGTTCGGCGCCGGTGCGCGATCCTGCATGCACATCGGGGCGACACGAGGAGCGCGATGCCAGCGGCAAGCTCGTGCGGATCACGCATACCGAATGCCTGCGCTGATCGCATGCGCCGGCACCCTTGTCATTATCCTGTCATAAGCCAACCCCAAAGGCGCTAACATCATGGCGACGCTCGCAATGGAACAGGCTTCGACCACGGCAGAGTTGCCGCGAAGTCCTCGATTCAACGAAAAAACGCACCCCCTGGCCAAGCTGCTCTTTGCAGCCATGCTGGTCGGCGGACTGGCCTTTGCGGGCTGGAGCATCCTGGTCGATACGCGCGCGGCGGGAGAACAGATGGCGCTGGGCGTCTTCGCGTTTCTCGGGCTCGCGCTGGTCATCGCGCTCGCGTTCGAGTTCGTGAACGGCTTTCATGACACTGCCAACGCTGTCGCGACGGTCATCTACACCAACTCGATGCCCGCACAGCTCGCCGTGGTGTGGTCCGGCTTCTTCAATTTCCTGGGCGTGATGCTGTCCAGCGGCGCGGTTGCCTATGCGATCATCACGCTGCTGCCGGTGGACCTCATCCTCAACGTCGGCTCCGCGGCGGGCTTCTCGATGATCTTCGCACTGCTGTTTGCGGCAGTGCTCTGGAACCTCGCCACCTGGTATGTCGGCCTGCCCAATTCCTCGAGCCATGCACTGATCGGATCGGTGCTCGGCGTGGGCCTCGCCAACCAGCTGATCCTCGGCGGCTCGCGTGGTGGCACTGCCGGCGTCGACTGGAGCCAGGCGACCAAGGTATTCTCCGCTCTGCTCTGGAGCCCGCTGCTCGGCTTTGCCGGCGCGCTGCTGCTGCTGCTGGTGATGCGCGTGCTGTTCCGCAAGCGGCCGCAGCTGTTCCAGGCCCCCGCGGGCAACACGCCGCCGCCGCGTGGTATCCGCGCGCTTCTGATCGGTACCTGCACGGCGGTCTCGTTCTTCCACGGCTCGAACGACGGCCAGAAGGGCATGGGGCTGATCATGCTCATCCTGATCGGCTGCGCGCCCACCGCCTATGCGCTGAACCGCACGCTTCCGGCGAGCGCGACCGCGGCATTCGTCCAGACGTCACATGCCGCCCATGCAGTGTTTCACGCGCGCAGCAACGGCCTGAGCATGAATCCGGTCGATGCGCGCGCGACGCTCACCGACGCGCTCCAGCACCGCAAGGCAGAGGGCCCCAAGGTCTATGCCGCGCTCGAAGCACTGTCGACCAACCTTATCGATCAGGTCTCCGGCTATGGTTCGCTGAGCAAGGTGCCGGCGAGCGCGAGCTCGAACGTGCGGAACGACATGTACCTGGTGCTCGACACCACCCGCCTCGCCACCAAGAAGCCGGAGGGCTTCGCACCGGCCGAGCGGGCCACGCTGAAGGCCTACCAGGACGATCTGGAGGGCGGCACGCGCTTCATTCCGCTCTGGGTGAAGATCGTCGTCGCGATCGCGCTGGGGCTCGGCACCATGATCGGGTGGAAGCGCATCGTCGTGACCGTCGGCGAGAAGATCGGCAAGCAGCACATGACCTATGGCATGGGCGCCGCGGCCGAAATCGTTGCCGCCGCGACGATCATGGGCGCGGATCATCTCGGCGTTCCCGTCTCGACCACCCACATCCTGTCTTCGGGCGTTGCCGGTGCATCGGTCGGCAGCGGCGCCGGGCTGCAGTTCCGAACCATCCGCAACATGGCGCTGGCCTGGCTGATGACGCTGCCCGCCGCGATGCTGCTGTCCGGCGGCCTGTATTGGCTGATGCTCAACGCGGTGCGTATCTTCGGCCTGTAAGCGG
The DNA here is from genome assembly GCF_036731925.1 of Sphingomonas sp. Lineage (GTDB taxonomy): Bacteria > Pseudomonadota > Alphaproteobacteria > Sphingomonadales > Sphingomonadaceae > Sphingomonas. The sequence continues at coordinate 1,404,269 of NZ_DAINDJ010000001.1, forward strand.
CCGCTGCAGCAATTGCGAAAGGGCGGGGCGAAGGTCCCGCCCTTTTCGTATCAGCCGCGCAGCAGATCGTGGACAGCGAGGTGCAGCCCGGCTTTGACCCCGCTTGTATCGGCGCGGAGATCGGCCTTCACATGCTCCACGGGGTTGTAGGCCGCGACCAGCACGCCTGCGAGCAGGCTGAAAAAGGCCGCATAGACCACACGCTTTATCGGCGATTCGCGCATATCCCGACTCCCTATTTCCGGTGCTGCGAGTGAGGACGGTCGATACCGTGCCGAAACTGTCGCTCTGCTGAACGCGGCTTGACCCGCGCGGCGGCTGGCCCGAGGGAGGCGGCGGGAGGAGCCGCGCACATGTCCAATGCCGCCGCGCCTGCGTCGCACCGCCGCATCCTGTTTGCGAGCCTGGTGGGGACGTCGGTCGAATTCTACGACTTCTACATCTATGCGACCGCGACGGCGCTGGTCTTCGGGCCGCTGTTCTTCCCGGCGCAGGAACCATGGCTGCAGCAGGTGGCGGCCTATGCGAGCTTCAGCGTTGCCTTCTTCGCGCGGCCGCTCGGCGGGCTGGTGTTTGGCCATTTCGGGGACCGGCTGGGGCGCAAGTCGACGCTGGTCGCCTCCCTGATGCTGATGGGGCTTTCCACCGTGCTGATCGGCTGTCTGCCCGGCCATGCGATGATCGGCTGGGTCGCGCCCTTGCTGCTCTGCCTGTTGCGCTTCGGCCAAGGACTGGGCCTGGGGGGCGAGTGGGGCGGGGCGAGCCTGCTGGCGGTGGAATATGCGCCCAAGGGCTGGGCTTATCGCTATGGCAGCTTCCCGCCGCTCGGCGCACCCGTGGGGTTCATCGCGGCGAACGGCCTGTTCCTGCTGCTCGGTGCCTTCCTAACCGACGACGCCTTCCGCGAGTGGGGCTGGCGCCTGCCGTTCCTGGCGAGCGCGGCGCTGGTCGGCCTGGGCCTCTGGGTGCGGCTGCGCATCGCCGAGACGCCCGCCTTCGTCGAGGCTGCCGAACATGCCCCGCCGCCGCAGGTGCCGCTGGGCGTGCTGGTGCGCGAGCACCTCGGCGCGACGCTGGCCGGAACGCTGGGCACGGTCGCCTGCTTCGCGCTGTTCTATGTCGCGACGCTGTTCGCGATCGGCTTCGGCACCAAGACGCTCGGCTACCCGCGGGCGGCGTTTCTGGGCGCCGAACTCGCGGCGATCCTGTTCATGGCGCTGGGCATCGGGGTGGCCGGCTGGCTGGCCGACAAGCGCGGCGCGACGCTGGTCCTCGCACTCGGCTGCATCGGCATGGTGCCGCTCGGCCTCGCCATGCCGGCACTGCTGGTGCCGGGATCGCTGGCGGCCGTGTTCCTGTGGCTTGGCGCCGGTCTGTTCGTGATGGGCTTCGTCTATGGGCCGCTCGGGGGATGGCTTCCCAGCCTGTTCCCGGCGCAGGTGCGCTACACGGGCGTTTCGGTGACCTTCAACCTGGGCGGCATCCTCGGCGGCGGGCTCACCCCGCTGATCGCGGAGACGCTGGTCCAGCGCGGCGGCATCGGGATGGTCGGCTGGTACCTCGCCGGTGCCGCCGGGCTGAGCCTGATCGGGCTGTCGCTCACCCGCCGGCGCTAGACCGGCGGGAGCGCGGCGGTCGCATAGGGCGAGAGCACCCGCCAGCCGAGGTGCTGGTAAAGGCATCGTCCTTCTTCGGTTGCCACGAGCAGTTCTGGGGCGTCGTCGCGCGTACGCATCGCGCGCAGTGCTGCCATCACGCCTGCGCCCAATCCTCGCCGCTGATGTGCCGGCGCGGTGACAATCCGATCGAAGACGAACGCTTCGCTGGTCTCCGCTGCGTAGCCCGAGGCGGCCAGGGTGCCGCCCGGGCCGAGGATGGCGACACGGCAGACCGGCCCCGCTACCGACGTCTCGCACCGATAGCCCGCCGGAAGCGATCGCGCCGTGGGCCAGCTTCCGGCCTGCATGAAGAAGGCGGGCGCGTGGATCTGCCAGCCATCGGGAAGCAGTCGGCGCAGCGCCTCGTCTTCCCCGCACAATTTGATCAGCCGCCCCGGCCGATCGACTTCGCGGGCCAGCGCGGAGAGCTCCGGATGCGGCGCGGCGAAGACCCAGCGACAATATTCGCTGTCGGAGCGGGTATCGACTCGGTAGCCTCCGCGATCCGCCATCGGTGCCGGGAGGCCGCGGGCGAGCGACCTGCCCGCCAACCAGGCATGGAGCAGGGCAGGCGGGACACCCTCCATGCCCTGCTCCGGGATCATTCCGGGCGGAGCAGGGTCAGCTTCGCCTTGCCGTAGACGCGATCGGCATCGACCACGAAGCCGGCGAGCTCGACATCCTCGGTTTTCCCCGTCTCGATGCTGATCCAGGTCCCCGGGCCGGTCCAGCCGAGCCGGGCCAGCTTGTCCAGCGCGACGATGCCGGCGCCGGTGCCATAGGGTGGGTCCATCAGGATCAGGTCGAGCGGCGCGCGGGCGGGGCCCAGCGCCATCACCGAACCGGGCCGCACATCCGTGCCCTTGGCCCCGAGCTTGGCGATGTTGGCCTTGAGCGCATCCAGCGCGGCACGATCCTGCTCGACGAACAGGCACGAGGCGGCGCCGCGTGACAGCGCTTCCAGCCCGAGCGCGCCCGAGCCGGCGAAGAAGTCACCGACGGCCAATTCCTCGAAGCTGCCGAGCCGCGAGGCCAGCATGGAAAACAGCGCCTCACGGGTGCGGTCGGCGGTCGGCCGGGTGGTGTCACCCTTCGGGGCGGCCAGCGGACGGCCGCGCCATTCTCCAGCGATGATCCGCATCAGCCGCGCCCCCGCGGCGGACGGCCGGGACCGCCGGGACGCTGCGGACGATCACCGCCGCCACGAGGCCGTGGAGTACGGGGACGGTCCGACGTGGTGTTGCCGCCAGGTCTTCCCGTCCGCGGCCCGCGCGGCCGCTCGCTTTCCTCTCCGCCGAACCGCGGGGGACGGGGCGCGCGGCTACGTTCGGGCGAGTCGCCGCCCGGACGCGCTGCCCGTGGACCGCGTGGCCGCTCGATCTCGTCTCCGCCAAACCGGGAGGGCCGCTGTGTGCGACCCCGGTCGGGCGACTCGGCTCCAGGGCGTGCTGTCCGCGGACCGCGCGGCCGCTCGGTATCGTCTCCGCCAAACCGGGAGGGCCGCTGCGTGCGACCCCGGTCGGGCGACTCGGCTCCAGGGCGCGCCGTGCGCGGACCGCGTGGACGATCGCCGTCCGCCCCGCCGAACCGCGACGGCCCGCCGGTACGCGTGCGCTCGCCGCTTTCGCCGCCGCGCGACCAGGTCCGGTCGCTGTCCCGCGCCGTGCGGGGGCGTTCGGCGCCCTGTTCGCCGCGCGCGTCGCGACGGCCCCGCGGGCGATCGACCAGCTCGCCGGCACGCGGCTCGCGGGTATCGCGGAAGGACTTGGCGCGGGCGGCACGCGCGGGCTTGCCGACTCCGCCCTCGGTGCCTTCGCGCACGCCGAGCCGCCCGCCGGTGCGCGGCCGTTCCTCGCCGTCCTTCGGCTTGGCCTTGGGCGTGGCGCGGGCAGTGAACACCGGGCCCTTCGCCACGGGTGCCGGCTTGGGCAGGCGGCGGCGGCCTTCGGGCTCCACCTTCGCCGGCTTCTCCACCGGCTCCACCACGCGCTGGCGTGTCGCGAACTGCAGGTTCGACGCCGCCTTGCCGCCGCCGGCCTTGCCGAGCACCGTGCGGAAGGTGATCAGGTCGGCCTGGCGGATCTCGTCGACGTCGCCGGCCGGCAGGTCGTTCAGGTAGAAGGGGCCGTAGCGGGTGCGGATCAGGCGGCTGACCTGAAGGCCCAGATACTCCAGCACGCGGCGGACTTCGCGGTTCTTGCCCTCGGTCAGCGTCATCTCGATCCAGAGATTGGCGCCGGTGCGTCGTTCGATATTGGCGTTGATCGGCCCGTAGCGAACGCCCTCGATCTCGATGCCGAGCATCAGGTCCTCGAGCTGTTCCTGGCTCACCTGGCCATAGGCGCGGGCGCGGTAGGTGCGCTCGACGCCGCTCGCCGGCAATTCCATCTCGCGCTTCAGCTCGCCATCAGTGGTGAGCAGCAGCAGCCCTTCGGTATTGAGGTCGAGTCGCCCGACCGGCATCACCCGCGGCAGGCCTTCCGGCATGCGATCATAGATGGTGGGGCGGCCGGTGAAGTCCCGCTCGGCCGTCAGCAGGCCCGCCGCCTTGTGATAGCGGAACAGCCGCGCCGGCGTTGCTGCCGCCACGGGGTCGCCGTCGACGGTGACGCCGTGAAGCGAGGTGAGGATGGTTGCAGGTGTATCGAGCGTGACGCCGTTCAGGGCGACGCGCCCCTCGGCGATCATCCGCTCGATCTCGCGCCGCGAGGCGATGCCGGCACGGGCGAGGAGCTTGGCGATACGCTGCGGCGTACCGGCGGTTTTCATAGGCTTGGAGTCAGACACCGCAGCGCTATAGCGATAATGGCGGGACAGGCAAAAATTTATACGGTGCCAGTTCGTGACTCGCGCGTTACGGGCTTTGCCAAGCGATTGATTCGGGGGCCCAAACGGGATGTTGTTCGGTAAGAAGAAGCGGCGGATCGAACATCTACTCGTCGTGGAGGACGAGCCGCTGGTGGCATTCGATACCGAACACTTCCTGCGCGAGTCGGGCTTCACGATCGTGGCGACGGTCGATTCGGTGGCGGACGCTACCCGGATCGTGGATGGCGAAGAGCCCCTCGACCTCGTGCTGGCCGACATCAACCTCGCCGACGGCAGCGGGGTGGAAGTTGCGCGCACCGCCTTTGGCCGCGGGGTGCCGGTGCTGTTCGTCACCGGCGCTTGCCCGGCAGACGCGCGTGCGCTAGCGGCAGGATGCCTCTCCAAGCCCTATGCGCAGCGTGATCTTCTGCTCGCGATCGACGCCATCGAAGCCGTGCTGGAAGGCGGCAAGGTGCCTCGGCGCCTGCCCGGCAGCTTCAACCTGTTCCTCGGCGACTGACGCCGATCAGCGGACGAAGAGCGAGACGACCACGCCGGCCCAGGCGAACACCGAGGCGAATACCGCCAGATGCGCGACCGTTTCCAACGGCGAAGCCTGCTTGGGGGCAACGGCGGCGCGGGTGCGGGTACGGGACATGGCGAACTCCTTTGTACGACGCCGGTGTTATAGCACCTCTTCCTGAACAGAAGCCTGACCGAAGGGGCGAGTCGCACCGATTGCAGACGCATCGTCGCACGAAACCCACGCATCGACTGCATCGTGGAAAACGCGGACCCCCTGTTCGAGATTGCCGAGCGTGACGCGATCGATTGCTCCGGCCTCCAGCCCCTGCTGGGCGAGCGCACAGGCGCGGAAATCCTCCGACGCGAAGACGCCGCCGTCGAGCAGCTCCCAGCTGCGCTCCCAATGATCGCGCGCCTTCTCGGTAGCGGGGGCTTCGGGGATCAGCATGAAATCCTCGACCAGCACCTCGTCGACTGCCTGCGGCATCAGCACCATCAGGTTGATATAGTCGGGGCTCACCGCCAGCACCGCGCCAGGGAACATCTGGTAGGTATAGGTGATCGCGCCGCGCAGGGTGGGCCAGTCGTGCGACTCGAGCGCGGCGATGCTGGCGGCGCGGCCGACGGCGGAGCGCTGATGGGGGCCGATGCGGTCGGCGGCGGAGATGCCGTCCTGAAAGAAGGGCGCGATGCTGCCGGCATGGAGGCGCTGGATGTGATAGCTTTCGAGGAAGGCATCCATGACCAGCTTCCAGTTGGCAGGCACGCGGTGGGTACGTCTGCGGAAGCAATGCTGGCCGGCTAGATCGAACGCTGCGAAGTCCTGCGCCAGCGTGTTTGCATGGGTGAAGTCGGCGGCCTCGTGGAAGGCGAACCAGATCAGGCCGCCGGCCTCGTGGGCGGGCAGGCGGCGGAGTGCGAAGTCGGCCTTGTCGAGGCCCGGGAACGCCTCGGCGCGCGGCAGTCCTGCGAGGCGGCCGTCAAGCGCGTAGCTCCAGGCGTGGTAGGGGCACACGAGCCGGGGGACGCTTGTCGCCGCGCAACCCTCGACGAGTCGCGTGCCGCGATGCCGGCAGACGTTGAGGAAGACATGCACCTGGCCCTGCTTGTCGCGGGTAATCAGTAGCGGCTTGCCAAAGCCGTCATGCGGCACCGCCATGCCGGGTTCCGGCAGCAGCGCCGATGGAGCCAGCACCAGCGGCGCCCGGTCGAAGATCCGCGCCCGCTCGGCGGCGAAGCGTTCGGGACTGGTGTAGACGCCCGCATCGACATGGCTGATCGGGCCTGCACCCGTATCGCCGCCCTGCGCCAGCATCCCCGCCAGCGCGCGCTGGCCGTGCGTCGGTGCGTTCATGGCTATCCTCTCCCGAATTTTCGGCTAGTTTCGCGCCTCCATGCCGAACCAACAAGCCCCCATCGCCGCGAACGATCGCGCCAGCATCTTCCATGTCCTCGCCCAGCTGGCCCTGGCGGGCAGCCTCGCGCTGCTGGCGGTTCCCTGGATCCGTGTCGGCGGCACGGCGGTTCCCGGCTTCGGGTTCGCTACGGGCTGGACCAACGGTTCGGCGACGCTCGCCCCGTCGATGACGTTCCTTCTGGGCCTGCTCGCGCTTGCCGCGACGCTGGTGCTGAGTATCGCCTGGCGCAGGCGGGGCGGGGCAAGCCTGATCGTCGCGGGCAGCCTGGTCGGTGCCGCCCTGCTGGCCCTCGCCGTGCTGTTCACGCTCTTTTCGCCGCCCAAGTCGCTTGCCGGGGCCACGGTGTCGCTCGCATCGGGCAGCGGCGTGGCGCTTGCGGCGCTCTTCGCAGCATTCCTGCTAGCGCGCGCCGCCGCGCCCGCGGACTGGCGGGCGGAACTCCCGGACGGCGTGCGACCCTATTTCGCAAAGGGCCCGCTCGCGTCATTCGCGCTCGGCGTGTCCTCCGGCTTCCCCTTCGCGATGATCGGGGCGACGCTCACCACGCGACTGGCCCAGACCGGCATCGACAAGTCGACCGTCACCGCCTTCACGCTCGCGATCCTCGTCTACAACTTCAAGTTCCTCTGGGCGTGGATCGTCGACAGCGTGCCGATCCCGTTGCTCGGGCGGCTGGGTCAGCGCGTCTCCTGGCTGATCGTGGCGGGCGTGCTGGTGGTCGCGGCGACGGTGAACCTCGCACTGGTCGTCCCCGATCCGGGGAACATCTGGCCGACCGTGACCGCCGCAGTGCTGATGGGTGCGGCTGGGGCAACCTATGACATCGTGATCGACGGGTATCGCATCGAAGTGCTGCAGCCGCACGAGCTCGGCTATGGCTCGGGCATGTCGCAATATGGCTGGCGGATCGGCTCGGTGGCGGCCGGGGCCATCGCGCTGGTGGTGGCCGGGCAGGCCGGTTGGACGGCGGGCTATGCCGCCTGCGCCGTTTTCGCGCTGCCCGCGATCCTCACCGGCCTGATCGTTGGTGAACCCGAACGTCACCGCGCCCCCGCCGAACGCCGCAGCATCGCCACCGTGGCGGCGGGGATCTGGAGGCCGTTCGTCCAGTTCTTCGCCCGCGAAGGCGCGCTGATCGTGCTGCTGTTCATCCTGGTTCACAAGATCGGCGACACCCTGGCGAACCTCACCTTCCGCCTGCTGTTCAACGACCTTGGGTTCTCGAACGACGAGATTGCCTTCTACGACGTCTCGCTTGGCTTCCTGGCCTATATGCTCGGCATCTTTCTGGGCGGCGTGCTTTACGCGCGAATGGGGATGAAGCGATCGGTGATGCTCAGCCTGGTGCTGATGGCGGTCTCCAACCTCAGCTTCGCGGCGCTGGCTGCGGCGGGGCACTCCAACATTGGCATGGCAGGCTCGATCGGTTTCGAGAACATCGCCAGCGGCATCGGCGGCGTGGTGGTGATCGCCTATTTCTCCGCGCTGACGGACTTGCGTTTCACCGCCGCCCAATATGCATTGATCTCGGCGGGCGCGAGCATCGTCGGCCGGTTCATCACCGGCACGACAGCGGGCAGCCTGATCGAAGCGATGGGCTATGTGAACTTCTACCTGTTCACCACCGTCATCGCGCTGCCCGGCGTGGCGCTCTACTGGTGGATGATGCGCAGCGGCCTCGTCGACCGCTCGATCGGCAGCGCCGGGCAGGACCGCTAGGGGCTCACGGCTCCAGCGGCAGCGCGAGATCGGCGAAGCTCTGGGCCAGCGCGTGGGCGGTCGGCAGCAGGCCGGTCGCGTCGCGGACGCCAATCAGGTCGGCGAGGAGCAGGGCGGCGGCTTCCGGGTTTGTGCGGACCTTGCCGAGCGCGCCGACCAGCGCGGCTTCGGACGCGGTCATGCGCGGGCAGCACCAGGGGGCGATCTGCACCGGGCCGGTCGCCATGCCCGACATCTCGTGCATCAGCGTTCGCAGCAGCATCAGCGGGCGGCGGAAGGCCTTGCCGAATGCAACCAGGAAGGCGTGCGCGGTGCTCGCGTCGTGCAGCCCATTGGCGCCGGTCTGGCGAACGCCGAACAGCAGCAGCCGCACGCCCGGATCCTCGGGCTGAAGTTGGGGCAGGGCAGTGACGAGGGTCTGGACGGACGGCTGCATGCGATTCTCCCGATGGGCGTCGGGGAGATCATCGCATTCTGTTATTAATAGTCAATCGCAATAAGCCACGATGTGCGCTCAGTCGGGCAGTTCGCCATTGGCTTCGAGCACGACCCCTGCGAGATAGAGCGAGCCCAGGATGAGGACTGCGCCCGGTGCGGCAGCGCCGAGCCCGTCGGCGATGGCACGGAGTGCGGCCGGCACGTCCGCGGCCGTCTTGACCACCGGCACGCCGAGCCGCTGCACGCGGGTGGCGAGTTCGGCAGGTGCATGATGGGCATGGCCCGGGATCGGCACCGCGGTCACGCTCGCCAGCCGGGAGGCGAGGGGCGCGAGCAGCCCTTCCGGATCCTTGTTGGCGAGCATGCCGAGCACGAGGTGGCAGGGCCGCTCGTGCGCAACTTCGGCGACGGTGCCGGCGATCGCAGCGCCGGCGGCGGCGTTGTGGCCGCCGTCGAGCCAGACCGGCGTTCCATTGGGCAGCAGCGCGGTGAGCGGACCATCCCCGAGGCGCTGCATCCGTGCCGGCCACCGCGCACCGATCGCTGCGCCGGCAAACGCGGTGTCGGGGATGGTCAGCGCGTCCTGATGCCGCAGCATCGCGATCGCGAGGGCGAGGTTGCCCGGCTGATGCGGCCCGGACAGTGCTGGCAGCGGAGTCTCCAGCATCCCCTTCGCGTCGCGATAGGTGAGGCGGTCGCCCTCCAGCGAATAGTCCCAGGCGGTGCCTTGTGCGAGTACCGGCACCCCGGCCGCGGCAACCACCTCCGCGATCTCGGGCTCATAGCGCATCGTCACCAAGGGCACGCCGGGCTTGGCGATGCCGGCCTTTTCGCGGGCGATCTGCGGCAGCGTGTCGCCGAGGAATGCCTGATGGTCGATGCCGAGCTGGGCGATGCCGGTGGCGATCGGCGCGGAAACCACGTTCGTGGCATCCAGCCTCCCGCCCAGGCCGACCTCGATCACGCAGGCATTGGCGGGCGTGCGGGCGAAAGCCAGGAAGGCGGCGGCGGTGGTGACTTCGAAGAAGCTGGCGCCGATGTCGCCGCCCGCGTCGAGCACTTCGGCCAGAAGCGGCGCGAGCGCGGCATCGTCGATCAGCGTGCCGGCAAGGCGGATGCGCTCGTTGAAGCGAACCAGATGGGGGCTGGAATAGACATGGACGCGCAAGCCTGCTGCCTCCAGCGCTGCGCGCAGGAAGGCACAGGTCGACCCCTTGCCGTTGGTGCCGGCGACATGCAGCACTGGCGGCAGGCGGAGATGCGGATTGCCGACGCGCTCCAGCAGCCGGGTGATCCGATCGAGGCCGAGAATATCTGCGCCGGGGGAGAGCAGGGTCAGCCGGTCGAGCTGGGCCTGCACGGCGGCATCGGTGGAGCGAGCGAAGTCGGGCATGGCGCTTTTGAGTCAAGCCCCTCCTCCTTGGAGGAGGGGTTGGGGTGGAGGGATTCCAGAACGATCGTTGGTCTCGGTGAGACACGGCCCCACCCCAACCCGCATCAGGGGATCAGCGCCCCGCGCTGTTCAGGTGCTGCCCGGGGGGGGCAGCACAGACCTGATGCGCCTGAAGGGGAGGGGCCAGAGCACGGGATTACGCCGCCGCGCGCGCCTCGCACAGCAGGCCGATCAGCTGGCCCAGCGTGTCGCGCAGCTCCTTGCGGTGCGTGACCATGTCGACGAGGCCGTGATCGCGATAATATTCGCTGGTCTGGAAATCGTCGGGCAGCTTCTCGCGGATCGTGTTCTCGATCACGCGGCGGCCGGTGAAGGCGAGGGTGGCACCCGGCTCGGCGATCTGGACGTCGCCCAGCATGGCATAGGCTGCCATCACGCCGCCCGAGGTCGGGTCGGTCAGCACCACGATATAGGGCAGGCCCGCATCGTGCAGCATCTCGATCGCCACGGTGGTGCGCGGCATCTGCATCAGGCTGAGAATGCCTTCCTGCATGCGCGCGCCGCCTGAAGCGGTGAACACGATGTACGGCGCACGCGCCGCAATCGCTTGCTCGACGCCGGCGATGAACGCCTCGCCCACAGCCTGGCCCATCGATCCGCCCATGAAGGCGAAATCCTGCACGCCGATCACGGCCTTGTGGCCGTGGATCGTACCGCTGGCGTTCTGGAAGGCGTCCTGCTCGCCGGTGCTCGCCCGCGCCGCCTTGATCCGCGCCGTATAGGGCTTGGAATCGCGGAACTTCAGCGGGTCCTCGGCGACCTTGGGGCTCGGCAGCAGCTTGAAGGCGCCGTCGTCGAACAATTGCTCGAAGCGCTTCGTCGCGCCGATCCGGTCATGATAGTCGCAGTGCGGACAAACATTCTGATTGTCCTCGAACTCCTTCATGAACACCATCTGCCCGCATCCCTTGCACTTGTGCCAGAGATTGTCCGGGCTCTCTTCGCCCCGGGTGGTAACATAGGCGAGCGCGTTACGAACGCGCGAAATCCAGCTCATGCGACTTCCTTGCGTGCGGCGACCAGCGCCGTCTTCAGCGTATCGATATAGGCACGGACGGGCTCTGCCGCATCCGCGCCGTGGCGCCCGACCAGCTCGACGATCGCGGAGCCGACGACCACGCCGTCCGCGACGCGGCCGATGGCGGCGGCCTGTTCGGGGGTGCGGACGCCGAAGCCCACCGCGATCGGCAGGTCGGTGGCTGCCTTGAGGCGTGCGACTGCGGCTTCGATCGACGCCGTGGCGGCCTGCTGCAGGCCGGTGATCCCGGCGACCGAGACGTAGTAGAGGAACCCCGACGCGCCCTCCAGCACCGCCGGCAGCCGCGCCGCGTCGGTGGTCGGGGTGGCGAGGCGGACATTGCCGATGCCGGCGGCGCGGAGCGCTTCGCCGAGGCTGTCGTCTTCCTCTGCGGGAATGTCGACGCAGATCACGCCGTCCACGCCTGCATCGCGCGCGGCGGTCGCGAACCATTCCGGCCCGCGGCGCGTCATCGGGTTGGCATAGCCCATCAGCACCAGCGGCACGTCGGGGTGACGCGCGCGGAACGCGGTGGCGATGGCGAGCACGTCGGCAGTGGTGGTGCCGGCGGCTAGGCTGCGCAGGTTCGCCGCCTGGATCGCGGGGCCATCGGCCATCGGATCGGTGAACGGCATGCCGAGCTCGATCACGTCGGCGCCGCCCGCGACGAGCGCGTCGAGGATCGCCGCGGTGGCGTTCGGCGCGGGATCGCCGGCGGTGACGAAGGTCACCAGTGCGGCGCGGCCCTGTTCGGCGGCGCGGGCAAAGGCATTGGCGAGCCGGGTCACATCTGCACTCCCAGCGCCTCGGCCACCGTGAAGATGTCCTTGTCCCCGCGGCCGCACAAATTGGCGAGGATCACCTTGTCGCGCGGCATCGTGCGGGCGACCTTAGCCACCGCGGCGATCGCGTGGCTTGGTTCGAGCGCCGGGATGATGCCCTCGGTGCGGCAGAGCAGCTGGAAGGCATCCAGCGCCTCCGTGTCCGTCACCGAGGTATAGTCGACGCGGCCGATGTCGCGCAGCCAGGCATGCTCGGGGCCGATGCCCGGATAGTCGAGACCGGCCGAGATCGAGTGCGCCTCGGTGATCTGGCCGTCCTCGTCCTGCAGCAGATAGGTGCGGTTGCCGTGGAGGATGCCCGGCGATCCGCCGGCGAGGCTGGCGGCGTGGCGCTTCTCCAGCCCTTCGCCCGCCGCCTCTACGCCCAGCATCTGGACGTCGGCATCGTCGAGGAACGGGTGGAACAGGCCGATCGCGTTCGACCCGCCGCCGATCGCGGCGACCAGCAGGTCGGGCAGCTTGCCGGTACGCTTGAGCATCTGCTCGCGCGCCTCGCGGCCGATCACCGACTGGAAATCGCGGACCAGCTCCGGATAGGGGTGCGGACCGGCGGCGGTGCCGATGATGTAGAAGGTGTCCTCCACATTGGCGACCCAGTCGCGCAGGCCTTCGTTCATCGCATCCTTGAGCGTCGCCGCGCCGCTGGTCACCGGCACCACCTCGGCACCGAGCAGCTTCATGCGGAACACGTTGGGCTGCTGCCGCGCCACATCGGTTGCGCCCATGTAGATCACGCAAGGCAGGCCGAAGCGCGCGCAGACGGTGGCGGTGGCCACGCCGTGCTGGCCAGCGCCGGTCTCGGCGATGATCCGCGTCTTGCCCATGCGACGGGCGAGCAGGATCTGGCCGATGCAATTGTTGATCTTGTGCGCGCCGGTGTGGTTGAGCTCGTCGCGCTTGAACCAGATCTCGGCGCCCATGCCCTCGGGCGCGTTCTCGCGCAGGGCGTCGGTCAGCCGCTCGGCGTAATAGAGCGGGCTGGGGCGGCCGACATAATGTTCGAGCAGGTCGTCGAACTCGGCCTGGAAGGCGGGATCGGCCTTGGCGGCGGTGTATTCGCGCTCCAGGTCGAGAACCAGCGGCATCAGCGTCTCGGCGACGAAGCGCCCGCCGAACTGGCCGAAATGCCCGCGGTCGTCGGGCTGGGCGCGGAAGGAGTTTGGTGCGTTCATGATCGGCCCACGGCTTTAAGGAAAGCGGCGATCTTGTCCACATCCTTGATGCCCGGTGCCGTCTCAATGCCCGAAGAGACATCCACCAGCGTAGCCCCGGTCACCCGCACGGCCTCGCCGACATTGCCTGCGTCCAGCCCGCCGGAGAGGGTCCAGGGCAGGGGATGCGCGAAGCCGTCGAGCAGACCCCAGTCGAAACGCAAGCCGGTGCCGCCGGGTACCTTCGCACCTTCCGGCGCCTTGGCATCATAGAGCAGGCGGTCGGCGGCGCCGCGGAACCCGGCAGCGGGCACAAGGTCGGCGCGGGTCTTCACCGCAAGCGCCACCCAGGTCTCGCGGCTCGTTCGCGCCTTTACTGCGGCGGCGCGTTCGGGGGTCACCTTGTGGAGCTGGATCACGTTCAGCCGTCCCGCAGCAATGGCGGCGTCGAGCATGCCGTCATCGGGATCGACGAACACGCCGACACGCGCAACCTGCTCCGGCACGCGCGCGGCCAGCCCTTGCGCCTTCTCGAACGACAGATGGCGCGGGCTGGGCGGGAAGAAGACGAAGCCGATATGGCTCGCCCCGCCGGCGATGGCGGCATCGAGGGTCTCGGGGGTGGACAGGCCACAGATTTTCGCGGTTGCGGGCATGGGCGCCCTGTAGGCGCTAGACCAGCGGCTTGGCCAGCACCGTCATGAACAGGGGCGGATCGAGCGGGATCGGAAAATCGCGGCGCTCGCCCGTCTCTGCATAGCCGCGACGGACATAGTAATCGATCAGCTTGCGGCGCTCTTCGATCACCGTCATCTCGATCCGCGTACAGCCGAACACGCTGCGCGCATGAACCTCGGCGGCCGCGATCAGCTGGCGGCCGAGGCCGGCGGCCTGACGAAGCGGATCGATGCAGAGCAGGCCCAGATAGGCGATGCCGCCGCCGCGATCGGCGACATTGACGCAGCCGATCGCCACGTCGCCTTCCCAGGCGCTCAGCAGCACCTGCGTCGGGTCCTCGACGATCGCGGTCAAGGTTTCCAGATCGGTGCGCGGCCCCTCGATCAGATCGGCCTCATGTGTCCAGCCCTGGCGCGCGGTCTCGCCGCGATAGGCGCGTTCGATGACGGGATGGAGCGCGGGCAGGTCCGCACGGTTGGCAGGGCGAATGGCGAGAGGCATGAGAATTCCGGAAGCGTTTCCCGTCGTTTGAACGAGAAACGCTAATGCCGTGTCAAAGCGTCGCTGCGATTGCGCGGGCAGCCTGGTCGGGATCGCTCGCCTGGGTGATCGGGCGGCCGATCACGAGGATCGAGGCACCCGCGTCCACCGCGCTGCGCGGCGTCACCACGCGCTTCTGGTCGCCGACATGGGCGTCGGCGGGGCGCACGCCGGGAATGACGAAGAAGCCGTCCTTCCATGCCGCATGCGCCGCCTTCACCTCTTCGCCGGAGCAGACGATGCCGTCCACGCCCGCCGAGCGGGCCAGTTCGGCGAGCCGCATCACCTGCTCGTGCGGATCGGGCCTCAGGCCGATCGAGGTCATGTCGTCGCCGTCGAGGCTGGTCAGCATCGTTACCGCGACGACCTTGGTGCCCTCGGGCGCCGCTGCCTTCGCGTCTTCCAGCATCGCCCGGCCGCCGGCGGCATGGACAGTGAGGATCGCCGGGTTGAGGGGCCGCAGCGCCTGGATTGCCTTGGCGACCGTGTTGGGGATGTCGTGGAACTTGAGGTCGAGGAAGATCGGCACCCCGATCTCCGCCATCTCGTGCACCCCGTGGCGGCCGTTCGCCATGAAGAATTCGAGGCCAAGCTTGATCCCGCCGACATGGTGCCGGACCTTCTGGGCAAGCGCCTTGGCCTTTTCCAGCTCCGGCGTGTCGAGCGCGACATAGATCCGGCTGCTCATGCGTGCGGCTCCTCGATCGCGGGCGTTTCCGTCACCGGCTCGAAACGCGGTGCCGGCGTGGCCGGAATGGCGCGCAGGTCGGCCAGTGCCCGCTCAAGCCCCGCGAAGCGCTGGCGCATCCGCCAGCGCAGCGTCTGATAGGCAACCAGCATCGGCAGGAAGCCCGCGAGGAACACGACAATCAGCAAAAGCGGCAGGCTGATATCGGCGACGAGGCCGCCCCAAAGCTGGATGCTCACGCGCTGCTCGCCATTGTAGATCACGAACCCGGCGATCACGCCGCCGAGCAGGAGCCACAACAGCACCTTCAGAAACCGCATTCCGCTCCCTTCCTGACAAACCCTGAGCGGCCTTCTAGGCCCGAGCAGGCCCGCTTGCCAAGGCTCAGCCGATTTCGCTGCGTAACTCGGCGATCAGGCCCGGGATCGCATGGAGGCTGGGCTCCTCTTCGTCGAGGATCGCAAGGAAGGCCCGGCGCTTGAGCGCGGCAACATGCCCCGCGTCCGGCCGGCCCTCCGGATCGAGCGTGGAGAGGACGATGTCGATCAGCCGGTCCGCGCCGTTCAAGCGGCCCCAGAGATAGTCGTTCTCGCGGTACGCACGGCTGAAGAACGCGCCGAAATTGTTGAACTGGTTCCCCTTCAGCATCGCTGCGACGCCGCCGGTGCGGATCGCCCTGGCATCCTCCGGCGAGATGCGGTCGACGCGGATCGGATCGAATTCGTCCATCCCCTCGCCCTGGAGCAGGGGCAGCGTCGCGATGTCGAAGAAAGGAAAGCCGAGATAGGCGAGCAGCATCGGCCGCCGAAGCTCCTTCGACAGCGCGCTGAACCCGGCCGAGAGCACCTCGTCGGTCTGGCGATCGAGCGTGCGCAACTGCATCCGTTCCGCAAGGACGTCGAGCAGGGTGCCGCGATCTTCGCCCGCCCGATCCCGCATGTCGGCAAAGGTGTCCGAGCGCTTGAGCTCGAGATAGGCGGCGAGCGCGCCGTAGATCGCGTCCCGCATCGGCCGCATCGCGCCGCGCGGAGCCGAATGCTCCAGTTCCGCAAGACGCCGTGCGAGCAGGCGCAGGCGGCGAATGCGGAAACCAAGGTCATGGCCGCGCAGGAAATCGAGCGCCTCGGGCGACGCGCCGCCGGGCAGCGCGGCTCCGAAGCGGTCGGCGCCCCTGGCGCGGACGGTATCCCGCAACTGGCGCGCCAGTGTGCGGAGCCGCTGGCCATCCTGCTGGCCGCTCAGCGACTGGAGCAGCCTTGCGGTCCGGTCGATCGCGGCATCGACCTTGAGCAGGGCATAGGCGGTATGGCCATAGCCGGCCTTGGCGGCCGCGGCGACCTGGGCGCGCTTGCGCCAGGCCGCGAGGCGCTTGGGCGTGGGGTAATCCAGCCACAGCGTATAGCCAAACAGCGACTCGACCTGTGCCTCCACCTCCGCCCGGATTTCGGTGACGATGGCGAGCATGCGCTCGATGCGATCCGAACGATCGGCGATAACGTCGAGATTGTCTCGGATGGGCTGCTTGCGCGGCAACTCCGAAAGGGCCCCGATGATCGTGGAGAAGAAGCCGGGGCGCTCCTGCCGCGGACCGTAGAAGTCGAAGCGCATGTCCGGCGTGGGATCGAGGAACACGAACCGCCGATCGACCTGGCGGCGGGCAGGGCGCTCTCGCAGCGCCGCCATGGCCGGGCCGAAAGGCGCGTTGGCGAGTACCGACCCGTCGATCAGCACGGCCTTTTCCGCGCGGCTTTCCGCCCATTGCTCGGGCAGCGCGCGCTGGAGAAAGGCATCCCGCCCGGGCCAGGTTTCGCCGCGGTCTGCCAGCACCGTGTCGAGCTCTTCCACCATCAGCGGCGGGAAGGCGCCCGGGAAGCTGGACGTCGCCCGCGCGGCGAAGGCGAGGGCGGCGGGGTGTGCGACGCCGGTCCCCCGGCCATGATCGCTGAAGCCGAAGACCAGGCGATGTTCGGTCTCCGTCACCTCCGGCGGGGTGTTGAGCCGCAGGGTTTCCGCATGACCCCGGAAATCGGTGGCGGTGACGAACAGGTCGAGCGGCTGGCCATCGGGCAGCAGCCGGCGCTCGGCAGGTCCCTTCGCCATCGCGTCAAACGCATTCATCAGCGTATGGAGCAGTTGCGCGCCACCGAAGGGCGGTTCGAACCAGCGCGAGCGGACGAAGCGTTCCAGCTTCTCCCGCACTTCCGCGCGGGCGCCGGCTTCCACCGTCTCGTCGATGGTCTGCGAACGGTTCGAGACCATCCAGGCGATCGGCTTGGCCCAGACCTTGGCGAAGCGATGCGACGGGCCCTGGCTGGGCGCGAGCAGCGCGTCGACATCGGCATAGTCCAGCCACATCGCGGTCAGCGGATCCAGCGACTGCCCGGTGGCGATCGCCTGGGCGAGGAACACGGCGTTGATCCCGCCGGCGCTGGCGCCCGAGAGGATATCGACCAGCACCCGCAGGCTGAGCCCGCTGCGCTCGCGAATCTCCTCGAGCAGGTCGCGATAGACGCTGTGGAGCGGCGTGCCTTCGCGCTCCGCGCAACTGGCGCGGGCGAGATGCCATACCTCCTTGGTGATGCCGTGCATGTAGACCGCCAGGCTGATCCCGCCATAGCAGACCAGCGCCAGCCGCAGTTCCTTTTCCTGCCCTTCCTGCATCAGCGGTGCCGCACCTCCGCCCAGACCGGCAGGTGATCGGAAGCCGTCCGCGCCGCCAGACTTACATGGACCCCGGCGTCACCGAACGCCAGATCGGGCGAGGCCATGATCCGGTCCAGTCGCGCCATCGGGCGGCGGGCATGGAAGCTCTTGCCGGTAGGGGCGAAGGCGAAATGCTGGGCAAAATCGCGCAGGCAGCCACGCTCCGCGCTCCACTCGTTGAGGTCGCCCATCATCACTGTCGGCATCGGCGGTAGATCGGCGAGCTGCGTGAGGATCGCATGCGCCTGCCGCCGCCGCCACAGGCCGGACAGATCAAGGTGCATGCCGAGGACGCGGAGCGGCTGCCCCTGGATGCGAAGGTCTGCCATCACCGCGCCGCGCGGCTCGAGCGTGGGCAAATGGAGTGCCGCGCAACCGAGGATCTCGGCGTCCTTGCGGACCAGCAGGGCGTTGCCGTGCCAACCCATCGAGCGGGCGCGCATTCCGAAATGCACCGGCTTCCATGGGCTGTGTTCGGCGAGCATGTGCTGCGCAAGCACGGCCTCGCGCGCGCCGAAGCGGCGATCGGCTTCTTGCAGCGCGATCACATCGGCGTCGACCTCGAGCAGTACCTCGAGCGTCCTCTCCGGTCGGCGTCGTCGGTCGGTGCCGATCGACTTCCGCATGTTATAGCTGGCGACCTTGATCATCCGCGCCCCTTATCGGCGCGGGCAGTATGACAGCACAAGTCTCAATAACCCGTTTCGCCCCGCTCGCGCTGCCCTGCTGCGGCTTCCGCCGCGGCGAGCAGGCTGCGGCCGGTGGCCTCCGCGGCCTCCGGAGTCATTGCCACCGCGACGCCGTTCGGGCCGTCCAGCAGCACGAGGCCGAGCTCGGCGGTGGCAATTCCGCCTTCTTCCTCCGGCGTCAGCGCCGCGTTGTTGGCCATATCCGAGGCTTCCCGTTCTGGAGTAAGGACCGGGAAGAACGCGGCATTGCAGCCAAATATCCGCGGATTTCAGCCGCGAAGCCAGGCGGCAAGGGTTTTGGGATAGAGCTTGTGCTCCTCAGCGAGCACGCGCGCCGCGAGCGTGTCGGCCGTGTCCCCCGGCAGGATCGTCACGCGCGCCTGGCCGAGCACCTCGCCGCCATCCAGCTCTTCGGTAACGATGTGCACCGACGCACCGGCCTCGGCGTCGCCGGCCTCGATCGCGCGGGCATGCGTATCGAGGCCCTTGTACTTGGGCAGCAGCGAGGGGTGGATATTGACGATCCGCCCCCGCCAGCGCGCGACGAAATCGTCCGACAGCAACCGCATGTAGCCGGCAAGCGCGATCGCCTCCACGCCCGCTTCACGCAGGGCCGCATCGATCTTCGCCTCATACTCGGCCTTGGGCATGCCCTTGGGCGATTGGGCAAAGGTCGCCACGCCGCGCTCGGCAGCCCAGGCCAGCCCGGCGGCTTCCGGCTTGTCGCTGGCGACGAGAGCCACGGTATAGGGGCAGTCCGGCGCTGCGGCGGCCGCGACCAGCGAAGCCATGTTCGAACCACGGCCCGAGATCAGGATGCCGAGTCGTTTCTTGGGACTGGAAGCGCCGCCCGACGGCTCACCCATGGTGCGTGGCGCTCCACGGCGCCCGGGCGCTCCAGGTCTCGTCGCCGCCGACCACGGTGCAGCCGCGCTCGCCGGCTTCGATCGTGCCGATGGTGAACACCGTCTCGCGCGCGCCGGTCAGTGCTGCCGTCACGGCCTCCGCCTGCTCGGCCGCGACCACGGCGACCATGCCGATGCCGCAGTTGAAGGTGCGCGCCATCTCTTCGGGTTCGATATTCCCCTGCGCCTGCAGGAACGCCATCAGCCGCGGCAGCGGCCAGGCATCGGCATTGATCCGGGCATGGGTGCCCTCGGGCAGCACGCGGGGGACATTCTCCAGCAGGCCGCCGCCGGTGATGTGCGCGAGGCCATGGATCGTGCCCTTGCGCAGCTCCGGCAGCAGGCTGGCGACGTAGATCCGAGTCGGCGCCATCAGCGTGTCGATCAGCAGCCGCTCCTGATCGAACAGCGCCGGGCGGTCGAGCTTCCAGCCCTTGTCCGCCGCGAGTCGCCGCACCAGCGAGAAGCCATTCGAATGCACGCCGTTCGAGGCGAGACCAAGCAGCACGTCGCCGGCGGCGATCTTCTTGCCGTCGAGCAGCCGGTCGCGCTCGACCGCGCCGACGCAGAAGCCGGCGAGGTCGTAGTCGCCATCGGCATACATGCCCGGCATCTCGGCGGTCTCGCCGCCGATCAGTGCGCAGCCGGCTTGGCGGCACCCTTCGGCGATGGAGGCGATGACGCGCTCCGCAACGGCGTTGTCGAGCTTGCCGCTGGCATAATAGTCGAGGAAAAACAGCGGTTCGGCGCCCTGGACGATCAGATCGTTGGCGCACATCGCGACCAGGTCGATGCCGACGCCGTCATGGTGGTTGTGCTCGATCGCCAGCTTCAGCTTGGTGCCGACGCCGTCGTTTGCCGCCACGAGCAGCGGATCGGTGAAGCCTGCGGCCTTCAGGTCGAAGATGCCGCCGAAGCCGCCCAGATCGGCATCTGCGCCCGGGCGCCGGGTGGAACGGGCAAGCGGGCCGATCGCGCGCACCAGCGCATTGCCCGCCGCAATCGAAACGCCCGCCTGGGCATAGGTGTAAGGGCCGTCGCCCGCCTTGGTCTCGCTCATGGGAGAGCGGTCTAGCCAGAACGCGCTTGGATTTCCACGCCCGGTTCGCCAAAAGGGCGCCCGCATGCAGTTTCGCCGTCCCAAAACCGTCCTTGGCGCCCTTTCGGCGCTCGCGCTCGCCGGTGCGGGCATCATGGCGGCACGCGGGCAGGGCGGGGCGCCCGCCGCACCTGCGGGCGTCGCGGGCAGTTTCGAAGTGAGCGGGGTGAAGGTCGACGTCTCCGGCAAGAGCGCCGACATCGCTCGCCAGGGCGGCTGGCGCATCGCCCAGCGCAAGGGCTGGTCGATGCTGTCGCAGCAGCTCACGGGCAAGCCGGGCTCCCTCTCCGATTCGGCACTTGATGCGATCGTCACCGGCATCGTCGTCGAGCGCGAGCAGATCGGGCCCAATCGCTATATCGCCAGCCTTGGCGTGCAGTTCGATCGCGCCAAGGCGGGCTCGATCCTCGGCGTGTCGATCGCGGTGACCCATTCGCCGCCGATGCTGCTGGTGCCGCTCCAATATTCGGGCGGCGTCGGCCAGGTGTTCGAGCGCGACACCGCCTGGGCCCGCGCCTGGAACCGCCTCCGTGCCGCCGGCAGCACCATCGACTATGTCCGCCTGCGCGGCACAGGCGCCGACCGGCTGCTGGTCAATGGCGGCCAGACGCTGCGCCGTGGCCGCAACTGGTGGCGGACGATCCTCGACCAATATGGCGCCGTCGACATGCTCGTCGCGGAGGTCCAGCTGCGCCGCGACTATCCAGGCGGCCCGATCGTCGGCGTGTTCTCGGCGACGCACGGGCCGGACAAGGATCCGATCACCAGTTTCGCGCTGCGGATCGACAATGGCGATGCGATCGACGCGCTGTTCGACACCGCCGTCACCCGGATCGACAAGGCCTATCAGTCGGCGCTGACCGACGGCCGGCTGCATACCGATGCGGTGCTTGCGGCGCGTCCGCCCGTCGCGCAGCCAGCGCCGGTGGAAGCGGAGGAAGTCGCCACGCCGACGCCCATGCCAAGCGCGGAGGCCAGCGGCGTCGCTGCCGGCACGTCGCTGTCGGTCCAGGTCGACACGCCCAATGCCGCCGCGGTGAATGCATCCGAGAGCGCCGTCCGCGGCGTGCCTGGTGTCCGCAGCGCCACCACCACCAGCCTGGCGCTGGGCGGCATCTCCGTGATTCGCGTCAGCTATGAAGGGCCGCAAGCTGCGCTCCGGGCTGCGCTGGAAGCGCGCGGGTGGAACGTGCAGGAAGGACCGGGCGTGCTCCGCATCCGCCGCGGTGCCGCACCCCAAGCCTCGCCGACCCCCAAGGCCCAATGAGCCAGCTCCGCCTGCCGCTGGGGCTGCCCGAGGCGAGCGAGACGGACTTCCTGGTCAGCGACTCGAACGCCCGCGCCGTCCACCAGCTCGAACACTGGGCCACCTGGCCGGTGATGGCCGCGCTGCTGATCGGCCCCCGGAAATCGGGGCGCAGCCTGCTCGCGCGGATCTTCGCAGCCAAGAATGGCGCGACGATCATCGACGATGCGGAGCGCGCCGACGAGGCCGACATCTTCCACGCCTGGAACCGCGCGCAGGGCGAGCGCCGCCCGCTGCTGATCGTTGCCGATGCCGCGCCGCCGCTCTGGGAGGTGACGCTGCCCGATCTGCGCTCGCGCCTTGCCGCCTCGCCGCTGCTGGAGATCGGCCCGCCGGACGATGCGCTGATCCCGCTGCTGCTGGAACGCGCTTTCACCCGGCACCTGCTCCATGCGACGCCGGCGGTGATCGCCTGGATCGCCAGGCGGATCGAGCGCAGCCACGTCGCCATTCTGCGCGTCGCCGACGTGCTGGAGATGGAAACGGACGGCCGTTTGTCGATCCCCCTGGTCAAGTCTACACTTCAGGCTGCAAGCCTTTTGACGCATTCCGACGATAGCGAGAGCGAATGACCGAATCCGCCGCACCTGCGACCATCGCCCCCGCCGATCCCACCGAAGCGCGCTACTTCAATCGCGAACTCTCCTGGCTGGCCTTCAACCGCCGTGTGATGGAGGAAGCCTGCAACCCCGCGCATCCGCTGCTGGAACGGCTGCGCTTCCTGTCCATCTCGGGAAGCAATTTCGACGAATTCTTCATGGTGCGCGTGGCAGGCCTGATGGGCCAGCAACTCCAGAACATCGACACGCGCTCGGCCGACGGCCTCACCCCCGCCCAGCAGCTGGAGGCGATCTCCGCGGAAGCTGCGACGCTCGCCGACGAGCAACAGGCAGTGTGGGTCGACATCCGGGCTGAACTCGCGCTGGCCAATATCTTCGTGCTGGAGGCCGATGCGATCACGGGCGAGACCGAGGAATGGCTCGCCAACCATTTCCGCGAGCAGATCTTCCCGATCCTGACGCCCCAGGCGCTCGATCCGGCGCACCCGTTCCCGTTCATCCCAAACCAGGGATCGAGCGTGATCTTCAACCTGCTGCGCACCTCGGACCGCGAACCGATCCAGGAACTGGTGATGCTGCCGACCACGCTCAAGCGCTTCGTCCGCTTGCCGGGCAGCCCTGCGCGCTACGTCGCGATCGAGACGCTGATCAAGCATTTCTGGGGGCTGCTGTTCCCCGGCTACGAGTTCCTCGCCGCCGCCACCTTCCGGGTGCTGCGCGACAGCGACATCGAAATCGAGGAAGAGGCCGAGGATCTGGTCCTCACCTTCCGCTCGGCGATCAAGCGCCGCCGTCGCGGCCGTGTGATCCGCCTCGAGATGGAAGAGGGCATCGCCCCCGATCTCGAAGCGGTGCTGAAGGAGGAACTGGGCGGCAGCGACGCGCTGCTGACCGAGACCGGCGGCTTCCTCGGCGTCGGCGACCTGTCGATGCTGGTCGATGAGGATCGGCCCGACCTCAAGTTCACCCCCTTTTCCGCGCGCTTTCCCGAGCGGATCCGCGAGTATGGCGGCGACTGTTTTGCCGCGATCCGCGCCAAGGACATCATCGTCCACCACCCGTACGAAACGTTCGACGTGGTGCTCAGCTTCCTCCAGCAGGCGGCGGCTGATCCAGACGTCGTGGCGATCAAGCAGACGCTCTACCGCGCCGGCAAGCAGCCGGCCGTGATCAACGCGCTGATCGCGGCGGCCGAGGCGGGCAAGTCGGTGACTGCGGTGGTGGAGCTGAAGGCGCGCTTCGACGAGGAGCAGAACCTCTATTGGGCGACCGCGCTGGAACGCGCAGGCGTCCAGGTCGTCTACGGCTTTATCGACTGGAAGACGCACGCCAAGGTCTCGATGGTCGTGCGCCGCGAGGGCGATCGCTACCGCACCTACTGCCATTTCGGCACGGGCAATTACCACCCGATCACTGCGCGCATCTACACGGATCTAAGCTTCTTTACCGCCGATCCGCGCATCGGCCGCGATGCGGCGCAGATCTTCAATTACGTGACCGGCTATGTGGAGCCGCAGCATCTGGAGCTGCTCCGCATTTCCCCGCGCAACTTGCGGAACCGGCTGGAGAGCCTGATCGAGGAAGAAATCGCCCATGTCCGCGCGGGCCGGCCGGGCATGATCTGGGCGAAGATGAATTCGCTGGTCGATCCTGCGATCATCGAGAAGCTGTACCAGGCCAGCACGGCCGGCGTGCAGATCGAGCTGGTCGTGCGCGGCATCTGCTGCCTGCGTCCCGGCGTCGCAGGGATGAGCGAGAACATTCGGGTCAAGTCGATCGTCGGCCGGTTCCTGGAGCACAGCCGCATCTGGGCGTTCGGCAGCGGCAAGGCGCTGCCCAATGATGGCGCCCAGGTCTATATCTCCTCGGCGGACTGGATGCAGCGCAACTTCGATCGCCGTGTCGAGTTCATGTTGCCGATCCTGAACAAGACCGTGCACGATCAGGTGCTCGATCAGGTGATGGTCGCCAACCTGCTCGACAATGAACAGAGCTGGCTGCTTGCGCCCGACGGCCATTATGACCGGATCGTCCCGGGCGAAGACGGGGAATTCAACCTGCACCGCTATTTCATGACCAACCCTTCGCTTTCGGGCCGCGGCGCCGCCGTGGAGGCGCGCAAGCCCGTGCCCAAGCTGTCGCCGCGCAAGCGCCGTCTCGCGACGAAGGGTGGTTGAGCGCGTGGCAACAGCCCTGTTTCGCACGCCACGTCCCGTTTCCGAAGGCGATCGCCCGCGCACGGCGATCATCGACATCGGCTCCAACTCGATCCGCCTCGTCGTCTATGAAGGTCCGGCGCGATTGCCGGCGATCCTGTTCAACGAGAAGGTGATGGCGGGGCTCGGCAAGGGGCTGGCCGAAACCGGAGCGATCCATGCCGGCGGCCTCGCCAGCGCGCGCGCGGCGCTCGGCCGCTTTGCGCTGCTCGCCCGCGAAATGCAGGTCAGCGAACTGCGCACGGTCGCCACCGCTGCGGTACGCGACGCGTCAAACGGCGGTGAGCTCATGGCGATGGCGGAGGCCTTCGGGCTGGAGGTCGAGCTGCTGTCCGGCGTCGAGGAAGCGACCGCTGCCGGGTTCGGCGTGCTTTCCGGCATTCCGGAAGCGGATGGTGTCGTCGGGGATCTCGGCGGCGGCAGCTTGGAGCTGGTGCGGGTCGTTGCGGGCACGGTCACCGATCGCGTGTCCTTCCCGCTGGGTGTCCTTCGCCTTGGGGCAATCCGCGCGCGCGGCAAGGGCGTGCTCGAGCGCGAGGTTACCCGCATGATCGAGGCGGCTGGCTGGAAAGGCAGGGGCAAGGGGCTGCCTTTCTACATGGTCGGCGGCTCGTGGCGATCGCTCGCCAAGCTCGACATGCACCTGACCAACTATCCTCTGCCGATCGTGCACCATTATCCGCTCGCGATCGCGCGCGTCGAGGAGCTTGGCCGCCGCGTCGAAGGCGCGACCAAGGCCGATCTCAAGACCGTGCCGGACCTGTCGAGTGCGCGTATACCGTCGCTGGCGGATGCCGCGGCACTGCTCGTGGCAGTGACCAGGCAGCTCGGCAGCAGCGGTACGCTCGTGTCCGCCTATGGCTTGCGCGAGGGGCTGCTGTTCCAGCGCCTTTCGCCGGACGAGCGGCTGCAGGACCCGCTGATCGTCGCCGCTCGCGAGGAAGGCCAGCGATCGGGGCGCTTCCCCGAACATGGCGACCTGCTCGACGCCTGGCTCGCGCCGCTGTTCCGCGACGGTGCAGACTGGGCGCGGCTGCGCCATGCCGCCTGCCTGCTGGCGGACGTGGGCTGGCGGGCGAACCCCGAATTTCGCGCCGAGCGCGGCATGGAAATCGGGCTGCATGGCAACTGGGTAGGCATCGACGCCGCCGGCCGCGCGATCGTTGCGCAGGCGCTCTATACCTCGCTGGGCGGCGCGATGGACAGCCCGGCGCCGCTGGAACGGCTGGCTCCGGCGGAAGCCTTGGCCGAGGCGAAGCGCTGGGGGTTGGCGATGCGGCTCGGCCAGCGGCTGAGCGGCGGTGTCGCGCGCCCGCTCAAGCGCTCGCGGCTGCGGCTGGAGGGGGCGTCGCTGGTGCTCAGCCTCGCCGATGGCGACGAACCGCTGTACGGCGAGGCGGTGGAAAAGCGCCACCGCGCGCTGGCGGTGGCGCTCGCGAAGGAGCCGGTGCTGGAAACCTGAGCCAGGCTCAGGCCGCCAGCCACTCTTTCAGCGCGGCCCGCGCGCGATCGGTATACATGCGCTTGCGGTCGGCCTTCTTGGTCCTGCCCTCGATCGGCGGGAACAAGCCGAAATTGACGTTCATCGGCTGATAGGTTTCGATCTCCGCCTCGCCGGTGATGTGCGAGAGCAGCGCCCCCAGCGCCGTCTCGCGCGGCGGCGGCGGCAGGTCCACACCCGCAATCTCCGCCGCGGCGAAGCGGCCGGCGAGCATGCCGATCGCGGCGCTCTCCACATATCCCTCGCAGCCGGTGATCTGCCCGGCAAAGCGGATGTTCGGCGCGCTCTTCAGCCGCAGCGTTCCGTCGAGCAGCTCGGGCGAGCGCAGGAAGGTGTTGCGGTGCAGGCCGCCGAGCCGGGCGAACTCGGCATTCTCCAGCCCCGGGATGGTGCGGAACAACCGCACCTGCTCGGCATATTTCAGCTTGGTCTGGAAGCCGACCATGTTCCACAGCGTGCCGCTGGCATTGTCCTGGCGCAGCTGCACCACCGCATAGGGCCAGCGGCCGGTGCGCGGATCGTCGAGGCCGACGCCCTTCATCGGCCCGTAGCGCAGCGTGTCGACGCCGCGCTCCGCCATCACCTCGATCGGCATGCAGCCTTCGAAATACGGGACATTCTCCCACTCGCGAAACTCGGTCTTCTCGCCGGCCATCAGCGCGGCGTGGAATTCGAGATATTGTTCCTTCGACATCGGGCAGTTGATGTAATCCTTGCCCGAACCCTTGTTCCACCGGCTCTGGAACCAGGCGGTCTCCATGTCGATCGACTCGCGATGCACGATCGGGGCGATCGCGTCGAAGAAGGCAAGGCTGTCCTTGCCCGTCGCGCGCCCGATGCTCTCCGCCAGCATCGGCGCGGTGAGTGGCCCCGTGGCGATGATCGTGCGGCCTTCGCTCGGCAGCGTATCGACCCGCTCGCGGACGATGGTGATGTTGGGATGCTGTTCCAGCGCCGCGGTCACGCCGTCGGCGAACCCGTCGCGGTCCACTGCCAGCGCCGAGCCGGCGGGCACCTTGTGGATGTCTCCCTGGGTGAGGATCAGCGAACCGAGCGCGCGCATCTCCTGGTGGAGCAGGCCGACGGCGTTGCTGTCGGCATCGTCCGAGCGGAAGCTGTTGGAGCAGACCAGCTCGGCCAGCCGGTCGCTCTGGTGCGCCGGGGTCATTTCGCCCGATCCGCGCATTTCGGAAAGGCGAACCCTATATCCCGCCTGGGCGAGCTGCCACGCGGCTTCCGAGCCGGCGAGGCCGCCGCCGATGATATGAATGTCTTGAGTCACATGGCCGGCCATAGCGGCATGACGGCGCGATGACAAAGGAGCGACGATGCGGATTTTCACGATCGGCTATGAAGCGACCACCATGGCCGAGTTCCTGGCCGCGCTTGCCGGCGCGGGCGTGCAGCGCGTGATCGACGTGCGTGCGCTGCCGAATTCGCGTCGCCCCGGCTTTTCCAAAAACAACCTTGCTGGGTGCCTGCGAGAGGCCGGCATCGACTATGTCCATCTCAAGCAGCTCGGCACCCCCAAGCGCGGCCGTGACGCCGCGAAGAAGGGCGACGTGGCGACGTTGCGCGAGGTTTATGATGTGCAGCTGGAACTGCCGGAGGCACAGGCGCAGGCTGCGGCAATGCGCGCGCTGGCCGCCGAGAAACCAAGCGCGCTGCTCTGCTACGAGCGCGACCCCTGCCACTGCCACCGCACGCTTTTGCTGGAAGCGGAGGGAGGAGGGGCGGAGGTGGTCGACCTCTACGCCTGAGCGGGAAAAGGCCGGGGCAGCCGCGAGCGGCTGCCCCGCCAGTTCGGGGAGAGTCGACGCGAGGGGGAACGAAACGCGCCGACCGGATCCCTTTGCCGCCGCCATGTTGCAACCGCGTGTCGCTTCGTTGCGACTGCTCGGGAAATTGTGGCATCGCGCCCCAGAAGGCTTCGTTAACCATGAAATCTTAAGATAATTTCCGCAGTGTTTACCGCCTCGCAACGCATGTCAGCGCAAAGCAGCACCCAATGCACGCCAGTGGAGCGCTTATGGGTATCGCGGCACGACTGTATCAGGACGGACGTTGGGCCGAACGGCATCCGGTCGAACTGGAAGCCACGTTGCGCGATTCGGACTGGGCGCCGGTCGATGTGACGATCGAGGATCTGTCGCATGGCGGCTTCCGGGTGGTCGCGGGGGCGGAGCTCAAGGTGGGCGACGGCATAGCGCTCGGCATCGCCGGAATCGGCACGCGCGAGGCGAAGGTCGTGTGGGGCACTGCCGGCATCTATGGCTGCGAATTCGTCGCGCCGCTGAGCGATGCGGACCTGCGCACCGCCGTATCGGGGCCGGTCGCAACCCCGATCGCCTTCCCCAAGACGCCGCTGCCAACGCCGCAGGCTGCCCCGCCGCAGGTGGAGGGGTGGAATGCCCCCGCGCAGGAAGAGAAGTTCTCGGTTCGCACGCGCCTTGCGATCATCGTGGGCAGCGCGGTGCTCGCCTGGATGCTGGTGTTCGCGCTCGGCTACGGCCTCTGGGCGCTGGCAGGCGCGCTGCTCCGCTGAGCAACGCGCCCGCAGTTCTTCAGGCCGCAGCCTTGCGGCGTTCGGCCATTTCGTCGTTGAGCATTTCGGCGAGCAGGAACGCCAGCTCCAGGCTCTGACCCGCGTTGAGCCGCGGGTCGCAATGCGTGTGGTAGCGATCGGCCAGCCCCTGCTCGGTGATCGCGATCGCACCGCCGGTGCACTCGGTCACGTTCTGCCCGGTCATCTCGGCATGGATGCCGCCGGCAAAGGTGCCTTCGGCACGGTGGACGGCGAAGAAGCCGCGCACCTCGGCCAGGATCCGGTCGAACGGCCGCGTCTTGTAGCCGTTCGCCGCCTTGACGACGTTGCCGTGCATCGGATCGCAGCTCCACACCACCGGATGGCCCTCGCGCTTCACCGCGCGCACCAGCTTGGGCAGCCCGGCCTCGATCTTGTCATGGCCATAGCGGGTGATCAGCGTCATCCGGCCCGGAATGCGGCCGGGGTTGAGCGTGTCGAGCAGCCGCAGCAGCGCATCGGGCTCAAGGCTGGGTCCGCACTTCATGCCGATCGGGTTACCGATGCCGCGCAGGAACTCGACATGCGCCGATCCCTCGAAGCGGGTGCGGTCGCCGATCCACAGGAAGTGCGCCGAGGTATCGTACCAGTCGCCGGTGAGGCTGTCCTGCCGGGTGAGCGCCTGCTCATAGGGGAGCAGCAGCGCCTCGTGGCTGGTGTAGAAATCGGTGCCCTTGAGCTGCGGCACGGTATCGGGGTTGATCCCGCACGCTTCCATGAAGTCGAGCGCCTCGCCGATCCGGTCCGCGACATCGGCGAACTTGGCCGACCAGGGGCTCTTGCCCATGAAGTCGAGGGTCCACTTATGGACCTGATGCAAATTGGCGTACCCGCCGTTCGCGAAGGCGCGCAGCAGGTTCAGCGTCGCCGCCGACTGGCTGTAGCCCTGCACCATCCGCTGCGGATCGGGGATCCGCGCCTCGGGCGTGAAGGCGATGTCGTTGACATTGTCGCCGCGGTAGCTGGGTAGCTCGACGCCGTCGATCACCTCGGTATCGGCCGAGCGCGGCTTGGCGAACTGGCCGGCCATGCGGCCAAGCTTCACCGTCGGCAGCTTGGAGGCGAAGGTGAGCACCACCGCCATCTGCAGGATCACGCGGAAGGTGTCGCGAATGTTGTTCGGGTGGAACTCGGCGAAGCTTTCAGCGCAGTCGCCGCCCTGGAGCAGGAAGGCCTCGCCGCGCGCGACCTTCGCCAGCGCGCCCGTCAGTTCGCGTGCCTCGCCGGCAAAGACCAGGGGCGGATAGCTGCTCAGCTGCCGGGTGGCCGCATCGAGGGCGCCCTTGTCCGGATATTGCGGCATCTGGCGCGCTTCGGCGCGCGTCCAGCTATCGGGGGTCCAGCTTGCCATTGCACTCTCCACGTCGCGGACGGCAACGTGCCAGTCCGCATGCTCGGCGATTCCCATCGCCGCAATCTGGTTCATCACCTTGGTACTGGCGCGCTTGCCGTCGGTTTCCCAGCCCTGGACCGTCGAGCCCGGTGTGTCGAACCAGGCGCCGAAGGTGGCGCGGGTGAGGGAGCGTTCTTCGCGATACTGGCGAATCTTGGAACCGGCTAACGTCGTCATGGAAGCTGCTTACCCTGA
The DNA here is from genome assembly GCF_036731925.1 of Sphingomonas sp. Taxonomy (GTDB): domain Bacteria; phylum Pseudomonadota; class Alphaproteobacteria; order Sphingomonadales; family Sphingomonadaceae; genus Sphingomonas. Next base: position 1,434,356 of record NZ_DAINDJ010000001.1, read on the forward strand.
GGGGGTAAACGCGTGCAAGCGCTTTCTTACCCAGGCGGGGTAACGTTGCGCCGGCGATTGCGTGGCGAAGCGGGCGCGTGTAGCCGCGCAGCGATGGACGCATTCGACGCACAGGCGCGCGACCTCGCTGATCTGGCATCCCGCGGCCGGGGCCGCAGGCTGATCGCGCGCGAGGGCGCGGACTTCGCCTCGAACGACTATCTTGGCCTCTCGGCATCGCCCCTGCTGACCGAGGCAGTGGCGGCCGCGCTGGCCCGGGGGGTCCCGATCGGCTCCGGCGGATCGCGGTTGCTGCGCGGCAACCATGACGAGCACGAAGCGCTGGAAGCCGAAGCGGCATCCTTCTTCGGTCGCGAATCGGCGCTCTATTTCTCCAGCGGCTACGCCGCCAATGCCGCCCTGCTGGCGACGCTGCCCCAGCGCGGCGACCTGGTGCTGTTCGATGCGCTGGTCCACGCCAGCGCGCATGAGGGCATGCGCCTCGGCAGGGCGGAGGTTCGGCAGGCCCCGCACAACGACGTTGCCGCGTTCCGCGAGGCGATAGGCAAATGGCGGCGCGACGGCGGCACCGGGCGGGTGTGGATCGCGGTCGAGAGCCTGTACAGCATGGACGGCGACATGGCGCCGCTCGCCCAGCTTTCCGCGCTGGCCGAAGCGGAGGGTGCGATCCTGCTCGTCGACGAGGCGCACGCGACCGGCGTCTACGGCCCACAGGGGCAGGGGCTCGCTTATGGTCTGCCGACCGCCAACCTGATTACGCTGCACACCTGCGGCAAGGCGCTGGGCTGCGAAGGCGCGCTGGTCACCGGCCCGGCGGTCGTCCGCGACTTTCTCGTGAACCGCGGCCGCGCATTCATCTTCTCCACGGCGCCGTCGCCGCTGATGGCCGCTGCCGTCCGTGCCGCGCTGCGGATCACTGCCGAGGGAGAGGCCCTGCGGGCCGCGCTGTTCGGTCGGATCGCGGCTGCGCGGGGCGCGCTCGGGCCCCTCGGCGTGGCGGAGGGCGAGACCCAGATCCTGCCGCTGGTCCTCGGCGAGGACGTGCGCACTATGGCGGTTGCCGGCGCGCTGCAGGACAGCGGCTTCGACGTGCGCGGCATCCGCCCGCCGACCGTTCCTGCGGGCACTTCCCGCCTGCGCATCTCGATCACCAACAATGTGTCGCTTGGCCAGATCGCCGCATTTGCGGAACGGCTGGCGTCCCTGCTTCCCGCAACCGAGCCTATCGCAGCATGACCCACAGCTTCATTGTCACCGGCACCGACACCGGCATTGGCAAGACCGTGTTCGCCGCCGCGCTCGCCGGCGCCCTTCGCGCCCGCTACTGGAAGCCGGTCCAAGCGGGGCTGGACGACGGCAGCGACAGCGAACGTACCGCGGTGCTCGCCGGCCTGCCTGCCGATTACATCCTTCCCGAAGCCTATCGCCTGCATACCCCCTGCTCGCCGCACCGCGCGGCCGAGATCGACGGCGTGACCATCGATCCCGAACGGCTCGCGCTGCCGCAGGTCGACGGCCCCCTGGTGGTAGAGGGCGCGGGCGGGGTGCTGGTGCCGGTGACGCGCGATATTCTCTATGCCGACATGTTCGCGCGCTGGGGCAAGCCGGTGGTGCTCGTCGCCCGTACTGCGCTGGGAACGATCAACCATAGCCTGCTGTCGATCGAGGCGCTGCGCACACGCGGCGTGCCGATCCACGGCGTGGCATTCGTCGGCGACGCCGTCGAGGACAGCGAGGCGACCATTGCTGCGATCGGTAGGGTCAAGCGCCTCGGCCGCCTGCCGATGCTGGCGGAACTGACCCCCGCGGCACTGGCGCGCGCCTTTGCCGAGTCTTTCGACATGGCGGATTTCGCCTGATGTCGTCGGTCTGGCACCCCTTCACCCAGCACGGCCTGGGCGAGCCGATCCCGATCGTCAGCCACGCGCGCGACGCACGGATCCACACCGCCGATGGCCGCAGCTTCATCGACGCGATCTCCTCCTGGTGGGTGACGACGCACGGCCATTGCAACCCCCGCATCATGGCGGCGATCGCCGAACAGGCCGGCAAGCTCGACCAGATCATCTTCGCGGGCTGGACGCACGAACCCGCCGAAACGCTGGCTGCCGGGCTCCGCGCGATCCTGCCGGACGCGCTGGAGCATGTGTTCTTCAGCGACAGCGGTTCCACCGCCGTGGAAGTCGCGCTGAAGATGGCGCTCGGCTACTGGCACAATCGCGGGGAGGGCCGGAGCCGCATCCTTGTGCTCGAGCACAGCTATCACGGCGATACGATCGGCGGCATGTCGGTCGGTGCGCGCGGCGTATTCAACCGGCCGTACGAGCCACTGCTGTTCGACGTCGGCACCATCCCTTTTCCCGGCGCCGGCGCCGAACAGGCAACGCTGGATGCGCTGGAGGCCGAATGCCGCGCGGGAGCGGCCGCCTTCATCGTCGAGCCGCTGGTGCTGGGAGCGGGCGGCATGCTGTTCTACACGCCTGCGCTGCTCGCCGAGATGGCTGCGATCTGCGCCGGCCATGACGTGCTGTTCATCGCCGACGAGGTGATGACGGGCTGGGGCCGCACCGGCACGCTCACGGCGTGTGAACAGGCCGGCGTGGTGCCCGACATTCTCTGCCTGTCGAAGGGGATCACCGGCGGCGCGATTCCGCTGGCGGTGACGCTGGCGACCGCGCCGATCTTCCAGGCGCACTGGTCCGAGGATCGGGCGCGGATGTTCTTCCACTCCTCCAGCTACACCGCCAATCCGATCGCCTGTGCGGCGGCGGTCGCGAACCTCGCCATCTGGCGCGAGGAACCGGTGCTGGAACGGATCACCCGGCTGGGCGAATGGCAGCAGGCAGCCCTTGACGGGCTTGCCGACGTGCCCGGGCTGGTCGGGCATCGTCGCATGGGGACTATCGCGGCGCTGGAGATCGAACAGCCGGAGAACGGCTATCTTTCAGCGATTGCCCCGCGCCTGATGGCCTTTGCGCGCGAAAACGGCGTGCTGCTCCGCCCGCTGGGCAACACCGTCTATGTGATGCCGCCCTACAGCATCATGCGCGAACAGCTGGCGCAGGTGTGGGCGCTGGTGCCGGCCTTCCTCGGCCGCTGATCAGCGGCGGGGATAGCGCTGGGCGAATTCGATGTCGCTCATCAGCAGGTAGCGGATCGCGTCGACGAACGCCCAGATGCCGGTGATCAGCGCCCCGACGATGGTGCAGGTGAGCAGCAGCATCACCACGCCCGAACCGGTGCGTCCGAGATAGAAGCGATGGATGCCGAGCGTGCCCAGGAAGAAGGCAAGTACCGCCGCCACGATCTTGTTGCGCGGCTCCCCTACGGGGACCGCAATTTCCGCGCCGTCGAGCAGCCGGAAGATGCGGCGGGCGCGCTTGCCGTCGATGTCGAAATCGACCTTGGCGCCGACGGCGGGATGGCGGCTGTCGCTCCAGTCTTCCTGGGTGAAGACATAACGGCTGCCGTCCTCGCCCGAAATCTGGCCCTCACCGCTCGACCGATCTACGCCCAACACTTGCCCGCGCATTGCTTCCCCCGAAAAACGTCGCGTTTTGTGGCGGAGGTTACCGGTTCAGCGCAAGAGGCTTTCGCGTCCGGCGCGTTTACAGCGCCGGCTTCCAGTCCCAACCGAGCGGGTCCCCGTCCATCACTTCGATGCCCTCGGCCGTCAGCGCGTCACGGATGCGGTCGGAACGCTGGAAGTCCTTTGCAACGCGCGCTTCCTTGCGTTCGACCAGCATGGCCGCGATCGCCTCCGGGGTAATCGTCGCCCCCTTGGGCTGGATCCGCAGCTCCTCACGGGTCAACGCCGACAGCCGCAGGCCAAGCACCTTGTCGAACTCCGCAAGCGCCGCCAGTCGGTCGGCGGGCGAGGTGCGCTTGTCCGCCAGCAACTCGTCGAGCACCGGCAGCGCCTTGGGTGTGTTGAGGTCGTCCGATACCGCAGCGTCGAGCTTTTCCAGCCATGCGGCGGGCGCGGTGCCGTCGCCTTCGGCACGCGCCTTGAGCGCGGTAACTGTCATCACCAGCCGCTTCAGCCGGGTAAGCGCTGCCGCGAGGTTTTCGGCCGAGAATTCCAGTTCGCTGCGATACTGCGCCTGCAGGCACAGCAGGCGATAGGCGATGGGATGCACCCCCGCGTCGATAAGCGACTGCAGCGTGGTGAACCCGCCCTTGGACTTGGACATCTTCCCCTGGCGATCGACGAGGAAGTTGTTGTGCATCCAGAACTTCGCCCCCGTGTCACCGCAGCCGCAGAATGCCTGGTTCTGCGCGATCTCGTTGGGATGGTGGATCTCGCGATGGTCAATCCCGCCGGTGTGAATGTCGAACGGGGCGCCGAGATACTGGATGCTCATCACCGAACATTCGAGGTGCCAGCCCGGGGCACCTTTCCCCCAGGGCGAATCCCATTCCATCTGGCGCTGCTCGCCCGGCGGCGACTTGCGCCAGATCGCGAAGTCCTGCGGGTGGCGTTTGCCGTCCACCGGGTCGATCCGGCTTTCTGCAGCGTCATCGGCGGCACCGGCCAGTCGGCCGTAATCCGGCACTGTCGTCACATCGAAATACAGGCCGGATTCGAGCTCGTAGCAATGCTCGGGCGCGATCTTTTCGGCGAAGGCGATCATCTGCTGGATGTGATCGGTCGCGACCGACCATTTGCTCGGCTCGGTGATGTTGAGGTCGCGGATGTTCTGCTTGAACGCCGCGGTATAGTGCGCGGCGATGTCCCAGATGCTCATCGCCTGGGCGCGCGCGGCTGCCTCCATCTTGTCGTCGCCGGCATCGGCGTCCGAGGTCAGGTGGCCGACATCCGTGATGTTGATGATGTGGGTGAGCGGATAGCCCTTCCAGCGCAGCACCCGGCTCAGCGTGTCGGTGAACACATAGGCGCGCAAATTGCCGAGATGGGCATAGTTGTAGACCGTGGGCCCGCACGAATAGACGCGCACGCCCTTGGCTGGGTCGAGCGGCTGGAACGGCTCGAGCGAACGGGAGAGCGAGTTGTAGAGCGTCAGCGGAGCGTCATGCATGGACCTGCGCATAGCGAACAAAATGCCCGCGACAAACCCGGCAAGGTGCCCGGCTTCAGTCTATCAGCGCGGGGGCCTCGGTGATCGCCGCATTTACCATCGCGCTCCAGATGCGCGCGGGATCGTCCCCGGCGGCGCGGCCTGCCTCGATCATCGTGATGGTGGGCTCGCGCAGCGTGCGCAGGACGGCCAGGGCACGGTCGGTCTCGCGCGACCAGATCGTGTCGACGATCTCGCTCACCGGACGGCTGAGCTCACCGGCCCCTTCGGCGTTGGGGCTCAGCATTTCGGCGGCGATCACGCGGGCGATTCGCTCGACCGGCGAGGTGTTGGCGATGCTGGTCATGGTTCAGGCCGCCAGCGGCGGATGGGTGGGGCGGCCATGGAGCGCACTGCCGCCAACGGCACCGTGGTGCAGCGGCAGGGCGGTACCGCAGAAGGCGCACTCGGCCGTCATCCGGCCGACCATCCAGTGCGACTGGCCGCAGCCGGGGCAGGGGTTGGTCTCATGCGGGCGATAGGCCAGGCGATAGCCGGTCAACGCGCGTCGGATGCCGAAATCGTACATGCGGGCGGTTCCCTCCAATAGACCGAAAGAACGTTTCCCAGGTGTCATGGTTCCGCGCACGCGCGGCGTGGAACGTGCCCATGCGGGGCGATGATTAGCTGAACATGAGCTAACGAGCGCATTCAGGCTCGGAACAGCCGATTTGTGCGAGTCAGGCTTCAGACGGCGGCACCCGCTGCCGCCGCGAGGAGATAGGACATGAAGAAGTTTCTGATCGGCGCCACCATGGCTGCCACGCTGATGACCGGTTCGATCGCCGCGACGCCGGCGGCCGCTCAGGATTGGGGCTATCGCGACGGCTACGGGCAGTATGACCGCGATTACCGTGGCGACTATCGCGACTATCGCCGGGATTACCGGGACTATCGCGGCGAGCGTCCGCGTTACGCCTATCGCGAGCGCAATTATCGCCAGCGGTGCAGCGACGGCACCACCGGCACGATCCTCGGTGCGATCGCAGGCGGCCTGCTGGGCGGCGAGATCGGGCGCGGCAGCTCCTATCGCCGCAGCGGCACCGGCATGATCATTGGCGCTGGTGCGGGCGCTCTGGCGGGCCGCGCTGTCGACGGCGGCGATTGCCGCGGCCGACGCTAAGCTCGGCAAGGCACGAGAAATGGGCGTCCGCTGCACGGGGCAGCGGGCGCCCTTTTCGCGTCGGCACGTCGCGACAGGGAAGAAGCGACGGCGGCCGCTTCCCGATCCGATCAGCCGCGCGGCTGGGTGTCTCGGCGAAGCTGTTCCAGCTGGCGCTTCGCTGCCTCGACGTCGAACGCCGGATCCGTGCCGTGGATCGGATTCGTTGCGATGGCCGGCGCTTCGCCGCCTTTCTTGACATTGGCTTGCGTCACGGCGTCTGTGATCGCGTCATTGACGTTGCTGGTCATCGGCAGGAGTCTCTCGCTTTCCGCAATGTACCGGCAAAACCGGAAGCGCAGCTTCACCTGACCATGCGGCGACATCTATAGCGCCGCGCCATCCGACCGGCGCACCATCATGTCACACGATAGGGCGCAACGCGAGTCGGCGATGTGCGCCAACGTGCAAGGGCACAGCAAACGCGCGGGCCCGAAACTGCAGATTTTGTAGATGATATTGGAGGCCCGAGCCGGAATCGAACCGGCATATACGGATTTGCAGTCCGCTGCGTCACCATTCCGCCATCGGGCCATCCGGAGGTGAGGCGCGGCCAATGCCCCCGGGGGTGGGTCCCTGTCAACACAGTTTCAAAATAACGTCGCACTCGCTTGGCGAGTCCCCAACGGCACGATAGAAGCCTCGGGATAGCAACTAGTGTATTGCACAACTAATACGGTTGTGCGACAAGCGGAGTGATGATGGCCCTTACGGTCGACCCTGCGCCCCTCGAAGCGCCCCGTTTCGAAGCGATGCGCCACGCCATGGTGGCGAGCCAACTGCGTACCAACGCAGTGAACGATCCCCGTGTGGTCACGGCGATGTCGCAAGTTCCGCGCGAAGTGTTCCTGCCGCCCAAGCAGCGCGCGCTCGCCTATCGGGACACGCTGCTGCCGCTCGGCAACGGCCGCCGCCACGATTCGCCGCTGGCGACCGGCCGGCTGCTGACCGAGGCGGAATTGCAGCCCAGCGACCATGTCCTGCTGATCGGCGCCGCCGGCGGCTATGCTGCAGCGCTGCTCTCGACCCTGGTCGCTTCGGTCGTCGCGCTCGAGGAAGAGCCGGCGCTGGTCGCGATCGCGCGGGGTGGCCTCGCTGGCGCGGGGAATGTCGAGTTGGTTCACGGCCCGCTCAACGCCGGCTGGGCCGCACGCGGGCCCTATGACCTGATCGTCGTCGACGGCGCTGTAGAGGAGCTGCCGCAGGCGATTATCGATCAGGTCAAGATCGGCGGTCGCATCGTGTCCGGTGTCATTGATCGCGGCGTGACGCGGCTCGCGCTCGGCCGCCGTACCGAAGGGGGCTTCGGTTTCGCCGACTTCATGGACCTCGAAGTGACGACGCTGCCGGGCTTTGAAAAACCGAGAAAATTTACCTTTTAACCTTAAAAGCGGGGCTCATGCGACTGAACATTTTGCTCATTGGTGTGAGCCTCGTCTCCCTCGGGGCACCGGCGTACGCCCAGACCGCGCCCAGCGGTCGCCAGGACGTGCCTTCCCCGGGCGCGAAGACTGCGGCGCCGACGACGACGCTGCAGGATGCGCTGGCCCAGGCCTATGCGACCAATCCGGACCTCCAGTCGGAACGCGCCAACCAGCGCGCCAATGACGAGAATGTTCCGATCGCACGTTCGCAGGGCCTGCCCGGGCTGAACGCCACCGGCAATGCCAATGACAGCCTGTATAATACGGCGTCGAATCCGCTGACACCGTCGCGCCAGGCACAGCTGGGGCTCAACCTGTCGCAACCGATCTATAATGGCGGTCGGATTCGCAATTCGGTGCGTGCGGCCGAGGTTCGGGTGAACGCCGGCCGCGCCAACCTGCGCGGCACGGAAGCGGACATCTTCACGCAGACCGTCACTGCCTATCTGAACGTGATCCGTGACGAGTCGATCGTCCGACTCAACCAGGAAAATGTTCACGTCCTCGAGGTCAATCTCCAGGCAACGCGCGATCGGTTCCAGGTGGGCGACCTGACCCGTACCGACGTCGCCCAGTCCGAGGCACGGCTTGCGCTTGCCCAGTCGCAGCTGCGGAGCGCCGAGGCACAGCTGATCGGCAGTCGCGAAACCTATATTCGCGTGGTCGGAACGCCGCCGGGCGTGCTGGCGCCCCCGCCGCCGCTGCCGAATCTGCCCCAGGACGTGCAGACTGCGGAGCAAGTCGCGCTTGCCAACAATCCCTTTCTCGAGGCGGCCCAGCTCGCCCGCGACGCTACGCGCTACGATACGCGGGTCGCCAAGTCGGGCCGGCTCCCGCAGGTCAGCCTCGGCGTCGGCGGTAACTATTCCAATTATCTCGGCTCCATCGGATCGGTGGGAGGCGCTACGCCGCTGACGTCGAACGTGCCGAACGCCACCACGACGGCGACCTTGGGCGTGCAGGTCACGCTGCCGCTCTTCCAGGCCGGTCGCCCCGCCGCACAGGTTCGGCAGGCCCAGGCGCGCGAAGGTGCCGCGATCGAGCAGGTGACCCTCACCGAGCGCGGCGTGATCGCCCAGGCCCGCTCGGCCTATGCCAGCTACCAGGCGGCGCTGCGCGTGATCGAGTCGTCGCGGACGGCAGTGCAGGCCAACCAGCTCAGCCTCGAGGGTGTGCGAGCCGAAAACAGCGTCGGCACCCGCACCATCCTCGACATTCTCAACGCCGAGCAGGAACTGCTGAACTCGCAGGTTCAGTATGTCACGGCGGAACGGGACGCCTATGTCGCGGGGTTCAGCCTGCTGGCGGCGATGGGGCGTGCCCAGGCCAAGGATCTCAGCTTCGACAGCCGCCTGCTGTACGATCCGAGCGTCAACTATACGCGGGTGCGTAACCGCATCAACGACTGGCGCGACGACAAGACGCCGCAGCCGGTGGGCACCACCACGCGCACCACGCCGGCCCAGGGGGCGGAGGTTATCGGGGTGCCGCTCGACCCAACGCTGCGGCGTCCGGTTGACAGCGACCGGCCGAATCCCTGATTGAGGGGGTTCGCACTCGAACGCCAGGATGGACGCGATGGGGACTGCCAGCAGCGAGCCGTCGATGGAGGAGATCCTCGCATCGATCAAACGGATCATCGCCGATGATGAGCCCGGCGCATTCGCCCGCGGCCGCCCCTTGCGTTCGGTGCCACCCGCCGAGCACGAGGACGAAGCGTCGGCCGGGGCGTCCGAGGACGTTTTGGAGCTGAGCGAGCCGATTGCAGAGGCGGCGCTTCCGGCGCCCGCAGCGGCCGCCGCGCCGCTGGATCCCATCCTCTCCGATCGTGTTGCCGAGGCAAGCCGCGAAAAGCTGGAGGCGTTGTCGCGGCTGGTGGTGAAGCCGCAGGTGCCGGGCTCCGACACGCTGGAGGGGCTGGTCCGCGAGATGCTCAAGCCGATGCTCCGCGACTGGCTCGACGACAATCTGCCGCAGCTCGTCGAGCAGATCGTCTCGCGCGAGATCGCCCGGATCACCGGCAGCCGCTGATCGCCAATCGCCCGATTGTATCGGACGTTACCTTGCGGCTATCGTCGCGGGCATGAAGCAGTTCCTTGTCGCGAGCGTCGCGCTCGCCGCCATCGCAGCGCCGGCTTCGGCGCGAGACCTCACCATCCAGGACGTCGTCGGCCTCTCCCGCGTGGGCGCGCCCGCGGTATCGCCCGACGGTCACTGGCTCGTCTGGCAGCAGCGCGAGACCGATCTTGCCGCCAACAAGGGCCGCTACGACCTGTGGCGCCTCGACCTGACCGCCAAGGGCGCCAGGCCCGAGAAGCTGGTGGCCGAGCCGCTGGTCAACGAAACCGCCCCGCAATTCTCCGCCGATGGCAAGACCGTTTGGTTCCAGTCCGACAAGGGCGGCGAGGACGCGGTGTGGTCGGTTTCGATCACCGGCGGCACGCCCACCCAGCTGACCCACATCCAGGGAGGGTTCAGCGGCTTCAAGGTTTCGCCGGACGGGTCGAAGCTGCTCGTCTGGGCAGATCGCAAGCCTGGTGCCCCCACCGTCACCCCGGCGATGGAGAAGAAGGACCCGAACGCGGGTTCCGGCCGTGTCTACCAGCAACTGTTCGTGCGGCACTGGGATACATGGGCCGACGGCACTCGCTCGCAGCTCTTCGTCCTGCCCTTCGGACCGCAGGGCGCGACCGGCGACGGGGTTGCCATCGAAGGCGGGCTGATCGGCGACACGCCCTCCAAGCCCAATGGCGGCGGCGAGGAAGTCGCCTGGAGCGCCGACGGCAAGACGATCTATTTCGCGCTGCGCGAGGCGGGGCGCATCGAATCGCTCTCGACCAATCTCGATATCTTCGCTGCCCCGGCCGACGGCTCTGCGGCGCCGGTGAACCTCACCAAGGGCAATGGCGGCATGGACAATCTGCCGACGCCGTCGCCGGACGGGAAGTGGCTCGCCTGGTTCGCCATGGCACGGCCAGGCTATGAAGCCGATCGCCAGGTGCTGATGCTCCGCAACCTCGCCACCGGCGAGGTCCGCGCGCTGACGGAGAAGTGGGATCGCTCGGTCGCCTCGATCGCCTGGGCGCCGGACTCCAGGACGATCTACGTTACCGCGCAGGACGTGCAGGAGGAGCCGGTCTTCTCGGTCTCGCTGGAAGGCAAGGTCGAGCGGCTGACCGAGCAGGGCAGCGTCTCGGCCGTCGTGCCGACCAGGGGCGGCCTCGTCTACGCAATGAACAGCCTTACCGCGCCGGACGATTTCTATTGGCTGAAGGGCAAGAAGAGCACGCGTCTCACGGCGGTGAACGCGGAGAAGCTTGCCGGCATCGCGATGCCGCAGGTAACCCGCTACAGCTTCAACGGTGCCAATGGCGATACCGTCTGGGGCTATGTCGCGAGGCCGGCAGCGCTTCCGGCCGACGCCAAGGCGCCGATCGCCTTCATCGTTCATGGCGGTCCGCAAGGCAGCATGGGCAATAGCTGGTCGTATCGCTGGAACCCGGCGGTGTTCGCCGGGGCCGGCTATGCCGTGGTCGCGGTCGATTTCCACGGCTCTACCGGCTACGGTCAGGCCTTCACCGATGCGATCCGCAACAACTGGGGCGGCTGGCCGCTCGAGGACCTGAAAAAGGGCCTCAAGGCCGCGACCGATCGTTTCGCCTTCCTCGACGGCGGCAAGGCCTGCGCGCTGGGCGCCTCCTATGGCGGCTACATGATGAACTGGATCGAGGGGCAGTGGCCCGATCGCTTCAAGTGCATCGTCCAGCATGACGGCGTGTTCGACGCCCGCGCCATGGCGTACGAAACCGAGGAGCTGTGGTTCGACGAGTGGGAACATGGCGGCAAGGCCTATTTCGAGGATCCCGCCGCGTTCGAGCGCTGGAACCCGGTCAACCATGTCGCCGCCTGGAAGACGCCGCAGCTGGTGATCACCAGCGAAAAGGACTTCCGCATTCCCTATACCCAGGGGCTGGCCGCCTTCACCGCGCTCCAGCGCCGCGAGGTGCCGTCCAAGCTGCTCGTCTTCCCGGACGAGAACCACTGGGTGCTGAAGCCCAAGAATTCGCTGCAATGGTATGGCGAAGTCCTCGGCTGGATGGACCAGTGGACGGGCAAGGCGGCGAAGTAACGGAAAGGGGAGGGGCTTTCTGCCCCTCCGCCTCAGGCGAGAATGCGAACCGGATCGCCGACGCGAATCAGTCCCGGACGTGCGGGAGCCGAATACAGCCCGTAACAGGCAGCAAAACGCTGTGCGACGGTGCGCAGGATCGACGGGTCCTTCGCGCCCGTATCCGGGTCGATGGTCACCAGCACGCAGCGCTGGATCGGGTCGGCGCATTGCACGATTGCGCCGTCCGCGCTCGGGTCGCCAAAGGCAATGCGCAGCCCCTGCCATTGCTCGGGCAGCAACTCGCTTTCGATCGTCACATTGATGCGAAAGCGCCGCGGGTCGATCCGCCCGCCATGCGCAGTTTCCAGTGCGCGGTGGCCGGCGCTGGTCTGGAGCGAAATCGGCATCGAGTCGTAGACGCCGCGGGCAACCTGGATCAGCGACACCGGCTCGCGCGCTGCCTCGGCAAGATGTGCCAGCAGTCCGGCATCATGAAGCGAGCGAACGCCGCCGTCCGGCGCCTCCACCGCAACGGCACTGGTCTTGGGCGCGGCGGGATCGGCGAAACGCGCCCGGTGCAGCACCATGCCCGGCACTTCCCGCGCGGTGAGCCAGGGGAAGCGCGTGCCGTTGGCGGCGCGCACGAAGGCGTATTGCCGATCCCCCTCGATGCCCTGCCAGTCCATCTCCGCCACGCTGGGGGATTCGCCAGCCATGGATTTCACCGGGAAGCGGGCGAGGGCGGAGACGTGGCCGACGATCATGGTCATCGCCCATCGCTAGCCAGCCGGACGCACACTCGCAAATCTTCTGCCGCGTTCCGCTCTTGTTCTTGTGGAACAAATGGAATACATAGGGTCCAACACAGTTGAACGCGGCACGTAAACCCTCTAGCGACGGGGCTTCCCAATGGCAGCATCTCTCAAGGTGATCGACGGCAATATGGCCAATCCCACGGACAAGCAGAAGGCGCTCGACGCCGCCCTCGCGCAGATCGACCGCGCCTTCGGCAAGGGCTCGGCCATGCGGCTGGGCTCGAAGGAGACGATGCAGGTAGAGGCGATCTCCACCGGTTCGCTGGGCCTCGACATCGCGCTCGGCGTCGGCGGTCTGCCGCGCGGCCGCGTGATCGAAGTCTATGGTCCGGAAAGCTCGGGCAAGACGACGCTTGCGCTGCACGTGATCGCCGAGGCGCAGAAGAATGGCGGCGTAGCCGCGTTCGTCGACGCCGAGCACGCGCTCGATCCGGTCTATGCCAAGAAGCTGGGCGTCAACATCGACGAGCTGATCGTCTCGCAGCCCGATACCGGCGAGCAGGCACTGGAGATCACCGACACGCTGGTCCGCTCGAACGCGATCGACGTTCTGGTGGTCGACTCGGTCGCAGCGCTGGTGCCGCGCGCCGAAATCGAAGGCGAGATGGGCGACAGCCATGTCGGCCTTCAGGCGCGGCTGATGTCGCAGAGCTTGCGCAAGCTGACCGGATCGATCAGCCGCTCGCGCTGCATGGTGATCTTCATCAACCAGCTGCGCATGAAGATCGGCGTGATGTACGGCAATCCCGAGACGACGACGGGCGGCAACGCGCTCAAGTTCTACGCCTCGGTCCGCCTCGACATCCGCCGTACCGGCCAGATCAAGGATCGCGACGAGATCATCGGCAACGCCACGCGCGTGAAGGTGGTGAAGAACAAGGTGGCCCCGCCGTTCAAGCAGGTCGAGTTCGACATCATGTATGGCGAGGGCATTTCCAAGATCGGCGAGATCCTCGATCTCGGCGTGAAAGCCGGCCTCGTCGAGAAGTCGGGCGCCTGGTTCAGCTATGACAGCATTCGCATTGGCCAGGGCCGCGAGAATTCGAAGAACTTCCTGCGCGAAAACCCGGAGGTCTGTAACCGGCTGGAAGCCGCTATTCGCGGCCGCACCGAGCAGGTCGCTGAAGGCTTGATGGCCGGTCCGGAGCCTGACGACGACATTTGATCCGTGCGATCTGTTGCTGACAACAAGGAGGCCCGGCGTAAGATGCGCCGGGCCTTTTGCCTTGAATGGGGCGCATCGGAGGCGGACTCAGCGTGCGGGTACAGCTGCTCGGCGTACCTTTGCCGTGTATGGCGGACGGCTTCAAAGCCGCATATCAGGTCGGGGTAGCGCTTGATGGAGTCTGGTTCCGTTATGGGCGAGCATTGCCCGGCAAGCACGTTACAGCTGGAGTCGCGCGTTGCGCTGGCGCGAGAGCAGCTCCTGGCATCTGCGCCTGACCTTCGGGAATGGCAGGAAGCCGGCCGCCAGTCGCGTTTCGCTTACGGGAACGTATCGGGCCCGGTGGTGATGCGATTGGTCGTCGACCCGCCCAACCTTCTGCTCCATTTCGCGGAAGGCGCGGCCTTGCCCGATCCGGCGGGGTTACTGCGCGGCGTGGGGCGGCGCGGGCGCTACGTCTGTCTGGGAGCAGTAAAGGCCCAGGATCGTCCAGCGCTCCTCGCCTTGATCGGTGCGGCGCTGTGCAACGGAAACGAGTGTAGGTCACAGACCTGAGGCAACTACCGGCTCTGCAGGTTGCTCAGGCGTCGCATGCCTGCGGGGATAGCCATGACAGATCTCAACCACCACAATGCCGCGGCGGATGCGACGCGCACCAGGTAACGGCCTTGCGCGGCGTTTCGCCGTCGCGCAAGCTGCAGGCCTATGCAGACAGCGGCGGCGAACGCCGCGCCAATCGGAGGGGCCGACTTGACGATCATCGTCCACCATCTCGAAAATTCGCGCTCGCAGCGCGTGCTCTGGCTGCTCGAGGAGCTCGGTCTTCCCTATGAAATGAAGCGCTATGCGCGCGACAAGGCGACCATGCTCGCCCCGCCCGAGCTCAAGCAGGTTCACCCGCTCGGCAAGTCGCCGGTCATCGAGGATGGCGGGACGGTGGTCGCCGAGACCGGCGCGATCCTGCAATATCTGGTCGACAAGGCCGAAGGGAAGCTTAGCGCGCCAGCGAACCGCGAGGACGCGCTGCGCTACCGACACTTTCTCCATTATGCCGAGGGCTCGCTGATGCCGCCGCTGCTGGTGATGCTGGTGCTCGCCCGCGTGCCCTTCTTCGGCAAGCTCGCCCTCAAGAAATTCCGCCCGATGGCCGAGGTGCACTTCGACTATATCGAAGCCGAACTCGCCAGCCGGCCGTGGTTCGCGGGCACCAGCTTCACTGCGGCAGACGTGATGATGAGCTTCCCTATGGAGGCCGCGGTCAAGCGCGCAGGGATCCTCATCGGTCGTCCGCACATCGCCGCGTTCCTGGAGAAGATCCACGCTCGCCCGGCCTATCAGCGGGCGCTGAAGGCGGGCGGGCCCTATGCCTATGCGTGATGGTGTCGGGAGCGCTCAGCTCCCGGCATAATCCTCGAACTTGCTGGCGTCGTGCGGCCCCCCGGCGGGGAGCGGCCGCACGGGAGGCTCCGCCTCGTCCGGTTCGTCGAGCTTGCCTTCCCAGCGCGCCACCACCGCGGCCGCCACGGCATTGCCGACGACGTTGGTCGCGGTGCGGCCCATGTCGAGGAAATGATCGACCGCCAGGATCAGCAGCACGCCGGCCTCGGGGATGTTGAAGTGGGCAAGCGTGCCGGTGATGACCACCAGGCTGGCGCGCGGCACCCCGGCGATGCCCTTGCTGGTGACCATCAGGATCAGCAGCATCTGGATCATCGTCGCCCAGTCGAGATGGATGCCATAGGCCTGCGCGATGAAGATCGACGCGAAGGTCATGTACATCATCGAGCCGTCGAGGTTGAACGAATAGCCGAGCGGCAGCACAAAGCTGGCGATGCGCGGCGGCACGCCGAACCGATCGAGCGCGTCCAGCGTGCGCGGATAAGCGGCCTCCGAGGACGCGGTCGAGAAGCCGAGCAGGATGGGATCGCGCAGATAACGGAACAAGAGGCCCGTGCGCGGGCCGATCACCAGGAAGCAGGCGCCGAGCAGCACCGCCCACAGCGCTGCCAGCCCGATGTAGAAGCTGCCCATGAAGAAGGCGAGATCGCCGACCACGCCCAGCCCTTTGGTCGCCAGCGTGCGGGCAACGGCGCAGAACACCGCGACCGGCGCGAACAGCATGACATAGCCGGTAACGGTGAGCATCACCGAGACGAGTGCTTCAAGCCCGCGCAGCAGCGGCTTGGCCTTCTCACCCACCGCCGCCATGCCGACGCCGAAGAACAGCGAGAAGATCACGAGCTGGAGGATGTCGTTGCTCGCCATCGCCTCGATCGCGCTGGTCGGCACGATATGGGTGAAGAACTTGGCCGCATCGAACGCCGAGCGGTCCACGCCGCTCGAGGCGTTGGCTGGCGGCCACGGCAGGTGCAACCCGGTGCCGGGTTGGAGCAGATTGACCAGCAGCAGGCCAAGCGTAAGCGACACAAGGCTCGCGCAGACGAACCACAGGAAGGCCTTCAGCCCCACGCGCCCGATCGCGCCGCCGCCGCCCATATGCGCGATGCCGACGACCAGCGTCGAAACGACCAGTGGGGCAATGATCATCTTGATCAGGTGGAGGAACATCTGGGTGGGGATGTCGAGACCGTAGGCGATTCGCTCCAGCGTCGCCTTGCCTGCGTCCGTACCCCCATAGCCGAGGTTGAGGCCCCAGCCGATCAGTCCGCCCAGCAGCAGCGCCGCCAGGATGAACCAGGTTAGTCGTTTACCCACTTTTGCTCCCCGAAGAATCGTCGCGGGAGGGAAGGGGATTGTTGGCCCCGGGTCAAGCCCGGCGCATTAACCCAGCGTGGCGCCGGTTCCGCGCCAGCGCGCGAGCGCGGTGGCACGATCGCGACTTGCGGCGCTGGAATTGCCCAGTTTTTCCTGGATCCGGCTGCGCGTGGCCAGCGCTGCGGGATCGAGCGGCCGGTGACGCAGCGACGCCTCGATTTCGGCAAGCGCCTCCTTGGTCTTGCCCTGCGCCAGCAAGGCCACCGCCAGATCCCGACGAACCGGATACCACCAGAGCGGCGGATCGGTCCATTCGGCGAGCGGCTTGGCCTCTTCGATCGCGGCGGCCCGGCCAAAGGCCTTGGCTGCGCGATCGGGCCGGTTATCGAGCATCGCCGTTCGCCCCTCGAGCACCAGCCGGGCCAGCTTGATGGCAGCGTTGGTGCTGCCCTCCAGCGGATTGCCCTTGATCTTGCCCGGCATTGCGCGCGCTTCCGCCACAAGCCCCGCCCGATCGCCGGCGCGGGCATAGGCCTCGCCGCGAGCATAATGCCAGAGGGCCTGGGCGCCATCTGCACCCTTGGGCGGCGGGGCGATCGCCAGCGTCTCTGAGAGCGGGGCGAAGCGGGCGATGGCGATATAGCCCTGGGCAAGCACCACCTGCTGGAACGAGTCGAGCTTGGGCGCGCGACCCCCCATTGCCACCAGCGGCCGGGCAATCGCCAGGCCGCGCTCCGCATCGCCCGCCATCAGCGCGCCGCCGATGCCGAACTGGACGTTGTGACCATGGTAGGCGAGCGTCCATACCCCGTCCGGCTCCGGCAGCTTCAGCCGGCGGGCATTGGCGAAGCCGAGTTCGACGGCCTTCAAGTTTGCTGCCGCCGCATCCTCGTAGCGGCCAACCCAGTAATAGGTATGCGAGGGCATGTGCACGAGATGGCTGGCGGCGGGCGCGATGCTCGCCAGCCGGTTCGCATAGGGTTCGGCGCGCTTGGGGAAGCCCGCAATCTCGGTCGCGTGGATGTAGAAATGGATGGCGGGCGCATAGTCCGGGTTGCGCTGGAGCACCGTCTCCAAGAGCGCCACCGGCCGCGCCATCTGATTGGGCTTGGCGTCGGAGGCGATCAGCAGCGCGTTGGAGGCGACCACCGCGATCGAATCATCGTCAGGGTAGGCGCGGGCGAGCGCGTCCATCGCCTCGGCAAAGCTCTTGTTGCCCTGGCTGGCATCACCGGCATAACGCAGCTTCATCGCCGCGATCAGGCGGCGTTCCTTCTCCGGGCCGTCGGCGACGAGCCGCTCGGCATTGGCGGTCACTTCTGCGAGCCGCTTACGCTCGGCATCGTCGATCGAATAGTTGATGGTGGGCCCTGCGGCATAGGCCTCGCCCCAGCTGCACATGGCGCAATTGGGGTCCAGCCGACGCGACTCCTGCATGGCACCCACCGCAGCCTTGTGCGCGAAGGCGTGCGCCAGCTGCATGCCGTTGCTGAAAAATGCCTGCGCCTCTGCGTTGCCCGTGCGGATCTGGAAGCCGCCCTGGCCATAGCCGGGCAGGATCGTCGGTCGTTCGCCGGTCTGCACCGCATCCCCGCACCAGTGCGGGCTGAACCCTCGGGTCGCGAGACCGGCCGCAGGGGGAAGCGCAGCGCCGAGCAAGAGCAATGCGGGTGTGATGGCAAGAACACGCATGATGAAGTCCCCGGTCGCAGCGGACGCGCGCCCCTTGCGGTCTGCCCCTGCTTCATCCTACCCGATCCGGGCGGACGGTAAAAGGCGGGGGGGCGCATGACGACGGATCTGGGAACGACACGGCGTAGCTTGTTGGGATCGATGGCGGTGCTGCCGCTGCTGGCCGTGCCCGGCATCGTCCGCGCTGCCGAGCCGGACCTCGCCCAGTTGCAGGACATGACCGGCAATGCCCGCGCGATCGGCCCTGAGGAGCGCCAGGCGCGACTCGCCAAGGCGCAGTCGTTGATGCGTGCCAGCGGCATCGGCGCGGTGCTGATCGAGCCGGGCGCGAGCCTGGTCTATTTCACCGGCGTTCGCTGGGGCCGCAGTGAGCGGCTGACCGCCGCCGTTCTGCCGGTAGAGGGGGAGCCGTGCATCGTCACGCCGTTCTTCGAGGAGCCACGCACCCGCGAGACTCTGGCGATCCCGGCAGAGGTGCGTGTGTGGCAGGAGGACGAGGATCCGCTGAAGATCGTCGCCGGCTTCCTCAAGGACCGCAAGCTCGCGACGTCGCCGGTGGGAATCGAGGAAACGGTGCGCTTCTTCGCGGTCGACGGGCTGCAGAAGAACGGACTGCGCGTTACTTCTGCCAACCCCGTCGTGCGTGGCTGCCGGATGATCAAGAGCCCGGCCGAGCTCGCGCTGATGCAGCTTGCAACCGATATCACCATTGCCGCCTATCGCTTTGTTCATGCACGTGTGGAGAAGGGAATGCGCCAGCGCGACGTCTCCGCGCTGATGGACGCGGCGACCCGCAAGCTGGGCGGCGATCCCGAGTTCAGCATGGTGCTGGTGGGCGAGGGCGCAGCCTATCCGCACGGCACCAAGACACCCTCGCCGGTGAGCGACGGCGCGATCGTGCTGATGGACTGCGGCTGCAACGTGATGGGCTATCAGTCCGATGTCTCGCGCACCTTCGTCCATGGATCGGCCAGCGCGGCGCAGCGCAAGGTGTGGGATGCGGTGGCGAAGGGCCAGCAGGTAGCGTTCGCCGCGGCGAAGCTGGGTGCGCCGGCGGGCAGCGTCGACGATGCGGTGCGCGGCTATTATGCGTCGCTGGGCTATGGACCGGACTATAAGCTGCCCGGCCTGTCCCACCGCACCGGCCACGGCATCGGGCTCGACGGGCACGAGCCGGTCAACCTCGTCCGGGGTGAGAAGACGCCGCTGGCACCGGGCATGTGCTTCTCGAACGAACCCGGCATCTACATTCCCGGCAGCTTCGGCGTGCGGCTGGAGGATTGCTTCCACATGACCGAGGCGGGGCCGGCGTGGTTCTCCAAGCCACCCGTCTCGATCGAGCAGCCGATGGGGTGAGGGGGACGGGGCCTAGTGCCCCGTCAGCGCCGCCATCCAGCGGAGCCACCAAGGCTCGTAGAACAGCCAGGTGCCGAGGCACTGGTTGGCGACGATCCAAACGGCGGAGAGCGCCCAGGCCGGGTGCAGGCGGTGGCGTGTGGCAAGGTCGTAGCCGCCCGCCGCCAGGACCAGCACCAGCGTGCCCGCATAGGTCTCCAGATAATAAGGCAGATAGCCCTCGCCAAACCAGGCGTAGAGCGTGGGGTAGAGCAGCCGGCCGAAGCCGGGTTCGGTAAGGCCGATCGTGCCCATGATCATCAACCGCTTGTGCGTCGAGGGATGCCGCACGGTGAGCAGGCCGGCAATCAGAACCGCGCCCGCCCCGAGTACATTGGCGAACTGCGTGCCCATGAAGGCGAGTTCCTGCCAGACGGGGTGCGGCGCGGTGACGCGCACCACGATGGCGGTCGCGGGCCCCAGCACGATCATCGCAGGGATCAGCAGCGCGCCCAGCCGACCAAGCCGACGATGCAGCGCCAGCCGCCGCGTCCGCACTAATCCCACCTGCATTGCGAGCAGCACGATCCAGCCGGTGTAGACCAGCGCGTGGAGATGCACGATCCACGGGAAGTCGAGCATGCCGAGCCGGGCGCGCGTCACCAGATCATAACCGAACCCGGCAACGAGCACGGTCCAGATCGCCAGCGTCGCACCCAGAAAGAAGCTGCGATCCCAGCGGTGAAAGGGGGGGAACCGCCCCGTGATCGTCGATGCTGTGCCGTTTCCCTGCATGGCACGCGCCGATAATCGATGCGCACGCGGAACGATAGCGTCCATCGACGTGTTTCGCTTGAGCGAAACGCGCTCCGCCCCTAAGTCGACGGACATGACGTCGACCAATGATATCCGCCGCTCGTTTCTCGACTATTTCGAGGGCCAGGGCCATGCCCGCGTCCCCAGCGCGCCGCTGGTGCCGCACAACGATCCCACGCTGATGTTCGTGAATGCGGGCATGGTTCCGTTCAAGAACGTGTTCACCGGCCTGGAATCCCGCCCCTACAGCACCGCGACCAGCAGCCAGAAGTGCGTGCGCGCGGGCGGCAAGCACAACGACCTCGACAATGTCGGCTATACCGCGCGGCACCATACCTTCTTCGAAATGCTCGGCAATTTCTCGTTCGGCGACTATTTCAAGGAGCAGGCGATCACCCACGCCTGGACGCTCCTCACCAAGGAATGGGGCATCCCGGCCGAGAAGCTGACCGTCACGGTGTACCACACTGACGACCAGGCGTTCGACCTGTGGAAGAAGATCGCCGAGCTGCCCGATCACAAGATCATCCGTATCCCGACCAAGGACAATTTCTGGGCGATGGGCTCGGACGGTCCCTGCGGCCCCTGCTCGGAAATCTTCTACGATCACGGCGAGCACATCTATGGCGGCCCCCCGGGCTCTCCGCAGGAGGATGGCGACCGTTTCGTGGAGATCTGGAACCTCGTCTTCATGCAGTTCGTGCAGGAAAATGACGAGATCGTCGGCGACCTGCCGCGGCCGAGCATCGACACGGGCATGGGGCTGGAGCGCATCGCCGCCGTGCTCCAGGGCGTCCACAACAATTACGACATCGACACGTTCAAGGCGCTGATCGACCAGTCCGCTGCGCTGACCGGCACCTCGGCCAGCGGCGAGCAGGTCGCCAGCCACCGCGTGATCGCCGATCACCTGCGCTCGTCGGGCTTCCTCGTCGCGGACGGCGTGCTGCCCGCGAACGAGGGCCGCGGCTATGTGCTCCGCCGCATCATGCGCCGCGCGATGCGCCACGCGCATCTGCTCGGCGCCAAGGATCCGCTGATGCACCGGCTGGTGCCGTCGCTCGTCGCCGAGATGGGCGCCGCCTATCCCGAGTTGGTCCGCGCGCAGCCGCTGATCGAGGCGACGCTGCTCCAGGAGGAAACCCGCTTCCGCCAGACGCTCGCCAACGGCCTGCGCCTGCTCGACGAGGCGACCCAGGGGCTCAAGGCGGGCGACACGCTGCCGGGCGCGACCGCGTTCAAGCTCTACGACACCTTCGGCTTCCCCTATGACCTGACCGAGGACGCACTGCGCGCCAACGAGATCAGCGTCGATCGCGCCGGCTTCGACCAAGCGATGGCCGAGCAGAAGCGCGCCGCGCGTGCCGCCTGGAAGGGATCGGGCGAGAAGGCGTCGGAAGAGCTGTGGTACGATCTCGCCGACGAGCTCGGCGGCACCGAGTTCACCGGCTATGTCAGCACCGAAGGCGAAGGCCAGGTGGTGGCGCTGGTCAAGGACGGCGCGCGGGTGGAAAAAGCCGTTGCCGGTGACACGGTGACCATCCTGACCAACCAGACGCCCTTCTACGGCGAGAGCGGCGGCCAGATGGGCGATGTCGGCGTGATCGGCAACGACAAGCTGCGCGCGCTGGTCGATGACACGTCGAAGCCGCTGGGCCGGCTGCACGCGCACCATGCCAAGATCGAGAGCGGCGAAGTCGCGGTCGGCGATGCGGTGCACCTGTCGGTCGATGTCGAGCATCGCGATCAGGTCCGCGCCAACCACTCGGCGACCCACCTGCTGCACGCGGCGCTGCGCAAGCGGCTCGGCACCCATGTCAGCCAAAAGGGCAGCATGGTGGCACCCGAGCGGCTGCGGTTCGACTTCTCGCATCCCTCGGCACTCACCCCCGAGCAGGTCGCCCAGGTCGAAGCCGATGTGAACGCGCAGATCCGCCACAACGGGACGGTCGAGACGCGGCTGATGACCCCGGACGACGCGATCGCCGCCGGCGCCATGGCGCTGTTCGGCGAGAAATATGGCGACGAGGTCCGCGTGCTCTCGATGGGGCTGGGCGAGGATGCGTCCTACTCGGTCGAGCTGTGCGGCGGCACCCATGTCAATGCAACGGGCGACATCGCGATCTTCAAGATCGTATCGGAAAGCGCCGTCTCCTCGGGCGTGCGCCGCATCGAGGCGCTGACCGGCGAGGGCGCGCGCCTGTGGCTCAACGCTCGCGACGAGCGGCTGCGCGAGGCTGCGGCCGCACTCAAGACCGCGCCCGACGACGTGCCCGCGCGTGTCGCTGCGCTGGTCGAGGAACGCCGCAAGCTCGAGCGCGAGCTGGCCGACGCCAAGAAGGCGCTGGCGCTCGGCGGCGGCGCCGGCGCTGCACCGGCGGGCCCGGAGCAGGTGAACGGCATCAACTTCGTCGGCCAGGTGCTCGACGGGCTCGAAGCCAAGGCCCTGCGCGGCGCGGTGGACGAGGCCAAGGCGCGGATCGGCAGCGGCGTTGTCGCGCTGGTGGCGGTGAACGAAGGCCGTGCGTCAGTCGCGGTCGGCGTCACCGACGGGATCGGCGTCAGCGCCGTGGACCTGGTGAAGGTCGCGGTGGCGGTGCTCGGCGGTCAGGGCGGCGGCGGCCGTCCGGATATGGCGCAGGGTGGCGGTCCGGACGGCGCCAAGGGTGCCGACGCACTCGCGGCGGTAAAGGCGGCGCTGGCGGAAGCTGCCGTCGCCGCCTGATCGGGTCAGCGCCCGGGGGCGTAGCCGTCCTCGGGCAGCACCCAGATCGCCGACTGGCTCATGTCCGGGCGCAGCAGGCCGTCGATCGTCACATGGACGGTCAGTTCGCCCGCCCCCGAATCACGATAGCAGCGCTCGTGGCCCGCAAGCGGCTGCAGCGCCTCCAGCAGCTTGGCGCGCGTGTTGGTCTCCAGCGCGGGGCTCAACGCGGTGCCGTTGCTGGTCAGCTTGCCTGCGTTGAAGTCGGCGGGGCGGATGCGGCTGCACACCGCACCGTCGCGCACCTGGCCGAACGTCGCATATTCCAGCACGATCAATGGTTCCCGGTTGACCACGCCGGTAACCTGCGCGTCGAATGCGCCGTCGCCCCGCAAGGTGTAATGAACAAGGGTGCCGCACGTCCGGGCGGCGCGATCGGGGTCGATGCAGCGGATGCGGCCGGCTTTGACCGGCGCCAGCGGATCGGGGGCGGCATCAGTCTGGACGGGGGCGAGAAGTGCAAGGGCGAGGGGGAGCAGCATCAGGATAGGGCCTCGGTTGATTCAGGGCTCGCGTTCAGGCGGGACCGGGTGAGGCGCGGGTCGCGCTGCAGCCCGGCGGCTTCCTTGATCGAGCGGCGCATCTCGTCGCGCTTTTCGTGGATGGATGCAATCACCGGACCGACCCCGAGGCCGAGATCGACCAGCAGCGCCTCGGAGAGCTGCAGCGAACTCTCCAGCGTTTCCGGCACCGCATCGGTCGCGCCGGCGCGGTAGAGTTCCGCAGCGTGGCCGGCATCCCGGGCGCGGGCGATGATGGGCAAGGTTGGCACCCAGCCTCGCACGCGCTTGGTCAGGCGGACGGTCAGCACCGGATCGTCCATCGTGAGCACGAGCGCGCGGGCGCGACCGAGCTGGAGCTGATCGACCAGCTCGCTGCGCGTCACGTCGCCGAACAGCACGTGAAAGCCGGCGCGGCGGGCGCGGACGACGGTGTCGATGTCGGCGTCCACTGCAACATAGGGCTTGTCGTGCCGGCGCAGCATCTCCGCCACGGTGCGGCCGACGCGGCCAAAGCCGATGACAACGGTGCCGCCTTCCACCTGGACAAGATCCTCGTCGGCGATCTGCGCGCCGTTCTTGCCCTCGATCTTGCGCGCGGCGCTCCGCCCGGCCTTTGCCAGCAACGGCGTGGAGGTGAGGCCGATGGCCGTGACCGCGCTCCAGAAGGCAGCAGTCCCGGGCGCGATCAGCCCGGCGGCGCCGGCGACGCCGAGCACGATCAGCGTCGTCTCCGACGGGCTCGCCATCAGTACGCCGGTTTCCGCGGCCGTGCCCATGCGCGCGCCTGAAAGTCGAAGCAGCGTCGTCGTGACGGCGACCTTGACGATCATCACCAGCACGCTCGCGCCGAACAGCGCCGCCCAATTCTCCCAGACGAAGCCGAGATCGAGCCGCATGCCGACGGTGAGCAGAAACACGCCGAGCGCCAGGCCCTTGAAGGGTGCGGTGATCGCTTCGACTTCGCCGTGATATTCGGTCTCGGCGATCAGCAGGCCGGCGATCAGCGCCCCGACGATCGGCGAGAGGCCCGCGGCGGTGGTGGCGAGACTGGCGACGATCACCACCAGCAGGCTGGCGGCGAGGAACAGTTCGGGGCTCTTGGTACGCGCTGCCTGGGCGAACATTCGGGGCAGCACGATCCGGCCGCCGACGAAAAGGACCGCCACGGTTGCCGCGCCGATGCCGAGGGTCGTCAGCAATTTGGCGACGCCCGCGCCATCTGGATTGGGCGCCATCGCGCCGAGGCCGAAGATGATCGGCACCAGCGCCAGATCCTCGAACAGCAGCATGGCAAAGGCGGCGCGGCCGACGGCGCTGGTGGTGCCGGCGATCGGTATCACGAGGGCCGTGGAGGAGAGAGCGAGCGCGAGACCGAGCCCGATCGCGCCGCCGGTGCTCAACCCGGTCAGGTACAGCACGGCGGCAAGAATGAGCCCCGATCCGAACAGCTCGGCCGCGCCGGTGCCGAACACGAGCGCGCGCATCGCCCAGAGGCGCTTGAATGAGAGTTCGAGGCCGATCGAGAACAGCAGCAGGATGATGCCGAACTCGGCGAAAGGCTCGATCGAATGCGCGTCCGAGATGGTGAGGTAATAGAGCCAGGGTGCCTGGCCGACGAGGCTGCCGAGCCCATAGGGCCCGACCAGCAGGCCGGCGAGGATGAACCCGATCACCGGGCTGATGCGAAAGCGCGCAAAGGCGGGGATGACGAGCCCGGCGGCGCCGAGGATCACCAGCGTGTCGCTGAAGCCGTGATTGGACAGGTTCAGCATGCGGTGTCCCGGAGGCTAGGTGCGGGCGCGGGGCGGGAATGGGAGGAACAGAAAGGCCGATGGCCGGTGGCGGGTTTTGCTCGCTCGGTCATGGCCCCTAGAGACGATGCGAGGCCCGGCATTGCAAGTAGAAAAGCCCGCCAGAGGCGGGCTTTTCCGTAGCTTTACGTAGAGGGAAGCGGCTTACTGCCAGCTGCCCATCGCAGTTTCGAGATTGACGCGGATCGCCTCGAAGAACTGCTCGGTGGTCATCCAAGCCTGATCCGGGCCGATCAGCAGCGCGAGATCCTTGGTCATCTTGCCGCTCTCGACGGTCTCGATGCAGACGCGCTCCAGCGTCTCGGCGAAGCGGGTCACCTCGGGGGTGTTGTCGAACTTGCCGCGATACTTGAGACCGCCGGTCCACGCGAAGATCGACGCGATCGGGTTGGTCGAGGTCGCCTTGCCCTGCTGGTGCTGGCGATAGTGGCGGGTGACGGTGCCGTGCGCCGCTTCCGCCTCGATCGTCTTGCCGTCCGGCGTCATCAGCACCGAGGTCATCAGGCCCAGCGAGCCGAAGCCCTGCGCGACCTGGTCCGACTGGACGTCGCCGTCATAGTTCTTGCAGGCCCAGACGAATTCGCCGTGCCACTTGAGCGCCGAGGCGACCATGTCGTCGATCAGGCGGTGCTCATAGACGATGCCGGCGCTCTGGAACTGGTCCTTGAACTCGGTCTCGAACACCTCGGCGAAGATGTCCTTGAAGCGGCCGTCATAGGCCTTGAGGATCGTGTTCTTGGTCGACAGGTACAGCGGCCAGTTGCGGCCGAGGGCATAGTTCATCGAGGCGCGCGCGAAATCGCGGATCGACTCGTCGAGATTGTACATGCCCAGGGCGACGCCGGCCTGCGGGAAGTCGAACACCTCGTGCTCGATCGTCTCGCCATTCTCGCCTTCCCACTTCATGGTCAGCTTGCCCTTGCCGGGCACCTTGAAGTCGGTCGCCTTGTACTGGTCGCCGAAGGCGTGACGGCCGACGACGATCGGCTTGGTCCAGCCCGGGATCAGGCGGGGCACGTTCGAGATCACGATCGGCTCGCGGAAGATCACGCCGCCCAGGATGTTGCGGATCGTGCCGTTGGGCGACTTCCACATCTTCTTGAGGCTGAATTCCTCGACGCGCTGCTCGTCCGGGGTGATCGTCGCGCACTTCACGCCGACGCCGTACTGCTTGATCGCATTGGCCGAATCGATGGTGATCTGGTCGTTGGTCTCGTCGCGCTTCTGCACCGAGAGGTCGTAATACTTCAGATCGATGTCGAGGTACGGAAGGATCAGGCGCTCGCGAATCCATTCCCAGATGATCCGCGTCATTTCGTCGCCGTCGATCTCCACGACGGGCGTTGCTACCTTGATCTTCGCCATAAGCTCGCTTTCCTGAGACAGGTTGGTTCCCGGCAGCGTCTAGGGGCAAGGGGAGGGGGGATCAAGCGGTTGCGGCGGCCAAAGCCGGCGCTACGTCGGGAGTCGACGCGCAGCACGTATCCGCACCGTGAAAGTCCGACGATGTCTGTGACAGCACCCGCGCTGCGGCTCTGTAAGCCGGCAAGCCGTGGTGACCCCTACGGGAATCGAACCCGTGTTTCAGCCGTGAAAGGGCCGCGTCCTAACCGCTAGACGAAGGGGCCAACTGCGTGGCGTGGAGCGGCCGAATAGGGGCCGATTCCAAAGTCGTCAAGCACTCATTCTGCCCATGCAGCATCTTCTATGTGCAATTCTGCTGCCGGGCGGCTTCCCCAGGTGTCTATCTTGGCGCGGCCGGCCAGCCAGAGGCGGCGATGCGTAGGCGCCGAGAGCAAAGCCTGGCCCAGCTCCGAATCGGCCTGGCGGAAGGCAACGGCCTTGAGGCTGCGTCCGTCGGCGCCTGCGACGATGACGCGGACATGACCGCCGCTGCCCACCACATCTGCCTTCAACACCCGTACCGGCCCAGCCGCGATTCGCGGCGCCGGCCAGCCCATCCCGTAAGGCCCCCCTGCTTCCATCGCCTCTACAAGGGACGGGTTCACGCCCGCGGGGCTGAGCACCGCGTCGAGAAGCAGGGCACGTTCGCCCCGCGCAGCGGCGATTCGCTCGGCCAGGCGCTCTTCGAGAAAGGCTGCGAGCGCTTCCACCCGGTCCCCCGCCACGGTGACGCCGCAGGCCATCGCATGGCCGCCGCCGGCGATCAGCAGGCCGGCATCCTTCGCCGCGAGCACCGCCGCACCCAGGTCGACGCCGGGGATCGAGCGGCCCGATCCCTTGCCGACCCCGTCTTCACCGACCGCGATGACGAGTGCGGGCCGGCCGAACTTCTCCTTCAGCCGCCCGGCTACGATGCCGATCACGCCCGGATGCCAGCCATCGCCCGCGACCAGCGCTACCATCCGCTCGCCGCCCGCCATGCACAGCGATTCGGCCGCAACCTGCACCTCCGCCTCGATCGCGCGGCGCTCCTCGTTGAGCAGATCGAGCTCGGCTGCGATCGCGCGCGCCTCGGCGGGATCACGGGTGGTAAGCAGCCGGACGCCGAGATCGGACTTGCCGACCCGGCCCCCGGCGTTGATTCGCGGCCCGAGCGCGAAGCCGAGATCGGTGCAGCTGGGCGCGCGGGTGAGTCGCGAGGCTTCGATCAGTGCGGCGATGCCGATGTTCCGCCGCTGCGCCATCACCTTGAGGCCCTGGGCGACGAAGGCGCGGTTCAGCCCCTTCAGCTGCGCCACATCCGCCACGGTGCCGAGCGCGACGATATCGAGCAGGTCGAGCAGGCGCGGTTCGTCCCGGCTGGCAAAATAGCCGCGGCCCCGCAGGGTGCGCACCAGCGCCGCGCCGAGCAGGAAGGCGACGCCCACAGCGGCAAGGTGGCCGTGTTCCGCACCTTCGGTTTCATCCAGCCGGTTCGGGTTCACCAGCGCATGGGCGACGGGCAGCTCGGTCGCGCATTTATGGTGATCAACGACGATCACGTCGGCCTGCACATCACGCGCCATCGCCAGCGCCTCAAATGCCTGCGCGCCGCAATCGACCGTCACGATCAGCCCGTGGCCCTGCTGCTTCAGCCGCACCAGCGCCTCCCCCGACGGGCCGTAGCCCTCCATCAGGCGATCGGGGATGTAGGGCGTTGCCTCCAGTCCGAGATCGCGGAGCAGCAGGATCAGCAGGGCAGCGGAGGTCGCGCCGTCCACGTCATAGTCGCCGAAGATGGCGATCTGCTCGCGTGCCTCCACGGCTTCGGCCAGGCGTTCGGCGGCGCGGTCCATGTCGCGGAAGATCGAGGGGTCCGGCATGAAGGCGCGGATGCTGGGGGTGCGATGCCGCTCGAGATCGGCGCGGTCCACGCCGCGGGTCAGCAGCAGCTGGGTAACGAGATCGTCGGGAGCGAAATTCGGGTCGCGCGCATCGGCGGCGAGCCCCCGCCAGCGCCAGGGCTGGCCGAGGATCGAACAGTGAACGTTGAGGGCAGGGGACATGCCCCCGATGTGGCCGGGGGGGTGCCGAATGTCGAGGGGTTCGCACCGAAACCCGCTCGACACGCCCGAGGAGGCGGCGTGCCGAGCGGGCAGGTTCCTCAGGCGGCCTGGAGCATGTGCTCCAGATCGGTGCGGGCATCGCCGGTCGGGCGGATGTCGAACTTTTCGATCAGGATGCCGAGCACTTCGGGGGTGAGGAACTGCGGCAGCGTGGGCCCCAGATGAATGCGGCGCAGGCCGAGATGCAGCATGGTCAGCAGCACGGCGGTTGCCTTCTGCTCGAACCAGCTGATCGCATAGTGCAGCGGCAGATCATTGACGCCGACGTTCAACGCCTCTGCAACGGCGGTGGCGATGCGGATTGCCGAATAGGCGTCATTGCACTGGCCGATGTCGAGCACGCGCGGGATGCCGTTGATGTCGCCCAGTTCTTCGCGGTTGAAGCGAAACTTGCCGCAGCCCAGGGTGAGCACCAGGCTGTCCTTGGGCGTCGCCATTGCGAGGTCGTGGAAATAGTTGCGCCCCGGCCGCGCGCCGTCGCAACCGCCGATCAGGAACAGGTTCTTTACCTCGCCCTTGCCGATCATGCCGAGCAGCGTATCGGCCACGCCCATCACCGTGTTGCGACCGAAGCCGATGGTGATCGTCTGCTCCGGCGTATCGTCCGCGAAGCCAGGCTGGGCGAGAGCGCAGGCGATGGCGGGGGCGAAGTCATGGTCCGTCAGGTGCGGCAGGCCGTTCCAGCCCACCGGCCCGGCGGTGAAGATGCGGCCCCCATAGCCCTTCAGGTTCGGGTTGATCAGGCAGTTGGAGGTCATCACGATCGCGCCGGGGAAAGCGTCGAAATCCTTCTGCTGCTCCTGCCAGGCGCCGCCGTAGTTGCCGGCAAGATGACCATATTTCTTCAAGCCAGGGTAAGCATTTGCAGGAAGAAGCTCACCATGGGTGTAAACATCGATGCCGGTGCCCTCGGTCTGCTGGAGGATGGCTTCGAGATCGCCCATGTCGTGGCCGGAGACGAGCAGGCACTTGCCGGCGCGTGGGCTCATCCGCACGGGGGTCGGTTCCGGGTGCCCGAAGCGGCCGGTGTTCGCCGCGTCCAGCAGTTCCATCACCTTGAGGTTGAGCGCGCCGATCGCAAGCGCGTTGCCGAGCAGGGCGTCGACATCGGTCGGGTCGGTTGCGAGAAAGGCAGCGATGCGGTGAAACTCGCGGCTGATCGCCTCGTCCTCGAAGCCGAGTACGCGGGCGTGTTCGCCATAGGCGGCGGTGCCCTTGAGTCCGTACAGGATCAGGTTGCGCAAACCGACGATGCTGGGTCCGTCGCGATCCATGAAGCGCTGGATCGCAGCGAAGGGCGCGGCGGCCGCGAGCTCGGACGGGGTCGTGCCCGGGTTCCAAGTTGCGGGCTCCGGCAGCGCGGAGAGGTCGGCGCCGGCTGCTTCGGCCAACGCATGCGCCTGCGCACGCATGGAAAGCGCCTTGGCGATCAGCGGCACGAAGCGGGTGTCGTCGAAATTGACGTTGGTCAGGGTGGTGAACCAGGCGTGCGGCGTGAAGGCATCCACCGCCGTATCGCGCGCGCCCCTGGGCGCTGCGCGATCGGCGTAGACCGACACGCCCTGCATCACGCGCAGCAGCACGTCCTGCAGATCGGCGACCTGTGCGGTCTTGCCGCAGGAGCCCATTTTGGCGGCGCAGCCACCCTTGTTCGATTGTTCGCACTGGACGCAGTACATCGCCGGTCTCCGGTAAAGCTGAATTGCAAAGTCCGGTTATTCGGCCGTCCAGATCCGCTCTTTGACCAGGGTCAAACCCTAGTAGATGTCCCAGGTGCATCTGCACGTTTCGACAATTACGAAGCGGATGTCCCATGCAACTGACCCGCCATACCGATTATGCACTTCGGCTGCTGATCCACCTGGGCAGCATGGCGGAGCCGCGCATCGCCATCGCGGAGGTGGCGGCGGCGCAGGGGATTTCGGCAACGCATCTGATGAAGATCGCCAACGGCCTGGCCCATGCCGGCTTCATCGAGGCACTGCGGGGGCGCGGCGGCGGCATCCGTCTGGCGCGCGATCCTGCCGAGATCAATCTCGGTGCCGTGCTGGAGGCGACCGAGCCCCGCTGCGCGCTGGTCGATTGCACCGGCTGCCGTCTGGCGCGGCACTGCAGCCTGCCGGGCGTGCTCGACGAGGCGAGGCGCGCCTTCATGGCAGTGCTGGGGCGCTATACGCTGGCGGATGTTCTTCGAGGGCGTGTGGCCGGGATCATCGCGCCCGTCGCCGCCTGACGCTCACTTCGCGTCGGCGTCGACCACGCCCGAGCGATAGGTCTGGATCGGCGCCTTGATCCAGGCGGATTCGCGGAACCACTTGGTGATGATGTACTTGGTGCCTTCCACGACGCGCATCCCCTCGTGCAGCGTGTCGTAATTGGGGCTGCCGTCGGCGAGCATGTTGTTCCACATCACCAGCAGTCCACGCTTCGGCTTGAAGCGGATGCCGGCGCGCGGAAACCAGGTGGCGCCGCCTTCCTCGACATCGTTGAGATAGGCCATCGCGGTCCAGGTGCGCTGGCCGCCGGTTTCCAGCATCTTTTCCCAATAGACGCTGTCTTCGTGGAAATAGTCGCAGTGCGCGCGGAATTGCTGGTTTTCCGCATAGCGCTGGCCCTGCATCGTCTCGGCATTTTCCACCGGGATGCCGAGCAGGTCCGCGATCCGGTTGTCGATCGCCAGCACGTCGGGCGACCAGCGATACAGGTCCGAGCTGTGGCTGGTCCGGTATTCGGGGTCGTCGGTCGCGGCGAGCAGGGTGGAAGGGCGCGCGTTGCTGTCGATCAGCGCCATCAGCATGTCGCAATCGGCGTCGCTGAAGAAATCCGGATAGGTGTAGACCTGCGCCAGTTCCACCTTGGCACGCCGCACGTTCGGATTGGCATCCAGCCGTGCCGCCACCTCGCGCCCGATCCTCGCCCGTTCGGGGGAGGGCGACCCCTTGCTGTTTCCGTTCGTCTTGCTCACGGCGAAACTCTTTGCCGCCCGCCCCGGCGATTGCAAGCGGGAGCGGCCGACATCGCAGCCGACCGCCCCCCTTTGCTTACCAGAAGATGCCGTAGATCACGTCGACCACTTCGCCGGTATCGACGTCCACCAGCAGCGCATCGTCATAGTAGCGGACCCAGCGATACGGCCCCCAAACTTCGGGAAGACGATAGGAATAGGGGTTGCTGATCCAGTATTGCTGCCCGAACAGGAAGCTGTCGAGGCGATAGCCGATCGAGAAGCGGCGATAGCCGTAGCTCCAGCGCGCCGGCGGATAATAGCGGGGCAGGCGGTAGAGGCTGCGATTATAGTCGCGATAGGCGCGCCAGTCATAGCGATGGTCGCTCCGCCAGCCATTGTTCCACACACCCCGGTCCCCGCGCCACCGGTCGCCGCGATCCCAGTCGCGGCGGTCGTTCCAGCGGCGGCCCCCGTCACGGCGTCCCCAGTCGCGTCCGCCGTTCCACTGGGCGCGCGCGCGATCGTCCGAGCGGCGATCCTGCCAGGCCTGGGGGCTGCGAACCTCGCCGCGGTTCTGCCAGTCCGGCCGCTGCCCGCCGCGCCAGTCCCGCTGCGGCTGAACCGGGCTTGGGCTCCCCTGCGGCTGCTGGAAGGCGGGGCGGGGTTGGCCGTCGGGGCGGCGCCATTCGCCGCGGTCCATGGCTTGCGGCGCGCCCTGCGGACGCATCCAGCCGGAACTGCCCTGCGGGCGCTGCCAGTTGCCCCGATCCTGGGGCTGGCCCTGCGGCACAGCCTGCGGACGTTGCCAATCGCCACGATCCTGCGGCCGTGCCTGGGGCGCGCCCTGCGGGCGCTGCCAGGCCTGACCCTCCTGGGGGCGCTGCCAACCTTGTCCGCCTTGCGGGCGGGCGCCTTCGGGGCGCATCCAGCCGCCATTGCCACGATGCTCGCCACGCTCCTGCGCGATGGCGGCGGCGGGAACGAGCGCGCTTGCAGCTGCAATTGCCGCCAACAGCATCCTCTTCATCGAACGATTCTCCGGTGGCAGCGGCGAAGTCGCCGTGCCGATGCTGCCTTGATACGCGCGACTGGCTGAGCCGGTTCTGAACTGGCCCGTCAGCCGATTGAAAGCTTTCATGCCCCATCGGCAGGATCGCCGCGAGCGATGCGCGCGGCCTCCTGTATCGCTGCGACCAGCCGCGGATAGATGCCGCAGCGGCAGATGTTGGGGATGCCCTGTCGAATGTCTTCCTCGGACGGAGTGCGATTGGTGCGGATCAGCACGGAGGCGGCCATCACCATGCCGGGGATGCAATAGCCGCACTGGACGAGATTGGCGGCGAGGAACGCCTGCTGCACCGGATGGCTGCGATCGGGCGACAGGCCTTCGATGGTGGTGACGAAGGTCCCCTCGACGGCGCCGATCGTCTCTCTGCAGGCAAGCCGCGCGGCGCCGTCGATGTCGACCGTGCAGGCGCCGCAATCGCCGGTGCCGCAGCCATATTTGGTGCCGGTGAGGTTGGAGGCGTCGCGCAGGGCCCAGAGGAGCGGCGTCTGCGGATCCATGTCGTACTGGACCGGCTGGTTGTTGACGGTGAACCGAGTCATGGCGGCGACCCTAGCGGGAAACGACGGGTTTCCGAAACCGGCATTGTCGGCGGCAGCGGCGCAGGCGACATTCGCGGCATGCCCTTACCCGCGCTTTTCGTGCCGCATGGCGGTGGTCCCTGCTTCTTCATGGATCCTGCCGGCGGCCCGCCCGATCCGATGTGGCAGCCGATGCAGGCCTATCTCGCGGGGCTGATCGAAAGCCTGCCGGCGCGTCCGCGTGCGATCCTGCTCGTCTCCGGTCATTGGGAGGAACGGGACGTCACGGTGCATGTCGGCGATGGCCAGCCGCTGCTCTTCGATTATCACGGCTTTCCCGAGCACACCTATCAGCTGCGCTGGGACGCTCTCGGGGCGCCCGACGTGGCGTTGCGCGTCCAGGCGCTGCTGGAGGGGGCGGGCTTCCCTGCTGGCGTTGAACGCGAGCGGGGCTGGGATCACGGCGTTTTCATCCCGATGAAGGTGGCTGTCCCGAATGCCGATATTCCGCTTGCCCAGCTATCGCTCCGCACAGACCTCGACCCCGCCGCGCATGTCGCGATCGGCAAGGCGCTGGCCCCCTTGCGCGACGAAGGGGTGCTGATCGTCGGCTCGGGCATGAGCTTCCACAATCTTCGCGCCTTCGGCCCGCAGGTGACCCCCTATGCCGATGCCTGGGACGACGCGCTGGTAGAGGCTGCAACCGATCCCGATCCCGCACGTCGGAAAGCGCGCGTCATCGCCTGGCGGGAATTCCCATATGCCGAATTCGCCCACCCGCGCGAGGAGCATCTGCTGCCGCTGATGATCGCGCTTGGCGCAGGCGGCGACGGCCCGGCGGTGTGCGACTATCGCGACCATGTCCTCGGCTGGGCAGTGAGCGGGTTCCGCTTCGGCTAGTCGCGCCAGCTGCGATCAACGCGGTCGACCAGCCGCACCATTGCCGCGAAGTCCGCCGCGCCGGGGCCGCCGGGCACCTGCGCCATATGGACGTCGCGCTGGTGGACAGCGACGACCTCGGGCGCAATCTCGATCGGCTGGCCCATGCTCATCGTCGCGACCTGGATCTCGCAGGCGCGCTGCAGCGCCCAGTGCTTGACGAACGCCTCGGGCAGAGTCCGGCCCATGGCGAGGATGCCGTGGTTGCGCAGCAGCATCACCCGCTTGTCCCCGAGATGGGCGAGGAGGCGCGCGCCTTCCTCATCGCGGACGGTGACCCCTTCGAAATCATGGTAGGCGATCTGGCCGATGAAGTTGCAGGCGTAGAAGTTCGTCGGCCGCAACCCGCCTTCGAGCGAGGCGACTGCCATGCCGGCGGTGGTGTGGCTGTGCATGATGCAATGCGCATCGGGCAGATGGCGGTGGAAGAGGGCATGCTGCACGAAGCCGGCACGGTTCACCGGATGGGGTGAGTCGTCCAGCTTGTTGCCGTCGATGTCGATCTTGACGAGGTTTGATGCCTTCACTTCGCTGAAGTGCAGCCCGAACGGGTTGATCAGAAAGGCGCCTTCCTGGTCCGGCAGCTTCACCGTGATGTGGTTGTAGATCATCTCGGACCAGCCGAGCATGTCGAACACGCGGTAGCAGGCGGCGAGCTGTTGCCGCGCCTCCCACTCGGCGTCGCTGACCTGCGAAGTTGCGGCGAGCGCGGTTGCCATGGAACCTCTCCAATCTCTTTTTAGAGGTTCGGGTATGCCATGAAGCGGGCGCCACCCGCAAGCATCAGCGGAAGCCGTAGGGCACGGCCCGGCGGCGATCGGGATCGATCTCGATTACCGATCCGGCCGGCGGAAAGGCCCGCTGGTCGCAATCGAGCCGCGGGCAGATGCGGCAGGAGGCGCCGATCGGCGTGGCGGCGCCGCCGGTGCGCAGCGCATCGGCATACACGAAGTCCGCGGCATGCGCCTCCTCGCAGCCCAGCGCCACGGCATAGCGGCGCGGCGGGCGGGTGAAGCTGCCCGAGGGCTTCACCAGCCCCTTCGCCATCGAGACATAGCGCGTTCCGTCCGGCATTTCGGCGAGCTGGACCAGGATACGATCCGGAATAGCCACCGCCTCATGGACGATCCACAGGGGGCATGCACCGCCCAGCGCCGCGAATTGCAGTCGGGTGGCGGAGTGGCGCTTGGTGATGTTGCCAGCCATGTCGACGCGGCAGAAGAACACCGGCAGCCCCTGCGCGCCGGGTCGCTGCAGCGTCGACAGTCGGTGGCACGCCTGCTCGAAGCTCACCCCGAAGCGCTGGCGGAGCCGGTCGATGTCGTGACGCACTTCATAGGCTGCAGCGCGGAACCGGCCATAGGGCATCAGCAGCGCCCCCGCCGCATAATTGGCGAGGCCCACGCTCAGCAGTTCGCGCGCGGCCGGCGAGGCGAGGCCGGCGCGATCGATCACCAGCCGCATCTCGTTGGCGAACTCGTACCGCACCAGGCGATGGGCGAGCAAAAAGCCGCGGCTCTCCGGTGGCAGGGCATGGTTGAGTGCCAAGGTTCGCGCCCGCTCGTCGAACCGGCTCAGCTCGCTGCCGTCGCCTCGCGCGCCGACCACCCGCACACCGTGCCAAAGCCGCAGCCGATCCTCGAACGCGCGCAGGACATTGTCGTCGTCGAGCGCGAGCGCATCGGCCAGTGTCTCCGCCGAGCGATCGATCGCATCGATATAATTGCCCTCGGCCTGAAACCAGTCGCGCACCTCTTCCCAGGGAAGGGGGGCCGCGTCGCCCGAGCCGGTGTCGAACCGGTCATCGAGCACGCGCAACTGCTCCTGGCTGCGGCGAAAGGCATCGTGCAGCGCGACCATGCGCCGCGCAAGCAAGGGCTGCTGCTCGATCCCGCGGCGAACATCGGTTTCGTCGATGCGGTCGCCAGGCACGCTGCTGTCGGTCGCGGCGTCGATCGCGCGGAGCAGGGCGGCCGTCCCGCCCTCGCCGTTGATCTCCGCGGCCTCGACCGGGAATTCCCGCGCCAGCGCCAGCAGCACGCCATCCGTGATCGGTCGGTCGTTATTTTCGATCTGCGAGAGATAGGAGACGGAGATGCCCAGCCGCTGCGCCATCCCGGCCTGCGGGATGTTCAGACGGCGTCGCAACTCGCGCAGGCGAAAGCCTTCGAACAAACGACGGCGGGGCAGGGGTGGGACTTGGCTGGCCATGGCTCTGCGATAATCTGCAAACCTCACTCCCGCAACTTTGCAACATTGCATTTGCAGATCCTTCATGGCCCGGTGCACAAGCCGCGTTCACGGAGAGAAATGCCGATGTCGTCGACGATCGAGGAACTGGAACGCCGTCGTGCCGCTGCCCGCCTGGGCGGGGGCCAGAAGCGGATCGACGCACAACATGCCAAGGGCAAGCTGACCGCGCGCGAGCGGCTCCAAGTTCTGCTCGACGAGGGTAGTTTCGAGGAGCTCGACATGTATGTCGAGCACAACTGCACCGATTTCGGCATGCAGGATCAGGTGATCCCCGGCGACGGCGTGGTCACGGGTTCCGGCACGATCAACGGTCGCCTCGTCTTCGTGTTCAGCCAGGACTTCACCGTATTCGGCGGCTCGCTCTCGGAGCGCCACGCGCAGAAGATCTGCAAGATCATGGACATGGCGATGAAGGTCGGCGCGCCCGTGATCGGCCTCAACGACAGCGGCGGCGCGCGCATTCAGGAGGGCGTCGCCAGCCTTGGGGGCTATGCCGAGGTGTTCCAGCGCAACGTGCTAGCCTCGGGCGTCGTGCCCCAGCTCAGCCTGATCATGGGGCCCTGCGCCGGCGGCGCGGTCTACAGCCCCGCAATGACGGACTTCATTTTCATGGTGAAGGATTCGTCCTACATGTTCGTCACCGGCCCGGATGTAGTGAAGACCGTTACCAACGAGATCGTCACGCAGGAGGAGCTGGGTGGAGCGGTGACGCATACCACGAAGTCGGGGGTCGCTGACGTGGCCTTCGAGAACGACATCGAGGCGCTGCTCGCGGCCCGCGACTTCGTGGATTTCCTTCCTGCCTCGAATCGTGAGGCGCCGCCGGAGCGCGCCAGCGACGATCCCTGGGACCGGATCGACGAGAGCCTCGACACGCTGATCCCGCCGAACGCCAACCAGCCGTACGACATGCACGAGCTGATCCGTAAGGCGCTGGACGAGGGCGAGTTCTTCGAGCTGCAGCCTGCGCATGCCGGCAACATCCTGATCGGCTTCGGCCGGATCGAGGGGCGCACGGTGGGCGTGGTAGCGAACCAGCCGATGGTGCTGGCAGGCTGTCTCGACATCAACGCCTCCAAGAAGGCGGCGCGGTTCGTGCGCTTCTGCGACGCGTTCGAGATCCCGATCGTCACCTTCGTCGACGTGCCGGGCTTCCTGCCGGGCGTCGGCCAGGAGCATTCCGGCATCATCAAGCACGGCGCCAAGCTGCTGTTCGCCTATGCCGAGGCGACGGTGCCGAAGATCACGGTGATCACCCGCAAGGCCTATGGCGGCGCCTATGACGTGATGGCATCGAAGCACCTGCGCGGCGACCTCAACTATGCCTGGCCTACCGCGGAGATCGCGGTGATGGGCGCCAAGGGCGCGGTGGAGATCATCTTCCGGGGCAGGACACCGGAGGAAATCGCCGAGCGCACCGCGGAATATGAGGCGCGCTTCGCCAATCCTTTCGTGGCGGCCAGCAAGGGCTTTGTCGACGAAGTGATCATGCCGCACTCCACGCGCCGCCGGATCGCTCTAGGGCTTCGCAAGCTGCGCAACAAGCAGCTCGAGAACCCGTGGAAGAAGCACGACAATATTCCGCTGTGACGCGGCACTGATCAGGAAACGCGATGAAACTCGGCCGTCTCAACCATGTCGGCGTGGCGACGCCGTCGATCGAAGCCTCAATCGCCTTCTATCGCGACGTGATGGGAGCGGAAGTGATCCGCGCGCCCTTCGACCTCCCCGCGCAGGGCGTAAGGGTGTGTTTCGTCGACACGCCCAACAGCCAGATCGAGCTGATCGAGCCGCTGGGCGAGGCGTCGCCGATCCACGGGTTCCTCGCGAAGAACCCGGCGGGCGGCCAGCATCATCTCTGCTACGAGGTGCCCGACATTCATCTGGCGAAGGCATGGTTCGAGGCCAAGGGCTGCAAGGTCCTCGGCGAGCCGCGCATCGGAGCGCATGGAACGCCGATCTTCTTCGTCCATCCAAAGGACATGGGCGGCATCCTTACCGAGATCATGGAAACGCCGCGTGGTGAGCATTGATATGAGCAAGCCCACGATCGACCAGTGGTCGGCTGCCGCTTCAAAGGAAGTGAAGGGCAAGGACCTGGGCTGGGACACGCCTGAAGGTATCTCGGTCAAGCCACTGTACACAAAGGAAGATGTCGCAGGTATCGATCCCGGCCTTCCCGGCTTTGCGCCCTTCACGCGCGGGGTGCGCGCCTCGATGTATGCCGGCCGGCCCTGGACGATCCGCCAATATGCCGGCTTCTCGACTGCCGAGGAGTCCAACGCCTTCTATCGCCGCAACCTTGCGGCCGGGCAGAAGGGCCTTTCGGTCGCGTTCGATCTCGCCACCCATCGCGGCTATGACAGCGATCATCCGCGCGTGCTCGGCGATGTCGGCAAGGCCGGCGTGGCGATCGACACGATCGAGGACATGAAGATCCTGTTCGACGGCATTCCGCTCGACCAGATGTCCGTCTCGATGACGATGAACGGCGCGGTGATCCCGGTGCTGGCCTTCTTCATCGTCGCGGGCGAGGAGCAGGGGGTTCCGCAGGAGAAGCTGGAAGGCACGATCCAGAACGACATCCTCAAGGAGTTCATGGTTCGGAACACCTATATCTACCCACCCGAACCGAGCATGCGGATCATTTCAGACATTTTCGCCTATACCAGCGCGAAAATGCCGAAATTCAACAGCATTTCCATCTCTGGCTACCATATGCAGGAAGCCGGAGCGACCCAGGTGCAGGAGCTGGCCTTCACCATCGCCGACGGCATGGAATATGTAAAGTACGGCGTCGCCAGCGGGCTGGATATCGACAAGTTTGCAGGCCGTCTGAGCTTCTTCTTCGCAATCGGTATGAACTTCTTCATGGAAGTGGCGAAGCTGCGGGCTGCCCGTGTGCTGTGGCACCGGGTGATGACGCAGCTGGGTGCGCAGGACGAGCGCTCCAAGATGCTGCGTACCCATTGCCAGACCAGCGGCGTATCGCTGACCGAGCAGGATCCGTACAACAACGTCATCCGCACGACGATCGAGGCGATGGCGGCGATGCTGGGCGGCACCCAGAGCCTCCACACCAACGCGCTCGACGAAGCGATCGCGCTGCCCACGGACTTCTCCGCCCGTATTGCCCGCAACACCCAGATCGTGCTGCAGGAAGAGACGGGGATGACCAAGGTCGTCGATCCGCTCGGCGGCAGCTATTATGTCGAAAGCCTGACCCAGAGCCTGGTCGACAAGGCCTGGGAGATCATCGAGCGGGTCGAAGCGGAAGGCGGCATGGCCAAAGCGGTTGCTGCCGGCTGGCCGAAGGCGATGATCGAGGAAGCGGCTGCGGCACGACAGGCGCGGGTGGATCGCGGCGAGGACGTGATCGTCGGGGTCAACAAGTACCGGCTCTCCAGCGAGGATCTGCTCGAAACGCTGGAGGTGGACAATGCCGCGGTGCGGGAAGGCCAGATCGCGCGGATCCAGCAGGTGAAGGCAGCGCGGGATGAAGCGGCGTGCCAGGCGGCGCTCGATGCGTTGCGCGACGGCGCGCGCGGCGGTGGTAATCTGCTGGAACTGGCGGTGGTGGCGGCGCGCGCACGAGCGACGCTGGGCGAGATCAGCGCGGCGATGGAGGACGTGTTCGGCCGCTACGCCACCCAGCCGACACCGGTGAAGGGCGTTTATGGCGCGCCCTATGCGGAGGACAACCGCTGGGCGGAGGTCGTGCGCGGCGTCGAGGCGGTCGAGCGCCGGATTGGTCGCAAGCCGCGCCTGCTCGTCGCGAAGATGGGGCAGGACGGGCATGATCGCGGCGCAAACGTCATCGCGTCGGCCTTTTCGGACATGGGCTTCGAGGTGGTCAGTGGGCCCCTGTTCCAGACGCCGGAGGAGACGGTGGTGCTGGCCCTCGACAGCGGCGTCGATGTCGTGGGTGCCTCCAGCCTGGCCGCAGGGCACAAGACGCTGATCCCCGAGCTGATCCGCGGCCTGCGCGAAGCGGGCAGAAGCGATATCAAGGTCATCGCCGGTGGCGTGATCCCGCCGCAGGATTACGAGATGCTGCGCGCAGCCGGCGTGCAGGGAATCTACGGCCCCGGCTCCAACGTGGTCGAGTGCGCCGCGGATGTGCTGCGCCTGCTCGGCCACAACATGCCACCCCTCGAGGCTGCTGCCGAGTGACCATGCTGCCCTTTTACGCCGACGCCCGCACCCGCTATGCCGGGCGGCGTAACCGAATACCGGAGTTAGTTGTTTGACCTTCGAATCCACCCCCGTGCGCACCGATTGGACCCGCGACGAGATCGCCAGCCTGTTCGACCTGCCGTTCACCGAGCTCGTGTTCCGCGCGGCGGAAGTGCACCGCGCCAACCATCCGGCGAACCAGGTCCAGCGTTCGACGCTGCTCTCGATCAAGACCGGCGGTTGCCCCGAGGATTGCGGCTATTGCAGCCAGTCGGCGCATGCCGATACCGGACTGAAGGCCACCAAGCTGATGGATCCGCGCGCGGTGCTGCAAGCGGCAGCGCAGGCCAAGGACCATGGCTCGACCCGCTTCTGCATGGGTGCTGCCTGGCGCAACCCCAAGGACCGCGACATGCCCGCCATCGTCGAGATGGTGAAGGGCGTCCGCGCGATGGGCATGGAAACCTGCATGACGCTGGGCATGCTCACCGATGGTCAGGCGAAGACGCTCGCCGATGCCGGGCTCGATTACTACAACCACAATATCGATACCTCGCCCGAACGCTATGGCGAGGTGATCACTACCCGCAGCTTCGAGGAGCGGCTGGAGACGCTGGACCATGTCCGCGAGGCGGGCATCAACGTGTGCTGCGGCGGCATCGTCGGCATGGGCGAGACGCGCGGCGACCGGGTAGGCTTCATCCACGCGCTGGCGACCCTGCCGGTGCATCCGGGCAGTGTGCCGGTCAACGCGCTGGTGCCGGTGAAGGGCACGGTGCTGGGCGACATGCTGGCCGACACGCCGCTCGCCAAGATCGACGATATCGAGTTCGTCCGCACCGTGGCGGTGGCGCGCATCACCATGCCGCGCTCGATGGTCCGCCTCTCGGCCGGTCGCGAGAGCATGAGCGATGCGACCCAAGCCTTGTGCTTCCTCGCGGGCGCCAATTCGATCTTCACCGGCGACAAGCTGCTGACCGCAGGCAACGCCGGCGACGACAAGGACGCCGCGCTGTTCGCTCGCCTCGGCATCACGCCAATGGCCGCGGAGTGCAAGGTGGAGCTGGAGGCGGCGGAATAACCATGCCGCACGAGCTCGATTGGCTTTGGCGGGCGATTGCCTTTCCCTTCGTCGATTGGGCGAACAGCCCCTCCATGCTCCGGCTCGAACTGCGGCGGCCATGACTCTACCGCGCCATTGTCTGGCCGCCGTTTCTTCTTCTGATGGCCGCCCTGTCGGTCGTCAGCCTTTGGCTTCTAGGGGTAGTAAAGCTCTGATGTTCAAGAAAATCCTCGTCGCCAACCGTGGCGAAATCGCGTGCCGGGTGATGCGTACGGCCAAGAAGATGGGCATCGCCACGGTCGCGGTCTATTCGGATGCGGATGCCCGCGCACCGCATGTGCGGATGGCGGACGAGGCGGTGCGGCTCGGGCCTGCGCCGGCGGCGGAGAGCTATCTCCGCGCGGACCTGATCCTGCTCGCAGCCAAGGAAACCGGCGCCGATGCGATCCATCCCGGCTATGGCTTCCTCTCCGAGCGCGAGAGCTTCGCCAAGGCCTGTGCCGAGGCGGGCATCGCCTTTGTCGGCCCGCCGCCGGGGGCGATCGCGGCGATGGGCGACAAGATCGAGTCGAAGAAGCTCGCCAAGCAGGCGGGGGTGAACGTCGTCCCCGGTTTCGTTGGCGAGATCGCGGATACCGAGCATGCGGTGCGAATCGCCGCCGAGATCGGCTATCCGGTGATGATGAAGGCCTCGGCCGGCGGCGGCGGCAAGGGCATGCGGCTCGCCTATAGCGAGCAGGACGTCCGCGAAGGCTTCGAGGCGACCAAGCGTGAGGGGCTGGCGAGCTTCGGCGACGACCGCGTGTTCATCGAGAAGTTCATCGAGAGCCCGCGCCACATCGAGATCCAGGTGCTGGGCGACCAGCACGGCAACATCGTCTATCTCAACGAGCGCGAATGCTCGATCCAGCGCCGCCACCAGAAGGTGGTGGAGGAAGCTCCGTCGCCGTTCGTGACGCCCGAGATGCGCAGGGCGATGGGCGAACAGGCGGTCGCGCTCGCGCGGGCAGTCGGATACTATAGCGCCGGCACGGTAGAGCTGATCGTCTCGGGCGCCGACAAGACCGGGCAGGGCTTCTACTTTCTCGAGATGAACACCCGCCTCCAGGTGGAGCATCCGGTGACCGAGGCGATCACCGGGCTCGACCTGGTCGAGCAGATGATCCGCGTCGCCGCCGGCGAGAAGCTTGCCTTCACGCAGGACGAGGTGAAGCTCGACGGCTGGGCGATCGAGAACCGCGTCTATGCCGAGGATCCCTATCGCGGCTTCCTGCCGAGCACGGGCCGGCTGGTACGCTATCGCAGCCCGAAGGCGGAGCCGGCGGGGCAGGGCTATGTCCGCGTCGACGACGGCGTGACCGAAGGCTCGGAGATCAGCATGTTCTACGATCCGATGATCGCCAAGCTGATCACTTGGGCGCCCACGCGCGACGAGGCCGCGGACCTGCAGGTCCGTGCGCTTGACCGCTTCCGCATCGACGGCATCGGCCACAATATCGATTTCCTCTCCGCGATCATGCAGCACCCGCGCTTCCGCTCGGGCGAACTGACCACGGGCTTCATCGCGGAGGAATATCCCGAAGGGTTCCACGGCGCCCCGGCGGACGAAGCGCTGGTGCGTCGCCTCGCCGCCGTCGCGGTGGTGCTGGACCTTGCCCGCACCGAGCGGCTCGCGGAGATCTCCGGGCAGCTTGGCGCGCCTGCGGTGCCTTCGACCGCGCGCTCGGTGCGGGTCGGCGACCACCGCTTCGACGTGACAGTGGACGGCTGCGCGACCGGACTGCTGGTGAACCTGTCGAGCGACGAGGCGCCGCTGGAGGTATCCGGCCATTGGCGCGCGGGCGATCCGCAGTTCGTCGCGCACATCGACGGGGAAGAGTTCGCCACCGCGGTAGACCGCACCCGCACCGGCTGGAAGCTCACTGCGCACGGCGCAGCGCATCTCGTTGAGGTCCTGCCGCCGCATGTCGCGCAGTATCGCGCGCACATGATCGAGAAGGTGCCGCCGGACATGAGCCGCTTTCTGCTCGCGCCGATGCCGGGGCTGCTCACGCGGCTGCACGTGCAGCCCGGCGACAAGGTAGAGGCGGGGCAGCCGCTGGCGGTCATCGAAGCGATGAAGATGGAGAACATCCTGCGCGCCGAGCGTGCCGGAAC
Organism: Sphingomonas sp.; assembly: GCF_036731925.1. GTDB lineage: Bacteria > Pseudomonadota > Alphaproteobacteria > Sphingomonadales > Sphingomonadaceae > Sphingomonas. The sequence goes on from NZ_DAINDJ010000001.1 coordinate 1,478,378, forward strand.
CGTCAAGCACGCGCACTTCCGGGCTGGCGACAGTCTGGCCGTCGACGCCGCTATTCTGGAATTCGAGTGACTTACAGGCAATACGTCTCACATCGATACGAGGTCGTACCAATTTAACAATTGCCCTCCTTCCGTTTCCGGGCTTGTGGCGATCGGGAAACTCGTGTCTCAATTGCGGTACAAAGGACACGATCGACGGTACACCCCGGAGACCGCAAGTCCTCAGAGGATGGCAACGTGCAGGAAGAGGACGGCTTTACCCGCTGGATCGAGGCGTGCGCGGCGGGCGAGTTGCTCGGCATTGGTGCTGCCGCCTTGTGGTGGGTCACCGTCGACCGGTTCGATCCGGTGCCGGTGGGCGAGACGGCCGAATGGCTGGTCTTTTTCGGCAAGGCACTGAGCGGGTTGATCCAGGGGCTTACGCTGGGCCTACTGCAGGGCTGGGCATTGCGGCGCCAGTTTCCCGCCCTCAACCTGCGGGCGTGGGTGACGGCGACGTCGCTGGTCGGCATCGCGGTGTGGTCGATCGCTGCCTGGTACGCTGTCTTCCCCCCGCTCAACGGCGATCCGTTGCTGCCGCCGGTAGAAACGTTGTTCCAGACCGCGGTTGCCTCGGCTGGCTTCGGGCTGGGGCTGGGTATCCTGTTCGGCGCCGCGCAAGCGTTGGTACTGTACCGTGCGGCCGGGCAAGCGCATTGGTGGGTGGCGGTGAGTGCGATCGGCTGGGGCGCGGCCCTGCCGTGCATTTATGTCGCAGCCTCGGTCGGCAGCGCCGAGCCGAGCAGCCTCGAGATCGCTTCCCGCGGGCTGATCGGCGGCGTCGTCTCGGGTGTCGTGCTCGGCACGATCACCGGCCTTTCCTTCGCGGTCATGCCGGCGCGCCGCCTCGCCTGACGCACTCAGCCCAGATGGGGGGCGAACAGTTCGAGAAGCCGTTCGTACAAGGCCCGCTTGAACGGCACGATCAGGCTCGGGAGGTCGGCAGGCTCGGCCCAGCGCCAGGCGCGGAATTCGGGATGCGCGGTCGCGATGTCGATGTCGCCGTCTTCGCCCAGAAAGCGGAGCAGGAACCACCGCTGGCGTTGCCCGCGCCACTTGCCCTTCCAGACCTTGCCGATCAGGTCCTCGGGCAGATCGTACTGCAGTTCCTCGGGAGCTTCGGCGATGAGCTCGGCATGATGGCGCGCAACGCCCGTTTCTTCCCACAGTTCGCGGAACGCCGCTTCCACCGCGTCCTCGCCGGGGTCGATCCCGCCCTGCGGCATCTGCCAGGCCTCCAGCGTCGAATCGAGGCGCTGGCCGACGAAAACATTGCCGTCGCGATTGAGCAGCATCACGCCGGCGCAGGGGCGGTAGGGAAGCGAAGTGGTATCCGTCATGCGCCAATCCTAGGGCTGCGCGCGACCTGGCGGAAGAGGCGTCTTTCGATCGCGGCCGGCCCTTCCTAGATGATCGGCGTGATCCCGGTCGTTCACCATCCCGATTATGTCGCGCCGGCACCGGCGGGCAGCGCCTATTTGTGGAACAAGAACGGGCTGGTGCGGGACCTGCTGCAAGCCCACGGCAGCCGCATTGCCTGGCATGTCCCAGAGGCGATGCCGCCACGCTGGCTAGAGGCCGTGCACGACCCGGACTATGTCGCCGAGGTACTCGAGGCACGCGTGCCGCCGCACAAGACGCGCCGGATCGGCTTCCCGGTGACGCCCGCAGTCGCGCGGCGATCGGCGCGGGTCCCGGGCGGCACCTTCCTCGCGGCGCGCATCGCGCAGGCGGAGGGCTATGCAGCGAACAGCGCCGGCGGCAGCCACCATGCGCTTGCCGATACGGGTGCGGGCTTTTGCGTGTTCAACGATCTTGCCATTGCCGCCGTGCGTCTTACCGAGGAGGGGCATGCCGCCCGCGTGCTGATCGTCGACTGTGACGTGCATCAGGGCGACGGCACCGCCGCGCTGACGGCGGGACGGGAGGATATTGCCACCTATTCGATCCACGCCGAGAAAAACTTCCCCGTGCGCAAGGCCCGCTCCACCGTGGACGTGGGTCTGCCGGACGGCGTCGGCGACGCGGTGTATCTCGAGACGCTGGAGGCTACGCTGGTGCCGCTGCTGGCGCAATTCGATCCCGATCTTGTCCTCTATCAGGCGGGTGTCGATCCCTTCGCGGATGATCGCCTTGGCCGGCTCGCGCTCAGTGCCGAGGGGCTGAACGCACGCGATCGCTGGGTGGCGGAGGCGTTGCGCCGCCGCGGCATTCCCTTCGCCAGCACCCTCGGCGGCGGTTACGGGTCGGATGCGCTGGAAGTAGCCGGTCGGCACGCCAGCTCGATCCTCACGCTGGGCGAAACGGCGCTCGGCGACGCTTGCAACCGACGCAATCCAGGCGCATCTGGCACGCCATGAGCCACTATCCCGCGCTTCGCCTCCGCCGCTCCCGGGCTTCGGCCTGGAGCCGTCGCCTCCATGCCGAAACGGTGCTCACCCCGGCGGACCTGATCTGGCCGGTGTTTGTCACCGAGGGCGAGGAAGAGGAGCCGATCGCGGCGCTTCCCGGGGTATCGCGCTGGGGCCTGAAGGGCATTGTCCAGCGCGCGCGGGAGGCGCGGGACCTCGGCATTCCGTGCCTCGCGCTGTTCCCCAACACGCCGCATGCGCTGCGCTCCGAGGACGGCCGGGAGGCGATCAATCCCGAAAACCTGATGTGCCGCGCCATCCGCGCGATCAAGGAAGCGGTGCCGGAGGTAGGTGTTCTGACCGACGTGGCGCTCGACCCCTATACCAGCCACGGGCATGACGGCATCGTCGACGCGGCGGGGTATGTACTGAACGACGAAACCTCTGCGGTGCTGGTCGAGCAGGCGCTGGTCCAGGCCCAGGCGGGCGCGGACATCGTCGCGCCCAGCGACATGATGGACGGGCGCGTCGGCCAGATCCGCGGCGCGCTGGAGGCGAACGGTCACATCAACGTGCAGATCATGGCCTATGCCGCCAAATATGCGAGTGCCTTCTACGGTCCGTTCCGGGACGCGGTCGGAAGCCGTGGGCTGCTCAAGGGCGACAAGAAGACCTACCAGATGGACCCCGCGAATGCCGAGGAGGCGCTGCGGGAAGTTGCCCTCGATCTGGCCGAAGGCGCGGACAGCGTGATGGTCAAGCCGGGGCTGCCCTATCTCGACATTGTCACGCGCGTGAAGAGTGCTTTCGAAGTGCCCGTTTTCGCATATCAGGTGTCCGGCGAATATGCCATGATCGAAGCTGCCGCCGCGGTGGGGGCAGGGGATCGGGAGGCGCTGGTGCTGGAGACGTTGATGGCCTTCAAGCGGGCCGGGTGTTCTGGCGTGCTCACCTATCACGCGCCCTTGGCGGCACGGTTGCTCGGCGCGTGATCGAGACGGCGCGGCTGCTGTTGCGGCCGCCCGAGCCGCGCGACTTCGATGCGCTCCACGCGATGTGGAGCGATCCGGCGGTGATGCGCGACCTTGGGCCGGTAAAGTCGACCGCGCACAGCCGGGCAACGATCGCCCGGCACCTCGGCTACGGGCCTAGCCACGGGATTGGCTTCAACGCAGTCGAGCGGCGCGAGGATGGTGCAGTGATCGGCTTTTGCGGCCTCAAGCCGGGCGCTCCCGATACGCCGATCGCGGACGAACTGGAGATCGGCTGGATGTTCGCCCGTGCCTGCTGGGGCAAGGGCTATGCGCGGGAGGCGGCCGCGGCGTGGCTCGACTGGGCGTGGGTGTACCGACCCGAGCCGCGGGTGGTTGCGATCACCGCGGCCTGCAATCTGCCCAGCCAGGCGCTGATGGCGCGGCTGGGTATGCGCTGGATCGTCGATTTCGAGCATCCCGTGCAGCCGGAGGGGCATCGCTTGCGTCCCAGTGTCGCCTTTGCAATCGACCGCCCATGATCGAGACCGAACGACTCCTGCTGCGCGGCTGGACCGACGCCGACCGCGCACCGTTCCACGCAATGTGTACCGACCCTGCGGTGATGGCCTTTATCGGACCGCTGCAGTCGCGTGCGGAGAGCGACGCGGGCATTGACCGGCAGCTTGGCCTGCTTGCACAACATGGCCATTGCTTCTGGGCGGTCGAGCGGCGCGAGGACGGGCGTTTCCTGGGCTTCTGTGGATTGAAGCCGGGGGCGGCGGGCACGCCGATCGAAGGCGAGGTGGAGATCGGCTGGCGTCTTGCCGCCACCTATTGGGGCCAGGGTTATGCGCAGGAGGCTGCGCGCGCCAGTCTTGCCTGGGCCTGGCAGCAGCTGGACGTACCCGCCGTCGCGGCGATCGTGGCGGAGGGGAACGCGCGCAGCTGGGGTCTGATGGAACGGCTCGGCATGCAGCGCGCGGTCGGTGGCGATTTCGATCATCCGGCCGCGATCCCTGCACTGCGGCGCCACCGTAGCTATCGCATCGCGCGTCCGTGAACGAAACCTCCCCGATTTCGCGCGACGACGGCGCCGCGCGCCGTACGCTGTTCGTGGCGGCGATCCTCGGAGGATCGTTCCTGCTGTTCCTGGTTCAGCCGATGGTAGCACGCATGGCGTTGCCGCGGCTGGGCGGAGCGCCGGCGGTGTGGAACTCGGCGATGCTCGTCTACCAGGCGCTGCTGCTGCTCGGCTATGGCTATGCGCACTGGCTCGGGCGGTTTCGCGTACGAACACAGGCGGGGATCCACCTCGGATTGCTGGCGCTCGCCGCGCTGTGGCTGCCGATCGGACTGGGAACGATGCAGGTGCCGGTTGGTGCGGAGCCGGCCCTGTGGGTCCCATGGCTGCTCGTCGCGGCCATCGGGCCCCTGTTCCTCGCGATTTCCGCCCAGGCGCCGCTGCTCCAGCGCTGGTTTGCCGTGGCAAGCCATGGGCGCGACCCCTATGCACTCTACGCCGCGTCCAACATTGGCAGCTTCGCCGGCCTGCTCGCCTATCCGCTGCTGGTCGAGCCGTTGCTCCGGCTGCAGTGCCAGAGCTGGCTGTGGACGATCGGCTATGCAATCGTCGCGCTGCTGGTGCTCGGTTGCGCGCGCCGCTTGCCGCAGAACGACGCGCCGCCCCAGGCGCGAACGGAACGCCCGGCAACGGTCGCGCGCGACTGGGTGCGCTGGATCGCCCTGGCGCTGGTTCCCTCGGGACTGATGCTGGCGACCACAACCTTCCTCACCACGGATATCGTCGCCGTGCCGCTGCTCTGGGTTCTGCCGCTCGGGCTGTACCTGCTGAGCTTTCCCGTGGCCTTTCGCAGCTCCGCGCTGCTCGACGACCTGCTCGAGCGCTGCGTGCCTCTGGTGCTGCTGCTGTTTGGCGCCACGCTGGTCGCCGGGGACTCCCGGCTCGCCTATTTCAACGCGCTGATCGGCCTTGTCCTCCTCTTCGCGGTGGCGGTCGCCTGCCACGCCCGTCTGTACGCGCTTCGGCCGCCGCCGGAGCGGCTGACCGGCTTCTACCTGGCCATGGCGCTGGGCGGGGCGCTGGGCGGCGTGTTCGCCGGCCTGCTCGCGCCGGTGCTGTTCGACTGGACCTATGAGTACCCCTTGCTCATCTTGGCGGCCGGGCTGCTGATCCCGCAGCGTGCGCTGACCCGCGAGTTCAGCCGCCTCTGGGCTGGCCGCTACCGTCTGCCCGCGGCGGCGGTGCTCTGCGCGCTGGTGATGGTGATCGTGTGGGCTGCGCTCGACGAGCGGTTGCCGGGCCCGATGCACGTTCAGCTCGGCTTTGTGGCCGTTGCGGCGATCGGCCTCGTCGCCGTCGGTGTGCGGTGGCCCTTCACGGTGGCGCTCGCCGGCGGGCTTTTCCTGTTCGGCGGCTATAGCGCGATCCAGACCTCGCTGAGCGGCGCCCGCACCCGCAGCTATTTCGGCGTCTATACGGTAGGCGACAAGCCGGACCAGCGCCGCCTCGCGCATGGCACCACGGTCCATGGCATCCAGCTCAAGGGCGCGCGGGCGCGGCGGCCCACCACCTATTATCAGGCCGGGTCGGGCGTGGGGCAGGCGATGCTCGCGGCGCCTGCCCTCTACGGCACGCACGCACGGATCGGCGTTGTCGGCCTGGGCACCGGTACGCTCGCCTGTTACGCGCGTCCGGGGCAGGACTGGCGTTTCTTCGAGATTGACCCGGCGGTGGTGCATCTCGCGCGCGATTCGAGTGCGTTCAGCTTTATCCGGCTGTGCGCACCGCAGGCGCAGATCCTGGTTGGCGACGCCCGCTTGCGGCTGAGCGAACTGCCCTCCGCCGGGCTGGACCTGCTCGCCCTTGATGCCTTCTCCTCGGACGCGGTGCCGATGCACCTGATGACGGCCGAGGCCTTTGCCGCCTATGGCCGTGTCTTGTCGCCTGAAGGGCTGCTGCTGGTGCATATCTCCAACCGCTTCCTGGCGCTGGCGCCGGTTGTCGCCGGTGCGGCCAAGACGGGCGGATGGCAGGGGCTGCGGCTGGTGCATGTGCCGACTGCGCTGGAACGGCAGGACGAAGGCGCGGTATCCGACTGGATCGCCCTGAGCCGTTCGCCGCGCGCACTGGCGGCACTCAAGGCTCGTAGCGGCGCGTGGCGACCGCTGGTCGCCGAACCGGGCTTTGACGGCTGGACCGACGACCATGCATCGCTGGTGCCGGTGCTGCGGCTGTTCCGAGCACGCGCAGACTAGCCGCATTTTCCGAGCCGTTGACCGTAACCGGTCGACCTGAAAATGCTCTAGCGCATCAGGGCTTGCGGCCGAGCTCGCGCGCGATCGCGACGAATTCGGCGACGCTCACCGTCTCCGCGCGCCGGCTGGCATCGATTTCCAGTACTTCCAACGCTGCAAGCGCGCCGGGCACCGACTTGAGGCTCTGACGCAGCATCTTGCGGCGCTGGCCGAAGGCGGCGGCGGTCACCGCTTCCAGCAGGCGGAGCTGCACCCCCTCCGGCGCTTCGCCGGGCACGATATGGACCACTGCTGACATCACCTTGGGCGGCGGCGTGAAAGCGGAACGATGCACGTTCATCGCAATCCGCGGCGTGCTCCGCCACTGGGCGAGCACGGCAAGTCGGCCATAATGTTCGGTGCCGGCCTGGGCGACGATGCGCTCGGCGACTTCCTTCTGGAACATCAGCGTCAGGCTTGCCCACCAGGGCTGCCATTCCGCCGAGAGCCAGCCGACCAGCAGCGCGGTGCCGACATTATAGGGCAGGTTGGCCACGACGTGCGGCTTGCCCGCGAACAGCGCCGGCGCGTCGACCTCGAGCGCGTCGCCCTCGATCACGCGGAGCTTGTCCGGGAAATAACCGCCCAGTTCCTCCAGCGCAGGAATACAGCGCCGGTCGCGCTCGACGGCAGTGACCTGCGCGCCGGCCTGGAGCAGCGCGCGGGTGAGGCCGCCCGGGCCCGGACCGACCTCGAACACCTCTGCACCGGCAAGATCGCCGGGCACCTTGGCGATGCGGCCGAGCAGCTGGCCGTCGAACAGGAAGTTCTGGCCCAGCGCCTTGCTGGCACTCAGTCCGTATCTCGTAATGACGTCACGAAGCGGGGGAAGCATAGTCACGCGGAGGCTTCTATCCTGCGCTGCGCCGCAGCGGCAGCCATTTTGATCGCCGCAATCATCGCACCCGGGTGCGCTGCATCGCGACCGGCGATGCCAAAGGCGGTGCCATGGTCCGGCGAGGTCCGCACGATCGGCAGACCCAGCGTCATGTTCACACCGTCATCGAAGTGCAGCGTCTTGATCGGGATCAGCGCCTGATCGTGGTAAAGGCACAGCGCCGCATCATATTCGGCGCGGGCGCGCGCGTGAAACAGCGTGTCCGCCGCGAACGGACCGGCGGCATCGATGCCTTCGGCACGCAGCCGCTCGATCGCCGGGACCAGCACCTCGATCTCCTCGCGACCGATCGCGCCGCCTTCGCCCGCATGCGGGTTCAGCCCGGCAAAGGCGAGGCGTGGGTTGGGAATGCCGAAATTGCGCTGGAGCCCGCGCGCGGTGACGCGGGCCTTGGCGACGATCAGTTCGGGGCTGATCAGCGACGGCACCAACGCCAGCGGCACGTGCACGGTAATCGGCACCACGCGCAGCGTCGGTCCGGCCAGCATCATCACCGCGTTGTCGGCGGTGATGCCGCAGCGCTCGGCGACGAATTCGGTCTGGCCTGGATGCGTGAATCCGATCGCATAGAGCTGCGCCTTGGACACGGGGCCGGTCACCAGCGCACCCGCGGCACCGGCGCTGGCGAGGCCCGTCGCCACTTCCAGCGATTGCAGGGCGATGTGCGCCGTACCCAGCGAAGGCGTGCCGGGAACCACCGGCCCGGTATCGCCGATCGGCAGGATCGGCAGCGCCTCGCCGAAGAGGGTGAACGCTTCGCGAGGATCACCGATCGGCGCAATGGGCCCGTTCCACACGGCCCGGACCGCCTTGGGGTCGCCCACGGCGAAGAACGGCGCGAGACCCTCGGCGCCGCGCATTTCCCACGCCTTGGCGGTGATTTCCGGCCCGATCCCCGCCGAGTCGCCCATGGCGACGGCGAGCGGAGGCAGGGTGGTGCCCCCGACCGTCACGTCAGCGATATTCGATCAGCGCGTCGCGACGCAGATCGCGCAGCATCCGCTCGGCGCGGAGGTTGACCCGCTGATCTTCCAGCTGCTCCTGCACCTGCTCCACCGAGGGCGTGTTGGCGGCGGGCGGATCGTCGCGGCCGCAAATCACCAGCACGCGCACGCCGTCCTCGATCGAGCCGAAGGGCTGGGTCGACTGGCCGACCTGGAGCGGCAGGATCAAGTTCTGCAGCGCAGGCGGCAGGTCCTTGATCACGATATTGTCGCGGTCGACGACTTCCGCGCCTTCGGCCGCTGCAACCTTGCTTACGTCGCCGCAGCCGCGGATCGCCTGCGTCGCCTTGGCAAACGAGGCAGCACGGCTGCTCGCCTGCGCTTCGGTGGTGCCCTTGCCGAACGCCAGCGACAGCTGCCGCAGGCTCAGCTTGGCGTCGCGCGGGTCGGAGATGCCGACCTTGTGCTTGTCCGCCAGGTAGACAATCGAAAAGCCGGCGGAGAGCGGGATCGGCCCGGCAACCTGGCCAGGCTGCATTTCCTGCACCGCTTGCGCAAGCGCCTCGGGCAGCATCGCCGGCTGGATCCAGCCGAGATCACCGCCGCGGGCGCGGGTCGAGCTCTGCGAATAGGTGCGGGCGAGATAGTCGAACGGCGTGCCCTGGCGCATCTGCTCGATCATCTTCTGCATGCCGCCGGAGACTTCCTGCGCGCGATCGGGCGTGGCGTTCTGGTAGATCTCGTAGACGTGGTACTCGTCGGTGCCCTTCTGCGCGGTGAGGCGATCGATCATCGCCTTCACTTCGGCCTCGCCCACATTGACGTTGACGCGGCGGCGCAATAGGCGGCTCCAGGCCAGTTCCGCCTCGATCTGGCGCTTGATCGAACGCTCGGACGAGCCGATCTCCCGCAGCCAGCTGCGCATCTGGTCGGGCGTCTTCTGGAAACGCGTGGCAACGCGGCTGAAGCTGTTTTCGATCTCGCGTGCGTCGACCTTGATCTCGTTGGCCTTGGCCTCCTGGATCTCGAGCGTCTCGTCGATCAGCTGGCGCAGCATGGCGAGCTTGAGCTGTTCGCGCTCCTCCGGCTTCAGCGTCAGCTTCTGCATGCCGGTGACCAGCGCAACGCGGTGATCCACCTCGGTGCCGGTGATCACGTAATCGTTGACGATCGCGGTGGGCTTGCGGACATTCGGATCGGCCTTGCCGAAGACTTCCAGCGTGCTGGGCAGATCGAGGCCGTTGTTCACGCCAGCCTGGCTGTCCTGCGCGGGCGTGGTCTGCGCGACCGCCATTGTCGCCAGGGCAGCAATCCCTGCGCCGGCCAGCCACTTCGCACCCGTTCCCGCAATCCTGCCCAAACCCATCATCACTTCAGAACGACCCTTATCCTCAAACGGGAAGCAGCGCTTATAGCGCAATTGTGCCTGAACCAAGGCTGAGCGCCGAATCCCCCCAAGCGGGATCTTCTAGCGGCCGAGGTTCTTGAAGGCGAGGGTTAGCAGATACGAGTTGCCACGCTGTGCGTCGCCCGTCGTCGCATAGTCGCGCCGCCAGGTTGTTCCGATGCGCAGGCAGTCGTCTTCGTAGAACAGGCCGATGCGGTGGCGGATCGGCTGGAAGCCATTGGCCAGCGACAGCGGATCTTCCTGCTTGTCGGTGAGGTCGATCAGCGTCGAGCCGGACAGCGACCAGAAGCGCGCGAACTGCACCCGGGCGCCGAGGCGGAGTTCCTCGCGATCCTGCAGATCCTCCAGCGTCGGATCCACATTGCGGTTGAGCCGCAGATAGCCGACCGTCACATAGGTCGCGCGCGAGCCCACCGACATGTCGATCTCGTTGCGACGCACCGCCAGCCCGTCCTTGTCGAGCCGGTAACGGTGGGTGAGGCTGAGGAAATCGTGGAAGCGGACGACGGTCCGCCCAACGATGTCCGACATCCGATCGGTCAACCCGGTGCCGTTGGGGAATAGCGAGGGCCGGTTGGTCAGGCGGTAGCTCTGGCCGACATTCGCTTCGACGCTGAAGCCCGGCAGGTACAGCGCGTAATCCAGCCCGTAGGTGAAGCGGGTGGAATCCTCGAAGCGATCATAGCCGGCGAAGCGGTTGAGCGCGAAGAGGTTGGAGTCTTCCAGGTCGACGGCGCGGGCGTCCTCGTTGGGCACGTCGATATTCGCCAGATGCGGCGCCGCGACGACCTGGACGCGCGGTGTGATGCGCTGCGAGCCACCTAGGAAGTCGCCGACGAACGACCATTTCACGTCGATCGCGCCCGCGGCGATCCCGCGGAAGCGAAAGCCGTTCTCGCCGCGGTAGCTCGCGACCGTCGTCGCAATGGTGTCGGACGTGTTGTAGATGTCGCCCCGGGTGTAAGCCGTGAGGCTGACTTCCTGGCCCCAGTTGGTCAGGCGCCGGACGCTCCACTGTGCGCTGGTGAAGGCGCGCTGGGTATCCTGGCCGCCGGTACGGGTGAGCGCCAGCGTGTTCACCTGGAAGTCGAACTTGCCGCCGAGCAGGCCGTCGTCCATGCGGCGGCGATAGTCGATCTCCGGCAGCGCCACCGGCTGCAGTCCTTGGCGATCGCCGACCCGCAGCGTCTGCACCGCCCAGGCGTTGATCACGAAATAGCTGTCGGCGTCGATCCGCTCGATCGCAACATTGTTGCGCAGACGGTCGTCGCGTGAGATGTCGTAGCGGCGCAGGAAGGTGCGGTCGCTCGCCACGCGCAGCGAAGCGCGCACGTCCCAGCTGGGATTCAGCTGGTAGCGTCCGATCAGGTCGAGATAGCCGCGGAAGTCGTTGCGCAGCGTGGCCGGCGTCGGCGCGACCGTCAGGTCGTCCGAGCGGCGGCTGTAGGTGCCATAGGCCTGTACCCGGAACGAGCCCAGGCTGTTCAGTTCGCGATAGTCGGCCTGGAGCATCGGCAGCGTGTCCGAGAACACGCGCGGCGTGACGGTCAGGTCGCGATTGGGGGCGATGCTGAAGAAGTAGGGCAGGGCAACCTGGAAGCCGTTGGTGCGGCTGTAGCGCGCGTCGGGCGTGAGGAAGCCAGAATCGCTTTGGCCCCCAGCCGGGTGCGAGAAGGCGGGCAGCGGGATCGTGGCGAATCCGAAGACGGAGATCCGCGCACCCTTGTAGCGCAGGCGATGCTTGGCCGGATCGTAGACAACCCGGTCGGCCGTGATCTTCCACGAAGGCTCTTTGGGGCAGCCCGAGCTGTCGGTCACCGAGCAGGGCGTATAGGCGGCATTCTCGACCGTGATGACGCCGCCGTCGCTGCGCGAGCCGCGCTGTGCCGCGATACGGCCGCCGGCCTCGAGCACCACCAGCATGTTGTCCACCACGCCGTCCTTCAGCGTGTCGGTGAGTTCGATGCTGTCGCCATAGGCAGCGTCGCCCTGTGGGTTGGCGACGACGATGTTGCCCGTCGCCATCACCTTGCCGGTCCGGCGGTCCCAAGTGACCTTGTCGGCGCGGAGGCGATTGCTCTCCCGATAAAGGCGGACGTCGCCACTCGCCGTGACGACATCGCTGTTCATGTCGTAATCGAGCTGGTCGGCGGTGAACTGCACCTGATTGGGGTCGTCGGGCAGGCCGCCCGGCGGGGGCGGGGCGGGCTCGGCCGGCCGGTCCTGCAGATTGGCGGCCGGCACCGAAGCACCGGCGGCCTGATCGGCGGGCAGGGGGCGCGAATCGGGCGCCTGCTGGGCACGTGCCTGCGCGGACAGGCACAGACCGAGCGCGGCCGGAAAGAACATGGCCTTGCGCTTCACGAAAACTCCCACCTTTATCGTCACTCCCCGGCACCGGGCATCGTCGAGCCCTATCGCAGCGATTGCGCCTCCGCAACGGCAGCCGCGTTGGCCCCAACGCACATCCGGGCTAAGGGACCCCGCATGCAGGTCGATTTCTATCATCTCACGCTGGCGCCGATCGATCGCGTGCTGCCCTCGATCGCCGAACGGGTGCTGGGAAGCGGCGGGCGGCTTCTCATCGTAGCCGGGGATGCCGCGCTGCGCACCCGGATCGACCAGCTGCTGTGGAATTACAATGCCGCGAGCTTTCTCCCGCACGGCCAGGCCGGCGGTGATTGGGACGCCGAACAGCCTGCGCTGATTTCGGAGGAGGTCGCGCCCGCCAACGGCGCCCGCAACGTGGCGCTGGTCGATGGCCTCTGGCGCGACGAGGCGCTCGACTTTGAACGCGCCTTCCACCTTTTCGACGAGGAAAGCATCGGCGCCGCGCGGGCTGCATGGCGTGCTCTGGGAGAGCGCGAAGGTGTCGAGCGGCGCTACTGGCGGCAGGACGAGAATGGCCGCTGGGCGCAGGTTGCCTGAGCTTGCATTGAAGACGCTGCAGGACTAGGGAGCCGCGACTTCCTTTCATCACCAACTACAGGAGCCGCACGGCCATGGCCGCGACCCGGACCTTTTCGATCATCAAGCCCGATGCCACCCGCCGCAACCTGACCGGCGCCGTCACCAAGATGCTGGAAGAGGCTGGCCTGCGCGTCGTCGCTTCCAAGCGCATCCAGATGACCCGCGAGCAGGCCGAGGGCTTCTACGGCGTCCACAAGGAGCGTCCCTTCTTCAACGACCTCGTCTCGTTCATGATTTCGGGCCCGGTCGTCGTGCAGGTGCTCGAGGGCGAGAATGCCGTGCAGCGCAACCGCGACATCATGGGCGCGACCAACCCGGCGAACGCCGAGCCGGGCACGATCCGCAAGGAACTGGCCGAGTCGATCGAAGCCAATTCGGTCCATGGTTCGGACTCGGAAGAGAATGCCGCGATCGAGATCGCCTTCTTCTTCAAGCCGGAAGAAATCGTCGGCTGATCGGCTGACGCTTCTTCGGTAAAAAAGGGGCCGCGCTTCCGATGGGGAGCGCGGCCTTTTTGCAATTAGCCCCTCCCCTTCAGGGGAGGGGTTGGGGTGGGGCTGAACCTCACCGAGGCCGACTAGGGTTCTGGAATCCCTCCACCCCAACCCCTTCTCCAAGGAAGAGGGCTCACCTCGGCAGCGTGATCGTCGCCGTCAGCCCGCCACCGTCGCTATTTGCCAGTGCGATGGTCCCGCCGGCGTCATTGACGATTGCCCGAGCCAGTGCGAGGCCCAGCCCGATGCCGCCGGTGTCACGATTGCGCGACTGTTCGAGCCGGGTGAAGGGGTTGAACACCGCCTCCAGCTTGTCCGGCGGGATCCCCGGTCCGTGATCGCACACTTCGATCGTCACCCGCTCGGCCGCCGAGATCAGGCGCACTTCCGCGCCGCCACCATATTTCACGGCATTCTCTATGAGGTTGCGCACCGCCCGGCGCATCAGCGTCGGCCGCAGCCGCATCTTGAGTCGCTCCGGCTCCTCGAAGGTGACGTCGTGATCCAGATCGCGGAAATCCTCGACCACGGCATCCACGAGCGCGCCGAGGTCGACATCGGTATTGGGTTCGCTCGGCCGCCCGAGCCGCGCCAGCGAAAGGATATCGTCGAGCGTGCGGCTCATTTCGTCGACCGTATCGGCCATGCGCGCGCGATCATCCTCGTCCTCGACCGATTCGATCCGTACCCGCAGCGCCTGCAACGGCGTGCGCAGATCATGGCCGATTGCGCCGAGCATCCGGTCCTTCTCGTCCAGCATCGACGTCACCCGCCGGCCGAGCGCGTTATAGGCCGCGATGAGCGCCCGTACGTCGCTGGGGCCGCGTTCGCGGATCGGCGCCGTGTCGTCGCCGGGGCGGAAGGTTCGGGCGGCATCGGTCAGCGTCCGCAGCGGCCGCGCGATCCGCCCGCCGACCAGCAACACCGGCACAAGCACCACGACATAGAGGATCAGGGTCTGGGCCGCGAGCTGCCAGATCAGGTCGAAATCGGTCCGCGGCCACGGCGTGGCGAGGGTCAGCCAGCCCTTTCCGGGAAGCTCCACCGCCACCAGCATCTCCGCGCCCATCCGCCGCAGCCGCTCGGCACGGAGTGGATCCAGCTTCGGGTCGAGCAGCCGCTTTGGATTGACCGGGCGCAGCGCAGCCATGATCGCGCCTGCGCGCAGCCCTGCATCCTCCAGTCCGCGCCGCAGATCGCGCTCGACATCCGGCCGGCGGTGCTCGGTCTCACCGGCGAAGGGATTGTCCACATGCAGGCGGACATGCGTCCGGGGGTCGGACAGGAAACGGTTCTTCGCCGCGCGGGGCTGCAGCGGCGCCTCCCGCTGGAGCGCGAGCAGCCGTTCGGCGGCGTCGGCGAGGCGCGTCGTCGCAGGCACGATCACCAGTGCGAAGCGCGCCTTTTGCCGCTCGTGGAGGAGCAGCCCGAAATTGATCGCCTGCGCGACGAACAGCGCGGCCGCTACCAGCAAGGCGATGCGGGCGATCAGGCTGGTGGGGAGAAACCGGCTCAAAGCCTGGTGACCTCGGCGGCCAGCGTGTAGCCGCCGCCCCACACGGTCTTGATGATCGAGGGGTTTTTCGGATCCGGCTCGATCTTCTTGCGCAGCCGGCTGACCTGATTGTCGATCGCACGATCGAACGCTGCCGCCTCGCGTCCCTGCGTAAGATCGAGCAGCTGGTCGCGGGTGAGCACCTGGCGCGGCCGGGTGACCAGCGCATGCAACAGATTATACTCGCCGGTGGACAGCGGCACCGACACGCCCTCGCGGTCCACCAGCGTGCGTTCACCCGTGCGCAGCACCCATCCTGCGAAAGCGAAGGAGCCGGTTTCGGGCGCATGCTGCTTCGCGCCGCCTGCGGACCAGCGGCGCAGCACCACCTTGATCCGCGCAGAGAGCTCGCGCGGGCTGAACGGCTTCACGACATAGTCGTCGGCACCCATTTCCAGTCCCACGATGCGATCGGTTTCCTCGCTGCGCGCCGTGAGCAGGATGACCGGCGTTTCGCTGGTCTCGCGAATGTGGCGGCACAGGCTCAGCCCGTCCTCGCCGGGCATCATGATGTCCAGCACCACGAGGTCGATTGCATAGGCGTTGAGCCGCGCGCGCGCGCTCTCGGCATCGCCGGCCTGGGTGACGCGGAAGCCCTGCTTGGTCAGATATTGCGCGAGCGGCTCGCGGATCGAACGCTCGTCATCGACGAGCAGCAGGTGAGGGACCTCGGACATGGTCGACAACGTAGCGCCTTTGCCAGCGGGGAAAAGAGCCGGGCGGGAGGGAGGAGATCCGCGAGCTATCGCAGAGAAGCGACAGGGGAGCGCTTGCGATCCTGACGGGGACAGGATCGGCGATGCCCGCAGCCTCCCGCCCGGCTGCTCCGACTGGCGTCAGTTGCCGCCGGCCGGAGGAGGGGGAGGCGGGGGCATGTCGCCCGGCGGCGGACCCTGGCGGGCGCGCCAGCCACCGCCGCCCCCGCGACGCATCTGCATCATCCGCTGCGCCGCGGCCTTGCGCTCGGCGGCGTCGATCTTGCCGTCGTGGTTGGTGTCGACCATGTCGAACATGCGGGTGGCGCGCGACTGTTCGTCCGCCAGCGTCAGGTCACGCTTCGGGGCCATGCGGGCGCCCATGCGGGCGCGTTCCTGCGCCTGATAGGCTTCGCGTTCCTCGGGCGTGACCTTGCCGTCGTGATTGGCATCCATCGCGGCGAAGCGCGTCGCGATGGCGGCGAGCATTTCCTCGCGCGTGACAACGCCGTCCTTGTTCTGGTCCGCCATGGCCAGCGGGTCATGCCGGGGCGGGCGCGGTCCGTCCTGCGGCTCCGTCTGGGCTGCGAACGCCGAACCCGCGAGCAAAGAAGCCCCAAGGGCGGCAAGCGTGACACGTTTCAGCATCCGAAACTCCTGAGAGAAGGGGATGCCGGGGGTGGGGGCGGGCCCCCGGCACGCCGCTGGTTTCAGGGATACGTGTCGCAGGGGTTTGTCACGCCCGCCACAAAGTGTCGCAAATTGTCGCCTGGCCGCGGCCGCCGCCGGGGCGCGCGGCCCGACCTTCCACTCGATCAGCAGCTTGGCGGCAACGGCGGAAAGCTCGAACACGGCGTTCTGCAACACTGTGCCCTTAGAGCAACGATCGAATTCTAGTGGCATTTTGCAACTTTAGTTTTGCTTGACGGCGCTGACGCGAAGGCGTGTATTCGAGCTTCGGGTATGGAGCGGGAACCACAGCTCCAACCTCGGTGGAGAGGATAGATATGCGGCTACGCCTTATGTCGGCCTGTGCAGTGCCGGCACTCGTGATGGCGCTCGCAGCGCCTGCGCACGCTCAGGAAACCCCTCAGGATCAACAGGACGCATCGGCGCGCTCGGAGCAGTCCGATAACGAGATCATCGTCACCGCGCAGGGTCGCGCCCAGGCGCTGGCCGACGTGCCGCTGGCGGTGTCCGCGGTAAGTTCGGAAACGCTGCAGCAGACCGGCGCGAACGATATTCGTGCACTCAACCAGGTGGCTCCGTCGCTGCTGGTCTCCTCGACCGGCAGCGAGGCCAATGGTTCGGCGCGAATTCGTGGTATCGGTACGGTCGGCGACAATCCCGGGCTGGAAAGTTCGGTCGCTGTTTTCATCGACGGCGTCTATCGCTCGCGCTCGGGCATCGGGCTCAGTGAACTGGGCGATCTGGAGCGGATCGAGGTGCTGCGCGGCCCGCAGGGAACGCTGTTCGGGCGCAACGCTTCCGCCGGCATCATCAATATCGTCTCGAAGATGCCGCAGCCGACCTTCTCGGCAGGCGCGGAGGCTACCTACGGCAATTACGAGACGATCCGCCTCCAGGGCTTCGTCAACGTGCCGCTCAGCACGAGCATGTCGGGCCGGCTCGACGGTGTCTACATGAAGCGCGACGGCTTCTACCGCGACGTCACCAACAACCGGGACGTCAACAATCGCGACCGCTATTTCCTGCGCGGGCAATTGCTGTTCGAGCCGTCGAGCGACCTGCGCGTTCGCGTGATCGGCGACTATACACACCGCAACGAGGAATGCTGTGGCGCTACCTATGTAGACTCCTCGATCAACCCCTATGTCGGCGACCTCAACAGCCCGTCGTCCAACAACATCGTTCGCGTGCTACGGGACCTCGGCCAGCCGATGGCCGCGTTCAGCAATCCCTATAGCCGGAATCTCTACGTCTCTTCGGGCCGGAGCTATGGCGGCATCACCGAGGATTGGGGCGGCTCTGTCCAGGTCGACTGGAACCTGGGCAATGTGAAGCTCACCTCGATCACCGGCTATCGCAACTATTTCTCCAGCCAGGGTGCCGATACCGATTATAGTGCAGTGGATCTGCTCTATCGCGCACCCAATGCCGACTCCTCGCGCGCCTTCGAGACGTTCAGCCAGGAGCTCCGCCTGAACGGCACTGCGTTCGGCGAAAAGCTCGACTGGCTCGTCGGCGGCTATTACGCCAACGAGGATCTGACCCTGGTCGACAATCTGCGGTTCGGGACGCAGTATGGCCGCTTCGCTACCTGCCGCATCGTATCGGGCAGCGCGCTGGCGGCGCTCTACAATCCGGCAGCCGCGGGCTGCCTTGCGGCACGCCCGGCATTGTTCGGCGCGGCATCGCCGCTGATCTACGCCGCGTTCGACCGGCTGGACGGCATCAATGATCGCGGCACCACGCGCGACCTGTTCAAGCAGAACAGCCGCAACTGGGCGCTGTTTACCCACAATATCTTCCATGTCGCCAAGGGCTTGGACCTGACCGTCGGCCTGCGCTACACCAATGAACGCAAGCGGCTCAACGCAACCTTCGGCAACGACAACACTGCCTGCGTCGCGAACCAGAGCGCGCTGCTGCCGCTGCGCTCGGTAGCATCGCTCACTGCGACGATCGACGGGATCCTCGGCCTTTCCTGCCAGGGAAATTCGACGGCGGAACTAAACGGGGCTTCGATCCGCGACACGCGCAAGGAGGACCAGTTCACCGGTACCGCCATCCTGTCGTACAAGCCGACCGACGATCTGCTGGTCTATGGCAGCTATTCGCGCGGGTATAAGGCCGGGGGCTTCAACCTCGACAAGTCGGCGCTGAAGGTGCCTATCTTGCCCTTCGCTTCGGTTGGCGGTGCGCAGGCGCTCGTCACCAACCTGCAGTTCGCGCCAGAGACGAACGACGCATTCGAGATCGGCCTGAAATACTCGACCCGCAAGTTCAGCCTGAACGTCTCTGCATTCCGCCAGCAGTTCAAGAACTTCCAGCTCAACACGTTCAACGGCACCGTTTTCCTGGTGCAGAACATCAACGGTTGCACCGCAAGCCTGAACGGCGGCGACCGCGACCAGAGCAAGTTCAGCGCGGCGACCAACTTCAACGCCGCCGCCGCGACAACCGGCGCCTGTTCCTCGTCCAGCGTCGGCTACGGCGTCGTGTCGCAGGGCGTCGAACTGGAAGCCTCGCTGGTTCCGGTCCGCAACTTCCGGGTGGGCCTGGGCCTGACCTATGCCGACACCCATTATCGCGACCAGCTCGTCGGCAGCGATAGCGGCGCGCCGCTCGACCAGGCGCTGCGCCTGCTGCCGGGCCAGCAGCTCTCCAACGCTCCGGAGATCGTGACAACGGCATCGGTGGCCTGGACGCCGCAGATCGGCAATTCCGGCCTCAGCGGCCTAGTCTATTTTGATGCTCGCATGACCGGCGACTACAACACCGGGTCAGACCTGTTCCCGCAGAAGATCCAGGACGGCTACACGCTGGTCAACGGCCGCATCGGCATTCGGGGCAAGGACGAGCGCTGGGCGATCGAGCTTTGGGCGCAGAACCTGCTCAACCAGAACTACACGCAGGTGGTGTTCAACTCGCCGTTCCAGGAAGGGGCGGCGAGCGCGCCGTTCATCGATCCCAAATATCCGGGCGGTCGCCAGATCTTCTCGGCGTATCTCGCCGAACCGCGCACCTACGGCATCACGGTGCGCACGCGCTTCTGACTTTCCTGGGGAGGAAAGCACTGGGCCGGAGGAGCGATCCTCCGGCCCATTTTTATGTATCACGGTGGAAAAACAATCGTTTTACTGCTCGTAACACCATTTTCTTATTTGCAAGGCACCGCTGGCGAGGTTTTCCTGCATATAAGTATAGATGTTGTAAAACAGCATCTTCGAGGGGAAAGTTGATGTCTTCGATCCGTCCGTTGCCGCAAGCTGCCGACCTTAGCGGCGTAGCCGCCGTCGCCCCCGTGGGTAGCGACGCCAAATCTGCCGAGGGCACGTCCGCCGCGACCGCCGCCGGGGCCGACCCGCGCGGCGTGCAGCTGGCTTCGGACACGGCGAACGCGCTGCCGGAGGCCCAGTCGGACGCGCCCGGGACGAACAAGCCGAAGGACGAGCCGCCTTCGGTCTACGAGATGTTCGTGCCGGCCTTGGAGGGCTTTTCCTCGCACGAATTCGCCATGGGGATCCGGGATCCCAAGCGGGTTGGCAACTCCGCGGGATTGACCGATGCCGACGTGTTGAAGGACGTGCGGGCACGGTTCGACGACAAGACGGCGCGCATCGGGCCTGATGCGAAGAAGAACTCGAGCGAATATGTCTACGCTATGGTCGGCGATCTCGATACGCGCTCGATGGCGCTGGTCGCCGCGGATACAAGCGGTACCTTCTCCGACGAGGAGAAGCAGATGGTGACGATGGCAACGCAGTGGCAGGATCATTTCCGCGCCGGCGGCTATGTCGGATCACCCGAACTGCACAATACCTATATCGGCATGGGGCTTTCGTTCGTCCGCCCGCAGGATCGTGCGGAGGTCATGCGCGTGCATGACGGCGAGGCGGCGAAGGACACGAGCATCCGCAGCCAGCTCGGCCGGGCCTCGGCGCGGGTCACGCTGGGCGAAGAGCAGAGCAAGGCGGTATTCGGCGACCTGTCGGCAAGCACCGACCCGAAAGACAAGGTGCTGAGCCTGCTGGTCGAGGCCATGATCAAGGCGAAAGAGACCGACCCGCAGATCACCGCGAAGCTGCATGGCATCAACACCGGCGACGACCTCAAAAAGGCCGAGTGGTTCAAACCCTATGTGGACCGGTTCAATCAGCTGCTGGACGAGCAGGCGACGACGTCGGCCAACGCGGCCTGAGACGCGCCGCTCCTGCGTGTTGAGCGCGGCGCGGCTTCAGTGGAGCAGCGCCGCGTCCGACGCGGTGCCGGCCGCACCCCGGCCGGGCGGGAGCGGCGGGATCTTTGCCGCGCGAAGTATCTCGGTCGCCCGCTCGACGCTTACCGCGGGCGAGAACAGATGCCCCTGGCCATAGGCGCAGCCGATGCTGCGCAGCCGATCGGCCTGCAGCTTGGTCTCGACACCCTCGGCGATCACCCGCATGTCGAGTTCCTGCGCGATGTGCAGCACACCTTCCACAATGGCGCGGCTGGCGCTGTTCTGCAGCAATTCGTCGGTGAAGCTCTTGTCGATCTTGATGAAGTCCACCGGCATGGTGAGAAGGTGTGTCAGTGAGGCGTAGCCGGTGCCGAAATCATCCAGCGCCACCAGAAGCCCCTGCGCCCGGAACCAGCGCAGCGTGTCGGCGACGACCG
Source organism: Sphingomonas sp. (assembly GCF_036731925.1). GTDB lineage: Bacteria > Pseudomonadota > Alphaproteobacteria > Sphingomonadales > Sphingomonadaceae > Sphingomonas. The sequence goes on from NZ_DAINDJ010000001.1 coordinate 1,499,361, forward strand.
TGTCACCCTGGCCCAGATAGACGGTCTCGGTAATCTCCAGCGTCAGGTGGTGCAGGGGAACGCCATATCGCCCGAACGTCTCCGGGATCATCTCGCGAAGTCGAGCGCCGTGAAAGTCGCTGGACGAGAAGTTCATGCCGACATGCGGCGGCGCGATGCCGAGATCGCACCAGCGCCGCAGATCGGCAGCGACGCGATCAAGCATTCGCGCGGTGATCGCGCCGGCGACCTTGCCGTCGGTTGTCGCCTCGAAGAACTCGGCGGCGGAAACGATCCGATCCTCGGTCCGCATGCGGCACAGCGCCTCGAAGCCGAGGATCCCACCCGTCTTGAGGTCGAACAGCGGCTGGTAATGGGGGAGAAGCCGGTCCTCGGCGAGCGCACGTTCCACGGCATGGATGGCATCCAGCCGACGTGCCATGCGGGTCGCGATGCCGGGCACGTAGCGGACATAGCTGCCGCGCGCGGTTTCCTTGGCGTGATAGAGCGCGAGGTCCGCGTTGAGGCGCACCTGCTCGGCGGTTTCGCCTTCGCCGATCAGCGCGCCGCCGGCAGTGGCGCGAGGAACCACATTGCGTTCGCCGTCGTCCATCGGCTGGGCCAGCGCATCCAGCAACGTTCGGGCGGTTTCGGCCGGGTCGGCAAGGGCTGCAGGGCTTTGCAGCAGCACCGCGAATTCGTCGCCGCCCAGCCGATAGGCGCGATCGGGTGCCGCCGCATCGGCCAGCCGACGCGCGGCCTGGATGATCAGGCCGTCACCGGCGACATGCCCGAAGGTGTCGTTCACGATCTTGAGATTGTCGAGGTCGAGCAGAATGAGCCCCCAGGCACCCGGCTCGGTACAATCCAGGTCGCCCAGCGTGGTGGTGAAGGCAGAACGGTTGGGCAGCCCGGTCAGCCCGTCGAGCTGGGCACGGCGCACCTGCTGGGCACGCCAGATGTCCTGCTCGATCGCGATGGCGCAGAGATGGATGCAGACCTGCACAATCCGCTTTTCCTGCGGCGTCGGGCCCCGCGGGACGCGGTAATAGAAGGCGACCACGCCGGTCACGTCGCCGCGGCCGTTCTTGATCGGGTTAGACCAGCAGCCGCGCATCTCGAGGGGGCGGGTCAGGTCGAGAAACTTGGTCCAGTTGGGGTCCGTCTCGATGTCCGTGCTCGCATAGGGCTGCCCGAGATAGGCGGCGGCTCCGCACGAACCGACCTTCGGCCCGATCATCAGGCCGTCGATCGCCTGCATGTAATATTCGGGCAGACTAGGCCCCGCCACGGGATGGAGGCGGCCCGAGACATCCACCCGCAGCACCGTGCAGCGCACGTCGGGCAGGCGCACCTCTACCTCGCGGCACAGCCGATCGGTTGCGGATGCAAGGTCGACGCCTTTGGCGACCAGCTCCAAAATGTTGTTCTGAAGCGAGATGTCCACGCTGGTCGTCACCTTCTGCAAGTCGCTGCAAACTGCCGCGCAGGGGCTTGCCTGCGCCATAACGCAAACCCCGGTATAAGTACGTAGAAGTGTAAAGATGCGCAGTTAGGGGGAGCGCCATGCCCACTATCATCTCGTCGCGCGGCCCCTGCACGCGCCCACGCTCCGCTGTTTCCGCCGATCTCGCACGGCGGGCCGCATGATGCGGGCGGGCATCGCGGCGGCGCTCTCGCTGGTCTTGACGGCGCCGCAGGCGGGCGACACCGGCCCGTACCTTGCCGCCGATCAATATCCCGACGGGATGATCATCCTCCCGCCACCGCCGGCGGCAGGTAGCGCTGCGGCGACACTCGACATGGCCGTGTTTCGCGCAACGCGGAAGCTGGAGGGCAGCCCGCGCTGGCAGATCGCCGCCGACGACGTCACCAATGATCCGCTAGGCCGGAACGCCTGCGCGATGCAGATGGTGCTCGACGCCAAGCGGGCGCCGGTGCTGGCGCGGCTGCTGGCCCGCGCCCGGACCGGCCCGGTGGTGGGGAAGGTCAAGGCCGCCTATCAGGTGCCACGCCCCTATCTGCGCGAGGAGGGACCGATTTGCGAGCCGAAGACCGCGCATCTTGCCGGCAACGGCGATTATCCGTCAGGCCATACCGCCAATGGATGGTTGGAAGCGCAGATCCTCGCCCAGGTGATGCCCGACAAGGCCTCTGCCATCCTTGCACGCGGCCGCGCCTATGGCGAAAGTCGGGCGATCTGCGGGTCGCACAGCAAGAGCGCAGTGGAGGCGGGCTACATGGCCGGTGCAGCGGTGTTCACGGTTCTCCAGACGTCGCCGGCCTATCAGCGCGCACTGGACGCGGCGCGCAAGGAAGTACACCAGCTGCGCGCAACGGCACCCCATCCCGACGGGCGAGCCTGTGCGGCGGAAGCCGCGGCGCTTCGGGTTCGTCCCTGGTAAGGCGCTCGTGACTGCAATGTCATGAAGCCGTCGTGCTTGCCGGGCACAAGTGCGACGATTCTTGAGGATGTGAGATGGACGGTGACGGCGCGCCTGCCCGGGCGCAAACCGCTTCGGGCTTGGCGCTGTTCCTGGGCGGCCTTGCGGCATTCGGCGCCTATTTCGCCATGTACGCGTTCCGCAAGCCGTTCGCGGTGGGCACGTATACGGACGTGGTCGGCTGGCATTTTGCCGTCGACTACAAGGCGGCGCTGCTGATCGCGCAGGTGATTGGCTACGCTCTTTCCAAGCTAATCGGCGTACGCGTGATTTCCGAAGCGGAACGGCAGGGACGCGCCCGCATGATCCTGGCGCTGATCGGCACCTCATGGGTGTCGCTGTTCCTGTTCGCAGTGGTGCCGGCGCCCTGGAATGTTGCCTGCCTGTTCTTCAACGGCCTCCCGCTGGGGCTCATCTGGGGCCTGGTCTTCAGCTATGTCGAGGGGCGGCGCGCAACCGAACTGCTCGGCGCCATGCTGTGTGCGAGCTTCATCCTGTCGTCGGGCGTGGTGAAATCGGCGGCGATGCTGCTGATGGACGCGGGCGTTACCGAACACTGGATGCCCGCCGCGACCGGGCTCGTCTTCGTCCCGATGTTGTTGCTCGCGCTGTGGCAGCTCGAGCGATTGCCGCCGCCCGACGCGCGGGATGTGGCCGAGCGCACGATCCGCGTTCCAATGCATGCCGCCGAGCGACGTGCCTTTCTGCGTGCCCATGGGTCTACGCTGGTGATGCTTGTCTTCGGCTATGTCCTGCTCACCGCATTGCGCGACGTGCGCGATAACTATGCGACCGAGCTCTGGACCGCGCTCGGCTATGGTGGCGAGGCTGCGGTGTTTTCGGCCAGCGAACTGCCGGTGGCGCTGCTGACACTCGGCGCACTGGCGCTGCTGATGCTGATCCGCGACAATCTCCGCGCGCTCCTGGCGATGCACGGGCTGATCCTGCTGGGTGCCGCGTGCCTGGGGGGATCGACGCTGGCCTTCCAGGCCGGCCTGCTGGCGCCGCTGCCCTGGATGATCGTGGCCGGGGCGGGGCTGTACCTGGCCTACACCCCATTCAATGCGATGCTGTTCGATCGCATGATCGCGACGATCGGCACTGCGGCGAATGCGGGGTTCCTGATCTACATCGCCGATGCGTCGGGCTATGTGGGGAGCGTGGCGTTGCTGCTGGTCCACAGCCTCGGCGTGCCGGACGTGCGCTGGCTGACCTTCTTCATCGCCTGCTGCTATGCGGCGGCGGTGGCGGTGGGCATGCTCACGCTCCTTTCCGCGCTGCACTTCTTGCGAACCGCACAGGATGGCGGCGTGTCGCTGCGGCGGGCCGGACTCTCGCTCTAGTGCGCGGTTGATCCGGTCCGGGGCTTGCCCTACCAGAGGGATCGATCGCGCCGGTGCCCCGATAAGGGGCTTAATCGGGAATGCGGTGCGGGAGCCTGGCTCCCAAATCCGCGGCTGTCCCTGCAACTGTGAGCGGATAGCGCGATGCACTGGCCCCCACCCGAGGGGCAGCCACTGGGCTTATCCGGCCTGGGAAGGCGTGCAGCGCGCCGTGACCCGCAAGCCAGGAGACCTGCCGGCGTCCGGTCGCTCTTGCCCTGGCCCAGGGGATGGCCGCGGCACGGTGTACTCCGTCTGAGCGACGCTTGAGCGGCGGGGGCCGTTCGTGGTCGCGTGGCCCGGTCGCTATGGAAGCGTCCGGCCGGGGTGCACGACCGGCCGTTCGCGGTGGGCCCCGGCCAGGTCGCACGACGCCGCCGGAGTGCCCTCGCCTTGTCCTTCCTTGCCCTGCGTAGCCGCGTGGCGCTGCTGTTCGCAGCCCTGATCGCAGCCAATCTCGCCGCATGGGGATGGGCCTTCACCCTCTTCCATGCCCAGCCGCTGATGCTCGGCACGGCGCTCCTCGCCTGGGGGCTCGGCCTCCGCCATGCCGTCGATGCCGACCATATCGCCGCGATCGACAACGTGACGCGCAAGCTGATGAACGACGGGCAGCGCCCGATCGCCACCGGCCTGTGGTTCGCCGTCGGCCATTCCGGGATCATCGCCATCGCATCGACGGGCATTGCCCTCACCACCAGCGCGCTGGCGGGGATGGGCGCGTTCAAGGAGGTGGGGGGCGTTGTCGCCACCTGCGTCTCGGCGCTCTTCCTGTTCGCGATCGCGGCAATGAACCTGATCATCCTGCGTTCGGTGTGGAAGACCTTCCGGCATGTGCGCGCCGGTGGCGCCTATGTGGAGGACGATCTCAACCTGCTGATGGGCTCGCGCGGGCCGCTGTCGAAGCTGTTCGGGCCGATGTTCCGGCTGGTGAGCAAGAGCTGGCACATGGCGCCGCTCGGCTTCCTGTTCGGCCTGGGCTTCGACACTGCGACCGAAGTGGCGATCCTCGGCATGTCGGCGGGGCAGGCGGCGCACGGCGTATCGCTCGGCACGCTGCTGGTGCTGCCGGCGCTGTTCGCGGCCGGCATGGCGCTGATCGACACGCTGGACGGCGTGGTGATGCTGGGCGCCTATCAATGGGCGTTCGTGAAGCCGATCCGGAAGCTCTACTACAACGTCACGATTACGCTGATTTCGGCACTGGTCGCCATCGTGATCGGCGGGATCGAGACGCTGGCGCTGGTCGGCGACAAGATGGGCTGGACCGGCTGGCCGTTCGGGCTCGCGGCCGATCTTGGTGCGCATTTCAACGGCCTTGGCTTCGCGATCATCGGGCTGTTCGTCGGCTGCTGGTTGATCAGCTTCGTCATCTATCGCTGGCAGAGGCTGGACGAGATCGAGGTGCGCGTATAGAGCCGATGGCGAGGGCCCGGCTTGGGTCCTCGAAGATCGCGCCGGTGCCCCGACGAGGGGCTTAATCGGGAATGCGGTGCGGGAGCCTGGCTTCCAAATCCGCGGCTGTCCCTGCAACTGTGAGCGGATAGCGCGATGCACTCGCCCCTCGGAGGGGCTGCCACTGGGCTCATCTGGCCTGGGAAGGCGTGCAGCGTGCCGTGACCCGCAAGCCAGGAGACCTGCCGGCGCAACGGTCGCTCTTGCCTTGGTCCAGGGGATGGCCGCGGCACGGTCTTGCTTCCGTTCGAGCGACGAAGCTGTGCGGCTGGGGCTGCACGGTCGCGTGGTGAGGGGTGCCGTCGCGCCCGCCCGTCGTCGCGCGCCGGCCGGACATATGTCCGGCAAGCCCGGCCCGTTCGCTCCGGCGTGGGGGAAGACTGTTCATGACCGACCTTGCCAAGGTCCCCGTTACCATCGTCACCGGCTTTCTCGGCGCCGGCAAGACCACGCTGATCCGCCATCTGATCCAGAATGCCGAGGGGCGTCGGCTGGCGGTCGTCGTCAACGAGTTCGGCACGCTGGGGGTCGACGGCGAGATCCTCAAATCCTGCGCCATCCCCGATTGCCCGGCCGAGAACATCGTCGAGCTGGCCAATGGCTGCATCTGCTGCACCGTCGCGGATGACTTCATCCCCACGGTGGAACGGCTGCTCGCGCTCGATCCCCGCCCCGATCACATCCTGATCGAAACCTCGGGCCTGGCGCTGCCCAAGCCGCTGCTCAAGGCGTTCGACTGGCCGGCGATCCGCAGCCGCATCACTGTCGATGGCGTGCTGGCGCTGGCCGATGCCGAGGCGGTGGCCGAGGGCCGGTTCGCGCCCGATCTGGAAGCGCTGGAGGCGCAGCGCGCCGCCGATCCGGGCATCGACCATGAGACGCCGCTCGCCGAAGTATTCGAGGACCAGCTCGCCTGTGCAGACATGGTGCTGCTCACCAAGGTGGACCTTGCCGGACCGGAGGGCGTCGCCGCCGCCCGTGCGGTGATCGCCGCCGAGGCCCCCCGTCCGGTGCCGGTGGTCGAGATCCGCGAAGGCGCGATCGATCCGCGCGTGATCCTGGGGCTTGGCGCGGCCGCGGAAGACGACCTCGCCGCACGCCCTTCGCACCACGACGGTGCCGACGATCACGAGCATGAGGATTTCGACAGTACCGTCATAACCTTCGGGGAGATCGCCGATCCCGCCGAGCTGGTCGCCCGCATCGAACGCTTGGCGCGCGAGCACAAGGTGCTGCGGGTGAAGGGATATGCGGCGGTGACCGGTAAGCCGATGCGGCTGCTGGTGCAGGCGGTCGGCGCGCGGGTCCGGCATCAATATGATCGGCCCTGGCGCCCGGGTGAGCCACGCGGCACCGCGCTGGTCGCCATCGCCGAGCATGACCACGTCAACCCGCAAGCCTTCCGCGCGGTGCTGGCCGGCTGAGGCAGGCGGGCCATGCACGTCCTTTTCCGCGAGACGCACGGGCTGGAGGAGAATGCAGCACCACAGGACCTCGGGCAGGCGCCCGCAGACCTGGTGGTGTTGTCCTTTTCCGACAGCGATCTCGGCGCGTTCGCGGCTGCCTGGAAGCAGGGGCGGGACGTGCTGCCGTCGCTGCGACTGGCGAATCTCGCCGGGCTGATGCACCCGCTGTCGGTCGACACCTATGTCGAGCGGACGCTTTCAGGCGCGAAAGCCATTCTGATCCGGTTGATCGGCGGTATGCCCTATTGGAGCTACGGGCTCCAGCAGGTGGAAGCTCTGGCACGGGAGCGGGGCATCGCACTGGCGGTGCTGCCTGCGGATGGCCGCCCTGACGAGCGCCTCGATGCGGCTTCGACGGTGTCGATGGCGGTGCTGCGAGAGCTGTCCGCGCTTTGCGATGCGGGCGGCGCAGCGGCGGCCCACGCGGCGCTGGGGCTACTGGCAGAAATCGCCGGCGTCGGCTCCAGCAAGACAAGGGCATACGCCCCGCTGCCCGGTTTTGGCCTCTGGCATCCCAGGAGCGGCGTTCTTCCGGACACGTTCAGTTCCCAACGTGGCGGCGAAAGCGATCCTGCGGGAGTGGGCGGCTGGAGGCGCACCGGACGCCCGCTGGTGCTGATCGTCTTCTACCGCTCCTATCTCGCCGCCAGCGACGTCGAACCCTTCGAGGTGCTGCACCACGGCTTCGAGGCGCGCGGCTTCGACACGCTTTCGATCTTCGTGCCGTCGCTCAAGGCGCCCGATGCGCGCGCCCGGGTCGAGCAGTGGGTGCGGGATCTTGCGCCCGCCGCCGTCGTCAACGCGACCGCCTTTTCCGCCCGCGACGAACAGGGGCGCTCCCCGCTCGATGCCGCAGGCGCGCCGGTCTTCCAACTGGCGCTCGCCACCGCCTCCCGCGAGGCATGGGCGGGGTCCGATCGCGGCCTGTCGCCCGCCGATCTGGCGATGCACGTCGTGCTGCCGGAGATCGACGGCCGCATCTTCGCCGGCGTTGCCAGCTTCAAGCAGGCAGAGGCACGCGATGCGGATCTCGGTTTCGCGCGGACCGTGCACCGCACCGAGCCCGAGCGGATCGCTGCCATTGTCGAGCGCGTCGCCCGTTGGACTATGCTTGCCGCCAAGCCCGCTGCCGAGCGCCGCGTGGCGCTGCTGCTCTCCACCTATCCCGGCAAGACCTATCAACTTGCCCATGCCGTCGGGCTCGACGCGATCGCCTCTGCCGAGGCGATTGCGGCCGATCTGGGGGAAGCCGTGACGGGACTGGCGACGCGTTTGCAGCGCGAAACACTGGGCTGGCCCCTTCATGACTATGTGAAGGCGCTTGCCCGCCTGCCGGAACCGCTGCACGCTGCTCTGGCGGGGGGCTGGGGATCCCCGGACAGCGATCCGGCCGTGGTCGATGGTGCCTTCCGCTTTCCCGCCCTTCGCGCCGGCAAGCTCCTCCTCGCACTCCAGCCGGAGCGCGGCGACAGAGGGACCCGCGAGGACAGCTACCACGATGTCACGCGCGTGCCGCGCCACGCCTATGTCGCCTTCTATCTGTGGCTGCAGGCGCAGGAGATTGACGCGCTGGTGCATATCGGCGCGCACGGAACGCTCGAATGGCTACCGGGTAAGTCCGTCGCACTGTCGGACGGCTGCTGGCCCGAGGCACTGACCGGCGGATTGCCGATCCTCTATCCCTTCATCGTCAACGATCCGGGCGAGGCGGCGCAGGCCAAGCGACGCACCGGCGCAGTAACCATCGGCCACCTCCCGCCGCCGCTGAAGACGGCCGGCACCGGCGCCGGCCTGGCACGAATCGAGGCGCTGCTCGACGAGTTCTCCAACGCGGTCGGACTCGATCCGGCCCGGCGCGACCGGCTGCAGACGACGATCCGCGACGAGGCGCGCGCCGCCGGGCTCGAAGCCGAGCTGGGGCTCGACACCGCCGCCAGCACCGCTGAAGCGATCGCGCGTATCGACCGGTTCGTCTGCGACGTGAAGGAGGGCCAGTTCGGCGACGGGCTGCATGTCTTCGGGCGCGGTGCCTGCGGCTCGGCGGAGCGCGACGGGTTGCTGGCGGGGCTGGCGGGCAGGCGCGTCGCGGCTGGGCCTGCCGGATCCCCCCACCGCGGAAGGACGGACGTGATGCCGACCGGCCGCAACCTCTATGCGATCGATCCGCGCGCGGTGCCGAGCCGGGCGGCGCACCTGCAGGGCATCGTGCTCGCCGACGAGCTGGTCCGGCGCCACCTCCAGGATCATGGCGACTATCCGCGCGGGCTGGTGGTGGATCTGTGGGGCTCGGCCACAATGCGCACGGCCGGCGAGGAGTTTGCGATGGCGCTGCACCTGCTGGGTGCCGCACCTGTCTGGGATCCTGCCTCGGAGCGGGTCACAGGCGTCGAGATCCTGCCGCTCGCGTTGCTCGATCGTCCGCGCATCGACGTGACGCTTCGGGTGTCGGGGCTGTTCCGCGATGCCTTTCCGACCTTGCCGCAGCTATTCGGGCAAGCCGTTCGTGCCCTGGCGGCGCGCGACGAGGCGCCCGAATGGAACCCGTTCGTCGGCCGGGAGGCTGCGCCGCGCGTCTATGGCCCCAGGCCGGGCAGCTACGGGCTCGGCATGGGCGAGGCAGCGGAGACCTATACGGACGATGCCCGCCGTCGTGCCGGCGAAGCGTGGCTTGCTGCTTCGGATCATGCCTTTGACGGGCCGGAGGCGCAGGCGGATATGGACGGCATTCGCGCTCGGGTGGCGGCTGCGGATGTGTTCGTGCACCTCCAGGACCTGCCCGAGACCGACCTGCTGCTCGCCGCCGACTATGCGGCGCATGAAGCCGGGTTCGCCGCCGCCAAGGCGCTGAGCGGCGGAGGTGCGGCGCTCTACCATCTCGATGCCCGGGATGCCGCCAGGCCGGTCGCCCGCCCGCTCACCGAGGAGATCGCCCGGGTCGTCCGCGCACGTGCTGCGCATCCGGGATGGATTGCGGGCATGTGCCGCCATGGCTTCCGCGGTGCGGCGGAGATTGCCGCAACGCTCGACCATCTTGGTGCCTTCGCCCACCTCGCGGGAGCGGTACCGTCGCAGCTGTTCGATCTCTATCACGACGCGACCCTCGGCGATGCTGCGGTGCGCGACTTCCTGGCGCGCGAAAACCCGGCAGCACTGGCGGCGATCGAGGCACGCTTCGCGGCGCTGCACGCTGCGGGGCTGTGGCAGACGCGGCGCAATTCGATCCTCGCTGCCCTGGGGGGCGCAGCATGAGCGGCTTCGCGGTGCGCGGCTGGTGCCCCAATGCCTGGCGGCCGATGGCGGCCGGCGACGGATTGCTGGTGCGGGTAAAGCCTCGTCTGGCGCGGCTCACGTGCCTGCAGCTGCGCGGGCTGTGCGAGGCATCGCTTGCGCACGGCAACGGCCTGATCGACCTTACCAATCGGGGCAACCTGCAGCTGCGGGGCGTTTCGGATGCGACCTGGCCGCTGCTGATCGAGCGGCTGATCGCGCTTGGTCTTGTCGATGCCGATCCGGACATGGAGCAGCGCCGCACCCTTCTGGTCACGCCCGACTGGCGCGAGGGCGATGATACGCACCGCATCGCCAGCGACCTGCTTGCCCTGCTCCATGCCCTGCCGGAACTGCCGGGCAAGATGGGTTTCGCGATCGATGCCGGTCCGGCGCCGTTGCTGGCCGAGGCGCCCGGCGATTTCCGCATCGAGCGCAGCGGAGACGGCGCATTGATCCTCCGGCTGGAGGGACGGCCTGCCGGAACGCCGCTGCGGTTCGGAGACGAGGCCGACGCGCTCGTGCGGCTGGCGCACTGGTTCGTCGAAAGCGGCGGCGTTGCGTCCGGGCGCGCGGCCCGCCACGCTGCACCGCTGCCCGAATGGGCGCCGGCGCAATCGCCACCTGCGACGGCGGCCATACCGCTGCGACCCGGACCGCATCCGCTGGGCGCCGCACTGGGCGTTGCGTTCGGGCAACTCGATGCGCGGCAGTTCCTCGGCGGGGGGACGGACGATCTCAGGGCCGTGCGGGTCACGCCCTGGCGCGTCTTGCTGATCGAAGGCGCCGCGCCCGTCGATCCCGCGCTGATCACCGATCCCGAAGATCCGCTGCTGCGCACCGATGCCTGTGTCGGCGCACCGGCCTGTCCCCAGGCCAGCGTGGAGACACGCACGCTCGCGGCCCGTCTCGCGCCGCGCGTTGCGGGGCGGCTGCACGTTTCCGGCTGCGCCAAGGGATGCGGCCGCGCGCGCACCGCCGACGTGGTGGTGACGGGCCGCGACGGGCTGCTGGATCTCGCCTTTAACGCTCGCGCCGGGGCAGCGCCCGTCCATGCCGGGCGCTCGCCCGACGCCCTGCTTTCCCTCTTCGGAACCGACTGATGCCCTATTGCTATGAAACCGACGGCGCCGCCATCTACCGCCAGTCCTTCGCGACCATCCGCGCCGAGGCCGATCTCGCGCGCTTCTCGCCCGAGGAAGAGCCCGTGGCGGTTCGGATGATCCACGCGGCGGGAATGGTGGAACTGGCCCCGCACATCCGCTTCTCGCCAGGCTTCGCCGTCGCCGCGCGTGCAGCCCTTGCCGGCGGCGCCCCGATCCTGTGCGATGCGCGGATGGTGTCGGAGGGGATCACCCGGTCGCGGCTGCCCGCCGACAATGCGGTGGTCTGCACGCTGCACGATCCGCAGGTGCCGGCGCTCGCCAAGGCGATGGCGAACACCCGTTCGGCTGCCGCGCTGGAGCTGTGGCGGCCGCATCTGGCCGGGGCGGTGGTCGCGATCGGCAACGCGCCGACCGCGCTGTTCCACCTGCTCAACATGCTGGAGGACCCTGGCTGCCCGCGTCCGGCGGCGATCATCGGCTGCCCGGTGGGCTTTGTCGGCGCAGTGGAGTCCAAGGCGGCGCTGTGGGCGGCGGCGCCGGTGCCCTGCTGCATTGTCGAGGGGCGGCTGGGCGGCAGCGCAATCACCGTAGCCGCGGTCAACGGGCTAGCGAGCCGGGCCGAATGAGCGTCGGGACCATCCACGGTGTCGGGCTCGGGCCCGGCGCGCCGGACCTGCTCAGCGTCCGCGCCGACCGGCTGGTGCGCGGTGCGCGCCACGTCGCCTATTTCCGCAAGGCCGGACGTCCGGGACAGGCGCGTCGGATCGCCGACGGCATGCTGCGCACGGACGCGATCGAGCTGCCGATGGAGTATCCGGCCACCACCGAGATCCCGCTTTCCGATCCGCGCTACAACGCCATCCTTTCGGCCTTCTACGCCGAATGTACGGACCGGCTGCTCGCGCTTGCCCATGCGGGCGAGGATGTGGTGGTGCTTTGCGAAGGCGACCCGTTCTTCTACGGCTCGTTCATGCATCTGCACACGCGGCTTTCGGGACGCGCGCCGGTGGCGGTGGTACCCGGGATCACCGGCATGGCAGGAGCGTGGAACGCCACCGGCCAGCCAATCACCTGGGGTGACGACGTGCTGACCATCGCGATGGCGACGCTGCCCGAGGAGGAACTGGTCCGCCGGATCCGGGACACCGATGCGCTGGTGGTGATGAAGATCGGCCGCAACCTGCCCAAGCTGCGGCAGGCGGTGGCGGCGGCCGGGCGCGAGGGAGAGGCCTGGCTGGTCGAGCATGCCGCCATGCCGGAACAGCGGGTAACCCCGCTCGCCGAGGCGACCAGCGTCACCCCCTATTTCTCGATCCTGCTGATCCACGGGCGGGGGCGTCGCCCATGAGCGGCTGGCTCGCCATTGCAGGTCTGGGCCCTGGCGACGCCGCCCTGGTCACGCCCGAAGTCACCGAGGTGCTGGCGCAGGCGACCGACGTGATCGGCTACATCCCCTATGTGGCGCGCATCGCGCCCCGGGAGGGGCTGGTGCTGCACGCCTCGGACAATCGCGTCGAACTGGATCGCGCCGCGCTTGCGCTCCAGCTTGCCGCGGACGGGCGGCGGGTGGTGGTGGTATCCTCGGGCGATCCGGGCGTGTTCGCGATGGCGGCGGCGGTGTTCGAGGCGCTGGAAGCCGGCCCCGAGGCGTGGCGGGACCTCGATATCCGCGTCTTGCCGGGAATTACCGCGATGCTGGCGGCGAGCGCACGGGCAGGGGCGCCGCTCGGCCATGACTTCTGCGCGATCAACCTGTCGGACAATCTGAAGCCCTTGAGCCTGATCGAGAAGCGATTGCGCCTCGCCGTCGAGGCCGATTTCGCCATGGCCTTCTACAATCCGCGTTCCAAGGCCCGGCCGCACGGCTTCACGCGCGTGCTCGAGCTGCTGCGGGAACTTTGCGGGCCGGATCGGCTGATCCTGTTCGCCCGCGCCGTGTCCACGCCGGAGGAAGCGTTGCAGATCGTTCCGCTGGGCGAGGCGAAACCGGAAATGGCGGACATGCGGACGATGGTGATCCTCGGTTCGAGCACCACGCGCCGCGTCGAGCGGCCGGCTGGACCGATCCTCTACACCCCGCGCTTCGCGGAGGGGGCCGCATGATCGAGCCAGGCCAGCACCGCGTGCGGATCGGTGACCTCGACGCGCGCCGGCAGCGCGGGGCGGTCGATCATCAACACCGGAATGCCCAGCGCGCGGGCGGCGACCAGCTTCGCCTCGGCGCCGGTGCCGCCGGCATTCTTGCACACGACCCGTTCGATGCCGTGCGTCGCAAGCAACGTGCGGTCGCCTTCCGGCGTGAACGGGCCGCGCTCGACGATCAGGTGGTGATCGGGCAGGGCGGGCGGCACCGCTGCAGCATCGACGAAGCGCAGGACATAATGGTGCTGCGGCGCGGCGGCGAAAGCCTCGACATGCATCCGGCCGAGCGCGAGCAGAATGCGCTGCGGGCGGCCCGCAAGCGCGGCGACTGCGCCCGGAATGTCGGGAACATGGGTCCAGCGGTCGCCTGCGACAGGCGTCCAGGCAGGGCGAGTGAGCGCGATCAGCGGGACGTCGGCCGCGCGGGCCGCCGCCACGGCATTGGCGCTCATCGTCGCAGCGAAGGGATGGGTGGCGTCGACCAGATGCGTCACCTGCGCGTCGCGCAGGAAGCGCGCCAGCCCGTCTGCGCCGCCGAAGCCGCCGACACGCACCGGGATCGGCTGCGCACGCGGCTTTTCGGTGCGACCGGCATAGCTGAGCGTCGCTCGCACGCCGCGATCGGCGAGCAGGCGGGCCAGCGCGCTGGCCTCGGTGGTGCCGCCCAGCAGCAGGACGTTCGGCATGGCTGATCTTCCCTGGCTGACCATCGTCGGACTGAGCGAGGCTGGCGCGGACGATCTCTCCGGGCGTGCACGGCAGGCGCTGGAGACGGCCGAGCTGGTGCTGGGCGCCGCCCGCCACCTGTCGCTGCTGCCGCGGCTTACGTGCGAAGTACGGGAATGGCCAGTGCCCTTTGCCGACGGCGTGCCGCTGCTGCTGGCCGAGCGCGGACGGCGCGTGGTGATGCTCGCTTCGGGCGACCCGTTCTGGTTTGGCGCCGGCACCAGCATCACCCGGCATCTGGCGCGCGAGGAATGGATCGCCCACCCCGCGCCCTCCAGCTTCGCGCTCGCGGCCGCACGGCTGGGCTGGGCGGTGCAAGATGTCGCGTGCCTGGGCCTGCACGCAGCGTCCTTCACGCGGCTGCGGCCACAGCTCGCGCCCGCCCGGCGGCTGCTGGTGTTGGTGCGCGACGGGAGCGCCGTCGCGGAACTCGCAGGGTATTTGGGGGCGCAGGGCTTCGGCGCCTCGACCGTGCACGTGCTGGAAGCGCTGGGCGGCCCCCGTGAGCGGGTGCGCACGACACAGGCTGCCGCCTTCGCTCTGGACGACATCGCGCATCCGGTAGCGGTCGGGATCGACGTGGCGGGCGACGGCGCCGTGCTGCCGCTCACCGCCGGGCGGCCCGACAGCTGGTTCGATTCCGACGGTCAGCTCACCAAGCAGCCGGTGCGGGCGCTCACCTTGTCCGCGCTGGCGCCGCGGCCGGGCGAATTGTTGTGGGACATCGGCGCGGGCTCCGGCTCGATCGGTATCGAATGGCTGCTCGCGCACCCCGCCAACCGGGCGATCGCAGTTGAAGCCGACGCCGTTCGTGCCGAGCGTGCGCGGGGAAATGCGGCCGGGCTCGGCGTGGAACGCCTGATCGTCCTCGAGGGCTGCGCACCCGATATCCTGCCCGAGGGCACGCCCGATGCCGTGTTCATCGGCGGGGGCCTGTCGCAGGCCTTGCTGGAGGCCCTGTGGGCGCGTCTGCCCGCAGGCACGCGGGTGGTGGCGAACGCGGTGACGCTCGAGTCCGAGGCGCTGCTCGCCCAGTGGCACGGGGCGGCGGGCGGCAGCCTGTTGCGCATCGAGCTTGCGGACGCCGTGCCGCTGGGCACGCGCCACGGCTGGCGCGCCCGCTACCCGGTGGTGCAGTGGAGCGTCACGCGATGATCGTCGCGGGCTTCGGCTACCGGACGGGCGCAACCGCGGCTTCGCTGCGCTCGGCACTCGCCCTCGCGCAGGCCGGGGCACCGCCGATTACTCACGTCGCCACGGTGGCAGACAAGCTGCCGCTGCTGGCCACGCTCGGCCTGCCGATGATCGTTGCGGAGGCCGTGGAGGCCGTGCTGACGCCTACCCGATCGCCTGCCAGCCTCGCCGCACGCGGCACCGGCAGCGTCGCCGAGGCGGCCGCGCTGGTCGCCGCCGGCCCTCATGCGCGGCTGCTCGTCGCGCGACAGATCTCCCCCGATCGCATGGCGACCTGCGCCATCGCCGAAGGAACTTGCCCATGACCGTCCACTTCATTGGCGCCGGCCCCGGCGCGCCCGACCTTCTGACGCTGCGCGGCCGCGATCTGATCGCGGCCAGCCCGGTCTGCCTCTATGCGGGCTCGCTGATCCCGGAGGCGATCCTGGCGCATTGCCCGGCCGGTGCGCGGATCGTGAACACTGCGCCGATGGACCTCGACGCGATCGTCGCGGAAATCGCCGCCGCCCATGCCGCGGGCCACGACGTCGCCCGGCTGCACTCGGGCGATCTTTCGGTGTGGTCGGCCATGGGCGAACAGCTGCGAAGGCTGCGCGCGCTCGGCATTCCGTTCACCGTGACGCCGGGCGTGCCCGCGTTCGCCGCCGCCGCAGCAGCGCTGGAGGCGGAGCTGACCCTGCCCGAGCTGGGCCAGTCGCTGGTTCTCACCCGCACGCCGGGGCGTGCGAGCCGCATGCCGGAGCGCGAGAGCCTGACCAACTTCGCCGCGACCGGCGCAACGCTGGCGATCCACCTCTCGATCCACAATCTGGCGGCGCTGGTCGCGGACCTGCTGCCTGGCTATGGCGCCGATTGTCCCGTCGCGGTGGTCTGGCGGGCGAGCTGGCCCGACCAGCGCATCGTGCGGGCGACGCTCGCGACCATCGAGGCGGCAGTGGCCGGCAGCATGGAGCGCACCGCACTCATCCTCGTCGGGCCGGTGCTGGCGGCAGAGGGCTTCGCCGAAAGCAGCCTCTATGCCCCCGGCTATGACCGCCGCTTCCGGCCGCAGGACGCGTCCTCGCCCTTCGCGGAGCGCAGCGCATGAGCACACCCGGGCTGATCGTTGCCGCACCGGCGTCCGGCACGGGCAAGACCACCGTGATGCTCGGCCTGTTGCGCGCGCTGCGGGACGCGGGTGTCGCAGTGGCACCGTTCAAGAACGGCCCGGATTATATCGACCCGGCGTTTCACCGTGCCGCCGGCGGACGCCCGTCGTGCAATCTCGACAGCTGGGCGATGGGCGGGGACCTGCTCGACGCGCTCGTGGGGGAGGGGCAGGGTGCAGATCTGATCCTTGCCGAAGGTTCCATGGGGCTGTTCGACGGCGTGGCGCAGCGCGGCGCGACCGGCACCGGGGCGACCGCCGACCTCGCCCGGCGCTATGGCTGGCCGGTGGTTCTGGTGGTGGACGTGTCCGGCCAGGCGCAGTCGGCCGCGGCTACGGCACTGGGCTTTGCGCGACTGGACCCGCACGTGCCGTTCGCGGGCGTGATCCTCAACCGCGTCGCCAGTCCCCGGCACGAGCGGCTGGTGCGCGTCGGCATGGAAGCTGCCGGCATTCCTGTCCTCGGCGCCCTGCCGCGCCGCGCCGACCTCGCGCTGCCCGAACGGCATCTGGGGCTGGTGCAGGCGGAGGAACATCCGGACCTCGACCGCGTGATCGGCGACTATGCGGCGTTCCTGCGCGACCATGTCGATCTCCCCGCGCTGCGCGCCGCAGCGCAGGGGGCTGCGCAGCCGGGTCCGGGAGGCGCGCAGGCCGGAGGCTCCCCGCCGCCGCCCGCGCAGCGGATCGCCATCGCACAGGATGCAGCCTTCTCGTTCCTCTACCCGCATTTGCTCGAGGGCTGGCGACGGGCTGGCGCGGAAATCCTGCCTTTTTCACCGCTGGCCGATGAAGCGCCGGCGGGAGACGCCGACTTGGTCTGGCTGCCCGGCGGCTATCCGGAGCTGCATGCCGGCACGATCGCCGCGGCGGGACGCTTCCTTGCCGGCTTGCGCACCCATGCCGAGACGCGCCCGGTCCATGGCGAGTGCGGCGGCTATATGGCGCTGGGCGAGGCACTCGTCGACAAGGCGGGCGAGACGCACCGCATGGCGGGGCTGCTTGGCCTCGTCACCAGCCATGCGGAGCGGCGGATGCATCTCGGCTATCGCCAGGCAACGCTTCACGCGCCGGTCGCGGGGCTGCCGGTGGGTGCCCGGCTGACCGGCCACGAATTCCACTATGCCACGATCATCTCCCAAAGCGACGCGCCGCTAGCCGAGGTACACGACGCGGAGGGCAACCTGGTCGCGGAGACGGGATCGGTGCGCGGGCGCGTGACCGGCAGCTTCTTCCACCTGATCGCGGCGGCGGCATGATCAGCCTCCAGCTGATCGGGATCGGCACCGGCAACCCGGCCCACCTCACCGGGGAAGCGGTAGCCGCGCTCAACACTGCCGACCTGATCCTCGTTCCGCGCAAGGAGAACGCCCCCGATCTCGCCGATCTGCGGCGTTCGATCTGCGCGTCGGTGCTTACCCGCCCCGTGCCGATCGCCGAGTTCGACATGCCGGTGCGGTCAGGGGAGGAGTATGTCCAGGCTGTCCAGGACTGGCATGACGCCATCGCTGCCGCCTGGATCGCTGCTCTCCGCGCGCATCTGCCCGGCGGCGGCACGGTGGCGCTGCTCGTCTGGGGGGATCCGTCGCTCTACGACAGCACGCTGCGTATTGCGGCGCGGCTTGCCGATGCCGCTGTGCGGGTCGTGCCGGGCATCACCAGCATCCAGGCGCTCACTGCCGCACACGCCATTCCGCTCAATCCGCTCGCCGGCGCCGTCACCATCACCACCGGACGCCTGCTGCGCAGCCATGGCTGGCCGCACACCACGGATACGCTGGTCGTGATGCTAGACGGCGGCTGCGCCTTCCAGACCCTTGATCCCGAAGGCGTCCGCATCTGGTGGGCCGCCTATCTGGGCATGCCGCAGCAGGCGCTCGACCACGGGCTTCTGGCCGAGGCGGGGCCAAGGATCGTGGCTGCCCGCGCCGCGCTCCGTGCGCAGCACGGCTGGATCATGGACGTCTATCTGCTTCGAAAGGAAATCCGATGACCCGCGACGATGCCGCGCATGCCGAGAAGATGCGCAAGATCCAGGCCGCGCGCGCCACGATGATGGAAAGCAAGACCGAGGAGAAGGGCCTGCTGATCGTCCATACCGGCAAGGGCAAGGGCAAGAGCAGCGCCGCCATGGGCATGGTCGTCCGCGCGATCGGCCACGGCATGAAGATCGGCGTCGTCCAGTTCATCAAGGGCGCGATGATGACGGGCGAGAAGGCGGTCTTCGATGCCTTCCCGCAGCAGGTCGAATTCAAGCCCATGGGGGAGGGGTTCACCTGGGACACGCAGGATCGCGCCCGCGACATCGCCGTGACCCGCACCGCATGGAACGAGGTGCAGCGAATGATCGCCGACCCTTCCTATGACATGGTGCTCGCGGACGAACTGAACATCGCGCTGCGCTACGACTATCTGCCGCTCGACGAGGTGCTGGCGGTGCTGGCGGCACGCCCGCCGATGCAGCATGTCATCGTGACCGGTCGCAACGCGCCCGACGCGCTGATCGAGGCGGCGGACCTGGTCACCGAGATGACGCAGGTGAAGCACCCGTTCCGCTCCGGCGTGAAGGCACAGCGGGGGATCGAGTTCTGAGCGACGCCCCTGTCTTTGACGCTCCTGTCTTCGACGCCGCATTCCTCGAGCGGTTCGACACGCTGCTGCGCTGGCGCCGGGACGTGCGCCACTTCGCTGCCACGCCAGTGGCGGAGGAAGACGTGCAGGCGCTGCTCGAAGCGGCGACGCTCGCCCCTTCGGTGGGCAATGCGCAGCCATGGCGGTTCGTCCGCGTGCGGACGCCGGCGGTGCGCGCGTTGCTGGCAGATCATGTCGATGCGGAGAATGTGCGCGCGGCCAGCGGCTTCGAGGAGCCAGCGCGGCGGGACGCCTATCGCGCACTGAAGCTCCACGGACTGCGCGAGGCACCCGAGCTGCTCGCCATCTTCTGCGATGAGCGCCCCGCTGCGGGCCACGGCCTGGGCATCGCCACCATGCCGGAAATGCTGCGTTATTCCTGCGTCACCGCGGTCCACACCCTGTGGCTCGCCGCACGTGCCCGCGGCCTTGGGGTTGGCTGGGTTTCGATCCTCGAGCCCGCTGCCGTCAGCGCGCTGCTGGACGTGCCGCAGGACTGGACGCTCATTGCGTTGCTCTGCCTCGGCCATCCCGAGGCACCCTCCCATACCCCCGAACTCGAACGCCGCGGCTGGCAGGCACGCGAGCCGCTTGCCGACCGGTTGTTCGAACGCTGATTTTCAGGAGATACCGATGCTGACCCCCGTTGAAGACGGCCCCGCGATCGTCGTTTGCAATACCTGCCGCTTCAGCGCCGAGGCACGCGAGGATGCGCAAGGGCGCCGCGGCGGCGCTTTGCTGGCCGAGGCGTTGACGGCCGCGCGAGATGCCGAGCCGCGCTTTGCCGGTATCGCGGTCCAGGAGATGCCGTGCCTGTTCGCCTGCAGTGATCACTGCACCGTGCATCTGCGGGCACCCGGCAAGGTTGGCTATGTCCTGGGGCGCTTCACGCCCGATGCCGAGGCTGCGGACGCGATCCTGGATTATGCGGCGCATTACGCGGCGAGCGAGCATGGCCGCGTGCCGTTCGCGCAATGGCCCAAGGGCGTGAAGGGGCATTTCATCGTCCGGGTGCCGCCAGCTGGCCAGGTCGTGGAGAGCTGAGCCGCTGCAGACACGCGTTTGCCGCGTCTGCCCGATCTAGGCCCGGATTTGCGCCGACAGGCAGCCAGTCGTGGATGCAAGATTGTGCCATTCGTCGCCGGAGCCTGTTCGTCAGCTTGCGAATTCAGCCGGGATCAGCCAGCGAAAGCTGAAGTGCGAAAGCTGTCCGCCCCGGCTCGGACGAGAGCACGATGCGGCTACCGTGGATCAAGGCAATGCGTTCCACAATCGCCAGTCCCAATCCTCCGCCGCGCTGCGTTCTCCGGTCACGCCGCCAGAAGCGCTGGAACACCAGTGCCTGCTCTTCGAGCGCGATACCCGGGCCGTCGTCTTCCACCACCAATAGGCCGCTTTCGGTGACGGCGACGATGATCTCAGTGCCGCGAGGCGTATGCTGGACTGCATTTTCGACAAGTGCCCGCAAGGCGCGGCTCAAAAACTGCGGGTGCGCCTGCACCTGCACGGCTTGTACCACGCCGCCATAGGCGATCGTCTGGCCGCGCCGGAAGGCCAGCGGCGCGATGTCGGCAACCGCTTGCTGGGCAAGGCCCGTCAGGTCGACGGCTTGCATCGGCATGGCTGCGAGCGAATCCAGTTCTGCGATTTCCAGCAACTGCGCGACGATGTTGCCAAGGGAATCGAGATCCTGCTTGATGCGTTCGGCCAACTGCGGATCCGCGATTTCCTCCGCCCGAACCCGCGCGAGGGTGATCGGCGTGCGCAGCTCATGAGCCGCGTCGGCAGTGAAATCGCGCTGCGCTTGCAGGCTTTCGGTCAGCCTGTCGAGCGCATCGTTGACGCCCTGGGCGAGGGGGCGGACCTCCGTCGGCAGCTCCGCAGTCGGCAGCCTGATCTCCGGTTGCGCCGGTGCGATCGTCCGCGCGAGCGCCGAGGCTCGCCGCACCGGCCGCAGCGCTCGTCGAATGATCCAGGTGTCGATGGCAAGCAGCAGGGCCAACAAGGGAGCGATCACGATGAGCCCGTGCGTTAGGAATTGCCGTACGAGATCGTCCAAGACGTTCGCGGGATGGTCGAGATTCTGTACCACCAGGATCCACAGGGATCGCTGTTGCACCGCGACGGGAACGCTGAGCGCAGCGTAATAGGCGCGGCGAGACCGGCGGGTAAGATACACCTCGGTGGCGCGCTGGGGGACGCGCAGGTCGGGCCGCAGGACTGCCGGCATGGCGTCGATCAAGGCCACTCCTCGCGCATCGGCGACACGGAAGCCCAGGCCGGCCGCTTCCAGCCGCGTCCGCGCACCTGCCGACGCGAGCGCCAATTTCCCCTCGCGAACAACCAGATCGTCCCGGATCGCCATCGCCTCGGATCGCAGCGTCTGGCGCTCGAGCCGCTCGGCCGTTGTTTCGAGAAGCCAATAGACGCCAGCAGAGACGGCGAGGGCGGTGACCAGTACCGCCACTGCGTGCCACGCCAAGATGCGCAGAAGCAGCGATCGAGGCGCGCGGATCATGCGACCGGCCCTGCGAGCATGTAGCCGACGCCGCGCACCGTGACGATCTGCGCGCTCGCACCAGCCTCCGCCAGCTTTCGGCGCAGGCGGTGGATGTACACCTCCACCGCGTTCGAACCCAGCTCGCCCTCCAGCCCGAAGAGCTGCGCTTCGAGTTGCGCCTTGGCAACAACGCGCTCGCGGCGCTGGATCAGGATTTCCAGGATCGCCAGCTCCCGCGCGAACAGGATCGTCGGCGCGCCACCGGTGCGCACCTCGCGCGAGGCCGGGTCGAGGGTGACGTTGCCGCAGGTCACTGGCCGATCCGCAATCAGGTCGCTCCGTCGCAACAGCGCCTGGACGCGCGCGATCAATTCTTCCGGCGCGAACGGCTTGACCAGATAATCATCGCCGCCGGCCGCGAGGCCGGCGACGCGATCCTCGACGCTGCCCCGTGCGGTCAGCAGGATCACCGGCGTGATATCGCCGCGTGCCCGCGCCGCCTGGACGACGCTGCGCCCGTCGCCGTCGGGCAGCCCGATATCGAGGACGACTGCGGCATAGCTGCCCAGCTCCAGCATCAGCGTGGCGTCCTCGATGCTGACGGCGTGATCGATCGTGAAGCCGGCCGCGGCCAGGAGCGGGCGGAGCATCGCCACCAGCTCCGTGCTGTCCTCGACGATCAGAAGTCTCATGCCGTCTCCGTTCTACACCGCCGTCGCCGGCCTCATCGCACCAGCGCCGTGTAAGGTCCGTGTAAGCGGGATCAACCTAGCGCGACCGCTTCGGTCACTTCCGGCCGCCCTTCGATGGGAAAGCACAGCAATGGCGAACCTTGTAAACTGTCGGCCGAGCTGGCCGATGCGGCTCGGCGTGCTGCTGGTCAGCGTCGCGATCGCTGGCGCGCTTCCCGCAAATGCGCAAGAAGCGCCCGACATCGCCGAGCCGATGGTGTTCGACCTGGTTCGGCCGCTCGGCGCAAAGCGAGGCGAGCTGGAAGTCAACGCGCTGGCCCAGCAGAACCTGTCCGGGCCCGATCGCACGATCGAATGGGCGCCCGAGATCGAGCTGGCGGTAGCCGACGGCTTCGCGGTGGAGCTGGAGTTGCCGCTCGAAGGCCGGCACGTCACAGCTTACAAGATCGGCCTGCAAGGCACGTTCGGGCTGCTGAATCAGGGGAGGGGCATCCACGGCGTGCAGTATCTCGGCGTGTGGAACCGGGCGGAGCGGCGCTGGGAAAGCTCGTTGCTGTACATCCTCGGCAACCGCTTCAGCCGGCGGGTCAGCACGCTGACCATGGTAGGCATCGGGGACGTCAGCAGCGCCGGGCGCTCGGAACGCGCGCTGCTGGTCAACCACACGAGCTTCTACGACGCGAGCGATGCAACTACGCTGGGCGTGGAGGTCAACGCGCGGCTCGGACGCGAGCGTTCGGTGCTGGTGATGCCACAACTGCACCAATCGCTGAGCCCCCGGCTGGACGTGCAGGCCGGAGTTGGCGCGATCTGGCGAAGCGAGGAAGCGTGGCGCCCCCGCGCAGGGGTGCGGCTGGTCCGGCAGCTTTGAAGCGCGCGCGATCCTCCGGCGGCTTCCGCGGCCATCTCGCGATGCTTGCGCGCTTGTCTCTGGTCCGCCACTTGGCCGTGGCCCTCGTCATGCTGCTGGTGCTAGCGGTCGCCGCCGTCGCGCTGAAGCGAATCCTGGCAGAAATCAGCTGGGCGGATGTTCGCGTCGCTATCAACGGCATCGCGCCATGGCGGATCGCTGCCGCATTGGGCTTCACCGTTGCCAGTTATGTCACGCTCACCGGCTATGACGTGGTGTCGCTGCGCCTGTTGCGACGAAAACTGCGGTACCGCACCGCGGCGCTCGCCTCGTTTACCAGCTATATCTTCAGCCACAATCTGGGCTTCGCCGTGCTCACCGGCGGGACCGCCCGGCTCCGCATCTATGGCCGCAAGGGCCTCGTGCTGTCCGAAGTCGCGCAGATCATGCTGCTTACCGGGCTCACCTTCTGGCTGGGCGTGCTGCTATTGCTGGGCCTGGGTTTGGCGGCACTGCCAAATGCGATCACCCTGGCCGACTGGAGCCTTCCGGACCTCTATCAGCGCACGCTCGGCGCGCTGATCCTCGCAGCCTTGGCGGGTTTGCTGCTCCTGCTGCGTACGAATGCGGGAAGACCGATCCGGCTGTTTCGTTGGTCCCTTGTGCTGCCCAGCTGGCGGATGGCGCTGG
The DNA here is from genome assembly GCF_036731925.1 of Sphingomonas sp. Lineage (GTDB taxonomy): Bacteria > Pseudomonadota > Alphaproteobacteria > Sphingomonadales > Sphingomonadaceae > Sphingomonas. Next base: position 1,523,032 of record NZ_DAINDJ010000001.1, read on the forward strand.
TGCAATATGGGCTGGCAGCCGCCGACCTGTGCCTCGCCACCGCCGCGCTGTTCGTACTGGTGCCGGACCTGCCGCTGGCAAGCTTTCCTTTCGTCGTCGTCGGATATCTGCTGGCCTTTCTATCCGGCCTGCTCACCCATGCGCCGGGAGGGGTAGGCGTGTTCGAAGCCGTGATGCTGCTTGCAATCCCCCAAGCCGACCGCGCTGGATTGTTCGCCGCGCTGCTCGTCTTCCGGCTGATCTATTATCTGATCCCATTGGCCATAGGCGTTATCCTGTTCATTGCGCATGAGATCGACGGAGCACGGCCGCGGCGCATGCCGACACGCGATACGGGCACGCCTCGGCGACGGATTTGAGCGCCTTATTTGCGCATGTTCGTGCAATTGGGCACAGCGTTGGACTGTTCGGGGAGCAATGAAGCTGCCCCCGGATCAAGCGGAGATTGACTACCAGGCAGTGGTTCCAACCTGGAAGTTATGACCATCTCTGGCCGATGGTCTACAGGCAACGGGGGCGGGGCTGTGCAACTTGCATCGATCTTTTCCGCTAGCCCTTCGACATTGAAGCCAAACGTCGATGCGACGGATGGGCCGTCCCCGAGCAGGTCGCTCGCTGACGTGGCGCGACACGCTTAATCTTCTGGGTGCAAAGCCCCCTCCGGTCGGTCTTCGGTTTCGCTGAAGTAGGGGGCTCGAAAACGCTTTAGCGAAGGTGTCCGATTTCCACGTTGCGCTTACACCCTATCGGCTTCACTCGAGCCGATAATATGTATTATGTAAAATGCGCGCAGCCTTGGTCGTGGCTCATACCCCCGGACGCGCTACTTAGTCGCTGCCGGCGCCTTTGGTTCCAGAACGAGCACATTGCCCTCGACCCGCCAGCTGTGCAGCCGCGACAGAAAGTTCATGCCCAGGACGTCCAACTCGCCGAAATTCTGCGATACCACCACGCCAACGTCACGCATCGTGAGCGGCCCGAGCGACACCGTGCCGATCCGGCCCCGGCGCGCGGCAACACTGCCGTTGGCGGTCTCGATGATCGCCGGCAATCCGTCCGCCGCCTGGATCTCTGCTTCCTTGGCGGTCCGCTCGGAAATCGCGGTGATTGTCGCGCCGCTGTCGATCAGCATCCGGCGCTCCACGCCGTTCAGGGTTACGCGCGCCCAGAAATGTCCATCCGGGCTCATCCGGATCCGCACGGTGTCGCCTTCGACCCGCTGATCTTCGATGCCGAGCTTCGCGCTCAGTGACGACCAGGCTGCCGCCAGTTCATACCGGTGGCCGACTGCAAGCAGCACCAGCAGCACGATGGCCACCCATCCGAGCAGCGTCCGTACGAAGACTCCCAGGCCGATCCGCCGGACCGACAAGGCGCTGACCACCAGCACCAAGCCGCCGACGAGCCACACCATGTTCACGCCGTCGAACCCGTTCACGCGCGCAACTCCAGCCCGTCATAGCCCGGCTCGACACCGGCGGGCAGTTCCGCGACGAGCGTTGCATAGTCCATGGAGTGATCCATATGAACCAGCGCGGAACGGCCCGGCGTCAGGTCCTCGATCCAGCGCAGCACTTCTCCCAGATGCGGATGCGTCGGGTGCGGCGCGCGGCGCAGGGCGTCGACAATCCACAGGTCAAGCCCGGTGTAGAGCCCCCGCATTTCCGCCGTCATCTCATGAAAATCAGTGGCATAGCCAATTACCTTGCCACCACATTCAAACCGCAATCCGGCAGAGGTGATCCCGCCATGTGGCTGATCGATCACCCGGACGGCAATGTCCCCGACCTGGAAAGCGTCCGGCATGGTCTCCAGCGCTACCACCGGGGGGTAGTATTTACCCCTTCCCTCAAAGATATAGGGAAAGCGCTTGCCGAACTGTTCGAAGGTAAAAGGCCGCGCCATGCCGCGCACCGGGGTGCCGCCCCGGGCGTGCATCACCTGGCGCAAGTCGTCCATGCCATGGCAATGGTCAGCGTGATCATGCGTCCACAGGACGGCGTCGACATCGGCCACCCGCGCCGCGATCAACTGCTCGCGCATGTCCGGGCTGGTATCGACCAGGATCGACGTCGTGGCGCTGCGCACCAGCACCGAAGAGCGCGTGCGACGGTTGCGTGGTTCACCCGGATCGCAGGCGCCCCAATCGGGGCCGATGCGGGGAACGCCCGAGGAGGTACCCGATCCGAGGATCCGGATGCTCAGCACAGGTGGCGGCTCCCCTGCCCGGTCACGCCAGCGTCTTGGCGAACAGCGAGTGGAAATTGGCGCGGGTAGCCTCGGCGAGCACCGCGGGATCCTCGCCGCGCAGCTGAGCGAGGAACGTGCAGGTGTCCGCCACGAAGGCCGGCTCACCGGTCTTGCCCCGATGCGGCACGGGCGCGAGGAACGGCGCGTCGGTTTCGATCAGCAGCCGGTCCAGCGGCAGCGCGGCGGCGGTTTCCTGCAGGTCCTTGGCGTTCTTGAACGTCACGATACCGGAAATCGATATGTAGAAGCCGAGTTCCAACGCAATCTCGCCAAAGGCGCGGCTGGCGGTGAAACAGTGGATCACGCCGGGGAAGGCCCCCTTCCCCATTTCCTCGCGCAGGATCTCGGCGGTGTCCTCCTCGGCGTCGCGAGTGTGGACGATGATCGGCAGCTGGGTCTCGCGGGCGGCCGCGAGGTGCGCGCGGAAGCTCGCCTGTTGGCGGTCACGGTCGCTATGGTCGTAATAATAGTCGAGCCCGCTCTCGCCGATGCCGACCACGCGCGGGTGCTGCGCGCGTTCGACCAGCTTGGCGGTGTCGACATGCGGGTGGGTGTCCGCCTCATGCGGGTGGATGCCCACGCTCGCCCACACATCCGCCTCGCGCTCGGCGACGGCGATCACCTGGTCCCACTCATTCTCGCGCGTCGAGATATTGAGCATCGCCACCACGCCGGCCTCGCGGGCGCGGGCCAGCACCTCCGGCTGCTGTTCGCCCAGACCCTTGTAGATCAGGTGGCAATGGCTGTCGGCGAGCTTCATGCGTCCTCGGAAATTTGCAGTTCAAGTCTCGGGAAAATGGGGGTCGGCGGGGCGATCTTGAAGTCCGCGTCGCCTTCCGGGCCCAGTTGCGCGAGCAGCTTTGCCGCAGAGGTCGGCACCACGGGTTCGATGGTGATGCCCAGGCGACGGATCGCCTTGAGAAGCGTGCCGAGCACCGCGTGCATCCGCTCCGGATCGGTCTTGCGGAGCGTCCACGGGGCCTGCGCATCGATATACTGGTTGCAGGCGAACACGCCGGTCATCCAGGCCTCGACACCTTGGCTCAGCGCCAGATCCTGGAACGCGCGGGTGAAGGCGGCGCAGGCGGTATCGACCTCGGTCAGCAGCACCGCGTCCGCGTCCTCGGCGCGACCGGCCTGCACCGCACCTTCGCAATTCTTGGCGATGAAGCTCAGCGTGCGCTGCGCCAGGTTGCCGAAGCTGTTCGACAGATCGGCATTGGCGCGGGTGACGATCGCCTCGTCGCTGAACGTGCCGTCCTGGCCGAAGCTCACGTCGCGCATCAGGAAGTAGCGCAGCGCGTCGACACCGTAGGTCTCGGCCAGTTCCATCGGATCGACGACATTGCCGACCGACTTCGACATCTTTTCGCCGCGGTTGAGCAGGAAGCCGTGGCCGAAGACCTGCTTCGGCAGCGCGATGTCGGCAGACATCAGGAAGGCCGGCCAGTACACCGTGTGGAAGCGGACGATGTCCTTGCCGATCAGGTGCAGATCGGCCGGCCAGTAGCGCGCCAGCCGCTCGGCATCGTCGGGATAGCCGGCGCCGGTGAGATAGTTGGTCAGCGCGTCGACCCACACATACATGACGTGCCCGGGCGAACCCGGCACCGGCACGCCCCAGTCGAAGCTGGTGCGGCTGACCGAGAGATCGACCAGCCCGCCCTCGACGAAGCGCAGCACCTCGTTGCGGCGCGATTCCGGGCGGATGAAGTCCGGGTTGGCGGCGTAGAAATCGAGCAGCGGCTGCTGGTATTTGGAAAGGCGGAAGAACCAGGTTTCCTCCTTGGTCCATTCCACCGGCGTGCCCTGGGGGGAGAGCTTCTGGCCCCCTTCCCCTTCGACCAGCTCCTTCTCCTCGTAGAACGCCTCGTCGCGGACCGAATACCAGCCCTCGTAGCGATCGAGATACAGGTCGCCCTTTGCCGCCATCTTCTCCCAGATCGCTTGGCTGGCGCGGTAGTGATCGGCTTCCGAGGTGCGGATGAAACGATCGCACGAGATATCGAGTTTCTCCGCCATCACACGGAAATGGTTCGACATTTCGTCGGCGAGCTCGCGCGCGGTCATGTCGCGCGCGCGGGCGGTCTGCACCATCTTGAGGCCATGCTCGTCGGTGCCGGTCTGGAAGAACACGTCGCGACCCTGTTGGCGCTGGAAGCGCGCGATCGCGTCGGCGGCGATCATCTCATAGGCATGGCCGATATGCGGCTTGCCGTTGGGATAGTGGATCGCGGTGGTGATGTAGAAGGGGTCAGCCATGCCCGCCGCTTTAGGATGCGGCGCAGCAACGGGCAACCTGTACCCTCAGCACGCGGAGGGTCAATGGGGATGCTGGCGCCCCCCACACCCATCGTCATCCCCGCGAAGGCGGGAATCCATCGGCCTGAACGCTTGGGGAAAGAGCCGCACCTGCAGCGCGAATGGATCCCCGCCTCCGCGGGGATGACGGGGTTCTTTGGCTAAAAGCGGTTGCCATTCTTCAGCGCCGGGCGAGCCGGGCGAGGATGCCGCTCATTTCGAACACGGTGGCGGTAGCGTCGAGCGACAGTCCCAGTGCAGCGCCGGCCAGTTCGCGGGCAGCCGCATAGGCGTCGAGCGCGGTGCGCAGCGCCTCGCCTTCCAGCCGCTTGGCGCGTGTGGCGATGAAGCTGGGGGTGCGCTCCAGGAACGCCTCGTAGCGCGGCTGCGCGGCTTTGGCGCCGAGCTGGCGGCCGAGGCGCATGCGCACGGCATTGTCCGGATCGCCATAGTCGGCGAGGTGCGCCATGTCTGCTTCCAGCGCCGACAGGTCCAGCCCGGCGAAGCGCATCGCGCGGCCCGGCGAACCTTCGGCGGCTTCGACCAGCGCAGCGATCTCGATCTCGCTCGCCTCCGGGATCCGGCGGCGGAGCACCGTCGTCGTCTCGGCATCGCTCAGCGGCTCAAACCGGAGCAGCCGGCAGCGCGAGCGGATCGTCGGCAGCAGCCGGCCCGGCGCGTGGCTCACCAGCAGGAAGATGGTGCCCGCCGGCGGCTCCTCCAGGTTCTTGAGCAGCGCATTGGCACCGGCGCGTTCGAGATCGTCGATCGCGTCGATGATCACCACCCGGCGGGGCCCCAGCGACGGCTTGGTCGCAAACAGCGGCTGCAGGCTGCGCACCTGCGCGATGGTGATCGAGCGGGCGAGCGCCTCGTCCGGCTTGTCCGCATCCTTGGGCAGCCGGGCGAGGATCTTGAAGTCGGGGTGGCTACCTGCCGCGATCAGGCTGGCGGTGCGGGTCGTCTCCGGCACGTCCCAGCCGGGCATCAGCCGATCGGGCTCGGACGCCTCCGCCAGCATCCTCGCGGCGGCGATGCGGGCGAACGCCCCCTTCCCCACGCCCTCCGGACCGGCGATCAGCCAGGCATGGTGCAACGCACCGATCGCCATGGCGGCGGCGAGCGCGTCGCGGGCTTGGCTGTTGCCGATCAGGGCGGGAGTCAAGTCGGTCAGGCCAGGTGCAGCAGCGACATCAGCCCCGCCCAGGCGCGACCGAAGAAACCGGCCTGGCCGACATCCTCCGCGGCGACCAGCGGCAGCACCTGCTGCGGCATGCCTTCGCCTTCGATGATCAGGTCGGCGATATGGTCGCCCTTCTTGAAGCCTGCCTTGACCGGGCCCTGATAGACGATCTTGCCGGCAAGCTTCGGGCTCAGGCCGGAGGGCAGCGTGATGTTGAGGTCGCGCGGCGCGACGACGGCCACCTTGTTGGCAGTGCCGCCCTGCACGTCGACGGTGCCGACGGTGCGGTCCTTCTTCACCACGGGCTTGGTGCTCCAGGCGGCGAAGCCCCAGCGCATGAAGCGCACGGATTCGTCGGCGCGGGCGCTGTAGCTGCTGACCCCGGCGAGGACCATCACCAAGCGGCGGCCATTCTGCTCGGCCGAACCGGTGAAGCCATAGCCGGCCTCCTCGGTGTGACCGGTCTTGAGGCCGTCGGCGCCGGGTACCTTGCCGAGCAGCGGATCGCGGTTGCCCTGCTCGATCGCGGCGCCTGCGCCCAGCGTCTTGCCCCAGGTAAAGCTCGGCAGCGAATAGAAGGACTTGTAGAGATCGGGGAAGTCGCGGATCGTCGCGGCCGCAAGATGCGCCAGATCGCGCGCGGTCACATAGGTCCGCCCCTCATCGGGCCAGCCGTTCGACGTGCCGAAATGGCTGTTCGACAGGCCGATCTTCTTGGCCCGATCGTTCATCAGATTGACGAACCCCTCCTCGGTGCCGGCGATCCCCTCCGCCAGCACGACGCAGGCGTCGTTGCCGGACAGGGTGACGATGCCCTTCAGCAGGTCCGCCACCGTCGGCTGCTCGCCGACGCCGAGGAACATGGTCGAGCCCTGCGAGTGCCACTTCTTCCAGGTCTCAGGGCGCACCTCGATCTTCTGGTCGAGCTTGAGCTCGCCCTTCTTGATCAGGTCGAAGGCGACATAGACCGTCATCATCTTGGCCATCGAGGCCGGCGGCATGCGGCGGTCGGCGTCCTTGGCGAACAGCACCGCGCCCGAAGACATGTCTTCCATGTAGGCGATCGGTGCGGGCGTCGGGAAATCCGGGCCAGCGGCCTGCAGCGGCGCGGCGATGGCAAGCGCCAGGAACGAAATAGCGGCGAGCTTCTTCATGATGATCGGTCCAGAACGCGAAAATTAACCCTTTATCGGACCGAGGTGCGGCGCGCATCTCCGAAACCGGCCCGAACAGCCTCCACCCGCGCCCGCTCCGCCGCCGCCTCCGTCGCGAAGGGGCCGAGCTGGACGCGGTAGAGCCCGCCCCCTGCCTTTACGAAGCCCTTTAGCTTTTGGGCAAGCGCAGTCGCGCGCTTCGGCGAAGAAAGTGCGGCCACCTGCACCAGATAGCGGCCCTGAACGGGCTTTCCGTGCGCTGCGGCCGCCTTTGCGGGCGTTGGCGTAAAGACCGGGTGCGGAATCACGTCGACAATCGGATCCGACTGCGCAGGTGGCGGCGGGAGCGGTTCATCCTTCGGCCGGGGCGGCAGCTGCAGGCGCAGCGCCCGCACCAGGGCCGGCGGCGAATCGATGCGCAGCTGGGCCGCACCGGCGCTGCGCAGCGCCGCCTGATCCTCGCTCGATGGCCGCACTGCGCGAATGCGGACTGCGATCGGCGCGCCGGTGCCGGCGCCGAGCTGCCGTGCGGCGCCCTCGGACAAGGCGGCGAGGAAGCCCGGCGTTTCCGCGGTAGACTGGATGCGAACAAGGATCGTGCGCCCGCTGTCGAGGGCCGTCACCTCGGCATAGCTTTCGGGCGGCAGGCTTGCACTCACCGCCAGTGCGGCGGCGCCGATCGGCTGCACTGTCGCATAGCCGACGGCGTCATAGCGCCCCTCTCCCGGCTGGGACTGCGGTGCAGTCGCCTCCAGCGGTCTTTGCGTGTCCTGTGCATGCGCAGCGTCGACTGGGGCCAGCAGCACAAAGGCGAGGATGATCGTTCTAGCGTTCCACGGCATCGGCCAGCAGGCCTACCGACAAAGCGTAAAAATTCGAGCAATTGTAATCGAGGATCACTCGGTAATTGCCAGTGAGCAGATAGGCTGTCGCCCCCTGCCCATCCGGCTCGAGCAACGTCGCCAGCACATCGTCACCGGGCCAGGCGCGCGCTTGCGGCACCACGCCGAGCGACCGCCACTCCGCCATGGTCTTCCATTGGCTCTGGCGGCCATGAACGCGCGAACAGCGCGGGCTGGTGGTGCGGCTGGCGATCAGGCGACGGTCCAAGGACGCCGGCACCGAAACCGCAAAGCCCCAGGGCACCCCCGCCCGCCACCCGGCGTCGACGAAGTAATTGCCAATCGATGCCAGGGTGTCGGCGTCGCTGTTCCAGATGTCTGCCACGCCATCGCCATCGCCGTCGCGCGCGAGCCGGAGATAGACGCTCGGCAGGAACTGGGGGCCGCCGAACGCACCCGCCCAGCTGCCGACCAGCTTCTCGCGCGGCACGCCGCGGTCGATCATCTTGAGCGTCGCGATGAACTCATCGGTGAACAGCGTGCGGCGACGTCCTTCATAGGCGAGGCTTGCCAGGGCGCGCGGCAGGTCGAAGCCGCCCATCACACGGCCATAGCTGGTCTCGTGTCCCCAGATCGCCACCATTATTGATTCGGGCACGCCCGTCTCGCGCTCGATTGCGGACAGCCGCCCCCGCGCCCGCAGATAGGCGGCCCGGCCCCGGATAATGCGATCGGCGTCGACATGACGGGCCTTGTACGGTGCGAAGGCGGGGATCGGCGCGTTGGGGCTGCTCTCCGGCTGCTGGCGGTCCAGCTCGATCACGCGGGCATTGTAGGTGAGCGCGGGGATCACCGCATCGATGGTGCGGCGGCTGACCCCGGCGGCGGCGGCCTGCGCCGCAAGCGTCGGCAGATAGCGCTGGAAGCCGGCTTCGTCCTGCGCCAGCGCGGGGCGGGTCGGCAGGACAAGGGCAAGGGCAAGACCGGCAACCCCGGCGAGAGACGAGCGAAAACGCGACATGGCCGGGCTGTTGCACAGCAGCGCGCGGACAGAAAGCCCGCGCGCCGCTCCAACGCGACGAAAACCGCCCCGCGCGGCGACCAAAAGAAAAACACCGGCCGCGAGCCGCGACCGGTGTCCTTCGATCCAGCGCACCCGGGGGTGCGAGAAACCGGGTTCAGGCGAACGCGACGCGCGCGGTGTTGCGACGACGCAGCGCACCGCCGACGAACGCGAAGCCGCCGATCATCATCGCCCAGCTGGCGGGCTCCGGAACCGGGGCGAAGGTTGCCTGGGCACCGTACGAACCCGCGCCACGCGACATGCCCTTGATTACGAGGGTGTTCGCCTTGCCGGCAATCATCGGAACGTCGTTCACGAAGACCGACTCATTAAGCGCACCCTTGGTGCCGGTCAGTTCGACGCCGTTGAAGAAGACCGAAATGAGATCGAGATCCGTCGCCGGCTTCAGCTTCACTGCGCTGGTGCTGACCGAAGCGCTGCCCGTGAGGTAGCCCGGCAGCGTGAAGGAGTAGACGTGCTCGAACGTGCCCTTCGCGATGCCCGACTTGCCGAAGTTCGCCGAGTAGGTGCCATCCGTACCGAGCACGATGTTCATGTCCGATGCGTTGTAGTTGGTGGTGATCACCGGGGCGGCCTGCGCCGGAGCCGAGAAAGAAACGACGGCGGCGACGGCGCCGAGTGCCGGAAGAAGCTTGTTGATCATGAACCCTCTGTTTCGCTGGTGTCGAACGATTGCTGTAAGCCTCTTCCGAACTACGCATGCAGGCGGTGGCTTCAACACGTCGCTGGTCCCGAACGGGGACCATGTCCCGTGGCGGAACAGGGCAGAACGGTGCGTTTACGATCTTTGTCGCTTTGACCCGATCGAATCGATCGTGACGCTCGCAACGAAGCCGTCCTGCAGGGGGTGGATTGATCCCGGCGCAAACTGGGACTAGGCGCTGGCACGGCGCGGAGAGATGGCCGAGTGGTTTAAGGCAGCGGTCTTGAAAACCGCCGTGGGTGCAAGCTCACCGTGGGTTCGAATCCCACTCTCTCCGCCATCACTTAAAAGGGCCTGGTGTGATCTGCCTTCCGTCCCACGGAATGCGCTGCCACTATCGAATGCGCGCGAGGCTGATTGAGATCACCCCCGAAGCGGCTGTGATCACCACCCAGAAGCTTCCCGCGACCATCAACGCCAGTGCGTCCATACCTCCCACCCCCTGGGGAGGACGGGCAATGCAGAGGACGGACAGAATGGCCATGCACCCTCTCTCGGAGCGCTCCGCAGGATCGGCGCATTGCCACGCCAGGCGCGACAGCGCTCCGCGGGCAGCTGCAGGCCCGCCCGCACGCAATCGCCTTTGCTCTGCAGCCGCACGCAAAAAGGCTCCCGACGCACCAATGTGCGCGGGAGCCCTTCCCAAAGCGTTGAACCGGGCGCTGCCGCCCGGCGCGCGGCTTACTTCTTGCCGAGCGTGAGGCCGCCGAAGCGCTTGTTGAAGCGCGCAACCTGGCCACCCTGGTCGAGCAGCTGACCGCGACCGCCGGTCCAGGCCGGGTGCGCGAGCGGATCGATCTCGAGCTGCATGAGATCGCCTTCCTTGCCCCAGGTGGAGCGCGTCTCGTACACGGTGCCGTCGGTCATCTGCACCTTGATCATGTGATAATCGGGGTGGGTGTTCTGCTTCACATCGAATTCCTTGAGAAAAGCCGCCGGTTTCCGACCGGCAGCGGACGCGCGCGCCTAGCAAAGCATCGGCATCGGCGCAACCTTATTGCGAGACGGCGGCGTGCATTCCCCACCAGCGCCGCAGCGCGACCAGAGACCAGATCGCCTCGACCAGCCCGAACGGCCAGGCCCCTTGCAGGAAGCCATAGGCCGAACCGAGCAGGCAGGCGCCGGCAAAGCCGAGCACCCACCAGGTCGAGCGCGATTCCAGCGCATAGGTGACCAGCATCGCGGTCACCGCGAACAGGCCGAACCAGGTCAGTGCGTCCATGGTCCGGCCCCTGCCCGTTCAGGCTGCCGCGTCAGGCGCTGGGCGGATCGGCGATCATCGCGGTGAATTCGCATTCCGCCGCCAGTTCGCCGTCGATCAGCGCCTTGCCCGCGAACTTGCAGACGCGCGAACGCTTCTGCACGAACGTGACATGGAGCTTGAGCAGCACGCCCGGCTCCACCGGCTTGCGGAACTTCACGTTGTCGATCGCCATGAAGTAGACCAGCTTGCCCGAGCCGGCGAGCCCGAGCGACTCGACCGCCAACACGCCCGCCGCCTGGGCGAGCGCCTCGACGGTGAGCACGCCCGGCATGATCGGCCGGCCGGGGAAGTGGCCCTGGAAGAACGACTCGTTGATCGTCACCGCCTTCACCGCCACGATCGACTGGTCGAGGATCAGCTCCTCGACCCGATCGACCAGCAGCATCGGAAAGCGGTGGGGCAGCGCCGCCATCACCCGCCCGATATCGAGCGGACCGATGTTGCTGCCCCCCTGCTCGCCCCCGCTCACCGCGGTTCGGGCTTGGCCGGCTTGGTGCCCGCAGCGGCCGGACGACCTGCCGGAGCAGCCGCGCCCGGAGCGGCGGCGGTGCCCTGCTGCTGCTGCTGCTGCGCGCGGGCAGCTGCCAGCTGATAGGCGCGGCGCTTCAGCTCGTTCACCTGCTGCTGGAACTGCACGGTGCGCTGCTGCGGCTGCCAGTTTGCCGGCGGCGTGATCGCAACCGTCGGGGTCTTGTCGAGCTCGGCGACGACGGCGTCGGTGATGTCCACCGCGTCGGGGGCGTAGACGATCGCTTCCGGCGTCAGGATCACGTTGACCTTGCGCGCGTTGACGACCGAGATCTGCGCCGCGTCATAGAGCGCGAGGATCTTCTCGAACGCGAACAGCTCCGCCAGGATCGACGGCATCTGCAGCTTCTGGATTTCCTCGTTCGCCTGGTTCTGCAGGGTCATGAGCTGGGTGTAGTTCGGATCCTTGCGCGCGGCAGCGGCCTGCTCTTCGGCTTCCGAAACCTGGCCGTCCTTGTTCGTGTCGATCGTGCTGATCAGCGGGCGGGCGTCGGCCTGAAACTTGGTCTGCCGGGCCTGGATCTGGTCGCGGACCGGCTTGAAGGTGGTGTCCAGCTGCGTCTCGGCAGTGGTGAACGCCTTGGCGCGGGTGATCGCCTCGATCGTGTTGATCGTGGCGATGCCGGCGACCTGCGCCGAGGCCGGCGCTGCGACGGTCATCGCCGCGGAGGCGGCAAGCGCCGCCGCGAATACACGGTTCTTCATCATTAGAACTGAGTCCCTACGTTGAAAGTAATGAGCTTCTTGTCGTCCCCGGGCTGGCTGACGAGCGCCTTTGCAAGGTCGATACGCAGCGGGCCGAAAGGCGAATTCCAGTTGACGCCGACACCCACCGAGATGCGCGGCGAGGCGGTGCTGCCGCGATACTGTTCGTAGAACAGCGGCGACGAGTTGAGCGCGCGCGTGTTGATCGAAGTACCGACGCAAGGCTGCCCCGCCGCGGCTGCATAGCCGATGGTGCAGGTCGTGTAGCTGCCCTGGAAGGTCCCCGTAGTCACCGTATACAGTGCGTTGCCCGCATTGTCGTTCAACGGACGCTGCGTCACCGCCGGCGACCCATCCTTGTTGATCGCCGGCAAGCCGGTTGCCGGATCGATATAGGCGGGGAAATAGTTGTTCGTCTGCGGGCGACGGATCGAGAAGAGCGAGCCCATCTGCACATAGACCGAGGGCCGCAGCCCCAGCTCGGCTGCACCCGAACCGAGCGGCAGTTCGAGTTCGGCCTTGGTCAGATAATAGGCCTTGCCGCCCAGCGCGTCGTCGATGATCTGATCGCGATCCGTCAGGAGCGCCTGGGTGCCCGTGGCGGGATCGCCAGTATATTGATAGCGCTGCACGCGCGGACCGACACCGCGGATGTCGAAGCCGCGGAACTGCGGCTCGCCCAGGTAGAAGCGGTCGGTGATCCGTACTTCGCTGCCGTCCAGGCTCTTGATCACGCCGCCTTCGCCGGTGACCGAGAAGACGAAGCCGCTGCCGAGGCCCCAATATTTTGCGCCATCGATCTTGCCGCGGACATACCGCACATCGCCGCCAAGACCCGCAACGTCCAAGCCGAGCGACACACGCTGGCCGCGCGTCGGGCGCAGGCGGCTATTGAGGCTGTCGTAGATCAGCGACATGCCGACCAGCGAGGTCAGGCGGTTACCCACCGCTTCACAGTAATAGCGGCCGGCGAGGAACGGATCGCACTTGCCGTCCGTGTAGAACTGGCTCTGGTCGAGCGTGACATTGTCCTTCGACAGATAGTAGCGTGCGGACAGCGTCCAGTATTCGGTGAGCGGAAGGCCCGCCACCAGCTGGAAGCCGGTCGAGACCTGTTGATAGGTCGTGTTGCGCGAATTGTTCAGGCCGTAGCTGAAGCTGTTATAGTCGCGGCGGAAGATCGTCGCGCCGAGGGCGATGTTGCTGTCAAACAGGTAAGGCTCGGTAAAGCCCAGTTCGACCGACTTCGAATAGCTCGAATAATCCGCCGAGATGCTTGCCGTCTGGCCCATGCCGCGGAAGTTGCGCTGGCGGATCGATGCCTGGAGGATGAAGCGCTCCAGGCTCGAGAAACCGGCCGACAGCGTCAGTTCGCCGTTGGGCTTTTCCTCGACATTCGCGCCGAGCACGATCCGGTCCGGTGCCGAGCCTTCCTTGCGCTCGATCTCGAACTTGTCCTGGAAGTAGCCGAGGCTGTTGATGCGATCCTGCGAACGCTTGACCAGGAAGGTGTTGAACGCATCGCCTTCCGCCACGCGCATTTCGCGGCGGATCACCTTGTCCTGCGTCTGGCGATTGCCGGTGATGTCGACACGCTCGATATAGGTACGGTTCGCTTCGCCGATGTGGAAGTTCATCGACATCGTCAGCGCATCCTTGTTGCGCTGGAAGTCGGGGCGAACGTCGGCAAAGGCGTAGCCGAACAGGCCGGCGGTCTCGCTCAGCTGCTCCACCGTGTCTTCGACGGCCTTGGCGTTATACCACTGGCCTTCCTTGATCGGCAGCGCGGCGGCGAGCTTCTTGTCGTCGAAGTCGCGGATCGCGCTGTCGACGCTGACCGGACCGAATTTGTAACGGGGGCCTTCTTCCACCACGTACGTGATGATGAAGTCCTTCTTGTCCGGCGTCAGCTCGGCCACGGCCGAGATCACGCGGAAATCGGCATAGCCCTCCGTCAGATAATATTGGCGCAGCTTCTGCTGGTCATAGGCAAGCCGGTCCTGATCGTACGACGTGTTCGAGCTGAGCAAGTGCGAGAGGCTGGAGACCTTGGTCGCCATTTGCGCACGCAGCTTCTTGTCCGAAAACACCTCGTTGCCGATGATGTTGATCTGGCGGACCTTGGACTTGGCGCCCTCGTGGATTTCGAAGATCACGTCGACGCGATTCTGGTCGAGGCTGACCATCTTCGGCTCGACGCGCGCTGCGAAGCGGCCCTGGCGGCGATACAGCTCGATGATCCGCGCAATGTCCGCACGGACTGCAGTGCGCGTGAAGATCTGGCGCGGCTTGAGCTTGATCTCCTTGTCGATCTTGTCCTGCTTCAGCCGCTTGTTGCCTTCAAAGACCACGCGGTTGATCACCGGGTTTTCGCGGATGCGGATGATCAGGTTGCCCGTCTCCACGCCCTCAATGGTCACGTCGGCGAGCAGTTCGGAGGCGAGCAGGTCCTTGATCGCCTGGTCGACCGTTTCGTTGCTGTAGCTGTCGCCCGCGCGCAGACGCGTGTAGCTGAGCACCGTCTCCGGCTCGATGCGCTGCGAGCCTTCCACCCGCAGCGACTTGATCGTCCGCACCACCGCCGGCGCGGCCGCAGGCGCAGTCGCCTGGGGCTGGGCGGCCGCAGGCGCCGCGGACTTCGCCGCGGTCTGCGCCTCCGCCGGCGCTACCACGCCCGACAGGATCGTCCCTGCCAACAGCGTAGCCGTCGCCCGCGCGCCCAAATTGCTTGCCTTGATCGCAGTCACCATCCCACCCCAGTCGGAATCCAAATATTGCCGGAACGCGCGCGGCACATTGCCGCCCTGCACGAACCCCCTCAACCGATCAAGCCGGCCAGATGTCTCCACACACCGAATGCGCCCAGATCGTTGAGCGTCACGAACAGCATCAGCGCGAGGATCGCGAGCATGCCGCCCCGGAACGCCCATTCCATCACCTGCGGCTCCACCGGACGCCGGCGGACCGCCTCAACGGCGTAGAACAAGAGATGACCACCATCCAGTACCGGAACTGGCAACAGGTTGATGAATCCCAGATTAATGGAGACGAGCGCAATCAGGAACGCGAACTCGATCGGCCCCATGGAAAGCCGCTCGCCGGAGACCTGCGCGATCTTGAGTGGTCCACCTAGCTCGGAAACCGAGCGGCGACTGGTGATGATCTGGCCCAGACCGTCGATCGTCATGCGAACGATGTCCGCGGTCGTGCGCAGGCCCACCAGCGGCGCTTCGAGAAGGCCGACCGGCACCTGGGTCGAACCTGCCGCGCCGATACCGAGCTGGCCGATGCGGTACTCGTTGCCGAACCGGTCGCGCTCGCGGCGGGTGCCGATGACAGCGTCGACGCTGCGCTCTGCGCCAGCGCGCACGTAATCGATTCGAACCGGCTCGTTCGGCCGCAGCTGGGTGAACTGGACCATGTCGGCATAGGTCTCGACCGGGCGGCCGCCGAGCCCGGTGATGCGATCGCCGGGTTGCAGGCCGGCCTGTGCGGCGGCGCTGCCCTGGAGGACCTTGCCCACCACGGACGGCGTGCGGTTCTCGCCGAACATGAAGGCGAAGGCCGAGAGAATGACGATCGCGACCAGGAAGTTCATGATCGGTCCCGCCGCGACGATGATCGCGCGCTGCCACAAGGGCTTCGACTGGAAGGTCTTGGCGCGTTCGCTCGCCGGCAGCTGCAGCCACTCGGGCGACGGCTGGCTGGCGGGGTTCATGTCGCCGGCGAAGCGGACATAGCCGCCCAGCGGCAGCAGGCTGAACTTCCAGCGCGTACCGCGGCGATCGGTGATCCCGGCGATCTCGCGGCCGAAGCCGATGGAGAACTCCTCGGCCTTCACCCCGAAGAGGCGGCCGGCCAGATAATGTCCCAGCTCGTGCAGGAACACGAGCGGCCCGATCACCAGCGCGAACGCCAGAATGGTGAGCAGGATGCCGGGGGATTGGATCAAGCGACGCAGTCCTTCACTCGCTCAGCCGCATAAAGCCGCGCTTCCTCGTCGATCGCCAGCACGGCATCGAGCGTTTCCGGAGCGGCCGGGTCATAGCGAGACAGCGTATCGGCAGAGATTGCGGCAATTTCAAGAAATCCGATCCGGCCGGCAAGAAAGGCCGCGACCGCGACTTCATTGGCGGCGTTGAGGATCGCCGGTCGTGCGCCCCCTGCCTTCAGCGCATCCATTGCCAGCGCCAGTGCCGGGAAGCGATCGAGGTCCGGATTTTCGAACTCGAGCTTGCCCACCGCGGCGAGGTCGAGCGGCGGGCACGGCGTCTCCATCCGTTCCGGCCAAGCGAGCGCATAGGCGATCGGCGTGCGCATGTCGGGCGTGCCGAGCTGCGCCAGCACCGAACCATCGACATATTCGACCATGGAGTGGACGACCGACTGGCGGTGGACCAGCACCGCCAGCTGCTCGGCGGCGACGGGGAACAGATGGAAGGCCTCGATCAGCTCGAGCCCCTTGTTCATCATCGTCGCCGAATCGACCGAGATCTTGGCGCCCATTGACCAGTTGGGATGCGCTACCGCCTGGGCCGGCGTGATCTCGCGCATGGCATCCTTCGGGGTAGAACGGAACGGGCCGCCGCTCGCCGTGAGGATGATGCGACGCACGCCTTTCGGCGCGGTGCGATCGAGGCACTGGAACACGGCATTGTGCTCCGAGTCGACCGGCAGCAGCGTCGCACCATGGGCGCGAGCCGCCGCCATCATCACCTCGCCTGCGGAGACCAGGGACTCCTTGTTGGCCAGCGCCACCGTGCCGCCGGCTTCCAGCGCCGCCATCACGGGCTTCAGCCCGGCGCTGCCGACGATCGCGGCCATGGTCCAGTCGGCGCCCATCCGCGCGACGTCGCACACCGAATGCGCACCGCCCATCGCCTCGACGCCGGTGCCGGCCAGCCGTTCCTGCAGCGCCGGCAGGCAGATCTCGTCGGCGACGACGGCGCAGCGCGCGCGGGTGCGGATGGCGGCTGCGGCCAGCTTCTCGACGTCGCAATTGGCGGTCAGCGCCACGACTTCGAAGGCGTGGGGATTTCGTTCGATCAGGTCGAGCGTCGAGGTGCCGACCGAGCCGGTCGCCCCCAACACCGTAACGCGCTTCACCACCAGTATCCTCCCACAACCACCTGATGATGGATCGCAAAAAACAGGGCCGCAACCGGGGCGGCGAAGACCAGCCCGTCGAGGCGATCGAGAATGCCGCCATGGCCGGGCAGCAGGTTGCTCGAATCCTTTACGCCTGCGACGCGCTTTAGGTGGCTCTCGTACAGGTCGCCGACTTGCGAAGCGAACGCGACCAGCGGCGAAACCGCCACCAGCCACCAGCCGATCGCGGTGCCCGGCGCAACGGCGACAAAGGCGGCGGAGAAGAGGATCGCCGCAACAAGGCCGCCGATCAGACCGGCCCAGGTCTTGTTCGGGCTGATGGCGGGCGCAAGCTTCGGTCCCCCGATCGTGCGCCCCGCGAAATAGGCGCCGCTGTCGCAAACCCAGACAATCGCCATCGTCCAGAGCGTCGCGGCGAAGCCCTGCGGATGGTCGCGGAGCAGCAGCAGGGCCAGTACCGGCAACCCGACATAGACCTGCCCTGCCGCCAGCTTCGCATTCCGCGTCACGGCCGCGACGAAGAAGAATGCGCCGAACACCAGGCCCAGTGCCAGGAACCCCGGCCCCGCAGCCCCGGGGCTGAGGATCGCGAGCGGCACCATCATCACATATTGGGTGAGCCGCCGCTTGGCGGTGTCACCCGCGAGCAGCGCCCATTCGCCGACCATCAGCACGGCCATCACCGTGATGACCAGCCAGAAGCCCCAGCCGCCCGCCCAGAGCGCGGCGAGCGCGAGCCCGACCAGCGCAAGCCCGACGACGACGCGCTTGGGGAGATCAGAATTCTTGCTCACAGGCCTCCAAAGCGCCGCTGGCGCCGCCCGAACTGCGCCAGTGCGTCGGCCAGCGCGCGCTCGTCAAAGTCAGGCCACAGCGTGTCGACGAACAGCAGCTCGGCATAGGCTGCCTGCCACAGGAGGAAATTGGAAAGACGCTGCTCGCCTGAGGTGCGGATCATGAGGTCCAGCGGCGGCAGCCCTGCCGTTTCCAGTTCACTCTCGAACCGCGCCTCATCGATCGAGGAAGGATCCAGCGTGCCGTCGCGCGCTTGTTCGGCCAGGCTGCGGGCGGCCGCAAGCAGTTCCGCCTGCGCGCCGTAGTTCAGCGCCAACACCAGGGTCGGGCCGGCGTTGGCCGCCGTCCGCGCGATCGCGGCATCGATCATCGCCACCAGATCGGGCGAGAGCTGCCGCCAATCACCGATCACACGCAGCTTGACGCCGTCGGCAACGATCTCGTCCAGTTCGCGCTCCAGGAATTGCCGCAGCAGCCCCATCAGCGCGCCGACTTCCTCCTCGGGTCGCCGCCAGTTTTCGGACGAGAAGGCGTAGAGCGTCAGGACCTCGATCCCGAGCGTGCGGGCAGCCCGCGCTACGCGGCGAACGGCCTCCACGCCCTGGCGGTGGCCGGCGACGCGCGGCAACAGCCGCTTTTTTGCCCAGCGGCCGTTTCCGTCCATGATGATCGCGACGTGGCGGGGCGGCGGGGTTCCGCCACCCGACGCGGAGGCCAGCTTAACGCCCACCGCACCCTGCCCTTTCGGCCGCACCAGACCCCGGGGCACGGATCACTTGCCCAGGATTTCCTTTTCCTTGGCCGCCGCCGCCGCGTCGATATCGGCGATGGTCGCGTCCGTCAGCTTCTGGACCTCGGTTTCGTGGCGCTTGCGCTCGTCCTCGCCGAACACGCCCTTCTTCTCGTCGGTCTTCAGGCTGTCCATGCCGTCGCGGCGCACGTTGCGCGCAGCGATACGAGCCTTTTCGGCATATTGGTTGGCGAGCTTGGCGAGCTCCTTGCGGCGCTCCTCGGTCAGATCGGGGATCGGCAGGCGCAGCGTCTGGCCGTCGACAATCGGGTTGAGGCCGAGGCCCGCCGAACGGATCGCCTTGTCGACGGGGCCGACGTTCGACTTGTCCCACACCTGCACCGACAGCATCCGCGGCTCGGGCGCCGAGACGGTCGCCACCTGGGTGATCGGCATGTGCGAGCCATAGACCTCGACGGTCACCGGATCGAGCAGCGTGGTGGAGGCGCGGCCGGTGCGGAGACCTGTCAGATCATGCTTGAGCGATTCCACGGCGCCGGCCATGCGGCGCTCGAGGTCTGCCTTGTCGTAAGCGGCCATTTACGGCTCTCCTTGAAGCTTGGTTGCGGTGGGTTACGCGGCGTTCGCGTCCTGGACGATGGTGGAAGTCCCCTCGCCCCGAAGCACCGAAGCGAGATTGCCCTCGCCGCGGATGTTGAACACCACGATCGGGATATGGTTGTCGCGGCACAGCGCGACAGCAGAGGCATCCATCACCTTCAGATTGTCGGCAAGGACGCGGTCATAGCTCAGCGTCTCGTAGCGGGTCGCGGTCGGCACCTTCTTGGGATCGGCGTCGTACACGCCATCGACCGAGGTGCCCTTGAACAGCGCATCGCACTTCATCTCGGCGGCGCGCAGCGCCGCCGTCGTGTCCGTGGTGAAGAACGGCAGGCCGGTGCCCGCGGCGAACAGCACGACGCGGCCCTTCTCCATGTGTCGCTCGGCGCGGCGGCGGATATAGGGTTCGCACACGCTGGCCATCGGGATGGCAGACTGGACGCGGGTCTCGACGCCCACCTTCTCCAGCGCATTCTGCATGGCGAGCGCGTTCATCACCGTGGCGAGCATGCCCATATAGTCGGCGCTCGCGCGATCGAAGCCCTGCGCGGCGCCGGCGATGCCGCGGAAGATGTTGCCACCGCCCACCGTCATGCAGATTTCCAGGCCGCTTTCCTTGGCCTCCTTCACCTCGAGCGCGACGCGCTCGCAGGTCTCCGGATCGATGCCGAACTGCCCCTGGCCCATCAGGACCTCCCCCGACAGCTTGAGAAGGATGCGGCGGAAGGTCGGAGCGGTCATGAGTTTCCTGAAATTCTGAGAAGCGGACAGCGAAGCGGCGCGGACCCTAGAGGAGCCGCGCCGCACGAACAAGCGTGGATGCCGGGGAAAAGCCGTCGAAACGGCCCCTCCCGGCGCGCCTGATTACTTGGTGAGACCGGCAGTCGCCGCCACTTCGGCAGCGAAGTCGCTCTCTTCCTTCTCGATGCCTTCGCCGAGCTGGAAGCGGACATAGTCCTTCAGCACGATCGCCGAGCCCGAGTCCTTCGCCGCCTTGGCGATGACGTCCGACACCGGGGTCTTGCCGTCCATCACGAACAGCTGGCTGAGCAGGGCGTTTTCCTTGGCAAACTTCTTCACCGCGCCATCGACCATCTTCTCGATGATCTCGGCCGGCTTGCCGCTCTCGGAAGCCTTCTCGGCTGCGATCGCACGCTCGCGGGCGAGCACGTCCTGGTCCAGGCCGCTCTCGTCCAGCGCCAGCGGGAAGGCGGCGGCGATGTGCATCGCCAGCTGCTTGCCGAGCGGCTCGAGCACGTCGACACCAGCTTCCGATTCGAGCGCGACGAGCACGCCGATCTTGCCGAGGCCCGGGGCCGCTGCGTTGTGGACGTACGGGATCACCGCGCCCTTGGCGACTTCGACCTTCTTGGCGCGACGCAGAACCTGGTTCTCGCCGATGGTGGCAATGTTGGCGGTCAGCGTCTCGTCAACGGTCTGGCCCGACTCCATCTTCGCGCCCTTGATCGCGGCGATGTCGTCACCGGCTTCCAGCGCCAGCGCGGTGGCCTCGCGGACGAAGTTCTGGAAGATCTCGTTCTTGGCGACGAAATCGGTCTGCGAGTTCACCTCGACGGCGACACCCTTGGTGCCGGCAACGGCCAGGCCGACCAGGCCCTCGGCAGCGGTGCGGCTCGACTTCTTGGCGGCGGCGGCGAGGCCCTTGGCGCGCAGCCAGTCGGCAGCGGCTTCCATGTCACCGTTGGTTTCGGAGAGCGCCTTCTTGCAATCCATCATGCCGGCGCCGCTCTTTTCGCGGAGTTCCTTGACGGCGGCTGCAGTGATCTCGGCCATGTCTCTATTCCTCAGTTAAAAGTCGGGCGGAGCAGTGCGTGCGCCCTGCCCCGCCCCGATTACGGTTCGATGACGCGGGCGATCAGCCTTCGACGGCTTCCTCGACCGGCGGCTGCTCGGCAGCACCGAAGTCATAGCCCTGCTGCATCAGCGCTTCGCGGCCGCCACGGGTCGCGGCGATGGCGATGGCTTCGCAGTAGAGGCGGATAGCGCGGCTGGCGTCGTCGTTGCCCGGAACCGGGAACGCGATGCCGTCCGGCGAAACGTTCGAGTCGAGCACCGCGACGACGGGGATGCCAAGCGTGTTGGCTTCCTTAATCGCCAGCTCTTCCTTGTTCGCGTCGATCACGAACATGATGTCGGGGATGCCGCCCATGTCGCGGATGCCGCCGAGCGAGAGCTCGAGCTTGTCGCGCTCGCGGGTGAGCTGCAGCACTTCCTTCTTGGTGAGGCCGTGCGTGTCGCCCGACAGCTGCTCTTCAAGCGTCTTGAGGCGCTTGATCGAGTTGCTGATGGTCTTCCAGTTGGTGAGCATGCCGCCCAGCCAGCGGTGGTTGACGAAGTGCTGGCCCGCACGACGCGCTGCCTCGGCGATCGGCTCCTGCGCCTGGCGCTTGGTGCCGACGAACAGCACCTTGCCGCCGGCGGCGACGGTGGAGCTGACGAACTCGAGCGCGCGGGCGAAGAGCGGAACGGTCTGCGACAAGTCGATGATGTGAACGCCGTTGCGATCACCGAAGATGTAGGGCTTCATCTTCGGGTTCCAGCGATGGGTCTGGTGACCGAAGTGCGCGCCCGATTCGAGCAGCTGCTGCATGGTGACGACGGGTGCCGCCATAGGGATAACTCCTTCCGGTTGGTCCTCTGGGAAGCGGGAATTCGGAATCGCTCCGAACACCGGGTTATGATGCTTCCCATGCGGGGTTGAGGCGGGCCGCTTAGTCGATTGCGGAGCGTCGCACAAGCTGGAACATTATCAGAACATCGCTTGACTGCAGAACAGGAACGGAACATATGGCGATCAGAACGCGACTGATGGAACAGGCGGGACTCTCGACGGTTCGAGGATCTTGGGTTCCGCTGGGATCGGCGTTGAAGATCAGGAGCCGGGTAATGACTGGATTCGCTGTCTTTTTTCTGTTCGGGTCGTCGCTGGTGGCGGCATGCTGGACGCTCTACGCAAGCATTCATCCGCAACTGCACCGCTTCGCCGAACTGTTCGGTGTGGCGCGGCCGGTAGCGCTTCCCGCCCCGTCGCCGCGCCTCTCGCGCGTCAGGGTGCGTTCGGTTCCGGCGCGAATGCCGCGCCCCCGTCCGCAGCGCGCTGCCGCCTGATCCGGCGGTAGGAACGGACGCTGAACGGGATGCTGGCGAGATAGGCGATCGCAACGATCGCGAGCGTCGTCCAGGGTGCCGAGACCAGAGCCGCGGCGAGCGCGACCAACACGGCGATCGCCTCGAAACGCACGTTCTGGCGCAGCCGGATCTTCGGTCCGAAGGTGGCGACGCTGGAAACCATCAGGATGGCGATCAGTACCGTCCACACGGCGATGACGAGCGGGGCACGCGTGATCGCCTCGCCCGTCCACAGCCAGAGATAGACCGGTGTCAGCGCCAGGGCAGCGCCGGCGGGTGCCGGGACGCCGGTGAGGAAGCCTGCCGATTTGTGGGGCTGTTCGGCAAGGTCGATCTGCGCGTTGAACCGCGCCAGACGCAACGCGCAGAACAGCGCGTGGAGCAGTGCCACCAGCCAGCCGAACCGGCCGAGCGCCTGGAGCGACCAGAGATACAGGATCAGTGCCGGCGCCACCCCGAACGAGATGGCATCGGACAGGCTGTCCAGCTCGGCACCGAAGCGGCTCTCGGCGCGCACCAGCCGGGCGATGCGGCCGTCGATCCCATCGAGCACCGCGGCGGCGAGTACCATCAGCACCGCCGCTTCCCAGTTGCCGAGGATCGCAAAGCGGATGCCGGTGAGGCCGGAGCAAAGGGCGAGCGCCGTTACGGCATTGGGCAACACCGCACGCAGCGGGATGCCGCGCGGCAGGGCCGGTCCCCGCCCAAGGCCGCGACGCCCCAACCCGCGCCGGGTGCGCGGGTGTTGATCGGTCATTGCGCCACCCCGGTGGCGTTCTGGATGTTGCGGCGAGCGATGATCGTCTCGCCCGCGATGGTGCGCTGGCCGAGGATCACCTGCGCGCCATATTCCTCAGGCAGGAACACGTCGACACGGCTGCCGAAGCGGATCAGGCCGATGCGTTGCCCCGCCACGACCATGTCGCCGGGCTTGACGAACGCAACGATGCGCCGCGCGACCAGGCCGGCGATCTGGGTGAAGCCGATGCGCAGGCCGTCGCGATCCTCGACCACCATGTGCTGACGCTCGTTTTCGTCGCTCGCCTTGTCGAGATCGGCGTTCATGAACTTGCCGGAGATGTAGATGACGTGGCGGATCGTGCCGGTGATCGGCGTCCGGTTCACATGGACGTCGAACACGCTCATGAAGATCGAAACGCGCACCATTGGCTCGGTGCCGAGTGCATGGGGCCCGGCGAGTTCGGGCGGCAGCGGCACGCGCTGGATCATGGTGACGAGGCCGTCGGCAGGGGCGACGAGCACGCCCTCCTCGACCGGCGTCACCCGAATGGGGTCACGGAAGAAGGCGGCGACGCCGAGCGTCAGGAAAAGGAGCGGCCAGGTGAGGACGTCCCACACCCACAGGCTGAGCACGGCGATCGCGGCTGCGATCAGCACATATTTGCGGCCTTCAGGGTGGATGTCGGGGAAACGCCACTTCACCGTCGAGGTACCGACCGGGGGCTTATCGAGCGATGTCATGCGCGCAGGTGTAACCGCCCGGGGACGGATTTCCTAGATACTCCTGCGCTCCGGGAAAATGCAGGGCAACAAAGTGGCGCTCCGGCGTTGTTGCCCTGGCCAGGATCGGGATCCTTTTCGACGACGGTCGCTTGCATATCCGCCGGAATTTGCGCAACCGATGTCCCCGAAGCGTAATATTTTCGTAAGGAAGCCCATGCCCCCTTCGACCGCCACCGCAAAGCGCCGCAGCGCCCGCCGCAGCCGCCCAGCCGGTGTGCCCTCGCCCACCATGTTCTTCCTGCAGCAGTTTCTGAAGCGCCCGGTGATGGTCGGCGCGGTCGCCCAGTCCTCGGGCCGACTGATTCGCCACATGCTGAGCAAGGTGGACTGGGCGAACACGAAGCTGTTCGTCGAATATGGCCCAGGCGTCGGCACCTTCAGCCGCCCGATCCTCGAACGCCTCGCGCCCGACGGCAAGCTGATCGTGATCGACACCAACCCCGATTTCATCCGCTATCTGCGCCAGTCGATCGACGATCCGCGCTTCGTCGCGGTGCTCGGCTCGGCGGCCGACGTGCAGAAGATCGTGCGCGACAACGGCTTCGAGCAGGCGGACTATATCGCCTCGGGCCTGCCCTTCTCGACCCTGCCGGACGGTGTCGGCGACGCGATCGCGAAGGCGACGCGCGACATCCTGCGGCCGGGCGGCGCCTTCCTGGTCTATCAGTATAATCCTAACGTCCGGAACTTCCTGACGCCCCATTGGGACAATATCGAGCACGCCATGGAATGGTGGAATATCCCCCCGGCCCAGCTCTGGTGGGCCTGGAAGGACTGATCTTTCCGCCGCAATGCAAGAAGGGCGGTCGCATCCCCTGCGGCCGCCCGTTTCATGTCCGGCATGCAGGGCGGCGTGCCACCGCCCCTCCAGCACTCACCAGTTCCACATCGTCCCGTCCTCGAGACGCGCCACCGGCAGATAGGCAGGCTTGTACGGATACTTGGCCGCCAGCGCCTCGTCGATGTCGACCCCGTGCCCCGGCGCTTCGCCGCAGAACAGATATCCCTGGTCGAAGTGATAATCGTGCGGGAACACCGCATCGGTCTCTTCGGAGTGCCGCATATATTCCTGGATGCCGAAATTCGGGACCCAGGTGTCGAAATGGAGCGCGCAGCCCATGGTGACCGGCGACAGGTCGGTCGCGCCGTGGCAGCCGGTGCGCACCTGGTAGAGGCTGGCGAGATCGGCCAGGCGGCGCAGATGCGTCAGGCCGCCGGCGCCGACCACGGTCGCGCGCAGATAATCGATCAGCTGGTTCTGGATCAGATCCTTGGCGTCCCAGATCGTGTTGAAGATCTCGCCGACGGCCAGCGGCGTGACCGTGTGCTGGCGGATCAGCTTGAACGCTTCCTGGTTCTCGGCCGGGGTCACGTCTTCCAGCCAGAAGAGCTGATAGGGCTCGAGCATCTTGCCGAGGTTGGCGGCTTCTTGCGGCGTGTACCGATGATGGCCGTCGTGCAGCAGGTGATGGTCGAAGCCATAGGTGGCGCGTAGCTTCTCGAACAGCTTCGGCACATAGTTGAGCGCCTTGCGCGTATCCCAGCCGGTGACCGAGGGGAGCGCCGCGTCGGCGGGCTCGTAATACATGGTGCCGCGGCCGACGCCGTACGCATCCTTGATGCCAGGAACCCCGGTCTGCGCGCGAATCGCCTTGTAGCCAAGGTCGATATATTTGCCGACCGCGTCGACTGTCTGCTCAATGTCCGCGCCATTGGCATGACCATAGACCATCACGCCGTCGCGACTGCGGCCGCCGAGCAACTGATAGACCGGCATGCCGGCCATCTTGCCCTTGATGTCCCATAGCGCCATGTCGACGGCCGCGATCGCGCGCATCGTTACCGGGCCGCGGCGCCAATAGGCACCCCGGTACAGATACTGCCAGATATCCTCGATGCGGCGCGGATCCATGCCGATGAGGCACGGGATGACATGGTCCTCCAGATAGGAGACCACCGCCAGCTCGCGCCCGTTGAGCGTGCCATCGCCGATGCCGTATACGCCCTGATCGGTATGGATCTTCAGCGTCACGAAATTGCGGCCGGGACAGGTCACGATAACCTTGGCCGAGACGATCTTCATCGAGCTACCTCTATAGGCTGTTTGCTGTCGTTGGCCTGACCAATACTGCTACTCCTGTCAAGAGCTGCCGAATTGGCCAGACCTTCGGGCATACCCTAGAGGCCGTACGCTAATCATTCCTCAACGCGAGCGAGGAGGCACGATGCGCGGATACTGCGGCACACGCCTCAGAACGCGGGCTTGCCGAACGCCTGTCGCGTGACCGGGTGGCTGCTGCTCAGCCCGCCATCCACGGCGATGGCCTGGCCATTGACATAGCTCGCAGCGTCGGAGGCGAGGAACAGCGCCACCTGCGCAATTTCCTCCGGTCGTCCCGCCCGGCGCAGGGGATTGAGCTGGCCCAGCTTCTCTTCCTTGCCCTGTTCGCGCGCATGGTCGAACGCCCGCTGCGTCATGCCCGTCTCGATCAGGCCCGGGCAGATGGCGTTGACGCGGACTCCGGAAGTGGCGAGCTGCTGCGCCGCCGTCTGCACCAGGTTGATGACACCCGCCTTGGAGGCCGAATAGGGCGTGCCCCCTGCCCCGGACCGAAGCCCGGCAACGCTTGCCGTGCACAGGATCGCGCCGCCGCCGCGCGCGACGATCCGGGGCGCGGCATGCTTGATGGCGAGAGCGGGGCCGATCAGATTCACACGCAGAACTTCCATCCAAAGCTCTGCACTGGCGTCAAAAATACCGGCCGTGCCGCCGGAGATGCCGGCATTGGCGTAGAAGATGTCGATCCCGCCGAAGCGATCGCACGCCGCGTCCACCAGCCGTTGTACATCCTGCTCGTCGCCTGCATCCATCGTGACCGCGAGCGCCGTTTCCAGCCCGCTGACTGTATCGTGGACGTCGGCGGAACGGTCAGCCGCGACCACGGCGGCGCCTTGTGCGGCAAAGGCGCGTGCCGTTGCGCGGCCGATGCCGGAAGCGGCACCGGTGACCACCACGACCTTGCCGGCAAAGCTCGCCATCCCGCTCATGCCCCGGCCCTTTGCGCAAAATGCCATGCCGCGGCCGACAGCCCCGGCAGCCGCTCCACCGTGCTCGCCGCCTGGGCGCTCGAGGCATTGCCGTCCAGCATCCGCTTCTTGATCCCCTGCACGATGCCCGCGAGGCGGAAGAGGTTGTAGGCGAAGTACCAGTCGAGGTCCGGCACGCCCTCCCGGCCCGTCGCCGCACAATAGCGGTCAACCATGGCCTCTACCGTCGGAATGCCGGTGGCGGGACCAGCCAGCCCCTTCACGCCCGAGCGCCCTTCCGGCTCGGTCACCCAGTTCATCAGGAAGTAGGAGAAATCCGCCAGCGGATCGCCCAGCGTGGACAATTCCCAGTCGAGCACCGCCAGCACCTCGGGGCGATCGGCGGCAAAGATCATGTTGTCGATGCGATAATCACCATGGACGATGCTCACCTGCGTCTGCGGCGGGACGGTACGCGGCAGGAACGCGATCAGCGCCTCCATCTCGGGCAGATCGTCGGTCTGGCTGGCGCGATATTGCCGCGTCCAGCGCTCCACCTGGCGCGCGAAGTAATTGCCGGGCTTGCCATAATCCCCCAGCCCCACCGCTTCCGGTTCGATCCGGTGCAGCGCAGCGAGCGTATCGACCATTGCCTCGTAGATCGCCGTCCGCTCCGCCGGTGCCATATCCGGCAGCGAACCGTCCCAAAGCGTCCTCCCCTCGACCAGCTCCATCAGGTAAAAGGGCGCGCCGATCACCTGCCGATCCTCGCAAAGCGCATAAGGCCGCGCCACCGGGAAGCCCGCCGGATGGAGCGCCGCGATCAGCCGATATTCGCGCTCCACCGCGTGCGCCGAGGGCAGGATCGTACCGAAGGGCTTGCGGCGAAGCACATAGGCGCCGCTTTGATTTTCAACACGATAGGTCGGATTGCTCTGCCCACCTGGGAACTTGGTGAGCGTTACCGGCCCCGTGAAGCCTGGTACGTGCGCCGCTGCCCAGGCAGCAAGCCGGGTCTCGTCGAGATCACTCATGCGAATTCGATCACCGAGCGGACGCTCGTGCCCTGGCGAAGCTTGTCGAGCGCGTCGTTGACCTGCGGCAGCCGGATGCGCTCTGCCACCATGGTGTCGAGGTCCAGCCTGCCCTCGAGATACTGCTGCACCAGCCGCGGCATGTCGATCGGGAAGCGGGTGCTGCCGAGCAGCGAGCCCTGGATCCGCTTGCCGGTCAGGAAGCTGGGGCCCGGGAGGCTTACCGACTGCCCCGGCGCGATCATGCCCAGGATCGTGGCCGTGCCGCCGCGGCGCAGGATCTGCCAGGCGAGCTCGGCGGTGGCAGGGCGTCCGACCGCCTCGATCGCATAATGGACGCCGCCGCCGCTCACCGCCAGGATCTGCTTGGTCACGCCATCCGCCGTCGGATCGAAGCTGTGCGTCGCGCCCATCTTCTCGGCAAGAGCGCGCTTTTCGGGCACCGGATCGAGCGCGAGGATCTGCCCGGCGCCCGCGATCTTCGCTGCGTTGATCGCGGCGAGCCCGATCCCGCCCGCGCCGATCACCGCGACGCTTTCGCCGGGACGCAGACGACTGTCGTTGAAGATCGAGCCCGCGCCGGTGATCACCGCACAGCCGAGCAGCGCCGCGCGATCCAGCGGCATTTCCTTGCTGATCGCGACACAGGCGTTCTCGTGCACCAGCATCATCTCGGCGAAGGCGGAGAGGTTGAGGAACGGCGCCAGGGGCGTACCGCCGGCAAGCTTCAACCGGGGCTCTGCGTCCGGCGGGCGCCGCGTCGACGGATCGACGCAAAGCGAAGGCCGCCCGGTAACGCACATCTCGCAGGCACCGCAGAACACGGTGAGAAAGGTGACGACGTGATCGCCGGGCCGCAGGTGCGCGACGTCCGACCCCACTGCCTCCACCACGCCTGCCGCCTCGTGCCCCGGCACGGTCGGCACCGGATGCGGGAAGGCGCCGTCGACAAAGTGCAGGTCGGAGCGGCACACCCCCACCGCAGCGGTGCGGATCAGCACCTCCCGCGGGCCGGGCTTGGATACTTCCACCTCCTCGATGACGAGCGGCGTCTTGGCCTCGAACAGGACGGCTGCTTTCATGCCCACCCCTCCTAGCGGCTGACGCCAAGATCGCCGGACGAGGCGCGATCTGCCTTGAAGTCCGCATATCGGCCGAACTCCGCGCGGGCGATCGCGCGGGAATGGACCTCGTCGGGCCCGTCGGCGAGCCGCAGCGTGCGGATGCTGCCCCAATTGTGCGCGAGGTCGAAGTCGTCGCTCACCCCGGCCCCGCCATGCGCCTGGATCGCGTCGTCGAGGATCTGGAGCGCCATGCTCGGCGCCTGCACCTTGATCATCGCGATCTCGAGCTGGGCCGCTTTGTTGCCGGCCTTGTCCATCATGTCGGCGGCCTTCAGGCACAGCAGCCGCGTCATCTCGATGTCGATCCGCGCGCGAGCGACGCGCTGCTCCCAGATCGAATGATCGGAAATGCGCTTGCCGAAGGCGACCCGGCTGACCAGACGCTTCGCCATCGCGGCGATCGCCTCTTCCGCCACGCCGATCGTGCGCATGCAATGGTGGATGCGGCCCGGCCCGAGACGACACTGCGCAATCTCGAAACCGCGCCCCTCGCCGAGCAGCAGATGGTCCGCCGGCACGCGAACGTCGCGCAGCACGATTTCGGCATGGCCATGTGGCGCGTGATCATACCCGAAAACCGAAAGCATGCGCTCGATGGTCACACCGGGCGTATCCAGCGGTACCAGGATCATGCTCTGCTGGGCGTGCTTGGCCGCGCCGAAATCGGTCTTGCCCATCAGGATCGCGATCTTGCAGCGCAGGTCGCCCGCGCCCGACGACCACCATTTCCGGCCGTTGATCACATAATGATCGCCGTCCCGCTCGATTCGCGTTTCGATATTGGTCGCGTCGGAGGAGGCGACCGCCGGCTCGGTCATCAGAAAGGCCGAGCGGATCTCACCCCGCATCAGCGGCGCGAGCCACGCGTCCTTTTGAGCGCGGGTGCCGTAGCGGTGCAGCACTTCCATGTTGCCGGTATCGGGCGCCGAGCAATTGAACACCTCCGATGCCCAGCCAACCCGGCCCATCTCTTCCGCGCACAGCGCATATTCCAGATTGGTGAGCTGCTCGCCCTCGAACACGAAGCTGTCGTCGACATGGCCCCGCCCGGACTGGGGCGGCATGAAGAAATTCCACAGCCCCGCGGCCTTGGCCCGCGCCTTGACCTGCTCCAGCACGGGGTTGACCGCCCAGCGATCCCCGGTAGCCGCCGCGGCGCGATACTCGGCATCGCGCGGCCGGACCTCGGCATCGATAAAGGCCTTCACCCGGTCGCGGAAATGGGTCTCGCGCGCGTTCAGCGTGAAGTCCATGGCATCGCTCTCCTGTCGCTCTTTTGCCAAGGCTTAGCCCGTACCCGATATTCGGTAAAGGGTGGCTGCCGATCAAATTATCGACATACCCGCTTCAAAAAATCGTTTTGGCGCGCGGTGGAAACGGCTAAGCTGGCGGGATGCAATCGCCGCCCAAGATCGAGACCACAAATACGAAGCGGTTCCAGGCCAAGCGCGACGCCATCCTCGCCGCCGCCGCCGCCGCGATCAACGAACAAAGCGCGAAGGGAATGACCTTCGCCGACGTCGCGCGCCGCGTGGGGCTCAACACCACTTCGGTCACCTATTATTTCAAGCGCAAGGAAGATCTGGCCGCCGCCGCGTTCGAACAGACGCTGGCCTGGCTGGATGCGATCCTCGACCAAGCACTTGCCGAGCCGACGCCGGATGCCCGCGTCGCCCGCTTCCTCGCGATCAACATGGAGCGGCTGGCGCGTATCGGCCGCGGCGAGGAACAGGCCGTCGCCATCCTCTCGGACCTTCGCGCGATGGAGGAGCCGCTCAAGGGCAAGCTGCTCACCGGCTGGCGGAACATCTTCCGTAAGACGCGCAGCCTGTGGGGCAGCGACGGCTCCCGGGCCGAGACCGACCTGCGCGGTGCCAGAGCGCATGTTCTGCTCGAGAACAGCTTCTGGCTGAACGCGTGGATGTCGCGCTACGAGATCGACGAATACCCCCGGGTCGAGGCACGGCTGATGGACGTGTTCCGCCACGGCGTCGCCGCGCCGGGACAGGTATGGGCACCCGAACTGTTCGAGCTGGTGCACGAGGAGCCGGAGCCCGGGCGCGAGGCATTCCTGCTCGCCGCCACGCGGCTGATCAACGAACTCGGCTATCGCGGAGCGTCGGTGCAGCGCATCGCCTCGGAGCTCAACGTCACCAAGGGCAGCTTCTACCACCATCTCGATGCCAAGGACGACCTGGTCATTGCCTGCTACAAGCGCAGCTTCGACATTCTCGCCGATGCGCAGCGGCTGGCGGAAAGCCATTCCGGCAGCCAGTGGCAGCGCATCGAAAGCACGGTGGCGACGCTGCTCGACTATCAGTTCTCGGAGCGAGGGCCGCTGCTCCGCACCACCGCGCTGTCCGGGCTGCCACCGCACGTCCGCAACACGATGCTCGACCGATCGAACCGGATCGCGCGCCGTTTCGCCGGCATGCTCTCCGACGGCATCGCCGAGGGCACGATCCGCTCGATCGACCCGCTGGTCGCCAGCCAGGCGCTGATGGCGCTGCAGAATGCGGCGTTCGACATGCGCAAATGGGCAGGCACGATGCCGCGCGACCGTGCGGTCGCTTTCTATGCCTCCACGCTCGCCTTTGGCCTGTTCGACGATCGCGTGCTGGGCGGCTGACGCCGCCCGCGTCCGCCCTTCCTAGAGGTGTTTTTTGTCGAGCTTCCGTGCCAGCGTGCGCCGGTGCAGGCCGAGCCGCCGTGCAGCTTCGGACAGGTTGTAGTTCGTATCCGCCAGCGTCTGGTGGATATGCTCCCACTCCAGCGTCTTGATCGAGGTCGGCCGCGCCTTGAGCTCGGTATCGACATCGCCTTCGACGCGGTCGAAAGCCGCTTCGATATCGTCCGTATTCGCCGGCTTCATCAGATAGTTGGTGGCGCCCAGCTTCACCGCCTCCACCGCCGTGCTGATGCTGGCGAAGCCGGTGAGCACGACGATCCGCATCGCCGGATCGATCTCGTGCAGTTGCTTGACGCAGACCAGGCCCGAACTGCCGCCGAGCCGAAGGTCCACCACCGCACGATCCGGCGCAAACTCACGCGCGAGCGTCTCCAGCTCCTCCGGCCCGTTGCGCACCTCGACGGTGTAGCCGCGTCGCTCGAAAGACCGGCCGAGGGTACGCGCGAACACCACGTCATCTTCCACGATCAACAGCTTATGCGTGGTCATTCGCTTTCTTCCTCAAGTGCGAGCGCAGCCTCGGGCACGCGCAGAATCACCTCCGCGCCCCCCGCTTCGCAGTTCCGCGCCGTCAGCGAGCCGCCCAGCGTGCGCAGCACATTATGGGTCAGGAACAGCCCCAGCCCGGCGCCCTGAAGCCCCTTGCTGCTGTTATAGGGATCGCCGATCCGCGGGAGAATGTCGGCGGGGAAGCCTCGTCCGTCGTCGCGGACTGCCAGCACCAGGGCATCCTCCTGCTGGGCGATGGAAAGCCGGATATGGTTTGCGCCGGCCTCCACCGCATTGTCGAGCAGATTGACGATCGACTGCCCGAGCGCGCGATCGGCGACGATCGGCAAGTCGCTGGCCAGGCGGTAATCGAGGATCACGCTGTCGTTGCGCGGCCAGCCTTCCACCAGGCCGGTAACGAAACGGCGAAGCGTGGTCCGTTCGGGCGCCTCGCCGCTGATTTCGCCCGCCGCGAAAAGGATGCCGGCGACGATCGCCTTGCACCGCGCGACCTCCGCCTGCATGTCGGCCACTTCGGCGCTGAGCTGCGGATCCTGCGCGATCTTCTTGTCCGCGCGCCAGTCCCCCAGCGCGACCGAGATCGACGCGAGCGGCGTCCCCAGCTCGTGCGCCGCGCCGCTCGCAAGCAGTCCCATGCGCACGATATGCTCCTCCTCGGCCGCGCGCTGGCGAAGCTCGGCGAGGCGGGCGTCCCGGTCCCGGAGGTTGCGCGCGATGCGGGTGACGAACTGGACGATCAGCGTCGCCGTCAGCGTGTAGTTGAACCAGAGGGCGAAGAGGAACGGTCCCGAAAGCGACGTGGCGAGCATCGACGGCAAGGGCAGCGGCCGGTGAACGATCGCGAGCACTGCGAACGCCGTGCTGGTGAGCAGCACCAGCACCCAACTCGATCCGGTCTCGAGCAGCACGGCACCCAGCACCACCTGCAGCAGGTAGAGCGACACAAAGGGATTGGTCGCGCCCCCGCTGAGGTACAGCAGCACGGTCAGGCAGGCGACGTCGACCAGCAGCCCGGCCATCACCTGCGCATTGGTTGCGGGGCGGAGCGCGCGGGCCGGATACATCGCCAGGTTCAGCGCGACCAGCACACCGACCGTGGCGAGCATCGGTACCAGCGGCAACCGCACGCCGAACACGAGGTGGACACCGAGGATCGTCGTCAGCTGCCCCAGCACCGCCAGCCATCGCAGCTGGACCAGCAGCAGCAGATTGCGGCGGGCTGCTTCCTCCGGCGTGGCCGTGGTCATTCCCCTCCCCGGCTGCACCACGCCCGCCAGGCGAACCACGCGGTCAGCAAGGCGAGGCCGAACCAGGTCAGCGCGTAGACGAGGTGATTGTTGGCGAAGCGGATGACGGTCATGCCGCCGCGCGGCCAGCCGTCGCCGCTGCGATCGGCGTCGATGAAATAGGGCGCGAGCTGCGGCAGCCCCTGCCCCATGGCAGCCACGTCGCGCGAATACCAGCGGCCGGCGGCGGGATCGTTGGCGCGCAGGAAACCGCCCTTGGGCTCGCTGAGGCGCAGCAGCCCGGTGATGCTGACCGGCTTCGCCGCTGCGGACTTGCAGTTCGGGAGTGCCTTGCCTTCCGGCAGGAACCCGCGGTTCACGAACACGGTAAAGCCGCGGTCGGTGAGCAGCGGGGTCATCACCCATTTGCCCGGCCCGAGTTCGGTGACGGCCTGGGTGAGCTTCGTACGGCAGGAGAGATAATTGCCGGTGACGCGGACGCGGCGATAGGTGGCTTCGGTATTCACGCCCGCCCATTCGGCGGGCCCGGGGGCGGGCACCGGCGCCGTCGCCAGTCCCCGCTCTACCCGTTCGATCAATGCCAGCTTCCAGGCGCGCCGCTCGACCTGCCAGATGCCGAGGCCGAGAAGGATGGCGATCAGCGGCAGCAGCGCGATCGCCATCCAGTTGCGGGAAGCCGGCCGGCTCACATGCCGGCGCCGGAAGCCATCCCGGGCATCATGTTGAGGTTCATGTTGTACATCACCCACAGCGAGCCCGCGAGCGCGATGACGATGATGATGATCGTGAACACCAGCGCCATCAGGGTCCAGCCCTGCTCCGACTTGCTGTTCATGTGGAGGAAGTAGATCATGTGGACGACGATCTGCACCATCGCCAGCGCCGCGCAGATCGCCACCGCCACGCGGGTGTCGGCGATCCAGCCGCCCATCACGATCCCGAACGGGATCGCGGTGAGGACGACCGAGAGCAGGAAGCCGGTGATGTAGCCGCCGCGGGTCGAGTGCGGCGCGTCATGGCCATGATCGTGCCCATGGCCGTGGTCGTGGCCGGCATGGCTGTGGGGGTGCGCGCTCATCGCATGGCTCCAAACAGATAGACGAAGGTGAACACGCCGATCCAGATCACGTCCAGGAAGTGCCAGAACAGCGACAGGCACTGCAGGCGACGGACATTGGCCGGGATCAGGCCCTTGCGACCGATCTGCACCATCAGCGTGAACAGCCAGATCAGGCCGAAGGTGACGTGCAGGCCGTGGGTGCCCACCAGGGTGAAGAACGACGAGAGGAACGCCGAGCGCCACGGGCCGGCGCCTTCATGGATCAGCTCCGAGAACTCGTAGAGCTCGATCCCGAGAAAGGCCGCGCCGAACAGCGCGGTCAGCAGCAGCCAGGCCTGGACGGCGCCCTTGCGCTGTTCCTGCATGGCGATCATCGCGAAGCCATAGGTGATGGAGGAGAACAGCAGCATCGCCGTGTTCACCGCCACCAGCGGCAGCTTGAACAGTTCGTGGGAGGTCGGACCTCCCGCGAAGCTGGTTCCGTAGACGCCCCACGCCGCGAACAGCATCGCGAAGATGAGGCAGTCGCTCATCAGGTACATCCAGAAGCCGAGCAGCGTGCTGCCGCCGGGTTCGTGATGCTCCTCCTTGAGCTGGTAGAAGACGGGCGTGTCGCCCGTCGGTACGGTGGTGGCGCTCATCGCGTCAGGCTCCATGGCGCGCGAGCACCGTGGTGCGCGCATTCTCGGTTTCGGTCACTTCTTCCGCAGAGATGTAGAAGTCGCGATCATAGTTGAAGGTATGGGCGATCGCCGTGACCAGCAGGCCCAGGAACGCCGCGGCCGCGAGCCACCAGATGTACCAGATCATCGCGAAGCCGATCACCAGCGAGAAGCCCGCCAGGATGATGCCGGCGCCGGTGTTCTTCGGCATGTGGATCGGCAGGTAGCCGCCCAGCGGACGCTTCGCGCCACGCGCCTTCATGTCGTACCAGGCATCCAGGTCATGGATGACGGGCGAGAACGCGAAGTTGTAGGCCGGCGGCGGCGACGAGGTCGCCCATTCCAGCGTGCGCGCGTTCCACGGATCGCCGCTGTCGTCGCGCAGCGCCTCGCGGTTGCGGATGCTGACGAAGATCTGGAGCAGGAAGGCAGCGATGCCGACTGCGATGATCGCGGCGCCGATCGCGGCGATGACGAACCAGATCTGCAGGCTCGGATCCTCGAAATGGCGCAGGCGACGAGTCACGCCCATCAGGCCGAGGACGTAGAGCGGCGTGAAGGCAACCCAGAAGCCCACAACCCAGCACCAGAAGGAGACCAGGCCCCACTTCTTGTCGAGCTTGAAGCCGAAGGCCTTGGGCCACCAGTAGTTGATGCCGGCGAACAAGCCGAACAGCACGCCGCCGATGATCACGTTGTGGAAGTGCGCGACCAGGAACAGCGAGTTGTGCAGCACGAAGTCGGCAGGGGGCACCGCCAGCATCACGCCGGTCATGCCGCCGATCACGAAGGTCAGCATGAAGGCGACGGTCCACATCATCGGCAGTTCAAAGCGGATGCGGCCCTTGTACATGGTGAACAGCCAGTTGAAGATCTTGGCACCCGTCGGGATCGAGATGATCATCGTGGTGATGCCGAAGAAGCTGTTCACGCTCGCGCCCGAGCCCATCGTGAAGAAGTGATGGAGCCAGACGAGGTACGACAGGATGGTGATGACCAGCACGGCGTAGACCATCGAGGTATAGCCGAACAGGCGCTTGCCCGAGAAGGTGGACGTGACTTCGGAAAAGATACCGAAAGCCGGCAGGATCAGGATGTAGACTTCCGGGTGACCCCAGATCCAGATCATGTTCACGTACATCATCGGGTTGCCGCCGCCGGTGTTCGTGAAGAACTGCGTACCGACGTACCGATCAAGACTGAGCAGCGCGAGCACCGCAGTCAGCACCGGGAAGGCAGCGACGATCAGGATGTTGGTGGCAAGCGCGGTCCAGGTGAAGATCGGCATCTTCATCAGGCCCATGCCCGGTGCGCGCATCTTGACGATGGTGGCGACCAGATTGACGCCGGATAGCAGCGTGCCGACACCCGCGATCTGCAAGGCCCAGATATAGTAATCCACGCCAACGTCCGGCGAATAGTCGAGGCCCGACAGCGGCGCCATCGCCAGCCAGCCGGTCCGCGCGAACTCGCCGATGAACAGGCTGGCCATCACCAGCGCCGCACCCGCCGCCGTCATCCAGAAGCTGAAATTGTTCAGGAACGGGAAGCTGACGTCGCGCGCGCCGATCTGCAGCGGCACCACGAAGTTCATGAGACCCGTGACGAACGGCATCGCCACGAAGAAGATCATGATCACGCCGTGCGCGGTGAAGATCTGATCATAATGGTGCGAGTTGAGATAGCCCTCGTTGGCGCCGAACGCCATCGACTGCTGGAGGCGCATCATGATCGCGTCGGCAAAGCCGCGCAGCAGCATCACCAGGCCCAGCACCATGTACATGATGCCGATGCGCTTGTGATCGACGGTGGTGAACCACTCCTTCCAGAGATAGCCCCACAGGCGGAAATAGGTCAGCGCGCCAACCAGCGCGATGCCGCCGAGCGCGACGCCTGCAAAGGTCGCCACGACGATCGGCTCATGGATCGGCAGGCTCTCGATGGAGAGCCGACCGAAGATCATCTTGATCAAGGTGTCAGACATGGGAGTGCTCAAGCCTCGCCCGCCGCCGCGCGACCGGGATAGGTCGGCGCGTCAACGCGGGTCATGTTACGGTTCGAATCCGCGCCGGGTTCGCTGTGGCCGGCGGGAGCGCCGTGCGGATGGGTCAGGTGCGGACTGGTCTTCATTTCGTCCGGCGACTTCATCAGCGCCCCGTCGGCGCCTTCGCCCGGACGCTGATTTACCGCAGGCGCGACTTCCTGGGCACCCGCACCATGGTGCATCATGTGACCGCCGCAGGTCGTGCCCGGCTTCACGCACATCTGGACGATACGGTCGAACAGGCCGGCCTCGATCGCGCCGAAGTGCATCGCCGGCACCTTCTCGCTCGGCTTTTCGAGCGTCAGATATTGCGCGGCATCGAGCGACCCGCCGTTCGCCTTGGTCTTGGCGACCCACTGGTCGAAGCCGGCGCCATCAACGGACAGGGTAGGGAAGCGCATGTCGGAGAAGCCCGCGCCGCTGTAGTTGGCGCTGATGCCCTCGAAGGTGCCGACGCGGTTCATCACCGCGTGGAGCTTCGTCTCCATGCCCGGCATGGTGTAGATCATGCCCGCCATCGCCGGAACATAGAAGGTGTTCATCACGCTCGACGAGGTCAGGCGGAAGCGCACCTGGCGATCGGCCGGCAGCACCAGCTCGTTGACGGTGGCCACGCCCTGCTCGGGGTAGATGAACAGCCATTTCCAGTCGAGCGAGACGACCTGGATCTCCAGCGGCTTCTGGTCCGCGGGAATCGGCTTGCCCGGCGCGATGCGGTCCAGCGGCCGGTACGGGTCCAGCTGGTGCGTCGTGAGCCAGGTCAGCGCGCCGAGGGCGATGATGATCAGCAGCGGGGCCGACCAGATCACCAGCTCGATTCGGGTCGAGTGATCCCAGTCGGGCTTGTATTCCGACTCGGTGTTGCTCGCGCGGTATTTCACCGCGAAAACCACCGTCAGGATCATCACCGGCACGATGATGAGCAGCATCAAAAAGACGGACCAGAGGATCAGATCGGCTTGCTGCCGTGCAACATCGCCGGACGGATTCATCACCACCAGGTCGCACCCGCCGAGGATCAGCGGGGCAGCGAGGGTGGCGATCAAGGCCGTCGGTCTCAGAGCACGACGGAACAGGGGCATGGATCGAAACATAGCGGCCGCGAGTTAGGAGGGGTTGTGCGGGCGCGAAATAGGACAATTTGTCCCATGGCTGCAACCCGCGAGTTTCCCTAGGTGCTTTCCCCAAAGCTTTGCGGTAGACATATCTCATGGCCAATGCTCAGCTTGGTTCGACGCAGATCGAACATGACGCCCGCCTGATCAACACCTCGCACGGTGAGGATCATCTCCGCCCCGGCGACATCGCCATCGGCGTGATCATCGGACGAACATCCGAGTTCTTCGACTTCTTCGTCTACGCGATCGCATCGGTGCTGGTATTCCCGGCGCTGGTGTTTCCCTACATGGATCGGGTCACCGGCACCCTCTGGTCGTTCGCCCTCTTCCCGCTTGCCTTCATCGCCCGTCCTATCGGCACGCAGATCTTCATGCGCATTGATCGCCGTCATGGACGCGGTGCGAAGCTCACGCTGGCCCTGTTCCTCCTCGGCACCGCGACGGTCACAATGGCCTTCCTGCCGGGCTATGAGCAGGTCGGCATCTGGTCGGCGATCCTGCTTGCGGCGCTCCGCGTACTGCAGGGGTTCGCATTGGGCGGCGCCTGGGACGGCCTGGCCTCCTTGCTGGCGCTCAATGCCCCGCCGGCGCGTCGCGGCTGGTATGCAATGGTGCCGCAGCTCGGCGCCCCGCTCGGCCTGATCGTGGCAAGCGGCCTGTTCGCCTACTTCCTCAGCGCGCTCGACTCGGCCGACTTCATGAGCTGGGGCTGGCGCTACCCGTTCTTCGTTGCCTTCGCGCTCAACGTGGTGGCGCTGTTCGCCCGCCTGCGCATGGTCGTTGCCCCCGAATATGTGAAGCTGTTCGAAAGCCGCGAACTGACCCCCTCGCGCGTCACCGCGACGATTAAGGCACAATGGCGCAACATCATCATCGGTGCCTTCGCGCCGTTGGCGAGCTTCGCGCTGTTCCACATGGTTACCGTGTTTCCGCTCTCGTGGATCGCGCTCTACACCACCGAGGACATGACCCGCTTCCTGTGGATCGAAGTCGGCGCGGCCGCCTGCGGTCTCGTCGCAATCGTGATTTCGGGCCTTCTCGCCGATCGCATCGGACGTCGCTCGCTGCTCGGCTATACCGCCGCTGCGATCGCTGCCTATTCCGGGTTCGCACCGCAGCTCCTGGAGCGGGGCAATGCGGGCGAGACGGTGTTCATGGTGCTTGGCTTCATCCTGCTGGGCCTCGCCTTCGGCCAGTCCTCGGGCGCGGTAGCCAGCAACTTCCCGAAGCGCGCCCGCTATACCGGCGCGGCGCTGACCTCGGATCTCGCCTGGCTGTTCGGTGCGGGGTTCGCCCCCCTCGCCGCGCTGCTGCTGGCGGCGAACTGGGGTGTGATCGCCTCGGGGCTTTACCTGCTCTCGGGCGCCGTCGGCACGCTGGTCGCGCTGTACTTCAACAAGGAACTCGGGCGCCGGCTCGACTGACGCTCGCGCGGCTTGCCTAAGTCGCACGCGACCTTCAAAGGCCTCCTGTCCGCACCCGCGTTCAGGAGGCCTTTTTCATGACGTCCCCCACCGGTATCGACCGCCTGGTCACCATCATGGAACGGCTGCGCGATCCGGAGCGCGGCTGTGAATGGGACGTGGCGCAGACCTTCGAGACGATCGCGCCCTACACGATCGAGGAAGCCTACGAAGTGGCCGACGCGATCGAGCGCGGCGACATCGCCGAGCTGAAGGACGAATTGGGCGACCTGCTGCTCCAGGTCGTGTTTCACAGCCGCATCGCCGAGGAAGCCGGACAGTTCGCGCTGGCGGACGTGGTCACCTCGATCAGCGACAAAATGGAGCGTCGCCATCCGCACATCTTCGGCGACGTCGCCGAGGGCGGGCACCATCTGTGGGAGGTGATCAAGGCCGAGGAACGCGGGGTCAAGGGCGCCTCCAGCGCCCTTGACGGCGTCGCGATCGGCCTTCCCGCGCTTCTCCGCGCGGAGAAGCTCCAGAAGCGGGCGGCGCGGACCGGCTTCGACTGGCCGGACGCGACCGGCGCGCGGGAGAAGATCCTGGAGGAGCTGGAGGAGGTCGACACGGCCACGGACGACGCCCATCGCGCAGAAGAGGTGGGCGACCTGCTCTTCGCGGTGGTGAACTATGCCCGCAAGCTGGGCGTGGAGCCTGAGGCGGCATTGCGGGCGGCGAACGGCAAGTTCGAAGGGCGGTTCAAGGCGATGGAGGAGCGCGCCGGCGAGGCGTTCGTGGGGCTCGGCCTGGAGGGCAAGGAAGCCCTTTGGCAGCTAGTGAAGCGGGGCTGAGAGGCACCAGTCTTTACGTCATCCCGGCGAAAGCCGGGATCCATTCGCCTCTCCCTTTCAGCAAAAGCCGCGACGTGGCGCCAACGGATTCCGGCTTCCGTCGGAATGACGGATTGAAGGGCGCCACAAAAGAAAGGAAGCAGAGGGCTGACGCCCCTACCCCCGGGTGAAGAACCGTTCGTAATCGCGCGGCGCCATGCGGACTTCGTAGACCGCCTGCTCGTCCTCGATATGCTGCTCGATCACGTCGCCATGCTGGTGCAGCCAGGCCGCGCCCGCGCCATCGGCCGGATCGAGCCGGAGCGTGTAGCGGCGATGCCCCTCGGTCAGCCGAGCCGCGACGGCCTCCACCAGCGCGTCGACGCCCTC
Source organism: Sphingomonas sp. (assembly GCF_036731925.1). GTDB lineage: Bacteria > Pseudomonadota > Alphaproteobacteria > Sphingomonadales > Sphingomonadaceae > Sphingomonas. The sequence continues at coordinate 1,564,113 of NZ_DAINDJ010000001.1, forward strand.
GCCGGTCAGCGCCGAGATCACCCGTACCTCGTCGGTCCGGCGCGCGGCCATCGCCAGCGCTTCCTCGCGCTGCTCCTCATCGAGCAGGTCCAGCTTGTTCCACGCCTCGAAGCGCGGCGTCTGCTCGGACACGCCGATTTCCTGGAGCACCTTCTCCACATCGACGCGCTGCGCCTCGGTGTCGGGATGCGCGATATCGCGGACATGGATCAGCAGATCGGCCGAAACCACCTCTTCCAGCGTCGCCTTGAACGCGGCGACCAGCTGGGTCGGCAGCTCGGAAACGAAGCCCACCGTGTCCGACAGGATCGCCTTGTCGATCCCCGGCAGCGAAATCTGGCGCAGCGTCGGATCGAGGGTGGCGAACAGCAGATTCTCTGCCATCACCCCGGCGCCGGTCAGCCGGTTGAACAACGTCGACTTGCCGGCATTGGTATAGCCGACCAGCGCCACCACCGGCCAGGGCGCGCGCTGGCGCCGGTCGCGGTGGAGCGTGCGGGTGCGGCTGACCTGGTCGAGCTCGCGCCGCAGCCGGGCCATGCGGTCGCGGATCAAGCGGCGGTCAGCCTCGATCTGGGTTTCGCCCGGGCCGCCGAGGAAGCCGAAGCCGCCGCGCTGCCGCTCGAGGTGGGTCCAGCTGCGTACCAGCCGGCCCGCCTGATAATCGAGATGGGCGAGTTCGACCTGCAGCCGGCCCTCGGCCGTACGGGCGCGCTCGCCGAAGATTTCGAGGATGAGGCCCGTCCGGTCGATCACCTTGCAGCCGAGCGCGGTCTCGAGATTGCGCTGCTGCACCGGCGTCAGCGCCGCGTCGAATACGGCGAGCTGGAGTTCGCCGTCGCGGACCGTCTCGGCCAGGGCTTCCACCTGGCCCGAGCCGATCAGCGTACCCGGCTTGGGCTGGCGCAGCCGAACGGCGACCCGCTCGACCACGTCGACGCCGATCGCCGCGGCGAGGCCGGCAGTTTCCTCCAGCCGCGCGTCGGAGTCCCGCGAACTCCCGCCCATGTCCGGATAGACGACAAGCGCGCGTGCGCCCCGCGCGAATTCGTCGGGGTCGCGCTCGAAACCAGTGCTCATGCGAGGATCAATCCTCGTCGCCGCCGTTGGTTTCCTCGGCGAGGTTCAGCGGGTGCGCGGGCTGTACGGTAGAAACCGCATGCTTGTAGACCAGCTGGGCCATGCCCTCGCGCTGGAGCAGCATGCAGAACAGGTCGAACGCGGCGATCTGGCCCTGGAGCATCACGCCGTTCACCAGGAACATCGTGACGTTTTCCTGCTGCTTGCGAACGGCATTCAGGAAGATTTCCTGCAGCACGGGGTTCTTGTGCTGATATTCGCCTGCGGCATCGAGCAGCGCGGCAAGGTCCATCGGACCCGAGGGCATGATCGTCGAGATGGCATGCTTGTAGATCAGCTGCGACTGGCCGTCGCGGCGGAGCAGCACCGAAAAATTATCGAACCAGGTGACGATCCCCTGGAGCTTGACGCCCTTGACGAGGAACATCGTCACCGGCGTCTTCGACCGGCGCAGTGAGTTGAGGAACAGGTCCTGAAGCGAAGTCTGCTTCTCTGCCATATGGTGGCTCCATTTATTCTTGGCGGGATTTGTCCCGCGGTGCGCCGTTCCCGGCGTCAGGGTCGGCGCCACCCCGGCGCCGGGACCAATCTAGGGTGTTCGGATGCTTCCGTCCATAGCGGCTCAATCGTCGCGCGCGTCGGTGATGCCGAGCAGTTTGAGCTTGCGGTGCAGGGCCGAGCGCTCCATCCCGATGAAGCTCGCCGTGCGCGAGATGTTGCCGGAGAAGCGGCGGATCTGGACGCGCAGATATTCGCGTTCGAAACTCTCCCGCGCTTCCTTCAGCGGCGCACCCATGATCGCGTTAGACGCCATGCCGCTGCCGCCGTCGTTCTGGCGGCCAAGCACCTCGGGAGGCAGCAGATCGACGTCAATGCGGCCGATCCGGTCGCCCGGCGCCAGGATCACCGTGCGCTCGACAACGTTGCGCAGCTGGCGGACATTGCCCGGCCAGTCATGGCTCTGCAGCGCCACCATCGCGTCGGCGGCGATCTCCGGCGTCGGCACGCGGCGCTCGGCGGCGTAATGCGCGACATAATGCTCAACCAGCGCGGGAATGTCCTCGCGGCGATCGGTGAGCGCCGGGATCGGCACCGGCACCACGTTGAGCCGGTAATAGAGGTCCTCGCGAAATCGGCCTGCGGCGATCTCCGCCATCAGATCGCGCGCGGTGGCGGAGACGACCCGCACATCGACCTTCACGATCCGGGTGCCGCCAACGCGGCTGAAGCTCTGATCGGTCAGCACGCGGAGGATGCGTGCCTGGGTGGCGACCGGCATGTCGGCGATCTCGTCGAGAAACAACGTGCCGCCATGCGCCTGTTCGAGCAGGCCGGGTCGCACGAGGTCGCCGCTCTCCTCGACGCCGAACAGCTCCTCGTCCACCCGCTCGGGCGTCATCCGTGCTGCGCTGACGATCACGAAGGGAGCATCGGCGCGCTGACTCCAGCCATGGAGCAGCCGCGCCGCGACTTCCTTGCCGACGCCCGCCCCACCGGTGATCAGCACCCGGCTGCCGGTGGACGCCACGCGCTTGAGAGTCGCGCGCACCGTGTTGATCGCGGTCGAGGTGCCCTGCAGGTCGGTCCCCCGCCCCGTCACCGCCCGTAGGGAGGCAACTTCGCGGCGGAGCTGCTCGGTCTCGGTCGCGCGGGCCACCATGAGCAGCAGCCGCTCGGCCTCGAACGGCTTCTCGATGAAGTCCGAAGCGCCGCGTCGGATCGCCGCCACCGCCGTATCAAGGTTGCCGTGCCCGGAGATGACCAGGACCGGGATCGAGGGATCGCGCCGCTTGATCTCGTCGAGCAATTCGAGCCCGTCGAGCCGCGAGCCCTGCAGCCACACATCGAGCAGCACCAGGCTCGGCCGTCGCTCGGCGATCGCTTCGAGTGCGGAATCGCTGTCGGCGGCGTTACGGGTTGCATACCCCTCGTCCTCCAGCACGCCGGCTACCAGTTCGCGAATGTCGCGTTCGTCATCGACGACGAGAATGTCCAGGCTCATGTTCTGCTTCCGGTTCGGGTGAGCATCGCCGGCCGCGCGTCCTTCGCGTCGTCCGGCGTTTCGGTAAGCGCGACGCTGGCCAGCATCGCAGTGTCGAAGCACAGCGTCACGCGCGTGCCGCCGCCAGGGCGGTCGGCGAAGCCGATCGTGCCGCAATGTTCCTCGACGATCTTCTTCACGATCGCGAGCCCGAGGCCGGTGCCGCGGCTGCGCGTCGTCATATAGGGCTCGACGATCCGGTCGCGCTCCACCGGCAGCCCCACGCCGTTGTCGGCAAGCGTGAGAACCAGCTTGCTGTCAGCCTCCGGTGCGATCGTCAGATGCACCTCGCCCTCGGGCAGCGCCGCTCCCTGCCCGTCCGCCTCGGCGCGCGCTTCGATCGCCTCCACTGCGTTCTTGACGATGTTGGTCAAGGCCTGGCCGATCTGGCGGCGATCGCACACAAGGGACGGCGCGGGATCGGGCGCGTCGAGCGTGAAGCGCAGCGCCGGATGCGCGACTTCGTGCAGGAACATCGCCTGGCGCGCGATGTCGAGCAGCGACTCGCGACGGAACATCGGCTTGGGCATGCGCGCGAAGGAGGAGAACTCGTCCACCATTCGCCGCAGATCGCCCACCTGGCGGACAATCGTGTCGGTAAGCCGCGCGAAAACGCCGTCGCTCTGGTCGACTTGCTTGCCGTACCTGCGCTGGAGCCGCTCGGCGGCGAGCTGGATCGGGGTAAGCGGGTTCTTGATCTCGTGCGCGATGCGGCGCGCGACGTCGGCCCAGGCTGCGCGGCGCTGGTCGTTGAGCTGCTGGGTGATGTCGTCGAAGGTCAGCACCTGGCCGCCTTCGTCCGAGGTCACCTTCACCGCCAGCGTCCGCGCCTCCCCACCGCTGGCGATCTGCACGATCCCCTCCCGGTCGCCGCTGACGAGCATCGCCTCCAGCTCGGGCGCAAGCGCCTCCAGTGGCTGGGCGACCGGGTCCTCGGTGGTATGCCGCAGCAGCGCGATCGCCGATGCGTTGATCAGGCGCACGCGATGATCGCTGCCGATGGCGATCACGCCTGCCGACACGCCCGACATCACCGCCTCGATCAGCGCGCGGCGGCTGTCGAGCTGGGCATTGGCGGTGACCAACGCGTTGGTCTGGTCCTGCAGCCGCTCCGTCATGCTGTTGAAGGCGATGCCCAGCGTGGCAATCTCGTCGATCGTCTCCGGCGTCGGCACCCGGGCGCTGAGGTCGCCGTCCGCCACCTGCCCCGCCGCCTGGACGAGCTGGTCGACCGGGCGTACCAGCCGGTCTGCCACCGCCAGCGCGATCCAGGTTGCGATGCTGACGATCAGCAGCGCGACACCGAACAGCACCGCGTTGAACTGCAGCTGGAGCGAGCGGGAGCGCGCAATCAGCGCCGAATATTCATGCCCGATCCGATCCGAGGCCAGGTTCTGCCGGTTGAGGAAGTCGACATTGTTGGGCGTCGCCACATACAGGAACAGGTTCGCCGAGCGATCTACCGGCGTCACCACCCACACGACCTCGGAGTCGTAGTTGATGTAGCTGTCCTCGTCGCGCAGCACCTTCAGCACCTTACCCGATACGCGGCGAGTGAAGGTCGGCGCGGACGGCGCTTCATAGGCATAGAGCGCCTCGACTCGCTTGCCGTCGATCACTCGGAACAGCACGGACTGGAAGAACTGGCGGAAATAGGTTTGCCGGAGGAACCAGTCCTCAAAGACGGCAGAGCGCTCGGGCACCTTTGGCGCGGTTTCGAGCATGTCGCTCACCATCTGGCGCGCCTCGCTCTTCCAGCGCTGGATCACCAGCGCCTTGCCCTCGTTGGCAAGCGCCTGCGTGGATGTCAGGGCAGCGCGTGCGCGCTCCGATCCCCAGAGCTGCACGCCCGACTGAAACATGATCGAGGCGGCGATCACGGCGAGCACAATCGGCACGCTGGCCATCAGCGAGAAGACGGCCACCAGCCGAACATGCAGCCGACCCCCGCCTGCCAGCGCCGAGCGCGCGGTCCGCTTCAGCGCGATCCGGCGGCCGATCAGGACGATCAGCGCGACATAGGGCAGCAGATTGACAAGAAGCAGCGCCGCGGCAACGCCCGGGCTGAACAGCTGCTGGTGCGAATGCTGGCGAACGAACCAGTAGGTTACGATCGGCGTCGCGATGGCCAGCGCCAGCACGAAGAGTTCAACCAGCCGAAACGCCCTGCTGGGGCGCGACCAATCCTCCGGGCTATCGAGACTCGTTGGAGCTACGGCGACCATTGCCCCCTTGATACACGGGGATTGTGGCCAAAAGAACACATAATATTGCCGGATTGTCACTCAGACGCATCGCTTCGACGCACATCCGATTTCTCAACCCGTGGGCTCATCGCCGCGCGTAGCGATGCCCAGCGTGTCCAGCCGCTTGCGTAGCGTATTGCGGTTGATGCCCAGGGCACGGGCGGCGCGAAGCTGGTTGTGCTGGTGCCGTGCCAGCATCATCTCGATCAGCGGCCGTTCGACCTCCCCGATGATACGATCGTACAATGTGCCATCGTCCAGCGCTCGCGGCTCCTCCAGCGCGATGCGTTCCAGGCGGGCACGAATGGCCGCCTCGATCCCGGCATCGCGCGCCACAGGCATGGTCCCGCCGCCATCGCCGAGCGCGCGGCGAAGCGCAGCAGCGTCGATCCACTCGTCGCGGGAAAGCGCTGCAATGCGGCGCATCAGGTTTTCCAGCTCGCGGACATTGCCCGGCCAGTCGAGCGTCTCAAGCAGCGCCACCGCGTCCTTGTCGAGCTGCTTGCGGGGCAAGCCGTCTTCGGCGGCACGCTCGAGGAAATGGCGCGCGAGGAGCGGAATGTCCTGGCGGCGCTCACGCAGCGCCGGCAGGCTGATCGGTACCACGTTCAGCCGGTAGAACAGGTCTTCGCGGAACTGGCCGACCTGGACCAGCTGCGCCAGATCCTTGTTGGTCGCCGCGACGATGCGTACATCGGCGCGGATCGTCCGCGCGCCCCCGACGGTGGTAAACTCGCCGGACTGGAGCACGCGGAGCAGCCGCGTTTGCGCATCCATCGGCATGTCGCCAATCTCGTCGAGGAACAGCGTGCCGCCGGCCGCCTGCTCGAACTTGCCGGCCACCCGCGCCTGCGCGCCGGTGAAGGCGCCGCGCTCGTGTCCGAACAATTCGGCTTCGATCAATTCGCGCGGGATCGCCGCCATGTTGAGCGCGACGAACGGCGCGCGGCGACGCGGCCCGAGATCGTGGATCGCCTTGGCGACCAGCTCCTTGCCGGTGCCCGATTCGCCGCTGATCAGCACGGTGAGATCGTTGGAGACGACACGGGCGATCACCCGGTACACCTCCTGCATCGCCGGCGAGCGGCCGATCAGCGAGGGGCCGCCGCCCTGTTCGGCGTCGGGCTGGTCGGCAGGGCGGCGCCGACCGCGCGCCATTGCGCTCTGCACGGCGTGGGTCAGCGCATCGAGGTCGAACGGCTTGGGGAGATAGTCGAACGCGCCAACCTCGGTGGCGCGCACCGCGGTCGCCAGCGTGTTCTGCGCCGAGAAGACAATCACCGGCAGCGCCGGATGCTCGGCCATCAGGCCGGAGACGACGTCGAGCCCGTTGCCGTCCGGCAGCACCACGTCGGTCACCAGGACGTCAGGCACCCCGGTCGTGAGCGCGCGGCGCAACTCGGCGACGCTCGCGGCGGTGGCGACGCGATGCCCCTCACGCTTGAGCGCGGCGGCGACCACGGTGCGGATCGCGGCGTCGTCGTCGACGACCAGAACCGAGCCGGGCGTCATGCCGAGGCTCGCGGCAGCAAGATGCGGAACACCGTAACCTCCGGTTCGCGTTCGCGGGCATATTGGACGATCCCGCCCATGTCCCGCACCAGTTTCTCAACGAGCGGCAGCCCCAGACCCTTGCCCTCCGGCTTGCCCGAGACGAACGGCTCGAACAGATGCTCGGCGATGTCGGCGGGGGCGCCTGGGCCGTTGTCCATCACGCAGATCTCGATCGGCAGCGGCCGGCGCGGCTGGCCCGGGCCTGCATTGACCGACATGCCGTGGCGGAACGCAGTCGACAGCACGATCCGCGGCTGGGCCAGCCCCTTCAGTGCTTCGGCCGCATTCTTGAGCAGGTTGATCAGGACCTGCAGGAACGCGTCGCGATCGATCAGCACGGGCGGCAGTGAAGGGTCGAACCATTCCTCGATGACGATGCCGCGGGCGAACCCGGCAAGCGCTACCCTGCGGCCATGATCCAGCAGCGGATAGATGTTGGTCGGCACAAGGTCGAGCGGCCGGGTATCGGTGAAGTCCTGCATCCGATCGATCAGCGCGGCGATGCGGTCGACTTCGGTGGTGATCAGGCGGGTGAGCTCGCCATTGCTCTCGGGATCGCCGCCGCTTTGGAGGAGCTGCGCCGCGCCGCGGATGCCGGACAGCGGGTTCTTGATCTCGTGCCCCAGCATCGCCGCTGCACCGATGGCAGCGCGCGCGCCGGCAGTGCGGTCCAGGCCCTGCCCCATCTTGCGCGCCTGCGGGGCATGATGGAGCGTCACGATCCGCCACCCGGGATGATCCGGCACCTGCGTCTCGAGAAAATCCACTCGCAGCCGCGATCCGCGAACGGCCTCGATCTCCGCGTCGAAGGCCGCAAAGCCGCGCCCGTCGCGGCGGTCGGCATAATCCTCGGGCGGCAGCAGCACCGCATCATAGGGCTGGCCGACCATGCTGGTCTCGCTGTGGTTGAGCAGCACCTCGCATGCCGGGTTGGCATGCGCGATACGCCCGTCGGGGTCGAGCACGAGCACCGCCACAGGCAGCGCGCCGAACAACTCGGCAAAGCTCGGTCCCTCGGCGGTCTGGGGGCGAAACCGCCTCAGGCCGCCGCGCGGGAGAGCCACGGCTCGTAGAACTCCGCCAGCATGTCGAGCACCTTCACCGGATCGACGACCTGGTTCACCTTGTTGCGGAACTCGGCCGAACCGTGCAGCCCCTTGGTATACCAGCCGAGATGCTTGCGCATCATGTTGACGCCGACTTCGTTGCCGTAATGGGCGAGCGTCTCGACATAATGTTCGGTAATCACCCGATATTGTTCTTCGATCGACGGCTCGGGCTTGTCGCCCTTGCCGGTCAGCGCGTCCATCACCTGACGGAGGATCCACGGCTTGCCGTACGCGCCGCGGCCGATCATCACGCCGTCCGCCCCAGACTGGGCGAGGGCCTCGCGGGCATCGGCCACCGAGCAAATGTCGCCGTTGACGATCACCGGGATCGACACCGCATCCTTCACCCGACGCACGAAGCTCCAGTCAGCGCTGCCGCGATACATCTGGTTGCGGGTGCGGCCATGCACCGTCACCAGCTTGGCGCCGAGATCCTGCGCGATCTTCGCCAGTTCGGGCGCGTTGAGGCTGTCATGATCCCAGCCCATCCGCATCTTCACCGTGACGGGGGTTTGTACCGCATCGACACAGGCGCGGATGATCGCGCCGGCATGATCGAGGTCGCGCATCAGCGCCGAGCCGGCATCGCCATTGGTGACCTTGCGGACCGGGCAGCCCATGTTGATGTCGATGATCGACGCGCCGCGATCCTCGTTGAGCTTGGCCGCCTCCGCCATCTCGTGCGGGGTGCAGCCGACCAGCTGCATCGAGACCGGTTCCTCGATCGGGTCCCAGGCCGCCTTCTGCACCGATTGCCGCGTCTCGCGGATCGCGGCGGCGCTGGCGATCATCTCGGTGACGTTGAGGCCCGAGCCGAAGCGCCGCACGGCGCGACGGAACGGCAGGTCGGTCACGCCGGTCATCGGCGCGAGCAGCACCGGCGCTTCGACCCGCACGGGGCCGATCTGGATGGGGGCGAGTTCGCTCATCAATTCTGCCTGAAAATCAGGCACGGGATGTAGCGATCGGAAGCCGTGAGGGCAAGATCGCAGAAATCCGGCGCCGTGACATAGCATTGCCGGTCGGTGCGGGACCTACCCCCAGGCTGCAAACTTCGCTAGGCGGCAGCCATGACCGACTTCAGGACTGCCGCGATCCTCGTCGCCGCCGGCAGCGGCACCCGCGCTGGCGGCAGCGTGCCCAAGCAATATGCGCCGCTCGGCGGCAGGCCGTTGATCGCCTATGCGCATCAGGCGCTCGCCAGCCACCCGAAGATCGACGCGGTGCTGACGGTGATCGGCGCAGGCCAGGAGGCGCTGCTCGAAGCCGCGCTGGGCACGACGCCCTTCGTAACCGGCGGCGCCACGCGGCGCGAGTCGGTGCGCAACGGCCTGGAGGCGCTGCTCGCCGGCAATTTCACGCATGTGTTGATCCACGATGCCGCCCGCCCCTTCCTGCCGGCGCGGGTGATCGATGATCTCCTGACCAGCCTCGGCGCTGCCGCCGGAGCCATCCCCGCCCTGCCCGTGGCGGACACCCTGGTCCGGGGCGAAGGCGCGTTGATCGGCGACACTGTGCCGCGCGATGGGCTGTACCGCGTGCAGACCCCGCAAGCCTTCGCCTTCGACGCCATCCTCGACGCACATCGCCGCTGGCCCGCTGAGCAGGAGGCGACCGACGACGCCCAGATGTTGCGCGCGACCGGTGGGCAGGTCGCGCTCGTCCCCGGAGACTCCATGCTCGAAAAGATTACTCATCCCGCCGATTTCGCCGCCGCCGAGGCCCGCCTAGCCTCCGCAATGCGGGTCCGCACGGCGACCGGCTACGACGTCCACCGCTTCGCCGAGGGCGAGGCGCTGTGGCTCGGCGGGGTCCGCATCCCGCACAGCAAAGGCCTGTCAGGCCATAGCGATGCCGATGTCGCGCTGCATGCCATTACCGATGCCCTGCTCGGCACGATCGGCGCAGGCGACATCGGCATGCACTTCCCGCCCAGCGACCCGCAGTGGCGCGGTGCGGCCTCGGCGCGCTTCCTCGAACATGCCGCCTCGCTCGTCGCGGCGGAGGGCGGCATCCTCGATTTCATCGACGTGACGCTGATCTGCGAGGCGCCCAAGATCGGCCCGCATCGCGAGGCGATCCGCGCCTCCATCGCCACGATCCTTGGTCTCGATCCGGGACAGGTGAGCGTTAAGGCGACCACCACCGAACGCCTGGGTTTCACTGGCCGCGGCGAGGGCATGGCCGCGCAGGCTGTCGCTACGGTACGTGTGCCTGCAACGAACTGACTCGTACAACCGATCATCCAATGGCAAGGGGGCAGCCGTTATGGACACGATTCTTCCTTCCGAGCTCATAGAAGCCGCGCGCAACGTTATTGACGCAAACCGCATTGCCGGTCGCCGCGTCGCCGTTGCCGAAAGCTGCACGGGCGGCCTCGTCTCTGCTGCGCTGACCGAGCTGCCGGGTTCGTCCGACGTTTTCGACGCCGGCTTCGTCACCTATTCCAACGACGCCAAGATGGACGTGCTGAAGGTGAGCCTCGACGTGCTCGAGACCTTTGGCGCAGTGTCGATCGCGGTGGCCTGGAGCATGGCGCAGGGCGTGCTGGAGCGGACCAAGGCCGATGTCGCGGTGGCGATCACCGGCATCGCCGGTCCGGGCGGGGCAACCGAGAACAAGCCGGTCGGCACTGTGGTCTTCGCCCAGGCGATCCGCGGCGCCGATCCCAAGCACGTCGTCGCCGACGCCCGCCATTTCGAGAATAACGGCCGCGGTGGCATTCGCCTTCAGGCGGCGTTGTGCGCGCTCGACCTGTTGATGCCGTCGCCCGAGGCGCCGGTGGAGGAACCCGAAGCCGCATAAAGCTTCGCCGCGCGCTCCTCGAAGGCACCGATCATCTTGCGGAGCGCGCGGTCGAACACCTGGCCGGCCAGCATCTCGAAGACGCGGTTCTTGAACGCGAAGTCGACGCAGAAATCGACATAGCAGCCGCCCTGCCCGTCCGGCCGGAACTTCCAGTCGTTCGACAGGTGCTTGAGCGGCCCATCGACATATTCGACGTGCACGGTTTCGGGCCGCGCCTTGGTGACGCGCGAGGTGAAGGTCTCGCGCAGCCCCTTGAAGCCCACGATCATGTCGGCGACCACCTGGGTGTCGCTCGACGAGCGGACGCGCATCGCGCTCACCCAAGGCAGGAACTCGGGGTAGCGCGCCACGTCGGCCACCAGATCGAACATCTGTTCCGGCGTATAGGGAAGATGCCGGGTTTCGCTGTGCTTGGGCATCAGGCCTTGGCGCTCGCCTTCGCCAGCTTGGCCTCGCGGGCCGCGCGCATCTCGGCGAAATCCTCGCCGGCGTGATAGCTGGAACGCGTGAGCGGGGTAGAGGCGACCTGGAGGAAGCCCTTGGCCCGCGCGATCGCACCATAGGCCTGAAAAGCCTGCGGAGTCACGAACTCCTCGACCTTGGCGTGCTTGGGCGTCGGCTGGAGATACTGGCCCATCGTCAGGAAATCGATGTCGGCCGAGCGCATGTCATCCATCACCTGGTGAACCTCCAGGCGCTGCTCGCCCAGGCCCAGCATGATGCCCGACTTGGTGAAGATCGACGGATCGAGCCGCTTCACCGTTTCCAGCAGGCGCAGCGACGCGTAGTAGCGCGCGCCCGGGCGGATCATCGGATAGAGCCTCGGGACGGTCTCCAGATTGTGGTTGTACACGTCCGGCCGCGCCGCCACGATCGCCTCGACGGCGGCTTCGTGCTTGTTGCGGAAATCGGGGGTGAGGATCTCGATCGTCGTGGTCGGGCTCGCGCTGCGGATCGCCTCGATCACCTTGACGAACTGGCTGGCGCCGCCGTCCGGCAGGTCGTCCCGGTCCACCGAGGTGATGACGATATGCTCGAGGCCCATCTGCAGCGCCGCCTCGGCGACGTGCTGCGGCTCCAGCGGATCCACCTTGCGCGGCATGCCGGTCTTGACGTTGCAGAAGCGGCAGGCGCGCGTGCAGACGTCGCCCAGGATCATCACCGTCGCGTGTTTCTTGGTCCAGCACTCGCCGATGTTCGGACAGGCGGCTTCCTCGCACACGGTGACGAGGTTCTTGGAGCGCATCAGGGCGCGGGTCTTGGCGAACCCTTCCGAAGTCGGTGCCTTGACGCGGATCCAGTCGGGCTTGCGGACGCGCTCGGGGCGCGGCAGCGGAGTCTGCTCGTTCATGGGGGGCAGATAGAGCGCCCGAACGCGTTTCGCCAGTCCCGGAAATTGCGCATGGCGCTGCACGGAGCGTAAGCGGCTGGTGCGCGTTCGGGGCGTCGACAAGCCCGGCAAGGACGACTAGGCGACCCACATGGCAGGATTTCAAGAACTGATCGGCGGCTATCACCGCTTCCGCACCGAAGGCTGGAGCCAGCAGCGCGCCCGCTGGGCCGAGCTTTCGGAGGGCCAGAGCCCCAAGGTGATGGTGATCGCCTGTTCGGACAGCCGAGTCGATCCGGCGCAGATCTTCGATACGTCTCCCGGCGAAATCTTCGTGGTGCGCAACGTTGCGAACCTGGTGCCGCCTTATGAAACCGGCGGCGGCCGTCACGGCGTTTCCGCCGCGCTGGAGTTTGCGGTGACCCAGCTCGAAGTGCCGGAGATCGTGGTGATGGGTCACGGTGCCTGTGGCGGCGCCCATGCGGCGCTCACCCAGCGCTTCGCGGATGCCGAAAATGGCGAAGGCGGGTTCATCGCGCATTGGGTGGACATGCTCGAGGGCGCCCGCGAGCGCATCCTGGCCGAACACGGCGAAGGTGCGGCAGCGGTGCGGGCGATGGAGCAGGAAACCGTTCGCGTTTCGATGCGCAACCTGCGCTCCTTCCCCTTCGTGGCCGAGCGCGAAGCCGCAGGCAAACTGACGCTGCACGGCGCCTATTTCGCCATCGCCGACGGCGTGCTGCACGTGATGGGCGACGACGGCACGTTCGCGGCCGCGTGAGCCAAGGATCCTCCCCATGTCGGGGAGGATCAAGCACTCAGAATTTCCCCAGCGCCTCGGTCGCGACCTTCACGACCTGCGGGTCGAGCTCCGGCGGCACCATGGGCACGTGCTTTTCCAGCTGCTCGGCAATGGCGGTGAGCGCCGCGAGGCGCGCGGCCTTCTTGTGATTGCCGTCGATCACGGTCCAGCGCGCATGCGGCGTGTCGGTTTCGTGGAACATCTCGTGCATCGCGTCGAGATAGTCGGCCCGGCGGGAGCGGTTCCGGAAGTCATCCATGCCGGTCTTCCAGCGCTTCCACGGGTGCGTCAGCCGATCGCGTAGCCGCTTGTCCTGGGTCTTCTGCGTGACGTGCAGGAAGATCTTCACCAGCGTTGCGCCGTTGTCGACCTGCTGCGCCTCGAAATCGTTGATCTCGGCATAGCCGCGCCGCCATTCCGCCTCACTGGCATAGCCCTCGACCCGCTCCACCAGAACACGGCCATACCAGGTCCGGTCGAACACCGCGATGTTGTGCTGGGCGGGCAGCCGCTGCCAGAAACGCCAGAGGAAATGGTGCGAAAGCTCTTCCTGGGTCGGCGCCGAGATCGGCCAGACCTCGTAGTAGCGCGGGTCCCACTCGGCGGTGAGGCGCTTGATCACTCCGCCCTTCCCCGCCGCGTCCCAGCCTTCGAACGCCACAATCGCGCGGCGCTTGTGGATGATGTGCGCGGTCTGGATGTGGCTCAGCCGCTTTTGAAGCTTGGCGAGCTCTTCTTCATAATTGCCGTCGACGGACAGGCCGTCTTCATGGTCGGAAAGGTCGATGGTCATAGCAGCGCTCAACGTGCAGGGGCGATCAAGGCTGCATCTACGCGGTTGGCGAGCGGCCGGTCGGCCTCGAAATCGCTGATGCTCGCCAGCGTCGTCTCGGCAATCGCCGCCAAGGCTTCCTCGGTGAGGAAGGCCTGGTGACCCGTCACGAGCACATTGGGAAAGGTCAGCAGCCGCTGGAACTGATCGTCGGCGATGATCTCGTTCGACAGGTCCTCGAAGAACAGGTCGGCTTCCTGCTCATATACGTCCAGCGCAACCGCACGCACCTTGCGCGTCTTCAGCCCCTCGATCAGCGCGGCTGTATCGATCAGCGCGCCGCGGCTGGTGTTGACGATCACCAGCCCGTCCCGCGCCTCGCCAATCACCTGCGCGTCGATCAGCCGATGGGTATCCGGGGTGAGCGGACAGTGCAGCGTCACGATCTCGGCAGTGCGCAGCAGCACCTCGCGCGGCACGTAGCGGACACCGATCGCCTCCAGTTCGGGATCGGGGTGAAGGTCGCTCGCCAGCACCGTGCAGCCGAACCCGGCCCGCAGCGCCCGGGCAACCAGCGCGCCGATCGCGCCCGTTCCCACGACGCCGACGGTGCGGCCATGAAGGTTGCGGCCGATCAGCCCGTCGAGCGCGAAGTTGTTTTCCCGCACCCGTGACCAGGCCCGCGGAATGGCACGATCCACAGCCAGCAGCAGCCCGACGGTGAACTCGGCCACCGCATGCGGCGAATAGGCCGGCACCCGAACCACGGCGATGCCCAGCCGCTCGGCAGCCGCGAGATCGACATTGTTGAACCCGGCGCAGCGCAGCGCCACCAGCCGCACGCCTACCTTGGCCAGCGCCTCCAGCACGGCTGCATCAACGCCGTCGTTCACGAACACGCACACCGCCTCATGCCCCGCCGCCAGCGTGGCGGTCAGCGCGTCGAGGCGAGGTTCGAGAAAGGTCAGCGCGTGGCCGTAGCGCGTATTTGTCTCGGTAAGAAAGCGGCGGTCATAGGCCTTGGTATTGAACACCGCGACGCGCATGACCGCCTCCCTTCGTTCAGCCGGCCGCCGGATCGACGCTGCCGGCGGTGTCGTTCTTCGCCAGCTCGGCGGCGACGCCCGGCGCCAGGCGGATGTGCAGTTCCTTGAGCTGCTTTTCGCTCACGGTCGACGGTGCGTGCATCATCAGATCCTCGGCCTTCTGCGTCATCGGGAAGGCGATCACCTCACGGATGTTCGGCTCGTCCGCCAGCAGCATCACGATGCGGTCGACGCCCGGGGCCGAGCCGCCATGCGGCGGCGCGCCGAACTTGAAGGCATTGATCATGCCCGCGAAGTTCGTGTCTACATCCGCCTGCGTGTAGCCGGCGATCTCGAACGCCTTGTACATGATCTCCGGCTTGTGGTTCCGGATCGCGCCCGAGGACAGCTCGATGCCGTTGCAGACGATGTCATACTGATAGGCGAGGATGTCGAGCGGGTCCTTGGTCTCCAGCGCCTCCAGCTCGCCCTGCGGCATCGAGAAGGGGTTGTGGCTGAAATCGACCTTCTTCGCGTCCTCGTCATATTCGAACATCGGGAAATCGACGATCCAGCAGAACTCGAAGCGCTTCTTGTCGATCAGCTCCAGCTGGTCGGCGACGCGGGTACGGGCGAGACCGGCGAGCTTGGCCGCCTGCGCTTCCTTGCCGGCGGCGAAGAAGATGCCGTCGTTCGGGCCGAGGCCCATGGCTTCCGCCATCGCCTTCATGCCGTCCTGGCCATGGTTGTTGGCGATCGGGCCGCCGAACACGCCGTCCTTCTGCGTGGCATAGCCGAGGCCGGGGAAGCCTTCCGACTGCGCCCAGCTGTTCATGTCGTCGAAGAACTTGCGGCTCTTCTCGTGCGTGCCCGGCGCCGGGATCGCGCGGACGACGTCGCCGCCCTCGACGATCGAGGCGAAGCGGCCGAAGCCCGAGCCCTTGAAGAAGTCCGACACGTCGGTGATCACCAGCGGGTTGCGCAGGTCCGGCTTGTCGTTGCCGTATTTGAGCATCGATTCGCGGTAGGGGATGCGCTTGAACGGCAGCGCGCTGACGGTGCGGCCCATGCCCTCCCAGTCGGCGAACTCCTCGAACACGCCGTGCAGCACCGGCTCAATCGCCGCGAACACGTCGTCCTGCGTCACGAAGCTCATCTCGAAGTCGAGCTGGTAGAACTCGCCCGGCGAACGATCGGCACGCGCGTCTTCGTCACGGAAGCAGGGCGCGATCTGGAAGTAACGGTCGAAGCCGGCGACCATCAGCAGCTGCTTGAACATCTGCGGCGCCTGGGGCAGCGCGTAGAACTTGCCCGGATGGACGCGGCTGGGGACGAGATAGTCACGTGCCCCCTCGGGGCTCGACGCGGTGAGGATCGGCGTCTGGAACTCGGTGAAGCCCTGATCGATCATCCGGCGGCGGAGCGACGCGATGACGTTCGAGCGCAACAGGATGTTCTTGTGGACCTTCTCGCGGCGCAGATCGAGATAGCGGTTCCGCAGGCGGATCTCTTCCGGATATTCCTGCTCGCCGAATACCGGCATCGGCAGGTCGGCAGCGGCCGACTGGACGGTTACTTCCGCCGCACGGACTTCGATCTCGCCGGTCGGCAGGTTCGGGTTCACCACGCTGGAATCGCGCGCGACGACGATGCCGGTGACGGTGATCACCGATTCGGAACGCAGCGACTCGATCAGATCGAAGGCCGGGCCGCTCGCGTCGGTGACGATCTGGGTGATGCCGTAATGATCGCGCAGGTCGACGAACACCAGGTCGCCATGGTCGCGCTTGCGGTGCACCCAGCCCGACAGGCGGACGGTCTGCCCGACATCCGTAGAACGGAGCTGGGCGCAGGTGTGCGTGCGATAGGCGTGCATGATGCGGTTCTTCTCACCTTGGCGTCTTCCCGCCACGCTTGGCGGTGCCGGTCCGGGCCGGCGCGACGATATTGAAACACTATGACCGCGCGCATTCCGGTCACACCCCACTTTTGTCAACCCGAAGACCGGTATATGGGCGTGCGATGCACATTCATGGTCTGATCGAAGACAGCGTCACCCTCGCCGAACTCTGCAAACGCCTCGCGCAGTCCGACTTTATAACGGTCGACACCGAGTTCATGCGCGAAAACAGCTACTGGCCCGAGCTCTGCCTGATCCAGGTGGCCAACGACAAGGAGGCCGCGGCGATCGACCCGATGGCCCCCGGGCTCGACATGGGACCGCTGCTCGACCTGATGGTCAACAATGAGGACGTTCTCAAGGTCTTCCACGCCGGCGGCCAAGATATCGAGATCGTCTACAACCTGACCGGCAAGACGCCGCACCCGATGTTTGACACGCAGGTCGCCGCGATGGCGCTCGGCCAGGGCGAGCAGATCGGCTATTCCAACCTCGTCGACACCTATCTGGGCATCGTCGTCGACAAGGGCGCCCGCTTCACCGACTGGGCGCGCCGCCCGCTCGACAAGCGCCAGATCGACTATGCCATCGCTGACGTGACGCACCTTTCCAAAATCTTCCCCAAGATGCTGGAAAAGCTGCGCAAATCTGGTCGCGGCGTGTGGCTGGACCAGGAAATGGAGCGGATCAGCGACCCCGAGAACTACCGCAACGATCCCGATCAGGTGTGGCAGCGCGTCCGCATCAACAGCCGCAAGCCCGAAGTGCTCGGCCGCCTCAAGGCGCTGGCCCGCTGGCGTGAGCTGGAGGCGCAAGGCAAGGACCTGCCGCGTGGCCGCATCGTCAAGGACGAGACGCTGGCCGATCTGGCCGCCAATCCGCCGCGCAAGCAGAGCGACCTCGCCAAGGTCCGCGGCCTCTCCGCCGCATGGGCGGGCAACGACATCGGCGGCCGGATGATGGCCGCCATCGCCGACTCGAAGCCGATGCCGGCGGACGAGATGCCGGGCCGGGAGGAGCGCAAGCCCTCGCTCGGCAAGGATGGGGCGCTGGTCGCCGATCTCTTGAAGCTGCTGCTGAAGATCCGCGCCAAGGAAGTGAACGTCGCCCCGCGGCTGCTCGCCCGCTCCGAGGATCTGGAAGCACTCGCCTCGGGGGTGCGCAAGGACCTGCCGATCCTTGAAGGCTGGCGTTACGAGCAGTTCGGCCGCGATGCCCTCGCGCTGGTTGAAGGCCAGCTCGGCTTTGCGGTGCGTAACGGCAAGCTCCAGATGAGCCGCACGGAAGACCCGGCATGATCCGCGGCGCTGTCCTCGTTGCGCTCGCCGGTGCGGCAGCCGGCTGCGCCCCGCAGCAGAAGGCCGAGCCGCTGCCGGCGATGGTCGAATGCGACGCCAATCGGGTTCAGGACCTGAAGGGCAAACAGCGTTTGCCCGGGATAGAGGCCGATGCCCTCGCCCGCTCCGGTGCCAGGCACCTGCGGTGGATCGAACCCGGTTCGGCGGTGACCATGGATTTTCGGGTCGATCGGCTGAACCTGCACGTGGGCAAGGACGGCACGATCATCGACGCGCGCTGCGGCTGAGGCCGTGGGTGAAGCGGGTTAGCCCCGCTTCACCAGCGTCATCTGGATCACGTCGATCCCGCCGCCGCGAAATCCGCCTTCGCAGTACATCAGATAATAGCGCCACAGCCGCACGAAGCGTTCGTCGAACTGCGGCGGCAGCAGGCCTTCAGCCGCCGCCGCATCGAAGCGCGCGCGCCAGCGCCGCAGCGTCTCGGCGTAATCGAGGCCGAAGGCGTGCCGCTCTTGCCATTCCAGCCCCTCGGCTTCGGCCAGCGCGCGAAATTCGCTTTCGCGCAGCAGCATGCCGCCCGGGAAGACATAGGTCTGGATGAAGTCGACGTTGCGGGCATAGCCTTCGAACAATGCGTCGTCGAAGGTGATGACCTGCAGCGCCGCGCGCCCACCCGGCTTCAGCGCCCGGGCGATCGCCGAAACATAGGCCGGCCAAAATTCGCGACCAACTGCCTCGGCCATCTCGATGCTGGCGACCGCGTCATACTGGCCGTCAACGTCGCGATAATCGGTCAGGGTGAAGCGGGCGCCCTCCAGCCCCGCCGTCCGCGCTTCGGCCCACGCCTTCTGCTCGGTCGACAGCGTGATGCCGTGCAGCTTTCGACCCCGGCGGAGCGCCAGTTCGGCGAAGGAGCCCCAGCCGCAGCCGATCTCCAGGATCGTATCGCCCGGCCGGGTGGCCGTCCGGTCGAGAATCGCCTGCAGCTTGGTGTCCTGCGCAGCCTCCAACGCCTCGTCGGCGTCGCGGAAAATCGCGCTCGAATAGCTCATGCCCGGGTCCAGCCAGGGCGTGTAGAAGTCGTTGCCGAGATCATAGTGAAACGCGATGTTCTTGCGCGATCCGCCGCGATGGTTGCGCCGCAGCCAGTGCATCAGCCGTCGCGGCAGCAGCGACAGTCCACGCGCGCGCGCCTGTGCCGCCAGCCCCGCCCGATTGTGACTGAACAACGCAAACAACTGCACCGGATCTGGGCTGGACCACTCACCCTTTTCCCAAGCCTCATACCAGCCCGCGGAGCCGCCCGTTGCCAGCCGCACCAAAGCCCGCCAGCTGCGCAGCGTCACCGTTGTCGCAGGGCCGGCTGCGCTGCCGCCGAGCAGCCGCGCCTGCCCGTCCGGCGTGAACACCTCGAGGCTCCCCGCGTCGATGCCTTGATCCAGGCGGTCGAGCTGACGATGAAAGAAACGGCCGAAAAGAGCCAGCGGGCCGGAGCCTCGTGCAGCGACTCGTGCGGTATCCTGCACCGGAGCGTTCATGCCCTTTTACATGCACGCCTGATCGCACCGGGCAAGCCCTCAGCGGACGGCGCGACCTGCAGCCAGCGCGCGTTCCCGCGCGTCTCGATGGTTGATCCGCTTGCGCGGGTAGTCGCGCGGACGGCACCCCGCAGCCTCCGGATCGTGGATCGCCGCATTGGGCAGTCTGGCCAGCTCGGGCACCCATTGCCGGATATAGCCGGCCGCGTTGAACTTCTCGGACTGGGTCAGCGGTGCCATGACCCGGCTCCACTGGCTCGAATCGACTCCCGAGCCGGATACCCACTGCCAGTTTACCGCGTTGTTGCCGTAATCGGCATCGACCAGCGTGTCCCAGAACCAGCGTTCGCCTTCCCGCCAGTCGATCAGCAGGTGCTTGATCAGAAAGCTGGCGGCGATCATCCGCACCCGATTGTGCATCCAGCCGGTCGCCCAGAGCTGGCGCATGCCGGCGTCGACGATCGGATAGCCCGTCTGCCCGCGCTGCCAGGCACGCAGATCGGCCGCTGCTTCCTCGCCGCTACGCCACGCCATGGCGTCAAACGCCGGACGGCCGTTCTTGGCGGCGTAATCCGGATACTGGCAGATCAGGTTCTGCGCGAAGTCGCGCCAGCCCAGTTCGCGCAAATATTCTTCCACCTGCCCGCCTGCGCCCTCCAGCGCATGCCAGACCTGCGCGGGCGAGACTTCGCCGAAATGCAGGTGCGGCGAAAGACGAGAGCTGCCCTCGATCGACGGCAGGTTTCGCGTATCGTCGTAGCGCGCCGCGCGATCCCTGAACTGGCGGAGCCGCTGGTGGGCCCCCTCCTCTCCCGGCTGCCATTCCCCGCGAAAGCCGGCCGCCCAGTCCGGCGTGGTGGGCAGCAGCCTCCAGCTTTCCAACGTGTCGCTCGCCGGCCATTTGGAGGGCGCAACGATGCCGTTCGGCGCGTGCAAGGGTGCGGCGGGGGGCATGCGCTCGCGCAAGGTTCGCCAGAAGGGCGTGAAGATCTTGTACGGCGTACCCGCGCCGCTCGTCACTGCCCCCGGTGGCAGCAGATAGTTGCCGTCGTGGCAGCAGAGCGTCAGCCGCTTCGCCACCGCGCGTTCGGCATTGCGCCACCAAGGCTCGTAATGCCGGATGCAGTAGACGGTGTCCGCCCCGGTTTCCTCCGCCAGCCGCGCAAGCGCTTCCTCGCTTCTCCCGCGGCGCAGGATCAGCCGCGATCCCATCTTGCGCAGCGCGCCATCGAGCGCGGCCAGGCTGTGGTGCAACCACCAGCGAGAGGCGCCGCCCATCGCGCGGTGTTTCGCCGTCTCGTCGTCCAGCACGTACACGGGGATGACGGTGCCCGCCGCCACCGCTGCCGCAAGGGCGGGCTGATCGGCAAGGCGAAGGTCACGGCGGAACCAGAGGAGAACGGGTGCAGTCATAGGCGCACAAACGCGCAAGCACCGGTCAAGGCGACCTGTCCCGTGGAACAGGGGACACGGACCCGATCGACGGGCACGTGCGTTACGGACCCGTCATCAATCGAGGGGTTTCCATGCAGTTCCAATCGGCGGCGATGGTCGTCAACACCAAGTCCCGCCACGGCCAGGACTGGTTCGATCGCGCCTGCGCCCGCTTCCATGCGCAGGACATGCCGGTGGATGCGCACGCCGTCGATGACCCGGATCATCTGGAAGCAACGCTCGACAAGGCACTGGCAAAGAACCCGGAACTGGTGATCCTGGGGGGCGGTGACGGAACGGTGAGCGGCCTGGTCGACCGCCTTGTCGGCAAGGGAGTCACGCTGGGCGTTCTGCCGCTGGGCACGGCGAACAGCTTCGCCCGCTCGCTCGGCATCCCGCTCGATGTGGACGGCGCCGTCGACGCGATCTTGCAGGGCGCGCCCAAGCGGATCGACCTGGGCATGATCAACGACGATTATTACGCCAGCACCGCCGCGATCGGCCTTTCGCCCCAGATCGCCGAGACAGTGCCGCACAACGCCAAGCGCTGGTTCGGCCGGATGGGCTATCTCAGCTGGGCGGCGCTGCAGTTTCTGAAGTTCAAGCCGTTCACCGTCATCGTCGGAGAGGGGGCCGACGCCAAGCGGCTGCGCGCCGTGGAGGTTCGCATCTCGAACGGCCCGTTCCATGGCGGAACCGAACTCGTCGACGAGGCCGGGGTCACCTCGGGCGAGATCGTGGTTCAGGTGGTGAAGGGACATGTGAAGTCGCGGCTGGTGCGCAACTGGGCAGCCTCCGTCCTTCGGCTGGAGGCGCGAAAGGAAGACACGGTAACGTTCCGCGGCAAGGCGCTCCGGGTCGCGACCGAGCCGGTGCTGCCGATCTCGATCGATGGCGAGGTGCTGGCCAAGACGCCGGTGATGGCCAAGGTGGCGCCGGCGGTGATCGACGTGATGGTGCCGACCGCCGCCGCCTGACAGGAGAAACGCCCCGGCACTAGCCGGGGCGTCCCATTCATCCCAATCGCGCCAAGGCGGCCGACAGCCGTTCGGCTTCCGCCGCTTTCTCGTCGTGGTCCGCGCGCGCCTTCTCGACTGCCTCCGGCTTCGCACGCTCGACGAAGCTGGGATTGCCGAGCCGTCCGGCGAGCCCGTCGCGCTCCTTCTCGGCCGCCGCAATCGCCTTGGTGAGCCGGGCGCGCTCGGCCTCCAGGTCCACTACGTCGCCCAGCGGCATCACGAAGGTCGCTTCGTCGACGACGAGCTGGAGCGCGCCGCCCGCGGGCGCATCTCCCTGCGCCTGGTCGACACGGCCGAGCCGCGCCAGCGCCGCTTCCTGCCGCGCCAGACGCGCGACCGTTTCGGGCGAGGCATCGCGGACGTGCAGCGCAAGACGCGCGCCCGGCGGCACGTTCAATTCGGTGCGCGCCGCACGGATCTCGCTCACCAGGCGGATCAGCCAGTCGATTTCCTGCGCCGCCGAAGGATCGAGCGCGCGTGCATCGGCCATCGGCCACTTTGCGACGATGAGGTCATGGTCGCGCGGCCCCATTTTCGACCACAGCTCTTCGGTGATGAAGGGCATGAACGGGTGCAGCATGACCAGGATCTGATCGAGCGCCCAGCCGGCGACGGCACGCGTCTCCTCCGCTTGCGTGGCGGCAACGCCCTCGCCCTGCAGCACCGGCTTGATCAGCTCCAGATACCAGTCGCAGAACCGGCTCCAGACGAACTGGTAGATCGTGTTCGCCGCCTCGTCGAAGCGCAGATCAGCCAGCGCGAGGTCCAGCGCCTGCACCGTGGTGATCGTTTCCGCGATAATCCAGCGGTTTACCGCGAGCTCCGCCGACGGCGCCTCAAGATGCTTGCTCGCGGCGATGCCGTTGGACTGGCAGAAGCGCGCGGCGTTCCACAGCTTGGTCGCGAAGTTGCGATAGCCCTCGAGCCGCTTCTCATCCATCTTGATGTCGCGGCCCTGGCTTTCCATCGCCGCCATGAAGAAGCGCAGCGCGTCGGCGCCGTACTTGTCGATCATGCCCAGCGGATCGACCGTGTTGCCCTTCGACTTGGACATTTTCTGGCCGTCGGCGGCGCGGACAAGACCGTGCAGATACAGGGTCTTGAAGGGCACTTGCTTCATGAAGTGCAAGCCCTGCATCATCATCCGCGCATCCCAGAAGAACAGGATGTCGAAGCCGGAGATGAGCACGTCGTTCGAGTAGCGCCCGCCCAGTGTGGGGTCGGTGTTCTCAGGCCATCCGAGCGTCGCGAACGGCCACAGCGCCGAGGAGAACCAGGTGTCGAGCACGTCGGGATCCCGGGTGAGCGCAACGCCCTCGCCCGCCTGCGCCTGCGCCTCTTCCTCGCTTTCGGCGACATACGGCTTGCCCTCGGCGTCGAACCAGGCCGGGATACGATGTCCCCACCAGAGTTGGCGGCTGACGCACCAGGGCTGGATGTTCTCCATCCAGTTGAAATAGGTCTTTTCCCAGCTCTTCGGCACGATCTTGGTCGCGCCCGAGCGGACCGCCTCGATCGCCGGCTTGGCAAGTGTGGCGGCGTCGACATACCATTGGTCGGTAAGCCAGGGCTCGATCACCTGACCCGAGCGATCACCATAGGGCGTCTGAATGGTGCGCGGCTCGGCGTCGTGCTCGGCGCCGTCCTTGTCGACGAACGGCACGAGGAAGCCCTCGTCCTTCAGCCGCGCGACGATCGCCTTGCGGGCCTCAAAGCGGTCCAGCCCGATCAGCTCGGCCGGGACGAGCCCGTCCTGCGTCTGGCAGATCGCCGCCTTGGCATCGAGCATGTTGAGCATTTCGCCGGCTTTGATGCCAGCGCGAACACCCACCTCGAAGTCGTTGAAATCATGGCCTGGCGTGATCTTCACCGCACCCGAACCAAGGGCCGGATCGGCATGCTCGTCGCCGACGATCGGGATCAGGCGGCCGGTGATCGGCAGCTTGACCTGCTTGCCGATCAGCGCCTTGTAGCGTTCGTCCTCGGGATGCACGGCGACGGCCATGTCGGCCAGCATCGTCTCCGGCCGCGTCGTCGCGACCTGGATATGGCCCGAGCCGTCCGCCAGCGGATAGCGCAGGTGCCAGAAATTGCCGCGAACTTCCTTGGTCTCGACCTCAAGGTCCGAGATCGCGGTGCCGAGGCCGGGATCCCAGTTCACCAGCCGCTTGTCGCGGTAGAGCAGGCCTTGGCGATAGAGCTCGACGAACACCTTGAGGACTGCCTTGGAGAAGCCCTCGTCCATGGTGAATCGCTCGTTCGCCCAGTCCATCGAGCAGCCCAGACGGCGCAGCTGGCCGGTGATCTGGCCCCCGCTCTCCGCCTTCCATTCCCACACCTTGTCGACGAACGCCTCGCGGGTGAAATCGGTGCGCTTGCTGCCGGCGGCGTTGAGCTGGCGTTCGACCACCATCTGCGTCGCGATGCCGGCATGGTCGGTGCCGACCACCCACCGCGCGTCCTTGCCCTTCAGCCGCGCGTGGCGGACGAGGATGTCCTGCAGCGTGTTGTCGAGCGCGTGGCCGATGTGCAGGCTGCCCGTCACGTTGGGCGGCGGGTTGACGATCGTCCACGGCTCGGCGCCGGTGCGCTCGGGGCGGAACAGGCCTTCGTCTTCCCAATGGGCGTACCAGCGGGATTCGATTTCGGCGGGGTCGAAGGTCTTGGGGAGTTCGGTCATGATGACAGGGGCTTTAGCGTC
The DNA here is from genome assembly GCF_036731925.1 of Sphingomonas sp. Classification (GTDB taxonomy): domain Bacteria; phylum Pseudomonadota; class Alphaproteobacteria; order Sphingomonadales; family Sphingomonadaceae; genus Sphingomonas. The sequence continues at coordinate 1,588,770 of NZ_DAINDJ010000001.1, forward strand.
GCCCCTGCCCTGCGCACAACCCTAAGCGACGGTACTCAGCTCAGGCTGCTGAGCACCTTGTCGACGCGGTCCAGCGTGAACGGCTTGGAAAGCACCGGCCGGTCGCGGTGCGGCTGGGCGATGCTGTCATCGGCGCCGCCGGTCGCTAGAACGAAGGGAATGCCGAGTTCGGCCAGCTTGTCGGCCACCGGCCAACTCTGCTCCCCGCCGCGCAGATTCACGTCAAGGATCGCCGCGTCGATGCCGCCGGCGCCGATCCGGTCGAGCGCCTCGGCGACATTGTCGGCCGTGCCCGCCGGTACCCGGTCCAATGCGTCGAGGAAATCCTCGAGCATCATGGCGATCAACGGCTCGTCTTCGACGATGAGGATGTTACGCGGACCCTGCATAAAGCCCCCTTTGCAGGAAAAATGGTTACGTGCCAAGCACTTATTTGGTCACTAGAATCTCCTGAACCGCTTCTGCAAGTTGCTGAACCGAGAAGGGTTTAGGAAGAAAGGCGACATTGTCGAGATCGATCGAACGCCGTAATTGTTCCTCCGCATAGCCAGACATGAACAAGATCGGCAGGTCAGGCCAGCGCTCGCGAACCTTGCGGGCCATGCTGGGGCCGTCGAGTACCGGCATCACCACGTCGGAAACGAGCAGGTCCGGCTTGTCCATTGTCTCGATCGTTTCAAGTGCGACTTCGCCGTTTTCTGCGGTCACCACCGAATAACCCTGACGCGTGAGCGCGCGCTCGGCGATCGCGCGAACCATGTCCTCGTCCTCAACGACAAGGATGGTGCCCGTGCCCCACAGGTCCGCCGGCTTCTCCTTGGTCACCGGCAGCTTGGCGACAGCCGTCTCCGGCGCGGTATGGACCGGCAGGTAGATGGTGAAGGCCGCACCGCCGCCGGGATTGTTCTCCGCGAAGATGTAGCCGCCGGACTGCTTGATGATGCCGTATACGGTCGACAGGCCCAGCCCCGTCCCCTTGCCGACCTCCTTGGTGGTGAAGAACGGCTCCCAGATCTTGGGCAGGATCTCCGGCGGAATGCCGGTGCCGGTGTCGGAGATGCGGAGCGCGGTATAGTCGCCGACCGGAAGCACGTCGTCGTCCATCCGACGCACGTCGGCGGACGACACGGCCAGCGTCTCGATCGTCAGCGAACCGCCGCCGCTGGGGTTCTTGCTCAGCATCGAATCGCGCGCGTTGACCGCTAGGTTGACTACCACCTGCTCGAGCTGCCCCGGATCGGCGCGCACCGGCCCCAGGTTGCGGCCGTGCTTCACGTCGAGCGAGACCGTCTCGCCGAGCAGCCGCTTCAGGAGGTTCGAAACCTCCGAGATGATGTCGGGCAGCTGCAGCACCTGCGGCCGCAGCGTCTGCTGGCGCGAAAAGGCGAGCAGCTGGCGCGTCAGGCTGGCGGCGCGGTTGGAGTTGGCCCGGATCTGCTGGATGTCATCATAATCGCTGTCGCCGGGGGAATGGCGCATCAGCATCAGGTCGCAATGCCCGATGATGGCCGTCAGGATATTGTTGAAATCGTGCGCGACACCACCGGCGAGCTGGCCCACCGCCTGCATCTTGGTCGCCTGGGCGATCTGGCGCTTGAGCTTGCCCTCTTCGCCCGAATCCCGGAGGCTCAGCAGCACCGCGGCATCCCCGAGCCCACGCGCGCCGGCGATGGTAATTGCCACAGGCTCCTCGGAGGCATCCTTCAGCCGCACCGTGATCTCGAGCGATTGCGGCGCCCCGCCGGCAAAGCGCCGGACAGCGTCGGCCAGCGTCGCCTTGTCCTCACGCACCACCAGGTCGCCCGGATAGAGCGGCGGCGCGGCGGGATGGACGCGCGCGGTGCGAACGAACGCATCGTTCATCATCAGGAACCGGCCGTCGCGATCGATCAGGGCGAGGCCGGTCGGCAGCAGCGAGATCAGCGAATGGACATGTGCCGAAGCACTGCCGGCCAGCGCCGGGCTGGCGAGCGCCACCGGCTCCTCGTCGAGCAGCGCAACCAGCAGCGGCGCCTCATCACCCTCCAGGAACGGGATCTGGAGCACCCGCAGCGGCGTGCCCTCGATGCCCTCGCGCTCGAAGCGGACCTGACCAATCGAGTCGGTGATCAGCATCCCGGCAAAGTCGCGGCCGTCGACAATGGCATCGGCGCTTCCCAGCGCGCGGTGCCGAAACACGCGGTTTGCCGAGCGGATGCGGCCATCGGGTGCCACCAGCACCACCATCACTCCTGCGCCGCCCAGCCGGTCCCCCGTCGGCCCGGCGAGCAGCCCCTGCACCTGCACCGCAAGGTCGAGCGCGTGGATCCCGATGAAGCGCCACACCAGCGATTCGTCGCCGACGCGAACCACCCGCACCGCCACCTGCGCGCCGAATACCTGGACGTCGCTGCACCGGCTTTCGCCGTCGCGCCACGCCGCCCGCGCGCAAGCACCCAGCGCGCGCTCCCCCTCCTCGCCGATCGGCAAATTGGGCGGCGTTGGCCAGCCGCCGAACAAGGCCTCGTAGCGCGGATTGGCGCAGACCAGCCGGCCGCTGCGATCCGTTACCGCGAGCGCGTCGTCGCTAGCGGAGGCCAGTGCATGCGCGATCGCCCAATCGGTATAGCGTTCGATGCTGGTGCTGGGGGAACGAAACAGGCGTCCAAAGGCCAGGATCACGCCGGCCGCGAGCAGAGCAGCCGCAAGAAACCCTGCCGCGATGGCGCGGTCATTCAGGCTGAACAGGATTGCGGCAGCAGCAGCGACGCCGGTGACCACCACGGCCACGATCGGCAGCAGCAGCGAAGGCTTGGGCAGCTCGGCGTCGGGCAGACTTGCCATCGTTCACCGATGTTCCGTCACCGTCCCAGCGTCAAGCACCGATCGCATCGGATCGGCGGCAGGACTGCTCTGGATCAATGCGCCGCACGACGGAGATGCAGGCGCCGCCTGCGTTTGCGGACGATCCACCATCGCCACAGCAGCCCGCTGCCGAAATAGCCGAGGATCGCGAGTGCCACCGCCAGGGTGACAAGGCCGGTCAGCAGTGCCGGGCCGCCCTGGTGCAGCAGCCAGTCGAGCCAGCCCGGTGCGTCGCCCTCGAGAACGTCTGCCGAGAGGCGCGGCCCGAGCATCCAGCTGCCGAGCCAATAGGCCGCCACCCAGAGCGGCGGCGTGGTGAAGGGGTTGGTCAGGAAGGTCGTCGCGGCCGCAGCCGGTATGTTCGCACGGAGCGGCAGTGCCAGGACGGCAGATGCCGGGATCTGCCCCATCGGCACGAGGATGCCGGTCACCATACCCAGCGCGACGCCCCGCGGCACGGAGCGGCGCGTGAACCGCCATAGCGAAGAGTGCATCACCCGCCCCGCCACCGGCTTCAGCCAGCGATTGGTCTCGATCGATTCGCGGCTGGGCACCGCCTTGTCCGCCAGTCGGCGCAGGCGTCCCGGCCGCGTCATCTCAGCCGCGGTCGCGGAGGATGCGGGACTGCTCGCGCTTCCAGTCGCGTTCCTTGATGGTTTCGCGCTTGTCATGCGTCTTCTTGCCCTTCGCCAGCGCCAGCTCCACCTTCGCACGTCCCTTGCCGTTGAAATAGACCGACAGCGGGACCAGCGTCATGCCCTCTCGGGCGACGGCGCCGTGCAGCTTGTTAATCTGGCGCTCGTTGAGGAGCAGTTTACGCGGGCGCTTGGGCTCGTGGTTGAAGCGGTTCCCGTGACTGAACTCGGGAATATTGGCATTGACCAGCCATACCGCGTCACTCTTGATCTCGGCATAGGCCTCGGCAATCGAGCCCTCGCCGAACCGCAGCGACTTCACTTCCGTGCCGGTGAGCACGAGGCCGGCCTCATAGACCTGCTCGATGAAATAGTCGAAACGCGCGCGCCGGTTCTCGGCGACGGTCTTTACCTTGTCGAATTCCTGGGGACGTGGACGGGCCATAAGACCGCGGGATGTAGGGAGGGACAGGCCGGAGCGCCAGCCGTTTGTTGGCGCTCCGGTCCCTTCCTCAGAGCAGCCCGGCGAATTCCAGCGCCGCGTCGACCGCCTTGCGGCTCGCCTCGCCCGCCTCGGTCATCGGCAGGCGCAGTTCCTGCGGGAAGCCGGAGCGGATGCGGCCCATCGCGTACTTGACCGGGCCCGGCGACGCATCGGTGAACATCGCGATGTGGAGCGGATAGAGCTTGTCGTGGAGCGCCAGCGCCTGTGCGGCATCACCCGCTGCCCACGCAGCCTGGAACTCGGCGCACAGCTTCGGCGCGACGTTGGCCGAGACCGAGATGCACCCCACGCCGCCTGTTGCGTTGAATGCCAGCGCCGTCTCGTCATTGCCGGAAAGCTGGACGAACCCGGCTCCGCAGCCCGCTCGTTGTTCGGAGACGCGTCCGAGATTGCCCGTCGCGTCCTTCACGCCGACGAACGTCTCCGGAAATGCCTGTACTATCCGCGCCATCGTGGCGGGCTGGATATCGGTGACGGTACGTCCTGGCACATTGTAGAGCACGATCGGCAGATCGGTTGCCTCCGCCACGGCCGCGAAATGCCGGAAGATGCCTTCCTGGCTCGGTCGATTATAATAGGGTGGCACCATCAGCGCTGCGTCGGCACCGGCGTCCGCGGCGGCGCGAACGTTGTCGATCGCCACCTTGGTATCGTTCGAGCCGGCGCCTGCCAGGATCTTCATCCGGCCTTTCGCCTGGTCGGCACATACCCGCACGATGTGGAAATGCTCGTCCTTCGGCATGGTCGCTGCCTCGCCGGTGGTGCCGCAGGGCACCAGCGCCGACGAGCCTTCGCCGATCTGCCATTCGACGAGCGCGCGGAAATCCTCCTCCGCGAACGCGCCGTTGCGGAACGGCGTCACCAGCGCAGGGATCGATCCTGAAAACATCGCGCGGAATCATCCTCTTTTTCGGTATAAACGGGGTGGCAGATACGGCGCGATCTCCTATCATGTCCAGCATGGTCGGTACGATGCTCAAAGGCGCGTTGGTGTTCGCCGGTGTTTCGGGACTGGCGGCCTCTTCGCAGGTGACCCCCGCGATGCTGGCGGCCCTAGCGGGCGGCTTCGTGCCGCAGGCTCAGGCGCAATATGATCCGGTGAGCACGGCGCTGGTCGAATGGAAGCGGCTTCAGCAGTCGGACAATTACGCCTTTTCGGACTATGCCAATTTCCTGCTCGCCCATCCCGGCTGGCCGGGCGAGAAGAGCCGGCGCGCCGCCGCCGAGACGATCCTCGACAGCGGCACGGCAATGCCGGACCTCGCCGTCCGCTTCTTCACCCGTTTCCCGCCGATTACGCCCGCCGGGCGCTTGCGCTATGCCGAGGCGCTCGCCGCCACTGGCCGTCGTGCCGAGGCGGAGGACCAGGCGCGCCGCGCATGGCGCGCGGGCATCCTGCGGACCTCGGACGAGAGCAAGCTGCTCGCCTCGTTCGGCACCGCGCTCCGCCCCGCAGATCACGATGCGCGCGAGGACATGCTGCTGTGGCAGGGCGCAACGAGCATCGCGACGCGGCAGCTGGCCTTCACATCACCCCAGCTGCGGCCGGTGTTCGAAGCGCGGATCGCCTATCGCACCAACGGCTTCGACGCGGCCACCAAGGCGAACCTTGCCGACGCCCGCGGCCAGTCGGACCATGGGTATATCGCCGATCGCGCGCGCTGGCTGGGGCAGACCGGCCAGACCCAGCTGATGCGGTCCTATCTCGCTCAGCCGCGGCGCATGGCCGGCTTTCCCGGCGATCCGGAGAAATGGTACGAGGTGCTGCTCTCGGCCGCGCGGGGCGCGCTGGCGGACGGACAATATGACCTCGCTTATCGTATCGCCTCGCAGGTGGATGACGCCTTCCCGTCCGGCACGGACGTCAGCGATCTCTCGCTCGGGGTGCGCGACGATTATACCAGCCTCACCTGGCTCGCAGGCACGGTGGCGCTCTACAACCTGGGGCGCCCGAACGACGCCGTCGGCATGTTCGCGCGCTACGGCCGCGGATCGAAGACGCCGGGCACGCAGTCCAAGGGCATGTACTGGGCCGGGCGCGCCGCCGAAGCCGCCGGCAATGCCACTGGCGCGCAGGCCTATTATGCCCGCGCGGGCGGCTTCCCCGACCTGTTCTACGGCCAGCTAGCCGTGGAAAGGCTCGGCCAACCCCTGCGAGGCCCGCGTGACCTGACCGGGAAGACCGCCGCGCCGGGGGCGCGAGATGCCTTCTATCGCCGCGAGCTCGTCCGCGCAGCGCAACTGCTCGGCCAGATGGGCAATCGCAGCGACCAGAGCCTGTTCCTGCGCAAGATCGCCGAGGATGCGACGACCGAGGACGACCACCTCCTGGCCGCCGATCTCAGCCGCACCCTCGGGCGACCGGACCTGGGCGTGATGGTCGGCCGCAGCGCGCTCCAGAACGGCCTGTCCGACTATAGCGCCGCCGGCTACCCATCGGTGAAGGTGCCCGAGGGCCAGCGCGACTATTGGACGATCATCCACGCGATCGCCCGGCAGGAAAGCCAGTTCAATCGCGACGCAGTGAGCCGCGCCGGCGCACGCGGGCTGATGCAGCTGATGCCGGGCACGGCCCGCGAGACCGCGACCAAGCTCGGCATGGGCTATGACGCGAGCGCGCTCAACGCCGATACCGATTACAACATCCAGCTCGGCTCCAGCTACTTCCAGCGCATGCTGAACTATTATGGCGGCTGCTACCCGCTGGCGGTGGCAGCGTACAATGCCGGCCCGGGCAATGTGAACAAGTGGCTCCGTGCCTATGGCGATCCGCGGCTGCCGGGCGGCGACGTGGTCCGCTGGATCGAGCAGATCCCGATCTTCGAGACCAAGAACTACGTCCAGCGCGTACTGGAAAACGCCGTGGTCTATGATCTGATGAACCCGTCGCTGGCCCGCAGCAAGGGCGCGGCGAACCTCAGCTGGTATCTGGGCAAGAGCCGGCCGGGCTGATAGCGCGGGCGACGATGAACGATCGCCCCAACTATATCACGCCCGCAGGCTATGCGGCGCTCAAGGCCGAATATGACCAGCTCTTCGGGCAGGAGCGCCCGAAGCTTGTCGACACGATCTCCTGGGCGGCGGGCAATGGCGATCGCTCCGAGAATGGCGACTATATCTACGGCCGCAAGCGACTGCGCGAGATCGATCGTCGGCTCGGCTTCCTCGCCCGGCGGATGAAGGCCGCCAAGGTTGTCGACCCTACCCGACAGGAAGACCGCAGCGGCGTGTTCTTCGGCGCCTGCGTGACCATCGCCGACGAGGACGACAACCACCGCACCCTCACACTGGTTGGTGATGACGAGGCCGATGCCGCCAAGGGTCTGGTCGGCTGGAATGCGCCCCTCGCGCGAGCATTGCGCGGTGCACGCATCGGCGATCTGCGCCGCGTGGTGCTGCCCGCGGGCGAACGGGAATATGAAGTGATGGCGATCACCTACCCCTGACGCGCCGGGGTCTGCCGGGTTTGCGGCGGGCCGTTCCCCTGGCCCGCTTCCCATTCGTCCCAGACTGCTACAGGGTTGCCCGGCCCGAGATCATGGGCGTGTACAAAGGGAGCATATGGCGCAGCAGCGAATCCTGGTTTCGGGACGGGTACAAGGAGTCGGCTATCGCGACTGGGTGGTGCGGACCGCGCAGCGCGGCGGGCTGACGGGTTGGGTCCGTAATCTGCGGGACGGTCGCGTCGAGATTCTCGCTGCCGGCGAAGACACGGCAATTGGCCTGTTTGTCGAGGCATGCCGTGAAGGCCCGCCGCTCGCCCGCGTCGAGCATGTCGAAAGCGAGGCAATGCCGGAAGACAAGGCGCATAAGGGTTTCACCAAGCGGTTTACCGCCTGAGGGGGAACAGGAACGCGCGCTATCCTGTTGTAGAGGCAGGAGAATGCCGATGGAAAATCCCCGCACGGAAACCGCCCGCGATCATGACGACCGCGATCTTATCGAAAATGCCGAAACTGCCCCGTCCTTCTCGGGCGCAAGCGGCGGCAATCTCGAGCGCGACGTAGCGAGCAGCGCCGAATTGGACGCCGTCGATGCGCCGGATGGCATCCGCCGCGTTCGGAAGCAGGACGCGATCGACCACGACCAGAGCCGGCCTCACGATCGTCCACGCGACTGACCAATGCAAAAGGGCCTTCCCGCATCGGCGGAGAGGCCCTTTCTGTTCGCCGGCAGAGCCCGATCGGCTCAGCGCGTCAGCTTCTTGTAGGCCAGCGCGGTAGGACGATCGGCGGCATCGCCCAGGCGACGGCGCTTGTCTTCCTCATAGGCCTCGAAGTTGCCCTCGAACCATTCGACATGGCTGTTGCCTTCGAAGGCGAGAATATGGGTGGCGAGACGATCGAGGAAGAAGCGATCGTGGCTGATCACCACGGCGCAGCCCGCGAAATTCTCGATCGCCTCTTCCAGCGCGCCCAGCGTTTCCACATCGAGATCGTTGGTCGGTTCGTCGAGCAGCAGCACGTTGCCGCCGCGCTTCAGCATCTTGGCGATGTTGACGCGGTTGCGCTCACCGCCCGAAAGCTTGCCGACGATCTTCTGCTGATCCGCGCCCTTGAAGTTGAACGCACCCACATAGGCGCGCGTCGACTGATCATGGCCGTTGATCTTCATGTAGTCGAGACCGTCGGAGATTTCCTGCCAGACGTTCTTGCTGTCATCGAGGTGATCGCGGCTCTGGTCGACATAGCCGAGGCGCACGGTCGAGCCGATGTCGATCTCGCCCGAGTCCGGGGTTTCCTGGCCGGTGAGCAGCTTGAACAGCGTCGACTTGCCCGCGCCGTTCGGCCCGATCACGCCGACAATGCCGCCCGGCGGCAGCATGAACGAGAGGTTCTCGAACAGCAGCTTGTCGCCATAGGCCTTGGAGATGTTCTTGGCCTCGATGACCTTGCCGCCCAGGCGCTCGGGCACCTGGATGACGATCTGGGCCTTGCCCGGCGTGCGGTTTTCCTGGCTGGCGACCAGCTGCTCGAACTTGGCGATACGCGCCTTCGACTTGGTCTGACGCGCCTTGGCGCCCTGCCGGATCCATTCGAGCTCGTCCTTGATCGCCTTCTGGCGGCCGGTGGCCTCGCGGTCTTCCTGCTCGAGGCGCTTGGCCTTCTTCTCGAGATAGGTCGAGTAATTGCCCTCGTACGGGAAATACTTGCCGCGGTCGATCTCGAGGATCCACTCGACGACGTTATCGAGGAAGTAGCGGTCGTGGGTGATCATCAGCACCGCGCCGGCATATTCCTTGAGGTGATTTTCCAGCCAGTTGACGCTTTCGGCGTCGAGGTGGTTGGTCGGCTCGTCGAGCAGCAGGATCGACGGCTTCTGGATCAGCAGGCGGGTGAGCGCGATGCGGCGCTTTTCACCGCCCGAGAGGTTCTCGACCGGCCAGTCCGACGGCGGGCAGCGCAGCGCTTCCATCGCGATCTCGAGCTGGTTGTCGAGGCTCCAGCCGTCGACCGCGTCGATCTTGGCCTGGAGATCGCCCATCTCCTCCATCAGCGCGTCGAAATCGGTGTCGTCCTTGGGATCGCCCATCTCGGCCGAAATGGCGTTGAAGCGATCGACCATGTCCGCCACTTCGCGCGCGCCGTCCTTGACGTTCTCGAGCACGTTCTTGGTCGGGTCGAGCTGCGGCTCCTGCGGCAGGTAGCCGACGGTGATGTTCTCGCCCGGCCAAGCCTCGCCGGCGAAATCCTTGTCGATGCCGGCCATGATCTTCATGAGCGTCGACTTACCCGCGCCGTTCGGACCCACGATGCCGATCTTGGCACCCTGGTAGAATTGCAGGTTGATGTTGTTGAGCACCGGCTTGGGGGCGCCGGGGAAGGTTTTGGTCATGTCCTTCATGACGAAGGCGTACTGCGCAGCCACGGTGGCGGATCTCCGTTGCGAAATTCTGGATGCTGGAAAGACGCGTGGCATGTAGCGATGCGGGCGCAGGTTGGCAACGCGGGGGTTGGCGGAGGTTCTAAGCCCCTCCCCTTCAGGGGAGGGGTTGGGGTGGGGCTGTGTCTCACCGAGACCAACAAGCGTTCTGGAATCCCTTCACCCCAACCCCTCCTGCAAGGAGGAGGGGCTAAGTGACGGAAACGCCTCATCCCCCATTGCAATCGGTTCGCCGCTGGTTAGCATCCGCAGCATGAACAAGCGCCTCCTGCTCGCGGCCGCTGCCGCCTTCGCCCTGCCCCTCCCCGCGCTCGCGCAGACCGCCGCCCAGGTGGCAAGCGTACGCGATGCCGCGATGAAGGACGACGTCGCGTGGGACGTGGTGGAAGGCCTTACCACCGAGATCGGCCAGCGCCTCGCCGCCACCGAAGCCGAGGCGCGTGCCCGCGCCTGGGGCGTGCAGAAGCTTACGGCGCTCGGCTTCAAGAACGTGCATGTCGAGACCTATCGCATGCCGGTATGGGTTCGCGGCGTGGAGACCGCCGAAGTGCTCGGCGGCTCCGCGCAGAAGCTGACCGTCGCCGCGCTCGGCTATTCCGGCTCGACCGGTGCGCAGCCGCTGGAGGCCGAGGTCGTCTATTTCGCGTCGCTCGCCGAGCTGCAGGCAGCAGCCGCCGGCAGCCTGAAGGGCAAGATCGCCTTTATCGATCATGCCATGGTGCCGACCCAGGACGGATCGCAGTACGGCTATTACGGCGCGGTCCGTCGCGCGGGCCCGAGCATCGCGGCGACCAAGGGCGCGGCCGCGGTGCTGATCCGCTCGATCGGTACCGATCACCACCGCAACCCGCACACCGGCGTGACCAGCTGGGCAAAGGGAGTTTCGCCGATTGCCGCCGCGGCCCTCTCGGTCCCCGATGCCGAGCAGCTGGTGCGGCTGGTCAAGCGCGGCCCCGTCAAGCTGCGGCTCAGCGTGACGCCGCAGTTCAAGGGCGAGGCAGAATCCGGCAACGTGATCGCCGATATTCCAGGCAGTGATCCGAGCGCGGGCATCATCGTGGTCGGCGGCCATCTTGACAGCTGGGACCTGGGCACCGGCGCGATCGATGACGCTTCGGGTGTGGCGATCACCACCGCCGCGGCGCTCCAGGCGGCGAAGCTCGGCCAGCCGAGGCGCACCATCCGCGTCGTATGGTTCGGGGCCGAGGAAGTCGGCGGCTTCGGCGGCACCGCTTATGCCAAGGCCCATGCCAAGGAGCGGCATGTGCTGGCGATGGAGTCCGATTTCGGCGCCGATCGCGTCTGGAAGTTCGAAACCAACCTGCCGGAGAGCGCCAAGGCACTTGGAGACCGACTGGAGACCGCCCTCTATCCGCTCGGCATCGAGCGCGGCCGCGACAAGGCGCATGGCGGCACGGACGTCGAGCCGATCCTGGCGCTGGGTGTCGGCACCATCGGTCTGAACCAGGACGGGCTGCGCTATTTTGACCTGCACCACACGCCGGACGACACGCTGGACAAGATCGATCCCGCCCAGCTTCGCCAGAATGTCGCCGCCTGGGCCTCCATGCTGGCGATCGCCGCCAATGCGCCGGAGGACATCGGGCCGGTGCCCGCCGAGAAGGGCGAGTAATCGCCGTCCCAAATTCAGGCGAAAACATGGCCAAGTCACGGCGATGCGACATATTTGCGTTTGACGCGTTGCTCGCCGTGGCCCATGCAGCGGGCTTGACGTGCGGCTCTTTTCGCCTGCGCAACGAATTTGAAGTGGGAGCACCCGGATGAGCAAGCTTCGCCTGATGGCCGCAGCAGCCCTGCTGGCGCCGCTGGCAGCATGCGGCGGTAGCGAAAGCAATGTCGCGGACGGCGCGAATGTCGCGCCCGAGGCCAATGCGATGATCTACCAGAACGATGCCGAGGATCGGGCCAATGCCGAGGCCGAAGCGATGATCGGCAATGCCGCGCCGGACAACGGCGCCGAGATGCCGGCCGGCAACGCGCAGTAGGCTCCTGCCGCCGAACAAGCGAGGGGCGTCCCGTTCGGGCGCCCCTTTTTCGTGGTTCAGTAGCCCGCTTCGATCGCCATCCGCACCGCGTCCGCAGCGGTCCGCACCCCCAGTGCGCGGAACATGGCGGCGCGATGCATCTTGATCGTCCGCTCGGTCAGCCCAAGGTCATAGGCGATCTGCTTGTTGAGCTTGCCCGCCGCCATCGCGATCAGCACCGCGCGCTGGCGCGGCGACAGCGCATCGATCTTCTCGCGCGCGATAGTGGCGCGGTGGGCGGTGCCTTCCTTCGGCCCCTCCACCTCCATCTGCGAGCCGAGGAAATATTCGAGCTCGCCGTCTTCCCCGAAGATTGGCGCGACCAGCAGCGCGTTGCGGAACGGCGTGCCATCCTTCTTGTAGTTAAGAATCTCGACCATTACCGGCCGCTTCTCGCGCACGCCCGCGCTTAGCGCCTCGCTCAGCCACGGCTCCGTCTTGTCGCCGGCGAGGAAGCGGCAATTGCGCCCGATGATCTCATCCCGACGATAGCCCGTCAGGGTGATGAACGCATCGTTGCAATCGACGATGGGGTTGTCGGGCAGTCGGGGGTTGCTGAGCACCGCGGCGACGGCGCTTCCGGCGATCATGTCGGTCAGTGGCATTGGTCGGCTTTCTGCATCCCGTTGGGGTCGCGTAACTGCATACCCTTTTGTCCATGTTCCCGGTTTCACCCGGGTTCCTCATGTGGAGGACACTCGATGCCGGCGTGCCACACAAATGCTGCCGGTGAAACGAAAGGTAGGCCCGATGAACTTCTTCTGCAACGATATAGAACGGGCCGATGACGAAACAGGCGGCGAAATGGTCCCCGACGAGGTGCAGGAGGCGGTTCGCACGCTGCTGCGCTGGGTCGGCGAAGATCCTGAGCGCGAGGGTCTGCGCGACACGCCGCTGCGGCACGCCAAGGCCTGGCGCGAATATTGCGCCGGCTATGACGAGGATCCCGGGATGCACCTTGCCCGTACCTTCGAGGAGGTTGCGGGCTATGACGAGATCGTGCTGCTGAAGGACATCCCGTTCCAGTCGCACTGCGAGCATCACCTGGCGCCGATCACCGGCAAGGCATCGATCGCCTATCTGCCCAAGGACCGTGTGGTCGGCATCTCGAAGCTCGCCCGCGTCCTGCACGGCTATGCCCGTCGCCTGCAGATCCAGGAGCGCCTGACCGCGGAGATCGCCCAGGCGATCTGGACGCATCTGAAGCCCGCGGGCGTGGCGGTGGTGATCGAGGCGCAGCATGGCTGCATGACCGGACGTGGTGTGAAGACCCACGGCGTCGGCATGGTCACCAGCCGGATGCTGGGCTGCTTCCTCGAGGATCGCAGCAGCCGCGCCGAGCTGATGTCCCTGATGGGCTATTGAGCAGGCGAACGCAGATGGACGTGGTGATCCTCGGCGCCGGGATTGCGGGCCTCGCCTGCGCCGATCAACTCCGGGCCGCCGGGCATCAGGTAACGCTGTTCGACAAGGGCCGCGGCCCCGGCGGCCGCATGTCCACGCGGCGGGTCGACCTGGACGGTCGGCAGCTGCAGTTCGATCACGGCGCGCAATATTTCACGGTGCGCGACGATCGCTTCCGCCGGCTGGTCCAGGTATGGGAGGCGCAGGGCGTCGCCAGCCGCTGGCATGCGGCAGGCGAGGACGCCTGGGTCGGCACCCCCGCAATGAACGCGCCGGTGCGGCACATGGCGGAAGGGCACCGGGTCCATTTCGGCCACCATGTCGTTGCGCTCACCCGAGACGTGACCGGCTGGCATGTGCGGCTGCAGGACGGCCAGCACGGCCCCTTCCACGCCGCGATCGTCGCCGTGCCGGCCGAGCAGGCCGCTGCATTTCTCGGCGCGCACGACCTGATGATGGCGGCGGATGCGATGGCCGCGCGGTCGCAGCCCTGCTGGACCGCGATGATCGCCTTCGAGGATCGCCTGCAGATCCCGGCGGACAGCTTTCGCCAGCACGGCATCATCGGCTGGGCCGCGCGGGACGGCGCCAAGCCCGGCCGGCAGGACGGCGAAACCTGGGTCGTACAGGCGCATGGCTCCTGGTCCAGGACGCATCTGGAGGATACGGCGGAGGACGTGGCACGCGCGCTGCTCGATGCCCTGCTCGCCCATGCCGAGGGGCCGGTGCCCGCCGTCCGCTACTGCGCGGCACATCGCTGGCGCTTCGCGATGACCCCGGGCGTCGACAAGGGCGCATTGTGGAACGAGGCGCTGCGCCTCGGCGCCTGCGGCGACTGGCTGCAAGGGCCGCGCGTGGAGCTCGCCTGGCTGTCCGGCCACCGCCTCGGCACGATGATCGGGAGTGCGGCCGCGGCAGCCTGAACCCGTTGCGGCTCTACAGCAGCGCGAGGGTGAGCGTCAGCAGGCCGAGGCCGAGGGAAAGCTGCAGCCGCAGCGCAATCCAGCCCCGCACCGTGGGGCACGTCCGCGCCAGCACCAGATCGACCGCCGGCGAGACGAGGATCGCCGCGCCGAGGACCAGCAGCGCCTGCCCCGTCGTCCAGCCGAGCTGCTGAAGCAACATCAATCCCCAGGCGATCAGCGAGGGCAGCACCGCCACGCCGAACAGTCCGGCCGATGCCTGGCCGCGCGCTACGCCCTGCCCCCACCACAGCCCGCCGAGGAAGCTGTAGATCAGCGCGGCATAGCCGAAGCCCGCGCCGAGCAGCAGCGTACGGTGCATCGGCAGCAGCACCAGTCCCGCAATGCACAGCAGGAGCGGCAGCAGCCCGGCATAGCCGAGGGTCCGCGCCGCCGAGGTGATCGAGCCATGGTTTTCCATGATGGGGGCATCGCGCGCGGCCCGCCCACCCTCAACCTGTCCGAAAAGACATGGCGTGCGACGCCCTCGCCTGCCCCACATGCCGGCCATGGCCCGCCTGATCCTTCTTCTCGGCGACCAGCTCAGCGCTGGCATCTCCTCGCTTGCCGAGGCTGATTCCGCAGAGGACGTGGTGCTGATGGCGGAAGTCTCTGAAGAGGCAGGCTATGTCCCGCACCACAGGAAGAAGCTCGCCTTCGTCTTCGCCGCGATGCGCCACTTCGCAGAGGAATTGCGCGCCGAGGGCTGGCAGGTCCGGTACACGACGCTCGATGATCCCGCGAATTGCGGCAGCCTCGTCGGCGAGCTGGAACGCGCGCGGGCCGCACTGGACCCGGAAGAAATCTGGTGCACCGAACCCGGCGAATGGCGCCTGCGCCAGGCCCTCGCCGCCGTGCCGGGGCTGACGCTGTTCCCCGACGACCGTTTCCTGATCGATCCGGCAGGGTTTCGTGCCTGGGCGCAGGGCCGCCGCCAGTTGCGGATGGAGTATTTCTACCGCGACATGCGGCGCCGCACCCGGTTGCTGATGGACGGCGACCAGCCGGCCGGGGGCGAATGGAACTACGATCACGACAACCGCGGCACGCCGCCGCCCGGTACAAGGCCGCCCGCCCTTCCGGCGTTTGAGCCCGACGCGATCACCCGCGCCGTGCTGGAACTGGTCGAACGGCGCTTCCCCGATAATTTCGGCGATCTCCACCCCTTCGCGCTCGCGGTCACCCGCACCGATGCCGAAAAGGCGCGCGACCATTTCCTGCAGCACGCCCTGCCCCGCTTCGGCGACTATCAGGATGCGATGCGGCGCGGCGAGCCCGTGCTGTTTCACGCGCACCTCGCGCTCTACATGAACATCGGCCTGCTCGACCCGCTGGACCTGTGCCGTCGCGCCGAAGCCGAGTGGCGGGCGGGCCGCGTGCCGATCAACTCGGCCGAAGGGTTCATTCGTCAGATCCTCGGCTGGCGCGAATATGTCCGCGGCATCTACTGGCTCCACATGCCGCGCTATGCCGAAGCCAATGCGCTGGAGGCCCGGCGCCCGCTGCCGGAGTTCTACTGGACGGCCGAGACCGACATGGCGTGCATGCGCGACGCCGTCGAACAGACCCGTGCCCATGCCTATGCGCATCACATCCAGCGGCTGATGGTCACCGGCAATTTCGCGCTGCTGGCGGGCATCGATCCCTATCTGGTCCATGTCTGGTACATGGCGGTCTATGCCGATGCCTATGAATGGGTGGAGATGCCCAACACGATCGGCATGGCCCTGTTCGCCGACGGGGGCATCATGGGCTCCAAACCCTATGCGGCAAGCGGCGCCTATATCGATCGCATGTCTGATTACTGCGCCGGCTGCCGCTACAAGGTGAAGCTGAAGGCCGGGCCGGATGCGTGCCCGTTCAACTATCTCTACTGGGATTTCGTCGCCCGCCACCGCGATCGCTTCGCCCGCAACCAGCGGATGGGTCCGATCGTCCGCAATTTCGACCGCATGACGGAAGAGCGCAAGGCGGAGATCGCGGCCGACTCCGCGCGCTTCCTCGATGCGCTGGTGCCGACCGGGAGCCGCTGGAATGGTTGAGCCGCTCACCGTCTGGTATGATGGCGGCTGCCCGCTTTGCACGCGCGAGATCGCAGTGATGCGGCGGCTGGACCGTCGCGGGCGCCTGCGCTTCGTCGACGTGAGCGACGGGACTACAAGCTGCCCGCGCGACCGCGCCGACCTGCTCGCGCGCTTTCACGTCAGCGACGCGCGCGGGACCTTCTACAGCGGCGCGGCGGCGTTCGCGGCGATGTGGCGCGCGATCCCGCTGCTGCGACCGCTGGGGCTGCTTGCGCTGCTGCCGGGTGCTACCTGGTTGCTTGAGCGGGTCTATCGCGCCTTCCTGCGCGTTCGGCCAAGATTACAGCGCTGGATGCGCGAAAGGGATCGGCATGGCGGATGATCGTTCGAACGAAGGCCGCTCCCGTGCGGTCCCCAAGGGGCGGCTCGCGCGCTTCGGCGTGATGGGACGGCTGGCCGGTGGCGTGGCCGGCAACGTGCTGGCGGAAGGTGCCAAGCGGCTGGTTGCCGGCGAGCGGCCCCAGCTGCGCGATCTGGTCCTGACACCCGGCAACGTAGCGCGCGCGACCGAGCAGCTGGCGCAGCTGCGCGGCGCGGCGATGAAGCTGGGGCAGATGCTGTCGCTCGACGCCGGCGACGTGCTGCCCGACGAGCTCACCCAGATCCTCGCCCGGCTGCGAGACCGGGCCCATCACATGCCTCCCGCCCAGCTTCAGCAGGTGCTGGCGCGCGAATGGGGCGCAGACTGGCGGCGGCGCTTCGCGCTGTTCGAGGCGCATCCGATGGCAGCGGCATCGATCGGGCAGGTTCACCGCGCACGGCTGCCCGACGGGCGGATGCTCGCGATCAAGGTTCAGTATCCCGGCGTCCGCGAAAGCATCGACGCCGATGTCGACAATGTGGCGACGCTGCTCCGCCTGTCCGGGCTGCTGCCCAAGGGCCTGGACGTCACGCCGCTGCTCGGCGAGGCCAAGCGCCAGCTCCATGACGAAGCGGACTATGTCCGCGAGGCGGAGATGATGACGCGCTATGCAGATCACCTCGCCGGCGACGATCGCTATCTGGTGCCGCGCCCCTATGCAGCGCTGTCGACCACCAACGTGCTGGCAATGGACTATATCGCCGCCAAGCCGATCGAGACGCTGGAGACTGCCGAGCAGGATGAGCGGAACCGCGTGACCACTGCGCTGATCGACCTGGTGCTACACGAGCTGTTCCGCTTCGCCTTCATTCAGACCGACCCGAACTTCGCCAATTACCGCTACCAGCCCGAAACCGGCCGACTGGTGCTGCTGGACTTTGGCGCGGCCATGCCGGTTTCCGATGCGATTGCAAAGGGATATCGTGATCTCCTAGGGGCAGGTCTCAGCAGCGACCGCGATGCCGTCCGCGGCGCGGCACTGGATCTCGGCTTCTTCAGCGCAGCCGCGCTGGAGCGGCACCCTGCCGTGATCAACCGCATGATCGGCCTGATCCTCGAGCAGACCGATCGTGCCGACGATTTCGACTTCGGCGACCGCAGCTTCCTGCAGGCAGTGCGCGGCGAGGGCATGCAGATGGTGGAGGATCGCGCCGTGTGGCACGTACCGCCTGCGGACACGCTGTTCGTGCAGCGCAAGATCAGCGGCATGGCGCTGCTTGCCGCCCGGTTGAAGGCGCGGGTGCCCCTCCGCACCCTGGTGGGCGCGCGACTGGCTCAGTAAGGCAGGCGGCTGCCGTCCCAGGCGAACAGTCCACCGGAATCCTCCGGGGCCAAGCGGTTCAGAACGTCTAGCATGTATGCCGCGCTTTGCTCTGGTGTGAAAAGCTTTTCTGGCGCGACGCCGCGCTGGAAAGGCGCCGAGAGGCCGGTGTCGACGGTCCCCGGGTGCAGGGCCGCCACGATCGCCTGCGGATGCGTGCGGCGCAGCTCGATCGCGAGGTTCACGAGCAGCATGTTGAGCGCCGCCTTGGACGCGCGATAACTGTGCCAGCCCCCCAGCCGGTTGTCGGCGATCGAGCCCACCTTGGCGGAAAGCGCCGCGAACACGCTCCGCCGGTCGCGGGGCAGCAAGGGCGCGAAATGCTTGGCGATGAGCGCAGGGCCCGTGGCGTTGACGGCGAACAGCTCGGCCATTGCCGCGGGATCGATCGCCCGCAGCGCCTTTTCGGGCGCAGGGCCGCCGCTGCGGTGGAGCATGCCGGTCGCGACGAAGGCGAGGTCGATCTGCCCCTCGATTTCCCCCGCCGCGCGCGCGATGCTCCCTTCGTCCTGAAGATCGAAGGCAAAAGGGATGATCCTCGGGTCATCAAAGGCCGTCGGGCGGCGGCTGCCGGCATGGATCCGCCCGATCGACGGGTCGGCAGCCAGCTGCGCCACCAGCGCGCGGCCGATGCCGCCTGATGTACCGAAAACCACGATCTGTTTGGGCATGCACGACCTCGCTTTCGCCTGGTTTCGGCGCCGGCAGGCGCGGCTGCAACCTGTCCGCAGGGCCGCGACTGAGGCCGCGCGTTGTGCAGATGCGATAACCTGCCCTTTTTGCGCCCCGAAACTATGGCTAGGACGGAGCTGTCATGCGTGCCCTGCTCCTCGCCCTTCCGCTCCTGCTTGCGAACACCGAGGATCCGCCGATCCCGCCGACGATCAAGGCGATGCTCGACGCGGCGATGAGCTCCGGCAACGAGGCCGATGTCGCCGTTATCGTCAAATATGCAAAGACGGCCGACCCCGCGAGCGCGCCGCTCGTCGCCCGGCTCGCCGGCGACTGGCGATCGAAGCGTCGCGAAGTCGCCCAGCAGGCGCTGCGCGAGGCACATTTCCTCCAGCTGGTGAAGGGCCATGTCGAGCTGGGCGGCTATGTGCAGACCGGCAATTCGGAGAATATCGGCGTCACCGCCGCCGCCGAGGTGAAGCGCGAAGGCATCGAATGGCGCCACAAGGTTCGCGTGCAGGCCGATTACCAGGAGAGCCTGGGGTTCACCACGCGCGAGCGCTACCTCGCCGCCTATGAGCCGAACTGGAAGTTCGACAACCGTGCGTACATGTACGGCGCGGCGCAATATGAAAGCGATCGCTTCTCGGGCTTCGGGGATCGTGTCTCGCTGTCCGCCGGTGCCGGCTACAGCGCGATCAAGAGTTCGGCGATCAAGCTCGATCTCGAACTCGGCCCGGCCTATCGCTACACGCGCTTCATCGGCGCGCCGACCGAGAACAACATCGCCGCGCGTGGCTCGCTCGATTTCGCCTGGCGGCTGTCGCGCGGCATGTCGCTCACCCAGACGGCATCGGCTTATATCGAAAAGGACAACAGCACCGTCGCCACCAAGTCGGCGTTGCTGGCGCGGCTGATCGGCCCGCTGTCGGCGCAGTTCAGCTACACGGTGCAATATGAAAGCGCGCCGCCGCTTGGCCGCCTCACCACCGACACCACCAGCCGCGCGGCACTCGTCGTCGATTTCTGATCGCGGCCCGGCGGGGGTGTTCAACCGCCTTGGTTCCGGGCTACGACACCTCCATGGGAATGCTATCCGCGATCGAACGGACGGCGATCGAGCGCGCACAGGCCGCGCCGATGCTGGAGAGGACAATGCAATGGGCCGCCATCAACAGCGGCACCCGTAACCTGGCGGGGCTCGCCACCATGGCGGCGACGCTGGCGGACGCCTTTTCGGTGCTGCCGGGCGAACTGCAGCTGGTCCAGCCCGAGCCGGTGGAAACGGTGACCGCTGCTGGGGCCGTCGAACCGCTGGCGCATGGGCGCCACCTGCTGTTGACGGTGCGGCCGGAGGCACAGGTGCAACTGCTGTTCACCGGCCATATGGATACGGTGTTCGGCGCCGATCATCCGTTCCAGGCGGTACGCTGGCTGGAAGACGGCCGCCTCAACGCCCCCGGCGCCGCCGACATGAAGGGCGGCCTGGCGCTGCTGCTGGCGGCGCTCGAAGCCGTCGAGACAAGTCCGCTTGCGGTACGCCTCGGCTACACGGTCCTGATCAACGCCGACGAGGAGACGGGATCGCTCTCCTCGCAAGCCCTGATCGCGCGCGTGGCGCAGGGCAAGGCGGCGGCACTAACCTATGAGCCTTCGCTGCCCGACGGCACATTGGCCGGTGCGCGCGGCGGCACGGGCAATTTCTCGCTGGTCGTGCACGGCCGCAGCGCCCATGCTGGCCGCAATCCCGAGGAGGGCCGCAATGCCCTGGTCGCCGCGGCGGCGCTGGCCGTGACGCTGGCCGCGGCGAAGGCACCGGGGCTGTCGGTCAATCCGGCGCGGATCGACGGCGGCGGCCCCAACAATGTGGTGCCCGACCTCGCCATTCTTCGGGTCAACTTCCGCCCCGGCGACGCTGCCGCCACCGCCTTGGCACAGTCGGCGCTCGACACCGCGATCGCGCGCATCTCCGCCGAGCACGAGGTGCGGATCGCGCTGCACGGCAGCTTCAACCGCCCGCCAAAGCCGATCGACCCCGCCGCCGCGCGCCTGTTCGACCTTGTCCACGGTGCCGGCGCCGATCTCGACATACCCATCGCCTGGAAAACGACCGGCGGCGTGTGCGACGGCAACAACATCGCGGCCTGCGGCGTGCCCGTGGTCGACACCATGGGTGCCCGCGGCGGCGCCATTCATTCGACGGAGGAATTTCTGGTCCCGGAAAGCCTGCCCGAGCGCGCCGCGCTCTCGGTTCTCACCATCCTTCGCCTTGCCGAGCGAGGCCGGCCTTGAACAGCTTTCGCATCCGCGCCGCGCGCGACGAGGATCTTCAGCATCTCTATGAAATGGCCAAGCTAACTGGCGGCGGTTTCACGAATTTGCCGCCGGACAAGCCCGCACTTCGTGCCAAGCTGGACCGCAGCCACGCCGCCTTTGCGCGCGGCGACGAGGACGACACCTCGGATGACCTTTTCGTGCTCATCCTCGAGAATGTCGATACCGGGGAGGTGCGCGGCACCTGCCAGATCTTCACCCGCGTCGGCCAGAAATGGCCTTTCTACAGCTACCGCATCGGCACGGTGACCAAGCACAGCCAGGAACTGAAGCGCACCTTCCGCGCCGAAATCCTTAGCTTGGTCAATGATCTTGAGGGTTGCAGTGAAGTGGGCGGCCTGTTCCTCCACCCGGGCGAGCGCGCCGGTGGGCTTGGCCTGCTGCTGGCGCGGAGCCGCTACATGTTCATTGCCCAGCACCGCGCCCGCTTTGCCGATCGCATCCTTGCCGAACTGCGCGGGGTGATCGACGAAGCGGGGGGCTCGCCCTTCTGGGACGGGGTTGCCGGACGCTTTTTCGGCATGAACTTCCAGCAGGCGGATGAATTCAACGCGACCCATGGCAACCAGTTCATCGCCGATCTTATGCCCAAGCACCCGGTCTACACCGCCATGCTGTCGGAATCCGCGCGCTCGGTGATCGGCCTGCCCCATCCGTCCGGACGCGCGGCCATGCGAATGTTGGAAAATGAAGGGTTTGCGTTCGAGAGCTACATCGATATCTTCGATGGAGGCCCGACGATGACGGCGCGTACCGACCAGGTGAAGACGGTGCGCGAGGCACAACGGGCGACGATCGCTGCGATTGGCGGCGGCGGAGAACCGGCGCTGGTTGCGACGGGCCGCCTGCACGAATTCCAGTCTGCCCTGGCCCATCTCGGCCAGAGCGACGGCGGCGTGGTGATCGACCCGGTCTCCGCCGGGGCGCTCGGCCTGGCGGTCGGCGACGAGATCCTGTGGGTGGCGCGCTGATGCTGGTCGAGATCAACTTCGACGGGATCATCGGTCCGAGCCACAACTATGCCGGCCTCAGCCCCGGCAACCTGGCCGCCACACGCAATCGCGGCGCAGTCTCGCATCCGCGCGCAGCCGCCTTGCAAGGCATCGCCAAGATGCGGGCCAATCTGGCGCTGGGGCTCCACCAGGGCATCTTCCTGCCTCACACACGGCCGGACCGGCGATGGCTGGCGGAGCTCGGGGTCGATTATGCCCACGCGCCGCCCCACAGCCAGGCACAGGCGCTGTCCGCCTCGCCGATGTGGGCCGCCAACGCCGCCACGGTCTCGCCTGCCCCGGACACGGCGGACGGTCGCTGCCACCTCAGCGTCGCCAATCTCGTGACGATGCCCCATCGCAGCCATGAATGGCCCGAGACGCTGGCACAGCTCCGTCTCGCCTTCGCCGATCCCGCCTTCGCGGTTCATGGCCCCGTTCCCGCCCCCTTCGGCGACGAAGGTGCGGCCAACCATATGCGGCTGGCTGCGGCGCCAGATGCGCCAGGCGTGGAGGTGTTCGTCTACGGCATGGCGGGCGGCCCCTTCCCGGCGCGGCAGCATCCCGATGCGAGCGCCGCGGTCGCGCGGCGCCACCTGCTCGATCCCGCGCGGACCTTCTTCGTCCAGCAATCGGATGAAGCGATTGCCGCCGGCGCCTTCCACAACGACGTGGTTGCGGTGGCGAACGGCCGGGTGCTGTTCGCGCACGAACACGCCTTTGCCGAAAAGGATCGCTTCTACGACGGGCTGCGCGCCGCGATGCCCGAGGTGGAGATCGTCGAAGTGCCGGCCGCCCAGGTGAGCCTGGCAGACGCCATCGCGTCTTACCTCTTCAATGCCCAGCTGGTCACCCTGCCCGGCGGCGAGACGGCGCTGATCGTGCCCGGCGAGGCGCGGGATACGCCGGCGGTGTGGAACTGGCTGGAAGCACATGTCGCGGGCAACGGCCCGATCCGGCGGGTGGAAGTGGTCGACGTACGCGAATCGATGGCGAATGGCGGCGGCCCTGCCTGCCTTCGGCTGCGGGTGATGGCAGATCCCGCGACCGTGGATCCGCGCTTCCTGGTCGATGACGTGAAGCTCAACCGCATCGCGGCCGTCGTCGAGGCGTACTGGCCTGAAGCGATCGACCCCAACGCCATCGCCGATCCTGCGTTGATCGCGCGCATCCAGTCCGCGCGCGCGGCGCTGCTCGAAACGCTCGACCTTGTCGGGTTAATTGACAGTTTACCATGAGTGCCCGCTGAAAAGCGGGAGATTTCTGCGGCTGGCATGCACCTTGCTGCGTGCCGGCCATGCTATACCGCATCGTCCGCCTGTTCGTCATCAAGTCAAAGTTCGAAGCATTCCTGGTGATCTTCGGGCTTGCCAATGGCGCAGTCGAGCGCGGCTTCCACTACATGAGCCTGTATCCAGGGATCGGCGGCAAGCTGCTGTTCGCGGTATGTCCGATCGCCGTTTTCATGGCCGGCGGTCGCATTCTCGACAGCCTGGAGACACGCGGCTGACCACAAACACAAACCCCCGCCGAGCTGGGCTCTGGCGGGGGTATGGCGCGCCCGGAACGATTCGAACGTCCGACCCTCAGATTCGTAGTCTGATGCTCTATCCAGCTGAGCTACGGGCGCCTGGTGGAGGCGAGCGTTTATCGGCGGATTTGCAGGAGCGCAACCCCGTTGCGCCAAGTTTTCCACAGGCATATGGCAAGCCCATGCGATCGCTTCCCCTTCTCGCCCTCGGCGCTGTGCTTCTCGCCGGCTGCGCCCAGACCAGCACGCGCTATCCTTCGCTGCTTCCGCGCGCGAACGAAGGGCTGAACTTCACCGAGCCGGAGCGTCCGACGCCGCAGGCCACGCCCGACGCCACGCTCGACACGCGGATCGCAGCCATTGCCGCGACGCTCGATTCGACCGATCGCGACTTCCAGGCAGCAGCGAAGGAGGCCGAGACGAAGGTTGCGCGCGCCCGCGGCATGGCGGCCGGAACCGGCCCCTGGCTCGACGCGCAGACCGCGCTCAGCGTGCTGGACGGCCTTCGCTCCCGCGCCGCGGTGACGCTCGCGGACCTGGACCAGCTGCGGATCCAGCGCGCGCAGACGGGGGCACCCGACTATCCGGCGCTTCAGTCGGCGATGGAACGCGCAGGCGCCGTCGTCGCGACGGAGGAAGCCCGCGCCCGGGCGCTGGAGGCGGCAATCGCCCCCAGCTGAGCGCCGTCAGGGCTTTGCCGCGTCCTTGGCCGGGCTGCTGTTGGCGGCGACCGGGGTGGGCGTGGGCGCCGGCGCGGGTGGCGGGCCCTTGGCGATGCTCGCCGCAAGCGTGGTCGCGTCGGCACAGCCGGCCTTGCAGATTGTCTTGATCTTGGCGAGATTGTCCTTCGCTCGCGTCATCGCACCCTTGGCGACCATCGCCTCGCCCTGGCCCCGCAGGGCCGCGACGTCGTTGGGATCAAGCTTCAGTGCCTCGCCGTAGAAGCGGATCGCCTTGCCGGGAAGGCTCTGCGCACGCGCGATGTCCGCCAGCAGCACGAACGCCTCGCGGTTGCGCGGATCGACGGTCAACGCGCTTTCCAGCAAATCATTAGCGCCGCCAAGATTGCCTGCCGCCTGCGCGCCGCGCGCCTGGCGGACCAGCTCCACCGAGCGGGGATCGAGCTGGCTGTCCGGCCGCTGCGCCTGGAGGCTGGTCGAGACCGTCAGCACCAGCAGTGCCGCCGCAACCGAGATCGTCGTGAACCGCATCAACATCTCCGAAACTCCATGGCCCTGCGCTAGCATTGCCGCACCAGCTTCGCGACAAAAAACCCGTCGGTCGTGTCGTGCAGGGGCGTCAGTCGAAGGCCGTCGCCGCGCGGACGCCCGGCGGGCGAGTCGAGCGGTACCGCGGACCAGCCCGCCTGGGCGGCCAGAAAGCGCTCCACCTGCCCCGCCCCCTCAGCATCGAGCAGCGAGCAGACGATATGCACCAGCGCACCGCCGGGCCGCACCAGCCGGGCGGCGACGTCGAGCAGATGCGCCTGAGTATCGACATAGCGATCGAGCTGCGCCGGCGTGAGCCGCCAGCGCGCTTCCGGGTTGCGGCGCCACGTCCCCGTTCCGGAGCACGGCGCGTCCACCACCACCAGATCCGCCTGCTCGCGCCAATCCGCCAGCCGTTCGGCTTCACGCGCGGGATCGAGCAGAAGCGTCTCGGCGATGGTGACGCCCGCGCGTTCGGCCCGCGGCATCAGGCGCGACAGGCGTGGCCGGTCCACGTCGCAGGCGAGGATCCTGCCATGGTTTTCCATCGCCGCCGCCAGCGCGAGCGTCTTGCCGCCGCCGCCGGCGCAGAGGTCGATCACCGTCATCCCCGGCGCCGCCCCGGCCAGCGCGCTCACCAGCTGGCTGCCGGCGTCCTGCACCTCGAATTGCCCAGCAGCATAGGCATCGCTGCGATCGACCGACGTATCCTCGGGCAGACGGATCGCATTCGGTGCGAAGCCGAGCCGTTCGGCGCCTTCAAAGCGCCCGGAGATCTGCTTCGGCGTCGCCTTCAGGCGGTTGACCCGCAAATCGAGCGGCGCGCGATCGAGCAACGCGGTCCGTTCGTCCGCGCCCAGGCCCGATGCCTCAAAGGCTGCTTCCAGCCAGGCGGGTGCGACGCCCTGCCCGGCAACCGCTTCGCCGGCAGCGATCGGCGCAGGGCCGTAGCGCGAACCGTCGAAGCACGCGGACAGCTCAGGCCTCGCGCGGGCGACCGCCAGCATCGCGGCGCGCCCCGAAACCGGAATCTCTCCGGAATGGCGGATTGCATCATAAACCAGCGCCCGCACCGCGCGGCGATCCTTGGACCCGGCGAAACGGCGTTCCGCGAACCAGCGCGCGAGGATCACATCCGCCGCGGCGCCACGCTCCCGCGCGGCCGCGATGATGAGGTCGAGAATGTCGATGGCCATTTGAACGCGCGCGGCAGGTGTCATGGCGTGAGCGCTAAGCCCAACGCGGGGCGATTGCAAAGCCGCGCAGGCAGATCCTTTGCTTTCAGGTGGATAGCGCCAGGTGGCAAACCTTTGTAAACGACCCTGCGCGCAGGATGGGAGCGTGCTGATTTTGGGGGTAGAGGTCTCGGTGCGGAGCCCGACCGGTCTGGTACTGTTTCGTTGCTTGCTGCTCAGCCTGCTCTGCCTGCTGGCCGGGCCCGCCCGCGCCTGGGCGCCGCCCGCGGCCGGGCGCCTGGCGATCTGCCATGCAGTCAGCACCCGCGAAGCGCCGGACGCGATCGCCTCCACCCTGCCGTTCGACTGCGCGGGCAAGCCGGAAAACTACCAGTCGGCAAGCTTGTGGCTGCGCCTGGACCCGCGCTCCGCCGCACCTGCCGGCGACACGACGACGCTGCTCATCCACAACACCCGTTTCGACCGGATGCTGGCCCGCTTCGACTATGCGGATGGCACGAGCGAGATGCAGCAGGTGCGCAGCGGCGCGTTCGACGACCATTGGCGGCCCGGCGCCCAGATCGCCTTCCGTCCCGAGAACGGGAAGGCGGCCCTCGTGCGCATCACGCTTCGTATTGACCGCCTGAGCAGCTATCCCTTGTTGCGCATGCGCCTGGTGGATGCGGGCGAGGCCGATATCGAGACGACCATCCTCGCAGGCCTTATCGGGGCGGCACTCACCCTGTTGCTGGCCGGTGCACTCTACAACCTCACGCTGGCGCTGGGCGTTCGCCGCCAATATTTTGCCTGGCAGGGCGCGTGGGCGGGAAGCGTGTTCCTGTGGGGAACGGTCTGGTCGCAATTCGGGCTGCTGGTCGCGCCGGGTCTGGCGGGAACCCTTGCGGCACAGCTATCCACGGCGGTGTCGGTTCTATCGATCCCGTTCGCGACGCTCAGCGTCACCACGGCGCTTGCTCCCGGGATGGCGCCACGCCGCCTGAAGCAGGCTGCGCTCGTGCTGGGCGCAACCGTGGTACTGCTCGGCATCCCGGCAGCGTTGGTGCGGGGCCCGGTGCTCGAGAGCCTCGCCCCTGCTCTCTCAATCGCAACACTGGGCACCCTGGTCTGTGCGATGCTCTGCCTTGCCTGGGGCCTGCGCCGCGGCAGCCCGGAAGCGCGCGACCTGCTCGGCGCCTGGTCGATCCCCTCGGCCGCGCTGGCGCTGACGCAGATTGTCGACATCGGCGGCAGCCTCTGGGGCGGCGGGCCGCAGATCCTCGTGCTGTTCGCTTCGGCCTGGCAGACGATATGGCTGTCGATCGCCGCCAGCCGCCGCCTCGCCAGGCTGCGCGCCGAACGGGACGTGGCCCGCGCCGCGGAAGCGCGCGCGAGCGAGCTCGCCGGGCGGGACCCCCTTACGGGACTTCACAACCGGCGCGGCTTTGTCGACGCCTCGGAAGCGCTGATGCTGGCCGCGAGCACAGACGGTGCACCGCTTGCGCTGCTGCTGATCGACATCGACCGCTTCAAGCGGATCAACGACGAGCATGGCCACGAAGCAGGCGATATCGTGCTGTGCACCATCGCCAGCCGGCTGGCGCGTTGGGGAGGCCCGATGTGCACGGTCGCCCGGCTGGGCGGCGAGGAGTTCGCGATGGTGGTCGCGCATCTCTCCGGCCAGGCGCTGCTCGGCTTCGCGGATCATGTCCGGCAGGAAATCGCCGCCTGCGATCATGGCGCGGTCATCGGCGCGCAGCAGGTGACGATCAGCATTGGCGTGGCCGAGGCCGGCAAGCGCTACGACTTCACGGGCCTGTACCGGAGTGCCGATCGCGCCCTCTACGCGGCCAAGCACGGCGGTCGCAACCGGGTCCGCCACGCCAACGAGGATGCGCAGGTGCCGGCCGCCCGGGGCCAGAGCCCCGCAGCGACCGGCCCAAACCATCAGCGCGTCGGGTAGTTCGGCGCCTCGCGGGTGATCGTCACGTCGTGGACGTGGCTTTCCTTCAGACCCGCATTGGTGATGCGCACGAAGCGCGCCTTCTTCTGGAACTCCGGCAGCGTCGCCGCGCCGACATAGCCCATCGACGCCTTCACACCGCCGACCAGCTGGTGGATCACGTCGCGCGCCGGGCCCTTGTACGGCACCTGGCCCTCGATGCCTTCCGGCACCAGCTTGAGCTGATCCTTGATGTCCTGCTGGAAATAGCGGTCGGCCGAACCCTTGGCCATTGCGCCGACCGAGCCCATGCCGCGATACGACTTGTAGGCGCGGCCCTGGTACAGGAAGGTCTCGCCCGGCGCTTCCTCGGTGCCGGCGAGCAGCGAGCCGATCATCGCCGCGCCCGCGCCGGCGGCGAGCGCCTTGGCAATGTCGCCGGAGGTGCGAATGCCGCCGTCGGCGATCACCGGGATACCCGACTTTGCGGCTTCATTTGCCGCATCCATCACCGCGGTGAGCTGCGGCACGCCGACACCCGCAACGACGCGGGTGGTGCAGATCGAGCCCGGCCCGATGCCGACCTTGAGGCCATCCGCACCCGCATCGATGAGCGCCCGCGCCGCCTCGGCGGTGGCGATGTTGCCGGCGATCACCTGAACGCGGTTGGAAAGCTTCTTCACCCGCTCCACCGCGCGGCTGACGTCCTTGTTGTGGCCGTGCGCAGTGTCGATCACGATAAGATCGACTTCGGCGTCGACCAGCGCTTCGGTTCGCGCGAAGCCCTTGTCACCGACCGTGGTGGCGGCAGCAACGCAGAGGCGGCCGGTGCTGTCCTTGGTCGCGTGCGGGTAGTTCACGGCCTTCTCGATGTCCTTCACCGTGATCAGACCGACGCAGCGATAGGCGTCGTCGACCACCAGCAGCTTCTCGATGCGGCGCTGGTGGAGCAGGCGGCGCGCCTCTTCCTGCGCGACGCCCAGCTTCACGGTAGCGAGGTTCTGGTGCGTCATCAGCTCCGAGACGGGCTGGCCGGGGTTCTCGGCGAAACGCACGTCGCGGTTGGTGAGGATGCCGACCAGCTTGCCGTCGGCTTCCACGATCGGAATGCCGCTGATCCGGTGGCGCGCCATCAATGCCTGGGCATCGGCCAGCGTGCCCGTCGGCGCCATGGTGATCGGGTTGACGACCATGCCGCTCTCGAAGCGCTTGACCAGCCGCACCGCCTCGACCTGCTCCTCCACTTCCATGTTGCGGTGGAGCACGCCGATGCCGCCCAGCTGCGCCATCACGATCGCCATGTCGGCTTCCGTGACGGTGTCCATCGCCGAGGAGAGGATCGGGATGTTGAGCGCCAGATTCTTCGTCACGAAGGTGCGCGTATCCGCCATGCTCGGCACGATTTCGGATTCGCCCGGATAGAGGAGGACGTCGTCGAATGTCAGGCCGAGAGGGATTTCCATGTGGGTGCGCCAAATCCTTGAGTCGAATGTTGGCGGCCCATGTAACCGCAAGGGTGCAGATGCGCTAGGGGGCGCGTCAGACCACGATCTGGCGCAATTCGGGATAGAGTGCTGTCCGCTCCACGGCCACCTGCTGCCGGATCACCGACGCGAGCTTGCGCGAGGCGACGACATAGGCGGGCCATTCGGCCACTGCACGCGCGGTTGGCCAGGCGATGGTATGGTCCGAGTAGAACATCCGCATCTCGAAGTTGCCGGCCCGCAGCGCCTTCACGGCTTCCGCCCTGGCGCCGCCTTCGGCCGCGGCTGCGTTGAACAACTCGTCCATCGCCCGCCGCCGCGCCGCTACTGCGCGCGCGGTCCGGTATCGGATGCGGGACAGCTCCGCCACGTCGCAGCTGGGCAAGGCGAGCAGCGCTTCGATCGCCCCGATCGCCTGGAGCAGCGTTTCGTCGAGTGCGTGAAGATTCTCCATATAGTAGACATAGGAGAACTGCGGATACGAGGCCCGGCCGGAGGCGAGAATTAATCGCGTTCGCCGGCGCGTTGCAGGAGAAGCCGGGCCTGCGCCACGTGCATCGCCTCGATCATGCGATCGCGGAACCGCTCGGCCCCGCCCTGCGCTGCCGCCAGCAGCGCGCGGGCGTCGGCAATCTCGTCGGCGGTCGGGGCAAAGGCGAGCGCCGCCGTCGCGATCTGCCCGGGATGGATCAGGGTCTTGCCGTCGAAGCCGAGCGCACGGCCGTCGCGGCATTCGGCCTCCAGCCCTTGCGGATCGGCGAGCGCGTTGAACACGCCGTCGAGCGCCCAGCCGCCGCCCGCGCGCGCCGCCAGCACCACGGTCTGCAATGCGAGCGCCAGACCACCCCGCCCCGCCGCCGACGGAATGCCTAGGCTCGCCTTCAGGTCGTTGGTGCCGGCGATGAGACCCGCCACTCCCGGCGTTGCGGCGATGCCCGCCGCCGCCAGCACACCGGCAGGCGTTTCGATCATCGCCAAAATCGGCTTGCCGGCAGCGACGATCCGCGCAGCGGTCGCGGCATCCTCTACCTTCGGCACGACGACGACGGCGGCAGCCGAGGACGCCGCCGCGGCCAGGTCCGCTGCATGCTCCGCCGTGTCGGCGGCGTTGATCCGGATGGCGGCGATGCGCTCGCCGAACCCTTCCGCCATCGCCGCCACCGCGGCTTCCCGTGCCGCGGCCTTGTCCTCGGGCTTAACCGCATCTTCAAGGTCGAGGATGACCATGTCGCAGTCGAGCGTTCGCGCCTTGGCGATCGCCCGCGGGTTCGACGCGGGCAGGAACAGGGCGGTGCGGGGGGCGAGAGCCATGCTGGTCATCGCGCTTCTCTATGCTAGCACTAGGGACGATTGCGAGGGGAGTCGGGGCAAATGGACGTGCTTTTCGTGTTTCTGGCCGGGCTGGTGGTGCTGGTGCTGTTCTACCTGCTGGCCAGCGTGAAGATCGTGACCCAGGGCTATCAGTACACGATCGAGCATTTCGGCCGCTTCACCACGGTCGCGGCGCCGGGCTTCAACTTCTACCCCGCCTTCTTCTACCGTGTCGGCCGCAAGGTGAACATGATGGAGCAGGTGATCGATATTCCGGGCCAGGAGATCATCACCAAGGACAATGCGATGATCTCCACCGACGGAGTGGTGTTCTTCCAGGTGCTGGATGCCGCCAAGGCCGCCTATGAAGTGTCGGACCTGTACGTCGCGCTGCTCCAGCTGACGACGACCAACCTGCGCACCGTCATGGGCTCGATGGACCTGGACGAGACGCTTTCCAAGCGTGACGAGATCAACGCGCGGCTGCTCTCGGTGGTCGACCATGCCACGACCCCCTGGGGCGTGAAGATCACCCGCGTGGAGATCAAGGACATCCGGCCGCCGGCCGATATCGTCAACGCGATGGGCCGTCAGATGAAGGCCGAGCGCGAGAAGCGCGCCAACATCCTCGAGGCCGAAGGCAGCCGCCAGTCGGAAATCCTGCGCGCCGAGGGCCAGAAGCAGGCGCGGATCCTGGAGGCCGAGGGCCGCCGCGAATCCGCCTTCCGCGACGCCGAAGCCCGCGAGCGCGCCGCCCAGGCCGAGGCGGAGGCGACCCGGCTGGTGTCCGACGCGATCGAGTCCGGCAGTGCGCAGTCGCTCAACTATTTCATCGCGCAGAAATATGTGGAGGCAGTCGGCAAGTTCGCAACCTCGCCCAACGCCAAGACCATCCTGTTCCCGGTCGAGGCCACGCAGCTGATCGGCACGCTAGGCGGCATCGGCGAGCTGGCCCGAGATGCGCTGTCCGGCGGCGCGCCCAAGCCCCCTGCCCCGCCAGCGCCTCCGGCCCGCCGCCCGAGTCCGTTCGACCAGCAGGGTTGATCGCGCCGTTGGAATGGCTGCAACACCCGCCCCTGCTCTGGCTGATCACCGCGGTTGCGCTCGGGATCGCCGAACTGGTGGTGCCGGGCGTATTCCTGGTGTTCCTCGCCATTGCTGCGGCGATCATGGGTGCGCTGGCGCTGTTGTTCCCGGACCTGCCGCTCGCGGCGCAGCTGTTGGGCTTTGCCGGCTGGTCGGCCGTCGCGGTGCTGATCGGCCGGCGCTGGTATCAGGATTTCCCCGTGGCGAGCAGCGATCCCCTGCTCAACGATCGCGTCGCGCGACTGGTCGGCGAGATCGTCACCGTCGTCGAGCCGGTGAGCGACCATGGCGGCCGGGTCCGCGTCGGCGACGGCGAATGGCCGGCGCGCGGCCCCGATGCGCCCGCCGGTGCCCGCGTGCGGATCACCGGCGCCAACGGCGCTACGCTCCGCGTCGAGCCGCTTCCCACCCTTCCCCAGAACTGAAAATCATCGAGGTCGAATAGATGCGTACCACCCGTCGTGACGTGCTGCTCGGATCCAGCGCTCTCCTGGCTACCGGCGCGGTGACGCGCCCCGCGCTTGCCGCCGCCGGTCCCGCCGAGGCCCAGGCGCAGGCGCTGATCGACCGCACCGCGGAGGCGCTGCTGGTGCTCAACCCCGAGGGCGCGACGGGGCTCGGCATCGACAAGGGCGCGCGCGCGGCGCTCAAGCACCGGCTCGGCGACCGCACCCCCGCCGGGGTCGCCAAGATGGCGGCGCACCTCAAGGCGACGCTCGCCGAGATCGAGCGGATCGACGTGAACGCGGTCAGCCCCGAGATGCGCGTCCATCTCGACGTGATCCAGACCGCCTATGCCAATGGTCTGAAGGGCATGGCCTTCCCGTACGGCGACGTCGCAGTGGGGAGCTGGCGCAACACGCCGTACGTCGTGATCCAGAATGTCGGCGCCTATATCGACGTGCCGAAGATGCTCGACAGCGATCACCAGATCGCCACCCGCGACGATGCGGATGCCTATGTCGAGCGGCTCCAGGCCTATGCCGGCGCACTGGACGGCGAAACCGAGCGGCTGCAGCAGGCCGCGAGCGTGGGCGTGATCGCGCCCGACTTCCTGCTCGACAAGTGCCTCAAACAGATCCGCCTCGCCCGCAGCGGTGATCCGGCCACATGGGACGTGGTGACTTCGCTCGCCAAGCGCACGGCGATGATGCCGGGCGGCTATGCGGCGCGCGCCACGAAGATCGCCGGCGAGCAGATCGCACCCGCACTCAGCCGCCAGATCGCCGAACTTGAGAAGCAGCGGGCGCGCGCCACCGCAGACGCCGGCGTGTGGAAGTTCAAGGATGGCGAGGCCTATTATGCCTGGGCACTGAGCGCGGGCACCACCACCACCATGTCGCCCGACGAAGTCCATGCGATGGGCAAGGCGCAGCTGGCCGAGCTGCAGGCCGAGATGGACACGATCCTCAAGTCGCTCGGCTACACGCAAGGCAGCGTCGGCGCGCGGATGCGGGGCCTCGCCACCGACAAGCGCTTCGCCTTTCCGGAGACCGATGCCGGCCGCGCCGAGATCATCCAGATCCTCCAGAAGAGCATCGATGACATGCGCGGCCGCATGCCCCAGGCCTTCCACACGCTGGTGCCGGGCAATGTCGAGGTGAAGCGCATCCCCATCGTAGAGGAAGAAGGTGCGGCAGGCGCCTATGGCGGCCCGGGCACGATCGACGGCAAGGTGCCCGGCCGGCTCTGGGTCAACCTGCGCTCGACCGGCATCTGGACGCGCTTCAGCCTGCCCGACCTCGCCTATCACGAGGCGATCCCCGGCCATGCCTGGCAGGGCGAATATACCTTCAAGATGCCGCTGATCCGCTCGCTGTTGCAGTTCAACGCCTATTCGGAAGGCTGGGCGCTCTATGCCGAGCAGCTGGGCGACGAGCTGGGTGTCTATGCCGAGAACCCGGCGGCGAAGCTCGGCTATCTCCAGTCGCTCGGCTTCCGCGCCTGCCGGCTGGTGGTCGACAGCGGGCTCCACGCCAAGCGCTGGACGCGCGAGCAGGCGATCCGCTGGTTCGTCGAGGCGAACGGCTCGTCCGAGGATGAGGTGCAGGGCGAAGTCGACCGCTATTGTTCCTGGCCAGGCCAGGCCTGCGGCTACAAGGTAGGCCACACCGCGATCAACCGGCTGCGCACCCAAGCGAAGACTGCGCTCGGCGAGAGGTTCGACTTCCGCGCGTTCAACGATGCGCTGCTGCTGGGCGGCAACGTGCCGATGACGGTGCTCGGCCATGTGATCGACCGGCACATCGCGCAGCGGAAGGCGTGAGATGAAGGAGGCCCCGCCCGATCGCGGGCGGGGTCCTCAGGCGTGGCGCCAGCGCCAGAGCAGCATCGGCCGGGCGAGCGCGAGACCGATGAGAAAGCCCCCGATATGCGCCCAGATCGCGACGGTCACGCCGCCCTGCAGGAAGGCAAAACCCATCAGCAGGTTCACGCCAACCCAGGCTGCGGCGAGCCAGGCGATGTGGACCAGCTGCGCCGGGATCGGACCGATCGCCTTGGCGCGCTGGCGGCCGTAGAGCAGCGAATAGGCGCCGACCACCGCCGAGCTCGCGCCGCTGGCACCGATCATCGGCGCGGTCGACATCGGGCCGGCAAGCCATTGCGCAGCGCAGGCCGCATAGCCGCCGATCAGGTAGAGCGTCACCAGCCCCTTGGCGCCGATCGCCCGCTCCGTCTCGCGGCCGGTAAAGCCGAGCATCAGCATGTTCATGCCGAGATGGGCGAGGCCGCCATGGATCAGCGCGGAACTGAGCGGCGTCAGCCACGCCGGCACCACCAGCCCGGACAGGATCAGCCCGCCGGAAAGCCGCGCCGGGATGAACCCCGCGCCATATTGGATCTGCACCGCATTAGGCGCAAAATTGGCGATCAGGCTCACCACCACGGTGACGGCGACGATCACCGTCGTGGCGCTAAGCTTCCGCATGCCAGTCCTCAGATGAATTCGACCTTCGAGACCAGATAATAGCGGTCGCCCGCCGGCACCGACACCTCGACCTCTTCGTCGACCTTGCGGCCGATCAGCGCACGGCCGATCGGCGAGTTGTACGAGATTCGGCCCTTGCTGGCATCGGCTTCAGTCTGGCCGACGATCTGGTAGGTGACGGGCTTGTCGTCCTCGTCGAGCAGCGTCACCGTCGCGCCGAACACCACCTTGTCGCCCGAAAGCTCCTTGGGATCGATGATCTGGGCGCGGCTCAGCTTGTCCTCGATGTCGGCGATCGTCGCCTCGACCTGGCCCTGCCGCTCCTTGGCGGCGTGATATTCGGCGTTTTCGGAGAGGTCGCCATGTGCGCGGGCTTCCTCGATCGCGTCCACGATCAACGGCCGCTCGGCCTTCAGCCGCTTCAGCTCCTCGCTGAGCTTCTGATAGCCTTCCGCCAGCATCGGCATCTTCTCGACGGTCGCCATAACGCCCTTGTCCTTCAATACGCCCCCGGTACCGACCGTCGCCCGAAAACGACGTCCGCACACTTACATCGGTTGGGGAAATCCATTGTGCGAACGCGAATATTAAGACGCGAGACGAAAAACATCAAGGCGGGGGGAGGAAAACGCAAGATTTAGCCAACTAAGCCCCTCCCCTTTAGGAGCGTCAGGTGAACCGCGCCCCGCGCGGTTCAGGTCCGCCTGGGAGGCGGACCGGCCTGACGCTGGGTTGGGGTGGGGCTGAGTCTCACAGAGACCAACCAACGTTCTGGAATCCCTCCACCCCCAACCCCTCCTCCGAGGAGGAGGGGCTAAGGTTCGTCCCTCACCCCCGCGAGGCGAAATACGCCTGGATCGGCTGCACTTCGAACGCCTGGGCTCGCATCGCCGCAATCGCCCGCGCCGCCGCCACGCTGCCCGGTGCCGTGGTGAAATACGGCACCTTCTGCGCCAGCGCCGAGGCGCGGATGCTCATCGAGTCCTTGAGCGACTGCCAGCCTTCGGTGGTGTTGAAGATCAGCGCAACGTCGCCGTCCTGGATGCGGTCGACGATGTGCGGGCGGCCCTGGGCCACCTTGTTCACCGTCTCCACCGCAATCCCTTCGGCCGCCAGGAACTCGGCGGTGCCGCTGGTCGCGATGATCTTGAAGCCGAGCTCGGCCAGGATCTTCACCCCCGGCAGCACCACGGCCTTGTCGCCCTGCTTGACGCTGACGAACACCGTGCCGCCGTCCGGCAGCACCGTCCCCGCACCGAGCTGCGACTTGGCGAAGGCGGTCGCGAAGTCCTTGTCGATCCCCATCACTTCGCCGGTCGACTTCATCTCGGGCGAGAGCACCGGATCGACGCCGGGGAAGCGCGCCCAGGGGAACACCGCTTCCTTCACCGCGATATAGTCGATGTCGCGATCGATCTTGGGCAGGTTGGCCAGCTTCTCGCCCGCCATCACGCGACTGGCGATCTTGGCGATCGGCGCACCGATCGCCTTGGCGACGAACGGCACCGTGCGGCTGGCGCGCGGGTTCACCTCGATGAGGTAGACCTCGCCGTCCTTGACCGCGAACTGGATGTTCATCAGCCCCTTCACCTTGAGCGCGCGCGCCAGGGCGACGGTCTGACGCTCGATCTCCGCGATGATCTCGGCGGGCAGGCTGTAGGGCGGGATCGAGCAGGCGCTGTCGCCCGAATGGACGCCGGCCTCCTCGATATGCTGGAGCACGCCGGCCACGACCACATCGGTGCCGTCGGCGATCGCGTCCACGTCCACTTCGATGGCGTCACGCAGATACTGGTCGATCAGCACCGGCGAGTCGCCCGAGACCTGCACCGCGGTCTGGATATAGTCGTCGAGCTGCTGGAGGCTGTCGACGATCTCCATCGCCCGGCCGCCCAGCACATAGCTCGGCCGCATCAGCACCGGATAGCCGATCCGCTCGGCCACGCGCACCGCCTCGTCGCGGCTGCGGGCGATGCCGTTGGCGGGCTGCTTGAGGCCCAGCTTGGCGACGAGATCGGCGAAGCGCTCGCGGTCCTCGGCCAGGTCGATCGCGTCGGGGCTGGTGCCGAGGATCGGGATGCCCGCATCTTCCAGCGCCTTGGCGAGGTTGAGCGGGGTCTGGCCGCCGAACTGGACGATCACGCCGACCAGCTCGCCCTTCGACTTCTCGACCTCGAGGATCTCGAGCACGTCCTCGGCGGTCAGCGGCTCGAAATAGAGCCGGTCCGAGGTGTCATAGTCGGTGCTCACCGTCTCCGGATTGCAGTTGACCATGATCGTCTCATAGCCCGCGTCCGCCAGCGCGAAGCAGGCGTGGCAGCAGCAATAGTCGAACTCGATGCCCTGCCCGATCCGGTTCGGGCCGCCGCCGAGGATCACGATCTTGCGGCGGTCGCTCGGCTCAGCCTCGTTCTCGGGCTCGCCGAAGCTCGGCGCCTCATAGGTCGAGTACATGTAGGGCGTCTTCGCCTCGAACTCGGCCGCGCAGGTGTCGATCCGCTTGAACACGGGGCGCACGCCCAGCCGGTGGCGCAGCTTGCGCACCTCGGCCTCGGTGACGCCGCCGGAGATGGCATTGGCCACTTCGCCGATCAGGCCCGAGCTGCGCGCCATGACTTCGCTGCCCGCGCGGAGATTGACCGACTTGAGCGCGAGATAGGCAAGCCGCTTGTCGCTGAAGCCCATCGCCTTCAGGCGGCGCATGCCGGCCGCGTCCTGCGGCAGGCCGTTGGTGGCGACGTCCTTCTCGGCGTCGAGGATCTCGGCGATCCGCTCGAGGAACCAGGGGTCGTAGCTGGTGAAGCGCTGGACGTCCTTGACGCTGAAGCCCTCGCGCATCGCCTGGGCGGCGATCAGCAGCCGGTCCGGCGAGCGCACGGTCAGCGCCGCCTCGATCACGTCGCGCGGCGCGCCGACCAGCCGGTCGACATCGTTGAAGCCGCTGAGGCCGGTCTCCAGCCCGCGCAGCGCCTTCTGGATCGATTCGTGGATCGAGCGGCCGATCGCCATCACTTCGCCGACCGACTTCATCGCCGTGCCCAGCACCGCCTCGGCGCCCTTGAACTTCTCGAAGGCGAAGCGCGGGATCTTGGTGACGACGTAATCGATCGTCGGCTCGAAGCTCGCCGGCGTCGCGCCGGTGATGTCGTTGTCGATCTCGTCAAGCGTGTAGCCCACCGCCAGCTTGGCCGCGACCTTGGCGATCGGGAAGCCCGTCGCCTTGGAGGCGAGCGCCGAGGAACGGCTGACGCGCGGGTTCATCTCGATCACGATCAGGCGGCCGTCCTTCGGATTGACCGCGAACTGCACGTTGGAACCGCCGGTCTCGACGCCGATCTCCCGGAGACACGCGATCGATGCGTTGCGCATGATCTGGTATTCCTTGTCGGTCAGCGTCAGCGCCGGCGCGACGGTGATCGAATCGCCGGTGTGCGTGCCCATCGGATCGATATTCTCGATCGAGCAGACGATGATGGCATTGTCGTTCCGATCCCGGACGACCTCCATCTCATACTCCTTCCAGCCGAGCAGCGACTCTTCGATCAGCACCTCGGTGGTCGGCGACAGGTCGAGGCCCGAGCGCACGATCGCGATGAATTCCTCGCGATTATAGGCGATGCCGCCGCCCGAGCCGCCCATGGTGAAGCTGGGGCGGATGATCGCCGGCAGCCCGACATAGTCGAGCGCGGTCAGCGCCTCGGCCTCGGTATGCGCGATCGCCGAGCGGGCGCTTTCGAGCCCGATCTTGGTCATCGCGTCCTTGAACTTCAGCCGGTCCTCGGCCTTGTCGATCGCATCGGCATCGGCGCCGATCATCGTCACGCCGAACTTCTCCAGCGTGCCGTCGCGGAACAGCGCCAGCGCGGTGTTGAGCGCGGTCTGGCCGCCCATCGTCGGCAGGACGGCGTCGGGCCGCTCCTTCTCGATGATCTTGGCGACGACCGCGGGCGTGATCGGCTCGATATAGGTCGCGTCGGCCAGCTCGGGATCGGTCATGATCGTCGCCGGGTTCGAATTGACCAGGACGATGCGATAGCCCTCTTCCTTGAGCGCCTTGATCGCCTGCGTGCCCGAATAATCGAACTCGCATGCCTGACCGATGACGATCGGCCCCGCGCCGATGACGAGGATGGAGGAGATGTCGGTGCGCTTGGGCATCAGTGTTTCATTCCAGTTTCTGCGACGCAGCCCCAGCCATCATATTCCAGGCCGAAATACGCCTCTATCCGCAGGCAGAGCTCGGTTAGAGCGCGTATTGAAGCTTCGTCGGTGCGTTGTTCTCGTTCAAGGAAGAGCCAAAGGCCCCCATCTTCGCTTTGCTCGTCACCCAATACGGTGAACCCCAGCTCTTCCGCAGCCTCTTCGAGCGCGGCAAGCGCCTTGCCCGAGCCGCGAAAGCTCACGTCGACGGGACGAACGATCGCCGGGTTGTCACCGTTGGCGGCGAGATTCTGCAGCACGTCCTGATCCTGTGCCCATTCTTCCTCGAAGCGGGCGGGATCGAACGGCGGCAGGTTCACGCCATCATCCCCACGAACCGCTCGAACAGATAGAAGCTGTCCTGCGGGCCCGGGCTAGCCTCGGGGTGGTATTGCACGCTGAACGCCGGGCGGTCGGTGAGTTCGATGCCGGCATTGGAGCCGTCGAACA
This sequence comes from Sphingomonas sp., assembly GCF_036731925.1. Taxonomy (GTDB): domain Bacteria; phylum Pseudomonadota; class Alphaproteobacteria; order Sphingomonadales; family Sphingomonadaceae; genus Sphingomonas. The sequence continues at coordinate 1,628,125 of NZ_DAINDJ010000001.1, forward strand.
GCGACACATGCGTCTCGCGCGCATTGGCCGGCAGGCTCTCGCGCTCGACGGCAAAGCCGTGGTTCATGGAGGTGATCTCCACCGCGCCGTCTTCCAGCCGCTTGACCGGATGGTTGGCGCCGCGATGGCCCTGGAACATCTTGGTGGTCCGCGCACCCACCGCGAGGCCGAGCAGCTGGTGCCCGAGGCAGATGCCGAACAGCGGCTTACCGGTCTCGAGCAGCTGGCGGATCACCGGCACGGCATATTCGCCGGTCGCCGCGGGGTCGCCCGGGCCGTTGGAGAGGAAGAAGCCGTCCGGGTTGAACGACATCACCTGCTCGAAGGTGGCGGTGGCGGGCAGCACGGTCACGTCCGCGCCGGCCTGGACCAGGTTGCGAAAGATGTTGCGCTTCGAACCATAGTCGATCGCGACGACCTGCGGGCGCTTGCTCTCACCGCGGCTGGTGTCATAGCCGGCGCCGAGCTTCCACACGCCGCCTTCCCAGCCGAAATGCGTCTCGCACGAGACGGTGACGGCGAGGTCCATGCCCTCCAGCCCGGGCCAGGCGCGCGCCTTCTCCAGCAGCGCGTCGAGGTCGAACTTGCCCTCCTTCGAGTGCGCGATCACGCCATTGGGGGCGCCGCCGACACGGATCCGGCGAGTGAGCGCGCGGGTGTCGATGCCGGACAGGCCGATGCGATTGTGCTTCGCCATCCAGGCATCGAGATGCTCGGTGCTGCGGAAGTTCGACGGATCGGTCACGTCCTGGCGGACGATCATGCCCAGCGCATGGGGATCGTCGGCCTCGATGTCGTCGGGGTTGGCGCCGACATTGCCGATGTGCGGGAAAGTGAAATTGATGATCTGACCGGCGAAGCTCGGATCGGTCATGATCTCCTGATAGCCGGTCATCGCGGTGTGGAAGCACACCTCGCCGACGGCATCGCCTTCGGCACCGAATCCCCTACCCCACAATATCTCGCCGCTCGCCAGAACCAGAACGCCCGTGGCTCCAACGGGCATGGACAAGGGTTTGGCGTCGGCCATTTGGGGCGGGCACTCCTGCTTTGGGTTTGCGATGTTGCTAAGGGCCGCCCGCTAGACCCCCATGGCCGCAGCGTCAATCTGTTAAGTTTTTCGGGCGTCGGCTATGGTTCCCGGCTTACCGTAAAAAGATCGAGAGAAACGATGATTCGCGACGACATCAAGGCTGCGCTGGTTACTGCCATGAAGGGCGGCGACAAGGCGTCGACCGCCACGATCCGCCTGATCCAGAGCGCGATCAAGAACCGCGACATCGAAGCGCGCACCGGCAAGGCCCCCGAGGACGACGACGTGCTGGTCGTCGAGGTGCTGCAGAAGATGGTGAAGCAGCGCCGCGAATCGATCGAGATGTACCAGAAGGGGAACCGCCAGGAACTCGCCGACGCAGAAGCAGCGGAGGTCGTCGTGATCGAGCGTTTCCTGCCGACGCAGATGAGCGAGGCGGAAACGACGGCCGCGATCGAGGCGATCAAGACCGAGCTGGGCGCGGCCGGCATGAAGGACATGGGCCGGGTGATGGCCGAGCTGAAGGCCCGCCACGCGGCGCAGCTCGACATGAGCAAGGCCAGCGCGCTGGTGAAGGCGGCGCTGAGCTGAGACAAGGAAGCTCCCTCTCCCTTCCAAGGGAGGGGTTGGGGGTGGGTGCATGTTCACACACAGCAAGCTCTGGATGCAGGCACGCGCGAAAGAGCTCCGCCACAACCCCACGCCGATGGAGCAGAAGCTCTGGCACCACCTTCGCGCGTCGCAGCTCGAAGGGCTAAAGTTCCGCTTCCAGCATGTGATCGAACCGGCGATCGTCGATTTCTGCTGCCCGAGCATCGGGTTGGTGGTCGAGATCGACGGCGACACCCATGATGCGGACGCAGATCGCAACCGCGATATCGGGCTGGCGCAGCTAGGCTATACCGTCCTCCGCTTCACCAACCACGAGGTTGCGACCAACCTGGACGGCGTCCTCCAGACGATCGCGGATCGCGCACGCGGTCTCCCGATCCGGCAGTGGAACCGAGGCGTCACCCACCCCCCGGCCCCCTCCCTTGGAAGGGAGGGGGAGCGCTAGCGCCGACCGTTCTCACTTCCTTGCAAAGGAAGGGAGCGCCACGCCCTATCATTCCCCCTCCCTTCCAAGGGAGGGGGAGGGAGCCGCGCAGCGGCTGAAGGGGGTGGGTGATCCATCGCCGAACTGCCGCCCTCACCTTCCCGACTCACCCATAAAGGCGCATCACGCAGCAGTGTCCCTCACCCCCGCCTTTCTCGACGAGCTCCGCGCCCGCACCACGCTGTCCACCCTCATCGCCAAGTCGGTGAAGCTGCAGCGGGCGGGCAAGGAGTTCCGCGCCTGCTGTCCGTTCCACAACGAGAAGACCCCCAGCTTCTACGTCAACGACGACAAGGGCTTCTACCATTGCTTCGGCTGCGGCGCGCATGGCGATGCGATCCGCTGGATGACCGACCAGCGTGGCCTGCCCTTCATCGATGCGGTGAAGGAACTGGCGCAGGCCGCCGGGCTCGACATGCCCGAGCAGGACCGCCGCGCCGCCGAAAAGGCCGAGCGCGCCAAGGGCCTGCACGAGCTGATGGGCGACGCCGCCACCTGGTTCACCGAGCGGCTGAACGGCATCGAAGGCGCCGAGGCCCGCGCCGTGCTCCAGCGCCGCGGCATCACGCCCGAAATCGCGCGGACCTTCGGCCTCGGCTTCGCTCCCGACTCGCGCGGCAAGCTCAAGGAATCGCTGAAGGCGTACGGCGATCCGATGCTGGTCGAATCCGGCATGCTGATCGCCGTCGAGGGCAAGGAGCCCTATGACCGCTTCCGCGGCCGGCTGATGATCCCGATCCGCGACGTGCGTGGCCGGACGATCGCGTTCGGCGGCCGTATCATCGGCGAGGGCGAGCCCAAATATCTCAACTCCCCCGAGACACCGCTCTTCGACAAGGGCCGCACGCTCTACAATCTCGATCGCGCCCAGGCCGCCGCGCGCAAGGCGGACCGGGTGATCGCGGTTGAAGGCTATATGGACGTGATCGCGCTCGCCCAGGCGGGGTTCGGCGAGGTGGTTGCCCCGCTCGGCACCGCGCTCACCGAGCATCAACTCGAGCGGTTGTGGCGATTGTCCGAAGTCCCCCTGCTCTGCTTCGACGGCGACAGCGCCGGGCAGAAGGCTGCCCTGCGCGCGGCCCACCGCGCGCTGCCGATGCTCGCACCTGGCCGCAGCCTCGCCTTCGTCACCCTGCCCCAGGGCCTCGACCCGGACGACCTCGTCCGGTCGCAGGGCCCGGCCGCGTTCGAAGCGCTCCTCGCCAGGCCCGAGCCGCTGGTTGATCGCCTTTGGGCAAGCGAAGTCGCCGCGGGTCCGCTCGACACGCCAGAGCAGCGCGCCGGCCTCAAGCGCCGCCTGAGTGAACTTGCCGAACAGATTCAGGACTCAAACGTAAAGCACGAATATCTAGCAGAATTTCGCTCCCGCGCTGACCAGCAATTTGGCCGTGGCCCGCGCGACTTTCGCAAGGACCAGCGTGGCCCCGCCCCTGCCCGGTCGCAGCAGCGCGGCAGCCGCAATGCCCGCGGCGTGTGGCAGCCGCCCGAAGCGCCGCCCTCGCACCTGATCCGCGGCGTGCAGGCGAGCGGGCTCGATCCCATATTGGCACGTGCGGTGCTTGCCGGACTGATCCGCCACCCGGTCGAAATCGCCCGGCACATGGAGATCCTGGGGAGTCTGCGTAGTGCTTCGGGGGCTTTGGGCAGGCTATTCGAAGCCGTTGTCGAGGTCGCCCTCACCAATCCCGGCCTTCGTCAACTTGATAGCGAGGATTTCCTCACCATATTAGCCCGGTCCGGTTTCGATTCAGTGGCAAGCGAGTTGCTCCGCGCAGACACGCTCCCCTTCTCCTTCACGCGGCCCGCGGCCGACGTGACGAAGGCGCGCGAGGATCTGGGCGAGGCGATCGCGGTGATGGCGGCACAGCCCGCCGTCGATGTGGCGCTCGCCGAGGCGACCGCTGCCCTGATGCGCGACGGCACCGAGGAAGCGTTCGCCCGCCAGGTGGCGCTTTCACGGCAGCGGCAGGAGCTTCAGGATCGGCTTGCCAATCTGATGCTTGCGGAAGACGGCGTTTTTGAGGAATAGAGGCGGTGTAAAATTGCCGCCATCTGAGTTTCGAGGGATTTGATGGCGAAGGCGAACATGGCAGACGTCACGGACACGACCGACACGAGTGACGCGCCGCTGATCGATCTGAACGAAGGTTCGATCAAGAAGCTGGTCGCGCGTGCGAAAAAGCGCGGCTACATCACCGTCGACCAGCTCAACGAGATGCTGCCGCAGGACCAGATGTCCTCGGAGCAGATCGAGGACGTGATGGCCGCGCTCAACGACATGGGCATCAACGTCGTCGAGAATGAGGACGCGGGCGAGGACGCCGAGGCCGAGGATGATTCGGCCGACGACGCCGAGACTGCGGACAGCAGCGACGATTCCGCCCCTGCCTTCGAGATCGCGAAGAAGAAGGAAACCGTCGATCGCACCGACGATCCGGTGCGCATGTACCTGCGCGAGATGGGCGCCGTGGAGCTGCTCAGCCGCGAGGGCGAAATCGCCATCGCCAAGCGCATCGAGGCCGGCCGCGACACGATGATCCTGGGGCTCTGCGAGTCGCCGATCACGTTCAACGCGATCATCGGCTGGTCGACCGCGCTCAACGAAGGCACGATGCAGCTGCGCGAGATCCTCGATCTCGATGCCATGCTCTCCAAGGGTCCGTCGGCCGAGCAGGTCGAGGGCGCCGAGGACGACAATGGCGAGATCAGCGAATCGAGCACCGGCCCGACCTTCAAGGAAGAGGAAGAGCCCGAGGAAGTCGCATCGGACGAAGACGATGAGATGACCGAACGCCGTGCGCGCCGTCCGTCGGACGACGAGGAGGAGGACAACACCCTCTCGCTCGCCCAGATGGAAGAGCAGCTGAAGCCGCAGGCCCTCGAGAAGTTCGCCAACATCACCGCGATCTACAAGAAGTTCGGCAAGGTTCAGCAGCAGCGGCTCGACACCATGTCGGCCGGCGGCGAGTTCCCGGCCGCCGAGGAAAAGAAGTACAACAAGCTTCGCGAGGAGCTGACCGCCGAGGTGGAGAGCGTCCAGTTCCACCAGGCGAAGATCGAGTATCTCGTCGACCAGCTCTACAGCTTCAACCGGCGCCTCACCGCACTGGGCGGCCAGATGCTGCGCCTCGCCGAGCGCCACAAGGTCAGCCGCAAGGACTTCCTCGACCGCTATGTCGATCACGAGCTGGACGAGAACTGGCTGCCGACCGTGGTCGGCGTCGACAAGAAGTGGAAGGCGTTCGTCGAGAACGAGAGCAGCGCGGTCGATCGCATCCGCACCGAGATGAGCGAGATTGCCCAGCAGACGGGCATGACGCTCACCGAGTTCCGCCGCATCGTCAACATGGTGCAGAAGGGCGAGCGCGAGGCGCGTATCGCGAAGAAGGAGATGGTCGAGGCCAATCTCCGCCTCGTGATCTCGATCGCCAAGAAGTACACCAATCGCGGCCTGCAGTTCCTGGATCTCATCCAGGAGGGCAATATCGGCCTGATGAAGGCGGTGGATAAGTTCGAATATCGCCGCGGCTACAAGTTCAGCACTTATGCGACCTGGTGGATCCGCCAGGCGATCACCCGCTCGATCGCCGATCAGGCGCGCACCATCCGTATTCCGGTGCACATGATCGAGACGATCAACAAGCTGGTCCGCACCAGCCGCCAGTTCCTGCACGAGCAGGGCCGCGAGCCCACGCCCGAGGAAATGGCCGAGCGCCTGAGCATGCCGCTCGAGAAGGTGCGCAAGGTGATGAAGATCGCCAAGGAGCCGATCTCCCTCGAAACGCCGATCGGCGACGAGGAAGACAGCCATCTGGGCGACTTCATCGAGGACAAGAACGCGATCATTCCCGTCGACGCGGCGATCCAGGCGAACCTGAAGGAAACGGTCACCCGCGTCCTGGCGAGCCTCACCCCGCGCGAGGAGCGTGTGCTGCGCATGCGCTTCGGCATCGGCATGAACACCGATCACACGCTGGAAGAAGTCGGGCAGCAATTCTCGGTGACGCGCGAGCGTATCCGCCAGATCGAGGCCAAGGCGCTCCGCAAGCTGAAGCACCCGAGCCGCAGCCGCAAGATGCGCAGCTTCCTCGACCAGTAAGCGCTTCCCGAGCGGGACAGATAAACGGCTCCGGCATCCGCCGGGGCCGTTTTCATTTGGGACAATGCGCGGCGGGGAACGGAAATTCTGTCTTTCAAGATTAATTTCGGCGTAACCATCTTTCTACGCGCTTCGGTATGTTCGCTATGCGATCCCCTTCTGGCCGGCCGATGGCGGACGGCGCTGTCCAGATGAGGAAGGTCATGCTCTTGGATACCGCACCGATCGAGCATTTGTCGGGCGCCTGGGGCCCGATGGGGGCACTGGCGGGATCCGACGGCAGCGCCCGGCATCTGCATCTGCGCGCCCTTGGTGCCGCCGTCCCGCCCCGCCGGGACCTTGCCGATGCCGTGCATCACGTCGCGCGGCTCCACGGCCGCCACCCGGGCCTGATCGATTATGCCGCAGGCCACGCACAGCGCCCGGTAGAATGCGAGTGGCTTGAAGCCGCTGCCGAAGCTTTTGTGGAAGAGCGCGCCTATCTGGTCCGTCTGGTAGCCGCGGCAGGGCCCCTGCCCAGCACCCCGGGCCATGCCGAGAGCGAGGCTGCCGCGGCAGCCCAGCGCCACGCGCTCGACATGCTGGCTCAGTCCGATCGCGCGGGCTGTGCGACGGGCGCGGCGATCGCGCTGGCGATCGATTGGACCGCGATCCGTGCCGTTCTGGATCGTGCAGCCGCCAGCTTCGGCGTGGAGCCCGCGCCCGCACGCCTGCCGATCCCGGAAGAAACGGTCAGCGTGGTCGACGCACTGGCCCGCGAGGCCGCGCACGAACGCGCCATGCTGTTCGGCGCGCAACAGGTTTTCGCCCAGCATCGTGGGCTGTGGGACCTGCTCGAAGCCCGTGCGAGCGCCCGCAGCCACGGCTGACCTGTCCCCCGAGGTGGGTTGCATCGGGCCACCTTTCGGCCCACCTTCCTGCCATGCGCTTCGAAGGCACCCAGAGCTATGTCGCGACCGCCGACCTGAAGGTCGCGGTCAATGCCGCCGTCACGCTGCGGCGCCCGCTGCTGGTGAAGGGCGAGCCCGGCACCGGCAAGACGGTGTTGGCAACCGAAATCGCCAGGGCCGTGGGGGCGCCGCTGATCGAGTGGAACGTCAAGTCCACGACCAAGGCGCAGCAGGGCCTCTACGAATATGACGCGGTGGCGCGGCTGCGCGACGGCCAGCTCGGCGATCCCCGTGTGCACGAGATCGGCAACTATATCCGCAAGGGCAAATTGTGGGAGGCGTTCACCAGCCCCACCCTGCCCGTGCTGCTGATCGACGAGATCGACAAGGCCGATATCGAGTTCCCGAACGATCTGCTGCAGGAACTCGATCGGATGGAATTCCATGTCTACGAGACCGGCGAGAATGTTCGCGCGGCAGAGCGCCCGATCGTCGTCATCACCTCGAACAACGAGAAGGAACTGCCGGACGCGTTCCTGCGCCGCTGCTTCTTCCACTACATCAAGTTCCCCGATCGCGAGACAATGCAGGCGATCATCAACGTCCACTTCCCCGGCATCCAGAAGCTGCTGGTCAGCCGCGCGATGGACCTGTTCTACGAGATCCGCGAAGTGCCCGGCCTCAAGAAGAAGCCCTCGACCAGCGAGCTGCTCGACTGGCTCAAGCTGCTGCTCCACGAGGAAATGCCGCTGGAGGTGCTCCAGTCGCGCGATCCCAGCAAGGCGATCCCTCCGCTCCACGGCGCGCTGCTCAAGAACGAGCAGGATGTGATGCTGTTCGAGCGGCTCGCCTTCATGGCACGGCGGCAGAAATAGCGATGCGGCGGACGGGCAGCCTCCGGCGGTCAACGTAGTGGACGCTCTTCCTCCCGCAGGCGTAGTCTAGCGCCATGTTCCTTGCCTTTCTGGACGAACTGCGCGCCGCCGGCATTCCTGCCAGCCTCAAGGAACATCTGCTGCTGCTCGAGGCGCTGGACGCGCAAGTGATCGAGCCGACGCCCGAGGCCTTCTACTTCCTCGCCCGCGCCACCTATGTGAAGGACGAGGGCCTGCTCGACCGGTTCGACCAGGTCTTCGCCAAGGTCTTCCGAGGCATCACGAGCAACTATGGCGTCGCGCCGGCCGAGATCCCCGAGGAATGGCTCCGCGCCGTCGCCGACAAGTACCTGACCGACGAGGAGAAGGCTGCCATCGAGGCACTCGGCTCGTGGGAAAAGCTGATGGAGACGCTCCAGCAGCGGCTGAACGAGCAGCACGAGCGCCACCAGGGTGGCAACAAGTGGATCGGCACCGGCGGCACCTCTCCCTTCGGCAATGGCGGCTATAATCCCGAAGGCGTGCGGATCGGCGGCGAAGGCAAGCATCAGCGCGCGGTGAAGGTGTGGGAGGCGCGAGACTATCGCAACCTCGACTCCACCCGCGAGCTTGGCACCCGCAACATCAAGGTCGCGCTCCGCCGCCTGCGCCGCTTCGCCCGCGAAGGCGCGGCGGAAGAGCTGGACATCGACGGCACGATTGCCGGCACTGCGCGGCAGGGCTGGCTCGACGTGAAGATGCGGCCGGAGCGGCACAATGCGGTGAAGCTGCTGCTCTTCCTAGACGTCGGGGGGTCGATGGACCCGTTCGTCAAGCTCTGCGAGGAGCTGTTCTCGGCCGCCACCAGCGAGTTCAAGAACCTGGAATTCTTCTACTTCCACAACTGCCTGTACGAAGGGGTGTGGAAGGATAATCGCCGCCGCTTCACCGAGCGCACCCGCACCGCCGACATCGTCCACAAATTCGGCCAGGACTACAAAGTGATCTTCGTCGGCGATGCGTCGATGAGCCCATATGAGATCACCCATGTCGGCGGCTCCGTCGAGCACATGAACGAGGAGCCGGGCGCGGTCTGGCTCCAACGGGTAATCGATACCTACCCCGCCACCATCTGGCTCAACGTCCTGCCCGAGGCGCAATGGGGCTACTCCCACTCGGTGACGATGATCCGCGATCTGATGCGCGACCGCATGTATCCCCTGACGATTGCAGGGATCGATGCAGCGATGCGCGAGTTGAGTAGAAAGCGATGAGTACGATCCGCGACATGCTCTACCGTTGGCGCCGGCGCCTGTTCGGCAGCTACACGATCGCCGACCCCCGGCCGATGGCCGAGGCCGCGCCCTATACCTTCTTCCTGCCCAGCGAGAACGAGGTGCTGGCGCTGCGTGCCGGCGACCTTGCCAAGCTGATCTTCCAGTCGACGCCGCCCTCGCGCGACTATGCCGCGGAGCGGATGTGGGTGGAGATCACCCGCGCCGAGGGCGAGAAGCTGTGGGGCCGGCTGGACAATGTGCCGCTCGACATGCCGCAGCTTCGCCCCGGTAGCGAGATCGCCTTTCGTCGCGGCGACGTGATCGATCTGCGCTGGGGCGAAAACCGACCGGTACGCCCGCCCTCGGCACCCGCCCGGCGGCAGTATGACGCGCGCTGCCTGGTCGACAGCTGCGTGCTCGAGCAAGGCGCGGCGGTCCATTATCTCTACCGCGAGCTGCCGCTGCCCCCCGGCGTCGGCGATGAGCCCGACAGCGGCTGGCGCATCCGCGGCGATTATCGCGGGCTTGAAGACGAGGTGATCGGGGCGCGCGCGATCGAGTGCGTGTCGCTGGGCCGTGTGCTCAACATCGACGACAGCTGGGTCCACCTGATCGACGCCCCCACCGGCTCCGCCTATGTGCGGAACTGGGAGAAGGATGTGTTCGAGCCGGAGTCGGCGGCTGCGGATTGAGGCGCGTTGGTCAGACTCCGACCGCTACCGCCCATTGGCAGACATCACCCCTTCAATTAACTCGCACCCGGACAAACCCGTGCTCGACGAAAATCCGTCGCGCCTCCTCTCGATCTTCTGGTGTCCTCGGTCCGTCAGCCAACGTCACGTCGACAGTAGGCAGGAAGCGAAGCCAGCGCCTTCGCCCTTCTAGCTCCCGGATCGATTCGCCGATGAAGGCGGCGGCGCGCTCTGGGTCAGCGATCAGGCGGCCGTCAGACGAGAAGGGGGAGCTGCTTGTTCTTGTAACCGTCTCTCCCGTCGTAAGGTTTGTCAGATGGACGTGATTCCGAGAAACGGCTGCTTTGTAGCGTACGGTGAACATGCTGCGCGATGTAGCATATCGGGTGATGCCATGTCCGCTTCCCACCAACCTCGGCCACTCGACGATCTGTCTGAATAAACCGCCTGAACCCTCAGCGGTTCAAAGCTTCTCCACCGCCTTGTCGATCCGCCGCAGCAGCGCGCCGTCCTGGGCGCTGCGGCGCACGGCCTCTTCCGCCAGCCCCATCAGGCTGGTCGCGCCGAAGCTGCCGGCCAGGCTCTGCAGCCGCAGCGCGGCGCCCGCCCATTGCTCGGCCCCCTTGGAGGTCTTCATCATGTCGACCGAACGGTTGACGCTTTCGAGGAACGCGTCGCGCAGCTCGGCGATCAGCGCGGGGTCGTCGCCCACGGCGGCGGCGAGGCTCGTATCGATTGCACCGGGATCATAGGCCATGGCCGCACCCTAGGGGCATGATCGTTAACCGTTCGTTGCCAACCCGGTCTTGGTCCGCGCGGCAAAGCTGGTACAGTGGCCGGATGACTGGGGGCTCCACTGCTGAATCCGCCGTACCATCCGACATCCTGCCCACCGAACCGCCGGTGCTGGCCGAGAGCCTCGTGATCGACGATCCCGCACCCGAAGCGGCGCTGGACGGCCATGCGCCGTCGCAGTTCGGCTGGGTCGCGCCGCTGGTCGCGATCGCTGCCGGGGTTGGCGCCACCTATGGCATGGCGTCGCTCGCAATGCCCGCCTGGCACGAGCCGATCAGCGATTTCCAGCGCGTTCAGCTGCTCGCCTCGCTGTGCGTGCCGGGCGCGCTGGTCGCGCTGCTGTACCTGATCGTCGTGCGCACCAGCGCCAGCGAAGCCCGTCGCTTCGCCGACACCGCGCGAGCGATGCGGGCGGAAGCCGAGGCGCTGGAGACGCGCACCGCCGCCCTCACCGATCGCCTGGTCGCGCAGCGCCGCGCGATCGCCGAGCAGGAAACCGGCTTGTCGGTCCTCAGCGATGCCGCCAGCGAGCGCCTCGCCCATGCCGCCGCCAGCGCCGCGCGGCAGGCCGAGACGATCGCCGCCAGCACCCAGCAGCTGAGCGCCATGACAAGCGCCGCCGAGCACAGCGTGGCGGTCATCCTGGCGTCCCTCCCCAGGGCGCATGAGGAGATGCGCGGCCTCGCCGATCGCGTCGACGCCGCCGGTCTGCAGGCGGGGCAGACCGCCGCCGCGCTCGACATCCAGCTGACCGTCCTTGCCGAACGCGGCCGCGAGGCAGATCGCCTGGCCGGGGGCGCGGCCGAGCGGCTGGCGGCGCACATCTCGCGCATGGAAGCGACTAGTGAAGCGGCGAGCAGCCGGCTGGAACAGGTGACCGACCAGATGTCGGCCCAGGTCGATGCGGTGCTTGATCGCGCCGCCGCCGCCGTCGACCAGTCCCGCCAGGGCATCGCCGCACAGGGCGAGGCGATCCTTGCGATGCTGAGCACCAACCAGGCCGCGCTCGAACGCGCCAGCGAGGACAGCAGCGCCGCGATGGCCCAGCGCATGGCGCTGATCGAGGACGCGATCATCCGCATCTCGGCACGGCTGAGCGAGGAACAGCGGCGCAGTGACGCGCTGTTCGCCCGCCTTTCCGAAGGCGCAACCGAGTTCGACCGCGAGCTGGAGGTACTCCACGCCGCCGGCACCCGCCGCACCGAGGCGCTGGCGACGGCCATCCACAGCCTCCACCAGTCAATGGACGGCATGACCGATTCGATGCGGACCGGCGAATCCACGGCGCGCGGGGTGATTGCGACGGCGGAGGACCTGCTCACCGCACTCGACGCCGCCGCGCGCGAGATCGACGAGACCATGCCCGCCGCACTGGGCCGGCTCGACGAACGGATCGACATCACCCGCAAGCGCATCGCTGCCTCCAAGCCGGAGCTGCTCGGCCTCGTCACCGCCGCCGAATCGACCCACGACGCGGTGGAAGGAATTGCCGCCTCGGTCACCCGGCAGCAGGCCGCACTAGAGCGCAGCCGCGTCGCGCTGGTCGAAACGCTGGCGACCGCCGCGGATCATGCGGAGACGCTCAGCCGTGCGGTGGACGGCGCGATCGCCCATGCCAACAGCTTCACCAGCGACGCCGCTCCCGAGTTGATCGAAACGCTGCTCCGCGTCCGGGACAGCGCCAACAAGGCCGCCGATCACGCGCGCGAGGCAGTCGACGGCATCGTGCCGGCAGTGAACCGCGTGCTGCAGGACGCCACGGACACCGCGATCGAGCGCGCTGTGGAAATCTCGGTACGCCAGCAGGTCGACACGCTTACCAAGGCGGCCGATGCCGCGATCGGTGCCGCAGCGCGCGCCGCCGAGCATCTCCGCGCGCAAATGACCGTGCTGGAGGACGCAAACCGCCTCGCCGAGGCGCGCATCGCCGAGGCGCGGGACGCGCAGGAGCGTGCCGAAAGCGACGGCTTCGCCCACCGCATGGCGCTGCTGATCGACGCGCTCCACTCGACCTCGATCGACATCGCCAAGACCTTCTCGGCCGAAGTGACCGACGGCGCCTGGGCCGCCTATCTCAAGGGCGATCGCGGCGTGTTCACCCGTCGCGCGGTACGGCTGCTTGCCCCGCACGAGGCCCGCGAGATCCACCGCCTCTACGATCATGACGACAGCTTCCGCGACAACGTGCATCGCTATGTCCATGATTTCGAAACGATGTTGCGCCAGGTGCTGGGGCTGCGCGAAGGCAACCCGCTGGCGGTGACGTTGCTCTCGTCGGACGCGGGCAAGCTCTATGTGGCGCTCGCCCAGGCCATCGAACGTCTGCGGAACTGAGCGCGCGGCTGCGCAACGAAGCGTTAGGGGGCTGACGCCGCGGGGAATGACGGTTGAGCGTCCGGGCTCCTACCGCGCAGGCGGGCGGCGAGTGGATTCGCGGACGATCAGCGTCGCCGGCAACATCAGCGGTTCGCTTGAATCTACTGCGCGGCCTGCGCAGGCGTCGATGATCCGCTCCACTGCCTTGGCGGTGATATCGGCGATCGGCTGCGAAACGGCGGTAAGCGCAGGGCTGGCGAAGCGCACGATCGGCGTGTCGTCAAAGCTGACCAGCGAAACGTCGTCCGGCACGGTCAGCCCCCGCCCCCGCACCGCCGCCAGCGTCGCCAGCGCCGTCTGGTCATTGGCGGCGATCACGGCGGTAACATCGGCCCGGTCCAGCAACGTGCGCGCGGCGACGAGGCCGGCGTCGTAGGAAAAGTCGCCCGTTTCCAGCAGCCCCTCGGACGGCAGCCCCGCCGCTGCCATCGCCGCGCGCCAGCCTTCGACGCGCCAGGCGCTCAGTTCATATTCGTCAGGCCCGGCGATGAAGCCGATGCGGCGGTGCCCAAGCGCCAGCAGATGCTCGGTCGCCAGCCGGGCGCTGCCGCGATCGTCCTGCACCAGCATGTGCCCCGGCCCCGCCGCCACCGATCCGATGCGCGCGATCTCGATCCCCTTCTCCGCCAGCAGCTTGAGGATGACCGGGTTCTGCGAATGCGGCGGCGTGAGGATCGCGCCATCCGGCTGGAGCGCGGCGATGGCCGCGCCGATCTCGCGCTCGAGCTGATCGCTCCGCGTGTCCACCAGCTCGACGATCATGCGGTAGCCATGCGCGGCGCAGGCCAGCATGCCGCCCAGCAGCATTTGGTCTACCCAATCCCGCCCTTCGCGCGCGCGCCAGTCGGCAATGGTCCGCTCGCGATCGTTGAGCGCGAGGATGAGATAGGAACGCGATCCGCTCATCCGCTGCGCCGCCAGCGACGGCACATAGCCAAGCTTGGCGATCGATGCCTGCACCCGGTGCAGCATCTCCGGCCGCACCCCGGGCTCCTTGTTGATCACCCGGCTTACCGTCTGCAGCGAGACGCCGGCATCGGCCGCGACATGGCGAATGGTCACGGACTGGCGCCTACGAGACATGGCTGTTCCTCTCCCCTGCTTCTTCTTCGCTCAGCGGCTCAGCTGCCGCAACAGATAGGCGCGCAGCTGCCCCGCCGTCTCCGGCGTCAACGGGTCGAGAATGCCCCGCCCACCTTCCGGCAGATGCGCCGTAACGGCCTCGCCCGGCGCGAAGACATAATGTTCGAACACGCTGCGCCAGTGCGCCCGCGCCTCGGCCGGCAGGTCACGAAGGGCGAACAGCGCCATCAGCAGTGCGTCGTGCGGTTCGGCCAGCCATGCCGGCCGCGTGCGCCACCAATAGTTGATCATCACGTTCAAATCATCCAGCGCCTCGACATGGTGCCACCACAGGCTCGGAATGCGCAGCGCATCGCCGGGTGCCAGCACCACCGTACGGGCATGGCGCAGCGCTTCGCGGAAGCGGGGGAAGCGTGCGAAATCCGGCGCATGGAAGTCGATCATGCTGATCGCGCGGCCGCCGGGCGTGTTGTCCAGCGGGCCGGGATACAGGTTCGCGAACTGGTCCGGCGGGAACAGCGTGAAGCGGCGATGGCCGATCGCAGTACAGACAAGGTTGTCGGGCTCGTCGCAGTGCGCCGCTACGCGGGTGGAGGTGCCGATCCAGATGGTGGCGGCCAGCCCATCGCGAGGGCCAAGCGGCATCGGGTTCGCCTCGGCCAGGCCGGGGAAGAAGCGCGGCACATCGGTGGAGGCGATGTAGCGCAGCGGCGCATCCGCCTGCCCCTCGCCTGCTTCCATCGCCGCGAAGATCGTGTCGATCCGCGCGCGGCGCGTGCGGTGGTTCATCCCCATCGCGGCATCGTAGAAGATGCGGTTGCCGGCACCGGCCTCGCCTTCGGCATAGGTGAGATCGGTATCGCGTGCGAACCGTGCCAGATAGGCGCGCGCCTGCGCTGCGCCCCGGTGCCCGGCGGCGACCAGCGGCCAGTCGGCGACCAGCCCGCGCACCACGAAAGGCTCTGCCGATCCGGCAAGCGCCGCGTCCAGCGCCTCCCGGTCGGCTGCCGCGATTTCCGCGATTGGCCGCAGCCCATCGAACAGATCGGCGGGATCAGCCATTGGTATCCCGACGCTGCAGGCGCGCGATCAGCGGCGCGATGTTGGCGAGCGACGCCAGCGCCATGGTGATCGGCAGCAAATGCCCGTCCCGGTGGAGTGCGCCTAGCGCCTCGCCGTCGAGCGCCAGAAATCGTTCCTCATGGATGCCGTGAAAGTCGACGATCTGCCGGGCATTGCCCTCGGCATCGTCGAAGCGGATCGACACCGGCTCCAGCAGCTCGTGCCGCTCCAGTGCATCGAAAAAGTCAGGCGCGGCGCGGTAGCCGCGGTCGAGGCGCTCCAGCCCCTCCAGCACGGCAGCGAGAGAGGCACTTGGGCCGCCCTCTCCGTCGAACAGCGGCAAGGCCTCCTCGTACTGCGGGTCACCCGGTGCCAGCACGCGGGGGCTGGCAGCGTCGAGATAGAGCTGCGGTACGTCTCCGCCCGCCGGCGGCGGACCAATCAGGAAGGGCCGGGTCGCCATCGCCAGCGGCAGGCAAGATGCGTTCCAACGATCGCCGTCCAGATACAGGTTCTCGCCCGGTGCGAAGCCGAACAGCGCGACCGCCTGGAAGCCATCGCGCGCGGCGGTGCGCTGGAACAGGATCGGATAGGCGTTCTGCACCTGGCGGAACTCGCCGGGCACCACGAGGCAGAGCTGGACGGCGTCGCCGTGCGCCGCGCCCCGCCGCGGGTCGATACGGACCGATCGATGGTCTTCGATGGTCACGCGCTGATGATCGGTCATTGATGTGTCCCCAATCCCCGCCCGCGGCGTTGGCACGCCGCGCGGCGGGACGGAAGGGCCTTGCCGCCCGTGAACCGCAAGGCCCTCGGTCGTCAGAAGCGGTAGCGCAGGCCCACCGTATAGCGGGCGTAGCCCGGAGCGGTGACGCCGACATAGCGATCGGTCCGCTGATGGGTCCGGCGGCCCTCGCCGGTCAGGTTGATGCCTTCGAAGAACAGGCTCGTGCGCGGACGCACTTCCCAGCTCGCGCTGGCATCGATCTGGCCATAGGCTTCGGTATAGCTCGGGTTGGAACCCGCGCCGGCCAGGAACTCGGCGCGCCAGTTATACGCGACGCGCGCCTGGATGCCGTTCTTGTCGTAATAGCCGATGATGTTGGCCGTATCGCTCAGGCCCACCAGCGCGAACTGGTTCACGGTGGCGGGGACGTTGTTCCTGTAGTGCACGTCGCCGTCGACGATCGTGTAGTTGAGGATCATCCCCAGCCCGGTGTCCCAGAAGCCGTGCTGGATCGCGAATTCCCAGCCATGGACATTGGCGGTCTGGCCGTTGTTGACCGGCGTGTTGACGGTGAACAGCACCGGATTGTCCTCGGGCAGGCCAAGGATGTCGCCCGTATAGGCACCGGGGGTACCGCCGGTGATCTTCACCGAGCCCGGATAATTGGCGAAGATGTACTGGCGGATGTCGTTGGAGGTCGCGGCCGTGCCGAGCGCCGCGATTGCAGCCTTGTAGCGGGGCCCGTCGGCGGGGTTGGTGAGCCCGAACACCGGCTTCTTCACCTGGCCGGTGCCGATGAAGTTCACGACCGATTTGTGGAAATAGCCGACCGAGATGTAGCTTTCCGGCTGGTAATACCATTCGGCCGAGAAATCGAGGTTCTTGGACTTGTAGGGCAGCAGGCCCGGATTGCCCTGGCTGCCCGAGCCGCCGTCGACGCGGAACAGCGAGTCGATCGTCTGGCCGCCCTGCAGGCTGCCGTAATCCGCGCGGGCGATGGTGTGGCCGTAGGACGCCCGCAGCTTGACGTTCTTGAGCGGCGAAATGTCGAAGTCGAACGAGGGCAGCCAGTTCTGATACGAGCCCTTGAGCGTCGTGTAGTCGCTCTTGCCCGAATAGACGACGTTGAGCTCGTTGGCTGCAACCCACTTCGTGCCCGTGGCGACCGGCACCAGCGCCGACGAGCTGATCCGCGTCCTTTCGTAGCGGAGCCCCGCATAGAGATGCGCGGGACGGCCGAACGCATCGAACTTGAGATTCGCCTGCAGGAAGGGCGCCAGCGTCCTTTCCTGGATGCGCCGGTCGACGGTGTATTGCGCCAGGCAGGTGTCGGCACCCAGCGGCGTGCCGCTCTGGGGCTTGGAGCACATCTTGTACAGGCTCTCCAGATTACCCACCAAGCTCTCGAAATTCTTGGTGAAAATCTTCTGGATCAGCAGGTTTCCGTCGGTCTTCAGGCCCGGATATTTGTCCGGAATGGTGGCCAGCGAGAACAGGCTGTCGGGCAGGTCCGAAGCAGGTCCGGCGCCGCCCCAGGTGTTGTTCTGGAGGAAGCCATAGGCCGAGTGGACCTTGTTATCGACATAGGAGACGCCGAAGTCGACGCTGTCGAGCAGGCCGCCATGCTCGTACCGGCCCTTGAACTGGGCCTGGTTGATCTGGTCGCGGAACAGGCCGTTGCGGAACGAGTTGCCGGTCGCCTGGATGCGCGACGCGTCGAGCAGGTCGCCCCCCGGCTGCATGGTGATCGACAGCACCGGCATATAGTGGCTGAAATCGATCGTCTGGCTCGCTGCGCCGAAGATCGCGGTGCTGACCGAGGTGCTGGTGCCGTATTTGTTGGTCGGGCCGGACTTGGCAGTCGAATGGTGCGCGTCGAGCTCGAACGAGAAGGCCCCCTCTGGCTTCCACTGCACGTTGCCGCCGACCGAGTGGTTCTCGCTCTGATTGGCGCTCAGATTGCTGACATAGGATACGTCCTTGCCCTCGCTCGCCTTGAAGCGCTCGGTGTAGAAAAGCGGGCTGGCAACCTCGCCCCCGGTCCAGCTGCTGACGGTATCGTTGTTGTTGAAATAGACGCCGATGCTGTTGCTGCGCACCGTCACCCGGTTGCGCGAATAGGTATAGTCGATCGCGGCGGTCAGCGTGTCGGACGGCTTGAACTGCAGCACCGCCTGGCCGTTGATCCGTTCGCGCTGGATGTCGTTGATGCCGATGCCGGCATTCTGCGGCACGGTGTAGATCTGGTCGCCGGTCGGGCGATTGGTGATGTTCGCGGCGCGCGGGTCGCCGGGCTGGGCGAGCTCGCCTGCCTTGTCCGATCCGGTGCGGCCGTTCTTCCAGCCGACATAGGCCTCGTTGTTGCCGGCCTTGCGCTTCTGGTAGGTGCCGGCGATCAGGATGCCGATCCGATCATCGGCGAAGCTGTCGCTGATGATGCCGGACAGTTCGGGCGTGATCGCCGTCTTCCGCGCATTGCTCGACGAATCGTACATGCCGGAGACGGCAACGCTGCCGTGCAGGCCCGGCTTGTCGAGCGGGCGCGGCGTGCGGATGTTGATCGTCGAGCCGATGCCGCCCGATTCGATGTCGGCGCGGCCCGTCTTGTAGACCTCCACCGCGGCGATGCCGTCGGACGAGAGGTTGGCGAAGTCGAACAGGCGCGAGGTTGGTGCGGTGGCGCCGCCGTCCAGCGTCGAGGTCGGCATCTGCCGGCCGTTCAGCGTCACCAGGTTGTAGTTGGGACCGAAGCCGCGCACGGTGACGGTCGAGCCTTCGCCGATCGATCGATCGATCGACACGCCCGTGATGCGCTGGAGCGATTCGGCCAGATTGGTGTCGGGGAACTTGCCCATGTCCTCGGCCGTGATGCCGTCGACCACGCCCTGCGCATCGCGCTTGAGCGCAAGCGATTCGCGCAGGCTGGCGCGGATGCCGGTGACGACGACGTCGCCGTCGGTTGCGGCGGCGGCAGACTCGGCGCTGGTCTGCGCTGCGGCGATTCCCGGCATCGCCAGCAGCGCCAGCGACGAAATGCCCGCGCGCAAAAGCATCGAAGTCCTTGCATGTTCACGTGTCATATTGGCTCCCCGCCATTCCATGATCATGGCCCCTCCATGATGTGAACGTTCACTTAGCGGCGTTCTGCTTGGGGTCAATAAGTCACATTTTCGTAGTATTGTGCAGCGGAATCGTTCTCAGAACTGTCATCTTGGCAGCGGCCAGTGCGGACCCCGGAAAAGCCGGCTCATCGGATGAAACAACGTTGGCACGACAGGTCGCACGCTCTAATCGATCCTTCGCATGACAGCGCCCACCGCCTCTGCCGCCGTCCTCGACGGGACCGCACGACATTGGCGCTTTCTGCTTCTTTTCGCGCTCGCCAATGCCGGCGGCACGATCGGGTATCTGCCGCTGTTCACCGTCTTCCTGCCGATGAAGGTGGAAGCGTTGGCAGGACCCGACCGCCTGAACCTCTTCACGCTTGTCGCCATGATAGGTACGCTCGCGGCCATCGCCGCCAACCTGGGCTTCGGGTGGCTGAGCGACCGATCGGCGGCGCGGGGCAAGGGCCGTCGCCGCTGGCTCATCGTGGGGGTGATCAGCCTCAGCGTTGCCTACGCACTGTTCGCCCGCGCGCATTCCCCGGCAAGCGTGCTGCTTGCGGTGGTTGCGGTGCAATGCGCCGCCAACGCCGTACTGGCGCCCCTGATGGCGCTGATGGCCGACGAGATCCCCGACAGCCAGAAGGGGTTCACCGGCGGCCTGCTCGCGCTGGCCAATCCGATCGGCGCCGCGACGGCATGGGCGCTGGTGAAACTGCCCGGGCTGGCCGAGACCGGCCGCCTGGGATTGCTGTCCCTCGCGATAGCGCTGCTGGTGGTGCCGCTCGCCTTCTCCGCCGCGCGCCGGTTGCCCCCGCAAGGCGCCGCACGCCCGCGCACCCAGGCCCGCCGCAATCTTGCCGCGGCCTGGATCGCACGCCTGCTGCTCCAATCGGCGGGCAACGGCCTGACGCTGTGCCTCTATTATTATTTCGCCGACCTGCCGCCGCACCAGAGCGCGCTGGGCGATGCCGATTTCGTCGGCCGGACGCTGGTGCTTGCGTATCTGCTGCCCCTGCCCTGCACGCTGCTGCTCGGCCGCCTCTCGGACCGGATCGGGCGCCGCAAGCCCTTCCTGCTCGCCGCGGCAGCGGTCACCGCCGGCGGACTGGCAGTGATGGCGCTCGCCGCATCGCGGCCCGTCGCGGTGGCGGGCTTCCTGGTGTACGGTGTCGGCGCGCAGCTCTTCATGGCGTTGCACGGCGCCTTCTGGATGCAGGAACTGCCGAGCGAACGCCATCGCGGCCGCGACCTCGGCATCCTCAACCTTACCAACACGCTGCCGGCGCTGATCGGCACAGCGATTGCCTGGCTGGCGGCGACGCCCGGCAGCTTCGCGCCGCTGCTGTTCCTGCTGTCGGCGCTCACGCTTGGCGGGGGGCTGGTGATGCTCCTGGTCCGTGAACCCGCTCCCGCCGGTCAGGGATAGGCGAGCAGCCGCTGCATTGTCGCGCCGGGTTGCGCTGCCGCGCCCTGGTCGTTGACGAGATGCGCGATCGTGCCCACGCCGCCGCCAAGCGACATGCTCGTGACATGGCGGAAGCGAACCCCCGTGCGCCGCGGCGCCTCGATCGCGCTTTCCAGCACCACCTGCGGGTTGGTGCGGAAATACACATACACGCCCAGCGCCACCGCCTCATGCTCGCGCACGGTATCGTCGACCTTGTAGGCCGCCCAGCCCCGCGTACTGCCGGCCATCCAGGCCGCCTGCGTCGGCGGATCATAGGGCAGCTCATTCTGGTAGAAATAGGTGCGGCCGCGATTGCCCCGCCACCAGGTCTGGTAACGCTGGAAATGCTCGACGAACAGCGCATGGACGGTCACGTCGTCGCCGTTCACCACCAGCCCCTGATTGCCCATGCTCTCGTCCCAGCCGACATGCACGCGGGACCCGTCCACATCGCCGTGATCCGCCCGCCAGATCCATAGATGGTCGGCAAGGACATGATGGCTGTTGATCTCAAGGCACGTCTCGACCTTGCCGACCTCCACGCCGCCGACGCGGAAGAACAGATCGGCGAGCAGCACCGGGTTATGACGATGGTCGCCATCGCAGCCCGGTGGGCCGACCTGGACGAGCACCGGCGATCGCACAGGCCCGGCGTCGATCATCAGCCCGGCCACGGTCACCCCCGGCACATCGTCGATTTCCAGCACCGCCGTCCCGTTCATCGCCTGCAGCGTGGCAAGCCCGATGCCGAGCAGCACGCGATTGGCCGCGGTCACGCGGATCGGCGCATCGAGCCGGTAGACTCCGGGAGTGAACAGCAAATGCTGACCACGCGCCAGCGCGGCGTTGAGCGTCGCTGCGTCCATTTCCGGCCGGGCCAGGAAAAAGTGCGCGATCGGCAGGGCGCTGCCCGCCGTGGAGCCTTGCGCCCAGCTATGCCCGACCGAGTCGCGGCGGAGCGCCGGCACGAAGACCGACCAGCGGCCGGCCTCGTCGATCTGCAGGAACGGCTTCTCGCGAAGCAGCGGCACCCGCAGCAGCGTCGTCACCGCGGAATCGGGGAAGGTCGTCGCGGGTGCGCCCTGGACGCCCTGGAACATCATGTTCCAGTTCACGCCTTGCCACCCGCCGATACGGCTGCTGCGGCTATACCATTGCTGCTGGCTGCCGGCGCGGATCGTACCTTCGATCCGGCAATCGGCGAGGAAACCGCCGCTCGACGACCCGCCGTCATCGAGCACCAGATCGCCCAGGAGGTGGATGCGGCGGTACGGCGCGGCCTGCGAAACGGCCCAGCGGTTCCAGCCTTCGAGCGGGCGCAGGGTCAGGTTCTCGGCCCCGCGCCAGAAATTGGCGAGCGCATTCCCCTTCAACCAGCCCGCATCAACGCGGACATGGCCGTCGATCGTCACCGCACCCGGCACCATCCCGAGCCCGAGGACCTGCGTGAAGAACCCGACCCGCACGTCCACCGTGTATCGGCCGGGCCGAAACAGGATGGCAAAGCGGCGGTCGGTGAAATGCGCCGCCTCCTGCTGGGCAAAGATCGCGTTGATCGCCGCCTGGACGGTGCCGCCGGGCATCGATGGATCGATCACCAGCACGTTCGGCCCGAAATCTGGCGTCGCTTCCGCTTTCATCCTTGCCCCCGCGCTTGCCGGTAGCGGCGCCCCCGCCGTTGCCACTGCCACCGCCGCCAGCCCGGCGTCGCCGGCGCGGCGGATCACCGTGCGCCGGCCCGCATCGGGCGGGCAGCCCGCCTGTTCCTCGTGCAACCCGTGTCCCCGTCAGGCGAAGTCGAGCTGCGGGCGGCCGTGAGACACGATCGCGGTTCGCGCCGTCTTCACCGGCGCGCCGGGATTGGTGACGGTATCGATGGTGCGGAACTGGGCCTGCCACTGGTCACGCGTAACGTCGCACAGCAAATAGCCGCGCCGGTCGTTCATGTACTTCAGGTAAGGATTTCGGCCGAGGATCTTGTCGCTTCCGGCGCGGACGTCCGCCCCGTCGCCACCCGAGCTGATCGAGGTGGAGACGAACTCCACCGCCACCGCCTCGCCCTCGCCGGCGCGGGTGCGCAGTTCGCCGGCATAATTCTGGTGCTCGTCGCCGGTCAGCACCACGACGTTGCCGTGGCCGGCGAACCTGGAGAACAGCCGCTCGCGGGGCAGGTCATAGCCGCCCCAGCTGTCCATGTTGCGGATCGGCGCGGGTTCATCGCCCATGCGGCGATCAAGCGGCATCATCATCACCTGCTGGGCGATCGCGTTCCACCGCGCCTTGCCCTCGGCAAGATTTCGGCCCAGCCACGCCTCCTGCGTGCTGCCCAGCACCTGCGCATCGGCGGCGCCCCAGCCCGCGCACTTCGGCTTGAAACCATCCTCACAGGGCTGGTCGGTGCGGTATTGGCGGGTGTCGAGCAGATGCAGGTCAAGCAGGTCGCCAACGCGGGCGCGGCGATAGGCCTGGATGCTGTCGCCATGCGGAATTGCGCTGCTGCGCACCGGCATATGCTCATACCACGCCTGCAAGGCAGCGGCCCGGCGGAGCAGGAACGCCTCGGGCGGGGTGCCGTTCTGGTCGCGGTCGCTTACCCAGTTGTTCTGGATCTCGTGATCGTCAAAGGTCGCGTACCAGCCGGTCGCGGCATGCGCGGCCTGGAGGTTCGCGTCCGTCTTGTACTGGGCGTAGCGGCGGCGATAGTCGTCGAGGCTGAACGGCTCCTCGCCGACATGCGCGCGGATGAACTCCCTCGGGTTGCCGCCATAGTCGAACGCCACCGGGCTCGCGCGGCCTTCGTAGATATAGTCGCCATAGTGGAAGAGGAAGTCGGCCTCCTCAAGCGCCGCATGCGCATAGGCGGTGTAGAGGCCCTGCTCGTAATTCTGGCAGCCGGCGACCAGGAAGCGCGCCTTCGCTACGGACGCGCCGGCGGCCGGAAGCGTCTTGACCCGCCCGCGCATCGAGCGCTCTCGGCCGCAGGTGAAGCGGTACCAGTACGGCCGATCCGGCTGCAGCCCCGCCACCTCGACATGCACCGAATGGCCGAGCTCGGGGCGCGCCAGCGCCTCGCCCTTGGCAGCAACGACCTTGAAGGCGGGGTCGGCGCCGACCTCCCACTGCACCGCAATCGGGGCCATCGGCATGCCGCCATGCGGCTCCAGCGGCTCGGGTGCCAGTCGCGTCCAGAGGACGAAGCCGTCGGCAGCGGCTTCCCCGGCCGCAATGCCAAGCGTGAAGGGATAGGCGCGAAAGATCTGCTGCGCCCGCACAATGGCAGGCGCACCCGCCAGGAGCGTCGCACCTGCGCCGCCCAGCAGCAGCTCGCGTCGTGAAATATGCATACTCGTCTCCCTCGCTCGGCGCGGCAGGCACCAACGCTGTCTTCGCGCGCGATGCAAACCTTATGGGCGACGAATGGCAAGCGATGATGACAAAAATGTGAACGTTCACATGGCGGGAGCAAAATGCGAGCCGAGCACCGCGACTTCGCGCGCCACCTCGCGACGCAGCGACGCGCGCATGGCGGCCGAGGCGCGGACATAGCCGGGCCAGTCCGCCACCACCTGCCGCAACGTCCAGGTGCCGATATGGCTGCTGGAGGTGCCGCGGGACATGTTCGTCGCGTCCCGCAGCGCGGCCACGGCGGGATCCGACACACCTGCGCCGATAAGCCGGTCACACAGCGCCACCACTTGGCGCCGGCGGGCGCTGCTGGCACGGGTAAGGCGATAGCGTACCGCCATCACCGCCTTGTCGTCGCAGGTAGGCGACTGGGTCAGTTGCTCCAGTTCTTCGAGCGCAGCGAGCATCTGGGCGTGGTAGCGACGCAGGTCTTCCATCATGCTCTTATAGGCAGCGCCGGCGTACATGTACCAACAAAAGCTTATTTTGCTGGTAGTTAGCGCGTCCAATCGAGCATGTCTGCGGTCACCCAACCGAAGACATAGTTGAGGTAGAACGCCCCGAACAGCACCGCCGAAAGGATCGTCGTCCGAACGACGATGCGCCTCGGGCTAAAGGCGTGCGGCGCGCTCGGCGCCTGGCCGGGGACAAGCGGCACGCCCGCCTCTTCGCTGGTCCGCACCCCGAAGGGCAGCACGAAGAACACCGACATCGCCCAGAAGAGCGTATAGATCGCGAGCGCCGACTGCCACTTCATGGGTGCGAGGTTACGCTTCGATCAGCAGCACGTCCACTACCGGCTTCTTGCCGGTGAAACGCACCGCAACGCGGCGCACTGCCAGCCGGAGCGACTCGCGCAGCTTCTCGCGATCGCGCCAGTCCTTCTTCACCGCCTCGGCGGCGGCATCGGCAGCGGCGTCGATCAGGTCGTCGCGATCCTCTTCCACGGGCACACCCTGGATGCGGATCTGCGGTTGCCCGAGCAGCTTGCCCTTGCGATCGATCGCCACCGCGACCGACATCTGGCCGTAGAGCGCAATGCGGCGTCGCTCGCCCATCGTCGCGCCGTCGGCGGGCAGGATCACGTCGCCGTCGAGCACCAGCCGGCCAACCGGCGCATGGCCGATCTTGGCCGGGCCATTGGGCGCAAGGCGGATGATCTCGCCATTCTGCTGCTTCACTGCCTTGGGCACGCCCTGCGACAGCGCGAAGCGGGCCTGTTCGTGCATGTGGCGGATCTCACCGTGCACCGGCACGATGATCTCCGGCCGGATCCACTTGTACATCTCGGCCAGCTCGGGGCGACCCGGATGGCCGGACACGTGGACGAAGGCCTGGCGGTCGGTGATGATGTCGACGCCCTTGTCGGCGAGCGTGTTCATGATCTTGCCGATCGCGATCTCGTTGCCCGGGATCTGGCGCGAGGAGAACACCACCAGGTCGCCCTGATGGAGCTTGAGCACATGGCTGCCCTCGGCGATACGATTGAGCGCGGCGCGCGGCTCGCCCTGGCCGCCGGTGGCGACGATCAGCACGCGCGAGGCCGGCAGCGTCATCGCCTTGTCGAAGTCGATCAGCTCGGGGAAGTCGCGCAGATAGCCGGTCGCCTTCGCGACGCGGATGATCCGGTCGAGCGAACGCCCGGCGACGCAAAGCTCGCGCCCGGTGTCGCGGGCGACCTCGCCCAGCGTCTGCAGCCGCGCCGCGTTCGACGCGAAGGTGGTGACGAGCACGCGGCCCTTGGCCCCGGCAACCACCTCATCCAGGCCCTTGCGCACATCCGCTTCCGAGCCCGAGGCTTCGGGGTTGAACACGTTGGTCGAGTCGCACACCAGCGCGAGCACGCCCTTGTCGCCGA
This sequence comes from Sphingomonas sp., assembly GCF_036731925.1. Classification (GTDB taxonomy): domain Bacteria; phylum Pseudomonadota; class Alphaproteobacteria; order Sphingomonadales; family Sphingomonadaceae; genus Sphingomonas. The sequence continues at coordinate 1,653,926 of NZ_DAINDJ010000001.1, forward strand.
TCGCGGTCAGTTCCTCGGCGGTCGCCGAACCGCCGAGCGACGGCGCCTCGTCCAGCTTCCAGTCGCCGGTGTGGAACACCTTGCCATAGGGCGTCTCGATCAGCACCGCATTGCCCTCGGGGATCGAGTGGGCGAGTGGCGTATAGGTGATCGTGAACGGGCCGATGTCGAACGGCCCTTCTTCCTTGACCACGTTGAGCTCGACGCGGTTCTCGATGCCTTCTTCGGCCAGCTTGCCGTGGATCAAGCCCGCGGTGAACGGCGTCGCGTAGAGCGGCACGCCGAGATCGGCGGCGAGATAGGGCAGCGCGCCGATATGGTCCTCATGCCCGTGCGTCAGCACGATGCCGAGCAGGTCGTCCACCCGGTCCTCGATGAACTGGAGGTCGGGCAGGATCACGTCGATGCCCGGATAGCTGGCGTCGCCGAAGGTGATGCCGCAATCGACCATCAGCCATTTGCCGTCGCAGCCATAGAGATTGACGTTCATGCCAATCTCGCCCGAGCCACCTAGGGCGAGGAAGAGCAGTTCGTTTCTTGGAGTCACTTAATTTCCTTGCTGGCTGCGTTCCCACAGCATCGCCAAGCCCTGAATGGTGAGATCGGGCTCGATCGTATCGAACACCGATGTATGCCTTTCGAAGAGAATCGCCAGCCCACCCGTCGCAATAACCTTGAGCGGCCTGCCCACTTCGGCCTTCAGCCGCGCGACCAGCCCCTCGATCATCGCCACATAGCCCCAATAGATGCCGATATGCATCTGATCGACGGTGTTGCGACCGATCACGCTCGCGCTGTCCGGGGCAGTGATGGCGATGCGCGGCAGCTTGGCGGCGGCGGTCACCAGCGCGTCGAGCGACAGGTTGATGCCCGGCGCGATGATGCCGCCCTTGTAGGCGCCGCGATAGTCGACCACGTCGAACGTCGTCGCCGTGCCGAAATCGATGATGATCAGGTCGCCGGCGTGCCGCGCATGGCCGGCGAGCACGTTGAGCGCACGGTCGGCGCCGAGATTCTGCGGCTCGTCGACGTCGAGCGCGAAGCCCCATTCGGCATTGCCCTTGCCGGCGATCACCGCCTCGGTCTTGAAGTACTTGCTGGCGAGCACCTGCAGGTTGTGGAGCGCGCGCGGCACCACCGTGCCGACGATCACCCCCGTCACGGCGCCACGATCGAAGCCTTCCAGTGCAAGCAACTGGCTCAGCCACACGGCATATTCGTCGGCGGTGCGGCGCGGGTCGGTGGCGATGCGCCAGCGGGCGCGGATCTCGCCGCCGTCCACCAGCGCGAACACGACATTGGTATTGCCGGCGTCGATCGCGAGCAGCATCGCCCTTCCCTCTTTCCGTTACAGCAGGAACACGTCGCCCGCGTGAATGGCACGGCTGGTGCCGTCGGCCAAGCGCAGGATCAACGCGCCGCTCGAATCCAGCCCCCCGAACAGCCCGTCAAAGCTTGCGCCATCGGCGAGCCGGGCGGTGAGCGCCGTGCCCTCCGGATGCGCCTTGGCGAGCCAGCGCTCGCGCACCGGCCACATGCCCTCGCCCCGCCACCGTTCCAGCCAGCGGCCGAAGCTCTCGGCGAGCACTTCCGCAAAAATGTCGGGGGTTACGGTCACGCCCTGGGCGGCAAGGCTGGTCGCAGCCCGGTCCAGCCCCTCGGGGGCCGCCGCCAGGTTGACGCCAATGCCGACCGCGATCGCGTCCCCTGCCCGCTCGAGCAGGATGCCGGAAAGCTTGGCGCCGTCGACCAGCAGGTCGTTGGGCCATTTGAGCATCGGCTGCACGCCGAAGGCGCGCACCGCTTCTTCCAGCGCGACGGCCGAAAGCAACGCCAGCGTCGCCGGCGAAGGATCGGTCGGCCGCACGCGGACCAGCGTGGAAATGTAGAGATTGCCCGCAGGCGAGACCCAGGCCCGCCCCTGCCGGCCCTTGCCGGCGGTCTGGCGTTCGGCCCGGAGCCACAGCCCCTCCCCGGCGCCCGTAAGCGCCAGGGAAAGGATGTCGGCATTGGTCGATCCCGTCTCGGCGACGGTCCGGATCGTGAGGGTCAGAACAGCGCCTTTGCCGCGACCAGCGACCAGGTGCCGAGCGCACCGAACACCAGCCAGCCGATCGGCGAGATCACGATCGCGCTGATCGCAATCAGGCCGCCTTCGACCAGGTCGGTCTTGCCCGCAAAGGCAGGCGCCGGTTCGTCGAAGTACATCGTCTTGACGATCTTGAGGTAGTAGAAAGCGCCGATCGTCGAGGCAGCCGCACCCACCGTGGCGAACACGGTCAGGCCCGAATGCATGGCGGCGATGAACACGCCCAGCTTGGCGAAGAAGCCGAGCAGCGGCGGAATGCCGGCAAGGCTGAACATGAAGATCGCCAGCGCCAGCGCCAGGCCCGGCCGCGTGCGCGACATGCCGGACAGGCTGGCGATCGTCTCGACCTGCTCGCCCTGCTCGTCCCGCATCTGCAGCACCACCAGGAAGCTGCCGATCGTCATCACGACGTAGATCGCCATGTAGACGAGCACGCTCGCCACGCCTTCCTCGCCGCCGGCTGCAAGGCCGATCAGCGCGAAGCCGACATTGTTGATCGACGAATAGGCCAGCAGACGCTTGATGTTGGTCTGGCCGATCGCCGCCACCGCACCGAAGATGATCGAGGCGAGCGAGGCGAAGATCACGATCTGGCGCCATTCGAGGATCGCCGGGCCCATCGCATCGACCGCGACGCGCACCGCCATCGCCACCGCCGCCACCTTGGGCGCCGAAGCGAAATAGGCGGTGACCGGGGCCGGCGCGCCTTCATACACGTCCGGCGTCCACATGTGGAACGGCACGGCCGAGATCTTGAAGGCTAGGCCGGCGAACACGAACACCAGGCCAAACAGCAGGCCCATATGCTGGCTGCCGCTGGTCGCGACGCTATAGGCGTCCGCAATGCCGTCGAACAGCGTCGTGCCGGCGAAGCCGTAGACCAGGCTGATGCCGTAGAGCAGGATACCCGAAGCCAGCGCGCCGAGCACGAAATACTTCAGGCCGGCTTCCGCGGACCGCGTATCCCGCCGCATGAAGCTGGCAAGGATATAGGCGGAAAGGCTCTGCAGCTCGAGGCCGACATAGAGGCTCAGCAGGTCGCCCGCCGAAACCATCATGCCCATGCCCACAGTCGAGAGCAGGATCAGCACCGGATATTCCGGACGGAGATCCTCACCCGAGGTGCGCTGGAAGAACTTCGGCGCCACGAGGATCGACACCGCAGCGGCGACATAGATCACCACCTTGGCGAAGGTCGCGAAGGCATCCGCGCGATAGAGGCCGCCGAACGCCGCTCCGCCGGTCGAGGACGGACCTGTGAGCGCGATGCCGGCACCGGCGAGCAGCGCAACCGAGGCCCAGCTCACCAGCTTGGTCGATGCGTGGCCGCCAAAGGCGGCGACCAGCATCAGGACGATCGAACCGGCCGCGAGCACCAGCTCGGGCAGCGTCATCATGAGTTGCATGGAATAGGACATCAGTGCGCCTCCCCGTGCGCGGAGGCTTCATGAGCGGGGGCCGCCTGCGGCGTACCCGCGGTTGGCTTGGAGTCGCTGATCGACGCGGCGTGCGCGGCGGTATCGAGCCGCTGCGTCAGGCGTGCGACGTCGGCGCGCATCGGTGCGGTGAAGCTGGTCGGGTACACGCCCATCCACAGCACCACGGCAGCCAGTGCCACCAGCATCGCCACCTCGCGACCGTCGAGATCCGGCATCGCCTTCACGTCGCCCTTGGTCAGGTCGCCCCACACCACCCGACGGAACAGGTAGAGCATATAGGCGGCGCCGAGGATGATGCCGGTGGTGCCGATCAGCGCGGTCCAGGTCGAGACCTGGTACACGCCGGCGAGGCTGAAGAATTCGCCGACGAAGTTGCTGGTGCCCGGCAGGCCGATCGAGGCCATGGTGAACAGCAGGAACAGCACGGCATAGCGCGGCATGTTGATCGCCAGACCGCCGTAGCGGTCGATCTCGCGGGTGTGCAGGCGATCATAGATGATGCCGACGCACAGGAAGAGCGCGCCCGAGACCACGCCGTGGCCCAGCATCACCATCATCGCACCGTCGATGCCGTTCGCGTTGAAGGCGAACAGACCCATGGTGACGATCGCCATGTGCGCCACCGACGAATAGGCGATCAGCTTCTTCATGTCGCTCTGCACGAGCGCGACGAGCGAGGTGTAGACCACCGCGACGCACGACAGACCGAACACCAGCCACATGAACTGCACCGAGGCGACCGGGAACATCGGCAGCGAGAAACGCAGGAAGCCATAGCCGCCGAGCTTCAGCAGCACGCCCGCCAGGATCACCGAGCCCGCGGTCGGCGCCTGCACGTGTGCGTCCGGAAGCCAGGTGTGAACCGGCCACATCGGCATCTTCACCGCGAACGAGGCGAAGAAGGCCAGCCACAACCAGGTCTGCCAGTTGGCCGGGAAGTCGTGCGCCATCAGCACCGGGATCGACGTCGTGCCGGTGTTCAGCACCATGAAGATCATGGCGATAAGCATCAGCAGGGAGCCGAGCAGCGTGTACAGGAAGAATTTGTACGACGCATAGATGCGGTTCACGCCGCCCCAGATGCCGATGATCAGGTACATCGGGATCAGGCCACCTTCGAAGAAGATGTAGAACAGGAACAGGTCCTGCGCGGCGAAGGTGCCGATCATCAGCACTTCGGTCGCGAGGAACGCCGCCATATATTCCGGCACCCGCTTGGTGACCGAGAGCCAGCTGGCGCCGATGCAGATCGGCATCAGGAACAGCGAGAGCTCGATCAGCAGGAAGGCGAAGCCGTCGATGCCGAGCGCCCAGGAGAACTCGACGCCACCCATCTTGAACAGCGTGACGTGCTCGACGAACTGCCACTGCGGGGCACCGTCGCCATATTGGAACTGCGTCCAGAGGAACACGCCGAGCGCCAGATTGACGAGCGTCGCGAGGAGCGCCGTCCAGCGGGCGCCCTGGGCGCCCACGAACAGGCAGAGCACTGCGGCGACCGCTGGGATCGCGAGCAGGACGGAAAGGATCGGAAAGCCGGTCATTTTTCCATCACCCCGCAATGACCCAGGTGAGCGCGGCCGTGAGCCCGATCAGCATGACGAAGGCATAGGTGTAGAGATACCCCGATTGCAGCTTGACGGCGCCTACGCTGCCGATCTGCACCAGGCGCGCTGCGCCATTGGGGCCGAACCGGTCGATCGTCTGCTCGTCGCCGCGCTTCCAGAACAGCCGCCCGATGGCGAATGCGGGACGCACGAAGAGCAGATTGTAGAGCTCGTCGAAATACCACTTGTTGAGCAGGAACAGATACAGCGGACGCACCTGCTCGGCGAAGGCCGCCGGGAAGCCCGGCGAAACGATATAGGCGAAGATCGCGGTGCCCAGGCCCAGCAGCATCGCCACCGTGGCCGAGAGCTTCACCCACACCGGCACTTCATGCATCGCGTGCATCAGATGCTCGTTGAAGGCGAGCGCGCCGTGCCAGTAGGTTTCGCCCGCGGTCGGTTCGATGAACGCGCCGTGGAAGACGAAGCCGGCCAGCACTGCGCCGATCGACAGCAGGATCAGCGGGATCAGCATGATCAGCGGGCTCTCGTGCGGGTGATAGCCCGCCGTGCCCTCGGCCTCATGCTCGTGCAGCGCATGGGTGCCGTGCGGGGTGTGGCCCGCATCTTCCTGCGCCGGCGCATTGGCGTGCTCGCTGCCATGGCCGTGCGTGTCGTGCGCGTCATGGTCGTGGTGACCGTGGCCGTGCGCGTCATGCACTGCGTGCTGGATGTGCTCGGAAGCGGCCCAGCGCGGCTTGCCGTGGAAGGTCAGGAAGACGACGCGCCACGAATAGAAGCTCGTCAGCAGCGCGACGACCACGCCGACCCAGAAGACGCCGGTGTTGCCCGAGGCGAAGCTCGCCTCGATGATCGCGTCCTTCGAGTGGAAGCCCGCGAAGCCGAACGCCACCGGATTGCCGAACAGCGCAGGGATGCCGACGCCGGTGATCGCGAGCGTGCCCGCCATCATCGCCGTGTAGGTCAACGGGATCTTCTTCCAGAGGCCGCCATAGTAGCGCATGTCCTGCTCGTGGTGCATCGCATGGATCACCGAGCCGGCGCCGAGGAACAGCAGCGCCTTGAAGAAGGCGTGCGTGAACAGGTGGAACATCGCCGCGCCGTACGCGCCGACGCCCGCTGCGAAGAACATGTAGCCGAGCTGCGAACAGGTCGAATAGGCGATCACGCGCTTGATGTCGGTCTGCGTCGTGCCGACGGTCGCGGCGAAGAAGCAGGTTGCGGCACCGATCACCATCACGACGTGCATCGCGACCGCGCTCTGCTCGAACAGCGGCGACATGCGGCAGACCATGAACACGCCCGCGGTCACCATGGTCGCGGCGTGGATCAGCGCCGACACAGGCGTCGGGCCTTCCATCGCGTCCGGCAACCAGGTGTGCAGGCCGAGCTGGGCCGACTTGCCCATCGCGCCGACGAACAGCAGCAGGCAGAGCACGGTGATCGTGTCAAAGCGGTGGCCGAGGAAGCCGATCGTCGAACCGGCATGGTTCGGCGCAGCCGCCAGGATCGTCGGGATGTCGACGGTGCCGAACACCAGGAACACGCCGAAGATGCCGAGCATGAAGCCGAGGTCGCCGACGCGGTTGACCACGAAGGCCTTGATCGCAGCGGCATTGGCGCTGGGCTTGCGGAACCAGAAGCCGATCAGCAGGTACGACGCGAGACCCACGCCTTCCCAGCCGAAGAACATCTGCACCAGGTTGTTCGCGGTCACGAGCATCAGCATCGCGAAGGTGAACAGCGAGAGATAGGCGAAGAAGCGCGGCTGGTCCGGCTCCTCGCTCATATAGCCCCAGCTATAGAGGTGGACGAGCGCCGAGACGCTGGTGACCACCACGAGCATCACCGCGGTCAGCGCGTCGACGCGCAGTTCCCAGGCGAAGCTCATCGTGCCCGAGGTCATCCAGTGCAGCACCGGAGTGACCGTCGGCGCGGCAGTGCCGGCCAAATACGAGAGGAAGATCGGCCAGGACAGGCCGCACGCCACGAACAGCGAGCCCGTGGTGAGGATCTTCGGGACCGCGGCGCCGAACGACTTGTTCACGAGCCCCGCAACGGCTGCCGCGAGGAGCGGCAGGAATACGATGATCAGAATGGACGACATCAGCCCTTCATCCGATTGACGTCGTCGACCGAAATCGTGCCGCGACCGCGGAAATAGATGACCAGGATCGCAAGGCCGATCGCGGCCTCACCGGCAGCGACGGTCAGAACGAACATCGCGAACACCTGGCCGACCAAGTCGCCGAGGAACGACGAGAAGGCGACGAGATTGAGGTTCACCGCCAGAAGGATCAGCTCGATCGCCATCAGAATGACGATCAGGTTCTTCCGGTTCATGAAGATGCCGAGCACCCCCATGGTGAACAGGATCGCCGAGACGACCAGATAATGGGTGAGCGTGATCACAGATCCATCCCCTGCCCGACTGCCGGGTTCATGTTGCGGGTGGCATCCTTGGCGCGGCGGGCGTTCTGGCGCGCCACATTCTGCGGCCGCACGTCGCTGCGCTTGCGATAGGTCAGCACGATCGCACCGATCATCGCGACGAGCAGCACCAGGCCGGCGCCCTCGAACACGAACAGGTAGCGCGTGTAGAGCAGCTGGCCGATCGCTTCGATGTTCGGCACGCCGTCCTGCACCGGGGCGACGCGACGACCGAGCGCCAGCGTGCCGGCACTCCAGGCACCGACCGCGACGATGATCTCGGCGACCAGCGCGATGGCGAGCAGCGCGCCGACGGCGGCGTACTTCATCACGCCCGCGCGCAGCTCGGTGAAGTCGATGTCGAGCATCATCACGACGAACAGGAAGAGCACCGCGACCGCGCCGACATAGACGATCACCAGCAGCATGGCGATGAATTCGGCGCCCACGAGCACCATCAGGCCCGCGGCGTTGAAGAACGCCAGGATGAGCCAGAGAACGGAATGTACCGGGTTACGCGACAGGATCGTGCAGGCGCCGGAGACGCACACGATGATCGCGAACAGGTAAAAGGCGAGAAGCTGGATCACGGAATCGGATGGCCCCTTTGAATGGTGCGGCGCTTAACGGTACGGCGCGTCGGCGGCAAGGTTCGCCGCGATGGCGCGTTCCCAGCGGTCGCCGTTCGCGAGCAGCTTATCCTTTTGATAAATCAGCTCTTCCCGCGTTTCGGTGGAAAATTCGAAATTCGGACCCTCGACGATCGCATCGACCGGGCACGCTTCCTGGCACAGGCCGCAGTAAATGCACTTGGTCATGTCGATGTCGTAGCGCGTCGTGCGGCGGCTGCCGTCGTCGCGCGGTTCGGCCTCGATCGTGATCGCCAGCGCCGGGCACACCGCCTCGCACAGCTTGCACGCGATGCAGCGCTCTTCGCCATTGGGATAGCGGCGCAGCGCATGCTCGCCGCGGAAGCGGGGCGAGAGCGGGTTCTTCTCGTACGGATAGTTGATCGTCGCCTTGGGCTTGAAGAAATACTTCAAGGTCAGGGCATGCGCCTTCACGAACTCCCACAGAGTCCAGGTGCGAATGAAACTACCGACGCTCATGCGGGCACTCCAACCCGGGTCAGCATCAGGTACCCGGAAACGAGGAAGACGAAGAGAAGCGACAGCGGCAGGAAGATCTTCCAGCCCAGGCGCATCAGCTGGTCATAGCGATAGCGCGGGACGGTAGCCTTCACCCAGCTGAAGCAGAAGAAGAAGAACAGCATCTTGGCGAACAGCCAGAGGATGCCCGGCACCATGTAGAGCGGCGCCCAGTCGAACGGCGGGAGATAGCCACCCCAGAACAAAGTCGCGTTCAGCGCGCACATCAGGATGACGTTGGCATATTCGCCGAGCCAGTAGAGTGCGAAGGCCATCGACGAATATTCCGTCTGATAGCCCGCGACCAGCTCCGACTCCGCTTCGGTCAGGTCGAACGGCGCGCGCTGCGTCTCGGCGAGCGACGAGATGAAGAACACGATCGCCATCGGGAAGAGCAGCGGGTTGACGAAGTTGCCGTTGATGAAGCCGTAATAGCCCTTCTGCGCCTCAACGATGGTGCCGAGATTGAAGGTGCCGGCCCAGAGCACAACCGAGATCAGCACGAAGCCGATCGAGACTTCGTAGCTCACCATCTGCGCGGCGGCGCGGATCGCCGAGTAGAACGGATATTTCGAGTTCGAAGACCAACCGGCGAGGATGATGCCGTACACACCCAGCGACGAGGCCGCGAGCACGTAGAGCAGGCCGACATTGATGTTCGACAGCGCAACGCCCGCCTGGAACGGCACCACCGCCCACACGATCAGCGCGACCGTGAAGGTGATGATCGGCGCGAGCAGGAACAGGCCCTTGTTCGCGCCCGACGGAATGATGGTTTCCTGCAGGAACACCTTCAGGCCGTCGGCGAAGGACTGCATCAGGCCCAGCGGACCGACGACGTTCGGACCGCGGCGCAGCGCCATCGCTGCCCAGATCTTGCGATCGGCATAGATGATCATGGCGACGGCCAGCATCACCGGCAGCGCGATGACGAGGATGTCGATGACCGTGGCAACGGTCCAGGCCAGCTCGAACGGCAGGCCGAGATAAGTGAACCAGGAGGTCATTCTGCGGCCTCTGCGAAGTCTTCGCCATGGAGCAGTTCGGCCGAGCAGCGCTGCATCGTCGGCGACGCACGGCAGATGGCGTTGGTGAGATAGAAGTCGGCGACCGGATAGGTCACCGGACCCGAAGCCTGGGCCGCCAGCGACGGCGGGTTCCATGCGAATTCGGCAAGGCCTTCCTGGCCGAGCGCCGGAACCTCGCTCGCCATCGCGGCGCGCAGCTCGTCGAAGCTGTCGAACGGCAGCGTGCGGCCGAGCTTTTCGGAGAGCGCACGCAGGATTGTCCAGTCTTCGCGCGCCTCGCCCGGTGCGAACACCGCGCGATCGGCACGCTGCACGCGGCCTTCCAGGTTCACATAGGTGCCCGGCTTCTCGGCATAGGTGGCGCCCGGCAGGATCACATCGGCATGATGCGCGCCCTGGTCGCCATGATGGCCGATATAGACCTTGAAGCTGCCGGCAAACTTGGAGAAGTCGACCTCGTCGGCGCCCAGGAAGAAGGCGAGCTTCGGCGCGGCCGCGACGATGTCGGCAATGCCGCCCTTCTGCGCATAGCCGAGCATCAGGCCCGCCATCCGCGCCGCCGCGGTATGGACGACGTTGAAGCCGTTCCATGCCGCCTCGGTCTCGGTCGCGGCGCGCTGGAAGGCGCCGGCGATCGCAAGCGCAGCACCATGGCCGTTCTTGAGCGCGCCGGGGCCGAGGATCAGCGCCGGCTTCTTGGCATTGTCGATCGCCTGGGCAAGGGTCTCCGGCAGGCTGTTGAGCAGCCCCAGATCGTCGCCCAGCCACTCGACCTTGTACGTGAGGTCGACTTCCGGCCCGATCGCGAACACCTTGGCGCCGCGCTTGATCGCCTTGCGCACGCGGGTGTTCACCAGCGGCGCTTCCCAGCGCAGGTTAGTCCCGACCAGCAGGATCGCATCGGCCTCTTCGAGCGCCGCGATGGTGGTGTTGAACGCCACTGCCGACAGGCTCGACGTGTCATAGGCCATGCCGGTCTGGCGGCCTTCGAGCAGGTCCGAACCAAACGCCTTCACCAGCGCCTTGGCCGCATACATGGTCTCGGCATCGAGCAGGTCGCCGGCGATCGCCGCAACGCTGGAGCCCGCATTGGCGGCAACACCCGCAATCGCATCGAACGCTTCTTCCCACGTCGCCGGGACCAGCTTGCCGTCCTTGCGGACGAACGGGCGGTCGAGACGGCGGCGGACCAGCGCGTCGACATGGTAGCGGGTCTTGTCGTGCGCCCACTCCTCGTTCACGTCCTCGTTGATGCGCGGCAGGACGCGCATCACCTGACGGCCGCGGCTGTCGAGGCGGATGTTGGTGCCGACCGCGTCCATCACGTCGATCGACAGGTTCCGCTTGAGCTCCCAAGGGCGATATTCGAAGGCGACCGGCTTGTGGGTCAGCGCGCCGACCGGGCACAGGTCCGCGACATTGCCCGAAAGCTCGCTCTTGAACGCCTTTTCGAGATAGGTCGTGATCTGCATGTTCTCGCCGCGATAGATCGCGCCGATATCCTCCACGCCGGCCACTTCCTCGCCGAAGCGGACGCAGCGGGTGCACTGGATGCAGCGGGTCATCACCGTCTTGATGATGGGGCCCATGTACTTTTCGGTGACCGCGCGCTTGTTTTCCTCGTAGCGCGACTGGCCACGGCCATAGGCGACCGACTGGTCCTGCAGGTCGCACTCGCCGCCCTGATCGCAGATCGGGCAATCGAGCGGGTGGTTGATCAGCAGGAATTCCATCACGCCTTCGCGCGCGGCCTTCACCATCGGGCTGTCGGTGCGGACTTCCTGATTGTCGGCGGCCGGCAGCGCGCACGAAGCCTGGGGCTTGGGCGGTCCGGGCTTCACCTCGACCAGGCACATGCGGCAATTGCCGGCGATGCTCAGCCGTTCATGATAGCAGAAACGCGGAATCTCCTTGCCCGCGGCCTCGCAGGCCTGGAGCACGGTGGCGCCCTGCGGCACCTCGACTTCGATTCCGTCAACCTTGAGCTTGGGCATTACTCTGCCGCCTCTTGCATGGTTTCAATGCCGCCCGAACGACGCTCGTTGATACGGCGCTCGATCTCGGGGCGGAAATGGCGGATCAGGCCCTGGATCGGCCAGGCGGCCGCGTCACCCAGGGCGCAGATGGTGTGGCCTTCGACCTGCTTGGTCACCTGCTGCAGCGTGTCGATCTCGCTGATGTCGGCGTCGCCGGTGCGCAGCCGCTCCATCACGCGCCACATCCAGCCGGTGCCTTCGCGGCACGGCGTGCACTGGCCGCAGCTCTCATGCTTGTAGAAGTAGGAGAGCCGGCTGATCGCGCGCACGATGTCGGTCGACTTGTCCATGACGATCACGGCGGCGGTGCCGAGGCCCGAGCCGAGCGCGCGCAGACCGTCGAAGTCCATCGGGCAGTCCATGATCTGGGCTGCCGGCACCAGCGGCACCGACGAACCGCCCGGGATCACCGCGAGCAGATTGTCCCAGCCGCCGCGAATGCCGCCGCAATGCTTCTCGATCAGCTCGCGGAACGGGATCGACATGGCCTCTTCAACCACGCACGGCTTGTTCACATGGCCCGAGATCTGGAAGAGCTTGGTGCCCTTGTTGTTCTCGGCGCCGAAGCTGGCGAACCATTCGGGGCCGCGCCGCAGGATCGTCGGGGCGACCGCGATCGACTCGACATTGTTGACCGTGGTCGGGCAGCCATAGAGGCCGGCACCTGCCGGGAACGGCGGCTTGAGGCGCGGCTGGCCCTTCTTGCCTTCCAGGCTCTCGATCATCGCGGTTTCTTCACCGCAGATATAGGCGCCGGCGCCGCGATGGACGAAGACGTCGAAGTCATAGCCCGAACCGCAGGCATTCTTGCCCAGCAGGCCGGCGGCATAGGCCTCGGCCACGGCTGCGAACAGCGTCTCGGCCTCGCGGATATATTCGCCGCGGATATAGATGTACGCCGCACGCGCCCGCATCGCGAAGCCCGCGACCAACGCGCCTTCGATCAGCAAATGCGGATCGTGGCGGATGATCTCGCGGTCCTTGCACGAGCCGGGCTCGGATTCGTCGGCGTTGATGACGAGGAAGCTCGGACGCTCGGGCGTCGGGTTCTTCGGCATGAAGCTCCACTTCATGCCCGTCGGGAAGCCGGCGCCGCCACGCCCGCGCAGGCCCGAGGCCTTGATGCGGTCGATGATGGTATCCGGCCCCAGCTCCAGCAGCGCCTTCGTGTTGTCCCACGCCCCACGCGCCCGCGCGGCATCGAGATGCCACGACTGGTAGCCGTAGAGATTGGTGAAGATGCGGTCCTTGTCCTGAAGCACCTTAGCGTCCCTTCCCGACCAGCTTCTGTACGAACAGATAGAAGACTACGGCCAGACCGATCAGGACGAGCGTCCCGATCACATTGAAAGCAAGTTTGAGCACCCAGCCGAGCACGACGATGCCGCCGATGATGGCCAGGATGGTGACGATGAGGCTGTTGCCCCGCATCACCATTCGCCCCGATAGTCATGGTTCTCGTTCACCATCGCGGTGAGCGAGGTCGGGCCGCCGATCGGCTCGACCGTGTGGCGGCCGGGCTCCTGCGTGCCTGTCTTCGGGGTCTCGCCCTTGGCCAGCGCATCGAGAATGCCGAGCGTACGATCGAAATCGAGATCCTCGTAATTGTCGTCGTTGATCTGCACCATCGGCGCAGACGCGCAATTGCCCAGGCACTCGACCTCGGTGAGCGTGAACAGCCCGTCCGCGGTGGTGTGGCCCTTCTTCAGCCCGCGCGACTTGCACGCGGCCATCACGTCGTCCGACCCGCGCAGCATGCACGGCGTCGTGCCGCAGACCTGCACATGGTAGCGGCCGACCGGCACCAGGTTGAACATGGTATAGAAGGTCGCGACCTCGAACACGCGGATATAGGGCATGTCGAGCTGGCGGGCGACGAACTCGATCACCGGAACCGGAAGCCAGCCCTGCGTGTTCGTCTCGGCACCCACCTGGCGCTGCGCCAGGTCGAGGAACGGGATAGTGCACGACATCTGGCGACCCGCCGGATAGCGCGCCATGATCTCGCGCGCCTTCTCGGCATTGGCCGGCGTCCAGGCGAAATTGCCCCAGCGCGCGCGCACTTCGGCTTCGTCGGGGAGTTGAGGAGCGTCAGCCATCAGCGGTCACATTCACCGAAAACGATATCCATGGCGCCCAGGATGGCGGTGATGTCCGCCAGCATGTGCCCCTTGGACATGAAGTCCATCGCCTGCAGGTGGCTGAACGCGGTCGGGCGCACCTTGCAGCGATAGGGTTTGTTGGTGCCGTCCGACACCAGATACACGCCGAACTCGCCCTTCGGGCTCTCGGTCGCGACATACACTTCGCCCGCCGGCACGTGATAGCCTTCGGTGAAGAGCTTGAAGTGATGGATCAGCGCTTCCATCGATTGCTTCATCTCGCCGCGCTTCGGCGCACCGACCTTGCGGTCGAGCGTCAGGACCGGGCCTTCCGGCATGTCCTGGATGCACTGCTTGATGATGCGGGCCGACTGGTAGACTTCCTCGACGCGGACCATGAAGCGATCATAGCAATCGCCCTTGGTGCCGACGGGGATGTCGAAGTCGACGCGATCATACACATCATATGGCTGCGCGCGGCGGATGTCCCACGGGATACCGGCAGCGCGGATCATCGGGCCGGAGAAGCCCCACTTGATCGCGTCCTCGCGGTTCACGATCGCGATGTCGACGTTGCGCTGCTTGAAGATGCGGTTCTCGGCGACGAGGCTGATCGCGTCGCCGAACAGCTGCGGCAGGCGCGTGTCGAGCCATTCCGCAATGTCGTTCAGCAGCTTGACCGGCACGTCCTGACGGACGCCGCCAACGCGGAAGTAATTGGCGTGCATGCGCGCGCCGGACGCCCGCTCGTAGAAGTTCATGCAGTCTTCGCGCAGCTCGAACATCCACAGGTTCGGCGTCATCGCGCCGACGTCCATGACGTGCGAACCGAGGTTCAGCATGTGGTTCTTGATGCGGGTCAGCTCGGCGAACAGCACGCGCAGATACTGGGCGCGAAGCGGCACCTCGAGGTCGAGCAACTTCTCGACCGCGAGCACATAGCTGTGCTCCATCGCCATCGGCGAGCAATAGTCGAAGCGATCGAAATACGGCAGCGCCTGGGTGTAGGTCTTGTACTCGATCAGCTTTTCGGTGCCGCGGTGAAGCAGCCCGACATGCGGATCGATGCGCTCGATGATCTCGCCGTCCAGTTCGGTGACGAGACGGAGCACGCCGTGCGCCGCAGGGTGCTGCGGGCCGAAGTTGATCGTGTAGTTCGCGATAGAGGTATCGCCCGTCGCCGGGTCAATATCGCGCTCCATGATCTTTTCAACGGTGTCGGTCATTGGTTCTGCCCCTCACCCTTGGTGGGGATCACCGCGGGATCCGCCGGCTTCTCCTCCGGCTTGTTACCGGGGTGCGGCTGGCCAGCGCCGGTCTCGGCCGGGCTGTTGGTGGTCTTGGTGTCCTTGCCCTGCGCCGCTTCGCCCTTGGCGGCAGCGGTGTCGGCCTTGACGACGTCGTCGGCATTGGCCGGCGTCGGCGCGCCCTTGGCTTCGGGCTGCGGTGCCTTCTCGTCGCCGGGGAGGACGTATTGGGCACCCTCCCACGGGCTCATGAAATCGAAGTTGCGGAAGTCCTGCGCCAGGTTCACCGGCTCATAAACCACGCGCTTCGCTTCTTCCGAATAGCGCACTTCGACATACCCGGTCATCGGGAAGTCCTTGCGAAGCGGGTGCCCCTGGAAGCCGTAATCGGTCAGGATTCGGCGGAGGTCCGTATTGCCGTCGAACAGCACGCCGTACAGATCGTACACTTCGCGCTCGAGCCAGCCGGCTACCGGCCAGATGCCGGTCACGCTCGGCACCGGCTTTTCCTCGTCGGTGGTCACGCGGATGCGAATGCGGTGGTTCCGGGTGAACGACAGCAGCTGATAGACGACGTCAAAACGCTCCGCACGCTGCGGATAGTCGACACCGGCAATTTCGCTGAGCTGCTGGTATTCCAGACCCGGCGTGTCGCGCAGCGCGATCATCGCATCGCACAGCTTCTCGCGGACGACGGTGAGCGAAACCTCGCCCACGGCATCCTTCGCCTCGACCAGCATGTCGCCGAGCGCGGCCGTGGCCGCCTCGATCACGCCGTCATTGGCGGCATAGCGGGGAGCCGGCGCCCTCACCGGTCGAGGCTCCCGATGCGGCGGATCTTCCGCTGCAGCTGCATCACGCCGTAGAGCAAGGCCTCGGCGGTCGGCGGACAGCCGGGGACGTAGATGTCCACGGGCACCACGCGATCGCAGCCGCGCACGACGCTGTAGCTATAGTGGTAATAGCCGCCGCCATTGGCGCAGCTGCCCATCGAAATCACGTATTTCGGTTCCGACATCTGGTCATAAACCCGGCGCAGCGCCGGGGCCATCTTGTTGCACAGCGTGCCCGCGACGATCATCACGTCCGACTGGCGCGGCGACGCGCGCGGGGCAGCACCGAACCGCTCCATGTCGTAGCGCGGCATGTTGACGTGGATCATCTCCACCGCGCAGCACGCCAGGCCGAAGGTCATCCACCACAGCGAGCCGGTACGGGCCCACTGGAACAGCTCCTCGGTGGAGGTGACCAGGAATCCCTTGTCCGAAATCTCGGCATTGATGTCGTTCAGGAAACCAACGTCCGGGAGCGTACCGGCCGGAGGCGCCGACGAAAGCTCTACTCCCATTCCAGGGCTCCCTTCTTCCACGCATAAATCAGACCGAGCGCCAGCTCGGCAACGAAGATCATCATCGAGAACCAGGCCGTCCAGCCCAGTTTGAACACGCTCACCGCCCAGGGGTAGAGAAACGCGGCTTCGAGATCGAACACGATGAACAGGATCGCGACGAGGTAGAAGCGCACGTCGAACTGGCTGCGCGAATCCTCGAAGGCGGGGAAGCCGCACTCATATTCGGTGAGCTTTTCCGGCGACGGCTTGTTCGTGCCGGTGAGGCGCGACACGAGCATCGGCAGGAATACGAACGTGCCCGAGAGCAACAGGGCGATCCCAAGGAATATCAGGATCGGCAGATATTGTGACAGGTCGACCAATGGCCTTCTCTTCTCGCGAATGCGGAATCTTGGGGGGCTTCTAGGACCATGATCCCAGTGCGGCAAGGCCTGGAACCGCTGAGAATCATTCGCAATTGTTAAGGGGTAGTGAACCGCTGCCGTACTTCCTTAGCCAAGCGTATGAATTCGGATGGAATGCGCCGCCCCGTCGATCGTTGCGGGCACGAACCGAGCGCTTGCGCTTCCCCCAGGGACAGGGAGCGAAGGCGCATGGATGATGGTCGCCAGGCGCTGGGCGAGAAAGCCCCGTGCACCCCGCCCCTCCCGATCCCGGGCGATGATCAGCAGCTTCGCTTCTTCCGGCTGAACCCCGGGCTCCACGCCATAAACGGAAAGCGGCGCCCCGCGATGATCGGCGAGCCCGCACAAACCCGAATGGTCTTCGACTCGCGAAGAAAGCCCACGAAACGGCACCACTTCCCTAATGGCATCGAGGGGCGTTGCAAGCAGCCGTGCGCCTGTATCGAAGATGAGAAAAGCGTCGTTCGACTCCGCGCCAGCGCGCGCGCCAACGATTGCCCCGCCGGTCGCCTGCGCCGGCTCTCGGCACAGGGCGGCCATCGCCTTGATCGCAGGATCGGCGCGGACCGCTTCGCTATCCAGCACCAGATTCTGCCCGCCCGCCGGATCGGTGGCGATACCCGCAAAGAGCGAACTGCGTTCGGTGAGCTCGGTTGGTACCGGCCCGAACTTTTCGTCGGAGATGCGCGCGACGCTGCGAACGCTTTCGACATGCCATCCCACCAGCTTCCCGGGAGCTATCCGCAGCAGGATCACCGGGCCGGACGATTCCTCCGGAGTCGCGCCGTCGAGTCCCAGCGTCGCGAGTTGGTCGAACACGCGGACGTCGCGGCCCAGATAATTGACGCTCCGCGCCCAGCCGGGCGCAGGTACGGCGCAGCGCCGCAGGCTGATCGCCGGCGCGGTGCTCTCCACCAGGTGGCTGTCGATGGCGATGTCCACGCCGGCGACCGTGACGAGCACGAACGGCCGTGCCCGCGCGAGCGCGGCGTTGTCCGCCTCGCGGGCATGGCTGCGGACGAGCGGCAGACCCGGCATAGCGAAAAGCGTATCCGGATCGAGAATACCAACAATATGCGCCTCTCGCGTGAAGGCCCGGTCGACGAGACGCGCAGCGCCGCCGGAGTCGACCAGTTCGCGCACCGCCGACACCGGAATCCGGTACAGCCCGGACACGGTGTCAATCCGCAGGCCGAGCAGGACGTCCTCCTTGCGCAGCACCACGACGGTGCCGCCTGCCCCGGTCGTCTCGGCAAACCCCAGGAGTACGGAAACGTCGACCACCGGAATGACGTCGCCGCGCACGCCGATCGAGCCGATCAGCGCCGGGTGACTGCCGAAACACGGGCCCAGTTCGTCAGGGCACGGCACGACTTCACGGACCCAGTCTACCGGCACGGCCAGTTCGACGCCGCACAGGCGGAGCAGTCCGACGTCGATATGGCGCCGCCCAGCCTCCCCGACCACCGCGGTGAGCTCGGTCCCCATCGCCATCGTCAGATCGCGCTGTGGGTGGACGTCGCGAGCTCCGCGATCATCGCGACTACCTGGCGCGACGTCTCACGCTGCGCGCTGACCGACTGGGCAATTCCAGAGATCGCACCCGTGGTCTTGTCGACGCAGCCGGCGATCGATTCGAAGGCATTCCGCGCCGAGCGGGAGCGCTCGGTACCCTGCGTCACCCGCTCGCTCGACTCGCCGATCAGCCGGTTGATCTCTTCGGCCGCCGAAGCGCTGCGCTCGGCGAGCTTTCGCACTTCCTCGGCGACGATCGAGAAGCCGACGCCGTGCTCGCCAGCCCGCGCCGCTTCGATCGCGGCGTTGAAGGCCAGCAGGTTGGTCTGCCCGGCAAGGTCGCCGATCACGTCGACGATGCTGGCGATCTTCTTCGACGAGGCAGCCATGAGCTCCATCGATTCGATCGTCCCCTCGATCGCCGTCGTGCCGCGATCGGCCGCCGCCTGGGTCTCGCTGGCGAGCCCCGTCGCACTGCAGGCGCCATCACTGATGGTTTTGATGGCATCGGAAAGGTCGCCTACAACCGTCTGCATCTGCTCGGTCTTTGCCGCGATCTTGCGCTCGAGCATCACCTGGTCGGTGACGTCATAGGCATATTTGATCACCCGCGACGGATTTCCCTGGAGATCGAACACCGGCGAGTAGCTCGCCTGGATGAACACGTCGCGATCATATTTGCCGATCCGGTGGAAGCGGCCGGACTGCCCCTCGCCGCGGCCGAGCGAACGCCAGAAGTCACCATATTCCTTCGACTTCAGATGCGCGGGATCGACGAACATCGAATGGTGCCGTCCCTGTATTTCCCGCAGCGAGTAGCCCATGGTCGACAGGAAATTCTCGTTCGCCGTCAAGATCTCACCGTCCAGGCTGAACTCGATCGTCGCGAGGCTGCGGTCCACCGCCTGGGCACGACTCTTGCCTTCGATCGCCGCCTTCTTCCGCTCGGTGATGTCGTGCGCGAACTTCACTACCTTCACTACATTACCCAGACCATCGAAGATCGGGTTATAGGTCGCATTGAGCCAGATCTCCTCGCCCGCCTTGTTGCGGCGGCGGAAGTCGCCGGCGACATATTCGCCATGCGCCAGATCGGTCCAGAAGCGCGCATATTCCGGCGAATGGACAAGTTCGGCATCGCAGAACATCTTGTGATGCTTGCCGACCACGTCCTCCCGCCGATATCCCGTGGCGGCGAGGAAATTCTCGTTCGCGTCGAGGATCATGCCTTCGGGGGTGAATTCGATCACCGCCTGCGCGCGATTGATCGCCGCAACCTTGCCCTCGGCATCCGCGGCGCGCTGCTTCTGCTCGGTGATGTCATAGGCGTATTTCACCACCTTGATCAGCTTGCCGTCGGCATCCACAATGGGATTGTAGGTCGCGCGGATCCAGACGCGGCGCCCGTCCTTGCCGATGCGCGGGAAGATCCCGGCCTGAAACTCGCCCGCCGAGAGCGCGCGCCAGAAATTGGCATAGTCCTCGCTCTTCACATAGTCTGGATCGCAACAGGTGCGGTGGTGCTTGCCGATCAGCTCGCTGCGGTCATAGCCCATGGTCTGCAGGAACATGTCATTCGCGGCGACGACATAGCCGCTGGTGTCAAACTCGATCACCGCCGTCGAGCGGTCGATCGCGGCCAGCTTGCCGGCGGCCTCGGCGCTCTCGACCTGCTGCTGCGTAACGTCCATTGCGAACTTGACGATCTTCACCGGCAGACCCTGATGATCGAGGATCGGGTTGTAGGTCGCCTGGATCCACCGGTCCGTGCCGTCCTTCGCCACGCGCTTGTAGAGGCCGCCGTCGAATTCGCCGCGGCCGAGCCGCTCCCAGAACTGGCGATAGGCGGGGGAGCGGGCATATTCCGGCGTGCAGAAGATGCGGTGGTGCTGCCCCACTACCTCCTCGGCCTTGTAGCCGAGCAGGTTACAAAAATTCTCGTTTGCGCTGAGCACGCGGCCGGAAAGATCGAACTCGATCATCGCCGTTCCACGGCTGAAGGCGTTGAGTATACTGCGATTCAGCGCAGCCTCGATCCTCGCGCCGCGCACGTCACGGGCGATGAGGATGATATTCTTTACCTTGCCCTTTTCGTCCGTCACCGGCGCATAATAACCGGCAAGCCAAGCGTCTTTTCCGTCACAACCGTTACGACGCTCGGTTTCCTCGATCGTCTCGCCCGCGCGCAATCGGTCCCAGAAGGCGGCATAGGCCGGGCTAGCCGCGTAATCGGGATCGCAGAAGAAGCGGTGGTGCTCGCCGACCACGGTCTCGAGCACGCACCCCATCGCGTCGAGGAAGTGCTGATTGGCCCGGATCAGCGTCCCATCAGGGCTGAACTCGGCGACGGCGTAGAGGCGGTCCAGGACGCTGCCAACGTCCTGACAGAATGCCCCATCTGCAGCCGCTCCACGCCGCCCATTACCCAGGCCGGTCACTTCCATGTTCATGCGCCGTTCGTCCTATTTCGCCCGGCTTGTGAGCCGCAGCGGTTTTTAAGGACTTATAGAACGCGCGAACCCGGCAACTCCCGGGAAATAAGGTTAACTTTTAGGCTCCGTACTCGTACGGACCGCCTCAGCGCAGAGCGTTGGCGACCAGCTTGTGCAGCTTGGAGTGCAGGCCGTCATTGGCGGCAAGGAACTGGTTGCGCTGCATCGCCATGTCCTGGCCGCGATAGTCGGTGACGAAGCCGCCGGCTTCCTTAACGAGCAGCATGCCCGCCGCGACGTCCCACGGCTTCAGGTCCGATTCCCAATAGCCGTCGAACCGGCCCGCCGCGACCCAGGCGAGATCGAGCGCTGCCGAGCCCAGCCGACGGATGCCCGCCACTTCCGGCGCCACCGCACCGAAGATGCGGCTCCATTCGGCGAAATTGCCATGGCCCATGAACGGAATGCCGGTGGCGATCAGCGATTCCGAAAGGTCGCGACGCGAGGAAACGCGCAGCCGCTGGTCTTGCAGCCATGCGCCGCGGCCCTTCTCGGCCCAGAAGCTCTCGTCGGTGAGCGGCTGGTAGACCAGGCCGTGGGTGATCTCGGGCTTGCCCTGGGATCCGTTCGGATCCTCCACCGCGATCACGATCGAGAAATGCGGGATGCCGTGCAGGAAGTTGGTGGTGCCGTCGAGCGGATCGACGATGAAGCGCGGCTTGTCCGGATCGCCGGGCAGCTCGCCGCCCTCTTCGGCCAGGATGCGCCAGTCGGGGCGCGCCTTGCGCAGTTCCTCGATCAGCGTCTGCTCGGCGCGCTTGTCGGCCATGCTCACGAAATCGGCCGGGCCCTTGCGGCTGACCTGCAGGTGCTGGACCTCGTTGAAGTCGCGACGCAGGCGGGGTGCCGCCTTGCGAGCGGCACGGTCCATGACGGTGAGAAGGCCGGAAAAGGCTGCCATATCAATCTCTCTCCCTGCCGCAGGTGCGGGGGACTGGGAAGGCCTGATCCGAAAACGGGAAAAGGGGACGCAGGCCTGCCGTCCCCTTCCCTTGCATTGGTTCGGCCGAAGCCGGCAGATCAGTCCGCGCGGCGGACGTAGGTCTGCTCGTACACGTCGACGACGATGCGCGTGCCGCTGCCGATATGCGGCGGCACCATCACGCGCACGCCGTTGTCGAGCACGGCCGGCTTGTACGAGGAGGAGGCCGTCTGGCCCTTCACCACCGCGTCGGCCTCGACGATCGTCGCCTCGATCGTGTCGGGCAGCTGAACGCTGATCGCCTCGTCGTCATAGAGTTCCATGACCACGTCCATGCCGTCCTGCAGGAAGGCCGCCGCCTCGCCGAGCAGGTCGCGCGGCAGGGTCGTCTGGTCGTAGGTTTCCTTGTCCATGAACACGAGCATGTCGCCTTCCGGGTACAGGAACTGGAAATCCTTGGTGTCGAGGCGCACGCGCTCCACCGTCTCGGCCGAACGGAAGCGGACGTTGTTCTTGCGGCCGTCACGCAGGTTCTTGAGTTCGACCTGCATATAGGCACCGCCCTTGCCGGGCTGGGTGTGCTGAATCTTGACGGCGCGCCAGATGCCGCCTTCATATTCGATGATGTTGCCGGGACGGATGTCCACGCCGCTGATCTTCATGGATCGTGCCTGTTGTTGAGAAAGAGCTGAACGCGGCCCTTAGCTCCGCCCGGCCTTTCCCGCAAGCAGGGGATAGGGATCGACATTGGTCCCCTGCCACCAGCCCTCGCCCGGGGCCATCCGCTTGACCTCGAAATGGAGATGCGGCGACCCGCCATCAGCGCTGCCGCTGGTGCCGACGGTGGCGATCGGCTGGCCTTGCCGGATCGTCGCACCTTCCGGGACTTCGATGGTATCCAGATGGGCGTAGTAATGGACCGCCGCGCCATCGGACGTTCGGACGTAAAGGGTGCGCCCGCCTAGATCGCTCTCGAACTGTTTCTCCACCGTGCCGCTGGCAGCCGCCAGGACGGGCGTCCCCTTGGGCGCGAGGATGTCGATGGCGTGGTGTTCGCGGTCGCCATCGCCGCGAGGCTCGCCCCAATTGTCGCTGAGCGCCGACACGGGAACCCCCTGCACCGGGATGATCAACCCTGATGCTGCGGGCGTCGCAGCAGCTCTCGCGCGGGCCGCTTCGGCGCGCTTGGCCTGCCCCGCGGGCAGGAACCGCACGCGCGAAACCAGCAGCGCGAGCAGCGCCACGACGACAAGTCCCGCGATCAGGCCGAAGCGTCGCACGTGGCTATTCCTGGAAAATCGCCGGCGTGCCGGGCTTCACCATCAGCGCAACGCGCGCCGCGTCCCAGTTGGTCAGGCGGATGCAGCCATGGCTTTCGGTGCGGCCGATCGTCTGCGGCTCCGGCGTGCCGTGGATCCCGTAATGGTCCTTGGAGAGGTCGATCCACACCACGCCGACCGGCCCGTTCGGCCCCGGCGGCAGCATCGCCGCGTCGTCGCCCTTCTTAGCGTCCCAGAACAGCTTCGGGTTGTAGTGAAACTTGGGGTTGGTATCGACGCCGTAGATCTTCCAGCGGCCGATCGGGAGCGGATCGTGCTCGCTGCCCATGGTGGCGCTGAACTGGGCAACCAGTCGATTACCCGCGCCAAACACCTTCAGCACGCCTTCCGACTTGTCGACGATGATATGATCGGCCTTGGGCTGGCGCGGATCGACGTTGAGCATGCCCAGCGTCTGCCGCCATTCGGGCTTCCAGTCGGCCGGATAGGCCCGCGATCCCGGAAGCGCGTTGGGCAGCCGCAGCATCGTGCCGGTCTTGATCGTCGTCACGCCCGGATTGAGCGCGGTGATCACCTCGGGCGTGGTGTGAAACATCTCGGCCAGCTTTTCGAGCGGATTGCGATAGCCGAGCGTCTTCAGCTTGCCCTGCTCGGTCAGATCCTTCGGTATCGGATCGACAAACGGGCCCTGCATGGTCGCAGCACCCACGGCGAGGGTGCGCACCGGGCGCAGTGCGCGATACTGGTGCAGCACCGCCAGCGTGGCCGGGTCGATCACCCCTGTCCGCTTCAGCCCCCGCGCCTCCTGCAGGCCGCGAACCGCAGCGGTCAGTGACTGCCCCGAGCGGCCGTCCAGTATCCCGGGCCCGAAGCCCAGGTGATCGAGGATGACCTGGGCATGGAGGATGTTGAGATCGACCGGCGGCTTGGGGCTTGGGGCCTGCGCACGAGCGGGCATGGGCATGGCAAGCAGAACGGCAAACAACCCCAGGCATTTCCGCACACACTCTCTCCCGATCGCTTGTCGATCCAGGCAGAACGTTCGCACGCGCCGCTGGGTTGCGATCGGGTCAAACCCCGATGGACAAGTAGCGCATCCCGTGCGCTTATCAACGCGATGCGGGGGATTCTTTCAGAAGCGGAACAAGTGCTCGGCTCGCCGGTGCGCAACCTGGTTTCGATCCTGCTGTTCGTGCTCGCGGTCGCGATATCGGCGACGATCGGCTACATGGCGGCGGGCTGGAGCTTCGCCGATGCCAGCTACATGGTCGTGCTGACGATCTACACCGTCGGTTATGGCGAAGTCCGGCCGATCGACACCCCCTATCTCCACGCGCTGACCATGGGGGTGATGGTGCTGGGCTGCACCGGCATGATCCTCCTCACCAGCGCACTCGTCCAGTTCTTCACCGTCCTGCAATTGCAGAGCATTTTCGGAGCAACCCGCATGCAGAGCCGGATCGACAAGCTCTCGGACCATGTCGTCATCTGCGGCTATGGCCGGATCGGCGTGATGCTCGCCCGCGATCTTTCCCGCGCCGCCGTACCGGTGCTGGTGATCGAGCGCGGGCCCGAGCGCCGTGCGGAGGCCGAGGCGGCGGGCCTGTGCACGCTCTCGGGCGACGCGACTGAGGAGGAAGTGCTGATCGCCGCCGGCATCCAGCGCGCCCGCGCGCTCGCCACGGTGCTGCCCGACGACGCCGCCAATGTGTTCATCACGCTCAGCGCGCGTAACCTCAACGCCGGGCTGGAAATCATCGCCCGTGGCGAGGCCCCGACAACGGAGCGCAAGCTGATCCACGCCGGCGCAGACCGCGTCGTTTTCCCCACCCATATCGGCG
This sequence comes from Sphingomonas sp., assembly GCF_036731925.1. Taxonomy (GTDB): domain Bacteria; phylum Pseudomonadota; class Alphaproteobacteria; order Sphingomonadales; family Sphingomonadaceae; genus Sphingomonas. Next base: position 1,678,818 of record NZ_DAINDJ010000001.1, read on the forward strand.
CCGAGGCAATGGCGCGGATGATCCTCTATCCCCACCGCGAGCATGTGCAGGGTGACGAGCAACTGGCGCGGCTGCGGCGCGAGCTCGGCGCACTGGGGCTGGAGGTCGAGATGGTGGAAGTCGCGAAAGGCTCGACCATGGTCGGGCTGAGCGTCGAGGAAGCCGAGCGTCGCGCCGAGGGCAGCATCTTCATCGTCCAGATCGACCGCACCGACGGCCGCTCCATCCCCCGCCCCGCACGGGATGAGCGGCTGGAGGCCGGCGACAAGGCGGTGGTGGTGATGCGCGACGTCGCCGCGGGTGCGCGGGCATTGTTTACCTCCCGCGTCGAGATTCGTGCCGGGCGGAACAAGTTTTGAGGTTCGTTCTTCTCGAGCCCCCTTCCTTCAGGCACGGTTGGGGTGGAGCAGCATCCCAGCGGGGCCAGCCCCTGGCCTCGCCTCCCTTCACCCCAGCTTCAGCTACCGCCGGTTAAGGGCTTCGAATGGCAACGCCTGCTCCCTCCTCCCGAACGATTCCCTTCGCCTGGAAACGCTGGGCAGCGGCACTCATCGCCCTGCTCGCCGCGATCGCCTTCGGAGTCTATTGGAGCGCCGGCTTCCTCGATCGCGATCCGGTGCACCTCTACGGCATGCCCGAGCGACCCGGTACCGCGCCCGTGGCAGCAGTATTCCTCTCCGGTGACATGGGCATGCGCTACGGAATGGGCTCGCATGTCGTCGAGGCGCTGGCCGGCGCCGGCGTGCCGGTCTACGCCGTGGCAAGCTCCACCGCATTTGCGCACCGGCAGACCCATGCGGAGGTACAGGCCCTGCTCGATCATGCGATCCGAGAGGCGAGCCGCCGCTCCGGCGCCGCCAGGATCGTCGTCATCGGCCAGTCCTTCGGCGCAGACATGGCCCGGGTGGCCATGGCGTCGCTGCCGGCGGAACTGCGATCAAGGGTCGCGGCGCTGGTGCTGGTCGTCCCCGGAACGACCGCCTACTTTCGTGCCGACCCGCTCGGATTCGCCTATATCGGTGCGCCCGATGCCGACGCGGCATCGGCGAAGAAACTGGACTGGCTCCCGGTGACCTGCATTCGCGGCGCCGACGAGACCGACAGCCTCTGCCCTACCCTGCTTGCGCCGAACGTACGCCGCATCACGCTGCCGGGCGGGCATTTCCTGCGCATGGACCATGACCTGCTGGTCCGCACCGTGTTCGCCGCGCTGGCGCCCGTCCTTGGCACGCACCTCGACGCTCCTGCATCCTGAGCCTCCCGGGCCCGACCACGTCCGCTCGATTGCTAGGCGTACGGCGCGCAGCTAAAGCCAGCGGCGATGCCCAAGGGGGAAAGGCATCGGCTGGGGAACGGAATGCAAGGCGCGGAGCCGGACACGACGGCGGAAAAGACAAGGTCCACACGCGGGCTCGGCCTCTGGTTGACCACCCACCGCCGACCAGTCCTGATCCTGCTGACGCTGGCGCTCACCTTGTCGGGCTTCGAGGCGGTGCGGGCGATCCTCCACGAAGTGCGCCTGCGCGACGTGCGCCATTCCTTGCACCAGATCGACTCCATTCGGCTGGCACTGGCCCTGGGCCTCACCACTGCCTCCTATCTGGCGCTGACCCTGTACGACTGGTTTGCCGTGCGCGCGATCGGCCTCCGCCTGCCTTGGCGGACGGCAGCGCTCGCCTCGTTCACTAGCTACACGATCAGCCACAATCTCGGGCTCTCGCTACTGACCGGCGGCACCGCGCGGCTGCGGGCCTATGGCGCGGCAGGCCTCGACTTCGCCGATGTCGCACGCGTCACGCTGATTGCCAGCGGCACCTTCTGGGGCGGCGTGTTCGCCGTGACGGCGATCGCCCTGCTCAGCGCCCAGCATCCGCTGCCGCTGTTCGGAGGGATGCTCTCTCTGTCGCTGCTCCACGGCGCCGGGGCGATCGTGGCGCTCGGCTTCGTCGCGCTGTTCGTGCTCCGCGCGCGAGGACTGAACGAATTGCACATCGGCAGCGCCAGCCTGCCGCTGCCTCGTGCGCCGCTGATGGCTGCGCAGATCGGGATCGCCGCCTTCGATCTGGCCTGCGCGTCCGGCGCGCTGTTCGTCCTGATCCCGCATGCCGATCCCACGCTGATCGGCACCTTCTTCCTCGCCTATGCCCTGGCCATCGTCGTCGCGCTGATCACCCATGTTCCCGGCGGAATCGGCGTGTTCGAGGCGGCGATGCTCGCCCTGGTGCCGATCGGGCGAAGCGATCTCTTCGCGGCGCTGCTGCTCTACCGCGTCCTGTATTATCTGCTGCCGCTGCTGATCGCCGGTGCGGTCCTCGTCGCGATCGAAGGCGGAAGGCTGCGCCGCCCGATCGCCACCGGGCTGAGCGTTGCGCACCGGATCGGCCAGACGCTGGTGCCGCCGCTGCTGGCACTTCTGGTGTTCGGCGGCGGACTGGTCCTGCTGGTATCCGGCGCCCTGCCGCCGGCGCATGGCCGCATGCACCCGCTCCACGGCATCCTGCCCCTGCCCTTCGTGGAGGGGTCCCACTTCGCCGGGAGCCTGGTCGGCACGGCACTGCTGCTGATCGCGCCCGCCGTGCAGGCGCGGCTGAAGAGCGGCTTCCATGCCGCGCGGCTGCTGCTGCTGGCCGGCGCCGTCTTCTCGATCGCCAAGGGCATCGATGTCGAAGAGGCGGCGGTACTGCTAATCGTTGCCGGGCTGCTGCAATATGCGCGGCCAGGCTTCTATCGCAGCGCGGGGATCGGCTCTGCGCCGGTCGCACGCTGGTGGTGGGCGGCGGCGCTGATCGCCCTGCTGCTCAGCGCCTGGGCCGGTTTCTTCGCGTACAAGCGCGTGCCGTACAGCGACGATCTGTGGTGGGACTTCGCCTGGCGCGGCAACGCCCCACGGTTTCTCCGCGCGACACTCGGTGCGACGATATTGCTGGTGGGCTGGGCGTTCTGGCGCCTCATGTCCGCCGCGCCCCGCGTCCGCGAGCACCACGCGCTCGACGCCGAGGTAGCCAAACGCGCGATCGCCGTCGCCAGTCGCGCCGACGCCATGCTCGCCTATACCGGCGACAAGGATTTCCTGGTTTCCACCGCCGGCGACGCCTTCCTGATGTACCGCGTGCAGGGGCGCACCTGGATCGTGATGGGCGATCCCGTCGGGCCCGAAGAGGCCTGGTCCGAGCTGATCTGGGAAATCCGCCGCCGCTGCGATGCCGCGCGGGGGCGGCTGTGCCTGTTCCAGGTCAGCGCGGCAATGCTGCCGCTGGTCGTCGAACTGGGCCTCCAGCCGCTCAAATATGGCGAGGAAGCGGTGGTCGATCTCCGTGCAGGCTATGACCTGAAGGGCGGCCAGTTCAAGTCGCTGCGCTATTCGGTGAAGCGCGCGACCAGCGAAGGACTGGCGTTCGAGGTGGTGCCCGCGTCGGACGTGCCTGCGCTGCTCCCCGATCTCAAGCGCGTCTCCGATGCCTGGCTTGCCGGTAAGACCGGGGCGGAGAAACGGTTCAGCCTCGGCTGCTTCGACGCCGCCTATCTGTCCCATTTCGATTGCGCCGTGCTGCGGCTGGAGGGGCAGGTCGTCGCCTTCGCAAACCTGTGGGAGACACCCAACCGCGAGGAAATCTCCGTGGACCTGATGCGGCATCTGCCGGGCACACCCTATGGCGCCATGGACCTGCTGTTCGTGCGGCTGTTGCAATATGGCGCCGCGCAGCGGTTCGAGCGGTTCAACCTCGGCATGGCGCCGCTCTCCGGCCTCAAGCCCGGCCCGCTTGCGCCGATCTGGTCGCGGCTGGGGGCGGCGGTCTATGGCCATGGCGAGCGGATTTACGGCTTTTCCGGGCTGCGCGCGTTCAAGCAGAAGTTCGGCCCCAGCTGGATTCCGCGCTATATCGGCACCACCCCCGGCGTGTCCGTGCCGCGGGCGCTGATCGACGCGGCGGTGCTGATCGGCGGATAGCCCCTTGGGTTCCGGTTCTCCCACCCCACATGCTGCCGCGTATTCCAGGGAGGCACGCATGGACATCGCATTTCTCGGGCTTGGGCAGATGGGCATCGGCATGGCGGGCGCGCTGCTCGATGCCGGGCATACGCTCACGGTGTGGAACCGCTCGCCCGACAAGGCCGAACCGCTGACGGAACGCGGCGCCCGTCTCGCCCGCACCCCGCGCGAGGCGGCCGACGGGGCGCAGGCCGTGCTGACCATGGTGGCGGACGACGCTGCGCTGGCAGCGATCCTCGACGGGGAAGACGGCGTGCTCGCCGGCATGGCGCCGGGCGCGCTCCACCTTTCCCACAGCACCATCGCCGTCGCCACCGCCGACAGGCTGGCGGAGCGCCACGCCGAAGCCGGGCACCACTTCGTTTCCGCGCCCGTCTTCGGTCGCCCGCCGGTCGCCGCACAGGGCAAGCTCGCCATTGTCGCCGCCGGTCCGGCGGAGGCGATGGAAGCCGCCGCGCCGATCCTCGACGCGCTGGGCCGTGTGACCTTCCCGATCGGCGACAAGCCCTCGGCCGCGAACCTGGTGAAGCTGGCCGGCAACTTCATGATCATGGCGACCGTGGAAGCCTATGGCGAGGCGATGTCGCTTGGCGAGAAGGGCGGCGTGGCTCGCGAGAAGATGCTGGAAGTATTCTCGGGCACGATCTTCGACGGGGCAATCCACAAGGTCTATGGCCCGCCGATTGCCGAGCGCCGCCACCGCCCCGCCGGCTTTGCCGCGCCGCTGGGCCTCAAGGACATGCGTCTTGCCGGTGAGGCGGCCGAGGCGCTGGGCGCCAGGCTGCCGCTGCTCGATCTTGTCCGCGCGCATCTCACCGAAACCGTCGCGACGGAAGGCAGCGACGTCGACGTGACCGCGCTCGCCGAGACGATCGCCAAGCTCTGATCGTCGGAAGGGCGGCCCGCTTCGTCGGTGTCCGCCCTTCCCACCGCGCTGGATCGCGCGTACATTTCCCACATGATCAAGCGGCTTTTCCTCGCCCATCCCCGCAGCGTCGGCGAAAGCTATGGCGAGCACGCCGTCACCGCCGCCCGGTTCGGCGCTACGATGATGGTGGGCGGTGCCGCGTGCATCGTCCATGCGGTGCTGCCGTTCCTGTTCGTGCGGACGGCGAGCGACTCGGTAAAGCGGCTGTATGCCCAGATGAAGGCGCGTCAGCCGGCCTTTGCGAAGCAGCAGCCCGCCTTCCGCCAGCCCGAGTGGCAGCTCGACTACGAAATCTGAAGCCGGCGCCGGGGGGCCGCATTCCATGATCGAACACGTTGCCATCATCGGCGCGGGCTTTTCGGGCACGCTCCAGGCCATCAACCTCATCCGCCACGAAGGCCCGCGCGCGACGCTGATCGAGCGCGCGCCGGTGGCGGGCACCGGGCTTGCCTATGGCGCCGCCCACCCCTCCCACCTGCTCAACGTCCGCGCCGCGAACATGAGCGCGTTCCCCGACGATCCCGCCCATCTCGTCCGCTGGCTGGAAGCGCGCGGTGTGGAGAATGCCGCCGCCAGCTTCGTGCCGCGCCGCGTCTATGGCGAGTATCTCCGCGAGATGCTGGACGAGGCGCTCGCCCGCTATCCGGACCGCCTGCGCCTCGTTCGCGGCGAAGTGGAGGACGTGACCTTCGATGCCGACGGCGCGACCCTCCAGCTGTCCGACGGCACACTGCGCGCCGATGCCGCCGTGCTCGCGGTCGGCAACCTGCCCCCGCACGATCCGCCGGGACTGGACCCCACCACGCTGTCGAGCGCCCGCTACAAGGGGGACCCCTGGGACACGAGCGTGCCCGAGGGGCTTTCCGATAGCGATACCGTGCTGGTGATCGGCACCGGCCTCACCATGGTCGATGTGGCGCTGCTGCTGGAGGCGCGCGGCTTCGGCGGCAAGATCGTCGCCGTCTCGCGGCGCGGCTTGCTCCCCCGCCCCCATGCCGCTGGCCAGGACTGGGACAAGCTCCGCGAGCGCCCGCACGCTCGTGCCTCTGCGCTGGTCCGGGCCGTGCGTATGCGCGCCGAGCAGGTCGGCTGGCGCAATGCGGTCGACGAGCTCCGCCCCTTTACCCAACCGATGTGGGCCAATGCCAGCGAGGACGAGCGCGCCCGCTTCCTCCGCCATTTGCGCCCCTGGTGGGACGTCCACCGCCACCGCCTCGCCCCAGAGGTGCATGCACGCCTCCAGGCGCTGATCGATCGCGGCCGGCTGGAGGTGCGCGCCGCCAAGACGCTGGGCTTTACCGAGGGGCCGGACGGGATCGCTGTCACCCTGCGCCCACGCGGAAGCGACGCCCCGGAAACGATCCTCACCCAGCGCATCGTGAACTGCACCGGCCCACTTGGCGACCTTGCCCGGTCGCGCGAGCCGCTGCTCCAGCGCCTGGCCGCGCGTGGGATGATCCGCCCGGATCCCGCGCATATCGGAATCGATGTCGACAACCAGGGCCAGACCATCGCCGCCGATGGCCGCGCCAACGCGAACCTCTACGCGCTGGGCCCGATGACCCGCGGCGCCTTCTGGGAAATCGTCGCCGTGCCCGACATTCGCACCCAGACCTGGGCCGTCGCCCGCCGGCTGTCCAATGCGCATTGGGTCGGGGGCGAGGGTCTGTGACGATTTGGTAACATTTGACACTAAATCGGGAAGTGCGGTATCAGGTCGATCATGACCGATACCGCCAATCCGCTCGGCCTCAACGGCTTCGAGTTCGTCGAGTTCACCTCGCCCGATCCGGACGCGATGGCGCGCCAGTTCGAGCAGCTGGGCTTCGTCCCCACCCATCGCCATCCGCGCAAGAACATCACCCGCTACAAGCAGGGCCGCATCAACCTGATGCTCAACCGCGACGATGCCGGCCGCGTCGCCGCCTTCCGCGGCGAGCACGGTCCCTCGGCCAGCGCGATGGCGTTCCGCGTCGCCGATCCGGCGAAGGCAATGGAATGGGCGCTCGCCCATGGCGGCAAGCCCACCGACGAGGATGATACCGTCATCCAGGGCATCGGCGGATCCTACCTCTATTTCATCCAGGACGGCAGCGACCTCTATGCCGATTGGGCCGAGTTCCCCGGCTGGCGCGAGGCGGAGGCGGAGAACAGCGTCGGGCTCGACCTGCTCGACCACCTCACCCACAATGTCCGCCGCGGACAGATGCGGGTGTGGAGCGAATTCTACCGCACGCTCTTCGGCTTCGAGGAGCAGAAGTATTTCGACATCAAGGGCAAGGCCACCGGCCTGTTCAGCCAGGCGATGATCGCGCCGGACAAGGCGATCCGCATCCCGCTCAACGAGAGCCAGGACGACGCCAGCCAGATCGAGGAATTTCTCCGCGAATATAACGGCGAAGGCATCCAGCACCTCGCGCTGACGACGGACGACATCTATGACACGGTCGAGCGCCTGCGCGCCCGCGGCGTGCGGCTGCAGGACACGATCGAGACCTATTACGAGCTGGTCGACAAGCGCGTCCCCGGCCACGGCGAGGATCTGGAGCGACTGCGTAAGAACCGCATCCTGATCGACGGTTCGGTGGAGAACAACGAGGGCATCCTGCTCCAGATCTTCACCGAGACGATGTTCGGCCCGATCTTCTTCGAGATCATCCAGCGCAAGGGCAACGAGGGGTTCGGCAACGGCAATTTCCAGGCGCTGTTCGAGAGCATCGAGCTCGACCAGATCCGCCGCGGCGTGATCAAGGTCGACGCCTGACCAGTTCGGAGAGGGAGAGAGCCGGGGGTGCCGCCGCAGGAACGCACGGCATACCCCGGCCCCATTCCTCGAACCCCTCTCCCCACCGGGGAGAGGGAGGGGCCCGCCGCCGCAGGCGGTGGGAGGGAGAGGGGCAGTCGCGCGGTGCTGGCGCACCGCACACCCTCTCCAAGCCTCGCTAGGCGGCACGCCGCCAAGCTACGCTATCCTCCCCCTCGAGGGGGAGGAGGGAGAGCCAGATGACCCAGTATTTCCCCGGCTTCGGCAACCATGTCTCCACCGAAGCGGTCCCCGGCGCGCTGCCGATTGGCCGCAACAGCCCGCAGCGGCCGCCCTTCGGCCTGTACGCCGAACAGCTCTCCGGCACCGCCTTCACCGCGCCGCGCGCCGAGAACCGCCGCAGCTGGCTCTACCGCCTGCGCCCGAGTGCCGAGCATCCGCCCTATCAAGCCTATGAAGGCGCCCCGCTGTTCTCGCCGCATACGTCGGCGAAGCCGCTTGCCCCGAACCGGCTCCGCTGGGATCCCGCCCCCGCCCCCGCCACGCCGGTGGACTGGATCGACGGCATGGAGACAATGCTGGCCACCCGCGACCCCGCCGACCTGGAAGGCGTGGTCGTCCACCGCTATGCTGCCAATCGCGACATGGACACGCGCGCGTTCGTGAACGCGGACGGCGAATTGCTGTTCATTCCTCAAGCGGGCGCGCTGGCGCTGCTGACCGAGCTCGGCCGTATGGACATTGCCCCCGGCCAGATCGCGGTGATCCCGCGCGGCATCCGCTTTCGCGTGCTGCTGCCCGAAGGCACCGCCGCCGGCTATGTCGCCGAAAATTACGGCGCCCCCTTCCGCCTGCCCGATCTCGGCCCGATCGGTGCCAACGGCCTCGCCAACCCGCGCGATTTCGAGACGCCCGCCGCCTGGTTCGAGGACCGAGACGCGCCGTTCCAGCTTGTGCAGAAGTCGTTGGCAAGTCTGTGGATAACCTCGCTGCCCCACAGCCCGCTCGACGTCGTCGCCTGGCACGGCAACCTTGCGCCCTATCGCTACGATCTCGCCCGGTTCAACACGATGAACACGGTCAGCTTCGACCATCCCGATCCCTCGATCTTCACCGTCCTCACTTCGCCCAGCACCGTCGCCGGCCGCGCGAACGCCGATTTCGTGATCTTCCCGCCGCGCTGGATGGTCGCCGAGGACACGTTCCGCCCGCCCTGGTTCCACCGCAACGTGATGAGCGAGGCAATGGGCCTGATCCACGGCGCCTATGACGCCAAGGCGGAGGGCTTCGCACCCGGCGGCCTCTCGCTCCACAATCTGATGGCTGGCCACGGCCCGGACGTCGCCAGCTGGCTCGGGGCAACGCAAGCGGACCTCAAGCCGCACAAGATCAACGGCACCATGGCCTTCATGGTCGAGACCTGCTGGCCCTATCGCCCGACCGAACATGCGATGACGCACGCCCAGCCGGACTATGACGCGGTATGGGAAGGCTTCCCCAAGGCACAGCTGCCGTGAAGCGTGCCGGTGCCGCATGGCAGCTGCATTGCGATCGAACGAAGGACGACGCCTCAAAAAGACTTTGTCATTCCCGCGAAGGCGGGAATCCATTGCCCTCGATGCTGGGGGAAGGAACCGACAGCGCAGCGCCAATGGATCCCCGCCTGCGCGGGGATGACGAACGGCGGAGTTCGCGGGTAACCGCGCTCCCCGTGTCGGTGAGGATCTAGATGGACCGCCTCACCGCCACCCCCGCCGGTGTAACCCTCGGCCCGCTCGAGCTGATCCCCGACGGCACCGCCCGCAACTTCGTGCTGGAGATGCGCGCCGGCCGGTTCCACGGTTTCGTGGTGCGCAAGGGCGGCCGTGTGTTCGGCTATGTCGATCGCTGCGCCCACATGCCGGTGCCGCTCACCCAGGCGCTCGACGCCTATCTCACCCCCGATGCCACCCATATCCAGTGCAGCTGGCACGGCGCGCTCTACACCCTGGAGGAGGGCCGGTGCGTCGGCGGCCCTTGCGTCGGCGCGCGACTGCTTCCATGGCCCGTTACAACAATCGACGGCATGATCGTGACCGTTGGAGAGGAACAAGCATGACCCCGGACTTCGACTTCGCCCTCGGCGATTCCGCCGATATGATCCGCGATACGACCGCGCGCTTCGCCCGCGACAGGATCGCCCCATTGGCGGCGCGGATCGACGCCGAGGACTGGTTCCCGCGCGACGAGCTCTGGGCGGCGATGGGCGAGCTGGGACTGCACGGCATCACCGTCCCCGAAGCCGATGGCGGCCTCGGTCTCGGCTATCTCGAACATGTCATCGCCTGCGAGGAAGTCGCCCGCGCCTCGGCCTCGATCGGCCTCAGCTACGGCGCGCACTCGAACCTCTGCGTCAACCAGATCGCCCGCTGGGGCAATGCCGAGCAGAAGGCCAAGTATCTGCCCAAGCTGATCTCGGGCGAGCATGTCGGCAGCCTCGCCATGTCCGAAGCCGGCGCGGGCTCCGACGTGGTCTCGATGAAGCTCAAGGCCGAGAAGGTCCAGGGCGGCTACGTGCTCAACGGCACCAAGTTCTGGATCACCAACGCGGCCTATGCCGACACGCTGGTCGTCTATGCGAAGACCGGCGAAGGCTCGCGCGGCATCACGACGTTCCTGATCGAAAAGGACATGCCCGGCTTCGCGATCGGCCAGAAGATCGACAAGATGGGCATGCGCGGCTCGCCCACCTCGGAGCTGGTGTTCACCGACTGCGAGGTGCCCGAGGAGAACGTGATGGGCCCCCTCAACGGCGGGGTCGGCGTGCTGATGAGCGGGCTCGACTATGAGCGTACCGTGCTCGCCGGCATCCAGCTCGGCATCATGCAGGCCTGTCTCGACGTGGTCCTGCCCTACTTGCGCGAGCGAAAGCAGTTCGGCCAGGCGATCGGCAGCTTCCAGCTGATGCAGGCCAAGATCGCCGACATGTATGTCGCGCTCAATTCGGCGCGCGCCTATGTCTACGCCGTGGCGCGCAGCTGCGATGCGGGCAAGACGACGCGCTTCGACGCGGCCGGCGCGATCCTGCTCGCCAGCGAGAACGCCTTCCGCGTTGCCGGCGAGGCAGTGCAGGCGCTGGGCGGCGCCGGCTATACCAAGGACTGGCCGGTCGAACGCTTCCTGCGCGACGCCAAGCTGCTCGACATCGGCGCGGGAACGAACGAGATCCGCCGCATGCTGATCGGCCGCGAATTGCTGGGGGCGGCGTAACCACCGATGTCTGCCCCCATCCTCCCCACCGCCGTCAATCCCGACAGCGACCAGTTCCGCGCCCAGGCCGCGCACCACCGCGCGCTGGCGGAGAAGCTTCGCGCCGACGTTGCGCAGGCAGCACTCGGCGGCAGCGAGTCCGCGCGCGCCAAGCATGTCGCCCGCGGCAAGCTGCTCCCCCGCGAGCGGGTCGAACGCCTGCTCGATCCCGGTGCGCCCTTCCTCGAAATCGGCCAGCTCGCCGCCTGCGATCTCTATGACGGCGAAGTCCCCGGCGCAGGGGTGATCGCCGGCATCGGCCGCGTCTCCGGCCGGATGGTGATGATCGTCTGCAACGACGCCACCGTGAAGGGCGGGACCTATTATCCGATGACGGTGAAGAAGCATCTCCGCGCGCAGGAGATCGCCGAGGCCAACCGCCTGCCCTGCATCTACCTGGTCGACAGCGGCGGCGCCAACCTGCCCCACCAGGCCGAGGTGTTCCCGGACAAGGATCATTTCGGCCGGATCTTCTTCAACCAGGCCAATATGAGCGCGCAGGGCATCCCGCAGATCGCCTGCGTGATGGGCAGCTGCACCGCCGGCGGCGCCTATGTGCCGGCCATGTCCGACGAGAGCGTGATCGTCCGCAACCAGGGCACGATCTTCCTCGCCGGCCCGCCGCTGGTGAAGGCGGCGACCGGCGAGGAGATCAGCGCCGAGGATCTCGGCGGCGGCGACCTTCATGCCCGCCGCTCGGGCGTGGTCGACCATCTCGCCGAGAATGACGAGCATGCGCTGACGATCGTCCGCGATATCGTCAGCCATTTGCCCGCCGACCGTGTGCCCGATGTGGCGCTGAAGGATCCCCGTCCGCCCAAATATGCGCCCGAGGAGCTCTACGGCATCCTCCCTGCTGACGTCCGCGCGCCGTACGACGTGCACGAGGTGATCGCCCGGCTGGTCGACGGATCGGAGTTCCACGAGTTCAAGGCACTGTACGGCAGCTCGCTGGTGTGCGGCTTCGCGCATATCTGGGGCATGCCGGTTGCGATCCTCGCCAATAACGGCGTGCTGTTCTCCGAAAGCGCGCAGAAGGGCGCGCATTTCATCGAGCTCGCCTGCCAGCGCCGCATCCCTCTGCTCTTCCTCCAGAACATCTCCGGCTTCATGGTCGGCGGCAAGTATGAGGCGGAAGGCATTGCAAAACATGGTGCAAAGCTGGTGACGGCGGTGGCGACGGCAACGGTGCCCAAGCTCACCATCCTGATCGGCGGCAGCTTCGGCGCCGGCAATTACGGCATGTGCGGCCGGGCCTATTCCCCCCGCTTCCTGTTCAGCTGGCCCAACAGCCGGATCAGCGTGATGGGCGGCGAGCAGGCGGCAAGCGTGCTTGCGACGGTCCACCGCGATGCCGCCAACTGGTCGCCCGAGGATGCCGAGGCATTCAAAGCGCCGATCCGCCAGAAATACGAGGATGAAGGCAACCCCTGGCACGCTACCGCGCGGCTGTGGGACGACGGCATCATCGACCCGGCGCAGACCCGCGACGTGCTGGGGCTCGCGCTGGCGGCGACGCTGAACGCGCCGATCCCGGAGCGGCCGCAGTTCGGTGTGTTCCGGATGTGAGGATGCCGCACCTTTCTCGGAATCAGATCTCAAAGGCTCACTCATGTTGCTGTCGCTAATGGCGATTTCCTTTGCCGCGCAGGCCACTGGCCTCCCGCCACCGGCGGCCGACCCACCCCGCAGCATGCCCGCGCCAGCCAAGCTGCCCCCGGCCAACCCGCTTGCGCCACCTGACGGCAACGACGAACGCGCCGTACTCGCGGTGGTCGACCGGCTGCTCGCCGGGATCAACGCGCGCGACGCCGCCGCAATCGGCGCGACTCTCCGCGCAGAGGGTGGCGCGACCGTGGTCGCCGAGGCTGCCGCTGGCCCCGCCACCGTGCGCTACCTCCCCTGGCAGGAACTGCTCGCCCGGTTCCAACCGGGGACCGAGACCTTCGACGAGCGTATCTCCAGTCCCGCGGTTGAGATCGACGGCGATGTTGCGATGGTCTGGGCCCCATATGTCTTCCGCTTGGACGGCAAGTTCCACCATTGCGGCACCAACCATGTGAGCCTCGTCCGCGAAGCCGGTACGTGGAAGATCGCCGGGCTGAGTTGGAATCAGCGCACCACCGGGTGCCCCGCATGAGCCGGGACACGCTGTTCGTCCTCGACACCGACTGGGCGGACCCCGCCTATGGCGGCGAACGCCGCTTTTACTGCAAGGACTGCATCACGGTGGAGGGCCTGCTCGCCGCCTTCCCGGCGCGCGCCGAGGCCATCGAGGTGGTCCGCGTTGCCTGGCCTCGCCCCCGCGCGGCGGTGGTCGAGCGGCTCGGCGCGGAAAACCAGAACCTGCCCGCACTCGCCTTCGCCGAGGGCGGCTTCGCAAACGACATCGAGGGCGTGCTGGCCGCGCTCCACACCCGCCACGGTTTTCCGGAGCGCCACCCGTGATCCAGTCCCTGCTCATCGCCAATCGCGGCGAAATCGCCTGCCGCATCATCCGCACCGCCCGTGCGATGGGCATCCGCACCGTCGCCGTCTACTCGGACGCCGACGCGAACGCGCTGCACGTTCGCCGGGCCGATGAATCCGTGCATATCGGCCCCTCGCCGGCACGCGAAAGCTATCTGGTCGGCGACAAGATCATCGCCGCGGCCAAGGCGACTGGCGCCGAGGCGATCCATCCCGGCTATGGCTTTCTCTCGGAAAATGCAGACTTCGCCGAGGCGGTGCTCGCCGCCGGGCTGGTGTGGGTCGGGCCAAAGCCGGACAGCATCCGCGCCATGGGCCTCAAGGACGCCGCCAAGGCGCGGATGATCGCGGCGGGCGTGCCGGTCACCCCCGGCTATCTGGGCGAGGACCAGTCGCCGGAGCGGCTGCAGGCGGAGGCTGATGCGATCGGCTATCCGGTGCTGATCAAGGCAGTTGCCGGCGGCGGCGGCAAGGGGATGCGGCGGGTGGAAAGCGCGGCGGACTTCGCCGACGCGCTCGCCAGCTGCAAGCGCGAGGCAGCCTCCTCCTTCGGCGACGATCGGGTGCTGCTGGAGAAATACATCCTCTCCCCCAGGCACATCGAAGTGCAGGTGTTCGGCGACAGCCATGGCAATGTCGTCCATCTGTTCGAGCGCGACTGCTCGCTCCAGCGCCGCCACCAGAAGGTGATCGAGGAAGCCCCCGCTCCCGGCATGGATGCTGAGACGCGCGAGGAAATCTGCGCTGCGGCAGTGCGCGCGGCCAAGGCGGTCGACTATGTCGGCGCAGGCACGATCGAGTTCATCGCCGACGCCAGCGAAGGCCTGCGCGCCGACCGCATCTGGTTCATGGAAATGAACACCCGGCTCCAGGTCGAGCACCCGGTGACGGAGGAGATCACCGGCCAGGATCTCGTGGAGTGGCAGCTCCGCGTGGCGAGCGGCGAACCGCTGCCCAAGCGGCAGGACGAGCTGTCGATCCATGGCTGGGCGATGGAAGCGAGGCTTTATGCGGAGGACCCGGCCAAGGGGTTCCTGCCGAGTGTGGGGCGGCTGGACCATTTCAGGGTTGGTGGATACCGCATCGAGAGCGGAATCGTCGAAGGGGAGGCGATCTCGCCCTTCTATGATCCGATGATTGCGAAGCTCGTTGCAGCTGCGCCCACGCGCGAGGAGACCATCTCCGATCTGCAAGGCATGTGCGCGACCTGTGATGTTTGGCCAATCCGGACCAATGCTGGGTTTTTGGCGAAGCTGCTCGACGCACCAGCGTTCCAGGCAGGAAAAATCGATACGGGGTTCATCGCGCGAGATCAGGACGCGTTGGTTGCCAAGCCCGACCTCAGCGCGGACGCGCTCGACGCTGCGCTATGCCTTCTCTATCCGGCCAAGAAAGTGAGAACGCTTGCCAGCTCGGGCTTTCGCTTGAACGCGCAACCCAATCTGGGCGTACGACTGCTGATCGACGACGCACCTGTCGAAGCAGAACTTCCGCAAGACTTCTCCCCGGATGCGAACAACGCCGCGCGCGCCATCCCTTCGGAGAGAGGGGTGGTGAAGTTTGATCAGGGCTATGCCTACACGGTGCAGCCTTGGGCGTCGCGGTCTCAAGGATTGGGCACCACCGCCGACGGCGCCCTGCTCGCCCCCATGCCCGGCCGCATCACCGCGGTGGACGTGACCGCCGGCGCACAGGTCACCAAGGGCCAGCGCCTCGTCACGCTGGAGGCGATGAAGATGGAGCATGCCCTTACCGCGCCGTTCGACGGCACGGTTGCCGAACTGCCGGTCACCGCAGGCGGACAGGTCACCGAAGGCACGCTGCTCGTCCGCGTGGAGAAGGCGGCGTGATCTTCCGCGACGCCACGCTCGCCGATCTGCCCGCGATCGTCGCGATGCTTGCCGACGACGATCTCAGCCGAGGGCGCGAGGATGCCTCCCTGCCGCTCGATCCGCGCTACGAGATGGCGTTCGCCGACATCGATTCCGATCCCAATCAACGGCTGATCGTCGCAGAACGGGACGGCGAGGTCATCGGCACGATGCAGTTGAGCTACCTTCCCGGAATCGCCTTTCGCGGCGCCTGGCGCGGCCAGATCGAGGCTGTACGCATCGCCTCTTCCGTTCGCGGTCAAGGACTTGGCGGCACAATGATAGAGTGGGCGGTAGAAGCGTGCCGCGCCCGTGGCTGCCGGATGGTCCAGCTCACGTCGATGCAGGATCGGCTGGATGCGCACCGGTTCTACGAAAAGCTCGGCTGGACCAAGAGCCATTTCGGCTTCAAGCTGAAACTGGATCAGGACGAAGGCTGAATGGCACGCTTTTTTGACGAATGGGCGCTCGGTGACCGCATCGAGCATGCGCTGCGGCGCACGGTGACGGAGACCGACAATCTCCTGTTCACCACGCTCACCCACAATACCCAGCCGCTGCACCTCGATGCCGAGGCGGCGCGTGCGTCCGAGTTCGGGCAGATCCTCGTCAACGGCACCTACACATTCAGCCTGATGATCGGCATCACCGTGGCGGACACCACCGCCGGATCGCTGGTCGCCAATCTCGGCTATGACAAGCTGACCATGCCCAAGCCCGTGTTCCTGGGCGATACGCTGCGCGCCAGTTCCGAAGTGGTGGAGCTGCGCCCCAGCAAGTCGCGCCCCGGCCAGGGCATCGTCACCTGGCGACACCAGATGCACAACCAGCGCGACGAGCTGGTGTGCGAATGCCTGCGATCCGCGCTGCTGCGCAGCCGTTCGGCCTGACGCGCGTTTACCCATCGATGCAACAGTTTGACGTGATCGTCGTCGGCGGCGGTGCTGCCGGTATCGGCGCGGCCCGCACGCTTTCGGACGCCGGCAAGGCGGTGCTGCTGGTAGAGGCAGACACCCGGCTGGGCGGTCGTGCCCGTACCGAGCATGTCGACGGCATGACGCTCGACCTGGGCGCCGGCTGGCTGCATTCGGCCGAGCATAATCCATGGGTCGAAATCGCCGCGCTGCACGGCTTCACGCTCGATCGCACTCTGCCGCGTTGGCGGGATCAATGGCGCGAGATAGGCTTTTCTCAAGCAGAACAACGCGATGCCGGGAAGGCTTATGATGCGTTCGAAAGCCGGTTGCGCCAGGACCCGCCACCGGGAGATCGCGCCGGCGCGGCGCTGGTGCCGAACAGCGCGTGGAGCGTGTGGATCGACACGATCAGCGGGTTCGTGAACGGGGTAGATACCGCCAAGCTCTCGATCGCCGATTACCTGGCCTATGAGGACGCAGCGACCGAGACCGATTGGCGTGTGCCCGCCGGCTATGGCGCGCTGGTGGGTGCCCAGGCCAGCGGGCTGCGCACCGCGCTCGCCACGCCCGTGACCGAGATCGACCGTTCGGGCACGCGGCTGAAGCTGCAGACACCCCGCGGCACGCTCGAAGCCGAACAGGCGATCGTCACCGTCTCCACCGATATCCTTGCCCGCGGCGACATCACGATGGACGGCCATGACGAGGTGCTGCACGCGGCAGCGGCCCTGCCGCTAGGTCTTGCGGACAAGCTGTTCCTCGCGATCGATCAGGGCGCGGACGAGCTCGAGGCCAACGCTCATCTGCTCGGCGATCCGCGCAACGCCATTACCGCAAGCTACACGCTGCGGCCGTTCGGTCGTCCGGTCATCGAGGCCATGTTCGGCGGCGAAGGCGCGCGGGAAATGGCGGCGCGTGGCCTGCAGGGTGCCGCCGATTTCGCGATCGAGGAGCTGTGCGCACTGCTCGGCGGCAAATGGCGCCGGCGCCTGCGGCTGCTCGCCGGATCGGCATGGAGCCGGGAAACGCACATCCGGGGCGGCTACAGCCACGCCCTGCCCGGCCGCGCGGCCGCGCGGCGGGTGCTGGCGAACCCCGTGGATCCCCGCATCCGTATTGCGGGCGAGGCCTGCTCGGCGACCGAGTTCTCGACCGTCCACGGCGCGTACAAGACCGGCGTCGCCGCCGCCCGTGCGTTGCTGGGCTAGGCTGCCTGCGGCACGGCAGGTTCGGGGTTGGAAAAGACCATCTCGTCGTCGATGCTGCCGAACTTGAGCGCGAGCAGGTCGCGCGTGTAGCTCTGATGCACGCGCCACGGCTTGCGATGCCCCTGGCGCGGCAGAAGGCCGAGGGCACGCTGCACATAGCCCGAGGTGAAGTCCAGAAAGGGTTCGGGCTCCA
Source organism: Sphingomonas sp. (assembly GCF_036731925.1). Taxonomy (GTDB): domain Bacteria; phylum Pseudomonadota; class Alphaproteobacteria; order Sphingomonadales; family Sphingomonadaceae; genus Sphingomonas. Next base: position 1,696,447 of record NZ_DAINDJ010000001.1, read on the forward strand.
CGGGCGCGGCCGGCTGCGGGGTCACCTGCCGCATGCCGCGCTTCGCCATCGCGCACAGCAACCGGGTGACATAGGCGGCGGTCAGGTCGGCCTTCAGCGTCCAGCTGGCATTGGTATAGCCGAAGGCGATCGCGAAATTCGGCACACCGGAAAACATCATGCCCTTGTAGGTGAGCCGCTGCGCCCAATCGACAAGCTGGCCGTCCACCGTTACCGGCACGCCGCCCATCAGCTGCACCTCCAGTCCCGTCGCCGTGACGACCAGATCGGCATCCAGTTCACGGCCGGATTCGAGCCTGAGGCCGGCAGGCGTAAACCGCTCGATCCGATCGGTGACCACCTCTGCCCGGCCCTCGCGAACCGCTGCGAACAGATCGGCATCGGGCACCAGGCAGAGCCGCTGGTCCCAGGGGTCGTAGCGCGGTGTGAAGTGCGTCGCGACGTCATAGTCATGGCCCAGCTCGCACCGGACCATCTCGACCAGCCGCGCCTTGGCCCTGGCGGGGTGCTTGCGAGCCAGCGCGTAGAAATACTGGCCGATCAGCACGTTCTTCCATCGCGTGAGCGCATAGGCGGCCTTGGCGGGAAGGTACCTGCGAAGCCAATTGGCGATGCCGTCCTGCGACGGGCGTGCGACGATATAGGTCGGCGATCGCTGCAGCATCGTCACGTGCGCGGCCTGCCTGGCAAGCTCCGGCACCAGCGTCACCGCCGTAGCGCCGCTGCCGATCACCACCACGCGCTTCCCGGCATAATCGATGTCGGGCGTCCAGAATTGCGGATGGACGATGCGGCCGTGGAAATCCGCGCGGCCGGGGAAGTCCGGCAGATGGCCGCGCTCGTAATTGTAATAGCCCGCACACAGGAACAGGAAGCTGCAGCTGAACTGTCGCGTGCGGCCGGCGGCTTCCACCGTCACGGTCCATAGGGCTTCGCTGCTCGACCAGGCGGCGGCCACCACCTTGTGCCGATAGCGAATGTGACGATCGATCCCGAATTCCCGTGCGGTGTCTTCCAGATAGCGCAGGATGGCGTCGCCGTCCGCGATCGCCTTCGCCTCCGTCCAGGGGCGGAACGAGAACCCCAGCGTGTACATGTCGGAATCGGACCGGATGCCGGGATAGCGGAACAGGTCCCAGGTTCCGCCCATCCGCTCGCGGCCTTCAAGGATCGCATAGGTGCGCCCGGGGCAGTTCGTCTGCAGGTGATAGCCTGCACCAATCCCCGACAGCCCCGCGCCCACAACGAGAACGTCGAAATGTTCGCGCATCTTCTTTTGCCTCTCCGGGAGGCATGGTTGCACGACTATGGAGCGCGCGCCACCTCAATAATCCCGCGAGTAGCGCAAGGTCGCGCCCGATCCGCCGAACGAACTGGTCTGCGAAAGCACGCTCAGCGCCCGCGATAGCGAGACTTCCAGCTGCGTCGCGGTGAAGCCGCGGGCATCGGTGATGATCTCGATATAGATATTGTTCGTGATGTACTTGCCCGCCGCCAGCGACGTACCGCGTCCGGTCGTATCATCAGCGCCCAGCACCCGAAGGCGGTCGATGCCCGTCGCCGATTTCAGCTGACCGAGCGGATTGAGCCCGCCACCCGTCGCCCGCAGCGAATTGAGCGCGGCCGCCAGCTGGATCGCCTCCGTGGCCGAGAGGTTGGTCACGTTGGTGCCGAAGAACAGCCGCGACAGCACCTCGTCCTGCGGGAGTGCGGGGTTGGAGGTGAAGGCGATCTGCGGCTTCTGGGCCGTACCGGTGATGTTGAGGATCGCCGTTACACCCTCCGCCGTCGTGTTCGCCGAGATGTCGATCGTCGGGTTGGTCAGCTCCGCCCCCTGGAAGCTGATGATGCCCTTGGTCAGATCGAACCGGCGGCTGGCGAAGCTGTAGGTGCCGCGCACGACTTCCATCGTTCCGCGAATCTGCGGGGCCAGCGTGGTGCCGCCGATGGTGATGTTGGCCTGCCATTCGGATTCGAGGCCCATGCCGCTCACCATCAGGCGATTGTCCGCCCGCACGCGGATGGCGAGATCGAAGTTGCCGAACGCACGCGCCGGCTTCTTCGCCTGCGCCTGCTGGTTCGGGTCCAGATCGCCCTTGCGCCGCACGCCGGTCAGCTCCGGGATTTCGGCCGCGCCCTGGCGGATGATCTGGTAGTTCGCCTCGGGGATGTTGATCTGTCCCTCGATCCGCTGGACGCTGGCGCTCTTGGTGATGGTGAGCGTACCGCTCGCCGTCGCCCCCAGCGCTTCGCTCCGCGCGAGCCGGGCATTGTCCAGCTTCACGTTGATCGCCATCGGGAAGCCGTCTGCCGAAGACAGGCCGACCCTGCCGCTGGCGGTGACGCTGCCGTCGCCGGCGCGCGCACTCGCCTGGTTGAGCACGAAGGCATCGTTGGAGAACTGGCCGTCGATCTTCAGGTTGTTCAGCCGGGTGCCGGTGCCCTCATTGTCATAGGTCAGGTTGTCGGCACGGACGACGCCGTTGAGCAGCGGACGATCGACGCGGCCGGTGAAGTCCGCCGCCATGCCGATCGCGCCGGTAAGCTGCTGGTTGGGCAGCCCCGTGAAGGCGAACGGGAGCGCGGCGGGTCCGTTGTAGCGAATGCCGCCCGAAAGCGGTGCCGCCATCAGCCGCTCGGTCCAGCTGCCGGCGCCGGGCCCCAGCGGGCGCAAGGTAGTGACCACCCGGCCGATCGTGGCATCACCCCGGCGGATCAGCGCGCGCAGGTCGCCGCCGTCGGGGAGCAGCTTGCCGACCATGCTGATATGCACCGGGGTCGACACGCGCGCGAGGCTGGAGCGGGTGAGGTTATCCACCTCGAGCCGCAGATCGGCGCTGGGGAAGGCGTCCGGCGAGGTCTGGGCAAAGTCGAGGCTGCCCGTGGCGGCGCCGCCGATGCCGAGATCGGGCACGAACGCGTTGGTGATGGCAAGGTCGAGCTTGTCCAGCCGCGCCTGCAGGACGGTGCCGTCGCCGTAGCGCCCGGCCAGCCGCACGCTGCCCTGGTCGAAATCGATCTGCGTCGGCAGGAGGCGGTAGACGCCCTTGTCGATCGCGATCCGCGCCGCCTGCGGCGTACGGAACTTCACCCCGCTCGCCTGCCCTTGCAGCGCAGCCGTCCACAGCGCCGGTGTCATGCGGCCGTTGAGCGCGACGTCGAACGCTACCCCCGAGGACCCGCTCGCCACCGCCTGCACGGTGCCGATGCCGCCGCGATAGTCGAGCTTGGCGCGGGCGGTTCGCAGCAGGAATTCGCCACGCTTGAGATTGGCGATCTGAACGTCGGCGACGATCTGGGGCTGCTCGGCAAGCACGATGCTCGCATTGGCGATGGCCCGGCCGATGCTAAGCTCGGCAACGCCCGGAATGGCCGCATTGTCGGCGGTCGCACGGACATCGGCGCGCTGGAACTTGCCCTCGGCGCCGAGCGTGGCGATGCCGTCGATCCCCGAGCCACGGAAGCTGAGCTGGCCGGCGAACGGCCCGGCGGCGGTGGCCTGGAGCTGCCCGGCAATATCCATGCCCGCGAACCGCGCCGCGTTGACCTGGATGGCCAGCGCCTTGCCGGTGCGGACCAGCACATCGGCGTTGAACGGCCCGTAATTGCTGTCGCCAGTGGCGGTCACCGCATAGGCATCGCCGCGCCCGACCACCTTTGCCTCTACCTTCGCCAGTCCTACGCCGAGGCCCGGCTTCTCGGCGCGCAGCAGCAGCTGCGGCGCATTGAGCGTGCCGGTCACCCGCGCGCTTAGCGGACCATATCGATCGGAAACTGCATCGGCGGTGATCCGGATCGGTCCGGCGGGATCATAGGTTCCCTGCCCGCGCAGCACGCGGAACTGCGGCGCGCGCACGCGCACATCGGCTATGCCGATCACGCCCTTCGGATCGAGGTTCAGCCGCGCCGAGGCGACGGTGTTGCCGCCCAGGAAATTGCGGACGCCTTCGTTGAACAGCTTTCGGGTGCGGCCGGCGACCTTTCCGCGAATGCCCCAGCCCCCGCCGGGCGCCGTGTAGAGTTCGGCATCGGTGTTGAGGTCGACCACGCCGACGCCCGCGATGGTATAGTCGTTGATGCGCCCCTTGAGCGCGCCCGTGTAGCGGCCCTTGGCCATGTCGGCCGCGACGATTGCGGTCGCATCGATCTTGTCCGACTTCAGCCGGAGATTGTCCGAGAGGATGCGGCTGCCCGAGATGGCCAGATCGCCGTTCACCGTCACATTGGTGACGAGACCGCCGGCGGCCGCGTTCAGCCCCGAAACCCGCGCAGCCTTGGCGCGCACGGGCACCAGGATGCGATCCGAGTCCACGCGTGCGCGGCCCTCGGCATAAAGCTGCTCGACTACCGTCTCGCCGAAGCCGATCGCGCCGGCGGAGAGCTTGTAGTCGACCATCGGCGTCGCGAAGGCGCCCTCCAGCGCGAGCGAGGCGCGCACCGAGCGGCCGACCAGCTTCGGCGCGATCGTGCCTGGCTTCAGCAGCAGCGCATCGACATGCACACCGTGGAACTGGTTGTTGCCGAGATCGACCAGCCCCTGCGCCTGGGCCGAGAGCGCATCGGACTTGAGCTTGATTACGCCCTCTGCCTTGCGGTCCGCCCAGCGGAAGTCGGTGTCGATGCGGAGCCCGGGGGCGGTCAACCGCTCGACCGGACCCTGCAGGTACAGCCCGGGATGCGTCATTCCGCGGATCTGGAAACGGCCATTGTCTGCCGTCACGTCGAGATCGGCGAGGCTCCCACCGCCGAGCGTGGCGATGCCCTTGCCGGCCCAATGCTTCCAGTCGCCCGCGCCCTGTACCGTTGCCACCAGCGGCGCCTGCAGCTTGGCGAGACCGGCGACGAGTCCGCCCTTGGGCGCATTCAGGCGAAGATCGATGTCCAGGCGGTTCGCCTGCGGCACCGCGTCGAGCTTGAGGGTCACCCGGTCGCCGCCGGCCACGCCGCGCGCCGCGACGGTGCCGGCGTCGGCTAGAAGCTGCGCGCGTCCGTCCGAAAGATGCGCCGATCCGCTCAGCCGCGCGATGTGGCGCTGGCCGTCCACCGCCGGCGCGATATCGATCCGGGCAACGTTGAGGCGTGCGACGTCGATGTTGAGGTCCGGGAGCAGCGGCGCGTTCGGATCACCGGACGGCTTCAGCTCGGGCAGTCGCGCCAGCCGGACCTCGGGGCTTTCGAGGTTGCGGATGTCGATCCGGTTCTTGAGGTAGGACAGCGGCCGCCAGTCGAGCCGAATTTCCTGTGCGGTGGCGAACACGCCCTTGGTATCGCTCACCCGCACGTCGCGGAGGATCATGCCCCCATAAATCGAACCATCGATCCGCCCGATGCGGAAGCCGAGGCCGGACTCGAGCTTAAGGCGCGCCAGCTGATCGACGATCAGCCGCCGCCCCGGCTGGGTATCCAGCCCCAGCACGGCCAGCCCGGCCAGCGCCGCGATCGAGACCAGCCCGACCGCGATCCAGCCAACGATCTTGATCCATAGCGGTCTGCCGGCACGTACCACGGTGACGGTCTCGGTTTCAGGCATGTCGTCCGCCATCAGAATGCCTGTCCGATCGAGATGTAGAGCGCGATTTTAGACTCGTTCTTCTTGCGCGCGATCGGCGTCGCGACGTCGATGCGCAGCGGGCCGAAATTGGTGTAGAGCCGGCCGCCGATGCCCGCGCCGAAGCGCAGGTTGCGGCCCGTGGGCGTCGTGCCCTCATAAACCTGGCCGGCGTCCAGGAACGGCACGATGCCGTAATTGCCGAAGCGGTAGCGCGCTTCGATCCCGAACTCGTTGAAGGCGCGCCCGCCCACCGGCTTGTCGTCCGGCGAACGCGGCCCCAGCTCCTGGTAGCCGAAGCCGCGGACCGATCCGCCACCGCCCCCATAATAACGGCGCGAGGGCGGCAGTTCGTCCCGCGCCACGCCGCTGATCGATCCGACCCGCGCCCGGCCGGCGATCACGATGCTGCTGGTGACCGGGTAATAGCCGTCCACCTCCAGCATCATCCGCGCATAGGGCCGCACCGATCCGCGAACCGAGGTTTCGGCGCTGAGATTGCCCTTGATGCGATAGCCGCGCGTCGGGTTCAGCAGGTCGTCGGACGTGTCGTAGCCGAGGAAGGTCGGGATCGCCGCGATCAGCCAGGTGCCCCGATCGCGCTTGCCGAGGCTGTAGTTATATCGGTCTTCGTTCGAGCCGACGAGTTCGGCACCGTAATAATAGGTCCACCGCTTCTGCCAGATCGGCGTCGAATCGCGCGAAATGCGCGCGGACAGCGTGCTGGTGAACGCCTCGAACGCGTCATAATCCTGGTGGTTGAGCGACGCGGTGATCAGGAAGGTGCGGTCGCGCTTGCCGGCATTGGAGCGGCGGAAGGTCGTGGTCAGCGCCTGTTCCTGCGTGCCGAGGATGCTGCTGACGGTCAGTGCGCCTTCGGGCGGGAACAGGTTGCGGTGCGCCCAGCTCGCCTGCGCCTTGATCCCCTGGCCGGTGCTGTACCCCAGTTCGCCCGCCAGCGTACGCGCCTTGCCCGCCACCTGCCGCACCAGCAGATCGACCTGCTCGGTCCCATCCGGGCCGGCCTTGCCGGTGCGCTGCGGCTCGACCGAGACAGTGGAGAAGAGGCCGGTAGCAATCAGCGCCTGGCGCAGGTCGTCCACCTTGCGGCTGTCATAGACCTGCCCCTCGCGGTACCGCCGGAAAATGTTGATGTGCTCCGGCGTGAAGACCTGGCGCTGGCCGGCCGTCTGGATCTGGCCGAAGCTGGCCCGCGGCCCGAGCGTGACGGGCAGCGTATAGTCTCCGGTTTGCGTCGCATCGTCGAGGACGACGTCACGCTGGCCGAGCTCGATGAATGGATAGCCCTGCTGCGGCATGCGCAGCGACACATTGGCCTCGGCGCCGAGCACGCGATCGGCCTGGATCGGATCTCCGGGGTTCAGGTTGAGTTCGCGGTCCAGCAGGCCCGCCGGCACCGTCGGGTCGCTGTCGATCCGCACGCTGCCAAGTCGGTAAAGCTTGCCCGGCGACGCGGTGATCGTCGCGCGGAGATTGCCGGAATTTGGCGGGTTCTGCGCGATGGAGGAGGACGCCGTTGCATCATAGTAGCCGAGCGACTTCATCAGCCGCAGCGCCAGCTTTTCGTCCTCGCGAGCCCGCGCCGAGACCATCGCCGCGTTGGCCGCCTTGCCCTTGCCATGCTGAAGCGCCGAGAGGCTGCGGAACTCGTCGTCCAGCCGCAACGCATCCAGGCCGACCAGTTCGGTAGTGTAGCGGATGGAGGGCGCCTTGTCGTCGTCCTCGGCGGTGTCGGCGACCGGCTCCACCTTGAATGCGGCAAGCGGCGGCAGCGGGGCGAGCATCTCCGCCGCCTCCGGTCCTGCCGGCGCGAAGCCCTGCTCGTCTGCGATCGGCGGCACCTGCGACTGTGTCCCGGCGGGCGCGGCGGCGACCGGGGCAGTGGGCGCCGTTGGGGCGGCGGGCAGCTGTGCAGGCTTCTGGAAGCCACCGAGCGGCTCCAGCGGCGCGTTGATGTCGTCGCTCAGTTTGGGAAGCGCGTCCTCGAACGCCTTGTCGGGGATGATCGGAACGGCCTGCTGCGTTGCCGTTCCAGCGGGCTGGTCGAGCGACGGGGAGGCAGATTGAGGCGCACCCTGCCCCGGCTTTGGATCGTTCAACTGGGCATGCGCAAGCGCAGGCACGAAGCCCGCCCCCGCCAGCGCGGCGACCCAAACCACCCGAACCCCTTTACCCACGCGCCTCCTTCGGGAGCCGCGATATCTTCCGGCCCTCCCGCTTCCGTAACGGTCTGCTGCGGATTTTGCTCCCCTGATACGTCGCTCCAAGCAATGCGTGCGATCAAACGCAAGGTTCGAGCGCTTTTACACGCGCACGGAAGCGGTGGAGGAGCGGCTCGGTATAGCCGTTGGGCTGGTCGAGCCCCTCGAAGATCAGCGCGCGCGCGGCCTGGAACGCAAGGCTCTTCGCTTCCCCACCGGCCAAGGGCTGATAGAACGGGTCCTGCGTGTTCTGCGCGTCCACCTTCAACGCCATGCGCCGAAGCGCCGCATCCACCTGTTCCGGCGTGGCGACGCCGTGCAACAGCCAGTTGGCGATGTGCTGCGAGGAAATGCGCAGCGTTGCGCGGTCTTCCATCAGCCCGACATCGTGGATGTCCGGGACCTTGGAACAGCCGATCCCCTGATCGACCCAGCGCACGACATAGCCCAGGATGCCCTGCGCGTTATTGTCGAGCTCATGCGCGACCTCGTCCGCGCTCCAGTTTCGGCCACCGGCGAGCGGCACCGTCAGCAGATCGGCGAGCGGGAGAACTTCGGCGGGCAGCGCGCGCTGGCAAGCGGCGACGTCGACCTGGTGGTAATGGGTGGCGTGCAACGTCGCCGCCGTCGGGCTCGGCACCCAGGCGGTCGTGGCACCGCTCTTCGGATGCGCGACCTTCTGCGCAAGCATGTCTGCCATGCGGTCGGGTGCGGCCCACATCCCCTTGCCGATCTGCGCCCGCCCGGCCAGCCCGCAATCGAGCCCGATGCGGACATTGCGCGCCTCATAGGCGGCAATCCAGCGCGCGGCCTTCATCTCGCTTTTGGGCACCATCGCGCCGGCGCGCATGCTGGTGTGGATCTCGTCGCCGGTGCGATCGAGGAAGCCGGTGTTGATGAAGAACAGCCGGTCCTTCAGCGCATGGATGCAGGCGGCGAGGTTGGCGGAGGTCCGCCGCTCCTCGTCCATCAAACCGATCTTGATCGTGTTGGGCGCAAGACCAAGCACTGCCTCCACCGCGCCGTACAGCCGATCAGCGAAGGCGCATTCCTCCGGCCCGTGCATCTTCGGCTTCACGACGTAGATTGAACCCGCGCGGCTGTTTCGGAAACGCCCCAGGCCCCGCAGGTCGTGCAGCCCGATCGCGCCGGTGACGATCGCGTCGAGAATGCCCTCGGGCGCCTCGCTGCCATCCGGCAACAGCACCGCCGGTGTCGTCATCAGGTGGCCGACATTGCGGACGAGCAGCACCGCGCGCCCAGGCAGCGTCGTGCCGTCCGCCAACGTCCGGTCGGGCGCCAGCGTCCGCACGAGGCTGCGTCCGTTCTTTTCGAAGGTCTCCGACAGATCGCCGCGCATCAGCCCGAGCCAGTTGGCATAGCCGAGCAGCTTGTCCTCGGCGTCGACAGCCGCGACCGAGTCCTCCAGATCCACGATCGCCGTCAGCGCCGATTCGAGCAGCACGTCGGCGATATGCTCGGGATCGTCCCGGCCGATCGGATTGCCGGGATCGCGCACCACGGCGAAGTGCAGGCCATTGGCACCGCGATAATACACCGTATGTCGGGTGCCCTCCGCCGTGCTTCCGATCTCCCTCGCGCCAGGCAGGACGCGCGCGAGAAAGTCGCGTGCCCAGGCGATCACCTGCGCCCCTCGTTTGGCGTCATAGCCCTCCGAGCCGGTCGGCCCCGGTATGGCATCGGTGCCGTACAGCGCATCGTAGAGGCTCCCCCACCGCGCGTTGGCGGCATTGAGCACAAAGCGGGCGTTCAGCGCCGGCACCACCAGCTGCGGCCCGGCAAGCGTGGCGATCTCCGGATCGACATGCTCAGTAGCGATGGTGAAGGGCGTGGGCTCGGGAACGAGATACCCGATCTCGCGCAGGAAGGTCTCGTCAGCCGCTTCTCCATTCTGCAGCCGGGCGTCGATGGCCGCCTGCAGTGCGTCCCGTTTCGCCAGCAACGCACGGTTGATGGGCGCGCATTCCGCGAAGATCGCGGCGGCACCGGACCAGAAGGCGCCGGGATCCATGCCGAGCGGCGGCAGCACCGCCTCTTCGACGAAATGCACCAGCGTTGTGGCGACCTGCAGCCCGGCGCGATCGGCATAGTCAGTCACGGAGTCCTCCTTGCGGTTCTTCGCTACACGCCTGGGGAGGGCCTCGCCTGCTTACGCGAGGGCGCACGCTGCGATCAACCCCCGTCGAAAGCCGTAGCCGCCGCCTCGATCCGTTCCAGCATCGCAGCCAGCTGTTCCTTCTCCGCATCAGAGAAGCTCGCGAACAGGCGCCGCTCCAGCTCCAGGGCCTTGGGGGCCACCTGCTCGTACAACTGCCAGCCTTCGGGCGTCAGTGCGACCAGATGCGAACGCTGGTCGATCGGATTGGCCGCGCGCGCGATGAGTCCGCGCTCGACGAGGCCGATCGCAGCGCGACTCACCGTCACCTTGTCCATCCGTGTCCGGCCGCACAGCGCCTGCTGGCTCATCGCCCCACCTTCCGCCAGCACCGCCACCAAGCGCCATTCGGGGATGCGCAAGCCGAACAAGGTTCGATATGCACTGGCAACCGCGTCCGAAACCGCATTGGATGCAATTGACATGCGATACGGCAAAAAGTCGTTCAATTTCAACGCGGTCATCTATCCCCCTCAGATCCGATTAACCTTGACGCATATGACAACGCTGGCAGGTTGCATTTTTTGCAATGATACCGGTAACAGTTCGCACTTGCAGCAGATCCCCGTGCGGTGCAGAAAGATCGGGCCTTTCAGGCATCCTCTCCTAAGACTTTCAAAGGCCGTCCTCCGGGGCGGTCTTTTTTTTGGCGCGTTTTCAGCGCCGGCTCAATGGGCGATCGGCACCTGCTGCCATATCGCCACCACCTGGCCATCCGCGATGGGAGGCGGAAAAAGCTGCGCGCCGACCCATAGCGCCCAGGCCCCGGCTGCCAGCATCACCCCGAAGGGTAGTCGATCCGTCGCGCGTACCCGGCGCCCCACGCTCATCATCCCCAACACCGCTGCCAGGCCGATCAGGCTGGCTGCGAGCAGTAGCAGTGGCAGGTTCTGCCAACCCAGCCAGCATCCGATCGCGCCGAAAAGCTTGGGGTCCCCGCCCCCAAGCCCCTGCCGCCCGCGCAATGCCTTGTACCCCCGCGCGACCAGCCACAGAACGGCGAAACCTGCCACACCGCCGATCATCCGATCGAGCAGCGACGGGGCCAGACCAAGGGCGCCGGCCCCCAGCCCCGCCGCCGCCAATGCCGCATTGAGCACGTTGGGCAGCCAGAATGCCGCGAGGTCCAGCGCCGCCAGCGCCAGCAGCAGCCAGCCGAACACCGCGCCCGCAATACCTTCGAGGCCCGGCGCAACCAGTCCCGCCACCGCGCCGATCGCCAGCCCAGCGACCTCGATCACCCAATGGCTGGGCGAGATGGTTGCGCGGCAATGGCGGCAGCGGCCGCGCAGGATCAGGAAGCTCAGTACCGGCACCAGCTCCACCGGTGTCAGCGTTTCGCCGCACGCATCGCAGGCCGATCGGCCGCGAGCGACACTCCGCCCTTCGGGCCAGCGGACCGCGATCGTCGCGATGAAGCTGCCGAACACCGCGCCCAGCAGGCCAAGCAGGACGGCCCAGCCCCAAAGGTCAAACGGTGTCACGCGCCGGCCGAAATCGACGGATACGGCCATGCCGCTGGCGGCGGCGCTCCGTTTCAGGATGTCTAGAAGGTTTACGCACGGCGCTCTAGTGCGGGAGCGCGCAAGCTTTTGCAAACCGATCGCCGAGCCCCTAGATCACCGGCAAACATCCGAGAGGAGCCTGTATGTCCACCGATCCCGTCGTGATCCTGTCCTATGCCCGCACGCCGATGGGGAGCTTCCAGGGCAGCCTTACCGATGCATCCGCCACCGATCTGGGCGCTACCGCCGTCGGCGCCGCGGTGGAGCGGGCAGGCCTGAAGGGCGAGGCGATCGAGCGCATCTACATGGGCTGCGTGCTCCCCGCCGGTCTGGGCCAGGCCCCGGCCCGCCAGGCCGCGCTCAAGGCCGGGCTGCCGCAGCACATCGAAGCGACGACAATCAACAAGATGTGCGGATCGGGCATGCAGGCGACGATCATGGCCGCCGAGGCGCTCGCCGCCGGCTCGGCCGACCTGCTGATCGCCGGCGGCATGGAGAGCATGACCAACGCGCCCTATCTGTCGATGCGCCATCGCAGCGGCGCGCGGATCGGTCACGATGTGCTCAAGGACCATATGTTCCTCGACGGGCTGGAAGACGCCTATGAGCCCGGCCGGCTGATGGGCAGCTTCGCCGAGGAGACGGCGAAGGAATATCAGTTCACCCGCGAGGCGCAGGACGCCTTCGCCATCGCCAGCCTCGAACGCGCCAAGGCGGCGCAGACCAGCGGCGCGTTCGATCGCGAGATCGTTCCCGTCGAGCTGCAGGGCCGCAAGGGCGTGGTGACGGTGGCGCTCGACGAGCAGCCGACCAAGGCCGATCCGTCCAAGATCCCCACGCTCAAGCCCGCCTTCGCCAAGGACGGCACGATCACCGCAGCCAATGCCTCGTCGATCTCGGACGGTGCGGCGGCGCTGGTGCTCGCGCGCGCATCGGTGGCGGAGAAGCTGGGGCTGACGCCGATCGCGCGGATCGTCAGCCACGCCGCGCACGCCCATGCGCCGGCGCGATTCACCACGGCGCCCGTGTTCGCGATGCGCAAGGCGCTGGAGAAGGCGGGTTGGGAAACCGGCGACATCGACCTGTTCGAGGTCAACGAGGCGTTCGCCTGCGTGACGATGATCGCAATGCAGGAACTCGGCCTCAGCCACGACGCTGTGAACGTGCATGGCGGCGCCTGCGCGCTTGGCCACCCTATCGGCGCGAGCGGCGCGCGGGTGCTGGCGACCCTGCTCTCGGCGCTGGAGAGCAAGGGCCAGAAACGCGGCCTTGCCTCGCTGTGCATCGGCGGCGGCGAAGCGACCGCGGTTGCGGTGGAGCTGATGGATTGAGTTTCTTCTAAAGCCCCTCCCCTTCAGGCGCATCAGGTCGGCGCTGCCCCCGGCAGCGCCTGAACAGCGTGGGACGCTGTTCACCTGATGCGGGGTTTGGGGTGGGGCAGTGTCTCACCGAGACCAACAGGCGTTCTGGAATCCCTCCACTCCCAACCCCTCCTCCAAGGAGGAGGGGCTTGATGTTGAACGCTACCGCACCGTCTCGCCCGGGTCCGTCCCCCAGATTCGCGCCTGCTCGACATAGCCCGCGCGCCCGCCCGCATCGAACCAGCACCACCCGGCGGTGCACGCGCTGATCTTGCCGACCACGCCCGGCGCGGCGCGCCAGCTGATGTGCGAATCGCCCGCGGGGCTGCTGTGCAGCTCCGCCACGCCGCCCGCGACGATGGCGGTGCGCTTGTCGTCGAGCAGGTTGGCCTGCATCCAGCCTTCCGCGCCGTCCGGATCGCGCACCTTCACCCAGGCGCCGTAGCTGGCGAGCACCTTCACCGGCAGTCCGCGCCGCTGGTAGAACCAGTTGGTGGGGTAATTGCGTCCGGGGCCGGTACGCATCCGCGCCTTGCTTGCCTTCAGCGAGGCATAATAAGGCGGCTTGCGCTCTGCCTGTGCAGGCGTTGCGAGGGCGACAAGCGCCAGGGCGGTGATACCGATCGAGAGACGCCGATGCTGCATGGGCCGTCTATCGACCAGCCGGCCGCGCGCTTCAACCGTTGACTGCGCGGTCCGCACCGGTCAATCCTTTGCCATGGCCGATCCCAAGCGACCGTCCCGCCCCCGGGTGATCCTCACCCGCGCGCTGCCGCAAGCCAGCGAGGCGCGGATGGACCAGCTGTTCGAATCGGTCCCCAATGCCGACGACAGCCCGATGGACGCTGCCGCGCTGGCAGCCGCGATAGCCGATGCGGACGTGCTGGTGCCCACCGTGACCGATCGCATCACTGCCGAGCTGATCGCGGGCGCGCCCGATCGGTTGCGGCTGATCGCCAATTACGGCGCGGGGGTCGGGCACATCGATCTGAAGGCGGCGCGCGCCCGGGGCATCGTCGTCACCAACACGCCGGGCGTACTGACCGACGATACCGCCGACATGGCAATGGCGCTGATCCTGGCGGTGCCGCGGCGACTGGTGGAGGGCGACAAGCTGGTCCGCTCGGGCGCATGGCGCGGCTGGAGCCCCACCAGCATGCGCGGCCACCGCATCGGCGGACGCGGGCTCGGCATCCTCGGCATGGGCCGGATCGGCCAGGCGGTGGCGCAGCGGGCGCGTGCCTTCGGGCTGCAGATCCATTATCACGGGCGGCACCGGGTGCATGAGGTGCTCGAGCACCAGCTGGGCGCCACCTTCCATGACAGTCTCGATGCGATGCTGGAGGCAATCGACATCCTGACCATCCATACGCCGCACACTGCCACGACCAGCGGCCTGATCGATGCGCGGCGGCTCGACCTGCTTGGACCCGACGCCTGGCTGGTCAACACCGCGCGCGGCGAGATCGTCGATCCCGATGCGCTGGTGGCAGCGCTCCAGGAACGCCGCATCGCCGGCGCGGGTCTCGACGTCTATGTCGACGAACCGAAGGTCGATCCTCGGCTGATGGCGCTGGAAAATGTGGTGCTGCTGCCGCACCTCGGCTCGGCGACGTTCGAGGCGCGCGAGGCGATGGGCTTGAAGGTCATCGCCAATATCCGCAGCTGGGCGGACGGGCATCGCCCGCCGGATCAGGTGTTCGAGGGGTGGCTGTAAAAGTCACATAAGCCCCTCCCCTTCAGGGGAGCGGTTGGGGTGGGGCAGTGTCTCGCAGAGACCGACAGGCGTTCTGGAATCCCTCCACCCCCAACCCCTCCTCCAAGGAGGAGGGGCTAAGAAGTGTCCATCAATCCCCGGTCAGGATCCGGTCCACCAGCTGCTTCACGGTCGGCACGAACCCGTTCGAATAGAAGGGATCGCGCTTGAAGTTGTACGCGGCGTGGCCGGCGAACATCAGGTTCTGGTCGGTATCGCCGCCATGGGCGATGTCCTGCAGCGTCTTCTGGATGCAGAAGCTGCGCGGGTCGGCCAGGCGGCCAGTCGAGTTGGTCTCGGTATCCGCCCAGGACGAGAACTGGCACTGGCTGAGGCAGCCCATGCAGTCGGCCTGGTCCTTGCGGATGACCTGCTGGTCCTCGGGGGTCACGAACACCAGGGTGTTGTCCGGCGTCTTGAGCGCGCTGGTGAAGCCCAGGCCGAACCATTCGCGCGCGCGCAGCAGGTCGTTGCGGGTCACCCAGAAATTCTTGCCCTTCACACCCACGTCGAGCTGGAAGGTGTGGTCCCCCGCCGCTTCGGTCGAATAGGGAATCTGGCGCTCGCTGCGCGCTTCGAGATGGCGCAGGAACGGGTTGCGCACGGCGCTGGAATAGAAGCCGGTGGGCGAGAAGCGGTGCAGCAGCACATCGCCTTCTTCGATTTCCATCAGCTTAGCCTTCCAGCCATCGGGGATCGGGCTTTCCCGCGTGAGCAGCGGACGGGTGCCGAACTGGAAGGCGATCGCCCCCAGTTCCGGATTGTCGATCCAGTCGTTCCAGTCGCGCAGATACCAGACGCCGCCGGCCATCACGATCGGCACGCTGTCCGGCAGCCCGCCTTCGCGCATCACGTCGCGCAGCGCCTTGACGCGCGGATAGGGATCCTGCGGCGCGCGGGGATCCTCGGCATTGGACAGGCCGTTATGGCCGCCGGCAAGCCAGGGATCCTCATAGACCACCGCCGCCAGCCATTCCTGCGCCTTAGAATAGGCCCGCTTCCACAGCGCGCGGAAGGCGCGGCCGGAGCTGACGATCGGCAGGTAGCTCACCTCATGGTGCGCCGCGATCTCGCTGAGCTTGTAGGGCATGCCCGCGCCGCAGGTGACGCCGGCCACCATGCCCTTGGTCCGTTCCAGCACGCCCTGGAGGACGCGCTGCGCCCCGCCCATTTCCCAGAGCACGTTGATGTTGATCGCGCCCTTGCCGCCGGCGATCTCGAACGCCCGCTTCACCTGCTCCACGGCGCCTTCGATGGCGTACTGGATCAGCTCTTCATGGCGCTCGCGGCGCGTGAGGGCACGGTAGATCTGCGGGATGATCTTGCCATCCGCATCATAGCTGTCGGCGTTGACCGCGCTGACCGTGCCGATGCCGCCGGCGGCCGCCCAGGCCCCCGCGCTTGCATGGTTGGTCGCTGCGACGCCCTTCCCACCCTCGACCAGCGGCCAGACTTCACGGCCGTTATAGCTGATGGGCGAAAGACCCTTGAACACATTGCCTCCACAAAAATTGCCGCGCGACGCTAGCCGGAACGGCCGCAACAAGCGAGTAACAAATAGTAGCGATCGGGTTCTCAGCCCAGCGCGCCGGGCCGTCCCATCGCCTGCGCATAGAGCCGCGCATAGGCTGCAACCATCTCCGCCTCGTCATACAACGCCGCAACACGCAGCCGGTTCGCCTCGCCCACACGCTTCCGTTCCTCAGGGTGCTGGGCGAGGATGTCGAGCCGGTCCCGCAACGATACTTCGGTCCGGTCCGCGGACAGATACCGGCGATTAGGCTCGGAAACCATTGCCGCAATATCCCCTACCTGCGGGGCGACGATCGGCAGCCCTGCCGCCATCGCCTCCAGCACCGATACCGGTGCCTGCTCGCTCCTGGACGACAGCGCGAACAAGTCGAACAAGCCCAGATAGCGATGCGGGTTGGCGACGAAGCCGGGCAGGAAGACCTGGTCCTCCACCGCCGTCGCCTCGGCCTGATCCAGGATCGCCTGACGCTCCGGCCCCTCGCCGAGGATCACCAGCTTGAAGCGCGAGCTCATGCCGGCGACGGCGCGGACCAGCATCGGCAGGTCCTTCACCGGTCGCAGCCCCGCGAGGCAGCCGATGAACACCTCGCCCTTGCGGCGCTTCTCCAGCATCGGCAGCAACTTGGGGTCGAGCTGCCCAGTATAGCGTGCGGTCGGAACGCCGTTGGCGATGCGCACCAGCCGCTCGGGCGGTTGCTTCCAGAACCTGGTCGCGACCTGTTCGAGCTTTTCCGAGGGCACGACCAGCGCGTTGGCGGCGGGCAGCGCCATGCGGCGGTACATGTTGCGGACGGTGCTCAGCTTCTCCGCCTCGTCGGCATTGAACCCGTCCTCATGGTGAATGATCGGCGGCAGCCCCTTGCCGAACACGCGCGCGGCCATCACGCCGTCGATCGCCCCCCAATTATAGGTGAGCACCAGATCGAAGCGCCGCATGAACCGGGCAATCTGCTCATAGCGCTTGACCGAGGGCTTGCCGGTAAGCGGCGGCGGATCGAGCGCGATCTCATACTTGATGTGCCTGTCGATCGCCTCGCGGGCGCCAAGCTGGTCGGGCATCGCCGAGACGATGGTGTGCCGCGCGCGGTCCCCGAACGCGTTCATCAGCTGCACCGCCCGCGCTTCCTTGCCGCCGAGCGCGAAGGTCGAATGAAGATGAAGGATGTGGATCGACATGGGCGCCGGGGTTTAGCGGCGGTTTGCGGCGCCGTCATCCGTTAGGATGCGAAGCAGCGGATTATGACCAAAATCTGCGGTTGTTTCGGAAATGTCATAAATTGGGCTTACGCGCGCGCTGACTTGGGGAACGTCGCGGCCACACATCCTAACGTCGAGGGACCGCGCCCCAGGGTTGAGTATAAGGGGCAACATCATGAAAACGAAGACGTACCTGCTGGCTGGTCTGCCGGTCCTGCTTGCCGGCGCCACGCCGGCATGCGCGCAGGAGGCGACGCCGCAGGACATGGCATCGGAGGCACAATCCTCCGAAATCGTCGTCACTGCGCAACGCCGGCCGGAAAACATCCGGGACGTGCCGATTGCCGTCTCGGTGCTCGACGGCACCAAGGTCAGTGCGATCGCCAGTGGCGGCGCGGACATCCTGTCGCTCGCAGGACGGGTGCCGAGCCTGTATGTCGAGAGCTCGAACGGCCGCTACGCACCGCGCCTCTACATTCGCGGGCTCGGCAACGTGGATTTCGACTTCAACGCATCGCAGCCCGTATCGGTGGTACTGGACGACGTGGTGCTGGAGAACGTCTACCTGAAGGGCTTCCCGCTGTTCGACCTGGATTCGGTTGAAGTGCTGAAGGGACCCCAAGGCACGCTGTTCGGCCGCAACACGCCGGCGGGCGTCCTGAAGATGGATACGCGCCGTCCCGGCAACACCGCGGAGGGCCGCGCCGAAGTCACCGTGGGTGAACTTGGCACGATTCGTGGTGAAATGGGTGTGACGATCCCTGCAAGCAGCACCCTGTCGTTCCGCTTCGCCGGCCTTGCCAACCACCGCAACAACTGGGTCGACAACGGGTACACCAACACCAGCTTCAATCGCGCCGGCCACGATCTGGGCGGGTTCGACGATCTGGCCGGCCGCATCCATGCGCAGTGGAAGCCGGATGACCGCCTGTCCGTCCTGCTGACGCTGCAGGCGCGCGACTATCGCGGTACCGGCACGCTGAATCGCGCCAATGTGCTGACCACGGGCTCGAACAAGCTGAACGATCGCTATGATCGGACGCGGGTCTATTATGACGGCGGACGCAACAACCCGCAGACGCAGCACACCAAGTCCGAGGCGCTGCACATCGACTATGATCTGGGCGGCGCGACGCTGACCGGCATCGTCTCTGCCTACCAGGGCGGCAGCTCCGGCCGGGGCGACATCGACGGCGGCGTGCTGGGCACCACCCCCGGCAGCGGCACGATCCCGTTCAATTCGGAAACGGGCACACTCTCCAGCGACCTCGACCAGCAGACCTATGAGCTGCGGCTGGCCAGCAACGGCGAAGGCCGGTTCGGATGGCAGGTCGGCGCCTTCTACTGGCACGAGAGCTTCAACCTGGTCTCGGCCACCTGGAACGGCACCGGCGGCATCGACCCGACGATCATCTCGACCCTCGACCAGACCAGCGACAGCTGGTCGGTGTTCGGCCAGCTGCGCTACGATGTTACCGACCGCCTCCGCCTTACCGGCGGCGCGCGCTGGACGCGCGACAAGCGCGATCTGGTCGCCGAGCGGACGAAGGGCGCTTATTTCATCGACACGCGCTCGGTCCGCGATGGGCAGCCCAGCTGGGACGCAAGCGCGCTCTATCGCCTCAGCCCGCAGGCGAGCCTGTTCGCCCGTGTGGCACGCGGCTATCGCGGCCCGTCGATCCAGGGCCGCATCGCGACCTCGAACGTGCTGACGACGGCGAATTCGGAGACAATCACGTCCTATGAAGCGGGCATCAAGGCCGCGACCGGGGACCGCCGCTTCACCGCCAACCTGACCGGCTATCTCTACGAGATCGAGGATCCGCAGTTCACTGCGATCGGCGGCCAGGGCAACTTCAACCAGCTGATCAACGCGCGGCGCGGCAAGGGGCGCGGCATCGAGTTCGAAGCGACCGCGAACCCGCTGCCGGGCCTGCAGTTCAACGGCGGCGTCTCGTACAACTTCACGCGCATCGCCGATGCTTCGCTGCTGGTGGCGCCGTGCGGCGCAGCCTGCACGGTGCGGGACGCGATCGTGCTGGTCGACGGCAAGCGCCGCGCGGCGA
Organism: Sphingomonas sp.; assembly: GCF_036731925.1. Classification (GTDB taxonomy): domain Bacteria; phylum Pseudomonadota; class Alphaproteobacteria; order Sphingomonadales; family Sphingomonadaceae; genus Sphingomonas. The sequence goes on from NZ_DAINDJ010000001.1 coordinate 1,715,811, forward strand.
TCAACGGGAACCCGTTCCCGCAGGCGCCCCGCTGGCTGTTCAATCTCAGCGCGTCCTATACCCACGCGCTCGGCAACGGCAGCAAGCTCTATGCCCAGACCGACTGGGTCGGCCAGGCGGACTTCAACCTGTTCCTGTACGACGCGACCGAATTCCACGTCGGCACGAACTATGAAGGCGGGGTTCGCTTCGGCTGGCGCTCGCCGTCCGACAAGACGGACGCGTTCGTCTTCGCTCGCAACGTGACCGATCGTTCGAACGTCATCGGCGCGATCGACTTCAACAACCTGACGGCTTTCGTGAACGAGCCGCGGGTGATCGGCGCGGGCGTGGCCTTCCGCTTCTGATCGAAAGGGCACCGTCACCGCATGGACGCACATGCGGTGACGGGCCCACATCATCGCGCGTCAACAGGCACCTCGACGTCGCCGCAGGCATCCTCCAGGTCCCCCTGCGCGGCGCGGTGCGCGCCATCTCGATCGCCGGTGCGCGGAGGGTGTTTACGCCACCTTCGCCAGCAGCCGTTCGATGCCTGCTACCGCCGCTGGTTCGTCGAGCGTAGGCGCGTGCCCCACCCGCTCCACTGTCACCAGCTCTGCGCCCGGCACCCGCGCGACCATCTTCTCCGCCGTTTCCGCGCGCAGAATGTCCGACCGCTCGCCCCGCACCACCAGCAGCGGCAGGCCCGCGAGCGCGTCGATCGTCGGCCACATGTCGGGCCCTGCCTCGTTGCCCGGCACGCGGAAGGGTTCGGCGATCTTCATGTCATAGTCGAGCACGATGCGGCCCTGGCTGTTCACCCGGTGCAGCCGCTTGGCCATCGCCAGCCAGTCCTCGATCCTGTAATCGGGATACACGTCCGCATTCGCCTCGGCCACGCCCCGCGCCGCGTGCATCCAGGTCGGGTACCAGACCTGCTTGCCGACGTACGTGCGAATCCGCGCCAGGCCCGCCGGGTTCAGCTCCGGCCCCACGTCGTTCAGCACCGCACCGGCCAGCTTGCCGCCGTCCGTCGCCGCAAGCAGCATCGTCACGATGCCGCCGAGCGAGGTGCCAACCGCGACGAACTTCTCGATCTTCAGTTCGGCGAGCAGCGCCTCGACGTCCTGCAGGTAAACGAGCGGGACATAGCTCATCGGATCCTTGGCATAGGCGCTCTCGCCGCGTCCGCGGAACTCGACACACAAGACGCGCCATTCGCCCGAGAAGCGTTCGGCCAGGCCGGCGAAGTCGCGCGCGTTTCGGGTGAGGCCCGGGAAACAGAGCAGCGGCGGCCGGTCTTCCCGCCCCGGATAGTCGCGATAATGCAGCCGCAGGCCGTCTTTCGACCACCAAACGCCATCGGAGTAGTTGCGCCGAGCATCCATCACGCCCCATATCGCTGCATGGCCTTCGCTCCGCAACAGGCGATCCTCGAACTCGGGGATGGCTTCTACGATCCGGTGAGCTCCGCTCGCTTCCCGCAGACGATCCTTCGCTTCCGCAACGACCGTGCTGCCGGGGAAGTGGGCCTGAAGGGGCTGACGGATGCGGAATGGCTGGCCCATTTCGGCCGGTTCGAGCCGTTGCCCGGCAGCCTGCCGCAACCGCTGGCACTCCGCTACCATGGTCACCAGTTCCGCGTGTACAATCCGGAGATCGGCGACGGCCGCGGCTTCCTGTTCGCGCAGATGACCGACGATGCCGGTCGGCTGATGGATCTCGGCACCAAGGGATCGGGCCAGACGCCCTATAGCCGCTTCGGCGACGGCCGCCTGACGCTGAAAGGCGGCGTGCGCGAGATCCTGGCGACCGAAATGCTCGAGGCGCTGGGCGTCGCCACCAGCCGCACCTTGTCGCTGATCGAGACCGGCGAATCCCTTCATCGCGGCGACGAGCCCTCCCCCACCCGTTCCTCGGTGCTGGTGCGGCTCAACCACGGTCATATCCGGATCGGCACCTTCCAGCGCCTCGCCTATTTCCAGGACGAAGAAGGGCTGCAAAAACTCACGGCCTATGTGCTCCGCCACTATTATGGCGAGCCGGACGGGCCCGATGCACCGGAGCGCCTGCTCGCCCATGTCGTCGCCCGCACCGCGCGGCTGGCGGGCCAGTTCATGGCCGCCGGCTTCGTGCACGGCGTGCTCAACAGCGACAATATCAACGTTACCGGCGAAAGCTTCGACTACGGCCCCTGGCGCTTCGTGCCGAGCTGGGCACCGAACTTCACCGCCGCCTATTTCGACCAGTCGGGGCTCTACGCCTTCGGCCGCCAGCCCGAGGCAATCTATTGGGACGTGATGCAGCTCGCCATCTCGCTGCGCCTGATTGCCGAGGAAGCGCCGCTGATCGCCGCGCTTGAGGGATTCGCGCCCGCCTATCACCACGAGGAGGCTGCTGCCGTGCTGTGGCGGCTCGGCGTCGAGCCGCGCGACGCGGCGAGCGACCGTGCGCTCACCGAAGCGGTGGAGGTGGCGCTGAACCAGACCGGCACGCTGCTCGATCGCTTCTATTTCGACGCGTTCGGGGGCACCCTGCCGGACCGCTATGGCACCGAGTTCGACGAAGTCCGCAGCCGCCTGGCCGAGTATCGCCCGCGGAAAAGCCGCGACCATGGCTATTGGCAGGGGGAGCCCTGTTCGATGCTGATCGAGGAAGTCGAATCGCTATGGTCCGCCATTGCCGAGCGTGATGACTGGGCACCGCTCACCGCCAAGATCGCCACGATCCGCACCATGGGCGAGGCTCTGGCCTAGCGCCGCGAAATCGGGCAAAGCGATCGTAACAGGGGCAACGAACCAGAAATACAGAAGGCCCATGCCGGATCAGGAACTCCTTTCGACCGAACCCGCAACCGGCGCCGTGCTGTGGCGCCACCCGATCGGGGATGCGGACACCGAAGTTGCGATTGCCCGCGCCAGTTGGGCCGGCTGGGCGGCACGACCGCTTGCCGTGCGCATCGAGGCGCTGCGCCGCTTCGCCAACGTCGTACGGCAACGGGCCGACGCGTTCACGGATCTGCTTGCCCGTGAAACCGGCAAGCCGCTGTGGGAAGCGCGCACGGAAGTCGAGACGGTGATCGCCAAGGTCGACATCTCGGTCACCAGCTATTCGGAACGCACCGGTCAGCGCCGGATCGAGGCGCCGATGAACACGCGTCTTGCGCTGCGGCACAAGCCGCACGGTGTGCTCGCCGTGCTCGGGCCCTACAATTTTCCGGCGCATCTGCCCAACGGGCACATTGTTCCCGCACTGCTCGCTGGCAATGCCGTGGTGTTCAAGCCTTCCGAGAAGACGCCTGCCAGCGGCGCCTTTCTTGTGGAATGCTTCCACGCCGCCGGTATCCCGGAAGGCTGTGTTCGCCTGCTGATCGGTGGCCCCGAGCAGGGCAAGGCACTGGCGAGCCATCCGGACATTGACGGCCTGCTCTTCACCGGTTCGGCGAACACCGGCATCGCGCTCAACCGCCAGTTCGCCGCCCGGCCCGAGAAGATCCTCGCGCTGGAAATGGGCGGCAACAACCCGATCGTCGTCTGGAATACGCCGGACCTCTATTCGGCCGCCGTGCTGGTGGTGCAGTCCGCCTTCACCACCGCCGGTCAGCGCTGCACCGCCGCGCGCCGGCTGATCGTCGACGAGAAGCTGTTCGATCCGCTGATGGCCGAGCTGAACAAGCTGATCGGGCGCCTGATCATCGGCGAACCGCATGCGGATCCCCAACCCTTCATGGGCCCGGTGATCGACAACAATACCGCCGACATGCTGACCGAGAGCTTCCTGACTCTCTCCACCATGGGTGGGCGACCGCTGCGCCACATGGAGCGACTGATCGAGAACCGGCCCTTCCTCACCCCCGGCGTGGTCGACATGACCGAGGCGCGGGAAAAGGTGGATGTCGAGCTGTTCGGCCCCGTGCTTCAGGTGTTCCGCAAGGCAAGCTTCGAGGACGCGATCGCCGAGGCGAACGACACCCGCTACGGCCTGTCGGCGAGCCTGGTGAGCCAGGACCCGCGGCTCTACGACCAGTTCTGGGCGAATATTCGCGCCGGCATCGTCAACTGGAACAAGCCGACCAACGGCGCCTCCTCGGCGGCGCCCTTCGGGGGCGTGGGCTGGTCGGGCAACCATCGGCCCAGCGCCTATTACGCAGCGGATTATTGCGCCTACCCTGTCGTCTCCTCGGAATCCGAGCAGGCGCGCGCGGCGATGGGCGTGGGGCTGCGCGACGCCTGACGCCTGCGTTAGGCTTTTCGCAACCCTCTCGCTTAACGACCATTTCAGGTCGCGGCCTCCATGGTGCCCGCCTTCGGACGGGATAAACACATGGATTCGGGGCTTACGTCCGCGACGATCTTCAGCCTGACGCACGATCTGCCCGCACCGCGCTCCCCGATTGCGGCGGTGGGAGACGGGCTCGACGCCGGCCGCATCACCTGGGGGCATGAGACCGCCGACTGCGGCATCCACTGGATCGGCCGGGCCGGCGCACGGCTGCGGATCGCGCAGGACATCGCCGAGAAGACGCCGGTTCGTCTCCACCTCGACGGCGCCGAGCCGCTGATCGGTCGCACGCTCTGGGCCGACGGGAACGAGGCAGGCCTCGTTTTCGATGCACCGGTGGACGTGCTGGGCATGGTAGCCCGCAATCTGGCGCGCGCGACAGCCGAACGCCGACGCCTTCCCCGTATCGAACTGCGCCACACGGTCGGCGTCCACCGCGGCGGCGATGTGGAGCACTTGCGCACCCGCGACATCTCGCAGGGCGGCGTCGGCGTCGAAGCGCGGGCGCTGGCGGTGAACGAGGCGGTACAGCTTACCTTCGACGGTCTCCGGCCGCTCGACGGCATAGTCCGCTGGGTCGCAGGCGAGACCGCAGGCATTGTCTTCGCCGAGGAACTGGGATGGCAGACGCTGTTTCCCTGGCTCCGCGGCATCCAGCAGGCGCCCGCGCCCCAGGCCGGCGGAAGCGAAGCAGACGGATTGCTGCAGGACAAGCTGGCGCTGCGCCTCGACCTGCCGGGGCGGGTTCGCGAAGGCGTGCGCTGGTGGAACTGCCGCATTCACGCGCTGACGGCGCAGCAAGTGGAATTCGAGGCGCGGCAAGGCTTCGATCCCGGGGCCGCGCTCTGGGTCGCCCTGCCCGAGATTGGGGGCGGGCCGGCGCGGGTCGTGCGCACGCGCAGTGGCCGGACGCTCGCCGAATTCCGCATGCCCCTGCGCGACAGCGACCTGCGCCTGCTCACGGCAAACCGTCGCGGCGCCTGAAGCCGCTTGCATCGCCGGCCGAGCGACGCCAAGCGAATGCCATGGCGCTCCTTCCCATTGCCGAGGCCCAGGCGCGGCTGCTTGCACTCGCCGGCCCGACCCCCGTCGAGACCGTTCCGCTTGCCGAAGCTGTCGGTCGCTGGGCGGCTGCGCCGGTGGTCGCGCGCCGAACCCAGCCGGATGCCGATCTGTCGGCAATGGACGGCTATGCCATCCGCTTTGAAGACCTGCCCGGTCCGTGGACGGTGATCGGCGAAAGCGCTGCCGGCGCCGGCTTTTCGAGTAGGGTCTCCCCCGGCGAGGCGGTGCGCATCTTCACCGGCGCGCCGATGCCGTCGGGCGCGGACACGGTTCTGATCCAGGAAGAAGCCGCGCGCCAGGGCGACCGCCTTTCGCTCGCCGGGGAAGGCCCGGCCTATCCCGGGCGAAACACACGCCGCCGCGGGCTCGACTTCGCCGAGGGCGATACGCTGATCGTCGCGGGCGAACGCTTTACGGCGGCGCGGGTCGCCGTCGCCGCGATCGGCGGCCACGCCACGGTCCCGGTGCACCGCAAGATCCGGGTCGCAATCGCCGCTACCGGCGACGAGCTCGTGCCGCCCGGCGCGCACGCAGGTCCCGCCCAGCTCCCCGAATCGAACCGCACCATGCTCGTCGCTCAGCTCGCCGACCTGCCGGTGGAGATTGTCGATCTGGGCATCCTGCCGGATGATCTCGACGCGCTGACCCGCGCCTTCTCCACGGTGGAAGCCGATCTGCTGGTGACGAGCGGCGGCGCCTCGGTCGGCGATCATGATCTCGTGCGCCCCGCGCTTGAGGCCGCCGGCGCGACCATCGACTTCTGGCGGATCGCGCTGCGGCCGGGAAAGCCGATGATGGCGGGTCGGCGCGGCGACATGATTGTGCTCGGCCTGCCGGGCAATCCGGTTTCCGTGTTCGTCACCGCGCTGCTGTTCGCCAAGCCTTTGATTGCGCACCGTTCCGGCGCCGCCGACCCGTTCCCCGCGGCTCGCGCTGCGATCCTCGGCGAACCCCTGCCCGCCAACGGGCCGCGAACCGATTACCTCCGCGCGGCGCTGATCGACGGGCGGGTCCATGCCTCCGCGATCCAGGACAGCTCGATGCTCCGCACGCTCGCCCGCAGCAGCTGCCTGATCATTCGAGAACCCCATGCCCCGCCGGCAAATATCTCCGACTCGGTGGAAATCCTCGACATCGCTTGACAGCATGCCGGAACATTGCATAAACGTTCCCAGTCTGTTCTAGACCCGGAGGATTGGATGCTCACGCGCAAGCAGCACGAGCTGATCTGCTTCATTGCCGACCGCCTTGCCGAAACCGGCGTGTCGCCCTCGTTCGAGGAGATGAAGGAGGCGCTCGACCTCAAGTCGAAGTCGGGCGTACACCGCCTGATCAGCGCGCTGGAAGAACGTGAGTTCATCCGGCGGCTGCCGAACCGCGCGCGCGCGCTGGAAGTGCTCCGCATGCCGGAACGCGGCGAGCGCAAGCCGGCGGCGAAGTCGGCAAAGCCAGCCGCGACTGCGACCGCGCCGGCATCGCTGCCGACGCCCGCCAACGACGTGGTCGAGATCCCGCTGCACGGTCGCATCGCTGCCGGCACGCCGATCGAGGCGCTCGAAGGCTCGACCATGCTGCCGGTACCGGCCGCATTGCTCGGCGCGGGCGAACATTATGCGCTGGAAGTGGCCGGCGACTCGATGGTCGAGGCGGGCATCCTTGACGGCGATTATGCGCTGATCCGCCGTACAGAGACGGCCCGCGACGGCGAGATCGTGGTGGCGCTGATCGACGATTCCGAAGCGACTCTGAAGTATTTCCGCAAGGAAGGCGCGATGGTTCGGCTGGATCCGGCAAATCGCGACTATTCGCCGCAGCGCTACCGCCCGGATCAGGTGCGGGTGCAAGGCCGACTGGCCGGGTTGTTGCGACGCTATTGATCCTTGCTGGCCCGTGCGGGCGAACGTGCACGATGTTCGCCCGCCCGTACGGCATCTTTGCTGGCCCAATGAGGAATGGAAGGGTCGCGCAGGCCGGTTGTTCTTCCGTTTCGCCGGCTCTTGTGACAAGCTTCACCAGCTGATGTGATGGGGAGCGGTCGGATGCGCGTATCTATTCTGGCACTTCTGGCGGGCGTGCTGCTGCCGGGTTCGGCGATGGCGCAACAGAACGTCCCGGCTACTGCGGATGCTCCGCCGTCAAAAGTGGAGGCGCCGAAAGTGGAGGCGCCGGCTTCGGACCCCATCATCGTGACCGGCCGTCCGCTTCCGTCCAAAGACGAAATCCGCGCGATGACCCGGGCGATCACGCCCATCGACCCGTCGGGTGACCCGCTTGCGCGCTTCAACGATCCTGTGTGCCTTGGCAGCATCGGGCTGGACCGTGCAACGCTGGAAGCGATCGGGGACCGGTTCGCCGCGGATGCGGAGCAGGCCGGACTGAAGCTTGCGGGGAGCGGCTGCAAGCCCAACGTCCTTGTCCTTTTCGTGGACCATGTGGATTCCGAAGTTGATACGCTGGTGAAGCGGAAATGGTGGGTTTTCGGCGACCGCAGCCCGGCGGAGATCCGCACGATCGTCCACGAGCGCGGACCGGTTCGCGCATGGAGCAACAGCGAAACGCGCGCGCGGGACGGGGAACGCATCGGCTATGACCGCTTCCTCCAGATCGCCAGTGCCTCGAGGATCGTTGCCCCGATCCGGAAAGACACGCTGGCGGCTGTCGTGCTGGTCGAACGATCGGCAGCGATCGGCAAGACAACGTACCAGGTTGCCGATTATCTGGCGATGCGCGCCCTGGCCGGAGTCCGTCCTCGGCAAACGAACAGCAAGGATACGATCCTCGGCCTGTTCGCAGCCGATGCCCAGGAAGCTCCTGCCGAGCTGACCGCGTTCGATCGGGGGTATCTGCGCGGCCTGTACGCAGGGCAAGCCAACGCATTCGCATCGACCACGCAGGGGCAGATCGTCCGGACGATCCTCAAGGCAAAGGACGCAGAGGTCGCCGGATCGGGTACGCCATAGGCGCCGGCAGCGCTATCGGGCCTGCTCCACCTTCCACGCCGCCTCGAATGCCTTCTGCGCCGCGTCCACGCGGCGCCCGAGTTCGCCCGGATCGACGAACGCGTCGACGTCCCCGGCGAGCTGCCTGGCGCGCTTGGCGGCGAGGTCGAACTGCTCGGCGTGGAAGCTCAGGTACACATCGGCCTGCGTCGCACGCAGCTTGGCGAAGGTCGCGCGGAAATCAGTGGGTGAGGCATCATAGCCATGGCCCGGCGTGAGCGGCTGGTCTGCGACGCTCAGGCTGCAGGCGAACAGCACGGTCAGGCTGTCGCCGCCCGACGGGACCTGCACGGTGAAGCTGGTGCAGCCCTTGGTGTGCCCCGGCGTCAGATGGGCGGTCAGCGTGTTGGTGCCGACGCGGATTTCCTCGCCGTCCTTGATCTGTGCGTCGACCTTGACCGGCGGCGCCGCGATCGAGATGTCCGGGCGATAGTCCGCCCGTCCCGCCTCCAGCGCCGGCGTGTCGGCTGCGCTCGCCAGCAGCCGCGCACCCGTACGGCGCTTGAGTTCGGCAAGGCCGCCGTCATGGTCCCAGTGCGCGTGGTTGATCAGCAGGATCTTCACGTCACCAAGCTTGAAGCCCAGCTTCTCGATGTTGGCGGCGATCAGCGGGGCGCTCTCCGGCATGCCCCCGTCGATCAGGATATGCCCCTGTGGGCTGGTGATCAGATAGGCCGCGACGCCCGCCGTGCCGACATAGTGGACATTCCCCAGGATCCGGAACGGCGCCGCGGGCCGGTTCCATTCGGCGCGGACCTTCGCCCAGTCGGCGCCTTGCGCAATCGCCGGGGAAGCCACGCCAAGTGCCGAGGCCGCAAGCAGAATCCGGATCATCGTCGATCTCCCTTCGCGGCGCTGAATGGCGGCTCAACGGTGGGCGGGTCAAGCCATGGGTGGCGGCCCCGGTTGCGGACGCGACGCACCGAGCCGTCCGCGAAGCTCACCGCGGTCCCTCCGGTCTGGGTCAGGTTCCCGCGGTCGAGCCGCAGCCAGCGCGGATGGCAGGCGCGCGGCAGGCGGCGTTCGCTCACCACCACGTCGCTTGCCGCGCACACCGCCACCAGTTGGCGCCATGCGACCGGATAGGCACTTCGGGTCGCGGCAATCCGCCAGTGCCGCCCGCCGCGGACCACCTCGACAACGCACAGATCGGGGCTGCACCGGGCATCGGCACTGTCGGCCAGCGCGGCCAGGGCATCCGCTTCCACGCCGCCATTCTCGCTCAACACCTGGCGCGTGAAGTCTCCGGCGCGGTCGCGCAGCAAGGCAAAGCTGCCATCGGCCATGCGCAGCGCGGCGTGGCGGCCGTCGCCCGTAATGAGCAGGTCCGGCCCCGGCGTGATCGCCGCCCAGAGCGCACCGATGCACAGCGGCACCAGCCCCAGCATCCGCACGCGCGTGCGCCACAGACCGATCCAGAGCCCACCGGCGACCATGGCTGCGAACGCCCCCGCCGGCATGACCGGAAGTGCCGCCACCGAACCTGGCGCGTCCGCCACTGCATGCGCGATCCACAGGAGCAGCGCCATCGCCTTGCCGGTAAGCCACCAGAAGGGTGCGCCGGCCCCCACCAGATCGGCGATCAGCGCCAAAGCCTCCAGCGGCATGACCACGAAGGTGGTGAGCGGGATCGCGACGATATTGGCCACGGCGCCGTACACCCCGCCCTTGTGGAAGTGGAACAGGCCGATCGGCATCAGCGCCAGCTCCACAAGGATGCCGGTGAGCAGCAGCGATCCCGCTCCGCGCGCGATGCGGCGCGCGAGCCCCTCCTCGCGCGCCTCGAACCAGCGGCGCATGTGCGGGCTTTCGTGCAGCGCGACGATCGCCGCCACCGCCGTGAAGCTCAGCTGGAAGCTTGGGCCGGCCAGCGACTCCGGCCACAGCAGCAGCACCACCATCGCGCCCGCAGCGACCAGCCGCAGCGTCAACGCCTCGCGCCCTAGGCTCAGCGCCACCAGCACCAGCAGCGCGGCAACGCAGGAGCGGATCGTCGGCACCTGTCCGCCGGTGAGCCAGGTATAGCCGATCGCGGCCAGCGCGCCCGCCGCTGCGGCGACGAGGGGCAGCCGCACCCGCAGCGCCAGCCAGGGGCTCAGCGCAAGCAACCGCAACACCACGAGCATCGCCGCGCCGGTGACTGCCGTCACGTGCAGTCCGCTCACCGAAAGCAAGTGCGCGAGGCCGGCCCGGCGCATCGCCTCGCTGTCCGCCTCGCTGATCGCGCCCTCGTCGCCGGTCGCGAGCGCGCTGGCGATGCCGCCGGCGCTGCTCGGCAGGCGCGACTCGATATGGGCGGACAGCGCCGCGCGAAGGTCCTGGCCGGGCCGCGCGGGTGCCCGACGCAACCTGATGCCGTCCAGCGCCTTGCCCGTGGCACCGATCCCGTCGAACCATGCAACGCGGCGAAAGTCATAGGCGCCGGGCACCGAGGGACCGGGCGGCGGCACCAGCCGCGCCCGCAGCGTAACCCGTGCGCCCGCTGCCATCCCGGCGGGAACGGCGCCGGCCTCCACGTTCACGCGCAGCTTGGGCGGGAGGTCGGCCCGTGCGACGGGGGCGAGTACCAGCCGCACCAGACCGCGGGCGGTCAACGCGTCGACTCGCACCACGTCTGCGTCGAACGCCACCACTTCCGGTCGCGCCAGCACGGGCGCGGAGACGCTTTGCGCCCGCCACCAGATCGACCCGCATCCCGCGGCGAGAAGCAGCCCCGCGACCAGCAGCGCCCGCCCCGCCCTGCCCGGCAGGATCGCGCCGAGGAGCGCCAGCCCGAGCGCGGCAAGGAGGAAACCGGCCCATTGCCGTGCATCGTCCAGCACGAACCAGGCGGTGATGCCGCCGCCGAACGCGATCGGCAGCCATAGCGGCAGTTGCCCTCGCTCCGCCTCCAGCCAGCGCTCCAATGCTCCCCGGCCCTTGGGGAATCCCCAGCCCGCCCCCATTTGAAGGCCCGGTAACCCCGTGCTAGGGGCCGCGGCGGCTGAACTGGCCATCGAGACAACAGACTGGGAGCATGCGCGCTTGAGCGCAACACAAGAAACCACCCCCGCCAAGCCCGTCGTGACGCGCTTCGCCCCCTCGCCGACCGGCTTCCTCCATATCGGCGGGGCGCGCACCGCGCTGTTCAACCTGCTGTTCGCTCGCCATCATGGCGGCAAGTTCCTGCTGCGCATCGAGGATACCGATCGCGCGCGTTCGACGCAGCCGGCGATCGAGGCGATCCTCGATGGCCTGCGTTGGCTTGGCCTCGATTGGGACGGCGACGAAGTCTACCAGTTCGCCCGCGCCGCGCGGCATGCCGAGGTGGCCAACGAGATGATCGCGCGCGGCGCGGCCTATCGCTGCTACCTGACGCAGGACGAACTCGCCGCGATGCGGGCGGAGGCGGAAGCAGCCAAGAAGCCGCTGCGCATCCGCTCGCCCTGGCGTGATCGTAGCGACGGCGATCTGTCGCAGCCCCACGTCGTTCGCCTCAAGGCGCCGACCGAGGGTTCCGTGACGATCCGCGACCATGTCCAGGGCGAAGTGACGGTGCAGAATGCCGAGATCGACGATCTCGTGCTGCTGCGCTCCGATGGTACGCCCACCTACATGCTGGCCGTGGTCGTCGACGACAACGACATGGGCGTCACCCATGTGATCCGCGGCGACGATCATCTCAACAACGCCTTCCGCCAGCTGCCCATCTACCGGGCGATGGGCTGGGATGAGCCGGAATATGCCCACATCCCGCTGATCCACGGCGCGGACGGCGCGAAGCTCTCCAAGCGCCACGGCGCGCTCGGCGTCGACGCCTATCGCGACGATCTGGGCCTGCTGCCCGAGGCGGTCTCCAACTATCTCCTCCGCCTCGGCTGGGGGCATGGCGACGACGAGATCATAAGCCGCGAGCAGGCGATCGAGTGGTTCGACCTCGCCGGCGTCGGCAAATCACCAAGCCGGTTCGATCTGAAGAAGCTCGAGAACCTGAACGGCCATTATATCCGTCAGTCGGACGATGATCGCCTGGCCGATCTGGTCGCGGCACGACTGCCCTTCGAAGCCGACGACTCGCAGCACGACCTTCTGCGCCGCAGCATGGCCGCGCTGAAGCCGCGTGCCGCCAATCTCCTGGAACTTGCGGACGGCGCAGGCTTTCTTTTTCGCACCCGCCCACTGGAAATGGACGAGGCGGCAGCCGCTCTGCTAGAGGGCGATGCGCGCACTCTGCTGGCCCAGTTGCACACCGCGCTTGACGGATTGGCAACGTGGGATACGGAGGCGCTCGAAGCGGCGGTACGCACCGTCGCCGATGCTGCGGGCGTGAAGCTCGGCAACCTGGCGCAGCCGCTGCGTGCGGCGTTAACCGGCCGCCGAACTTCTCCTGGTATCTTCGATGTCCTGGCGTTGCTGGGGCGGGAAGAAAGCCTCGCCCGCATCGCAGATCAGATGCGTACGCCCGCCTGAAAACGGGTCGAAGGAAAGGACGACTACATGAGCGATACCGCCAAACTGCATGTTGCGGGGAAAGACGTCGAATATCCGGTCCTTAAGGGCAGCACGGGCCCGGACGTCGTCGACATCCGCAAGCTCTACGCGCAGACCGGCGCCTTCACCTACGATCCGGGCTTCACCTCGACCGCGAGCTGCGAGTCGGGCCTGACCTTCATCGACGGCGACGAGGGCGTGCTGCTTCACCGCGGCTACCCGATCGGCCAGCTGGCCGAGCAGTCGAGCTTCATGGAAGTCTCGTACCTGCTGCTCAACGGCGAACTGCCGACGCAGGACGAGCTGACCAAGTTCGAGAGCACGATCACTCGCCACACCATGCTGCACGAGCAGCTGGCGACCTTCTACCGCGGCTTCCGTCGTGACGCACACCCGATGGCGGTGATGTGCGGCGTCGTCGGCGCGCTTTCGGCCTTCTACCACGATTCCACCGACATCACCGATCCGACGCAGCGCATGATCGCGTCGCACCGCCTGATCGCCAAGATGCCGACGATCGCGGCGATGGCGTACAAGTACAGCGTGGGCCAGCCGTTCCTCTATCCGAAGAACGACCTGAGCTACACCGGCAACTTCCTGCGCATGACCTTCGGCGTTCCCGCCGAGGAATATGAAGTGAACCCGGTGGTGGAGAAGGCGCTCGACCGCATCTTCATCCTCCACGCCGATCACGAGCAGAACGCCTCGACCTCGACCGTGCGTCTCGCCGGTTCGTCGGGCGCCAATCCGTTCGCCTGCATCGCGGCCGGCATCGCCTGCCTCTGGGGCCCGGCGCATGGCGGCGCCAACGAAGCGGCGCTCAACATGCTGCACGAGATCGGCCGCCCGGAGCGCATCCCCGAGTTCATCGCCCGCGCGAAGGACAAGAACGATCCGTTCCGCCTGATGGGCTTCGGCCACCGCGTGTACAAGAACTACGATCCGCGCGCGACCGTCATGCAGAAGACCGTGCGCGAAGTGTTCGCCTCGCTCAACGTTTCGGACCCCGTGTTCGAAGTGGCACTGCAGCTCGAGGAAATGGCGCTCAAGGACGACTACTTCGTCGAGAAGAAGCTGTTCCCGAATGTCGACTTCTATTCGGGCGTTATCCTGTCGGCGATCGGCTTCCCGACCACCATGTTCACCGCGCTGTTCGCGCTGGCCCGCACCGTGGGTTGGGTGGCGCAGTGGAACGAGATGATCTCGGACCCGGAGCAGAAGATCGGCCGTCCGCGCCAGCTCTACACCGGCCCGACGCAGCGCGATTACGTGCCCGTCAGCCAGCGCTGAGCGCAGGTTCCGGAGTTCGCTCCGGAGCAGGTTTGAAAAAAACGGCGCCCCGCACCTGCGGTGGCGCCGTTTTTCTTTGCCCGCCGCCCCGGCTGGACAGGCCTTGATCCTTGCGCGCATCTTGCCATGCGTGACGGAGAGGCACCAATGATCCGTTTGGCGCGAGCGAGCGATTCCGCTGGCGCCTGGACCGCCGGTACATTCGGGGATGCGCATTGCCGCACGGCAGCCGAATGGGTCCCTCAGCGCCGTCGATTACCGTGCTCGTTGCGCTCCGGGCATCATCGAATTCTGATTGCCCCCAGCGTGAAGGGCGCAGCCCTCACCCTGCAGCCTGGCGTTCCACCACGCGCAGCGGCGGACGCGGACCGAGGCCGAACATTCGCCGCGCGGTGCCTGCAACGAAGCGCGGCAGCTCGCGGCGCTCCGCCGGGGCGTCCAGCCCCTCCGCCTGCAGCGCCCAGAGCCGCTGGAACGCCCCGCGCGCGCGCAGCAGCTTGAGCGGCGCGCCGTCCTCCACGATCCGGCCATGCTCTACCACGATGACGCGGTCGAAGCCGACCACGGTAGACAGACGGTGCGCCACCGCCAGCACTGTGCGATGCGCCATCAGCGCATCGAGCGCCTGCTGCACCTCGATCTCCGAACTCGTGTCGAGCGCCGAGGTCGCCTCGTCGAGCAGCACGATCGGCGCCTTGCTGAGGAACGCGCGGGCGATGCCGATCCGCTGGCGCTGCCCGCCGGAGAGATTGGTACCACGCTCCCCCACCACCGTGTCGTAGCCCTGCGGCAGCAGCGCGATAAAGCCGGCGCAGTGCGCCGCTTCGGCAGCAACCCGCACCTCCTCGTCGGTCGCATCAGGCCGGGCGAAGCGGATATTTTCGAGGATCGAGCGGTGGAACAGCAGCACTTCCTGCGGCACCACGGCAACCGCCTGGTGGAGGCTGTCCTGCGTCACCCGGTCGATCGGCTGGCCATCGATCAACACGCGGCCGCCCTGCGGATCGTGCAGACGCTGGACGAGCTGGAGAATGGTCGACTTGCCCGCGCCCGACGGGCCGACGATGCCGATCTTCTGGCCGGGCGCGACGATCAGCGACAGATCGTGCAGCACCGGTCGGCCCGGATGATGGCCGAAGGTGACGCCCTCGATCCGCACCTCGCCGCGTGTCGCGACCAGCGGTGCCGCGTCGGGAGCATCGTCCAGCGCGTGGGGGGCGCCGACGATCTCCAGCGTCTCGCGCAGATAGCTGAACTGCTGGCTGGTATCGATCAGCGCCATCGCCAGGTCGCGCGAGCCGTTGAGCATGCGGAAGGTCATCGCGCTGACGACCACCACGTCGCCGGCAGTGATCCCACCCGCGATCCAGCGCTCGACGGCCCAGACGAGCGCCGCACCGACGAGCACTACCAGCGCGACGTCGTGAAGGACGCGGATACGCTCGACAAACATCCAGCCGCGCTTCTGCGCCGCGGCTTCAGTCTCGAAATAGCCGCGCAACCGGTCCGACTCGCGGCGTCGTGCGCCGAACGACTTGATCGCGGCGATGTTGCCGACCAGGTCGACCAGTTCGCCGCCGCTCTCGCTCGCGGCGCGCGCAAAGGCCTTGTGGTATTTGTCGCCGCGCATGCCGAGGAAGACGAGGCCGGTGCTCGCCGCCACGAAAATACCCGTGATCGCGGCCGCCATGCGCCAGTCGATCGCCAGGAAGATCAGTAGCGCACCGCCAAATGCGATCAGCGGCGGGGTGATCTCCATCAGGATGCGGTGGGTCAGCGCCTGGAACGAGCCGGTCAGTGCCCCCACCCGGTGCCCGAGCGAGCCGCCGCGCTGGTTCTGGAAGAAGCCGATGTGATGGCCGGTCAGATAGTGGAACATGTCCAGCCGGATGCGGACGCCGCTGGCCACGGTGATGTTGCACAACAACATCGCCGCACCGCGAACCAGCCCGTTCTCCAGCGCCACAAGGCCGACGAATCCCGCAAGTGCGACGTAGACAGCGGCATGCGAAGGCGCCGCAATCGTCATGGAGTCGATCAGCAGCTTCATCGCGTATTGCACGCCGACCGCGCTGGACGCACCGCCTACGACGAGCAGCGCGAGCAGCGCAAAGGCAAGCGGCCTGCGCGTGACATAGTGGAGCAGAAACCGTGCCGGGCTCTTCAAAAACGGCATGTCGTTCCCCTTCGGGGTTTCGGGGCGCTGCATTGCAACAAACATGCGCCTGAAAAGAGCCATTGGGCGATGAACCCACTGTGAACTTTCCGGAATGGGAAGATCAGCGGAGAAAATGGGTCGATGAATTGCGGCAGGATCGGGGCAGACCGGCCGCGGCTCAGCGCTCCTGCAGGAGTGCGGCCGCGCCGCCCGTTGCCGCAAGGTTCAGCGTCAGCACCGTGTCGGAGGCGACGCGGCGGCTTTCCACCTGCACCGCCTCGGGGCCGGCACCGTCGGTCCAGATCCGCGCCTCGGCGCCGCGGGGCCCGAGGAACGCCAGCGGCACCGTGATGCTGCGCGCCTTCTCGTTGTTCATCGCGCCGAGATACCAGCTTTTGCCCTTGCGGCGGGCGATCACGATATATTCGCCCGTCTCGCCGGCAAGGAATCGCGTCTCGTCCCAGCTCGACGGCACCGCCTTGATGAAGTCGAAGCCGGCAGGGCTGGCCGCATAGGTGTCCGGGCTGTCCGCGACCGCTGCGAGGGGCGAGAGGTAGACGACATACATCGCCAGCCCGTGCGCACGGGTCGTCTGCACCAGCGGCAGATCGTTCCGGATCTGGAAGTTGGCCGGGGCCACGTTGCGGAAGCCACCTGGCGTATAGTCCATCGGCCCCAGAAGCCCGCGGGTATAGGCGAGCATGACATTGTTGCCCGCTGTCGCCCGCCGGCTCCACTTGTTGTACTCGGCCCCCATCACGCCTTCCTGCGTGACGAAGTTCGGCCAGGTCCGGGTGAGGCCGCGCGGCGGGAAGGCGCCGTGCAGGTCTACCATCAGATGGTGGCGCGCCGCAGCACCGAGCAGCTTCTGATACCAGTTGACCATCCACTGGTCATCGCGGTCCATGAAGTCGATCTTGATGCCGGCGATGCCGAGCTTCTCGTAGAGCGTCAGCGCGTCTTCCATCTGCTCGTCGAGCGCCTGCCAGTGCGCCCACAGCCACAGCCGCACCTTCTTCGTGCGGGCATAGTCAGCGACTTCCTGCAGATTGATCGCATCGGCCCATTTGGTGATGTCGACACCGGGCCGGCGCACCCCGCCGCCACCCGCACCGGCGTACCAGCCCTCGTCGATCATCGTGTAGGGAAAGCCGTTCTCGGCGGCGAAGTCGATGAACGCCTTGGCCACCGCCGTCGTGGTCCGCTGCCCCGGCAACTTCCCGATCACCGGCCCGTTCCACCAGTCCCAGCTGGTGAGACCCGGCTTGATCCAGCTCGTGTCCTCGATCCGGCTAGGGCTGGAGAGGTTAGTGAGCAGCGTCGATTCTTGGAGCTTGCCGAGCTGGTCCGCGAGCATCACCACGCGCCAGGGCGTGACGATCGGGCTGCCGATCCGGGTGTGGACGGCGATGCGCGGGTCGTCGAGCGAAGGCGACAGCTTGATCTGCAGTCCCGGCCCGCCATCACCGCGCCCGGTCAGGTACATGCCGGCAAAGTCGATCAGGTCGGCCTCTGCAAGCGCGAAGGCGCCTTTCCCGGTTTCGCAGGCGAACGGAAGGTCGAACAGATTGTGGTCGCGCAGCCGCGTGGTGTCGACGGGGTCGAACTCGCCCTCATGGCTGGACCCGAAATGGCCGACGTTGAAGCCCCAGCATTTCCAGGCCTGGGGGAAATAGAAGCCGGTCCGTTCGTAACGGACGATCGCCGCGGCGGTCCCTGCCTGCACCGGCACCACCGTGCGGAAGGCGACACCATCGTCATAGGCGCGCAGCACCAGATCCATCCGGCGCTTGGCACCGCCACGCTCCTGCAGGTGGACGGTCAGCTGGTTGTAGCGATCCCGCCCCTCCTCGGCCTTGCCGAGCACGATCCGGTAGCGGGTGTCGGCGCTGCTCGCCTCGCTGCCGGTGATCGCCATGCCCCAGCCAAGCATGTCGCGATCGAGGTCGAGCGCAATGGGCGACGGCGCCAGCACCATCTCGCCGCGCCGCTGGACGAGATAATTGGGCGTGCCCTGCCGATCGAGCGCCACGACGATCCTGTTGGTGCCGTCCGGCGACACCGTCTCCAGCGTCTGCCCGGCAGCCGGAGCCGCCACCAGCAGCGCCGCGGAACCGAGCAGCGCCCTCACGCGCGGCGGGCCTTGAGGATCGGCTCGATGACCGTGGCCATCGCATCATAGCCCGCTTCGGTCGGGTGGACGCCGTCATAGGCCAGGCCCGGCTTCATCGCGCCCCGGGCATCGCCCAGCACCGGAGTATAATCCACCCACGTCAAATGCTCCGCCTTGGCATAGTCGTGCAGCCAGGCGTTTATTTCGCGGATCGGCCCGACCACGTCCAGGCCCGGGCGCCAGGGGAAATGGTCCGCGGGCGGCACGGAAGCAAGGATCACGCCGATGCCATTCGCCCTGGCGATCTGCGCCATCATGCGGAAATTGTCGTAGCTCTGCGCCCGTGTCATCTTGCCGGTGTTCCCGGCGATGTCGTTGGTGCCGGCCATGATGTGAACGAAGCGGGGCTTGAGGTGCACCACGTCCGCCATCATCCGCAGCACCATCTGCGGCGTGGTCTGCCCGCCGATGCCGCGGCCCACCCGGCCCGGGGTGAAGAACCCGGGACGCTTGCTCTTCCAGCCTTCGGTGATCGAATCGCCCAGAAAGACGATGTTGACCTTCTCGCCCGCGGCGAGAATGCGGGCGTTGTCCGCAGCGTAGCGGCTCAGTTCCGGGAAGTCCTCGTGCAACAGGCGCTCCTTGCGCTGTTCCCAGGTTTCCTGCGTCTGCGCGCGGGCGACGAACGGAAGCGCCAAGGCACCGGCAAGCAGCGAACGGCGGCGGACGGACATCAGGATTCTCCCCGGAAAAGGCTCTGGTCTTGTGGGCCGAGCGTGGCGCAACGCTGCGGGAGCGTCAAACTCCGCCCGGCCTACAGGTCAGTGCAACGACGCGGCCCCGCCCGCGCGCACCGGCTTGGCGCGGCCGGCTGCGATCGCGAAGCCACACAGCACGACGTAGCAAAGCGCCGGCACGATGAGCGCAAAGGCATAGCCGTGCAGATCCGCGACCTTGCCGACCAGCAGCGGCAGCACCGCGCCACCGACAATGGCGGTGCAGAGCAGGCCCGAGGTGGCTTCCTCGCTCGCCGCCGAACGCTCCAGCGTCAGCGTGAAGATGACGGGGAACATGATCGAATTGAACAGGCCGATCGCCAGCGCGACGAAGCCCGCGCTCACGCCGCCTACCGCGACGACATAGAGGCACATCGCCGCCGCGACCACGGTGAACAGCGCCAGCAGCTTGTCCGCGCGGACGCGGGTGAGCAGCAGCGAGCCCAGCGCACGCCCAACCATCGCGCCGCCCCAGTAGAAAGCGACGGCCTTGCCGGCTTCCTGGAGCGAGACGCCGTGCACGCCGTCGCTGCCCATCAGCGTGCCGAGCAGCGGCACCCCGAACGGCGCGTCGGACTGGCCCCAGATGCTGTTGTCGTTGAGGAACAGCGCCATCTGCGTGCCGATCGACACTTCGGCGCCGACATAGAGGAAGATCCCCAGCGCGCCGAACAGCGCCCAGCGCGAGGAGAAGGCGTCGAACAGGCCCGAGGTCGCATTGTGCGCGGGTGCGGCGTCGCGCACGACGCGGCGACTGACGAAGAAGAACACCGCGAGCGCGAGGATCAGGCCGCAGATCCACAGATAGGCGGTATCGATGCCCGCCAGCGCCTCGGCACGGACCGCCGGATCGACGACCGCTCCCGACTTCACCTCGACGCCCTTCAGGAACAGATGCGCGCCGAGCAGCGGGCCCAGGAACGTGCCGAAGGAGTTGAAGGTCTGGCTCAGCACCAATCGGAAATGGCTGCCCTTCGGGTCGCCCAACGCCGCGGCGAGCGGGTTGGCGGCGACCTGCAGCACGGTGATGCCGCTGGCCAGCACGAACAGGCCGAGCAGCACCAGCCAGTAATTGGCGAGATTGGCCGCGGTCAGCATGATCAGGCACGCCGCCGCCATGGTGCACAGCGCGAGCAGGATGGACGGCACCGCCTTCAGCCGCGAGACCAGCGCCGCGGCGGGCAGCGAGACCACGAAATAGGCGAAGAAGAAGGCAAAGGCGCTCGCCTGCGCCTGCAGATTGGTGAGCGTGAAGATGCCCTTCACCGCGGCGACCAGCGGATCGACCAGCGAGGTGATGAACCCCCAGGCGAAGAACAGCGTTGTTACCGCGGCAAATGCCAGCGTGGTGTGCGTAGAACGTGCGGTGGCCAAGCGATCCCTCTCCTGCCCCAATGGCTTAATCGGGCGCGACGCTTCCCGACAACGTTGGCAAATGTCAAGCAGGAGCGGCTTTTCGCGCTCGCATCTTCACGCCGGCCTCGCCTATAGGCCGATGCGTTGATAAACGACGCGGCGAGTGGAGTATTGCGCGTGGACGAAGTGAAGAAGCTTGCGGGAACGAAGATGGTATTGACGAAGGGGGTGGCGGCGCTGGCGCTTGCAGGCGCGATTGCCTCTCCCGCAGCAGCCCAGTTCCGGCTGATTCCGAAGCCTAAGCCCACCGAGACGCCCGTCGCCCGCCCGGTCCAGACGCCCGCTAGTCAGGTGCAGGCTCAAGCTCCGGTGAAGACGCAGGCGCCGCGACCCGCGCCCGCGCGCGCGCCGCAGAGCCAGACTCCCGCGGTGCAGACGCCGCGGCCGACGCTCGCCCCGCCCCAGGCCCAGTCGACACCGCTGGTCCCCGCACCGATGGTGCAGGCGGCGCCGTTGCCGACGCTGAGCGGAAAGCAGGTCGCCGAGCTGCGCCAGCTTCTCACCGATGCCGGCCTGTCGCAGGGGTTGCGCCGGATGACCAGCACCGTCACGCTGCCCAGTGACAGCGACGGCATGGCCCGCGCAGCGCTGGATTATGCCCGCGCGGTCCATTCGGGCCGGCTCGACTCCAGTGACTTCATCAATGACTGGGGCCTGCGCCCCGCGCCGTTCGATCCGGCGCCCGGCTTCGCCGATGCGGTGAAGCGCGACCGCCTGGCCGCATGGATCCGCTCGTTGCCGCCGCCCTATGCCGGCTATGACGGGCTCGAAAAGGGCCTGGTAGCGTACCGTAGCATTCTCACCTCGGGCGGCTGGGCCAAGCTCGCCCCCGGGCCCGATCTCGGCAAGGGCGCAAGCGGTGCCCGGGTCAAGGCGCTGCGCAAGCGACTGGCCGTGGAGGACAAGCTGGTTTCGACCAGCGGCGACGTGTTCGACCAGGACCTCCAGGAAGCGGTGCTCCGCGCCCAGCGCCGCTATGGCCTGCGCCCGACCGGCGTCGTCTCCACCGGCACGCTCGCCGCACTCAACGTGCCGGTCGAGGCACGCGTCCGCCAGATCATGGCGAACATGGAGCGCTGGCGCTGGCTGCCGCAGACGCTGCCCGCCAAGCGCATCCAGGTGAACATCGCCGCTGCGGTGATGACCGTGTTCGAGGGCGACAGCCCGATCGCCTCGATGAAGGCAGTCACCGGCCGGCCCGGCAACGAGACGCCGATGCTCCAGTCGCGCATCCACTCGATCGTGCTCAATCCGCCCTGGAACGTGCCGAGCGGCATTGCCGCCAAGGAATTGTGGCCCAAGGGCGAAGCCTATCTGAAGGCGCGTGGCTATCGCGTGATCGGCTCCGGGCCGGACCGTCGCCTTCAGCAGGAATCGGGTCCGCGCAGCGCGCTCGGCCGCTACAAGTTCGACTTCGACAATCCCTATGCCGTGTATCTGCACGACACGCCGGTCCAATCGGGCTTCAACAGCTACAGCCGGCTGGACAGCCATGGCTGCGTGCGCCTCGAGAAGCCCGGCCCGCTTGCCGAGCTGCTGCTGAAGAACGACCCCAACTGGCAGCCCGATGCAATCGCGGCGCAGCTGGAAGGCACCAAGACCGTGCGCGTTCGCCTGGCGGATGCGGATCAGGTCGCGGTCTACCTGCTGTACTGGACCGCCTTCGCGAGCGCCGACGGCACGATGAACTTCCGCGACGACCCCTATAGCTGGGACAAGCTGCTGGCCGAAAAGATCGAATCGCGCGCGGCCGTCAGCGCCGGCACCGCCTCCTGAACCCGCATTCCAAGGAAACATCCATGAAGCTGCGCACTCTCGCAATCTTGGCCGGCGCCGGCCTCACCCTCGCTGCTTGCGGCAGCAAGGACGAAGGCCCCACCGCGCCCGACGCCAACGTCACGGAGATCACCGTGCCGGAAACGCCGGCGGACGTGAACGTCTCCACGCAGGAGCCGGCGGCGGCCGAGCCCGCCAACGCCGCGCCCGCGCCGGTCGCCACGCCGAGCGAGAAGCCGACGCCGTTCAGCGACCGCGAGCAGACCGAATCGGACGCCGCCGCAACGGGCATGACGTCGCGCATCGATCGCAACGCCGACAGCGAAAATCAGGAAAAGAAGCAGTAAGCGAAAATAGCGGGCGCGACGCGCGTCAGCGCGCGCGCCCCTCGTTCAGGGCGGCACGGCCCTGGCTCACTCGGGCGAGCAACAGCTCGAGATGATCGATCGAATAGCCGGATTCGTGGAAGGCGGCGATTTCCTGCTTCGGCAGCGCATAGCCCTTGTGCCAAGCGAGCACCGCCATGCGGCGCAGCGCTTCAAGCTTCGAATCGGCAAGCCGGGGGCTCGCCCGATCACCACCGAAGAACAGCGCGAAGAAGCGCGACCAGCGGCTCGGCGCTTCCAGCGACGAAAGGCGATCGCGCTGCGCGATGGCGACGACCTGCCATTCCAGCGCCGTCAGCGTTGCAGCAGCCTCAAGAGCCCCGCTCGTCGCGAGGGGTTGGCCGTTGAAGCCGCCAAGATCGAGATACGCCATCGCCTGCACTCCCTGTACATGCGGATGCAGGCCACCCCCGGCGCACCTATAAAAAGCGCTGCCTTGGCCGTTCCGCCACTTCGTTCCACCTTGCCCGCGCTCGGCTGCCCCGGGTCACCCCTTCGTCCCGCCGCTGGACTGCCGGTATATGCCGGCTTCCTGAACCCACGCTGTCCCTGCGCATGGATCGTTTCGGTATGGTGTCTCATGTACGCCCGGGCGCCGTAACGTCAAGACAAAATCGTACTGTACAGTACTCTAATTTTCACGGGTCGAACCGTGGTACGGTTTGTCGCATAAAGACACGATGATAGCGCTTTCCCGTCGCTCGCTGCTCGCCGGCACCGCCGCCACGCTTGTCTTTCCCGCGCGTGCTTCGGGGATGCACGAGGCGGACCAGCAAGCGCTGCGCGCAATACTGGACCGCGCGAGCGCGGACCCCGCCGCCGCGCTGGCGGCGCTCTCGAGGTGGGACGCGACAGACCTGCCAGCGGGGCCGCGCCTCGACCTGCTTGCCGCCAGATCCGGACTGGCGATCGATATCGAACTCGCCCGCCGTTTCCCGTTCGGAAGGCCTGGCCGGAGCCCCTATCGCATCACACCCGGCAGCGGCGCGTGGCTCCATGCCGATGGTTCGGAACAGGCGATCACGCTGGAGACGCAGGCGCTGCGCGCCGATGCAGCGCTGGGCGTGCGCCTGCCCCGGGGCCTCGCCGAGCGCACGGCGACCGCCGTTGAAGCGGCACAGCGCGCAGCGGCCGGCCCCCGCGCAGCGACGCTGGGCGAGCAGCTTGCAGTATTGCGCCGCCTCGCCGTCGACGCGCCCGCACCCGGCGTGGCCGCCCTTCCCGACGGCCATCGCTATTATGTGCTGTTGCTGCGCCGAACGAGCGGCGACGACGTGGATGCGGAGGCGCTTCGCCACCGGCTGATACGCGAGCACGCGGCCGTGTGTGCCAAGGCCGATCGCCTGTTCGCGCAAATCGGGCAGCGAGGCGGCAGCATCGGCGCGCGCTATCAAAGCCTCTGGCAGGATTCGCGCTGGCGCTACCCGGACGATGCTGCAGGCCGCGACCGGGCGGTGGCGGACATGAACCGCGTACTCGCCACCGCAGACAAGCACCTGCCGCTGTGGTTCGACCCGCTACCCGCGCAGGTGCACACCGTCCGCGCCGCCAGGATGTCGGCAGCGGAAGAGGCAGCCGGCAAGCAGGGCTATCGCAGCTTGCCCGAGGGTGCACGGCCCGGCCGCTACGTTGTCGACCTGCGGGAGATTGGCCGACGGCCGGCCTGGACGCTGCCCGCTGTCGTCCATCATGAGCTGCTGCCCGGTCATATGGTGCAGATGCCGCTGGAAACACTGGCGGCCCCGCATCCGCTCCGGCTGGACTACGCCCAGTCCTTCGTCGAGGGCTGGGCGATCTATGCGGAGGGACTCGCCGCAGCGGCCGGGCTCTATCGGGGGGACCCGCACGGCGCGCTCGGCTATTGCCACTGGCGGCTGTTCCGCTTGTGCCGGGCACTGGCGGACCTGAATATCCATCTCCACGGATGGAGCATAGACGAGGCGCTCGCATTCTGGCGCGAGAATATGGGGGAACCGGCCTATTTCGCCCCCTTTGACTCCGATCTCGATCGCATCGTGCTCGAGCCCGCGACGCGGGCGGCGGAGGCTGCCAGCTGGCTTGCAATCGAGGATCTCGCCCGCGGCCGCGCGCCCCGCCCCTTCCACCGCGCGCTCCTCCAGCATGGCCGGATGCGTACTGACATGCTGCGCGGGAGCAACGCGCGCGCAGGATGATGCCAAGATGAACCCCGGCCTACGATCCGGTTCAGGCTGCGGATGCTTCGACTCGGTTAGTCCTCCTCGCATCGAAACGACAGAGGACAGACCGATGAAACTGGTTCAATGGATCGCCGCCGCCGGGTTCGTAGCGACGGGACTGGTAGGCGCCACCGCTGCCCAGGCGCAGGACTGGCGCTACCGCGATCATCATGAGCGCCGCTGGGATCGTCATGACCGCCATGCGCGCTGGGAACGCCATCGCGGCTGGGATCGCGGCCGCCATCACGGCTGGAACGCGTATGGCTATCGCAGCCGCACGGTATGCTGGGACGAATGGCACCGTGGCCGCCGCGTCGAGGTCTGCCGCCGCCGCTAACGGCTCACGGAGCGCCCGCAGGAGGAGGCGGGCGCTCCGTTTCGTCGAGCAGCGGAAGCATCAGCACGAAGCGCGCGCCCATCCCAGGCGCACTGTCGACAATCAGATCCCCGCCCATCGCGCGTGACAGGCGGCGCGCGATATAGAGCCCAAGCCCGCTGCCGCCCGGCTCCGCCGGCTCCACGCGCGCGAATTTCTCGAAGATGCGCGCCTGATCGCTCGCGGCGATCCCCTTGCCCTGGTCCGCGACAATGACGCAGCCCATCCCGCCTTCGCTTTCCAGACGGATCCACACCACCGAACCCCGTGGACTGTAGCGCACGGCGTTGCCGATCAGGTTCACCAGCACCTGCAGCGCGCGCCGGAATTCACCCCGCACCCGCAGGACCTCGTCGCTCCCCGGCCGGTCGATGCGGACGCCTGCCTCGCCAGCCCGCACGGATAACAGGCTGGCCGCGCGCCGCGCGACGTCGGCGAGATCGATCGTCTCGCGCGCGGTCGTGAAATCCTCACCTTCGATCGCCTGGAGGTCGACGAGATCCTCGACGAGCCCGAGCAGATGGCGGCCTGCGCTGGCAATGTCGCCGGCATAGCCGGCATAATCGCCTCGGATCGGGCCCTCGACCTGCGCGCTGATCGCCTCGGCGTTGGCGATGATTCGCGCCAATGGGCCGCGCAGTGCGCGTTCGAGCCGTCTCCCGAACGCGCGCGGAAAGCCTTTGCCAGATTGCGGCGCGGGAAGAATAGTCGCGATTTCCGGCGGCGCTGCATCGAGCATCCGCGCGGCACCCATAAAGCCCGCGAACCGGCCCAGCGGATCGCTCCGCGGCGTCGCATCCAGCCGGACCATCCGCCCGGTACCGCGCAGCTCTGCCCGCTGTCCGTCGAACCGCGCACGGGCAGACATCGCCGACAGGATCGGCAGCTGGCCACCTTCGTCCTGCGCGAGCGCGAACAGCCGCGTCAGCGGCTGCCCCAGCATCTCCCGGATGTCGAAGCCGTGGCCCAGCCCCGCTTCGGGGGACAGGAAGGTCAGGCGCAACGCGCCATCGGTCTCCCACAGCCAGTCGCCGGTAGCGCGGAGGAAATCGCCATCGCGTTCGGGATCTGCAGCAGGGCGCCAGGCGGGGCGCGCGCGCCAGCCGCTGACCTCCAGCCGCACGCCGCCGCGATCGGGGCCTGCGCGTACCCAGAGATCGAGCTCCTCCTCGCCGTCGGCCGCGACCACGCTGCGCGAAATGGCGATACCCAGCCGGTGCGCCAACTGCGCGATCGCGGCGACGCCGGGCAGCGCGAGTGGGGCGCCGATGCCGCCCCCCGCGCGGTCGTTGAGCGCGCGCAGCCGCGGCTCGGCATCGATCAGCCGACCAGCGGCATCCAGTCGCGCCACCGCCAGCGGCACCACCGGGTCGAGCGACTTGATAGCGGTCACGGCGCACGGCCCCCGTGCATGGCGGCACGCACTGCCCGGTACTCGGGCGGAAGCCGCAGCAACGCGAGCAGGTCGCGCGCAGTCCCCATATCCACCGCCGCCAAGGTGTCGACCGCATCGGCCAGTCCGGCAAGGTCGCGTGCGGGATCCGCGTTGCACAGCAAGAAGCAGAGCTCCGCGATATTCTCGCGCGGCAGCTCCAGAGCGTGCAGCACGAGCAACAGGCGTTCGGCGCCCGGGTCGAGCAGCAGCGCCCGCGCTTCCGGAAATTCGATGTCCGCCGCGCGCGCCAGCAGGGCGACGAACAGCGGCAGGTGGCGATCGCGCAGCGCCTCCAGCAAGATGCGCCCCCACTCCCGCGGGCCGGGATCGATCGCGGCGGCAAGTCGGGCAGCGGCTGCCTCCACCTGGTCCGGAGCGGCTCGCTCGGCGAGCGCACACTCTTCGCGAACGGCCGCGCAGAGCGCCGCGTCCAATGCCACGCCGGCCAGGGTTCCCGCTTGTTCGCGCATCGCCGCTGCAACCCACCAAAGCAGGCGTGCATGCAAGATGAACGGCAGCCGCCAACGTCCCGCTTCAGGACTCCGCGCGCGGCTCTCCGCCAGCAGCAGCGCGCGCGCCGCCTCCGAAAGGCCCGGTGCCGGGTGTTCGGCCAACCGGTTGAGCAGGCTGGGCCGCGCCGGATCCTCCGGGGCATGGTGCGGAAGGCCCGCGGCAAGCTGGTCCAGCCGCACCGTGGCCAGAAGCTCGCCTGCGAGCGCCGGGTCTGCCGGCAGGCCGGCTGCGTGCAGCAGCGGCAACGTCGCGCCCAGCCCAGGAAATCCCTCCGGCGCTACCGCGCGGCAGAGGCTCGCCTCGATGGCGCCGACAATCTGTTCGAGCCGCAGTCGCACGCCGGCGCGCGTGCGCTCGTCCAGCCGCAGCGCATCCGGAACGGCGATGTCACGTGCAGTGACTTCATCCAGTGCGCGGCCGTGCATTTCCGCCGCCGCCGCGCGTGCCAGCAGATCCGGGGCGCCAGTGGCAAGGCCACCGCGCGGTTCGGGAGCGCCTTGCGCCATATCCAAGGACATAGCGGCGCAAGCTTAATCGGAGGCTAAGACTTGCCGCGCAGGCTTTCGATCGCTGCCGTCAGCGTGGACAGCGCATAGAGCGACACCGCCCCCAGGCCGGCGGTTGCGTGCCCCAGCAGCGCGAAGGGGGTGAGGACGAGCATCTGCGCCGCCGCATTCGCCCACCAGCGCCGGCGCTGGACCGGCACCCGCTCGGCAAGCAGCTGCAGCACCACGCCGCTTGCCGCGAGCAGCAGCGACGCAGGATTGCCGATCAGCCGGAATTCATGCCAGCCGGTCGCCGCGAGCAGCAGCACGAACAACCCGAGAATGGCGAGCTCGATCTGCCGCGCGCGCGGCTCCTCGCCGCGCAAGGCCGCATGCGAAGCCGCAGTCGCAAAGCCCAGCGTGGCGACCAAGGCCACCAGCGTGCCGATCCCTCCCCAGCCCGCCAGCACCGTCAGCAGTGCCGCGACGGCGACCACGCCGCCCAGCGCCAGCGGCGCCCAGTCGGGTATGTTGCGCGCCATCATCTGCGGGAGCACGAAGCGCGACGCGCGGCTGAACACCCAGCGATCGGCCCAGAGCGTCCGTCGGTCGCTCAGTGCGGCGAGCACCGCGTCGTTC
The DNA here is from genome assembly GCF_036731925.1 of Sphingomonas sp. Lineage (GTDB taxonomy): Bacteria > Pseudomonadota > Alphaproteobacteria > Sphingomonadales > Sphingomonadaceae > Sphingomonas. Next base: position 1,744,166 of record NZ_DAINDJ010000001.1, read on the forward strand.
CTTGCCGCGAGCCCGTCCCCGCTCCGCTCGACCGCGTGACCGGCGCGCGCCCAGCCGGGCGCGAGCGGCACTTGCAGCGCGCCAGACTGTGCGGCGACCCGAAGCAGCGCCGACTGGAAGTCATAGTCCTCGGGCATGGAGGCGATATGGGCGAGGTGGCGCGTCTCGATCCGGGCGATGCCGGCCCAGCAATGGCGCATGTCCAGCCGCTCGATGGCGGCCGGCGATTCCGAATCGTCGGTCACGAGCAGCGCGGCATGCGGCTCGGCCGCCATCCGTTCCATGACCGGGTCGATCGTCACCAGTCCGTCAGCAAGCACCAGCACATCGGCGTCGCGCAGCACCTTCTCGGCTGCTTCCTCGGCCGAGCGGACGATGTCGACCTTCAGCCGCCCACGCCCTGCCCGCTCGATGGCCGCCAGGAACTGCGGCGTCACTTTGCCCACCGCAACCAGCACCTGCTCGGCGCCGATGCCGGCGAGCAGGCGGATCTGATATTCGAGCAGGGTCATGCCGCCGAACGGCAGGCTGGCGACGAGCGTGCCGGGGCGATCCTGCGCCTCTTCCACCGCGAAGATCAGACCGCACAGGGCACGTTCGGGTGCCACCATCATCCCCTCCATCAGTAGAGCAGATGCGGCCGGCGTGCCGCGACCCAGGCGGCTTCGTCCGGCAGGGCCAGTGCGTCGAGATCGGCGGGCGCCGCGGCGGGATCGTCCACCCATTCACGCAAGCCCGGGCCGCCGTTGATCACATCGATCGCCAGCTTGTCGAACACATATTCGTAGGGGAAATCGCGCCAGAGATCATAGCCGGGGTATAGCGACCGGATCGCCTTGAACGCCAGCGCCTGCACACGCCACGGGCGGAAAGCGGCGTGGTCATAGCCCGGACCCTCGGCGTGGATAAACACGCCCGCACAGAGCTGGCCGACATGCTTGTGGAACGTCGGCTGGAACCACATGTCGCGCAAGCTGCAGCCCGCCAGCCATTGCGGCGCTGTGCGCTGCATCTCCGCGATTACCGCCCGGGCATCGATATCCGGGGCGCCGAACAGCTCGAGCGGCCGGGTGGTGCCGCGGCCCTCGGAAAGCGTCGTGCCCTCCAGCATCACCGTTCCGGCATAGGCGCGCGCCATATTGACGTTCGCGGCGTTGGGGCTCGGGTTGATCCACGGACGCTCGGCGGGCCAGCCAAAGCCGGGCCCCACCTCCGGCTGCCAGCCCTGCATGGCGACGACCCGATATTCCACGTCCAGGCCGTAATGCGTGATGAACCAATGGCCGAGTTCGCCCAGCGTCATGCCGTGGCGCATCGGCATCGGCCCCGCGCCGACAAAGCTTTCCCAGCCCGGCAGCAGCGTCAGCCCCTCGACCGGACGACCGGCAGGATTGGGGCGATCGAGCACCCACACCGCCTTGCCCTGCCTGGCGGCGGCTTCGAGCACGTAGAGCAGCGTCGTCACGAAGGTATAGATGCGGCAGCCGACATCCTGGAGATCCACGAGCATCACGTCGAACGTGGCCATCGAGGCGTCCGTCGGTCGCCGGACTTCACCATAGAGGCTGAACACCGGCACCCCGTACTGCGGATCGGTGAAGTCGGGCGACTCCATCATGTTGTCCTGCAGGTCGCCGCGTACGCCATGCTGCGGGCCGAACACCGCCGAAATGTTCACGCCTGCCGCCACCAGTGCGTCGAGACTGTGGGTAAGGTCCGCAGTCACGGACGCGGGGTGCGCGAGCAGCGCCACGCGCTTGCCCTGAAGGGGAGCGCGCAGCTCGGGTTCGGCGAGGAGACGATCGATTCCGAAAAGCATGTCAGTCTGCTGGCGGCAGAACGCCCACAAAGCAATCGGGATCGTGGAAATCGGGCGCATCTCCCCCGTGGCGCAGCGCCCAAAAGGATTTGGTGCCGTCCTTCTCCTCGATCACGGCGGTGATGCCGAAGCGCAGGCGGCCGCCGCCGGGGGCCGGCAGTTCCACGGTAACGCGGGCCTCGTCCGCCCCCGTGCAAAGGAGAACCGCGGGCGATATTGGCATTGCCAGCGGCGCCATGCCTTCGCGCCGGGCGGTGAAACCGTAGGCGGCCCACTGGCCAGAAGGTGCGAAGTTGAACTCCCGATAGGCGCCCCCCGCACCGGCGACGAACAGTTCCAGGCACGTTGTCTGCCAGAGGCCGTCGGTCCGCTCCGGCGGCGCTGCCGGCGGCAGAACCACGGCGTCCGCGCGGCCCGCGATCGCATAGACCAGGCGCAGCGTCGCGTCGTCGCGCGCCAGGGTGCAGGTGATGCCGGTAACGGCACGCGGCGGCGTCGCCGGATGCGGCTGCAGGAAAAGCTTCATGCCAAACCTGTAGCGCGGACTGCCACCCGTCGTCAGCATCGCGACGCGGGACAGCGCGCGGGGATGACGTAGGCCCGAGCTTTGGCTATGCGGCCTCGCATCATGACCGAATACAGCTCCGATCTGCTCCGCCTGCTCGCCTCGCGCGGGTATATCCACCAGGTGACCGATGCCGCGGGCCTCGACGCGCTCGCCGCCAAGCAGATCGTGCCCGGCTATATCGGCTTTGATCCCACCGCGCCGTCGCTCCATGTCGGCAGCCTGGTGCAGATCATGCTGCTCCGCCGCCTCCAGCAGGCGGGCCACAAGCCGATCGTGCTGATGGGCGGCGGCACCGGCAAGATCGGCGATCCGAGCTTCAAGGACGAAGCGCGCAAGATGCTGACGCTCGACACGATCGGCAGCAACATCGCCTCGATCAAGACGGCGTTCGAGAATTTCCTGACCTTCGGCGATGGACCCACCGATGCGGTGATGGTCGACAATGCCGACTGGCTCGACAAGCTGGAATATATCCCGTTCCTGCGCGAGATCGGCCAGCATTTCTCGATCAACCGGATGCTGAGTTTCGATTCGGTGAAGCTGCGGCTGGACCGCGAGCAGTCGCTGAGCTTCCTCGAGTTCAACTACATGATCCTCCAGGCGTACGACTTCCTGGAGCTGTCGCGGCGCTCCGCCTGCCGCCTGCAAATGGGCGGATCGGACCAGTGGGGCAACATCGTCAACGGCATCGAGCTGTCGCGGCGCGCCGACGGCACTGATGTCTACGGCGTCACCACCCCGCTGATCACCACCGCAGACGGCGGCAAGATGGGCAAGACCATGTCCGGCGCGGTGTGGCTCAATCCCGAGCAGCTGCCGCATTACGACTATTGGCAGTTCTGGCGGAATACCGACGATCGCGACGTGGGCCGCTTCCTGCGGCTGTTCACCGACCTGCCGCTGGACGAGATCGCACGTCTCGAAGCCCTGGAGGGCGCGGAAATCAACGAGGCGAAGAAGATCCTCGCCAACGAGGCCACCGCCATGTGCCGCGGCCGCGCCGCGGCCGAGGAAGCCGCCGAGACCGCCCGCAAGACCTTCGAGGAAGGTGCCGCCGGCGGCGCGTTGCCGACCCTGGCGGTCAGCGGCGGCAGCATCAGCGTGGTCGACGCACTGGTCGGCCTCGGCTTCTGCGCGTCCAAGGGCGAGGCGCGGCGGCTGATCAAGGGCGGCGGCGCGCGTGTCGAAGGCGAGAAGATCGACGACGAGGCGGCCACGATCAACGTCTCGGGCGAGGTCCGCCTTTCGGCCGGCAAGAAGCATCACGGGCTGCTCACCCTCCAAAGCTAATGTCGCGTTTACCAGCTTCGTTTGGCACCCGTTCACTGCCGTAGGTTACCCTCTTCACGACTCTCCAGTGTGTGAAGAGGCGCGTGTGAGCGTACCGGGTGCCAAGCTGGCGAGCGCCGACGATCGTCTGGTGCATCGCGACGAAGTAGAGCACCGCACCCGTGCGGTCGGCCCCGATTCGAGATCGGTCGCCTTCCTGATCGTCAACGTTTCGCCGCAGGGGCTGATGGCGCGCTGCGAAGCGGCGTTCGAGGCCGGTGACCTGCTTCGCATCCAGCTGCCGGTTCTGGGCGAGACCGGTGCGGAAATTCGCTGGGCGCTGGGCGGGCGGGTCGGCTGCCAGTTTCTCCAGCCGATAGCGGCGGCCGATTATGTGCCGCTGGTCGCGATGATGCGCGCCAGATAGTCAGCCCGCGCGGAGCAGCCCGACCGCCGCATCGCGTTCGAACAGGTAGAGCGCCACCCGCGCCGCCTGCCCCCGTTCCCCCTGCAATCCGCCGTCGCGGTCCACCAGCAGGCGCGCGTCGCCGTTGGCCGCAGGCAGGAGCGACCCGAGCATGTCCGGCTCGGCCAGCCGGAACTGCATGTCGCCCGATTGCCGCGTTCCCAGAAGCTCGCCCGCGCCGCGCAGCCGCAGATCCTCCTCGGCGATGCGGAAGCCGTCATTGCTCTCGCGCATCAGCGCCAGCCGCGCCCGCGCCGTCTCGCTCAGATGATTGCCGCGCAGCAGCACGCAGACCGAACGCCCCCCGCCCCGCCCGACACGGCCGCGCAGCTGGTGCAGCTGGGCGAGGCCGAAGCGATCGGCATGCTCGATCACGATCAGCGTCGCATTCGGCACGTCGACGCCCACCTCGATCACCGTCGTCGCAACCAGCACGCCCAGTTCGCCGGCAGAGAAGCGCGCCATCACCGCGTCCTTTTCCGGCCCCTTCATCCGGCCGTGGATCAGCCCGACCTTGTCCCCGAAATGCGCCTGCAGCTCGGCCGCGCGCGCCTCGGCCGCGGCGAGGTCGCTCTTCTCGCTCTCTTCAACCAGCGGGCACACCCAATAGGCCTGGCCGCCACTCGCCAGATGCCGCCCCAACCCGCCGACCACTTCGCCCAGCCGCTCCTCGGAGATCACGCTGGTCTCGATCGGCTGGCGGCCCGGCGGCATCTCGTCGAGCCGGCTGACATCCATTTCGCCATATTGAGCAAGCGTCAGCGTACGCGGGATCGGCGTGGCCGTCATCACCAGCAGATGCGGTGGACGTTCCGCTTTCGCCTGGAGCATCATTCGCTGGGCGACGCCGAAGCGGTGCTGCTCGTCCACCACCACCAGCCCGAGGTCGCGATAGGTAACCCCCTCCTGAAAGATGGCATGGGTGCCGATCAGGATATCGATCTCGCCAGCGGCAAGGCCCATCAGCGTCGCCTCGCGCGCCTTGCCCTTGTCGCGCCCGGTGAGAATCGCGACGTTCACGCCGATGGCGCCCAGCGTGCGGCTCAGCGTCTCATAATGCTGGCGGGCGAGGATTTCGGTCGGGGCCAGCAACGCCCCCTGCGCGCGCGCCTCGGTGGCGATCAGCAGCGCCATCGTCGCCACCAGCGTCTTGCCCGAGCCCACATCGCCCTGCAGCATTCGCAGCATCGGCTGGGCCTGCGCCATGTCGCCTTCGATCTCGGCGATGGTGCGGCTTTGCGCACCGGTGGGCGCGTAAGGCAGCTTCAGCTTGTCGCGCAGCCGCCCGTCGCCGGCGAGCGGACGCCCGCGCTTCGCCCGCGCCTCGCCGCGAACCAGCAGCAGCGCCAGCTGGTTGGCGAACACCTCGTCATAGGCGAGTCGTTCGCGCGCCTTGGCGTCGGCCGGGTCGGCATGGATGCGGGCGATCGCCTCGCGCCAGTCGGGCCAGCCCTTCTGCGCCTTGAGGCTGGGTTCGATCCATTCGGGAAGCTCGGGCGCGCGTTCGATTGCCTGCGCCGCCAGCGCGGCGATCCGCTTGGAGGTGATGCCTTCCGAACAGGGATAGATCGCCTCGCGACCGCCGACGCTCTCCACCTGGTCGAGCGGCAGGACATGGTCCGGATGGACCATCTGCAGGTCCTGGCCATAATGCTCCAGCTTGCCGGAGACCCAGCGCGGTTCGTTCAGCGGCAGCAGCTTCTTGGCCCAGCCCGAGCTGCCGCCGAAATAGACGAGGCTGACATGGTTGCCCTTGGCGTCCACGGCCTGCACCCGCGCCGGCGAGCGGGGGCCGCCGCCGAATCGATATTGCACGGGCGTGAGCGTGATCGCGATCACCTTGCCCGAATCGGCCATGTCCAGTTCTTCGCGCGGCAGCCGGTCGACGAAACCCGTGGGCAGGTGGAAGGCGACGTCCACCACGCGCGCAAGCCCCAGCTTCTCCATCGGCTTGGCCAGCGCCGGGCCGATCCCCTTCAGCGCAGTGACTTCGGCGAACAATGGATTGAGAAGCTCGGGACGCATCGCCCCGCCCTATCGTGCGGCGGGGCGGCTGACAAATGGCGCTGCACCGGCGGCAGCGCCTTGGTCACGACTCAGGCGTTGAGGAAGATCGGGCTGTGGCTGGCGAGCGCGGCTTCGATCGCCTTCACCACTTCCGGCACCGACGAACCGATCACCACTTCATGATCCTTGCCGAACGAAATGACGCCGACGTCCTCGCCCGCCATGTTGATCGTGGTGACCGTGCGTACCGCTGCGATGTTGACGATCATCGGCTCGCCATTGATCGACTTCAGCATCACGAAACGCAGCTTGTTGGTCAAAGTGTCGCTCATCGTACCCTAGCCTTTTACCCCAAAGAGACGTCGACCCTAGCCCGCTTCGGTTAACAAGCCCTCCACACCTATACCCGGAAGACCACGCTGGCCTTTCCGCACCGGCATCCCTATCTGCCGTCCTCGTGATCAACCCCGTGTCGGCCGCGCCCTGGCGTGCAGCCGTCCGCCTGCCGTTGGGAAAGCCGTCATGGATCGTGAAACCCGCCTCAAGCGCCTCCGCTTCCGCAGCTGGCATCGCGGCACCAAGGAAGCCGATCTGCTGATCGGCGGCTTCTTCGACCAGCATGGCGAGCGCTGGTCCGACGAGGAAATCACGCTGTTCGAGACTCTGCTCGAAGAGCAGGATGTCGACATCATGGCCTGGGCAATGGGAACCGACACCGCGCCGGAGCGCTACCGGGGCACGATCCTCGATGCGCTCAAGACCCTGAACTACGTGCCCGTTTCCGAGTGACCCTCCGGATCTCCTGAGCCTGAGCGCCCGCGCATCCACCGCGGGCAAGGAGATCGATCCGAACGAGACCCCATGCCCGACCTGAAGACGATCCTTTCCGCCAAGCACCCGCTGACGCTTGCCGGCGTACCGAGCGGCTTCCTGCCTTGGATGTTGGCGGATGTTGCGCGCGCGAGCCGGATGGCCGTGTTCGTCGCCGCCGACGAGGCGGGCATGCGGGCGGTTGCGAGTACCGCGACCTTCTTCGCGCCCGAGCTGGAGGTTCTCAGCTATCCGGCGTGGGATTGCCTTCCGTACGATCGCGCCAGCCCGACGCTGCGGGTGATGGCGGAGCGGCTGGCGACGCTCCACGCGCTTCAGGGCAAGAGCGAGGCGCCACGCCTGCTCGTCACCACGGTCAACGCCGCTACGCAGCGCACCCTGACGCCGTTTCGCATTCGCCAGCTGGTCGCGCGCCTCGCGCCGGGCGAACGGATCGGCCTCGATAAGCTCGCCGCGCTGCTCCAGGCAAACGGCTATGTCCGCGTCGAGACGGTCAACGACCATGGCGAGTTCGCGGTGCGCGGCGGCCTGGTCGATCTGTTCCCGAGCGGCGCCGAGCAGGCGCTGCGGCTCGATTTCTTCGGCGACGAGATCGAAAGCGTTCGCACCTTCGATCCGCAGGACCAGCGCACGACCGGCCGGGTCGACGGCTTCACCCTGCTGCCCGCCAGCGAGGCGCTGCTCGACGAGGAAAGCATCAAGCGCTTCCGCAGCGGTTATCGCGACCGCTTCGGCGCCACCGCAACCGGCGATCCGCTCTACCAAGCGATCAGCGAGGGCCGCCGCCTCGCCGGGATGGAGCATTGGCTGCCGCTGTTCGAGGAGCGGCTGGAAACACTGTTCGATCATCTGCCCGGCAACGCCGTGCTCATCCGTGACAGCGGCACGCCGGCTGCCGCCGAGCAGCGCTTCGAGGCGATCAAGGACTATCAGGAGAACCGGATCCGCGCGCAGTCGGCCGATCCGGGCAGCTATCGCCCGCTCAAGGCCGGCGACCTCTATCTGCTCGCCAAGGAATGGCAGGCACAGGTCGATGCGCAGCCGATGCATCTGGCGACGCCGTTCCACGAGCCCGAATCGGCCCATGTCGTCGAGTTCGGCGTCGACGGCCCGCGCGACTTCGCACCCGAGCGCGCCGCTGCCAGCAACGTCTATGAAGCGGTGGTCGCCCACCTCAAGGCCCTGCGCAGCCAGGGCAAGAAGCCCGTGCTCGCCAGCTATTCGATCGGCGCGCGCGAGCGGCTGAAGGGGCTGCTCGAAGACCACGGCCTCACCGGCGCGGTGCCGGTCGATGGCTGGCAGCCCGCACTCGGCGTCGCCAATCCAAACGGCAGCGGGCTGCAGGTCGCGCTGCTCGTGCTGCCGCTCGACCATGGCTTCACCACGCCCGACGTGGCGGTGCTCACCGAACAGGACATGCTCGGCGACCGGCTCGTGCGCCGCGCCAAGCGCCGCAAGAATACCGACGCCTTCCTCCAGGAACTGGCGACGCTCTCCCCCGGCGACCTCGTCGTCCACCTCGATCACGGCATCGGCCGCTACGAGGGGCTGACCCAGATCCCGGTGCAGAAGGCGCCGCACGACTGCGTCGCGCTCGAATATGCCGGCGGCGACAAGCTCTACGTGCCGGTCGAGAATCTCGAAGTGCTGAGCCGCTACGGCTCGGGCGAGGAAGGCGCTGCGCTCGACCGGCTGGGCGGCGAGGCGTGGCAGCGCCGCAAGGCGCGGATGAAGGAGCGCATCCGCGAGATCGCGGGCGAACTCATCGCCACCGCAGCCCTGCGCGCCACCCGCGGCGCCGAGATCGCCGAGCCCGATCATGGCGGCTACCCCGCCTTTGTCGACCGCTTTCCCTTCGAGGAAACCGACGACCAGGATCGTGCGATCGGCGATGTGCTCGGCGATCTCGCCGCGGGCCGACCGATGGACCGGCTCGTCGTCGGCGATGTCGGCTTCGGCAAGACCGAGGTCGCGCTGCGCGCCGCCTTCGTCGCGGCGATGGCCGGCATGCAGGTGGCGGTGGTGTGCCCCACCACCCTGCTCGCCCGCCAGCATTACAACAACTTCAAGACGCGCTTTGAAGGCTTCCCGCTCGAGATCGGCCGCCTTTCGCGTCTCGTCACCGCCGGCGAGACCAAGAAGGTGAAGGACGGGCTCGCCGCGGGCACGATCGACATCGTCGTCGGCACCCATGCCGTGCTGGCGAAGAATATCGAGTTCAAGCGGCTCGGCCTCGTCATCGTCGACGAGGAGCAGCGCTTCGGCGTCACCCACAAGGAGCGGCTCAAGGCGCTCAAGACCGACGTCCACGTCCTCACCCTCACCGCCACGCCGATCCCGCGCACGCTGCAGATGGCGATGAGCGGGCTGCGCGAGCTGTCGGTGATCCAGACGCCGCCCGTCGATCGCCTCGCGGTGCGCACCTATGTGATGCCCTGGGACCCCGTCGTGCTGCGCGAGGCGCTGCTCCGCGAACATTATCGCGGCGGGCAGAGCTATTTCGTCACCCCGCGCATCGCCGACCTGCCCGAGATCGAGGAATTCCTCCGCAACGAGGTGCCCGAGGTCCGCTATGTCGTGGCGCACGGCCAAATGTCGCCTACCGAAGTGGAGGAACGGATCTCCGCCTTCTATGACCGCAAGTTCGAGGTGCTGGTCTCGACCACCATCGTCGAGAGCGGGCTTGACATCCCGAGTGCCAACACGCTGATCATCAACCGCGCGGACAAGTTCGGCCTCGCCCAGCTCTACCAGCTGCGCGGCCGCGTCGGCCGGGCCAAGACGCGCGCCTATGCGTACATGACCACCCCGCCCCAGCGGCAGATGACCGAGGCGGCGGAAAAGCGGCTCAAGGTGCTGTCCGACCTCGAGAGCCTGGGCGCGGGCTTCCAGCTCGCCAGCCACGATCTCGACATTCGCGGCGCCGGCAATCTGCTGGGCGACGAGCAGTCGGGGCATATCAAGGAAGTCGGCTACGAGCTCTACCAGTCGATGCTGGAAGAGGCGATCATGGACGCCAAGGCCGGCGGCATCCGAGACGACAGCCGCCCGAAGGACCTGTCGCCACAGATCACCGTCGACGCGCCGATCATGATCCCCGAGGACTATGTCCCCGATCTCGACCTGCGCATGGGCCTCTATCGCCGCCTCAACGAAGTGGAGGATACCGATGGCATCGAGAGCTTCGCCGCCGAGCTGATCGACCGCTTCGGCAAGCTGCCCGAGCCGACCGACAACCTGCTGCGCCTGATCGAGACCAAGCTGAACGCCAAGAAGGCGTGCATCGCCAAGCTGGATCTGGGGCCGAAGGGCGCGCTGGTGTCGTTCCACAACGACCACTTCCCCAACCCCGCCGGGCTGATTGCCTATGTCGAGAAGCTGGGCGAGACCGCGCGGCTGCGGCCCGACATGAAGCTGGTGATCAACCGCGCCTGGGCCAACCCGGCGGCGCGGCTGCACGGCGCGCTGCAGCTTTCGCGCGGGCTTGCGCGCGCCGCGGGCTGATTTGCCTCAGCTGCTGTGGTCGGCGATGATCTTCCACCCGCCGGCCTCATGGTGCAGCACTAGGCTGGTGGGGCCGGAAGCGCTGTGCCCGTCCGGATAGCGCAGCGTGTAGCGGCCAATGTACAGGGCATAGTCACGCCCGAGCGGGCGATAGTCGAGACGCTCGATGGCAAGCGTTCCGCGCTTAACTGGATCCGAAAAGTCGTATTTCGCGCGGTATCGGGCGATCATCGCCGTCTTGCCGCGCACCACCCCTTCGTCAGCTACGAAGCTGGTATCGGGATTTTCTGAATAAACCTCCATAAATCGCTCTACATCACCAGCATTCCATCCAGCGACACTTCCGGCGATGGCCTTGTCGATCGCGTTCTCGTCGACACCGCCCGCCATCATCAGCAATCCCAGCAAAATCATTCGTTAACTCCCTTCACCAGCTGTTGAACGTCGTGCCCGCATGAATATCGCATCTATTCTTCTTGATATTACAAACGATGCGCCGCGAATACTATAAATAACAATCGTTTTCACAAGGCATATCGCGACTTGCGGTACCAAGAATCTGCACACACCGGAATTATACTTACCAGGCCCACCCGTCCCTTGGACCATACTATGATGCTTAAGAATGGTTTGCCGTACCAGCGGCCGACCATGTTTCAAGGACAGGAAAGGATCGGCCACGTGCCCGAACAGATGACGTCGCGGCTGAGCTTCATGGAGTTGGACGAGGCCCAGCGTGCCACGCTGCGTGCCACCCAGCCCTGGGTCGAGGCGACGCTGGGCGACGCGCTGGATCGCTTCTATGCGCGCGCTGCCGCCACCCCCGAGACCTCCCGCTTCTTCCGCGACCAGGCCCATATGGGCGTTGCCAAGGCCGCGCAGCAGAAGCACTGGGCCCGGATCGCCGCCGGCGAGTTCAACGCCGACTATCACGCTAGCGCCCGTCGTATCGGCGCCACCCATGCGCGGATCGGGCTGGAGCCGCGCTGGTATGTTGGCAGCTATGCCATCGTGCTGCAGGGCCTGATCGCCGGTGTGCACCGGCTGAACAACCCGTTCAAGCGCATGCTACGCCTGTTTCGCGGCCCCAGTTCGGAGAAGGCGACCATCGCGCTGGTGAAGGCCGCGCTGCTCGACATGGAAGTATCGCTCTCGATCTACTTCGAGGAAGCGCAGGCCGAGCGGGAGGCTGCAATCGCCGCGTTCGAGAAGGCGCTGAACGCCTTGGCGGACGGCGACCTGACCAATGAGCTTGGCGGGTTGCCGACGAGCTTCGCGGCGCTGGAGAAGAGCTACAACAAGACGCTGAACCGCATCCGTGAGATGATTGCCTCGGTCAGCGACGGCACGATGCGCATCCGCTCGGGCATCAACGAGATCTCGCAAGCTGCCGAAGATCTTTCGCGCCGCACCCAGGGCAATGCCGCGAGCCTGGAGGAAACGACCGCTGCCGTTTCGCAGATGGACGCGCGCTCCCGTTCGACGGCCGAGGCCGCTCGCCACACGGTTGAACGGGCGGATCAGGCGATCGACGTCATCGGCCTTGGCCGCGCGACTGCCGACGAAGCGGTCCAGGCGATGACGCGCGTCTCCCAGAGCGCCAAGGGCATCGACAGCGTCATCGAAGGTGTCGACAAGATCGCCTTCCAGACACGCGTTCTGGCGATGAACGCCGCCGTCGAGGCAGGCCGTGCAGGTGAGGCGGGACGCGGCTTCGCGGTCGTCGCCGATCTCGTCTCGGCGCTGGCGATGCGCGCCGAGGAAGAGGCGGGCCGTGCACGCGAACAGCTCACCATGACCCAAGCGGAGATCGTGACGGCGGTCGATGCGGTGCAGAAGGTCGATGGCGCGCTCGCCGATATTTCCGGCAATGTCAGCCAGGTGCATGACCTTCTCGGCAGCATGGCGACCGACAACGGCGCGCAGTCGACCGCGATCAGCGAGATTTCCAACGCTGTGGGCGCCATGGACCGATCCACCCAGCAGAATGCCGCGATGGTGGAGCAGACCTCGGCCGCCGCGCAGAACCTCGCGAACGAGGTGAGCGAGCTCGCCAGCCTTGCCTCGCAGTTCCGGACGGAAAAGACTGGCGCGCGCTTCGGCGGCTACCGGCCGCTGCCCGCAGCGGCGGTGCCGGCGCTCATCCGGCCGGACCTTTAAGCCCGTGGCCGGCGCTCACCAGTCGCGCACGAGCGCGGCGAGCGCCGGCACGTCGATCGGCGGCGAGCACAGGAAGCCCTGAAAATACTGGCAGCCTTCCTTGGCCAGCAGGTCGAGCTGCTGCTCCGTCTCCACACCTTCCGCGACTACCGCGAGGCCCAGCGAACGGGCCATGTCGATCACCCCGCGCACCACGATCCGGTCGCGCGCGGAGCCGGTGATCTCGTGCGAAAGCTTCTTGTCGATCTTCAGATAGTCGAGCGGCAGCGCCTTCAAATAGGCGAGGCTGGAATAGCCCGTGCCGAAATCGTCGATTGCGACGCGACAGCCCGCCGTGCGCAGATCCGAAAGCAGCGCCGCCGCGTCGCTCAAATCGGCCATGATGCCGCTTTCGGTGATCTCCAGCGTGAGCCTGTGGCGCGGAAAACCCGTCGCATCGACCCAGCGCAGCAGGCTCTCGCCGAAGCCCGCGCGCCCCACATCGCCCGCGGTGACGTTGATCGACAGCCGCAGCGTCGCCAGCGATCGCGGCCAATGCGCCGCGATGGTCAGCGCGCGACGCTGGACATGCTCACTGAGCACGCCCGACAGTCCGGCGCGATCTGCCGCCGCGAACAGCGGTTCGGCACCGATCTCGCCATGCTGGGGGTGCTGCCAGCGCGCCAACGCCTCCACGCCGGTGATCTGGCCGGTCGCCACGGCAACCTGCGGCTGGAACAACACGCCGATCTCACCACGCTCGATGCCGCGTCGCAAGTCCCCGATCAGAGACTCAATCGAAGGGCCGCTTCCCGGCCGCGCTGCGCCTTCCCCGAGCAGGGTTTCGCTCGCCCGGCGCAGCAGGCTGGCCGCGCCGTCGCCCGCAACGCTTTCCGTCAGCACCACCTTGGCGCCGAGATGGACGAGCTCGCCCGCGGCGACGAACGGGCGCGCCAGCGCCTCCTCGATGCGCCGCGCGGCATTGCGCAGCGCGGGCGTGCCGGGATCCACCGCAGCCGCAAGGAAATCGGATCCGCCAATCCGCGCCACCACCACGTCCGAGCCGAGCGTTTCGCGTGCTGCCTCGGCAACGCGGCGGGAGACACCGCGGAGCAGCTCGTCGCCGGCCGGCCGGCCATAGGCGGTATTGATCGTGTCGAAGCGGGTAAGCCCTACCAGCACCAGGCCGATCCGCTGCCCCTTCTCCATCGCCCGATCGATCCAGCGCCGCGCGCTGGGGGCATCGCGCGCGCCGGTCAACACGTCGCGAACCGCCGCCCCGGCATCCGGCGTCATGCCCAGCGGCTCGACCAGGGCATCAATCTGGCCGGTTTCCGCGTCATATTGGAGATGCTGCACCACCCTGCCCTTGCCCGGCAGATCATGCGCGAAGGCAGTCGATCCCGCCTCGCGCAACCGCCGCAGGGCGGCCCAGGCGAGCCGCCGGTCGGACAGCGCAAGCCGGCCGAACAACGCCCGCGGGCCCGGCGCCTCGGGCAGATCGAGCAATTGTGCCAGTGCCGGCGTCAGTTCGATTGAGCCTGCGGCCGGATCGAACCGCCAGCCCAACGGGTTCGACGTGCTCGTTCCCTGCCCCGCCCAGCCGGAAAGCCGTTCGACATAACGCTCGGCGAACCGGATCGCATGGGCGATCGCAGCGGAGGACATCGGGCTGCCGAGAAAGTGCGTCGCCCCCGCCTCGTAGAAGCGACCCATGTGAACGGTGTCGCTCTGCGACACGAGGATCAGCAGCGCCGCGCCATAGGCCTTGATCGTCGGGCCGAGCAGCCGCGCCGCGTCCAGCCCCTCGGTCATCGCACCGCGTGCATCGATCACCGCCACGGAGGCGCCGCTCGCCAGGAAACGCGTTTCCAGCCCTTCGCTGCGCCGCGCCGCCACGACCCGCCAGCCGCCTCCCGCCGCCGCCGCCGCCACTTCGTCGCGCTGCCGAAAAGAAAGCACGAAGACGGGAACTTCCGGCGCGGGCGCTGTCGTCGGGACGATCGTGAAACCTTCTTCCATAAGGCTTCGATAGCGGCTCGATGCGCGCTCGGCTATCCAAGCCTTGTGCACCGCGGGCGAACGCCCTACCTCGAAGGCTATGGCCAGCGCCCCCGCCCTTGCGACGCCGCCCTCGCTGGTCGATCGCCATGGTCGTGCGATCCGCTATCTGCGTATCTCCGTGACCGACCGCTGCGATCTGCGCTGCCGTTATTGCATGGCGGAGCACATGTCCTTCCTCCCGCGGGACGCCGTACTCAGCCTTGAGGAGCTGGCGGCGATCGCCCGCCGGTTCGTCGATCGCGGCGTCACCAAGATCCGCCTGACCGGCGGCGAACCGCTCGTCCGCCGCAACATGATGACGCTGGTGCAGCAGCTCGGCGCGCGGATCGGCCATGGCCTGCGCGAGCTCACCCTCACCACCAACGCGACGCGCCTGACCGACTTCGCCGCTGATCTGGCCGCCGCCGGTGTGCGCCGCATCAACGTCAGCCTGGACAGCCGCGATCCCCAGACCTTCCGCTATATCACCCGCCATGGGGATGTGGCGCAGGTGCTGGCGGGTGTCGCCGCGGCTCAGGCCGCCGGAATGCGCGTGAAGATCAACATGGTGGCACTGCGCGGCCTGAACGAAGACGAGATCGCGCCGATGCTCGCCTGGGCGGCAGCCAACGACATGGACCTGTCGCTGATCGAGACCATGCCGCTGGGCATGATCGACGAGGACCGCGCCGATCGCTTCCTGCCGCTGCCGGAGGTGCTGACAAGGCTGAAGGGCGACTTCGACCTTACGGCCGATTCGCACGACAGCGGCGGACCGGCGCGATACTGGCGTGTGGGCGGGAGCAACAGCCGGCTGGGGCTGATCTCGCCGCTGACCAACAATTTTTGCGCAAGCTGCAATCGCGTTCGGCTCTCGACCGACGGACGGTTGCACATGTGCCTGGGGCATGAGGATTCGGTGGACCTGAAGGCAGCGATTCGCGAGGGCGGGCTGGAAGCGGTGGACGAGGCGATCGACCGGGCGCTGGCCGCAAAGCCGGAACGGCATGACTTCCGCATCGAGGCCGGCGCCGCGCCTGCGGTTGCCCGCCACATGAGCGTGACCGGCGGATGAGCGCCACCAAGCCGCGTGCATTGCTGGCCTCTCCCACCGCCCCGGCGCAAACCGCGGCGGAGGAACTTCGGCAGACCTATGACTGGGTGCCGATCGACCAGGCGGAGGAAGTCGTCGCCTTGGGCGGCGATGGCTTCATGCTGCAGACGCTGCACGCCATGCTGGAACGGCGACGGCTGCTGCCCGTGTTCGGGATGAATCTCGGCACGGTCGGCTTCCTGATGAACGACTGGGGGCTGGACGGCCTCACCCAGCGGCTCGAGCGTGCCCGTCCCTTCCGCGTGGCGCCGCTGGCGATGACCGCGACAACGGTGGAGGGCGAAACCTGCGTCCTGCCCGCGATCAACGAAGCCTCGTTGCTCCGCGAAACGCGCCAGACGGCCAAGCTGGAAGTGACCATCAACGGCCGAATCGTGATTCCCGAACTGGTGTGTGACGGCATCCTCGTCGCGACGCCGGCGGGCTCGACGGCGTATAATTTTTCCGCCCAGGGGCCGATTCTCCCGCTCGGGTCGGCGCTGCTTGCCCTCACCCCGATCAGCCCCTTCCGCCCGCGGCGCTGGCGCGGCGCGATCCTGCCGGAGAAGACTCGCATCGATATCCGCGTACTGGAGGCCGAAAAGCGCCCCGTGAGCGCGGTCGCCGACCAGCGCGAGATCCGCGAAGTCGCCCACGTCCATGTCGAGATCGACCGCATGCGCGACCTCACGCTGCTGTTCGATCCGGAGCACGCATTGGACGATCGGATAACGATGGAACAATTTATTGCATAAGACCCCTTGCGCCTTTCGAAAACCCGGTGCTAAAGGCGCGCCTCCCGACGCGGTGACCCACCGCCGAGGGGTTGACCAGAGTGGTCCCCGATAGCTCAGCGGTAGAGCATTCGACTGTTAATCGAATGGTCGTAGGTTCGAATCCTACTCGGGGAGCCATCTCTAGTCTGCCGGTTCGAAGGCGAAGCATTCCCGGATCTGCCGGTTGAAATAGCTTCCCTTCGATCCCGCTGCGGCAAGCCCCGCCACCACGCCTTCCGGTACATTCAGATAGCAATAGCGTCGTCCGCTCGTGAACAGCAGGACCAGCCGCCGCGCGTCCGAATCATAGCTCCAGTTGCGAATCACGCTTGAGGACATGTGCACCAAACGCAACGCACCCGTCCGGCGTTGCGCTTGCGACTCGGCGGGGGCGCTGCGATGGTGGGGCGATGGAAAATCTCGACGCGTTCATCGCCGGCCTGCCCAAGGCCGAACTCCATCTCCACATCGAAGGCAGCCTCGAGCCCGAGCAGATGTTCGAGTTCGCCCGCCGCAACGGCGTGGCCATCCCCTATGACAGCGTCGAGGCGGTGCGTGCTGCCTATCAGTTCTCGAACCTGCAGGACTTTCTCGACATCTATTATGCCGGCGCCGACGTGCTGCGCACCGAGGCGGACTTCCGCGACCTTGCGCTCGCCTATTTCGAGCGCTCCGCCGCGGACGGCGTCCGCCACGCCGAGATCTTCTTCGATCCGCAGACCCACACCGCGCGCGGCATCACGATGGGTACCGTCGTCGAGGGGCTGCTGGCCGGCATGGCGGAGGCCGAAGCGCGGCTGGGAATCACCTCGCAGCTGATCCTCTGCTTCCTGCGGCATCTCGACGAGGAAGATGCCTTCAAGACGCTCGCCGAGGCCGAACCCTGGCTCGATCGCATCGCCGGCGTGGGCCTCGATTCCTCCGAGCTCGGCCATCCGCCGTCGAAGTTTGCCCGGGTGTTCGCGGCAGCGGCGGAGAAGGGCCTGAAGCGCGTCGCCCATGCCGGCGAGGAAGGCCCGGCTGCCTATGTCCATGAGGCGCTGGACCTGCTCCAGGTCGACCGGCTCGACCATGGCAATCGTAGCCTCGACGATCCCGCGCTGGTCGCCCGGCTGGCGCGCTCGGCCATGACGCTCACGGTCTGCCCGTTGTCCAACGTGAAGTTGTGCAATGTTGAGACCATCGACGCGCACCCGATCGATCGCATGCTCGAGCTGGGTCTTCGCGCCACCGTGAATTCGGACGATCCTGCCTATTTCGGCGGCTATGTCGGCGAGAACTACCGCGCCGTTGCCCGTGGCCGCGGCCTGAGCAAGCAGCAACTCGCCACGCTGGCCCGCAACAGCTTCCTGGGCTCGTTCCTGCCCGACGAGGCGGTTGCGGCCCACTGCGCGGCGATCGACGCCTGGGTGGCGGAGATGGCGTGATGGGCGAGATCGTCTTCACGCACTTCGCCCATGAGCAGCTCGTCGCCGGCGTCCACGCGATCGCCGAGGCGGTGGCAGAATGGTCCCCCACCCTTCTCGTCGGCGTGGGGCGCGGCGGTCTCACGCCGGCGGTCTATCTCTCGCACCGTATCGGGCTGCCGCTCGTGTCGATCGACCATTCGACCCGGATCGCGCAGTTCGGCGAGGCGCTGGTCGCGGTGCTGGCGCAGCGCACCCGCGACGGTGAGCGGCTGCTGTTCGTCGAGGACATCAACGACAGCGGCAAGACGATCGGCGAGCTGCGCGCCGCGCTGGCGGCCCAGGGCGCCGTCGCCGGGCAGGTTCGCTTTGCGGTGCTGCTCGACAATGTCCGCTCGTCCCAGCGCATCGACTATGGCGCGCAGACGATCGATCGGGCCGTGCAGAAGGATTGGTTCGTCTTCCCCTGGGAAGCCATGGCGCCCCAGACTTCGCTCGACAAGGATGCGCGCGAAGTCCCCGATCGTCTTGCTTGACAGCCGCTGTTCAGCAACCGTCAATCGCACCTGTGCCACGCCTCATCGCGAGAATGCGCGGGAGAGTTTCGCCGGCTCGCGCGTTCGAGGGGCATGCGGCGACGTTTACTGTTTGGAAGTG
Organism: Sphingomonas sp.; assembly: GCF_036731925.1. Taxonomy (GTDB): domain Bacteria; phylum Pseudomonadota; class Alphaproteobacteria; order Sphingomonadales; family Sphingomonadaceae; genus Sphingomonas. The sequence goes on from NZ_DAINDJ010000001.1 coordinate 1,762,744, forward strand.
TCGGAGGAACAATGCCAATTTCATCACAGAAGGGCCGGCGGCTGGCAGCACTCGGCCTGATGGTCGCGGGCAGCCTCTCGCTCGCATCGTGCATGACCGCCACGCCCTACCAGCCCGCCTCGGCGAGCGGATCGGTGCGCAACGGCTATTCGGACGAGCAGATCGAAGAGAATCGCTTTCGCGTGAGCTTCTCGGGCAACAGCCTGACCTCGCGCGAAACGGTGGAACGCTATTTGCTCTACCGGTCGGCGGAGCTGACCCTGCAGAGCGGCTACGACTATTTCCTGCTCGCAAATCGCGATACGGAAAAGAAGACCCAGACCTATGCGACGCCGGGCGTCGGCGGCGCGGGTTTTGGTGGCCCCTGGGGCTATTGGAACCCGTATTGGCGCTACTACAGCCCGCGCTGGGGCTGGCGCAGCTGGGACCCGTTCTGGGGCGATCCCTTCTTCGATCGCAACGTCGATATCCGCACGGTGGATCGCTATGAGGCAATGGCGGAGATCGTGATGGGCAAGGGTCCCAAGCCCGCCGACAACATCCGCGCCTTCGACGCGCGCGAGGTGAAGGAACGGCTGGGGCCGAAGATCCAGATGCCGCAGACCCGCTGATCGCGGCCTACGGAGAAACAGAAAGGGCGGCGCCGGAGACACCGGCGCCGCCCTTTTCTTTGGTGCCCCCCTCCCGCAAGCGGGAGGGGAACGCAGGTGGTTACGCCACCTGGCCGTGGCAGTGCTTGTACTTCAGCCCCGAACCGCACGGGCACGGCGCGTTGCGGCTGACCACGCCCTCCCACTGCGACGGATCGGTGCCATAGTCGTCGCCCGCGGGCTGCGGGATGCCGAGCGGTGGCAGGCGGGTGGTGACCAGCCCGGCCGAGCCGCCGTCCCAGTCATTGGTGTTGTCCATCCCGGTCAGCGGATCGATATGGGTGGTCAGGAACGCCGGCAGCTCCGGCAGCTCCGGCGGCGGCGCCATGCGGAACTGGGCGAAGGCCATGGTGCGCGTCACGTCCTCGCGGATCGTGTCGAGCATCCGCTGGAACATCGAAAACGCCTCGTGCTTGTACTCGTTGATCGGCGTCTTCTGCGCATAGGCACGCAGGTGGACGACCTGGCGCAGCGCGTCGAGCATCGCGAGATGCTCCTTCCAGTGATGATCCAGGTTCTGGAGCAGGATCGACTTCTCGATCGAGGTCCAGGTTTCCGGCTCGAGATCCGCCGCCTTCTCGGCGATCGCAGCGTCGGCCGCCGCGCGGATGCGCTCCTCCAGGATCTCCGGATCGATCGCTTCCTCGTCCTTCATCCACTGGTCGACCGGCAGGTCGAGGTTGAGGGTATCTGCCAGACGCTCCTTCAGCCCTGCAATGTTCCACTGCTCGGGATAGCTGTTCGGCGGGCAGGCCTCGCCGACGATCGCGTTCACGGTCTCGTGGCGCATGTCCTCCACCACATGGCCGACCGTATCGGCGTCCATGATGTCGGCGCGCTGCTCGTAGATCACCTTGCGCTGATCGTTCATCACGTCGTCATATTCCACGACCTGCTTGCGCACGTCGTAATTGCGCGCCTCGACCTTGCGCTGCGCGGTCTCGATCGCCTTGCTGAGCCAGCGCGACGGCGGCATCGCCTCGCCGTCCTCCAGGCTGGAGCGCATCATCCGCGAGAACAAGGTGTTCGAGCCGAAGATGCGGAGCAGATCGTCGTCGAGGCTGAGATAGAAGCGGCTGAGGCCCGGATCGCCCTGGCGGCCCGAGCGGCCGCGCAGCTGGTTGTCGATCCGGCGGCTCTCGTGGCGCTCGGTGCCGAGCACGAACAGACCGCCGGCGGCCTTCACCTTCTCCTTCTCCTCCGCGACCTCGGCCTTGATCCGCTCGATCGCGGCATCGCGCTCGGGGCCGTCCGGCATGTCGCGCAGCTCGTCAGCAACGCGGAACTCGACGTTGCCGCCCAGCTGAATGTCGGTGCCGCGGCCCGCCATGTTAGTGGAGACGGTCACCACACCCAGGCGACCCGCCTGCGCGACGATATGGGCCTCGCTCTCGTGGAAACGGGCGTTGAGCACCTCATGCTTCACACCCTCGCGATGGAGGAATTCGGAGAGCAGCTCGGACTTCTCGATCGAGACGGTGCCGACCAGCACCGGCTGGCCGCGCTCGGCATGTGCCTTGATCGTCTTGGCGATGCCGGCGAACTTGTCCTCGGTCGACTTGTAGAAGGTGTCTTCCTCGTCGATCCGCTGCACCGGCAGGTTGGTCGGGATGGTGACCACGTTCATCTTGTAGATGTCGTAGAATTCGGCCGCCTCGGTCGATGCGGTGCCGGTCATGCCACCCAGCTTGGGGTACATGCGGAAATAGTTCTGGAAGGTGATCGAGGCGAGCGTCTGGTTCTCCGGCTCGATGTTCACGCCTTCCTTGGCTTCCACCGCCTGGTGCAGGCCGTCCGACCAGCGGCGGCCGTCCATCATGCGGCCGGTGAACTCGTCGATGATGACGATCTTGCCGTCCTTGACGATATAGTCGGTGTCGCGCTTGAACATCACGTTGGCACGCAACGCCTGGTTCAGGTGGTGGACGACCTGGGTGTTCTCGAAATCATACAGGTTCGCGCCGACCAGCACCCCGGCATCCTCGAGCAGCCGCTCGACCGTTTCGGTGCCTTCCTCGGTCAGCACGATGGTACGCTGCTTCTCATCCTTCTCGTAGGTCGAAGCATCGAGCTGCTTCACGACGGCATCGACCTTCATGTACAGCTCGGACCGATCGTCGGTCGGACCGGAGATGATCAGCGGCGTGCGCGCCTCGTCGATCAGGATCGAATCGACCTCGTCGACGATCGCATAGGCGAACGGGCGCTGCACCATGCTCGCGCGGTCGTACTTCATGTTGTCGCGCAGATAGTCGAAGCCGAACTCGTTGTTCGTGCCGTAGGTGATGTCCGAGGCATAGGCGTCGCGCCGCTGCTGGTCGGAGAGGTTGGGCACGATCACGCCGGTGGTGAGGCCCAGGAAGCCATAGACCTGCGCCATCCACTCCGCGTCGCGGCGGGCGAGATAGTCGTTCACGGTGATGACGTGGACGCCGTCGCCCGGCAGCGCGTTGAGATAGGTGGCGAGCGTCGCCACCAGCGTCTTACCTTCGCCGGTGCGCATCTCGGCGATCTCGCCGCGATGGAGCACGATGCCGCCGATCATCTGCACGTCATAGTGGCGCTGGCCGATCACGCGGCGGGCCGCCTCGCGCACCGTGGCGAATGCCTCCGGCAGCAGGTCATCGAGCTTGGCGCCGTTGGCGAGCTGTTCGCGGAACTTGATCGTCTGCGCGGCCAGCGTGTCATCGTTCATCGCCTGGAGCGCGGGCTCGAAGCTGGCGATCTTCTGGACGATGGGCTTGAGCGACTTGACGTAGCGATCGTTGGACGAACCGAAAAGCGACTTGGCAATACCGCCGAACATGCGAATTCCTGACCTGTTAGGATGGGGTGCGCGACGGCTGCCGGAACCGGCCGAGCCATCGTGTGCGTGCCGCGCCATGCGCGCGGCGACGGAAGGAAAAGCGGCCCGGCGCCCGGGCCGAAAAGGCTATTCGCGCCGCTGCTCGAAGGCGAGGCGAAGCGCAGGCCGCGGCGCGGCGGCAAGGTGAAACACCGGAAGCGCGATGACGCGGGAAAGGGCCGGCAGGGCCGCTGCAGCAGCGACGATGTGGCGCGAGGGCTGAACCGCCGCCTGCGCCGCTTCCGCCAGACGCACCACCGCCACACCCTGCACCGGACGCAATCCACGGTCACCCGACCCGCCGGTCAGGCTCGCGAAAAACGCAGTGAGGAGCAGCAGCAGTTCCAAGCGAAACCCTGTGGTACACGGTGTTGATGTCGCAACCGACGGGCAGCAACGCACGACACATAGGGACCGACGCACGGTTCGTCTAATCAAAAGCTAGGGCTGCTGTACGAGTTCGGCACCACGCGTCGCGGTGCAACAGTCATCAATTGCGCCCACCCCGTGTCCGTGCACCGACGATCCTGCAAGGCGATTACCAAAAGCATTGATCTTTGCCCCCCCATGCACGAAGCACGCGCCGCATTCTAATCGGAGGCATTCTCTTGTCCACCAGCACCTCCCCGCTCGCGCTGCCCTTCCCCGCCCTGCCCGCGATCGCCGGCGTGACGCCGCGCGTCGCCCGTGCGCGGTACAAGAACTGGGATCGCTGCGACCTCACCTTCGTCACGTTCGACGAAGGCACCAGCGTCGCGGGCGTGCTGACCACGAGCAAATGCCCGTCGCCCGAGGTGGAATGGTGCCGCAAGGCCCTGCCGCTCGGCAAGGCCCGCGCGCTGGTGGTGAATGCCGGCAACTCCAATGCCTTCACAGGCAATCGCGGCCGCGCCGCGGTGGAGGCAATCGCCGCCCGGACGGCCCAGCACCTCGGCTGCGAACCCTCGGACGTGTTCGTCTCGTCGACCGGCGTGATCGGCGTGCCGCTGCCGATCGACAAGGCGGAAGCAGGGCTCGATGCGGCCTATACGGCGGAGCCGTGCACGTGGGAGGACGCCGCCGCGACGATCATGACCACCGACACCTTCGCCAAGGGCGCGGTGACCACCGCAATCGTCGACGGGCGCACGGTCACGCTGGCGGGCATCATCAAGGGATCGGGCATGATCGCGCCGGACATGGCGACGATGCTCGGCTATGTCTTCACCGACGCGGCGGTGGACCCGGTGTTCCTCCAGCGCGCGCTGAGCGACGCCAACGGCGCCACCTTCTCCTGCATCACCGTCGACGGGGATACGTCGACCAGCGACACCGTCCTGGCCTTCGCCACCGGCAAGGCAGGCAACGCCCCGCTGACCAGCGACGAGGATGCCGGCGCCGACGCCTTCCGCGCTGCGCTCGCCGATCTGTGCCGCCAGCTTGCACTGCTCGTTGTCCGCGACGGTGAAGGCGCGCAGAAGCTGATCGCGATCACGGTCGAGGGTGCCGAGAGCGATCGCAGCGCGCACCGCATCGCCATGTCGATCGCCAATTCGCCGCTGGTGAAGACGGCGATCGCCGGCGAAGATGCGAACTGGGGGCGCGTGGTGATGGCCGTCGGCAAGGCTGGCGAACCCGCCGAGCGCGACAAGCTCGCGATTCGTTTTGGCACCACCCAGGTCGCGCGCGAGGGGCTGGCGGTGGAAGGCTATGACGAAGCGCCGGTCGCCGCACACCTCAAGGGGCAGGAGATCGAGATCGGCGTGGACCTTGGCCTTGGCGATGGTCGCGCCATGGTTTGGACCTGCGACCTGACGCACGGCTACATCTCGATCAACGCCGACTATCGGAGCTGAGCACCATGCACCGCCATCATGCCGCCGTCTCCGCGCTGATGCGCACCGTGGCCGAGGCGGTGGTGATGCCGCGCTTCCGCAACCTCGCCGCGGACGAAGTGCTGGAAAAGACGCCCGGCGAGCTGGTCACGATCGCCGATCGCGAGGCCGAGGAGCGACTGACCGCAGGGCTTGCGACGATCGACGGCGACGCGGTGATCGTCGGCGAGGAGGCCTGTGCGGCCAATCCGGCGCTGATGGACCAGGCCACCGCCGCGCGCGCCTGGATCATCGATCCCATCGACGGCACGGCCAACTTCGCCGCCGGGCAGCCGCCCTTCGGCATCATGATCGCGCTGGTCGAGGATAGCGTCACGCAGGCCGGCTGGCTGTACGATCCGGTGGCCGGCCGGATGTGCCATGCGGTGCTGGGCGGCGGCGCGTTCCTGAACGACGGGGCAGTACGGGCCCGCGCGAGCGGCGCCGCGCGTCCGCTTGCGGCCGTGTCGAAGGTCGGCCAGTCCGAGGAGGAACATGCCGCCCGCGCCGCGCGGTTCGGCAGCACCTTCGAGCTGGTGCCCCTGCCCCGCTGCGCCGCCGAAAACTATCCGCGGCTGGTGCTGGGGCAGAACGACGTCGCCGTGTTCCGGCGGACGCTGGTATGGGATCACGCGCCGGGCGTGCTGTTTCTGACCGAAGCCGGGGGCTATGTCGGCCGATGGGACGGCAGCCCTTATCGGATCGGCGACGACGGCGTCGGCATCGTCGCGGCCGCTACACCCGAGCTGGGCGAACGCGCGACCGAGCGGCTGTTCGGTTGATCCTCGCATTCCCCTCTTGGACACGGGAGGGGAATGCGAGGGCGGCAGGCAATCAGATCTCGCGCTCGATCCACTGCTTGATCGCGCTCTTCGGCAGTGCGCCGACCTGCGTCGCGGCCTGCTGGCCATTCTTGAACAGGATCATCGTCGGAATGCCGCGCACGCCGTACTTGGTCGGCGCATCGGGATTGTCGTCGATGTTGATCTTCACGATCTGCACCTGCTCCGCCAGCTCCTCGGCGAGCTCTTCAAGCGCGGGGCCGATCATGCGGCACGGGCCGCACCACTCGGCCCAGAAATCGACGAGGACGGGCTTGTCCGCCTGCAGCACGTCGGTTTCGAAAGTGGCGTCGGTAGTCGCCCGTGTGGCCATGTCGTAATCTCCTGAACTTCGTGTTGGTCGGCTATCTATGATCGCCGGGGCCGTCGCTCAAGCGCATGGGCCCAAGCTTTGCTCCTACTCCGCGTAGCCGGGCTTGTGCCTGTCGAGAAGGGCCTCGGGCAATGCGTAGAGCACCGGACCGGCGGAATAAAGCAGTGCCGCATCCACCGCACGCTCCGGGAAGATCACCCGCAGCGCCGCGACATAGGCGGACATCTGCCGCAGATGGTAGGGCGGCACGTCGTCCAGCGACGCCGGTGCCCGGCGACCGGTCTTAAAATCGATCACGCGCACGCGATCGGGCCGCACGACCAACCGGTCCACCGTGCCCGACACGACTACCCCATCGGCGACCACCGCCGCGATCGGCGCTTCGCCCAGTGCTTCGGGGCCGAACAATTCGGCGAAGCGCGGGTCTTCGGTCACCGCCAGTGCCGCATCGATCAGCGCCGCACGCGCGCCGGCATCGGCCATTCCACCCGCACCCGCCAGCCAGCGGTCGGCCGCCGCACGCCGCTCGGCCGCCGCGACGCCCGGCAAGCGCTCGAACAGCGCGTGGAGCAAGCGTCCGCGCTCGGCGGCAGCCCGCATCGCCGGGCCCGGCGGCGGATCGGAAACCTGGTCGTCGCCCAGTGACGAAGGCGCAAGCGGACGCGGCGGCCGCGCTTCCTGCGGCGCCGGTGCGTGCAGCCAGCCCGGCACCACCGGTGGAGGCGCTGCTTCCGCTACCGGCGGAGGCGCAACGGGGCGCACCGGGGCCTGCGGCACGACGCCGTGAAATTCGCGCACGCCGGCTTCGTCCAGCGGCACACCCAGCGCATCGAGCGCGGCAGCGCTGGCGGCATACCAGCTGGCCTTGGGCGGCTCGCCCTTGGCCTGCGGCCCCAGCGCACCGGCGATCACCAGCCGCTCCTCGGCCCGCGTCGCCGCAACGTAGAACAGGCGCCAATGCTCCTGCAGCTCACGCGCGTCGGCTTCCGCCAGCGCCTCGGCCAGCGCGCCGTCGCGCTCTGCGCTACGTGGCCGGAAGATAGGAAACTTCTCTTCGCCCTCCGGCGCCCATTTGAGGAAGCTGCGCGGGCTGCGCGTCGGATCCACGGTGGCATCGGCGAGGATCACCAGCGGCGCCTGCAGCCCCTTGGATCCGTGCGCCGTCATCACCCGCACCGCCGGCTGTGGCTGGGCGGCATCGCGCACGATCTCCACATCGCCGCGGTCGAACCAGTCGAGGAATCGCTGGAGCGAGGGAGTCGCCCTTGTCTCGAAGGTCAGCGCGGCGTTGAGCAGCTCCTCAATCGGATCGCGCGCTTCCTCCCCCAGCCGCAGCAGCAGCTTGCGCCGCCCCTGCATCGGGCCGGAGAGAATTTCCTCAAGGAAGCGATAGGGCGTGGCCAAGTCGGCTCGGCGCAGCAGCTCGTACAGCGGCGCCAGCTTCTCCGCCGGCTGGGTCTCGCGCAGGTGCCGCCACAGCCCGCCGCGCTCGCGCACGGCCCCCGCCATCAGCTCCTCCTGGCTCCAGCCGATCAGCGGCGAGACCAGCAGCGCGGCCAGCGAGAGGTCGTCCTCGGGCTGCAGCGCAAAGCGGATCGCCGCCAGCAGATCCTGCACCGCCAGCGGCGCATTGAGCCGCAGCCGGTCTACGCCGGCGACGGGCACACCTTCCGCATAGAGCCGCGCGACGACCAGTGAGGCGAGTTCGCCGCGGCGCTTGACCAGCACCATCACGTCACCGGGCGCGAGCATCCGCCCCTTGGCCGACAGCGGCAGCGTGCCGATCCAGCCCTTGATCGCCCGCGCGATCCGGGCGGCGAGCGCGCGGGTGGCATCACCGATCCACTCCTCCTCGTCCGCCTCGCCGCCCCCTTCGATCACCGGCGGCCACAACGTCACCGTGCCGGGACCGGGCACTTCGCTCGCGTGCGGCTCGCTGTCGCTCATCGGCCCCATGCCGGGCTCCGGCAACAAGCCAAGCGCAGTATCGACGAACTCCAGCACCGGCCGGGTCGAGCGGAAGCTGTGGGTCAGCGACAGCTGCTCGAGATCGCGGATCTCGGCCTCGTAATCGCTCGGGATATTCGCCAGTCGCTTGAACCGCTCGAACGCCGCTTGGAAAAAGATCGGATCGGTGCCCTGGAAGCCGAAGATCGCCTGCTTGTAATCCCCCACCGTGAACAGCGTGCGCAACCGGTCGCCGCGCGCGCCTTCGCCGGCAAAGAACTCGTCGGCCATGGCGGAGACGATCGCCCATTGCCGCGGATTGGTATCCTGCGCCTCGTCGATCAGCACGTGCTCGGTCACCTGGTCGAGCTTGTAGCGCACCCACTCGCCCATGCCCTCCTGGCGGAGCAGCGCGATGGTGCGGCCGATCAGATCGTCGAAGTCCACCGCCCCCAGCCTGCGCTTGGCGGCGGCATAGGCACGAGCATATTCCCGCCCCGCTTCCAGCCCGCGGGCGAGCAGATCGACATAGCCCGCGCGTAGCTGCATCGCGAGCAGCTCGCCGCATCGACCATGCAGCCGCATCGCCGCTTCGGCATAGTCGGGATCCTGCGGCGCCTGGCCCTTGGCGAAGCTGCGCGGTTCGCCCTTGGCGGTCGCCCAGACGAGGTGGAGCTGGTCCAGTGTCGCCGCCCGTTCCTCGGCCGACCGGCCGAGCCAGCCGGCGATCACATCGGCGCGGTCCAGCCCCCGCGCGGTGCCCCACGCCGTATTGGCAGCTGCGATATTGCGTAGCGTTCGCACATCGAAGCCATCATCGCAGCAGCTTGTTGCAAGCGATTCGCGAATATCGCCGGCCGGCAGATCGAACGCGCGGCGCAGCCAAGGCTTGATGCCGACGGGCAGTGCCTCCAGCGCCTCGCCTGCCCGCGCGCATTCCTGCAAAAACCCTTCCGCCCCGCCCTCACCCAGCCGCAGGCTCAGCGCGCCGACCGCCTCGATTACGCCTTCGCGTCCTTCGCGACGAGCATCGACGAGCATTTCCGCCAGCGTCTCGCGCGCCAGCACCGCTTCCTCGCGGGCTTCAAGCGGCCGGAAGCCGGGAACGAGCCCGGCTTCGATCGGGAAGGCAGCAAGCAGCGACTGGCAGAAGCTGTGGATCGTCTGGATGCGAATGCCGCCCCCCGGCGCATCCAGCACCTTGGCGAACAGCGTGCGCGCCCGCGCCCGGCTGTCCGGGCCGATGCTCTCGCCCAGCGCTGCCAAGTCGGCTGCCAGTTCCTCGTCCCTGGCGCGTACCCAAAAGGCCAGCCGGCCGGTGATCCGCTCGGACATCTCCGCAGCGCCGGCCTTGGTAAAGGTAAGGCACAAGATCGCCGACGGGTCCGTGCCCGCCAGCAGCAGCCGCCACACGCGCGCGGCGAGCACCTGCGTCTTGCCGGTGCCGGCCGAGGCAGACAGCCAGATATGCCGTGTAGGGTCACTGGCGCGCTTCTGGTTGCCCTTCAGCGGGTGGAGCTTGGTGGGGCTGCGGCTCATGCGTTCAATCCCGCCCGTACCATTCGTCGCGTCGCATCAACTGGTCATACTCTGCATAAGGCGCATATTCGGGCACCAGCTTGGCGGTGAACGGACGGTCGCCGGTCAGCCACTCGCCGGCCGCCGCGGCGAAATGCTCGGCGGCCATGGCTACGAAATCCTCGGCCGGCACGGGCTCGCGCTTCTTCGGATCGACGGGCGAGTCGACATAGCCGAACCCGCCGCTCTTCGGATTGCGCGCCAGCGACCAGTATTCGAAGGCGCGCGCGGCGCCCTCGATCCCCTTGAATCCGCCGCGCTCGGCGATCAGCCCCAGCAGCCCGAGCTGCAGGCTGAACCCGGCCTTCACCGCGCGCGTGCTCGGGGGCTGGCCGGTCTTGTAATCGACGATCGCGAGCGCGCCGCCCTCCAGCCGATCGACACGATCGAACTTGCCGCGCAGCTTCACCCCGGCGAAGTCGATCGCGCCGTCCTGTTCCACCGCCAGCACCTTGCGCCCCTTCAAGCCCTGCTCGAGAAGTTCACCGGCGATCCAGTCGATCGCCTCGATCAAGCGCGGCTGCCACAGCGCCCGGATCAGCGGATGGGTGCGGGTATCCGCCAGCATCGCCTCGGCGCGCGCGCGGAGCAGATCGGGCCGGCAGTCATCCTCCTCGAACCAGCGCTGCAGCACATCGTGCACCGCCGTGCCCCGCCACGCAGCACTCGGGTCTGCGTCGACGGGATCGAGCGGCATCAGCCGCAGCATCCGCCGCGCGTAGAACGCATAGGGATCCGCCTTCAGCCGATCGACTTCGGTGACCGAAATCACCTTCGGCCGCGCCGCGACCGGGGGCGCAGGTTCGGGGCGCGCAACGGGCGCGAAGGTCGCCGGCGCGTCGATCCTGGCCATCCACAGGGCCAGATCGTCCGCGCGTTCCAGGCCGCCCGAGAGCGCCTCCAGCCGCAGCCAGAAGCGCGAGGCGATGGTCGGCGCACTGGCATCGCGGCGCGCCCGCGTGAGCAGCACCTCGCGTGCGCCAAGACCAATGGCGAGGTCGTGCGCGGAAACGCCGATCCGCCGCTCCAGCCCGGGCAGGCCCAGCTCGGCGCGGATGCGCGGCGCCAGCCAGGGATCGGGCGCGGGCAGGCCCGGCCAGATCCCCTCGTTCAGCCCACCCAGGATCATCAGGTCGGCGCTGTGCAGCCGTGCCTCGATCAGGCCGAGGATCGCGAGCCGAGGATGCCCGCCCTGCGGCGGACGCACCGCCACTTCATCCATCAGCGTACGCAGCAGCGGGGCGAGACTATCCGGCTCGGCCAGCGCCGGTCCATGCGCCGCCTCGCGCTCCAGATCGTCGAGCAGCAGCGCGGCAGCGCGGCCGTCCTCGCGGCTCCACAGCATGTCACCGCCGAGTGCCTGCGCGGCTTCGCGCAGCGCGGCGACCAGCCCGGCGAGCGGCTGTGCGCCGCCCGCAAACACCGCTTCGAGCGGGGCGAGCAGCGTCCGGGCGGTTTCCCACCAGTGCGCGGCAGTGCGGCGGAGAGGCCCATCCCGCCCGGTCTGGTCCGCCAGATGGGCGTCTATTCCCGCAAGCCCCGGCGCCGGCCGCGGCCCTCGAAGGGCAAGATCGAGCGCGCGGGTGCCGTCCAGCCAGGCGGCACGGTCGTTCGGCTGCACCAGCGGGTGCTTCAGCAGCGTCAGCAATGGCATCGGCGCGAACGCCTGTGCCGCGCCGTCTGCCAGCACGAGCAGCAGCGTGCCCGGCGGCGTAAGCGACAGCGGCTGGCCTGCGGAGTCGTCCACCGCAATGCCCCAGCGTGCACAGTGCGCCGCCACGCGACGCGCCAGCGCGCGATCGGGCGTGACCAGCGCGGCGGTTCGCGCCGGCGTCTCCAGCGCTTCGCGCAGCGCCAGCGCAATCGCCTGCGCCTCCTCGGCGGGAGTCGCGAGCTCCAGCGCCCGGACGCCGTCCAGCCGCCGCTCGCCCGCCGGCAGATCGGTCCAGCGATGGGTGAGTTCGGGGGGCTGCATCGCCGAAGCGATCGCCTTGCTGCGCGCGGGCGGGGCATCGAGTTCGCTGGCCACGCGCCATTGCTGGAATTCGCCGCGCGCCACGCCCATGCGCTCGAGCAGCAGCTTCAGATGGAACTGCGGATGCGTCTCCAGATTGCGCCGCCGCCGACCGGTGACGGGATCGAGGGCATGCGGCCCCAGCGTCTCCCATTCCTCGTCGCCCATCGCGGTCGCCAGTCCGGGCAGCACCACCATGCCTTCGGGCAGCCCGGCGACGACGCGGAGCAGCCGCGCAATCGCAGGTGCCGCCGTGGTGATGCCTGCGGCACAGACGAAGCCGGACGGCGCTGCGGCCTTCCACCGGGCGGCTACGCGATCCAGCAAGCGCCGCCGCCGCTCGGGCAGATCGACGCGGCCCAGCGCCGCAAGCTCGGCCGGCCAGCGCGTCAGGACGATCTCGAACAGCGCTAGCGAGCGCTCCCAATGCGCCGAAAGTTCCGGCCCCAGCTCCAGCTCCTTCAGGCGGCGGGGCGAAACCTCCTCCACCAGCAGCTGGTCCAGCGTCGTGCCCAGGTCGCCGGCCAGCCGCACGGCCTCCGCAGCGTCCAGCCGGGCGTCATGCCCCTGGAGCAGCCGGGCGAGTATCATCCGCCGCTGCAGCGGATCGACGGCGGGGGGCACCGGCTCCACATCGTCGACCGTCTCGAACACGGCTTCGTCGAGTTCCGGATCGCCGATCGCGACTAGTCGGGGCAGCAGCAGCCCGCCGCCGCTTTCGCGGACAAAGGCGTCCTGCATCGCCCGCTTTGCGCGGTTGTTCGGCAGCAGCACCACCCCGCGCGCCAGCCGCAGCGGGTCCGCGCCGAACCGGCGGATCAGGCCGATCGCCAGCGCATCCGCAAAGGCACGATGCGGCGGGATGGTGTAGAGGTGGAGAGCGTGCGGCATCGGGCTCGGCAAAACAGGAACGGAGCGCGAACCTTAGCGGTCGTCCCCCTGCCGGCGCAAGCGGCACCGCCCGGTCAAAGCTCCGCCAGCGCACTCTCCGTTTCGCGGATCGCGCGGGGCGAGCCGACGTCGAACCACAAGCCCTGGTGCACCGCGCCCCAGAGGCGCCCGGCTTCCATCGCGCGGTTCCAGAACAGGTTGGTCGAGAACGGTCCCTCAGGCCAATCGCGGATCACGCGCGGCGAGAGGATCTGCACGCCGGTATAGACGAAGGGTGCAAGCCGGCCCGGCTTCCGCCGTTCGGTGATTCGCCCGAAGGCGTCGAGCCGGAAATCCCCCTGGCCGCGGTGGCAGGTCGCGCGGGCCAGCGGCACCAGGAGCAGCAGCGCGTCCATCTTCGCGTCGTCCCACTGGGCAGCGAGCAGCCGGATCGCGTCGCTGGGGCCGTCGACCCACAGATTGTCGCTGTTGACGCAGAGGAACGGCGCATCGCCCAGCATGTCCCGCGCCTGGACGAGGCCGCCACCGGTTTCCAGCAGCTGCCGCCGCTCGTCCGAGATCAGCAGCTCCATGCCCTTCACTCGCGCCCGCAGATGGGCCTCGAGCTGGTCGGCAAGGTAATGGACGTTGACGACGGCGCGCTCGATGCCCGCCGCGCCCAGCCGATCGAAGACATGGTCGATCAGCGGCTTGCCGGCCACGTCGATCAGCGGCTTGGGCCGGGTGACGGTGAGCGGGCGCATCCGCTTGCCGAGGCCGGCGGCCATCACCATCGCGGTCTTGGGAGCAGGCGCCAGCGGCTGCGGGCGGAGCGAGTAGATCGTCACGCCGCCACCTGCATCGGATCGCCGCGCTTCTCGGCCGGCACATTGGCCGCGAACCAATCCGCCACCGGTTTCAGCGCGGGGTGCGCCAGGTCGCGCTCCAGATAGCGCCAGACGCGCGGGCAGAGCGCGGGGTAGCGCGGCTTGCCGTCGCGCTTCCACAACCGGGTGAAGATGCCGAGGATCTTGGCATTCCGCTGTGCGCCGAGGACGTGATAGGCAATGTCGAACGCCGCGCCTGCCCCGGTGGCCGCGCGGTAGCGCTCCAGCATCGCCGCCTCGATCGCCTCCGGTACGTCGCGCCGCGCATCCTGGAGCAGCGAGACGAGATCATAGGCAGGATGGCCGGCAAGCGCGTCCTGGAAGTCCAGCAGTCCCAAGCCTTCGCCACCTTCGATCAGCATCAGATTCTCGGCATGGTAATCGCGCAGGACCGTGACGGGGCGATGACCGTCCAGCAGCGGCGCCAGCACCGCATCCCAGGCATCGCGGTAGCCGGCGGCATCCACTTCCAGACCGACTGCCGGGCAGTACCATTCGACGAACAACCCGGCTTCGCGCTGGTAGACGGCGAGGTCGTACGGCGCCTCCACCCCCGCCGGCGCGTCGTGGAGGCGTATGAGCAGATCCACCGCGGCACCGTACAGGCCGAGCTCGCGCGCGGGCTCGGCATCCACCGTCTCGCGCAGTCGCACGTCGCCGAAATCCTCGAGCAGCACGAGTCCTTGCGCCAGATCCTCATGCAGGATTGCGGGCGCAGCGAAGCCCTGCCCGGCCAGCCAGCGCGCCACCGCGAGGAACGGGCGCGGATCCTCATGCGGCGGCGGTGCATCCATCAGGATCGCGGTGCGCCCCCCTTCCACCACGCGGAAATAGCGGCGGAACGAGGCATCGCCGGCGACGGGCAGGATCTCTGCCCCTCCCCAACCAGCGGAATCAAGGAAAGCGGGCGCGCCAGGCGGCGGAGTCATGTCAACGGCCATCGGCCTTCCCATGCCGCGGGCACGCGCGCTGTCAAGCTGCGGGTGCCATCCGGGGCAACGTCCAGCGTCAGCCACAAGGCGTCGTGCCACGCCTCCGCGCCCAGCCGCTCGGGCCATTCGACCAGCAGCAGCGAATCCTGGCGCGCATCATCGAGCCCCAGCTCTTCCGCCTCTTCGGGATGCTCGATCCGGTAGAGGTCGACATGCAGCACCGGGAGCCGCACCTCGGGCACGTCATAGGGCTGGACGATGGCGAAGCTCGGCGACGGCGCTTCGCCTTCCAGCCCCAGCGCCGCGAGCAACCCGCGGGCGATGCTGGTCTTGCCGGCCCCCAGCGGCCCGGACAGCGCCACCACATCGCCGGGGCCGACGACCGCCGCGAGCTTGGCGCCGAGCGCCAGTGCTTCCTCCAGCGATGCAAGGTTCATGGTCTTTCCGGTCATCCGCGCGGCAACTCCACCGTAACCAGCGTGCCCTGCCCCGGCTCGGAGATCAGTTCGATCCGCCCGCCATGCGCCTCGACGAACTGCTTGGCGAGCGGCAGGCCCAGCCCCAGCGCACGATCCCCGCCGCGCGAGGTGCCCACCTGCGCGAACCGATCGAACGCGCGCGCCACCGCTTCGGGCGGCATTCCCGCCCCGTCGTCGCTCACGATCACCCGCGCCACGCGCGCATTGCCGTCGAGGTGGAGCAGTACGCGGCCGCCCTCCGGCGTGTGCGAAACGGCATGGCGCAGCAGATGCTCCACCGTCTGGCGGATGCGGCGCGCGTCGCCCTGCACCACCCCCGCAGTGCCCGCGTCCTCGATCACCAGCTCGATCGCCTTGCCCTTGGCCAGCGGCGCGATCACGTCCGCGGCGCTGGTCGCGGCCAGCTCGATATCCACCGTCTCGCGCTCGATCGGCTGGCCCTCGCTCTGGGTCAGGTCGAGCACGTCGTCGATCAACCCGCCAAGCCGATCGACCGACATCAGGATGGCTTCCACATATTCCTTGCCGTCCGCACTCAGCTTGCCGGCGAAACCGCCCTGCAGCATCTCGCCGAAGCCCTTGATCGAGGTGAGCGGCGTGCGCAGCTCATAGCTCATATTGGCGACGAAGGCGGTGCGGACGCGGTCGGCCGCCTCCAGCGCCTCGTTGCGGTCGCGAAGGGCCCGCTCCACCCGCTGACGATCGGTGGTGTCGAGCATCGTCACCAGCGCGTTCCCGTCGGGCAGCGGCACCGCGGCAATATCGAAATGGCGGCCATTGGCGAAGGTGATGCTCGATCCGCGCTGCTGGCGGTCCTTGGCGGCAAGCCGAATGAGGTCGCCGATGATCTCCGCCCGCGCCGGGTTGACCAGCTTGCCGCCTGCCGCCTTCACGATCGTGGCGATCTGCGGATGCCCGTCGAGGAAGCCGTCCTCGAAGCCCCAGACCTGGCGGAACTTGCGGTTCCACAGCTGCAGCCGCCCCTTGCCGAACACGGCAACCGCCTCGGCAAGGCTGTCCAGCGTGGCGGTGCGCACCTGCTGCATCTCCCCATGCTCGCGCTGCAGTTCGAGCTGCTGGGTCTGATCCTCGAAGATCAGCAGCAGCCCGCCTTCAGGCAGCGGCTGGGCGACGACGCGGAGGTGCGTGGTGCCGATGCTCCAGCTTTCTTCCACGGCTTCCGGCGCCGTGAACCACTCCCGGCGCTCGGCCTTCCAATGCGGGAAGTCGCGCACGTCGGGCAGCTTGCGCGCCTCGCGCATGCGTTCCAGCACGCGGTCGAACTCCGGCCGATCGGCCAGCCACTCGTTCTTCATCGCGAAGAGGCGGCGAAACGGCTGGTTGCAGAACACCAGACTGCGGTCCGAGCCGAACTGCGCGACGCCCGCCGACATTCGGTCCAGCATCGCGCGCTGCGCTTCCCCGAACCGTTTCAGGCCACCCCGGGCCCGCTCCAGCTCCTCGATATCGACGGCGAAGCCCGCGATCCCGCCGGTCGGCAGCGGGACGTCGTGCAGGCGAAGCATCCGCCGCGCGCCGGCGACGGTTGCGGGCATCGCTGCCGATTGCGGCTCCTGCGTGTCGCGCGCGATCGCGGCGTTGGCGAGCGGCCCGCCCAGCCCGGCCCCGTCGACCAGTTCCACGCCGCGGGACACCACGTCCTCCGCATCGCGCCCCTCGACCGCGCGGACATAGGCCGTGTTGACCATCAGCAGCCGCAGATCGGGGCCGCGATACCACATCGGCATCGGCGCGGCCTCGATCAGCGCGGTCAGCGCGTCGAACGCCGCGCGCAGGCGATCTGCTTCACGCTCGAGCGCACCGACTTCGGCCTGGCTGTCGGTCGCGTCGAGCACCCAGAGCAGCACGCTGCCCGGCGTTTCCACGGCTTCGGAGGCACGCTCCCCCAGCACAAGCAGCATCCGCTCGGATCCGCGCACGGGGAGCGAGAGCCGGAAGGACTGGCCGGCACGCTGCGCCGCCTCCACCTGATCGCTGAGCAGGGCGACATCTTCCGGATCGAGGCCGGTGTCCTTCTGGGACAAGCGCGAAAGCGATTCGGGCGGCCCTTCCAGACCAAGCCATGCAGCAAGCCGGGGCGACATCTCCACCCGTCCATCTGCACGGACCAGCATCGGCAGCGCCGGAGAGGTTCGCGAGAAACGCAGCAGCCGCCGGTTCTGCTCATAGGCCGTACGCGCTGCCGCCCGCGCTGCCAGCCCGGCGTAGAGCGCCCAGATCGCCGCGATCAGCACGAAGGCGAGCACCGCACCGACAATGGCTGCGCCACTCTGCGAGAGAACGATCATCGGAAGGGCCGCCCAAAAGCCATCGCCTCACCCTTATGCGCATCCCGGCACAAACGAAAAGGGGCCCGACGGATGTCGAGCCCCTTCCCTGTCGATTTATTGCGGACGATCAGAATTTGACGGTCGCGCCGATGTACATGAAGCGGCCAATGTTATCGAAGATGCCGCCATCACCCACGCCCAGCAGGCCGTAGGGCGGACGCTTGTCGGCGATATTGTCGATGCCGCCATACAGCGTAAACTGGCGGTTCACGTCCAGCGTGCCGCGGATCGCGTGGTAGAACACATGCGGATAGTAGACGACATCCGCATAGTTCGGATCCTGCGCCGGCACCCCGTTGGTGTCATGCTGGGTTTCCCAATCGGTGATCGACTGGCGACCGATGTAGCGGACCTGATAGCCCAACGTCAGCGGACCATGGGTGTAATCGACCGAGACGTTGGCACGCCAGATCGGATCGTTCAGCTCGCCACGCACGCGCTCGGGGCGATCCGGGGTATCCAGATACGGATAGTCAGTACGGTTCTGGACATAGTTGGCCAGGCCGCGGATCGTGATCCGGTCGTTTGCGAACACCTTGCGGGTGTAGCTGAGGTCAAGATCGATACCCTTGGCGCGCAGTGCCGCGAAGTTGACGCTGCTCTGTAGCAGCGCCGGCGCGGCGAAATAGCCGTTCGACTGGCGCGGGTTGATCAACTGGCAGAACTGGTTGCTCAGGTTCGGCGCATCATAGCAGGCATCGACGATCGTCTGGGCTTCCACGGGACTGATCACGTTGCTGATCTTGATGTCGTAATAGTCGGCCGTGAACGACAGGCCGGGCACGAAGCTCGGCTGCACGACGACACCATAGGTCCAGCTGCGCGAGGTCTCCGCCGTCAGACTGGCGTTGCCGCCCGACAGGATTTCCAGATTGCCTGCGCGCGTGCGATCGTTGACGAAGCCGACCGGCACGCCGGCTGCTGCGCAATTCGCCGCACGGGTCGAGCGACCCTTGTTGATGAAGTTGACGTCACACGGATCGTCGACGCTGGCGAAGTTCTGCGACGGCGACGAGTAGAGATCCCCCAGCGTCGGCGCGCGGACGGACTTGGAATAGTTCACGCGGAACTTAATGTCGCGAACCGGCGCATAGATGCCGCCCGCGTTCCATGCCCAGACGGTGCCCGTCGCGCCCTTATAGTCGGCAACACGAACGGCACCGTTCACCGTCAGCTCCTGAGCGAACGGCAGGTTGCGCAGCACCGGCAGCTGCAGCTCGCCATAGGCCTCCTTCACTTCGAACGACGTCGGGTTGAAGTCCGGGATCGCGTTCAGGAAGGTCGCGCCGCTCTTCACCAGCGCGTCATACTGGTAGCGTGCGGTCTCGCGACGATATTCGGCGCCGATCGCGAAGCGCACCGGGCCGCCCGGCAGCTCGAACCACTTGCCCGAATCGCCGATGAGGTTGGCGTTGATGTCGAGCTCGGTCGCCTTGCCGGTATAGGTCGAGGTCGTGTTGATGTAGTTGCGCGCCGCCTGGCTGACCGAACCGTCGCCCAGCAGGTTGATCGGCACGCAGTTCGGATCGGTCACCGTGGTCTGGTTGATACGGCACACGATCTGGCCGGCGGCGTTGCGCGTCGCATCCACGGCATTGTAGAAATTCTCCTCGATGCGGTTGTTGTAGAACCGCGAGGTCGAGTTGAACTCGCCGTAGTTCACCGAGAAGTCGTACTTCCAGGTCGAGTTGAACGTGCCTTCCACGCCGCCGACGAAGCGGTAGGTGTCGCGCCGGTCGGACTCGTCACGAGTACCGATGTCGTTGTTCTCGCGGTTGAGACGGAAGAACTGCGACCCGGCCGGCAGCAGCGACGCGATCGTCGCGGCGGCGGCGGGCTGAAGATACGGGTTGTCGAGGCGGATCGGAATGCCGACGCTGGTGCCGTAGGACAGTGCAGCCGGCGCGCCGTTCACCAGGCCCTGGCCGCCGCCCTGCGCGAAGGTCGGGGTGCCCTGTTTGAAGCTTTCGACACGCACGAACTTGGCTTCGAAGAACGGGCGGAACGCGTCCGACACGTCATAGTGCGCGACCAGATTGGCGACATAGCGATCGAGCTTCGGGACCAGCGTGCCGCGATCGTTGAGCACCGCGCCGTCGCCGCCCTGGTTGTTGCCGGAGCCGGCCGGGCGGAAATCGGTGCCGTAGTTATATTCGTTCAGCGAACCGTCCGGACGGAAACCGAAGATGCGCGGGAAGCCATTGGCGACACAGGCGTTGGCAATCGCGCACGACCGCGTGCTCGTGCCGTTGTAGGCGATGAAATTGCCGCCATTGTCATAGCCGTAGCTGCGCACGCGGTTCAGGAAGGTGCGGTCCGGGCGATTGTTGTCGATCGTCGGATCTTCCACCAGCTGGAACTGGTTCCGGCCGTCGACCGCGCCGGTCAGCTCGGGGCGATCGGCATAGGTAACGAGGTCTGCGCGGTTATATTCGAGCGCGACCGCGACGTTACCGCGGCCTTCCGAGAAATTCTTCCCGAAGGTGCCGGACAGACGATAGGTGCCGCGATCGGCCTTGTCGCTGATGCCGGCCTGGGCATTGAGGCGAACGCCGTCGAAGTTGCGCTTCAGCACGAAGTTGACCACGCCGGCCATCGCGTCCGAACCGTAGACCGCCGAGCTACCGCCGGTGACGACGTCGACGCGCTCGAGCAGGTCCGTCGGGATCGTGTTGACGTCGACCTGGAACTCGCCTTCCACCGCCGTGATGTGGCGACGGCCGTTGACCAGCACCAGCGTACGCGCAGTGCCGAGACCCCGCAGATCGAGCAGGTTGAGGCCCGACGTGCCGATATACTGGGTCGAGCTCGCCTGGCTGTAGGTCGGGCGCAGCGACGGCAGCGTGTTCATCGCGTCGCCGATCGCGACACCGCCCGAACGGGTGAGGTCGGCCACGGTAACGGACGTCACCGGGATCGGCGAGTTCACGCCCGGTTGCGCAATGCGCGAACCAGTAACGACGATTTCTGCGGGCTCCTGCGTCTGCGGGGCACCGGCATCCGTGGTATCGGTTTGTGCGAATGCAGGGATTGCGACCTGGGCGGCGATGAGCGCCGCGAACGACGCGGTGAGCTTCAGACCGCTATGGCGGCCTGCGCGAACTGAACGCATTACAAACACCTCTTGATGGAAAACTATGGCACCGCGTGGACGCCACGCACGCTTCACCGATGTTGCCAATGTTTCCGGGAAGCGTCCAAGACGCATCGAACCCTGAGGCTGGAGCGGCCTTCTGAAATGTTACACCGATTTCACGTAAAGTGTGACAAACTCGCAACGCTCCGTTGCGCAGGCGCATCGGCGGAAACGAAAACGGCCGCCCCCGGGAGGGGACGGCCGCTGTCGCACTACGATCGCGGAGCGCGATCAGTAGCGGTAGTGATCCGGCTTGAACGGTCCTTCGACCGACACGCCGATATACGAGGCCTGCTTCTCGCTCAGCTTCGACAGGTGCACGCCCAGCTTCTCGAGGTGGAGCGCAGCGACCTTCTCGTCGAGGTGCTTCGGCAGCACGTACACTTCGTTCTTGTAGTTCTCGCCCTTGGTCCAGAGCTCGATCTGCGCCAGCGTCTGGTTGGTGAAGCTGGCCGACATCACGAAGCTCGGGTGGCCGGTGGCGCAGCCCAGGTTCACCAGGCGGCCCTTGGCGAGGATGATGATCTGCTTGCCGTCAGGGAACTCGACCAGGTCGGTGCCCGGCTTCACTTCGGTCCACTTGTAGTTCGACAGGGCGGCGATCTGGATCTCGCTGTCGAAGTGGCCGATGTTGCAGACGATCGACATCGGCTTCATCGCCTTCATGTGATCGGCGGTGATCACATCGGCATTGCCCGTCGCCGTCACGAAGATATCGGCACGCTTGACCGCCTCGTCCATCGTGACGACCTCGAAGCCCTCCATCGCCGCCTGCAGCGCGCAGATCGGATCGATTTCGGTGACCATCACGCGCGCGCCGCCGTTGCGGAGCGACTGGGCCGAGCCCTTGCCCACGTCACCGAAGCCTGCGACGCATGCGACCTTGCCGGCCAGCATCACGTCGGTCGCGCGACGGATCGCGTCGACCAGCGATTCCTTGCAGCCATAGAGGTTGTCGAACTTCGACTTGGTGACGCTGTCGTTGACGTTGATCGCAGGGAACGGCAGCTCGCCCTTCTTGGCGATCTCGTACAGGCGGTGCACGCCGGTGGTGGTCTCTTCCGAGACACCCTTCAGGTTCTGCACGGTCTTGGTGAGGTAGCCCGGATACTTGGCGATGAATGCCTTCAGCGCGCGCTGGAACTCGACTTCCTCGTCATTCTCCGGCTCGCCCAGCGTCGCGCCGGCTTCGAGCTTGGCGCCCCACAGCGCGAACATGGTCGCGTCGCCGCCGTCGTCGAGGATGATGTTGGCGGTGGTGCCGTCACCGTCCGCGCCCCAGTTGAAGATGTCGCCGACATAGTCCCAATACTCAGCCAGGCTCTCGCCCTTCACGGCGAACACCGGCACGCCGGTTGCGGCGATCGCAGCGGCAGCGTGATCCTGCGTCGAGAAGATATTGCAGGTCGCCCAGCGGACCTGCGCGCCAAGCGCGGTCAGCGTCTCGATCAGCACCGCGGTCTGGATCGTCATGTGCAGCGAACCGGTGATGCGCGCGCCCTTGAGCGGCTGCGATGCGCCGAATTCCTTGCGAAGCGCCATCAGGCCGGGCATCTCGGTCTCAGCGATGTTGATTTCGGCGCGGCCGAAATCGGCGAGGGCGATGTCCTTGATGACATAGTCGTTGGTAGCCACAGGCTGCTTCTCCAGTTCAAGCAAAATGCAGGCGCACCGGGAATCCACCCGGCCGCATGGTTGCGCCCCTAGCCGCTTCGCGAGGGCTGCGCAATGTTAATATAAAGATATCTTTATATGCCGTTTGAGGGTTTCAAGCGGTACCCGTGCTATTGGCCAGCAGCCGCGGATCGATGCCCGCGCCAACAAAGCCCTCGGCCCAGCGCTCGTACACATCTGTATCATACAGGAGTGCGAGGTCGGCCGGCGTATTGAACCAGCCGTGGCGGGTAAGTTCCGTCTCGAGTTGCCCCTCACCCCAGCCGGCATAGCCGAGCGCGACCAACCAGCGGCTTGGCCCCCGTCCCTCGGCGATGGCGCGCAGCACGTCGATTGTGCCGGAGAGCTGCCAGCGACCGGCAACATCGATCGTGTCCTGCCCGCTCCAGTCGTCGGAGTGCAGCACGAAGCCACGGCGCGGCTCCACCGGGCCGCCGAAATGCACGGGCACGTCCGGGACATCGCCCGGATCAATCTCGAACTGCTCCAGCAGATCGTGCAGCCCCAGCCCCTCGATCGTGGCACCGATGCCGATGCCGAGCGCGCCCTCGGTATCATGGGCACAGATCGCGATGACCGCGCGCTCGAAACGCGGGTCGCCGATCCCCGGCATGGCCAGCAGAAACTGGCCAGTAAGTGAAGGCGCCGAATCCATGATCCCTACCATATCGTTTGCACCCTCTACGGGCCACGCTTGAATTTGTTGCGTGGGATGCGATGGAAGCGGCGCGGCCATGCGGTCGCGGGATTCGTACAAGGAGAGAGCAGCATGACGATCCAGACCGGCGATCGCATTCCCGACGCCAAGCTCGTCAAGGTCAGCGCCGAGGGCCCGGACCAGATCGACGCCCCCGCCTTTTTCGCCGGCCGCAAGGTTGCGCTGTTCTCGGTGCCTGGCGCCTTCACCCCCACCTGCTCGGCCAAGCACCTGCCGGGATTCGTCGAGAAGGCCGACGAGATCAAGGCCAAGGGCGTCGACGAGATCGCCTGCACCGCGGTGAACGACTTCTTCGTGATGAAGGCCTGGGGCGACGCGAATGGCGTCTCGGACAAGGTGACGATGCTCGCAGACGGCAATGCGGGCTTCGTCGAGGCACTCGGCCTCACCCTGGACGGGTCGGCCTTCGGCCTGGGCACGCGCGGTCAGCGCTTCGCGATGATCGTCAATGACGGCGTCGTCGAGCAACTTTTCGTCGAGGCGCCCGGCGCGTTCGAGGTCAGCTCGGCCGAATATGTGCTGAGCAAGCTCTGATCCGAGTGCCCCCGCCCCGCGCGGGGGCATCTCGATCCGCCGACTTGCCAGAGTCATCTTCCGCGCTTAGCGATGGAAGATGACTCAAGCCTCCGATATCGTCGCCGACCTCGATCGGCTCTATCGCGCCTCGGTCGAACGACTGCAGCAGGCGCTCAACCGCTACATCACCGATGGCACCACGCCGGATCCCGAGACTCGGACCGACGGCAGTTTTGCCTATCCGGAACTCCGCGTCACCTATCGCGGCGGCGTGAACAAGCCGATCCCGCGCCGATCGTTCGGTCGGCTGGTGGAAGCGGGCGACTACCGCATCACCGTTACGCGGCCCGCAATGTTCGCCGATTACCTGACCGAGCAGCTGACGTTCCTCATTGAGGATTATGACGTCGAGGTGCACGCGGTCACCGGGCGGCAGGAAATCCCCTTCCCCTATGTGCTCGATCCGAACACGATTCTCAGCCTGGACGATGTTTCGGCTACGGAGCTCGGTCGTCACTTCCCGGCGACGGAATTGTCCCACATCGGTGACGAAATTGCCGACGGGATCTGGATGAGCCAGGACGAGACCCGGCCGCTGGCGCTGTTCGATGCGCTGCGCACGGACTTCTCGCTGGCACGGCTCAAACATTATACCGGCACGCCGGTCGAGCATTTCCAGCAGTACATCCTGTTCACCAACTATCACCGCTATGTCGATGAGTTCGTCCGCTGGGCCTGCGCCCAGTTGGGGCCGGACAGCCGCTTCACCGGCGTATCCGGCGCGGGCGGGATCGTGATCGAGGATGCGGCGGATGCCGACCGGCTGGTGAGCGACGGCGCGTGGCGGCGGCACCAGATGCCGGCCTATCACCTGATGGCCGAGGGCCGCACCGGCATCACGCTGGTCAACATCGGCGTGGGCCCGTCCAATGCCAAGACGATCACCGATCACCTGGCCGTGATCCGCCCCGAGGCATGGCTGATGATCGGCCATTGCGGCGGCCTGCGCCCGAGCCAGCGGATCGGCGACTATGTGCTCGCCCACGCCTACCTACGCGACGACCATATCATGGACGACGTGCTGCCACCGGAGATCCCCATCCCCGCCATCGCCGAAGTCCAGCAGGCACTGGCGCGGGCGGCGGAGACGGTCTCGGGCCAGTCGGGCGACGAGCTCAAGCAGCGCCTGCGCACCGGCACGATCGTCACCACCGACGACCGCAACTGGGAGCTGCGCTATTCGCAGTCGGCGCTGCGATTCTCGCTGAGCCGCGCGGTGGGCGTCGACATGGAGTCCGCGACGCTCGCGGCGCAGGGCTATCGCTTCCGCGTTCCCTATGGAACGCTGCTCTGCGTCTCCGACAAGCCGCTGCACGGCGAATTGAAGCTGCCCGGCCAGGCCAACCGCTTCTACGAGCGCGCGATCGCCGAGCATCTCAAGATCGGCATCGAGGCTTGCGAGGAACTTCGCCGCGAAGGCGCCAAGCTGCATAGCCGCAAGCTGCGTGCGTTCAACGAACCACCGTTTAGGTGATCCTGCCTGTCCTCCCCTTCAGAGGGGAGGCAGTCGCATTTGCTCAACACCTCCGTCATCCCCGCGGAGGCGGGGATCCGTTGGCGCTGAACCGGAGGTTCTTTCCCCGAGCGTCCAGGCGAATGGATTGCCGCCTTCGCGGGAATGACGAGTGTGGTTGCCTCGGGCTTGTCGTTACCCGTCGCAAGACCGATCAGAACACCGTTTCGAGCAGCACGACGCTGGGATCGCCCTCCACCTCGCGTGCGACGAAGCCCATTTCGCGCTCCAGCTCGATGGCGAGATGGTTCTCGCGGCTCTCGATCGATTGCAGCCGCTTCACGCCGCGCGCCTTGGCCTCGGCGGTGATGTAGTTGAGCAGGCTCCAGCCTACGCCCTGCCCCTTGCGGTCGGCGCGGATCGAAATCGCGACCTCGGCCGTCTCCAGCGTGTCGTCGCAGGCGAGCATGCCCGAGCCGACCAGCTCCCCTTCAGCGGTGAACGCCAGATAGCTCTCGGTCTTGTGGTGATCGACGTCGATCAGCGCCTTGGCCTGATGCGGCTGAAGGTGCGGGCTTGCGGTGAAGAAGCGGAAGCGGCGATCCTCGTTCGAGACGTGATCGAAAAAGTCCTTGAGCAGCGCCTCGTCGTCCGGACGCACGGTGCGCACGTCGATGACGAGCCCGGAGCGGGTCGGCAGCTGGACAGGCTGTGCGGTGGTCGCGGTCATGGCGGTATCTCCCGGTGTTTGCTGGCCAGTCCCGTACCATGGCGGGGCGGATCGGCCATCCGTAAACGCCCGATGGCTGGCAATTTCCGCGAAAAGCCCTATGTGCGCCAACGATCATGGCAACGCGACTCCCCGAAGCCCCCAAGGTGGGCATGGTGTCGCTCGGCTGTCCCAAGAATCTGGTCGACTCCGAGCGTATCCTGACAAAGCTCCGTTCGGACGGCTACGCGCTGTCGCCGGACTATGCCGGCGCGGACGTCGTGCTGGTGAACACCTGCGGGTTCCTGGACAGCGCCAAGGAAGAATCGCTCGAGGCGATCGGCGAGGCGATCGCCGAGAACGGCCGGGTGATCGTCACCGGCTGTATGGGCAAGGAAGCCGAGGTGATCCGCGCCCGCTTCCCGAACGTGCTCGCGGTGACCGGCGCGCATCAATATGAGGACGTGGTCGGCGCGGTGCACGAGGCGGCGCCGATGCCGCCCTCGCCCTTCGTCAACCTGGTGCCGGACAGCGGGCTCAAGCTCACGCCGCGCCATTACAGCTATCTGAAGATCTCGGAAGGCTGCAACCATCGCTGCAGCTTCTGCATCATCCCGTCGCTGCGCGGCGACCTGGTCAGCCGCCGGCCCGACGCGATCCTGCGTGAGGCCGAGAAGCTGGTGGCCGCCGGCACCAAGGAACTGCTGGTCATCAGCCAGGACACCTCGGCGTACGGGATCGACATCCGCAAGGAGCCACGCGCCTGGAAGGGCCGCGAAGTGGTGCCGCACATGACCGACCTCGCCCGCGAGCTCGGCCAGATCGCGCCCTGGGTGCGGCTGCACTATGTCTACCCCTACCCCCATGTCGACCAGGTGATCCCCCTGATGGCCGAGGGGCTGGTCCTCCCCTATCTCGACATCCCGTTCCAGCACGCGGCCCCCAATGTGCTGCGCGCGATGAAGCGCCCGGCCAACGAGGCCAAGGTGCTCGAGCGGCTGCGCGGCTGGCGGGAAATCTGCCCGGACATCGCCATCCGCTCAACCTTCGTCGTCGGCTTCCCCGGCGAGACGGAGGAGGACTTCCAGTATCTGCTCGACTGGCTCGACGAAGCCCAGCTCGACCGCGTCGGCGCGTTCCGCTTCGAGCCGGTCGAAGGCGCCTCCGCCAATGATCTCCCCGGCGCCGTGCCGGAAGAGGTCAAGGAAGAGCGCTATGCCCGGATCATGGAGAAGACCGCCGCGATCAGCGCCGCCAAGCTCCAGGCCAAGATCGGCCGGCAGCTTGCGGTGATCATCGACGCGGTCGACGCGGAAGGCGGCGCCACCGGTCGCAGCCAGGCCGACGCGCCCGAGATAGACGGCGAAGTATTCCTGCGCGACGCCGGGCATCTGGAACAGGGCGACATCGTCCGGGTCCTGATCGAGGATGCGGACGAGCACGACCTCTACGGCGTGCCGATGGACTGATGTCCGTTGGCAGGCTGCGCGGGCGGCGCTAAGCCTCCGGGATCATCTCCCGGAGGCCCGATGTTCCGTTCCGCTTTTGCCGCCACCCTGCTGATCGCCACTCCCGCCGCCGCGCAGCAGCTTACTGCCGAGCAGAGCGCCAAGGTCGACGCGATTGTCGCCGATGCGCTGAAGAGCAGCGGCGTGCCCTCTGCCTCGGTGGCGATCGTCCGCGACGGGAAGATCGTTTTCACCAAGGCCTATGGGGATCAGGGCCCCGGCATCGCCAAAGGCCCGGACGCAAGCGCCAAATACCAGATCGCGTCGGTCTCCAAGCAGTTCACCGCAGCGGCGATCCTGCTGCTGGAGGATGAAGGCAAGCTCAGCCTCGACGACAAGGTCTCGAAATGGGTGCCGGACGTCACCGATGCGGACAAGATCACCATTCGCCAGCTGCTGAGCCATACCGCCGGGCTGCAGGATTATTGGCCGCAGGACTATAGCTTCAAGGCGATGGAGACGGCGGTGACGCCGCAGCAGATCGTCGATCGCTGGGGCAAAAAGCCGCTCGATTTCGCCCCCGGCACGGCCTGGCAATATTCGAACACGGGCTATGTCGTCGCCGGCATGATCATCGAGAAGGCATCCGGCAGAAAACTGCTCGATTATCTGGAGGCCAAGATTTTCAAGCCGCTGGGGATCAAGGCAGTCGACCAGGACAAGGCCGTCGGCAAGGGCTTCCCCCAGGGCACCCACCGCTATGCGCTGGGCCCGGTGCGCCCGGCGAAGCCGGCGGCGGATGGCTGGCTGTGGGCGGCCGGAGAACTGGCGATGAGCGCCGCGGATCTCGCCAAGTGGGACATCGCACGGATCGATCGCAAGGTGCTGACGCCCGAGGATTGGGCGGTGCAGGAAACCGAAGTGAAGCTCGCCCACGGCGCGCCTACCCATTATGGCCTCGGCGTCTCGCTGGGCGAGCATGGCGGCAAGAAGGAAGTGTCGCATGGCGGCGAGGCGGTGGGCTTCCTGTCGAGCAATGTCGTCATTCCGGAGGAGAAGTTCGCCGTCGTGTCGCTGGTGAGCGCCGACTTCGGTGGCGCACATGACGTGATCGCGCAGGGCATCACCGATCTGCTCCTGCCCGTCGCCAAGCCCGCCGCCCCTCTCACCCTCGACCAGCAGCGAGACGCACTCGCCCGCAAGCTGTTCGACCAGCTCCGCGCCGGCACGCCCGATCGAAGCCTGATGACCGAGGATGCGAACTATTTCTTCGATGCGACGGCGCTCGGCGATTATCGCGACAGCCTCGCCGCGCTGGGCGAGCCGCTGGCCTTTGCGCCGATCGGCAAGCCGCGGCTGCGCGGCGGGTTCGTCAACCGCAACTACATGATCCGCTACAAGGACCGCATGCTGGTTGCCGTTACCTATGCGGAGCCGGGAGCCGAGGGCAAGTTCGAGCAGTTCCTGGTGATGCCGCGATGAGCGAGGAGGCCGAAAGCCGCGCGAAAGACCGGGCCGAAGCGGCCAAGGTGCGCCGCCGCTGGGTCACGCTCGGCGAGGTGCTCGGCGTCGCCGCCGTGCTGATTTCCGGCCTCACGCTCTGGAACAACTGGAGCGATCGTCGGGAAACCAGGGCGGAACAGGCGGCGACGGAGCAGCGGGCATCGGCAAAGGCGGCGAAGCTGGTGCTGCTCGCGGCCGATGGCGGCAAGCAGACGCTGACGCTGAAGCCGGCTGCCGCCGAACAATCGGTCCAGAGCCAGACCGTGCTGTTCCCCAGCGCGCTCGGCGTGTCGCCCGCGGCGACCACCGGCGAGCCGCGCATCGAGGGCGGCTGGTTCGACCATGCGCTGGTCAAGGCCCGCGAAGCCGCAGGGCTGCCCGACAACAGCCGCGGCGACGAGCGGCTGCCGGTGGTGATCGTCACCCAGTTCCTGGCGGACGGCGATCCGCACGAGGATGTGGCGCTGTACGACGTTGGCTATACCATCGCGGGCAAGTTCCTCGGCGGACACAGCGTCACGCTGCGCGGAATCTCGCTGATCGCGAAGGTGAAGCGCGACCATGCGCAGGCCAGGCTCGACGCACGGTGGAAGACGCTGCTGCCCGCGGCGAAGTGATCCGGCGACCCTGCCCAAAAAACCAGGGGGCACCGGACTAGGCGCGGGCCGCGCGGCGTCCTAGATCAGAGGCATGACGGATCTCAACACGCTCGTTCAGCCCGACCGCGGCCAGCCCGCTCGCACCATCCACCTGATCGACGCCAAGCGCTATGATGCCTGGCTCGCCGCGCAGCCGCCGCGCCACCGCGTCGCGGCCGCCGCGCAGAAGCTGGGCGGCGCGGCTTTCTCCAGCGCGATCCTGCCCGGCGACGCGCCCGAAGACTGGTCGGTCGTCAGCGTCGTCGCCAATGTCGAGAAGCTCGGCCCGTGGTGTCTCGCCAAGCTGGCAGAGACGCTGCCCGAGGGCAGCTACCGCGTCGAAGGCGTCGAGCCCGGCAAGGCAATCTATGGCTGGCTGGTCGCCCAGTACAAGTTCGACCGCTACAAGAAGGCCGATCCCAAGGCGCAGGGCCCGCGCGTGCTGCTCACCAGCGATCCGGTGAAGATGGAAGAGGCGGTGCGCATGGCCGCCGTCACCTTCAAGCTGCGCGACCGGATCAACACCGGCGCCAACGACATGAGCCCGGCCGATCTGGAAGACGCCGGCGCCGAGCTCGCCAAGGCCTATGGCGCGGCGCTTACCGTGGTGAAGGGGGATGAGCTGGCGCAAGGCTATGGCATGCTCCACGCGGTCGGCCAGGCCGCCGGCAAGGGCCGCGAGCCGCGCCTCATCGAGCTCGAATGGGGCAATCCCGAGCACCCGCGCATCGCGATCATCGGCAAGGGCGTGTGCTTCGACAGCGGCGGGCTGGACATCAAGCCAGCCAGCGGCATGCGGCTGATGAAGAAAGACATGGGCGGCGCCGCGCACGCCCTCGCGCTCGCCGAACTGGTGATGCAGAACAAGCTGCCGGTGCGGCTGCACATGCTGGTTCCCGCCGTCGAGAACTCGATCTCGGGCGAGGCGACGCGCCCTGGCGATGTCATGATCTCGCGCAAGGGCATCACCGTCGAGAACAGCAACACCGATGCCGAGGGTCGTCTGATCCTGGGCGACGCGCTGACCAAGGCCGAGGAGAAGGATCCGGAGCTGGTGTTCGACTTCGCGACGCTTACCGGCGCCGCGCGCGTGGCGCTGGGCGCCGACCTGCAGGCGCTGTTCGCCAACGACGATACCCTGGCGGCGGAGATCCTGGCAGCTGGCGAGGAAGAGGCCGATCCGATCTGGCGGATGCCGCTCTACGATCCGTACAAGGATCTGCTGAAATCCGACGTGGCCGACATGGTGAACGCCGCCGAAGGTCCGTTCGGCGGGGCGATCACCGCCGCGCTGTTCCTCAAGGAGTTTGTGCCGGCCAAGGCCCAGTGGGCCCATTTCGACATCTTCTGCTGGAACGGCAGCCCCAAGCCGGGCCGGCCCAAGGGCGCCGAGGCGGTGAGCCTGCGCGCCATTTGGAAGGTGCTCAAGGACCGTTACGGCGGATAAGCGCTTCGGCCGCCGGCGGCATCACGCCGTCGGCGAGCCAGTGCTCGACTTCTTCCTTGTCCATGGGACGGCCAAACAGATAGCCCTGCCCCTGTGCGCAGCCTAGCGCGCGCAGCATTTCGGCCGTCTCCAGCGTCTCGATCCCCTCGGCGACCACAGGCAACTCGAGGGTGCTGGCAAGCCCCAGGATCGCGCGAACGATCCGAAGCTTTTCGGCGCTCTCGCTCAGCGACTCGACGAACGACCGATCGATCTTGATCTTGTCGAAGGGCAGCATGCGGAGATGCTGGATCGAGGCATAGCCGGTGCCGAAATCATCAAGCGCCAGCTGCACCCCCTGGTTCTTGAGCGACTCGATGGCGTGGTGCGCCTTTTCCGCATCGATGATCAGCGCATTTTCGGTGATCTCCACCGTCAATCGTTGCGGCGGGAAGCCGGTGCGGGCGAGAACCGACAGGATCTTGTGACTCAACCACTCGTCGCGCAGCTGGCCCGGCGAGATGTTGATCGCGATGCTGGCCGGCACCGGCCAGTCGCGCGTCTCCGCACAGGCACGGTCGAGCAGGTCAAGCATCAGCGTATTGAGCAGCCCGCACTCCTCGGCAATCGGGATAAACTGGTCGGGCCCGATCTCGGCATCCTCGCGCCGCCAGCGGGCGAGCAACTCGAAGCCGGTAACGCGGCCGGTGCGGAGGTCGACGATCGGCTGGTAGCGCGGGTAGAACAGGCCCTGGGTCAGCCCGTCACGCATCTCCGCCTCGATCATCGAACGGCGGCGGATCTCCGCGTCCATCTGGCTGGCGAATGCGCAATAGCAGCCCCGGCCCGCTTCCTTGGCCTGGTACAGCGCGACATCGGCTCGACGCATCAGCGTATCCGCGTCGAGCGCGTCCTCGGGATAGAGGGCGATCCCGACGCTG
The DNA here is from genome assembly GCF_036731925.1 of Sphingomonas sp. Classification (GTDB taxonomy): domain Bacteria; phylum Pseudomonadota; class Alphaproteobacteria; order Sphingomonadales; family Sphingomonadaceae; genus Sphingomonas. The sequence continues at coordinate 1,794,527 of NZ_DAINDJ010000001.1, forward strand.
GCGCCGATATGGTGCATGCGCTCGTCGATGAGAAAGGGCCGCGCCACCTCGCGCACGATCGCATGGGCCACGCTGCGCACCCGGTCCAGATCGTCGCCGTCGAATGCCAGGGTGATCGCAAACTCGTCGCCCCCCAGCCGGTAGCTGCGCCCCCCCTCACCCACCACCCAGCTCAGCCGGCCGGCGACTGCGCGGAGCAGCTGGTCGCCGATCGGGTGGCCGTGCACGTCGTTGATGGACTTGAACCGATCAAGGTCGACCAGCATCAGCCCGAAACGGTGCGGCTCGGCTCCCCGCAGATATTCGGTGAGGGCGCGGCGGTTGGGCAGGCCGGTCAGCGGGTCGTGATAGGCAAGCTGGTGGGCGCGCTGCTCGGCAAGGCGCGCGCGGCGCTGACCAGCGGCCATTTCCGCCCGCGACGCAAGCACCTCGACGAATCCGGCGTGGGTCGCCCCGAACATTCGAAGCACCACCGCGGAAACGAGGATGATGTTGATTCCCAACCCGATCAGGAACCGGTCGCCCGAAAGGATCAGGCAGACGATCACCGGCGAGGCGCCGCATGCCATCACCAGCCACGCCGCGATCGGAAAGGTCTGGAGACAGTAGCAACAGGTGATCGCGCCGATGAAGATATACAGCGCGATACAGGTTCGCCGCGCCAGGTCGGCTTCTACAAACAGCGCCAGCGCCCAGCCGCCGAACGCCAGGCTAAGTACCGCAGCCGCGACGATCGTACCCACCAGATATCCACGGATCCGGCGGAGGCTCGGCACACCATCGCTCCGGCGGGTGATCCAGAGAAGACTGCGGATCGCCGCCGCGATACCGAGCAGGATCGGCGCGATGACGCTGAGTTCCGTCGAAACCGACCCGTAGGACGCGAAGCCAAGGAACACCGCGTCCAGAAACACGAGCGTGTACATCAGCGGAATCTGCTGACCCAGAACCCGATATTGTTCGGTAAGGATCGCTCGATCGAGCCTGGTCCTTCCCGAACGTACGTGGTGAATCCGCTGCGGCATGGGAGCCTTGTAGCGCGAGACCCCCGACAACAGGTTAATCCGCTGTCGCTATCTTCGCGGCAGCTTCGATGATCGGCACGAACTTGTCGGCGGTAAGGCTCGCCCCGCCGACCAGCGCGCCGTCGACGTCGTCGACCGCGAGGATCGCCGCGGCATTTGTACCGCTCACCGAGCCGCCGTACAGGATCCGCATGTCGTTCGCCGAGGGCCCGATCATTCCCCGCAGCTTGGCGCGCAGAATTGCGTGCATTGTGGCGATTTCATCGAGCGTCGGCGTCTTGCCGGTGCCGATCGCCCAGCGGGGCTCATAGGCGACAGTCAGCCAGTCGGGCGCGGCACCGTCCGGCAGCGACTTTTCGATCTGAGACTGAACGATGCGTTCCGCCCGTCCGGCATCATGCTCCGCCTCTGTCTCACCGCAACACAGGATCACGTTCAGGCCATGCCGGCGGGCCGCGGCCGCCTTTGCCCAGGCGTGATGGCTCGTCTCCGCCTGGTCGGCGCGCCGCTCCGAATGGCCGACGATCACGACCTTGGCGCCGGCCTCGACCAGCATCGGCGCAGACACGTTGCCGGTGTGCGCACCATGATCATTCTCGTGGACGTCCTGCGCGCCGATCGTGAAATCCGGCGCGATCTCCGCGGCCGCGGCGATCAGCGTGAAGGGTACGCAGAGCAGCGTGTCGACTTGCGGATGCGCCTTGGCAGCAGCGGCGATCGCCGACACCTCCCGAAGGTGCGAGCGCATGCCGTGCATCTTCCAGTTCCCTGCGACCAGCTTCCGGCGCATCCATCACTCCCCTGTGGTTTCGGCACAGTCGATACCGATTGCGTCGCGCGGCACAAGCTTGAAGGCGCGCCGCACCGGCCCTAAAGCATCCGAAATTCCTCGAACGAACGGCTCTCCATGCTCAACGCCTTCCGGAACTTCACTAAGTCGCGCTACGGCCTGATCATCGTCTTCATCTTCCTGGGCCTGCTCGCGATCGCCTTTGCGGCGAGTGACGTCACCGGCATGCGCCAGGGGATCAGCGGCGCCAACAGCGGGACGCTGGCAACGGTGGCGGGCAAGGACGTGACCGAGCGTCATGTCCGCGAGACGCTGGAGCGTTACATCCGTGCCGCGCAGGCGCAGGGGCAGAACCTTACCATGGCGCAGGTGCTGGCGCAGGGCGGTTTCGAAATCGCGCTGAACGAAGCGATCAACACCGCGGCAATCGAGGCGTTCGCAAACCAGAACGGCATGGCGGTCGGCAAAAAGCTGATCGATACGGACATCGCCAACAATCCGCAGTTTGCAGGGATGGACGGCAAGTTCAGCCAGCAGACCTTCGAGCAGCTGCTCGCGCAGAACCGACTCGCCCCGGCGCAGTTCCGCGAGGGCATGACGACTCAGCGCTACGCCGCCTGGCTGGTCGGGCCGGTCGCGCTGCGTGCGCCCGCCCCCGCCGGCGTGGTGACCCCGTATGTCGCGACGCTGCTGGAGCGCCGCACCGGCATCGTCGGCTTCGTTCAGTCGCTGGCGATGGACCCCGGCCCGGCGCCCGACGCCAACACGCTCGCCGGCTATTATGCGCAGAACCGCAGCCGCTATCAGGTGCCCGAGCGCCGCATCGTCCGCTTTGCCCTCGCCCAGCCCGACGCGCTGAAGGCCCAGGCGACGCCGACCGAGGCCGAGATCGCCGCCGCCTACAAGAAGGACGCCGCCAAGTACGCCGCTAGCGAGAAGCGCGGCGTCGAGCTGGTCCAGGCGATCAGCCAGTCGGTTGCCGCCAAGGTTGCCGCCGCCGCCAAGGGCGGTGACCTGACCGGCGCCGCGAAGGCCGCCGGCCTCGAAGCCCGCACGATCGACGCAAGCGACAAGGCCGCGCTCGCCAAGCAGGTCTCCGCACCCTTCGCCGACGCCGCCTTCGCGGCGTCCGCAACAGGGCTGCAGGGCCCCGTGCAGCTGGGCGGCGCCTGGTTCGTCTACCGGGTGAGCAAGGTCGAGAAGGTCGCCGCCCGCAGCCTGGAGCAGGTCCGCGCCGAGCTCGTCGAGGAGGTGAGCAAGCGCAAGCTCGCCGCGCTGCTGGCGGATTCGCGCCAGGCGATCGAAGATGCCATCGGCGACGGATCGACCTTCGATGAAGCCGTGGCCAAGGCCAAGCTGACCGCCGTTCGCAGCCCGGCGCTGATCGCCAACGGCACCGATCCGGACAACGCAGCCTACCAGCCCGACGCTACGGTCGCGGCCGTGATCAAGGCGGGCTTCGGCTTCGAACAGGCCGGGGACGAGCCGCAGGTGGTGCCCGTAGGCCAGGATGGCAGCTTCGCGCTCGTCTCGCTGGAGAAGATCGTGCCCGCCGCGCCGCGTCCGCTCGCCCAGATCACGGAGAAGGTGAAGGCCGACTATCTGCTGGACCAGGCGCTGGCCAAGGCGCGCACCGCCGCCACCGCGATGCTGCCCAAGCTGCAGAAGGGCATGCCGATGGCACAGGCGCTGGCCGAGGCCGGTGCAACCAAGGGCGCCCCGCCGAAGCCGTTCGACTTCAAGCGCAGCGAACTGCGCGGCAAGGAGAACTTCATCCAGATGGCGTTCGACATGCCGGCGAAGACCGCCCGCCTCGTCGAGGCGCCGAACCGCGCCGGCTATTATGTCGTCTATGTCGACACCATCCAGCAGGGCACCATCGCCGGCGATCCGCAGGGCCCGCAGATGCTGCAGTCGATCACCCAGGCGCTGGGCCAGATGGGCGCGCAGGAATATGAGCGTCAGTTCGCCGCCTCGCTGGTGAGCGCGCTCAAGGTCCGTCGCAACGAAGCCGCGATCGCTCGCCTTCGCGCTGACCTGCAGCGCAATGGCGCGCAATGATCCAGGGCCTCGACGCTGCCCGTGACGCGCTCGCTGCCGGCCGGCCTGCATTGGTCTGGCGGCAGCAGGTTGCCGACACCGAGACGCCGGTTGCCGCTGCGCTCAAGCTGATCGAGCCGGGTCGCGGCGACTTCCTGCTCGAGTCGGTGGAAGGCGGATCGGTGCGCGGGCGGCACAGCCTGATCGGCCTCGCGCCGGACCTCGTGTTTCGGGCAACCGGCACCGAGGCCGAGCTCAACCGCCACTGGCTGACCGATCGTGCGGCATTCGAGCCGCTCTCCACCGATCCGCTGGCGGCGCTGCGATCGCTGGTGGCGGACTGCAGGATGGACGTGCCTGCCGAGCTGCCGCGGGCGCTTGCCTGCCTGGTCGGCTATTTCAGCTACGAGACGGTCGGGCTGGTCGAGAAGCTGCCGCGCCCGCCGCAGAGCCCGGTCGGCGTGCCGGACATGATCTTCGTCCGGCCGACGGTGCTGCTGGTCTTCGACCGACTGGCCGACACGCTGTTCTTCGTGGCGCCGGTCTGGCCGGGTGCCGATCCGGAAGCAGCGGCCGAGCGCATCGACGCCGTCGCCGCGCAGCTTGCCAGCGCGCGCCTGCCCGCGCCGGTTCGCGCCGACCCGCTCGCCATTCAGCCGACGCCGGTGCTGCCGGAAGGCCGCTATGGCGAGATGGTGGCTGCGGCGAAGGAATATATCGCGGCGGGCGATATCTTCCAGGTGGTGCTGGCCCAGCGCTTCACGGCGCCCTTCCCGCTGCCGCCCTTCGAGCTTTACCGCGCCCTGCGGCGGATCAACCCCTCGCCCTTCCTCTACCATCTCGACCTGCCGGGCTTCGCGCTCACCGGATCGAGCCCGGAAATCCTGGTCCGCGCCCGCGACGGCGAGATCACCATCCGCCCGATCGCCGGCACCCGCCCGCGCGGCCGCACCGCCGCCGAGGACGAGGCAAACCGCACCTCCCTGCTCGCCGACCCCAAGGAACGCGCAGAGCATCTGATGCTGCTCGATCTCGGCCGCAACGATGTCGGCCGCGCCGCCGCGCCGGGCACCGTCAAGGTGACCGACAGCTACACCGTCGAGTTCTACAGCCATGTGATGCACATCGTGTCGAACGTGGTCGGCCGGCTGCGCGACGATGCCGACGCGATCGATGCGCTGTTCGCCGGCTTCCCGGCCGGAACGGTGAGCGGCGCGCCAAAGGTGCGCGCCTGCGAGATCATCGCCGAGCTGGAGGCGGAGACGCGCGGGCCCTATGCGGGCGGCGTCGGCTATTTCTCGCCGGACGGATCGATGGACTCGTGCATCGTGCTCCGTACCGCGCTGGTGAAGGACGGCGTGATGCACGTGCAGGCAGGCGCCGGCATCGTCGCCGATTCCGATCCGGCCTATGAGCAGCGCGAATGCGAGGCCAAGTCGGGCGCCCTGTTCGCCGCCGCGCGCGAGGCGATCGCGCGGGCGAGCGAGGCGGGCTTCGGGCAATAAAGCGGCGTCGCTCAGGACCTTGCCCGCACGACAGCCGCTAGGGGCCACCCGCCAAGACCAACGTCATCCCCGCGAAGGCAGGGATGACGGCTGGTAGCAGGCGAAGCGCATGAGCGTCAGGGGACGCGCGAGCCCTTCACTTCGCGGTCCAGCTTGTCCTGATACCATTGCTGCAGCATCTGCCGGGTGCACCCGGTCTGGCCGCCCGAGCCGACCGGCGAGCAGCTGTTCGGCAGGCCGCGGCGGTTCACTTCTTCCACCACTTCCATGCGGCGCGACCAGCTGGTGGACGGCGCGTCTTCCTTGGGCTGATCGCGGAAGCGCTTGGGAATGCGATAGGGCGATTCGCCGGCGTTCGAGCAGACGACGATCTCGTCCGGGTTCGCGGGCTTGGGGCAGCTCTCCTGGCCATAGAGCAGAATGCTGCGCACCCGCTTGGGCGGGCCGTCCTGCGCCGTCTGGTCCTGGGTCTGGGCGAACGCCGGTGCGGCAAGCAGGGCGGTGGCAAGCATCAAACGGGCAAGCATGGGGATACTCCTGGAGGCGACACAACGTCCCTGCCCCGTCATCGGTGCCGCCGCACTGTGGCGGCCGCAAGGCCGGATTGTGCTGGGGCACGCGAGCGCCTAGGTCTGCGCGCATGATCCTCGTTCTCGACAATTATGACAGCTTCACCTGGAACCTCGTCCATTATCTGATGGAGCTGGGCGTGGAGGTGCAGGTGGTGCGCAACGATGCACTCACCGCAAACGAGGCGATCGCCACCAATGCGCAGGGCTTCCTGATCTCGCCGGGCCCCTGTACCCCGAACGAGGCAGGGATCAGCCTGGATCTCGTCGCCGCCTGCGCCGATCAGGGCAAGCCGCTGCTCGGCGTATGCCTGGGCCACCAGTCGATCGGCCAGCATTTCGGCGGCAGCGTGGTGCGCGGCGGGCTGATGCACGGCAAGACCTCGCCCGTCTCCCATGACGGTACGGGGCTGTTCGCGGGCCTGCCGTCGCCCTTCACCGCGACGCGCTACCATTCGCTGATCGTGACGGACATCCCGGACAGCCTCGTCGTCAACGCGACCGCGGAGGATGGATCGGTGATGGGCTTCCGCCATGCGTCGCTGCCGATCCACAGCGTGCAGTTCCACCCCGAGAGCATCGCCACCGAACATGGCCATGCCATGCTTGCCAATTTCCTGCGTCTCGCCGGGATCGAGGCCAAGGCAGTCGCCTGACCCTCTTCAGCCTCGGTTCATCGCAGCATCTGTAGGAGGAATGCCATGAAACCGTTTCTCGCCACCCTGCTCGCCGGTGCCGCGCTGCTTGCGGCCCCCGTTGCCAACGCACACTACCGGGACACGCCCGAGCAGCAGCTCGCCAAGCTGCTCAAGGGCCGAGTCGCGGGCAAGCCGGTCGACTGCATCAGCCTGGTCCGCACCGGATCGAGCCAGATCATCGACGGCAAGGCCATCGTCTACTCGGACGGCAGCACCCTCTATGTGAACGAGCCGCGCGGCGGCGCCGAGCAGCTGGACGACAACTCGATCCTGGTGACCAACACCTTCGGCTCGCAGCTTTGCAGCATCGACACAGTCCGGCTGATCGACCGGTCCTCCTACTTCCCGCGCGGCTTCGTCTCGCTCGGCCAGTTCGTGCCCTACGCCAAGCCGAAGAAGAGCAACTAAGGCACCCAAGCAGGATTTGCTCGACAGGCTGGCCGCGCCCCGGAATAGAGGCAGCGTGACCAGCCTGAGCCTGCTTCCCGATCCGTCCTCCCCGCTTGCCCGCGAAACCGCTGCGCAGGCGTTCGCCGACATTCTCGACGGCATCGCGCCCGAGGCGGAGATCGAAACCTTCCTTACCGCGCTGTCGATGCGGGGCGAGACCAGCATCGAAATCGCCGAGGCCGCGCGTGCGCTGCGCGCCCGGTTGATCCCGATCACCGCGCCGGCAGGCGCGATCGACGTGTGCGGCACCGGCGGCGACGGGCATCATACGCTCAACGTCTCGACCGCCGTCAGCCTGGTAGTGGCCGCTGCCGGCGTGCCGGTGGCCAAGCACGGCAACCGCGCCGCCTCCTCCAAGGCGGGGGCGGCGGACACGCTGGAAGCGCTGGGGCTCAACCTCGATCGCGCTGCGGCGCGGGCGGAGGAGAGCCTGCACGAGATCGGCATCGCCTTCCTGTTCGCGCAGCATCACCACCCCTCGCTGGGCCGGATCGCGCCGATCCGGCGGCGGATCGGGCGGCGGACGATCTTCAACCTGATGGGCCCGCTGGCGAACCCCGCCCATGTCCGTCACCAGCTGATCGGCATCGCCCGGCCCGATTATGCGCCGGTCTATGCCGAGGCACTGGAGCAGCTGGGCGTCGAGGCGGCGGCAATCGTTTCGGGCGAGGATGCGCTGGACGAGCTTTCCACCGAGGCGGCGAGCGTCGTGGTCAATGTCGGTCGCGCTGCGCTGCCCACGCGAATCACGCCTGAGGATGCCGGCCTGCCGCGCCATCCGCTGGCGGCGATCCGCGGCGGCGATCCCGAATATAACGCGGTCGCGCTTCGTCGACTGCTCCAGGGCGAGCCCGGCGCCTATCGCGACGCGGTGCTGCTCAACGCCGCCGCCGCGCTGATGGTCGCGGGCCGCGCGAGCGATCTGCGCGACGGCGTGGAAGAAGCCGCCGAAATGCTCGACAACGGGCTTGCCAACGCGCTGCTCGACTGCTGGATCGCGTTCGCATGAGCACCATTCTCGACAAGATCCTGGATACCAAGCGCGCCGAAGTCGCCGCCCGCAAGGCCGCGCCGCTGGCATGGTCGACGCCCTCCGCCCCGCGCGGCTTCAAGGCGGCGCTGGACGCGCGTGCGGCCGCCGGCGGCTATGGCCTGATCGCCGAGATCAAGAAGGCGAGCCCGTCCAAGGGGCTGATCCGCGCCGATTTCGATCCGCCCGCCCATGCCCGGGCCTATGCGGCCGGGGGTGCCGCATGCCTCTCGGTGCTGACCGACCACGACTATTTCCAGGGCCATGAGGATTATTTCGTCGCGGCCCGCGCCGCCTGCGATCTGCCGGCGATCCGCAAGGACTTCCTGATCGATCCCTGGCAGGTCGCGGAATCGCGGGCAATGGGGGCGGACGCGATCCTGATAATCGTCTCCGCGCTCGAGGACGGGCAGATGGCGGAAATCGAAGCCGCCGCGATGGAGCTTGGCATGGATGCGCTGGTGGAGGTGCACGATGCCGAGGAACTGGAGCGCGCGCTGAAGCTGAAGTCGCGGCTGATCGGCGTGAACAATCGCAATCTCAAGACCTTCGAGGTCGATGTGCAGAAGACGTACGACCTCGTGCGCCATGCACCGAAGGACTGCACCTTCGTTGCCGAATCCGGCCTCAACACCCGCGCCGATCTCGACGCCATGGCCGAGCACGACATCCGCTGCTTCCTGATCGGCGAGTCGCTGATGCGGCAGGCGGACGTGGAAGCGGCGACCCGGGCGCTGGTCGGGTGAGCGGGCTCACCCATCTCGACGAGACCGGCGCGGCGCACATGGTCGATGTCGGCGGCAAGGTGGTCACGGCGCGCGAGGCGGTGGCGCAGGGGCGCATCACCATGTCGGCCGAAGCGGTGACGGCGATCCGCGAGGGCAGCGTGAAGAAGGGCGACGTGCTCGCCACCGCCCGCATCGCCGGCATCATGGCGGCGAAGAAGACATCCGAGCTGATCCCGCTCTGCCATCCGCTGCCGCTCACCCGCGTCGCTATCGAGCTCGATCTGGACGCGACCGGCGTCACCGCCACCGCCACGGCGGCGACGGAGGGAAAGACGGGCGTGGAGATGGAAGCGCTTACCGCCGTGTCGGTCACGCTGCTCACGCTCTACGACATGGCCAAGGCGCTCGATAAGGGCATGGTGCTCGGCGACATCCGCCTGCTGACCAAGACCGGCGGCAAGTCGGGCGACTGGCGCGCCGAGGGTTGAGGGCCGGCGGCAAAGAATCCCTTAGCCGCTCCAAACCGATCCTCCATTGCTCCGCCGCGGCCATCGGGCCATGTGCGGCACCATGGCATCGCTTCTCGACCCCCATTCGCGCGGCCGCGTGATCCTCGTCGGCGCAGGTCCTGGTGACCCCGGCCTCCTCACCGTTCGCGCCGTCGAGGCGCTGAAAGCCTGCGACGTGCTGGTACATGACGGGCTGGTCGACGACCGGGTGCTCGATCTGGCGCCCCAGGCGCACCGCATTTCGGTGGCCAAGCGGCGCTCGAAGCACACGCTGCCGCAGGAGTCGATCAACGCGCTGATCGTCGCGCATGTGAAGACCGGCGCCGTCGTCGTTCGCTTGAAGGGCGGCGATCCGTTCATCTTCGGCCGCGGCGGCGAGGAAGTGGAGGCCGTGCGCGAAGCCGGGCTGCCGGTGGAAGTGATTCCCGGCGTCTCCGCAGCCCTTGGCGCCGCCGCCGAGGCGATGCTGCCGCTCACCCATCGCGACTGGTCGAGCGCGGTCAGCTTCGTCGCCGGCCAGTGCAAGGGACTGACCGACCAGAACTGGTCGGGCCTCGCCGGCAAAGGCCGCACGCTGGTGATCTACATGGGCGTCGCCACTGCCTCGGCGATCGCCGACAAGCTGATGGCCGACGGCGTCGCGCCGGACATGCCGGTGGCAGTGCTCGAACGCGCCACCCTGGAGGGTCACCGCGCGCTGCGGACGCTGCTCGCCGATCTCGGCCCGATGGTCGAGCAGGAGGAGGTGCAGAGCCCGGCGATCATCGTCGTGGGCGAAGTGGTGCTGCTCGCCGACGCCGAGGACAAGCTGGCCCGCTGGGCGCGCACGGCGGAGACTCTGGGGGAAGATCAGGCATGAAGCTGCTGACGGGCAACGATCTTTCGACCGGCGACGTGGTCTGGTGGACCGGCGAAGGCTGGTCGCGCCATCTCGCCGAGGCCGCCGATGTCGGCGACAGGGGCGATATTCTCGCCGCGACCGAGGAGGCCGCGCGCCGCGTCAACGTGCCCTATGTGATCGACGCCGAGGCAACGCCGGAAGGCCCCCGCCCCGCGCACATCAAGGACCGCATCCGCGCACTCGGCCCCACCGTGCGCCCGGACCTGACCCTCAAGCCCGCCGACCCCCAGGCCGGAAGCTGGGTGATCTGAACCATGTACAAGTACGACGAATATGATGCCTCCATCGTCGCCGCGCGCGTCGAGGAATTCCGCGACCAGGTCCAGCGCCGCCTTGCCGGCCACATGACCGAGGACCAGTTCAAGCCGCTGCGGCTGATGAACGGGCTCTACCTCCAGCTCCACGCATACATGCTGCGCGTGGCGGTGCCCTATGGCACGCTGAACAGCCGGCAAATGCACATGCTGGCGCACATCGCCCGCAAGTACGACCGCGGCTATGGCCATTTCACCACGCGTCAGAACCTCCAGTACAACTGGATCAAGCTGGAGGATGCGCCCGACATCCTCGCCGAGCTGGCGACGGTGGAGATGCACGCCATCCAGACCAGCGGCAACTGCATCCGCAACATCAGCTCGGACCAGTTTGCCGGCGCCGCCGCGGACGAGATCACCGATCCGCGCCCCTGGGCCGAGCTGCTCCGCCAGTGGAGCACCTTCCACCCCGAGTTCAGCTACCTTCCGCGCAAGTTCAAGATCGCGGTGATCGCCGCCGACGAGGATCGCGCGGCGATGCGGCTGCACGACATCGGCATCCAGATCGTCCGCAACGACGCGGGCGAGCTCGGCGCGCGCATCTACGCCGGCGGCGGCATGGGCCGCACCCCGATGATCGCGTCGCTGATCAAGGACTTCGTGCCCTTCGCCGATTTCGTGAGCTATCTGGAAGCGTGCCTGCGGGTCTACAATCGCCACGGCCGGCGCGACAATATCTACAAGGCGCGGATCAAGATCCTCATCCACGCGCTCGGCGCCGAGGAGTATGCGCGTCAGGTCGAGGAAGAATTCGCGGCCGTGAAGGCGCTCGGCATCGATCCGCCCCAGGGCGAGTTCGACCGCATCGCCGCGCACTTCGCACCGCCGCCGTTCGAGGCGAACGCGGCCGACACGGTGGACCGCAGCGACCCCGATTTCGCGGTGTGGCTCGACCAGAATGTCCATGCCCACCAGGCGCCGGGCTATGCGATCGTCACGATCAGCCTCAAGCCGATCGGCGGCATTCCGGGCGACGCCTCAGCCGACCAGATCGACCGGATGGCGGACCTTGCCGAGCGCTACAGCTTCGACGAGCTGCGGGTGACCCATGCGCAGAACATCGTGCTGCCGCACGTCCGCAAGGCCGATCTCTACACGATCTGGCAGGCACTCCGCGAGGCGGGGCTGGCCGAGGCCAATCTCGACCTGATCAGCGACATCATCGCGTGCCCGGGTCTGGACTATTGCAGCCTCGCCAATGCCCGCTCGATCCCGCTCGCGCAGAAGATCAGCGAACGCTTCGCCGATCCGGCGCGCCAGCGCGACCTGGGCGAACTCAAGCTCAAGATCTCGGGCTGCATCAACGCCTGCGGCCACCATCATGCCGGCCATATCGGCATCCTAGGCGTCGATCGGAAAGGCACCGAGAATTACCAGCTGCTGCTCGGCGGCTCGGGCGCGGAGGATGTCAGCCTGGCCGACATCACCGGTCCCGGCTTTAGCGAGGACGGCGTGGTCGACGCGATCGAGCGCGCGACGGACGTCTATGTGCGCGAACGCACGCCCGGCGAGCGCTTCGTCGACACCTATCGCCGGATCGGCATGGCACCGTTCAAGGAGGCCATTTATGGTTGAGTTCCTGCGCTACCGCGACGACGAAGCGCATGATGAGCCCGCCGTCACGCTCGACAGCTTCTTCGGCCAGTCGAACGCCACCGCCGTGCGGATCGAGGCCGGCGAGGATCCGCGTGCGCTGCTGCCGCACCTCGATCGCATCGCGCTGATCGAGGTGAGCTTTCCCAGCTTCCGCGACGGGCGTGGCTATTCCACCGCGCGCATCCTGCGCGAGGCCGGCTACGAGGGCGAGCTGCGCGCGCAAGGCGACGTGCTGGTGGATCAGATCCCGCTGATGCGCCGCTGCGGCTTCGACAGCTTCGCGCCCAGCGCGCCGATCGACGCCGAGACGCTGGCGGCCGCGCTCGATCGCTACGACTTCCGCTACCAGGCGGCAGCAGACAGCGTCGTGCCCTTGTGGAAACTGCGTCATGGCTGATGCGGCGCGCCACATCGACCGGATCGACGTGGCACCGCGCTTCACGGAAGCGGATGCAGCACGGCTCAACGCCCGCTTTGCCGGCGTGCCGACGCTGGAGATGCTGCGGGCGGTGCTGGCGGAGAAGCTGACGGGCGAAACGGCGATCGTTTCCTCGTTTGGCGCGGAGTCGGCAGCGCTGCTCCACCTGGTCGCCAGCGTCGATCGATCGGTGCCGGTGCTGTTCCTCGATACCGGCAGGCACTTTCCCGAAACACTCGCCTATCGCGATCTGCTGGCCGAGCGGCTGGCGCTGAACCTGCGCAATCTCCAGCCCGATCCGGAGCTGCTGGCCAAGCGGGACGCGACGGAACTCCGCTGGTCCTACGACCCCGATGGCTGCTGCGAGATCCGCAAGGTGCTGCCCCTCGAAGCGGGCCTAGTCGGCATCGAGGCGACGATCACCGGCCGCAAGGCGTTCCAGGCGAGCACCCGCGCCGCCCTACCCCGCTTCGAGCTCGACGGCGATCGGCTGAAGATCAACCCGCTCGCGGATTGGACCAAGGCTGATCTCGACACCTATTTCACCGCGCACGACCTGCCGGTGCACCCGCTGGTCGCACAGGGCTATCCCTCGATCGGCTGTGCACCGTGCACCAGCGTGGTGAAGCCGGGCGAAGACCCGCGCGCCGGTCGCTGGCGGGGCTGGGACAAGACCGAGTGCGGCATCCACACGCCGACGAGCGACGACGACGCCAACCAGCCGGTGTTCTGAGCCGCCTCAGAACCCGCCCTGGAGCCGCAGCGCAACCATGTCTGCCGGCCCGCGGCCCCGGTTGCAGCCGGGATTGCCGATGGACTGACAGGCGCGCGTCCCGTCGAGGCCGTCGCGCGGCTGCCGGTCACAAGCGGCTCTGGCGCTTGCCTCGCGGCCGCCGCCGGCACCGGCGGCGGTGGTGGGACAGTCAGCCGAACAGGCGGGCGAGGCTGCGCTCCAGCATCACCAGTTGCCACAGCGTGCGGCCATGCTCGGCACGCCCGCCGCGATGCTCCTCTGCGAGCCTGGCAATGGTGCGCGGCTCGAACCATCCGCTCTGGAGCAGCAAGGGCGAGCGGGCGAGCGCCGCGGCCTCATCGGCCAGCGCATGGCGGAACCACGCGCTGATCGGCGTGACGAACCCCATTTTCGGGCGGTAGAGAATCTCGCGCGGCAACCAGGGCTCCAGCGCCTTCTTCATCAGCCACTTGCCCTGGCCGCCTCGAATGCGAAGCGCGGGCGGCAGCGACGCCTCGAATTCCACCAGCCGGTGATCGAGCAGCGGCTCGCGCGCTTCCAGCCCCACCGCCATGCTGGTGCGATCGACCTTGGTGAGGATGTCGCCCGGCAGCCAGTGGCGGATATCGGCATATTGCGCCCGATCGATCGCGTCCCGCGCCGGCGCATCGCGAATCGTCGCCACGTAGCGCGCTTCCGCCCGATAGCCGTCGAGCGCGGCGCGGGCAGCGTCGCTGTAGAGCTGGTCGCGCAGCGCCGGCGTGGTGACCCCGACCGCCTTGGCATAGCCTTCCGCGCCGTCCTCGGCGAGCGCGAGCAGCGTCGTCTTGGCACGGAACGGACGCGGCGCCCAGTCGGCCTTGGGATAGAGCGCGCCCAGCCGCCCGAAAATCCGCGCCCGCAGCGCCGGCGAGAGCAGCCCGCGGACCCGTTCCTCGGCGGCGAAGAAGCGGTGGCGGCGATAGCCCGCCAGCGCCTCGTCCGCCCCGTCGCCGGACAGAGCGACGGTCACGCTCTCGCGGGCCAGCTGGCAGACCCGGTAGGTGGGCAAGGCGGAGGCATCGGCAAAGGGCTCGTCGAACGCGGCGACCAGCGCGTCGATCAGGCCATAGTCTTCGGCGCCAACCCGGCGGGTGCGATGGCTGGTGGCGAAGCGCTCGGCCACCTTGGCGGCATGGGCAGTCTCGTCGAGACCGGCCTCGTCGAAGCCGATCGTGCAGGTCTTCACCGCCGCCTTGCTGCCCTCCGCCATCAGCGCGACCACGGCCGAGCTGTCGACGCCGCCGGAAAGGAACGCGCCCAGCGGCACATCGGCAATCATGCGCGAGCGCACCGCGGTGCGCATCCGCTCGATCAGTTCGGCCTTCAGGTCGCGGGTGCTGCCGGTGGCGCGGGCGGTGAAGTCGATATCCCACCAGCGCACCGGCTGCGGCACGGGTCGCCCGCGCTGGAGCAGGAGGAAATGGCCGGCCGGCAGCTTGCGCACGCCGGCGACGATGCAGGCATCGTCGGGCACATAGCCAAGGCCCAGATAATCCTCGACCGCGTGGAAATCTGCGGCGCGGCGGAGCAGCGGATGGGCAAGAAGCCCCTTCAGTTCGGAGGCGAAGGCGACCGCCCCGTCGGCCAGCTCGGCATAATGGAGCGGCTTCACGCCGAACCGGTCGCGCGCGAGGAACAGGCTCTGCGTCGCGGCGTCGTAAAGGGCGAAGGCAAACATGCCGTTCAGCCGGGCAAGCAGGTCCGGGCCCCAGGCGCGCCAGCCATGGAGCAGCACTTCGGTATCGCTGTCGGTCACGAAGCGGGCGCCGAGCGCCGCCAGCTCGGCACGGACCTCGCGGAAATTGTAGATCTCGCCGTTGAAGGTCACCGCGAGCGACTGATCCGGCAGCGCCATCGGCTGCACGCCGCCTGCAAGGTCGATGATCGCGAGGCGGCGATGGCCGAGCCCCACCCCTGCCACGCACCACACGCCGGAGCCGTCCGGCCCGCGATGCGCCTGGGCGTCGCTCATCGCGACGATGCGGGCAGGGTCGATCGGCTTGGGGAGCCCGGGATAGAACAGGCCGGCGATGCCGCACATCAGCGCACGCCCTCTCGCTCGCCCATTCCTGCCCTAGCTTCGCCGTTCATGATCCGCATCGTAGCGGCCCGGTACCAAGCGATCGCAGCCGACGCCACCCCGGCGGTGGCGGGGCACCGCGGGCGCCTGCAGCAGCGCGTCGAGCGGTTCCAGGCGGGCGTCCCAGCCGTACCGGGCGATCACCCGCGCGCGCGCCGCCGATCCGAGGGCAGCGGCGATCGCCGGTTCGGCGAGAAGGCCGAGCACCGCGTCTCCGAACGCTTCCGGCCCTTCGGCGACCCGCAGCGTGCCCGCATGGTCAATGCCCTCGGCAGCGGCGGGCGAGGCAACCACCGGCCGCGCCATCGCCATGCCCTCCAGCACCTTGTTCTGGATCCCCCGGGCCAGCTGGAGCGGGGCTACCACCAGCGTGGCGGCGGCGAGCCAGTTGCGCACGTCGGGCACCGCCCCGATGACGCACACGCCCGGCCGCTCGGCAAGCGCCTGCACCGCCGGCGTCGGCGCCCGGCCGACAATGGCGAAGCGGGCATCGGGATGCGTCTCGTGGATGCGCGGGAACACACGGTCCGCGAACCAGCGCACTGCCGCGATGTTGGGGCGATAGTCCATCTGCCCGGTGAACACGAGCAGCGGGCCCGCGCCGGGCACCGGCTCGAATCGCCGGGCAGGATCGTAGAACGTCGTGTCGATACCGTTCTCGATGGCATGGATACGGGACGCCCCGGCGCGCGTGCGAAACAGCGCCGCCTCGGCCCCGCTGACGAACAGGCTGGCATCCGCATCCCGCGCGACGCGCTGCTCATGGCGGAGCAGCAGCGCCGCTTCCCGCCGATGGATCCACGCCATGGGCCCGCGTGCATTCCCCGCATAGGCGGCAAACTTGGCCGAATCCATGTCGACAAAGTCCATGATCACCCGCTGCGTCGGCGCCGCCGGCAGATACTGGGCCATCTGGCTGGAATAGAGGAAGATCGTGTCGATCGGGTGTGCGTCGAGCAGCGCGTCCACGGTCCGGCGCACTGCGGGATCGGCGAAGGCGACCAGCGACACCGGACGGCGCTGCAGCACCGCGCGCAGACCCGTCCAGGCGGTGGGTGCCTTCCGCCAGAAGATTTCCCGCGTTTCCGTATAGGGCGCAAGGCCCTCCTTGCCGTCCAGATCCGCCGGATCGTCGGCGAAGGCAACAAGGTGGACCCGGTGGGCCCGGGAGAGATGGCGCAGCAGGTGAAAGGCCCGGATCTTGTCGCCCCGGTCCGGCGGATAGGGGATGCGGTGCGCGAGGAACAGGATGTCGCCCATCAACCGAGCCCCCGTGCAATCCAGGGGCCGAGCTGGTTTGCCGCCCATAACGGCAGCCGCTTCCATGCCGCGACCTGCAGCCGATATTTGGGGTCCATCGGGTTGATGCTGCGCGGTGCCGCCCCTTCGGCGTGCCGCGAGAAATAGACCAGCGGTTCGGGCGTGAAGCCCCAGTTCTTCTTGAACGCCGCCGGGCCCGTACCCGCCTTCGATCGGCCGAAATCGAACCGTGCGCAGCCGCGCGCGCGGGCGTGCGCCATCAGCGCAAAATACATCCGGTCGTTGGCGCGCAGCCCCCGCGCCGCCGCGGTGCCGCCGCCCCAATAGGGGTAGACGGTACCGCGCCAATACAGGCTGAGTACGCTGGCCACCGCCCGCCCCTGGTGCCGGACGGTGAGGATGTCCGCCTCCGCGCCGAAGACGTCGAGCACGGCGGCGAACAGCGCCGCCGGGAAGACCGGTGTGCCGAGGTTGCGAACGCTCTCCCCATAGACGGCGTGGTGAGCACGCCGCGCCGCACGATCCGCGCCGACCTCCACCGTAAGATCGGCGGCGAGCGCCTTGCGCACTTCGGCGCGCTGCTTGCGCGGGATGGCGAGCAGTTCGGCCTCGTCGTCGGCGGCGAGGCGGCGCACGAAGCCGACATAGGTGGCGTCGTCCCGGTGCCACGCTTCGCCCGGACAGGGCCCCCCGCGCAGATCAAGCGTCGGGCAGCGCAGCTCGGTCGCGCGCTGCCAGGCGGCCTGGCCAAGTACGGCGGCCGCCATCCCCTGCTCGGCCAGAATGCCGCCAGCGACTCCGAACCCGGTCGAGACCAGCGCCCTGCCGAACAGTGGCGAGGCGATCTCGGTAAGCGGCAGGACGCCGACGATCCCATGCCGCCCCTCTGCCACCAGATAGTGACTGCGCTGCCGACAGCCTTTGGCGACGGCCATGCTCCACTCGGGCAGATGGAAGGGTGTGCCTTCGGGATGCGCATCGACCCAGGCGGCGAGACGCCCGCGCTCGCCGCTTTCCAGCAGATCGGCGCACCGGACCGAGAGGGTCACGCCAGCCGCTCCGCTGCCCGCGCCGCGACGGCATCCACCCGATCCCAGTCGTGCGCGGCGAGCAGCGTCCGCAACTTGGCGGCCATTGCGCCCAGCCGGGCGTAATGGCGCAGGCGCGACTTGAACGGGGCTGCATGGACCCGCGGCTGACCGGGGTCGATCTCCCAGGGATGGAAATAGAACATCGCCGCCTCTCCGCCCGCATTGGCGGTGCGGATCGCGCGATCCGTCACGCCCTGAGGCAGCAGGCGGAAGAAGCCGCCGCCTGCGGTCACTTCGCGGCCGAGCACGCGGGCGATGGTGATCGGCAGCTCGATCAGCCGCGCGTCGGGCAGCGGCCGGAACGGCGCGCGCGGGGCATCGGGCCAGCCATAATGATCATGCGCGATCGGCGCGATGCTGGAGGAATAGCAATAGCCCGCCTCGGCCAGCACCGCATGTGCCCAGGGGGTGCGCCGATCGATCGAGAAGCTCGGCGCACGATAGCCGTTCACGGCGACACCCCCGGCATCCTCCAGCACGGCGCGGGCACGCGCGAGATCCGCGCGAAACTGGTCCGGCGTAAGGGTGAAGACGCGGGCATGGTCCCAGCCATGGCTGGCGACTTCGTGCCCCGCCTCGGCAATGCGGCGGATCAGCTTCGGATGCCGCTCGGCCACCCAGCCGAGCGTGAAGAACGTGCCCTTGGCGCCGGCTTCCTCGAACAGTGCCAGCACGCGCTCGGTATTCGCCTCGACGCGCCGTTCCAGCCCGTCCCAGTCCCCCCGCGCGATCGTGGTCTCGAACGCGCCGACCTGGAACCAGTCCTCGACATCGACCGACAGGCCGTTCCGCACGCCCATGGCTCAGGCCGCGCTTCCGCGCAGGGTGTCGAGGTCGATGCCGCTGCGGCCTTCGTCCTTTTCCACCCAGTCCACCAGCAGCGACAGGACGCGTCGCAGCGCATCGGATTGCGAGGCGACCTGCGCCTCCAGCTCGGCGACGCGCCGCTCTAGCGCGCGAACCTCGGGCGAGCCTTCCGGCACCGACCGCAGCTCCGCAACGCGACCGGTGCGCACCGGCACGGGTTCGGGAACAGGCTCGGGCGCTGCGGCGATCACGTCCTCCTGCTCGATGTCGTCGATCACCGCGGCGATGTCCGGCGCGCCGAAATTCTCGATCTGCTCCACGGCACCGTACAGCAGCACGCGGCTGGCCAGCTGGTTGAGACGGCGCGGGATGCCGCCCGACCAGCGGTGCATCGCCGCCAGCGCATCGGCGGTGAAGCGGGGCCGCCCGTTCCAGCCGACCAGCGTCAGCCGGTGCATCAGATAGGCTTCGACCTCCTCCACCTCCATCGGCGCGAGGTGGTGCATCGCGATCACCCGCTGGCGCAGCTGCTCGAAGGCGGGCTGCTGCAGCACCAGCCGGAATTCGGGCTGGCCGAGCAGGAAGATCTGCAGCAGCGGATAGCCGCCGGCCTGGAAGTTGGAGAGCATGCGCAGCTCATCCAGGCTCTCGCCGGGCAGCGCCTGCGCCTCGTCCACCACCAGCAGCGTACGGCGGCCGGCGCGGGCAATCTCGTGCAGGCCGCGCTCGATCGCCAGCAGCAGCGACGCCTTGGACACGTCATCCCCCCGCAGGCCGAGCCCCTGGGCCACCAGCCGCAGCAGATCGTCGGCGCGCAGGTGGGTGGAGACGATCTTGATGACGTTCAGCCGCTCGCCATCGAGCTCCGCAAGCAAATGGCCCAGCAAGGTGGTCTTGCCCGCCCCCGGATCGCCGGTAATGACGACGAAGCCTTCGCCCTGGCTCAAGCCATAGCCGAGATAGGCCATCGCCTTGCCATGCGTGGCGGTGTCGAACCAGAAGCGGGGATCGGGGGTGAGCTGGAACGGCCGGCCGCGCAGCCCGTAATGGTCTTCCATCATGATCGCAGTCTCCGGCGCGACGCTGCGCCTTTGTTTCTAGAAGCCATAGCGCGCTCCGATCAGCGCCTGTGCCGATAGCTGGTCCGGGCCGTCGCGCATCGAGCCGTAGAGGCCCGTGGCCGCGGTGAGGCTCAGCTGCCCCACACGCCGGGTATAGGCGGTGTTCGCCCCCCAGCCGAACACGGCGGTGCTGCCGGGGATGTCGCCGTCATAATAGCTGGCCAGCAGGTTCAGTCCGATCGTGCCGTTCCTGCCGGCGGCCAGTGCGGCGAAGGCCTGTGCGTAGAAGCTCTCGTCCCAGCTGCCGCTGCCGGCAGACGCCGCGACGGGAGTGAGGAAATCGCGTCGGGCGAAGCCGCCGCCCAGCCCCAATCGGGTCGTGCCGCGGCTCCACACCGCGTTGGTCGTGAACCCGCGCCCGCGATAGGCCGCCGTCGCCGCCGAGGCGAAGGCGCCCGCGATGCACCCGCCCGCCGCCGCGCCGCTGGTGCCATAAATGCAGGCGCCTGCCTGCACGCCAAACGGATCGGCCGTGGTAACGAAGCCCACCGGCAAGGCGGCGAGGCTGCTGCCGACCTGCTGGCCATAGGTCTCGACGGTATCGTACACCGCCACCTGGATGCCGCTGCCGCTACTGCGCTGGAAGGTGAAGCTGCCCGTATAGCGCATCGCGCCGTAGCGGCGGCCGATCCGCAGCTCGAGCGCGGTGCGCCGGCTCGGCCGCCAGAGCACGCCGCCGTCCCAGAACATTCCGTCGAAATCATAGGCGAGCCGCATCGGCGATGCCGGATCGGTGACATAGCGCCCAGCACCGTCGATCACCGGTGCGCCGCCGGCGCTGCGCAGCGCATCGCGCTGACGGACGGTGACTCGTTCATAGCCTGCCCCGCCGACCAGCGCGACCGTGCGGCTGACCGGTGCGATCGCGTCGCCGCGGCCAGAGCTGCTGGCGAAGCGCTGGTCGAGCTGGCTGGCATTCTCACGCACCAGGCCGCCGGTGACGCTGAGGCCGATCGGCAGCACCGTGCCGGGCCTGGCGCCGACGCTGGCGTTCACGGCGTGCGAGGTTGCGTGATCGAACCGGTCGACCTGCGGCAGCGTGGAGGCCACGCCGGTCGCGGTACCGTCGTCGACCTTGGTGAAGCCGAAGCGGTAGGCCCCCTGCACGAACAGCGGCCCGGCATGCGTGTCGAGCTTCGGGCCGACAAAGCCCGAATAGAGCCGGCTGAGGTTGCGGGCATTGGCAGCATTGCCGCTCAGCGCATCGCCCCGGGCATCGGTACGGGTGCGCGTGGCGACGGCACCTGCTTCCAGGGTGACCGCCCGGCCCACCGCGATACGCGCCCGGGCGAGGCCGTTATGGCTGTCGCCCGATTGCACGCTGCCCTTCTCGGCGAAGCGATGCTGATACTGATAGCTCACCTGCACCTGCATCCGGCGCGTGCGGATGCTGCCGTCCAGCCCGGCGCCGAGCTGCGAATAGGTCAGCGTCTCGCCGCCGTTGAGCTCCGCGGTGGCGACCTGGCTCACCTCGATATAGGGGGTTATCGTCGCGCGGCGCTGGGCGGCCGCGGGCACGATCGCGGCGGCGCAGACGGCCAGCACGATCGCGCCACGAATCACCGGCCCGCCTGCGCGTAATAGCTGCCGAAGCGCCGCCCCTGCGGCTGGAACGAAACGGCGTTGAGGACCAGCTGGATATGCTCGCACCCGTCCAGCGCGGCGACGGCGGCGCGCAGGTCCTCCTCGCTGGTGCGGTCGGCGCGGACGACCATCATCGTCTGGCCGACATGCAGCGCCAGCACCGAGGCCGGCGAGGCGGCGAGCGCGGGGGGCGAATCGAAGATCACGATGCGGCGCGGATTGGCCGCCGCCAGCCGATCGAGCATCGCCCGCGCGCCGTCGCTGGCGAGCAGCTCGGTATCGCTGACGCTGCGGGTGCCGGCAGGCAGGATCGCGAGCTGCGGCACGTCGGTATCGACGATGCACGCCTCGACATCGATCTGCCCTGCCAGGGCGTCGAGCAGGCCCGGCCCTTCGCCCATGCCCAGCCGCCTGGAGACATCGGGCTTGGCGAAATCGGCGTCGACCAGCAGGATCTCGACATCCTTCTCCGCCGCGATCGACAGCGCGAGATTGATCGCGCAGAAGGTCTTGCCCTCGTCGGGCTGGGCCGAGCAGACCAGGATCATCCGCGCGCGATCGGCATCCACGCCGGCGACGCCGCGGGCGGTGAGCAGCAGCTGCCGCTTCACCATGCGGAATTCCTCGGCGAGCGGCGTGATCGCCCCCCCCGGCACCAGCATCCCCGTAGCGGCGAGGCGGGCGCGATCAATCGGTACCATCGGACGCTGCTGGACCGGCGGAGCTGCTGGCGCTCCGGCGGGGTCAGGCGTCTCCTCGACTGGAAGGCCCGGCATCATCGCCAGCGCGCGCTGGATCAGCGAGCCGTGGAAGCGTTTGGGGGAATGGTCGTTCATCGTTCAGGCCCCCGCGCCGTGATGGAGCATGCCCACCAGCAGAACCACGGCATAGGCAGCCCCCAGCCCCGCCGCGCCGCCCAGGAAGTGTCGCAACTGCCGCCGGCGGAGCGCGCGCTGCCGCGGCGTGACCACCTCGCCGATCGAGCCGATCACCGGCATGCCGCTGGCGCGTTCCAGCCGGCTCGCCGTGTCGAACGTCGTCCGAAGCTTGGCGAGCAGGAACGCCGCCGCGACGCCCGCGCCAAGGCCGGCGACCAGCACCGCCGTGAGCAGCATCGGCCGGTTGGGCGAGTTGGGCGCGCGCGGCTGCGTCGGCGGATCGATGACGCTGAACTTCACCGCGTCGGTCTGGCTCTGTGCCTGGCTGCTGATCCGAAGCTGCTCGCGGTCTGCCAGCAGCTTCGCATATTGGTCCTTCAGCACCTGATAGTCGCGGTCGATCTGGCCCTGTTCGGAAGCCGCCTGGGGCGCCTGGGTGAGCTTAGCGCTTAGCGCGGCGAGATCGCCCTGGATCTGCGCGCGGCGCTGGCTGAGCGCGGCAACTTGCGCGGCCTTGTCGGCCTGCATCGCGCGGAGGCTGAGATAGAGCGGATTGGCGAAGCTACCGCCCCCGTCGCCGGCCCTCGGCTCGCGCGCCGCCGCGGCCTGGGCACCGGCAATCTGCCGCTTGAGCGCGATCACGTCCGGATGCGCCTCGGTGAAGCCCCGCGCGCGTGCGTCGGCGAGCTGCGCCTGCAGGTCCGCCAGGCGCGCTTGCGCCGGGCCGCTTCCGGCTACCACCGGTCCCTGGCCGGCGACGCTCGCCGGAGTTCCCGCCATCTGCGCGTTGACCGCGCTGAGGCTGCTCTGCGCGGCCGCCAGATCGCCTTCGATCTGCTGGAGCTGCTGCTGCGCCGCGCCGATCCTGTCGTCGAGCGAACCCGTGCCCGGGAGGCTCCCGAGGAAGCGCGACTGGAAATCCGCGCGCTTGGCTTCTGCCGCCTGCAGCGCCTGCTGGCGCTCGGCGAGCTGCTGGTCGAGAAAGGCGAGCGACTGGCTGCTCTCGTCGCGGCTGTCGGCAAGCTTGTTGTCGCGGAACAGCGCGATCAGCTTTTCCACCACCTGGCGGCAGATCGCCGGATCGGCGCCGGTCACCGCGATCTCGAACAGATTGTCCTGCTGGGCGGTGAGCTTGATCGCCTTTTGCAGGCTGGCGATGCGGGCGCCGAGATCGGCTGGCTTGGTGATCGTTCTGGCAAGGTCGGTACCCCGCACCACCTTTTCGAGGTTCACCGAACTGGTCAGCGTCTGGCGGATGCGGTCGATGTCCTGCTGCTGGCCGGCGGTGCCGACGCCGCCGTCGCTCGGCAGCACCTGGCGCAGCTCTACCAGCACGCGTGCCCTGGATTCGTAGCTGTCGGGGATCCGCGACACCGCCACCCAGCCGACCACGCAGATCGCCCAGGCCACTGCCAGCGCCAGCGTCCGGCGCATCCAGACGGCGTGGATCGCGCTGCGGACCTCGTCGAACAGGCTTCCCATCAAAACATGCTCTGCGGGATAATGATCACGTCGCCCGGCTCGAGCCGGACATTGGCGGAGGTATCCCCGCTCTTCAGCAGATCGGCGAGGCGCAGCTTGTATTCGCGCTGCTTGCCGGTCTGCGGATCGTAGCGCACCAGCCGCGCGCGATTGCCCGCGGCGAATTCGTTGAGGCCGCCCACCGCGATCATCGCGTCCAGGATCGACATGTTGGCGCGATAGGGCAGCGAGGCCGGCTTCTCGGTCGCGCCGACGACGCGGACCTGCTGGCTGAACGTGCCCGAGAAATTCTCGACGATCACCGATACGATCGGGTCCTTGATATACTCGCTGAGCGCGAGCTTCAGGTCGTCGGCCAGCATGGCGGGCGTCTTGCCCACCGCCGGCATGTCGTTGATCAGCGGGGTGGTGATGCGGCCGTCCGGGCGCACCTGCACCTTGGTGGAGATCTCCGGGTTGCGCCAGACGAAGATGTTGAGCTGGTCGAGCGGACCGATGACATATTCCTCGCTCGGCGCTTCCTTGGCGCCCACGAAACCGGCGGCCGGCAGTTCGGGACGCGGCCCACCGCCGCCGCACGCTGAAAGCAGCGCTGCCAGCGCCAGCGTCGCCGCCGCGTGGAACCCTCGTGAAACCGCCATTGCCGTGCCTCCAAGCGGCAGCAAGGCGGGTTGCCGCACGCCTCTGCCGGACGGCGACCTATGGCGCAGGACGCGTAAATTTAGCGTTAGGCGTCAGCTTCCTGCTAGAAGCTCGCGCACCGGCGGATGGCCAAGAAACGCCTGCGGGCTGGCGCTGGCGCCATAGGCACCCGAGGCGAAGATCGCGATCAGGTCGCCCACCGCTGCGCGCGGCAGCGCCACGCGGTCCGCCAGCCGGTCGAGCGGGGTGCAGAGCGGGCCGACCACGGTGACGACCTCCTCGGCCGGATCCTGCATCCGGTGCGCGACGGCGACCGGGTAATTGCGGCGGACGACCGTGCCGAAATTGCCGGTCGCGGCGAGATGGTGGTGGAGCCCGCCGTCGACGACGAGGAAGGTCTCGCCCTGGCTTTCCTTCCGATCGATCACCCGGGCCAGATAGATGCCCGCCTCGCCCACCAGCCAGCGGCCGAGTTCGATGGCATAATGGGTGTCCAGCCGGTCCAGCTCCCCCGCCAGTGCCGCGCCCACTGCTTCGATGTCGAGCGGCAGATCGCCGGGAAAGTACGGGATGCCGAAGCCGCCGCCGAGATTGACCAGCGGCGGCAATGCGCCCGCCTCCTCCGCCAGCCGTGCCGCCAGGCCGATGGTCGCCGCCTGGGTCTCGATCACCGCCTCGGCGGAAAGTGCCTGCGAGCCCGCATAGATGTGGAAGCCGCGCCAGTCGGCCCCGGCCGCCACCAGCCGGCGGACCAGCGCCGGCACGCGCGCGGCATCCACTCCGAAGGGCGAGGCGCGCCCTCCCATCTTCATGCCCGATCCGCGCAGCTCGAAATCGGGGTTCACCCGCACCGCCAGCCGGGGGCGGACCCCGATCCGATCGCCGATCGCCAGCGCGCGCTCCGCCTCGCCTTCGGATTCGAGATTGAGCGTCACGCCTGCGCGGATCGCCGCCTCCAGCTCGGCGTCGCGCTTGCCCGGGCCGGCGAAGCTGATCGCCGATGCGTCCATCACCGCCAGCGCCTTGTCCATCTCGCCCGCCGAGGCGACGTCGATCCCGTCGACCTGCGGGGCGATGGCGGCGATCAGCGGCG
Organism: Sphingomonas sp.; assembly: GCF_036731925.1. GTDB lineage: Bacteria > Pseudomonadota > Alphaproteobacteria > Sphingomonadales > Sphingomonadaceae > Sphingomonas. The sequence continues at coordinate 1,819,913 of NZ_DAINDJ010000001.1, forward strand.
GGAAGGGATTGGCCTTGATCGCATAGTGCAGCGCCACACGCGCCGGGATCGCCGCGCGGAACCGTGCGATCCGCGCCTGCACGGCGGCGGCGTCGTACAGATAGAGCGGCGTTCCCGCCCCTGCCCAGTCGGCCGCGCTACGTCCGGCGACCTGCAGTTTCTGCTGCCCGGCATAGTCGGCGGGGAGCGGCCCGATCGGCTTCGCGTTCATAGAATCTCCGTCTTCAGCCCGGATCGGTCGAGCTTGCCATTGGCGTTGCGCGGCAGGCTTTCCCGCCAGAGGTAGCGCGTCGGCTGCTGGAAGCTCGGCAGCTCCCGTCGCAGCCGCGCGCGCAATTCGTCTTCCCGGCTGCCGTCGCCCCGCGCAACCACCAGGATCGCCTGACCTAGCCGAGGATCGGGGACGCCGAATGCCACCGCTTCGCTGGTCTCGCCGCCGGCGACTACCGCTTCCTCGATCTCGGTCGGGCTGATCCGATTGCCCGAGGACTTGATCATCTCGTCGTCGCGGCCGACGAAACGCAGCAGCCCATTCGCGTCCTCCGCCACGGTATCGCCGGACCACACCGCCATCCCCTGATGCTCGGCAAAGCTCGGCGCGGGGCGGAAGCGCAGCGCCGTTCGCTCGGCATCGCGCCAATAGCCCTTGGCGACCAGCGGCCCGGCATGGACCAGTTCACCCTGCGCGGCACGCTGCCCCTCGGCATCGACGATCAGGATCTCGGCAAAGGGAATGGCGCGCCCGATCGAGTCCGGATGGGCGTCGACCAGCGCGGGATCGAGATAGGTGGAACGGAACGCCTCGGTCAGGCCGTACATCGGGTAGAGGTCCGCCGCCGGGAAGCGGCTGCGCAGGCCCTGCACCAGCGGCCGCGTGAGTGCCCCGCCCGAATTGGTCAGCCGCTTGAGCATCGCGGCGGTTTCCGCCGGCCAGTCCGCCTCGAGCAGCTGCACCCACAGCGGCGGCACGCCCGCCAGCGTGGTGATGCCGAACCGTGCCACCGCCTTCACCACGTCACGCGGCGCCATATAGTCGAGCGGCACCACCCGCGCACCCGCCGCCCAGGTCGAGAAGAGCTGGTTCTGGCCGTAGTCGAAGCTCAACGGCAGCACGCCCAATACCCGGTCCTCGGGCGCGAGCTCGAGATAATGCGCGACGCTGATCGCGCCGAGCCACAGATTGGCGTGGCTGAGCATCACCCCCTTGGGCCGCCCGGTGGAGCCGGAAGTATAGAGGATCGCCGCCAGCGCATCGACATCGCCGCGCGCGGGCGGCAGCCGGTCGGTGCCGGCGAGGTCCTCCTCGAGCACGATGCGGCAATCGGCCGGCACGTCGCCGGGGGCCAGCGCCGCGAGCCGTGCCGCCTGCGTCACCAGCAGCCGCGCGCCGCTGTCCGCCAGGATATGCGCCACCTGCGCGCGCTTGAGCGCGGGGTTGATCGGCACGTGCACCAGCCCGGCCCGCGGCCCGGCGAGCGGCAGCAGGCAGGCGGTGCGGGTCTTGGGCAGCCAACTCGCCACCCGCTCTCCCGGCGCCAGGCCGTACGCGGCAAGCGCATGCGCCATGCCGCCGACCGCCGCCTCCACCGCGGCATAGGTGAGCGTGCCGGCCTTGTCTTCCAAAGCAACAGCGTCCGGCGCGCCACGCAGCGGCAGCGCGTCTATAAGATGCGGGGCAGGATCCAGCGCGATCATGCCACACCCATAGTCTTGGCAGCGCCGCCGCCAAGCCTTACGGAAGCGCAAAATTTCTTGCAGGGGATCCCCATTGCGGCCTGAAGGCATGCTCGAAGTCGAAACCACGGTGCGCGGCGTATTGCGCGACGTCCTCGGATTGAGCGACGATCGGGTCGCTGCGTTCGACGAGAACACACCGTTGTTCGGCGCCCTGCCCGAGCTCGATTCCCTCGCGGTCGCCGGCGTGCTGACCGAAATCGAAGACCGGCTGGGCATCCTGATCGAGGATGATGAGGTGGACGGGGAGATGCTGGAGAGCTTCGGTACGCTCACCCGCTTTGCCGTCCAGAAGGTTCTGGGGTGATCGAACCCTATGACTGGCCGGGCGGTCGGGAGGCGATGTTGCGCTTCGGCCCCGGCAGCGGCCCGGTCGTCATAGCTGCCCTTCCCCTCTTCGAGGAGGCGAACCGCATGCGCGCGTTCGCCGTCACCATTCTTCGTACCCTGGGGGAGACGCACGGCATTGCGGGCGTGCTGCCGGAGCTTCCCGGCACCGGCGAGAGCCTCATCCCGAGCGAGCGGATCGCCCTTTCGGACCTGCGCGCCGGCTTCGCTGCAGCGGCGCGTACCGCGGGTGGCCGCGCCTATTCGATGGCCATCCGCAGCGGCGCGCTGCTGGACGGCAGCGTGGCCGTCCGCCACCGCTGGCATTTTTCGCCGCAGCCCGGCGACGCGCTGCTCCGCGCACTCCGCCGCCTGCACCGGACCGGAGACGCCCCCGGCTATGGCGGCCATCGCTTGCCGGACAGTTTTCTTGAAGAGCTCGGCGATTGCCACACCGAGCCGGCGCGGACGCTCCGGCTGGAGGGCGACACACGCCCGGCCGATCGCCTGGTGGCAGGCCGCGCGCTGTGGCGCGAGCCGGCGCCGGAAAACGACCTTGCGCTCGCGGCACTGCTCGCGGACGACCTCGCTGCGTGGGTGCGCGCGTGCGAAGCCTGATCGGCTTTCCCTGCCTCGGCGCGATGCTGGTCGGCACGCTCGACGGCGCCTCGGGCGATACCGGGCTGCTGATCGTCTCCGGCGGAAACGAAGTGCGCAGCGGCCCGCATCGGAGCATGGGGCAGCTCGCCCACCGCATCGCGGCGGCAGGCTATCCGGTATTCCGTTTTGATCGACGAGGTGTCGGCGATTCGGGGGGGAGCAATGCCGGCTTCCTGGAGAGCGCGCCCGACATCATGGCCGCCGCCGGCATCTTCCGGCGCGAAGCGAAGCTGCGCCGCGTCGTCGCTTTCGGAACGGGCGACGGCGCCACCGCGCTTGCCCTGTATCACGGCCAGGCTCGAATCGATTCGCTGTTGCTCGCCAACCCGATCGTCGTCGGGCCGCCTCCGCCTCCGCCCGAGGAAGGTGCGGCACCCGAGGCATCGCGCGGCTGGGTGCGGCAGATGATCGGCCGGGTCGGGACGCGCAAGGCGGACTCGCCGCCCAGCCTCGCTGCCGAGCTTGCAGCTGCGCTGATACAGGCAGAGGTGCCGGTCACCGTGTTGCTGGCAACGCGGGACGCGGTGGCAACGGCCTTTGCCGAATTCCTGCACAAGCCGGGTTTCGCGGCCGCAGGCACGCGCATCCGCCGCAAGCAGTTCGATACCGCGAGCCACGTCTTCGCCGGCATTGCCGACAGGGCATGGCTCTACGAGCGGGTGATCGAGGCGCTCGCCGAACAGCGAGCGCCCTGACCCTCGATCATTCGGCCGCCTGGGCCACCGTCTCGAAATCGGCCGCCGCGAGGAAGCGCTCGGCGTCGAGCGCGGCCATGCAGCCGGTGCCGGCGGCGGTGATCGCCTGGCGGTAATGCTTGTCCATCACGTCCCCGCACGCGAACACGCCCGGCACGCTGGTGTTGGTCGTGCCCTTCTCGACCTGGATATAGCCATCGTCATCGAGCGCGATGTGGCCGCGGAACAGCTCGGTCGCGGGATGATGGCCGATCGCCACGAAGCCGCCGTCGACCTCAATGGTCGACAGCTCGCCCGTCACGGTGTCCCGCAGCTCAATGGCGACAAGGCCCTCCGGCTGACCGCCGCCGATGAAGCGCGCCACTTCCTTGTTCCACAAGGTGGTGATCCGCTCGTTCGCGAACAGCCGCTGCTGCAGGATCTTCTCGGCGCGCAGGCTGTCGCGACGGTGGATCAGGGTAACATCATGGCTGTGATTGGTGAGGTACAGGGCCTCCTCGACCGCGGTGTTGCCGCCGCCGATCACCGCCACCTTCTTGCCGCGGAAGAAGAAGCCGTCGCAGGTGGCACAGGCGCTGACGCCCTTGCCCTTCAGCAGCTCTTCCGAATCTAGGCCCAGCCAGCGCGCCTGGGCGCCGGTGGCGATCACCAGCGTGTCGCCCAGATAGACAGTGCCGCTGTCGCCCACCATGCGGAACGGACGCTGGGTCACGTCGATCTCGACGATCGTGTCCCACATCATCTGCGCGCCGACATGCTCGGCCTGGGCCTGCATTTCCTGCATCAGCCACGGGCCCTGAATGACCTCGCGGAAACCGGGATAGTTCTCGACATCGGTGGTGGTCGTCAGCTGCCCACCGGGCTGGATGCCCTGGACGACGATGGGGGCGAGCCCGGCGCGCGCGCCGTAAATGGCGGCCGAAAGGCCGGCGGGGCCCGAGCCCAGGATCAACATGCGGGTAGAATGGGTGGCGGTCATGCTCTGCTTTCCGACGAATCTTCGATGCCGCTTCTAGAGACAGGGCATCGTCGGAAGCAACATGGCGTCGCGGGCCGTATCTGCAACGCCGTGCCGGAACGGAAAAGCTGTTACGGCACCTAGACGAACTTGGCCGCGATCAGCGCAGGATCCACACGGCGACGCTCGCCCAGAACAATACGCTGCCCATCGCCATGATCAACAGGCTGCGCGATGCGGCGGGATCGACACCCCGGCCCTCGACCTGTTCCGGCGGCAACTCATGCAATGCACGCATTTACGCGACTCCGTTCAAGCGATCCTCTTCCTGTTGTTCGTTATAGACGATCGAAGAAATCATACCGTTCCGGTATTATGCCTAATTTGTTACAGGCAGCGGCGGATACAATTCCAGATCGGGCACCGCGACAGGCGCGTCGTCGGGGTCCAGGAACCCGATGATCGCATCGTCGTCCTTCCCGCCCCTGAGCACCAGCGGAGTCGGCTCGAGCGCCGCGGCATCGGCGAACGAATAGAAGACGAGCAGCCGCGTCCGCGTTGCGCGGCCCCCATTGTGGAGGACCAGCGCCAGGCGATCGGAGGCGAGGCGCACGAGCAGGCCGGGCGGATACAGGTTGATGCTCCGCATGAACTGGAACAGCAGTGGCTGGTCGAAATGCCCTGCCCAGCTCCACATGGCGCCGAGCGCACGCGCCGGCAGCCAGGCCCGCTTGTACGATCGATGCGAGGTCAGCGCATCATAGACGTCGCAGATCGCGCCCATCCGCGCCGGCAGGCTGATCGCCTCCTCCTTCAGCCCGTGCGGATAGCCGGTGCCGTCCCAGCGCTCATGGTGGTGCAGGCACACCTCCATCGCCAGCGCGGGCATGGTGGGATCCTCGCGCAGCAGGGACAAGCCACGCTCGGGATGCTCCCGCACCAGGGCAAACTCCTCTGCGGAGAGGCGGCCCGGCTTGTCGAGCACCGCGTCCGGAATAGCCATCTTGCCCACGTCGTGCAGCAAGCCCGCCAGCCCCAGCGCGCGCACCGTCTCCTCGTCCATCCCCAGGTGCCGCGCCAAATTGACCATCAGCGTGCAGACGGCGACCGAGTGGAGATAGGTATATTGGTGCTTGCTCTTGAGCTGGAGCACGCGCAGCAGCGCGGAGGCGTTGCGATCCAGCTGGCCCGCAATGTCGTCGACCAGGAGGGCGACTTTCTCATGCGCGACGGCACGCCCGAGCCGTACGTCGTCGAACGTGCTCCGTACCGTTTCAAAGGCGCCCGCGACTACGGCTGCGGCCCTCGCCTGCTCCGCCGAGAAGCTGGCCCGCAACCGGACTGCGGGCTCCGCGTCGATGATGGCGGGCACCAAGGCCTCCGCCGATGCCTCGGGCGCGCCGGCATCCGCCGCGATGGGCGCGGCGGCTTGGGACTTGGCGACATCGATGATGACCCCGCCGCGAAACTCGCGAAGCTTGTGGAGATCCTGCAGGTCGGTAAGGAGAAATCGGGTCCGCCAGAAGGGATGTTCCCACCATGAGCCTTCGAAGCCATGGATGAACATTCCCAGCCGGACCTCGGACGACGGAACCGTCTTCAGCGCCGCCATCGCGCGCGCTCCCGTTTCTCCGATTGCGGCACCCCGAAAGAGCGCCCCTCCCCTGACACGTCGTCCAGCCTCCCGAAAGCCTGCACCTGCGCTCCCGCTTAGGGACGGGCGCCTAATCGACCATGTCCGAGAATCGTTAGCCAAAAACTAACCGGCCGGCGCCCGCATCCGACCAGAATCGCGCCCCCGCCAGCATTGCTATTGCATCTCGTTCGCGATAAATTGGAGCCGTGTATCTCTCGCGTCCCTCGCTCTCCGAACGATCCGCCGCAGCTACGCTGACGGCGTCGCTCGCCACTGCGCTTCTCGGCGCCGTCGTAGCCGTGTCGCGGCTTGGCGATCCTGCGTCCTCCGCCGAGAGCACGATTCGGATGTTCGACGTCGTGGGCGTCGCGCGCGCCCATGCCGCGTCGATGTCAAAACCGAAGGCCGCCGACCATGGGCGACCACCGGCGCCAGTCCAGGCGGTTGCCACGCCGATGCCGGACGTGCCGACAGCGACAGCCGAAGCCTCCGCCCCATCGCCCCCCTTGCCGCCCTCCCCCATGATCGCGGAAGCGACCGAAGGAGCGGCCCCGTCGAGCTCGGGGTCGGGCCCGACAGGCGCGGCCGCTCCCCCCGAAGCCGCTCCCCGCGCGCCTGGCACCAGCGCCACGCCGTCACAATCGGCAGCGGAGGCCGATTCCTACGGCCGCCTGGTGTTCCATGCGATCCACGCGCGCCAGAATTTCCCGTCGGAGCTGGCGCGGGCAGGCATGGAGGGCACCGTCGTCGTCGAGCTGCGGGTTTCGCCGCGGGGCCGGATCATCGCCGCTGCCGTCTTCCTGTCCTCGCGCATCCGGCAGCTCGATATGCTCGCGATAGCCCAGGTCTTGGCGACGCCCCTGCCCGCCCCGCCGCGAGCAGAGGCGCGGACGTTCCGGATCCCCATGCGCTACCAGGCCGACTGACGCTCACAGGATTTCCAGAAAGGCGACCAGGGCGGCACGCTCCTCTGGGGTTAGCGCCAGCTTCCGGAGCTGCGGGTCGCGTTGCGGCGGTGGCGCGCTGGTGGTGGGGCTCTGCACCGCCTGGTCGACGCCGCCTCCCGCGACGTACAGGTTCACCACCCCCGCCAGGCTGGGAAAGATGCCGTGGTGCATATACGGCCCGGTGCGCCGCACCGCGCGCAGCGACGGCGTCCGGAACCGGCCCACATCGGCGGGATTGTGCGTCACCGCATAGCGACCCAGATCCTCCCGACGCCGGCCATAGAAGCTGATGCCCAGATTATGGAATTTCTGGTCCGTCAGCAGCGGGCCATGATGGCAGTTGGCACACCGCGCCTTGGTGCGGAACAGGTGCAGCCCCTCCAGCTGCTGATCGCTCAGCACTTCGGTCCCGCGCGTGAAGACGCGGTCCCAGGCGGTCTGCGGCGGGCGCAGGCTTCGCTCGAAGCTCGCGAGCGCGCGCGCCACGTCCGCCATGCCGATGCGGCGGATCCCGAAGGCTGCCTCGAACGCCCGCCGATAGGCTTGGTCGCGGTTGATCCAGCGCTCGATCTGGCGGGACTGGCCCGCCATTTCGATCGGGTTGGCAATCGGCTGGAGCGCCTGATCCTCCAGCGAAGGACTACGCCCGTCCCAGAACAGGCTGTGCTGGAAGCCGGCCGTGTAGAGGCCGGGCGCGTTGCGCTGTCCGCGCCGGCGATCATGCCCGAAAGACGTGCGCAGCCCGTCGCCGAAGCCGAGTTCCGGGCTATGGCAGGACGCGCAGGCGAACTGCCCCGATGCCGAGAGGCGCCGCTCGTCGAACAGCCGCGCGCCGAGCGCGATCCGTTGGGCTTCCATGCCGTCGGGCGGCGGCGCCGCCGGCAGCGGCCCGAACTCCACGAAGTCCACGCCGGCATCCACCTCGGCACGCGGCCAGCTGGAGACCGGACCGGCATAGGCGCGGCGAAGGTCCGCTGCGTCCATCGCATGCCGCAGCCCCGCCGCGGTCAGGAACAACAGCGCCGAACCCAGCAGCGCGAGGCGGAACATGCCGTGCATCGCGCTCAGAACCGGTAGGCCAGGCCGAACCAGGCCGATCGGCCCATCTGATACGGATTGGCGATCAGCGCCGAATCCTGGACCGGCACGCGGTTGAGCAGGTTGGCGATGCGCGCGTCGAGCGTGAGGGTGCCGGCGCGGCTGCGGATCACGTCGAGCTGGGCGTTGAGGTTCACGTCCAGCCCCGACGCATAGTGCCGCAGCGCCACGACCTCGTAGCGCGCGCCGTTAACCGTCTGCCGGTTACCGGTCACCTCGATGCGATCGAAGCCATTGCGATACCGCGCGTTGACGTTGGTGGTCAGCCGATCGTGAAACCAGCGCCCGGTCCAGGTAAAATTGGCGAGGAACGGCGAGGCGAATTCGAGCCGCTGGTTCTGGTCGTTGATCGACGCGGCCGATACCAGCGCCCCGTTGTAGACGTAGAATACGGCCTCGTCCTCCACGTCGTCGCTGATCACGAAATAGTCGGTATTGCTGGTAAAGGCCTTGGAATAATTGACGTTGGCCGCGATGCTGTGCTTGCCGAACGCCCGCGTCCATTCCAGCGAGGCGCCCCGATACCGGCTGCGGCCGTCGTTGTTGGGCGTATAGAGGGTGTAGGTCGTCGTTGCGCCGGTCTCCAGCGTCCCCGTGACGCGCGTTGCCGACGACCGCGAGAACTCGTCCTTGGCCCAGCGAAATACCCCCTTCAGGCGGATCGTGCCGCCCAGCACACGGCCGGTGACGGCCCCGGTCAGCTCGTCCGAATAGGGCGTCTTGAGATCCGCGTTGGCATAGCTGGTGGAATGCGACGTGTCGTAGAGCGTCCATCCCGCATCCGAAAAGACGAGGCTGGCGCCGGAGCGGACGCCCGTACGCCGATAGGTGAAATTGTCCGGATATTGCTCGCGCAGCGCATAGCCGAGCATCGAGCGGCCATAGTAGCGATTTGCGCCTGCCGTGACTGCCCAGCCCTGCCACGGAAGATCCAGCGTGGCGGACAGGCGCGGCGCGACATTGTGATTACCCAGGAAGCTCTCATAGTCGTAGCGAAGGCCCCCGCGCAGATCGACCGGGCCGGCCTTCACCGAATATTCCGCCCAGGCCGATACGCTGTCCAACGCCGCCTCGGCACGATAGGCGCGGTATTCGCTATACTGGGTCAGCGCATATTGGCCGGTGGCGCACAACAGGCTGTCGCCGCTGCCGCAGGCGATGTTGGTCGCCGTCGTTCCGCGCGAAAAGGCATTGTTCGTCTGCGGGCGGCTGCGCATCGCCTCGACCCGCTGATAGTCGACACCGCCCCGAAGCTCGCCGGTGCCGATGTCGCGCGCTGCGGTGAAGCTCAGCCCGATATTGTTCTGCCACTGGTCGACATTGCCGAAGCCGCCGATCGTGCAATTGGTGCTGCTGCACACCCGGCCATTGGTGGAACTCGAGGGGATCGAATAGTTGTTCGGCGGAGCAGTGCGGCCGGAATCATTGTGGCTGAACCGCGCCTTGAGCGACCACCGCGTCGTGCCGCTGCCATCGAGCTGCAGCTGCCCGGCGAGGCCGCCCCCCTTCGACGTGATCAGATTGTTGATCCCGTTCGCCGCCGAGGATTGGCTTTCATACGGCGAATAGGTGAATTGCCCGGTCAGCTTGAGGCTGGGCGACAGGTCCGCCACGCCGCGCAGCATCAGATTGTCGCTGAGGCTGTGCTGGCCATAGGGCGTACCGCCATAGGTGGCCGCCCGCCGATAGGTCACGTCCGCGCGCGAGCGGTTTGCCGCAACGAGGAACGCGACGTCCTCCGAGACGGGGAGGTCGACGCTCGCACCGAAGCGCCATTTGCGGAAGCTCGGCCGCTCCGGCAGCGCGGCATTGCCCAGCGCCGCCCGCGAGGCTTCGGAGATCCGGTAGTCCACCAGCGCGTCGGCGGTGTAGCTCAGGCTCGCATTGCCGCCGAAGTGGCGCTTCGGATCGCGGGTGCGGATGTCGAGCGCGCCGCCGGTGAAGCGGCCGAACTCTGCCGACACGTTCGAATCGCGCACGACGATTTCGCCGACCAGGTTAGAATCGAGCCACAGATTCTGCGCCGCGTTCCCCGCCGGCTCGGCGAAATGCTGCGGGTTGTTCTCGGTTACGTCGAGCCGGGTGTTGGCATCGATTCCATCGATGGTGATCAGGTTCTCGTAGATGCGACCGCCCGAAATGGAGATGTCGGCGGGCCGAATGTCCTGGATCGCCTCGCGCGATGCCAGGCCTGCGCGGCGGTCGAACTGAACCGTGGGCAGTGCCTTCAGCAGCTGGTTCACGTCGCCGGACCCAGGCCCGCGCGCCTTGATCTCCTTCTCGCGGATCACCGTGGTTCCCGTGTCGTTGCCAGGCTGCAGTTCGTAGCTGGGGTCCGCCTTCTCGCCGCGGGCGACGGTCTCCGGCAGCACCTCCGCCTGCTGCGCCCGCACCTGGCCGGCCGAAACCAGCGCAATGGCGATAGCTGCCACCGAGCAGCAGAAACGAACGTGCATGTAGGACCCCCTTTTTGATTGAGGAGGGCCCCATATCAGCGCCAAACGCTAATGCAACTGATTCGCATATGTCGCACGAAGGGAAGGCAATGGCTCGCGCACATGACGCGCCGCCACTTCGCGGGAAGTGTCCGCGGACGGCAGCGCATATGCCGACAGGCAGGTCGCCAGCGCTAGGTCGGAGGGGTTCGCCTTGCGGGGAGCAACGGTACATCTGTACCGTCCGGGGGGGCTGATCGGCCCTGCCGCACCGTTCTCGATGCGGCTCGCCTGCGCCTTTGCGCGTTCGGGTATGGTAGCGGAGGAGGGACTTGAACCCCCGACACGCGGATTATGATTCCGCTGCTCTAACCAACTGAGCTACTCCGCCCCGAAGCGAGAGCGGGCCATCTATGTCGGTGCGCACGATCCGTCAAGCGAACATGTGACGAGAATGCAATTCCCAGGGGCCGCCGCGATACCACCAGCTGGCAAGCCCCGCTATTTCCACGGTTTTCGGTGTGAAATCCGCTTCCAGCGCGCGCAGCAGCGCCTTGGCAAGTACCGGCCGAACCTTGTTCTGCACCGTCACATGCGGCCGCCAGCGGCCCGCATCCTGGGGTGTGAGCAGCCCCGAAAACGCCTCCAGCAGGCCCGCGCGAATCGCATCGAGCTCGGGTGCCTCGATTCGGTAGGCGACGCCCTGCCCCAGCGACATCAACCCGCTGACCTGCGCACGCGGCGCGCGCATGCCGCGCGTCTCGTGGTTGAGGCGACGCTTGAGTTCCTCCGCCACCGAAGGCGGCAGATGGTGGAACAGGGTGAGGTGCGCATCGAGCTGGTTCCGCTCGGGCGGGAAGTGCGCGCGCCGAAGCGAATCGAACCACGCCTGATCCTGGCGTCCGAACAGCGCGGTGACGATCAGCGGGGCTGGCGCCCCGCTCAAATCTCCACCTGGCTGCCCAGCTCGACGACGCGGTTGGTCGGCAGGCGGAAGAACTCCATCGCGCTTTCGGCATTGCGCAGCATCCAGGCGAACAGCTTCTCGCGCCAGATCATCATCCCCGGCCGCGACGACGGCAGCAGGGTCTGTCGTGCCAGGAAGAAGCTGGTCTCCATCATCTTGAACTCGGCCCCGCACGCATCGACCGACTTGAGCGCCGCCGGCACGTCCGCCTCCTGCATGAAGCCGTAATAGAGGATCATGCGGTGGAATCCCTTGCCGAGATCCTCCACCACCATGCGCTTCTCCTCGGGCACATAGGGGACGTCGCTGATCTTAACGGTCAGCAGAATCACCCGGTCGTGCAGCACCTTGTTGTGCTTGAGGTTGTGGAGCAGCGCGTGGGGCACGCCGTCCGGCGTCGACGTCATGAACACCGCGGTGCCGCGCACGCGGGTGGCGGCGTTGGCGGCCGATTCGATGAAGATCTGGATCGGCATGGCGCTCTCGCGCAGCCGGGCAATCATCAGCTTGCGCCCCTTGGCCCAGGTGGTCAGCAGCGTGAACACGATGAAGCCCACCATCAGCGGGAACCAGCCGCCATCGGGGACCTTGGTGAGGTTGGCCGCGAAATAAGCGAGGTCGACCGTGAAGAACACCGCCAGCAGCGGAATCGCGTAGCGCTTCTTCCAGTGCCACAGGTTGAACAGCACCACCGCCAGCAGGCAGTTGTCGATCAGCATCGCACCGGTGACGGCAATGCCGTACGCAGCGGTGAGGTTCGACGAGGTCTGGAAGCTGAGCACCAGCAGGATCACCATGATCATCAGCGCCCAGTTGATGATCGGAATGTAGATCTGCCCGGCGGTCGCCGCGCTGGTATGGTCGATGCGCAAGCGCGGCACGAAGCCGAGCTGGATCGCCTGCTGCGTCACCGAGAAGGCGCCCGAGATCACCGCCTGGCTGGCGATGATCGCCGCAGCCGTGGCGACGAACACCAGCGGCAGCCGCAACGCCTCGGGGGCGAGCAGATAGAAGGGGCTGCGCAGCGCCTCGGCGTCCCGGATCAGCAGCGCGCCCTGCCCCATATAGTTGATCATCAGCGCCGGCAGCACGAACCACAGCCAGGAGACGCGGATCGGGTTGCGGCCGAAATGGCCCATATCGGCGTAAAGCGCTTCGGCGCCGGTCACCGCCAGCACGATGGAGCCGAGTGCAAGGAAGGCGCGCAGCGGATCGAGCGTGAAGAAATGCACCGCGTGGTGCGGCGACAGCGCCTGCAGGATATAGGGCGTCTGCACCATGCTGATCGCCCCCAGCGTCGCGATGACGAGGAAGTAGAAGATCATCACCGGCCCGAAGAACGCGCCGACGCGCGCGGTGCCGGTCCGCTGGATCGAGAACAGCATGACGAGGATCACGACCGCGATCGGCACCACCAGGCGGTGGAAGCCGGGCGCCGCGACGGCAAGGCCCTCGACTGCGGACAGCACCGACACCGCCGGGGTGATCATCGAATCGCCGTAGAACAGCGCGGTGGCGAACACGCCGAGCAGCACGATCCCCTGGGTCCAGCGGCGCTGGCCGCCTCGACCCGAGATCAGTGCGAGCAGCGCCAGGCTGCCGCCCTCGCCCTTGTTGTCCGCCCGCATGATGATTGTGACGTATTTCAGCGTCACCACCACCATCATCGACCAGAACATCAGGCTGATCGCACCCAGCACATGCGGCGTGTCGAGGGGCAGCTCGTGATGCTCGTTCGCGAAGGTTTCGCGAAACGCATAGAGCGGGCTGGTACCGATATCGCCGAACACGATGCCGATGGCACCGAGGGCGAGTTTCCACGTCGGGTCCTGGCCGTGATGACCATGCCCGCCATGCGGTTCCGAATCGGGGAGGAGCGCGGCAGCGTCTCCGGTCGCGGCGGTGTTCACCGTTGCGACTGACGCTGAGAGTAGCGAACCGACCTGGCCATAGAGACCTGTGTTCTCATCATTATCAGGATGCGGGCCGTTAGCATGCGCAACATGCCCTATCAACAAGCGTGTCCTGGGCGGCTAGACGCACCAGCGTACCGCCCGTTCCAACGAGGCCCAACATAGTCATCGCGCGGCCCCGAACAAGGCATCGCCTTCGCCGCGAGTCGGCACCTCGCGCAAGACGAAGCTGCTGTTGATCGTGACCACGCCGGGGAGCCGGCCGAGATGTTCGCGGTGGAGCCGCTCGTAATCGTCGAGGTCCCGGCACAGGATCTTCAGGCGATAGTCCTGTCCGCCAGAGACCAGCGCGCATTCCACCACGCCGTCGATCTTGCCGACCGCGTCCTCGAACTGCGCCAGATCCTCCTCCACCTGCGTGCCGAGCGTGATGTCGACCAGCGCCGTTACCCGGAAGCCGATCCGGCGATGGTCGAGTCGGGCCCCATAGCCCCGGATCATCCCGCCCGCCTCCAGCGCCTGGATCCGGCGCGTGCATGCAGATTGCGACAGCCCCACCCCAGCCGCGATCTGGCTGACCGGCGCGCGCGCGTCTGCGGCAAGCAGCTTGAGAATTGCCGTGTCGATTCGGTCCATCTTGCATGGAATGCGGGGAAACTTCGTCGAAACACAAGATCCATGCATAGCCACGCTGGAAGGAGCTTTGGTTTGCAGGGATTTGCGGTGCCGCTTCGCGATATAGGATGCCATCAAAACTTAGGAGAGTTCCCATGCGCATCGGCGTACCCAAGGAAATCAAGAACCACGAATATCGCGTCGGCCTCACCCCCGCCTCGGTGGCGGAGCTGGTCCATGCCGGCCACAGCGTGCTGGTCGAGACCAAGGCCGGCATGGGCATCGATTTCGACGATTCGGCCTACACCGCGGTGGACGCCGAGATCGCGCCCGATGCGAAGACGGTGTTCGCCCAGTCGGACATGATCGTGAAGGTAAAGGAGCCGCAGCCGCAGGAGATCGCCCTGCTCGAGCCCCGGCACCTGCTGTTCACCTATCTCCACCTCGCCGCCGACAAGCCGCAGGCGGAGGGCCTGATCAAGTCGGGTGCTACTTGCATCGCCTATGAAACGGTGACCTCGAATTCGGGCGCCCTGCCCCTGCTCAAGCCGATGAGCGAAGTCGCCGGCCGCATGTCGGTCCAGGTCGCCTCGCACTATCTCGAGAAGGAACAGGGCGGCCGCGGCGAGCTGCTGGGCGGCGTGCCGGGCGTGGCACCGTGCAAGGTCGCCATCCTCGGCGGCGGCGTATCGGGCATCAACGCCGCGCAGATGGCGACCGGCCAGCGCGCCGACGTGACGATCTACGACATCAACAACGAGCGCCTCGCCGAGCTCGACATGCATTTCGGCAGCCAGATCAAGACCGCCTATGCCAGCAAGTCGGCGATCGCCGAGGCGGTGCGCACCTCGCAGGTGGTGATCGGCGCGGTGCTGGTGCCAGGTGCTGCGGCGCCAAAGCTCGTCACCCGCGACATGCTGAAGACGATGATGCGCGGATCGGTGCTGGTCGACATCGCGATCGACCAGGGCGGCTGCTTCGAGACCAGCCGCGCGACCACGCATGACGATCCCGTGTTCGAAATCGACGGCGTGATCCATTATTGCGTGGCGAACATGCCGGGCGCGGTCGCCCGCACCTCGGCCTTCGCGCTGAACAACGCCACGCTGCCCTTCGTGCTGAAGCTGGCCAACCAGGGTGCGGAAGCCGCCATGAAGGCGGACCGCCACCTCGCCAACGGACTCAACGTCTCGGGCGGCAAGATCCGTCACCGGGCGGTGGCCGACGCGCTCGACCTGCCGTTCGAAGCCTGGGCCGGCTGACCCCGTTTGCGCCGCGCCCCGACCATCGTCGGGGCGGGGGGGGTAAAAGGTCAGGCTGCCTGCGCCAGCCGCTCGGGAAGATAATCGATCAGGTTGCCGAGGATCACGCGCGGCGAACGCAGGCGTGGATCGGCCATCGCGGCGAGGAACGCCCGGTATTGCGGGTGGGCCGGCACGAATACCGCCTTCTGCGCATATTCCTCCGACGAGAAGGTGCCCCAGTTGGTCATCTTGCCGAAATAAAGGCCGGTGACGCCAAGGCTCTCGGCGAGATCGACCGCTGCACCCATCTCGTGGAAATTATCCACCTGCACGGTGAAGCTGAGGTACAGCGCCTCCACCATCCCCTGCGCCAGCAGATCGGCGGCGAAGCGCAAATTCTGCTCCATCACCTCCCAGCGCGCGCCGCGACGGAGCAACTCATGCGTGTGCTTGGACGCCCCGTCGATGCTGATCTGCAGCGACTGGACGCGGGCATGCAGCGCCGGAAACTTCTCCCACTCCCGCGGCGTGAACAGCATCGCATTGGTCATGATGCGGAAGCGCAGATCGGGATACTCATCCGGTGTCAGCCGCTCCATCAGCTGGCGGAAATTCTTGCTGGCGAACGGATCGCCCGATCCGGTGATGAACACCGACTTCGCCTCGCGCAGCATCGGCAGGATCGCCCGCTCTTGCATCTCCGCATAGCGTTCGCGGGTGGCAGCGTCAGCCGCGACCTTCTCGGTACGGCAGCTTGGGCAGGAAAGGTTGCACGTCGCGTCATAGGCGAGGTTCACCTCTTCGGGTCCCGCTGGCATCGCCGTCTCGCGCTCCGCGATCAGCCTTGCCAGCGACGGCCAGCGCGCCATCGCTTCTTCTCGCGTCGGCAGCGTGCCCGCCTGGATTTCCGGACAGGCCATCTTGTTGCACTGCCTGAAGCTGCCGTCATGGATGCTGGCGCGCACTTCCTGCGCCGCGTCGGAATTCCATACGTCCTGCCAGTCCGCCTGCGCCAGGTTGCCGGCGGACTTGTACAGCCAGCTCGCGCAGCACTGGTGGGTCGATCGTTCCAGAACATGAAGCTCCTGGAACGGCTTGCTGCAAAAACGGCCTTCAAGGCGGTATTTCGGGTTCTCCGGATCCGCCAGGCCGTAAACGTAGAACAGCGCGCCCTGCACCGCCGGCGTATCGTTGGCGATCGTGGCGATATGGTTCAGGCGCGAGATAGCGTGACTCAGGTTGCCCTCATGGGCTTCGCACATCCCAAGGACGGTTTCGAGCGCGAGCGCGACCGGCAGGGTCACGGTCGCGTCGCCCTTCAAAATCTTGGCATGCGCGTTCCGCACCACTGTCGAAAACAGCGGGAGCGCCGAGAGGAACTGGGGGAACGCCGCCCACATTTCGGGGCGATCGTCGGGCGCCAGCAGATCCTCTAGCATGACCCACAGCATGTCTTCTGCCTGCGCATAGGCGGCGTGGTCGGCCTCGTTCAGGCCCTGCTGCTTCTGGCCGGCCGCCTTCACCTTCCCGATATGCATTCTCGCCCCTGTATACGCTGGAATCCTTGCACCGCGCTCTGGCGATGCTCGTTCCAATATAGAGGGATAACGAGTCGTTAGCGGGCAACCGGCGGATTTGGCGGTGCCGCGCCGGCTGCGGCGGCGGCGGCAAGACCCGGATCCAGCTTCAGCATCACGCGCACCATGTCGTCACGAAAGCTCGCCTCCTTCGGCAACAGGCGCATCGCGCTGCCCCATTCGCGACGCGCCGCCTCCAGGTCCCCGGAGCGGGCAAGCGCCACCCCCCGGAAAAAGGGCGGCCCCGGATGGCGAGGCGCCAGTTCCACCGCCTTGTCGAACGCAAAGCGCGCCGCCGGGGAAAGCTGGTCGCCGTCATGTTCGGCCAGTGCCAGGCCCAATCCTGCCCACAGGCCCGCGTCGACCGGCGCCTTGCGCACCGCCCCCAACATCACCGTTGCCGCCAGTTGCGGCGCCCCCGCCCGCGTCATCGCATCTGCGGCCATGAAATAGCTGTAGTCGAAGTTGAACCGGCCGAAGAGCCCTTCGCGCACCGCGATCAGATCCGGGTCGAGCGGACGGGCGCTGGCAACGGCTTCCACCGGATGGTCCGGAAGGCTGGGCTGCCCCTGCCAGGCGTAGCCGGCGCCGGCCAGCATGATGGCCATCGCCGGCAGCGTCCAAAGCCGTCGCGGGAAGCGAATGAGTAGCAATAGCATGCCCGCCATAAAGGTGAAGACGCCGAATACCAGCCACCCCATCAGGCCATCCTCCGGCGGAACAGGCGCCGCGCGATCAGCACGCCAAGGCCCAGCAGCACCAGCGGCGTGAGCCACAGCGGCACGGTAGCCCAGCTTAGCGGCGGGTCGTAGGTAACATAGTCGCCATAGCGTTCCATCAGCCACTTGCGGACCTGAGCCGGGCGCTCCCCCGCCGCGATCCGCTGGCGAACGAGCGCGCGCATTTCCCCTGCCATGTCGGCGTCGCTGTCGGCGATGCTCTGGCCCTGGCAGACGAGGCAGCGAAGCGTCTCCATCAGCGCCTTGGCCTGCGCCTCCTGATCGGCATCGGGCAGCTGGGTGTAGGCGAGCGGCGATGGGGGCAGGCTGGAATCCGCCTGCGCCCCGCCGGCGAGCAGCAGCGCGATCGGCAGCAGCGCTCGCCTCACCGGGCCTTCTCCAGCGCTGCCAGCAGCTTCGGCACATCCTCCGCACGAATATCCCCGACATGCTGGTCGACGATCACGCCCCGCGAGTCGATCACGAAGGTCTCCGGCACGCCGGAAGACCCGAGCGAGAGCTGGGCCCGCATCGCAGGATCGTCGCCGATCCGCGTGTAGGGATCGCCGTGGCGGGCAAGGAAGTCCTGCACGGCGGAGGCGGTATCGCGCACGGCGATCGCGTCGATCTGCGCGCCCGCCTGACGCAGTTTCAGCAGTTGCGGCGCCTCGGCCACGCAGGGGATGCACCAGCTGGCGAAGACGTTGAGCAGGCGGGGCTTGCCCTTGGGCCAGGCCGCAGTGTCGATGCCGGGCTTGCCCTGCACAATGGCGGGCAACTGCATCGCCGGCAGCGGCTTGCCGATCATCGCCGAGCGGACGATGCGGTCGCTCGGCTCGATCAGCCCGTTCACCACCAGTGCGAAGACCAGCAGGAACAGTGCGAGGGGCAGCCAGATCAGCAGCTTCTTCATGCCCATTCCTCCTGCGCCAGCGCATCGCGCCGCGCCCGCAGCACCCGGCCCAGCAGAGAAAGGATGCCGCCTAGCGCGATCAGCCCGCCGCCTGCCCAGATCAAGGTCACAAACGGCTTCCACCACAGGCGAAGCTGCCAGCGCCCCGCCCCGTCCGCCGCGCCGAGCACGGTATAGACCTGGCCGTCCCACAAGGTGGCGATGGCCGCCTCGCTGGTGTTCGTCGGCGGATTGGCGAAGAAGCGCTGCTGGGGCAGCAGCTCGAACGGTTCGCCCGCCCCCCGCTGCACCTGCAGCCGCGCTTCCATCGCCGACCAGTTGGGGCCGACGGTGGGCCGTACGTCGGCCAGCGTCACCTTGAAGGGGCCGACGGTGAGATTGTCGCCCACCGCGACCGCCGCCAGTCGCTCCTGCTTGAACAGCGTGTCGGCGGCCATGCCGGCAAGGCTCACCGCGATGCCCAGATGCGCGACGACCATGCCGTAGATCGGCAGCGGTGTGCGACGGAGCTTGCGCTTCCACAGCGGCGCCAGGCTGGCCGCGCCCAGCCCGAAGGCGAGCGCCAGCACCAGCACCGCGATGGGCGAGGCGAAGCCGGATATCGCGAAGAACAGCGCGAACGTCACGCCGGCCACCGCGACGGGGATGGTAAGGCGGGATAGCAGCGCCTGCGCCGAATCCTTGCGCCAGCGCAAGAGCGGCCCCGCCGCCGTGCCGGCCACCAGGAACAGCGCGATCGGCACCGCGGTCTTCTCGAAGAAGGGCGCGCCGATCGAGAGCTGCACGCCCATCGCCTGCGCCACCAGTGGATAGAGCGTGCCGATCAGCACCACGCCTAGGATCACGCTGAGCAGCAGATTGTTGAGCACCAGCGCCGCCTCGCGGCTGACCAGCTGGAAGGTCGCCCCTTGCGTCACCGTGCCGACGCGCGCGCCGAACAGCACCAGCGCACCACCGATATAGAGGCCGAGCAGCGCGAGCAGGAAGCTGCCCCGTGTCGGGTCGACCGCAAAGGAATGGACGCTCACCAGGATGCCCGAGCGGACCAGAAAGGTGCCGACCATCGACATCGAGAAGGCGACCACGGCCAGCATCAGCGTCCAGGCGCGCAGCCCGTCGCGCGTTGCCAGCACGTTGACCGAATGGAGCAAGGCCGTCGCCGCCAGCCAGGGCATCAGCGAGGCATTCTCCACTGGATCCCAGAACCACCAGCCGCCCCAGCCGAGCTCGTAATAGGCCCAGTAGCTGCCGGCGGTGATGCCGATCGTCAGGAAGATCCAGGCAGCCAGGACCCAGGGCCGCATCGCCTTGGCGAAGGCCGGGCCTACGTCGCGCATCAGCAAGGCGGCGACCGCGAAGCTGAACGCCACGGAAAGACCGACATAGCCGAGGTAGAGCGTCGGCGGGTGGAAGGCGAGGCCGGGATCCTGCAGCAGCGGGTTGAGCCCCTGCCCGTCCGCCGGCGCAGGGTTCAGCCGTGCGAACGGGTTGGAGGCGAAAGCGAGAAAGGCGTAGAAGCCGATCGCGATCGCGGCCTGTGCCGCGAGCGTGGCGGACAGCGTCTCGGCCACCAGTCGCCGCTCGAACAGCGCCACCCCGGCCCCTGCCACGGCCAGCACGGTCACCCAGAGCAGCATCGAGCCTTCATGGTTCCCCCAGGCGCCTGCGACCTTGTAGAGCATCGGCTTGAGCGAGTGGCTGTTCTCCGCCACCAGCAGCACCGACATGTCCGAGGTGACGAACAGCCAGATCAGGATCAGGAAGGCGACCAGCGCGAACAGCCCCTGGACCAGCGCGATCTTGCGTACCCCGGGCAGGATCGCCCCGGGATCGGCCGCACGCGCGGCGGCGGCGCCGAGCATCAGCTGCGCGACGGCAAAGGCAGTGGCGAGCCACAGCGCTGCAAGCCCGGCTTCGGCGATCATGGCTCCAGCGACTCGCTCTTGTGCATCTTCCCCGCCATCTGGGGCGGCATGTAGCGCTCGTCGTGCTTGGCGAGCAGATTGTCGGCGGCGAAGCTGCCGTCGGGCTGGAATTGCCCCTCGGCGACCACGCCCGATCCTTCGCGGAACAGGTCCGGCGTGACGCCACGAAAGCGCACCGGCACCACTGCCTTGCCGTCGGTAACCTTGAAAGCGATCGAAACGCCGTCCTTGGCGCGGGTGAGCGAGCCCTTCTCGACCATGCCGCCCAGCCGCACCGCCTTGCCGAGCGGTAACGGCTTTCCGGCAACGTCTCCGGGCGCGTAGAAGAACGCTGCCTGGTCCTTGAGTGCGGAGAGCGCGAGCAGTGCGGCGCCGAGGATGGCCGCGACTGCCAGCAATGCGAGCGTCAGGCGTTGATGCTTGGCCTTCACGAGCGACGCCCGAGCGCGTCTGCAGCGGCCTCGGCGCGGCGCATCGCCCACCAGCTTGCGGCAGCGAGACCGCCGGTGCCGAGGGCCGCCACTCCATAGGCGGCGGTCACGAACCACCAGTGGTTCACTGCGCCGCCCTCCGCCGCAGCCGCGCTTCGACCTTTTGCTGTGCAAGCAATGCGCGCATCCGCATCAGCACGATCGCGCCGAACAACAGGCTGAAGCCGGAAAGCGTGAACCACAACGGCCAGAGCATCGAGGCGTCGATGCTGCTGCGGGTGAGGCCGATGCTCTCCCCCTGGTGCAGCGTGTTCCACCACACCACCGAGTAGCGAATGACAGGCAACAGCACGGTTCCCGCGACGCCGAACAAGGCAGGAATGCGTCCATCGCCGCTGCGCTCGGCATCGGCGCGGGCAAGCGCGATCCAGGCGATGTAGACGAAGAAGAGGAGCAGCATGCTGGTCAGCCGCCCGTCCCATTCCCACCAGGTGCCCCAGGTCGGGCGGCCCCAGATCGATCCAGTGATGAGGCACAGCGCGACGAACACTGCGCCCGCCGGCGCAATCGCACGCGCGGCGACGATCGCCAGCGGATGCCGCCAGATCAGATAGCTGAGGCACGCGACCGCCAGACTGCTCCACCCGCCCATGCCGAGCCAGGCGGTCGGCACATGGATGTAGAGGATGCGCACGCTGTCCTTCTGCAGATAGTCCGCAGGCGTCTGGGTCAGGCCGCCCCATGCGCCGAACAGGGTCAGCGCGAGACCGACCCAGAACAGGGCCGGCGTCAGCGGCCGGGCGATCTTGAGGAAGCGCGCCGGATTGGCGAGGGCGTGAAGCATCGGCACGCGCAGAGGATTAGCCGGGTTTCTCCCCCGATTCCAAGCAGCGATTGCACCGGTCGCGCCTCCTTGGGCACAGGGTTGCAAGGCCGCGCAGGTTCGGCTACCCGGCGGCCGTCATCTGGGGAGTAGCCAGCCGGTGCCGCGCGCACCGGGCGCTTGCGTCAACATACTTGGTCGAGAGGCCATGGCGCAGGCGGAGCCGCAAGGTTCGGGCGAGACCAATGGCGTCGCATCTCCGCTCGTGCCGGGCGGGGAGATGCGATGTCGTTGGATTCGCATCCGCCCGGCCCCGGAGATTTTCTTGGAAGCCCTGCTTACCTCCACCGCGGTGGTCGCGCTCGCCGAAATCGGTGACAAGACCCAGCTGCTGGCGATCCTGCTCGCAACCCGCTTCAAGCGGCCGGTGCCGATCATCTGCGGCATCTTCGTCGCGACCATCGCCAATCATTTCCTCGCCGCGCTGGTGGGCGCGGAGGTTGCCGGGCTGCTGGACAGCGTGTGGTTCCGCTATGCGATCGCCGCCTCGTTCGTCGCGATGGGCCTGTGGACGCTGATCCCGGACAAGCTGGACGAGGACGAAGAGACCAAGCCCGCGCGGTTCGGCGCGTTCCTCACCACCGCGATCGCCTTCTTCCTGGTCGAAATGGGCGACAAGACCCAGGTCGCCACGGTTGCGCTCGGCGCGCGTTTCCACGCGGTCCTGCCCGTGACCGCCGGTACGACGCTGGGGATGATGCTCGCCAATGTGCCGGCGGTGTTCCTCGGCAAGGCGGTGATCGACCGCGTGCCGCTGACGACCGTCCACCGCATCGCCGCGCTGCTGTTCGTCGCGATCGGCCTGTGGCTCGCGGCGCAGACGGCAGGCTGGCTGTAATGGCAAAAGACCCTCCCCGGCAGGGGGAGGGTCTTTGAATCAGCGGCCGATGAGGCGCTGGGCGATCCGGTCGGCGACTTCGCTCGACGGATCGCCGGTCGCGGCGCTCTCGTCCCACACCTGGTTGAGACGCACCGGGATCTTCTCGACCCGCGCATCGACCTCGGAACGGTCGCCCTGCCCCAGATATTCGAGCGCGACGTTGATGATGCCGCCGGCGTTGATCACATAATCCGGCGCATAGACGATGCCCCGCGCGTGCAGGCGATGGCCGTCCTCGCGCGTGGCGAGCTGGTTGTTCGCGCCACCGGCGACGACGCGCACCTGCAATGCCTCGATCGACTGTTCGGTGAGGATCGCGCCCAGCGCACAAGGGCTCAGAATATCCGCCTCGTGGGTCAGGATCGCATCGGCGTCGATCGCTTCTGCGCCCAGCTCGGCGGCCAGCGCCTTCGCGCGGTCGCCATGCACGTCGGCCAGCGTCAGCTTGGCGCCGTCTGCCGCCAGCAGCCGGGCAAGCCCGCCGCCGACCGAACCGACGCCCTGGATCGCAACCCGGACACCCGACATCGAATCCACGCCCAGGCCACGCTTCGCCGCTGCCTTGACGCCGAGATAGACGCCGCGCGCCGTCACCGGGCCCGGATCGCCGCCCGCGCTGCCCGCTGCCACCGGCAGACCGGAGACATGCTTGGTCTGGGTCGCGACGACCTTCATGCGGGCTTCGGACATGCCGACATCCTCGGCCGTCACATAGCGGCCGTGAAGCGATTCGACCGCACGGCCGAACGCCTCGAGCTGTGCCTGGGTCACTTCCGCACCCGGCTTGTCGGCGAGGATCACGCCCTTGCCGCCGCCCATCGGCAGATCGGCCATCGCGTTCTTGTAGCTCATGCCCCGCGAAAGGCGGAGCGCATCGGTGATCGCGGCGCGATGATCGGCATAATGCCAGAAGCGCACGCCACCGGCAGCCGCACCCAGCGCCGTCGAGTGGACGGCGATGATCGCGCTAAGGCCCGAAGCCCGATCCGAGAAGAGGTGAACGCCCTCGTGGTCGTCGAAATCGGGAAAGCCCCAGTCGGTGATCATGGATGGATCCGCGCTGTTATGAAGGGGGAAAGTGGGGCGACCAACGGGGATCGAACCCGCAACCTCTGGTACCACAAACCAGCGCTCTAACCGATTGAGCTATGGTCGCCGTGAAGGAGTGCGCGCTTAGCGGGCTCCGAAGAGGAGCGCAAGATCATTACGCATCATCCTCGCGAAATTCTCACGGCCTCCTCCGGCGTCGTCACCCCGGTCCTCGCCAGCGCCCGCGCAGCGGACCCCAGATTGGGCGTGCTGATGAAGGCGTGTCGCGCGAGAATCGCCGCATCGCCGCCGTCGTTCACCAGCCGCCGAATCGTCGCGTCGCCGCGAATCGATTCGAAAACGCCGATCTGGCCGTCAAATCCGGTGCCCTCGCACGCCCCGCAGCCAGCAGCGGCATAGACGATCGCGCCGGGATCGAAGCCGAGCAGCGCCGATACCGATCCCGTGGCCTGGACCGGCTCGCGGCATTCGGCGCACAGGCGCCGCACGAGGCGCTGCGCGAGCACCAGGCTGAGCGCAGAGGCAAGGTGGAACGCCTCGACCCGCCAGTGCCGCATCTGCTGGATCGCCGCCACGGCGTCCCCGGCCTCGATGCCGGCCAGTACCAGCCGGCCCGCCTGCGCCGCCTGTACGGCGGCGGCGGCGCTGGCACGATCGTTCAGCGAGTCGATCATCAGCACGTCGAAATCCTGCTCGATCCCGGCGCGCAGCGTTTCACCGGCCGGCATGCCCCCTGCATCGGCCCAGGTCACCCCCAGCATGTCGGGCGTGGCGCCTGTCGTCACCGCCAGGCCCAGCCGGGTCCGGGACACGGCGAGCATCAGCAACGTGCGAAGCGCCGTGCTGCGACCATGGCCTGCCGGTGCGGCCACCAGCACCAATCCCGGGCGCTCCAGCACCATGCGTGCCTCGTTCGCCACCGCCGCACTCATCCCCAGCGCTTCGAGCTCACGGTGCCCGGCCTGGCGCGGCGAGCGGCGCAAAACGGCGCGGTTCCCCTGCACCACCGGCAGCAGGAACACGTCCACCACCTCGCCCGCCCAGCGCAGCGTGCCGCGCTGCGGCGTGCGCCCGGAAGACGATAGCCCGGCAGCGGCTGCGATTTGCGCGAGCAGCACATCGCCTTCCCCGCGCGGCAGTTCGCGAAACGGATGGATCAGCCCGGATGCGCGGAAGAAGATCGCGGCGCCGTGCGCGCCCGGCTCGACGTGGAGATGCGATGCTTCGAGCTGGGCCGCCTCTGCGAGCAGCGCATCCAGATGCAGCGCACCGCCTGTTCCCGCGCGCGGGGCTTCACCCGCCGTCCGGGCATGCTGTTCGACATCGATGGGCATTACCGGTCCCCCCTGCTGGACCCCGACGCGCTACGCAGGCTTTGTGACGATCGACCTGCAGATTTATGACGATCGCGCGTCACGCTGGCGCGGCCTGGAGCGTTTTGGCAGAAGCGCCGCCATGCAAGCGTCCATTCTCCCCTCGCTGGGCAGCGGCCACCCGTCCGAAGCGGTGGTAGAGCGTATCCTTTCCTTCCCCGGCGTACAGAAGGTGCCGAGCGCGAAAGTGACGCTGTTCATGGTCCGCAACTTTCTCGATGCGGCGCAGTGCCAGGCGCTGATGGCGCGAATCGACGAGCAGCGCCGGCCCTCCACCCTCGCCAATGCCGGCGACGATTACGCCTTCCGCACCAGCGAAACCTGCGACCTGGCGGCGGAAGACCCGCTGGCGATCGATCTCAAGGCGCGCGTCCTCGCTTTTATCGGCCTCGATCCGGCGCATGCCGAGCCGATGCAGGGGCAGCGCTATGCCGTCGGCCAGGAGTTCAAGGCGCACACCGACTATTTCGATCCGGGCAGCGCGGATTTCGACAAATATTGCAGTGTCGCCGGCCAGCGCACCTGGACGGTGATGCTGTATCTGAACGCCGTTGAAGCCGGCGGGGCAACGCGGTTCAAGGCGATCGACAAGATCGTTCAGCCCGAGGCGGGAAAGCTGCTCGCCTGGAACAACCTCCGCCCCGACGGCAGCGTCAATCCGGCAACGATCCACCACGCCATGAAGGTGCGCGCCGGGACCAAGTACGTCATCACCCAGTGGTTCCGCGAACGTCCCTGGGGATGGTGAGGGGGAGCTGACGAACGGGCCCGAGGCAGGAATGCCCAGGGCCCATCGTCACAACAGGCGGCAGGATCAGAAGGTCGTGCTCAGGCCAATGCTCAGGATGCGGCCCTGGATATAGCGATTGGCATAGACGATCTTGCCGCTGTCGAAGGTCTGCCGCTCGTTGAAGCGCGTGCGGGTCAGGTTCCGCCCCTCCAGCTTCAGTTCGAACGCGGCGCCGCCGATCTCGAAGCCCTGCCGCGCCACGATGTCGAAGCGGATGCCCGGCCGTTCGATGACGTCCGGCTGGAAACCGGTGCCCGACAGGTTCGAGGGACCACGGTTGGTCACCCGGTCGCTCGCATAGTTGAACAGGAAGGTAAGCTGCGAAAGCCGGGTCGTGTCCTCCAGGCTCAGCTGCAGGTTCACCAGGTGGTCCGACTGGCCGGTCAGCGGCGCACCGTCGCGGAATTGCAGCGAGGCCGGACCAAAGCCCGCCGGGCAGGCGCCGATCGTCTGGTTGAGGACGTTCGGCGCGCAGCTGCCGTCGGCGGTGATCTCCGAATGGGTGTAGGTATAGTTCGCAATCGCGGTGATCCGCCGATTGGCGAAGAAGTCGCCCTGCAACCCCTGCAGCGGAATGTGCTTCTGCACCTCCACCTCGCCGCCGTACAGCGTCGCCTTGGGCAGGTTGGTGAAGCCGGTCTGCAGCCGGTCGTCGGCGCCGGTGTAGAAGCCGACCTGCTCGATCGGGTTCAGGATGCGTTTGTAGAAGCCGGCCAGCGTGAAGCGCTGCTCGCGGGCGAAGAACCACTCGTAGCGCGCCTCGAAATTGTCGAGCTTGGAATCGCGCAGCAGCGGGTTGCCGAAGAACAGGCGATCGGAGTCAGGATCGCGGAACTGCTGCGGCGCCAGCTCGCGGAACTGGGGGCGCGAGATGGTCTTGGCGAAGCTGCCGCGCAGCTGCATGTCCGGCGCGAAGTTCCAGGTGAGCGTGAGCGCGGGCAGCCAGTAATCGTTGTTCAGACGAGTTCCCGTGGTGCCGACCGGCGTAACCGACTGCTTGGCCTTCTCGTAGCGAACGCCGCCAACGACCCGCAGGCTGTCGATCGCGCTGGTTTCTGCCTGCAGATAGCCCGCATGGATGCGCAGTGCGGCATCATAGGCATAGGCGCCGAGCGGCGTGTTGAACTGCAGCTGGATGGTGCACGCGCCGGTGCCGACCTGCGGGCAGGCGTTGTTCACCACGTCCGGGCTCAGCAAATAATCCGGGCGCAGCAGATTGTACGGATAGCCCGGCGCAGTGCCCCCGCCCACGCTGGTCTGGTAGTTGAACTGGAGGCGCCGCGAGAAGCGCTTGGTATCGGAGTAATAATAGCCGGTCGACAGCGTCACCGGGATCGCGTCGGGCGTGTAGGAAAGGTCGCCCTGCCCGTTCCACAGATTCTCGTTGAGATCAGAGAAGATGATCGAGGCGAAGGGCGAGAAGCGCTGCGTCACCTGATAGGCGCCGTCGCACTGGAACCCGGTCGCGCCGTTGCCGCCGTCATAGCGGATCGGCTGCCCAGTGGTGGTGCGGTTGGAGCAGAGATAGTCGAACTGCCGCTCATAGGGCGCGTTGCGCTTGGAATTGGCATAGGCGCCGCGCACGTCGAGCTTGAGGCCGTCCAGCGGGCGGAACTCGCCCACCGCCTGGGTCTCGAACAGCTCGCGCTGGAACCAGTTGGTGTTCTGCTGGAAGCGCAGGCCGCTGGCGTTGTTGTAGACCTCGGCCGCCGAGCCGCGCCCCTGCTTCAGGACGTCGCGAATATAGACGTTGGTGAGACGGATCGTGTTGTCGCCAAAGGCATAGCCGATCCCGAGCAGCGCGTTGCCGATCACCCGGTTGTCGGTCAGCAGCGTGCGATAGTCGTTGCGCAGGTCGCCTTGCGCGTTGACGCTGTCCTGCTGGGTGATCAGGCGCGTCCGCCACGTGTTGCTATAGCCCACAGAGGCAACAAGCCCCAATTGATCCGAGCCGAAATCGAGCGCGCCGCCGCCGCTGATCTCTGCCGACCAGTTCGCCGGAAGCTGCGAATTGCGCTGGAGCAGCGTCGTCGATGCGTTGGACAGCTGGAGCACCTGCTCGGCCGGGATGATCCCCGAACCGCCCGGCGCGTTGCGGATGAAGCCGGGCACCGAGCGCGTGCCGTCGTCAAAGCCCAGCCAGTCGTGCTTGCCGCCGTGATAGGTGTAGCCGAGCTCGCTCGTCGTCATGTCGTCGGCCGCCAGCGAGCCGCCGAAGGTCAGGAAATCCTTCTTCGGAATCGCCTTGGTCGTGAGGTTGATAACGCCGCCGCCGAACTCGCCCGGATAGTTCACCGAATAGGTCTTCTGGACAAGCGCCGAGCCGACGATCGTCGTCGGGAAAATGTCGAGCGGGACGGAGCGGCGCAGCGGCTCCGGGCTCGGCAGCGGCGATCCGTTGAGCAGCGACGAGGAGTAGCGGTCGCCGAGCCCGCGCACATAGACGAAGCCCCCGCCGACGACGCTGAGCCCCGTCACGCGGCTCAGCGCGCCGGCGATGTCGCCCTCGCCGGTCCGGGCGATATCGTCGCTCGACAGGACGGAGACGACCTGGGGCGTCGCTCGTACCACGTTGGGGATGTACCGGCCGGTGACGACGATGTCCGCCGGCACCTCGCTGTCGAAGCCCGGGGCCGAAACCTCGACCGGCGGCTGCGCGTCCTGCTGCTGGGCCCTGTCCTGCGCGGCGGGCGCGGGCGTGGCCGGCATCGGGGCGGCGTTGCTCTGGGCGAGCGCCGCGGCCGGCACCAGCTGGGACGTCAGAAGAAGAAGCGTGGCATAGGCGTGGCGTCGCTGCATGGCCGTGTCATCCAGTCAGAAGAAGGTGCAGTGCCGGGGCGATGGCGTGCACCGCCCCGGCAAGGGTTCGCGTCGGTCCGGCGTCAGCGGCCGTTGCAGGCGAAGAACACCGAGTTGAACACCGGCGGGCCCTGGTCCTGCAGCGCGTCGTTCTTGGCGCGAATGGTCGAGCGATCGGTGGCGCTCGTCTCGCCGGCGACCAGGTTAACGCAGGCGACGCCCGACGGCGACTTCACCACGCCGTTGACGAAGGTCATGTCCGCACCACCCCGCAGGCGAATTGCCGCCGGCGCGATGGCCGTCTGGATGAAGGTGAAGTTGGCGTAGCGGCCCCAGGTGCGCGGCAGCAGGTCCTCGGCGTTGTTCGAGTCGATCTCGGTCGAGAAGGAGTCGGCGGTCGCGCCGGAAACCTTCTGCGCCGCGATCATGAACTGCATGAAGCCGCGCCAGCCATTGTCGACATCGAAGCCGTCGTCGTCCGCGCCGGTCACGGCAATATACTTGATGTTCGCGGCGCCGCCGAAAATCTCGATGCCGTCATCGGCCGAGTTGTGGCTCTGGATGTGGTCGAGCACCGTACCCGAGCCGACGCCGCCCAGCGTCAGCCCCTGCAGCTCGTTGCCGTCGGAGATGGCGATGCCCGAATAGCGGATCTGAACATAGGACATCTGGCCGCTGTTGTCGGCGTCGTCGGTGCCGCCGTAGAAGCGGCCGGTGACGCCTTCGATCGCCTGCTGGCACGGCGTCGGGTTGGTGCCGCCGGTGCCGGTGGCGCACACCGCGGTGCGGGCACGGCCGAGCAGGATGATGCCGCCCCACTGGCCCTGGGTCGCATCGCTGACGCCGTTGTTCGCCAGGTTCTGCTGCGAGGTGAAGACGATCGGCGCGTCGCGGGTGCCGACGGCCTGGATCTTCGAGCCGCGGTTGACGAGCAGCAGATCGTTGGTCGATTCGCTCGAGTCCGCGGCGATGACAACCCCGGCCGCGATCGTCAGCGTGACACCGGCGCCGCCGGTCGCGCCCTGATCGGTGCCGACCTCGGTCTGGCCGCGCAGGCGATAGAAGACGCCCGCGATCTTCGGCAGCGAAAGATCGGTGGTGATCGCCGCAGGCAGGCGGCAGGCGCGGAAGGTCTGCACCAGGCCGTCATCGATGGTGCCGGTGGGGCAGGTCGCGGTCGAGCCGCCGGTGCCGACCGCCGGCACCGCGGTGCAGGCCGCGCCGGTGCCGCCGAAGTTCGCCGTGGTCGAGTTGCAGGTCCACTGCTGGAACGACGTGTCGGTGGGGCCGTTCAGCGCGCCGACATAGTTGGTGCTGGTGAAGAAACTGCCGAGTGACGAGGGATCGAGCGCGGTCGTCAGCGACGTCGCGGTCGCCGGGAACAGGCCGCTCAGGCCCGTGCTCGTGCCGTTCACATTGTTGTTGGTGCCGCCCTTCACCAGCGCAAGCTGCTCGTCCGCGGTGATCGAGATGCCGTTGACGGTGGTCTGGGCGGCGAACTGTGCCGCGGTGATGTCGGCCGTCGGCGCCGGGGTCGGCACGGGCGTCGGCGTCGGCGTCGGCGTGACGATCACGACGCTGCCCGCGCCCGGCGATGCCACATTGTCCGCGCCGTTGCAGGCGGAGAGAGCCGCAGTGGCGGCGGTCGTCAGGAACAGTTGGCCGTAGCGCTTGAAGCTCGCCATCGCGCAATATCTCCCGTCATTCGTTGCAATGCGGGCGCTTGGCGATGCGTTGCGATGCCCCTCTTGCGCCCGGCCCGGGCCCTAGACGGCGCAAATGACTCGATCATGCGGTTATCGTGAAGCAACGATGACGGTATTATGACAGTTTAGTGGCACCGCCCCACGCCGGGCCGCCGTTCCAGTTTCAGGCACTTAGAGCGGGAACGTCGCGCTTCCCTATAGCCCTGCGGTGAGTACCACCCCGATACAAACGGCCAGGCCGGCGATGGCCTGCCGCATGCTCAGTGCTTCGCGGAACAGGCGGTGCCCCGCTACCGCGGCGATTGGCATCTCGATCACGCCAAGCGACCGCACCGCCGCTGCCGGGGCAAGATTTAGCGCGAAGAACCAGCCCGAGGAAGCGAGCGCCCCGAAGAGGCCGGCACCCAGCGAGCCGCGCCAGCCGGCAATCACCGCGCGCAACGCGGCCGGATCGCGCCACAGCAGGAAGGCGACGAGGCCGATCGTCTGCACCGCCTGCACCAGCGTGACGCTGGTCATCGCGGCGAAGAAAGGATGCGTCGGCTCCAGCGCCAACCCCGCATGGCGGAAACCGTTGAGCGCAAGGCCGAAGAGCAGACCGGAAAGCGTGCCGAACACAAGGCCCGGCAGCAGCCGCCCCTCCCCGCCGATGTCGCGCGGCCAGACCAGCACCGCCAGGCCCGCCGTGGTGACCCCGACGCCCAGCCAGCCCAGCGGGCTGAGCGTGTCGCCGAACACCAGCAGCCCCGCCAGCGCCGCCAGCGGCACCGAGCTCTGCTGCAACGCCGTTCCTACCGCGAAGCCGGCATGGTGCATGGCCTGAAGCAGCGCCGCGGTTGCCAGCACCTGCGCCAGCGCGCCGAGCAGCGCCGGCCACCAGAACGCCCATCCCAGCTGCGGATGCAGCTGATCGGGCCCAACCGCGGCAATGGCGCCGAGCATCAAGGCAGTCGAGAAAGGCAGACCGAACAGGAAGCGCACCAGCGTCGCGCCCCAGGGGCCGCTCGATGCCATCATGCCGCGCTGGAACGCGTTGCGCGCCACCTGAAATGCCGCCGCCGCGACCGTCGCCCCTGCCCACAACATCGCTACCGTCTCCTCCGCGCCCCTGCACGGCGACCAGCGAGACCGGCAATCGGGATGCGCGTGCGCCTATCGCCCGCCCGCGCATCGGGCAACGAAAAAGCCCGCCGGACCCTGGGGTCCGGCGGGCTTCTCTACATGGTGGGCGCGGCTGGGATTGAACCAGCGACCCCTGCGGTGTGAACACAGTGCTCTACCACTGAGCTACGCGCCCATTGGCCTGTGGGTAAAACCCTGCGGCCGAAACGGGAAGCGGGCCTTTACGGTGCCGATGCGGGCCTGTCCAGCCCCGTTTCGCACCCCGCCCGCATTTTTTCGGTGCTTAGTTCACCGAATCCTTGAGGACCTTGCCGGGCTTGAACTTGGGCTGGTTCGACGCCTTGATGGTCATTTCCTCGCCGGTGCGCGGATTGCGGCCGGTGGATGCCTTGCGCTTGCTGACCGAGAAGGTGCCGAAGCCCACGAGACGGACTTCGTCGCCCTTCTTGAGCGCGCCGGTGATCACGTCGAAGACCGCTTCGACAGCCTTTACGGCGTCACCCTTGGCCAGGCCGGAAACATCGGCGACCTGACCGATCAGCTCTTGCTTGTTCATGCTGGTGCAAACCCCCTGAAACTGTGCGGGATACCGCGTTTGATATGATGGATAGCCGAATGAGTCGCGGCGGCTGCGCTGGCGTGCGAGTCAGCACGGGCGAGCCGCCGGAGTCAAAGCCTTTCGGACGGAATTGCGTCAGAAAAGTTACGGAATGTCAATGATGCAAAGCATCTCCGATCGCCGGCACGCCGGCGGGCGGTTGCGTCGCGAGTTCATCCGCATCCGACCAGTCGATTGCCGTGAGCGGCTCGGTAAGCGCAAGCCGCAAAACCTCGTCGACGTGCGAAACCGGGACAATCTCGAGCCCTTCGCGAATGTTCGCAGGGATTTCGGCGAGATCCTTCTCATTCTCCTCGGGGATCAGCACCATCTTGATGCCGCCCCGCAGTGCCGCGAGAAGCTTCTCCTTCAGGCCGCCGATTGGCAGCACGCGACCACGAAGGGTCACTTCGCCCGTCATCGCCACGTCCTTGCGGACCGCCACGCCGGTCAGCGTCGACACGATCGACGTGACCAGGCCGATGCCCGCCGACGGGCCATCCTTCGGCACCGCGCCTTCGGGCAGGTGGACGTGGATGTCCTTCCGCGCGAACAAGCTCGGCTTGATGCCGTAGCTCGGGCTGCGCGCGCGGACGAAGCTGAACGCGGCTTCCACCGATTCCTTCATCACGTCGCCCAGCTTGCCGGTCGTCTTGATCGCGCCCTTGCCGGGCACGGTGACGCTCTCGATGGTCAGCAGCTCGCCGCCCACTTCGGTCCAGGCGAGACCGGTAACCGCACCGATCTGATGCTCCTCCTCGCCCACGCCGAAGCGATACTTCCGCACGCCGGCATAGTCCGCCAGGTTCTCGGGCGTGACGGTGACCTGGGTCTCCTTGCCCTCCAGGATCTTGCGCAGGCTCTTGCGCGCAAGCTTGGCGATCTCGCGCTCCAGCGTGCGCACGCCAGCCTCCCGCGTGTAGTAGCGGATCAGGTCGCGCAGGCCCGCATTGGTGAGGACGAACTCGCCGTCCTTCAGGCCATGCGCGTCGACCTGCTTGGCTACGAGGTGGCGCTCGGCGATCTCGACCTTCTCGTCCTCGGTATAGCCTTCGAGCCGGATGATCTCCATGCGGTCGAGCAGCGGCTGCGGCAGGTTGAGCGAGTTGGCCGTGCACACGAACATCACGTCCGAAAGATCGATGTCGATCTCCAGATAATGGTCGTTGAACTTGCTGTTCTGCTCCGGATCCAGCACTTCCAGCAGCGCCGAGGCCGGATCACCGCGGAAATCCTGGCCCAGCTTGTCGATCTCGTCGAGCAGGAACAGCGGGTTCGAAGTGCCGGCCTTCTTGAGGTTCGACACGATCTTGCCCGGCAGCGAGCCGATGTACGTCCGGCGGTGGCCGCGGATCTCGGCCTCGTCGCGCACGCCGCCCAGCGACTGGCGGATGAACTCGCGGCCGGTCGCCTTCGCGATCGACTTGCCCAGTGAGGTCTTGCCCACGCCCGGCGGGCCGACGAGGCACAGGATCGGCCCCTTCAGCTTGTTGGTGCGCGCCTGGACCGCGAGATACTCGACGATCCGGTCCTTCACCTTCTCCAGAGCATAGTGATCCTGGTCGAGCACGCCCTGCGCCTCGGCAATGTCCTTCTTCAGCTTCGACTTCTTGCCCCACGGCAGGCCCAGCAGCACGTCCAGATAGTTGCGCACGACGGTGGCCTCGGCCGACATCGGCGCCATCGTCTTGAGCTTCTTCAGCTCGCCCTGCGCCTTGGCGCGGGCTTCCTTGGAGAGCTTGAGCGTCGCGATCTTCTGGGTGAGTTCGGCGACCTCGTCGCCCTCGCCCTCTTCGCCCTCATTGCCCAGCTCGCGCTGGATCGCCTTGAGCTGCTCGTTCAGGTAGTATTCGCGCTGCGTCTTCTCCATCTGGCGCTTGACGCGACTGCGGATCTTCTTCTCAACCTGCAGCACGCCCAGCTCGCCTTCCATGAAGGCGAACACCATTTCGAGGCGCTTCTGGGGATCGTTCTCGACCAGCAGGGCCTGCTTGTCGGCGACCTTAACCGAGATATTGGCGGCGACCGCGTCGGCCAGGCGCGACGGATCCTCCAGCTCGCCCAGCTGCACGGCGGTCTCGGCCGGCAGTTTGCGATTGAGCTTGGCGTAATTCTCGAACTGCTCGACGACCGAGCGCATCAGCGCCTTCAGCTCGGGGCTGAGGTCCTCGGGCTTGAGATTGGACACGGCCTCGTCGACGCCTTCCTGCGCCGCTTCGAGCGACGTGTCGCCCTGTTCCACCGGCTCGACATGGGCGGTAAGATAGGCGCCGGTCTCCTCGATGGAGAGGAGGTTGCCGCGCTCCTTGCCGGCGACCAGCACGCGCACGGTGCCGTCGGGCAGCTTGAGCAGCTGCAGCACTTCGGCGGAAACGCCGGTATCGTAGAGATCCTCGCGGCCGGGATCATCCTCGGCCGGATCGAGCTGCGCGACGAGGAAAATCTCCTTGTCGGCAGCCATCGCCGCTTCCAGCGCCGCGACCGACTTATCACGGCCGACGAACAGCGGCACGATCATGTGCGGGAAGACGACGATGTCGCGAAGCGGCAGGACGGGATAGGACTGCTTCATGAAAACTCCGGGTCGGCCCCCATCTGGGAGCACCATTGCCTTATATATGGGGCCTGGAACGAGCGCATCAATCGCGTGGGGGTATTAACCCAGATTGCGGTGGAAAACTCCAGCCCCTCCGTTCGGGCACGTCTTTGCTCGCCTCGCACTGCAGCAACGCTATCATGGCCGCTCAATGCGTCGATTCGGCCTGGAAACGGAGCGACGCGCAGCCTGGGGATGACGTTGAGCAGATCGACAATGGTACTTGCCCTGCTGGCGAGCGTGGCGACGACGACGGGTGCAGCCGCACAGAAGCGCGGCGAGCCACCGATCACGCCCACCACCCAGGCCTCGGGCGGCCAGATCGACCCCGCCCGCGCCGCACTCCACCTGGAACACGCCGATCTTGCGATCGAAGTGCTCCCGGCACTCTATGCGCTGCACGGCACGGCAACGCTCTCGCTCCGCACCAGCGCGCCGCAGACCGAATTGCAGATCGACCTGGACCGGAACCTGCCGGTCACCGCCGTGCGGATCGATGGCAAGCCGCTGAAGCCGGCGGCGTGGCGCAATCCCGAGGGGCGCCTGTTCATCACCCTGCCCCGCCCGCTCAAGGCAGGCGACCGCGTCACCGCCGAGATCGCCTATGGCGGCACGCCGCACGTTGCGGTGCGCGCGCCCTGGGACGACGGCCTGGTCTGGGCCACCACGCCCGGCGAGAAGAAGCCCTGGATCGCCACCACCACCGAAGGCTATGGCTGCGACCTGTTCTGGCCATGCCTCGACTTTCCGCAGGGCGAGCCCGAGCTGGTCGACCTGCACATCACGGTGCCGGCGGGGCTCAAGGCACCATCGAACGGCAAGCTGCTAAGGGTGGAAACGCTCGCTGACGGCCGCACCACCTGGCACTGGCGTGCGAAGAGCCCCAACCCGTACAACATCGCGCTCAACATCGCGCCCTATCAGGAGCTGACGGCCGAGTATAAGAGCCGCTTCGGCAACAGCTTCCCGCTGCACTATTGGTATCTGCCCGGCCGCGAGGCCAAGGCGAAGGCGCTGTTCGCAGAATTCGCGTCGACGGTCGACTTCTACGAACAGGTGATCGGCCCCTTCCCGTGGGGCGACGAGAAGCTCGGCGTGGTCGAGACCCCGCACATGGGCATGGAACACCAGACGATCAATGCGTATGGCAACAACTACCGCAAGACACCGTCGGGCTTCGACGAGATCTTCCAGCATGAACTCGGCCATGAATGGTTCGGCAACCAGCTGACCGCGGCCAACTGGGACGATTACTGGCTGCACGAGGGCTATACCCAATATATGCAGCCGCTCTACGGCCAGTGGCGCGAAGGCGACGCCCGCTACGCCACGATGATGGACGAGTTCCGCCGCGTCATCCGCAACAAGGCACCGGTCGTCTCCGGCAAGATCCGCACCGAGGAAGAGGTGTATGAGGAGGAGAAGGGCGGGCCCGGGCAGGACATCTACTACAAGGGCGCCTGGGTACTCCACACGCTGCGCTACCTGATCGGCGACGACCGTTTCTTCGAGGTGACTCGCCGCATCGTCTATGGCCGTCCGGATCCCAGGCCCGGCAACTTCAAGCCGCGCTTCGGCACCACGCCCGAGTATATCGGCATCGTCCGCCAGGTGACCGGCGAGGACCTGCGCTGGTTCTTCGAGGTCTACCTCTATGCCGCCGAGCTGCCGGAGCTGATCAGCGAGCGCACCGGGGACCGACTGACGCTGCGCTGGAAGACGCCCGGCGATCGCCCCTTCCCCTTGCCCGTCGACGTGTCGATCGACGGCAAGGTGCAGAAGGTCGCCATGCCCCGCGGCACCGCAACGCTCACCGTACCGGCTGGCGCGCATGTCGTGTTCGATCCGAACGCGCATGTGCTGCGCCGCGCCGAATCGGTGGAGGCACTCCAGCGCTGGTCGCAGCAGCGATGACCGCACTCATCGCGCCCTCACCCATCGGGACGCCTGCGCTAGCCGCGTTGTTCCTCGCACTGGTCGCCCTCTCCGCGGCGGTGCTTTGGGTCCGCTTCCGCCGCGGTCGCAGCGCAGAGGCCGGGGCACAGGCCGGCGGCCGATCCCGCCTCGGCATGGGGCTTCAGGCAGCCGGCTTCTTCGCGGTCGCCGTGGGACCGCTGCGCCCGACGCTGCAGGCGGGATCGGCGGCGGCCCTCGGCCAGGCGGTGCTTGTGGCGATGCTGGCGGGGGCCTGCATTGCCATGTTCCTGTCGGCGGCCATCGCGCTGGGCAGCAACTGGAGCTTCGCGGCCCGCACCCACCGTGATCATGATCTCGTGACCTGGGGCCCCTTCGCGACGATCCGTCATCCCATCTACACGGGGCTGTTCGCGATGCTGCTCGCGGTCGCGCTCGCCTTCGGGCACTGGCGGGGGCTGATCCTGGGCCTGCCGCTGTTCGCCTATGGCAGCTGGATCCGCGTGCAGTCGGAAGAGCGGCTGCTGCAGGCTCGGTTCGGCCGCGAATATGAAGCCTATGCAGCACGGGTGAAGCGGTTCCTGCCCGGCATCTTCTGACGCGCGCGGAGGGCGCATCGGCATGCCGCGGCTTGCATCGGCCGCGGCGCTCTGCGACGCTCCGGCCTCACGACGAGATGCAGAGATGTTGCTGGGGTGAGGAATGAACATGCTTCGCGGCCTGATGTTGGCCCCGGCCCTGTTGCTTGCTGCAGTACCGGCCGTGGCCCAGGAAGACCTGCAGGTCGATGGCGACTGGGTCCACGCGGCGAGCGGCATGGTCTTCCCGGAGCGGCTGGGCAATGCCCTGCGCACCCGCGTCCACGCCTATGACGCCGAACAGCTGGATGTGAGCGCCGGCTACGCCCTGCGCCGCGGCGGCGATCTCGGCTTCGTGACGCTGTACGTTTACCCCGCTGCCCCCGATCAGGATTGCGTGGCGAGCTTCGCGGAGATCGAGCGCAACGTTGCCCAGAACTATACCGATGTGACGCTGGTCGAAAGCGACCGCTGGCCCTCGCCTTCCGGTCGCACGCCGGACGCCGCCTATCATGCCCGCTTCACCATGACGGGCATGCTGGACGGCAAGGAGCAACCGCTTACCTCCGAAAGCTACCTGTTCTGCCCGGCAGGCGGCACCTGGCTGGTTGCAGCGCGGGCGAGCTGGGGACGCAACAAGGACCTGCGCCAGGCCTTTGTCGATCTGCTCCGTGGCCTTGCTTGGCCCACCAAGCTGGACACTGCCGCTCCGCCCAAATGAGGCGTCAGGCCGGCGGCCGCACCATCGACCAGAGCCGAGGCCCGTCCGGCACCCGCCATTCGGCGGTCACCGAAAAGCCGAAGCGCTGGTATAAGCCGATATTCGCTTCCGTCGGGGTTTCCAGATAGCAGGGCATACCGGGCTGCGCGGCGACCAGGCCGGCGCGGATAGCCGCACCGCCCAGCCCGCGCCCCTGCGCTGCGGGATCGCATCCGGCGATATGGAGATAGGTGAAAGGCTGCGCCGGAAACCGTCGCTCGACAGCGGCACTGGTCCGAAGCGCCCGGATCAACGAAGTGCCGAGCGCGTGAACCAGCGCCGGGCTGTTCCACAGCATCTCGAGCCAGCCGACCTTGGCCTGCCCGGGCGCGCGCCATAACGTCGCCGCCGCGCCTTCCTCCACGACGAACCCGCCCCCGCTCCGCAGATCGGATGCAATCAGCAACGAAAAGAGGCGCCGCAGCTGTCGCTGCCGCGCCTCCTGGTTCGGGAAGATGAAAGCGAAGACCGGGTCCTCGGCGAAAGCCCGCGCAAGCATCGGAGCGATGATCGCGCGGTCCTTCTCGGTCGCCAAGCGAACCGCGATCGCCCGCTCCACAGGATCAGGCGGCGCTGCCGGCCTTTTCCTTCTTGGCGTAGATGCGAACCGGCTCCTTGCGGCCCTCGACCACGTCCTTGTCGACCACCACTTCGTCGACGCCGTCCATGCTGGGCAGGTCGAACATCGTGTCGAGCAGGATGCCTTCGAGGATCGAGCGGAGGCCGCGCGCGCCGGTCTTGCGCTCGATCGCCTTCTTCGAGACGGCGGTGAGCGCGTCGTCGGTGAAGCCGAGCTTGACCGCCTCCATGTCGAACAGCTTCTGATACTGCTTGACCAGAGCGTTCTTCGGCTCGGTCAGGATCTTGATCAGCGCCTCGACGTCGAGATCTTCCAGCGTCGCGATCACCGGCAGACGGCCGACGAATTCGGGAATCAGGCCGAACTTGAGCAGATCTTCCGGCTCGGTCTGGCGGAGCAGCTCGCCGGTGCGGCGCTCGTCAGGGGCTGCGACATGCGCGCCGAAGCCGATCGACTTGCCCTGCAGGCGGTCGCCGATGATCTTCTCGAGACCCGAGAAGGCGCCGCCGCAGATGAACAGGATGTTGGTCGTGTCCACCTGCAGGAATTCCTGCTGCGGATGCTTGCGGCCACCCTGCGGCGGTACGCTCGCGGTGGTGCCTTCCATCAGCTTGAGCAGCGCCTGCTGCACGCCTTCGCCAGACACGTCACGCGTGATCGACGGGTTCTCGGCCTTGCGGCTGATCTTGTCGATCTCGTCGATATAGACGATGCCGCGCTGCGCCCGCTCGACGTTGTAGTCGGAGGCCTGGAGCAGCTTGAGGATGATGTTCTCCACGTCCTCGCCGACATAGCCAGCTTCGGTGAGCGTGGTGGCATCCGCCATGGTGAACGGCACGTCGAGGATGCGCGCCAGTGTCTGCGCCAGCAGCGTCTTGCCGCAGCCGGTGGGGCCGACGAGCAGGATGTTCGACTTGGCGAGCTCGACATCGGCACCCTTGGCGCCGTGGTTGAGCCGCTTGTAGTGGTTGTGCACCGCCACCGAGAGGACGCGCTTCGCCTTCTTCTGCCCGATGACGTAATCATCGAGAACGTCGCAGATTTCCTGCGGCGAAGGGACGCCACCGTCCTTCTTCGACACCAGCGAGGACTTGGTCTCCTCGCGGATAATGTCGTTGCACAGCTCGACGCACTCATCGCAGATGAACACGGTCGGGCCGGCGATGAGCTTGCGCACCTCGTGCTGGCTCTTGCCGCAGAAGGAGCAATAGAGCGTGCTCTTGGAGTCACCGCCGCTGAGCTTAGTCATTCAATCCATCCTTCGCGCCTCGGGCGCGCTACGCTCGCCTGCCATCCTACACGCAGGCGAAGTTCCGGCAATCCATAATCGCCCCGCCCGCCCGACGTTCCATGCACCGGGAATCGTCAGGCGGTCGAGGATAAGCATATAGTGTTAATTACCCGCTGCCGCATCCTCGGTCGGCACCGGACGCTTCTCATAGACCTCGTCGACGATGCCGAAGGCCTTGGCCTCCTCGGCTTCGAAGAACGAGTCGCGATCCATCGTCGT
The DNA here is from genome assembly GCF_036731925.1 of Sphingomonas sp. Lineage (GTDB taxonomy): Bacteria > Pseudomonadota > Alphaproteobacteria > Sphingomonadales > Sphingomonadaceae > Sphingomonas. The sequence continues at coordinate 1,859,846 of NZ_DAINDJ010000001.1, forward strand.
CTCGATCTTCTCGATCGGCTGGCCGGTATACTTCGAATACAGCGCGTTCATGCGCGCACGGATCCGCAGGATTTCCTTCGCCTGGATCTCGATGTCCGACGCCATGCCCTGGGCGCCGCCCGAGGGCTGGTGAAGCATGATGCGGGCGTTGGTCAGCGCCACGCGCAGGCCCGGCTCGCCCGAGGCCAGCAGGAACGAGCCCATCGACGCCGCCTGGCCGATGCACACCGTGCCGACGCGCGGACGGATATACTGCATCGTGTCGTGGATCGCCATGCCCGCCGTGACGACGCCGCCCGGCGAATTGATGTACATCCAGATGTCCTTCTTCGGATTTTCCGATTCGAGGAACAGCAGCTGGGCGGTGATCAGCGAGGCCATATGGTCTTCCACCTGGCCGGTGACGAAGACGATCCGCTCCCGCAGCAGGCGCGAATAGATGTCGAAGCTGCGTTCGCCACGGCTCGACTGCTCGATGACGATGGGAACGAGTGCGCCGGTAACGGGATCGATGGTCATCTGACCGGAAAGCGGATGCATGTGGGATGATCTCGTGGTTGTTGTATTGCCCGCGACTACATCGGCGCTCCGGCTGTCCAGCGCAAGAGGGCTTTGCCGGAGGTTACTGCTCAGGCGGATTGCAGCGCCTCCGCCGGTTCCGCCGCCAGCGCCAGGCGCTCGCGCACTTCGGGTGCCGCCGCAAAGTCTTGCAGCGCTGCCGTCAGCGCCGGCATGCGCTGGCTGGCCAGCGGCACGTGCGGCGGGCGAGCGGCGCGCCAGCCGAGGCTTGCGCCCGCAGCCGGCTGGACGCGCGCGGCCGGCAGTCCGCAGGCTTCCGCCACCGCGACGGCGAACGCCGCCCAGCTGAGCGCGCCCTGATTGGCGAGATGCACCGTGCCAGTGGTCCCGTCGATCAACTCGTCGAGCACCGCGTTGCACAGGTCGGGCACATAGGCGGGCGAGACGATCTGATCGCTCGCCGCGGCAACGTCGCGCCCGGCCGCCAGCGCCTCTACCACCTGCACTGCGAAATTGTGCGGGTCCCAGGGCGAGAAGAATGCCGCGGTGCGCACGATCAGGTGCCGCCCCGGCAATGCACCGATCGCAGCCTCCATCGTCGCCTTGCTGCGGCCATACGCGTTCAGCGGCGTGCAGGGGTCGGCTTCGCGATAGGGCCTGTCCAGCCTTCCGTCGAACACCAGGTCGCTTGAAAAGGCGACCGTCGGGATGCCCCGCTCGGAGGCCGCGATGGCCAGTTCGGTCGCGCCGATGCAGTTGGCGGCGAAACAGGCGGCCTCCGCATCTTCGGCATCGTCCACCCGTACCCAGCCGGCCGCGTTGATCACCGCCCAGGGCCGATATTCGTCGAGCGCAGCCGCGATCGAGGCCCCGTCGCCCAGGTCGAGCATCGTGCGGTCGGTCAGCACATGGGGAAGGCCGCGAACGGCACAGGTCCGGGCGAGCGCCCTGCCGAGCGTGCCCGTAGCGCCCGTGATCAGCAGCGGACGCGCGCGCTGCTCCTGTCCTTGCACCGGGGCGCCGGGCTCCGGGTGCGGATGACGATGGAACGGCACCCGCAGGTCGCGCCGCCACCAGCCCTCCCCCGCCAGCGCAGGGTGCGTGGGCGCCTCCCCGCGGACCAGGGCCTGCAGCAGCGGAACCATTGCGGTGGGCCGCGGGCCATATCCGCGCGCGTCGAACACGCCGGGTTCGTAGATGCCGGGCGCGGTGAGCAGGGTGTTCCACCCGGAGGCCCCGAACAGCGACCAGGCGGTAACGGCCTGCACCTCGATGCCGGCGTCGCGTGCCGCCTGCGCGTCCTCCCACGCGTCGCGCATCCACCGCATCTGTTCCTCGCGCGTGCAGCCGTTGTGCACTTCGGTGATCGCGATCGGGATGCGGTAGCGCTGCCACGCCTCGGCCAATGCATTGGCGAGCCCCTTCGGCGCGGGATCCAGCACCCGCACCGCCTCTGTATCGACATAGGCAACCTTGCCGTTGCCGCCCCGCATCCCCTCGGGATAGGCGGTGATCCGCTCGTCGAGGAAGCGATCGCTCGTAAGATAGTGGTTGATGCCGATCACGTCCGGCGGACACGGCGCCTGGGCAAGCGCCTCCAGCTTGGCGCCAAGATCAAAGCCGGTCAGCCGATCCCATAGTGGATGGCCGGGAACGACGCGGCCGCACAGCAGGTCCCACCCCATCCACCGGCGGTGATTGTCATAGGCGACCTGTTCCCGCGTTCCGGCCGTGCCATAGCTTTTGCCGAGGTCGTCGGTCTGGATCAGCCGCGCTCCCGGCCGAACCTGCCGGATCGCCGTCATGGCGTGTGCCACGCCTTCCACCTGGTGCACCAGCGCGCGCCAGAAGCTGCCCTCGTCGCGGGCATGGGGATACCAATGACCATAAAGCGCCGAGAAACGCGCGGTCGTCAGCGGCTCGTTGACCGGGGTCCAGTCCGTGATCCAGGGATAGCGCTCCGCCACCCGCGCGGCATAGTCGCCCAGCTTCGCCCCGAATTCCGGATCCAGCAGATGCGTGCGCCGCGGCCCGCTGCCATGATGGACCAGCCCGGCGATCGGCCGAACGCCGAGGTCGCGCAGCCGCGCCAGCCGGTCGTCGCTCCACGCCCAATCACAGCGATCGGGCGCCTCGGGTGCAATGCGTTCCCAGAGCAGCGGAAAGCGCAGCGCGCGCACGCCCAGCTCGGCGACTCGGTCCAGATCCTCCGGCCGGTCGTGATGGCCGGTTTCGATCGACTGATCGCGATACCGGTCGTGAACGCGATTCACGGTGCACTCGGCACCGCCCCAGAGTTCGAGTGGCGGCATATAGTCCCTCAAAGGCTGCGGCAGGTAGGAAAAGGCCCCGCACACGCGGCGCGAGATAAACCTGGATCAGGAAACGGACTCGGCTCGTCGCAAAAAGCAGCCGGACCCCTCCGATGAAGCGCGTAACGGGTACATCCGCAATTCACTTCTCCGCCTATAAAAACGAAATGGTTAGTGACGTTTATGGACAAAATCCGGCGAGGCCGGTGGCGGAGTGCGGAACGATGGTTGGGCGCTGGACAGAAACCGAAGCCAAGGCGTGGTTCGCACGCCAGCCCTGGGTGATGGGCTGCAACTTCACGCCTTCGAACGCGATCAACCAGCTGGAGATGTGGCAGGCGGAAACGTTCGACATCGAGTCGATCCGCGCCGAACTCAGCTTGGCGGCGGACGTCGGCATGAACGCGGTGCGCGTTTACCTCCACGATCTGCTCTGGGCCGAGGATCCGGACGGCTTTCTGGACCGAATCGACACGATGCTGACGGTGGCAGACAGCTACGGCATCCGCACGATGCTGGTGCTGTTCGATTCCTGCTGGCACCCCGATCCCGCGCTGGGCCCGCAGCCGGCGCCGAAGCCGGGCGTGCACAATTCGGGCTGGGTGCAATCGCCGGGCATTCCGGCGCTGCGCGACCTCAGTCAGCGGCCGCGGCTGGAAGGCTATATCAAGGGCGTGGTCGGCCGCTTCCGCAACGATCGTCGCGTGCTTGCCTGGGATATCTGGAACGAACCGGACAACGGCCCCGAGGTGTCGCTGTGCGACGCGGGCGAGCTGAACGCGAAGGCAGACCTTGTCCTGCCGCTGCTGGTCGAGGCCTTTGCCTGGGCGCGCAGCATGCGGCCGGTGCAACCGCTTACCAGCGGCATCTGGCTGGGCGACTGGTCGTCCCCCGACCTGCTGACGCCGCTGCAGCAAGCGCAGACCGGGCTTTCGGACGTGATCTCGTTCCACAACTACGGCACGGCCGAGGATTTCGCCCAGCGTATCGACTGGCTCGCAGTCTTCAATCGGCCGATGTGGTGCACCGAGTTCATGGCACGCCCGGCCGGCAGCACGTTCGAGGCGATCCTGCCCGTGGCCAAGGCAAAGAATGTCGGCGCCTTCTGCTGGGGCCTGGTGCGGGGCAAGACGCAGACGCACCTGCCCTGGGCAGCCTGGGAAAACCCGAACCTGGCGGGCCTGAAGGACAAGTGGTTCCATGACATCTTCGACGTCGGCGGCGTCCCGTATGACGACACTGAAGTCGAGTTCCTCCGCCTGCTTCGCACGCTGGACGACAAGGCGCCGCATTGGCCGATCATTGCGGTCGAGTCCGCCAAGACCGCCGGCATCGCGACGCCGGACGACGACGCAGAAGCTGCCTGAGCGTCTCACCCCTCCCGCAAGCGGGAGGGGTACCGGGCAACTCACTCCGCGAGCGCCGCCGCCTGCACGGGTGCGGCCTCGCGTTCCTCGGCGATATGGCGGCGGTAGGTGGCGAGCGCCTGTCCGACCACCTGGTCCATATTGTAGTAGCGATAGGTCGCGAGGCGGCCGACGAACAACACCCCCTTCTTGGCCTCCGCCAGCGCTTCATAACGCTTGAACAGCGCCTGGTTCTCCGGCCGCGGGATCGGGTAATAGGGGTCCCCTTCCGCGCTCGGATATTCGTAGGTCAGGCTGGTGTTCGATGCCTGCTGCCCCGTCAGGTGCTTGTACTCGGTCACGCGCGTGTACGGCACCGCCTCGTCGGGATAGTTCACCACCGCCACCGGCTGCGCCCACTCCCGGTCCTCATGGACATGCTCGAAGCGCAGCGAGCGGTAGGGCAGCTTGCCGAACCGGAAGTCGAAATACTCGTCGATCGGGCCGGTATAGACGATCTGGTCGAAGCTGAACCGGCGCTTCGCTTCCTCAAAGGTGACGCCCAGTTCGAGATCGATGTTGGGATGATCCAGCATGTTCGCGAACATCGCGGTGAAGCCGTCCCGCGGCATCGCCTGGAAACGATCGGTGAAGTAGCGATCGTCGGTGTTGGTCCGCGTAGGCACCCGCGCGGTGACGCTCTTGTCCAGCTCCGAAGGATCAATCCCCCACTGCTTGCGCGTATAGCCGCGGAAGAAGGTCTCGTAGAGCTCGCGGCCGACGGCCGAGATCACCACGTCCTCGGAGCTGCGGATCACCGTTACCGGTTCGGCACGCGCGGCGAGGAATTCGGCGGCCTCTTCTTCGGTTTCCAGCGACAGGTCGAACAGCTTGTTGAGCGTCGTCCGGTTGATGGGGATCGGCACCAGCTGCCCGCGCACCTCGGCGAGCACGCGGTGCTCATACTGCCGCCATTCGGTGAAGCGGGACAGATAGTCGAAGATGTCCGCGCTATTGGTGTGAAAGATGTGCGGACCATATTGATGGATCAGGATGCCCGCAGCATCCTTGTGGTCGAACGCATTGCCCGCGATGTGCGGACGCTTGTCGATCACCAGCACGCGCTTGCCGGCATCGGCGGCCAGTCGCTCGGCCATCACCGACCCGGCAAAGCCTGCGCCGACGACCAGATAATCGTAATGCGTGCTGCGAACCGGCTTGAGCAGCGGCTTGTCCGGTTCTGCGACCTGCAGGATCAGCCCCAGCATGCGCGCAGCCACCTGGTCCCAGCTCTGCTCCGCCAGCAGCGCATCGGCTTCCGCACGCCAGGCATCGCCCTGGGAGCGAAGCGCAAGCGCCTGATCGCACGCGTCCAGGAACGCTTCCGCGCCTTCGGCGACGAAAACACCGGCGACGTCGCCATAGTGGCGGATCACGTCGACGATCGGCGTCGAGACCACGGGCAGGCCCGCCGCGAGATATTCAGGCGTCTTGGTCGGGCTGATGAAGCGGGTCGCCTCGTTGATCGCGAAGGGCATCAACGCGACGTCCCAGCCGCCGGCATAGAGCGGCAACTCCGCATAGCCCTTTGCCCCCAGCCACACGATGTTGGAGCGCTGCGGCAGCTCGGCAGAGTCGATCTTCACCACGGGCCCGACCATCACGATGGTCCAGTCCGGCCGCGCGTCTGCGATGGCGGCGATCAGTGCCAGGTCCATCCGCTCATCGATGACGCCGTAGAAGCCGAGGCGCGGGCGCGGCAGGCCCGCCTGGTCCGCGGCATCCTGCACCAGCGCCCGCCCTTGCGCGAAATGCGCGGTGTCGACGCTCGACGGGAAGGGGTGGACCGAGCCATGGCTTTCGCGCTTGGCCTCGTACAGGCTGTAGCCACCGGTGAAGACCAGATCGGCCATTCCGAACAGCTCCTGCTCCAGCGGCATCAGCTCGGGAGGGGCGAAGCGGAAGTTCTTCAGCTCGTCCATGCAGTCGTAGACGGTGCACGACGCGTCGAGATGCCGCGAGAAAGGCAGCATCATCGGCGTATAGTACCAGCGGATGAGTCGTTCGCCGAGGCCCGCGACATGATCGTCGAGCAGCGCCCGCAGCGCCGCCTCCCTCGCCCCACCCTGGAGATCGCCGGACAAATGCGGCACTGCCACCGTCACCCCCGCGCCTTCCTCGCGCAGTTCCAGCCATGGCGTGGGACTGTCATCCTCGATCGGCTCCTCCCAGAACAGCACGTCCATGTTGCGGGCGAACCGCGTCATGAGATGCTGTGGTCGCTGGAAGACGAAGTTCCAGCGAAGATGCGAGAAGCAGATCAGCGCGAAGTTGCTGCTGGGGCGGTCGATGGCTGCGAGTAGGGTCAAGGATGGTTTCCCCGTTGCGTTCAACACCGGATAACCCGCGCAGGCTTCACCCCGTTCCATCAGGCGACTAACAATTCTTTTCTAATCAGCATGATACAAGTTAATGCGCCAGGATGACATTTGCGCATGCCTGAGCGGGCGGTGCGGGTGCACCGCCCGCCACCAGTTCAGGCCGCGTCGACCATCACGATTTCGCTGTCTTCGATTGCAGTGATCTTCACAACTTCCACGTCCTTGATCGCCGCGCCGTCGCGAGCATTTACCCGTGTGCCGTCGATCTCAACAACGCCGGTTGCGGGCACCAGATAGGCGCGGCGATCGCTGCCGAGCACGTATTCGGCGCTCTCGCCGGCGCGGAGCGTCGCACCGACAACCCGTGCGTCTGTCCGGATCGGCAGCGCGTCGCCGTCGCCCTGGAAGCCGCTTGCCAGCACCACGAACTGGCCGGCGCGATCGGTCTTCGGGAAGGGGCGCGTGCCCCAGCTCGGCTTTTCGCCACCGCGGGTCGGCTGAATCCAGATCTGGAAGATGCGGGTAGTCTCGTCCTCGCGATTATATTCGGAATGCGCGATACCCGTACCGGCCGACATCACCTGCACGTCACCGGCGATGGTGCGGCCGTGATTGCCAAGATTGTCCTGGTGCGTGATCGCGCCTTCGCGAACATAGGTAATGATCTCCATGTCGCGGTGCGGATGCGGCGGGAAGCCGGTCTGCGGCGCGATCGTGTCGTCGTTCCACACGCGCAGATTGCCCCAGCTGGTGCGCGCTGGATCATAATAATTGGCAAAGGAAAAATGGTGCTTGGCATCAAGCCAGCCATGGTTGGCGCCGCCGAGGCTGGAAAAAGGGCGAAGTTCGATCATCTTGGGTCTCCCTGTGGGGCGCGCCGGCTCTCGGCGCCGCTTCGATGACCGGGATGTAGGCGGGCTCGACTTCTCCAATCAGTGGGATAAATTGGACGGAAACGTTCCAGGAAATCGAAATGTCCAGCCCCGGCACCCCCACGTTCGACCAGCTCCGTATCTTCCTTGCCGTGGTGGACAGCGGCAGCTTCGCAGGCGCCGGGCGGCAGCTGAACCGCGCGGTTTCGGTGATCAGCTACGGCATCGCCAATCTGGAGGCGCAGCTGGGCGTTCTGCTGTTCGACCGCGAGGGTACCAAGAAGCCGCGGCTCACCACCGCCGGCGAGGCGGTACTGGCCGAGGCGCGCACGGTAGCGCAAGGCATCGACGGGCTCCGCGCCAAGGTGAAAGGGCTGCTCGACGGCCTCGAGGCGGAGGTGCACCTGGCCGTCGACGTCATGCTGCCGACACGGCGACTGGGCGAAGTGCTGCGCGCCTTTCGCGCCGAATTCCCCACCGTGACGCTGCGCCTGCATGTCGAGGCGCTGGGGGCAATCACCAGCCTGGTGCTGGAGGGCAAGGCGGTGCTCGGCATTTCCGGCCCGCTGGCGGCGGGCGTCAACGTCATCGAGTGCGAGTCGGCCGGATCCGTGCCAATGGTGCCTGTGGCGGCCCCCGACCATCCGCTCGGCCGGATGACGCCGATCCCGCCGGGCGCGGGTCGCGACTATGTCCAGCTGGTACTCTCGGATCGCTCGCCGCTCACCGCCGGCCGCGACTTTGCGGTGATGAGCCCGCGCACCTGGCGGCTTGCTGATCTCGGCGCCAAGCACGCCTTGCTCCGGGAAGGCATTGGCTGGGGCAACATGCCGTTGCCGCTGATCGAGCCGGACCTCGTCGCAGGAACACTCGTTCGGCTCGCCATGCCGGAGAGCCCCGGCGGCATGTATCGGTTCAGCGCGATCTGGCGGAGGGACGCGCCGCCCGGCCCAGCCGCGTCGTGGCTGCGCGCGCGGTTCGTCGATGCAGGGCAGGAGGACACGGATCTGGCGGAGTTGGGCGAGGTTTAAGTCGGACGAACCGGCGGAAAAATGGCACCATGAGACCATTGAACGCTACAAGGATCGGGAGAGGATGCAGGCATGCGGGGTTGGTTCGTCGTCGGTGCAGAACGGAAGGCAAACCTCATACGCCTTACGATGGGCGGCTTCTTCGACAGCGCGACGATCCAGCAGTTGCGGGCGGAACTGGTCGAGGCAGTGGCTTCCCTGTCCTGCCCGCCGAACGACCACGTCACGCTGTGCGACATCCGCCAGATGGACATCCAGAGCCAGGAGCGCGTGGGAGACTTCTCCAGGCTGGTAGGCAGCGAGGACCTTCGATCGCGCAAGCTCGCCTTCGTCACCGCGAAGAGCCTTGCCCGCCTGCAGGCGAAGCGGCTGACTTCGCGCGAGGGCGTCGATTTCTTCACCGACATCGACACAGCCCTCGCCTGGCTGACCAGCTGACATCGGGCGACGAGGATGCTCGCCCGCACGCATCTGCTCATGGCGCCCGCATCGGCAGCGTTCGCCCTGGCCTTGCCGCTGTCGCCACAGCAGCTGCATGACGCCCCCTCCCAGGCCGATGCCCGGAGCGAGGCCGATATCGTGGTCACCGCAACGCGCCTGCGCGCGACCAAGGTCGATTACCGGTTTCGCGGGGCCGCCATTGTCTATTGTGGCGCCAGAGACCGGCATCAGGATGCATCGTCAGTCGCGACGATCTGCGACATGCTTGCAGCCTGCGCGCTGGGCGGCGCTCGAAAGCCGGAGGCACTGTCGGACTGCGTGGAGGACAGGCTCGCGGCGCGAACGCGGCGGCGGGAGTAGCGTCCCGCCGGCACGTCAGAACAGCACCGCCCCGCCCGCAACGAGCCGGACGTCCGGCGAATGGTGGTTCAGCCCGGCCACCGCCAGCATGTCGAGCTGCAGCACCTTGGTCGGCTTCCACGCGGTCGATACCGCGGCCAGCGCATGCGTTTCGTGGCCTTCGGGATCATTGTCCCGCTCGAGCGACAGCTCGGCGGTGGTCGTCACCTGCTCGCTCAGCTTGTAGCGCAGGCTGGTGATGCCGCTGTACGCGAAGTGCCGCCCCTGACCGCTCTCGTTCGCGGCAGCGTCGGCCTCTCCGGTGAAGGAAACCGCCAGCTTTTCCGTCAGGTCATATTGGACCGGCACGATCGCACCGGCCGACCAGGTGCCGTCTCCGATCGGAGACTTGCCGGTAGGCGCCGTCACGAACCCCTCTACGCCCGCCGAAAACGGCTTGCCCTTCTCTCCCGCAAGATGCTCACGAACCGCGAAGCGCAGGTCGCCCGTGCCGTGGATGGTCTCGATTGCGCCGGTGGACCTGTCGCGGGTACGGTCGTGGCCATAGCCGGTCCAGCCGACCTGGACCTCCGTCCTGGAGGCCACGCCGACCCGGACCAGCAGATCTGCCGCGAGGATCTGGTCCTCGCGTTCGGTGGCGCGGTCATCGCGCTGCCAGTCGAGGAACGACGCTTCCACATGCACACGGCCCGGCTCGGTGGTGCAGCTCGAACCACCGATGCTCGGCCTGGTCGGGCAGAAGCGCGGGTCGTCCTCTTCGGCATGCGCCGTGCCCGCTGCGAGCAGTGCCGTCGCCGCCATGCCGATCATGCGCATGTTCCGTCGCATCGTATTCCCCCCAATGGATTGCGGGGAGCCAAACGTGGGGATGTCCGAATTGTTTCGGCGAACCCGGCATTCGGGCCAGCGCCCACAACCGCTGGGTGAGCCTGCTAGGTCGCGGGGTTCTGCGCGAGCAGCAGCGCCACCAGCGCCTTCATCTGCGTATCGCCCCGCGCCGCGACCTGGTGCAGCATCGCTGCCTGTTGTTCGGGCGCGCCTTCCAGCACCGGCTTGGGCGCACCTGCATTCATATAGGCGGAAAGGCGAGCCTCGAGTTGCTCGATCGTGACGGGGCCCACGCCCCGAACCGAAATCGTCATCATCAAGGCTCGCCTATACGTTGCTACTTGCCGGTATACCGCCAGATCAGCCCCGAGCGATGCAGCTGGTACAGGTTGTTGCCCGATGCAGCGATCCGGGACGAGGCCGGGTTGCCGTCCAGTTGCTTCCAGCCGGTCAGCGGCGGCGTCACATATTTCCAGATCGCGCCGGTGCGGTGGATCTGGAACAGCGTGCCGGTGCCGGCGGCGATCGCCTTGGTGTCCGGGTTGTTGTCCAGCTTGGTCCAGCCGGTATGCGGCACGCCGGTATAGCGCCAAACCTCGCCGGTGTTGTGCAGCTGGTACAGCTCGCCGCCCGAGGCGACGATGTCGACCGACCGCGGATTATTGTCGATCTCCTGCCAGCCGGTCATCGGCGGGCCGACATACTTCCAGATGTTGCCAGTGGAGTGGATCTGGTACAGCGCATCGCCCGCGGCGATCTTCATCGTGCGGGGATTGTTGTCCAGTTCCTTCCAGCCGGTCATCGGCGTGCCGGTGAACTTCCAGATGCGGCCATCCTTGTGCATCTGATACAGGTCATTGCCTGCCGCGACGATGTCCGAGGTTCGCGGATTGTTGTCGATCTCCTGCCAGCCGCTATGGGGCACGCCGGTATAGCGCCAGATCCGGCCGCTATTGTGCAGCTGGTACAAATGCCCGCCCGCAGCCGCGATCTTCACCGTGGCGGGATTGTTGTCCAGTTCCTGCCAGCCGGTGATCGGCGTGCCGGTATATTTCCAGATCCGGCCGTTATTGTGCAGTTGATACAGCCTGTCGCCGTCCGCCACGATCGATGCCGTGGCGGGATTGTTGTCGATCAGCTGCCAGTCGGCCCATTTGGGATAGACGGATGCGGCGAACTTGGCGTCCGACGCATCGATATCGGTGCCGCCCGGCACCGCCTTGCCGTCCTTCATGATCGAGGCAGGCAGCCAGTAGCACATGATCGAGTTCGGATCGGCCTCGGCTGTCGCGATCAGCGCGGACTTATCGAGCGGCGTCAGCACCTGGGCGATGACCTGGTCGCGCGACCAGCCCTGGGTCGCCATGAAATAGGCGATCGCCTTCTCGCGATCGATCCGCGCGATGATCTCGGCCCGCATATGCTCGTGCGGAAAGCCCAGCGTGTGCCCCGTCTCGTGCCGGACGACGCGGTGGAACTCGCTGTCCGACGTGTTCATCGTGAACGAATCGAGGTTCATCGTCGCGTCGTTCGGCCCGATCGCGAGAACGTCGGTGCCGAGATAGGACCAGTAGCCGCTGCCCGCCGCGCGGGCGATCCGCACCTGGCCGCCCTTGGCGGTCTCGACGAACTGCACGTTCGCCGTCGCGTTCCACGCGTTCATGTGACTGAGGATCCGCGCGCGCAGATCGGCCGGCGGATTGTCAAGGAAGCTGACCGTCAGCTTCACGCCGGTCTTTCCCCAATATTTGGAAGTCAGGATAGAGAGATGCTCGGGCGGCAAGATGCTGGCGACCAGCGCCGCCTGTGGCAGCCGCAATGCCGACCAGTTCGAGGGATTGATCTCGAGCGCGCGGCGGGATGCGTCCACCCATTGATGCTGCGGCAAGATCTTGATCGTGCAGCCTTCTGCGTGGACGTGCGGATCAGCATCACGAAGTTTCGGTTCGACTACAGAAGCCATGTTCAACCTCCAGGACAAGAAGATTTATCCGGAATATCGATCGTCTGGCCGCGCCGAAACCGGCCCGCGCCGGCAACGCAAAAACATGGCAGGCGCACGCACTGCCGCCTACTTCAAGTCGACTCGACGATCATCCATGTATATGCAGCGCCCCAGGACTCGACATACACGCGCGAACGAACGACTTCAACAAGACTCTACTTTGGGATTCGCGCAATCCACCTCCATCTCTACTGCACACCATCCTTGCTGCATTGCAAAACATGTTGTCGCAAGTGGCATGTGCTGAAGCAAAGTGGTCCGCCGCAGAGGCTATTGCGCAAGACTTTTCAACATTTCGTCCGGGGTTTGCCCGTCACCGTTCGCGAATGGCGTGCTCGAGATCCGCAGCATGGGCCGCCGCCGGCTCGGCCGGCGCGGCGGCATCTGCAAGCTCCGTTTCGACGCGCGCGCCGCCCGCCAGGGTGCGGTGCACCGGGCAGCGATCGGCGATCTCCAGCAGACGGGCGCGTTGCACGGAATCCAGTTCCCCTTCGATCTCGATGCGCCGGGTAAACAGGTCCGCCGGCACCGCCCCCGCCTCGCGCCGATGGCCCGCCAACGTGCGAATGCCGGTGACCGGCCAGCCCTTCTGCAGCGCATAGACACGCAGAGTCATGGTCGTGCATGCCGCCAGCGCCGAGGCCAGCATCTGATAGGGCGTGGGGCCGGAGCCAAGCCCGCCCACCGACGCCGGCTCGTCGAGCAACAGGGCCGCGCCGGCGACCTGCACCGCCACCTGGAACTTGCCCGCGCCGGTGTCCCGCGCGATCGCATCCAACGCCAGTTCCGTGCTCATGCCGTCTGCTCCGCCAATTGCGTTTCGATCGCGATACCCTGCTTGAGGGTGAGCGTCACCGGCGTGCGCTCCGCAATCTCGGCCAGGCGAGCGCGACCGGCGTCGTCCGGTCCGGAGAGGGTCAGGATGCGCAGGATGTGCCGCGCCTCGGGCGTGCCGAGGATGCGCAGGTCGACCTCCAGCGTGTCGATCCGCCAGCCCTTGCGATCGGCATACATGCGCAGCGTCATCGCCGTGCACGCGCCCAGCGCCGCGAGGAGCAGATCATAGGGGGCGGGCCCGGCATCACGGCCACCATTGCTGGCCGGCTCGTCGGCCAGCAGAGTATGGCGGCCGGCCTGAAGGCGCGTCTCGAGCAGTTCCGGGCCGATATGGGCGCTTGCATGTGTCATCGTCTTCGCGCCTCAGATCGCCAGCAGCGCGATCGCTTCGATCTGCGCGGGGTTGAAGCCATGGTCGGCGAGAACCGGGGCAAGGTCGGCGGCGGGCTTGCGCTGCCGCCGGGTGGTGCAGACAAACTGGCGGATCGCCTCCAGCCGCGGATCGGCGAGCGGCGTCGGCCGGCGGGATCCGAACAGCGTATCGGCGATACGGCCCAGCATGGAAGGACGCGCGGAGGCGGAAACGGCCACGCAGCCACACGCGGCGGCATCCTGAAATGCCACCGACACCGCGGCCCATTCGGTCTTGCTCAGTTCTGGCGTTGTGAGACGGTCCATCGAAACCTCCTGTGTTCAGCACCTGCTACCGCGACGCGCACGTTCGGATCAGCGGGATAGTCTTGACGATTTCGTTCGAGATTCCGGAAATGCCGCTTTTCTATTCCATCGAACGTTTCGAGCTGATTTATTCCACTGCCAGGGCACAGCCCGGAAGCGCATCTCTCCGGCACCAGGCGAGGCAGCATTGTCCCCGCCACCATCAGGAGACACGTCATGGCTACCGCACCCTTCCCCGCCGCCGCCACCCCTACCATGGTTCAATCGGCACTGCCGCTGGTTGGCCGGATCGGGATTGCCGCGATCTTTGTGCTGAGCGGCATCGCCAAGCTTGCCGCGCCCGGTGCGACCATCGGCTATATCGCCGCGTCCGGCCTGCCGCTGCCGCAACTGGGGTTTGCCATCGCACTGCTCGTGGAACTGGCGGGCGGCACCGCGCTGATCCTCGGCTATCGCACGCGGATGGTTGCAGGCATTCTCGCCGCCTTCTCGGTGGCGACTGCGCTCGCGTTCCACGGGGCGCTGGGCGACCAGAACCAGTTCATCCATTTCTTCAAGAACATCGCCATGGCGGGCGGCCTGCTGCAGGTGGTCGCGTTCGGCGCCGGCGCCTGGAGCCTCGACGCCCGGCGCTGAAACGCCCCGTCGCCCACCGGCAAGGGGCCGCAGCCGATGGCTGCGGCCCCTTTTCGCATCCCATCCGTACGTACAGGCGAAGCGCCTGCGCCGGGCTGCTAGGTCACGGGTCGAGGAGATCGCCATGACCCGCTGCACCCACATGAATGCCGAAACCGTCCGCGCGGTAACGCCGAGCGCGCAGGGATGCGAGGAATGCCTGAAGACCGGCAGCTGGTGGGTCCATCTGCGGCTGTGCCGGGAATGTGGCCATGTCGGCTGCTGCGACCAGTCGCCCAACCGCCATGCCACCGCGCATTTTCGCGAAACCGGCCATCCCATCATGGAGGGCTATGATCCGCCCGAAGGCTGGGGCTGGTGCTATGCCGACGGCATCGAAGTCGACCTGCCGGACCAGACGCCGCAGCGCGGACCGATCCCCCGCTTCTTCTGAAGGCCCGCGTGGACAGGCGCGTGGCGGCCGCTAAGACAGCGGCCATGCCTCTTGCCGCCATGCCCCGATGAGCGAAACGCCCATACCGGCGCCCCGCGCGGCCTTGCTGCTGTTCGGCGCCGGAGACTTCGCGTTCAATCTCTACTGGCAGGCGGTAAACCTCTACCTGCTGTTCTTCTACATCGACACGCTGCGCCTCGCACCGGCGCTGGCCGGCACGCTGTTCCTGATCGGCGCGGCATGGGACGGCGCGGCAGACTTCGTCGCCGGCGTGGTGGCGGAGCGGATGCGACGGCCCTATCGCTGGCTGATCGGCTGGGGTGCGCTGCCGCTGGGGCTGGGCTTCGTCGCGATGTTCGCCGCGCCGCCGGGCGCGTGGCAAGGGGCGCTGGCGGCCCAGCTCGGCTTCCGCACGCTCTACGCCTTCACCAACATACCCTATTCGGCCTGGACGACGCGGCTTGCCGGCACCAGCGCGGAGCGATCCCTGCTCGCGGGGCTGCGGATGATCTTCGGCGCCGTCGCCGCAACGTTCGTGGCCGGCACCTTCCCCCAGCTGGTGCGGATGCTCGGCGGCCATTCGGCAGCAAGCGCGCTTCTCGCGCTGCTGGCCGTGCCGCTGCTGCTGGCGATCGCCTGGAAAGTACCCGAACGGCGCCCACCGGTTGCCGCCAGGGCCGTCACCCAAATCGGCCCGGCGCTAGCCTTGCTGGCGCGCAACCGCGCATTCGTCGCGCTGAACCTCGCCGCAGCGGCAGGCGCTGCTGCGGCGGCGCTCACCACCCAGTCCGTCCTCTATTACTTCCGCTACGTGCTGGCGGACGATCCGGCCGGCCCGCGGGCGCTGGCGGCGATGGCCTTTGCCAGCCTGATCGCGACGCCGCTCTGGACGCTTGCAGCGCGCCGCGCGGGGGCGCGGGCAGCGTGGCTGGCTGCCTGCGGGCTGGCGCTCACCCTGCCCGCCATATTCGTGCTGATGCCGGCGCCGGGAGTCGCGGCAGCAACGCTGTTCCTGCTGGGCATGCAGGTTGCCTTTGCCGGATTCGGCCTGGCCGCCTGGACCTTGTTGCCGGACAGCGTCGACTGGGGCGCGGCACGCACCGGGGTGCGGGTGGAGGCGATTGCCTTCGGTGCCTTCGCGCTCGCCCAGAAAGCGGCGCTGGCAGCGGCCGGATTCGCGATCGGCGCAATCTATCAGGCAAGCGGGTTCGTCGCCGGCGCCCCGCAGGCCGCGACGAGCGTTGCCGCGATCCGCTGGCTGATGCTGGCCGGCCCCGCGCTGCTGTTACTGGCGGCACTGGCTGCGATCCTGGCCCTCCCCCTCCGGAGGGACACGCTGGTCAAACTGGCCGCCTAGCAGCCCCTGCCCACGAAGGGCAGAGGCCGCTATCGTTTTGCATTAGCCGTCAGATCAGCTCGAAACTGCCAGACACGCCCTCCGCTTCGGCGGACGGTGCGATCCACAGTTGGAAGCGCCCGGGCTCCACGACAGGCTTGAGCGCCTGGCCGACGAACAGCAGGTCCGCGCGGGTGAGCGTGAAGGTCACGCGCTTCCGCTCGCCGGGCTTGAGCGCCACGCGACGGAACGCCTTCAGCTCGCGCACCGGGCGGGTGACGCTCGCCGCGACGTCGCGGATGTAGAGCTGCACCACTTCCTCCGCGGCGTGCCTGCCGTTGTTGGCGATCGCCGCCGAGACGGTAAGCGTGCCATCGGCGTTGAGCTTGCCCCCGCCCAGATCCAGGTCGCCATAGACGATCTCGCCGTAGGTCAGGCCGTGGCCGAACGGGAACAGCGCCTGGTTCGGAAACTCGCGATAGTGCGTCTTGTATTCCTGGAGCGGCCCGGCCGGATTGGGGCGACCGGTGGGCTTGTGGTCGTAATGATAGGGTGCCTGTCCGGTTGCTTGCGGAAACGAGACCGGCAGCCGCGCGGACGGACCGACGGCGCCGAACAGCACGTTGGCGATGGCGGGACCGTCCTGCGAGCCGAGGAACCAGGTGACGAGGATCGCCGACGCCTTCAGCACCGCGCCTTCCAGCGCCAGCGCGCGGCCGGTGCGAAGGAGCACCACGATCGGCTTGCCCGTTGCGGCAACGGCTTCCGCCAGCGCCATCTGCGCAGGCGGCGCGACGATGGCGGACCGCGACTGCGCCTCGCCCGACATGCGGGCGTGCTCGCCGATCGCCAGCACCACCACGTCCGCCGCGCGCGCGGCCGCCACCGCCGCCTCGATCCCGCCAGGAACCGGCCCCTCAAGACCCGCGCCCTCGGTGACGGACACCAGCGCCGGATCCTGGACCAGCGCCTTGACGCCGGTCGCCAGATCCACAGCTTCGGCGTCGGTGCCATAGACGTTCCACGGCCCGATCTGATCGTGCAGGCCGCTCGCGAACGGGCCGATCAGCGCGATCTTCTTGCCCGAACGCGGCAGCGGCAACAGCTGCCCCTCGTTCTTCAGCATGACGATCGAACGCGATCCCGCCTCGCGGGCAAGCGCCAGATGCTCGCGGGTGCGGACCCGCGCCTTCTCCCGTGCGGGATCGATGCGCCGGAACGGGTCGTCGAATAGCCCCAGTTGCACCTTCAGTGCCAGCACCCGCCGCACGGCCTCGTCCAGTCGGGCCACCGGCACTTCGCCCTTCGCGACCAGATCCGGCAGGTGGCGCAGGTAGAAGCCGCTCTGCATGCTCATGTCGACGCCCGCCAGGAAGGCCAGCCTGGTCGCCTCGCGCGCATCAGCGGCGAAGCCATGGGCGATCAGTTCCTCGTCAGCGGTATAGTCGGAGACGACGACGCCCTCGAACCCCCATTCGCGGCGCAGCACCTCCGTCAGCAGCCATGCGTTGGCGGTCGCCGGGATGCCGGAAAGCTCGTTGAACGAGGCCATCACGGTCGGCGCACCGGCTGCAAGTGCCGACTGGAAGGGCGGGAAGTAGATTTCGCGGAGCGTGCGCTCGGAGATGTCGACGGTGTTATAGTCAAGCCCCGCCTCCACCGCACCATAGGCTGCGAAATGCTTGGCGCAGGCGGCTACGGCATCGGCCGCCTTCAGGCCTTTCGCCCCCTGAAAGCCGCGAACGCGCGCGGCGGCCATCAGCTTGCCGAGCAGCACGTCCTCGCCGGAACCCTCCACGCCGCGACCCCAGCGCGCGTCACGGGCGACGTCAACCATTGGCGCGAAGGTCCAGTCGATACCGGACGCCGCCGCCTCTACAGCGGCGACACGGGCCGTACGCTCGGCAAGTTCCGGGTCGAAGCTCGCGGCCTCGCCCATCGGGACCGGGAACACGGTACGGAAGCCGTGGATCACGTCGGCGGCGAACAGCAGCGGGATCTTGAGACGCGATTCGCGCACTGCGACGGTCTGCATCCGCTTGGCCATGGCCGCGCCGTTGCCGTTGAACACGCCCGTCAGGCGGCCTGCACGGACCTCCGCCAGCTGCCCTTCGAAGTTTGAGGAAGCACCCGCGGGATTGAGCGTTACCGCTGCCCCGCCCGACCAGGCCGCTGCCATCAGGGTGAGCTGGCCCGCCTTCTCCTCGACCGTCATCTTGGCGAGCAGCGACTCAACCGCCGCAGGCAGCTTTCGCGTTCCCGCTTGGAGCAGCATCGCCCGCGCCGGGCTCGCCGCCCATGCCGCCGCGGCGCTCGCCCCGATCAATACCGCACGCCTCGAAATTTGGCCGTCCTTCACGCGTTTCCTCCCTTGGCACCGACCGCGTACAGGCCGCCGCATCATCAAACTTGCAACCCGCTATTGCTTGATGTAACCGGTTACATCAAGAGGTTCAGGCAGCCAGCAACAAAACGAGCGGCTGCAACCGTGACGAAGGAGGGGACGAAACCACGCCATGCCGAACGCAACGATCCGTGATGTCGCGCGGGAAGCGTCGGTGTCCGTCGCGTCGGTTTCGCGGGCGCTGAACGGCGCCACCAACATCCGGCCCGAGCTGCGCGATCATATTCGCGACGTGGCGGCACGACTCGGCTATGTCCCCCACGCCGGTGCCCGGAATCTCAGCCTCGCCCGCTCGTCGACGATCGGCGTGGTCGTCCCCGATCTGCACGGCGAATTCTTCTCCGAACTGCTGCGCGGCATGGACCGTCAGGCGTCCGAGCTGGGCCTGCACCTGCTGCTGATGGTGATGCATGGTGAAGCCGATCGTGGCGTCACCGCGCTGCACGCGATGCGCGGCCGGGTGGACGGGCTGGTGGTGATGGCGCCGCAGATCACCTCGGACGAGCTGTTCGCGCACCTGCCGAATGCAATGCCCTCGGTGCTGGTCAACTGCGCCCCGCACGAAGGCGTACGCCCCGAGCTGCGCGTAGACAACGTTGGCGGAGCGGTGGCGGTGGTCGAGCACCTGGCAGCGGGAGGCTGCCGGCGGATCGTCCATATTGCCGGCCCGTACGAAAATATCGACGCACGCGAGCGTCTGCGCGGCACCCGAGATGCCTGCGCACGGCTGGGCCTGGAGCTGCGCGTGCTGCAGGGCGACTTCAACGAGGACTCCGGTACCGCCGCGATCGCGACGCTTCACTCCGAAGGCGCCGACTTCGATGCGGTCTTCGCGGCCAACGACATGATGGCAGTCGGTGCGCTGATGGCGTTGAAGCG
Source organism: Sphingomonas sp. (assembly GCF_036731925.1). Classification (GTDB taxonomy): domain Bacteria; phylum Pseudomonadota; class Alphaproteobacteria; order Sphingomonadales; family Sphingomonadaceae; genus Sphingomonas. The sequence goes on from NZ_DAINDJ010000001.1 coordinate 1,879,144, forward strand.
CGCCGGCGTCGTCGTCCCCGATCAGGTCGCAGTGGCGGGGTTCGACAACATCCCGCTCACCCGCCTCATTTCGCCGGCGCTCACAACCGCCAGCATCGACATCGCCGAATTCGGCGCGCGCGCCGTGGTGCGCCTCGCCGGACTGATCGACGGCGCCGCCGACGACACGCTCGAATGGCGCGCGCCGATCGTCATCGCGCGGGAATCAACCCGCCAACCCACGATAATAACAACAGAAAACCCGATCCGCCGGGGAGATAGAGAGTAACCATGAACAAGCTAGTATTGCGTACCGCATTGCTGACGATGACCGTGCTGGGCAGTGGCGCCCTGCTCGCCCCTGCCCCTGCCATGGCCCAGGTGGGCCAGGCTTCGCTGCGCGGCACCATCACCGCGCCCGCGAACAACCCGGTCACCGAAGTGACCGCGATTGAAGTGTCGACCGGCATCCGCCGCAGCGCGACCGTCGGCGCGGACGGCAGCTACAATTTCGCGTCGCTGCGCCCGGGCACCTATCGCCTGGAGATCAAGCTGCAGAACGGCGTTCGCAATTCGGATGCGTTCACGCTGCGCGTCGGCCAGAACGCCGGCCTGGATCTCGACCTTTCGACGACGACCGCCACCCCGTCCGCCGATGCCGGTGTGACGCCGGAGAGCGGCGATACCGCTGCCACAGGTGGCGACGAGATCGTCGTGACCGGCAACCGCATTCGCTCGCTGGATGGCGGCCAGATCGGCATCAACATCACCCAGCGGCTGATCGAGCAGCTGCCGCAGAACAACCGCAACTTCCTTGCCTTCGCCGACCTCGCGCCGGGCGTGCGCTTCATCGAGGGCGCCAATGGCGAGTCGCGCATCCAGGGCGGCGCGCAGGCCAGCAATTCCGTCAACGTGTTCATCGACGGTGTGAGCCAGAAGGACTACGTCCTCAAGAACGGCATCACGGGCCAGGACAGCTCGGCGGGCAACCCGTTCCCGCAGCTCGCGATCGGTGAGTATCAGGTGCTCTCGTCCAACTACAAGGCCGAGTTCGACCAGGTCAGCTCGGTGGCGATCACCGCCGCCACCAAATCGGGCACGAACGAGTTCCACGGCGAAGCGTTCGTCGACTTCACGAATCAGGATCTGCGCGCGCGCCGTCCGACCGAGATCTATCCCTTCGAGCGGGACAAGGTGAACTCGAACAACAAGCAGTTCGGCGTCGCACTGGGCGGTCCGATCATTCAGGATCGCGCGCATTTCTTCGTGACGTACGAAGGCAAGCGGATCGACAGCCCCTATGACGTTCGGCCGGAAAACGGCGTCTCTCCGAGCGTGTTTCCGTCGCAGTACCAGCAGTATTTCGGCAGCTTCTCGCAGCGCTTCAACGAGGACCTTTATTTCGGCAAGATCGATATTGAGCCGACCGACAAGGACCTGGTGGAACTCACCGGCAAGTATCGCAAGGAATCGGGCTCGCAGATCCAGACCGGCATCAGCGCGTCAAGCACCGCGACGCTGAACAAGGTCGAAGAGAAACGCTTCATGCTCCGCTGGCAGCATAGCGAAGACAATTGGATCAATGACGCCCGCGTCTCCTACCAGGACACCAGATGGGCGCCGACCCCGGAATCCAGCGGCAACGCCTTCTTCTTCCAGGCATCGACGGTGAACAACGGGAACTTCACCCGCACCGATCTGCTGCGCTTCGGCGGCGGCGGCAGCCAGCAGGACAAGGGCCAGAAGGGCTGGACGCTGCAGGACGACTTCACCTGGACAGGCTTTGACGGCCACACCATCAAGGTCGGGACCAAGGCCAGCTTCATTCGCCTGCGCTCGCTCGAGCAGAACCGCGCCAACCCGCAGTTCACCTATGACATCAACGCGTTCAGCCCCACCGGCTTCAACGACCAGATTCCCTATCGGCTCGATTTCGGCGTGCCTACCGGCACCAGCCCGGTCGACATTCGTTCGAGCAACTTCCAGTTCGGCGTCTATGCGCAGGACGATTGGGACGTCACCTCCCACCTCACGCTGAACCTCGGCCTGCGCTGGGATTATGAGCGCACGCCCGCGTTCGTGAACTTCGTGACGACCCAGGAGAACCTGACGGCGGTCTCGCCCACCAATTATCCGAACCTGGTCAACGCCGACTACAACATCAACGACTTCATCTCGAACGGCCGCAATCGCAAGACCTTCACCGGTGCCTTCCAGCCGCGCCTGGGCTTCACCTATCGTATCGACGAAGCGGGCCGCTTCGCGGTGTTCGGCGGCTATGGTCGCTCCTATGATCGCAACCAGTTCGACTTCCTCCAGCAGGAAGTGAACCAGAGCGCCTACGCCGTCCGCAACTTCAACTTCATCGGCGCGGACTCAAACCCGAACAACGCTTGCCAGGGCGCGGACGCGACCACCTGCGTCACCTGGAACCCGATCTACTTGACGCCCGAAGGCCGTCAGCAGCTGCTTACCGGCGCCGTCGGGGGCGGACGCGAGTTCCGCTTTCTCAAGAACGACCTGAAGGTTCCCTATTCGGACCAGTTCAGCCTCGGTATCCGCGGCCGCTTCCAGCAGATCGGGCTCGAGCTCGGCTACAGCCACATCGCCAGCAAGAACGGCTTCGCCTTCCTGCTCGGCAATCGCCGACCGGACGGCAGCTTCTTCTTCAACGATCCAGCGAACGCGACCGACACGCCGGCGCCGCCGTTCGGCTTCTCGCCCCCCGGCTATCGCAGCATCATCCTCGGCACCAACGGGCTGAAGACCAATGCGGACTCGGTTTATTTCAAGGTCACCAAGAGCTACACCCAGGCCTCGCCGTGGAGCCTGGACGCCACCTACACCTATACCGAAGCGAGCGAGAACCAGCTCGGCGACACCTATCTGCTCGATTTCCCCTCGCTCGCAGATTATCCGATGCTGCGTTCGTCGAGGGTGCCGCGGCACCGGCTGGTGATGGCCGGCAGCGTCGATCTGCCGCTGGGCTTCTCGCTCTCCTCCAAGTTCCAGGTAGAATCGGCCGCCTATCAAAAGGCGCTGCTGAACCAGTCCAACCCGTTCCAGAACGTTGTCGTCGGCCGCGAAACCGATGGTTCGGGCGGTGGCTGGGGCCGGCGCCAGCTCGACATGGCGCTTACCAAGTATCTGCCGATCCACTTCATCAGCGATCAGACCCGCCTGCGCTTCCGCGTCGACGTGCTGAACGTGTTCAACGACTATAACTACATCACCTTCAACAACGACCCGGCCTCCACCAACTGGGGCGCGCGGAGCAGCTACGATGTGGGCGGCAACCCGCCGCGCACGGTGAAGCTGTCGGTCGGCTACTCCTTCTGATCCCCCCTCGGGGGCGGGGCGCGTCACTGCCCCGCCCCTGCTTTTTGTTCAGGACTTCATCATGATCGATCGCAGGCAACTGCTCGGCTCCGGCGCGGTGGCGCTGGCGGGCCTCGCCGGCGCGTGCACCACCCCCGGCGCGCGCATCGGTGGCGTGAGCGCTGCGCCGGGCACGGACCCGCTGATCCGCGACCTGCAGGAACGCACCTTCCGCTATTTCTGGGATACCACCGATCCCGCGACCGGCCTCGCGCCCGACCGCTGGCCGACGCCTTCCTTCGCCTCGATCGCCGCGGTCGGCTTCGCGCTCACCGCCTATCCGATCGGCGTGACCAACGGCTGGATCACCCGCGAGCAGGCGCGCACGCGCACCCTCGCGACGCTGCGCTTCTTCGCCACCGCGCCGCAGGGCGACGGGCAGAGCGACGCCAGCGGCTACAAGGGCTTCTTCTACCACTTCCTCGGCGTCACCAAGGGCCGCCGCTTCGCGCGCGCCGAACTGTCGACGATCGATACCGCGCTGCTGCTGGGCGGGGTGCTGTTCGCGCAAAGCTGGTTCGATGCCGACGATCCGCAGGAAGCGGAGATCCGCAGCCTGGCGGACCAGCTCTACGCCGCAGTCGACTGGACCTGGATCACGCCGCGCCCGCCCTTCGTCTCGATGGGCTGGCACCCCGAAAGCGGCTTCATCCCGTCGGACTGGAACATCTACAACGAAGGGCTGCTGCTCTACGTGCTCGCGCTGGGATCTCCCAGCCACCCGCTGGCGCCCGAGACCTGGGACGCCTGGACCGCGCGCTTCGACGCGCAGTGGAGCGACACATGGGGCGAGCCGCACCTCCATTTCGCGCCCTTGTTCATCCACCAGTACAGCCATTGCTGGATCGATTTCCGCGGCATTCGCGATCGCTACATGGCGGCCAGGGACATCGATTATTTCGAGAACAGCCGACGCGCGGTGCGGGCGCAGCGCGCCTATGCCATCGCCAACCCCGGCGGCTGGGCGGGCTATGGGGAGGATGTCTGGGGCCTGACCGCGTGCGACGGCCCGGGAGACTTCCGGCAGCGCATCGGCGGGCGCGAGCGCCAATTCTTCAGCTATTCGGCACGTGGGCCTGATGATCGCGACGACGGCACGCTGGCGCCGACGGCTGCGGCAGCCTCCATTGCCTTTGAGCCCGAACTGGCGGGTCGGGCGATCACGGCCATGCACGCGCGCTATGGACGGGGCATCTATGGCCGATACGGGTTCCTCGACAGCTTCAACCCCACGCTGACCCGCGCGGCCGCCCCGCTGAAGCACGGCAAAATCGTGCCCGGAATCGGCTGGGTCGATGGCGATCATCTCGGCATCGATCAGGGACCGATCCTGGTGATGATCGAGAATCTGCGCAGCGGGCTGGTATGGAACGTGATGCGCCGCAACCCGCATATCCGTCGCGGGCTGCAGCGCGCTGGGTTCAAGGGCGGCTGGCTCTAGGACGGCCGAGCGCTAGTCGTCCTGCCGCTCGGTCTTCTTCGGGCTGACCCAAACATGGACCGGCACCACAACCTTGCCGGGCGCGGGCTTGCCGATGTCGACGCGGCTGGCCTGGACCAGCTCGCCATTGGAGAGGGTGAAGGAAGCCCAGGGCTTGGGCATGCGGCCGAACGTCATCTTCTGAATGGGTTCGCCGGTGTTCGAATTCATGATGGTAGCAACAACTGGCATGCGCCTGCCGCTATTCGGGCGAGTGCCGGGCTGTCCAGCGGGGGTGCCGACGAATCTGTGGATAGCGCCCCTTCCCTGCCACACGATCGGCGCTAAAGCCGCGAGCACCATAGCGGCAGAAGGAAATCGACCATGATCATCCGCAGCGACGAGACGATGGATGTCGACGTGCCCGGCACCGGCGCGATGCGGATGCATCTGTTCCGCCCGGCAGTGGAAGGCCGCTTCCCCGGCGTGCTGCTCTTCTCCGAGATCTATCAGGTCACCGCGCCGATCCGGCGGCTGGCGGCGATGCTCGCGGGCAACGGGCTGCTCGTCGCGGTGCCCGAAGTCTATCATGAATATGAGCCGGCTGGCACGGTGCTCGCATATGACCCCGCCGGCACGGATCGCGGCAATGCGCTGAAGTTCACCAAGCCGGTTGCCGCCTTCGATGCGGACGCCGCCGCCGCACTGACCGCACTGGCCGAGCATCCCGCCTGCACGGGCAAGCTCGGCACGTTCGGCGTGTGCCTGGGCGGCCACCTTGCCTATCGCGCCGCCCTCGATCCGCGAGTTTCGGCAGCCGCCTGCTTCTACCCGACCGACATCCATTCGGGTACGCTCGGCGAAGGCCGCAGCGACGACAGTCTGGCGCGCATGGCCGAACTGAAGGCGAAGCTGCTGCTCGTCTGGGGCCGGCAGGACCCGCACATTCCCTTTGGCGGCCGCGAGGCAATCCGCGCCCGCCTCGAGGAAGTCGGCGCCGCCTATGCATGGCACGAGTTCAACGCCCAGCACGCCTTCCTCCGCGACGAGGGCCCACGCTACGATCCCGCGCTGTTCCTCCAGGCAATGCAGCTGACGCTCGACTTCTATCGCCGCACGCTTGCCTGATCGGGCGCAACGGCGGCGCGCTTTGACCTTTGCCGCGACATTGCGCACAACCCCGTTCGATGCCGGATCCGTTGCGCAGCGTCGCCTTTGAGGGCGTGGGGAAATCCTATCCCAAGGGCGTTCGGGCGGTGGACGGCGTTTCGCTGGAGATCGACGGCGGCAGCTTCGTGGCGCTGGTCGGCGCCTCGGGTTCGGGCAAGTCCACCCTGCTCAAGATGGTCAACCGGCTGATCGAGCCTAGCGAAGGCCGGGTGACGATCGACGGCAAGCCCGTGGACGCCCAGCCGCCCCACCTGCTCCGTCGGCGCATCGGCTATGTCTTCCAGAATGTCGGGCTGTTCCCGCATCTGACCGGGGGGGAGAATGTCGCGATCGGCCTGAAGCTGGCCGGTGAGCGCGACCGATCGGGGCGCGTCGCCGAATTGCTACGGCTGGTCGATCTGCCCGAGGCGGTGGCCGCGCGCATGCCCGATGCCCTTTCGGGCGGGCAGCGCCAGCGGGTGGGCGTCGCCCGTGCACTGGCAACCGCGCCGAAGCTGCTGCTGATGGACGAACCCTTCGGCGCACTCGATCCGGTGACCCGCGACGCGCTGGGCAAGGCGATCCGCGCGCTGCACGAGGCGATGGACCTCACCACCATCCTGGTCACGCACGACATGGCCGAGGCGCTGCTCCTCGCCGATCGCATCCTGGTGATGGACGCAGGCCGGCTGGTGGGCGATGCCTCCCCGCGCGACCTGCTGGCGGGCAAGGGCGGCGCGGCCGCCGATGCGCTTGTCGCCGTGCCGCGCGAGCAGGCCGAACGGCTGGCGGCGCTGGCCCGATGAACGCTGCCTTTGCCCGCGTGCCCGAACTGCTGGCGCAGCATCTACTGCTCGCCTTCGCCGCCCTGCTGCTGGGGATCGCGATCAGCCTGCCGCTGGCGGTGTTCTCCGCCCGCCACCGCGGCGTCGCTCGCGCTGCGCTGGGGCTGGCGAGCCTGATCCAGACCATCCCCAGCCTGGCGCTGCTGGCGCTCTTCTACCCGCTGCTGCTGTCGCTCTCCGCGCTGGTCGGCGGGGGCATTCCGGCGCTGGGCTTCTTGCCGTCGCTCCTCGCGCTCACGCTCTACGCGCTGCTGCCGATCCTGCGCAACGCAGTGACCGGGCTTGTGACGCTGGACCCGGCGGTGCGGGAAGCGGCCGACGGCGTCGGCATGACCCGGTGGCAGAAGCTGCGGCTGGTCGAGGCGCCGCTGGTGGCGCCGATGGTGATGGCGGGCATCCGCACCGCCGCCGTCTGGACGATCGGCGCGGCGACGCTTTCCACGACGGTGGGCCAGCCGAGCCTGGGCGACCTGATCTTCGCCGGGCTCCAGACGCAGAACTGGGCGCTGGTGCTGGCGGGCTGCATCGCCGCCGCCGCGCTGGCGCTGGCAGTCGATGCGCTGCTGGGGCTGGCGGAATGGGGGATCGCCCGTCGCCGGCGGGTGCTGGTATGGCTGAGCCTAGGCCTGCTCGCCGCCGCCGCGCTGACGGCGCTTGCACCGGCGCTACCCGGCACGCGCGGAGTTGTCACGATCGGCGCCAAGGGCTTCTCCGAGCAATATATTCTCGCCCGGCTGATCGGCGCCCGACTGGAGGCGGCGGGCTATACCGTGCGCTACCGCGAGGGCCTGGGCTCGGGCGTCGCCTATGGTGCGCTGGCGAGCGATGCGATCGACGTCTATGTCGACTATTCGGGCACGATCTGGACCAACCAGATGCACCGCAGCGATGTGCCGCCACGCGCCGCGATCGTGCGCGGTGTCGCGGACTGGGCCAAGCGCACGAACAACGTGACGCTGCTCGGCGCCCTGGGCTTCGAGAATGCCTATGCCTTCGTGATGCGCGGCGACGATGCCCGGCGCCGCGGCATCGCGACGATCGCGGACCTGGCGCGGGTGGCGCCCTCGCTCAAGCTCGCGACCGATATCGAGTTTCTCGAACGCTCGGAGTGGAAGGCGGTGCAGCGCGCCTACGGCCTGCGCTTCGCCGAGGCGCACCCCTATCAGCCAACCTTCATGTACCGTGCGCTGACCAGCGGCACTGCCGATGTGATCCCCGCCTTCTCCTCCGATGGGCGGATCGCCGCGCAGGGCCTGGCGGTGCTAAAGGACCCCAAGGGTGCAATCCCCGGCTATGACGCGGTGCTGCTGCTTGCGCCGGGGCGGGCGAACGACCAGCGCCTCCAGGCCGCGCTCCGCCCGCTGATCGGCGCCATTCCCGTCGAACGGATGCGCGAGGCCAATTACCGGGTCGACCGCGACACCGACAAGCAGAGCCCGGATGCCGCCGCCCGCTGGCTGGCGGCGCGGCTGGGCCGCTGATCCAAGGCCCGTGCGCCGCGGCGGATTACAGGCAGCGCGGATCGCGAACCGGCGCGTCGCTACCGCGGGTCAGCCAGCGACCGTCGGGCGCACGATATTTCTCGCCCGGCGCGGTGCGCAGGATCAGGTTGCAGCCGGTGACGAATGCCATCTGCTCCACCGTCGAGCTGGCCGCCCCCTGCTCCGTGTACTGGCGCTTGCGCTGGATGTTGATGTTGTTGACGATCGCCCGCAGCTCCGGCGTCGCCGAACCGACGATGCCGAGATAGCCGTCCGGCTGCTCGCCGACGAGTCCCTGCTGCCGGGCGGCCTGATAGGCCGGGTCACGCTGGGCGAAGGCCGGTGCGATCACGCCGGCCGCGATCGCAGCCGCCATGCCGAAGGTGGAAAGCAACTGTCGCATCAGAAAATCCCCGGATTGTCCTGGATGATGGCCTTCGCCTTGTTGTCGAGGCGATAGACCACTTCCTGGGTGATCGAAATATTGAGGTTGATGACGATCGGCTTGTCCGGCGCGTTCACCGTCACGCAGCCGCCCAGCAGCGCCAGCGGCGCGATCCCGCAGGCACCCAGCCGAAATGTCGAACCTTGCTTCATGCTTCCAAGCTCATAGACATGCCTTTCATGGACGAGGAGTGCTTTCGGCGGGCTGAACGGTTGCCTTGCCCGCTTCCTCTGCACGTTTCTGCTCCTCGATCAACGCCGGCAGGTTGCGCTCGATCAGGCGGCGCGGATCGTACCAGGATTGCACCGAGTCCAGCAGCTGCCGGAAGGGCGCGTTGATCCGTACGTTGAACACCAGCGGCAGCCGCGCCAGGCGGCGTATCAGGAAGTTCGACGTGGTGCCCTGCCCTTGGCTAAGACCCGAAAAGCTGATGTCGGTGATCATCTCGCCGGCCAGCGGACCATTCATCCGGATCGCGAGGTTGCGATAGTCGAGCGACTTGAGCGCCTGGAACGCCATGTTGCCCCAAGTTCCCAGATTCTCGCGCGAAACCTCGCCGACATAGGCGATGTGGCCCCCCGCCCGAGCCCGAAGCTCGCCGCCCTCGATCCTGCCGCCCTTCGCATCGAAGATCATCGGCAGGGTGCCGTCGAACGTGCCGGTGGCGTCCAGATTGTCGAACGCCATTTCCTTCAGGAACAAGGCGGCGTCGACTCCCTTCACATGGAAGGTCATGCGGCGCTCTCCGGCCTCGTTGAAGTCGAGCGTCGTGGGGTCGAGGACGAGTTCGCCGCCCGCGAAGGGCCAGCGCGCGCCTTCCACCTGCACCCTGCGGCTGTCGAGCAGCTGGTACTGGAAAACCCCGTCGCGCACCGGCACGCCAGGGTTGATCTCCGCAACGCGCGCGACTTGCCCGGGCGCAGTCCGTGCCGCAAGCAGGTCGCTGAAATCCAGCTGCGTGGTAAGCCCCTGCACCGGACCGAATGCTGCCGCCAATGCCACATTGGTCGCGGTGAACCGGCCCGTGCTGGTCACCGCCTCTCCCGACCAGGCGATCCTGCCGGTGCCGGAAACGAGGCCATCGACGTCGGCGATCACGCCCAGCGTCAGTGGGGTCAGGTCGGTGGGCTGCAATCCGTTCAGCTGGAAGCGGAGTCCGGGTACATCGAGCAGCGCCTGCCCCGCGCCCGCACCCAGATCATGCGTGATCGACACCTTCGCGACCTCCAACGGCCGCTTGGTGCCGAGCAGCGTCGCCTGCGCCTCGATCCGGTTGCCCGAGAGCCGCAGCTGCCCGTTCGGCGCAACCAGCGGCTCGAAGCGGGGCGTCGCCTCGGCATCGGCGAGCCGGAAACTGCCGAGCAGCGCAAGGCCCCCTTCGGACAGGTGCCAGCTGCCCTTGCCCTGCGACAGTAGCAACGGCACCGCGCCGATCTGCCCGCCCAGGCCCTGGAAGCTGCCGCCCGGCGTTGCTGCGAACGCGCCCTGCAGCTGCCCGATGTCCAGCCGTGTCGGGCGATCCGCGCCCATGCGGACCGCAACGCTATCGAGCGCAAAGGCGCGCCGCGCCAGATCGACCCGCGCCGCGTCCGCCGCAAGCTGCAGCGGATTGCTCCCCACGCTGCCGGCCAGCGTCATCCGGGATGTTTGAATGCCGCCCGAGAGGCGCTGGCCGCGCCAGGCGAGCATCGCCGGCCCCACCGGGCAGAGACGCTGACGGTGGCCGCGCAGCACCATGCCGGACGCCGCGATCCGCGCGAAGCCGAGGGTTTCGCAGCCGGGGTTCACCAGGAGGTCGCCGCCGTTCCACTGCGCCAACAGCGGCATCGTCAGATCCTCCACCCGTCCCCCGCCCAACCGGCCGGACAGCGTCGCCACCGTGTTCGCGGCACCTGATCGCCCGCGCACCCGGAAGTAGAGATCCGCGAGCGCGAGCCGTGCGCCATCGGCCGCATAGGGACGCAGCGTGCCGGTTCCCTGCAGCTGGTCGCTGCCGGGCCGGCGCAAAAGGTCGAGCGTGAGGTCGGGCAAGCCGCCCCCGCCCAGCGAAAGGCTGCCCGCCAGGGCGAGGGCGCCATCCGGCAGGTCCAGCACCGCCCCCCCTTGCCCACCGAACCGCAGGTGCCCGCCGGAGCGCGCGGCGAGATCCAGGCGCTGCACGCGGACCGTCGCTCCGCCCCAGCGCGTCGCGACGCCGATTGCGGCCGAGCCGTCGAAGCGCCGCCCCGCCGCCTCGGCCGCCGTGACCAGCTTCGCGGCGAGCGGCGCGATCGGCGTGCCCAGCCCCAGCGTCCGGTAGCCGCCCAGACGCTGGAGCAACGGTCGACCCACCGCCGCGTCCCGCACGGCGATGGTGCCGTCGAAAGCCGTCGCCTCGCCGATCGTGTACCTGCCCGATATCGTCGCGGAGCCCGCCGTGGCAGCCCCGCTCGCAACGGCAGCACCGCGCAGGTCGAGCGTCCCCGCCGTCCGCGTCCGGTCTCCCGCGAAGTCCACGCGTCCCGCAGCACCGTCCATGCTGCCATAGGCGGAAGTGAGGGACGCCCACGCAAGGTCCGCCGAACCCTGCCACGCCTGGAACGCCGCATCGAGCGTGACCTGCAGGTCCCCGCGCGGCTGCACGGCGCGCGTGTCGGCGCATGCCAGAAGCTGCGCGGACAAGGGCCCGGTCAGGCTCGGTGCTCCGCGGCGGATGCGGACCTGGAGGTCGCTGCGCACGCCGCGCAGCGCGCAGCTGCCGACTTGCAGCTTGGCGGACGCTGCCGACAGAGTGCCCTCGAACCCGTTGGTCAGCAGTCCCTTGCCGCGCATGCCGAGGAAGACGAGGCCCGCGCCGCTATCCAGCCGCAGCTGCGCGTCGGCCACGTCCACGCTGAGCCGTGGCAGGGAAAAGGGCTTGCCGGAAGGCGGCGGCATCAGCCGGTCGAGGGATCCCAGCGACAGGCTGCCGTCGACCAGCCGCCCCTTCGCGCGCACCCTGCCCGCCTTCACCACCAGCACCTCGGCGCGCCACGGGCTGAGCGCGGTGCGCAGCTCGATCCAGTCGGCGGTAAGGTCCGGGTTGCGCGGGTCGCCGATGGCGACGTTGGTCAGCCGCTGCCGCCAGGGGGATAGCTGCTCGATCGTGTAGCGGGCCGGCACGCCGCGCCGGGCAAGTTCGCGGTCGACAAAGCCGTGCGCAATGGTTCGCCGCTGCAGCCATGCCGTGGCAACCGTTGCCGACACCAGCGCGAGCAACGCCACGGCCAGGCGACGCCGTCGCCTGGCCCGCGCGCGTGCATGGCGCGAGCGCGCATCGCCGTCGGTGTCGTCTTCGCTCCGGTTCACGCCCGCTCCAGCCGCCTGACCGTGCGGCCCCTAGCCATACCCGTCCGGGGAGGCAAAGGTTCCTTGAGCGCTTCGGTTGTTCCCCTTGTTCAAGCAATGCGCCCATGGGGCATCATGGAAGATCCCGCGCCATCTCCACCATGGCCCGCGGCCGCAGCCCCAGCCAGCGCCGTGCGCCCGGCAGGTGCACCAGCACCAGCCGCTCCACCGCCAGCACCAGCAGCAGGCTGATCCCCATCAGCGGCAGCAACAGCCCGAGCGCGATCACCAGGGCGAAAAATGCCAGTGCGGCGGGCTGCGGCATGTCCGCTCGCGGCGCCCCCAGCACGCCCTCCGGCCTTCGTCGCCACCACAGCACCACGCTGCTCACCGCCAGCAGGATCAACCCCAGCGCGGTCAGCAGGTTGAGCAGCTGGTTGAGCCAGCCGAATGCCTGCCCCTCGTGGATTGCGACGCCGTAGCCGACCACCCGGTCCACCAGCCGCCGTTGGGCGAAGTCCTTGCGCGACAGCAGCCGGCCGGTTTCCCCGTCGAGCGTCAGGTCGGTCCGAAGCGGCCGGTTGGCCGCGTCCGACTTGGCCGTCCAGGGCTGGCCCGGGCCGGTGGGCGGCGACACCAGCACCGGCGTCGCCAGCCGCAAGGGCCCCAGCGTCGCGAGAATGCGGTCGAGCGGCACGGTGGAAACCGCCGGATGCGCCATCGCCATGCCGTGATGCTCGGCATGCTCTCCCATCATCGCCCGCGTGCCCGCATCGGCGGCGGCGCGCTGGCGCAGTTCGTCGGCGCGGCCGGTGGTCCAGTCCTGCTGGACCGGATGACCCTCCACCACCCCGCGTACCGCCTTCAGATAGCCGCCCCAGCTCTTCGCCCAGGGGAGGCCCGAGACGAGCAGGAACAGGGCGAAGGCCGATATCCAGAAGCCGGTGACGGCGTGCAGGTCCCGCCAGAAACGCCGGCCCCCGGCATGCAGCCGCGGATAGACCACGCCAGCCAGGCCGCCGCGCCGCGGCCACCAGAGGAACAGGCCGGACAGCAGCATCACGATCGTCCAGGAAGCGGCCAGCTCCACCAGATAGGATCCGGGCGTGCCCGCCAGCAGCTCGCCGTGCAGGCGGAAGATCACCCGCATCAGGCGCTGGTCCTCATCCACGGCCTTGAGCACGGCCAGCGTCTCGGGGTGGACGTAGACGCGGGTCTCCTGCGCGCCCTTGCCGACGATGATCTGCACCGCTTCCCGGTCGGTTGCCGGCATCTGATAGCGGTGGAGTACCGATCCCGGTACCGCCCGAACCGCCGCCGCCGCCTGGTCCGCCGCCGAAGCGCGCGGGCCCGCTACGGGCAAATTGGCATAGGGCGCATCGATCAGCGCCTCCACCTGCGGGCGGAACAGATAGATCGAGCCGGTGATCGCCAGCCACAGCACGAACGGTATGCAGAACAGGCCGGCGTAGAAATGCCAGCGCCATATGGTTGCGGTGCCGGGCCAGCGGCGATGATGGGCGTGCTGCATCGTCCCCTCCCCCTTCAGAACCGCGCCTTGACGCCGGCATAGACCGTGCGCGGCTGTCCGGCGTAGACCGCGCCGGTGGTGTTGGCGAGCACCGACACCGGGTTCTCCACCCCCGTTCCGGCAAGACTGTTCGCGATGACCGAAGCGGACCCGACATAGGTGACGTCGAACAGGTTCTGCACCGCGGCATAGAAGCTGAGGCGCGACAGCGGCCCGCTGCCCCGCGGCGGATCATAATGCAGGTTCAGGTTCACCAGCGTTGCCGCGGGCATCGCGAGCAGGTTGCTGTTGTCGACGAAGAAGCGGTCGCGGTGCGAAAGCTCGGCAAAGCCGCCGAGGCCGCGCAGCGGGCCGGCCGGCTGGTCATAGCCCGCGCGCACGTTCACGAAATGCGGGATCACGCCGGGGATCGCCTTGCCATTCCGATCGAGCACGCGCGACACCGCCCCGACCGTCAGCCGCTCCTGGAAGTCGGTGTAATATTGGTCGTTGTAGCTGTAGCTCGCATCCAGCTTGACGCCGGGCAGCGGCTGCCAATGCATCCCCAGCTCGATGCCACGATGCACCGAATGCGGCACGTTCGAGGTATAGGCGAGCAGGTTCACCCCCGCCGACTGGCTGACCAGCTCGTTGCTGAACCACTCGGTATAGCCGGTCAGTTCGGCCTTGAAGGTGCTGCCGAGCGCGACTTCCGCGCCAAGATCGACCCCGGTGTTGCGCTGCGCTTTCAGGCTGGCATTGTTGCCCGCCACGCCGGCGGCGGTGACAAACAGGTTGCCTGCCTGCGGGATGCCATAGCCGGTGCCCACGCGCGCGTGCAGCCGCACCGCGTCCATCGCCTGCCAGAACAGGGCGGCTTCGGGCGCGACATTGGTGAAATGGCGATTGGCCGGGATCAGGCTGAGGACGGGATCGCCCCCCACAGGATAGGTATAAGCGGTCTGGCGCATGTCCAGGATCGAGCGCTCGGCGCCGATGCCGCCGATCAGCTGCAGGCGACCGGTTAGCTGCAGCTCTTCCCGGGCCCGCACCCCCAGGTTGCGCACGTCGCCGAATACCGTCTGCGTCAGCGCGCCGAAGCCGTTGCGACCTGCCGGCGTCTTGTTGAAGCTGAAACTCTGGTTGTCGAGGTAATTGTAGAAAATCCCAAGGAAACTGGTGGCCGCCATGCCGGCGATCCGGCCGTGATGCGTGACATCCGAGGTGAGATTGTAGCTGTCCAGCGTGCCCTTGAACGGCGTTGCACTGGTAGGCTGATTGACGACGCGGCTGTCGAAGGTCGCCTGGGTGCGCCAGGTCGTGTTCGGGCCCAGATCATGTTCGTAGCGCGTGCCGACGATGGTCCGGCGGTCGTTGCGGGCAAGATCTCCCTCGCCGGCCGTCTGCGCGATCCGCGTGCCGTTGACGCCGTTGACCAGCACCGAAATGGTCCCGCACCCCGGCGCCGCGCCCGCCGCCGTCCGGCAGCCCTGCTGGTAGGGGTTGGCGAGATACTGGTTGTACGAGAGCCGCGTGGAAAGGCGGAACTCGCCTTCATTGTAGATCAGCTTCACTGCAACGCGGTCACGGCTGCCGAGCTCGAACCGCGCCAGCGCATTGAGCGTGCCCGTCTCGTAGCCGGTATGTCCAGTTGCCCCGTCACCGCGAACATAGCTGCCGAACACGGCGACGTCGCGATCCGCATTGCCTTGCCCGATCGTGGCGTAGAGATTGGCAAAGCCGTCGCCGCCGACGTCGAACCCCGCCTCCACGCCGTCAATCTCCCGCCCCGAGCGCGTGCGGAAGTTAATCGCGCCGCCCAATGCATAATTGCCGTAGCGGGCCGAGGAAGGCCCGCGCACCACGTCCACCGCGCCATAGGCATGCGGGTCCGTCAGGTCGAAACGAGCGAGCCCATCGGGCTGGGTGACCGGAAAATCGTCCTCGAACACCTGCAGGTTGCGCGCGCCGAAGCCATTGCGGGCATTGGAACCCCGCACCGACACGCTCACGTCGCGCGGCCCGTTGCCCTGCGTGACCGCGACACCCGGGGAGAGGCGAACGATGTCGGCAATCGTCGTGGCAGGGGTATTGCGAAACAGCGCGGCATCCACCGTGGTGACCGTCTGCCCGCTGACGCGTGTGGTCAGCGACAGCGCCTTTCCGGTGACGAGGATTTCCTGGCCCGCATCCGCCGACACTGCCGCCGGCCGTGCGGGCCGAGGAGGCGGCGCGGCGCTATCGAGCGTGGCGAGTTCCGCGTCGATCGCGGCGCGCTGGCGGAGCAGTTCGGCACGGCGCGCGGCACCATCGGTCTGCGCGGACGCGGCAGATGCGCAAAAAACGGCCGCGGTGGCCGCCGAAAACAATAGCTTGGACATGAATACTTCCTGATCCGTGTGCGTCTGCGCCGGGGGCACGAACGCACGAAGTGGGGACAATGGATCAGGCGGGGCGTGGCGGTCCGCGCAGGGGCGGCCGCAGATAGATGCGGGCGATTGTCGGGATCGCCGCAGCGATACGGATCGCGCGCTCGAGCACGAAGGCGATCGCCAGTACCAGCAGCGCCGGATCGACCGCGGCCACGCCCGGCATCGCCAGGCCCGCGAAGGCGCAGGGCATCGCGCTACCGGAGCTATGCTCGTCCGAACTGGAGCGATCCTCGCGGTCGGGAATGGTCACCGCGATCGTCTTCGGGCCGTAGCCAGAGCAGAAGCCCAGCACGAGCGTGCCGCCGGCATGTACCGGCATGAAGCCCGCCGGCAGCACTGCCTTCATCAACAGCGCGGCAGCGATCAGCCAGCCGCACAGCAGGCGATGCTCCAGCAAAAGGCGACGAAGGGCGAACACGCGGCGGGCCTACGCAGGCTGCCGCGTATTGTCGAACGCTTCTGTACGCCCGGCGTCTTTTACCATGCCCTCGGCCGTTCAATCACAGGCATGCGCACCTCCAAGGATCGGCAGGAGCGCATTGCGTGCCATCGTCGCCGCGGCTGCCGGCGAGGCATGGAGATTGGCGACGTAATAAGCGGCGAGTTCGCGTTCCGCCGCCATCGCGTCTGCCGCGGTGACGCCCTTGCGGGTCGGCAGCGGCTTGGCCTTCGCTGCGGGGGCCGAGCCCAGGCGGGCGCGATCCACGTCACTGTTGAAGGCGCTATAGATGGCGAAGCGGATCGTGCCTTCGCATTCCGGCCAATGGGCGTTGAGCTTCTTGACCAGCGCGTCGAGCGACGGCAGCGGCGGCAGGCTGTCGCTGCAATCATTGCGGAAGACGAAATTGTCCATCGTCGATCCGAACACCGGCCCCGTGGCGGCCAGCAGCTTGGGGTGCCGGACGATTGCCGCACAGGGCAGGTCGCGCGGCATCCCGACCAGCTTCGGCTCGTCGAGATAGGGGCCCAGCACGTTGAGAAAGGCCGCGAAGTGTCGTTCCGAACGGAACAGGTCGTCGGTTGTTCGCACCGCGATGCCGTCGCTCCCCGGATCGGACAGGATGGAATTTCCGAACGACTGGTCCGCGTTGGTCTGCAAGGCGGTAAGGTAGGGCTTCAGCAGCGCCGCGATCCGGGCACGGCTTCGCGCACGTTCCGGGGCGGACCAGTTCGCATCCGCCGGTGCCTCCGACCAGAGCTGCACCGCCTCCAGGATCGGCGCGAAAGCCGGATCGCTCGCGCGCAGCACCGGGAGCGCCGTTGCCGGCGCGGCCAGGAGCGACGCGATCGCCAGCTCCTGATTGCGGACGGCATAGCTGTCCTTGAGGCAGGCGGCGAGCGGCTCCGTCGCGCGCGGGGCGGCACAGGCGCGCATGCCCTGCAAGGCGGTGCGCTGCGCGGCCAGCTGGTTGGAGGCGCCGCTGCCGAAGGCGCCCTGCTTCGCGATCGCGAAGAGCTGCGCCATCGCGCGGTCCTGCGCGGCCAGCGTCGGATCGGCGCAGATCGCCTTCTCCATCGCCGTCGTGGCCGATGCGCAGGGAAAGCTCGGCCCGGCCGCAGACTGCAGCGCCACCGGCGCAGCGGGTGCGATCGGAGCAGGCAAGAGTGCAGTCAGAGCGAACGGGATCAACGCTAAGGAAATCAAGACTTTCTCCATTTCCCGCTTGGAGCGGACGCCCGCCTTACGCGATCGCGCCGATGCGTTCGAGATAGTTTCGATGCGGCTCCGCCAGCGCCAGCGCCCGCCCGAGCGCCTCCCGCATCCGCGCGAACGCACCTTCCAGCTCACCGTCCGTGAAATGATCCGCAAGCGGATCGTAGCGCTGCGGCAGCAGGTCGAACCCCGCATACATGGACAGCCAGCTTGGATCGCGGAAGGATTCCCACTCGTACCTGGCGAACACGCCGCGGCTGCGGAACATCCGCACCTTGTGCGCGAGCTCGTCCGGCAGCGGCGTCGCGCGGCATGCATCCCACAGCGGCTCGCCGTTGCGCCCGTTCGCCCAGTAATGCAGCTGCAAAAAATCGCGAATCCGGGCATATTCGAGCGCGGTGATGCGGTTGAACTCGTCCGCCAGTTCGGGCGCGAAGCCACGGTCGGGCATCAGGTTGCCCAGCCGCTCCACCCCCGACTGGATCAGCGTGAGGCTGGTCGATTCCAGCGGCTCGAGAAAGCCCGCAGAGAGGCCGAGTGCGACGACATTCTTCTCCCAGACCCGCGCCCGGTGGCCCGTCGTGAACCGCAGGAAGTTCGGCTCCGCCAGCGGCTCCCCTTCCAGCCGCCCGCGCAGCACCGCCTGGGCCTCGTCGTCGGAGAGGTGCGCGCTGGCATAGACATAGCCGTTGCCAACGCGGTGCTGGAGCGGGATGCGCCATTGCCAACCCGCCGCGAGCGCAGTGCTGCGCGTATAGGGCGTGAAACCATCCCCATGCGCACAGGGCATCGCCACCGCCCGGTCGCACGGCAGCAGATGGCTCCAGTCGACATAGGGCACCGCCAATGTGCCGCCGAGCAGCAGACCGCGAAAGCCGGTACAGTCGAGGAACAAGTCCGCTTCCATCCGGCTGCCGTCCTGCAGCGTCACGCCGGTTAGGAAGCCGCTCTCGCCGTCCTGCTGGACGCTCGCGACAGTGCCCTCGACGTGGCGCACGCCACGCGCCGTGGCAATACGGGCGAGGAATCGGGCGAACAGCCCCGCATCGAAATGCACCGCCCAGTCGAAGATGCCGAGGTCGTTGGGCGGATTTTCGGCCGGCGGCATGATCAGCCCCCGAAGCGCCATCTGGGTAGCCAGGCAATAGTCGGCGATCGGAGTGGCGTCGCCGGCGGCGCGGCGCTTCAGCCAGTAATGATGAAAGCCGATGCCGCGCGACGCGATCCCGTACAGCCCGAAGGGATGGAAGAAGCTTTCGCCCGGGCGTGCCCAGTCGCGGAATTCAATGCCGAGCTTTGCCGTGCCCTTTGCCTCACGCAGCACCTCCGCCTCGCTCACGCCGATCGCGCGGAAGTAGTCACGGATCGCCGGCACCGTTGCTTCGCCGACGCCGACGGTGCGGATGTCCGGGCTTTCCAGCAGAGTGATCGCGACGGGCTGGCGATCGAACAGCCGCTCGAGCAGGGCGGCCGCCATCCAGCCGGCGGTCCCGCCGCCGACGATCAGGATAGAACGGATGGGTTGTCCTGCTGCGCGCATGTCCTGTTCCTAGGGCCAAGCCGCGATCGGTGGAAGCACTCGGAAAATGCGGCGCCCCGATCCGCAAGGGACCGAGGCGCCAGGGAGAGGTGCCTCAGAACTTCGCGCGGACACCTGCCATGAAGCGGCGTTCGTAGATGTTGTTGTAAGCGCGCTCATTCGGATAGACGATGTAGTATTTCTCGTATTCGCCAGTCAGGTTTTGACCCTGTCCGTAGATCGTGAAGTTGGGCGTGACATCGTAACTGATCGACGCGTCCACATAGTTGGTGGGCGCCTGGTACAGTTCCGATCCCGTCAGGCCGTTGACGAAGTTGGACTGGACGGCACGCTTCGACCGGTAGTTCCACGCAACGCGTGCCTGGAGTCCGTGCGCCTGGTAGTAGAGCGCGGCATTCGCCTGGTACTTGGAATTGTCCTGGAACGGAATTTCCTGGCCCGCCAGATCCCGGTCGCCCGTTGAGGAAGGCGAATAGGTGAAGTTCAGGTCATAGCCGAAGTCGCGGAGGAAGGTCGGCATGAAGCCGATATCGCCCAGCGACTGCTTCCACGACGCTTCGATGCCCTTCAGCGTGCCGCCTCCGCCCTGCACCAGCGTGTTGATCGGCACAGTGCGGTTGCGCACCACACCGTCATTGTCGGGCAGGTCGCTGCGGTAGATGATGCCGTTCTGAATGAAGCTCTGGACGTCGATGTAGAAGGCCGCAAGGCTGATCATCGAGGCGCGACCGATATAATATTCGACGGACGCATCGAGATTGTCCGCACGCCACGGATCGAGCTGCGGATTGCCCGCCTGGCTGCCACCGGTGACGCGGAACAGGCCAGTCGAGGTGTCGATCGCATAGCCCGGGGTCAAGCCGCCGCCCCACTGGTCGAGGTTGAGCAGCGTCATCGTGCGCGCATAGGCGAGCCGCAGGCGCAGCTTTGGCGTGAAGTCGAAGGCGAGGTTGAACGCCGGAAGGAAGTCGGTGAAGTTGCGCTGCGTGCGCAGGTCGCCGCCGTCCTGGTTCGACAACCCATAGGGCAGCGGTCCGCCTACGACGTTCTGGCGGATATCGAGCTTGGTGTTGATCACCCGCAGGCCGCCATTCCCGCGCACGGAAATGCCGCCCAGTTCCAGCTCCTTGAAGTTGAGCTGGAAATAGCCGGACCATTGCTTGATCCCGACGTCATAGGACGCACCCGGGTTCAGATGCTCCTGCTCGTTCGGGTAGAAGCCGTTCTGGAACGCTGCGGCATTGTCCATCGTGTGCGGATCTAGAACATAAACCGCGGGCAGGCCGCTGCCCGGCAGGTTGTACGGCTTCACCTGGCCGTTGAACACCGGATCGGTCGCCTTGCGCGTGAGACCCGCGGTGTAGAAGCGCGTGCCGTCGCCGGCCGAACAGGTCTTGTCGTTGACCGAGACGTCGAACGCCTTCCACTTGACCAGGCAGCCGGCGGCATTGCTCGCCCCCTGCCCCGCATAGACCGGCGCCACGCGCTCGAACTGGTAATTGTCGACCGATCGATCGCTATAACGGACGCCTCCGGTAATGTTGAATGTGTCGCTGACGTCATATTCGGCGTCGAAGCGACCGACCTTGAGGTCCGCGCGGCGCCGGTAATTGTCCTCGGACGACATCGTCTTGAGCGCGTAATTGGCCGCGTTGCCGAGCAGCGAGGTAAGCTGGGTCGGCAGGGTGAAGCTGGGCTCGTCGCCGGTATAGTCCACCGTCGCGCGAAGCGAGTTCACGCCAGCCAGCGTGTTGACCGTGTAGCCGCCGGGGTTGAAGGCACGCCCCCCCCCCAGCGCTGCCGGGTAATGGCCGATGCCCCCGGGCTGCCACTGGATGCCATTGCTTACGCTGAACTGAAGGTAGCTTTGGTCCTGGTTCTGCGTGGCCTTGCCATAGAGGCCGCGCAGCGTCGCGCGGAACTTGCCGCCGTTATCGAAGCGCAGCTCGGCATTGTAGTTCTGCGATTCCGACTTCCACTTGTAGGTCTCGGAATAGGAATCGAAGTTGCCGAGATCATATTGATACACCTGCGTCGTGTTGACGTGATAGCCGCCCGAGGTCGCGCCCGTGTCCTGCGATTTCAGCGGGACGAACTCCGCCGCCTGCCAGTTCACGTTCTGCATCTGGATGCCAGCGGTGCGGTTATACTGCGTCTGGCGGGTATAGAAGCCGTCGGCGGTGAAGCTCAGCGCGTCGTTGAGCTTGGCCTGGAACGAACCATTGACGCCAAGGCGCTGCCGCTGGGTGATGCGGTTCCAGGCGGTGAAGCCCTGCGGCACGATGAACGTGTCGTTCGCGTCGCCGTCGCCGTTGACGTCGATCCCGCCGGCGACCGGCGTACCGCGCGGCCGCGTGGCGGCGGTGCAGCCGGGCGCCTGGGGCGAGAAGCCGCCGCAGCTCGTGGCATCCGCCAGCCCCTCGTTATGCAGCGCGGCGCCATAGCCTTCCTGGATGCCGTTGTGCGAGTTGGACAGGTTGAGGTCCGAATAGGCGGCCGAGACGATGAAGCCGACGCGGTCGTTCTGCCAGCCGATCAGGCCGTTGACGTTGGGATCCCAGCTCTTGGTCTTGTCGCCGTAGGACGCTTCCGCCGTCGCCGCGAGCGTAAGGCCGCGCTTCAGGTCGAACGGGCGACGGGTGCGCAGGTTCACCGTGCCGGTGATACCGGCGTTGAGCAGATCCGCCGTCGTCGACTTGATCACGTCCGCGCCCGAGAAGAGCTGCGACGGGATGTCGTTGAAGTTGGGCTGGATCGTCGTGATCGAATTGGCGCCGAGATAGGCTTCGCCGTTGAGCAGCGTGGTCACCTGCGGAAGGCCGCGGATATTGATCGCGGCACCCTCGCCCGCGTCGCGGCGGATCTGCACGCCGGTGATGCGCTGGAGCGAGTCCGAGATCGTCACGTCGGGCAGCTTGCCGATGTCTTCCGCCGAGATCGCGTCGACCACCGAGGATGCATCGCGCTTCACTTCGATGGCGCGGGCCTGCGACGCGCGAATGCCGGTGACGACGATCTCGCCGTCCTGTCCGGCAGCGCTGTCAGCCGCTGGAGCGCTGTCCTGCGCGAACGCAACGCCGCTCGTGCCCAAACAGAGAAGGGAGACTGCACAAAGCAGATTGCTGCGGCGGCGGCGGAACGACTGCACCATGTCTCAAAACTCCCAAGCGATGAGAGGCAGTCGTGGTGCGCCTTTTGCAGGTGCGCATCTTCTCCCCTCCCGGACTAGCGGCTTTTTGCCGTCTTGGCGTCATGTAGAGATCAAAGCGCCGAAATGGTCAACTTAAATAATTCAACTTTCCTTTCTCATCTTGCGAAGATGAGCAAGTATCGTTCCAGGCGCCTCTACAGCGTGTCGTGGAGGGCACAGGCAGCCGGTGGCGCAGCGTCGACGGCGCGCATTCCCTGTGCATCGAACAGCACTTCCTGCGGCCGCCGCGCGGTGTAACGCGGCCAGGCGGCGGGATCCGGCGCGCCTGTCTGCGCAAATCGAACCCAGAGGCGCTGCAGCAGCGCAGGCTGGCCGGCGACGGCGAGCCCGTCGAACAGATAGGGCAGCTCGGATCCATGGCTGCTCCGGCCTCCATCTCGGGCAAGATCGAAGCGATAGCGCCAGATCGGCCAGTCGCGGCCGGCGAGCAGCGTCGCCAGACGTTCGGTCGGGCAGCCGAAGATCAGATCGGTGGAAAGCGCCAGCAACGGCCCGCCGCGCCTGGGATCGGGCGCCCGGTAGCGGTCCGCGAGACTGGCAGCCTGCGCGCCGAACGCCGCGCGCAGCGCATCTGCGAGCGCGATCGATCCTTCCGCCGGGCCGAACTCGGCGACGCTGGTGCCGAGGATCACCGGCCGCGGCGGCGCTTCCTGGAGCAGCAGGCGCGGCGACCGGGGAAGCACCAGCCCGTCAATCTGGGTGCGCAGCCACACCATGTCGTCGTTCCACACGGCATGGGCGCGCGCAATCACGGGATCGTGCAGCTGTCGGTCTGCGGCCAGCAGGCTCGCCGCAGGAGCATGGCGCAAACCGGCGATGCCCCGTGTGCCGACCAGCCGCTCCGCCTGGTCGCCCAGCGCGAAGCCTTCCGCGCGCGAGCGGAACGGCATGCCGAACCCCGGCGTCCCGCTCTCCAGAATTGCCTTGGCGAAAAGCCCGCGCGTCGCCGGTGCGGCGAGCAGCAGCGATACATCCTGCGACCCCGCGCTCTCGCCGAAAATCGTGACGTTGGCGGGATCCCCGCCGAACTTCGCGATGTTTGCGCGCACCCAGTGCAGCGCCGCAATCTGGTCCAACAGGCCGTAGTTGCCGGCATGCCCCCGCGCCTCTGCAGCCGCGCCGCGATGGGCAAGGAACCCGAAGATGCCAAGACGATACTGGACGGCAACCAGCACGACGCCGTTCGTCGTAAGCCGGGAGTCCACCGTGCCTCGGGCCGATCCCGCGCGGTTCGAGCCGCCGTGGATCCAAACCATGACCGGCCGCCTGCCCTGCTTCCCGGGCGTGCGGACGTCGAGGGTGAGGCAATCCTCGCTGGCATGGGCTGCGTCGCCCTTGTTCCAGCCGGCGTCGTTCTGGAGACATGCCGGTGCGGGCGCCGCCGCCAGGCGCGTACCGCGCCACGGCCTGACGGGCTGCGGCGCCTTCCAGCGGTTCCCCGCAAGCGGTGGGGCGGCATAGGGAATGCCGCGGAAGACGAGCGCGCCGTCGTCGGCCCGGCGCCCCTCTATCACACCGCCGGTCACCGCTATTCGGGGTTCCGGCGCCGCGGCAGCGGACAGCAGCAGCATGGAAAGCGGGGCCAGCAACAGCTTCATCTTGTTCGATCCTCCCCGCAGGGCCTCTCGCTTCGGACCCGTGGACCGCGGGATTTTATTCAGCAAATTTAGCAATTCAACGGCCTTCGGGTGGTCCTTGCTTGCACCGCGTCTGCAAATCGATTGTTATCGCAGGCCGAAGCGGCGCATCGATCGGAAATGGTCAGCGCACGAGCATGAGACGGGAAGAGGGTTCCAGCATGGCAACAGGCACGCAAAGCAGGATTGCCGTGGCAGCCGCCCTGGCCGGATTATTGTTCGGTTTCGATACCGCCGTCGTCTCCGGGGTCACCACCCCGATCACGCATGCCTTCGCGTTAAGCGCCACGGGTACCGGAATCGCCGTGTCCGCCGCGCTCGTCGGCACGTTGATCGCCGCGCTCGGCGCCGGCATGCCAGGGGACCGATACGGCGCCCGCGCGGTACTGCGCTGGGTCGGCATCGCCTTCATCCTCTCCGCGCTGGGATGTGCGCTGTCCTGGGATCTGGCAAGCTTTGTGCTGTTCCGCTTCATCGGCGGGCTGGCGATCGGCGGCGCCTCCGTGCTGGCGCCGGTGTTCATCGCCGAAATCAGCCCGGCGTCGCGCCGCGGAGCGCTGGTCGGACTGTTCCAGCTTTCGATCGTAAGCGGCATCCTCGCGGCCTATTGCAGCAATGCCGTAGTCACGGCGCTGCTGGAGGACGGCAGCGGCTGGCGCTGGAAGCTGGGGGTCATGATCGTCCCCGGCCTGATCTTCCTGGCCGCGATGTTCACCATCCCGCAAAGCCCGCGCTGGCTCGCCGCGCGCGGCCGGGAAAGCGAGGCGCTGGACGTCGCCGCCCAGATCGGCCTGACCGACTGGACGCTGACCGCGCCGGATGCGGAAGCAGCGGTGGAGGAACGGCTTTCCTGGGCGCTCCATCGCAAGCCGATCCTGCTTGCCATCGCAATTGCCAGCTTCAACCAGCTGACCGGCATCAATGCGATCCTCTACTATCTGAACGACATCTTCGCCGCCGCCGGCTTCAGCCAGGTTTCCGCCGACGTGCAGGCCGTCTCGATCGGCGCGGCGAACCTGCTGGCGACGCTGCTGGCAATGACGCTGATCGACCGTGTCGGCCGGCGCACGCTGCTGCTGGTCGGCGCAGCAGGCACCGCCGTCGCACTGGCGGGCGTGGCGGGCGTGTATTCCGGCACCGGCCGGGAAGCGCTGCTGCTGCCGCTCCTGGTCCTGTTCATCGCCTTTTTCGCCGTATCGCAGGGTGCAGTGATCTGGGTCTATCTCTCGGAGATATTCCCCACCCGCGTGCGGGCCCGCGGCCAGGCACTGGGAAGCGCAACCCACTGGATCTGGGCGGCCGTGCTGAGCTTCGGCTTCCCGGTCCTCGCCCGCGAATTCGATCGCAGCCTGCCCTTCTGGTTCTTTGCGGCGGCCACCCTGGTCCAGCTCGTGGTCGTCTGGCGCTTCTTCCCGGAGACGAAGGGGGTCCGGCTGGAGCGGATGGAAGAAGCGCTGCGGGGCAAGCGCTGATCCGGAAGCGGCGCGTACGCCTCGCGGATGCCAGCTGGCTGGTGCCGGCGGCGTGCGAAGGCAGCGACGCGTCTTCAATCGATCGAAGGCTGCCGTGGAAGGCAGCAAGGGGCTGTCTTTACTGAGTGATTTCTTGACCTTCAGCCGCACGCGCGGACATTTTCCGGTGGAGCCTCGGCGAGAAACCGCGGTAAGACGCGCCAGCCCCTCCTGCCGGGAGGGAGCCGGTTTCCCAAAGCCGCACAAGAAAGCCGCACAAGGATGTCGATGATGCTGCGTTCGCTCGCCCTTCTGCTTGCCCTGCCGGTGGCCGCACCTGCCCAGGATTCAAAGGAGCTTGCCCGCGCACTCGCCGGCGAGGCGCCTTCCGCGCGCCAGCGTCTGGTGCTGGCCGACCTGCCGAAACCAACCGGCAAGGCGATTGCGCTGTTCGACGGCAAATCGCTTCGAGGTTGGCAGCCCTGGCTTGGCTATGCGGATCCTGCCGTCACCTATCGGGGCGAACCGGGCGCAGCGCCGCTGGGTACCTCGCGCGATACGGGCGAGGACTTCGCCGTGCGGAGGATCGATGGAGGCCCGGCAATCTGGGTGAAGGGCCAGACCTGGGGCAGCCTCGTGCACCGCGCGGACCTGCGCGATTATCATCTGCGGCTGCAGTTCAAATGGGGCGCCAAGCGCTGGGCGCCGCGCGAGAGCCAGGCGCCAAATAACGGCCTGCTCTACCATACGCACGGCCGCGCCGGCGAGGTGTTCGGCACCTGGCAGCCCTCGGTGGAGTTCGAGATCATGAAGGGATCCACGGGCATGCTGGTGATGGTGGGCAAGCAACTGCGCGCCCACACCACCGCCGCCTTCGACCCGGCGCTGATCGCACCGCACCTCCGCTTCCGCACCGACGGCCGGATGGTCGACATGATCAACGGTACGCCAACCTGGAACGTCGAAGCCGCGACCGACGCGGAAAAGGCGGAAGGAGAATGGAACACACTCGATCTCTACGTCGTCGGGGATCGTGCGATACACGTCGTCAACGGGGTTCCGGTCGCCGAGGCACGGGACCTTGCGGTGATCGGCCCGGATGGCAAGCGCACGCCCCTGACGCACGGGCACATCCAGCTCCAGTCCGAAGGTGCGGAAACCTGGTTTCGGCGGATCACCGTGGAGCCGATCCAGCGCCTGCCCCGCATCATCGCGATGCGTGACTGACGATCGACCGGATCATGGCCGCCTAAGTGCGGTTCCGAAGCACGTTCTCGGCAGAGAAGCCGTCAAAATCACGTGGCTTCACCAAACAGAGGGCTGCCATGGTTGAAACCGCAGACGTCCAGTCCAGCATCCGCTCCACGAACACAGCCCGCGTATTAACATAGATCATCTACTTCCCTATTTAAGCATTGCACGCCCTCCCACCGCCACGCTAGCCTCCTTCCATTCGGGGAGGCTAACGGAATGACCCAAAAAGACTGCGGAACTTCCGTGCAAACCTTGTCAGAGCTGCGCCGGCAGGCACGGGTACTGACGAGCGGCGTCTTCGGGATGCGCGGCGACGCCGAACTGTCCTGCATCGTCGAACAGGCTGCAACCGAAACTGGCTTCCCCTTTGCCGCCGTCTCCATCGTCGACCGGTCCCGGCTTTGGCTTGCCGTCGCCTACGGTTTCGATCCCCGGGAGTTCACCCGGCCCGACAGCTTCTGCGATGCCGCGATCCAGATACCCGGCTTTGCGCCACTCTGCGTGGCCGATGCCTGGCGCGAGCCCCGGTTCAAGTTCGCGCCGGCGGTGATCGAGATGAACGTGCGCGCCTATTACGCGGCGCCGCTGGTGACGAGCGACGGCTATGCGCTGGGCACCTTGTGCCTTCTGGACCAGAAGCCCCGCACGGTGAATGCAGCCGGGCTGGCGCGGCTGGTTGCGCTTGCCGGCAATGCCTCGACCGTCATCAACCGCGTACCCAATGCGGTAGCGCATGCCGAATATGCCATCGACGAGTTGTGCACCCGGATGCGCTTCGCGATCGCGGATGAGGATGACGAAGCGGTGGCGGTGCTCGATCAGGAACTCCGCCTGTTCGAAGCCAAGCTGGAACTCCACTGGCAAGCCGCGCCGTCCTGACGCCCGGCGCCCTTATCGCAAGGATAGCCCCTGCTCCCCGATCCGCACGCGCGCCGGATCGATCCCCAGCAATGCGCGCAGATACGTGCCGCCGGCAGCCTTGAGCGCTGCGGCGCGCTCTGCGCTGGGCTGTTCCTTCAGCGCCTCGCGCGTGGCCGCAAGGTAGGTGGCAAGGATCGCGATGGTGACGCGGCCCTGCGCGTCGTCCCCAGCCGCAGCAGGCTGGGCAGGTAGGCGGCGCATCTGGGCATACAGCGCGCGAAAGGCGGTGTCGCTGACGTCTGAATCGGCGAACGCCATGTAGCTGGCGGCCGTCAGCGAAGCGACCCCGCCGGCCGGATCCCCCGCGGTGATGCCGAGATGCCGCTCGAGCTGCCCGTAGCGCCGATACAGATCCGCGAACGATGCCGCCGCTCTGCCGCGTTGCTCCGGGGGGAAACCGGACGCGAGTTCGGCGGCCACCCGCTGCACCACCGTTGGCGCAACAGCCGGCCGTGCCGTCCGCGGCACCGACGTCGCGGGGCGCCGCAGTGATTCCTCGACGCTTTCGCCGAAAATCTGCTGGTGCGAACGCCGTAGGATGTCGTTGGCTTGGGAGTTGAAGATTGCGCTGTCAAACCCGCCTAGGCCGAACCATCCGCCCTCCTGCGCCGAAGCGGGTGCAGCGGCCAGCATGGCGATGACGGTGACGATCCTGAACATTGGCACGCGCCCCTCCCCGGTTGTCCGCCCAGCATAAGGGACGCGACTTCCCGATGGAGGCCCCGGGCCACGACACCCATCCCGTTCGCCACACGCCCGGGCGCGCCCGAGTTGCTGGCCGCATGGTCGTGCTAGTTCGCCACCGGCCAGCCATCGGCCGTCCAGCTGAGCGGCTGGATCTGGAGCGTGGGGGCGCCGTTCTGCAGCCGGTCATAGGCGTGATAGACGATGTAGTCCCCGTCTGCCTGTTGCAGGATGGACGCCCCGCCGCGCCCGACGAAGCGGCTCCCGTCTGCCTGCCCGTTGGAAAGCACGGGCGTCCCGCCCCCCTGCAGCATGGGCTTGCCGTCGCGATCGACATAAGGGCCGTCGGGTGCGGACGATCGGCCGACAACGGTGTTGTAGGTGCTCGCCGCGCCTTGGCAGCAGGAATCGAACGAGACGAACAGGTAGTAATAGGCCCCGCGTCGGATGATGAAGGGCGCCTCTACCGCACCCGGCGCCGGGCGCTGGGCCAGCGCCCGGGGCGCTGCATTGCCGGCAAGCTGCAGGCCGGTGGCCGGATCTATCCGGATCAGCTTGATGCCCGTCCAGAAACTGCCGAACACCAGCCACGACCGGCCGTCCGCATCACTGAACGCCATGGGATCGATCGCGTTGAAATCGTCGCCCGTCCGCGACTGGACCACCGCCCCCCGATCGACCCAATTGGCCGCCGGTGCCGCCGGATCGATGCTGGTCGCCGTGGCGAGGCCGATCGCCGACTGGTTGCTGCCGAAGGTGGAGATTGAATAATAGAGCCGGTACTGGCCCCCGACCTTCGAGATATCAGGCGCCCACATCCCTGTGGCCCCCGGCACGGTCGTTCGGGTCCAGGCAGGCAGGGCCGTGTAGCTGCCGCCGCGCAGCGTCCAGGTCCGCAGGTCGCTCGAGGTTCGCAGCGCCAGCAGGCCCTGCGGATCGCCGGCATTGCCGGTAGTGAACAGGTAATAGGTGTCTCCGTCCTTCAGAATTGAAGGATCATGCACCGGACTGATCGCCCCGCTCAGCGGAATGGAGGCCGCCACCGGGCTCGCCACAGGCGACGGCGCAGGTGCGGGCGTCGGGGTCGGGGTCGGAGCTGCGGCGACCGAAGCAGGCGGCGCGGGATTGCCGCCGCCACCGCACGCCGAGGCGAGCAGCAGCAGCACCAGGGAAGAGGAACGTTTCACGTCAGGGGTTCTCCCGAAAAGAAAGCGGGCGGACCGATCGGCCCGCCCGCTGGCAATCAGTTGAAGCTGTATCGTGCGCCGATCGCGAAGGTCCGCGGGATCAGCACCGTGCCCAGGTTGAAGCGATCCTTGTCGCCCACATCCCCGAACCGGTAATATTCCTGCTGCTTGGTGCGCGTCAGGTTCACCGCGTCGAAGGTCAGGCCCAGGCGATCGGTAATCCGGGCGGTCAGCTGGAAATCCAGGCTCGCCTCGGCCCGGCGCCACACGCCGAGCGGGTTGGCGAACAGCCGCGCCTCGTTCCGCACCTGCCAGGCATTGCGGTAGACATAGGAAAGTCGCGCGCCGAAGGGGCCATGGTCATAGGCGAGCGTGGCGTTGTACGAGAGGTCGGACACGCCGAAGAAGCCGGACTGCTGCTCGCCCACCTGCTTGCCGGCATTGTCGTAGATCGGCACATTCTGGCTGGAGTCCAGCACGGTCAGGCTGCCTTGGAAGCCGAGACCGTCGAGGAAGGACGGCAGGTAGGTCGGGAAATAGGTAAGCCCCACTTCAAGGCCCTTCAGCACGCCGTCGGAGGCATTGGCCGGGCGGCTGATCACGAAGTTGTTGGTGGCACCCGCGACGATCCCGTTATTCGGGATGACCTCCAGCTGGCTCACCGGCACGACCAGCCCCTGGATGTCGCGGCGGAAGGCGGTGACGGTGATCGCGCTGTTGCGAGCGAAATACCATTCCAGCGCTGCGTCATAGTTCTTCGACGTGGTCGGCTGGAGGCTGGCGGTACCCGCCGACCCCGTGCCGTAACCAACATTGGTAAGATCGCCGGTCAGCGAGAAATTCGGGTTGATGTCGCCGAAGTTCGGGCGACGGAGCGTCTCGCCATAATTGAGGCGGGCGCGCAGCTTCGGCGTGATCTCGTAGCGCGCGGTGACGCTGCTGAGGAAGCGGTCCGAACCCGGCGAGGCGCGCGTGATCGCGCCATTGTTGAAGCGGTCGACGAACACCGCGTCGGTGTCCACCGCGACATAGCGCACGCCGCCCTGCACCTTCAGCGGGCGGCCGAAGATCGACAACTCGCCATCGGCCTGGACATAGGCGGCGGTGGTACGCTCCTGGACGTCGAACACCCGCGTCAGCGTCAGCTTGTCGGAGGTCTTCAGGCCATAGAGCCGGCGGATGTCGTCGGCATGGGCGTAGTTGTAATAGCCGTTGGCGTTGACCCAGCTGGTCGGCACGTCGCCGCGGCCTTCGAAGAAGTTGGAGTTGGTGAAGGTGGCACCCGACGGCAGGCTGGAAAGCGGCCGGTTCAGCGCGCCCGCATCGGCGGTGCGCACGTCGCTCGACGCGCGACGATCGTCGAAGCGGAACCCGGCCTTGATCTGCCGGAGGAAGCCCGAATCCCAGCCATAATGTCCGTCGAGTGTTGCGGTGAACGCGCTGCCCTTGTCGCGGCTGGCATTGTCGTAGAGCTGAGCCACGTTCCACGTGCTCGGGTCGGCCAGCGCAGCATCATTGTCGAAATGGTAGGACGGGATACCGCCACCAGCGTTGAAGTTCGTGGTGATCCGGTTGGCGACGCGATCGCTGCGCATCGCGAAGAACGCGGTCTTGTACTTGCTCGTCTGATAGGCAGCATCGGCGACGATCCCGCCGCGGCTGCCCAGATCCCACTTGCCATTCAAGGCATAGACGAAGCTGTCGGTCTGGCTGCGGGTGTAGTCGCCGCTGTTGAAGCCATAGACGCTGTTCGCCACGCGCGACTTCACGATGTTGGTACCGTCATACAGCGTCGGCGCCTGCGGATTTGCCCAGAAATCGACGAAGCTGAACTGCAGGCTGTTATAGGTTTCACCGCGGAAGCCCGCGTAGAAAACCTCCGCCGTGTAGACCGAGCTGCTGTTGGGCGCCCACTGGAACGCCACATTGGCGGAGGGGCGCTCGCGCTTGCCGTAAAGGTCGGAGCTGAACACCGCATCGCGCGACAGCCAATAGGGCGTGGCGATACCGTTGACCGGCAGGGTCGATCCGGCGGCGGTGGGCAGGCCGGTCTCAGAACCGACCTTCCAGTTGCCCACTGCGGGCCCGGAAAGGAACGCGCCCGTCTTCGGATCGGTCGCCGCCGGGAAGATGCGCTGGAAGCCGGTAAGCCCGGTGCCCGCCGGCGGCGTCAGCGTGGCGAACGGCACGAAGGCGCCGGCCGTGGTCGACATGGTGCGGAACTTCGATCGGGTGTAGCTGCCGTTTACCAGCAGGCCGACATCGCCGATGCCGGTTTCCCAGCGATCGCTGAGCAGCAGCGCCGCGTTCGGGTTGATCTTGTCGGCTTCCTGGTCGTAGATCCCGCGCACCAGCGCCGAGACGGCAAAGCCCTTGAAGTCGAACGGGCGGCGGGTGACCACATCCACCTGGCCGGCAAGACCGGTCTCGATCTGGTCGGCCGCGCGCGTCTTGAACACGTCGACGCGCTTTACGAGGTTCGCGGATACATCCTGCAGCGTGAAGGCCTGGCCGGCAGCGGTGAAGACGTTGCGGCCGTTCAGCGTGGTCAGCGCATCGGGAAGCCCGCGGATCTGGATGCCGGCGGCCTCGCCCTGCCCGCGGTCGGTCACCTGGATGCCGGTGACGCGCTGGAGCGCTTCTACCACGTTGTTGTCAGGCAATTTGCCGACGTCTTCGGCCACGATCGAGTCGACGATCTGCGTCGAGTCGCGACGAAGATTCAGCGCACCGATGATCGATGCACGCACGCCGGTGACGACGATTTCGTCATTCACCTGCTCCGCGGATCCGCCCCCCTGCTGCTGCGCGTCTGCGCCGGCAGCAGGTGAAACCTGTGCATTTGCCTGCCCGCCAAGGGCGATGGACGCCACGGAGACCGAAGCAAGAAACAGCAATTTCGACACCATCTGGTATCCTCCCCACGACAAAAGGTTCAAGAGACGGCGCTTTGGTGGCGCTCATTACTCAGACTTATCCGTATCACGAAAGGCGGGGACTGCAAGCCGCGCTATTGCTGCGGCGGCTGCGCCCAGTCGAATTTCTCGGAGCGTTGCAAAATCGGCACAAGCGCGGACGGAGCGTTCGCTCCACGCGAAAAGGCGCGGGAGTGATCGACTCCCGTCACTACGCGCTGCGATGTCGGCAAAGCGCCCCGCGGCCGCAGGATCGGCCAGCGAGGCGCCTCACATCAGCGATTGCGGAGCGGTCCGTTCGCCACCGGCGCGCCGAACACCGGCGTTCCATCCGCCGCGTAGCGAAAATACTGCATGCGGGTGTGCCGGTTGGGATCGAACAGGGGATCCCCATTGATCTCGGCATAGTCGCGCGCGTGATAGACCAGCACGTCGCGCCCACGCTCGTCCACGGTGAAGCTGTTGTGACCGGGACCGAAAATCTTGTGCTCAGCCGACGTCTTGAACACGGGCTCCGGCGACTTCGTCCAGGCAGCGGCGTCCATGATGTCCGCGTCGGCGCGGGCGGTGAGCATGCCCATGCAGTAGCGGGCGTCGGTCGCGCTCGCCGAATAGGTCATGAACAGCTTGCCGTTACGGGCGAGCAATGCCGGCGCCTCGTTGACCTTGAACCCCTGGATTTCCCAGTCGAGCGTCGGCACGGACAGGCGCACCGGCTTTGCCGCGAGCGTCAGCGCCGTGGCGAGCGGCGCGAGATACAGGTTTGAGTTGGTCTCGATCCCCGGCTCGCGCTGGGCCCAGGCAAGATAGCGCTGGCCCTTGTGGACGAAACTGGTCGAGTCGAGGTTGAAGCTGTCCCACGGGGTCTGGAGCTGGCCCAGCACCGACCAGGTGCCGGTCATCGGATCAGCCCCGTCGCACACCACTGCATAGGTGCGGATGCGGAACACGTCCTCGCCGCCGCCGCTGGGGCCCGCGGCGAAGTACATCACCCACTTCCCATCCACGAGATGCAACTCGGGCGCCCAGAGGAAGCCCGACATCGGCCCGCTTGCCTGATGCCGCCACAGCACCCGCTCCTTCGCCGTCGCCAGGCCGGCAAGCGTTCTGGAACGGCGCAGGACCAGACGATCATATTCGGGCACCGAACCGGTCAGGTAGTACCAGCCGTCGGTATGGCGGAATACCTGCGCATCGGCGCGCTGCCGCACTACCGGATTCACGATCGCGGGGGATGGTGCCCTTGCCAGGGCGGGCGCTGCCGAAGCAGCTGCGGCACCGGCCAGAAAGAAGCGTCGAGTAAGCATCAGGTCCTCCGCCTTGGGTTCGCCGCCTGCGATCCGGGAGGGCGTGAGAGCGGCCGAACGAACGACCGATTCCCTCCCCTTGCCCGTTCTCGGCGGATATTTTCGGCGGTTTAGTCTGACATATTTCCACGGTCGTCAACTCCTGCGAAGAAGGCGGAGCGTGACGCAAGGTTGGCGGTGGTGTCCGGTGCTCGGGTGATGGTCTCGCTTGGGAAGCCACGCAACGAAAAGGGTCCCGGCGAGGATCGCCGGGGCCCTTCTGCATTCCTTCGAATGGATTGGTCAGAAATTGCCGCGAAGGATGAAGGAGAAGCGGCGATCGTTCATGAAGTAGGATCGCGGCGCCAGATCCTTCGGGTCCCCCGTATAGGCTTGGGTCGTCTTGGTCACCGTGTTCGTGAGGTTCACGCCCTGCACGCCCAGCTTGATGTCCTTCGTCAGGTTCACGAAGACCGAGGCATCAAGTGTCCCCACCGGCTCGTTGAAGATCGAGAAATAGGGGAAGATGACGTCCGACGCGGTGAGCAGGAAGCGCGAGCGCCAGTTATAGGCGGCGCGCACCGATATGCCGCCCTGCTCGTAGAAGATCGCCGCGTTGACGTTGTGCTTGGAGAGCTGCTCGAGCGGCAGATTGCCCGACGGCTTCACGGTCGACACGTTGGACGGCGAACCACCGTTCAGGAAGCTGTTCGGCAGGCCCGAGCTGTCGATGAAGGTGTAGTTGGCCGAAATGCCGAGCCCCTTCAGCGGCCCCGGCAGGAAGTCGTAGGTCTGCTGATAGGCAAGCTCGAACCCCTTGATCTTGCCGGTGCCTTCGTAGTTGGCCGGTCCGCGGACGAACACGTCCTTGGTGACGCCGTTGCTGGTGATCGACCGGTTGGTAACCTGCTGGTAGAAGAAGCCGTCGATCGCCTTGTAGAAGCCGTTCAGCGTGAGCGAGCCGACGCGCGCGAAATACCATTCGAGGCTCGCGTCGAACTGCCATGCCGTCGCTGGCCTCAGATAGGGATTGCCGGTCGTTGCCGTCAGTTCGCCGCTGGTTCCCAGGCCGATGCTCAGGAAGTTGCGGATATTGGCATTGTCCGGGCGCGTCAGCACCTTGGAGCCGGCCAGGCGCACCAACAGGCTGTCCGACAAACCAAACTTCAGGTTCAGGCTCGGCAGGAAGTAGCTGTAGCTGGTCTTGGCGGCGTTGTAGAGGTCGAAGCCGGCGCCGGCGAACTGCTGGAGCTGGGCATAGCCCGTCGGCCCCAGGGTACAGGCCCCGCCCTGCGGCTGCGGCAGCGTGCCCGGGGGCGCGCCCGGCGGCACGACCGGGACGCATCGTTCCGCATAGGGCCGCGCGATGCTGAGCTCGGCCTGGCTCGGCACGCCGATCCGGCCTTCCGAGCGGATGTTGCTGCGCACCCAGCGCAGCCCGACATTGCCGGAGAACCGCACCCGCCCGAACAGCGTGTCCGATCCGAAGCTCGCCATGCCGTATGCCGCACTGTCCAGCTGGCTGACCGGCTGGATTTCGGCCGGCAGATAGGGCGTGCCCGCGATTGCGCGCGCGCGGCCCGAAGCCGGCACCCAGGTGGGCACCGCACCCAGGCCGGTGGCAATGGCCTGGATCGACTTGAAGTCCTTTACCGCGCCCGCATAGTCGCGGATCATGTCGCCGGCATAATAATAGGCGCCCGGAGGTGCGCTGGTCTGCCCGCGGAAGAAGTTGGGGAAGTTATAACGGGTCATCAGACCCGCCGGCGTATCAGCGAAGTTGACCGGACGCGATCCCGACCAGGTTTCGCTCAACATGCCCCAGTTGTAGGTGGAATAGCGCACCGTCTGGTCGCGGTCCTGATAGCGCGCGCCGAACTTCACACGGCGCAGGAAGGATTCCTCGTCGAATTTGTATTCCAGGTCGCCCTGGAACGCATATTGCGTACCGGTGCTGTCCTCCAGATGGTCCATCGCCGCGCGCCAGAACTGGAAGCGCGGATCATTGAAATATTGCGCGTCCGTGGCGCTGGCGAGCGCCGCATTGGGGGTCGACCAGGTATAGCCGAGATATTGCGGCTTGTGCGGGGTTACCACCGGCAGCTTGCCCGAAATGTCGAGCTCCTGATCGGCAAAGCTGGAGCCGAACACCGAGATGTCGAGCTGCTCGCGATGCGACTTCGCAACCTGCCCGTCGAGCGTGATGGTAAGGCGATCGGTGAGCTGGCTCCGCAGCCGGAGGCTCCAGTCCTGGTTCAGCGTTTCCTCGCGCGACTGGCGGCGCGCCAGCGACTGCTGCAGGCCGCCGATCGGCACATAATAGTTCGGCTGGTTCGGGTCCCCGCGCCAGCCATTGCTGGTGTTGACGATATAGCCCGACTGGAACAGCCCATTGGCATTGTAGACGAAGTCCTGGAACTTGCCGACGGGGCACTGGGCACGCGACGTCGCCGAGCCGTCGCTACGATCGGCAGGGATCGTCAGCGGACCATCCGAATTCTGCAGGCAGCCTTTCGGATAGGTGGTGTATTCGGCCAGATCCGGCGCAGTCTCGAAGGTATATTCGCTCCATTCCTGCGTGGTGTGGGAGCGGACATATTCCGCGGTGATCGTCGTCCGGTGGTCAATCGATTCGAACTGCGCCGCGAGCGACATGCCGTCGCGCTTGCGGTCGAACTCCTGGGTGCGGAACTGGCCGCCGGCCGGCGCGACGCGCAGGGCGGCATAGTCGGCGAAGCCGTCGGCGCCCGCCGTCCCGTTGTTGCCGCAGGTGTAGGCGGCCGCCGGCAGGGTGCGGCTGTCGCTGGAAGAGGGCAGCGGATTGCGACAGACCAGCGTACCGTTGGTATTGGCGGCATTGACGAGCGTATTGTCGCGCGTCTGATAGTTCGCGACCTGGATGCCGTCCGAACGGGACTTGATCCGCGAATAGGCACCGCTGGCCAACAGGCCGAACCGGCCGATGCCGGTATCCCAGGTGTTCGAGATCAGCCCGGAAATGGTGGGCGTCCATTTCTTGCGCATGTCGCCATAGTTCGCCTCGAGGCTGAGGGCGCCGTGCAGGCCCGGCCGGTCGAACGGCTTGCGGGTGTTGAGGTTGACCGTTCCGGCGAGACCGCCTTCGATCATGTCTGCCGTCGTGTTCTTCGCGACGATGACCGACCCGAGCAGTTCGGACGGAACGTCGGCGAAGTTCAGGGCCTGCCCGCCCACGCCTGCAGCAAAGGCGGTACGACCGTTGAACTCCGACCGGACGAAGGTAAGGCCGCGCACCGCAACGCCCGAACCTTCGACTGAAAAATGGTCCGGATCGTTCGAGCCGGCGAAGCGGTTGATCGAGACACCGGGCACGCGCTGCAGCGCTTCGGTGACCGATCGGTCCGGCAGCGAGCCGATGTCCTGCGAGGTGATCGCATCGACCACCGTGTCCGAATCGCGCTTGATCGATTGCGCCGTAGCAAGGCTGGCGCGGATGCCGGTGACGACGATCTGGTCGCTTTGTTCCTGGCTCACCTGGCCGCCGCCAGCGGCCGCCTGCGCCTCGGCCGACTCCGTCTGCGCCTGCGCGGAACCCATCATCCCGGCGACGCACAGCGCCGTCACGGAAGCGCCGCGCAGGAAAGATCCGAAGCTGTGAATAGTGCGCAGACGCGCATGCGACGACGACGACCGCATCATCCCCTCCTCCCATTTTTCCCGTGACTCGTTGGCCACGACAAGGTTGTCAGCGTTTTACATCAGATCCGGAAACATTTGGCAATGCGAACGCTAACATTTTCTGGCACGTTTCCACGCACTGTCACCCAGTTGCAACATCGAAGCGCGCGCCGCGCTGCGACATTTACACAAGAGGGGTTTGACAGAGCGCCCGAAAATGCTGGTAATCCCCCGTATCTGGAGAGGATGAAGCGATGGCCGGGCAGCCGAGTCTACGCGTGATAATCGTCGGAGGGGGCACGTCAGGCTGGATGACGGCCGCCGCGCTTGCGCGATTGTTGCCGAATCGTTGCAGGGTGCATGTGGTCGAATCCGAGGCGATCGGCGTCATCGGCGTGGGCGAGGCTACCCTGCCTCACATCCGCGGGTTCATCGAAAAACTGGGCATCCGCGAGGCCGATTTCATGGCCTGGACGCGCGGCACGTTCAAACTGGGCATCGAGTTTCGCAACTGGGGAAATGTCGGCGACAGCTACATCCACCCCTTCGGCACCTTCGGGCGCGGCAAGGGCGATGTGGACTTTCATCATTACTGGACGCGGCTGCGCAGCGCGGGGGTCGACCTGCCGCCGCTCGAGCAGTTCTCCTATGGCTGCATGCTCGCCCGGGCCAATCGCTTCGACCTGCCCGCGAGCGACCCAGCACAGCTCGCCTCCACCTATGGCTATGCCTATCAGTTCGATGCCCTGCTCTTCGCCCCCTATCTGCGCAGCATCGCCGAGCGGCTGGGCACGCGCCGCACGGAGGGCAAGGTGGTGGAGGTGCTGCGGGACGGCCTGACCGGCAACATCTCTGCTATCCGGCTGGAGGACGGGCAGGTTCTCGACGGCGATCTGTTCGTCGACTGCTCGGGCTTCCGGTCGCTGCTGCTGGGAGAAGCGCTCGAAGAGCCGTTCGAGGACTGGAACCACTGGCTGCCCGCGGATCGTGCGGTGGCGATGCCGTGCCGGACCGAGACCCCGGTGACCCCCTATACCAGCGCCATCGCCATGCCGGCGGGCTGGCGATGGCGGATCCCCCTGCAGCACCGAACCGGCAACGGCTATGTCTATGCCAGCGCGTTCACGTCCGCAGACGCCGCCGCCGAGGCGCTGACCCGCGCGGTGGAAGGCGCGCCGCTTGCCGATCCTCGCATGCTGCGGTTCCGCGCGGGGCGGCGGCGGCGCAGCTGGGTGGGCAATTGCGTCGCGATCGGCCTGGCGAGCGGCTTTCTGGAGCCGCTGGAATCGACCAGCATCTACCTTGTTCAACAGGCGATCACGGCGCTGGTCGAGCTTTTCCCCGACACGCCCGACTCCTCCGTTGAACGGGACGAATTCAACCGGCTGATCGACCTGGAATATGATCGCATCCGCGACTTCCTGATCCTGCATTATCACGCGACCAACCGCTCGGATTCGGCGTTCTGGAACTATGTCCGCACCATGGCCGTGCCGGACAGCCTGGCCGAAAAGATCGAGCTGTTCCGCCGCGCCGGGCGCGTGGTGAAATATCGCGAAGGCGTATTCCTCGATGCGAGTTGGATCGCCGTCTATGTCGGACAGGGGATCGTGCCGGAAGGCCATGACCCCCGTGCCGACGCGCCCGATACCGCAACGCTGGTGCAGGCCATGAAGGCGCTACACACCGAGATCGCGACCACGGTAACGCGTGTACCGGAGCACCTCCGCTATATCGACGGCTATTGCGCGATGGCGGCCGCGGCATGAGCCTGAAGCGGGTTCTGGTTGCGGGCGGCGGGCTGACCGGATGGTCGATGGCAGCGGCGCTCAAGCGGCGTGTGCCGATGCTGGAGGTGATCATCCTTCCGCTGAAGACTCCGCCCAGCGCTTTGGCCGATCATATCGCCAACACCCTGCCCTCGATCCTCGGCTTCCACGCAGATCTGGGGATCGGCCTTGGCGACGGCGTCGTGCGTACCGGCAGCGTGTATCGCCTCGGCACGCTGTTCCGCGGCTGGGTTGAGGGGCTGGCCGACTATGTCCATGCCTATGGGCCCCATGGCACGGCGATCGACGGCGTTTCCTTCCACCCTCTCTGGGCGCGGTCCGCCCGGGAGGGCAAGGTGGCCGCGTTCGATGCCTTCTCCGCGGGGGCGGCGATGGCGCGGGCGGGCCGGTTCGTGCTGCCGACGGATAATGGCCTGCTGGCGACCCATGGCTTTGGCCTGACGCTCGACGTGCCGCGCTACCGGGCCATGCTAACCGCCTTCGCCCGCCATGTCGGCGTGCGCGAGCAGGCCGGGACGCTGGCGGGCGTGGAGAAAGGCGCCGAGGGCGGAATCGGCGCGCTGGTGCTGGACGATGGCAGCCGCGTGTCGGCGGACCTGTACTGCGATTGCACGGGTCCCCAGGCACTGCTGCACGGCGCAATGGAGGTACCCCGCGAGGACTGGCGGCGTTGGCTGCCGTGCGATCGCCTCGTGCTGACGGATGTGGCGCCCGATCCTGATCCCTCACCGCTTGATCGTGTCACCGCCGCGGCGAGCGGCTGGCACTGGACCAGCGCCTCGCAGCGCGGAACCGTCTATAGCGAAACACATGGAGAAAGCGACGACGAACCAATCCGGTTCGAACCAGGCGCTACCATCGAGCCGTGGAAGCACAATGTGGTCGCCATCGGCGACGCGGCCGTAACGCTGGAGCCGCTCGAATGGGGCAATCTCCATCTTGTCCACAGCGCGATCGACCGGCTCATCACCATGCTGCCGGCAGGCGATCCCCACCCCCTGGAAGCGGCCGAATATAACCGACAGGCGCTGGCGGAGGCGCGGCGCGTGCGCGACTTCGTGCTGCTCCACTATGTCACCTCGCGGCGCGACGGCGCCTTCTGGCACGACGTGGCAAGCATGGCGCCCCCGGAATCGCTCGCCCACACGCTCCGCCTGTTCCGCGAACGCGGCCGCCTTCCCTACCATGAGGAGGAGACATTCGACCGCGACAGCTGGCTGGCAGTCCTCTTCGGCCAGGGCGTGCTCCCGCGGCAGACCGATCCGCTTGCCGACACCGTTTCACCCGATGTCGCGGATGCCGCGATGGCACGGTTCGGCGCCGGGATCGCCCAGGCGGTCCAGCCCCTTCCCACCCTCGCCGCCTTCCACGCTGCGCAATCGAGGCACCTGCATGAACGAGCATAGTATCCGCGAGGTCGTCATCGTCGGCGGCGGCACCGCCGGCTGGATGGCCGCCGCGGCGTTTTCGCGCTTCCTCAACAACGGCTATACCCGCATCACGCTGATCGAGTCCGACGAGATCGGCACGGTCGGCGTCGGCGAGGCGACAATCCCGCCGATCCTGCGCTTCAACCAGATGATCGGGCTGGACGAGAAC
Organism: Sphingomonas sp.; assembly: GCF_036731925.1. GTDB lineage: Bacteria > Pseudomonadota > Alphaproteobacteria > Sphingomonadales > Sphingomonadaceae > Sphingomonas. Next base: position 1,919,875 of record NZ_DAINDJ010000001.1, read on the forward strand.
GAGTTCCTCGCGGCCACCGGCGGCACGTTCAAGCTGGGCATCGAATTCGTCGACTGGGGCGGGCTGGGCGAGCGCTATTTCCACCCGTTCGGCAATTTTGCCCAGGATCTGCAGGGCGTCCACTTCCATCAGCTCTATCTGCGCGAGCGGGCGCGGCGGCCCATACCGGACATTGCCGAGTGGTCGATGAGCGCAGTGGCCGCGGCGCACGGCAAGTTCGGGCGGCCCTCCCCCAATGCCCGCACCCCGGTGCGCGAGCTGTTCTACGCCTTCCATTTCGATGCGGGTCTCTATGCGCAATTGCTTCGGCGCCTCTCGGAAGCGCGCGGCATCGTCCGCGTCGAGGGGAAGATCTCCGACGTCACCCTTCGCCCGGAGGACGGCTTCGTCCAGTCGGTGACGCTGGCGGACGGCCGTACGGTCGCCGGAGACCTGTTCATCGACTGCTCCGGTTTTCGCGGCCTGCTGATCGAGGAAGCGCTGCAGACCGGCTATGAGGACTGGCGCCACTGGCTGCCCTGCGATCGCGCCGTCGCGGTGCCGTCCGCCAATAGCGGTGCACCCGACCCGTTCACCCGCTCCACCGCGCGGACGGCGGGTTGGCAGTGGCGCATCCCCCTGCAGCACCGCACCGGCAACGGCCTCGTTTATTGCAGCGACTATCTGGAAGACGCCGCCGCCGAGCAGCAGTTGCTGGGCGCGCTGGAAGGCCCAGCGCTGGCCGATCCCCGTCGGCTCCGCTTCACCACCGGACGGCGGCGCGAGAGCTGGTCGCGCAACGTCGTCGCGCTCGGCCTGTCCAGCGGGTTCCTGGAACCGCTGGAATCGACCAGCATCCACCTGATCCAGAGCGGTATCGCCCGCCTGATCGCACTGTTCCCGGACAAGCGCTTCGATCCGATCGAGCGTATCGAATATAACCGCCAGATGCGCGACCTCTACGAGGACATCCGCGACTTCATCATCCTGCATTACAAGGCGACGACCCGCACCGACTCCCCCTTCTGGAACCGCGTCCGCACGATGGAGGTACCGGAGAGCCTGGCGCACAAAATGGCGCTGTTCGAGCACAAGGGCCGGCTGTTCCGCGAAGGGAACGAGCTGTTCACCACCACCAGCTGGGTGGCGGTGTGCCTGGGCCAGCACATCGTGCCGCGCGCGCATGAACCCGCAGCCGACGCGCTGGACGAGCGCCTGGTGGCCGAAGCACTCGAACAGATGCGCCACGGCTATCTTGAAACGGCCCAGCAGATGCCGACGCATGCCGAGTTCCTGGCCCGCATCGCCCCGCAGCCAGCGCCGCCGCCCGCGATGCCGGCTGCGGACGCGCTGCCGGTATTCTCCTTCGCCGAGGAAGCGCCGTTCGGCCAGCCGGGCGCGCCGGTATGAGGGCAGACCGGCTGCGGCGCATCGTCATCGTCGGCGGTGGCACCGCCGGCTGGATGGCCGCCGCGGCGATCAGCAAGCTGGTCGGCCGGATGCCCGAGCTCAGCATCGAACTGATCGAGTCCGAGGAGATCGGCACCGTCGGCGTGGGCGAGGCGACGATCCCGCAGATCGTGCTGTTCAACACGATGCTGGGCATCGACGAGGCGACGTTCGTCCGCGAGACCAATGCCACCTACAAGCTGGGCATCGAATTCGTCGACTGGCGGCGGATCGGCCACCGCTATGTCCATCCCTTCGGCTTCTATGGGATCGACATGCTGGGGGTGGAATTTCACCATTTCTGGCTCAAGGCACGAAACCTCGGCGACACGACGCCGCTCGACACCTACTCGCTCGCGGCGGTGGCCGGCCTGCGCGGCCGCTTCGCTCATCCACGGCCCGACCAGCCCAATTCGCCGCTTGCGAAGCTTGGCTATGCCTTCCAGTTCGATGCGGCGCTCTATGCCCGCTATCTCCGCTCACTGGCGGAGGCCGCCGGTGTGCGGCGGACCGACGGGCGCATCGTGTCGGTCCGTCGCGACGGTGAAAGCGGCCATGTCGCCGCCGTGCAGCTCCAATCGGGGGACGAGATTGCGGGCGATCTGTTCGTCGACTGCACGGGCTTTCGCGGACTGCTGATCGAAGGTGCGATGGGCAGCGGCTTTACCGACTGGACCGATTGGCTGCCCTGTGACCGCGCGGTGGCGGTGCCCTGCGCGCTGGGCGGCGACCGCGTGCCGCTGACCCGCTCCACCGCGCGCAGTGCCGGGTGGCAGTGGCGCATTCCGCTTCAGCACCGCATCGGCAACGGCTATGTCTATGCGAGCGCACACCTCTCCGACGATGAGGCGACGGCGACGCTGCTCGCCCATCTCGACGGTGCGCCGCTCGCGGAGCCGCGCCAGCTTCGTTTCCGCGCCGGCCACCGCAATCGCGCCTGGATCGGCAATGTGGTTGCTCTCGGCCTGGCCGGAGGGTTCCTGGAACCGCTGGAATCGACCAGCATCCATCTCGTGCAGTCGGGCATCGCCAGGCTGATGGCATTCTTCCCGACGCGCGGCTTCGACCAGGCGGAAATCGATCGGTTCAACCGCGACACGGCGCAGGAATATGTCGATATCCGCGACTTCCTGGTGCTGCACTACAAGGCTACCGAGCGCGACGACAGCGCCTTCTGGCGCTATTGCCGCACCTTGGCTCCGCCCGACGGGCTTCGCGACAAGCTGGAGATGTTCCGCAGCAACGGCCGGGTCGTGCGGGAGCACCAGGAACTGTTCACCGAAACCAGCTGGCTTTCGGTGATGCACTGCCAGGGGATCGAACCGCGGGGCTACCATCCTGTCGCCGATCTGCTATCCGACGAAGAGACGCTCCAGCGCCTGAGGCACATCACCCAAGTGATTGATCAGACAGCCGACACCATGCCCATGCAGGACGATTATCTTCGCGAGATCGGTTGCAACCCGGCGCCTACGCGGCGCGCGTCGTGACCCCCCTTGCCCATCCGCGCCCGGTGCGCGAAGCGGGTGCGATCGATCGCCATCGCTTCGATTCCGAGATCAGGCCCGCGCGCGAACCCGTAGTGCTGCGGGGCCTCGCCGCCGACTGGCCGGCGGTACAGGCGGGCCGCGGAGGCGCAGCGGCGATCGTCGCCTATTGCAAACGCTTCAGCCATGACCGCCCGGTCAGCGCAATCGTCGGCGATCCGGCGATCCACGGCCGCTTCTTCTACAATGACGACCTGACCGGCATGAATTTCGTGCGCGGCGTCTCTCCGCTCGACCCGTTTCTCGATCGGCTGCTGCGTGAATGTGAGCGACCGACCGGCTATGCCATGGCGGTCCAGTCCATCCCCGCGCCCGAACTGCTTCCGGGCTTCACGGCTGAAAACGCGATCGAACTGGTCGATGACGCGGTCGCTCCTCGCCTGTGGCTCGGCAACAAGCTGCAGGTGGCGACGCATTACGATCTGATGGAGAATGTCGGCATCGTCGTCGCCGGACGCCGCCGCTTCACGCTGTTTCCGCCCGACCAGGTCGCGAACCTCTATATGGGCCCGCTCGAATTCACGCCCGCGGGCACGCCCACAAGCTTTGTCGACGTCACTGCGCCGGATCTCGAGCGGTTCCCGCGCTATGCGGAGGCCGCGCAGCATGCGCAGGCGGCAGTGCTGGAACCCGGCGACGCGCTCTACATCCCCTTTCGTTGGTGGCACGCGGTAGAGTCGCTCGACGAAGTGAACCTGTTCGCCAACTATTGGTGGACGCCGCCCCAGCCACCCATGCTCAACCCGCATGATGCGCTGCTGCATGCCCTGTTCTCGCTGCGGCTGCTTCCGGAGGACCAGCGGCTGGCGTGGCGGGCGATGTTCGACCATCTGGTGTTCCAGATCCACGGCGACCCGGTTGCCCATATCCCGGAGGCCGCGCGCGGCGTGCTCGGCACGGCAACCCCGGAAAAGGTCCGCGATGCCCGTGATGCGCTCCGCCACGCACTGGACATGCGGCGCTAGCCATTCGCTCGCTGCGACGCTCAGGCGAGCGCGGACACCGTGAAGTTGCGCACCCGCAGATGGCTGGCGGTGGTGCGCAGCGCGAAATGGCCTGTGCGGTAGGGCACGGGATCGTGGAATGCGAACAGAGTCCGGCCGTCGCGCGCGAAGCTGATCCGTTCGCCCTCGGCCGTCATCCGCAGATGCTGCCAGGCATTGGCAACCAGCAGATCCTCCGCAGCGCGTCGATCGTTCTCGGGCAGCAGCGGCCGATCCCCCGGCCGTCCGGTGTAGCGCCGGAAGCGCGTGGTGCTGTTGGTGTTGCCGCCGAGCCCCACATAATAGGTCTCCAGCGTGTCATAGGACTCGAAGCGGCCGTCGCGCGGGCGGGCAAGCGGGTTGCCCTCCGGCGCGGCTGGGTCGCGGGCCATCCAGAAGCAGTTGGCGTCGCTCACCCGGTCGAACCGTCCGCCGGTCGATACCGCCTGCACGTCATAGTCGATCGCGATCGGGCCGGTCAGGCGCGGACGGAACCAGAGAGTCAGTCCGGCAGGCGCCACGATGTCCAGCACCCCGCCCCGGGCGGTGACCGAGGCGGGTTGCTCCGCCTCGATTGCCCATTGGCCGAGTCCGTGCCGGAAATCATCGCGGGCAAGAATGCGGGCGCGCGCTTCCGCCCTCCCCACGCGCGCGCCGGCCAGTGCGGCGACTCCCGCCAGGACCTCGCGGCGCACCGGCATCACAGCTTCGCCCGCACGCCGAAATAAAGGCGGCGCCCATAGGTCTCGATCACGTTGCGCCGATAGATGCTGCTGGCATTTTCGATGCGAGTAGAGTCGGTCAGGTTCACGCCCTCCAGAAACAGCGACCAGTGCTTGCCGACCGCGATGCTGGCCGAGGCATCGAACTGGCCGAATGCTTCGCCAAAGGCCGGATTGTTGCCACGGTCCACCGCCGCGATCAAATAGCGACTGCGCCAGTTGTACGAGCCGCGGACCGCAAAACGCCCGTCGTCGTAGAACAGCGACGCATTATAGCTGTCGTGCGACACGCCCGGGAAGGGCAGCACGGCGCCGGTGAAATAGTCGCGCCCCTGATAGCCGCTGTCCTTCATGTAGGTGTAGTTGGCGGTCGCGCCGAAGCTGCGCAGCAGCCCTGGCAGGAAATCGAAGGTGGCCTGCACGCCGGCCTCGATCCCCTGGATCGTCACATGCTGGGTTCCGTTCACCGGCAAGGTGATGGTGTAGGTCTGCCCGTTGATCTCCTCCACCTGATTGCGGTTTTCGATGAACGACTTGATGTCCTTCCGGAAGCCGGTGACCGAGACATAGGAGGTGCGGCTGAGATAATATTCCGCGCCCAGATCATATTGCCAGGCGCGATACGGCTTCAGCCCCGGATTGCCGCGCGAGCCGGTGAGTCCGACCACGTCCAGCCGTACGTTGGGCGCCATTTGCGATGGTGCCGGGCGGGCGAGCACGTCGGTGGCGGTGGCGCGCAGCACCAGCTTGTCCGGAATGACCGCCGCCCGCAGATTGGCCGAAGGCAGCAGCACTGTGTAGCTTCCGGCATAGCGCACGGGCGTGATCACGTTGTTCGCGCTCTGGCTGCCGGTGGCGACGGTTTCGGTATGGACCAGCCGCGCGCCGAACACGCCTGACAATGGCACGCCCGGATCGGCCCGCAGCGCCGCCTGCACATAGCCGGCGAGGTTCGATTCCTTCACCCGATAGGTATCTAGCGGCGAGGTCGCGCCATAGGGATCGGGCACGCCAACCGCGTCGGCCAGGTCCTGCCCCAGGCTCAGCCATTGCCGGCCGCCGCCGAAGCCCAGGTCGCCGGTGGTGAAGAACGTGCCATCGGTCAGCCGGCCATGCTGGCCGAGCAGCGTCTGGATCTGCGATCGGATCGCCGCTGTCGTCGACGTGCCCAGGATCTGCGTGCCGGTGACACCCGATTGCGTGCGGGTGATCTGCCCGCTCACCCCGTTCAGCGTGTAGACCGCATTGTTGAACGTGCTGCTCGAGATCAGGTCGCGCTTCTCGATCCCGGCCTTCAAAGACGTCAGCAGGCCATTCTCGTCAGGCCGATACTCCGCATCGACCTTCCCGCCGATTTCGCGCTGGCGATTGACGCGCGGACGCGCCTCCACCGCGAGCGTGTTGACCGGCTGGATGCTGCTCGTGCTGAACGGCAGCAGGATATTCGGCGCGTTCTGGCTGTTGCCGTAATCGATCGTGATCCAGGGCAGCACGTCCTTGCCGGTAACGCCCGCGGTTACGTCCACCTCGTCGTTGAACACCTTGGACTTGGCATAGGTCGCGCGGGCCGAGAGCCGCACCTTGCCGACCTGCCATTCAGCGCCGGTGATCGCGTTGATCGTGTTACGATACAGCCCCCCGAGCACGCTGCGATAGTTGACGCTCATCCCCGAAGGCGCATTCAGGCCGTTGACGAAGGTCACCTTGCGCGCCGTCTCGTCGGCAATCGTCACGCTGCCCGGGTCGATGCCGCCCCCGGCCACCGCCTGGGCGGTGCTGATCTGCAGATACTGGTCGTCCGACCTCGTGTTGCTGCGGGTATAGGTTCCCTCGAGATAGGCCTTGAAGCGATCGCTCGGCCGCCACTCCACGATACCGTTCAGGGCATAGCGCCGGGTAGGCTCGGTCGCGGTGATATAGCGCGGGATATCCGGGTAGAAGTCGCCGAAGCCGCTCTTGTCGAGATCGACGCAGCGCGCCTGGTTGCGGCCGCTGAGGCAGTTCTGCGCGGCAGGCGTTGCCGGCTGCGTCGTCTCCACCTGGCGCCAGCCGGTGGTGCGGGCCTGATCGTAGCGGATCGTCCGCTTCTCATAGGTGCCGGAGACCAGCACGCCCAGCGTTTCGTGCGCGAACAGCTTGCTGCCGATCAGCGCGAACTTGGGGTCCACCTTGCCCGCCAGCTCGTTGTAGATGCCCTGCGCCGAACCGGCGAGATAGCCGCCCTTAGTATCGAACGGACGGCGGGTGCGCACGCGCACCGTCCCGCCCAGCCCGCCCTCGGTCATCTCGGCGGTCGCGGACTTCACCACCTCGACGCGGGAGATGAATTCGGCCGGCATGTCACGAAAGTCGACCTGGCGGTTGCTGCCATTGCCGGTGCCGGCAGAGATGCTGGTCGAAAGCGCCGTCTGGCCGTTGATCTCCACCCGGTTGAGCGAAGCGTCGGCGCCGCGGATGGTGATGCTCTGCCCCTCGCCGCCGCCGCGCGTCAGTTGCACCCCGGTGACGCGCTGCAGGGCCTCGGCGACGTTCTTGTCGGGGAATTTGCCGGCATCCTCCGCGGAGATCGCATCCAGTACCTGTGCGGAATCGCGCTTCGCGGCCAGTGCGTCGGCAAGGCTCCGCCGAATGCCGGTGACGACGATTTCCCCATCGCCGGCCGGCGCCGGCTGCACCTGTGCCGGACGGGCAGGCGTCTGCGCCAGCGCCGAACTGCTGGCCAGAAGGATCGTAACGAACGCGGCAGTACGAACATGCGGCATCAATGCGCCCCCAATTGTCAGATTAATGGCCGGTGGAGGAGGCGTAATTCCCATCTGATTAGTAGGCAAAAAAGAAAAACTAAGTGGGCGCCGTGGGAAGTCTGCGGTGAAGCCTATGGCCGGCCAAGCCATGTCCCAGATGCGCCCCTCCAAATCGTATAATTTATTTGACGGAATGATGCTTCCCGTGTTGCATATGCGCGACTCAAAAAAAGGGGGGTGCGGATAATGCGCAATATTCTTTCGATTCGAGCAGAGGTGGCGTTGGGTGCTGTGGCCATGGCCCTGCTCTCTGCGAGCGCTCACGCGCAGCAGGCGAACACCGGCAGCGCAACGGCAGAGGCCGAAGCGTCCACCGAAATCACCGTCACCGGCACGCGCATTCGCCGCCCCGACCTCGAGAGCAACAGCCCGCTGACCAGCCTCGGCGAACAGGAAGTCCGCTATCAGGGCGCGGTAAATGCCGAAGCGATGCTCGCGCGGCTCCCCCAGTTCACCGCCGACGCCAATGAGAACGCCTCCAACGGCGCGGATGGCTCGGCGCAGATCAATCTGCGCAATCTCGGCTCCAACCGGGTGCTGACCCTGATCAACGGGCAGCGCATCCTTTCCTCGCAGGCAACCGACATCAACTTCGTGCCGACCGCGCTGATCGAGCGGGTCGACGTGGTCACCGGCGGCGCCTCGGCCGTCTATGGTTCCGATGCCATGTCGGGCGTGGTCAATTTCATCCTGCGCGACCATCTCGACGGCCTGCGTCTCGATGCGCAGACCAGCTTCGCCCAGCACACCAACGACAACGCCTATGTTCGGGGCCTGGTCACCGCCAGGGGCTATCAGCTGGCGCCGCGCAACGTGTTCGACGGCGGCAAGCAGGACGTGAACGGCGCGTTCGGCAAGAATTTCGCCGACGGCCGCGGCAACGTGACCATCTATGGCGGCTACCGCCATACCGCGCCGGTGCTGCAGGCGACGCGCGACTATTCCTCCTGCGCGCTCAACGCATCGGGGCCCAGCGCGCTTGTCTGCGGCGGGTCGAGCAACACCACCTACGGCACCTTCGCGCCGCTGGACGGCCCCAGCAAGGACCTGGGCTATCTCACCAACGCACGCGACGGCTCGAAAAGCTGGGTGCCGTATGTCGACAGCTACGCCTATAACTATTCACCGACCAACTACATCCAGCGCGCGGACGAGCGCTATACCGGCGGCGGCAGCGCGTCGTTCGAGATTGCACCCGCCGCCAAGCTGTACGGCAGCTTCATGTGGATGAAGGATCATACCTTCTCGCAGGTGGCGCCCTCGGCGCTGTTCCTCGGCACCACCTTCACCGTGCCGTGCAACAATCCGCTGATGAGCGCCGGCCAGCAGGCTGCGCTCTGCGGCCCTGCCGCGGGCACGGCAGCGACGATGGACACGCTCATCGGCTACCGATTGAACGGCGCCTATTCACGCCGCGACGACCTTCGCCACCAGGACTATCGCTACAATGGCGGGGTGAGGGGCGATATCGGCCACGGCTTCAGCTATGACGTGGGCTATCTGTACGCGCTGTCGCGCTACAACGAGACCTATCTCAACAACGTCGACAATGTGAAGGCGCAGCGTGCGCTGGACGTGGTGTCGGTGGCCGGCGTGCCGACCTGCCGTTCGAAGGTCGACGGCACCGATCCCACCTGCGTGCCGATCGACGTCTTCCGTGCCGACGGCATCAGCACCGATCAAGCACAATATCTGTTCAGCCCGTCGAACACCGCCGCGCGCAACACGCTGGAGGTCTTCTCCGGATCGCTGAGCGGCGATCTCGGTACCTTCGGTATCCAGAGCCCCTGGGCGAAGCGCGGCGCCGGTCTGGCACTCGGTCTGGAGCGTCGCCGCGAGACGCGAAACTTCACCGCCGACGCCGTCGCGAAGCAGGGCGGCACCGCCGATATCGACGGCTCGATCACCGTCAACGAAGCCTATGGCGAGCTTGAACTGCCGCTCGTCGCCGACGTCCCCTTCATCCACGACCTGACCGTGAATGGCGGCCTTCGCTATTCAGACTATACCAACCGCCAGGGGTCGACCGGCACCGAGTCCCACTACAAGGCCTGGACCTACAAGGGCGAGCTCACCTGGTCGCCGGTCGACGGCGCCCGCTTCCGCGCCAGCTACAATCGCGCGATCCGCGCTCCGAACATCGAAGAACTGTTCGGCGCGCGCGGCATCGGCAACGTATCGCTGACCGACCCGTGCGCCGGGGCCGCGCCGGATGCCCCCCTCTCCGCCTGCAAGCTGACCGGCGTGAGCGACGCGCAATATGGCCATATCATCCAATGCCCGGCGGACACCTGCTCGCAATCCTTTGGCGGCAACCCGGCGGTGAAGCCGGAAGTGGGCGACACCTACACCTTCGGCGTGGTGCTGACGCCGAAGCAACTGCGCGGCTTCTCGCTTTCGGTCGATTATTACCACATCAAGGTGAAGGGCTATATCAGCTCGATCGACCCCTCGCTCGTGGTCAGCCAGTGCACTACCACCGGCGATCCCTATTACTGCGGGCTGTTCCACCGCGACCAGCGGTCCGGCGCGCTGTTCGGCACGAACGGCTATGTCGTCGGCAGCACCCTCAACACCGGCTATCTGCTGACCTCCGGCATCGACATCGCCGCCGCCTATGCGACGCGGATCGGCAGCCTTGGCAAGCTCGACGCGAACGTCGTCGGCACCCGGCTGAAGGAGCAGACCAAGCAGCCGCAGCCGGGCCTGGGCAGCTATGACTGCAAAGGCTTTTACGGCTATAGCTGCGGCCAGCCGAACCCGACCTGGCGCCATGTCGCGCGGCTGACCTGGAGCGTGCCGGGCGACAAGGCGACGCTGTCGCTCGCATGGCGCCATTTTGCAGGAACCCGCCTCGCGACTTCCTCGTCGAACGAATTCCTCAAGAAAGCCGGCCCGATCAGCATCATCAACGCGCGGATCCCGGCCTATGACTATTTCGACCTCGCGACGACGGTGACGGTGGCGAAGCAGCTGCAGTTCCGCGCCGGCATCAACAACCTTACCGACAAGGCACCGCCGGCGATCGCCTCGGGCGTGCTCGCCAGCTTCGGCAACGGCAACACCTATCCGGGCGTGTACGATCCGATGGGCCGCACGATGTTCTTTGGCGCGACGCTCACCTTCTAACGACGCTATCCCTTGCCCCGGGGCCGGCCGCGCAAGCGCCGGCCCCACCCCTTTCCGACGTCCGGAGCTTCGCATGCGTTTGTCCCTTCTCGCCGCCCTGCTGGCCACGGCGGTATCGCCGCTGGCCCAGGGTGCTGCCCCCGCGCCCATGCAGACGGCGCCGGCTACCGTGCCGGACCGGCTCGCGCTGTTCTTCCCCGAAGCGCCCGATTATCCCGGTATCCGCCTGCTGACGTTCCAGCGCGTCGCCGACGGCAGCATCAGCGGCAGCCTGACGAGCGACTGGTACGGCACCATCCCGATGCAGAACCCGGTCGTGCAGGGGAACCGGATCGCCTTCGACACGCGCAACCTCAACGACAAGGATCGCCCTGTCCGTCACTGGACGATAACCGTATCGGCCGATGGCGGTGCGCTGCTCGACGGCGGCATCTGGCATGCGGACCTCCACCAGCAGGGCCGCCCGGCCACGGCTGCCGAGCTGGCCGCGCATCGCTTCGTCCCCGTGGCGCTGCCGCCGATGGGCAGCCTCGCGCCGGATGGACTGGCGAAGACGCCGCCGATGGGGTGGAGCAGCTGGAACAAGTTCGCCGAGAAGATCGACGACCAGACGGTGCGCGCGATCGCCGACGCAATGGTCGCCACCGGCCTGCGCGACGCCGGCTATCGCTACGTCAACATCGACGATGGCTGGCAGGGCACGCGCGGGGCCGACGGGCGGCTGCGCCCCAACGCCAAGTTCCCGGACATGAAGGCGCTGGCGGACTATGTCCACGCCCGCGGGTTGAAGCTGGGCATCTACTCCTCGCCGGGGCCCCGCACCTGCGCCGGTTTCGAGGGCAGCTATGGCCATGTCCGGCAGGATGCGCAGACCTTCGCCGAGTGGGGCGTGGACTATCTGAAATATGATCTCTGCTCGGGCGAATGGTTCTACGCCGATGCCGATACGGTGATGCGCAGCTACCATGAGATGGGTGCCGCACTGCGCGAAACCGGGCGGCCGATCCTCTATTCGCTGTGCGAATATGGCCGGTTCGACGTCGGCAGCTGGGGCCGCCGCGTGGGCGGCCACCTCTGGCGCACGACCGGCGACATCACCGACGACTATCCCACCATGGCCAGGATCGGCTTCGATCACAACGGCAAGCCCGGCGACGCCGGGCCCGGCGGCTGGAACGACCCGGACATTCTGGAGATCGGCAATGGCGGCATGGGCGAGGACGCCTATCGCACGCACCTCACGCTGTGGGCGATGTCCGCCGCGCCGCTGATGATGGGGCATGACGTGCGCCAGACCAGCCCCGCTGCGCTGGCCTTGCTGCGCAACCGTGCGCTGATCGCGCTCGACCAGGATCCGCGCGGCGTCCAGGGCGCTGCGATCCGGCGCGAGGGCAACCGCGAAGTGTGGCGCAAGCCGCTCGCCGATGGATCGGTGGCGCTGGCGCTGTTCAACCGCGGCGATGCGCCGACGGTCATCGCCTATGGCCCGGCCGATGCGGGCTGGCAGCACTTTCAGGCCGTGCGGGACCTCTGGACGGGCAAGGCCGTAGCGAAGGACCAGCGCGCGGTGACCGTCCCGGCACAGGGCGTGGTGCTGCTGAAGCTGCGGGGGCGCTGAGGCCTGGGAGGGGGCCGGGGCATCCGGCGGGCCGATCCCTTCGAATGCAGAGGCAGCTCCTTAGTCGCAGCGGGCGGACGCCGCCGGCGCAGGTGGGGTTTGCGGCGCGACGACCGACTTGGGCGACAGCACTTCCCATTCCTCGATTCCGAACGCCGCAAAGGTCTTGCCGTCAGTCGATGCGTCGAGCACCAGTCGGAGACACCGGGTGGTGACCGGCTTGAAGCGAAGCGCCACCGGCGCGTCCGTGGTAGCGGCAGGGACCACCGGCGCGGCGAGCCGACGCCAATTCCCACCCTCCCCCACTTCCAGATGCCAGCCGCGCGGCGGGGCCACGCCCTCGCCTGATCCGGCGGGGCGGTCGCCCCAGAATTTCACGCGCACGCCGCTGATCGTGACAGGCCGGTCCCAGCGATATTGCACCCAGCCCTGCGCCACATCGCCGCGCCCGTTCCAGGTGCCCCACATGTCGGGCGGCAAGGGGGCGGGATAGACCTTGCCGTCGTTCAGCGCGGCCAGCCGATATTGCAGTGGAATCGGCATGTTGAACGCGGTGGGGTGCGCGACGCGGGCAACGTTGGGCGTAGGCGTGCTGTCGGCCGGCGCGCGGGTCTGCACCACCTTGCGGATTGCGGCGGGCGAGACACTGTCATCCCACTCCACGCGGTCGACGGCGACGCTGCGGCGGAAATGGCCGCCCAGCTTCGCGTCGGCGGTGTGATAGGCCATCCACCACTGACCCTTGAACGGCACCATGCCCTGGTGCGACGTGGTCGAGGAGACGGGATCCAGGACTACGCCGCGATAGGTCCAGGGGCCGAGCGGCGTCGGCGCGGTGCCATAGGCCTGGCAGGCATGGTAGACCGCCTGGGTGCAAGGCGAACTGGGCCCGGCATGGTTGGCAGCATAGACCATGTACCAGGTGCCCTTGCGCTCGAAGAGCCACGGCGCCTCGAAGAAGCCGGTCAGCGTCGTCACCGTCACCGGCGCGCCCACCGTCTTCATGTCGGCACCCAGCCGCGCCCCGCGCAGCTGGCCGAACGTGCCCCAGTAGATATACGCCGCGCCGTCAGGCCCCACCGCCACGGTCGGGTCGATATTCTGGATGTTGTTTTCCACCGGCAGGCGCTGCGACAGGATCGGCCCTTCCGGGTGCCAGTCGCGCCAGGGGCCAAGCGGGCTGTCGGCAACCGCGACGCCGATGCCCATGCAGTCGCGATCCCTGCAGTCGCGCTGCTCGACGGGGGCGTAGAGATAGAAGCGCTTGTCTGCGCCCTGCACCATCTGCGCGGCCCAGGCGGCACTGTCGCTCGCCCAGGCGAAGAGCTGGTCGGGGCGCAGGAAATGCGGATGGAGCTTCCAGTTGCCTGATGCGGGATCCTTGCTCGTCAGCAGCGCCCATTCGTGCATCACGAAGCCGGCTTCGTCGCGCCGCGCCTCGTCCCGACCGGTGAGGATGTAGAAGGTGTCCCCCACCACCAGCGGCGCGGGATCGGCCGAATAGAGACTGCCGTCCGCGACGATCGGGTTCGCCTTCGCGTGCACGGCGATCGGTGCGGCAGCCCCCTGCTGCGCCTTCGCGGCCGGGGAGACGAGGGCGGCGGCGGTGAGCAGCCCGGCTTTGGTCGAGAAATGCAGCATCGCGGATCCTGAAAGCAAAAATTCCCGGGGAACGGCAAGGCCGCTCCCCGGGCAGTCGTGGGTCTCAGAAGCGGACGCGGGTGCTGAGCTGGATGGTCCGCGCCTGCTCGCGCACGCCCACCGGCAGCGACTGGAATGCGCCGAAATAGGAATAGGTGTTGTTCTTCAGCAGGTTCGTCGCCTCGAGGCTGAACGTGACGAACTTGAACGGCGTGACGTTCACCGCCGCGTCCAGCCGCGACGTCGCCTTGTTGTAGACCGAATAACCGGGATCCACATAGTTGATGTTGGTCTTGAAGCTCGACCGGTAATTATAGGCCACGCGCGCGCTGAGCACCGGCGTGTCGTAGATCAGCGCGATATTGCCGGTATATTTGGAGGTGTAGGGCGGCTGGAACACGCCGGGCACGTCCGGCACCTGATCGTCCGGATAGAGGTGCAGCTGGCCGACCGGGATATAGGTTCCGTTGGCATTAATGCCGAAATGCTTGGCGATACCGGGCAGGAAGTCGAAGAAGACGTTTACCTGTCCCTCAAGGCCGAAGATCTTGCCCGGTCCGGCGTTGCGTGGCTTCTCTACAGGATGAACACCACCTACTTCCGGCACATATTCATTGCTACGCGTGTTGTAGATAAACCCGGTCTGGTTCTTGAGGAAGGCACCAAGCGACACCATGCCGCTTTTGCCAAAATAGTATTCGAGCGACGCGTCGTAGTTGTTTTCCTGGGTCGCCTTCAGGTCCGGATTACCGGCATAGACCGGTCCGGTCGGACTGCTCACCGCATCCCGCAGCTCCTTGAAGTTGCGCATGTCGAAGAAGCTGGGGCGCTGCACATTGTGGGTGTAGGACAGTCGTAACTGCAGCTTGTTGGAGAAGTGCAGGATCGCCGTCGCACTGGGCAGCAGGTCGATATAGTTCGCCTTGCTAGGCACCTGCTTCATCACCAGCGTATAGCTGGGATCGATCTTGCCGTCCGCGCCGAGCAGCCAGTTATATTGCGTGCTGGCCGCCTCGCCCCAGGTGTTGACATAGCGCAGGCCGAGCGCACCATCGACCGGGAAGCCGACGTCGAAGCCGTAATTGGCCTCGCCATAGGCAGCAAAAGTTCGCTCGGTCTCGGCAAAGCCCTGGCCGGGATCGTTGCCGCCGGGCGCCGCAGTCGTCCAGTCGCGGCCCTGCAGGTCGGCGCCGCTGGTCAGCAGATACTGGCGCACCGCACCGAACCGGTCGAAATATTGCGCACTGTCGAAGTGATTCCAGGTCGGGACCTGCCCCGCACCGCGCGTGTCCGGCCGGGTGGTCGCCAGCCCGATGCCGAGCGCCGAGCCTACCGACTGGAGCGTCGGCGCGTTGGCGATGTTGAAGTAGAAGGCGTCGCGATAGCCGTAGACAAAGTTCATCGTGCGCTTGGTGAAGCGCGTGCCGAAGCGGAAGCTGCGCAGCGGCCCGGTGGTGCTGGCTTCGACGGTGAAATCCACCTTGCCGGCGAACAGGGTATCATGATTGTCGCCGTTCTGGTCATGCACCTGGAACAGCTTGTAGTTCGCGGCATTGGCGATATCCAGGCCCGGATAGCTCACGAACGGTCCGCCGCCGGGGATATTGGGCGAGTTGAAGTCGACGTTCACCGCCGTCGCGCCGTTCAGCCGATATTGCTGCTGGACGAAATAGTTGGTCGAATCGCTCCAGTTATACTGCGCGCCGAAGTCGATGCGCACGTGCCCGCCGTTCCAGTGCGTCTCGAAATTGGTGTTGTAGGTGTCGCTGTCGCGCTCGGTGTAGATCGAGAGCGGGCCGCCGTTCACGCCGTTTGCATTGTTAGACGTCAGCGATCGGATCGTGCCGTCGCTGTTGGTGACCACGTTGGAATAGGTGCCGCCGCGGTCGTTGGTGACGATCTTCAGATAATCCTGGTTCGCCGTTTCGCGCGCGCCGAGATAGGCGCCCTCCAGCACGAAATCGAGCTTGTCGCTGGCCCGCCACTGCCAGGCGGCGTTGAGCGAGGGCCGCTTGATCGCGCCGGATTCGACGCCGTAGGTCACCGCATAGGGGATGATCGTGCCCTGCAGCGCGGCGGGCAGGCTGCGTCCCGCCGTGGTGTCCGCCGGCACCGCATAGGGCGATTCCGCCGCGATGAAGTTCTCGTTGTAGTTGTTGCGCGTGTAGGACCCGTTGAGCAGCAGGCCCATCTCGCCGATCGGCGTATCGAACCGCTTGCCGACGAGCACGCTGGCATAGGGACTCTTGGTGTTGCCGATGTCCGAGAAGGTCTCGCGGAAGCTGCCGGCCAGCGTCCAGCCCTTGCGCAGGTCGAGCGGGCGCCGCAGTTCCACGTTCACCGTGCCCGCGATGCCGCCTTCGGGCTGGTCCACGCTGCGGGTCTTGTAGACTTCCACGGACTTGAGCAGTTCGGCCGGGATGTCCGACAGGCTCAGCGCGCGCGAGCCGGCCGAGCCGGCCTCGGTGCCGTTGATCGTGGTCTGCACGTCTCCAAGGCCGCGAATGGTGACGCTGGAGCCCTCGCCATGCGCACGGTCGATCTGCACGCCGGGCACGCGCGCCAGCGCTTCGGGCACATTGTTGTCGGGCAGCTTGCCCACATCCTCGGCCACCACCGAATCGACGATCTGCTTGGCCTTGCGCTTCCGGTTCCGCGCATCGGTGATGCTCCCGCGCACGCCGGTGATGACAACCTGGTCGTCCTTCCTGGACTGGACGCCTTCCTCTGCCCCGTCGCGATCTTGCGCCAACGCAGGCGATGCCAAGGCGACGAGCGGCACCGCCAGTACCAACGCCAAGCCACTAGCCCGACAATATAATCCGCACTTGCGCATTTCGATCGCCCCCAGAAGCGGCCTCAGGTCCATTCCCCCGGCCTTCCAGGACGTTCTTATATCGTATACCGTATGTGTCGCAAGTTTGTAATGCTCCGTCCAACAAACCTGCATCTTGGTTGCGCACGATCGCCTAGAGGGTGTAGCCAAGTTGCAACGGCCGCCTCGCCGGCCGTGCCCATGCAGAAACGGCAAGGACAGCTTTCCCTGCCCTTGCCGCCTGTGCTTCGCCTATTGCCGCAGCGCGCCATCATTCCTCGTCGGGATAAGGCCCCTTGCCGCCCTCGCGGATGAACTGGTCGGTGCGCTGGTCGATCACCGTCAGCGGCACCGATCCCAGCTGGAGCATCGCATCGTGCCAGGCGCGGATGTTGAACTTCGGCCCCAGCGCCTTTTCAGCCCGGGTGCGCGCGTCGAGAAAGGCCAGCTCGCCCATATAGTAGCTGAGCGCCTGGCCCGGCCAGGCGATGTAGCGATCGACCTCGGTCTCGATCTCGTGGTTGCTGAGCGCGGTGTTGTCGCGAAGGAAGGCCTGGGCCTGTTCTCGGGTCCAGCCCATCGCGTGGATGCCGGTATCCACCACCAGCCGCGCCGCGCGCCACATCTGGTAGCTGAGCATCCCGAACTGGTCATAGGGCGTGTCGTACATCCCCATCTCGACGCCCAGCTTTTCCGAATAGAGCGCCCAGCCCTCCCCATAGGCGGAAAGGTAGGTATCGCGGCGGAAGGGCGGCAGATCCTTGTTCTCGTTCGCCAGCGGCATCTGGAAGGCATGGCCGGGCGCGCTTTCGTGCAGCGTCAGCGCAGTCAGCTGGTAGAAGGGCCGCGACTTCAGGTCGTAGGTGTTGACCAGATAGACGCCCGGGCCGCCGCGGCCGCCGGTGTAGAAGGGCGCGAGATCGTCCGGCACCGGCACGACGGCGAAGCGCCGGCGCGGCAGCCGGCCGAAATACTGCCCCGCCTTCCCGTCGAACTGCTTGGCCGCCCAGGCGGCGTGGTACAGCAGCTCCTGCGGGGTCTTGGCGTAGAATTGCGGATCGGTGCGCAGGAAGTTGAGGAAGGCGGGGAGATCGCCCTTGAACTTGGCCTCGGCCATCACCTGCAGCATCTCGGCACGGATCTTCGCCACTTCGCGCACGCCCACGGCGTGGACCTGCTCTGCGGTCATGTCGCGCGTCACATATTCGCGGATCTTCGACTGGTAATAGGCCTTGCCGTCGGGCAACTCGATCGCCGCCAGCGCGGTGCGCGCGCCGGGGATATAATCCTTGCGCAGGAAATCGAGCAGCTTGCGATGCGCCGGGACCACGGCCTCGCGGATCGCCGCCGCTCCCTCGCGGCGCAGCTCCGCCTGCACCGCGGCCGGAATAGAACCGGGAAACTTCTTGAACGGCGTGTAGAACAGGTTTTCCTCGAGCGGCGCGTCCACCACCTGCGCCACGCCGATGTCGCGGCCGGTGAGCGTCACCTTGGGCGGCGTGAAGCCGCGGGCGAGGCCGGCGCGCATATTGGCGATGTTCTGGTCGAAATAGCGGGGCACGTCGCGCAGGGTCTTGATATAGGCGCGGTACTGGTCTTCGCGGACAAAGGCGTCGCGGCCCGAACCGGCAATATCGCTCCAGAAGCTGGTGTCGGCGGTGAGCGGCTTCTCATAATCGCGATAGCGCTGTTCGGCGAGCAGCGCGTCGATCTGGCCCTTGTAGACGAGATAGTCGATCCGCCCCCTGGGCGTGAGCTTTGCCGGATCGATCGCTGCAAGCTGGCGCGACACCGCCGTCCAGCGCGCCAGCCGCGCGGCCTGTGCCGCCGGGCCGACATCGGGCAGCCCGCCCTGGGCGGCCGGGTTGTCCTCGCCCGGCCCCTGCTGGGTGGTGCGCCATGCATATTCCACGTCGATGATCGCCTTGAGCTTCGCATCGGCGCTGATCGGACGGGCCGGCTTCGGCGCGGGTGCGGCGGCGGTGGCGAGCAGGGCGGCGGAGAGGAGGAGGATCGGTTTCATGCGGTAAGGCTCGCTTCCAGCGCCAGGATATCGGCATAGAGGGTTTCGGGGATGCGCACGCCCGCGACAAGGCTGCGGACACGCGCGGCATAGCGGCGGGAGGAGGGCAGCCGCGCGCCCTGTGCCTCGATCGCGGCGAACATCGCTTCGGCCCCAGCAAGGTGCTCGGCGACCATGTCGCCCAGAAAACCCGCGGGATCGATGGCAACGATCAGTTCGCCGCCCAGCGGCGATGCCCCCGCCCCGCCATCGACTGCAATCGATTCGGCGCTGGTGCGGTCGCCGATCAGCGGCCCGGCCACCAGCTCAACCATTGCCGCCAGCGCCGAACCCTTGTGCCCGCCAAAGGTGCGCATCGCGCCCTCCAGGATAGCGGCCGGATCGGTGGTCGGTCGCCCCTCGGCATCGATGCCCCAGTCGTCCGGCACAGGACGGCCGGCGCGGCGATGCAGTTCAATCTCGCCGCGCGCGACCATGCTGGTGGCGAAATCGAAGACGAAGGGCCGGTTCGGCGCGGGGCGCGGCCAGCCGAAGGCGATCGGATTGGTGCCGAATACCGGCCGGGTGCCCCCGGCGGGCGCCACCCAGGCATGGCTGGGCGTGAAGGCCAGCGCCACCAGCCCTTCTTCGGCCAGCGCCTCCACTTCGGGCCAGAGCGCGGCGAAGTGTACGACGTTATTCAGCGCCAGCGCGGCGATGCCGCATGTCTGCGCCTTGGCGATCAGCGCCGGCTTGCCCGTTTCGAACGCAAGCTGCGCAAAGCCGCCGCCGCCGTCCACCTTGGCCAGCGCCTGAGCAGGTTCGGTGAGCACCGGCACGGCATCGCGCACCACCTTTCCCTTGGCGATCGTGTTTGCGGCGACGAGCAGCCGGTAGATGCCGTGCGAGGCGCAACCGTCCCGCTCGCCAGCCACCATCGTCTCGGCAACCGCATCGGCATGATCGCCGGCGAGCCCGGCGGCGCGGAGCACCCGCCGGGCGAGTGTGCCCACCTCGTCCAGCGTCAGCGCGACGCCCTGCTGCCCGACGCCTTCGCTCACGGCTTGGCGGTGAACAGCACAACGCCGAACACCGGCCCAGCAGTGTTACGGTCATGCGGCACGAAGCGAACGCGAACGCTCTTCTTACCCTTGGTGAGCGCCTCCGGCAGCGCATATTCCACATCGAAAAATTTGCCGGGCCGGTCATTCTCGCTCAGATGCTGGGTAGCGACCCTCACCCCGTCGACGAGGATGTCGAAGTCCCGCTCGCGCTCGCCGCCCCAATAGGTCGCCTGCAACACCAGCGGCCCTTCGCGCGTCTTGAGCGTGAACTCGAACCAGCCGCCCGAGCGCGCGTCGCGCCCCTGCCGCCCGCGATAGGACACGGGGTAGGAGATCGCGGATTGCAGATCGTGGTCGCGCTCCGGCTGCATCTCGCCCAGATGCATCACATCCACCGAACGCGCGGCAACGTCCTTCAACCGTGCCTGGTCGGCCAGGAAGGTAGCCTCTTCGGTCTTCCACTGCCCTTCGGTGAAGCGCTTGAAGTAGACGGCACTGCGCCGCTCATATTGCCGGTAGAAGGGGACGAAGCGCATGTCGCCGGGGCGGACCACGCCCTTGGTCGCATAGACCGCGGGCGCCGCGGTGGGCGCAAAGGCCGCAAGCAGGTCCTGCCCGACCAACGCCGGATCGGCGCCGTTCCAGGGCTCTGGCGCATTCGGGCCCATGTCGGCTGCCAGCACCATCGGGCCGCGCAGCACCGCGACGACGCTGTCGTCACCCGGCGTCGCTTCCAGCCGAAGTGCCATGGGCAGCGTGATGGCCACGGCGTCACCGGCCTTCCAGCTGCGCGTGACGATCGCATAGCCGCGGTCGAAGGCCGCGCCCGCCGGCTTGCCGTTCACCGTCACGATCGCCTTGCCCGCCGCCCAGCCGGGCACGCGCAGCGCCAGCGGGAAGCGGCCAGGCTTGGCCAGGCTCGTCAGCGTCAGCGTGGCCGTGCCTTCGAACGGATAAGCGGTCTCGAGCACCAGCTTCGCACCGCGCGGCTTCCAGCTGATTTCCGCCGGAATGTAGAGATTGACGAGGAAGGCCCCGTCGCCTTCCCAGAACGCCGCCTCGCCATGCTTTGCGTGGCTTTCCATGCCCGACCCCACACAGCACCAGAAGGCATCGTCGTCCGTCGTGGAATAGCCGCGCTCGGCGCCGCTCATCAGCGGAGTCATGTAGGTGAAGCCGCCGGTCTTCGGGTTCTGCGCCGCCATCACATGGTTCAGGTGCGCGCGCTCGTAATAGTCGAACAGCGCGCCGTCCGGCTGCCAGGCGAACAGGTGGCTGGTCAGCTTGAGCATGTTGTAGGTGTTGCAATGCTCGCACGTCTGGTCGGTGATGTGCTGGGCGATGCTGTCCGGCGCCGTGAAATATTCGCGATCGGCATTGCCGCCGATCACGAAGCTGTGGTGCTGCGTCACCCGCTCCCAGAAAAAGCGGG
This sequence comes from Sphingomonas sp., assembly GCF_036731925.1. Taxonomy (GTDB): domain Bacteria; phylum Pseudomonadota; class Alphaproteobacteria; order Sphingomonadales; family Sphingomonadaceae; genus Sphingomonas. Next base: position 1,941,060 of record NZ_DAINDJ010000001.1, read on the forward strand.
CGGCGGTCGCATCGGCGGGGTCGCCGGTCAGTTCGTGGATGCGCGCCAGCCCGATCAGCTTCGGCACCTGGGTGTTGGCGTGGAAATTGGCGAGCTTGTCCTCGCGCGCCTTCAGCGGATCGAGCACGCGGTTGTCGTACAGCCGCTTGGCGACCACCATCCAGCGCGCATCGCGGGTACGGGCATACAGCTCCGCGTAGCTTTCATTGAGGCCGCCATATTCGCAGCCGAGCATCTGCTGCATCTGCGCATCGTCCAGCGCGGCAAACACCTTCTCGAAATAGGCGGCGAGCCCCAGCGTCACCTGCAGCGCCTGCGCATTGCCCCAGCCGGCATGGACGTCGAGCAGCCCGGCGAACAGCTTGTGCACCGTGTACAGCGGCGACCAGGAACCGTTGAGATCGAAGCCGCCCGACTTGATCTCGCCGCGCATGATCTCCGGGAAGATCGCCTCGCCGTCGACGATCTTGCCGTCCGCCGCCTTGCGGCCCAGTGCGCCGACATAGCCGGTGCCGCGCTTCGCCTGCGCCTCGGCCAGCTCGGCGACGATATAGTCGGCGCGGCGGCGCATCTCGGCGTCGCCCGTCTGCTGCCAGGTCAGCACCAGGCCGGACAGATAGTGGCCAAGCGTGTGACCGGCGATCGTGTCGCTCTCCCACCCGCCATACAGCGCGCCCTTGGGCTCCAGCCCGGCATATCCGCGGAAGTTGTGGAGCAGGCGATCCGGATCAAGGCGCAGCAGGTAGCGATGGTTGACCTGCATCGCGGTTGCATAGTCCGAGGGGCGCAACCGGATCGCGGTGAGCGGCAGCGGCTCGGGCTTTCGCGGCAACGCACCCGCATCTGCCGCCCGCGCCAAGGTCGGTGCGGCGCCTGCCGCCAACAATACGCTGCCGGCGCTTGCCAGAATTTCCCGACGTGTACGACGCATGATGTTCCCCTCGAGCAATCGTATACGATCTACGAAGGCTCTGCCCACCGGTCAAGCGACCAATGCGACTACCAGGATCATTATATACCGTATAATATTCTTGACGCTCCGCGATCCGCATGGTCTATCGGCGACGCAAGGGGGATTGCACATGCTTGTATCGTACGGGACCGGCAGCACCAGAGGGCGCATGCGGAAAGTGCGCGCCCTGCGCCTCGGCATGGCGGCCGCGGCGCTGGTGGTGCCGCTCCCCGCAACCGCACAGACGAGCACGGCGTCAGCCGGCACCGCGCCGGTCGACACCATCGAGGCGCGCTATGCGGTGGCGGATCGGTATCTTGGCGACGGGCTGGCAAAGCTGATCGTCGATCGCAATCTGCGTGCTACCTTCACCACTAACGGCGCAGGCATTGTCTATCGCCATGGCCGCGAGGGCGAGCGGACCGTGGCCTATTTCGATGCCGCCACTGCCCAGTCCCAGTCCATCGCGCCGGAAGCCGCCATCGCGGCGGCGCTTGCAAAGGTGACGGGCAAGCCGCTCAAGCCCGCCGCACTGCCGATCGAAGATCCGAAGATCGAAGGCGCCGCCCTAACCTTCAGTGCGTTCGGCAAACGCTGGACCTGGTCCGCCGAGGGCGCCCTGGCCCCTGCCGAGAAAGGCGCGGCGGACGGCGAGGAAGCCCTTTCGCCGGACGGCCGCTTTCGAATCATCGCCCGTGATTTCAACCTGTACGCGGTGGAAGTGCGCACCGGCCGCGAAGTCGCGCTGACCGAGGACGGCACCCGCGACCAGCCCTATGGCCGCGGCATTCCCCAGCTTGCCGACATCCTGGCGCAAGGGACCGAGGATCCGACCATGCCGGTCTCGATCCGCTGGTCGCCGGACAGCAAGCGCATCCTCACCTGGCGGCTCGACACGCGCGACGTGATCCGGCTGGGCATCGTCCAGGCGACCCCGCCCGGCAGCATCTATCCGCGCACCTTCCGCTATATCTACCCCCTTGCCGGCGCGGAGAAGCTGCCCCAGGCGACCCGCTATGTCGTCGACGTCGAGGAGGCGCTGCGCCGTCGCAAGGCGCGCCCGGTGAAGCTGGACATCCCGAGCGAATCCATCCTCTACCCCGCCGATCCGGACCTCAACTGGGTAAACGGCAAGGTGCGCGCGCAGTGGACCGAGCGCGGTTACAAGCAGCTTGCCGTCTACCACGCCGATCCGGAGACCGGTGCTGCCACCGTCGTGGCGCGTGAGGCGCTGACGCCAAACGTCTCTGTCGTTTCCAGCTTCCTCCAGCCCGCACCCGAACTCGGCGGCGAACTCTCAGTCTCGGAGCGGAGCGGCTGGGCGCAGCTCTATCTGGTCCGCCCCGATGCACCCGAAGGCGGCATTCCGCTGACGCGCGGCGACTGGGAGGTGATCGGCATCCAGCATGTCGATGCCGCGGCAGGCGCGATTCTGGTGACCGGCGTCGGCCGCGAGAAGGATCGCAACCCCTATTACACCGCGCTTTACCGGATCGGCACGCACGGCGAGCAGCCGGTGCTGCTGACGCCCGAGCCGATGAACCACGACGTCCAGGTCTCGCCGGACGGCAAGATCTTCCTTGATGCCATGTCGACTCCCGCCCAGCCGACGCGCACGGTGGTTCGCAGCACGCTTGACGGGCGCATCCTCACCGAGCTGGGCCGCGCCGATCCTGCCGCGCTGCTCGCCACGGGCTATCGCATGCCGGAGCCGTTCCAGGGCGTGGCGGCGGACGGCAAAACGCCGATCTACGGCATGGTTTATCGGCCCGCATCGTTCGATCCCAACCGCCGCTACCCGGTGATCGACAATGTCTATACCGGCCCCACCACCACCCAGGTGCCGGAATGCTGGAACGTCGCGGTCGGTTCGGCCGGCTCCAGCGTCGCCCAGCTCGGCGCGATCGTGGTGATGATCGACGGGCGCGGCACCTCGCGCCGGGGCCGTGATTTCCGCATGCACGCCTATCAGAATCTCGGCGAGATCGGGCTGGACGATCATATCGCGCTAATCCGCCAGATGGCCGAACGCTATCCGCAGTTCGATCTCGCGCGCGTCGGCGTGTTCGGCGGTTCGGCCGGCGGCTATGATGCAGCGCGGTTCGTCATCCGCCGGCCGGGCTTCTTCAAGGTGGGTGTGGCGTCGTCGGGCAACCATGATCTGCGGCTCGACAAGGCCTGGTGGCCCGAAGTGACGATGGGTCCGGCGAGCCCCGATGACTGGGCACGCAACTCGAACATGGTCGCTGCGCCGAACCTCGGCTCGAAGCTGCTGCTGATCCATGGCGACATCGACGACAATGTGCCGATCACCGAAAGCTTCCAGCTCGCCACCGCGCTGATCTGGGCCGGCCGCGACGTCGACATGGTGGTGCTGCCCAACACCACCCACGCGGTCTACCAGCCCTTCTTCTGGCGCAAGTTCCGCGACTATTTCGTCCGCAATCTGCTCGGCGAGGCGCCGCCTGCCGACGTGAGCTTCGCTACGCCCGCCTGGCACGAAGAGCTGCCGGTACTGCGCCCCGAACAATGAGGTCCCCGATGCGTCCTGCCCGCCTGATCCTCGCTGCCGCGGCGCTTGCCGGCGTGAGTGCCCTTCCCTTCGCCGCGCCGCTGATCGCGCAGGAACAATCTGCGGCCAAGCCGGTCTATCCGCCGATCCGCACCACACCGGTGCGCGTCGGCGCGTTCCTGCTCGCGCTGCGCAGCGATACCGGCACGCTGGCCCGGCTGTCGCCCACCGCCGATCCGGCGTTCGACTTCGTCCCCGGCGGCCGGGAAGCGGAACGGCAAGGCGACGGCTATAATCATGTCGGCGACCTCAATCTGCGCCTGCGCACTGCCGGGGGCGCGTGGCGCGACTTCGCCTCCGCCCGCGTCCGCAAGCCGATCCAGGCGCTGCCGCTGACCCCCGGCGTGTTCGCCGCCGCGGACATCACTGCGAGCATGGGCGACGGCATCCCGCTGCGCGTCGAGCGGCGCTGGGTGGACGCGGCGGGTGTTCCGGCGCTGCGTTTCCGGCTGGTCAACACGTCGAGCGCGCCGGTCGAGATCGGCGGCCTCGGCATGCCGATGGTGTTCGACAACATCATCCAGAATCGCACGCTGGAAACGGCGCATGCCGAGGCAAGCTTCGTCGATCCCTATATCGGCCGCGACGCCGGCTATCTCCAGGTCACCCGGCTGAACGGGAAGGGCCCCGCGCTGCTGGTCCTGCCCGACGGCAGGACGCCGCTGGAGAATTACGCCCCGCTGAAGAACCCGCGCGAGCCGCTGGCGATCTTCACCGACAAGAGCCAGCGCAGCCAGGTCTCGGAAGGCTTTTACGACTGGACGGTCGCCTCCAAGGGCTTTGTCGAGCAGGAATGGAGCAAGGCGGGCGAGCAGTGGAACCCTGCCACCAGCTTCACCCTGGCGCCCGGCGAGGCGCGCACCATCGGCGTGCGGCTGGTGCAGGCACCGTCGATCCGCGGCATCGAGTCGACGCTTGCCGCTCAGGGGCGGCCGGTGGCGCTCGGCGTGCCCGGCTATGTCGTGCCGAACGACCTGGAGGCTTCGCTCTTCCTGAAATATGCTCGGCCCGTGGCGAAGATCGACGTCTCGCCTGCCGGTGCGCTGACCGTCCAGGCGGCGGGCGTCGTCAACGGCTGGCGGCGCTATGCGGTGCGAGGCGCCGGCTGGGGCCGCGCCCGCGTCACCATCACCTATGCCGACGGCACGGCACAGACGGTGCAGTATTTCGTCACCAAGCCGCTCGAGCAGACCATGGCCGATCTCGGCCGCTTCACCACCACGAAGCAATGGTATGACGATGCCAAGGATCCGTTCGGCCGCTCGCCCGCGATCCTCAGCTATGACCGCGAGGCGGGCAAGATCCTGACCCAGGAGCCGCGCGTCTGGATCGCGGGCATGAGCGACGAGGGCGGCGCCGGCGGCTGGATCGCCGCGATCATGAAGCAGCTCGACAATCCCGATCCCGCCGAAATCGAGCGGCTGGAAACGCTGGTCGACAAGACGATCTTCGGCACGCTCCAGGTCGCAAACGGCGAGCATATCGGCGCGGTGAAGAAGAGCCTGTTCTACTATGATCCGGAAGGCCTGCCCGGCTATTACGATGCCGACGCCAACTGGAAGAGCTGGACCAGCTGGTCGAAGAAGGACGCGGGCGATCTCGGCCGCTCGTTCAACTATCCGCACGTCGCGCTCGGCTACTGGACGCTCTATCGGCTGGCGCGCAACCATCCCGGGCTGGTCACCCACCACGACTGGCGCTGGTATCTGGATCATGCGCGGCTGACGATCGTCGCGATGATGCGCGACGCGCCCTATTACACCCAGTTCGGCCAGATGGAGGGCGAGGTCTTCGTCGACATCCTGGAAGACCTGAAGCGCGAGGGCATCACCGACGGCGCAGCCCAGATCGAGGCGCTGATGAAGAGCCGCGCGGATCACTGGCACAGCCTGCCCTATCCGTTCGGCAGCGAGATGGCGTGGGATTCCACCGGCCAGCCCGAAGTCTATTCCTGGCTGCGCTATTTCGGCCATGGCAAGCAGGCGGCGGAGACGGTGGAGGTGATCCTCGGCTATGACCCGCTGATCCCGCACTGGGGCTATAACGGCAATGCCCGGCGCTATTGGGACTTCCTCTATGGCGGCAAATATCCGCGCATCGAGCGGCAGATCCACCATTACGGCTCGACCAACAATGCGCTGCCGCTGTTCGAGGCATTCCGCGCGAACCCGAGCGACCTCCACCTGCTGCGTGTCGCCTATGGCGGGCTGATGGGCGGCATCACCAATATCGACCGCGACGGCTTCGGCTCCGCCGCCTTCCACAGCTGGCCCGACCGGATGGCGTGGGATCCCTATACCGGCGATTATGGCTCGGGCTATTTTGCCCATGCCTATGGCGCCGCGACCTATCTGGTGAAGGACCCGACCTTCGGCTGGCTTGGCTATGGCGGCAACGTGCGCGTCGGGGCCGAGGCAGTGACCATCGCGCCCAGGGACGGCGCACGGAGCCGGCTGTTCATCGCCCCGGCAGGCCTCTGGATCACGCTGGAGGCGGGCAAGATCGCCTCCGCGCGCTACGCCCCGGTCACGGGCATGGTCACGCTGACGCTCGATGCGCGCACCGCGATGACGCCCCAGGCGCGAATCCGGCTGGAAAAGACCACCACGACCGGGCGCCAATATCGCATCGAGAGCGGGACGTCCGAACGCGGTGCGACGACCGTACCGCTTGGTGAAAGCACGGTCACCGTTCGCCTGCTTCTGGCGTAACGCCGGAGCGGCTCCTCGCCGAAGGGGCCGCTCCGCGCATCTCCGGGCCGGCCATGGCACGCGGATACCCATCGAGGGGGGCGCAGGTGAACCAGCAATGCCGAGGCCCTGCCGGAAGTATCGGTCAGGAAAGACAGTCGTTCATGGTGATCGCCCTGCCGCTCCTCAATAGTCCGCTACGGGCCAGCCATCCGCACCCCACCGCACCGGGGCGATGCGCAGCGTCGGCGCGCCATTCTTTTCGCGATCATAAGCGTGATAGACGACGTAGTCGCGACCATCCTTGTCGTGCAGCCAGCCGGCATGGCCCGGACCACGGAACCGCTGCTTTTCCTGCAGATCGGCACGCAGGAAGATGGTGCCACCGCCTTCCATCAGCTTGCTGCCATCCTTGCCGAGATAAGGACCGGTGATGCTTTCTGACCGCCCGATGACGGTGTAATAGGTGCTGTTTACGCCCTTGCAGCAATAGTCATAGGACACGAGCAGGTAGTAGAAGCCGCCATGCGGGATGATGAAGGGCGCTTCTACGGGTGCCGGCCCGCCTGCAGGTGCCGGACGTCGCGCGATGGAATAAGGCTTGGCCTTGGGATCCGCCGGCTTGCCCGTGTTGCGGTCCAGTTCGAACAGCTTGATGCCGGTCCAGAAGCTGCCCAACGCCAGCCAATGCCGCCCTTGGGCGTCCACCACGAAGTTCGGGTCGATTGCATTGAAGTCGTCCGACGGCATGGACTGCACCACCAGTCCCTCGTCGCGCCAGCGAAACGCAGGCGACGCCGGATCCAGCGTGGCGTTGGTCGCCATGCCGATGGCAGAGCGGTTCGATCCGAAGGTCGATACCGAATAATAAAGCCGCCAGCGCCCGTTCACGAAACTGATGTCTGGTGCCCACATGCCTCCCGTGCCCGGCACGGCCTTGGGCGCCCAGTCCGGCATCCGAGTGAAGACCGGCGGGCCCGCGGTCCAATGGAGCAGGTCCTTCGAGCTCTTGGTCTCCACCAGACGGTCGCCGTGCCCGGTGGAGAAGACATAGTATGTATCGCCGTCACGCGCGATCACGGGATCGTGGGTCGGCACCAAGTCGCCCGTGAGCTGCGCAGGAGGCGAGGATTCGGAAGGTGTCACCACCTGCGCGTGCGTAGCACTTGTAAGCGCCGCCAGGGCCACGGCGGACATCAGGCCTAAGGATCTCATCATAAGCTCTCTCGGGAACTGGAAACTACAGAACGACCCCAACCCGTCTGGATGGAGCCGGGCGACTGGGAAGCAAGGCTCGCCTCCCCAAAAACGCTTCATCGGCGCTCCGCAGGAGCCGGCGGTCACGCCCAACTCGACGTTCGTGGAGCGGTCAGAAAGCGACATAATAATCTTTCGAAAACATCTCTCCTGAAAACGCTTTCCTGGTAGTCCAAGGGAGCGGCCTCGCCGTCCAGTAAGCATGATCCGCTGGCAGCCCCAGGGCAAGCAGGCTTTCCGAAACGAGGTACATGCTTCCGGCGTTGGAGTATGAGTCCCCCAGCGACGGCTGCCGGCCTGCAAAGCCAATGGTGAGGAAACCGCGATCGTCGAAGTTGGTGGGGTTCCGGAAAATCGCGCGCTGCGCCGCCATGGTCGCAGCCCGAACTTGCCCTTCCGGCAAGGACTTGGGGAGCTTACCTCGCCATGCAAGCAATCCGAGCGGCTGGAAAGTGGCGGTGCGATAGGTGAGCGATCTGCCGATAGGCGGATAGCTGCCGTCGGCGCCGATCATTCGCTCCAACTGCTCACCATAGCGCTGCATGCGTTTGTAAGCCTGCTCGAGCGATGCCGCCATGTCCGTGTTCGCGATCCTGGCCCCGGTCGCGACAAGCATCTCCAGGATCTCCACCAGCATGGGGTGGATGACGTAGGATCCGTAGTAATCGAAGTGGAAACGCGTTCCATCCGAATACCACCCATCACCGACATACCATTCGTTCATCTTGCGGATCGCCAGGTCAACGCGAAGCGGGTCCCAATCTTCCCCTGCCATGAGCAGAAAGACTTCGTTCATCGCTGCGAACAACAACCAGTTGCTGTACGGCGGGGACACACGTCGAAGCCCCTTTACCTCCGCAACGACCCTTTTCTTGGTCGTGGCGTCCAGCGGTTCCCATAGCTGCTTTGGCGCCCGAATGAGTGCATTGGTGAAAAACGCGGAATCGACGAGCGGCTGTCCCTCGCTGCGCCAGAGCAGATAGTCCGGGCTCTCGGGATCGACCGAATGCCCGAAGCTCGCCAAGGCAAGTCGCCGCAGGTTCGCCCGCAGTCTGCCTTCCGCGTCGTTGCTCTCGGGAAGCGCCAGCCACGGGGCAATCCCCGCCATCAGCCGGCCGAATGCCTCGAGATAGCCGACTTTCCGATCGCGCCCGTCCCATGACGGACTGACATCGGGAGTCCACGTGGCTTGTAGCCGACCTTTGGACATCGGATCCAGGATCGGCCTCGCCATCCTTTCGAGAAGCTCGACCATGTACCGCCTGTCGGTCGCGCCGTCGGGAAGCACCGATCGCTGCGTACCCGCTACTGCAGAGGAGGTACCCATGGCGGCGACTGTGCCGGTGCCCAGCACCGCGCCGAGGAAGTTTCGTCGTTCCATGCCTGTATCCGAATCTGGAGGAGAGGACGTCAGCGCCTGCCGGCCGGGTCGGAATTCACGGGTTCAGCGGCTGCGGTACGGTCCCACGCAGCGCGATCGTGCACCTGGTCCTGTCCAAGGCTCCATCCGGAGCCGGAATAGTAGACGAAAGGTGCTCCGGCGCGGACCTTGAGCAGAACGAGATGATTGTCGGCGTCCTGCCGGATGTCCGAGATCATCTTGGGATCGACCCGGATTGCGATCATCATGCGTCCGTGGTGCCCATCATTTGGTCCCCACCAGGAGAGCAGGCCGCGCTCCCGGTCGATCGTGACCTCGCCACCTTCGCCGGTGGTCCGCTTGCCGATGCCGATGCCTACGGTGAGCACGCCCGGTTTGTCAGAGTGGATCGTCGACACCATCCGCGTGAAATGCGTGCCTAGCGGAAGCGTAAAGCGACGCGTTTCCCAAACCTTCCGCGCGATGCCCACAGGCCAGGGCGCATATTCCACCTCGAAATCGGCGACGTCCGGTCCGCTTTTCAGGACTTTATAGCGTCGGTAGTTCCGCGAGACCCACAGCTTGTTGTCGTGCCAGATGCCGAGGCCCCCTGCGCCCCGCCCGGTGCCAACATTGTAGAAATCGAGACCCTCGCCGTGATACGCATGTTGATCTCCGCTGCGCAGTTGGCGGTCCATATAGGGCCACGCAACGTTCTTGCCCCAGCTGTCGATACCCGATCCAGATGGCGGCTCGGCGGCTTCAAGTGCGTGACCGTAAATCCGGTGGGCGGTCTTATCATTTTCCCAAAGCAGATCGTCATAGCGATAGTCGGCCAGCACGACTGCGGCGCGCGGTGTCTTGTCCTCAGCCGGCGGGAGCGGCTTTTCAACCGGCGGCAGGACGGAAGATTGTTGCGCAAGGAGAGGCGCTGTCACCAGCCCCATCGCTGCCACGACGACGGACACTCGGTTCATTGCAGCGCTCCCACGGCTGCGGGCGCAGCCGAAGCAGGTACCGTGCCGTGTCCACGAAACGGGATCAGGCGAAAGGCGTAGCTGCGCGGGGCAAACGGAATGCGATAGCGGGCGAGCGGGCGTCCCCCCGCGTACCACGCATTGTCACCGCCGACCCCAGCCTGAACCGCGTCGATCATCAGAGAGACCTCCTTTCGTGCAACGATATCGCTGCTGCGCCGGCTTCCCGGCTCCCACCGAGACAGATCAGCGTAGGGAAATGCGAGGGCGTTCATGGAGAGCGGGACGTCTCCGACGATCCGGAGCCCGCCCGTGTTCGCCTGCAGCAACTCCATCCAGCGAACGTCCACCTTGTTACCGCTTTCCTGGGGGCGCATGTAATCATGATACTGCTCGGAGATCCGGCCTCGCCATAGCCCGAGCGGCGCGCCGGTCCGCCGATCCTGATAGCTCTCCTGGGCCCCCCGCCCATACCATTCGAGCGTGTCGATCGTGTCCGGCATCGTGAACGACAATCCGATCCGAAGAGGATCTGGGAGGCCGGATTGCGCCGGCGTGAAAGCAGCGTGCACGAGCACCGATCCATCGGCGTTCATTCGGTACCGCGTCACGAACTTTGCCGCCCGCTCTCCAACGGAAGAGCGCACCGTCACCTCGGCGCCCTGCAGCCCCAGGTCCCTCACCTCGGCTGCCTCGAGGGTGCGGCGCTCCGAGGCCGCCTTCCAGACCCCGTGCGTTTTCTCGATGCCGGTGCCAATGTCGTTGTCCGTCAGGGCCCGGTAGAAATTCGGCGCGCCACCGTGGAGCAGCAGCATGCCATTCGCAGCGTAGCGCCCGATCAAGCCGGTCTTCCGACTGACGACCAACTCCGCCGTACCGGCCGAGGGCCGCAGATCGTCGCCACGGGTTTCCGCGCTCACGGTACCGCGTGTCGGCTCTGCGGTTTCCGGTTCTCGGCCAATCAGAAACTGCTCCCAGCCGACGACAGTCTCGGCCGCGACTGCGGGGATTGCGGCCGCTTTTGCCTTGGCCGTCACCCTCAGCACATATTCAGCGCCCGGCCGGCGCGGGAATTGCGGTAGATCCAGCCTTATCTTCTCGCGTGCGTGCGGAGCCGTGCGCAGGGACGGCAAATTACCGCGCGCGATCGCTACACCATTCTCCAGCACTTCAAAGGCGAAGTCATACTTCGCCAGATCCTGGAAGTCATAGCGGTTGATGACCGTGAGGGACCCTGCCCCCATCACGAAGTCGCTGAATTGAATCGGGGCGTACACCTTGCGCAGCTCAAAAAGCTGCGGGTTCGGCGTGCGGTCGGATTGGTACAGGCCGTCGCCAAATTCTATATCCCCACCAGGGTTCGCCCCATACTCGCCGCCGGTTCCCCAGTAACGCCGGCCGTCCGCTGTGTGGCGAAGCATGGACTGGTCCACCCACCACACGAAACCTCCCTGCAGCTTGTCCGGATGCGCATAGATCGCTTCCCAGTATTCTTGCAGGTTGCCGCCGGAATTGCCTTGCATATGGGCATATTCGCACTGGATCATGGGCTGTCGAAACGCCCAGTTCTCCGCATAATCCACCATCTTCTGCACGCTGTCGTACATCGGAGCGTAGATATCGGCATAGTCGTTGGGGCGATGGTCGGAAGTGCCGGGCCAGGCCCCCCAGCCCAGATAGCTGACGAGCCTGGAAGGATCCCGCGCTTTGGCTGCGGCAGCTGCCTTGTTGAACGTGGGCCCTATGCCCGCCTCGTTGCCGAGTGACCAGAAAATGATCGACGGATGGTTTTTGTCGCGTTCGATCATGTTCGTCACGCGGCTGATATGGGCATCCTCCCATGCAGGATCGAAGCCAAGCTGGTACCTGCCGCGGAGTTCGGGGTGCTTGTTCGCCCAATCCATGTACCTGTGGCTCTCGATATTGGCCTCGTCCATGACGTACAGCCCGTATCGGTCCGCAAGCTCGTACAGCCTGGGGTCGTTCGGGTAATGCGAGGTTCGCAGCGCGTTGACGTTTGCCCGCTTCATCAGCTGGATGTCGCGCTCCATTGATTCCAGCGAGACGACGTGAAAGCTCTCCGGATCATGCTCGTGGCGATTGACACCGCGGATGGTTACCGGCTTGCCGTTTACGGTGACGAGCCCGTTTCGGATCTCAACAGTCCGGAAGCCGATCCGGCTCCAGGTCGACTGAATAATCCTTCCGCGTCGGTTGTAGAGCTCGACCAGAAGCAGGTAGAGGTTCGGGGTCTCTGCGGTCCACGGCTTCACGTCCGGGACAGATCCGGCGAGGGTGACGGTCCGTTCGGAGGCTCCCGCCGACACGGCTTTCGACGTTTCCAGAACTCGTCGATCGCCATCGAGGAGAAGGATCTTGGCCGTGCTTGCCTCGTGAGCCGGCGTTACCGCGACATCGACGGCCAACCTCCCATCGCGATATCCGCTGTCGAGGCCGGCGTGCACGAAGAAGTCGCGGACGCGGGTCGTGGGCGCAGCCATCAGATAGACTTCACGCTCTATTCCCGAACCGCGCCCGAAATCCTGATCCTCAAGGTAGGAGCCGTCCGACCATCGGAATACCTGGATGGCTATAACGTTACGGCCAGGCGCAACGTACCGCGTTACGTCGAACTCCGAAGGAAGCTTCGAATCTTCCGAATATCCGACCTTATGGCCATTCACCCACACGTAGTAGGCGGAGCCCGCCGCGCCGATGTGGAGCACGACGTCGGCCCCACCCCAATGCGCAGGCAGTTCCACCTCCCGACGATAGGATCCCACCGGATTGGATGCATGCGGGATCAGCGGCCGGTTGGCAGGAAACGGGTAGGTGATGTTGTTGTACTTGGGCTGGTCATAGCCTTCTGCCTGCCATTCCGCCGGAACAGAGATCTCCTTCCAGCCGGACACCTCGTACGCAGGCAGTTCGAAGCCGTTCGGAAGCCGGTCAGCGTCGTGCGAGAATGCGAACTTCCATTTCCCCGACAGCAACATGAACCGGTTCGACTTTGTTCGATGTCCGGCCAGGGCCCTTGCCCTGCTCTCGAAAGGGAAACCGGTCGCCCGCGCCGGCTCCTTGTTGATCGCGTATATCGCGGGATTCTCCCACTCGGGCCGTTCGGCAGATATCTGCGGCTGCAAAGGCGGGGCAGGCTCCTGCGCGCCGACGGTCGAGGGCACTCCGGCGAGCAGGATAGCCGTCATCACGCGAGCCTTCTGCATAATCCTCTTCCCCCTCCGGTCTCGCGCCGGATCGACTAGCGTGGTTGATGATGATACGACCCCAGGATCCGGAGATTAGTATGACAAGTCAAGCCAAGGCTGCAAAAATCGACCCCGACCGCTACACCGATGAAAGGGCAAGAGCCGGGTCGCTCACCGATGAACTCTGCGCAAAACTTGAGGCGCAGATCCGATCTGCGGAGCTGCCTGCCGGGTCGCGGCTCCCACCGCAGAAGGAAATCGCGCTCGCCTACAACGTCAGCCGCACGGTGGTGCGAGAGGCCGTAGCACGGCTGTCTGCGCGCGGATTGACCGTCTCTCGCCAGGGTGCCGGCGTCTTCGTCGCCGAGACGGCAGAATACCGCGCTTTTCAGATCACCCCGGACGAGCTCCACGAACTCTCCGACGTCATCAAGCTTCTTGAAATGCGGCTTGCCGTCGAAACAGAAATGGCGGGCCTAGCCGCAGCGCGTCGTACAACCTCTGATATCGGCGCCATTAGAGAAGCCCTGGAGCGCATGACGGAGGTTGAGGGCGACCCGCGGGCCTCGGCGGAGGCGGATAGCGCGTTCCATCTGGCGATCGCGCATGCAACCCAGAATGAATATTATGTGCGCTTCGTCGAGTTTCTTGGCTTGCGCCTCGTTCCCTCGCGGACGCTGTACCTCGGCGACAGGCCAGACGAAGTCCATCGCTCCTACGCAGCCAAGGTGCTGGCTGAGCATGAAGCCATCGTCGACGCCATCGTCCGGATGGACTCGGCGAAAGCGAGAGAGGCTGCGCGACAGCACATGCACGAAAGCCTTACGCGACATTCGACCCTCAGCGCCGCGCTTCGCATGAAGAGCTCACGCGACGATCGCAAATTCTGACAGCACGAAGCGACGCTGCGACCATTCTGCGCACGGAATTTATCATACCTCTCCGTGAACCCTCCACTGCACACGTCATAAATAGCCCATTGAAAATCAACAATTTGTCCGCTTCGTGAGCAAGCTGCTCGTAGATTGGACAGCGCCAGCTGTCGGAGTATTGACCAAAAGCGCTCAACTTGTCATATAACTTCCGCACGCACGGGACACCGTGAACGTGATGGGAGAGGTGAAGTGAGAAAGAACGCTCTTACGTGCGCGGTCTCGGCTGGCGCGCTTGCTGCCGTGCTCGCGGCGACCCCTGCCTGGGCTCAGGCACAAGCAAATGCAGTTCCCGCAACAGCTCAGGAAGATGCGCATACGGCCAGCCAACGCCCGCCCGCCCCGAGCGGAGAGGAGCAGGCGGCGCAAAATGAAGAGATCATCGTCACCGGCTTTCGCGGCAGCCTGGCTCAAGCGGTCACACTAAAACGAGAGTCCATCGCGTTCCGCGATTCCATCGTCGCTGAGGACATCGGCAAGTTCCCTGAGGCAAACGTCGCAGACTCGATGCAGCGAATTCCAGGCGTCATCCTTTCGCGTGATGGCGGCGCCGGGACGAATGAGGGCCAGCGGGTTGAAATCCGCGGTCTCAGCGCGGACTTCGTCGTGACCACGCTGAACGGCGCGCCGGTGCGGACGACTTCGGCCGGCAGCGTCGGCAGTTCCAGCCGAGCCTTCAACTATGACGTGTTCCCCTCCGAATTGTTCGGCCGCGTCGACGTCTACAAGTCGCCCCTTGCCAACCTCGAGGAAGGCGGCATCGGCGGTAACGTGGATCTGCAGACCCCGCGTCCGTTCGACAATAAGGGCCGGGTGATCCGGTACAACGCGCAGTATAACTACAACACGCAATCCAAGGCGTGGCGGCCGCGCGGCTCCCTTCTCCTCAGCGATACTTGGGGCAATTTCGGTGCATTGCTTGGTGTCGCCTATGCCCAGACGGTGAATGAGCGGTCCGGCTTCCAGGCCACGTCTGGCCACAACTCCTCGGCACTCGGGCGTCGGCCCTATTACGCTACGCCGACAAACCCGGTACCGCCGAACACCTTCGGCTATTACCAGTTTGAGCTGGACCTGGACAACCCACGTGCGAACCTCGGGAATCTTACGCGGGCGCAGGTCGAGAATGCGCAGCTGCCGCGCTTCTACCGCGTGTACAGCTCCAACACCGAACGCGAGCGGCTGGGGTTTGTCGGCTCACTGCAGTACAAGAGCGATCGGTTCGAAGCCAGCGTCGACGGCATCTACTCGAGACTGACGGACCGGATGGACGAATTCACGTTCGGCGCCCCTGTCCGCAGCACGCGCACCGCACCGGGAACGACCGACATACCCGGACGCGGCACCAACTCGGGCATCATCCCGCTTGATGTTCGGATCGACAAGTACAACAACCTGTACGGTCGGTTCGGCAACACCAGCATTATTACCGAAAGCTTCTTCCGCGACTTCAAGACCGAGTACAAATATGCGATCGCGCGCGCGGTGTATGACGTAAGCGACTCGCTCAAGCTGTCGGCACAAGCAGCGATCAGCGATAGTGATGCCTGGCAGTCCGGAAATCGCATCGTCTCGAACATCTACGGCATAGAGACGACGTACGACCCGACGGTAAACATCACCTATCCAACGATATCCTCGCCGGTGGACTTCACCAATACGTCCCTGTTCCGTGACCCATCCTTGGGTTTTGCGCTGCAGAAGGAACGCGATCGGGTCAAAAGCTTCCGCGGCGCGCTGGACTACACCGTCGTCGACACCGGCGACACCAGCATCGCGTTCAAGCTTGGCGGCAGCTATGTCTCCAGCATCAAGGAACGGTCGTCGCAGGATGGTTCGGCCATCGCCCGCACTCTTCCGCTTCCGAACGGCGGAACCGTGGCATCCACCCCGGCGAACGTGTTCACATACATGGATCGGTTCCTGCAATATGGCCAGCTCGCCAATGGTGGGAATTCGGGGTACCCGTCGAACTTCGCTACCTTCTCGCGGTCGTTCGTCATGAATACGCTGGCGGCCAACGACGCCAACAGCAAGGCGCCACGTCAGCTCAACGCAAGCTATGATGCCGAAGAGCGCGTGAAGTCAGCGTTTTTCGAAACAAGCTTCAAGCTCCCGATCGGCGGACATGAGCTGCGTGGCAATGCGGGCATCCGTTATTCCGATACCAAGACGATCATCGACAATTTCGCGAGTGTGGGCGGCACGTTCACGCCGAACAATCGAAAAGGCGGGTACGAGAACTACCTGCCGTCAGCGAGCCTCGCCTTCGACGTGACGCGCAAACTGCTGCTGCGCGGTTCGATGGGTCAGACGGTAACCCGCGGGGCACTCAACGATATCGCGGGCAGCATCGTTGTGCCGAACGTATTCAACAATGCGGTGACGGTCGGCAATCCGGACCTGCGTCCGCAGATCGCCACGACCTACGACGCCGCGGTCGAATGGTATTTTGCTCCCGGGGCGCTGCTCAGCGTGGGCGTGTTCAAGAAGGACATCAAGGATCGACCGACGGCCATCACCGAGGACGTTCCCTTCGCTCAAGCGGGTCTCGATGCCAGCTTCTTCAGCTGCGCGGCATTCGGCGGCGCTACCGGCACCTGTACGATCGAGCAGATCAACGCCTTGACCAATGGCAACCCGTTCGTCCGGCGAACCATCGTTCAGAACCTTGCCAAGCTGGAGCTCAAGGGGCTGGAACTTGCATATCAGCAGAACTTCACGTTCCTGCCGGCACCATTCGATGGCCTGGGCATCACCAGCAGTTTCACTGTGATCGATCAGAATCAGGCGGGGAACAACAGCTTCAACTTCGTTCTGACAAATGGAGATGTCATCTCGCTGCAGTCGGTTCCAGATTATACCTACAGCATCACCGGGTTCTACGAGAAGGGTCCGTTCGCGCTTCGCGGATCGTATAACTATCGCGCGAAGACGGGCAGTGCGCAGACGAACAACGGAAGCGATAAAATCAATTACTTCGCTCCTCAAGGCTATCTTGATGCTACCGTGTCATACAAGATCAACGAAATGATCGAGCTGAGAGTGGATGCATTGAATATCACGAACCAGAATGTATTCAACTATTTCGAAAACCCGCAGCAGCCGAACAATCGAACGCACCGCGACAACTCGTTTTACAACGGCAGAACGATCGCCTTCGGTATCCGCGGGAAATTCTAGGGTGTTCCCTCTCGGGCGCCGGCGGTTGCCGGCGCCCATTTTTTTCAGGAGCACGGGGCAGATGTCGAACGCCGCGTCCCATGACAGAGCGCCAGGGCGAACCGGAAGATACCGCCGGGTAATCTTCCTTCTGTTCGCAGCGTATCGTCGCCCAATCTACCGACAGCCTCTGGTTATCCATGGCGCTGATCGGTCTTTCGACTGCCGGCCACCATAGCCGGAATCGCCTATCTGTTTGCGCTTACTGCGCTGCACCTGATCAGCCCTCGCCTCGCGCCTGCGGCACTTGAAAATTTGGAGGAACGCAAATGAAAAGGTCTGCTCTCGCGGCACTTCTGATGGTCAGCGCTCCTGGCGCCGCCTTCGCGCAGGGCGCACAGGCGCTTGCCCCCGCCCCCGCTCCCGCCATCGAAGCCGCTGTGCGGCTGGCGGATTGGCAGCTCGCCCGCATGGCCGGCACCGGAATCTCGAGGGAGACGTGGGAGACGCGCAATCCGCGCGGCTGGGAACAGGCCGCCTTCTGGATCGGGATGACTGCGCTGGCCGACGCCGGCGCTCCGCCGCGCATCCGTGCAGCCATCTTCGACATGGGCAGGTCGAACGAATGGCTCCCCGGCAAACGTCCTTATCATGCCGACGACCATGCGATCACGCAGGCCTATCTCTGGGCGGCCAGGAACGGCGCGGGTCCCGCCGCGCGAGCCCCCACTCGCAAGGCCTTCGATCATGTCCTTGCCAATCCGGCTCGCGTTTCGCTCGCCTTCTACGCTCCGCCGAGGCCTGGATCCGACGTGGAATGCCTGACGCGCTGGTGCTGGTGTGATGCGTTGTTCATGGCCCCCGCCGCCCTTGCGGAACTTTCACGGCAAACCGGCGACCGGCGCTATCGCGATTTCGCCATGCGCGAGTTCTGGGCGACCACCGACTTCCTCTACGATCCGGCAGAAAGCCTGTTCTACCGCGACAGCCGATTTTTCGAGCGTCGTGACGCGGAAGGACGCAAGGAGTTCTGGAGCCGAGGCAACGGCTGGGTCTTCGCCGGCATGGCGAACATCATTCCCCGCCTGCCCAAGGGATCGGCCGACAGGACACGGATGGAGACGCTGTTCAAAACCATGGCGAAGCGACTGAAGGGGTTGCAGAAGCCGGATGGCTATTGGGCTCCGTCGCTGCTCGCGCCCGAAAACGCGCCCCCGGAGACGAGCGGCACCGGCTTCTACACCTTCGGGCTTGCCTGGGGCATCAATCAGGGGCTTCTTCCGCGTGACGCGTATGAGCCGTCGGTGCGCCTGGGCTGGGCGGCGTTGAACCGGGCGATCCAGCCGGACGGACGGCTCGGCTATGTCCAGCAGGTGAGTGATCGACCGGAAAAGGTGGATGCATCCGACACGCAATATTACGGCGTTGGAGCGTTTCTGCTCGCGGCAACGCAGGTCGGGACGCTCGACAAACGTGCCCGGTAACGGCCGGAGGAATGACCGTGTTTGAAAAAACCTACTACGCAACGCATCCGGACATGATGGCAGCGGCCTCCAACTCGGATCTGCGCGACCGCTATCTTGTCAGCGGGCTGTTCAGACGCGGAGAGCTTGTTCTCACCTATTCGCATGGCGAGCGTTTCGTGATCGGCGGTGCGGTCCCTGGCACGGCAGCACTCCGCCTGCCTGATCAAACGGAGCCTCAGAGTGCTGCCGGGCACCCGTTTCTGGAACGCCGCGAACTCGGCGTCGTGAACATCGGAAGCGAGCCGGGCGTCGTTCATGTCGACGGCGAGGCGATGTTGCTGGCCCGGTATGAGGCTCTCTACGTGCCGATGGGTTCCCGCGATGTCGTATTCTCGGGGGATGGCTCGCGCTTCTATTTGCTGTCGGTGCCGGCCCACGCACCCTATCCGATGCGGAAGATAACGACGGGCGATATCCAGCCGCTGGAACGTGGCAGCCTCGAAGCCTCGAACAGGCGCACGATCTATCAGCTCATGCTGCCGCACACCTGCCAAACCGCTTCCCTCTGCATGGGGCTGACGCGGCTGGCGCCAGGCAGCGTCTGGAACACCATGCCCCCCCATGTGCATGAGCGCCGCTCGGAGATCTATCTCTACTTCGATCTGGATCAGGAAGACCGCGTCTTTCACTATATGGGGCGACCGGACGATCTCCGCCACATCGTCATGGAAGACGAACAGGTTGTGATATCACCGCCGTGGTCGGTCCACATGGGATGTGGCACCAGCAACTACGCCTTCATCTGGGCGATGGCTGGCGAAAACCTCGATTATAACGACATGGACGTGATCGACGTTTGTCAGCTGCGATGATCGCAACTACGCTCGCGCCGCACCTGCCGCATGGCGGCATGCCGGCGCGAGCGCTTACTTGAGGACGGGTCCAGATGCTCCTGCGAAATCCCACTGCCGCTGGCTTGATGTTGCTGCTGGGCGGCGCGGCCTCGGCGCCGGAACCCGGCGGGCCGGCGCAGTCCGCGCCGGGGGCAGCATCCGGGCCCGCTCACCAATGCGAGGCCCTGGCAGGGTTCGTGCTTCCACAAGGCGGCAAGATACTTTCGGCGGCGTTCGTTCCGGCGGTTTCTCCAGAACCGCCGCAGGCGGGCACGGACACGCATTCCAAGCAAGGCCTTCCAGCCTATTGCGAGGTCCGGGGCATCATAAATCCGCGATCGGGGCATGACGGCAAGGCATACGGCATCGGCTTCGCCCTTGCGCTTCCACAGAACTGGAACGGGCGATTTCTGCTGCAGGGTGGAGGTGGATTGAACGGATCCGTGCCGCTGCCGCTGGGAGCGGCTGCGGCCGGGGACATGCCCGCGCTCGCGCGCGGATTTGCCGTGATGAGCCATGACTCGGGCCACAAGGGCAGTGTGTTCCAGTCAGACTTCATGGCCGATCAACGCGCGTATCTCGACTTCGCCAACAGCGCTGTCCCGGTCGCAGCCGAAGTCGGGAAAGCCATTACCGCACGTTACTTCGGCAAGCTCCCGAGCCACAGCTACATGGCTGGATGCTCCACGGGCGGCCGAGAAGCCATGCTCGCGTCGCAACGGTATCCAGAGTTGTTCGACGGCATTGTCGTAGGAGCACCTGCGATGCGGACCGGCAATTCCAACCTGGCGCTCGCCTATGCGGCCGCGCAGTTCAATCGGGCCGCCCCCGTGAACCGCAATGGGGAGCGATTGGTGGACCAGATCTTCAGCGCCAAGGACCGCAGCCTCATTCTGAGCGGCCTGCTGCGCCAGTGCGACCAGCTCGACGGCTTGGCCGACGGCCTCATCATGAACGTCAAGGCCTGTCGGTTTGACCCGGCAAAGCTCCAGTGCGCAAAGGGAAAAGCCGAAGGTTGTCTAAGCGGCGCACAAGTGACGGCGATGAAGGCCGCCTTCAGCGGACCAAAGGATCGGGCCGGCTATGCACTGTACGCATCCTTTCCGTACGACACCGGCATCGTCGCAAACGCAAACAACAGCCTTCCGGGTTTTCTGCCGACCGGCAGGCCTGGGCCATTCGGGCCGGCAAGCCGGGAAACAGCTATCGACCTGGATGCACGGATCCACGCGATCCGCAGCAACGCAGGCCAGCAACTTACCGACACCAGCTTGTGGACCAACCTGAACACGTTCACCGCACGCGGGGGCAAGATCCTCTTCTACCACGGCGTCAGCGATCCCTGGTTTTCGGCCAATGACACGCTGGACTATTGGCAGCGTGTCGAGGAGGAGAATGGAGAGGCCTGGCGAAATTCCAGTCGCTTCTACATGGTGCCGGGGATGGGACATTGCGGCTCGGGCAACGCTTTCGAGCAATTCGATTTGCTGGGTGCGGTGGTCGACTGGGTAGAACACGCCAAGGCTCCCGAAGCGGTGCTCTCGAGCCGCACCCTCCCTGCCCCGGCGACCCGTCCCATGTGCCCTTGGCCGAAATATGCGCACTTCACCGGTGGCGACCCCAACGACGCCAAAAGCTTCACCTGCCGCGCTCCGGCTGGCTAGGGGATCTCGTGGCGCCGTCCCCTGCACGAGCAGGTTCGATCCGATCAGCCCGTCGAACGGCATGTTGCAACGCGCTCCATCGAGCGGTCTCAGCGGGCACGATTGGTTCCGGATACGCGACAAGTCACTGGCATTTCGGAGCTGAGCTGCGCGACGCTGGTTTACCCCAGCGGCTGAAACCCGGCCATTGACAAGCACCATTTGATCAAGCGAATTATCGTGCATGGGGACCGCGGTCTCCCCACGAGGCGTCAGCCGAAGCATCGCGTCCTGCTGGTATAATGAGGACGCCTATGCCTGCACTTCATAGCATTGCGCCGGAGAAGCTCGCTCGCTTGGTCGGCACGCCTGGCGCGCCGGTCATCCTGGATCTGCGCGCCGCCGAAGGGGATCCTTTGGTGCCGAGCGCCCTGATCCGTTCGCCCGATACAGTGGAGCAATGGAGCAGCGCCTTCGGTGGCGCCGCCACCGTTCTCATCGACGCGGATGGGGTAAGCGTCGCACCCGGCATCGCCGCGTGGCTTCGCAGCGAGGGCATACGAGCCGAAGTGCTGGAGGGAGGCTTCGCCGCCTGGCGCGCCGCCGGCCTCCCGCTGCTCGCCGGCAACAAGCTCCCGCGTCGCGATGCATATGGGCGCACGGTCTGGGTTACTCGGGCACGGCCCAAGGTGGACCGGATCGCCTGCCCATGGTTGATCCGGCGCTTCGTCGATCCGGGCGCGCGCTTTCTCTACGTGCCCGCGACCGACGTGCTGGCGGTGGCCCGCAGCATGAACGCCGCGCCATTCGATGTCGCGCATGACGATGTGTTCTGGAGCCACCGCGGCGACTGCTGCACCTTCGATCTGATGGTTGAGGAACTGGGCCTCTCCGACTTTCCCTCGATGGACTATCTGGCAGCGATCGTCCGGGGGGCCGATACGGGTAGGCCCGATCTGGTGCCGGAAGCCGCCGGGCTGCTGGCAATGTCACTGGGCCTGTCGCGGATGTATGCGGACGATCTTGAGCAGCTCAACGCGGGGATGCTCGTCTATGATGCGCTGTACCGCTGGTGCCGCGACGCACGCGGCGAGACGCACGACTGGACCTCGCACGCACCGCGTGAGGTACGCGCATGAGCGCGCCGCCGAGTGAAACGGTGGTGCGCCGTGCACGGCCCGAACCCGTCACCCTGCGCGAGGCATCCTGGATATGGCTGCGGGTTGCGCTCCTCTCCTTCGGCGGACCGGCCGGGCAGATTGCGGTGATGCACCGCATCCTGGTCGAGGAGAAGCGCTGGATCGGCGAGCACCGCTTCCTGCATGCGCTCAACTATTGCATGCTGCTCCCCGGGCCGGAGGCGCAGCAGCTTGCGACCTATATCGGCTGGCTGATGCATCGGACGCGGGGCGGCATTGTCGCCGGCGGGCTGTTCATCCTGCCAGGCGTGGTCTCCATCATGGCGCTCTCCTGGATCTATGCACTCTACGGACAGCTGGGTTTCGTGTCTGCGCTGTTCTTCGGCCTGAAGGCGGCCGTACTCGCGATCGTGCTGCAGGCGGTGGCGCGGATCAGCGCGCGGGCGCTCAAGAACAGGGTCATGCTCGGTCTCGCGGCAACGGCGTTCGTGCTGATCTTCTTTTTCCGCACCCCCTTCCCGCTGATCGTTCTGGCGGCGGCCCTGATCGGCTATCTGGGCGGCCGTGCCGGCCTTGATACCTTCAGGCTGGGAGGAGGACATGGGGCCGCCAAGGGTCAGGTTGTCGAGGATGCCGCAACGTTGCTGGGCGAGGCGTTGCCGGCCCATGCCCGCCTGTCGGTCCCCCAAGCGCTGGGGACGGCGGCCATTTGGCTGACGCTGTGGCTGGTGCCGGTCGGCGCGCTGCTCGCATGGCTGGGACCGGATAATGTGTTCAGCCAGATCGCCACCTTCTTTTCCACCCTGGCGGTGGTAACCTTCGGCGGCGCCTATGCCGTGCTGGCCTATGTCGCGCAGGAGGCTGTGCAGGCCTATCACTGGCTGCAACCCGGCGAGATGCTGGATGGGCTGGGGATGGCCGAGACCACGCCGGGTCCGCTCATCATGGTCCTGCAGTTCGTCGGGTTCCTCGGCGCCTACCGTGCGCCCGGCACCCTCCACCCGCTGCTGGCGGCGACGCTGGGCGGCCTGCTCGCCACATGGGTGACGTTCATCCCCTGTTTTCTCTGGATATTCCTGGGTGCGCCGTTCATCGAGCGGCTGCGCGGCAATGCTGCCGTCGCCGGCGCGCTGTCCGCCATCACCGCGGCCGTGGTGGGCGTGATCCTGAATCTTGCCATCTGGTTTGCGATCCACACGATCTTCCGGCAGGTGTTGCCGTTCGCAGCCGGGCCGCTGCGCTTCGACATGCCGGTGCTCGACAGCGTCGATCCGTGGGCATCGCTGCTCTCGGCAGCCGCCATCATCGCAGTGATGCGCTTCAAGATCGGCACGCTTGCTGTGCTGCTCGCAGCCTGCGCTGCAGGGGTGGTGCTGCACCTGGGCGGCATCACGGCCTGAGGCGGAACCGTCGGTGGGACATCCACGTCCGATCCTGGTTCTGACTGCGGCGCCCTGCTCGCGCTGGCGGCCAGCAGCGGCAGGCACGGCTGCAGAGGGCATTGCCAAGGCCCCAGGCTCAAGACACAGCGGCAGTTGACGCAGGCCCAATGCAGCCGTGGTGACGCGGCAGTTCACGCAAAAACAACGATTTACTCCTACCCAAAGGAGCAAGCCAAGCGGGCTGCATTTGTCATGAACAATGCAGACTGAAAACCTTGCATTGCCTTCTTCTTGCTTGTGCAGATGCATGTTCCAGCGTTCAAACTTTCCCCGTCTAAGCCCCGTTCTGCGGTTCACCACGTTCGTGGCGACCCCCGCCATCTTCCTGGCCGCGGCGCTCGTGCTCTTCGGAGCCTGGAGCCTGTGGGCGACGGCGCGTCAGGTTGATGCGTCGATTCGCGCACGGCAGGCGAACGACGTCCACCTGGCCTTGGGCGCGGTGCTCGACGATCTGGCCCAAAGCCAGGCGGGTGTCGCTATCTGGGATCCTGCCTATGCGGAGGTCCGCAAGGCCAGGCCCGATGCCGCGTGGCTAGACCAGAACGTCGGCACCTGGCTCAACTACGTCTTCAATCACGAGCTGGACATCATCATCGACGGCAGCGACCAACCAGTCTACGCCATGCAGAACGGCGCGCGCATCACCCCCGCGATCTTCACGAGCGTTCGCCCCGCGCTGCTGCCCCTGATTCAGGCGGCAAGAGGCTCGTTGCGGCGGGCGCCCAACACCCATGAGCGGCTCCCCGAGCGGAAGCTGGCGCAGAACAGCACCGTGCGCACCTCACCTGCCGCGGTTCACGCGACCGATCTCGTGCAGATCTCCGGCAGAGCGGCCACTGCGAGCGTGATGCGCATGATTCCCGATTCGAAGGTGCTGGTCGGCCCGCGGGAACGCCAGCCTTTGCTGGTCAGCATTCGCTTTCTGGATGGCACGATGATGCGGGACCTCAGCCGGATCCACGGGATCGCCGGCGCGCGGGTCCTGCGCGCTCCGGCTGCGCCAGGCACCGGGTTGTACAGCGTGCCCCTCCGCTCGTCGCAGGGTGTGCTGCTCGGTCACCTTAGCTGGCGGCCGGACATGCCCGGCCGGGACATCCTTCGCTCCGTCGCCCACCGCGGCGGCGCGGCGGCAGCGGCGCTGATCGTTTTGCTCGGCGTTCTCGTGATCATCGTCGGGCGTCTGATGTTCAGGGATGCACGCTCGATCGAAGAGCTGGAGAATGCGCGTGTCGAGCTTCAGGCGAAGGAGGCGCGCGCACAGTATCTGGCCAATCATGATGTGCTTACCTCGCTGCCGAACCGGGCTGCGTTCAACCGCTTTGTCGATGAGGCCGCTACCCACACGACCCAGGGAGCCCTTGCGGTTCTGCTTATCGACCTGGACAAGTTCAAGCACGTCAACGACACGCTGGGCCATCTGGCAGGCGACCAGCTCATCCAGAGCGTCGCCGGTCGCATCTCGGCCCGGCTGCGCAAAGGCGGGCTGCTGGCGCGTCTCGGCGGAGACGAGTTCGCCATCTGCCTCACCGAAGACTTGGGGACCGAAGCGCTCTGCACCTTGGCGGAAGGTTGTCTTGCCGAGTTGCGCAAGCCGTTCCCGATCTTGGGATCAGAAGTCCAGATAGGCGGAAGCATCGGCATCGCCGTGGGCGCCCCGCGCAGCTCCGATCGAACGGAACTGCTGCGCAAGGCCGATATCGCGATGTACAGCGTCAAGGCTGGCGGCCGGGACGGCTATCGCTTCTACACCGCGGAAATGGACGAGAGCCTCGCCAACCGGCGGGAACTGGAAGAGGATCTGCGGAAGGCGCTCGCGCTCAAGCAGCAGCTGTTTGTCGCCTACCAACCCAAAATGGATGCCAGCGGCGAAGTCGTGGTCGGGTTCGAGGCGCTGGTCCGCTGGGATCATCCGTTGAAGGGGCTGCTGACACCCGATCTCTTCATCCCGATTGCGGAGGACGCGGGACTGATCCATGCGCTCGGAACTTGGGTACTGGGGGAAGCCTGCCGGGTCTCGAAGAACTGGCCCGGTCTTACCATGGCGGTGAATGTGTCGCCCGTTCAGTTCAAAAGCGATGGCTTCGCAGCAAAGGTACGATCAGTTGTTCAGAACTGCGGCGTGCATCCACGACATATCGAACTGGAAGTTACCGAAGGTATCCTCATCGACGACTGCGCCGAGGTCCGTTCCGCACTAGATGACCTGCGGCTTGCAGGCTTTCGAATTGCTCTCGACGATTTCGGGACAGGCTATTCCAGCCTCAGCTACCTCAAGCAGTTCAAGGTCGATCGCATCAAGATCGACAAGAGCTTCATCAAGCGCGTGGGTCGAGATCAGGAGGCGATAGCAATCGTGCAGGCGGTTATTGCTCTTGGCCACGCGATGAACCTTTCGGTTACCGCCGAAGGCGTCGAAACCTGTGAGCAGGGTTCGCTGCTTCGTACGGCAGGCTGCAACGAGTTGCAGGGGTATCTCTTCTCCAAAGCGGTTCGCGAAGATGAACTATCCATCAAACTCGCAGCCATGCGCGGCCAGATGGCTCATGGTCACCAGGCACGCTAAGGCTTGTAAGCCTACTCGTTCTCGCTTCGGGCGGCCGAATGATTGCGCCACAGGATCTCGAACGGCAGACTTCAGGGTGGGCTGACGCGGGGAGCCGCCCATTCCACGGTGCGTTTCATGGGAAGCCGCCGTTCGATCAATCGCCAGCAAAGACTGGACGTACTCGGTCGCGGCCGCTTGATTCGCCAGCATTGTGCCAAGCCCCTGTTTGTGTGATCACGCGGCGGCAAGTCGCTGCAGAGGTCTGCATCTGCGTCCGGCGGTCTCTCACGTGCTGGAGCTTCATGATGAAACATCGCTTGCTGCCTTGCGCGACGTTACTGCTGTGGGCGCAAAGCGCACCATCTCAGCCAATCCCAGCGCCCACCCCCGGCCAAGCCCCGTCGGCAGCGGTGCAAGCCAGGATCGCGCGCGTCGAGCAGGGACTCTCCACCCCCGTCGTTGTGAAGGGGGCCCCAGCGCAGAAAATGTCGCTCACGGAGCGCATGGCCTTCTACCGGGTGCCTGCGGTCAGCATCGCCTTGATCGCGAACGGCCGGGTTGAATGGGCCCGGGCCTATGGCCTGGCCGATGTCGCGAGCGGTCGGCCGGCAACGACGCAGACACTCTTCCAGGCGGGTTCCATCAGCAAGACGCTCACCGCCATCGGTGCCCTGCGCCTGGTCGAGCAGGGCAAACTGTCGCTGGACCAAGACGCGAACCGCCAGCTCGCTTCATGGGAAATCCCACAAAACGATCATACCTGCGCCGAGGCTGTGACGCTGCGCATGCTGCTCAATCACAGCGCTGGTGTGACGGTGCATGGATTCGCCGGTTACGCGCAGGGGCAGCCAGTGCCGAGCCTGCTGCAGGTGCTGGATGGTGTCACGCCCGCGAACTCGGAGCCGGTTCGGGTGGACACGGCGCCCGGTAGCATTTGGCGCTATTCCGGCGGCGGCTATGAGATCGTCCAGTTGATGGTGCGCGAAGCGAGCGGTCAGCCGTTCGACCGTTACATGAAGGCAGCGGTCCTGGACCCTTTGGGGATGACCCAAAGCACGTTCGCGCCATTGGCCGCCGTTCAGCGCAACCTGGCGGCTACCGCGTATCACGGCGATGGCAACGCCGTCGCTGGTCGATGGCACAACTATCCCGAGTCCGCGGCCGCCAGCCTTTGGAGCACGCCAAGCGAGCTGGCCGCAGTGATCCTCGAAGTGCAGCAGGCAGAAACGGGGATGTCCGGTAAGGTGCTGTCCCGCAGCATCGCGTCTTCGATGCTGACGCGCGGACTGGGGCAATATGGACTGGGCCTCTTCGTCGACAAGGTCGGCGACCTGACAAGCTTCGGCCATAGCGGCGGCACCGAAGGGTTCCGCGCCCAACTATATGGCTACACGCGCTCCGGCCAAGGGGTGGTCATCATGACCAACAGCGACAATGGCGCGGCGCTGATCGACGAAATCCTGGGCAGCATCGCTGCCGAATACGCTTGGCCAGAATTCGGGGTCATCGAGAAAGCGGCAATTCCCGGGGACCCGGCAACCAACCGGCAGGTCGCGGGTACATATCAATTGCTGGATAAGCCGGCCCATATCATCGCCGAGGACAACCGCTTGTTCTTCCAGAGCGACCTGTTCGGCGCCCCGCGCATGGAGCTGTTCCCGGAATCAAAATTCATGTTCTTCATGACGGCGCAGGACATGACCCTCGCGTTCGAGCGGGACGATCATGGCGCCATTGTGGGTTTCAGCCTTCTTCGTGGCGGGAAGACATACTCGGCCCGAAAGGCACGATAGGAAGCGCGCTGCATTTGCATGCCCGCTGTTCGGGTTGCTGCCATAATGGGGCGGTCAGGACAGGATGCAGCGTGCGTCACGACGATTAACCTTCTGCCGATGCCCCCGGCCGAAGGAGGATCGCCAGAAGGTCGCTCGGGCGGCGCTCCAAGTGACGAGTGCTGCCACACGATCGCAGATCACACCCGGTACGGTCTGGCAGCTGATAGGAGCCTCGAGCGGTTCGCTTGTCGAGCACGCGTGGCGCTGGTCACTTCCTCGTCGCTCATCGCCCGCAGACGGGGCAGTTTTCCGGGTTCGAAGCCAAGCCCGATCATCAGTTGCGCCCAAGCGTCGGCCGGAACGCACCCCTCCGCCAGTTCGGGTATCCAGCCGCGCCGGCTGAACTGGTCGACCCGCTGCTCAAGGAGCGCGGTCCCCTGCTTCCCCTGCTGGCACAACACAAAATCCTGCGCGTGATCGGCAAGCAAGCCTGCCCGGCGGTTATACTCGGCACATTCCGCAAAGGGAGATGTGCCGCCAGGCAGCAAATCGAGCAGCAGCAGGATCTGTGCCGCTGCCAGATGAAGGTTCAGGCTGCCCAGGGGCGCAAAGCGCGCCGCCGCGTCCCCGATCGCGATGACACGCCCGCGCCACGGCTCGCCGAGACGCCCGGGCCGAAAGGCAACCGGCTGCGTGGCCTGTGCGCCGCTCGCGGCTTCCAGCGCCTGCTGCATGCGCGCGTCGTCCTGCGGGTCCACCCAGCAAGCCGTCCATGCAGTGTGATGGAGGCCCGGTTGTTCGATCAAATATCCGGCTGCACGCCTCGCGACCGTGTCGCACAGGCTGGCGCGCGTCGCCGCCGGTGCCGAGGACCGGCACAGCCGGCGGACCTGCCTGTTCTCGTCCCAGGCAAGCCACGCCGCAGTCCCCTGCTCGGCCCGGACCCAACCGCTGCCGCTTGCGTCGACGATCAGATCCGCCTCCTCCGCGTTGACTGATCCGTTTGCCGCCACGGCCTGCCCTGTGATCTGCACGCCCGCCTGTCGCGCCAGCGCGTGCAGTCCTGCGCGATATGCGTCTGGATCGAACCGGAGCAAGACGTCGAGGGTTTCGCTTCCCTCTTGACCGGGAGCGAGGCAAAGCTCCTGCTCTGCGAGGAGCGAGGCCAGCGAGGGTTCCGGGGCGAAGCCACCCGCCGGATCGCGCGCGGCAGCGCCATGGCCCACGAAGAACTCTCGCGCGGGACCAAAGCCCCGGTAGCGGGTCGCCAGCCAAGGGGTGGCGCCGGCGCGGGCGAACAGCAACGCCTCCCCGATGCCGAGACGCGCGTGCAGGCGCTGCAGGGCGGCGCCGCCCGAGACTGCGAGATCCGCGAGCGCGTCTTCGGGTACCGCGCAGGGCACAAGCGTTATCCTGCTACCCGGCAGCGCACGCGCGAGCGCGATCGCCGCGAGCAATGCGACCGTCCCGCCGCCTACGACCGCGATATGCGCGAGAGGCTTGACCTCAACCATTGATCGACGCCCCGCTCGCCAGCGCCTGCACATAGCTGGCGTGCCCCGGCATGGAAGCGACGCGCCGATCGATGTCGCTCTTCAGGCGCGCCATCGCGCTTCGCAGCCCAGCCGCATCCGGCAGCTGCGCACGCGCATCCCAGCCTTGCGGGCGGATCCCCTGCCCCAGCAGCACCGCCACCCAGCTCGGCTCCAGGAACGGCCCTCGGCCAAACTGCGCGACGCGCGCCGACCGCCGCCAGAGTGCGAGCCGCTCGGCCAGGCTTTCCGGCACCTCCATCGTCCGCATGCGGTTCCAGAAGAGCGAATCGTCACGGCGCGTGGCGTGGTAATGGAGGATCAGGAAATCGCGGATCCGCGCATATTCAAAGTCGATCAGCTCGTTGAACATCTGCTGGTCCCGCGTGTCGATCCCGTCGAGCGGAAACAGCTCGAGCAGCCAGTCGATGGCGATCTGGACCAGGTAGATGCTGGTCGATTCCATCGGTTCCAGGAAGCCTGACGCCAGCCCGATCCCCACCACGTCGCGAGACCAGGCGCGGCGGCGGCGGCCCGGCTGGAACTTCAGGATGCGCGGGTCGGCAAGTGGCTCCCCCTCCAGAACCGCAGCCAGCTGCGCGGTCGCCTCGTCTTCGCTGACGAAGGCGCTGCTAAAGACATAGCCATTGCCCAGCCGATGCTGCAGCGGGATGCGCCAGCGCCAACCGGACGGCATGGCAATGGCCCGAGTAAAGGGCTCGATCTCTCCCGGCGGGCGTGCGCACGGCATGGCAACCGCACGGTCGCACGGCAGCCAGTCAGCCCAGCTTTCCCAGCCTTCGCCCAGCGCGTCGCCCAGCAACAGGCTGCGGAACCCGGAGCAGTCGATGAACAGGTCGCCCTCCAGGCGGGTGCCGTCGCCAAGCTCCAGCGCGGCGATGTCGCCGCTGGCGCCGTCGCGCTCCACGCGGCACACCGTCGCCTCGATCCGCTCCACGCCGCGGGCGCAGGCAAAGCCCCGCAGGAACGGCGCGAACCGCGTCGCATCGAACTGATAGGCATAGCTGAAGGCGTCATCGCCTCCCAGCGCAGGCCCGGGTGGATGGAAGCGACGAGCCCGCGCGGCAGCTACTGCCATCGAATAGTCACCGATGGCAGCGCCCGTCGCGTCCTGGTTCAATCGCAGCCAGTAGTGGTGGAACGGCACCCCCGCCAGCGGCTCGCCGAAGCTCGCAAAGCCGTGCATGTATTCCTCGCCCAACGCGCCGAAGTCGTTGAACATGATGCCCAGCTTGTAGGTGGCATGCGTCGCCGCCATGAACGCTGCTTCGTCGATGCCCAAGCGGCGCAGGAACAGCCGCAGATGGGGAAAGGTCGCCTCGCCCACCCCGACGATGCCTATTTCGGCGGACTCGACCAGCCGAATCGAAACGAGCGAACCCAGCGCCTGCACCAGTGCAGCCGCAGTCATCCATCCGGCCGTACCGCCGCCGACGATGATCACCCGCCGTCGCTTTCCGTCCGCCACGCCCCCCTCTTATGACATTTCTGCAACACGTCCGAGAAATTGCTGCACACGCCACCTTTGAAGCGTTTAAATAAATCAATCAATTTCGTTTTATCGTTGCAGGTTCGGAAAACCCGCTGCATCAAATGCGTACCCACCTCTGGTCTTGAGCGCTTCTGCTCACGCAACGAACCAGAGTGGCGTTCAGGAGGGGATATATGACTGATGCTCGCGTGCGGTTTTCGCGCACCAACCTTCTCTCGCTGGCCGGTACTGCTTCGCTGATCGCACTCTCCTCCGTGCCGTTTCAGGCTGCCGCGCAAGATGCCACTGCTTCTGCCACGGCGCAGAGCGACTCGCCCGCACAGACGACGAGCGATGACATCGTCGTGACCGGCATCCGAGCGAGCCTGCGCAGCGCGCAGAACATCAAACGTAATTCCGACACCGTTGTCGACGCCATCACCGCAGAGGACATCGGCGCCCTGCCCGATCGCTCGGTGAACGAGGCGCTGCAGCGCGTGCCCGGCGTGGCGATCAGCCGCTTCGCATCGCCGTCGGATTCGCAGCACTTCTCGGTGCAGGGCTCGGGCGTGGTCGTCCGTGGCCTCAATTACGTGAAGAGCGAGTTCAACGGCCGCGACACCTTCGCGGTGGGCGGCGGCCGCGAAATCGGCTTCAGCGACGTTCCATCCGAACTCGTCGGCTCGATCGAAGTCTACAAGAACCTCACCGCCGACATGATCGAAGGCGGCATCGCGGGCACGGTGAGCATCAATGCCCGCAAGCCTTTCGACAGCACCAAGGACCTCGCCTATTTCTCCGCGGCAATGAACATCGGCGACATGGAGAAGCGCGGCGCACCGGCGGTGGTCGGCCTGGTCTCCAAGCAGTTCAACACGCCGGGCGGCAGCCGCATCGGCGTTCTGCTGGGCGGCACCTATTCGCAGATCCGCTCGCAGAGCCAGTCGATCTACTTCTCGGGTTGGCTGCCGCGCCAGAACGACGACAAGAATGGTAACGGCAAGCAGGACCCTGGCGAAGGCCGGACGATCAACGCCGGCACGGGCTATGCGACCGATCTGTTCGACACCTATCCGGTGCCGGCAGGCAAGACGCAGGTTTACTCGCCGCTCGGGCCGGGCTTCCGCGACCAGCACTTCAACCGCGAGCGCATCGGCATTTCGGCCGCGACGCAGTTCGAAAACGCCGATCGCTCGCTGCTGGTGACCGCACAGTATCTGCGGGCCGACAGCCGCGAAGCGTGGATCGATCACACGATCGAGGGCGCCAACTGGTATGGCGACATCACCACCGTGATGCCGTTCGGCACCACGGCCCCCACCTATGACAGCAACGGCCTTGCGCAGACCGGCACCTTTGGCCGCGCGATCTCGCCGGGCGGCTGGTACGTCAACGCGGCCGGCGCGCCGACCTATGCCAACGCGCTGCCACAGTTCGTCGACAACGGCTACACGCTTAACCTCACCAACCGCAACTTCATCACCCGCTCGATCACGCAGGACGCATCGTTCAACGTGAAATGGCGCCCAACCGATCGGCTGCGCTTCAACTTCGACGGCCAGTATGTTGCATCCAAAACCAACAATTACGATGCCACCGTGGACGGCAATTCGTACGGGCAGATCCAGATCGATCGCACGAACGACATCCCCGACATCAAGTTCGTGACCCCGGGGTTCAACACCGCCAACTACTTCAGCAGCGGCAACAGCATCTGGATCAACAACGCCAGCGTCAATCGCGCCAAGAATGACGGCCATGAATGGGCGTTCCAGGGCGATGCAGAATATGACGTGAGCGAGACGTCGTTCCTGCGCAAGCTGCGCGTCGGCGGCCGCTATTCGGACCGCTCGCAAGTCGCGCGCACCAACGACTACAACAATTGGGGATCGGTCTCGGCCAACTGGGCCTATCCGGCCGGCGCCGTCTCGATCGCGCAGGCAGGCCCGACTTCGGTGCTGACCTTCGACAACTTCCTGCGCGGCAACGTCACGCAGCCGCCGAGCGCTGCCTACATTCCCAGCGACATCCTCACCGATGACGCGAAGCTGATGCAGTATGTCCGCAATGCGGTGAAGTTGGGAGGCAATGTCGGCAGCTATGTGCCGCTGCAGGACCGCACCAATGTCAACGGCGGCCCCCTGGTCGACGGCTATTTCCGCGACAACGAGATCTACCGGAACAGCGAGCGGACCTATGCCGCCTATGCCCGGGCCGATTTCGGCGTCGACGCGCCATTCGGCGG
Source organism: Sphingomonas sp. (assembly GCF_036731925.1). Lineage (GTDB taxonomy): Bacteria > Pseudomonadota > Alphaproteobacteria > Sphingomonadales > Sphingomonadaceae > Sphingomonas. The sequence continues at coordinate 1,974,340 of NZ_DAINDJ010000001.1, forward strand.
GGCGACCAAGCTGAGCGGCAATATCGGCCTCCGCTGGGTGCACACGGAGGACAAGGCCTATGGCGGCGTGACCTTCCCGAGGGCAGCCACGGTGTTCCAGCCGGATCCGGCTGGCGTGAACGACGATGGAACGCCCCGCCCGTCGCGCTGGCAGACGATCCCGCAATACTGCACCTATGTCGCTGCCAATCCGGGCCAGTTCAACCCAACGCCGCCGCTCTGCACGATCCCGCTGCAGGATGCTCTCAACGCGTTTGCGTTTGCGCAGGGCGACGCCAATGGCAATCCCAAGTCGGTGTCCAGTGTCGTGGCGCAGAAGTTCGACCATTGGCTACCGTCGATCAACGTGCGACTGGATCTGACGTCAAAGTTCCTGATGCGGTTCGCCGCATCGAAGGCGATCTCGCGTCCGAATTTCGGCGATCTGCGCAACTTCGTTGGCATTAGCCCGGCAGGCGGCAATCGCGCTGGCTTGTACGGCTTCGAAATGAGCGGACGGAACCCCTATCTGCGGCCGATCGAATCCAAGCAGTTCGATCTCACCGCCGAATGGTATTTCGCGCGCGTCGGCCAGCTGACCGCCACGGCCTTCTACAAGACGCTCGACAACATCATCCTCGACAACTCGCCGTTCACCCGCACCTTCACCAACAACGGCCAGACCTACACGGTCACCGGCAATGGTCCGGTGAACTCCGAAGGTACCGGCCGGGTGAAGGGCGCCGAGATCTCGTACCAGCAGACCTATGACTTCCTGCCGGGGCCGCTGCGCGGGCTGGGCTTACAGGCGAGCTACACCTACGTCTCGACCAACAGCCTGCCGAACACGCCGCCGGCCAACACGCCTGCCGACGGCAACCGGCCGGTGATGGACGTGACCGGCCTGTACGACAACCTGCCGCTGGCCGGCCTGTCGAAGCACAATGTCAACGTCGCCGCCTTCTACGACCTCGGGGGCTTCTATGCCCGTGCGGCCTATAGCTGGCGGTCCAAGTACCTGCTGAGCAACCGCGATTGCTGCTTCCCGTTCCTGCCGGTCTACGCGCAGGCGGCGGGCCAGCTCGACGCGTCGCTGTTCTACACGGTGACCAAGACGTTCAAGATCGGGCTGGAGGCAGCCAACCTGCTCGATACGACCACGAAGACGACGTACCTGCTCAACAGGAACGGCCTTGAAGCGCCGCGCAACTACTTCAAGAGCGATCGTCAGTACACGATCAGCGTTCGCCTGACGATGTGATCAAGAGGGGGCCCGGGGCAACTCTGCCGCCGGGCCCTTTTCTTGCCGACTCGGCCGCAGCCGCAGCCGACTTCAATTGATAACCGCTTCAACGGAGGTGCCGCCCATGCGCTGTTCCCCGCTGCTGGCCGGCCTTGCCGCCGCCGCGCTGCTCGCCTCGTCCCTGCCCGCCACGGCACAGGACGCCCCCGATCCCAACCGTATGCCGGCATCGCAAGACCCCGCCCGCACCGTCAACGGCCTGGCCAGGACCCCCCAGATGGGCTGGAACAGCTGGAACCGCTTCGCCTGCAATGTCAGCGAGAAACTGATCCGCGACACCGCCGATGCGCTCGTCGCCAGCGGCATGCGCGATGCGGGCTACAGCTATGTCGTGATCGACGATTGCTGGCAGGGCGCGCGCGATGCCGATGGGTTCATCCAGGCCGACGCCACCCGCTTTCCCTCGGGTATCAAGGCGCTGGCCGACTATGTTCATGCCAAGGGCCTGAAGTTCGGCATCTATTCGGATGCCGGCGCCAAGACCTGCGGCGGCCGCCCCGGCAGCCAGGGCCATGAATATCAGGACGCGCTGCAATATGCGCGCTGGGGCGTCGACTATCTGAAGTACGACTGGTGCTCCACCGGCACCCGCAACGCCGAGGAAGCCTACGCCACCATGGCCGATGCGCTGAAGGCATCAGGCCGCCCGATCCTGTTCTCGATGTGTGAATGGGGCAACAACCAGCCTTGGCTCTGGGCGCAGAAGATCGGCAACTCGTGGCGCACCTCCGGCGACATCACCGACAAATGGTCCGGCAAGCACGGCTATAGCTGGGGCCTCACCAACATCGTCGACATGAACGCGCCGCTCTGGCCCCATGCGGGACCGGGCCACTGGAACGATCCCGACATGCTCGAGGTCGGGAATGGCGGCATGACCGACGTGGAATATCGCAGCCACTTCTCCCTCTGGGCGATCATGGCCGCACCGCTGATCGCCGGCAACGATGTGGCGAACATGACGCCCGAGACCCACGCGATCCTCACCAATCGCGAGGTGATCGCCGTCGACCAGGATGCGCTCGGCGTCCAGGGCAGGCGAGTGTGGAAGGAAGGCGATCGCGAAGTCTGGTCGAAGCCGCTCGCCGGCGGCGGTCGCGCGCTGGTGCTGTTTAACCGCGGCGAGGCACCCGCTGAAATCCGCGCCGATTGGGCGATGCTCGACTATCCGCAAGGCTTGAACCTGGCTGCCCGCGACCTCTGGACACATCGCGACCTGGGCAAGCATCGCGGCAGCATCGCTGCGACGGTGGCGCCGCACGGTGTCGTCATGCTGAGGCTGAAGCCATGACCCTGCTCACCCGCCGAGCCGCGCTCGCCGCAGGCACCGCCGCCGCCCTTCTCCCTGCTTTGAGCCGCGCCGCCGGGCTGCCGCCGCGCGGGGTGCTGAGCAATCCGCGCGCCTCCGCCAAGGCACGCGCGCTTTATACCTATCTCTGGTCGATCTACGGCCGCCACACGCTCACCGGCCAGCAGGAGCAGAACTTCTCCCCCGCCGGCCCGCGCGTCGAGCTCGACTATATCGAGCGCGTCACCGGCAAGCAGCCGGCGCTGGTCGGCTTCGACTATATCGAGCCGCGCGACGAAGCCGGAGTGAATGCGCGCGCCACCGCCTGGCACCGCTCGGGCGGGATCGCCACGATCTGCTGGCATTGGGGGGCGCCGGACATCGGCACCGGCTACGAGAATTCAAAGAAGGACTTCGATGTCGCCAAGGCGCTAACGCCGGGCACGGCGCAGAACCGCGCGATGATGGCGCAAATGGCACACACGGCCGAGCTGCTGACGGTGCTGCGCGACGCCGATGTGCCGGTACTGTGGCGCCCCTTCCACGAGTTCAGCGGCGACTGGTTCTGGTGGGGCAAGCACGGGCCGGACGCGTTCAAGGCGCTCTGGCGGCTCATGTACCGCGAATATGTCGACCGCTACCGGCTCGACAATCTGATCTGGGTCCTGGGCTGGGCCGGCCAGAAGGTCGATCCTGCCTATTGGCCGGGGCGCGACATGGTCGATATCGCCGGCGCCGACCTGTATGTCGAGGATCACGGCAATCTCGCGCCGATGTTCGCGGCGGTGAAGGCGATCGTCGGCGAAAGCGTGCCGATCTGCCTGCACGAGAACGGCCCGATTCCCGACCCCGCGACGCTGAGTCCCGGCGCCGACTGGCTCTATTTCATGACCTGGCACACCCGCTGGCTGACCGATCCATCGCAGAACACGCCCGAACAGCTCAAGGCCTATTACGCGTCCGACCGCTATCTGACCAAAGACGAACTGCCCGCTTTCAAATAGCATAGCGCTGCACGATTCCCTTGCGAGGACCGCATGAAACGACATTGGCTTTTCGGACTCTGCCTCGCCACTACGCCCATCCCTGCCCTTGCGCAGGACGCGCCGCTGCTGGCTGCCGTGTTCACCGATCATGCGGTGCTGCAGCGGGATCGCCCGATCCTGCTCTGGGGCCATGCCGGGCCGGGGGAGACGGTAGCCGCTACCTTCGACAACGACAGCGCGACCACGGAGGCCGATGCCAAGGGCCGCTGGGAACTGCGATTCCCCGCTCGCGGCGCCGGTGGCCCCTACAGCCTCACCGTACGGGCCGGCGCGAAGACGCAGGCGCTTGCCGATCTGATGCTGGGCGACGTGTATCTGTGCGGCGGCCAGTCCAACATGGAGTTTCCGGCACGGCTCTCCACCGGCGCCTGGGGCGGGGTCGCCCATGCTCCTCAACCGATGCTCCGCTTCGCGCATGTCGAGAAGGCCAGCGCCCCCGCCCCGCTAGAGGACCTCGGCCAGCCACTGCGCTGGCGGTTGATCGACGGCGACAGCGCGGGCGATGCATCGGCGGTGTGCTTCTACATGGCGCGCGCGCTGCAGCAGCGTTTGAAGATCCCGGTTGGCTTTATCGATCCCGATTGGGGCGGCACTACCATCCAGAGCTGGATCAGCTCCGGAAGCCTGGCCACGCTTCCCAAATACACCGAGAGCTTGCGATCGCTGGCCGCGCTCGCCGCCGATCCTGCCGCCGCGCGCAAGCTGGAAGAGGCACGTATCGAGCACTGGTGGAGCGCCAATGATCCGCGCTGGTCCGCTACGAAGCACTGGTCGGCCGCCGATTTCGATGACCGCGCCTGGTCCAGCATGAAGCTGAACGGCAGCTGGCGCGACGCCGACATCCCCGCGCTTGCAGCGTTCCACGGCGTGGTATGGCTGCGCACGGTGGTGACGCTCACCAAGGCGCAGGCAGCGGCCGCGGACCGGCTGCAGCTGGGGCCGATCGACAGCAACGACACCGTGTGGATCAACGGACGCTGGACGGGCTCCAACAACATCGACTGGTTCTGGCGCGACTATGCAGTGCCGGCGGGCGCTCTCCATGCCGGGCGCAACGTGATTGCGATCCGCGTGCTCGGCGGCAAGGGGCCGACCGGCACGGCGGCGAACCATCTGCTTAAGCTGCACGATGGATCGGCGGTGCCGCTAGACGGTGCCTGGTCCTACCAGCTCGCCGCGCCGCTGAAGGACAAAAAGCCGCCGATCCCGCCCTGGGAAGTGCCGACCAGCCTGTCGACGCTGTACAATGCGATGATCGCCCCGATCGCACGCTACGGCTTCAAGGGCGCCGCCTGGTACCAGGGAGAATCGAATGTCGCCGAGGCAAGCGAGTATCGCGGACTGCTGACGCTGCTGTTCAAGGACTGGCGGGCGCATATGGGGCAGCCGGAGCTGCCTATGCTGGTGGCGCAGCTCGCCTCCTATGGCGCGCCGTCGGCCAAGCCGGTCGAATCCGATTGGGCGGTGCTACGCCAGGCGCAGTCCGACACGGTCCGCCAGGACGGGCATGCCGGCCTCGCGCTCACGCTCGACCTGGGCGACCGCTTCGACATCCATCCAACCCAGAAGCTGCTGGTTGGAGAGCGGCTAGCGCGCGCGGCGAGGTCCGTCGTCTATGGCGAGGCGATCGCCCCAGGCGGCCCCGAAGCCGTCCGCGTGAACCGCGCGCAGGGCGATCTGGTGATCCACTTCCGCCACGCCGGTGCGGGCCTGCAGGCCTATAGCGCCAAAAGCGCGATCGGATTTGAGGCTTGTACCAAGACCGCGTGCCGTTTCGTTCCCGGAGATATCGACGGCAACCGCATCGTGCTGCGCGGCGCCGATACCGGCGGGGTAACACATGTGCGCTATGCCTGGTCGGACGCGCCATTCGTCAATCTCTACAGCAGCGAAGACCTGCCGGCGGTTCCGTTCAACCTGCCTGTTCTCAATCTCGAATGAGCACGTCCTACCCGCATCCACTATCGGCGCGATGACCTTGGGGCGCGTCCGCGATGGTACAGGATCGCAGTACTTCATGGAGAGCGGCATCTATCAACAGCCATGTACGACCTTGCACCTGGTACGCCGCTTGAGGACAGTTGATACTCGGCGCTCCTGTGCCAGCGCGCCGGGTCCTCATACGTCCGCGTGTCCAGCTGGGGGATACCCGCGATACGATATGGATGGCATCTCCCGTTACCTGAAACGGTCGGAGTAATTCCTTTCGGCCGATCGATATCTGGCCGGGACGCGGCACGATCCGGAAAGTGCCATCGGCCGCGGTAGAACGGCGTCGTTCGCAAGGCGTCGTGGCAGCACCCGGTGTGGTCATCGCGAAGCCTGCAGCGTGACGCTGCCGGGCCCAAGGGCTGACGCCAACGCCGGGAAATGGATGACTCAACCCGCGATGCCGGACGAAGTCGTTAGCGCTGCCTGCGCGCCGCTGCGCTGAAGGGGAATAGCCGATTATCGACGCGATCATACGCGACCAGCCGTCGCGCCTCGGCGATGGCGATCGTCATGGGTAAGGCCGCGGGACGATGCCGGCCGGCGGGCGGGACCATCCTTTGCCGGCTGGTTCCCAGTCCCATGGCGCTTGGGGCCTGGCGCGTAAGCCCTTCGAAGCGCGCGGCTTCCGCCTCGGCGGCTGTAGCGCCGCCCCGCATGGCACTGATCCTGTCACGACGCCGCGCGGCCGTCTCGAAATCGAGGGCGGCCACGGCGTCGTCCATCTGCTGCTGCAGGATCTCGATCGTTACGGTCACCTGGTGGCAACGCACGGCGGCCGCGCTGGGGGCCTGGCTCGAACGTCAAATTAGCGTCTGCGTACGAGCCGCCGATCCTGAACGCCCTATGCCCGCTGCTGGACGCTGCAAGAGATGCGGCGCAGCCGTCGTGGCGCGCGGAAACGACAAAAGCCGCCGACCCTGTGGGGTCAGCGGCTTTTTGTTGGTTGCGGGGGCAGGATTTGAACCTGCGGCCTTCAGG
>NZ_DAINDJ010000002.1:0-10959 GCF_036731925.1 Sphingomonas sp.
CCCCACCCGTCAACGAGAAAATGAAACTTTCTGTCGTTTTCGTGACAGAGCCCCGAAAAATGGCGAAAATCCGCGGTTTCTGATCGCCGCTGACGCCGTCGGGGATGACCGTTTGATGACCATCCCCGCCGAATCAGCGGCGAATCATGCCAGAATCAGCCCTGCATTCCCTGAATCGCGGCAAAGGCACGCACCGCTTCCGCCTCGTCGCCGCCCCAAACAGCATGGCTGACCGCGAGAAAGTCCGCCCCCGCCTGCACCAACGGCGCTGCGTTAACCGGGGTGATTCCGCCGATCGCCACGCAGGGAATCTCGAACAGGGCCGACCACCAGGAGAGGATCACCGGTTCGGGGCGATGCTCGGTCGTCTTGGTGCTGGTCGGATAGAAGGCGCCGAACGCGACATAATCGGCCCCCGCCTCCCCGGCATCCATCGCCAGGTGGCGGCTGTCATGGCAGGTCACGCCGATCTGGACGTTGGGGCCAAGGATCGTGCGCGCCTCGCGGGCGTCGCCGTCCCCCTGCCCCAGGTGCACGCCGTCCGCGCCCAGGCGCTTGGCCAGGCTCACGCTGTCATTGACGATGAACGCCACTTCGGCATCGGCGCAGATCCGCTGCAGCGGCTCGGCGAGCTTGGCGGCCTGGTGCTGGTCAATGTCCTTCACCCGGAACTGAAAGGCGGCGACCGGGCCGGCATCGAGCGCGCGGCGCAGGCGATCGGCAAAGCCGCCGGTCACGTCGAGCGGCGAGATCAGATAGAGCTGGCATGGCGGGCGACGATCGTCGCGGACGAACTTTTCGGCAAAGCCTTCGAGGTTCGCTTCGTCTTCGAGATCGTCGAAGGGATCGGACATGGGATACTCCGCTGCTGAAATCGGGCGGAACTCTACCGCCTTTGGCGGCGGGCATTCCACCCCCTGTCCATCGGGGTCAAGCAGCGGCAGTTATGCGGCGGCGCCGTCCGGGCGAACCCGTCGGCGCCGCCGGGGCAGGTTTCAGGCTTCCTCGCCCTTGTAGATCGAGACCAGCTTGTCGAGCATCGCCAGCGCTTCGGCGCGCGGGCGCTGGAAGGTGTTGCGGCCGATGATCGAGCCGTTGCCGCCGCCGGCGAGAATGTCGCGGGCGTCCTGATAGACGGCATCGGCGCCCTTCGAAGCGCCGCCGGAGAAGACGACGATGCGGCGGCCAGCGAAGCAGCTCTGGACGACATGGCGCACCCGGTCGCCCTGGTTGGACCAGTCGGTGCCCTCATAGAGCTTCTTGGCCTCGGCCTGCTCGATATTGGCGGCAGGCAGCTTCACCTTGATGATGTGCGCGCCGAGCAGTGCCGCCATGTGCGCGGCATAGGCGCCGACGTCCAGAGCCAGCTCGCCGTCCTTGGTGAGCTTGCCGCCGCGCGGATAGGACCAGATCACGGTGGCAATGCCGACCGAGGCGGCCTGAGCGCGCATTTCCTTGATCTCTTCCATCATCTCGAACACGCCGTCGGCACCCGGATAGATGGTGAAGCCGATCGCCGAGCAGCCGAGGCGCAGCGCATCGTCGACGCCGCCGGTCACCGCCTGGTCGATGCCGGTTGCCCAGCTGTTCGAGCTGTTGACCTTGAGGATCGTGGGGATCTGGCCGGCGAAGGTATCGGCCCCTGCCTCGATCATGCCGAGCGGGGCGGCATAGGCCGACAGGCCGGCATCGATCGCGAGCTGGAAGTGATAATGGGGATCATAGGCGTCCGGGTTCACCGCGAAGCTGCGCGCGGGGCCGTGCTCGAAGCCCTGGTCGACCGGCAGAATGATCAGCTTGCCGGTGCCGCCGAGCCGGCCCTGCATCAGAATGCGTGCGAGGTTCGCCTTCACTCCCGGATTGTCGGAGCCGTAATTGTCGAGGATCGCTTTGACGGCCGGCGTGATGCCCATGATGTTCCCCTGGCTGGTGATGTCGAACGCGTCCCTATCGCGCCCCTTTCCCTACGAAAAGGCTGACAACGTTGCCGAGTTGCTGCGGAGCAAAACTAATTCCGCAGCTGCGTAACAGCTCCAGCACCTGGCGAGGAATTGGTGTTTTATTGGTCTGCCCGATGGCTGTGATTGACGCGACAGACGGCGACGCTAGCCTAAGCATCGGGGCGAGATCAGGGGGAAATCGAATCATGTGGGATCGACGGCGCATGCTGCAGGCAGGCGCAGGGCTGATGTTGCCGGCGCTTCCGGCGCGCGCGACAGCGGCCAAGCCGAAATTGGGCGAACCGGCACCTGAGGCCGAATTGACGCTGAATCGGTGGCGAGAAGGTGAGGCTGTCCGAGATGCGCGGCGACGTGGTCGTGCTCAACATCTGGGCGACGTGGTGCGCGCCGTGCCGCGAGGAATTACCGCTACTCGATCGATATTATGCGCTCCAGAAGCGCCACGGCCTGCGTGTCTATGCGCTAACCACCGAATCTTCGGTGCCGCTCTACAAGCTGAAGCCGCTGTTCGAGACGCTGAGCATCCAGCCGACGAAGAAGATCAAGGGTCTCTACGACGCGATCGATGGGGCGGTGCCGTCCAACTATGTGATCGATCGCGCCGGGGTACTGCGCTACGCAAGAGCGGCGGCATTCCGTCTGAACGACCTGAACCGCGAACTGGTGCCGTTGCTGAAGGAGCCGCGGCCGGACTGACGGCGCCGCGCGTCACCTCCCCCGCTCGGGGAGGTGACGGCCTCACGGAGATCCGAAGATTGCGGTTCAGCGCGCCAGGGCAGCGACGCCGGGCAGTTCCTTGCCTTCCATCCATTCGAGGAAGGCGCCGCCTGCGGTCGAGACGAAGCTGAACTCTCCCGCCACGCCGGCCTGGTTGAGCGCCGCCACCGTATCGCCGCCGCCGGCGACCGAGACGAGCTGGCCTTCCTTGGTGAGCGCCGCCGCGGTGCGGGCAAGCGAGACCGTCGCCGCGTCGAACGGCGGGATCTCGAACGCGCCCATCGGGCCGTTCCACACCAGCGTCTTGCAGGTCTTGAGCACGTCCGCCAGCGCCTCCGTGGCGGCGGGGCCGACGTCGAGGATCATCTCGTCGGCGGCGACTTCGTGGACGTTGACGGTGCGGACCGGCGGGTTGGCGCGGAATTCCTTCGCGACCACCACGTCGTACGGCAGGTGCACGGTGCAGCCCGCCGCGTCTGCGGCATCCATGATCTCTTCGGCGGTGCCGGTCAGGTCGTGCTCGCACAGGCTCTTGCCGACATCGACACCGCGCGCGGCGAGGAAGGTGTTGGCCATGCCGCCGCCGATGATCAGGTGATCCACCTTGGCGACGAGATGCTTGAGCACGTCGAGCTTGGTCGAGACCTTGGCGCCGCCAACCACGGCTGCCACCGGATGCTCCGGATTGCCCAGCGCCTTGTCGAGTGCGTCGAGCTCCGCTTCCATCTGGCGGCCGGCGAACGCCGGGAGCTTGTGGGCAAGCCCTTCGGTGGAAGCGTGCGCGCGGTGCGCGGCCGAGAAGGCGTCGTTGACGTACAGATCACCGAGCGCGGCGAAGCGATCGACCACGGCCGGATCGTTCTTCTCTTCTCCGCCGAAAAAGCGAGTGTTCTCGAGCAGCGCGATGTCGCCGTCGTTCAGCGTCGCGACCGACGCGGCGTCGCCTTCCCAGTCAATGTAGCGGACCGGGCGGCCGAGCACCTGCTCGAACGGCTTCACCACCTGGGCAAGCGAGAGCTCAGCGCTGGGCACGCCCTTGGGCCGGCCGAAATGCGCGAGGACCAGCACCTTGGCGCCCTTGTCGGCGAGTTCGGCAACGGTCTGGATCGCGGCGCGCAGCCGCGTGTCGTCGGTTACCTTGCCGTCGGCCATCGGCACGTTAAGGTCCTCGCGGACCAGCACCCGCTTGCCGGTGATATCGCCCATGTCGTCGAGCGTCTTGAAAGTGCGCGCCATGCTGAACCCCTCGCGTTTGAATTGCTGCGCGAGCGGCATCCTGATGGCGGAGCGCTCGCACCCTGCGCTTGTGCCTTTGGTCGCTGTGCCGCCCCCGCCCCACCACCGTCATCCCGGCGAAGGCCGGGATCCATTGGCCTGAACGTCCTGGCTCCTGTCTCGCCCGAGTGGCGAATGGATCCCGGCTTTCGCAGGGATGACAGAAGAAGCGTTGCGCAGCGACGCTACGGCCGCCTCGAAGATGGGAGGGGCTGAATTGCGGGCGTTGGCCCGTTCAGCCGTCCTCCCCTCCCCCAACCCCTCCCGCAAGCGGGAGGGAGATTTAGAAGTGTCCTCCCCGCGAGCGAGGAGGACGTTTACATCAGAACCCCGCCATCACCGTCGCGGTGTCGATCATGCGGTTCGAGAAGCCCCACTCGTTGTCGTACCAGCTGACCACGCGGACCAGCTTGCCGTCGATCACTGCGGTTTCCAGGCTGTCGACGGTCGACGAGGCCGGAGTGTGGACGATGTCGGCCGAGACGATCGGATCGGCGGTGTAGACCAGCACGCCCTTCAGCGGCCCGCTCTCCGACGCGGCCTTGAGCACCGCGTTGACTTCCTCGACGCTGGTGTCGCGGCTCGGCATGAAGGTCAGGTCGACCAGGCTGCCGTCCGGCACCGGCACGCGGACGGCCGAACCGTCGAGCTTGCCCTTGAGCTCCGGCAGCACCTCGCCCACCGCGCGGGCAGCACCCGTCGTGGTCGGGATGATCGACATGGCAGCAGCGCGGGCGCGACGCAGGTCCGGGTGGATCTGGTCGAGGATCTTCTGGTCGTTGGTATAGGCGTGGACCGTCGTCATCAGGCCGCGCTCGATGCCGATCGCGTCGTTGAGAACCTTGGCAACCGGCGCCAGGCAGTTGGTGGTGCACGACGCGTTCGAGACGATGGTGTGCTCGGCGGTCAGCTTGTCGTGGTTCACGCCGTAGACGACGGTGAGGTCGACATTCTTGCCCGGTGCCGAGATCAGCACCTTCTTGGCGCCGGCGTCGATGTGCTTCTGCGCGTCTTCACGCTTGGTGAAGAAGCCCGTGCACTCGAGGACGATGTCGACACCGTTCTCGGCGTGCGGGAGGTTTGCCGGATCGCGCTCCGCGGTCACCTTGATGCGCTTGCCGTCGACGACGATGTCGTTGCCGTCGGCTTCGACCGTGCCCGGATACTTGCCGTGGATGCTGTCGCGCGAGAACAGCCATGCGTTCGACTTGGCGTCCGACAGGTCGTTGATCGTGACGAGCTCGAGGCCGCTTTCGGGGCGCTCGAGGATCGCGCGTGCCACCAACCGGCCGATACGTCCGAAACCGTTGATCGCAACCTTCGTCATGCCTGTTCTCCGTTCAGCTTAGCGAGGATCTGCGGAACGATGGCGTCCGCAGTAAGACCGAAATGTTCGTAGAGGCCAAGATAGGGGCCCGAAGCGCCGAAGCCATCCACACCGAAGCGCAAACCATCATTGCCGGTAAAGCGCTCCCACCCGAAGGTGGTGCCAGCCTCGATCGATACCTTGAGCGCATCGTGCGGCAGGATGTCGCGCTTGTAGGCGGCGTCCTGCGCGTCGAAACGCTCGAAGCACGGCACAGAGACGACGTCTGCGCCGATGCCCTGGGCCTCTAGCGCCTCGCGCACGGCGACGGCGACCTCGACTTCGGAACCCGTGGCGAGCAGCACCACCTTGCGCGGCGCTTCGGCCTCCAGCAGCGCATAGGCGCCGCGGGCCGAGCGGTTCTCGGCGGCCTCGGTGCGCAGCTGCGGCAGGTTCTGGCGGCTGAGCGCGATCAGCGCGGGGCCGTCGGTCTTGGCGAGCGCGGCTTCCCAGGCTTCCGCCGTCTCGACGACATCGCACGGACGCCACACGTCGAGGTTGGGGATGACGCGCAGGCTCATCAGATGCTCGATCGGCTGGTGCGTGGGGCCATCCTCGCCAAGGCCGATCGAGTCATGCGTCATCACATAGACGACGCGGGCGTGCTGGAGCGCCGAGAGGCGGATCGCCGCGCGGGCATAGTCGGCGAAGACGAGGAAGGTGCCGCCATAGGGGATCACGCCCCCGTGCAGCGCCATGCCGTTCATCGCGGCGGCCATGCCGAATTCGCGGATGCCGTAGTTGACGTAGCGGCCGCCATAATTGTCGGCGTCGAGCCGCTGCATGCCCTTGGTAAGCGTGTTGTTCGAGCCGGTGAGATCGGCCGAGCCGCCGATCGTCTCGTCCAGGATCGCGTTGACTGCTTCCAGCGCCAGCTCGGACGCCTTGCGCGTCGCGACCTTCTGCGGGCTGGCGAGCAGCTGCTGGACATGCGGCTGGAGCAGGCCAGGCTGCACGTCGCCGCGGCGTTCCCAGCCGAGGCGATCCGGGTGCGCGGCCAGGCGATCCTTCCAGGCGGCGTGCGGTGCGGCGCCGCGCGCACCGGCTTCGAGCCAGGCGTCGCGGATCTCGCCCGGGATCTCGAAGGGCGCATGGTTCCAGCCCAGCGCGGCGCGCGCGGCGGCCACTTCGTCCTTGCCCAGCGGCGAGCCGTGGACCTTGGAGGTACCGCCCTTGTTCGGCGCACCCTTGCCGATGATCGTGCGGCACTTGACCAGCACCGGCTTGTCGCTGGCGACTGCCTCGTCGAGCGCGCGGACGATATCCGCCTCGTCATGGCCGTCGCATTCGACGACGTGCCAGCCGGTGGCGCGGTAGCGCGCCGGAATGTCCTCGACCGACGAAAGCGAGACCGGGCCGTCGATCGTGATGTTGTTGTCGTCCCACAGCACGATCAGTCGGTTGAGCTTCAGATGCCCGGCGATGCCGATCGCTTCGTGGTTGATGCCTTCCATCAGGCAGCCGTCACCGGCGATTACCCAGGTCTTGTGGTCGACAAGGTCGTCGCCGAACACGGCGTTCAGATGCCGCTCGGCAATCGCCATGCCGACCGCCATCGCCAGGCCCTGGCCCAGCGGCCCGGTGGTGCATTCGACTCCCGCCAGCTCGAAATTCTCCGGGTGGCCGGCGCAGGGGCTGCCGATCTGGCGGAACTTCTTGATGTCGTCGAGCGTCGGGCGGGCATAGCCTGTCAGGTGCAGCAGTGAATAGAGCAGCATCGAGCCATGGCCGGCCGAGAGCACGAAGCGATCGCGATCGGGCCAATAGGGATCGGCGGGATCGAACTTCAGATAGCGCTGGAACAGGACGGTCGCGACGTCGGCCATGCCCATCGGCATGCCGGGATGACCCGAATTGGCGGCCTCGACCGCGTCCATGGAGAGCGCGCGGATCGCATTGGCGCAATCGGCAAAGGATGCTGTCACGTGATATTCCCCGTTTGGTCGCCGACGCCTTTGGAAGCACGGGGGCCGCGCGTCAACCGTTCGGCGCAACCGTGCACGAGGGGCATTGTGCCGCGCCGGCCTTGCCGCTGCGGCGATCCATGCTATCCGGCGGCATAATGTCCGACCTAGTATCAGATCGTATCGAGCGGGCCCTGAAGCGCATCGAAGTCGCGGTTGCGTCGCAGGCGCTTGTGCGGACTCGGCTGGAAGCACGAAACGAGGCGTTACGAGCGCGAATCGAGTCGGCGATTGTCGAGCTTGATGCGCTGATCGCCGTCGAACGTGAGGCCGAGGCCGAGGTCGCGGCGCCCGGTGATGAAGAGGACGAAAGCTGATGGCAGACATCACGCTCCAGGTTGCCGGGCGTAGCTACACGGTCTCTGCGCGCGACGAAGACATGCCGCACCTGCGCGCGCTGGAGGCGCGGATCGGCCACCACGCCGATGCGGCGATGCGCGCGGCCGGCGGCCAGAGCGGCGAGCGCACCCTGCTCTACCTTGCGCTGATCCTGGCCGATGCCTTGGACGAGGCCGAGAAGAAGCCCGCAGCCGCACGTTCCGACACATTGCTCGAGCGGATCGCCGATCGACTGGAAGCCGTTGCCGAAGCCCTTGAGGAAAGCGGCGAGACGTCCTAAATAGGGCTGTGGCGGGAACTGCCCGGTGCGAGCCTTAGCAATTATCCCTGAGGCTATAATCTTCATCCATGGGAGCTGTCCCTGTGCAGATCCTGGTCTGCAACATATGGTTCCCACCTGACGTTCTGTGCGTCGGTGGATATTCAGGCCAACGGCCCATGGTGGTTCCCGTCACACCCATGCTGCCAACCCCATGATCATGGACAAGCCCGCCCTTCGGGCAAGGCTCCGCGCCGAGCGCGACCTGTTCGCCTCGCAATCCAGCACCGCGATCTGCGCCCCGGAGGCGTTCGTGGAGCGGCTGGCGCCCGGAATGACGGTCGCAACCTATTGCCCGGTCGGCAGCGAGGCCGATCCTACCCAGCTCGCCGCAGCCGCCGCCGAACGGGGCTGCGCGCTGGCATTGCCGCATGTGATCGACCGCGCGGCCCCGATCCGCTTTCTCGCCTGGGAAATGGGCACGCCGCTGGTCGCGGGACCGTTCGGGCTACGCCAGCCCGATGCATCGAGCACGGAAGTGGCGCCGGACGTGATCCTGACGCCGCTGATCGGCTTCGATCCCCGCTTCAATCGGCTCGGCCAGGGCGCAGGCCATTATGATCGCGCTTTTGCCCGGTTCGAGAATGCCTGGCGGGTGGGCGTCGCCTGGTCCGCGCAGGAAGTCCCTGCCCTGCCCGCCGATATCTGGGACGTGCCGCTCCACGCCGTGGTGACCGAGCAGGGCATGCGCTGGCACGCCGAGCCATGAACCCCAGCTGGCGCAAACCCGCCGGCGCGCTGGCGATCATCGGGTTGATCCTGGTGTGGGTAGTCGTGGTCGCGAGCTTCTCTGGGCAGATCGGGCGCCTGCCGATCCTGGTGCAGACGCTGATCTACCTGACGCTGGGGATTGTGTGGATCCTGCCGCTCAAGCCGCTGCTGCGCTGGATGGAGACGGGGCGCTGGCGATAGAGAATCGGGTGGCCAGCAGGCTCAAGTCCATCTCCAATTGGCTGACGAGCGTCGCAGTCGCCATGGCACTGATTGTGCCCTTCTTCGCTATAGCTTCGGAACATGGCTGGCTGGCTCCCCTGCTGTGGCCGCTTTCTCCGATCTACTGGCTCGCCGTCGCGGGCTGGGCGGCCTGTGTCGGGTGCGTGCTCCGCTGGCAGCGGCAATGGTGGCTGCTGCTTACCGCCCTTCCAGTCCTCTATCCCGCGGGTCTTCTGGGCATCTTGTTGCTCCTTCTATCGGGCGCCAGTATTTTCTGACCGCACGGCAGTCGCGCCGCCGCGCACGGCGGCGCGGGAAATCACTTCCGCTCGCGGATCGCCTTGAACTCAGACCCCGCCTTCCACGTCGGCCATGCCGTGCCGTTCGCCAGCTCCACACCGATCGTCCCCAGCAGGTCGATGTCCTGCACCGCACCCGCAAGGTTCCAGTCCGGCCCCCAGGCGTCGCAGGCCTGGTGGTAGCATTGGCCGGTATAGGCATCGATCCACGCCTGGCCGGCCGCCACGCCGCCCTGCTTCAGGTCCGAGGCCCCGGCGATGCCCATCAGCAGCAGCGTCGGCACACCCTGCTTGGCGAAGGAGAAATGGTCGGCGCGGTAGAACAGCCCGCGCTCGGGCAGCCCCTCGGGCGTCACCCGGCGCCCTTGCGTCGCGGCGACGCGCGCCATGTCGTCCTCCAGCGTGTTCTGGCCCTTGCCGACCAGCACCACGTCGTTGGCGAGCCCTGCGGTCTGGAGGATGTCCAGCGTCAGGTTGGCGACCGTCTTGGCCATCGGCACCACCGGGTGTTGCGTATAATAGAGCGAGCCGAGCAGTCCCCGCTCCTCCGCGGTCCACGCCGCGAAGACGACGCTGCGCTTGGGCTTGGGGCCCGCCTGCATCGCCCGGGCGATCTCCAGCAGCCCGGCGATGCCGAGCGCATCGTCGTTGGCGCCCGCGCGGTAGATGCGGCCCTTCGCATCGGGCTTGCCGGCGCCATACGCATCCCAGTGCGCGCCGAACATCACCGCCTCGTCCGGCCGTTCGCTGCCGGGGATCTTCGCCAGCACATTGTAGCTGTCGACCTGCTCGGCGGTGACCGGCACGTCGGCAGTGAAGCGCACGCCCTCCAGCGGCACCGGCCGGAAGCTCGCCTTGCGCGCCTCGACCCGCAGCTTGGGCAAATCGAGCCCGGCCGACGCGAACAGCCGCGTCGCCGCCCCGCCCTCCAGCCAGCCCTGCAGCGCCACGCTGGTCAGTTCCTCGGGCTTGCGGACGATGTCGTAATTCTCGCCGCCGCTGCTGATCACGACGTTCCAGCCATAGCCCGCGCCGGGGGTATCATGGACGATCAGCGCGCCGACCGCGCCGCGCCGTGCCGCTTCCTCGAACTTGTAGGTCCAGCGGCCATAATAGGTCATCGTCCGGCCGCCGAACTTGCCGGCGATCGCCTCGCCCTTCTCGGCGGCGAAATCGGGATCGTTGACCAGGAACACCGCGACCTTGCCCTTCAGGTCGACGCCCTTGAAATCGTCCCACTGCCGCTCGGGCGCAGTGACGCCGTAGCCGACGAACACCACCGGCGCGTTCGCGATTCGCGCAGCGGCATCGGGGCGAATCGTCGAGACGTAGAGGTCCCTGGACTGCTCGACCGGCATCGCCCCCCTGGGGCCGTCGAATCGCAGTGTGGCGGGCGCACCGAGCCGGGTGTGGAGCAGCGGCACCTTCTGGAGCCACTGGCCGTCCGGACCGGCCGGCTCCAGCCCCAGCGCCGCGAATCGCGCGACCAGATAGCCGAGCGTGCGGTCCTCGCCCCGCGTGCCGGGCGCACGGCCTTCGAACGCGTCGGACGCCATCGTGCGGACGGTCTGCTCGATTCGCTTCGAATCGGCAGCGATCTGGGCGGAGGCAGGAAATGCGGTAGTGGCGAGGAGAAGCGCGGAAAGCGCAGCGGCGCGAGCAGACATGCGGATCATCGCAATGGCTTAGCGCATAAACGGGAGGGCCTGCAAAGGGCCCGGCCAGCGCGCATGTCCCTCTTTTCCGAGGAGATGCGCCGCATGGCGCGAGTGACGGGGCTCGAACC
>NZ_DAINDJ010000002.1:11059-36747 GCF_036731925.1 Sphingomonas sp.
CGCGACCTCCGGCGTGACAGGCCGGCGCTCTAACCAACTGAGCTACACCCGCTTGCTTCCAAGCGAGGAAATCTTGAGCGACCAATCGCCGCCGGATTCCATCTGGAGTCCCGCAAGGCGAGTGGCGCGAGTGACGGGGCTCGAACCCGCGACCTCCGGCGTGACAGGCCGGCGCTCTAACCAACTGAGCTACACCCGCTTGAGCCAAGCGAGGAGGCGGCACCTAGCCGCGTGTTTTCGGGCTGTCAACCGGATTGATCGAGGTTCGCGCGACGACGCGAACGAATGTCCGAAGGATCGCGCACCAGCGTGCCCTGCTCGAACAGGAAACCGGCGATGTCGGGCTTGCCGGCGGCGTTGAGCACGGTCTGGATGATGATCAGCAGCGGCACCGCCAGCAGCGCGCCGGTAGTGCCCCACACCCAGCCCCAGAAGCTCAGCGAGATCAGGATCATGATCGGATTGATGGTCAGTCGGTGGCCGACGATCAGCGGCGTGACGACATTCGCCTCGACGAGGTGCGCCGCGATCATGATCGCCGGCGGCACCATCGCCGTGCCGATGTCGGCGTAGGACATCAGCCCGCCCACCGCGAGCAGCAGCGCGGCGATGACGGGTCCGATGTACGGGATATAGTTCAGCAGCGCGACCAGGCCGCCCCACATCAGCGGCGTGGGCATGCCCATCAGCCACAGCGCGCCCGCGACGATCAGCCCCAGGGTGAAGTTGATCAGCGTGATCGTCCCCAGATAGGCCGAAGTGTCGTCCACCACGTCCTGGATCACCCGCGCGGTCGCCATCGCGCCGCCGAAGCTCGCCCGACTGGTGATCGCGCGGCGGCGCAGCCGGGTCCAGCCGGCGAGGAAAAAGTAGATGACCAGGATGGCGAAGAACATCTCGATCAGCGCCGACGGAGCGGAGGTGGTGAACAGGTCCATCAGCGATGTCGGCGGCTGGGCGGTCTGCACCACCGGCTGGCGCACCGGCGCCGAGGCGAAGTTGTTCAGCGTCTTGTTCACGAACCGCTCGAGGTTCGAATAGAAGCGGATCAGCGGTTCGAGGTTGTGCTGGATCTTGGGCACGCTTTCGGGCAGCCGGCGGATCCACTGCCAGGCCGGCACGACGATCGAGGCGAGCGCGACATTCGCCGCGGTGAGGAACAGCAGCACGCAGACGAAGGCGGCGATTGGCGCCGGAAGGCGATGCCGCTCCAGCCATTCGAGCAGCGGCACCAGCGCGATCGCGATGACCAGCGAGGCAGTGACCGGGAGGAAGAAGCGCGCGCCCGCCTGCAGTGCGAAGGGAAGCGCCAGCACCAGGCCCATGCCGGCGATCAGCACCAGTGCTGCCATCAGCCGGTCGCGCCGCAGGCTCGGCGTCGCCTCCTCGCCTTCCCAATGCTCCGGCATGTCTGCGGCCGCGATGTGTTCAGGAACACCTCCCGCTGCACCGCCGTCTCCACCCATCATACCCGTACGCTGGTCCACGCCAAAATCCCTTTCTGGTACAGTGTAGAGGCGCGGTTGTGTCGCGGCAATGCCGGGCCCTAACACGGCGCAATTGCGGCACCATCTGTTGCCAGCTAGCCTCAATTGCATGGGCGAATTGCTTTTGGTCATCGACGAGGGCACCACCTCGACTCGGGCGATGCTCTTTGCGCCTTCGGGACAATGTGTTGCGAGCAGATCTGCAGAACTGAAGCAACATTATCCAGGGCCCGGCCTCGTCGAACACGATGCCGATGAAATCTGGCGGCACAGCCATGTCTGCGCCGCGGCGATGGTCGCGCTGGCTGGTGGCCCGCAGCGTATTGCCGCGATCGGCATCACCAACCAGCGCGAGACCGTGGTGTTCTGGGACAAGGCGACGGGCGCACCGCTCGCTCCCGCGATCAGCTGGCAGGACCGCCGCAGCGCAGGCTTGTGCCTGAAGCTGCGCGAAGCGGGCGAGGAACCCGGTATTCAGGCCCGGACCGGACTGCTGCTCGATCCCTATTTCTCCGGCACCAAGATTGCCTGGGCAATGGAAAACTGGCCGCAGCTGAAGGCGGCGGGCGACCGGCTCGCGATCGGCACGGTGGAAAGCTGGCTGGTCTGGAAGCTGACCGAGGGCCTCCACATCACCGATGCAACCAATGCCTCGCGCACCCTGCTGATGGGCCTGGGCAGCGGCGGCTGGAGCGATGGCCTGATCGATCAGTTCGACGTCCCGCGCGCGGCACTGCCGGAGATCGTGGATTGCGCTGGTCACTTTGAGGTGACACGGGCGTTCGGCGGCGCCATCCCGATCTGCGGGCTCGCTGGCGACCAGCAATCGGCGACGATCGGGCAGGCATGTCTTACGCCGGGCGATACCAAGGCGACATATGGCACCGGCGCATTCGTGCTCACCAACGCCGGTACGCTCCAGCCGCGTTCGCGGCATCGGCTGCTCTCGACCGTGCTGTGGCAGCTGGGCGGACGGCGGACCTATGCGCTGGAGGGATCGGTGTTCGTCGCCGGCAGCCTGATCCAGTGGCTCCGCGATTCGCTGGGGATCATCACCGCAGCGGCCGAGACGGAGGCGCTTGCGCGCTCGGTGCCCGACAATGGCGGCGTGTACTGCGTGCCGGCGCTGACCGGGCTGGGGGCGCCCTGGTGGGAGCCCGAGGCACGCGCCACCATCTCCGGCCTCAGCTTCTCCACGGGGCGTGCGCATATCGTCCGGGCGGCGCTGGAGGCCGTGGCGCATCAAAGTCACGACCTGGAGACAGCCTTCGCCGCCGATGGTGCGAAATGGGGGCGGCTGCGCGTCGACGGCGGCATGATCACCAACGACTGGATCGCGCAGGATCTGGCCGACATGCTCGCCCTGCCCGTCGACCGGCCGGACTTCGCCGAGACCACCGCGCTGGGCGCAGCGATGCTGGCGGGCGTGGGCTGCGGCATGTTCGCCGGCCTGGACGATGCGGTGATGATGCGGGGCACCATCCGGACCTTCGAGCCGCAGATGGAGCCGGATGCCCGGGCAACGCGGCTTGCCGGGTGGCGCGATGCGATCACCCGGGTGGTCGCCACGCCGGCGGTCAGCTGAACAGCCAGGTGCCGAGCAGTCGGCCGGGCAGCAGGGTGAACAGCGCGGCGACGGACAGCCCGAGATAGGTGAGCGACATCACCCGGCGATGCGCCTCGATGCGGTGCTGTCGCGCCAGCAGGATGCCGCGCGGGATCATCACCAGCACGAGAACCGAAAGCAGGTGGATCGCGCTGAAGCTGCCTGTCATCCCGCGCAGCCCGAAGCTGGAAACCGCGGCGACCAGCATCAGCACCGCCCAGAGCTTTCCGAGCGCGCGGTGCAGCGCGTCGCCCTTGCGCCGGACCAGGACATAGGCGCCCAGCGGCAGCGCCGGCACCACCGCGGCGAGGTGCAGGGCCAGCCACAGGTTGCGTATGCTTGACCGCGCTACCGCGCCGCTTGCAAGGCCATGGGCGAATGCAAGCAATATGGCGCCGCCGGCAATCACGCCCAGCGTGACGATCAGCCGGTCGCGCTGGGGGATAGCATAGCCGGAATGTACAAGGTCGTTCATCAGTGCCTCCTCTCGCGCCATCTTCCCGCGCCGCCGCACGCAGGCGAGCGCAATTCCGCCAATCGCCCGCCCGAGTTCGCGAACGGCGCCCCGCTCCAGCGGACGGCCCGTTCGCGAAGCACGAACGGGCAGCCCCTGTGATGGCCCCTCGCAGGCTTTCCGCGGAGCTGGCAGTGCTCGGCGCGCTGATTCTGCTGCTTGCCGTGCTCGGCCCCTTCGGCTCCTATGCAACCCCGCTCGCCCCGCGGCTCCTGCACTGGGCGCTGTACCTGGTCACCGGCTATGCCTTCTTCCGGCCGGTGATCGCAGCCGGCGGCGCGCTGGCCCGCCAGACCGGGCTGCCGCGGCTGGTGGCGATCACCGCCGCCTGTGCCTTCGGGGCCTTCCCGACGAGCATGGTGATCGTCTTCGCGTCCGCCGGCCCGGCCTGGCGCATGGTGAGCGGCGCAGCGCTCGCGAGCGCCTATGTGCAGACGCTGATCATCGGTGCGACGGTCACCGTCGTGCAGTTGCTCGCGGGCCGCGGCCCCGTGCCCGCCAGAGCGACGCCGTCAATGCCGATCGCCCCTGCCGACACCGCGGAGGAGGATGCGCCGGCGGCGGAAGCGCCGCCCGCCCCTGCCCTGCTCGACCAGCTACCGCCCCATCTGCGCGGCCCGATACTCTGCCTCGAGAACGAGGACCATTATGTCCGGGTGCACACGGTGCACGGCAACGCGCTGTTGCTGATGCGGATGCGCGATGCGGTTGCGCAGCTGGAGGGCCGGGGTGAGCGCGTGCACCGCAGCTGGTGGGTCGCGCGCGAGGCCGTCACCGCCACTGTTCGGCAGGAGCGCAACTGGAAGCTGCGCCTGTCCGACGGGCGAGAGGTACCGGTCGCCCGCGCCAACGTCCCCGCCCTGCGCGCGGCGGGATGGCTGGGCGAGAGCGACGCAGCGACTTGAACGAAAAAGGCCGGCTTGGGGCGAACCCAAGCCGGCCAGTGCATCCTCAGGGGAGGAAATCAGAACTTCACGCCGACTCCGGCGAAGAATGTGGTGCCGCTGCGCGTCTCGTTGTGCAGGCGGTGGTAGATGCTGTTGTACTGCACCTCAGTCTCGTTCGTGAGGTTGATCGCGTCGAGCGTCAGCCGCACCCGGTCCGTCACGTTGAAGAACGCCGCTGCATCGACATAGACGGTGCCGTCGAACCCGTCCTTGCTGGCCGCATTCTTGCCGTCATAGGCGGTGCGCAGATACGACGAACGATAGTTCATCGAGCCGCGGATGCCCCAGCGCTTGGTCTCGTAATAGAGCGTCGCGTTGGCGTTGGTGTTCGACAGGCCCGGGATCGGTCCGTCGACGCCCTTGTTCGGCGCGTTCGAGTCGAGCAGCGTCAGGTTTGCCGCCATGCCCAGCTTGTCGAAGGGCGCCGGCAGGAAGGTGAAGTTGGTCTGCGCGGCCATCTCGACGCCGGTGACATGCGCCTTGGCCAGGTTCACCGGCTGGGTGAACTCCGCAACGATGGTGCTGGCCGTTGCGCCCGGCACCATCGAGGTCGGCAGGCCGGTGGTGCTGTACGGCACGTTCAGCAGGGTCTGGCTGGCCACCAGGTTGCTGATGTCCTTGTGGAACACGCCCAGCGAGACGAGGCCGACCTTGCCGAAATACCATTCGGCCGAGGCTTCGACCGAATTGTCCTTGTACGGCTTGAGGTTCGGGTTGCCGATGCTCGCGGTGATCTTGCCGTTGTCCGCATTGGCGCTGCCGGAGGCCGCGACCGAGCTGAGGCCCGGGCGGTTGATGTTCTTGGCAGCGGCGACGCGGATCAGGAAGCTCGGCGTCACTTCGAGGGTGGCGTTCAGCGTCGGCAGCACGCCCGAGTAATGCGAGCTGGTGACGTTGGTGCCGATCGGCGTGTCGTTGCTGTTCGTGACGAAGCCGGTGCTGTCGAGATCCGTGAAGTACGCCCGCAGGCCGATATTGCCGCGCAGGCGCATACCGCCCAGCGGGGCGTTCCACTCCAGCTGGCCATAGCCGGCGGTGGTCGACTCGATCACCTTGTAGGTGTTCTCGATGTCCGTCGCGCCCGCCGTGGTGTGCGCGGCGTTGTAGGTCGCGAACGCCTTGGCATAGTCGCCGGTGATCCAGCTCGCTGCCTTGTTCTGGCTGAACACCACCGCATAGGGGGTGACCGGCGTGCCGGTGAAGTTGCGGAACTTGCCGTCGTTATACACTTCGGAGCCCGAGGTCTCGTAGCGGCGATAGCTGGCACCGGCACGCAGCGTGAACACGTCGCTCAGCTTCAGCGCGGCGTTGCCGACACCTTCCTTCAGGCTCGTCTTGTTCCAGAATTCGCGGAAGTAGAATTCCTTGAACTCGTACCTGGACGGATCGGTGGTGTTCCAGCGATAGCTGTTGGTCGCGCTCTTGCCATCGGGCGCATAGGTGGTGGTCATGCCGCCATAGGCGCGCAGATACAGCTTGTCGTCGTACGGGGTGGTGTACTTCGAGTCCTCATAGCCGACATGGCCATCGAAGGTGAGGCTGTCGCTGGCGTCCCACTTGCCGGTCAGCGCAATCTGGTTGAACTTGTTCTTGTTGAGCGAGCGGCGATGCTCGCTCGCATAGGTCGCGTTATCGACGCTGATCGCATCGACGAAGTTGGTGCTGTCCCAATGGATCGAGTTGATCTTCGAAGTGGTGTCGAAGATCACCGAGCCGGAGGTGTTGTTCGGGCGCGTCGCGAGGTGATATTCGTCGCGGTGCGTGGTGAACTCGCCGTGCAGCCCGTCCAGGGTGAACAGCAGGTTGTCCGCCGGGCGCCACTGGGTGGCGAGCGTCAGGCCCAGGCGCTCCTGCTTCGCGTCCCACACCGAGAGGCGGTTGCCCGAAGCGAACACCAGGTCACCTGACTTGAACTTGGTCTGCTGGTCCGCCGAGAGCGCCGAGATGTCGAGACCCTTGGTGAGATAGCCCGCGATCTGGCTCGCGCTCAGCTGGCTCGGCGAATAGGTGTTGTAGCCCTGCTCCTCCGTCTTGCGCTTCGAATAGGCGACCGAGACGAGGATGCCGAAGCGATCGCCCCAGTTCTGCCCGAGCATCGCGGCGACGCGCGGCTGCGCATCCTTGGTGAAGCTGTTGGTGCCGACCTTGGCCGAAATCGCGCCGGACAGGCCCTGCTTCTGCTCCAGCGGCTTGGCGGTGAACAGGCCGACAGTGCCGGCCATGCCGCCTTCGGCCTGCGAGGCCTGGTAGCTCTTCTCCACCTCGACGCGCGAGAACAGCTCGGAAGCGAAGATGTTGAAGTCAAACGCGCGGTCGCGCGAGCGCTGGCCGCGGCTGTCCATCGCCGAGTCGACATTGCCCAGCACTTCCATGCCGTTCAGCTGGACGCGGGTGAAGTCGGGCCCCAGGCCGCGCAGCGTGATGCGGCGGCCTTCGCCGGCCTCGCGGTTGATCGCCACGCCCGGCAGGCGCTGGATCGATTCGGCGAGGTTGAGTTCCGGGAACTTCGCCATGTCTTCGGCGACGATCACGTCCTTCATGATGTTCGATGCGCGCTTCAGCTCGCGCGCCTTGGCGAGCGAAGCGATGTAGCCGTTGACGACGACCTCGCCCTCGTCCTGGCCCTGCGACGCCGCATCCTGTGCGGCGGCGGCCATCGAGATGCAGCTCGCGCCAACGGCCAGCGCGGCGAGCGCCGCGCGGTAGGTGAATGCCATATTGCCCTCCCTTGTGATGTGGGGAGCACGCCGGCCCTGGGCGCCCCCCGAGCGGCGCCTAGGGGGGCTTCATGACTCGTATGTGACATTCCGTGTTGTTTTATGTGGAATTGAACGTTCCCTTGTGGGTTCTCGGTCCTGTTCAACGCTGATACACTGGCACCATGGAGCATTTGGACACCCCGGCACGGGCCACCGCGACGCGCGCCAGCCAGAACGCGCGCCTGGCCACGCTGCTCGAGCTGCTGGCGCAGCGCGGCCAATGGTCGATCGGCGAACTCGCCGGGCGGTTCGACGTGTCCGAGGAGACGATCCGCCGCGACGTACGCCAGCTGGAACAGGCCGGGCGGGTGCAGAAGATCCATGGTGGCGTGTGCCTGCCCGGCGGCGTGTTGGAGCCGCCCTATCGCCAGCGCCTGCGCGACCAGGCCGAGGCCAAGCAGCGGATCGCGGACCGTGCGGTTGCGCTGGTGCAGCCCGGCATGACGCTGATGCTGGATTCAGGCACCACCACCCTATGGCTCGCCCGCGCGCTGGGCCATGTCCGCGATCTGACGGTGATTACCAACAGTATGGAGATCGCGGCGCAGGTGCTGGGCCATCCCGGCCAGCGCCTGTTCGTGGCAGGCGGCGCAATCGATCCCGATTATCACGCCGCGTTCGGCAGCGAGGCAATCGACTATTGCCGCCAGTTCGCGCCCGACCTGACCATCCTTTCCATGGGCGCGGTCGATCCGCTGCGGGGCTTCCTGGATTTCGACGCGGGCGAAGCGGCGTTCAAGCGCAGCCTCCTGCCCCAGGCGCGGCGCGTCGCGGTACTGTGCGACGCGACCAAGTTCGACAAGTCGGGCTTCGTCCATGTCGCACAGTTCGGCGACGTTCATGATCTGGTGACCGACCAGTCGCCGCCGGAAGAGATCGCCCGTGCAGCCGCAGCGGCGGGCACGATGATCCATCTGGTGTAACGAGGCAGCGCGTTTCCCCTCCCGGCCGGGGAGAGGAAACGCTGCGCGTCACGCCGCCTTGTCGGTGAGGAACAGCGCCTTCAGGTCCTTCTTCAGGATCTTGCCGTTGGCGTTCCTTGGCAGCGTTTCGGTCGAGAAGCGGATCGCCACCGGCACCTTGAAGGCGGCGATCCGCTCGCGAACGAAGGCCTGCAACTCCGCCTCGCTTGCCGACGTGCCCGGCGCGAGATGGACGACCGCCACCGGCTCCTCGCCCAGCGTGCGATGCGGAATGCCGATCAGGGCCGCGTCGGTCACCGCCGGATGCGCATAGAGAACGTCCTCAACCTCGGACGAATAGATGTTCTCGCCGCCGCGGATGATGATGTCCTTCGCGCGGTCGACGATGTAGAGGAACCCCTCCTCGTCCAGTCGCGCAAGGTCGCCGGTGCGCACCCAGCCGTCGCGGAAAGTCTCTGCTGTCGCTTCGGGCTTGTTCCAATAGCCCTTCACGATCATCGGCCCCTTGGCCCAGAGTTCGCCAACCTCGCCCAGCGGCACTTCCCGCGCGCCCTCCACGTCCATGATCTTGAGCTCCGCCACCGGCACGGGGGGCCCGGCGCTGGTCGGCCGGGCGATATAGTCCTCGCCGAGGTGATGCGTCACGGTCGCCATCGTTTCGGTCATCCCCCAGCCGTTGCCGGGGAGCGCGCCGAATTCCTGGAAGATGCGCTTCACCAATTCGGGCGCCGAAGGCGCGCCGCCATAGGAAATGCTCTCCAGGCTGGACAGGTCGTAATTGTGCCGCTCCGGGTGCTCGAGCAGCTGCCAGGCGATGGTCGGCACGCCGCCCGTCTGATTGACCTTCTCGCGCTCGATGATCTCCATCGCCTCGATCGGCTCCCAGCGGCGCATGAACACCACCGTGCCGCCGGCCGCGATCAGTGCCATCAACCCCGCGCTGCACGCGGTGACGTGGAACAGCGGGATCACCAGCAGGCCCACCTTGTGCGGCGGCTCCGACGGCGGCACCTCGCCCCGGCGCAGCATCGACCGCGCCACCGAATAGCCCGAGGTGAGGATGTTGGTCATCAGGTTACGATGGGTGCCCACCGCGCCCTTGGGATTTCCCGTGGTGCCGCTGGTATAGAACAGCGTGACGTCGTCCTCAGGCGCGATCCCCACCTCCGGGAAGGCAATGTCGGCCAGCGTCGCCCAGCTGTTGCAGGGCCCGAGGATAGATTCGAGCGCGACCGTATCGCCCTCCAGCGGCGAGCAGGCGCGGCTCACCACCACCTGCTCCAGGTCGGGCAGCGCGGCGTAGCAGTGCTTGAGCCGCTCGTGGCGCTCGCCGTCGACGAACAGCAGCTTGGCGCCCGAATCCTTCATGCCATATTCGAGCTCGGCACCCGTCCACCAGGCATTGAGCGGCACCAGGATCGCGCCGATGCTCACCGCGGCGAAGAAGATCGTCGGCCATTCGGGCAGGTTGCGCATCGCCAGTGCGACACGGTCCCCCTTCGCCAAGCCCCTGGCTTGCATCCAGGAGGCGAGATGGCAGGTGGCGCGATAATTTGCCTCGTAGCTGACCCGCTCGTCCTGGTAGATGGTGAACGGCCGCTCCCCATAGCCCCGCGCCAGCCGCGCAAGGATCGCCGCGTTGGGCGGCGAGTTCTTCCACACCCGCGTGGGGACGCCGCGGATCTCCACCGTCTCCATTTCGAACTTGGCGCCGGGCGCGGTGAGCAGTGCATCGACGGCGGCCAGCGGGGCTTTGGGCCAGCCCGGCGGCAGGGGCACGATCGGTTCGAGGGTCAAGGCAGCTCTCTCCATCGATTCTGAACTTTGGGTTTGGCGCACGCACCAACCTGTCCACACGTTAGTGTTGATTTGTCGCCCGCTCAAGGCAATAGAAAGCAGGCACCCGCCAGAAGGTGCATTGCACGCGTTTCGAACGAGAGGTATGCCGCCAGCAATGGAAATCGACGACCCGATCGCCCATGGATTCGATGCCCCCCGGCTGGCGCGGATCGATGCCTTTGTGAAAGCGCGCTATCTCGATTCCGGCAAGCTGCCGCACGCGCAGCTGCTGCTCGCCCGCGACGGGCGGATCGTGCACTTTTCGCACCAGGGTGCGGCGCGCGAAGGCGGCGCGCCGGTCGACGAATCGACGCTGTTCCGCATCGCCTCGATGACCAAGCCGATCACCAGCCTCGCCTTCATGATGCTGGTGGAGGAAGGACTGGTCGCGCTCGACACCCCCGTCCACCATGTCCTTCCCGAGCTGAAGGGCGTGGGCGTCTATGCCGGCGGTGGCGGCGGGGTGCCGTTCGTCACCCGGCCGACGGCCCAGCCGATGCGGATGGTCGACCTGCTCCGCCACACCTCCGGCCTCACCTACAGCTTCCAGAACCGTACGAACGTCGACGCCGCCTATCGCGAAGGGCGAATCGAAAGCTGGCACGCCAATCTGACGCTCGACGAGTTCGTCGCGGCGCTGGGCAAGCTGCCGCTCGAATTCTCGCCAGGCGAGGAATGGAACTACTCGGTGTCTACCGACGTGCTCGGCGCGGTGGTGGCGCGGGTATCCGGCCTGTCGCTCGACCGGTTCTTCGCCGAGCGTATCTTTGGCCCACTCGGCATGCAGGACACCTTCTTCCAGGTGCCCGAGGACAAGATCTACCGCCTGTCCGACTGCTGGACGATGCAGGAGGGCACGGGGCCCGTGCTGTACGATCGCGGCGAGGCCTCGGCCTGGGCGCGCTTTCCCCGGCTGGTCTCGGGCGGCGGCGGGCTCGTGTCGACCGCGCTCGACTATCACCGCTTCAACACCATGCTGCTGAACCGCGGCGAACTGGACGGCGTGCGCATCGTCTCGCCCAAGACGATCGACCTGATGACCACCAACCATCTGCCGGGCGGCAGCGATCTCGCCGCCATGTCGCGCGCGCTGTTCAGCGAGGCAACCAACGCGGGCACCGGCTTCGGCCTGGGTTTCGCGATCAACCTGGACGTCGCCAAGACGCTGATCCCAGGCTCGGTCGGCGAGTTCTACTGGGGCGGCATGTTCTCGACCGCCTTCTTCGTCGATCCGGTCGAGCGGATCTCGATGGTGTTCATGACGCAGTTTTCGCCCTCGATGCTCTACCCGATCCGACGCGAGTTGAAGACGCTGATCTATTCGGCGCTGACGCGGTGATGGGGAATGCCCTCCCCTTTCGTTCCACCGTCATCCCCGCGAAGGCGGGGATCCATTCGCCTGTGCGCTGGGGGAAAGAACCGCGCCACCAGCGCCAATGGATCCCCGCCTTCGCGGGGATGACGGCTGTTGGCGACGCGCGTCCCGCACCGCACCCCCTGCCCTACCTCTCCCTCCCGGCCCAGGGCCGGTCTTCCGAACCAAGGAGTTCGCATCCATGTCCGTGATTACCACCAGCCGTCAGGGCCCAGTCCTGATCCTCACCTCCGACAATCCGCCGGTGAACGCATTGGGCGCGGCAGTGCGGCAGGGGCTGCAGGCCGGCATCGAGGAAGCCAAGACCGACGACAGCATCCAGGCGGTTGTCATCCTCTGCGCCGGCAAGACCTTCTTCGCGGGCGCCGACATCACGGAGTTCGGCAAGGCGATGGCCGAGCCGTCGCTGCCGGTGCTGGTCGACCAGATCGAGGCGCTCGACAAGCCGGTGATCGCGGCCATCCACGGCACCGCGCTCGGCGGCGGGTGCGAGGTGGCGCTGGCGTCGCACTATCGCATCGCCGTACCCTCGGCCAAGTTCGGCCTGCCCGAAGTGAAGCTTGGCATCCTACCCGGCGCGGGCGGCACCCAGCGCATGCCGCGCGTCGCGGGCGTCGAAGTCGCGCTGGAAATGGCGACCAAGGGCGATCCGATCTCGGCTACCCAGGCCAAGGAAGCGGGCCTTGTCGACCGTCTCGCAGGGGAAGACAGCCTGCTCGCCGATGCCGTGGCCTTCGCGAACGAAGTGATCGGCCAGCCGGTGTCGCGCTCCAGCGAGCGTCCGGTCACCGTTGAGCCTGAGACCTTCGCCAAGTTCCGCGCAACCAACGCCAAGCGCTTCCGCGGGCTCGATGCGCCGAACACGATCATCGACATCATCGAGCAGACCGCCGGCAAGCCCTATGCCGAGGGCGTCCAGGCCGAGCGCATGGGCTTCATGAAGCTGATCATGGGCCAGCAGTCGGCAGCGCTCCGCCACATCTTCTTCGCCGAGCGCAAGGCCGCCAAGATCGACGGCATCGCCGAGGACATCCAGCTGCGCGACATCAAGCGCGTCGGCGTGATCGGCGCCGGCACGATGGGCGGCGGGATCAGCATGAACTTCCTCTCGGCGGGCGTGCCGGTGACGATCGTAGAGATGGCGCAGGACGCGCTCGACCGCGGCACCGGTGTCATGCGCAAGAACTACGAGGCAACCGCCGCCAAGGGCCGCATGACCGCCGAGCAGGTCGAAAAGGCGATGGGGCTGCTGAAGCCCACGCTCAACTTCGACGATCTCGCCGAGTGCGACCTGATCATCGAGGCCGTCTATGAGAGCATGGACGTGAAGAAGGACGTGTTCGGCCGGCTCGACAAGATCGCCAAGCCGGGCGCAATCCTCGCCTCGAACACCAGCTATCTCAACATCGACGAGATCGCCGCCGCCACCAGCCGCCCGCAGGACGTGGTGGGGCTGCACTTCTTCTCGCCGGCCAATGTGATGAAGCTGCTCGAGATCGTCCGCGGCGCCAAGACCGCCGACGATGTGCTGGCGACCGCCATGGCGCTCAGCAAGAAGATCAAGAAGGTCGCGGTGATCGCGGGCGTCTGCTACGGCTTCATCGGCAACCGCATGCTGATGCCGCGCCAGGTGGAAGCCACCAAGATGCTGCTCGAAGGCGCCACGCCCGAGCAGATCGACAAGGTCCATGTCGCCTTCGGCATGCCGATGGGGCCGTTCCAGATGGCCGACCTCGCCGGCGTCGACATCGGCTGGCACCGCGATCCCAACCGGATCGAGAATATCCGCGACGCGCTCGCCGCCGAAGGCCGCTGGGGCCAGAAGAAGGGCGCGGGCTTCTACGATTATGACGAGAAGCGCCAGCCCTCGAACAGCCCGCGCGTCGCCGAGCTGATCGAGGAATGGCGCGGCAAGCTGGGTGTGCCGAGCCACGAGATCACCGAGGAGGAGATCGTCGTCCGCACGCTCTACACGATGGTCAACGAGGGCGCGCTGATCCTGGCGGAAGGCATGGCGCAGCGCGCGAGCGACATCGATGTGGTGTGGGTCTATGGCTATGGCTGGCCCCCCTACCGGGGCGGGCCGATGTTCTGGGCGGACACCGAGGGCCTCAAGAAAATCGTCGAGGGCCTGGAGAAGTATGGCTTCGAGGTCGCCCCGCTGCTCCGCGAAAAGGCGGAGAAGGGCGAGAAGTTCAACCGGTGATGCACCACTCTCCCTCTCCCGCCTGCGGGAGAGGGAGGGAGCGGCCGACAGGCCGCGGAAGGATTAGGGTGAGTGAGGTAAGGCGCAGAGTCCCCCTCACCCTCCCACCGCCTGACGGCGGCGGGCCAGCGTTGGGTCGGCCATGCCCCCGGCATGGCCTGAACAGCGCGGGGCGCTGTTCACCCAACGCTCTCTCCCGCAGGCGGGAGAGGGGCTTGAGGAGAGGATATGACGCAGGATCTCGACACGTTCCGCAGCGAAACCCGCGCTTGGCTGGAGGCCAACTGCCCAGCCTCGATGCGCGAGCCGATCCGGTCCGAGAAGGACATCGTCTGGGGCGGGCGCAATCCAGACTGGGCGCATCCCGACCAGAAGCTCTGGATGGACCGCATGGCGACACGCGGCTGGACGGTGCCCGACTGGCCCAAGGAATATGGCGGCGGCGGACTTTCCCCGGCCGAGACCAAGATCCTGCGCGAGGAAATGAAGCGGATGGGCGCGCGCACCCCGCTCAACAGCTTCGGCATCTCGATGCTCGGGCCGGCGCTGCTGAAGTACGGCACCGAGGAACAGAAGCTGGAGCATCTGCCGAAGATCGCTCGCGGCGAGATCCGCTGGTGCCAGGGCTATTCCGAACCCAATGCCGGCTCGGACCTGGCCGGCCTCCAGACCTGGGCCGAGGATGCCGGCGACCATTATGTCGTCAACGGCCAGAAGGTCTGGACCAGCTATGCCGACAAGGCCGACTGGATCTTCTGCCTCGTCCGCACCTCCAAGGAGGCAAAGCAGGGCGGCATCAGCTTCGTCCTGTTCGACATGGCCTCGCCCGGCGTTTCGACCAAGCCTATCCTGCTGATCTCGGGCTACTCGCCCTTCTGCGAAACCTTCTTCGACAATGTGAAGGTACCCAAGTCGCAGCGCGTGCATGACGAAAACAAGGGCTGGGACGTCGCCAAGTACCTGCTCGGCCATGAGCGCGAGATGATCTCGGGCATGGGGCTCGACCGGACGGGCGGCAATCCGCTGATCGAAGGCGCGATCGCGACGATCGGGCTTGATGATCAGGGCCGGCTCGCCGATCCGATCCTCCGCGCGCAGATCGCGCTGTTCGAGGTGCGGATGCGCGCCTTTTCGGCGATGTCCGAGCGTTTCCTCGACGAGCTCAAGGCCGGCCGCGCCCATCCCGCCCAGCCGAGCATGATGAAATATGTCGGCACCGAGCTGAACAAGCAGCGCCACGAGCTGATCATGGCGGCCGGCGGATCGGACGCGCTCGAATGGGAAAGCGAGGCCTCGGCCAAGGGCGCCAAGCCCCGCGCCTGGCTGCGCACCAAGGCCAATTCGATCGAGGGCGGGACCAGCGAGATCCAGCTCAACATCGTCGCCAAGCGGATCCTGGAACTGCCGGGCTGAAAGCCCTCTCCCCGCCGGGGAGAGGGTTGGGAGAGGGGCAGTCCCAGAGTCACATAATGGGCCGGCGCGAGAGACTGCCCCTCTCCCCGGCCCTCTCCCCAGAGGGGAGAGGGAGGAATGGAACGATGCCGCTCTACCTCAACGACGAACAGACGATGCTCCGCGATACCGCCCGCGAATTCGTCGCCGAACATGCCCCTGTCCGCCACCTGCGCGCCCTGCGGGACGCCAAGGACCCCACCGGCTTCAGCCGCGACCTGTGGAAGCAGTTCGCCGAGATGGGCCTTACCGGCATCCTGATCCCCGAAGCATCGGGCGGCCTCGGCCTCGGCCATGTCGAGGCGGGCGTGGTGCTGGAGGAGATCGGCCGCAACCTCACCCCCTCCCCCTTCCTCTCCACCGCCGTCGCCGCGGTCGAGGCGCTGAAGGGCACAGCCCATGCCGATCGCTGGTTCCCCGGTATCGCAGCGGGCGAAGCGGTGATCGCAATCGCGCATGACGAGAAGCCCAAGTTCGGCCGCACTGTCGCCCTCAAGGCGGAGCGCGCCGGCAACGGCTTCCGGCTGACCGGCACCAAGCGCTTCGCCCACCACGCCCATGCCGCCGACCTGATCCTCGTCACGGCCCGCACCGCCGGCAGCGACAGCGATGCGCAAGGCATTACCCTGTTCGCGATCGATCCCAAGGCTGCGGGGCTGGACCTCCGCCCCGAACGCCTCGCCGATTCCAGCCTAGCCGCGCACGCGACCTTCGACGGCGTCGAAGTCACCGCCGATGCGGTGGTGGGCGAGATCGACGCGGGTGCCGACCCGCTTGGCCGCCTCCTCCGCGCCGCCGGGGCCGGTGCCTCGGCCGAGCTGCTCGGCGTCGGCGCGGGCGCAAGCGACATGACGCTCGGCTATCTGAAGGAGCGCAAGCAGTTCGGCATGCTGATCGGCAGCTTCCAGGCGCTCCAGCACCGCGCCGCACATCTCTACAGCGAGATGGAAGTTGCCCGGGCCGCCACGCTCAAGGCGCAGCAACTGCTGGGTGCCGGTGACCCCGCAGACGAGGCCGTGGCCATCGCCAAGGCGATGACGGGGCTTGCCACCACGCTCGCCGTGCAGGAGGCTGTCCAGATGCATGGCGGCATCGGCATGACCGACGAATACGACATCGGCTTTTACATGAAGCGGGCTCGCGTGCTCGCCGAGATGTTCGGCGATGCCAACTATCATGCCAATGCCCTGGCGGAGGCGGCTGGCTATTGATGGACGTTCAGAAGTCCCCTGAAGATCTGGTCGCCGGGCTCACCACGCTGCTCGACGTCGAAACCCTCGACACCGATCTCTATCGCGGCGCGCGCCAGCCCGGCGGCGTCGGCCGGGTGTTCGGCGGACAGGTGATCGCGCAGGCGCTGCAGGCCGCGCAGCGCTCGGTGGAGGACAGCAAGGTCGCGCACTCGCTCCACGCTTATTTCATGCGGCCGGGCGACGAGGATTACCCGATCCTCTACCGGGTGGTGCGCGACTTTGAAGGGCGCAGCTTCGCCAATCGGCGCGTGATCGCGATGCAGAAGGGCAAGCCGATCCTCAACATGGCGGCCTCGTTCCAGCTGCCTGCCGAAGGGCTCCACCACCAGGACGCGATGCCCGACGTGCCGCCACCCGAGGATCTTCGCTCCGAGGCCGAGCTGCGCGAGGAAATCCGCGATCATATCCCCGAGAAGTTCAAGCGCTTCTTCCTGCGCGCCCGGCCGATCGAGATCCGCCCGGTAAACCCGCGCAACTGGTTCCAGCCGGAGCCCCGCGAGCCGCGGCAATATAGCTGGTTCCGCGTCGTCGCGCCCCTGCCGGACGACCCCGCGCTGCACCGGGCGATGCTCGCCTATGCCAGCGACATGACGCTGCTCGGCACCTGCATGCTGCCGCACGGCGTCAGCTGGATGAGCGGCGAGGTGCAGACCGCCAGCCTCGACCACGCGTTGTGGTTGCACGAACCGTTCCGCTTCGACGAATGGCTGCTCTACGCCACCGACAGCCCCTGGGCCGGTCATGCGCGCGGCTTCAACCGCGGCAGCATCTATGCCCGCGACGGTCGGCTGGTGGCGAGCGTGACGCAGGAAGGCTTGATCCGTTCGCGCTGACGCTAAGTGGCCGCGCGAACGATTTCATCTCGTTACCGAAATTATTGCGCTTGATTATCCATCATTCATGCAGGTAAGGCCGAACCGGGAGGTTTAGGGTCTTGTCCTATGTCACACCGCGCATCCGCGTTGTGCACGCCTCTCCTGTGGCTGTCCGCCACAACGGCATTGCACGCGCAAAGTCTGGAAGATTCGGTCCTCGCGAAGATCAACGACGCTCGGGCGAATCCACGTGCCTATGCCGAGAAGCTGCGTCAATATCGCAGCTATTTCGACGGCGAGATTGTCTACATGCCGGGCGATTACAACGGCGTGCTGACGAAGGAAGGCACCGCCGTCGTCGACGAGACGATCGCCTTCCTCGAGCATCAGCAGCCGCTGCCCCCCCTCACGCAGGCTGAGGTCCTCGCGCTGGCTGCCGTGGACTTCTCGAAGGAACAGGGCGCAATCGGCGCGCGCGGGCACAAGGGCGCGGACGGAAGCGATCCGGGCGTCCGGGTGAAGCGGCACGGCGGCGACATCTTTGTCGGCGAGGCGATCGCCTATGGCTTCAACGATGCCGAACAGATCGTCCGGCAGATGATCGTCGACGACGGCGTCCCCGATCGCGGCCACCGCCGGCTGCTGTACGATGCCAAGCTGAAATTCGCCGGGATCGGCTGCGGACCGCACAGCAGGATGGACCATATCTGCGTCGTCGACCTCAGCGCGACCAAGGATGGCCGGCCGGTGCGGGTCCGCTACGCCCAGCAGCGCTGATCCGCCCGTTACTTTCGGCCGAACAGCTTCTCGATGTCGCCATGCGCCAGCTTCACCCAGGTGGGGCGGCCATGGTTGCATTGTCCCGAATGCGGGGTGACTTCCATCTCGCGGAGCAGCGCGTTCATCTCGGCGACCGACAGGATGCGGCCGGCGCGGACGGAACCGTGGCAGGCCATGGTGGCGGCGACATGGTCGAGCCGCTCCTTGAGGCTCAGCGCCTCGTCGAAGCTGGCGAGTTCGTCGGCAAGGTCGGTGACCAGGCCGTGGATGTCGCCGGTGCCCAGAGCGGCTGGCACCGCGCGCACCAACATCGCGCGCGGACCGAAGCGCTCGAGCTCCAGCCCAAAGGCGCGCAGTTCCTCAATCCGCGCTTCGAGCCGGTCGCAACCGGGTTCGTCGAGTTCGACCACCTCGGCAAGGAGCAGCGCCTGGCTGGGCACGGTGCCACCGGCCATGGCGCGGCGCATGCGTTCCAGCACCAGCCGCTCGTGCGCGGCGTGCTGGTCGACCAGGACGAGGCCGTCCTGCGCTTCCGCCACGATATAGGTCTTGGCGACCTGACCGCGGGCGACGCCGAGCGGGAAGTCGGTGGCGAGCGGGGCTTCGTGGCGCGCGGGTTCGGCGCGGGCATAGGGCGCGGCGGCGAAGAAGGAGCCGGAATCGCGGACCGCGCCGGAATACCGCCTTAGCCCCTCCCCTTCAGGGGAGGGGTTAGGGTGGAGGGATTCCAGAATCTCTGTTGGTCTCGGTGAGACCCTGCCCCACCCCAACCCCTCCCCTGAAGGGGAGGGGCTATTGCTCTCCCCACCCCCCTGCTGCCACAGTCCCAGCGCAGCTTCGCTCGGCCGCTGCACGCTGCGGTGCCCCGCCGCATCCAGCGCCCGCCGCAACCCGCTGACGATCAGCCCCCGCGCCAGCGCCGGATCGCGGAAGCGCACCTCGGTCTTCGCCGGGTGCACGTTCACGTCCACCACTTCAGGCGGCACGTCGAGGAACAGCGCCACCACCGGGTGCCGATCGCGCGCCAGCATCTCGGCATAGGCACCGCGCACCGCGCCGACGAGCAGCCGGTCTTTCACCGGCCTGCCGTTGACGAACAGATATTGATGATCCGCTACGCCGCGATTGAACGTCGGGATGCTGGCGACCCCGCCCAGCACCAGCCCCTCGCGCTCGAAATCGATGGCGACGCTGTTTTCCTGCAACGCGCGATCGGTGAGCGCCGCCACGCGCGCCGGCCGGCTCTCACCCCCCTGCACGCTCAGCACGCGGCGCCCGTCATGCTCGACCGAGAAGGCGATGTCCGGCCGCGCCATGGCCAGCCGCTTCATCCCGTCGAGGCAGGCCGCATATTCGGCGCGGGTTGAGCGCAGGAACTTGCGTCGCGCCGGGACCCGGCCGAACAGTGCCTCCACCCGCACCCGAGTCCCCGGCGGCAATGCGGCCGGACCCTCGGCGAGGCGCGCGCCATTGTCCACGGTCAGTGACCAGCCTTCGGCGCCGCGCACACGGCTTTCCAGCGTCAGCTGCGCGACGCTCGCGATCGAGGGCAGCGCCTCGCCTCGAAAACCCAACGTCGCGACGTGCTCGATGTCGTCGGTCGGCAGCTTGGAAGTCGCGTGGCGCTCCAGCGCCAGCGCCATTTCGGCCGGCGCCATGCCGCAGCCATCGTCGATCACTTCGATCAATTCGATGCCGCCGCCGGCCAGCTTCACGGCGATCCGTGTCGCCCCTGCGTCGATCGCATTTTCGACGAGTTCCTTCAGGGCGCTGGCAGGGCGTTCCACGACCTCGCCGGCAGCGATACGATTGACGAGGTGTTCGGGCAGGCGGCGTATTGACATGGCATTCGCTGTAGCCCAAGCGACGGCCTCCCGCGACCCGCATCCGCAAGACACCAGGCCGGACTTAACTCCGCCCCGGAACGGGTTCGGGCCAAACAATTTGTGCGAGCAGCCGGACGGGGGGCGCCCAACCCGGCAGGACGGATCAATAGATGGCTTTCTCCCGCATTTTCAAATTCATGTCGCACGACATGGCGATCGATCTGGGTACTGCGAACACCGTTGTGTATCTGCGCGGCCGCGGCATCGTGCTGAACGAGCCGTCGGTTGTGGCGGTCGAGACGCTGAACGGCGTGAAGAAGGTCAAGGCCGTCGGTGACGACGCCAAGCTGATGATGGGCAAGACGCCGGGTTCGATCGAGGCGATTCGCCCGCTGCGCGACGGCGTGATCGCCGACATCGATGTCGCCGAAGAGATGATCAAGCACTTCATCCGCAAGGTGCACGGGCAGCGCCGCTTCATGCGCTGGCCGGAAATCGTGATCTGCGTGCCGTCGGGCTCCACCTCGGTCGAGCGCCGCGCGATCCGCGACGCCGCCTCGAACGCCGGCGCCAGCCAGGTGTGGCTGATCGAGGAGCCGATGGCCGCCGCGATCGGCGCCGACATGCCGGTGACCGAGCCGATCGGCTCGATGGTGGTCGATATCGGCGGCGGCACCACCGAAGTCGCGGTGCTCAGCCTGCGGGGTCTGGCATATTCCACCAGCGTCCGCGTTGGCGGCGACAAGATGGACGAGGCGATCGTCTCGTACGTCCGCCGCAACCACAATCTGCTGATCGGCGAAGCCACGGCCGAGCGGATCAAGCAGGAAGTGGGCGTCGCCAAGCCGCCGATCGACGGCATCGGCAAGACGATCCACATCAAGGGCCGCGACCTCGTCAACGGCGTGCCCAAGGAAATCCAGATCAACCAGGGCCAGATCGCGGAAGCACTGTCCGAACCGGTCAACACCATCGTCGAGGGCGTCCGCATCGCGCTGGAGAACACCGCGCCGGAGCTGGCCGCCGACATCGTCGACCAGGGCATCGTGCTCACCGGTGGCGGCGCACTGCTGCACGGGCTGGACGAAGTCCTGCGCGACGAGACCGGCCTGCCCGTCACCGTTGCCGAGGATCCGCTGACCTGCGTGGCGCTGGGCACCGGCCGCGCGCTCGAGGATCCGATGTTCCGCGGCGTTCTCCTCCAGGTCTGACGAAAGGCCAACGGCGATGGCGCCGCCACGGAATCGGCGCCCGGGGTTCTCGCGACGGGCGCAATATGGGCTGTTCTTCAGCTATGTGGCGGCGATCGGCCTGTTGCTGATCGGCGGCGGGCTGGTGCTGGTCTCGCGCTACAACCCGCATCTGTTCGCGGCGCTGCGCAGCACCGTTGCCGAGGTGACCACGCCGGTCTCCTCGGGCCTGGACACGGTGCGGCGCGGCATTGGCAGCGTGCCCGAAGCGATCGGCAGCTATTTCGGCGTGCGCAGCGAAAATGCGCGGCTCAAGCACCAGATCGAGGCGGAGCATGCCGCCTTGCAGCGCGCGCTGGGGCTGGAGCGCGAGAACCAGCGGCTGCGCCTGCTGCTCAAGGCGCGCGACGCCACGCCGGAGACGATCGTCGTCGCCCGACTGGTCAATTCCTCCGCCTCCAGCACCCGCCGCTATGCAACGCTCAATGCGGGCAGCTGGCAGCGCGTGGCGCAAGGACAGCCGGTGCGGGATGGCGCCGGGCTGATCGGCCAGGTCGTCGAGGCCGGCCCCAATGCATCGCGCGTGCTGCTGGTCACCGACCCGGACAGCACCATCCCCGTCCGCCGCCCCAGCGACGGCCTGCCGGCGATCGTCACCGGCAAGGGCGACGGCACGCTCGACGTGCGCGCGGCCAACGCCGCCGCCAATCCGTTCCGCCCCGGTGACCTGCTGGTCACCTCTGGCACCGGCGGCGTGTTCCCGCCCAACATCCCGCTCGGCCGGGTGAGCCAGACCGGTCGCGATTCTGCGACCGCGTCGCCCGCCAGCAATCCCGATATGGCCGATTTCGTGATGGTGCTGCGCGTGTTCCTGCCAGAGCCGGCCCCGCCGCCGCAGCCTTTCCCCACCGCCACGCCCAAGCCCAAGGGCAAGTGATGGCACTGGACCTGCAGCCGCTGGGTGTGCCGTCGCCGCGCCCCCGCGCGCGCTGGCTGGCGCCCCTGTCGATTTCGCTGGGATCGCTGATCACGATCCTGCCGGTCGTCGCCACCGTGCCCTTCCTGCCGCCGTTCGGGCTGCTGATGCTCCTCGGCTGGCGACTGCTGCGTCCCGACGCGCTGCGCGTGTGGGCGGCGGCACCACTCGGGCTGTTTGACGACCTGGTGAGCGGACAGCCCTTTGGCTCGGCGATGTTCCTGTGGATGGCATGCATGTTGATCATCGACGTGCTAGAGACGCGCATCGTGTGGCGGAATTTCTGGCAGGACTGGCTCATCGCGGCGGGGGCGACCGGCTTCGTGCTGATCGCCGGGCGCTTCATCGCCGCCCCCATTTCGGCAAAGGTGGATGCAGCACTGCTGCTGCAGGCCGGTGCCTCCGCCATGCTGTTCCCGCTCGCCTCGCGGCTGTGCGCCTGGCTGGACCGTGACGTGGTGAAGGTCTGATCCATGGTCCGCATCACCGAAGCCGCCCAGACCTACAGCTTCTCCCGCCGCGCGGTCGTGCTTGGCGCGGCACAGGGCGCCGTGGGCATGGTGCTGGCCGGGCGCATGGCGTGGCTCTCCGTTGTCGAGAACGAGCAGTACAAGATCAAGGCCGAGAGCAACCGGGTCAACAACACCCTGATCCCGCCACGCCGGGGCTGGCTGCTCGACCGCGCCGGCAAGCCGCTCGCCAGCAACCGCACCGATTTCCGCGTCGACCTGATCCCGGATCGCATCGTCGACAAGGACAAGCTGCTTGCCGAACTTACCCGGCTGCTCAACCTGGCGCCCGAGGATCTCGCGCGGATCGACACGGATCTCAAGCGCGCCGGGGGCTTCCGCCCCGTGCAGGTAGCGGAAAATCTCGACTGGGATCGCTTCGCCGCCGTGCTTGTCCGCCAGCCCGAGCTGCCCGGCGTCGCGCCCACCCGCGGCTATGCGCGGCATTATCCGCTCGGCGCAGGCGTCGGCCATCTGATCGGCTATGTCGGCACCGCCTCGGCCGAGCAGTTCAAGGCCGACAAGGATCCGCTGCTCGTCACCCCCGGCTTCAAGCTCGGCAAGGACGGGCTGGAAAAGACGCTCGACAAGCGCCTGCGCGGCAAGCCCGGCGCCAAGCGCGTCGAGGTCACCGCGCATGGCCGCCCGGTCCGCGAGCTGGAGACCCGCACCGACCAGCCGGGCGAGAGCATCAAGCTCACCATCGATTCCGGGCTGCAGGAATATGTCGCGCGGCGCCTGGGCACCAACTCCGGCTCGGCGATCGTCATCGACGTCAGCAGCGGCGATATCCTGGCAATGGCATCGATGCCTGCCTACGATCCCAACAGCTTCTCCGACGGCATCAGCCAGACCGAATGGAAGATGCTGGCCGAGGAC
The DNA here is from genome assembly GCF_036731925.1 of Sphingomonas sp. Taxonomy (GTDB): domain Bacteria; phylum Pseudomonadota; class Alphaproteobacteria; order Sphingomonadales; family Sphingomonadaceae; genus Sphingomonas. Next base: position 34,396 of record NZ_DAINDJ010000002.1, read on the forward strand.
GATCACGTTCCCTTGATGAACAAGGTGCTGCAGGGCCTCTATCCGCCCGGCTCCACCGTCAAGCCGATGAACGGCCTTGCGCTGATGGCAGCGGGCGTGAGCGCGCACGACCGGGTGGTCTGCTCGGGCGCGTTGCGGGTCGGAAACGGCGTGTTTCACTGCCACAAGAAAGGTGGGCACGGGCCGCTCGACCTCAAGAACGCGATCATGCAGAGCTGCGACATCTATTTCTACGAAATGGTCCGCCGCGTCGGTTATGATGCGATCGCGCCGATGGCCCGCATGCTCGGGCTCGGCCAGAAGTTCGACATGCCCTTCACCACCCAGCGATACGGGACGGTGCCCGACAGCGCCTGGAAGCTGAAGAAATACCACCATCCCTGGACGGTGGCCGATTCGCTCAATGCGTCGATCGGCCAGGGCTATGTGCTGTCCAACCCGCTGCAGCTGGCGGTGATGGCCAGCCGGCTCGCCTCCGGCAAGATCCTGGTGCCGCGCCTGCTCGCCAACGGCCCGTCGGGCGCGCAGCCGCTGCCGGTCAGCGCCGAGGATCTCGCGGTCGTGCGGGATGCGATGTACGGCGTGATCAACGGCGGCGGCACCGGCGGCGCTGCGCGGATGTACGTTCCCGGCGTCGCGCTGGCGGGAAAGACCGGCACCGCGCAGGTGCGCCGCATCACCATGGCCGAGCGCCGCACCGGCGTGCTCAAGAACGGGTCGCTGCCGTTCAAGATGCGCGACCATGCCCTGCTGGTGTGCTTCGCCCCGCACGACAACCCGAAATATGCCGCCGCGATCGTGCTCGAGCATAACGGCCACACGGTTCGCAACCTCGACACGCCGCTCATCGGCCGGGACATCATGACCTATCTGTTCGATCGCGACCTGGCGATGAAGACGCTGGCCGAAGTCGAACCCACCTGGGGTGGTGACTATACGACCCGCATGGCAGCGCAATCGGCCGCCTTCCGCGCCGCGCAGGCCACCCCGCCCCCGCCCGCACCCGAAGATACCGAAGAGGCCGCGAGCAGCCTTGCCGACGCGGCCGCGAACAGCACCGCCGATTCCACCAAGCGTGACGTTGCGCCCACGGGCAGCGTGGAGAACGACTGATGGCGCGGCCCGGCAACGGCATCGTCCCCACCCAGGTCGCCCAGCTTCCCTGGAAGGTATTGTTCCTGGTGCTCGCGATCGGCGGCTTCGGGATGGTCGTGCTCTATTCGGCGGCGGACGGGAACATCCGGCCCTGGGCCCTGAACCAGGGCACCCGCTTCTTCCTGTTCCTCGCCGTGGCGCTGATAATGTCGCGGGTGCCGGTACGGTTCTGGTCGCAATGGTCCCTGCCCATCTACGGCGCGCTGGTGGTGGCGCTGCTCGGCGTGGAGGCGCTGGGCAAGGTGGCGGGCGGCAGCCAGCGCTGGATCAGCCTGGCGGGCTTCCAGTTCCAGCCCTCCGAGCTGATGAAGCCGATGATTGTGCTGGCGCTCGCCCGCTTCTACGAGATGCTGCCCGCGAGCGAGACCCGGAAGTTCGTGGCGATCTGGCCTGCGTGCCTGCTGATCGGCGTGCCGGCGCTGCTGGTGATCATGCAGCCGGATCTCGGCACCGGGCTGATGATCACCGGCTGCGGCGTCATGGTGATGTTCCTGGCGGGCGTACCGCTGCGGCTGTTCATCGCCGGCGCGCTGGCAGTGGCGGTGGCCGCACCCCTCGCCTTCAACTTCGTGCTGCACGACTACCAGCGCAACCGCGTGCTGATCTTCCTCGATCCCGAGCGGGACCCGCTGGGCACGGGCTATCACATCACCCAGTCCAAGATCGCGATCGGATCGGGCGGCATCTTCGGCAAGGGCTTCCTGCAGGGCACGCAGAGCCACCTCGACTATCTCCCCGAGGGCCAGACCGACTTCGCGCTGGCAACGATGATGGAGGAATGGGGCCTGGCAGGCGGCGTGTTCCTGATCGTCGCCTTCGGGATGCTGATTGCCTGGGGCGTCGGCGTGGGCATGCGCGCCAAGACGCGATTCGGCCGACTGACCGCAGCCGGGCTCTCCGGCACCATGTTCCTGTATTGCTCGATCAACATGGCGATGGTGATCGGCCTCGCGCCGGTGGTGGGCGTGCCGCTGCCGCTGATCAGCTTCGGCGGCACCGCCGTCATGACCTTCATGCTGTGCCTTGGAATCCTCCTCTCGATCGACCGCGACGGCCGCACCAAGACGCGCTGGTGATTTTTTCACTTTTGGGCTTTACAAGCCGCGAGAGGCGACGCTAAAGGCGCCCCTCCGAAGCGGCGGCGCCCCACCAAGGGCGCCATGCAGAAGCCGGATGGACACATAGCTCAGTTGGTAG